>NZ_JBQFIL010000001.1:1250000-3342145 GCF_056535465.1 Ruegeria sp. G7 | reverse complement strand
CGCCAGACCGGTCAGGTTTTCGGTCAGAACCGGGTTGCGCTTGTGCGGCATCGCGGATGAGCCCTTTTGACCTTTCGAGAAGAACTCTTCGGCCTCCAGCACCTCGGTGCGCTGCATGTGGCGCACCTCGATGGCGATGTTTTCGATGCTGCTGGCGATCACGCCCAACGTGGCAAAGAAGGCCGCGTGACGGTCGCGGGGGATGACTTGCGTGCTGATTGGCTCGGGCACCAGCCCCAGCTTGTCGCAGACGTGTTCCTCGACCTGAGGGTCGATATTGGCGAAGGTGCCAACCGCGCCGCTGATCGCGCCGGTGGCGATTTCCGCACGGGCATCGCGCATGCGGGACAGGTTGCGGTCCATCTCGGCGTAGAAACGGGCGAAGGTCAGGCCCATCGTGGTCGGCTCGGCGTGGATGCCGTGGCTGCGGCCGATGCGGACGGTTTCCTTGTGCTCGTAAGCGCGGCGTTTCAGGGCGGCCAGCAGACCTTCGAGATCGGCGATCAGAATGTCGGCGGCGCGGGTCAGCTGCACGTTGAAACAGGTGTCCAGCACATCCGAGCTGGTCATGCCCTGATGCACAAAGCGTGCCTCGTCGCTGCCCACATGCTCGGCCAGATGGGTGAGGAAGGCGATGACGTCATGTTTGGTGACGGCCTCGATCTCGTCGATGCGGGCCACGTCGAACTCAACATCCTTGGCTTTCCAGACGGCCTCGGCATTTTCGCGCGGGATCACGCCCAGATCGGCCATGGCGTCGCAGGCATGCGCCTCAATCTCGTACCAGATGCGGAACTTGGTCTCGGGCGACCAGATGGCGACCATGGGCGGGAATAGCGAATCATTGGCGGCAGCACCTTTTTGTGATTGGGATGAGGCGTTGGCGCGGGGTTTAGCCGCGCATTCAGATCGGAACAAGGCGCGAGTGCTGTTATGAGACGGTTTGCCCTGATTTTTCCCGCTCGGACCGGCAAGACGGGCGCTCGGCATGACAGCCCCGGCCCGATTATCAGAATTCGAGGGGCAGGGCGCTGACGCGCGTTATAAACGACAGCGCGGGGCAGGTGGTTCACGCCGACGGCAGCGCGGTTCTGCGACCTGAGGGCGACGGCTTGATCTATGACGAGACCGTCACGCTGCGTATCCCTGGGCAGCCCGAGATGACGGGAACGCGTCGATACCTGTGGCATCAGGCGGCGGGCCGGATCGCGATACATTTCGACGACGACCGGTATTTTCACGCGCTGCAACTGGGACAGGACCGGGCCGAGGATCATCATGATTGCCCGCCCGACAGCTATGATGCATTATACGACTTCTCGGGATGGCCGCGCTGGACGGTCCGCTGGTCGGTGTCGGGACCGCGAAAATCCTATGAAATGGAGACCAAATATACGCGGCGATAGCGTAATCATCTTGCAGCATCGGCCCGGAACGGGCATTGCTGCACTGCAAATAGGTCCGCAACTGGAGAAAACAAAATGAATGCGAACGTATTGGCCAACGCGATTGGCCCGCGCGAGGGGACGGCGCTGCGCGTCAAACAGGCTGTACTGGTTGTTCTGGGCATCGTTGCCCTGGCCGTTGCCGCCAAGATCAAAGTTCCGATGTGGCCGGTTCCGATCACCATGGGCACCTTTGCAGTGCTGACCATTGGCACCGCCTATGGCGCGCGTCTGGGTCTGGTCACCATGATGGGTTACCTGCTGGTTGGCGCGCTGGGCTTTGACGTGTTCGCAGGCTCTTCGGCTGAGAAATTCGGCCTGACATACATGATGGGCGGCACTGGCGGTTATCTGGTCGGGTATGTCCTCGCCACCTTGGCCCTGGGAACTCTGGCTGCGCGCGGCTGGGACCGTTCGGTTGGAAAACTGGCGCTGGCGCTGGTTCTGGCCAACGTACTGATCTATGTGCCCGGCCTGCTGTGGCTGGGTCAGCTGTATGGCTGGGACAAGCCGATCCTGGAATGGGGCCTGACACCGTTCCTGCTGGGTGATGCGATCAAGCTGGCGCTGGCCGCGCTGCTGATCCCCGCCGTGTGGAAGCTGGTGGGCAACGCCCGCGCCTGATCCACACCGGATCGTGACATCGAAACCCGCATCCGAGATACCTCGGGTGCGGGTTTTTTCGTGCCGGTTCAACGTCATGCTGGACAACCGCAACAATGAAGGTTCAATCTGATCCCCGAGACATCATCAGGTTATTGAGATATGCATATTCGATTGTTTTCAACATCTGCTCTTTGCGCAGCGCTTTGGGTTGCGGGTGGCGCCGCAGCAGACACGCCGGTGACCTACACCGACGATGGACGCGCTCTGTTTCGGTTTGAAGTGCCAGATTTCTGGGCCGTCCGCAC
Organism: Ruegeria sp. G7; assembly: GCF_056535465.1. Lineage (NCBI taxonomy): Bacteria > Pseudomonadati > Pseudomonadota > Alphaproteobacteria > Rhodobacterales > Roseobacteraceae > Ruegeria > Ruegeria sp. G7. Next base: position 3,339,789 of record NZ_JBQFIL010000001.1, on the reverse strand, counting down.
GGGTGGTCCGCGCGAGATTGAAGATACCGAACTGGGCGATACCCGCGCCGTTACGCGCGTGATGGGGATCAGGCCGTTAACGGATGACAGCGTCTGGATGGGTTTTGTCTCACCCGCCGGGGTGGCCGATATTCAGGGCGGCATTCGGTATCTCGAGGATATCGACAAGTTTCTGGTCAACGCTCCTGCCATCACCAGCACCAGCGAAACCAGTATAGGTGGGCGTCCGGCGCGTGTGATCCGGGGGACTGGCAGGCGCGATGGGCGCGGGGTCAATTTCACCGCTGCTATCATTGATCTGCCAGGCGACCGCGTGGCCGTAGCGGTGTCAATCCTGCGCGACGGGGCTGATCCGGCATATGTAGATGATCTGAACGATGTCTTTGCATCGTTCCGACCCGTGCAGTGACGGAGGTTCGGATGACACGCAAATTGTTCAAACGCTCGGTCATTGCGCTCGGGCTTGGCGTTGCAACCCTTACGCTGAGCGCGTGTGACGGTGTTACGGTCGGGGTCGGATATGGGTATGACCCGTTCTACGACTCGATGCTTTGGAACGACTATTATCATGATCGCAACGTGAACGTTGACGTGGATATCAACCGTCCAGATCGGCCCGACCGCCCAAAGCCGCCGGTTTCGAAGCCGCCCCAGCGGCCAAAGCCGCCGATCGGGAAACCCCCGTCGCGTCCGCGCCCGCCCGTCGCGCGCCCCCCTGCAGCGCGCCCGCCGATCCATCGTCCGACACCCCGGCGACGTTGACCCACAGGGCTGCATACGCGGCCCTGACCCGGACCCGCCCGCGTGTTTTGAGCGAAAACTACCATCTGTGGTACTATTCCCTATGGGCGGGTCCGGCTGACGACCTGCAGGTTCAGATCAGCGCGTGAACCAGCGGCCCGCTCGATCCCAGTAAGATGGAGTCGACGATGCTGACTGAAGAACAGTTAAGAGCCATAGCCACAGCGTTCTGCGGTATACTTATTGTGCCTAATATCGGGTTTCCCAACCCGTATCGGATCAATCTGACCCCGCAGGCTCTGCCCGAGGATACCGTTGAAGAAATCGAAGAACGCATGGGCGAATTCGGCTTTGCCGGTCGCCCCGGCGGACCTTTCGGTAAAGATATCCGACGCGCGTATATAGAGGTCACCTACGATCAGCGCGGCTGCCATTACAGGATCACCGCCGTGGGACGCGTGAAACGCGGGCTTGGTGCGAATAGTCGTAGAGAGCGCCACCATACCGAATGGAAGGCGCTCTGAGTCGCGCGTTGCAGGGGCTACGACAGCAATTCGGTCGTGATCTGCGCTGATCCTTCCAGAGTGCGATGCACCGGGCATCTGTCGGCGATCTCCAGAAGTTTCGCCTTTTGCTCTGAATCGAGGGGACCTTCGAGCCGGATTTTCCGGCGGAACAGATCAACCTTGCCCGCATTTGCAAGGCCCGCGTCCTGTGCATGTACCTTATCGTGGCAGACATCCACGGCGATCCCGGTCAGGGGCCAGCGTTTGCGACGCGCATACATACGGATCGTCATCGAGGTGCAGGCCCCCAAGCCCGATGACACGAAGCCATAGGGTGACATGCCCCGATCGGTCCCGCCATAAGAGGCAGGTTCATCCGCCACCGCGTGATGACGTGGGCCGGACTGGATGTCCTGCAGAAAACCCGCAGGATCAGCCTCGGTCACCCGGACGACGCCTTCGGGTGCGCCCGGCGGCGGGGCAGGCGGACTGAGTTTGACATAGCGCGACACCCATGCCGCAATGACATCAGCGGCATATTCTGCGTCCGCAGCGCGTGTGATCAGGTGGTCGGCGTCATCAAGTGTAACAAAGCTTTTGGGGTGTTTTGCGGTCAGAAAGATGGTGCTGGCATTGTCGATACTGACGGTCTCATCGCGCGGGGCGTGCAGGATCAGCAGCGCGGCCTTCAACTCGGCGATGGCGGTGTTCAGCGCCGCCTCCGAGATGTCGTCGACAAAGGCTTTGCCGATGCGGAACGGGCGTCCGCCCAGCGAAACCTCGGCGCTGCCTTCGGCCTCGATCTCGGGCAAGGCAGCTTCGAAGTGATGGGATACATGGCCGGGATCAGCAGGAGCACCCAGTGTCACCACGGCCTTGACCGAAGGAATGCCAGCGCGCACGCAGCACCGCAGCCCCACCCAGCGAATGCCCGATCAACAAAGCGGGGGCCATATCGCGCCCGGCCAGATACTGCGCCGCCGCGATCAGATCTTCGACATTCGAGGTGAATGTGGTGTTCGCGAACTCCCCTCCAGAATGACCCAGCCCGGTAAAGTCAAAGCGCAGCACAGCGATGCCCATGGCCGCAAGGCGCGCCGAGATGCGCCGTGCCGCCGGGATATCCTTGGAGCAGGTAAAGCAATGTGCAAACAGGGCTGTTGCCAGAACGGGCCCGTCCGGCAGGTCAAGGCGCGCGGCCAATTGGCTGCCGTCGTGACCGGCAAAGGTAATGCGTTCGGTGGCCATGGGTATTCCTTGGTGTTGGGACCGGGCCAATACTGTGTCCTAGCGCAGGTTCTCTCAACCCCTATGTCAGAAGCGTCACGGTAAGGTGAGGATTTGACATTTTAGCTTTGTGGCTGACCGAGAGATTGCAGTTTTTGTATCATGTTTGGTGATGTTAAGTTCAAAAAACATTCATTTTAATAATCTATCGATAGAACTCAAGTTATATTCAGCCAAGAGACGTGAAACGGAGGTTTTCATGGCATACGCACCGAATATATCGTCCAGATCAACACTGCATCCGGGGATCATTGCTGCGCTTTTGCTTGCGGGTGCAGTTGGTTTTGCGCTTGGGCAGAGCTGGCCGGTTATGGAGCTTTCTCAAGGCGCTGTGACCGCACCAGAGGACTGGCACGGCAATGTCAAACGGTCGGATTGGGGCCGGAACGGTTCGTTTTAGCCCAAGCCCATCAGTTGTGTGTCAAAGGGGTACTTGGTCAGGTTCTCATACCCGTCCTCGGTGATCAGAACCTGATCTTCCAGCTTGATCGAGAAATCCCCACCGACTTCGCCCACGGCGGCTTCGACGCACAGGACCATGCCGGGTTCGAGAGGATAATCATACGCCCCTCGACGGCCTTGTCGGGATAGGCGACCAGCGGCCATTCATCACACAGGCCCACCCCATGCATCAGGCAACCATATTTCTGAGCCTGAAACTTTTCGTCCAGACGATGTGCATTCGCGGTTAGTTCCGGGATCATGACACCGGGTTTCAACATCTCCATGTTCGTCATGATGTGTTCATGCGCATGCTGCATCGCGTAGATCATGTCCGGGCGCGGCTTCTGATCGCCGATCCACCAGGTGCGTGAGATATCGACGCAAATGCCGTACGAGCCGATCAGATCGGTATCAAAGGCAATAATCTCGTTCTGTCGCGTGATCCGGGGGCCGCATTCCTGAAACCAGGGGTTGGTCCTCGGCCCCGATGCCAGCAGTCGTGTTTCGATCCATTCACCGCCACGCCGGATGTTCTCGGCGTGCAAAACGGCCCAGATGTCATCCTCGGATGTTTTCCCGTCGCCGACATTGGCGCGGGCAAAGCGCTCCATTTCCGCCACGGCCGTTTCGCAAGCGTGGCTGGCGCAGCGCATGGCAAGGATTTCGTCTGGCCCTTTGATGGCGCGGGTTTTTTCGGTGAGTTCTTCACCTTCCATGACGTCGAAGCCCTGCGCCTCGAGCGCGCGCAGCCCGTGCAGCATGATCTTGTCCACGCCCAGCCGCATATTGCCACCGCCATGTTCGTTGATCAGCGCCCGCACCTCGTTCGAGAACACATCAGCGGCGATGTCGATCTTGTCGCCGCGGTCGAAATAGAACAGGTCCGCACCCGAGCGTTGCTCACGTACCAGCGGGTTGAATGTCGTCAGGAAAGGTGAGTTCTTATAATCCCAGATCACCATATATCCGTCGGCACAGACCAGTACCGCCCGAAACGGGTTGTGGGTGTTCCACAGCTGCATATTGGTGCTGTCGGTGGCATAGCGGATGTTCAGCGGGTCAAAAAGCAGTACTCCACCCCAATTCCGATCGACGATGCCCTGCGTCAGTCGTTCCCATCGAAATCTGCGCATCTGCTCCAGGTTCGGAAGCGTCAGCCCGGTGGCCGCCCATTCGCCGAAGGCCAGCTGAGTCGGCCCGATCTCGATCCGGTCATTGTCGTTGGGGGTGCCATCCCCAAGGGTGGCGCCTTTGGTCGGGTCGATTTTGCGGCTATCGCGATAGGGGCTGTTCACGGCTGGGCCTTTCTGCATGTCAGACCAGCCTGCAAAGCGCGCAACGCGGCGTCTTGAAAATTTGCGACCGCAAGCGGGTCGCTTTTTGACCGACAGCGCAGGGAGGGGCTGCTATGGCTTGGTCATGACGGTGATTTTACAGCAAGATATCCCTTACGACCCGCTGGCCCCGAACCCTTTGCCGGGTATCCGACCCGCCGACCCTGACACTTGGCTGCACCGGGACGACGCTTTTGCGGCACAGATGCAAAAGCGGGCGGAGCTTCTGGCCAACCGCAAGCCCGAGGTTCTGGCGCAAAGCCCCGCGGCCTTGGAACCGGCGCAAGAGCTGCTGGATCTGGTTCTGAAACAGACCTATCCGGGCGGCTCTGATCTGGTGCGCCGACCCGACGGTGTTCAGGTCACGCTGGACAGGTCGCGGCCGCTGGAAACGCTGTGCCAATTGGTGCAGGAGGATTTCTGTATTCTGCAGAAGCAAGACGACGAGCATATGTTGACGGGTGCAATCCTGTGCTTCCCGGCCAGTTGGTCCTTGTCCGAGAAATTCATGCGCCCGCTGGTTGCGATACATCAGCCGGTGGACACTTACGACGCCAATATCGCGCGGCGGGTGCAACGGTTGTTTGATGGCATCCAGCCCGGTCGCCCGCTGTGGCGGTTCAACGCGTTGTGGTATCACGATGCCGAACTGTTCCAGCCCCGCAGCATGCATCAGCGCCGCGACCCGCGCGACAGGGGCACGGCCCAATATCTGCGCAGCGAGCGCCAGACTCTTCTGCGCTTGCCCGAGACGCGGGCCGTCGTCTTTGCAATCCACACTTATGTTTTGCCGGCCAGCCGCTTCCGAGAAACGGAAGACCCCGCCTGACGGCGGGGCCTCCTAGGAGGGTCTTGGGTCGTTTCTTTAGATGCCAAAGACGCTGGCCACCTCGGCAAAGGCGTTGGTTGAATGCAATCCGAAGATGGCCATGGTGAACGCCAGCACCTGTGTATTCAGGCGAAAGTCCTCTCCGCGGATCAGATTGACAGCCGCCAGAGAGATCGCGATGGGTGCCGAGACACTGGCGACAGCACCTGTCATCCCCCAGCTTGTGAGTCTGAGGATATCGCTGGGCCGTTCGCTGGTTTCGGCAATCTGGTCCGGATCATTCGCGGGCGGTGGCACCTCTGTTTCAGTGCGAAAGGCGATGCTGAGCAGCTGTTCATCGCTCAACTGGATTGGGCGGGCGGCTTGCACTTTGGGGGCGGGCGCGGGTTCATCGAAATCCGAGAGGCTGAGCCCCGCAAACGGACCGCTGATGGCTTCGAAAATCTGCTTGCGATCTCGCGGTTTACGCGGAGCAATTGAATCGAACGCACTCATGAATTGCTCTACTGTCAGAACCGTTTTCGGCGACAACCATTCGACGCGTTGGGTCGAACAGATATCCACCATCCGATAAAGAATGACGACAAGCATCAGTTCAGAGATTTCAGTGTCATCCAGCAGGGAAGAGACCGGGCAGATTGTTATTGCCAACCGGTTTTCTGGCAGCGTTACAACGGGGCGATCCATGGTCTGCAATCCCGCCGCACGGTCCATCCGCTGGTGATGGGACCCTTCAGCTTCGTCCTGGGTCGCGTCCAGTGTCAGACGCACTAGGTACTGGCTGGTGACAATGCTCGTCTCGTTGGCGCTGAGGTCGGTTTTGCGTTCGATCAGGTGGCCGTAGTCCTGAAGCGTTGTGGTAACGACCTCGCAGAACCGTTCGAGCGCGCCGTCTGCAGGGCCATCAAACTGCAGGCCACCATGATACATCAGCTTTGCGGTCACAACGTGTTCCTTTGCCGTAGTCATTCTCAGCCCAGATTAACGGGCGATGTGGGGCAAATTTTGGCAATGCGGGAGAAAAGTCAGAAATTTCCGACATTGATTACGCTTTGGAAACCAAGAAACTAAAGGGTCCGGTTAATGTCTGTGGCAGGAATGTGGCTGAAATCGGGTTCGCCTATGTCAGAGCTTGGGCGCGGTCAGTTGTCGATTCGCCATGCCATGATTGCGATGGATTGCTGATAGACTGACGCGGCGTTCCACTGTTGGATCACCGCGAAATTCGGCTCTCCGGGCTGGTAGCCTTTTCCTGGCTTCCACCCTTTCTTGCGAAGAAAATTTGCGGTCGATGCCAGTGCATCGGTCATGTTGTAAAAGTCGACCTGACGGTCCCCGGTGGCGTCAACGCCATAAGTCAGGGCATTGCCGGGCAGGAACTGCGTGTGGCCCAGCTCGCCATGTTTTGCCCCTTTTGTCGCCATTGTGATGCTGCCCCGATCAACCAGTTTCAGCGCCCCGATGGCATGCGGGATAAAGAAGTCGGACCGTCGACAATCATAGGCCAAAGTGGTGATTGCTGAAACAACCGGGCTGTCGCCCATGAAGTTCCCGAACCCGGTTTCCATACCATGGATGGCAATCAGAACGCCGGCGGGCACCCCATATTGGCGTTCGAGCGCCGCGTAGAATTGGGGGTTGCGGGCTTTGCGCTTGCGCCCCTGTGCGACAATCGTATTCGCGCCCCTTACCTGCATGAACTTGTCGAGCGAGTATCTGAAGCTTTTCTGATTGCGATCCGCCGCAATGGTTCGCGTTTCGTATCTGGTCTGAGCCAGCGCCTGCAGCCCTTTTTTCACACCCGCGCGTTTGGCCTGTTTTGCAAAATCCTGTTTCCAGGCATCGAACCCGGCGCTGGTATTGCCGCATGGGGCAGCGATCGCAAGGTTCGGGCTGATCAGTGCGAGTGTAAGAAGGAAAAGGCGAAGCATGATGAGGTCCAACATACAAAAATGAAAGGTTAATAAAGGTCCAATTCCCCAGCGGCTTTCAGGCTTTCGAACCATTCATCCGGGGTTTTGTCGATATTGGCGTGTTTGACCATCATCGCATTCATATTGGGCAGGCCGGAGGAGTCTGGCCAGGCCTCGGGCTGCCACAGGTTCGCGCGGACGACGCATTTGGGGCAGTGCGCAAAGACCGTCTGGACGCGGATCATCAGTGCCAGCTTGGGTGCCTGCGCGTTGACAGCCATCGACTTTAGAAGGTCAGGGTCGGCGCATATCCGGGCGGTGCCCCGCAGACGCAGCGTCTCCATCTTGCCGGGAACAAAGAAAATCACGCTGACTCGGGTCCTGCAGAACATTGTGAAACGTATCCACGCGCTTGTTGCCAGGGCGATCCGGGATCGCGATCAAGGTGTCAGAGAGCACCCGAACGAAACCCGCGGGATCACCGCGCGGTGAAATATCAAGGTGTCCGGACGGATTGGCCGATGCAATCAGACAAAATGGCGAGGTCGCGATGAAATCACGACACATCTGATCCAGCGCGGGCACTTCCTTGGCGATGATTTGCGGCAGGGGCGCGCCTGTGATGCGCTCGAGCTCTTCTGTGGTGGTCACGAAGTTCGAGAATTCAGCGTCCATGCGATCTCCTCCTGCGGAGCAGTGTGGAAGATCGTGTCAAATGAAACAAGGGCGTCCGATTGGACGCCCTTGCAAGAATTTTCGTCGAAAATTCTGGATCAGCAGCTGTAGTACAGACCGTATTCTACAGGGTGCGGAGTGTGCTCGTAGGTTTCGACCTCTTCCATCTTCAGTGCGATGTAGCCGTCGATCTGGTCTTTGGTGAACACGTCGCCCTGCAGCAGGAAGTCGTGATCGGATGCCAGAGCTTCCAGAGCCTCACGCAAGCTGCCGCAAACGGTCGGGATGTCGGCCAGTTCTTCGGCAGGCAGATCGTACAGGTTCTTGTCCATGGCTTCGCCCGGATCGATCTTGTTCTTGATGCCGTCCAGACCTGCCATCAGCAGCGCGGCAAACGCCAGATAGGGGTTCGCTGCCGGATCGGGGAAGCGAGCCTCGACGCGCTTGGCTTTCGGGCTTTCGGTCCACGGAATACGGACACAACCCGAACGGTTGCGGGCCGAGTAGGCGCGCAGAACGGGGGCCTCAAAACCGGGGATCAGACGCTTGTAGCTGTTGGTCGCCGGGTTGGTGAAGGCGTTCAGCGTTTTGGCGTGCTTCAGGATGCCACCGATGAAGTACAGCGCTTCGTCCGACAGATCGGCGTATTTGTCGCCAGCGAACAAAGGCTTGCCATCTTTCCAGATGGACATGTTCACGTGCATGCCGGTGCCGTTGTCACCTGCGATCGGCTTCGGCATGAAAGTAGCCGATTTTCCGTAGGCGTGTGCAACGTTGTGGATGACGTACTTGTACTTCTGCAACTCGTCGGCCTGCTTGGTCAGGCTGTCGAAGATCAGACCCAGTTCGTGCTGACAGGACGCGACCTCGTGGTGGTGTTTGTCCACTTTCATGCCCAGACGCTTCATGGTCGACAGCATTTCCGAACGCAGGTCCTGGCTTTCGTCAATCGGGTTGACCGGGAAGTAGCCGCCCTTGACGCCAGGGCGGTGGCCCATGTTGCCCATTTCGTATTCGGTGTCGGTGTTCCACGACGCGTCGGTCGCATCAACTTCGTAAGATACCTTGTTGATACTGTTCGAGAAACGGACATCATCGAACAGGAAGAACTCGGCCTCGGGGCCCATATAGGCGACGTCGCCGATACCGGACGCTTTCAGGTAGGCTTCGGCCTTCTGCGCTGTACCACGGGGATCGCGCTCGTAGGCCTCGCCGGTGTCGGGCTCAACAACCGAGCAGTGCAGGCAGATGGTTTTTTCTGCGTAGAACGGATCGACATAGGCGCTGTCGGTGTCGGGCATCAACTTCATGTCGGATGCTTCGATCGACTTCCAGCCCGCGATGGACGAGCCGTCGAACATAAAGCCCTCTTCCAGAAAGTCTTCGTCGACCTGATCGGCCATGATCGTCACGTGCTGAAGCTTGCCGCGCGGATCGGTAAAGCGGATGTCGACGTAATCTGCGTCTTCGTCCCGGATCAGCTGAAGAACTGCGTCCTTGCTCATTCTCTTGTTTCCTCTGATTTGAAGATGATACGTTACAGGGCTTCCGAACCGGACTCGCCGGTACGGATGCGAATGGCTTGTTCGACGGGCGAGACAAAGATTTTGCCATCCCCGATCTTGTCGGTCTTTGCGGCACCGACGATGGCCTCGATCGCGGCGTCGACCTGGTCGTCATCCAGCACGACTTCGACCTTCACCTTGGGCAGGAAGTCGACAACATACTCTGCACCACGATACAGTTCGGTGTGACCTTTCTGGCGACCGAAACCCTTCACCTCGATCACGCTGAGGCCCTGAATGCCCACATCCTGCAGCGCCTCTTTCACTTCGTCCAGTTTGAACGGTTTGATGATCGCTTCGATCTTTTTCATTCCGGGTCACCTTGCATGGTTGTCTGGACCGCACTGATCACGTCTGGGATTGTGCAGCAATCCGATTACTGTATTGCTTGGAAAGAGGTGCGCGGAATATGTGCGAAAGATTAATTTTTGAACTCTTTGCATAAATAGTAATCAAAACTGAATCGCGTGAGGATTTGGGATGACAGAATTGCTGACCGCTGCACAGATGCGCGCTTGTGAGCGTGCGGCGATTGACGCGGGCGAGGTGACCGGGCTTGAACTGATGGAACGAGCCGGGCGGGGCGTTTTGGATGCGATTTTCGAGGAATGGCCGGAGCTGGCGCAAAGCGACGGTCGCGCGACGGTGTTGTGCGGGCCGGGGAACAATGGTGGCGACGGTTTCGTCGTGGCGCGCTTGCTGAAAGACCTGGGCTGGGCGGTTGAGGTCATTCTTTACGGTGATCCGGCCAAGCTGCCGCCGGATGCCAGGGTCAACTATGAACGTTGGGCCGGACCCACATTAAACCCGACGGACCCGATTAGCCCGCAGGCGCAGCACCCCGACCTTTCGATCGACGCACTGTTCGGCACTGGTTTGGCGCGGCCAATCGATGACCCGGTGTTGTGGGAGCATCTTTGGCTGCACGATGATGCGGCCGATGCGTGGGACATGCGAGAGAATGGGGCAGGCAATCAGATCACGGCTCCGCGAACGGTGGCCATTGACCTGCCATCGGGGCTGTGCTCGGATTCGGGGAAAGTGCTGGGTGGTGCATTTCCTCAGCACGGGCGCCGATGTGCGCGCTCTGCTTTGACGGTTTCATTTCATGCACGTAAGCTTGGGCATGTCTTGGCGGACGGGCCAGCGATGTGTGGCCGGTTGGTCGTCAAAGACATTGGGCTAAACCATGGCTCGGACGATGCAGAAATTGCGCGCTCTGCCAAACGCCCGACCGGTTCGATCCTCGGCAAGACCGAACACGATCATAAATATGCGCATGGCCACGCGTTCCTCCTTGCGGGGGGTATGGGGAAGACCGGTGCTGCCCGCCTTGCTGCGCGGGGCGCTTTGCGGATCGGGGCGGGCTTGGTGTCGCTTGGCGTGCTGCCTTCGGCGCAGATGGAGGTTGCCAGCCACATCACGGCATTGATGATGCAGCGCGTCGAGGATGCTGACGGCCTTGCAGAGATCTTGGCGGACGCTCGCTTGAATGCGCTTTGCCTGGGACCCGGTCTGGGGCTGGAGCGTGCGCGAACACTGGTTCCGGTCGCCCTGGCCGCGCAGAGGCCCACTGTTCTGGACGCAGATGCATTAACCGCGTTCGCCGACGATCCGCAGAGCTTGTTTGGGCGGTTGCACGCTCTTTGCGTATTAACCCCGCATGCGGGCGAATTCGCGCGCCTATTTCCTGATATTGCGGAAAAGATGAAGGCCGTCGCGGATATCGGGCCGGGGTATTCAAAAGTCGATGCAACCCGCGCCGCGGCGCGGCGCGCAGGGTGCATCGTGCTTTTCAAAGGGGCCGATACGGTCATCGCTGCGCCGGATGGGCGCGTCTTTGTGAATGCCGCCATGTACGAGCGGGCGGCACCGTGGCTTGCCACTGCGGGCTCTGGCGATGTGCTGGCCGGGTTTGTCACGGGTTTACTTGCACGCGGGCAAGCGCCGATCGATGCGGCCACCGCAGCTGCGTGGCTACATGTCGAGTGCGCGCGGCTGTTTGGATCTGGGCTGATCGCGGAAGACCTGCCTGAGCAAATGCCCATATTATTCAAACAACTTGATATTTAATTATTTTGTGAAAAGAATGTTCTGGCACGTAGGGTGCCAAAACCACATGTGTGGCTGGTTTGCCCAAGGTGTCTCGCGGCTATCTGCTGGACCAAGGGCGCGGTGGCGAAATCTGTAACAGGTAAGTCGACCGCACGGCGCAGGCCTGACCCTTGACCGACATATGACCGCCTGCATTTCAACTGCCGCGTTTCGGGCCGAGCGCGAAATGCGGAATTTTGATGGTGATCGATATGGCGCACATATTCCAACGTTCTACGGTGGCTACATTTCTGGTCGCGACTACCGCGATGCCGGCTTTGGCCGAACTGAAATATGAAAACAACTCGGGCGGCTATGTGCTGCTGTACGGACAGTTGCACCCGGCGATCGTGTCGGTAGATGACGGAGCCGAGACCGAGACGCGGCTGCTGGACAATGACCTGTCCAACAGTCGGGTGGGTCTTCGATTGATGCAGCCTTATGGTGCCAATGAGTTTATGTTCCGCTTTGAAACCGGCCTGGGTTTGCCGAGCACAGGAACGGCCAATCAGGACGGAACCAACGCGGATGGTTGGTCACGGGAAGACATCCGCCATGTCGATTTCTCTTTGGCGGGTGCATATGGCCGGTTTTCAGCCGGGCAGGGCAGTATGGCCTCGGATGGTGCTGCTGAAACGGATCTGTCTTATGTCGGAACAGCCCTGTATTCCTTCACCAACGACGAAAACGGCGCGTTTTTCTATCGTGGCTCGGATGGTGTGCTGAGCGATATCACGGTGGGCGATTCAGCAAGCAACTTCGATGGTGCGCGCCGCGGGCGCATCCGCTACGATACGCCGGATTTCAATGGGTTCTCGGCAGCGATTGCCTATGGTCAGAACATCCTGTCCAGCAGCGATGACGATGACTACTACGACATCGCTTTGTCGTACGGCAACACTTTCGCCAATGGAGTCGAGTTCGCCGCGAGCCTCGCCTACGCAGTGCGCGACTTTGACGACGGATCGGGCGAGCGGAGGGATACGATCGGGTCGGCCTCGGTCCTCTTGCCAAGCGGTTTCAGCGTCACGGCTGCGTTGGGATCGCGTGATGACACGGCTGCTGGCGCAAGCGATCCGGACTATTGGTATGCGAAACTGGCTTACGAAGCCGACTGGGTGGCCTGGGGCAAGACAGGCATTGGTATCGACTATTTCGATGGGTCGGATTTTGAGAACGCCGGCTCCAGCACCAAGTCATGGGGCATTGCCGTTGTGCAGCGGATCGACAGCATCAACACAGACGCCTATCTGAAATATCGCAACCATGATTTTGACGACACCATCGACTTCGACGAGAACGAGGCGTGGGTTCTGGGCGCGCGCTGGAGGTTCTGAGCCTGCGTCCTCTGCGAAGTTTGCGCATCCTCTGCAGCCGGGGCGTTTTTTGTTCAAATCGGCGGCAAAACAAGACCGATAAGGGCATTGCCCCCTTGCACGTAGGGGGCTGGGCAAATAGAAGGCGTCAAATTTGCCCGGCGCGCCCGTTTTGCGCGCCCCGAATCCTATGGGGACTACCATAATGCAGGTTACCGAGACGCTGAACGAAGGTCTGAAACGCGGTTACAACATCGTCGTTACCGCAGCCGAGCTGGACGACAAGGTCAACGAGAAACTGACCGAAGCGCAGCCGGAAATCGAAATGAAGGGTTTCCGCAAAGGCAAGGTGCCGATGGCGCTGCTGAAAAAGCAGTTCGGCCAGCGTCTGTTGGGCGAAGCCATGCAGGAAACCATCGACGGTGCGATGAACAAGCACTTTGAAGACAGCGGTGACCGCCCTGCGCTGCAGCCTGAGGTCAAGATGACCAACGAGGACTGGAAAGAAGGCGACGACGTTGAGGTCGCAATGTCCTATGAGGCGCTGCCTGAAATCCCGGAAGTTGACCTGAAATCGGTCGAGCTGGAAAAGCTGGTCGTCAAAGCCGACGATGCAGCCGTCGAAGAAGCGCTGGGCAATCTGGCCGAGACCGCTCAGAACTTCAAATCGCGTCGCAAAGGGTCCAAGGCGAAAGACGGCGACCAGATCGTATTCGACTTTGTGGGCAAGGTTGACGGCGAAGAGTTCGAAGGCGGTTCTGCGGAAGACTATCCGCTGGTTCTGGGCTCGAACAGCTTCATCCCAGGCTTTGAAGAGCAGCTGGTTGGTGTGAAAGCTGAGGAAGAAAAGACGTCAACGTCACCTTCCCCGAAGAATACGGGGCCGAGCACCTGGCCGGCAAAGACGCCGTATTCACCTGCACCATCAAAGAGGTGAAGGAACCCGTTGCAGCCGAGATCGACGACGAGCTGGCCAAGAAATTTGGCGCCGAGGATCTGGACGGGTTGAAGGCGCAAATTGCTGAACGTCTGGAAGCCGAGTACGCTGGCGCGTCGCGCGCGGTGATGAAGCGCGGCCTGCTGGATGCACTGGATGTGAAAGTAACCTTTGACCTGCCGCCGTCGCTGGTGGAAGCAGAAGCCAAACAGATTGCACACCAGCTGTGGCACGAGGAAAACCCGGATGTGGAAGGCCACGACCACGATCCGATCGAGCCCACCGACGAGCACAACAAACTGGCCGAACGCCGCGTGCGTCTGGGCCTGCTTCTGGCCGAACTTGGTCAGAAGGCAGAAGTTGAAGTGTCGGATGCAGAGATGACGCAGGCGATCATGAACCAGGCACGCCAGTACCCGGGCCAGGAACGCCAGTTCTTTGAGTTCGTGCAGCAGAATGCCCAGATGCAGCAGCAACTGCGCGCACCGATCTTCGAAGACAAGGTCGTCGATTACGTGTTCGAACTGGCGCAGGTCACCGACAAAGAGGTCAGCAAAGACGACCTGCAAAAAGCCGTGGAAGCGCTGGAAGAGGAATAATCCTCTTCCTTCCCCGCAAGGGGGCCACAAAAAAGCGGAGCCGTCTGGAAATAGGACGGCTCCGCATGGGTGGCTTTGTACTATGAGGTGAGGGGGTCAGGCCTCATGAGCAAAAGCACGGGGGGTCTGTAACAGAGCGGTCTTTTGCTCTGTGGTGAACGTATCTGACAGGGCCTCGATCAGTTTCAGCACTGCCTGCCGTTCTTCTTCCGTTTTTGCCGCACTCATCTGCTCGACAAAGTACTTCTCGAGATCTGTGAGCGGCTTGTGGTCTCGGTTCGCCGGGCTGAGCTTTTCGGCCTTCTTGGCTTCGAACATTTCCAGCGCAGCATCTTCGTCGATAAAGACATCGTGGTGGATGTCTGCAAAATCACGCAATCCGGAAATCCGTTCCTCGCTGCAATCAAGCAGGGCTGCCATGGCCGGAACTTTGCCCATCGGAACGGTCTCGCCGACATAGTCGTACGGCGCACAGTTCGACCGTTTCAGAACACGGTTCATGACCGGGTCGATGACGGTGATGATGTCCTGGATACCTGCGTTGCGGCAATATTCCAGTGATCCGATCATCAACTCACAGGTCGCATAAGAGACCGAGTTTTCTCTTTCCCGCGTGTCAAGCGCTGCGTGTCGACGCAGAAGCGCGTGGATTCCCACATGGTCGCACTGCGCATCGGCGCCTCGCCGCAAAGAATATCCGAGAACACATCCGATAGCATGTGCGGCCCGGTGGTCTGCAATGCACGTACTGCGGCCACGACGTTCCCCTCATCGTCGAGACCGATTACGTATGCAGGATCCAGATGGTCGAACTGGTCGATTTCTTTGCCGTCTTCAATGTGAACGTCCCATCCAAGACGTCCGCCAAAAACACGGGCGCGCAGTTCGAACATATCGTCAAGAACTTCGGTGAACAGATGTCTGTTCAGCCCATCAACTACCAAAATCATTGTAACCCCCTTCGAGTGATCTGTCTGTGGATAAGACGTTACTCGGATTTCAGGGCGAATCTATTGGGGGTTTCCCGTAATCTGGGCTTTTTTGGGTCAGATTTTGGCAGAATTTTGCTTTAGCCCGGGTAGATTAGCCCGATTCCAATCGCGCGGCCCACGGCCTGCGGCGTTGTGAGTGCATTAAGCTTTTCGCGCGAAGAGCGCAAGTGGACCTCAACCGTTCGGTGTGAAATCGACAGAATGTCACCAATATCCTGTTGCGATTTGCCTGCAGCGGCCCATTGCAAAATCTCAAGTTCGCGACTTGAGAGCGTCGGGTGGTACAACATCCGACTGATGGTGTCCGATGTCATCACGTTGTCATGAATGTGGACAGCCAGAGACTGCAGATCGCTGATCACATTTGGCACAAGCTTTTTCCATTCCTCGCGGCTGCAATCGCGGGTCGCACTGAGCAAGCCGATGTCACCATATGGGCCGCGTACAGGAATGGTAACGCCCTGATCCGGGATGCCGAAATCATGCGCGTCACGAAACACGCGCTGGAAATCCTTGCCGCGTTCAAGGCGGCTCCAGTCGACGGGCGCGATGCTGCGTTGGCTCATGTGCAGGGTCGGGTCGATCAGGTGCAGGCCTTGCTCCTGATAGTGGTTTTTCCAGTCATCGCCATAGGTCACATGGCCATGGATCGTACCCGCTGCAGGGTTCATGCCAGCATAGGCTGCGTGGTCCATCTCGTATTTGTCACAGACCTGGCGCAGGAACTCATCATAGCGAGAGTCCTGTTCGGGAAGGGTGCTGAGATCAACAATATCCATACGGTAACGACCAGCTAGACCCGAGTGAGCGGGCGGATCCCTTTGGCCAGGAAAAAGGATAGTGCTTTCCCTGACGTCACATAGCACATCACATTTCCCAAATTATGACAAGAAGATGTGGGAAATGTCTGCCTTTTAGGGGAAAATGTGCCATTCATGCACATCTATTTTTCCCCCACATAGGGGATTTGTTGGGGTTCGTCTGTGTCAGCCATGGTGTCCGCTGCTGTATTTGAGTGGTTATGTACGAGCTTTAATCATTAAATTCGCGAAAATGATGCCTATTTTGTGGCGGAAACCAGACCTGTTTCGACCAACATGCCGCGTGCTTTCGCCTCAGGGTAGTATCCTTTGGCGTAAAGAAAGATCGCGCGTTTCTGATCTCCGTCCGACAATAGCCAGGCCCCGCGCAGGTATTTTCCCGCAAACTCTAGATTGGTATCCGCGTCCAGCAGGCCTTGCGCATTGCCGGTGTAGCCCATCGACCGGGCGGTGGCGGGTAGAATCTGCAGCAGCCCGTAATAGGGGCGGTTCACGGCCCATGGGCGGTGTGTGCTTTCGCGGATAGCCAGTTTGTGCACCAATTCGCGCGGCAGTTCGTAATGATCTGCCCATTTGTTGATCGAGGCACGCAGCTCAGGCGTTTCGTTGGGATAGAGCGGTGGATCGAAGGTATCCTGACGCGTCGGTGTGTCAGGACCGCCGCAGGCAACGAGGGGGCTGCAATCATAAGGGCCAGCACTTTACGACGAAGAAGAGGGGGCATAGGGGAAACTCCGGTTTTGCAAGGGCCGATGATATGGATCATGCGACCGATCGCAAGGTCGTGCTGACGTTCGGGGCCGATTTCTGCCGTGCCGGTAGCTATGAAAGAAAAGAGCCACGCAAACGCGTGGCTCTTGCAAAGTGCAAAGCTGTGTCAGATCAGGCTTTAGCTTCGTCTTCCTCAGCCGGTGCTTCTTCTGCAACCAGCTCTTCGTCGTCCGAAGCGGCCGAGCCGATATCGTCGAACAGTTCGGCGATCTCGAATTCAGCAGCGGCTTCTTCTTCAGCAGCCAGTTCCTGAATCGATTTACCCGATGCCTGCAGTTCGGCTTCTTCTTCCGAACGGGCAACGTTCATCTGGATCTCGACCTCGACCTCGGGGTGCAGTTTGACTGCCAGCGAGTGCAGACCCAGTTCCTTGATCGGAGCGATCAGGGCGATCTGTTTCTTGTCGACGGTGAAACCAGCTTCGGTTGCAGCATCTGCCGCGTCACGCGGGGTGACCGAGCCGTACAGAGCGCCGGCATCCGATGCCGAGCGAATCACGATGAACTGCTGGCCGTCCAGCTTTTCAGCCAGTGCTTCAGCTTCTTTCTTGGTTTCCAGGTTGCGGGCCTCAAGCTGTGCTTTCTGGGCTTCGAACGAGGCGATGTTCGACTCGGACGCGCTCAGCGCTTTGCCCTGGGGCAGCAGGAAGTTGCGGGCGTAGCCGGGCTTGACGTCAACGACGTCGCCCATCTGACCCAGTTTCGCAACGCGTTCCAGCAGGATAACTTGCATGTCAGTCTCTCCTTACTTCACGGCGTAGGGCAGCAGGGCGAGGAAGCGGGCGCGCTTGATAGCACGGGCCAGTTCACGCTGCTTTTTCGCCGAAACGGCGGTGATGCGCGAAGGTACGATCTTGCCACGCTCAGAGATGTAGCGCTGCAGCAGACGGGTGTCTTTGTAGTCGATCTTCGGCGCGTTGTCGCCCGAGAACGGGCAGACCTTGCGGCGGCGGAAAAATGGTTTTGCGGCCATGGTTTAAGTCCTTTCGTCAGGCGTTGATCAGCGGCGCTCGCGGCGGCCTTCGCGCTCATCGCGCTTCTGCATCTGGACCGAGGGGCCCTCGGCATGCTCGTCGACCTTGATGGTCAGAACGCGCATGACGTCTTCATGCAGGCGCATCAGGCGCTCCATTTCCTGAACCGCACCCGAGGGGGCATCGGTTTTCAGGAAGGCATAGTGGCCTTTGCGGTTCTTGTTGATCTTGTAAGCCATTGTCTTGACGCCCCAGTACTCGCTGTCGACGACGTTGCCGCCGTTGTCAGCCAGAACGGTGCCGAAATGTTCGACAAGGCTTTCTGCCTGCGCGTTGGACAGATCCTGACGCGCGATCATTACATGCTCATACAGTGGCATGTGCACTCCTGTTTATATCAAGGCGCATTTCAAAGGCGGGGCCATATGGTCCTTCGCGACCCTGCCACGAGAGGCTGCGCGATTCATAACTCCTGCGAAGGATGGCCCCGTATACACGTTTGAGCGGACGGGGCAAGCCCCGCCACAGATGCCTTTGTGAAGTCGCCCAATTTCCTCTGACGCGCCCAATTCCTGACTTTTTTCGCGGCGAGGTTGTTCCACAAGTCGGGAACACCCGGATGATTGAGAAACCATAGACAGGGCAAGACAATGGCCGTCATGCAAACAAATACTTTTGAAAAGACAGCGCCCGGCGCAGTGTTCGATAAATCCGTTCCCGTTCTGATTACGTTTGCTCCGAACTGGCGTGCCCGGATGGTACTGCTGCGTGTCGCTGGCGCGTTTCTGATCCTCTCGGCTTTTTCGATGTGGCTCATGCCCGGCTCAGTCATGAGCGCCGAGGTCTGGCCGCTGAAACTGGTGGCGTCGCTGATGATGCTGATCGTGGGTGTCAGCCTGCTGACCATTCAGGTGATGGACGCGCGCCCCGACGCTTATTTTGACCCGATCCGCCGCGAAGTGCGTATCCTGCAAAAGAACGAAAATGGCCGCCCGCAGACGGTCCTGCGCCGCAGCTACGACTCGCTGGGCGGTGCACGTTTTGCCGATGATCAGGTCGAATTGTTCGACGTGGATGGCAGCCTGCTGATGAAGCTGCCTTTGGAATCGGCGGATGTCGGCGCAGCGCTGAAAGGGCAACTGAGCCAAAACGTAACAATTTTCGCCTGAATTCTATTCTGTTCAAATAGGAACAGAGTTTGTGAATCAAAAAAACTTGTCTGCCGCCCTTGGGCGGCACATTTTATTTCATGAGCAACCCACCCGGTTTGCAAAACCAACTTTGCGGAGATTGTTATGAAATCCACCCTTCTCGCCGCCGCTCTGGCTGTATCTGCCACGACCGCCTTCGCCAGCGCTGAAAAATACGTATTGGACCCAAGCCACAGCCAGGTGATCTTCAACTACAATCACCTTGGTTTTTCGACCACCTATGGCATGTTTTCGGGCTTTGAAGGCGAGATCATGTTCGATCAGGAAAACCCAGCCGCTTCCAGCGTGACCGTATCAATGCCGGTGGTCGAGATGTTCACCGGCTGGAAACCGCGCGAAGATCACTTTATGACCGAGGATTTCTTTGGCGTGACCGAAGGCGATCTGATCAGCTTTACCTCGACCAGCATTGAAGTGACTGGCGAGGACACCGCCAACATCACTGGTGATCTGACGATGAACGGCGTGACCAAGTCGGTGGTTCTGGACGCCAAGCTGAACCAGGTGGGTGAGCATCCGATGGCAGGCAAGCCCTGGGCCGGTTTCGATGCAACCACAACTTTGGTGCGCAGCGATTTCGATTTGGGTCAGTTTGCTCCGTTCGTAAGCGATGAGGTTCAGGTACAGATTTCGGTCGAAGCACAGAAGGCCGAATAAACCCTATTCGATAGACGCAACAAAGACCGCCGGGGTTGAACGCCCCGGCGGTTTTATTCTTCGTCTCGCTCGGCTGTCAGTTCGACATCGACGTCGACGGTAAAGCCAAGCGAGTCTTCGGTGGGCTGTGACGTTCCAACGTCGAAATCCATGCGGTTGAGCGAAAGCCCGCCGGACATGGTGGCCAGATCATCCACCAGTTCCAGATCGAAAGGTAGGGTGACCTCGATGGATTTGTCGCGGATGGTGAGCGGGCCGCGGGCTTCGTATCCGGTTTCCGTTTTGAACAGATCGGCCTTGAAATGGGCCGTAGGGAATTGAGCGCTGTCAAAGAAGTCCGCACCCATCGCCTGATCACTGACGGTGCCCAGGCTGAGCGAGGCAATGGCGATCGTTACATCGACTGATCCCGCCAGCCCAGTATCTGCAGGGTCTTGGAACGCGATCGCGGCGGTCCAATCCCGGAACTGTCCGGTGACGGGGCTACCCAGCTGGGAGATCGTGATCGAGAGCGTGCCATCCGCAACCTCCCATTCGGATTGAACCTCGTCCAGCTCGGCGGTGTCCAGCGTGGCTTTGGAGTGATCATCAAAGATGCCGGTGCTCCAGCCACCAACCAGCACTGCGGCCCAGATCACCAACGCAGCGAAAGCAGGCAGTGCCGAATGGTGTTGTGCTGGCGGCTCGGGCGCATGTGCTTGGCCGGGCAGCATACGGCGCAAGGTGCTGTCCTTGTCCACGACATGGTGCTTCATTGCGCCCGCGATATGCAGAACCAATGACCCGCCCAGTATCCAGACGAACAACCAGTGCAGGCTGGCCGTGAGTTCAGCCAGAAGCGCGGATTTTGGAACCAGCGGCAGATTTTGGCCAAACGGCCACAGGATTGGCGCGAAACCATCGGCTGCTGCGTGGTGGATCCAACCGCTGAGCGGAACCACCACAAGTGACCCGTAGAGAAGCCAGTGCACGGTTTCGGCGGCAAAAGCCTCGGGCTTGTTATCTGCGTTGAGCAGGCCGGGTTTGGTCTGTGTCATAGCCCACAGGATTCGGGCCAAAGCGACGAAGAACACGGCGACACCGATGGTCTTGTGCAACGAGAAAAGCCGCGCGGCGCGTGCGATGTCATCCTCGGTGGTTGCGACATCCGGGTTGTAGATCGCATGGGCCAGTTCGTTTGCGAACCAACCCAGCGGAATGGCGGCCAGGATCAGCAGGGCAGTCAGCCAGTGAAATGCCTTGGTTATGCCACCATAGCTCGATCGGGTGTTCGTCAGGGACATTGCGTGACTCTCTGCGTTATCATGTTGGGGACAACCTAAAGTGCTGGTGTGCCGACACAAGGCGGAGAAATGCACAGTAAGGGTGTCCTGATGCAGAACGCAGGCAATGCTTGTGCCGCGCCGTTTGTCAGTTTACACCCCGCCGAAACCTGACGTCACGCAAGAGGCACTTATGACACGCGCGTTTGTTTTCCCCGGGCAGGGCGCCCAGACCATCGGAATGGGCAAGGCTCTGGCCGATGCCTATCCCGCAGCCCGCGCCGTTTTTGATGAGGTCGATGAGGCTTTGGGTGAGAAGCTGAGCGATCTGATCTGGGACGGCGAGATCGCGGATCTGACCCTGACACAGAATGCGCAACCGGCGCTGATGGCGACCTCGATGGCGGCGATGCGCGCGCTTGAGGCCGAGGGGGCATCGATCTCGATGGCGTCATATGTGGCAGGGCATTCGCTGGGTGAGTACTCTGCCTTGGCCGCTGCCGGGGCTTTGTCGGTCGCTGACACCGCACGGCTGCTGCGGACCCGTGGACAGGCAATGCAGAGCGCCGTGCCGGTGGGTGAGGGCGCGATGGCGGCTATTCTGGGTCTTGATCTTGAAGCCGTACGCGCCGTGGCCGAAGAGGCCGCGCAGGGTGAGGTCTGTCAGGCCGCCAATGACAACGACCCGACGCAGGTCGTGGTGTCCGGCGCAAAGGCCGCCGTAGAGCGTGCTGCAGAGATTGCGAAGGAAAAAGGAGCCAAACGCGCGGTTATGTTGCCGGTAAGTGCTCCATTTCACTGTGCGCTGATGCAGCCTGCGGCAGATGTGATGGCAGAAGCTTTGTCTGCTGTTGAAATCAAGGCACCTGCCGTGCCGCTGATCGCCAATGTGCGCGCCGAGGCTGTAAGTGATCCGGATGTGATCCGCCAGTTGCTGGTCGAACAGGTCACCGGGTCGGTCCGGTGGCGCGAAAGCGTGCAGTACATGGTCGCGCAGGGCGTGACTGAGGCGTGGGAGATCGGCGCGGGCAAGGCTCTGTCTGGGATGATCCGCAAGATCGACCGTGCGCTGACGTGCACGGCGGTCGGGTCGCCTGATGATGTACAAAAAGCCGTTAATCCCGGCGCGTAAACGAAGGACAGTCGCCGGTTTCGGCGGCCAGAGAGGAATGCTAAATGTTTGACTTAACAGGTAAGAACGCGCTTATCACGGGTGCCTCGGGGGGTATCGGTGGCGATATTGCCCGTGCTTTGTATGAGGCAGGCGCGACCGTCGGCCTTTCCGGAACACGTGTAGAGCCGTTGCAGGCGCTTGCTGAGAGCCTCGGAGAGCGCGCGCATGTGTTGCCGTGTAATCTGAGTGACCCGGAGGCCGTCGAGGCACTGCCGAAACAGGCGGCTGAGGCGATGGGATCGGTTGACATTCTGGTCAACAATGCAGGCATCACGCGTGACAACCTGTTCATGCGCATGTCCGATGAAGAATGGCAGAGCGTCATTGACGTGAACATGACCGCGACCATGAAACTGTGCAAAGGCGTGATCCGGGGCATGATGAAGGCACGCTGGGGTCGGATCGTGAATATCTCGTCTGTCGTGGCGGCAATCGGTAATCCGGGGCAGGCGAACTATGCTGCGTCCAAGGCCGGTATGATCGGGTTCTCGAAGGCACTGGCGCATGAGGTTGCGACGCGTGGGATTACCGTAAATGCGGTGGCTCCGGGCTTTATCACCACGGCCATGACCGAGAAGCTGACGGATGAGCAAAAGAAGGGTCTGCTGCTGAAGGTTCCTGCAGGGCGTATGGGTGATCCGCAGGAAATCGCCGCTGCTGTGTTGTATCTGGCCAGCCCCGAAGCAGGCTATGTGACCGGAAGCACCTTGCATGTGAATGGCGGCATGGCCATGTTGTGATCGCAATTCGGGGCGGATGCGAAAGCGTTTGCCTTACGCGTTGTCTGTGCTATAGGCGGCGCGTATGCGCAGGGACCGGTCGGAAGGCCGGTTCTCTGATTTCCCGGGGACCCGGGACCCAAACCGCCCGGAACGGGCAAAACCAGTCCACCCCGAACGGGCAAGGGCAGAACCGGGCGAACCGCCCTGAAATTGAAATGAGGAATAGACATGAGCGACGTCGCAGATCGCGTTAAGAAGATCGTTGTTGAGCACCTGGGTGTTGAAGAGGACAAGGTTGCCGAAAACGCCTCGTTCATCGACGATCTGGGCGCAGACAGCCTGGACACCGTTGAGCTGGTAATGGCGTTCGAAGAAGAGTTCGGCATCGAAATCCCTGATGACGCAGCCGAGACCATCCAGACCTTTGGCGACGCCGTCAAATTCATCAGCGAAGCTTCCTAAGCTTATCGTTCTGAGACAAAAGCGGCGCTTCCGGGCAACGGAGGCGCCGTTTTTTATGCGCTGATGAAATTCGGGCTTGCCCCAAGGGGGTTACGCTCCGCACTCTGACCCCCGAGGCAAGTTATCGAGCGGGCAAGGGCATGATAAGATCCACCCCGATGATCAATACGGCGCGTCTGACCCTGTGTGCGATGCGCCCCGAGGATTTCAACCGGTTCGCCGAGATTTGGGGCGATCCGGATGTGGTGCGGCATATCGGTGGCACTCCGCTGAGCCGCGGCGAAGCTTGGGACAAGTTTTTGCGCAACGCCGGGCACTGGCAGATGACCGGTTTCGGGCAATGGGGCGTCATGCTGCAATCGAATCGCAAATTGATCGGTCAAGCCGGGTTCTTCTATGGTAATCGCGCCTTGGGAGAAGACTTTGACGGCTTCCCCGAAGCGGGTTGGGTTTTGATGACAGACATGCAGGGCCAGGGCTATGGTCATGAGGCCGCGCACGCGGCACATGACTGGTTTGATCGTGTCATACCCGGCCCTCTGGTCGCGTTGATCGACGCCGGGCACACAGCGTCACGCCGGTTGGCTGAGAAGCTGGGATACAAGCTTCTGCGTGAGGCCGAATACCGCGATACCGCAGTGCATCTGTTTCGACGTGATGGTCCGCCTGCAAGGTTTTGAACGCGGCTTTTATTGCTGCGATGCCGCAAAATGCATGAACTGTGCCGATCCTGAGAAGTGATGGGCGTTACCAAAGTGATATGGTAATGTCGAACTTCCATTTGTCTGGGCGGAGGAAAAGGCACATGAGAATTTACCCTACGATGGAGCTGCAGAACGGTCGTTGTGTCACGCTGGACAAGGGCCGTCTTGAGGACGCGATGATCTGGCACGTGGATCCGGTGGAGACTGCGCGCAGCTGGTCGGCGGCAGGTGCCGAATGGATGCATCTGACCGATTTCGACGCGATTGAAGGGCGTGATACCAACGCGGCGCTGGTGGAAGAGATCATTCGCTCGGCGGAGATGCCGGTGCAATTGGCTGGCGGTTTGCGCAATCGCGAACAGGTCGAGTACTGGATCAACAAAGGCGCGGGGCGAATCGTGATCGGCACGCTGGCTGCCTGGGATCCGCAACTGGTGAAGGAACTGGCCAAGCTTTACCCCGATCAGATCGTGTTGGCCGTGGATGTGTGGCAGGGGCAGGTGATGACCGAAGGTTGGCGCAGCCAAAGTGCGTTTACGCCCGACGCTTTCATCGAAGCCTTCGCAGAGACGCCTTTCGCTGCGATTCTGGTCACCGATATCGACAGCGACATGGAAGATGTCGAGGCGCAGCTGGGTCTGATTTCTGGTCTGGCCGAGAAGTCACGCACTCCGATCATCGCCAGCGGTGTCGTGCGGACCGTCGATGATATCTCGCGACTGGCCTACATTCCCAACATCTCGGGCGCGATTGTCGGCCGCGCGTTATTCCGCAAGACCGTGGACCTGAGCGCGGCGCTGGAGGTCGCGAAAACTGCGCATGAACCGGTCGCAGAATTTCAGTAAGCTGTCTTTTGGCAATTGAACCCGCCCGCCGCAGAGATGCCGGGCGGGTTCTTTCGTACGGCCATAGGCAATGGCTGATGATGATCCGTTGGCAAAAATCCGGGCGGCAGTGCGTTGCCGGATCAGAATCCGCCGTTGCTCTTGCCCCCGCACCCCGGGCCGGGGTATGAGCGGTTCTCATAACAGGAAGCAGGCAAGAGGCACTTCATGCGCAGAGTCGTTGTAACCGGTCTGGGATTGGTCACTCCCCTGGCCAGTGGGGTTGAGGAAACCTGGTCGCGTCTGCTGGACGGTGAGTCCGGCGCGGGCCCCATCACGCTGTTTGATGCCGAAGGCAGTGGCGTGACCACGACCTATGCCTGCGAAGTGCCGCGCGGAGACGGTACCGACGGAACATTCAATCCCGATGATTGGATGCCGCCGAAAGAGCAGCGCAAGATCGAGGACTTTATCCTGTATTCGATCGCTGCTGCCGAGATGGCGTGCAAGGATGCGAATTGGCTGCCCGAGGATGAAGAAGACCGTCTGCGCACAGGCGTATTGATCGGTTCGGGTATTGGTGGTCTGGGATCGATTGCCGAGACCGCGAACCTGATCCGCGACAAAGGTCCGCGCCGGGTGTCGCCTTTCTTTATTCCCGGCGCTCTGATCAATCTGGCCTCGGGTCAGGTTTCGATCCGCTTTGGCTTCAAAGGTCCCAACCACTCGGTCGTGACTGCCTGTTCTACGGGTGCGCATGCGATTGGAGATGCCAGCCGGATCATCCGCTCGGGCGATGCGGATGTGATGATCGCAGGTGGCGGCGAGGGCTGTATCTGCGAGATTGGCATTGCCGGTTTCAACTCATGCAAGGCGCTGTCGACGAAATATGCCGACGATCCTAAGAAAGCGAGCCGCCCCTACGATATCGACCGTGACGGCTTTGTCATGGGCGAGGGTGCGGGTATCGTGGTTCTTGAGGATTATGAGCATGCCAAGGCGCGTGGAGCAAAGATCTACGCTGAAGTGCTGGGCTACGGCATGTCGGGCGATGCATATCACATCACTGCGCCCTCTGAGGACGGCGACGGGGCCGAGCGTTCGATGAAAGCTGCGCTGCGCAGCGCTGGGCTGGAGCCCAAAGATCTGGACTATATCAACGCTCATGGCACCTCGACCATGGCGGATACGATTGAGTTGGGTGCGGTCGAGCGTTTGCTGGGGGATCACGCCGGAAACGCCACCATGAGTTCGACCAAATCCGCGACAGGGCATCTGTTGGGCGCAGCGGGCGCGATTGAGGCGATCTTCTCGATCCTTGCGATCCGCGATCAGGTGGCTCCGCCGACGATCAACCTTGATAACCCGGCTGTCGAGACGCCGATTGATCTGGCGCCGAACGCCAAGCGTGAGCGTGAAATAAATGTTGCGCTGTCAAATTCCTTTGGCTTTGGCGGCACAAACGCGAGCGTGATCTTCGGAAAGGCCAGCTAAATGTGGCGGGCCTTGGCGTCGAACGCGCTGACCGTATTGGTCGTTGGGCTGTTCCTGTTGGGCGGCGTCGTCGTATGGGGGCAGTCTCAATACACGTCCGAGGGCCCGCTTGAAACTGCGATTTGTCTGCAGGTCAGGCCCGGTTCCAATATGACCCGCGTGAGTCAGGAGCTGGAAGATCAGGGGGCGATCAGCAGCGGGCTTATCTTCAGATTGGCCGCAGACTATGCCGATAAATCCCAACAGCTGAAAGCCGGAAGCTTTCTGGTGCGCGAAGGTGCGTCGATGGAGCAGATCATCGATGAGGTCACCCGCAGCGGTGCCAGTACCTGTGGGACCGAGATCGAATACCGCATTGGTGTCACCCGGATGCAAACCCGGGTGCGCGAGCTTAATCCCGCCACACTGGACTTTGATGAGGTCGCATCTTTTGTGATCGGTGAGGAAGACGCCCCTGCAGTCTATGAAGAAAAACGCGGGGAGGCGGACACACGCTATCGCATTTCTTTGGCGGAAGGCGTTACCAGCTGGCAGGTTGTAGAGTCTCTCAAAGCGATGGATTTGCTGACCGGTGACGTTGCAGATCTACCCGCTGAGGGGATGCTTGCGCCTGACAGCTACGAGGTCACGCCGGGTGCTGATCGAAACGCGATTCTTGCAGATATGAAGGAAAAACAGCAGCTAAGGATTAACGCGGCTTGGGAGGGGCGGCAGGACGGCTTGCCCTTGAGCAGCCCTGAAGAGATGTTGATCCTGGCCTCGATCATCGAAAAAGAGACCGGTGTCCCGGATGAACGCGGTCAGGTTGCCAGTGTGTTCGTCAATCGCCTGAATCAGGGTATGAAGTTGCAAACGGACCCGACGGTAATCTATGGCGTTACAAAAGGCCAAGGCACACTTGGCCGTGGCCTGCGCCGCAGCGAACTGCGCCGTGTAACGCCTTGGAATACTTACGTGATCGACGGGCTTCCGCCGACGCCGATTGCCAATCCGGGCATGGCCAGCCTTGAGGCTGCGGTTGCTCCGGCAAGTACAGATTTCATCTTCTTCGTTGCAGATGGAACCGGTGGGCACGCCTTCGCTGAAACACTTCAGGAGCACAATCGCAACGTCGCCAAATGGCGCGAGATTGAGGCCGAGCGAAACTCGGGCAACTGACGCAACCCGTCTTGGTGAGCTTGTAATAGCGGCCTGATGGATCATCAGGCCGCTCGTTTTTTTGCTCAGGCCGCTTTCGAGCGCCGAGGGCGGCGACGTTTCTGGCCGCCGGGTTTGGGCGCGCCGGAGTTTTGCGGTTTTGGTCCACGACGACGATTTCCCTGACGCCGGGCGGGTTTGGCCGGGGTGATCGCTTCGGGCATTTCACCGCTCGCCGTCGGAATTTCGATCTTCATCAGCTTTTGAATCTGGCGCAGCAGATCGACTTCTTCGGCCGAGCAGAACGCGATGGCTTCGCCCTCACGCCCTGCGCGTGCGGTGCGGCCGATGCGATGGACGTAGTTATCGGGCACCTCGGGCAAGTCGTAGTTGATCACATATGCCACACCGGGGATATCGATACCGCGCGCGGCAACGTCCGTGGCGACAAGAATGCTGATCTCGCCGTCGCGAAAGGCCTTGATCGCGCGATCTCGTTGACCCTGGCTTTTGTTGCCGTGGATTGAGGCCGCGTTATAGCCATCAGCCACGAGGCCTTTCATCAGCTTTTCGGCCCCGTGTTTGGTGCGGGAAAAGACCAGTGTCAGCGCGTCGGGGTCGGTTGACAGAATTTCGCGCAGCTTCGCCGGTTTGCCGGGCTTTTCAACAAAATGGATCGACTGGGTGATCTTGTCCGCGGCTTTGCCGGGGGGCGAGACCTGCACGCGTTGCGGGTTGGTTAGGTAAGCGCGGCTGAGTTCTTCCATCTGTTT
The DNA here is from genome assembly GCF_056535465.1 of Ruegeria sp. G7. Taxonomy (NCBI): domain Bacteria; kingdom Pseudomonadati; phylum Pseudomonadota; class Alphaproteobacteria; order Rhodobacterales; family Roseobacteraceae; genus Ruegeria; species Ruegeria sp. G7. The sequence continues at coordinate 3,311,572 of NZ_JBQFIL010000001.1, read as the reverse complement.
CGGCATGGTAGCCGAGAACAGCATGGTCTGGCGCGGTGTACCCAGTTCAGGCGCGATGCGGCGCAGGGCGTGGATGAACCCCATGTCCAGCATTTGGTCAGCCTCGTCCAGTACCAGATGGCGGACCGAGCTCAGGTCAACGGCCTTGCGTTCCATCAGGTCGATCAGGCGGCCCGGTGTCGCCACGAGGATATCAGTGCCGCGCGACAGGAACATGATCTGCTTATTGATCGACTGACCGCCGACCACGGTGGCAACGCGCAGTTTGGTCTTTTTGGTGAGGTTGCGCAGGCTGTCGGCGATCTGGTTAACCAGTTCGCGGGTGGGCGCAAGGATCAGCGCCTTGGCCGTCTTTGGCGCAGGTTTGCCGGGCTGTGCCAGCAGGTGGTCAATCAGCGGCAGGCCAAAGGCCAGCGTCTTGCCGGTGCCCGTCTGGGCGAGGCCCATGATGTCATGCCCGTTCAGCGCCAGCGGAATCGCCTGGTTCTGGATCGGGGTGGGTTGGGTGAAATTAGCGCGTTTCAGCGCGTCATTGAGCGCGGGCGCAAGGCCCAGCATGTCGAAGTCGAACAAATAACTATCCTTTGTGGCCCCTTGCGTCGGCGCAGGAGGCGAAATGGGCCGCATCCGCGACCGGCAGGGGTTGTGCGAGACCTCAGGACAAGCAGGCGGTTCCTGCCTGATCCGGCCGTCGCGTCAAGAACCCTGCGTGATGGGGAACTGGGGTGAATCGGGCGCTGTAAGGGCGGGGCGAACCCGCCGATGCTCACGCTTCAGCGCTGCTTGAAGAGCAAATGCGCCTTGCGGCCGAGATTGTCAAGCGTCGCGTAGCGAAACGCTTGCGCAAATTGCGCGTTTGCCAGATAGGGGTTCAGAGCGATTTAGGGATAGATCATGACGTTCAGAGCCCTGCAGAGTTCGGATTTGAGGACGGCCAGCATCGCCCTTGTCATCGGTGGGATGATGTGGGGGTTGTACTGGATTCCGGTTCGGTATTTCGTCGACCAAGGGCTGAGCGGTCCATGGCCGGGGATCGTCATGTATACTGCAGCTTTGATCGTGTTGACGCCCTTCCTGATGCGAGAGAGGCGAGCGCTTCTGAGAGACTGGCGCAAGCTGGTCTATAGCGGGATGTTCACCGGTGCAGCGTTTAGCTTGTTCACCATCAGTCTGGTCTATACGGACGTCGTCCGATCAATCCTGCTGTTCTATCTGACACCGGTCTGGGGAACGATCCTGGGCATGTTGTTCCTGGGCGAACGCCTTGGCGCGGCCCGGGGTCTTGGCTTGCTATGTGGTCTGGGCGGCATGTTCATTGTGCTCGGTGGAGAGCAGGGGGTTCCATGGCCGCGCAATATCGGGGACTGGCTGGCCCTGATCTCGGGCATGACCTGGGCTTTGGGGTCCATGGGGCTGTATCGGGCATCCGGTATATCGGTTTCCGGGCAGGTTTTTGCCTTCCTGTCCGGGGCTCTGGCCTTGTCGCTGCTCAGTCTTCCGTTTGCCGTTAGCCTGGGATCACCCGAGAGGGTCGGAGAGATTTTTATCGGCGTCGGGCCGGTAGCGTTGTTGTCGGTCCTCTACACCTTGCCAATGTTCTTCCTTACGATTTGGCCCGCAACAAAGTTGACTCCGGCGCGCGTAGGCCTGCTGCTGATGAGCGAGGTCGTGGTGGGTTTGATCTCGGCTGCGGCCTTTTCTGGCGAACCCTTCGGGATGCGAGAGTTTGCCGGTGCAGCGCTGATCGTAAGTGCCGCTTTTCTAGAGGTGATGCGGAGCTGATCGTAAACGGATCGGACGCTGGGTGTTGCGCGCCTGTTGCGTAATACATTGACTTTGCGCGCTTAATCGCGTATCTCTTATGTCATGCTAGAAGAAGTGGGCAACGGCCCCGGGGCGACCCGGTGGCCGTTTTTCGTTTCTCTCGTGCGGAGAAAACTCACGCATGAGGTCAAAAGCCAAACATGACTTTGATTACCCCGGAAGAGCGGATTTCTCAGACGGCTGATTTGTTGCAGTCGCTTGAACGATCCATTCGCGATCTGCGTCAGGCAGCGGAAGAACTGCGAAAACAGATCACAGCCGGGGAGGATGCAGACCTTGCCGGAACAGGCAAGCAACTGGGTCAGCTAGAGGGGCTGATCCGCAGTTGTCAGAAAGTGGAGACAAGCTTTGTCGAACAACATCACAGACAAGCCGGAATTGCCCAAGGGGGCTATGCGCTCGACCTTGATCGGGCACGATCTGAGATCGGGTGCAGGCTGGCTCGCCTCCGCGCCTGCTGCGGTGCAGGACAGGTTTCTGAGTGAGATCGGGGAGGGGGGGCTGTGTGCCCTCCCTTTCCTGTTCGAGTTCTGGGCGCTGCCGCATCAGTTGCCGCCTGAAGGTGACTGGCGGTCATGGGTGATCATGGGGGGCCGTGGGGCTGGCAAGACGCGGGCCGGGGCCGAATGGGTGCGGTCTGTGGTCGAGGGGTCTTTGCCGTTGGATAAGGGCGAAGCGTGTCGGGTGGCTTTGATCGGTGAGACATTCGATCAGGTGCGCGATGTGATGATCTTTGGTGACAGCGGGATCCTGCAATGCTCGCCGCCGGATCGTCGGCCTGTTTGGAAGGCGTCCGAGCGCAAGCTGGTCTGGCCCAACGGGGCCGAGGCGCAGGCGTTTTCCGCGCATGATCCGGAGGGGTTGCGGGGGCCGCAGTTCGATGCGGCCTGGGTGGATGAACTGGGCTGTGCTGCGGTAGACAAGGGGACCAACCAGCCCAATAAGTTTCTGGATCCCAAGTCTTCGGAATCGGAATTGCCGAAGTATTCGAATGGGATGCGAGACGACTTTATTTCGGTTCAATATCTTCGGGCGATGCTTGGGTATTGGGGGGATCCGCAGATCAACCCGGTGTCCGAGATTTACGGCGGTCCAATGGTCGATATGTCGAACGCCTATGTCTGGGCCTGGGATGCGCGGCCCTATCCAACCTTCCCTAACTTGCGGTCACAATGGGCTGATGGTGACAACTATGCGCGTGGGCATTGGCTGAACGGGCGATCCGGGTCACGGACGCTGGCTTCGGTGGTGACCGAAATCTGTCATGGGGCCGGCGTGACGGATATTGATGTCTCGGCGCTCTACGGTGTTGTTCGCGGTTATGCAGTCGAAGACGTCATGAACGCGCGCCAGGCCCTGCAGCCGCTGATGCTGCGATATGGGTTCGACGCGATTGAACGCGACGGGGTGCTGGTGTTTCGCACACGCGATGGGCGGCGTGCGCATGTGCTTGACCCGGACCAAATCGCCATCAGCGCGGATATTGAGGGATCGGTTGAATATCGCCGGGAGGCCGAGGCCGAGATGACAGGCCGCGTGCGCCTGCGATTTGTCCAGTCGGATGCCAATCATGACGTGGTTGCCGAAGAGGCGGTTCTGCCCGACGACAGGACGCATGCGGTCGCAGTGAACGAGATGCCGCTGTCGATGACGCGAGCAGAGGGGCGGCAAACGGTCGAACGATGGTTGAGCGAGTCGCGCATTGCGCGCGAGACGGCCAAATTTGCGCTGCCGCCGTCGCTGTCGCATGTGGGCGCAGGGGATGTCGTAAGCTTGACGGGCGCTGGGCAAGACATGGGCGCGTTGTATCGGATCGACCGTATGGAGCACGCCGAAATGCAGTTGGCTGATGCGGTTCGGATCGAGCCGGGCGTCTATGCGCATGCAGACGTGCAGGATGATGGTGTAACGGCGCAACCCTTCGCAGCGCCGGTTCCCGTCTTGCCAGTCTTCATGGATCTGCCTCTGATCACGGGGTCAGAGGAACCCCATGCGCCGTATCTGGCGACCACCGCCGATCCTTGGCCCGGCAACGTAGCCATCTACGCCGCTGCGCAGGATGAGGACTATAACCTGCAAGAGGTGATCGCCGGTCAGGCCGTGATTGGCTTTACCGAGACACCGCTGCGGCGGGCGAGTGCCGGAATTTGGGATGAAGGTCCAGCGCTGCGTGTCAACCTGATCGATGGTCTGCTCGAGTCGCGCCCACGCGCGGCGTTGCTCAGCGGGGCCAATTTGGCCGCCATCGGGGACGGCACACCCGGTAATTGGGAGCTGTTCCAGTTCTCTGATGCCAGCCTCGAGGAAGCAGGTATCTATCACTTGTCGGGGCGTCTGCGCGGCCAATTGGGGACAGACGCTTTGATGCCGGATGTTTGGCCTGAAGGCTCGAGTTTTGTCCTGTTGGACGAACGCGTGTATCAGACCAGTCTGTTGCGTACCGAGCGGCGTATAGCCAAGCACTACCGCATAGGTCCCGCGACGCGCGGTTACGAGGATGCGGCCTATGTGCATCTGGTCGAGGCGTTCGACGGCAACGGGTTGAGGCCTTATGCGCCCGTGCATTTGCGTGTGTCATCGTCAGGCTCGGGGGACGCGTTCACATGGATCAGACGTACGCGCATTGATGGGGACGGTTGGGACGGCCTTGAGGTCCCCGTGGCCGAAGAAAGCGAAACCTATCTGGTCCGTATCCTAACCGAAGGTAGGCTGGTAAGAGAGGTGGTGGTCTCGACGCCCGGATGGTCCTACACATCGGCGATGCAGGCCGATGATGGCCTGAGCGGAGCTTATGAGATTGCAGTGGCACAGGTCTCGGCCGCCTATGGACCGGGGCCGGCTGCCCGGTTCGCAGTGGGCTGAGGCGCTGATGCGTCCAGTGTTACACGGCGATATCAGCGCGGCGGCGCGGGCTTTGTTGGCTGCGCCGCAGCCAGCGCGTTGGCGCCTGTGCACCCGGATGATTGCCGAAACCGAGCTGGCGGACCGGCATGTGCGCGCAACCGGGCGATTGCACCCGCTTTATGGCAACGGAGCGTTGATGAGTGTTGCGCGCACTCGCAGGCTTGCGGACGAACCGTGTTTTGACGATTTGCAATATTGTCAGTGTTTTGAGATGGTTCTGCGCGCCCTGATCCGGTTTCACACTAGCCAGAGGCGCAACTGACGCATTTGGTGGCGGCCAGATCAAGCTCTAGCCGCCCTCGTGCGATGCCTTCGCCGCAATCCTCGCAGTAGCCAAATTCATCTTCGGCCATACGGGCCAACGCGGCCTTGAGACGTAGGATCTCGCTGTCTCGGCGCGCCTGCTGCGCCTTGGCCATCGCCTGGTTTTGCAGGGCATCCATCCGACTAAGACGTCCGATCGCCTGCTGATCCAATTCGACCACCGCCTGCGCCTGCCGCCCGCTCTCGGACTGGACGTGCAATTCGGCGAGGCGCTTACCGATCAAATCCTCAAAATGCTTTCGATCTTTCGCGTTCATTTTTTGTTGTGCGGTGCATCAAGGGTTTGCGTTTGGAGTTTTTACCTCTAGATGGCATTCTAGGCGCAGCAAAGGATGAAAAGCCATGTTTGAAAAGCGCAGCCAAGTCACACCGGTCGATCCGGTTTGGGATCGCATCACATCAGAAGCCCAATCCGCCGTCGAGAAAGAGCCGCTGATGGGCGGCTTGGTACATGCCTGCGTCCTGCATCATCGCAGTCTGGAACGCGCTTTGTCTTATCGGATTTCGGCTAAGCTGTGCTCGAATGAAATGTCGATGATGGTTCTGCGCGAAATCGTGGATGAGGCTTACGAAGACGACAAATCCCTGATCGCTGCGGCACGGGCTGACCTGATGGCCGTTTACGAGCGGGACCCGGCGTGCCACCGTTTGTTGCAGCCTATCCTGTATTTCAAGGGTTATCAGGCCATGCAGGCCTACCGCGTGGCCCACTGGCTGTGGCGCAAGGGACGTCATGATCTGGCTTATTTCTTCCAGATGCGATCCTCTGAGATCTTCGGGATCGACATCCATCCCGCGGCGAAGATTGGCAAAGGTATCATGATCGATCATGCCCATTCGATCGTGATCGGTGAAACCGCTGTGGTCGGGGACAATGTCTCGATGCTGCATTCGGTGACACTGGGTGGGACCGGCAAGGAAGAGGAACAGCGCCATCCTACAATTGGGGATGGTGTTCTGATCGGAGCCGGAGCCAAGGTGCTGGGCAACATCCAAGTGGGCCACTGCAGCCGCATTGCCGCAGGATCGGTTGTGCTGCAAGAGGTGCCGGCCTGCAAGACGGTCGCGGGAATACCGGCAAAGATCGTGGGCGAGGCGGGCTGCGATCAGCCCTCAATCTCGATGGATCACATGCTTGGGAAAGACCAGTAGCACTTAGTTTGATTGGCTGTTGCGTCGTTCTTGCCGGGCGCGCTTTCGCTCTTCCCGACGTTGCTTGCGCAGCTCAATCCGCCGCTCACGGTCGGCCTTTTGTTGCGCGATCACGGCGGGGTCGCTTGACCTGAACTTTGAATTCTCGCCGGGATAGCTGTTTGGTTTTGCGATGGCAGTAGCCGGAACTGTGGTAGCAGTCAGGACCACCAGAAGCAGGGTTTTGGTTAGATCAGAAACGCGCATGGCCCACCTTTGGATTGCATTCCGTTTGCATCCAAGGTGGTGAAGTCGGGGCGTTTGGGCAACTGCACGGACGATCACGCTTGCTCACATCGTGGCGGTGATCGTGAGAGCACCCGCCGAGGTTAGACCCCGGCGGGTAATGTTTAATCAGGCCAGCATGACCATCGGGTTTTCCAGGTTTTCCACGATGGCTTGCAGCAGCTGAGCCCCCAGTGCACCGTCGATGACCCGGTGATCGACCGACATGGTCACGGACATCACGGTGGCGACCGTCAGCTCTCCATCATCGCCCACAACCGGTTTTTTCAGCCCGGTGCCGACCGCAAGGATACCAGCGTGCGGCGGGTTCACGATGGCGTCGAAATTGTCGATGCCGAACATGCCGAGGTTCGAGACTGCAAACGTGCCGCCCTGATATTCATGCGGGGCCAGCTTGCGTTCGCGGGCGCGTCCGGCGAGGTCCTTCATCTCGGTCGAGAGCGCAGACAGAGACTTGGTGTCGGCATCCTGCAGGACCGGAGTGAATAGACCGCCTTCGATGGCGACTGCGACCGCTACGTCCGATGGTTTCAGTTGCAGAACCCGGTCGCCCGCCCAGACGGCGTTGCATTCTGGAACCTGCTGCAGCGCGTTGGCGACGGCCTTGATGATGAAGTCGTTGACGCTGAGCTTCACGCCCCGGCCTTCCAACTGCTTGTTCAGCTGGCTGCGGAACTTGAGTAGCGCGTCCAGTTTGATGTCGCGGCGCAGGTAGAAATGCGGGATGGTCTGCTTGGCTTCGCTGAGGCGCGCGGCAATGGTTTTGCGCATGCCGTCGAGTTTGACCTCTTCGTAGTCGCGACCTTCGTACATCTTGGCGACGGCATCTGCGGATGGGCCAGCCGGTGCTGCGGCTGTCGGAGCGGCGGCTGCAGGTGCTGCGGCGGGGGCCGGAGCGGTTGCAGTTGCGCCTTCAACATCCGCTTTGACGATGCGGCCATGCGGGCCCGAGCCGGCGATCTGCGCCAGATCGAGGCCCTTTTGTGCGGCAATCCGGCGGGCCAGAGGTGAGGCGAAGATACGACCACCATCGGCCTTGGCCGGTGCTGCCGGGGCAGGGGCGGGCACCTCGGATGCCGCTGGCGTGGCAGCCTCGTTACCCGCGGCGGCTGCGGGAGCAGCCGCTGGGGCTGCTGCAGGTGCGGTGCCAATGTCATCGGCGCTTTCGCCGTCTTCCAGCAGGACCGCGATGGCTGTGTTGACCTTGACCCCTTCGGAGCCTTCCGGGATCAGGATCTTGCCGATGGTGCCTTCGTCAACGGCCTCAAACTCCATCGTGGCTTTGTCAGTTTCGATCTCGGCCAGCAGGTCGCCGGACGAGACGGTATCGCCCTCTTTGACCAGCCATTTGGCAAGTGTGCCTTCCTCCATAGTGGGCGAAAGGGCGGGCATCAGAATTTCGGTGGGCATCTGTCTGTCGCTCCTTACCGGTAGGTCACTTGTTTGACGGCGGCGATCACCTCATCGGTGGTGATCAGGGCCAGCTTTTCGAGGTTCGCGGCATAGGGCATCGGAACGTCCTTGCCGGTGCAGTTGATGACCGGCGCGTCGAGATAGTCAAACGCTTCCTGCATCACGACCGAGCTGATGTAGCTGCCGACCGAGCCTTGCGGCCAGCCTTCTTCGACAGTTACCAGGCGGTTGGTTTTCATAACCGAGTTGATGATCGCGCCGGTATCCATCGGACGGATGGTGCGCAGGTCGATGACCTCGGCGCTGATGCCGTCTTCGGCCAGTTTGTCGGCGGCTTCCAGAGCGTATTGCATGCCGATGCCGAAGCTGACGATGGTCACGTCCGAGCCTTCGCGCCAGATGCGGGCCTTGCCCAGCGGGACGGTCAGGTCATCCACCTGCGGCACATCGAAGGACCGGCCGTAGAGGATTTCGTTTTCCAGGAAGACCACCGGGTTGGGGTCGCGGATCGCTGATTTCAGCAGGCCTTTGGCGTCGGCTGCCGAGTAGGGCATCACGACTTTCAGGCCGGGGATCTGCATGTACCACGCGGCGTAGTCCTGGGAGTGCTGCGCGGCTACGCGGGCGGCAGCACCGTTGGGACCACGGAACACGATCGGGCAGCCCATCTGACCGCCAGACATATAGAGCGTCTTGGCGGCGGAGTTGATGATCTGGTCAATCGCCTGCATGGCGAAGTTGAAGGTCATGAACTCGACGATGGGTTTCAGGCCGCCAAAGGCCGAGCCGACGGCGATACCGGCAAAACCATGTTCGGTGATGGGCGTGTCGATGACGCGTTTGCCACCGAATTCATCCAGCAGACCTTGAGAGACTTTGTAGGCGCCTTGATATTCGGCGACTTCTTCACCCATCAGGTAAACGTCTCCATCACTGCGCATTTCTTCTGCCATCGCGTCGCGGAGAGACTCGCGGACCGTTTGCTGCGCCATCTCGGCGTCTGCGGGCCAGTCGGGGGACAGGTCCACGACCGGCGCGGCAGGCGCTGCTGCTGCAGGAGCGGAGGCCTCAACCGCCGCAGGGGCGGCCTCGGTCACCGCTGCGGCTGCGGGCGCAGCCGCGGGCAGGGCGGAGGCGTCTTCGCCTTCTTCGACCAGGATCGCGATGGGGGTATTGACCTTGACCCCTTCGGTGCCTTCGTCGATCAGGATCTTGCCGACAATGCCTTCATCGACGGCTTCGAACTCCATCGTGGCTTTGTCGGTTTCGATCTCGGCCATGATATCGCCCGAAGATACGGTGTCGCCTTCCTTGACCAGCCATTTGGCCAGCGTGCCCTCTTCCATTGTGGGCGAAAGGGCGGGCATGAGAATTTCGGTTGCCATGTCTTAGTCGTCCTCTCAGGCGTAAATGTCGGTCCAGAGCTCTTCGACGGAAGGCTCGGGGCTTTCTTTTGAGAATTCGGCGGCCTGATTGACGATCTCTTTGATCTCTTTGTCGATCGCTTTCAGGTCATCCTCGGTCGCGTGTTTGCCGGTCAGCAGCAGCTCGCGCACGTGTTCGATCGGATCGCTTTGTTCGCGGACCTTCTGAACTTCTTCGCGGGTGCGGTACTTGGCCGGGTCGGACATCGAGTGGCCGCGGTAGCGGTAGGTTTTCACCTCAAGAATATAAGGACCCTTGCCAGCGCGGCAGTGGGCCACGGCCTTTTCGCCAGCGGCTTTGACGGCCAGAACATCCATGCCGTTAACGATCTCACCGGGGATACCGAAGGCCTCACCGCGGTGGTAGATGTCCTTGGTCGAGGTCGAACGCGCCTGCGATGTGCCCATAGCGTATTGGTTGTTCTCGATGACGAATACGACTGGCAGTTCCCAGATAGCCGCCATGTTGAAGGTCTCGTAGACCTGACCCTGGTTGGCCGCGCCGTCGCCGAAGTAGGTGAAGGTGACGCCACCGTTTTCCTTATACTTGTCGGCGAAGGCCAGACCTGCGCCGAGCGGGACCTGCGCGCCGACGATGCCGTGGCCGCCGTAGAAATGCTTCTCTTTCGAGAACATATGCATCGAGCCGCCCTTGCCCTTGGACAAGCCGCCCTCGCGCCCGGTCAGTTCGGCCATCACGCCGCCCGGGTCCATCCCGCAGGCCAGCATGTGACCGTGGTCGCGGTAGGAGGTGATGCGTTTATCACCCTCTTTCGCTGCAGCCTCGAGCCCGACGACAACCGCCTCTTGTCCGATGTAAAGGTGGCAGAACCCGCCGATCAGACCCATACCGTAAAGCTGGCCCGCCTTTTCTTCGAATCGGCGGATCAGTAGCATCTCGCGGTAGTATGTAGTCAGTTCTTCCGCAGAAACATTTGGTTTCTTTGTGGTTTTTCGCGCAGCCATTGTGGCGATCTCCCCCTTTCGGCAAGATAGTTTAGCGTTAAACTATCTTCTAAGGCATTTCGCTTCATCTGGCGAGGGTAAAAGTGACGCGGGGGCAGGGCGCGCATCTTTCCAGGATGCAGCGCTTGTTTCATGGGCGGAACGGTGCGGAGATTTTTCGTCGAAAAATCTTGTCAGCGGATGACGATTTCGTCGGCGCGGATCATGCCGAGCACCGAGCGCGCTTGCTGATCCAGCAAGTCGAGATCCAGATAGGTGTCGGACAGGCGGCGGGTCAGGTTCTCCATCCGGGCGATTTCGGAATTCAGCCGTTCCAGATCATGCGAGAGCGCTGTGCGTTCTGCTGCAATCTCGACACGGCGAAACAGGCCGTAATCCCCCTGCACGGCGGCAAAGGTGAAATAGACGCCGAGCATGAAAGCAACCGAGAAAAAGATGAAAGCCCCCAGACCGGGCCGATGGGAACGGGTCACTGTGTCAACCGCCGTGTAACAAACTGCCTCAGAAACGCATCCTTTGCGGATGTCTGCACGCACTATGTCACAGCTGATTCGGCTTGTGAATCCCCCTCCGCGCAAAATGCTGCGCCGGGCGGCTTACTGGTCCAGTGCGGCCACACCCGGCAGGGTCTTGCCTTCCATCCATTCCAGGAATGCTCCACCAGCGGTCGAGATATACGAGAAATCCGCCGCCGCGCCGGATGCGTTCAGGGCGGCGACCGTGTCGCCTCCGCCCGCGACCGAGGTCAGCTTTCCGTCGCGGGTCAATGCGGCGGCTTTGAGGGCGGCGGCGTTGGTGGCCGCGTCGAACGGGGTCAGCTCGAACGCGCCCAGCGGGCCATTCCAGATCAGGGTCTGGCTTTTCTCCAGCACCTCGGACACGGCGGCAACGCTTTCGGGTCCGGCGTCCAGGATCATCGCGTCGGCGGGGCATTGATCTGCGGGCAGAACCTGATGTGGCGCGTTGGCCTCGAATGCCTCGGCCACAACGATGTCACGCGGAAGGACGATGGTGCAGCCGGTGCTTTCGGCTTTGCCGAGGATTTCGGCTGCGGTGTCCGTCATCGCGTGTTCGGCCAATGATTTGCCAACGTCGATCCCCTTGGCCACAAGGAACGTGTTGGCCATGCCGCCGCCGATGACCAGATAGTCGACCTTCTCAATCAGGTTGCTCAGCAGGTCCAGCTTGGTCGACACTTTCGCGCCGCCGACAACCGCCGTGACGGGGCGCTTGGGCGCGCCCAGGGCGGCCTCAAGCGCGCTGAGTTCTTGTTGCATTAGGCGCCCGGCACAGGCGGGCAGTAGACGGGCCAGCGCCTCGGTCGAGCTGTGGGCGCGGTGGGCGGCCGAGAAGGCATCGTTGCAATAGACGTCGCCCAGCTTTGCCATGCCTTCTGCAAGAGGCACGCTGTTTTTGGTTTCCTCGGCATGGAAGCGGGTGTTTTCCAGCAGCAGGACCTCTCCATCGCCCAGTGATGCGGCGGCGGTTTCGGCATCAGGCCCGACGCAATCATCGGCAAAGCGGACGGGAACGGCAAACGCCGCCTCAAGCGCGGGCACCAGTTGTTTCAGGGACATCTCAGCAATGCGTTCGCCCTTGGGACGCCCGAAATGGGCCAGCAGGATCGGCTTGCCGCCAGCAGCGAGGATATCGCGCACGGTGGGCACAATGCGCTGGATGCGGGTGTCATCTGTGACCACGCCATCCGCGACGGGCACGTTGATATCCACGCGCACCAGAACCCGTTTGCCGTTCAGATCCATATCGTCCAGAGATTTCCAGCCCATCGCGCCTATCCTTGCCCATTGCATCCAGTTTCTGGCGGTTCTTTTCCTGCATTTTGCCTTCAGGTCAATGCGTCACTTGGCATTCGCGCGCCCGCGTCTTAGGTATTTGCGCAAGTTTCAAAGACAGGAGGGCCAGATGGCCGAGATCAAAGACCCCGAAAACACGATCATCATCGAGCTGAAGGACGGCAACGTCGTGATCGAGCTGCTGCCGGACGTGGCCCCTCAGCATTCGGCGCGCATGAAGGAACTGGCGCGTGGCGGCGAGTATGACAACGTGGCCTTTCACCGGGTCATCGACGGGTTCATGGCGCAGACCGGCGATGTGCAGCATGGCGATATGGAAGACGGGTTCAACATCCGCATGGCGGGCACCGGTGGTTCGTCGCTGCCGAATGTCCCGGCCGAGTTCTCGAAACTGCCCCATGATCGCGGTACGCTGGGCGCTGCACGCTCGGCCAACCCGGATTCGGCCAACTCGCAGTTCTTTATCAACTTCAAGGACAACCACTTCCTGAACGGTCAATACACCGTCTATGGCCGCGTCATCGACGGGATGGAGCATGTGGACGCCATCGTCCGCGGTGAGCCGCCTGCGAGCCCCGACCGCATGATCAGCGTCAAGGTGGCCGCCGATGTATAAGCTGGCCGCCGCATTCGCTCTGCTGGCCAGCCCTGCGCTGGCCACGGGTCTTGAGATCGAAATCGAAGGTGAGGGTGCCAACGGCACCGTCACCGTTGATCTGTTCGAGGATCTTGCACCGCAGCATGTCGAACAGATCACCGCGCTGGCCGCTGCCGGTCAGTATGATGGCGTGGTGTTCCATCGTGTGATCGACGGTTTCATGGCGCAGACCGGCGATGTCGAACATGGCCGTCTGGGCGCGGATATGCGCCGCGCGGGCACTGGAGGCTCGGACCGTCCTGACCTGCCCGCCGAGTTCTCGGACTATAACTATGACCGGGGTGTGGTCGGTATGGCGCGGGCGCAGGATCCCGACAGTGCCAACTCGCAGTTCTTCATCATGTTTGCACCGGGTCCGTTCCTGAACGGCCAGTACACCGTGGTCGGTCAGGTCACGGACGGGATGGATGTGGTCGACGCAATCAAGCGCGGCGACGGGCCGAATGGTGCGGTCATTGGCCAGCCGGATGCGATGAAAAAGGTCACTGTGACCGAGTGAACAGACAGGGCCCCGGTGCGGATTGCACCGGGGCCTTTGTCTTGGGCTTAATCGTCGCCCATTGCCCGCCAGATCACCGCTCCGATTGCAGCACCGATCAGCGGGGCCACCCAGAACAGCCACAACTGCGCCAGCGCCGGACCGTCCGCGAACAGGGCCACGCCTGTTGACCGCGCCGGGTTGACGGATGTGTTCGTCACCGGGATCGAGATCAGGTGGATCAGGGTCAGCCCGAGGCCGATGGCGATAGGCGCAAACCCTGCAGGCGCAAAATTAGACGTCGCGCCCAGGATGATGATGAGGAAGAACGCCGTCATCACGATCTCGATCACCAGCGCCGACATTAGCGAGTATCCTTCGGGTGACGCCTCGCCATATCCGTTCGAGGCAAAGCTGCCCGCGCCTTCAAAGCCGGGCGCACCGCTGACGATCAGATACAGCACCGCAGCGGCGGCAATCGCGCCGATGACCTGCGCAATCCAGTAGGGGATCAGGTCTTTGGCGTCGAACCGCCCTCCGATCATCAGACCCAGACTGACTGCAGGGTTGAAATGCCCGCCCGAGATATGACCGACCGCGTAGGCCATGGTCAGAACGGTCAGGCCAAAGGCAAACGAAACACCCAGCCAGCCGATGCCCACATCGGCCACACCTGCCGCCAGTACCGCGCTGCCACAGCCGCCCAGGACCAGCCAGAACGTGCCGAAAAACTCGGCCATGAGTTTTGATGGCATGAAATCTCCTCCGGAAAACAATGGGGTGGAGTGTAATTCAGAAATCAGTTTTTGTGAAATTGAAGTTTGCGGCCCGTTTCAAGCGATGGGTTTGCCAGATGCTTGGCACGGGGGTAGACCTGAGGCACCCTCTTCAGTTTTCAGCGGGGTTCGTATGACGCAAGAACGCAAACAGCCTTTCACTCCGAAGGTCGCACTGGGCGAGCCGTTTTACGAGCTTGTGCAAGAGGCCTATCGCGTGTTCGCCTATCCCAAACCTGCAAGCATCGAGGTGTGCGAGGGATGCTGCATGGATGCCGATATCGAAGCAGACTTCTTCAATCCTCCGATCGGCGATCTGCCACTGAGCTATGTTCAGGACTGGTACTTTGCGGCCTATGACCCGGGCGGGATCGCCAAAGCGACATGGGGTTATCTTTTGCCGCGTGTGCTGGAAATTCTGGCCTATGGCGAGGATGTCAGCAATGCCGGCCCCGAAGTCAGTCTGAACCGGTTCGCCACGGGCGTTGCCGCGAACTGGTCCGCTGAAGAATGGAGTGTTCTAGACCGCTTCCAGCGCCTTTACCTGAACCGCGCCCTTGCGGATGATATGGGCGAGGCGCTTGACGATACATTGTGCATGTTCGCGCTGGCTGGTTGGCCGTTGCAGGAGCTGCTGGATCAGGTGGCGGCACAGCGCAGCGCGGTTCTGGGCCGCCGGTTCTGGCGGGATTGGTGTGCGGGGCGCGTACCGGGGCGCGAGTCGGTCTGGATGACCGCCTTCTGGGAAAGCCCGGCGCGCACCGAGGTGTTCGATTTTTACACCTCTCGCGCGATGTATCTCAGGTTGCAGCAGTTGGCCTTTGCCGATGATACGCCGCCTGATCTGTCAGAGAAGGCGTTGGCCGTCGCAGCCGTCATTGAAACGGACGCAAGCTGGAACCAGCCGCCGGATTAGCCGAGCATCAAGTCAGCCGGATGCGGCCCGGTCAAAGAAAAACGCCGCAGCGCGGGCTGCGGCGTTGGTCTCTGAAATCCGGTGCTGGATTTACTTCTGTGCTTCCGCAGCAGGGTTGGCCCCCGATTTGCCACCGCGGCCCGGGTTCAGCGGGTCGTCCTGACGCTGTACAGAGCCTTCGAAATGCGCGCCGCTTTCGATGGCGATGGTCTTGTGGATGATGTCGCCTTCCACCCGTGCGGTGGAGGTCAGGCGGACCTTCAGGCCACGCACACGGCCCACGATGCGGCCATTGACCACAACGTCATCGGCGGTGACTTCGCCCTTGATGGTGGCGGTTTCGCCGATGGTCAGCAGATGGGCGCGGATGTCGCCTTCGACGGTGCCTTCGACTTGGATATCGCCCGAGGTCTTCAGGTTGCCGGTAATGTGCAGGTCCGAGGACAGGACCGATGCGGGCGGCTTGGGCTTGGGCGGGGTGCTGGCCTTGGTTTCAGCCGGTGCAGGGGCCGCCGGAGTGGCCGGAGCGGCGGGTTTTGCTGCCTCAGGCTCTTTCGATCCGGGTTCGTTGATTTTGCTCTTAGAAAACATTTCTCGCAGCCTTGATGTAAGTCATTGGATTTACAGGTTTTCCGTTCACGCGCACCTCATAGTGCAGGTGCGTGCCGGTGGACCGTCCGGTGCTACCCATATCAGCAATATGATCCCCGCGCGAGACCCTTTGACCAACCTTTACGCGTATCTTGGTGTTATGAGCATAAAGTGTCTCAATCCCGAAGGCGTGCCTGATCTTGACCAGCCGTCCAAAGCCCGATTGCCAGCCTGCATGGGTGACCACGCCGTCGGCCGTCGCAAAGATATCGGTGCCGGCCGGGCCGGCGAAATCTGCGCCGTTATGCATGCGACGGCCCCCGGTTTTGGGGTCTCGGCGGGTGCCATAGCCGCTGGTGAAGCGAACCGCTGCGCGCACCGGGCTGGCGAAGGGGGCCTTTTCGGCAGCGATGCGATAGAGGTTCAGCTGGTCCATCTGTTCCAGCAGGATATTGGCGCGGATCTGGTCGGGGGTCAGCTCCTCACCGCGTGTGCTCAGGGATAAAGGGGTCAGCGGACCGCCCATACCGCTATATCCGCGCCGTACTTCGTCGAGGATACGATCTGTTGGCATGCCCGCGCTGCGGAACATTTTGTCCAAGGGCTCGACCGAGATCAGCATTGCCTCTTCCAACTGGCGGAAGATCTCGTCGCTGCGTTCCTGCATCAGCCGGATTTCCAACTCCAACTCATCTTTCTGATCCAGCGCACCCTGCGCATCGGCTGCGATCTGGTCGCGCTGCGCGGCGGTGCGGGCCAGTGCCTCGGTCATGAAGGCCATTTGCGCCGGGTTGGCCGACGCCATCATATAGGCCGCATCGCCGTCCGAATTGTCCTTCAGCTCGGCTAGCTCAGAACGGGCGTCTTCACGCTGTTTCATGGTCGCGCGCAGAGTGGTCTGGATAACTTCGATCCCGGTCTCAAGCTCACGGCGCCGATTTTCCGATTCCAGCAGCTCGGACTGCGTCACAGAAATCTGCTCCAGCGCCGCGTTGAACCGTTCATGAGCGGCCAGCGCCTCGGCGGCGCGCGCGTCGCGTTCCGCCGACAGGATGTTCAGCCGTTCCTGATAGGTCGCCTGATCGCGCTTGGCCTGTTCCCGGAAATTCCCCGACCCGATGCTATCCATCAGCAGGATGGACGTTGCGATCGCGGTCCAGGCGACCATCACGGCGACGCCTGCGACGGCGGCGATCTGAGTCTCGGAACTCAGCCGGATGAACCGGGTGTCATTGTCGGATTTCAGAAAGACCCGGCGTTCAGGAAAGTGCCGCTCGAGCAGTGAGTGTAGTTTTATTGCCAGACGTGTGCGCACGCGTCCTACCTCAATTGTCCCCATATCCCGGAGCCGGTCGTGAGTGAGTAGCCGCCCCTTGGGGCGACTGCATAAAGCGGTCGGGTCAATCGGGCAAGTTTGTTAACCAATCAAGCGCCCCGAGCGGGGAATTCCCGCAGGCGATCGGCGGGAACTTGCCGAAACCGGGCGTTTCCGGTCAGTTGGCCACAACTCCTGGTGGTGGCAACTCTTCGGTCAGCGGCCAGTAGAAATCGGGCGGCAGGCCCGCTTCGGCGCGCTTTTCCTCGTTGAAGGGTGGCTTGAGTGCACCGTGGAAATAGCGGCGCACCAGCGTGTGGAACACATCCTTGGGATCCGCATTTTCGCGTCCGCACAGGAAGTGGAACCATTTCGAGCCATAGGCGACATGGCCGACCTCTTCGGCATAGATCACTTCCAGCGCGGCCACGGCGTCATCTGCCTTGGCCTTGCGGAAAATGTCGATCATGCCGGGGGTGACGTCCAGCCCGCGGGCCTCAAGCACCATGGGCACCACGGCGAGGCGGCCCATCAGGTCCTCAGCCGTGTCCTCGGCCGCGCGCCACATGCCCGCATGGGCGGGTAGGGCACCGTAATGGCTGTTCATCTGTTCAAGGCAATCGCAGACCATCTCGAAATGGCGCGATTCTTCTTCGGCGCATTTGACCCAGTCGTCGTAGAACCCGATGGGCATCGGGACGTGGCCGAACCGGGCGATGATGTCCCAGTGCAGATCCACCGCGTTCAGCTCGATATGGGCGACCGCGTGCAGCAGCGCGATGCGCCCGGCCTCGGACCCCGGCCTGCGACGCGGCACATCGCGCGGCGACAGCAGATCGGGCTTGTCCGGGCGCGCCGGGTTCAGCGGGGGCGTGGCGGTTCCGATCTCGATCGCCTCAGCCTCGCCCTTGCGGGTTGCGAACCAAGCGGCGGCGTGACGTTTGGATAGCGCGGTCTTGGCCCGCCCATCCGCTGTGGTCAGAACCTCGGTCGCCATTTGGGTCAGTGTTTTCGCCACGGCTTGTCCCCTTACGCTGTATGCGTGCGGGGCATAGCGCGGATGCAAGGGCGGGTCGAGAGGGTCAGAGCCCGCGCACGGCCTCAAGCACCTCATCGACGTGGCCGGGAACCTTCACCTTGCGCCAGACGCGGGCGATCTTGCCCTCGGCGTCGATCAGGAAGGTTGACCGTTCGATGCCCATGGATTTGCGGCCATACATATTCTTTTCGACCCAGACGCCGTAATCCTCGCACACGGTCTGGCCGTCATCGGACAGCAGTGGCGTGGTCAGCCCGTGTTTGGCGACGAATTTGTCATGTTTGGCGACAGTGTCGCGCGAGATGCCGAAAACGTTAGCGCCTGCGTCACTAAATGCCTGAAGCTGTTCCGAGAAACCGATGGATTCCTTGGTGCAGCCCGGCGTATCATCGCGGGGATAGAAAAACAGAACGACGGCGCGACCGCGTTGTTCCGACAGGGTCACGTCTCCGCCGCCGTCACGAGGCAGTGTAAAGTCGGGTGCGATGTCTGAAACGTCGGGCATTTTGAACTCCGGCTGAAAAATTTAAGGGTCGCCCATTATCATAGGGCACTGTGAGCGGGTTGAAAGGCGTGGAACGCGAATTGGTTCAGCAAGATCAGCAAGATGGGGCAGAGGTCGGCAAGAAGCCGCGCCGTCGCTCGCGTCGGCGGGTGGCTGGCCTGTGGGCGATGGGGGGTGTTTTCTTTCTTGCGTTTCTGGCGGTGTTCACCGGGTTCATGGTGGTCGGGCATCGGTTGCATGCGCCCGAATGGGTACGTGACCGGGTCGAGGCAAGGCTGGATCAGGCTTTGGGCGGGGTACAGATCCGGTTCGGCGATGTGAGTTTCATCATTAACGAAGGCTGGAGGCCCCGGCTGCGCCTTACAGACGTGCGCGTCAGTGATGCGGCGGGGCAACAGATCGCCGAAGTCCGCGACCTGAGGGCCAGCCTTGCCATGCGGCCTCTGCTGCGCGGGAACGTCCGGCCCAAGCGGATCATTCTGCAGGGGGCCCAGATCGCTTTGACCCGCGGACAGGACGGGGCGCTGTCGCTTACGGTGGGAACAGGAAGCGCCCCGGTTGGCGAAGCTCCGAACCTGGCCCAACTGATCGAAGCCTCGGACGAGGTCTTTCGATCACCTGCGCTTTCGGCGCTGACATCGGTCCAGCTGGATTCGATCACACTGGACTATCGTGACCTGCGTCTGGGTCGATCCTGGGTCTTGGATGGGGGGCATATTCAGGCCACGCGCAGCGCACGCGAAGTGCGGCTGGCGACCGGCTTTTCGCTATTATCCGGACGTGATTTTGTCAGCGGAATCGAGGCGAATTATACCAGCTCTCTGGACAGCGCGGCCGCGCAGTTCGGGGTGTCGATTACCGATCTTCCCGCCGAGGATATTGCCGGACACAGCCCGGCACTGGCCTGGATGCAGGTGTTGCGGGCACCGATCTCGGGGGCCTTGCGCGGCAGCGTAGACGCGGATGCGGCGCTGGGGCCGGTATTTGCCACGTTGAATCTGGGTGCGGGGGCGGTGCAGCCGACACCGGAAACCGTGCCGGTCCGGTTCGAGTCGGCGCGCACCTATTTTACTTACGACCCCAAGCAGGCGGTTCTGGATTTCAACGAAATCTCGGTCAACTCGGCCTGGGGGCAGGTGCAGGCGGAAGGCAAGGCGTTTCTCGAAGGTGTCGATGCAGGGGGGCTTGACAGTATGGCCGGGCAATTCCGCCTCAGCGGGATCGAGGTCAACCCGGCAAACCTGTTCCCCGAGGCTTTGAACCTGAAGCGCGCGGATGTGGATTTTCAGATGAAACTCGCGCCTTTCCGGATGCGTGTAGGTCAGATGACTGTCGAGGATGGTACGCACCGCTTGCGGCTCAGCGGTGCGCTGGCCGGTCTGTCTGAAGGCTGGGAGGCGCAGATCGACGCCCAGATCGACCGGATGAGTTCGGATCAACTTCTGGGCTACTGGCCAGAGCGATTGGCCCCAAAGCCGCGTCTTTGGGTGACCAAGAACCTGCACACCGGAGAGATGTCCGATCTGGACTTTGCCCTGCGCCTGAAACCCGGCGCGCCGCCAGATATCTATGCGGATTTCGAGTTCGAAAAGACCAGTCTGACATTTGCAAAGACCCTGCCGCCAATTCAGGGCGGTCAGGGACAGGCCAGCCTTTTGAACAGACGGTTTAGCGTAACTGCGCAGGCAGGCGTGGTGATCGCGGATCAGGGTGGCGCTGTGAATGCCGCAGGAACATCGTTCATTATTCCCGACACCTCGATCAAGAAGGGCGCACCGGGCATCGCGCGAATACGGGCGAGCGGCAGTGTCACGGCAGCCTTGTCCCTGTTGGACCGGCCCCCGCTTTCGCTTCTGACCAAGGCGAATTTGCCGGTGGACTTGGCCGATGGTCAGGTGAGTTTGGATGGCACATTATCGCTGCCGCTGATCAAGGGTTTGAAGCTCGACGATACGCAATTTCACTTTGACGGCGTTCTGGCCGATCTCGACAGTGACAGGCTTGTCCCGGGCTTTGAGGTCAGCGCCGACCGTCTGCGTCTGACAGGGGATCAGACCGGCGTGTCGATTGACGGAGAGGGGCTGTTCGGAACAGTGCCGGTAACGGCGCTTTGGCAGCAGCCTATCGGCGGACAGGATCCGCAGCGCAGCACACTGAGTGGACAGATCGAGCTTTCGCCCCGGCTGTTGGCCGAGATCAAAGCCGGCCTGCCAAATGGGATGCTGACGGGGCAGGGTCTGGCAGAGTTCTCGCTTGGGATTGGCGCGGGAGAGCCGCCAAAACTGACGGCGCAATCGGATCTTGTCGGGGTGTCGCTGGCGATCCCCGAACTGGGTTGGCGCAAAGCGCCGACGACCAGCGGGACCCTGACAGCAGAGGTAACGCTTGGGTCTCAGCTCAGCGTCGATGCGCTGAGGATCAATGCCGCCGGGCTGCGGACCTCGGCCAGTATTTCGTTCCGGGACGGTAATTTTGATCGGGTCCGTTTCAGTTCCTTCGAACTGGGTGATTGGCTGGCAGTTTCGGCGGAATTGATCGCGCGTGGCGCGGCTCTGCCCGATATCCGCGTACTGGGTGGAGTGTTGGATCTGGGTAAATCAACGCTGGGCGAGGGCGGCGGCGATGGCGGGACCGGCGGGCCGGGACCCAAGCTGGACGTAACGCTCGACCGGCTGCAAGTGACCGAGGCGGTGGCCCTGACCGGGCTGACCGGCACATTTCAAACCACCGGAGGGTTGACGGGCGCGTTCGCCGCGCAGGTCAACGGCGGCGCGCCGATCAAAGGGCAGGTGACACCGCGTGACGGGCGCACCGCTGTTGGCCTGACTTCTGCCGACGCGGGTGCAGTGATGCGATCGGCCGGTCTGATCACGCAGGCCCGGGGCGGCAATCTGCAGGTGCAGCTCGACCCGATTGCCGAGCCCGGTAACTATGACGTTGATCTGCGGATCGAAGGAACGCGCATCGTGGATGCTCCGGCGATGGCTGCGCTGCTCAATGCGATCAGTCTTGTCGGGCTTCTGGACGAAATGGTCGGGCAGGGCATCTTCTTTTCGGCGATCGACAGCAAGATGCGCCTTACCCCGACCGAGGTCAAAATACTCAGCGGCAGCGCCGTAGGCCCCTCGATGGGGCTGTCCTTCGATGGTACAATCGACACGGTGGCCCAGGTCCTGAACCTGCGTGGCGCGATCTCTCCGATCTATCTGTTGAATGCGATTGGCAGCGTCCTGACCCGGAAGGGCGAGGGCGTGTTTGCGTTCAACTACACACTGACCGGCCCGCTGGCCGAGCCGAAGGTGTCGGTGAATCCGCTGTCGGGGCTGGCGCCGCTCTTCCTGCGCAATCTGATGCGCCAGCCTGCACCAACCGTTTCGGATGGCCCGAATGCCGCCCCCAAACGATCAGAGCAGCCGCATCCCGCACTACAGAGACGCGGGGAAGACCGCTGATCTGAACGCGGTGGTGGCCGAATCTGTTAGCGCGATGTATGGCGCGGCCATGAAACTGAGCGATTTTGATTTCCACCTGCCCGAACACCTCATTGCCACGCGGCCCGCCAGCCCGCGGTCTGCGGCGCGACTGCTGCTGGCGCAGGGCGATGCCGTTCGTGATCAGCACGTCTATGACCTGCCCGACCTTTTGCAGCCGGGCGACCGTCTGGTGTTGAACGACACGCGCGTGATCCCCGCGCGGCTCAGCGGTCGTCGACACCGCAATAGCGCGCAGGGGCCTGTCTCGGCCGCAATCGAAGCGACACTGTTGGAGCCGCAGGCGGATGGCAGTTGGACGGCGTTGGTGAAACCGCTCAAAAAGCTAAAGCCGGGTGAAGAGATCATCTTTTCCTATGACCTCAGCGCCACGTTGGATCGGGTTGCGGATGGGCAGGCCTACCTGCGGTTCAATCTGGTGGGCGAGGATTTCGACGCGGCGCTGGAACAGGCGGGGGCGATGCCGCTGCCCCCTTACATCGCAGCCAAACGCGCCGCGGATGAGCAAGACAAGACCGATTATCAAACCATCTGGGCCCGTCATTCCGGTGCGGTGGCGGCTCCGACCGCGTCGCTGCATTTTGATGACGCGGTACTGCGCGCTTCGGCGGCGCGCGGGGTCGAAATCACCTATGTGACGCTTCACGTAGGGGCGGGTACGTTTTTGCCGGTCAAGGTCGAGGATGTCACAACCCACAAGATGCATGCCGAGTGGGGCCGTGTCAGCGCGCAGGCCGCTGCCGAAATCGCCGCGACCAAAGCGGCGGGCGGGCGCATTATCCCCGTCGGCACCACTGCATTGCGTCTGATCGAAAGCGCGGCCCGCGGCGGAGAGATCGCGCCATGGGAAGGTGAAACCGATATCTTTATCTACCCCGGGTTTCACTTTCACGCGACCGATGCGCTGATGACCAATTTTCACCTGCCGAAATCCACCCTGCTGATGCTGGTTTCGGCCTTGATGGGGCGAGAGCGGATGCAGGCGATCTATGATCACGCCATCGCACAGGAATACCGGTTCTTCTCTTACGGGGACGCATCGCTGCTGATCCCGTGAATGTGAATGTGTTCCGTTCGCGTCTTAAACAATGTCGTGGACAAGCGCGATGCAGCCTGTATGTGAGCGCTAAGCAAACTGTAAAACTTTTGGCATTTGGATAGGCAGCATGCTTCAGGTTCTTTCCAGCGCGTGGGCGCTTCTTCTTGGGATGGGATTGCTGATGGTCGGCAACGGCCTGCAGGGCACGTTGCTGGGTGTGCGGGGTGAGATCGAGGGCTTCTCGACCCTTGAGATGTCCTTTGTGATGTCGGCTTATTTTCTGGGCTTCCTCGGTGGGTCACGCCTTGCGCCCGAGATGATCCGGCGGGTGGGGCATGTGCGCGTGTTTGCGGCGCTGGCCTCGTTTATCTCTGCCGTGATGATCATGTACCCGATGCTGACGGACCCGATTGCGTGGTCGCTGGGCCGGGTCGTAATCGGGTTCTGTTTCTCGGGTGTGTATGTAACGGCCGAGAGCTGGCTGAACAACGCCGCCAGCAACGAAAACCGGGGGCAGGCGCTGTCGCTTTATATGATCGTGCAGATGGCGGGCGTCGTCAGTGCGCAAGCACTGCTGCTGGTGGGCGATCCTGCAGGGTATGAGACCTTTGTGATCGCTTCGATTCTGGTTTCGATCTCATTTGCGCCGATTTTGTTGTCGATCTCGCCCACACCGGCGTTTGACACCACCAAACCGATGACACTGCGCAAGTTGATGGAGACGTCTCCGCTGGGCTGTGTCGGCATGTTCCTCCTGGGCGGCGTGTTCTCGGCGCAATTCGGTATGAGCGCGGTCTACGGTGCGCAGGCGGGCCTGTCGCTGGTCGAAATCTCGACCTTTGTCGCGTCGTTCTATATCGGAGCGGTGCTGCTGCAATATCCTCTGGGTTGGGTCTCGGATCGGATGGACCGGCGTATCCTGATCCTGCTGGTGTCGGCGGTCGGTGGCCTGGGTGCGCTGATCGGCATGCTTTTCGGGGCGGGGGCCTTTCCCATCCTGCTGTTGGCGGCATTTGTGATTGGCGGCATGACCAGCCCGCTATATTCCCTGTTGATCGCCTACACCAATGACTACCTTGAATATGACGATATGTCGGCTGCCTCTGGCGGCTTGGTATTCATCAACGGCCTTGGCGCGATTGCGGGACCGGTGATTACCGGGTGGCTGATGGGGCTGGGTCTTTTGGGGCCATCCGGCTTCTTCCTGTTCATCGCAGCACTGATGTTCGCGATGGCCCTGTATGCCGCGTATCGCATGACGCAGCGTGCCTATGTGCCGGTGGACGAAACGGGCAGCATCGCCCCGATTTACCCGACCTCATCCCCCGTGGCGCTTGAAGTGGCGCAAGAGGTTGTCATCGAAGCCGCACAGGAAGAGCAGGATGCGCAAGAACCTGCCTGACGCGCGATTTGTGACTTTTGTGTTGCAATATGTTACTGTTACAAATCTGTAAAAGACATTTAAATGACGTTACGTCCCTGGGGAGGACAATTACGGAGTCTAGGGCAATGGTTGCTCCTGAAGAAGTATTGAGTTTTTGGTTAGATGAGGTTGGCCCGGACGGGTGGTACCTGCAGGATGAAGCGCTTGATGCGCAGATCCGTGACAAATTTCTGTCAACTTGGAAGGCCGCATGCGAGGGTCGATTTTCGCTTTGGCTGACCTATCCCAGCGGTGCGCTGGCCTATATTATCCTTATGGATCAGTTCCCTCGCAATATGTTCCGGGGTGATGCGCAAGCGTTCGCGACGGATCGTGCGGCACTGGCGGCGGCAAAATGTGCGGTCGACAAAGGGTGGGACATGAAGATCGACGAACCGGCGCGGCAGTTCTTCTATCTGCCGATGATGCATTCGGAAAATCTGTGTGATCAGGAACGCTGTGTGCGGCTGATGCACGAGCGTATGCCGCAGGCCGGTGCCAGAAACCTGCTGCACGCGCGGGCGCATCGCGAGGTAATCCGCAAGTTCGGTCGTTTCCCATATCGCAACGATGCGCTGGATCGAAACACCACTGAACACGAAGCCGCTTATGTCAGCAACGGTGGCTACGGCGCCACCGTGCGCGAGTTACAGGCGGCCGCGACCTAGGTGGCAGGTACGCACCCCGGATGCTCAGAAGGCTGTCGGTCACGTCATCCACTGCTGTTGTTATCGCATGATCAATCAGGTCTTGTGGATTTTCCACAAGACCTCTCAACCGGGTCTGAGCGTCTTTCAGGCCGTCCTCCAAAACACTCAATCGTTGCAAGCTGGCGTTTAGCTGTTGCGCCGTTGCAGAATCAAGCGCAGCCCCCTGCGTCCGAACTGCCGCAAGATCACTGCGCAATGCCGCAAGCTCGGACTGGAGATTCTGCGCCTGATCGCGCAACGGTGCCACGATCTGCAGGCTTTCTGTGACCCCTGTCCTGATATCATTCACGGACTGCGCCAGTTTCCACCCCAGAAACAGGCATAACGCCAGCAGGATCAGAGTCGCGTTCAACAGCGCAAGCAGTAGATCTTTGAGTGTTTTTGCCATGCCAGTCCTCTTTGTAACAAGCTGATACGGAAAGCTCTGGGTTTTGCTTCTAGTCATTGAAGGCCCTCGGGTATAGGCTCAATCCGGGGTCCGATTGGTGATCTGACCCTGCGTCACATATGTCGCGGGCAGTGATGTTGATGCGCTCCAAAAAATAGTTTAATGGTAAACTAGTTTTGAAACCGGACTGCGCCGAGAGGGATACATGGCTGCAAAATCTTATGATCTGATCGTAATCGGGGCAGGCCCCGGAGGCTATGTCGCGGCTATTCGTGCGGCTCAGCTGGGTCTGAAAACCGTCGTTGTCGAACGCGAGCACCTGGGTGGCATCTGTCTGAATTGGGGCTGCATCCCGACCAAGGCTATGCTCCGCTCGTCCGAGGTTTTCCATCTGATGGAGCGCGCCAAGGATTTTGGCCTTAAGGCCGACAAGGTGGGATACGACCTTGACGCGGTCGTCAAACGCTCGCGCGGGGTGGCGGCTCAGTTGTCGGGTGGCATCGGACATCTGTTGAAGAAGAATAAAGTTGATGTGGTGATGGGCGAGGCGACGATCCCGTCAAAGGGCAAAGTCAGCGTAAAGACCGATAAAGGCACCGAGGAGTTGGCGGCCAAAAATATCGTTCTGGCCACGGGCGCACGCGCTCGGGAACTGCCAGGGCTGGAAGCGGATGGTGATCTGGTCTGGACCTACAAACATGCGCTGCAGCCGCCGCGTATGCCCAAGAAGCTGCTGGTTATCGGCTCGGGCGCGATCGGGATTGAGTTCGCCAGTTTCTACAACACGCTCGGTGCAGACACGACCGTCGTCGAAGTGATGGACCGCGTTCTGCCCGTGGAAGACGCCGAGATCAGCGCTTTTGCCAAGAAGGCCTTCACCAAGCAGGGTATGAAGATCATGGAAAAGGCGATGGTCAAGCAGCTTGACCGCGCCAAAGGTAAGGTGACCGCGCATATCGAGGTGAAGGGTAAGGTCGAAAAACACGACTTTGACACCGTGATCTCGGCCGTGGGGATCGTTGGCAATGTCGAAAACCTGGGGCTTGAGGCGCTGGGTGTGAAAATCGACCGAACCCATGTGATCACCGATGAATACTGCCGGACCGGGGTCGAGGGGCTCTATGCCATCGGCGATATCGCCGGTGCGCCGTGGCTGGCGCATAAGGCAAGCCACGAAGGGGTCATGGTGGCCGAACTCATCGCGGGCAAACATGCACACCCCGTGAAGCCCGAAAGCATCGCAGGCTGCACCTACTGCCAGCCTCAGGTCGCGTCTGTGGGGTATTCCGAGGCGAAGGCGAAAGAGCTTGGCTATGACATCAAGGTCGGTCGCTTCCCGTTCATCGGTAACGGCAAGGCTATCGCTTTGGGCGAACCCGAAGGTCTGATCAAAACGATTTTTGATGCCAAAACCGGCGAGTTGCTGGGCGCGCATATGATCGGCGCCGAGGTGACGGAGATGATCCAGGGCTATGTGGTGGGTCGCCAGCTGGAAACCACGGAAGAAGACCTGATGAACACCGTCTTCCCGCACCCGACGCTGTCAGAAATGATGCATGAAAGCGTTCTGGATGCCTATGGGCGCGTGATCCACATGTAAGGGTAGGGGGCTCTGCCCCCGCCGCGGCAAGCCGCGACTCCCCCGGGATATTTATTGGCCAGATGAAGCGGGGGATCCGTCCTTCATCTGGCTAAAAATATCCCGGAGCGCGAGGCAGAGCCTCGCAAACCCAAGCTTAGGTGTTGGTCAACGCATCCAGTATACGCGCCCAGGATCGGATGCCCTTGTGGAAGCTTCTGACGTCGTATTTCTCATTCGGCGAATGGATTGCATCGTCGTCATTGGCATAGCCGACCAGCATCGAGTCCAGCCCCAGAACAGTGTCAAAGTAGCCCACGACCGGGATCGAACCGCCCATACCGGTGAAGACGGCCTCCCGTTCCCACTCGTCAGACAGCGCGCCGCGTGCGGCTTCGAATTCCGGGCGGTTGAGGTTCATGACCGAAGCGGGCGAGCCTTCGAGATCGTTGTCCCAGACCACTTTGGCGTCAGGGGACAGGCGCTGTTCGATATGGTTGCGGATTTTGCCGCGCAGGGCGTCCGGGTCCATGTCGCCAACGAGGCGGCATGTGATTTTGCAATGCGCTTCGGACGGGATCACGGTTTTTGATCCCGCGCCATTGTAGCCGCCCCAGAGGCCGTTCACCTCAAGCGTTGGGCGCGCCCATTGCTGTTCGAGGGTCGAATACGCCTTTTCGCCGTGCGGTTGGGTGTAACCGACCGAGTTCAGGTATTCGGCCTCGTCGAACCCACAGGTCTGCCATTGGCGCAGTTGGTCGGCGGGAACCTCGTGAACGCCTTCGTAAAAACCCTCAACCGCGACGCGCCCGGTTTCTTCGTCATAGAACGACGCCACGAGGCGAGAGAGTTCGCGCAACGGGTTCAGGCCGGGACCTCCGTAATGGCCCGAATGCAGATCGATGCGGGGGCCAATGATGGTGAATTCGTCCTTAAGCATGCCGCGCAGTTGCGCGGCGATCGAAGGCACACCGCGCGAGACCATCGAGGTATCGCAGACCAGCGCGAGATCGGCCTGCAGCTCGGCTTTGTTTTCCTTTAGGAACGGCACCAGCGAGGGCGAGCCGGACTCTTCTTCGCCCTCGAAGAAGAAGGTGATGCGGCAGGGCAGCGTTCCGTGGACCGCTTTCCAGGCGCGGCAGGCCTCGACAAAGGTCATCAGCTGTCCTTTGTCGTCGGACGAACCGCGTCCACGGATCACTTCTCCGTGTTCGGTCTGTTCTACTGTGGGGTCGAACGGGTCGCGATTCCACAGTTCCAGCGGGTCGACCGGTTGCACGTCATAGTGGCCGTAGAACAGGACATGCGGTCCGTCGCTGTCTTCGCCAACATGACCGACCACCATCGGATGGCCCGGGGTCGGGCGCTTTTCAGCCGCAATACCGATGCTTTGCAGATCGGCCACCAGCCAGTCTGCGGCCTTGTCGACATGCTCTTTGAAGGCCGGATCGGTCGAGATCGAGGGGATGCGCAAAAACTCCATCAAGCGGTCGATAGAGGGGGTCAGATCGGTGTCGATCCGGCTGAGTACGGCGTCAAGCGACATAAGGCTCTCCTGCAAAGTCTGGATTTGCGGCAGAGCCTATCAGCGCTGGCGGGGCCGTCCAGCCCGTTTTGCAGGGCGACCTGCCTGCGTCGTTTCCTCGCGTCCGGGTGCCGTAACTTCTCTTGTCGCGGGGGGTGTTAGGCGGTATTTGATGCAAATCAAAGTTGGGTTCCGCAGTTCGGCATAGTCAAGTTGAACAGAGGAATGTAACGCCACGCTTTCAGCTGGTCTGCAGATGTGGTGAAATAAGGCGTCCGGGGGGAAGATAACCGGGCATCCAAGGAGGGTCCGGTGGACTATACTGCTCAGCTCGATACAGCGATTGCCAGGCTGCATGACGAAGGACGTTACCGGACCTTTATCGACATCGAACGTCGCAACGGGCATTTCCCGCATGCGGTGCGGACCTGTCCCGACGGGTCACAGCAGAACATCACCGTGTGGTGCGGCAATGACTATCTGGGCATGGGCCAGCACCCGGTCGTTCTGGAGGCGATGCACGAGGCGGTAGATGCCGCAGGCGCAGGTTCGGGCGGGACGCGCAACATTTCGGGCACCACCGTGTATCACAAGCGGCTTGAGGCCGAATTGGCTGATCTGCACGGCAAGGAAGCGGCGCTTTTGTTCACCAGCGCCTATATTGCCAATGACGCGACGCTGTCGACGTTGCCCAAGCTTTTCCCCGGCCTGATCATCTATTCGGACGCCCTGAACCACGCCTCGATGATCGAGGGCGTGCGCCGCAATGGCGGGGCCAAGCGCATCTTCCGCCACAATGACGTGGCGCATCTGCGCGAGCTGATGGAAGCGGATGATCCTGCCGCCCCCAAACTGATCGCGTTTGAATCGGTCTATTCGATGGACGGCGATTTTGGTCCGATCGAACAGATCTGCGATCTGGCCGATGAATTCGGCGCGCTGACCTATATCGATGAGGTCCACGCGGTCGGCATGTACGGCCCGCGCGGCGGTGGCGTGACCGAGCGTGATCGTCTGGCCCATCGCATCGACATTATCAACGGTACCTTGGCCAAGGCCTATGGCGTCATGGGTGGCTATATCGCCGCCAGCGCCAAGATGTGCGACGCCATCCGGTCTTATGCTCCGGGCTTTATCTTTACCACCTCGCTGCCACCTGCGGTTGCGGCAGGGGCGGCGGCCTCGGTCGCGTATCTCAAGCGCGCGCCCGAGCTGCGCGAGCAGCATCAAACGCAGGCCAGCATCCTCAAGCTACGCCTGAAAGGGCTGGGCATGCCCCTGATCGATCATGGCAGCCATATCGTGCCCGTGATCGTCGGCAACCCGGTTCACACCAAGAAGTTGAGCGATATGCTGCTGGATGACTATGGTATCTATGTGCAACCGATCAACTTCCCGACCGTTCCGCGCGGTACGGAACGCCTGCGCTTTACCCCGTCTCCGGTGCATGGACCCGACGAAATGAACCGTCTGGTGCAGGCGATGGACGAACTTTGGTCACATTGTGCGCTAAATCGCGCCGAACTTGCTGGTTAACCTCACGCTAAAGTGTGCAACGAGTTTGCTGCGTGTTAGGCTTACGCTAACAAAAGTAGCGGACGAATCGTTATAGGGGCGATTCGGCGCTATCGCGTAACACGCGACAGGCAAAGATGGGGCAGCAGGAATGATTGGGCGCAGATCACAGCGCGATTCCGAAGAGGACATGGATGTCAGACCCAAAGGGTTTGATGACTATGAGGTGCGGCTTGGCGATGTCATGCGTGGCGAACGCGCGACGATGGGCAAGTCTCTTCTGGATGTGCAGCGCGAACTGCGGATCAAAGCCAACTACATCGCCGCCATCGAAAACGCCGATCCCGATGCCTTTGACACGCCAGGCTTCATTGCCGGATATGTCCGGTCTTACGCCCGCTATCTGGGCATGAACCCCGACGAGACGTTTCAGACCTTCTGCAAGGAAAGCGGCTTTGAAGTCGCGCACGGCATGTCTGCCGAGGCTTCGGTGGTCAAGAAAACGCCCGGTGGTTTGCCTGCGCGCGGGCCGATGGGGCGTGATCCTTTTGTCTCGCCCAATACACCCTACATCCCGGGCCGCGAATCCGTTGTCAGCCAGATTGAACCGCGCGCGATCGGCTCGACCCTGGTCCTGTTGGCCGTCATTGGCGGTATTGGCTACGGTGGCTGGTCCGTCCTGAACCGCATCCAGCAGGTGCAGGTCAGCCCGGTGGAACAGGCGCCTGTCGTGCTGACCGACCTCGATCCGTTGGATGCCGCACAGGCGCGCCCGGACGAATCCGAGCTTGCAAGCGTCGAAACACCAAGCGCTGAGGCGCTGGATCGTCTGTATCGCCCACAGGCGCTGGACGTGCCGGTGCTGGTGGCGCGCGACGCACCGATTTCGACGCTTGATCCCCGCACGGTTGGCACCTTCCGCGCGCCCGAGCCGCCGCAGATTCAGGTCACCGAGGTCCACACCGTTGAACGCCCTGCGTTGCCGCAGGTCGTCGAGCAACTGGATACGACCCTGAAGATCGTGGCGGTGAACCCTTCATGGATGCGCGTCACTGCAGCCGATGGCAGCGTGATCTTCGAAGGGACCCTGGGCACGGTTGAACAGGGCAGCACGTTCGAGGTGCCGCTGACCGAAGAACCGCCTCAGCTGCGGGCCGGGGCCTCGGGCTCGGTCTATTTCTCGATGAATGGCGAACATTTTGGCCCCGTCGGCGCGCCCGGCACGGTCACCAAAGGTGTGGTTCTGTCGAAAGACGCAGTGGCCGAGAATTTCGCTGTGGCCGATCTTGAGGCCGAGCAGAACAGCGCGCTCAAGCAATTGGTGGCCGAACTGCAGACCGAGGCGACAGAAGCGCCCGCCGAGTAATCCCGGCATTGCTCCTTCCCGCTTGGCGCACTATTTAAGGCGCAACTCAGGCTGATCCGGACCGATGCTCATGTCCCACAATCCCGTACGCCCGTGGCGCGATATCTATCGCCGTAAATCCCGTCAGATCATGGTCGGCAACGTCCCGGTCGGGGGGGATGCGCCGATTGCCGTGCAGACCATGACCAACACGCTGACCACCGATGTGGCCGCGACAGTGGCGCAGGTACAGGCGGCGGCTGAGGCTGGGGCGGATATCGTACGCGTCTCGGTCCCGGATGAGGCGTCGTCGAAAGCGCTGAAAGAGATCGTGCGCGAAAGCCCGGTGCCCATCGTGGCCGACATCCATTTTCACTATCGCCGCGGGATCGAAGCTGCCGAGGCAGGCGCGGCCTGCCTGCGGATCAATCCCGGCAACATCGGGGACGAGAAGCGGGTGCAGGAGGTCATCAAGGCTGCGCGCGACCACGATTGCTCGATCCGGATCGGTGTGAACGCGGGCAGCTTGGAAAAGCACCTGCTGGAGAAATACGGAGAACCGTGCCCCGAGGCGATGGTGGAAAGCGGGCTCGAACATATCCGTATCCTTGAGGATAACGACTTTCACAACTTCAAGATCAGTGTGAAGGCCAGCGATGTGTTTCTGTCTGCCGCCGCCTATCAGGGCATTGCCGAGGCCACCGATGCGCCGATCCATCTGGGGATCACCGAGGCCGGAGGGCTGGTCAGTGGCACCATCAAATCCGCCATCGGTCTGGGCAACCTGCTATGGATGGGCATCGGCGACACGATCCGCGTCAGCCTGTCCGCCGATCCGGTGGAAGAGGTGAAGGTGGGTTTTGAAATCCTGAAATCCCTCGGCCTGCGCCATCGCGGGGTGAACATCATCTCATGCCCCTCCTGCGCGCGGCAGGGGTTTGACGTGATCAAAACCGTCGAAGCGCTAGAGCATCGGCTGGAGCACATCAAGACCCCTATGAGCCTGTCGATCATCGGCTGCGTGGTGAACGGCCCGGGTGAGGCGTTGATGACCGATGTCGGTTTCACCGGCGGCGGGGCGGGGTCCGGCATGGTCTATCTGGCGGGCAAGGCCAGCCACAAGATGTCGAACGATCAGATGATTGATCATATCGTCGAACAGGTCGAGAAGAAGGCGGCAGAGTTGGATGGTGCGGCCGAAGCCGCGGAATAATAGCGAAGTGGTTTTGAATCACTCGCCGAGTTTTGGATAAATGAAACCGTTCACCGGATATTGACTGCCAAACTGTCCGGGTTGGCTTTCGACCCGCACCAGTGTCCAATCGTTGTTCTTGGACACGTCTTTGACGCTCATACTCAACGATACTTTGTTGCGGTGCCAATTGGCGTGGTTAATGATAACCTCACGCTCGGTTACGATATCCGAGACGACCGCGACATGCCCCAAGGGCATTCCACGTGTCGCCCGAAAAGACATCACAGACCCGACGACCGGTTCATTGCCCCGATCAAAGATATTGCGCGCCTTGCCCCACCAGTCTTTGGCGTTGCCGCGAATTTCGATGCCGCTGAGATTTCGGGCGTAGGGCACGCACCACACACGATGCCCCTGCGCCTGTTTTCTGGAGACTTCTTGCAGCGCCATCAACTGGCGTTCCGGATCGAGATCAACTTGGTTTGGATTCTGAGCACAGGCCGATAAAAGCGCGACAAGTCCCAGCGCAATCGCAGCGCGAACGACGCCAGTCGGGCGCGGCCAATTCCTATTCGTTTTACTGACGCTGTTCTGCAAGGATCTTCGGCGTTGATTGGAGTGGTCTCAGGGTTTTATTGCGGACTTGCGGATTATGAAAAGAGGCGCGGAAAACTCCCGGCGGGATTTTGCCGATCCCATGCGTTCAGTGTGAGAAAATGGGCACAATAAAAAGCGCATCCGCGTCTCTTGCGGCGAATGAGGCGTTGGAACTAAGGTTTACAAAGGACCAATGCAGCCACTGGCGGCTTCCTAAGCCAAAGCCGCCAGTTGCATGTATCTGAGCGAAACCACGGCAGCGCGCCGCCCTATGGCTCAGCCCTGTTCGGCGCGTACGCCATCCGCAATCTGCAGCATCTGATCGGCAGGCAGGAACCCGCGCAGCATCTCGGTGCCCAGCACAAACGATGGGGTGCCAGAAATCCGCATCCGCTGCGCCAGTTCACGGGTCTGGGCGATTTCCGCAGTTACCGCGTCACTGTCCATCGCGGCGACGATCGCGTCGCTGTCCAGACCCAGCCCGTCCGAGATGCGGCGCAGGGTCACCTCGGAGGGTTCGCCGCTGAACTCCAACAGGGCGTCGTGGACTTGCTTATACGCATCATCGCCCGCCACCTGTTTGGTCGCGATAGCAAAGCGCGAGGACACGACCGAGGCATCGCCCAGAATGGGCAATTCCTTGATCACCAGCCGGATGTTGCCATCTGCAGCCAGCAATTCGGCCACTTCAGGTACGGCGCGGCGGCAATAGCCACAGCGATAATCCATGAACTCGACCAGAGTGATGTCGCCGTCGGGGTTGCCACCCACCCAGCTGAAGCCGTCGTTAAACAGCGCGTCGGCATTGGCGGCGATCAGTTCCTTGTCCGCGGCAGCTTCGGCAGCGGCGTTGCGTTCTTCCAGAATGTTGATCGCCTCGATGATCACTTCGGGGTTCTCCAGCAGGTATTCACGCACTTGCGCACCGAATTCGGCCCGCTCGGCGTCACTCATGGCGTTCAAGTCCAGCGCTTGGGCCGGAGCGGCCAGCAGGGAAAGCCCCAGCAGGGCGGGTGCGGTGTGTCTGAGGATCATTTTCGCTTCCTTTTTTGTTTGTTCGCCCGTTCCGAGGCAATCAGCACGTCTTGTGCTCTTTGCCACCCCGGAGACCCCTCGGGCAGTAACCCGATGGCGCGTTTGGCATGGATGCCTGCATCGTCCATGCGACCATGCAAGGCATATCGTTCTGCGGTGACCGTCGAGGCCATCCCGGTGTTGCCGACCTGCGCATACGCCGTGCCCAGATCCTGCATCAGCCGCGCATTTCGGTAGTCCCGTGCGCGCGCCCTTTCTAGCGCTTGCAAAGCGTCCTTTGTCTGTCCGTCTGCCAACAGGGCGCGCCCGTAACCGGCCAGGATCAGCGAGTCGTTTGGTGCCATATCAACAGCTGCGCCGTAAGCTGCAACCGCTTCTTTCACGCGGCGGTTTTCCAGCAGGATTTGGCCTTTCAGCTCATAGAAAAATGGGTCGTCCGGTCGGATTTCAAGGGCTTTGTCGATCGCGGCGCGTGCCCGGGGGAGATCCCGGTTCTGGTGGTGTGCCGAGGCTTCGCGCATCAAGCGGATGTCGGGGGCGGCCTCCTCAGCCGCGCGGTGCAAGGTCCAGCCGGGCGCGCGCAGCCATGCGGACAGTTTCCCTTTGACCCGTGCAAACCAATAGTCGGCATCTGAATTCGGCTGCGCCTGATCACCAAACTCGTCCAGAAAGTGCTCGGCCGCGCGCAGGCGTTCGCGGCTGGTCGGATGGGATCGCATATAGGGGTCCTGATTGGCCTCGCTCAGAAGCTCTTGGCCGGCGAATTTGCGATGCAGGTTAACCATCCCGCGTGGCGAGATGCCCGCCCATCTCAGATAACTGGCAGCGCTGCGGTCCGCCGAGGCCTCCTCAGCGCGTGTATGACCCAGAAAGCTGCGCAGCGCGGCCCCGGTAGCGCCCGTTGCGATCCCGGCGGCTGCTTCGCCGCCGCCCGCTGCTGCGACGACCAAGGCGAATACATTGCCCAGCCGCGCATTGCGTTGCGCCGCGCGCAGGTTTTCCACGCGCCGGGCAAGATGCCCGTTTGCGATATGGGCCGCCTCATGTGCGATCACGGCCTGCAGCATCTCGGGCGTGTCGACCGACAGGATCAGGCCGTAGTTCACATAGATCGTCTTATGGTCGATGACGAAGGCGTTGAACGTGTTGCTGTTGACCACCAGAATGCGCACACGGTTGGTGTTCAGGCCCGCCGCGCGCAAAATCGGAGAGGCGAGTTCGCGTAATCCATGTTCGACATCGGCATCGCGGATCAGGCTTTGGGCCTGGCTCTGCGCGCTCGACGCCAGCCACATCACCGCAGCCAGCATCAGGGCCGGGATTGACGCCAGCCTGGATACGCGTTTCAAAGCCATGGCCGCAACATGGGAGATGGGCATGAGAAACTCAACCCGGTCCGGGGTTGATCCGTTCATTGTGATGGACGTGATGGAAGCCGCGCGCCGCGCCGAAGAGGCTGGGCGGCATATCATTCATATGGAAGTCGGCCAGCCCGGCACCGGTGCCCCAAAGGGTGCGACTGAGGCACTGGTCAAAGCAATGGACCAAGGCCCGTTGGGATATACCGTTGCGCTGGGTTTGCCAGCCCTGCGCCAGCGGATCGCACGGCTGTATGGCGAGTGGTATGACGTCGATCTGAATCCCGAGCGCGTGGTGATCACACCCGGTTCGTCAGGCGGGTTTCTTTTGACCTTCACGGCGTTGTTCGACAGCGGCGACCGCGTCGGGATCGGCGCGCCGGGCTATCCGTCTTATCGGCAGATTCTGAAGGCACTGGGGCTGGTTCCCGTCGATCTGCCCACCGCACCCGAAAACCGGTTGCAACCGGTACCTGACGATCTCGCCGGGTTGAACCTGCAGGGCCTGATGGTGGCGTCTCCGGCCAATCCCACAGGCACGATGCTGGATCGCGCCGCGATGGGTGCGCTGATCGAGGCCGCGCACGGGCAGGGCGCCTCGTTCATCAGTGACGAGATTTACCATGGTCTGGAATATGAGGCCAAAGCCGTCACCGCGCTGGAACTGACGGATGAGTGCTACGTGATCAATTCGTTCTCCAAGTATTTCTCGATGACTGGCTGGCGTGTGGGCTGGATGGTGGTGCCCGAGGATCAGGTGCGCGTGGTCGAGCGGATCGCGCAGAATATGTTCATCTGCGCCCCTCATGCCAGTCAGGTCGCGGCGTTGGCGGCGATGGATTGCGAGGATGAGTTGCGGGCCAATCTGGACGTCTATCGCCGCAACCGCGCGCTGATGCTGGAAGGGCTGCCCAAAGCCGGATTTACCAATATCGCACCGCCCGACGGCGCGTTTTATGTCTATGCCGATGTCTCGGACCTGACCGATGACAGCCGCGCCTTCGCGGCTGAGGTTTTGGATAAGGCTGGCGTCGCCGTCACGCCCGGGCTGGATTTTGACCCTCTGCGCGGTCATACCACACTGCGGTTTTCCTATGCGCGCGCGACGGCAGACATCGAAGAAGGTCTGGCCCGCCTGCAGCGTTTCATGGCCGAACGCGCAGCGACCGTGACACCAGCCTAGGCCGTTCACAAAGACCGGGGGATGCTGTAGGTTAAGCTTCAAACGATCTCGGGAAAACTTGAGGCTATGAGCAGGATTTTCTACTTACTCGCCCTGTTTTGGGCGCTCACAGGTGCTGCGCTCGCGCAAGAGTTCAGCGCGCTGGCCCGCGTATTGCCAGAGCAAAGCCGGATCAGTGATGAGGGACGGTCAGATGTCAGGCTTGATCTGGGCCTCAGTCAGGGTGTGCCGTACCGCGTCTTCACCTTGCGCGATCCCTACCGGATGGTACTGGATTTTCAAGAGGTTGACTGGACCGGTCTGGACCGCCAAAGCTTTCTGCAAACCACCCGCATCAGCGGTGTTCAATATGGGGCCTATGTGCCCGGCTGGTCCCGGTTAGTGCTGGAACTGGGGGCACCCCTTGCGATTGAAACAGCCGAGTTGCGCGTTGATGAGACCTCGGGCGCCGCGCATCTGACCCTGCACCTGACCGGCACGGACTTTGACAGTTTTGCCGCCAGCGCGGGCGCTCCGCGCCAGCCCGGGTGGGATCTGCCCGAACCCGCGTTTGTTCCCGACGCCAGCGCGCCACGCGATGGCAACAGCCTGCTTGTGATGCTGGATCCCGGGCATGGCGGCATAGATCCTGGGGCCGAGGTGGAGGGCACCAATGAAAAAACTCTGATGCTGACCTTCGCGCGCGAGCTGCGCGAGACGCTGCTGCGCGCTGGCGGTTTCGAAGTGGTCATGACGCGCAGGGACGACCGTTTTGTAAGCCTTGAGCGGCGCATCGCCCTGGCACATCGTGCCGGTGCGGATGTGTTCCTTTCGCTGCACGCCGATTCCCTGTCGGAAGGGCGCGCGCATGGGGCGGCAGTCTATACGCTTGCGGATGAGGCGTCGGACGTGGCCAGCGAAAAACTGGCGGAACGTCACAACCGTGGCGATCTGCTGGCCGGGATTGATCTGAGCGGCTCTGATGATCAGGTGGCCGACGTTCTGCTGGATCTGGCACGACAGGAAACCAAACCGCGCACGGATGCCTTGGCGCGCGCTGTGGCAGACGGGATGGCGCAGCAGGGCGGGCCGATGAACAGCCGCCCGTTGCGCACTGGTTCTTTTTCGGTCCTCAAGGCCGCTGACATCCCATCCGTTTTGATCGAGCTTGGCTTTCTGTCCAGCCCGCGCGATCTGAAGAATGTCCGGAACCCTGAATGGCGCGCCTCGATGGCATATGGTATCGTGCAGGGGCTTGAGGCCTGGCGGCAGGCCGATTTGGTCAACCGGTCGCTGGTCGGGCAATAACGCAGCGGCGCAAAACAGCCATTGAAGGCTTTCGTGTTTTGACCCGGAACAAGCGGCCCCTTATATAGGCGGCACCGCGAGAAAAAGGCAGTAACGTGATCCGGTTTGTTCTTTCGTTTTTCGGGGCCATCTTCAGCCTCGTCACATTGGGTATCTTCATGGCCGCGCTGGTTATCGGCGCGATCTTCTGGATGTATGGGCGCGATCTGCCCAGCCATGAGTCGCTGGCGCAGTACAAACCGCCCACGATCAGCCGGATCTACTCGGGCGAAGGGCAGCTGATCGACGAGTTCGCGCAGGAACGCCGCCTGTTCACCCCGTCCGAGGAAATTCCCGATCTGGTGAAACAGGCCTTTATCTCGGCAGAAGACAAGAATTTCTATACCCATCAGGGCTATGACCCGCGCGGCATCGTTGCGGCCGGGGTCGAGGCGGTGCGCACCAAAGGTGAAACCGTGCGCGGTGCATCGACCATTACGCAGCAGGTGATGAAGAACTTTCTGCTGTCCGGCGACCGCCGCGCCGAACGCAAGATCAAAGAGATCATCCTTGCCACAAGGCTTGAGGATACGCTGGACAAGGAACAAATCCTCGAACTCTATATGAACGAGATTTTTCTGGGCCAGAACTCTTATGGGGTGACTGCGGCGGCGCAGACCTATTTCAACAAGACGCTTCA
Organism: Ruegeria sp. G7; assembly: GCF_056535465.1. NCBI lineage: Bacteria > Pseudomonadati > Pseudomonadota > Alphaproteobacteria > Rhodobacterales > Roseobacteraceae > Ruegeria > Ruegeria sp. G7. The sequence continues at coordinate 3,272,839 of NZ_JBQFIL010000001.1, read as the reverse complement.
GGAGCTGGCTCCGCATGAGGCCGCGACGCTTGCCGCGATGCCCAAGGCCCCGTCGGATTATCACCCCGTTCGGCAAAAAGAGCGCCTGCTGGCCCGCCGCAACTATGTGCTGCGTGAAATGCAGCAAAACGGCTATATCGATCAGGCGACCTATGAGGCCGAGGTCAATGCACCGCTGCGCTCGGTCCAGAATGGTGACTTTGAAAGCTTCCGCACGGCCTTGCCGCCGCGCGACTACTTCACCGACGAAATCCGCCGCCAGCTGAGCGAGGATTTCGGTGAGGGTGAGTTCTTTACCGGTGGCTTCACGGTGCGCGCCTCGGTGGATGAAGAGATGCAGGTCGAGGCCGCCAAGGCCCTGCGGACCGCGCTGCAGAAATACGACCGCTCACGCGGGCGCTGGCGCGGCACGGGCGAGGTAATCCCCGAAGAAAAGCTGGCGGATGAGGCGCAATGGCGCGAGGCGCTGGCGATCATGGAAATCCCGCGCGACGTGGTGTTGCCGACGCAATGGTATCCGGCGGTCGTGCTGAACGTGGCCGATCAATCTCTGACCGTCGGGATCGAAGATGGCCCGGCGGACGGCACCATTCCACGTTCGGACATCCAGTGGATGCAGGGCGACTTTGCAGCCAATTTCAAACGCGGCGACGTGATCCTTGTGATGGAAGGCGAAGAAGGGCAATGGTCTGCTCGTCAGGTGCCCGAAGTGCAGGGTGGCTTTGTTGCGATGGATGTGAACTCGGGGCGCGTTCTGGCGATGCAGGGCGGGTTCTCGTATCAGGACACTGTGTTCAACCGCGCCACGCAGGCTCAGCGCCAGCCGGGGTCGAGCTTTAAGCCCTTCGTTTATGCCGCAGCTTTGGACAGCGGCTATAGCCCCGCGACCATCGTCGTGGATGCCCCGATTGAGGTGAACACGCCGCAGGGTCTGTGGCGGCCGAAGAACTCGTCGAACAAATTCTATGGTCCCACACCGCTGCGTACCGGGATTGAACAATCGCGGAACCTGATGACCATCCGTCTGGCGCAAGAGGTCACGATGCCCGTTGTCGCGGGCTATGCAGAACGCTTTGGCGTCTATGACCGCATGGGGGCATTCTTGGCGAACTCGCTGGGGTCCGAGGAGACGACGCTCTACAAGATGGTCGCGGCCTACGCGATGTTTGCCAATGGGGGTGAACGGGTTGAGCCGACGCTGGTTGACCGAATTCAGGACCGGTACGGCAAGACGATTTATCGCCATGACGATCGTCAATGCGTGGATTGTAATTCAAGCTGGCTGGAACCTGATGAGGCCCCGCAGATCATCACCGACCGCAGTCAGGTGATGGATGCGATTACGGCCTATCAGCTGACCTCGATGATGAAAGGCGTGGTGGATCGCGGCACGGCCTCGGCCCATGTCAAGCTGCCGGTGCCGACAGCGGGCAAGACCGGGACGACCAACGAATCCAAGGATGCGTGGTTCATCGGCTTCACCTCGAACATCGTGGCGGGCTGCTATATCGGCTACGACCGCCCGCGCCCGATGGGGCGGGGGGCCTATGGCGGGACGATGTGTGGCCCGGTGTTCCAGAGCTTTATGGAGAAGGCCGTCGAGAAATACGGTGGTGGCCCGTTTGAAGTACCTCCGGGTGGTCAGTTCATCAAAATCGACCGGTTCAGCGGCGCGCGCTTGCCAGCGGATGCCTCGGGCGACTATGTGGTGGCCGAATACTTCCGGGATGGCGTCGATGGCTTCATCGACCGGGTTTATGACGGTGGGTTCGCCGTGGGCTCGGAACTACCGCTGTTCGAAGAGGTGACCCGTGGCGGGCGCCAGGTGACGACCTCGACCGGGAACACGATCACCGTTGGGCCCAACGCAAGTCAGGGTGATCTGCAGGGCGGCGGGCTTTATTGATCCGCGATCTTTAGGAACAGGTACAGCAGATCGGCCTCACGGTCGGTCTTAATCAGTCCATTGGCCCGCCAAAAGATCGACAGCGCGCATTTTGCAGCAGCCCATTGGGCTAGTCGGTTAACGTCTACGTGCATCGCACTGGCGTAAAGTTTCAGGCATCGTTCAATCTGGCTGCGTTGCCGCACCAGCGCGGCCATGCCCTTGGGGTGGCGCAGAGCATTGGCCAGTTCAAAGGCCGGATCGCCGAGATAGCCTTTGGCATCTATGACCCGAGGGCCTTGGGTGGTTTGGATGACGTTGTCGGGGTGCAAGTCGCCGTGCAACGGGATGGCGATGGGCTGACTGTCCAACAGGGTGCGTGCCAGAGCGATCGCCCTGGTCATGTCATTGCGGAACTGCGTGTTGCATTTTGGTGAGAACCGGACCGCGAAGATTGGATCGAAGACCTGCTGCAGCGGCTTGAGGCCCGTTGTCTGCACAGCCGGCGCGCGATGCAGGCGCTGCGCTGTTTCGGCCAGAGTTGTCAGGGCCGCATCGGGCTGACCTCCTCGTGCCAGATCGCCCAAGGATGGCCCCTCAAGCCAGTCCATCAGCACCGCGTCTGCGGTTTCGGCCAGAACCCGAACCGCGCCGCGATCCTGCCAGAGGCTCAGCAGCTTCGTCCCCGCAGCCTCATTCCCTCGATCCGGCCGGCGATAGAGCTTCAGGGCGGCGTAACCATCGGCTGTCTGAACCTTCCAGACCCGCGCGTGACCGGTATCGGCGACCTCTGCCAGAAGGCTCAGGCCCCATTCGTCCGCAATCTCTGCCGCCGCGCTTTGCATTCCGATCCTGCCCGTCTTGTGGTGGCCCGCACCTCTTGCTATCACGCAGGCCTGATTGAGCAAGTTGGGACAAGACCATGCGCGCCGAAACCCAGAACATCGTGGCGGAAATCGAAAAGTCGCTGGAGCTGCTGGCGCAGCGCATGGACTATGAAACCGCGCCGCACCGGTTGGAGGAATTCAACGCGCGCGTCGAGGACCCGAACCTGTGGGACAATCCCGAGAACGCGCAGAAACTGATGCGCGAACGGCAGATGCTGGTCGATGCCATTGAGACCTATGAGACGATCAAAACCGATCTGAGCGACAATATCGAGCTGATCGAACTGGGTGAGATGGAAGAGGACGAAGAGGTCGTTCAGGAGGCCGAAGCGGCCATCAAGGCGCTTGGTGCGAAGGCCGCCAAGAAAGAGCTTGAGGCGCTGCTGGACGGTGAGGCGGACGGTAACGACACCTTCCTCGAAATCAACTCGGGCGCGGGTGGGACCGAGAGCTGCGACTGGGCCTCGATGCTCGCGCGGATGTACGTGCGTTGGGCCGAGAAGAAGGGCTATACCGTCGAATTGCAGTCCGAGACGGCGGGAGAAGAGGCGGGGATCAAGTCTGCCGCGTACAAGATTTCCGGGCACAATGCTTATGGTTGGTTGAAGTCGGAAAGTGGCGTGCACCGGCTGGTGCGAATCTCGCCTTATGACTCGGCGGCCAAGCGGCATACCTCGTTCAGTTCGGTGTGGGTCTATCCGGTGGTGGACGACAATATCGAGATCGAGGTGAACCCGTCGGATATTCGCATTGACACCTATCGGTCCTCGGGGGCCGGGGGGCAGCACGTGAACACGACGGATTCGGCGGTGCGGATCACGCACATTCCCACCGGCATCGTGGTGACGAGTTCCGAGAAATCGCAGCACCAGAACCGCGATATTGCAATGAAAGCGCTGAAATCGCGGCTGTATCAGCAAGAACTGGATCGCCGGAACGCCGATATCAACGCGGCGCATGAGGCCAAGGGCGATGCGGGTTGGGGCAACCAGATCCGGTCATACGTGTTGCAGCCTTACCAGATGGTAAAGGATTTGCGGACCAACCATGAGACCTCGGACACCAAAGGGGTGTTGGACGGGGATCTGGACGGGTTCATGGCGGCGACGCTGGCATTGAATGTGGCCGGAAAATCCCGGTCCGAGGCGCAGGGCGACTGAGGTTTCTGGGGGCTCTGCCCCCGTCGCGGCGGGCCGCGCCTCCCCCGGGATATTTCTGGCCAGATGAAGCAGGGAACCCTGCAGAGTCGATCGGAAAAGATACATCTAAACAGTGGGTTTAAATGAGAGAGCGGCTTGGCTAGGCTGAGCGGCGAACGCCTTATGTGAGCCTGCCGATGACCCTGCACCAAACCTCTGCCAAAGATCTTTTGAGCGATCTTGCCGCGCGGCGCGTTTCGGCGGTCGAGGTGATGCGGGCGACGCTGGATCGGATCGCGGAGGTCAACGGGCAGGTGAATGCGATCGTCGCGCTGCGCGATGAAGACGCGCTGTTGGCCGAGGCGCGGGTGCTGGATGCGGGGCCGGTCGTGGGACCGTTGCACGGTTTGCCGATTGCGGTGAAAGATCTGGTGAATGTGGCGGGGGTGGTTTCGTCGCAGGGTTCGCCCTTGTTCAAGGACCATGTTCCGCAATCCGATGATCTGATCGCGGCCCGGATGCGGGCGGCGGGGGCGGTTTTAATTGGCAAAACCAATTCACCGGAGTTTGGATTGGGGTCGCACACCTTCAATCCGGTCTATGGTGCAACGCGGAACCCCTATGATCCAGCGCGGACCTGTGGCGGGTCATCGGGCGGTGCGGCGGTTGCGCTGGCTACCGGGATGGTGGCGCTGGCCGATGGGTCGGACATGATGGGCAGTTTGCGCAACCCGGCCGCATGGAACAACGTTTACGGGTTTCGGCCCAGCTGGGGGCAGGTGCCGTCCGAGCCGGTTGGTGACAGCTATTTGCACCAACTGTCGACCCTCGGTCCGATGGCGCGCAGCCCTGAGGATATCGGGATATTGCTGGATGTGATCTCGGGCCCTGATCCGCGGATGCCGTTGAGTTTCGACAACCCGGATGTGTCGCCAGTAAACCCGGTCGATCTGCGCGGGATGCGGATCGGTTGGTTGGGCGATTGGGGCGGGGCCTTTCCTTATGAGGCCGGGATCGCCGATCTGTGTGAGACCGCTCTGGACGTCATGGCGCAGCTTGGGGCGCAGGTCGAGCCGGTTGCACCACCGTTCGAGGCGGAGCGGATTTGGGACAGTTGGATCGCCCTGCGGTCGTGGAGTGTGGCAGCAGGCCTGGAGGTGTTGTCGGACCGCAAGGCGGCGCTTAAAGACAGTGCGCAATGGGAGCTGGAGCGCGGATTGGCGCTGAGCGCGATGGAGGTGCATCATGCCAGCGTGATCCGGTCCGAGTGGTTTCGGCGGGCTGAGGGTGTGTTTGGCACCTTCGATGCACTGGTGCTTCCGGCGGCTCAGGTCTGGCCCTTTGATGTAGATCAGCCTTACCCGACCGAAATCGCAGGGCAAGCGATGGATACCTATCATCGCTGGATGCAAGTTGTGACGCCGGTCAGCCTGCTGGGTTTGCCCTGTCTGGCCCCGCCTGCCGGGTTCGGTACGCAGGGATTGCCGATGGGCCTGCAGATGTTCGGGCCCCGCGGTTCGGACGCGAAACTACTGGCGATGGGGGCGGCGTATCACGAAGCGACGCGCTGGCCGCAGAACAGACCGGCCATTCAGGTCGGCTAGGGGAGGAGAGACAGAGAATGGACAAACCCTTTGGTGTTCCGACGATGCAGCCGGTCGACACGGCCATGCTGAAAGAGGCGCTGCGCCGGGCGTGGCAGGATTACCGCCGCGCGCCGCTGTTCGGGCTGCTGTTCGCCGGTTTTTACGTGTTGGCGGGTTGGGCGATGGCCTGGGTTACACTTCAGACCGGGACATCTTTCTGGCTGGTGCTGGCTGCGATTGGCTTTCCCCTGATCGGCCCATTTGCGGCCGTGGGGCTTTATGAGGTCTCGCACAGACTGGAACAGGGCGAGCCGCTGGATTTTGGCGCCATTTTCGGTGTGGTCGTGCAGCAAAGCCGTCGGCAGCTGCCTTCGATCTGCGCGATCATTGTTGTGATCTTCCTGTTCTGGTTCTTTTTGGGCCACATGATTTTTGCACTGTTCATGGGATTGTCGACGATGACAAATATCTCGTCATCGTTTGAGGTATTTCTGACCCCCAACGGGCTATCGATGCTGGTCATAGGAACAGCCGTAGGGGCCATCTTTGCGATCTTGTTGTTCATGATCACCGTGCTGTCGATACCGATGCTACTGGATCGCGAACTGGATTTCGTAACGGCGATGATCTCAAGCTATGCCTATGTTGCCGCGAACAAAAGTGTGATGCTGGGGTGGGGGGCGTTCATCGCAATCCTCACTTTTCTGGCGATGATACCTTGGTTTCTGGGCCTGTTGGTGGTTCTGCCTCTATTGGGTCATGCCAGTTGGCACCTTTATCGGCTGATCACTTTGGATGAAGGTGCGGCCTGATTGGTCAGCGCGCGGTTGGCGCATGTGGCGCGTGTCGCCTCAGCCGCAGGGCGGCGGCCAGGTCGTAGGCCAGATGATGCAGGTCCAGTTGCCGAACGTTGGGGCCACTGACCGTGTGATCGGATAGCCGGAGCATGTAGCCCGCCCAATGCAGACTGCCCTCTGAAGGTTGTTGCGACAACACCATCAGGCGGCGGTCCTGCGCGCAGCGGCGGGACATCAGAACACAGACCTGTGTCCCGTTATGGGCAACGATACCTTGCAGTTCGCGCTGCGGTGCAGTTGCTCCTGGCAAAACCGAGCGCGGCTCGTAGCCGCGCAGCAATGCGCAATGGCCGATATGGCGCACATGCAGCAGCCGATGGCGTGTCCTTGGATCGGTGTCAGCGCCTGTTTCAATCGCATGATAGAAACCGGGCGCAAACCGGAGGTCGGGGCCAGCCGCAAGAAAACGGTCGAGTGTTTCTGAGGCCGGATGGTCAACGGCTGGTTCAATATCATCCAGCGGTTTCAGAAGGATACGCGCATCGACGGCAAAGAAACGACAGATACGGTCCAGCACATCCGGGCGCGGAAAGCTCTCGCCCGAGAGATATCGGTTGAACTGGGTGCGATTGATACCCAGCCGGCGGCAGACTTCCGAAACCGAAGGATACCTGTTCGCAAGCCGCCGAAGGTTTGCACCGAACATTCTGCGGAGGTCATCGGGGCTGCGGGTGGTTTCGGTCATATCTGTGCCAGCGTGTTGCGGTATTTCAGGAAAACACGATCGCAACGGCGGTTAGGCCGAACGTCTTGCAATAAAATCGTAAATGTGACCCCAGCGAAGATGAGATGCGGCTTCGCTACGGGGCACACGCTAGCGCTCTATATGGCAAAATCAATAGGTTTTTGGCTCATTTGCATGATCTTTTTCTGGGTGTAGATCAAAGGAGCCGAAATTCAAAACCGCGCGTTTGGTGCCGCGCGGTTTTGGTGTCGAAGCTTGGGATGCAAAGGGCTTCGTTGACCCGTCTGCGGACGTCTGATCTGCGCTTAGTCCCCGCGCAGCAGCGCGGCGACTCCGGTGCGCGCAACCTCTGCCAGCCCCAGAGGGCGCATCAGGTCGGCAAAGGCGTCAATCTTGTCGGGCGCGCCGGTGATCTCGAAAATGAACGAGTTCAGCGTACTGTCGACCACATTGGCGCGGAAGATATCGGCCAAGCGCAGCGCCTCGACCCGTTTGTCACCTTCGCCAACCACTTTGATAATTGCCAATTCACGCTCGACCGAAGACCCTTCGACCGTCAGGTCATGCACATCCCGGACCGAGACGATCCGACCGAGCTGGGCCTTGATCTGTTCGATGACCTGCGGCGTACCGTTGGTGACGATGGTGATGCGACTGAGGTGACCAGTGTGGTCCACTTCGGCCACTGTAAGGCTATCGATGTTGTACCCACGACCCGAGAACAGACCGATGACCCGCGCCAGAACGCCGGGCTCGTTTTCGACCAGCACTGCGATGGTGTGCTGTTCCTGCACATCCGAGAAGGTGGGGCGTAGGTTGTACGCGGAATGGCGGGAGGAGCCTTTTACGATGTTGAGCGGGGTCATGGATTTTCCTGTCGTCTTAATGGAGCGGAAAGAGGGGCGCTGAGTTGGCGGGTGACTGCCGTCACACATACGATAATCGCAACAAACGTGACCGGAGCAAAGGCAAGCCGCATGCTGACGTTCGACAAATCGGTAAAAGCCATGAGAAGAAAGGCGGGTGTAATGCCGAGCCACATCAACCCTGCAAGGATCAGCCCGGGCGCATTGCCACCCAAAACTCCGGCCCGCAGCATGAACAGGGCCGTGGGTGCAAGAAGCGCCGATTCATAAAACCATAGGTAGGGAGTAGACGATACAATACCCAGCAGGAGGATCGCAGCCTTCAGATCAAAACCGATTTTCGGACTGCGCCAGGTCAGAAAGACCATCAGTGCAGCGAGGGCGGTAAGCATCCATTGCAGAATCAATGCAATACTGTCTGACAGGCCGAAGCCGGAAAACGTAGAGAATGCACTGATCATCAGCGTGTTCTGTTGGCTGGCACCACGAATGTTGTCGAAGTGCATTTGCATCATATTGTACATTTCGGTCCAGTATTCGACGCCCACAACAAAGGTTGCGAATACTGAAATCACGATTGTCGTTACCGCTGCAGATAGGAACGTCGGCCAGGCGGCCACGGCTATCAGCGCAACCGGGATCAGGAGCCCAAGCTGTGGTTTTAGAGTCAGCAAACCAATGACGACGCCGGCGAGGATTGGTTTACCTGCCCGCAAAAGCGCCAATGCACCGACAATGCCAGCGGTCCACAGGATGCTGGTCTGACCCATCATCAGGTTGGGCAACATTGCAGGTGCCAGCGCAAATCCGAGCCAGACAGGTGTCACGCCGCCAGAAAACGGTCGAAAAGCTACCAAAGCGGCCAAAACAGACACGACTGTAAATACCATCCACGCGCCGGAAAACGACAAGACGCCGAGGGGCATCAATGCCACGAGGAAGCCTGCCGGATAAGCCCAAGGCATCCAGTCTTCATCATCCAGCCCATGGACGCTCGACAATGCATCCATACTAAGCGCATCCAGAGGCGCGCCCAGAGCAGCCAATCGAGCGGCAGCCCAAAAAACGCGAAAATCAACGGAAGCGGCTGTTTCTCCGGTTTCATGCAATTCGCGCCAACTGCCCAAAATCCAGAATGCGCAGAACACCATTAGCAGAGCCGGTATAAGGGTCCCGACCTGCCAACCTCTGCGCGTTTGGAAAATCAACAGGCGCGCGTCAGCTTCTTTAATCTGCTGATCGTGATCCAGTTTCATCTATCTCACTTGCCTCAATGGTTTTGTTCATAATGTCTCATACTAGGGTTTCAGACCAGAACCGAACCTTTGGAGTCGATCACACCTTGCGTTTCGGCCTCACCCAGCAACATTTCGTTATGCGCCTTGCCTGATGGGATCATGGGGAAACAGTTCTCGTGCTTTTCAACCAGGCAATCAAAGATCACCGGACCGTCATAGGTGATCATCTCCATGATCGCGTCATCCAGATCAGCAGGGTCAGAGCAGATGATGCCCTTGGCACCGAACGCCTCGGCCAGTTTGACGAAATCGGGCAGGGCCTCGGACCACGAATGCGAATAGCGCTCACCATGCAACAGCTCCTGCCACTGGCGGACCATGCCGAGGCGTTCGTTGTTCAGGATGAACTGTTTCACCGGCAGACGATACTGCACGGCGGTGCCCATTTCCTGCATATTCATAAGCCACGACGCTTCACCGGCCACGTTGATCACCAGCGCCTCGGGATGCGCCATCTGCACACCGATCGAGGCCGGGAAACCATAGCCCATCGTGCCCAGACCGCCTGAGGTCATCCAGCGGTTTGGGTCTTCGAACCCAAGGTACTGCGCCGCCCACATCTGGTGCTGACCGACTTCGGTGGTGATGTAGCGGTCATGTTTTTTGGTCAGCTCTTCCAGCCGCTGCAGCGCGTGCTGTGGCTTGATGCTCTTTTCGCTGGGGGTAAAGGCAAGACAGTTGATCTTGCGCCAATCGGCGATCTGCTTTTGCCATTCGGCCACGGCAGGGGCGTCGGTCTTGCGGCCGCGCGACTTCCAGATGTTCAGGATATCTTCCAGCACATGGCCGACATCGCCAACAATCGGGATGTCCACCCGGATGACTTTGTTGATCGAGGATGGGTCGATATCCACATGCGCCTTGATTGATTTTGGCGAAAAGGCATCAATCCGTCCGGTGATCCGGTCATCAAAGCGCGCACCGATATTGATCATCAGATCGCAGTCATGCATCGCCATGTTGGCCTCATAAAGACCATGCATCCCCAGCATCCCCAGCCAATTCTTCCCCGAAGCCGGATAGGCCCCAAGACCCATCAGGGTCGAGGTGATGGGAAAGCCCGTCGCATCCACCAATTCCCGCAGCAGTTGGCTGGCCGCGGGGCCTGAGTTGATGACGCCGCCGCCCGTGTAGAAGATCGGCTTCTTGGCGGTCTCCATTGCGGCCACCAACTCGGTGATCTCTTCCAGATCCCCCTTCAAGACGGGTTGGTAGTGTGAAGTCGAAGGCTTGGGCGTTGAATACTGCCCGGTTGCAAACTGTACGTCTTTGGGAATGTCGATCAGAACCGGGCCGGGCCGGCCTGAAGTTGCGACATGAAAGGCTTCGTGCAGGGTGTTCGACAGCGAATTGGTGTCCTTCACCAGCCAGTTATGCTTGGTGCAAGGGCGGGTGATCCCGACGGTGTCGGCCTCTTGAAACGCATCCGAGCCAATCATGAAGGTCGGCACCTGACCGGTCAGAACAACAAGCGGGATCGAATCCATCAACGCATCGGTTAACCCGGTCACGGCGTTGGTGGCACCGGGCCCGGAGGTTACAAGGGCAACGCCCGGTTTGCCGGTCGACCGCGCATAGCCTTCGGCGGCGTGGATCGCGCCCTGTTCGTGCCGCACCAGAATGTGACGGATATCATTTTGCAGAAAGATCTCATCATAGATCGGTAGCACGGCGCCGCCGGGGTATCCGAATACCGTGTCCACGCCCTGATCCTTGAGGGCCTGAACAACCATCTTTGCGCCGGTCATCTCACGTGTCATCTGCTTTGCTCCGTTCGCGACATGTGTCTTGCGTTTTGCCAAAAAAAAGCCCCCGAGATTTTTCGGAGGCGCATGGGTTCGATTATGGTTTACCGTCACCGGCCCATGCGCGTGGTTCCTACGATTACGACTAGCGCTTTCATCGCCAGAGGCTCCTTCTTTGCGTGCAGGGACATTATGAGCGGCGCGCGGGGGCGTCAACAGGCAATTCTACAAATTTTCTATCCTGATGGCGGTATTTTGCGACATATTGTTGCGCCATTTGCCGCATGATGGGAATTTCCGCGAATTTCGTACTGATTTTGGCGTGTCCGGGGTGCTGCGCGAATGTCCGAAAGCGTCAGTGAAGTGTCTGAAATGGGCATGATCAGACCCTTTCTCTGCGCCACGCTGGGTGCAGGCGTATGACTATCGGAGGTCAGAGATGCTGCATGATCTGGTAGATCTGGGGCGGTACCCGATCGATTGCCCGGATTCGTGGGCCTATAACCGGATGATCGAGGATCTACGGCGCGAACTGGAACGGGACGGATGCGCCGTGCTGCCCGGTTTCGTGCATGAAGCCGGACTGGAACATCTGGTGCGAGAGGCTGAAGCCACTGCCGCGCAGGCACACCGATCGTTCAATCGGACCAACGTGTATTTCACGCAGGATGATCCGCGCTTTGGCGTCGGGCACCCGCTGCGCCGGTTCTATGATCGCTCGAACGCCTTTGTTCCCGCCGATAACTTCACCAAGGATGGCCCCCTGCGGAGGATCTATGAATTCGAGGGGTTTCTACCCTTCATCCGTGCGGCATTGGCCGAGCCCGAGGATCGCTTTTTCCGCTATGATGATCCGCTGGCCGATGTGATCATAAATGTGGTCGAGGAAGGGCAGGGCTTTCCCTGGCATTTCGACACCAACAATTACACGGTCACGTTGGCGATCCAGAACGGAGAAGAGGGTGGGGCGTTTCAATACGCGCCCAACCTGCGCAGCGCCGAGGATGAGAATTTTGCGGATGTGGCCTCGGTATTGGATGGCAACATGGGGCGGGTGCGCACGCTGGAACTGCAGCCCGGAGACTTGCAGATTTTCCGTGGCCGGTACTCGCTGCATCGGGTCGCGCCGGTCAAGGGGCCGCGGCGGCGGTATGTCGGGATATTCTCATTCGTCGAAACCGAGGGCATGTGTGGCGGGGTCGAGCGCACCCGGCAACTGTATGGCCGGGTATTGCCGCACCATTATGAACGCGAAGGGGTGCGCGGGGATCAGTTGATCGACTGAACTGTGCTAGACTGAGGGCATCGGTCAGGGGAGGGTCGGTTGATGCAGATCGTGCAACTCACGCCATTTGTCCTGTGTTCTTCGCTGGACGCGCAGGTTGCGTTTTATTGCGACCGACTGGGTTTCGATTGCACTTTCCGGCAGGACAATTATGCCTTTCTGCGCCATGGCCCGGTGGCGATCCGGCTGCTGGAATGCCCGCCGCGCCCCGATGGGCGGGCTTTGGGGGATGATCAGTCCTTCTACATCGATGTAAAGGGTATCGACGCCCTGTTCGAAAGCTTGCGCCCGGGTCTGGACGACCTGCCCGAAGGGCGCGTGCGCCCGCCCTTCAACCAGCCGTATCAACAGCGCGAGTTCCATGTCATCGACGAGGATGGCACGCTGGTGTTTTTCGGAGAAGACATCAGCCCGCGCGGCGGCGGCTAGCCCTCCCGCCCGTCGTCAATACGCCTTTGGCGCATCTCCTTCGGTTGGGCCGGGCAGCGCGTGCCGCGCTGCGGTCAGAGCCCGGGGCTGGTGCCCTGCAGGACGCCATGTTCCAAAGCATAGCGGGTCAGGCCGGCGGTCGAGGAAATGCCCAGCTTTCGTTTGATGTTCTTGCGGTGGGTCTCGACCGTTCGGACCGAGATATCCAGCGCCTGCGCGACCTCTTTGTTGGATTTGCCCTGCGCCAGTTCCAGCAGAATGGTCTGCTCGCGGCCTGTCAGCGCCTCGCGCGTGTTGCCATCCTTGGGCTCAAGCGAGCCGCTGGCCCCGGTGCAGAGATAACGTTCGCCCTGCATCACGGCGTCGATGGCCTGTTTGATCTCTTCGGTGGGGACGTCCTTCAGCACATATCCCTTCGCCCCGTGGCTGAGGGCAGTCGAGATATATTCGGGGCTGTCATGCATGGACAGGATCAGGATGCGGGTGTCAGGCAGGCGTTCGAGGATGATCTCGGTCGCGCTGAGCCCGCTGAGGCCGGGCATGTTAAGGTCCATCAGGATCACATCGGGTTGCAGAGCTACGGCCTGATCCGCTGCCTCTTGCCCGTTCGACAGTGTGCCGACCACTTCGATCTCGTCATAGCTTTCCAGCAGCGACTGGATGCCCTCGGCCACCATGGGATGGTCGTCGACAATGAGAACCCGGATCGTATCAGTCATCGGGAACCGGCCTTTCGTTTTGGTGTTGCGTCTTCCTGCGGCGGCAGCAGGTGGCTGAGGGGCAGGCTGACCTCGATCACCGTACCGCTGCGCTGGCCGCGGGATGACAGGATGCGCAGCGAGCCGTCAAGCTGTTCGATGCGTTCCTGCATGTTGCGCAGGCCGATCCCGGTGCTGGCACCGTCCGGTTCGCTGCGCAGTCCAATGCCATTATCGGTGATCCGCATGGTAGCCCCTTTCTTATGGCCGCGCAGGTCGATGGTGACACGGGTTGCACCAGAGTGCCGCTCGATATTGGTCATCGCTTCCTGGGCAATCCGGTAGAGGGCGATCTTGCTGTCCTGATCCAGCCGGTTGCGGAACACGACGGTCGAGAATTCGGTCTCGATCCCCGTCCGTTCACGGAAATCATCGGTCAGCGCCTTGAGCGCAGGGCCTAGGCCCAGATCGTCCAGTACGCCGGGGCGTAGATCGCGGCTGATGCGACGAACCTCGGTGATGGCGGTGCCCAGATTGTCGATGCCTTTCTCAAGCGGGTCCTGTGCGCCTGCATCATCGCCGCGCGACAGGCGGCGGCGGGCATTGTCCAGCGCATACCGCACACCGACCAAAATCTGGCTGATCCCGTCATGAAGTTCGCGCGCCACGCGCCCGCGTTCCTCTTCTTGCGCATCGAACACGCGCTGGGTCAGCTCCTTGAGCTTGGCATCGGCCAGGCGACGTTCGCGGATATTCAGCAGCATGCCCGAGGCGAAGACGATCAGAACGGCGGCCAGAACGATGCCGCCGATATACATGAATGTCCGTTGCACGCGCGCCTCGACCTCGGCGCGGGCATTGGCGACGGTTGCGACAATATCGTCGATGAAAACGCCGGTGCCCACGACCCAGCGCCAGTCCTGCAGGCCGACGACATAGGCGATCATCTGCGCCTCTTCCCCGGTCGATGGTTTTTGCCACATGAAATTGTGCCAACCGGCCCCCTGACGGGCGAGGCTGATGAACTCGTCCACGATCGGCGTGCCATCACTGTCGGTCAGGCCGACCCAGTTGCGGTTGATGAACTCGGTCTGGCGCGGGCTGACCAGATTGTTGCCGTCATAGTCGTAGACGAAGAAAAACCCGTCCTTGCCGTAGATCATCGCCGACAGGATCTGCGTGACCAGATTCTTGGCGACCTCGTCATCGGGCGAGGCGCGCCCGTAGATATAGGCGAACCCGTTGCGCGCCTGGGTCACGTAGTTGCGCAGTTCGTCCTTCTTGGCCTCGATCAGGCGGCGTTCCAGCGCCTGAATCTCGCTTTCTGCCGTTGCGCGCGACTCATAGGCGACCACCAATGCAATCGCCGCCACTGCCACAAGCAGCGGTATCGCCGCGACCAGTGACAGTTTCTGCGCATAGGTCAGCGAGATGAAGTTGCGGAATCCTCCCATGGTCGAATCGATACGCAAGCTGCCGCGAAATTGCAAAAAGATTGGGCGATCCGAGGGCTCGCCCACTGTATTTTGATGAAGATGGAGCAAAAACAGCCTGATTTCTGCGCCCAAGCGCTGAAAAACCGCCGCGGCTACGTAGTAGTAGGTATTCACATTCATCGGCGTGGATTTAGGCTGTCGCGCACTGGAAACGATCGGCCCGAGGACAGCCTTGGGTAATAAATATGTAGGGGAGGAACACTCATATGGATCGTCGTAAGTTTCTGAAAACCTCGGCACTGGGCGGCTCGGCTGCTGCAGCCACCACGCTGGCAGCGCCCGCCTATGCGCAGGGCAAGCGCACCCTGACCATGGTCACATCGTGGGGCCGTGGCCTTGCGGGCGTGTTTGACAGCGCGCAGCGTTGTGCCGACAGCATCACCACCATGTCGGACGGCAACCTGAACGTCGAAATCAAGGCCGCCGGTGAGTTGGTTGGCGCGTTCGAAGTGTTTGACGCGGTTTCGTCGGGTCAGGCCGATATGTATCACGCGGCTGACTATTACTTTGTCGGTCAGCATCCGGGCTACGCGTTCTTCACGGCTGTTCCCTTCGGCATGACCGCGCAGGAATTGGTGAACTGGTACTACCATGCCGGTGGGATGGAGCTGCATGATGAACTGGGCGAAATCTTTGGCCTGAAATCCTTCCTGGCCGGTAACACCGGTGCGCAGGCGGGTGGCTGGTACGCAAAAGAGATCAACAGCCCCGAAGACTTCAACGGTCTGAAGTTCCGTATGCCGGGTTTGGGCGGCAAGGCTCTGGGTAAACTGGGCGCCTCGGTGCAGAACATTCCGGGTTCGGAAGTGTATCAGGCGCTGTCGTCCGGCGCGATTGACGGAACCGAGTGGATCGGTCCGTGGGCCGACGAAAAAGCGGGCTTCCAGGAAATCACCAAGACTTACTACACCGCTGGCTTCCACGAGCCGGGCGCGGGTCTGTCGCTGGCGACCAACCGCGAAGTGTTCGACGGTCTGACTGCTGCTCAGCAGAAGATCATCGAGATCGCGGCTGCTGAAGCGCACCAGTGGAACCTGGCCCAGTTCCTGGCCAACAACGGTGCCGCTCTGCAGCGTCTGCAGGCCGGTGGCGTCAAGGTCATGGAATTCCCCGACAGCGTCTGGGATGCCTTCGGTCAGGCCAGCCAGGAAGTTCTGGACGAGAACATGGGCGACGAGCTGTTCAAGCGCATCCATGACAGTGCCATGGAATCGATGGCCGCTTCGTCAGGCTGGAACAACCTGTCTTCGGGCGTCTATACCGCGCAGCGCGACCGCGTGCGCAGCTAAAGCCAGATCCAAGAAACCGGTTCCCCCGCGCCGCGGGGGAGCCTTTCCCGTTGCACATAAGCGGATTTCACTTACCGCAATAACGAAACGTGCAACCGATGCGACCTGGGGACAACATGCAGGACGAAAACGGTATCTCGTTCTTCGGCGCCCTGTGGAATGGACTGATCTGGTTCATTCAGAACATTGCCGAAGCCTTCTATAATTTCGGATACGCCATCACGCATCCGCAGCTCTGGCTGGATTGGTCGGACAAAGAGTCGATCATGCGCTTTGTCTACTACGGCGGCTCGGTCGAGTTCTTCTTTGTGATCTTCGCGCTGTTTCTGGTGCTGACGGCCATCGGCCTCTACTATCGGAGTTTCATGTGGGGGATGGTGCGCGTCCTTGAAGGGTTCGCCAACACGACTGGGCGGTTCTTTGCATGGGCGGGCCTGCTGATGGTTATCCAGCAGATCGTTATCGTCTTTATGCAACGGGTCTTTACCCGTCCCGATATGTCCTTTGGGCTGGGCATCCCTTTTCAGATGGATATCAGTTGGTTCGCCGAGGAACTTAAACTGTATAACGCCATGGTTGTCTGCCTCTGTTGTACCTACACATTCGTGCAGGGCGGCCATGTGCGGGTTGACCTGATCTATGCCGGTATCAGCCACCGGGCCAAGCGCGTCGTTGATATGTGCGGCGCGGTTTTGTTCATGATGCCGATGGCAGTTCTGACCTGGATGTATGGCTGGTATTTCATGTGGCGGCACCTGATCGTGCCCAAGCCTTCGGCGAGTGACACGGTAGATCGGTTGATCGCGAAATCCCGTGCGTTGCGTTGGAACGTTGAAACCATCGGCTTCAGCCCCAATGGGTTCAATGCCTACTTCCTGTTCAAAATCCTGCTGGTGGCTTTCGCCGCCATGGTGTTCCTGCATGCGATCGCGTTCCTGTACCGCTCGTATCTGGAATATGTGGAAGGGCCGGAAAGCACTGGAAAATACCTCGACAAGGACAGCCTTGGTGAGGGTGAAGAAGCCTACGAAGGCGCGCATTAAGGACGGGGAACCAGACAATGCTATTCGGACTTGATGGCGTCGAGATAGGCCTCATTATCGTATTCTTCTGCCTCTTTGGAGGCATCCTGTCGGGTTTCCCCGTGGCCTTCGCCATCGGTGGGGCCGGGGTGATTTCATTCGGGATCATCGCCGCATTGGACAGCGCTGGTTTGTTGATCCATCAGGCGATTGACACCGGGTCGCAAGCCTATCGGGACCTGGTGAATTCCGGCGTGAAACCGGACACTGTGTCGGTGTTCCGATACCCCGATTTGCCAAGGATCGCCGAACCGGTCTTTGTGCAGGGCTGGGAAACCGCGCTCGACCGCAACGTGTCCTTCATTGTAAACCGTATGAACGAACGCGTTCTGGCCGGTCAGTCGATCGAGACCCTGCTGGCCGTTTTGATGTTTGTTCTGATGGGCATCACGCTGGAACGCTCGAAAATCGCGAACGACCTGCTGACCACAATGGCGCGTGTCTTTGGCCCGCTGCCCGGCGGTCTGGCCGTATCGATCGTTGTCGTGGGCGCGTTTCTGGCCGCCTCGACCGGGATCGTCGGCGCGACCGTGGTGACGATGGGCCTGCTGGCCCTGCCGACCATGCTACGCAACAACTATTCGCCAGAGCTTGCGACAGGCGTGATCGCGGCCTCAGGGACGTTGGGGCAGATCATTCCACCGTCCATTGTGATCGTTCTGCTGGGCACGCTGGCGGGCGACTTGTATTCGACAGCGCAGGAGACGCGTGCAGTCGAAGCCGGGTGTACCGACGCGCTGACCTATCTGGGTGAGCCGGCTGTTGTTTCGGTGGGGACGTTGTTCCAGGCGGCGCTGCTGCCGGGGATCATGTTGGCCTTGCTCTATGCGCTCTATGCCTTTGGCTATGCGCTGTTGAACCCGGACAAGGCCCCGGCTGTTGAGCTGTCGGGCGGGACGGGTGAGACTATCACACGTTCGGAAGGTCTGACATGGCTGCTGGGTGCACCCGTTGCCCTGATCGTTGGCGCGGTCCTGCTGGGCAGCGCGGGTGTGATCGGCAGCCAGAACATCTCGGTCTCGGCGTTCTCAGATATCGGGCAGGGTGCCTCTCTGCGCACGAACGTCTCGGAAGAGTGCAAGGCCTCGATGATCGAGTTGCATGGTCAGTCTGCCTGGGATCAGGCCGTGGCCGAGCAGGAGGCGATCGACGAGGCTGGTGGTGCAGCTGAATCGCAACGCCTGAGCGAAGAAGAACTGGCCGCGGCGCAGGAAGCCAAGATTGCTGCGGCAGCACCGATCGGAAACGGCGTTGCCGTTATGGTGGTTCTGCTGGGCCTGACACTGGTGCTGGGGCGTGGCATTGCGCCTTCGCGCTCGCCGCAACCGCTGAACGTGGGCGCAATTGGTCTGTTGCTGATGCTGTTGGTCGACGTTCTGCTGATTGCGCCGACAACCTCGTCAGGGGCGACGTTCCTTATGCTGGCCATCCCCTTTGTCATTGCCATGTATGGCTGCAAAGAGGCGGCAGCGCGTTGTGCCACCAACGATCTGATCCGCGTGGTCTTCCCACCACTGGTTCTGATCATCGCGGTGCTGGGTTCGATTCTTGGTGGTGTGACCAACCCGACGCCCGCTGCAGCCCTCGGGGCGGGCGGAGCGATCATGCTGGCGGCCTATCGCAAGCTGCAGGATCAGGGCCGGTCCGGCAAAGTGATCATCTGGTCGACCTTTGCCGTGATCATCGCCCTGTTGATGGGCGTGAACTTTGATCTGCGCATCAACCAAGGCGACGTGTCGGTTGAAAGCTGGATCGCGTTCATCATCGCCTATTCGGCATACCTGTATGCGTTGTTTGGTCTTCTGTTCGGCTGTTGGGTGCTGTTCTCAAGCGGGGTGTTGACGCCCGTGGTACGCGAAACGGCCAAGGTGACCTCGATGGTCTTTACCATCCTGATCGGTTCGCAATTGCTGAACCTTGTGGTGATCTCGTTCGGGGGTGAGCACTATATCCAGCAGTTCCTGCGCAGCTTCGACAATGAGTTCACGGTCTTCCTGATCGTGATGCTGGTTCTGTTCATCCTGGGCTTCGTGCTGGATTTCCTTGAGATCATCTACATCGTGATCCCCATCGTGGGCCCAGTGATTTATGGCGGTTCGTTTGATCCGAAATGGGTGACGATCATGGTCGCCGTGAACCTGCAGACCTCGTTCCTGACGCCACCCTTTGGGTTTGCGCTGTTCTACCTCAGGGGGGTTGCGCCGAAAGAGGTCACAACGGGGCACATTTATCGAGGGATCATACCGTTCGTGCTGATCCAGGTGGTTGGGATCGGGATACTCTGGTTCTTCCCCACGATCGTGACCATCGTCCCGGATCTGATACCGAACTAACGTCACACAAAGGAGGCCCCGCAGGGCCTCCTTTTTTTCTGTCATGTTTGCGGCTGAGGATGCGTCAGCTTGGCAAATTCCTGTTCGGTTGAATGATCGATCTCAAGATCGGCCGTATCGAACGTGCCGGCATCGGGGTTGTCGAAGACCGTCTTGTCCAGTTTGCCGACCTTCTTGCCGACGATGGTGGTCACGACGGCATCACCGGTGATGTTCACCACGGTCCGCATCATGTCGAGGATACGGTCGACGGCCAGAATGATCCCGATGCCTTCCAGCGGCATTCCCAACTGGTTCAGTACCATCGCCAGCATCACGATGCCCACCCCGGGAACACCCGCAGTGCCGATCGAGGCCAGAACCGAGATCGAGATGACGGTCAGATAGCCGCTCAGCCCCAGATCCATGCCATAGGCGTTGGCGAGGAACACGGTGGCCACGCCATGCATGATCGCGGTGCCGTCCATGTTGATCGTCGCCCCCAGTGGAATGCCGAACGATGCGACCGAGCGATCCACGCCGACGCGCTGTGTCACGCATTGCAGGCTGGCTGGGATCGTTGCATTCGAGCTTGAGGTCGAAAACGCAAACACCTGAGCCGAGCGCATCTTGCGCATGAACGTGCGCGGGTTGAGGCCGGTGGTGAAATAGAGCAGCGCCATCAGAGTGACACAGAGGTGGAACACCAGCGTCAGGCTGATCGTGGTCAGATAGCCGATGACGGGGCCGAAGAGGCTGAAACCTTCCATCGCAAAGGTCTTGGCGATCAGGCTGAACACGCCGATGGGGGCAAAGGCCATGACGATCTTGACGATTTTCATCGCCAGTTCGTTCATGAACTCGCAGCCTTCGACAAACGCCTTGGCGCGGTTGCCCATCATCAGAACCGCAATGCCCACGACCATCACGTAGAAGATGATCTGCAGCATCTCACCATTGGCCAGCGCGTTGATCGGGTTCTTGGGGATGATGTTCGCCAGAATCTCCCATGTGGTCTGTGGGTTGGCGACACTCACACCGTCTCCGACCAGATACATGCTTTCGAACCCTTTGCCGGGACCGATCAGGCTGGCGAACACCAGCGCAGTGGTCACCGCCAGCGCGGTGGTGGCCAGATAGGTGACAAAGGTCATGCCGCCGACGCGGCCCAGCAGCTTGACATCTCCGATCCCGACCACTCCGCAGAGCAGCGAGAAGACAACAAGTGGCACTACAAGCATCTGCAGCGCGTTCAGGAACATCTGCCCCAGCATCGACAGCGCGCCATCGACAAGCGCGGTGTTCAGGGCGGCGATATCGAGATAGTTCAGAACCAGTCCAAACACTGACCCGAGGGCCAGCGCGATCAGGATCTGGGTCGTCAAAGTGGCCGAGACCAGTCGGCGAGTGGCGTTAACCATTTTCCCCCTCCTTCAGAAGCTCTACGGCAGGGTGGGAGGCCTGTCGCAGAAACAAAATCCCCAGCCCCGGCAGCGGCTTGATATGCGGCGGGTTTCACGGCTGGTTCGTGTATTAAGAAGCAGGTTTAATGTGGTGACGCGGCGTCAGCTTTCAATTGCTCAACCGGTGTGCAAGTGCATTAATAATGCTTAATATTTGCGCGCATAGTTCGTAAGTGTAAGAGATATATAAATTAATCTAAGAGGCTCGGGGTCGTGAACTCGATCAGGTCCCAGCGGTTTCCGAACGGGTCGCGCCAGACTGCGACGATGCCATAGGGCTCGCGGCGGGGGGCTTCCTCGAACCCGACACCCGCCTCAAGCATGGCTGCGTGGTCCCGATAGAAGTCGTCGGTCTCAAGGAAGAAACCGACGCGCCCACCGGTTTGCTGTCCGATCGCAGCCGCCTGCGTGTCGCCAACGGCCTTGGCCAACAGCAGCGAAGCCCCCGTCGATCCCGGTGGTGTGACACGTACCCAGCGCTTATCCTCGCCAAGGTCGAGATCCTGTATCAGGGTGAAGTTCAGAACTCCGGTGTAGAACGCAATCGCCGCATCATAGTCGGGCACAACCAAAGTGACCGCATGAAGGTTTTGGCGCATGTTGGGTCAGCCTTTGGTGGGGTGGCGGTCGGGCAGCTGAATATTCGCGACCTGTTCTGCGATCGGCGCTGATGACAAGGGATGATGCGACGTCTGAGCATAGGACTCGGGGTCGTCGATCATCCGCCATTCCCCCTGCACATAGGCCTGCAGACCTGCGAACTTGGCTTTGTAACCCATCTTCGGACTGCCGGGCACCCAGTAGCCAAGATAGATAAAGGGCAGCCCGGCCTCGCGTGCGATCTCGATATGATCGAGGATCATGTAAGTGCCCAGCGACTTTTTCTGAAACTCCGGGTCATAGAATGAGTAGACCATGCTCAGCCCGTCATCCAGCACGTCCGTCAGGCTGACTGCGATCAGGTCGTCGGTTTCCGGGTCTGCATACTCGATCACGCGGCTGCGGATCGGGGTTTCCTCAATCATGGCGGCGAATTCGAACACGTCCATGTCGGCCATGCCGCCATCGGCGTGGCGGGCGTCCAGATACCGGCGGAACAGATCGAACTGCTCATCCGTAGCCCAGGGCGAGGTGGCGCGCCGTTTCAGATAGCCATTGCGTTTTGTGGCGCGCTTTTGGCTTTTGCTGGGGCGGAAGGCGGACACGTCGATCCGGGCAGACAGGCACGCGGCGCAATCGGTGCAGGAAGGGCGGTACAGCACGTTTTGGGATCGTCTAAACCCTTGTTGTGACAGGCAATCATTCAACTGATCAGCGCCTTCGCCCTGAAGGGCGGTGAACAGTTTGCGCTCCATCCTGCCCTCAAGATAGGGGCAGGGCTGGGGTGCCGTCACATAGAACTGTGGCGCGATTGGCAGCGTGTGTCGCATGAAGGTCCCGCATCTCCTCGGGACGGATGATAGCAACGGTTATGGGTGCCGCCAAGTTTTTTGCTCAGGAGTTTTTCAGGCCCGCTTGTTGATCATGACGGTGCCGAGGAAGGCATCGGTCAAACCCTGACAGCGCGCGCTTGTCATCATCATGATGACCGAAATGATCTGCAGCACCGGGATCGCCATGCTGACGAAATAGCCTGCCGTATGCGCGATGGCCTTGCCGGTATCCATGCGCGCACCGAACGCGTCGCGCAACTCGATTCCCATGAACCGCATCCCCAGCGTGGCTGAGCCGTTGGCGATCGTCACGACCCGATAGATAAAGCTTATGACCGCATAGATCAGGGCAATGAAAAACAGGCCGAGAAAGGCGGTAAACAAGATCGCGACGGTACACAGCAACGAGATAAAGGCGATATCAAACAGCCACGCAAAGAAACGCTTGGTTGCGACGGATTGGTAGAATTCCGGCTGGCTGTCGGGATCGGGCAGGTGGGTCATGTCTTGGTCCGGTTATTGGTCAAAGGCACCCTGTCCCGAAGATCGGGGCAGGGCAAGGCTGGATCAGGCGGGTTGCTCGCCGGTGCCTGTGTCATCGCGATTGTCGCGGGCGCGTTCGTCCATGAACTCGTCGAACTCGGCCTTGTCTTTGGCTTCGCGCAGGCGGTGCAGGAAGGCCTCAAAATCCTTCTGCTCGCGCTCCAGCCGCGCCAGCGTGTCGGCCTTGTAGGCGTCAAAGGCGCTGTTGCCGGAAGGTTTCATGGCGCTCATGTGGCTGTTCCACGACGAACGGCGGCTGCAGGATTTGCTGAACATGCGTTTGCTCCAGATCATATAGGCCAGAAAGGCCAGGCCGATGGGCCAGAAGACGATAAAGCCAAGGACCATTGCGGCGATCCAGGCCCCTTTGCCCTTGCTGTCAAGCCAGGCCTCGGCGCGGTGCAGCCAGCCTGGATTTGCAGGAACGGCGTGTTCGGACAATGCGGTCATTTGGTCTCTCCACTCAGGATGTAAATGCTATTCACATTTCCTAGATGGGAGGGGGGAGCGGACGTTGCAAGGGGTAATGTGAAAAAGATTTACATAAAGGATTCGCCGGTTGACGCGGTGGCGGAACGGGCGCAGTTTCTGCTCATGCAAGATACTGAGAACACACACGCTCCGACGCTTGATCAGATCCTTTCGCTGGAAAAGCAGGTTTGGACCGCGCTGGTAGAAGGCAACGCGCAGGCTGACCGCGCGTTGCTGAGCTCGGATTTTCTGGGCGTTTACCCGACGGGCTTTGCCAACCGCGACGATCACGTTGGGCAGTTTGCCGATGCACCGACGATGGCCACGTATGAATTGTCCGAGGCGACGCTGCGAGTGCTGACCCCGGACATCGTGCTGTTGAGCTACCGTGCGGACTATACCCGTCCGGATGCACCAGAGCCCGAGGCGATGCTGATCTCGTCCCTGTGGGAGCGGCGGTATGATGTCTGGATCAACAGTTTCAGTCAGGACACGCCGCTGGAGCGCCCATGAGCCTTGCCATTCACCGAGTCCCGCGCGCCTTTGATCCGGCCCTTGGGGCCGAAACCCGCGCAGCCTTGCCAGACCTGAGCGCAGAACAGGGAGAGCTGATTGCAGGTACCGCAGGGTCCAGCCCCTATCTGAAGGGTCTGATTGATCAGGAAAAGGTTTGGTTAGCCCAAGCGTTGCAAGATCCGGATCAGGCTTTGGCGGATGTCATGGCGGTCGCACGGGCGCTGCCGCCGGATCAGTTGAAGCCGGGGCTGCGACAGGCCAAGCGGCGGCTGGCACTACTGACCGCGCTGGCCGATCTGGCAGGGGCTTGGCCGTTGGAAAAGGTGACCGGAGCGCTGACCGATTTTGGCGCGTTGGCTGCGGACGTGGCGGCCAAGGCCGAGATCGCCGCCCTGATCCGACGCGGCAAGCTGCCGGGCATGACAGAAGACGATGTCGAAACCGCCGCCGGGCTGGTCATTCTGGCCATGGGCAAGATGGGCGCGCATGAGCTGAACTATAGCTCGGATATCGACCTGATCGTGCTGTTTGACGAGACGCGGTTTGCCCCGGATGACTTTTACGATGCGCGCCATGGCATGGTCCGGGCGACACGGAATTTCTGCGCCACGCTCAGCGACAAGACAGCGGATGGCTATGTCTTTCGCACCGACCTTCGCCTGCGCCCCGATCCGGCGGTGACGCCCGTGTGCATGGCGATGGAGGCGGCTGAGCGCTATTATGAAAGCCTCGGCCGGACGTGGGAGCGCGCGGCCTATATCAAGGCGCGCCCCTGCGCCGGGGATATTGCCGCCGGAGAGCGGTTTCTGGACGCCCTGCGCCCCTTCGTCTGGCGGCGGCATCTGGATTTCGCCGCCATTCAGGACGCCCACGACATGCGCCTGCGCATACGCGAGAACAAAGGGACGGGCGGCAGCCTGTCGATCCCGGGCCATGACATGAAGCTGGGGCAGGGCGGCATTCGCGAGATCGAGTTCTTCACCCAGACCCGCCAGTTGATAGCCGGGGGGCGCGACCCCGATCTGCGTGTCCGTGGCACGGTTCCGGGGCTGGCGGCGCTGGCCTCGAAGGGCTGGGTGCCCGAGGACGTGGCTGTAAAGCTCACCGACCATTACCGCGCCCATCGTGAGGTCGAGCATCGCATTCAGATGGTGCATGACGCCCAGACCCACAAGGTGCCGCAAACCGAGGACGGCATTGAACGCGTCGCCTGCCTGATGGGCCTCAGCAGCGCCGATCTGACCGCCGATCTGACCCGCCGCCTGACCGAGGTGCATGACCTGACCGAGGGGTTCTTTGCTCCCGGTGCCAGCCCACGCCCTGCGACGGCGCCAGAGGTTGAATTCGACAAGGGTGTGCTGGCCCGCTGGACCACCTATCCGGCGCTGCGGTCGCAACGCGGCGCGCGCATTTTTGAACGCCTGCGGCCCGAGCTTCTGTCGCGTCTGGCGAAGACCGCAAAACCCGATGAGGCTTTGCTGGCGCTGGATGGATTTCTGGCGGGCCTTCCCGCCGGGGTGCAGCTGTTTTCGCTGTTCGAGGCGAACCCGCAACTGATCGACCTGCTGGTCGACATCGTCGGCACCTCGCATGCGCTGGCCACCCATCTGTCGCGCAACGCGGCGGTGTTTGATGCGGTCATCGGCGGCAGTTTCTTTGACGACTGGCCGGGGCAGGCGGCGCTGAAATCCGATTTGCAGCAAGCCTTGTCTGCCGAAGACGACTATGAAACCCAGCTGGATCTGGCCCGGCGCTGGTGCAAGGAATGGCACTTTCGCATCGGTGTCCACCACCTGCGCGGCCTCATCGATGGCGCGCAGGCCGGGCAGCAATATGCGGAACTGGCGGGGGCTGTCATCGCCTCGGTTCTGCCCTGCGTTGAAACTCAGTTTGCCAGAAAGCACGGGCCTGCCCCGGGGCGCGGGGCGGCGGTTCTGGGCATGGGCTCGCTTGGGGCCGGACGGATCAATTCGCAGTCCGATCTGGACATGATCGTCATCTACGACCCGCAGGAGCAGGAAATGTCGGACGGCCCGCGCCCTCTGGCCACGCGCACTTATTATGCCCGGTTCACGCAAGCCCTGATCACCGCTCTGACGGCCCCGATGTCGCAGGGGCGGCTCTACGAAGTCGATATGCGCCTGCGCCCCTCAGGCAATCAGGGACCCGTGGCCACCAGTTGGGGCAGTTTTACCAATTACCAGCAGAACGAGGCATGGGTGTGGGAACACCTCGCCCTGACCCGTGCGCATGTGGTGGCCGGGGATGCCGGGCTCGCCGCGGATATCGAAAGCTTCCGTGCCGAGTTTCTTTCGCGCCCGCGCGATCGCACCAAGGTTCTGACCGAAGTCGCTGAAATGCGCACCCGTTTGGCTGCCGCCAAGGCTCCGGCGGGGGTTTGGGATGCCAAGAACGGCCCCGGACGGATGATGGACATCGAATTGCTGGCCCAGAGCGGAGCGTTGTTGTCGGGCTCCGCACAACGCGATGCGCGCGCGGGTCTGGACGGCGCGGTCGCTGCCGGACTTCTGGAGGTCGCGCAGGCGCAGACGCTCAAGGACTGTTACGACCTATGCTGGTCCGTACAATGCGCGGCGCGGCTGCTTTCGGGCAAAGCGATCGAGGCGGACAAGATCGGTGAGGGCGGCGCGGCTTTCCTCTGCCGGGCCACCGGGTTCGATCAGGTCGACACGCTACAGGCCGCGCTGCAGGACAGCTACGACACCGCCGCCGCCTTGATCGGCGCTGTGGTTGAAGGAGAGGCAAATGGCGCGCAGCGATGATCCGAACGACCACAAGGGCCTGATCCGCGAGGCCTATCGCATCGACGGCATCACCATGTCCGAATGCCGCAGCATCTTCCTCGACTGGGCGCTCAGCCTGCCCGAGGACAGGGATCAGAAACAGGCGTTGACCGAACTGCACGCGCTCTATGCGGCGCAGGCGGGCGATCACCCGATGACACAGGTTCTGGCCGAAGGGCTGCAAGCGGCGCAGGCCCCCAAGCGGCGCGGCGGCTGGCGCAGCCGGGACCGTTAACAGGGCTTTCACCCCAACCGGTTCAAAGCTATGAGAGCGCCATGACCGCCTCATCCGACCGCCCCCGCATCCGCCTGAAACCCAAAGCCAACGCGCGCGGGCTGCGCCATGGCTTCCCGTGGGTCTACGCCAATGACATCGTCACCGACCGCCGCACCCGCAAGATCGCAGCCGGAGCACTGGCGGTGCTGGAGGATGACAAACGCCAGCCCATTGCTCTGGTCGCGGTGAACCCCGCATCGAAAATCATGTGCCGGGTGTTGGACCGGGACATTGACGCGGACCTGAATGCCGACTGGTTCGAAACCCGCCTGCGTCGTGCGCTGGAGATGCGCGAGCGCCTGTTTGACGCGCCCTATTACCGCCTGATCCATGCCGAAGCTGATGGCTTTCCCGGCGTGATCATCGACCGCTTTGCAGATGCCTGCGTCATCCAACCCAACGCTGCGTGGGCTGAGGCGCACCTTGAAAGCCTGACCGACGCTCTGGTCAAAGTGACCGGCGTGACCACGGTTCTGAAAAACGCCTCCGGCCGCA
The DNA here is from genome assembly GCF_056535465.1 of Ruegeria sp. G7. Lineage (NCBI taxonomy): Bacteria > Pseudomonadati > Pseudomonadota > Alphaproteobacteria > Rhodobacterales > Roseobacteraceae > Ruegeria > Ruegeria sp. G7. The sequence continues at coordinate 3,245,298 of NZ_JBQFIL010000001.1, read as the reverse complement.
CCCGAGGGCTAGAGGGTCTCGACGACCTTAACCAGACCCTGCACGGAACGACGCCCGAGGCACCGCTGCCCGTGCCCATGAACGGTGCAACTTATATGGCCGACCTGACCGGCGGCCAGAAGACAGGCCTGTTCTACGATCAGCGCCCCAACCACGCCTTCGCCGCCCGCCTGGTGCATCCCGAAGCGCATGTTCTGGACGTGTTCAGCCATGTCGGCGGCTTCGGCCTGGCCATGCTGGCCGGTGGCGCCGCGCAAGCGCTGGCGGTCGATGGTTCCGCCGCAGCACTGACGCTGGCCGAACAAGGGGCCGAGGCCGCAGGCGTTGCCGACCGGTTCCAGACCCGCCAAGGCGACGCATTCGACGTTCTGACGCAACTGGGCGAAGAAGGGGCCACATTCGACGTGGTGATCTGCGACCCACCCGCTTTTGCGCCCTCGAAACAAGCGCTGGACGCAGGCCTGCGCGCCTACGAACGCATCGCGCGCTTGGCCGCACCGCTGGTGAAATCGGGCGGCTACCTTGGCCTCTGCTCCTGTTCCCACGCCGCCGATCTGGCCCGCTTCCGCGACGCCTCCTCGCGGGGGATTGGCCGGGCAGGGCGGCAGGCGCAACTGATCCATACGGGTTTTGCCGGGCCGGACCACCCGCAACTGCCGCAACTGGCCGAAAGCGGCTATCTCAAAGCCGTATTCTATCGCCTGTGAAAGCGGTCCTCGATACCTGCGTCATCTACCCCACGGTGATGCGAGAGATGCTGCTGGGCGCGGCAAAGCTGGGCCATTTCACCCCGGTCTGGTCCGCCCGCATCCTCGAAGAATGGGCCCGTGCCGCCCGCAAACTCGGCCCCACGGGTGAGGCGCAGGCCCGCGCCGAAATCGCCTTGACCCAAGCAAACTGGCCCAAGGCCGAACACCCCGCAACGCCCGGCTTGGAACAACGCCTCTGGCTGCCCGACAAAGCGGATATCCACGTCCTAGCCACGGCAGTCGCCTCATCCTCGGACCTGATTGTCACTGTCAACGCCAAGGATTTCCCGAAAAACATCCTTGCCGAAGAAGGCATCGACCGCTGCGACCCCGACAGCCTGCTGCACAGCTTCTGGCTGACCGACCCTGAGGGCATGGCGCAAGTCGCCACCAAAACCCTCTCCCAAGCCAACCACCTCTCGGGCGATCATTGGACCCTCCGCCCCCTGATGAAGAAGGCCCGCCTGCCCAGATTGGGCAAAGCCCTCACCACCTGACACGGATCCACCCTTCATCTGGCCAAAAATATCCCGGGGAGCGCGAGGGGCAGCGCCCCTCGCACCCAAACCTATCCGCCCGCCCCCCAGCGCTGCTCCAATGCCTCCAACGCCGCGATCCGCTCATCCGTCTTGGGATGGCTCATCAACCAAGCCGGAACCACCCCGGCGCGCTGCTCCGTCAATTCTTCCAGCTTATGAAACAGCGATTTCTGAGGCCCGATCCCGATCCCGGCCTTGGTCAGCAACGCGGCGGCATATTCATCCGCCTCATACTCGTCCCCCCGCGACAGGCGCGAGGCCAGAAGATGGGTCAGCATGTTTGCGATCCACGCGCCGATGAAGGGAATGAACCGGTTCAGCAACATCATCAGCGCGGCCCGCATCGCGTTCTGGCCGGAAAAATCGATCATCCGTCGCCGTGCATGCCCCAAAGCGACATGACCCAACTCATGCGCAATCACGCTGGCCATTTCCTCGGCCGAGACCTCTCCGTTGCGGAATTTGCGATAGAACCCGCGGGTTATGAAAATCCGCCCATCCGGAGCGGCCAGCCCGTTCACCGGATCGATCTCGTAGATGTAGACCGGCACCCGATCAATCTCCAACGCGGCTGCCAATCGGTCTGTCATGCGCTTGAGCGCGGGATCGGCCAGTTCCGTCGATTTGGCATCCAGTTCACGATGGGTGCGCCAGACGGAAATCCGGTACATCACGACAGCATAGGCGATGGCCAACAGGATCGGGGTCAGACGAAGCATGCTTTAGATATGGGCGGCCTGCCTTATAGAGGCAAGCCGCTATTGCCGACTTATACCCGATCAGAGGGTGTTGGGCAGGCCAACGCTACCGACCAGGCGACGGCAGTTGAAGGTTCGAGTGAAACTCTGAGAGAGACTGCTTGGTCAAAACCGCTCCCTTTGAAGCCTCGAAAAACGCATGTTCGGCCTCTTTCTCTGCAACTAAGGTGTCTGTTCTCAAATCCCGCACATCCGCCCTTAGATCGTCACGCGCCTCTTCATAAGTCTCCGCATCGCGCAGTTCGCGCTCAAGCGCGCTTAGGTCGTCATCGTAATTCGGGTCTGTGGGATCAAGCGCGGCAATATCATCGGTGATGTCTACGCTGCTGCGGCCATCATAGCTCTCATTCAGATCACGCAGGTCCCGGCGTGCCTCATATAGGTCTCCGCGCAGGTCATAATAGGTTTCCGCCGCAGCCTGATAGGTCGCGATCTTGCCGACATTGCTGTTAGGTGAGGCGTTGCGGAAGGCCGGGGCCGCCGCCTTGGACGCATTCAGATTGCGCAGCTTGTCCGAGCCATAGGGGTCGGTGATCGCCGCAACAAGCGGATCGCGGTAATAGCGGTAGCGGTCCTTCTTTCGGTCGGAATACCGATCGCCATAGCGCAGCCGATAATCGGTTTCGTTGTAGTTCTTCTTGTCGTCCGAATAGTCGTAGGCACCGGGCTCGTACGGCACAGGCTGGATGGTCGCCCCGTCCTTGTGCCGATAGCCCGGCTGCGGCAGATCGAGATATCCATGGAGCTCTCCCAGAGTGCCCTTGGTCAACGTCCGTCCCTTCGACGCGTCAAAGAATGCGGTCTCTGCATCCTGCAAAGCATCACGGGTTTCGTATCTCAAATCCCGCACATCCGCCCGCAGATCGTCACGCGCCTCCTCATAAGTCTCTGCATCGCGCAGTTCGCGCTCAAGCGCACTGAGGTCGTCATCGTAATTCGGGTCTGTGGGATCGAGCGCGGCAATATCATCGGTGATGTCTACGCTGCTGCGGCCATCATAGCTCTCATTCAGATCACGCAGCTCCCGGCGTGCCTCATATAGGTCTCCGCGCAGGTCATAATAGGTTTCCGCCGCAGCCTGATAGGTCGCGATCTTGCCGACATTGCTGTTGGGTGAGGCGTTGCGGAACGCCGGTGCCGCCGCCTTGGACGCATTCAGATTGCGCAACTTGTCCGAGCCATAGGGGTCGGTGATCGCCGCTACAAGCGGATCGCGGTACCGAAGTTTGTCAGATTTCTTACCATTATGGGGTTTATACTCATAATCCTTGCGGGCAACCGGACGTGGAGAGTGCTCGACCGGAGCAACGGACGCCTTGCGGTGCGTTTTCTTTGTATACTTCGCGCCTGATGTGGATTTTGCGCGCACGCGTTTGCCAAAGAGTTGCTCGACATCGCGTTTGAATTCACGCCCAAACCCGGCGAGTGTGGTTCTTTGAACCTTGCCGTTCTGGCCTTTGTTTTTGGCCGATCGCTGAGGCTTGGCTTTCTGTTTCTTATGCTTCTTGCTAAAGCCAAATGCTTTGTTCGAGCCTGCGGTTCCTGATTTGGCCTTACCAGTATCTTTGCCCGCGCTTTTGTCGCCCTGACCTTTGCCGGATTTTCCCTTGTCGCCGCCTTTATTGCCTTTTCCCGAGTTACCCTTGCCGCCGCGTCCCTTGCCGTTCCCGTTGCTTTTGTCGCTCTTCGCATAGGCAGCGTCTGGTGCCAGTGCGATAGTTGCGACAGCGCCAGATGCAAGAACCAACACGGTAATGGTCAATACGGATGTCAGAATCTTCAGCAGTTTAGAATTGGTCATTTCAGCCCCCCAGCCTCAACCATTTTCGTTTATATCACGAATTCGCGAGGGGCAGAGAGTTTTGCATTGATTGTCTCTGATGTGAGCAATGTAGGGGGTGAATCGCCGACATATTGATCGATTGTTTCCAGTATTGGGCCAATTCGGTGTCCAGAACGGCTTAACGCGTCAGTTCTCGCATGCCTTGTTCCAGTCCGGCCAGCGTCATGGGCACCATGCGATCCTCAAAAATCTCGCGGATCATGCCTATGGAATGCGTATATTCCCAATACTTCTCGGGGACCGGATTGATCCACAGGTTCGAGGTCCACTGTTCGCGCGCCCGCTGCAGCCAGACCTGACCGGCCTCCTGGTTCCAGTGCTCGTTCGCACCGCCGGGATAGGCGATCTCGTAGGGGCTCATAGAAGCGTCGCCAACGAAGATGCACTTGTAGTCCGGGCCGTAGGTGCGCAGAACCTCGTGGGTCGGCGTCTGCTGGTCCCAGCGACGGCGGTTGTCGCGCCAGACACCTTCATAGAGGCAATTGTGGAAGTAATAATATTCCAGATGCTTGAACTCGCTTCGTGCGGCCGAGAACAACTCCTCGACCACTTTGATATGCGGGTCCATTGATCCGCCCACGTCCAGAAACAGCAGAACCTTGACCGCGTTGTGACGCTCGGGGCGTGTTTTGACGTCCAGATAGCCATGCTCGGCGGTGGCGCGGATGGTGCCGTCCAGATCCAGTTCTTCGGCAGCACCCTCGCGAGCCCAGCGGCGCAAGCGTTTCAGGGCGACCTTGATGTTGCGGGTACCCAGTTCCACCGTGTCATCCAGATTGCGAAACTCGCGCTTGTCCCAGACCTTCACAGCGCGCTGGTGGCGGCTTTCCTTCTGACCAATGCGCACGCCTTCGGGGTTATAGCCGTAGGCCCCAAACGGGCTGGTCCCGGCGGTGCCGATCCACTTGTTGCCGCCCTGATGGCGACCCTGTTGGTCCTTCAGCCGTTCGCGCAGCGTCTCCATCAGCTTGTCAAAGCCACCCAACGCCTCGATCTCGGCCTTTTCTTCTGCGCTGAGGTGCTTTTCGGCCATCTTCTCAAGCCATTCGGCGGGAATATCTACCGCTTCAAGCACCTGATCAAAGCTGATCTCTTTCAGGCCCTCGAAGCTGGCGGCAAAGGCGCGGTCGAACTTGTCGATATTGCGTTCGTCCTTCACCATCGAGACGCGGGCGAGGTAGTAGAACGCCTCGACATCGTAGGTCGCCAGACCCTTTTTCATACCCTCCAGAAAGGTCAGGTATTCGCGCAGGGATACGGGAATGCCAGCTTTGCGGAGGTTTTCGAAGAAGGGCAAGAACATGGGATCAGATCATTCGAACAAGGACCAGCGAGATGATCAGGCCCAGAAGGGCGAAGGCAATGCCGTAACCGGCGGCGTACTGCGCCATGTCCGCGCCGCTGCCATTGCGTTTGCGCGCGGTACGAACGCCCAGAAGAGCACCCAGAATCGCCATGCCCAGAACCACTACCATCCGCTGTTACCCACCCGTGTTTGAAGTGGGCGCCTGTGCAAGACCCTCAGACACCGAGCGCACCACCAATTCCGAGCCGAAGCCGTAGCGCGCCCACCCGATGCTGTCCAGCCTGACGGTGCGTGCCTGATCAATCTGCCCGGATTGCCGCAACGCTTCGGACTTCAGCAGCAGGAGGGTGGCCAGAAGGGCGGCGTTTTCAGCCTGTGTCATGACCTTGATGGCCTCATTCAATTCGGGCAGCGCATCTGCGCCGCGTCCCCGCGCCAGCGCAAACGCCGAGGTCTGCGCCGTGACATGAGCGCGTTGCACCTCTGTCCCCGGTGTCGCGTCGAGGTATCTCAGCGCCAGCGCATATTGCTGTTGTGCCGCTTCTGGATCGTCGAATTGTCCCATCCGACCCAGCAGATAGTGCGGATAGGCGCGGCGGTGGTCGGTCCAGCCCTGCTGCGCGCCAATGCGCGCGGCCTCTTGCGCGGCCCGCACCCGCTTGACCGACCCCGAGCCGGACCCCAAAGCCCGCTGCACCGCATTGATCCATGCGCGGGGTGTTTCGGACACCGGTTGCGGGGCGATCCGGTCACCGCGTGGATTCAGACGGCTAAGTACGCTCGGCAGCACGGCGGCCACCTGTTCGCGCGTCATCCCGCTTTGCAGTTCTGGCGCATAGGCGGTGCGCAGGATCAGCATGTCAAAGCCGGTTAGCACCGTGTGGAAATTGTCGTCGTTGAACACGGAATCCGGCAGACGATAAAGATCGTTCAAGGGGCCAAGCGCCTGTGCCAGTTCTTCATGCAGACAGTCGCGTACCTCTTGCGGGCTGGCGTCGTAGGGGATGAAAATGCCGATCCGCTCGCGGCTGCGCAGCTGCGTCCAGTTGCTTTTGGCCTTGCGGCGGTCCTGGCGGTATTCCTCAAGACTGGAAGAGTTGGGGACAACGAAACAAGCCGCCTGTGGCAGGATGCGGTGGATCTGTCGCTGGCTGACGGCTTCGATGGTGATATTCGCCTCACCCTCAGAGATCTGACGGATGTCGATCCGGGCCTCGCGCTGCAAACGGCTGAGCAGACGGCTAAGGTCGGTTTGCATCGACGGTGCAGGGGTGCCGGTCAGGCGCACTGTGACCGGGCCTTCGAACCGGGTGAACACAGGCAACTCGGCACCGCTTTCCAGCGCGAAATGCAGCGACAGGAAATCCGCCGCGATGTTGGCGTTGGAACGGGCAGGGGCACTGGGTCGGGAGGTGCCGAAACTTTTCGACGGTGGCAGCGCGTCTTCGATCACCTTGATGCGCGTCGGCAGCTCGGTTCGGTCGACCGATGTGCAGGCAGACAGTGTCGCCAGCAAGAGGGCTGCACCCAGACGCATCATGGGCGCTGATACTTCAGAAACGGCGTTAACTTGCCGATGCGGTCATAAAGCTGGCGCGCGGTGTGATTGAACTCCTGCGTCAGCCAGTAGACGGCGGGGGCGTCTTGCCGGTCCGCCTCGTCATAAACGGCCTGAATCAGCGCGCGTCCCACACCGGTGCCGCGCGCCTGCGGGCGGGCGTAGAGGTCTTGCAGATAGCAGACGCGTTCCACCTTCCACGCATGGCGGTGAAACAGGTAGTGGGTCAGCCCAACAAGTGCGCCATCCTGTTCGGCCACAAAGCAGGAAAAGTCTTGCGGATCATCGCCTAAGAGGCGCGCGAATGTGCTGTCATAGACCTCGTCCGCGACTTCGGATTCATAGAATGCCAAATAGTCGCGCCACATCTCGGCCCACGCCGCCCGGTCATCGGGGCGCAAAGGGCGGATGGTGAGGTCGGTCGGCATGTTCGGGTTTCCTGCTCTGCGGGGCCCGTTTCGGCGTCGGGCTTTTGTGGCTGCAATGCTGACATCCGACCCCGCAGAAGGCAAGCCGTGATCGCCGGATGTTCAGGGGATCAGCGCTTGCTGCGTGCCATAAAGGCAAGCCTTTCGAACAGATGCACGTCTTGCTCGTTCTTCAGCAGCGCGCCGTGCAGCTTGGGCAGGGCATTGGCACCGTCGCGTTTGAGGTCCTCGGACGTCAGGTCCTCGGCCAGCAGCAGCTTGAGCCAGTCCAGCACTTCCGAGGTGGATGGCTTTTTCTTCAGCCCCTGCGTCTCGCGGATTTCATAGAACTGGGTCAGAGCGGTGGTCAGCAGCGCATCCTTGATGCCGGGATGGTGCACTTCGACGATGCGGCGCATGGTGGCTTCGTCCGGAAAGCGGATGTAGTGGAAGAAACAGCGGCGCAGGAAAGCGTCGGGCAGTTCCTTTTCATTGTTTGAGGTGATGATGACGATAGGGCGGTGCTTGGCCCTGATCGTCTCGCCGGTCTCGTAAACGTGGAACTCCATCTTATCGAGTTCCTGCAGCAGATCGTTGGGAAACTCGATATCGGCCTTGTCGATCTCATCAATCAGCAGAACAACCTTTTCGTCGGCCTCAAACGCCTGCCACAGCTTGCCCTTGCGGATGTAGTTGGACACGTTATGGACACGCTCGTCCCCCAGCTGGCTGTCGCGCAGGCGGCTGACCGCATCATATTCGTACAAACCCTGTTGCGCGCGGGTCGTGGATTTCACGTTCCACTCGATCATCGTCAGCCCCAGCGCGCCTGCCACCTGCTTGGCCAGTTCGGTCTTGCCGGTGCCGGGCTCGCCCTTGACCAGCAGCGGGCGTTCCAGCGTCACAGCAGCGTTCACGGCAATGGTCAGGTCGTCGGTGGCGACATATTCAGCGGTGCCTTGGAAACGTGCGGTCATGGAACCCTCATGTGTGTTGGTCGGTTGCAATCCGGGGTTACAGAGAGGCAGCATTTTTGACAAGCCGGATCGCTGCGTCGCGACGCCCGCGCTTTGCTGTGGCCGAGGGCCTTGTGGCGTGATTCGTTGACGTCAGACTATGCCATGGGTTGCAGTGTGCCCGAAAATTGCCCGCTTAATTCCACAAAGAAATAAGGTTTTGCTGTTATTGGTCTCATATTTAGACATAGCCAGAGCAGCAGCGCCGGGGCGGGACAAGTTTGCATAGTGACATTCCCCGCGCGGTCGGATACACGCTCGACAGAAGGGGGTGCCGAATGTCTGGTGACACACATGCAACCGACGTTTCAGCCCATACTGAGGGAGCAGAAATGAAGCAGGAAGTTTTTCTGCCGGAGGATTACCGCCCGGCCGAAGATGAGCCGTTCATGAATGATCGTCAGCTTGAGTATTTTCGTCGCAAGCTGCTGGATTGGAAAAACGAACTTTTGGCAGGCAGCCGCGATACGATCGAAGGGCTGCAGGATAATACCCGCAACATCCCGGACGTTGCCGACCGCGCAAGCGAGGAAACGGACCGCGCGCTGGAACTGCGCACCCGCGATCGTCAGCGCAAGCTGGTGGCCAAGATCGACTCGGCCCTGCGCCGGATCGACGAAGGGGAATATGGGTATTGCGAAAAGACCGGCGATCCGATCTCGTTGAAACGTCTGGATGCGCGTCCGATCGCAACCATGACGCTGGAAGCGCAAGAGCGTCATGAGCGGCGCGAAAAGGTCCACCGCGACGATTGATCGCTGGACATCGACAGAAACATCAAACGCCGGGGTCTTCCACTCCGGCGTTTTTGCGTTATGGCGGTGGCATGAACATCAAGGGTCTGAAATTCTGCATCATCGGCGGTGGCATCGGCGGGTTGTCTGCCGCGCTTGCGCTGCGCCAGCGCGGGGCGCAGGTGACTGTGCTGGAACAGGCCCCCGAACTGTCCGAGGTCGGGGCCGGCCTTCAGATCAGCGCCAACGGCATGGTGGTTCTGCGCGCGCTGGGCGTGGTCGGTGAGGTGCCTGAGGGCGGTCAGCGCTCGGCCGGGACCGTATTGCGGGACTATCGCAAAGGGCGTGTGATCAGCCGGATTGCCGGGCCTGAGGCGGGGTCCACCTATTATTATCACCGGGCCGATTTGCTGGATCTGCTGCATCGCGCTGCTGAGCAGGCAGGGGTGAACATCCGCTTGGGTGCGCGCGTTGCAGAGGTCCGCAAACATCCCGGAGAGGCTGAGGTTGTTCTGGACTCAGGCGAACGGTTACGCGCCGAATGCGCAATCGCCGCTGATGGCGGTCGCAGCGCAATCCGCCCGCTGCTGAACGGTCCTGAAGCTCCGGAATTCACCCATCAGATCGCATGGCGCGCGACGGTTCCATGGTCAGATCGCTCGGACACACCGCGTGCCTCGCTGACGATGGGGCCGGGGCGCCATGTGGTCAGCTATCCGCTGCGCGAGCGAAGCCTGATGAACATCGTCGCCGTCGAGGAACGCTCGGACTGGCGCGAGGAGGGCTGGCGACGTCAAGGCGACCCCGACGATCTGCGCGCCCGCTTTGCAGATTTCGGAGGCCCGGTTGGCGATCTTCTCGGCCGCGTTGAGCAGGTCCATATTTGGGCGCTGTTCCTGCGTCCGGTGGCCGAATGCTGGCAGAACGGCCGTCTCGCCCTGTTGGGTGACGCGGCGCACCCAACGCTGCCGTTCATGGCGCAAGGCGCGTGTTTGGCGCTGGAAGACGCATGGGGTCTGATCCGCGCTTTCGAGGATCAGTCAGGTGTGAAACAAGCCCTTTCGGCATATGAGGCCAAGCGTCGTCCACGGGCCAAACAGGTGGTGGCTGCCGCAAATTCGAATGCACGGAATTTCCACCTGCGCGGCCCGATGCGTCTGGCGGCCCAAGCAGCCCTGGCCGTGATCGGGCCGCGATTGTCGCGCAAATACGACTGGATTTACAGCTACGACGCGACCACGTGACCGATCAGAGATCCAGGTCCACCCAGACCGGCACATGATCCGAGGGTTTCTCCTGCCCGCGCACCTCTGCATCAATCCGACAATCCCTCATCAGATCTGCGGCTTGCGGCGTCAGCAGGAAGTGGTCGATCCGAATGCCGTCATTACGGTTCCAGGCTCCGGCCTGATAGTCCCAGAAAGAATAGTGACCTGGGCCTTGTGTGCGGGCGCGAAATGCCTCGGTGAAGCCAAGATTCAGGATTTTCCGAAATGCTGCGCGACTTTCTGGGCGAAACAAAGCATCCTCGCGCCACGCCTCGGGCCGTTTGGCATCCTCGGCCTGCGGGATAATGTTGTAGTCACCCGCCATCAGCGCAGGTTCTTCCGAAGCCAAGAGCGCGCGCGCGCGGTCATACAGGCGCTCCATCCACGAAAGCTTATAGTCGTATTTCGGTCCCGGTACCGGGTTTCCGTTCGGCAGATAAAGGCCACATATCCTGAGCGCCTGCTTGCCGACCACAGTCGCCTCGATCCAGCGCGCCTGCTCGTCCTCATCATCGCCGGGTAGCCCGCGCGTCACATCTTCCAGAGGCAGTTTTGACAGGATCGCCACACCATTGAAGCTCTTCTGCCCGTGTGTTTCGACGTTGTAACCGCGTTCTTCGAATATCTCGCGCGGGAAGTTGTCGTCCACCGATTTGATTTCCTGCAGCAGCACGACATCGGGATGCGCATCATCGAGCCAACGCGGCAGAGCCTCGGCCCGCGCTTTGATGCCGTTTATGTTGAACGTGGCGATTTTCATGCGCGATCCTCCGAGAGCCTTATGGCAACCTATCGCGCAGAACCGGGCCAACGGCAAGTCGAGAGGCTGGAAGCGAGGGGCCAGCCCCTCGCGCTCCCCGGGATATTTTGGGCCAGATGAAGCAACGGATTCTTAATAAATTTCCCCGATTGTGTTCGAGCGGTACAGGCGGGGACGCCGATGACCGCGCCAGGTGAAGTTCTCTGGCCTTCGGGTCAGAGAGCGGATCCCTCTTCATCTGGCTGAAAATATCCTGGGGGTGTGGGGGCAAAGCCCCCACGTGCATTCACATCGAAAACGATGTGCCACAGCCGCAGGATGAGGTGGCGTTCGGGTTTTCGATCACAAACCGAGCTCCGATCAGTTCCTGCGTGAAATCGATTACCGCATTTTCCAGAAACGGCAACGAGATTGCGTCGACGATCACCTTTTCGCCTTTGCCCTCAAGGATCAGGTCGTCCTCTTTTGGCGTATCCAATGCGATTTCGTATTGAAAACCAGAGCATCCGCCACCTTCCACGGCAACACGCAGGGCCTGACCTTGATCCGAAGCGCCGATTTCAGCCAAACGGTCGAAGGCGCGATCTGTGACGGTTGGGGGCAGATTCATGCCGGTCTCCAAAGGTTTATTTCCTCAGCGCAGTGCAATATATGCAACCTTAAGACAGGCGACAAGGACAAGACATTGGAGCGAGCGGGTTTTGCCTCGGATCCGGGCCGCGCAAGGGGGCGGCTGGTGCCCGAGGAAGAGAGCAGTTTCCGGTCATGCTTTCAGCGCGACCGCGACAGGATCATCCATGCCAGCGCGTTTCGGCGGCTCAAGCACAAAACGCAGGTGTTTGTTGAGCATGAGGGTGACAGCTATCGCACGCGACTGACCCATTCCATCGAAGTGGCGCAGGTGGCACGGACGATCGCGGGTGCGCTGGGTCTGAACGCAGAGCTGACCGAGGCGGTGGCGCTGGCGCATGATCTGGGGCACACACCCTTCGGGCATACCGGCGAAGATGCCCTGCATGCCCTGATGGAGCCTTATGGCGGTTTCGATCACAATGCGCAGGCCATACGCATCGTGACCAAGCTGGAACGTCATTATGCCGAGTTCGATGGCTGCAACCTGACCTGGGAATGTCTGGAGGGCATCGCCAAGCATAATGGCCCCGTGGTCGGCGCATTGCCCTGGGCGTTGGCCGAGTGCAATCAGAGCTTTGATCTGGAGCTTCATACCCATGCCAGCGCCGAGGCACAGGTGGCCGCGCTGTCGGATGATATCGCTTACAATAACCATGACCTGTTCGACGGGTTGCGCGCAGGGTTGTTCAGCGACGCGGACGTTCAGCAATTGCCGATCATTGATGCCTGTTTTGCCGCAGTGGACGCGAAGTATCCGGGGCTCGACCCGTATCGCAGGCGGCATGAGGCACTGCGGCGCGTCTTTGGTGTTATGGTCTCGGACGTGATTGACACGTCCTGCGACCTGATCGCCGCCTCAGGCGCGCGTTCGGTCGAGGAGATCAGGCATCTGGACTATCCGGTCATACAGTTCTCGGGCGGGCTTTGGGCGCAGCTTAAGGAAATCCGTGCTTTCCTGTTCTCTCGCATGTATCGTGCACCCAGCGTGATGCAGGTGCGCGCCAAGGTCAGCAAGGTGGTAGAGGACCTGTTCCCGATTTACATGGGTGATCCCAAGCAAATGCCCGGTCACTGGCATGACGACATCGAAGCCGCCAGAGATGAGACAGCGTTGGCCAGGATCGTGTCAGACTACATCGCGGGCATGACGGACAGGTTTGCACTGCAGGATCATGCCCGGCTGACCGGGGATCACTCGATCGCGATATAGGCGATGGCCCAGACTTGTTGGCCAGCCTGTGTCTGGGCGAGATCCGCGTCCGCGGTGGGGGGGAAAACGATCATCGTAGGGCCATAGCCGCCAATGCCCATCGGCGCACCATCCGCGTGGGTCGCGACGATGGGTTGGTGGGTCTCGATGCTCTGCCACGGGATCTCGGCCTGATAGCCGTCCAGCGCCATGGGCAGGGCCGATTTGCCTTCGGCCCCGGCCATGGCCATCACCGCAGACAGCAACGGGCCCGAGAAAGCATAGTCGCGTTGCTTGTCGGGTGGGCCGTATGGAATGGTGATCTCGATCTGTGGGAGCCCGTCGAGCATGGCAGCGTCAAAGCCTGCCGCACCGTCATGCGTGACTTCGAGATAGCCCAGCAACCCGCCATCATCCGCGCCGCGCGCGGGCAGGTTGGTTTCACCGACAGCACCGCCCAGCGTCAGGATGACATGGCCTTCGGGGGCGGGCATTTCGGCCCAGGCGGGCAGGGCGGTGCTGAGAAGCAGGGCAAGGGGCAGGGCGCGGCGCATGGCGGTCTCCGGTTGGTGCGGTTTGGCCCGAGACTATCCGGACTGCGCGCCAAACCAAGCGCAAATATTAGGCGTCCATTGACCTTGGCGCTTTGCGTGGTAAACCCCGCGGCAAGCAAAAGGACATTCGAAATGAACCTGTTTTCCGAGATCCGCGGTCTGGTGCTGGACGCGCTGGCGCAGATGCAATCCGAAGGCGCGCTGCCCGAAGGATTGAGTTTTGACAACGTGGCGGTTGAGCCGCCGCGCGATGCCGCGCATGGCGACATGGCGACCAATGCGGCGATGGTGCTGGCGAAGCCGGCGAAGATGAAGCCGCGCGACATCGCGGACGCGCTGGCCGGGAAACTGGCGGCGGATGAGCGTATCACCAGCGCCGAGGTCGCCGGGCCGGGATTCCTGAACCTGCGTCTTGCGCCGTCTGTCTGGCAGGGTGTTCTGGCAGCGGTGCTGGAGAAGGGCACCGACTATGGCCGCTCGACCATGGGTCATGGGCAGAAGGTCAACGTGGAATATGTCTCGGCCAACCCGACCGGCCCGCTGCATGTGGGCCATACGCGGGGCGCGGTGTTTGGGGACGCTCTGGCGAGTTTGCTGGCCTATTCCGGTCATGACGTGACCCGCGAATACTATATCAACGACGGTGGCGCACAGGTGGATGTGCTGGCGCGGTCCGCTTATGAGCGGTATCGCGAGGCCAACGGGCTGAGCCCCGAGATTGCCGAAGGGCTCTATCCCGGAGACTACCTGATCCCGATCGGCGAGGCGCTGAAAGAGAAATACGGCGACAGCCTGATCGACAAACCCGAAAGCGAATGGCTGGAAGACCTCCGCAACTTCGCCACCGACGCGATGATGGACCTGATCCGCGCCGACCTGAAGGCGCTGGGCGTCGAGATGGATGTGTTCTTCTCGGAAAAATCGCTCTATGGCACGGGCCGGATTGAGGCTGCGCTGCAGTCGCTGACCGACAAGGGCCTGATCTATGAAGGCGTGCTGGAGCCGCCCAAAGGCAAGAAGCCCGAGGATTGGGAGCCGCGCGAGCAGACCCTTTTCAAATCGACCGAGCATGGAGATGACGTCGATCGCCCGGTCAAGAAATCGGATGGCGCCTGGACCTATTTCGCCCCGGATATCGCCTATCACTATGACAAGGTGAGCCGTGGCTTTGATGCGCTGATCGACGTGTTTGGCGCGGACCATGGCGGCTATGTCAAACGGATGAAGGCTGCCGTTTCAGCTCTGTCTGACGGCAAGGTGCCGCTGGACATCAAGCTGACCCAGCTGGTGAAGCTGTGGAAGAACGGCGAGCCGTTCAAGATGTCCAAACGGGCCGGCAACTTTGTCACCCTGCGCGATGTGGTTGATCAGGTTGGCCCTGATGTGACCCGCTTCGTCATGCTGACGCGCAAGAACGACGCGCCGCTGGATTTCGATTTCGACAAGGTGCTTGAACAAAGCCGCGAGAACCCCGTGTTCTACGTCCAATACGCCCATGCCCGCGTCATGAGTGTGCTGCGCCGCGCGGCCGAGGCTGGGATCGCCGCCGACGACGCAGCGCTTGGCAAGGCTGATCTGAGCAAGAACGACCATGCCTCAGAGCTGACCGTGGCCAAGAAACTGGCCGAATGGCCACGTCTGGTTGAGATCGCGGCCCGCACCAACGAACCGCACCGCGTTGCCTTTTATCTCTATGAATTGGCAGGGGATTTCCATGCGCTGTGGAACAAGGGCAACGACGAAACCCAGTTGCGTTTCATCCAGGATGGCGATGTTGCCACAAGCCAATCGAAAATCGCATTGGCCCGCGCTGTTTCTGTTGTGATTTCAGCGGGCTTGGGTATTCTTGGCGTTACTCCGGCGCAGGAGATGCGGTAAGAAATATCGCCCGAACCGCCGGTCCGAGGTAGGCAAGAAATGACCCGCGCGCCAATTTTTAAGGCGCGAAACGGGCGGTGAGGCGAATATGGCACGTTACGATTACTCGGGGCAGGCAAGCCCCGAGCAGATGCATTATCCGAATCATGCGCAGGATGCGTATGACTACCCTGATGACAGCGATTACTATGAACAGCCGCCGCGCGCGGGTGGTGGGCTGGGCCGTGCTCTCAACGTTCTTGGGGCCGTTGCCTCTTTGGCGCTGGTCGCGGGCGTCGGCATCTGGGGCTATAAGCTGGTGATGCGAGATGTCAGTGGTGTTCCGGTTGTGCGTGCCGCCGAAGGACCGATGCGGATTCAGCCCGAGAATCCGGGTGGAACGCCTGCGGATCATCAGGGTCTTGCAGTTAATGCGGTGGCGGCGGTTGGCACAGCGGCCCCCCGGCGGATCGCCTCATTCTTGCACCGCGCCCGGTATCGCTGACCGATGAAGATACGCCGATGGCTGCGCTTGAGCCAAGCAATGCGGTGCAGGTGACCCAAGCGCCCGCTACCGATCAGGCCATTGTAACCGCTTTGGCCGAGGGGCTTGCCGCCGAGAACGCCCCGGAGCAAGGGCAGGAAGAGGGTATTCAGCTTGCGGCGCTGGTCACACCGGAAGAAGAGCCTGCGATTGATCCTGCTGACTATGCGGCTCAGCAACCTGACCCAAAAATAGCGGCATTGCCCGGCGTGCGCCGGTCGCTGCGTCCAAATGTGCGCCCGGCGCGTGCGACGCCCAGTTCGATCTCGTCAAGCAGCGCGACTGAGGCGGCCATCAACGCTGCCGTGAAGGCTGCCGTTGGTCTGGATGTGGATCCAAATGCGCTGCCCAAAGGGACGCGGCTGGCGCAGTTGGGAGCCTATGAAAGCTCTGACGTGGCCCAAGCGGAATGGGCGCGCCTGAATGGCCGATTTGGTGATTATATGAATGGAAAACAGCGTGTTATCCAGAAAACCTCAAGCGGAGGCCGGACCTTTTATCGCCTGCGTGTTATGGGGTTTGATGATCTGAGCGACTCGCGCCAATTCTGTGCTGCGCTGGTGGCCCAGGGGGCTGACTGTATCCCGGTCGCCGTCCGGTGAGCTTTGGCGCGGTCATCACAGATGCCGAAGGGCTGCGCCTGACGCCAGATGAGAAAGCCCTGTTCAAAGAGATGAACCCGTTCGGGTTCATTTTGTTTGCCCGCAACATCGAAACCGCCGATCAGACCCGCGCCCTGTGCGCGGATTTTCGCGAGGCTGTGGGGCGAAATTGCCCGATTACTGTCGATCAGGAGGGCGGTCGTGTGCAGCGGTTGCGAGCGCCTATGGCGCGCGAATGGATGCCACCGCTGGATCATGTCGCCCGCGCTGGGGATCAGGCGGAACGGGCGATGTATCTGCGCTATCGCCTGATCGCGCATGAATTGCTTGGACTGGGGATCGATAGCAATTGTGCGCCAATGGTTGATCTGGCCCGCGACGATACCCATGCGTTTCTGAAGAACCGCTGCTATGGATCTGATCCGAAACAGGTTTCCGCGATTGGACGCGCCGTTGCGCAAGGTCATCTTGACGGAGGCCTGTTGCCGGTTGTCAAACACATGCCCGGCCACGGTCTGTCGACGCTGGACAGTCACCACGATCTGCCGCATGTGGATTTGCCGTTGGAAACGCTGGACGAGGCGGATTTTGCGCCGTTCCGTGCGCTCAATGACCTGCCGATGGGGATGACGGCGCATCTGGTCTACGATCACATTGACCCGCAACCCGCAACGATCTCGGCCGCGATGATGGCGCTGATCCGCGAGCGTATTGGCTTTGACGGGTTGATCATGACCGATGATATCACGATGAAGGCTCTGCAAGGCGCGCCTGCCGATCTGGCGCGTCAGGCGCTGGACGCCGGGTGTGATGTGGTTTTGCACTGTAACGGGGCGTTTGACGAACGCGCTCAGGTGCTGGACGCCGCCGGTCAGATGTCTGATGCGGCACAAGCCCGCGCAGATCGCGCGCTGGCGATGCGTCAGCCACCGCAGGAACTTGACATCCCAGCCGCCGAGGCGGAACTATCTGCCCTAATGGGCGGGCAGGTATATGCAGGATAACCTTTTCAGCGAAGATCCGGTCTCGGTCGCGGATCGGCTTGCCGCCGAGGCGTTGATCGTCGATGTGGACGGGTTCGAAGGCCCGTTGGACGTGCTGCTGACCCTGTCGCGGACACAGAAGGTGGACCTGCGCAAAATCTCGGTTCTGGCGCTGGCGCAGCAATACCTGACCTTTGTCGAAAAGGCGCGGCAATTGCGGATCGAGCTGGCCGCCGACTATCTGGTTATGGCGGCGTGGTTGGCCTTTCTCAAGTCCCGCCTGCTGCTGCCGCCTGACCCGGATGACGAAGGCCCGTCAGGCGAGGAGCTGGCGGCGCATCTCGCGTTCCAGCTGGAACGCCTGCAGGCCATGCGCGATGCCGCCGCGCGGTTGATGGCACGCGATCAGCTGGGCCGTGATTTCTTCAAACGCGGGCAGGGCGAAGACGTCACCCGCATCCGCACCGTGACCTATTCCGCGACGCTGCTGGACCTGATGCAGGGCTATGCGCGCATCCGCACGCGCGACGAATTCCGGCCCTTCGTCATGGACCGCGACGCCGTTTTCACCATGGAACAGGCGCTGGAACGGATGCGCCCTCTGATCGGGTTTGCCGGCGCTTGGACGGATATGGAAACCTATCTGCCCGACGGCTGGGACGCCGATCCGGTGCGGCGCAGGTCCGCCACGGCGGCGACCTTTGCGGCCTCGCTGGAACTGGTGAAAGAAGGACATATGGAGATCAAGCAGAGCGAGACCTTTGCCCCGATCCATCTGCGCAAGAGGACCGAAACCCGTGACTGACGCCCCCGAAGAAACCGGCACCCTGTTCGAAGCGCCTCCATTGGCCGAGCAAGAGCGTATGGTCGAAGCGGTCCTGTTTGCCAGCGCCGAGCCGGTGACGATCGCTGATCTTGAGGCGCGGATGCCGCATGGTAGCACGGCTGCGCAAGCTGTTGAATCGCTTCAGAAACGGTATGAGGGTCGTGGTGTGCGCGTGGTGCGTGTGGGCGAGGCCTGGGCGATCCGCACGGCTCCTGATCTGGGCTTTCTGATGCAGAAGGAAACCGTCGAGACCCGCAAGCTGAGCCGGGCCGCGATCGAGACGCTCGCCATCGTCGCCTATCATCAGCCCTGCACCCGAGCTGAGATCGAGGAAATTCGCGGCGTGTCCGTCTCACGCGGGACCATCGATCAGTTGCTTGAGATGGAGTGGATCCGGCTGGGCCGCCGTCGCATGACGCCGGGCCGTCCGGTGACTTTCGTCGTCACGCCTGAGTTTCTGGATCATTTCGGGTTGGAAAACGCCCGCGACCTGCCGGGTTTGAAAGAGCTGCGCGCTGCTGGTTTGCTGGAAAACCGACCTCCGCCCGGAGCGGTGCCGCTGGGGGAAGGGCAAGAGGAAGAAGAAGAAGATCAGACCGAGCTGTTCGAGGAAGAGTGATCGCGCAGCCCTTTTATTGCCGCAGAACCTGCCTATTCTAGCGCGCAGGAAACGGAGTTAAGCGAATGAATGCCAATCGGATCATCGATATGATCGTGCGCCAGGTGATGCGCCGTCTTGTAAACCATGGGGTCGACAAGGGGATTGATATGGCCAGCCGCGTGGGCCGTAAACCTGACCAGTCAGCGGGCGCTGGCAGCCCGGAAGCTGATCGCCAGATGCATGAGACCGCCGCGCGCCAGAAACAGGGTGCAAAGCAGATGAAGCAGGTGTCCCGTCAGATGCGCCGGTTCATGAAGTTCTGACGATTAGCCTACGGGCTTGAAATGTTTGGACAGTTTCAGGCCCTGACCCTGATAGTTCGAGGCAATGCCAGCGCCATATAGCTGCGTTGGCATCTCGGCCATTTTCTCATAGACCAACCGTCCGACAACCTGTCCGTGTTCCAGCACGAAGGGTGCTTCGTGACAGCGTACTTCCAGTACGCCGCGTGACCCCGCGCCACCGGCCTCGGCATGACCGAAGCCCGGGTCAAAGAAACCAGCATAGTGCACCCGGAACTCGCCCACCATAGCCAGATAGGGGGCCATTTCGGCGGCGTACATCGGCGGGATGTGGACCGCTTCGCGGCTAACGAGAATGTAAAACGCGCCGGGGTCCAGAATGATGCGTCCGTCCTTCGTGTGCACCTCTTCCCAGTATTCCTGCGGATCGTATTCCCCGATCCGGTCCAGATCGATCACGCCGGTGTGGGGCTTGGCGCGATAGCCGACCAGATCGGTGTCCGGCAGTTGCAGGTCAACCGAAAAGCCCAACCCGTCCTGAATGACGGCCGGCCCGTCTACCAAAGGTGTCTGGCCATGCAGCGCGGTCAGTTCTGTGTCACTCAGCACCGCCTGACCCTTGCGGAACCGAATCTGGTTCAGGCGCATCCCCGGACGCACCAGAACCGAGAACGACCGTGGGCAAATCTCGGCATAAAGCGGGCCGGTGTAGCCTGCGGGGACGCGGTCGAACTCGGTCCCGCCATCGGTGATAGTGCGGGTCAGCAGGTCCAGCCGCCCGGTCGAGCTTTTGGCGTTGGCCACCGCGCTGACGTCATCGGGCAGGGCCAGCGATTCCATCAGCGGCACCAGATAGACGCAGCCCTTTTCCAGAACCGCGCCGTCGGTGATGTCGATGCGGTGCATCTCAAACTCAGCCAGACGGTCGGAAACCGAGCGCCCTTCACCCGCCAGAAACGAGGCGCGCACGCGGTAAGCCACTGTTCCTAAACGAAGGTCGAGGCTGGCGGGTTGCACCTGAGCGGGGATTACATCCGGGCTTGCGGTGATCTCGCCACGCGCGATCATCGCCTCAAGCTGCTGGTTTGGGCAAACACCTGTCATCTCGATCCCCTCTGCTGCCAGAGCGGGATCTGGCCTATGTGCCATAAACGTCGGTGTGATTTGGTCGGGCTAGCAGGACTCGAACCTGCGACCTTCCGTCCCCCAGACGGACGCGCTACCAGGCTGCGCCATAGCCCGACGTTGAGGTGTTCATAAAGACTTTCCCGGCAGGGGCAAGAGGAAATCATCGCCTTTTTTGCTATCCCGCCGCGTGGTGTTCGACCCGGTCCAGCCACCTGCGCAGGTCCTTGGCGATGGGTGCGATCTGATGCAGCAGCGCATCGTCATACTCGTCCCGATTCCAGGCCAGAGAGGCGATTCCCCCCATCAACGGGGCCGCATCAACCTCATCCAGTTGCCGCGGCGGTTCCGGGGAAGTTGCAACAGGGGTCTGGACGGGCTCGCCCAGATCCATGTTGATCTGATCTGCCGGCTTGGCGGTGAAGGGGACAACGGTGCTGTCGGCGACAGTCTCGGGCGTGTCGTCGTCCATCGCAGGGGACAGCGACGCCACATGCGCCACGCCTTGCTCGCGCAGGATGCGCTGAACACCTTTGATGGTGATCCCGTCTTCGTGCAGCAATTTCTTGATGCCGCCCAGCAGGCGCATGTCGTTGGGGCGGTAATACCGCCGCCCTCCGGCCCGTTTGACGGGCTTCACCTGCGTGAACTTGCTTTCCCAGAATCGCAGCACATGAGCCTGCACTCCGAGCCAATCCGCAACTTCACTGATGGTGCGAAATGCGTCGGGGGACTTACTCATAACACGGACGTCCTGAACTTACTTGCGGTTCCCGGCTGCGACGCGATCCTTCATCAGGTGCGACGGGCGGAAGGTCAGCACGCGGCGCGGCTGAATCGGTACTTCTTCGCCGGTTTTGGGGTTGCGACCGATACGGGCGGTTTTGTCCCGAACGCTGAAGGTCCCGAAAGACGAAATCTTGACCTGCTCACCGCGCACCAGCGCGTCAGACATATGGTTCAATACGCTTTCGACCAATTGCGCGCTTTCATTGCGTGACAGGCCAACCTCGCGGAAGACAGCCTCGCTCAGATCCATTCGGGTCAGTGTTTTGTCGCCCATGCTTTTTCCCCTGTTGATGGGCAAGCATATGGCGATGCAAAATTCGCTGTCAATATCAATGAATTGCGGGCGGCTTTGTAAGCCGGATTGTGCCGGTTACCAGCGCAGGGCAACCGCGCCCCAGGCCAGACCTCCGCCGATTGCCTCGGTCACGATCAGATCGCCTTGCTTGATCTGCCCGCGCTCTTTGCCAACGGACAGGGCCAGTGGGATCGACGCAGCCGAAGTGTTGCCGTGGTCCTGAACGGTGACGACGACGTTGTCCATCGGCAGGCCCATTTTCTTGGCGGTGCCCTGAATGATGCGGATATTAGCCTGATGCGGCACGATCCAGTCGACATCATCGCTGGTCAGGCCGGCGCGCTCCAGCGCGACCTCGGCGGTGCGGGCCAGCTTCTCGACCGCGTGGCGGAAGACCTGATTGCCCTGCATCCGCAGGTGCCCGGTGGATTGGGTCGAAACCCCGCCATCCACATAGAGCAGATCCTTGTAGCGCCCGTCCGAGTTCAGATCGGTCGCCAGAATGCCGCGATCGTCGGGCGTGCCTTTGCCGTCCTGTTCTTCCAACACTAACGCGCCCGCGCCATCGCCAAACAGCACACAGGTCGACCGGTCGGTCCAGTCCATGATTCGCGAGAATGTCTCGGCCCCGATCACCAGCACGCGCTTGGCCTGACCCGACAGGATCAGCGCGTTGGCGTTGCTGAGCGCAAAGACGAACCCGGCGCAGACGGCCTGCACATCGAAGGCAAAGCCTTTGGTCATGCCCAGTCGCGCCTGCACCATGGTGGCGGCAGAGGGGAAGGTCAGGTCGGCGGTCGAGGTCGCCAGCACGATGGCGTCGATATCATCAGCGGTCAGCCCGGCGTCCACCAGCGCGGCTTCGGCGGCCTTGGTGGCCAGATCGGATGTGGTTTCGTCATCAGCGGCGAAGTGGCGACGCTCGATCCCGGATCGGCTGCGAATCCACTCGTCCGTGGTATCCAGCGTTTTTTCGAATTCCGCGTTCGGCACAACGCGATCCGGTAAATAATGCCCGACACCTACAACAACTGAACGGCCTGCCATACTGGGGTACTGCCTTTTTTGTTATTATTCCGATTGAGACACGG
This sequence comes from Ruegeria sp. G7, assembly GCF_056535465.1. Taxonomy (NCBI): domain Bacteria; kingdom Pseudomonadati; phylum Pseudomonadota; class Alphaproteobacteria; order Rhodobacterales; family Roseobacteraceae; genus Ruegeria; species Ruegeria sp. G7. The sequence goes on along the minus strand of NZ_JBQFIL010000001.1, from coordinate 3,222,969 downwards.
AATGGGCCGCATCTTGTGCAAGCGCGGCTGTTGATGCAACCCGTGCCGCCAATTTTTCCGAGAAACCGGATTCGGCCAGCGTAAAGGCCAGTTTGACCGCCGCCGAAACGCCGGTGGCGTCTGCTCCGCCATGGGATTTGACCACGGTGCCGTTGAGACCCAGAAAGACGCCGCCATTGACCTGACGCGGGTCGATCCGTTTCTTCAGACGGTTCAGCGATGTGATCGCAAGGACCGAGGCCAGACGCGAGAGCGGAGAATACTTGAACGCCTGGCGCAGAAGGTCTCCGATCAGGTTGGCGGTGCCTTCGCCGGTTTTGATCGCGACATTGCCGGTGAAACCGTCCGTGACGATCACATCGGCCTTATCGCCGGGAATGTCGCTGCCTTCGACAAAGCCCACAAATTCGAAATTCGCCTGATCCGCGAAGTCCGAGATCATGGCATGGGCCTCTTTCAACTCGGCCCGGCCTTTGTGTTCCTCGGTGCCGACATTCAGCAACCCGATGCGCGGACGGCCAAGCGCCATACCGTTGCGCGCATAAGAGGCCCCCATCAGCGCGTATTGCAGCAGGTCCTTGGCGTCGGCGCGCACGTCTGCACCCACGTCCAGCATTACGTTGAATCCCTGCGGATTGCGCGAGGGCCACAGGATCGCAATTGCAGGGCGGTTGACGCCGGGCAGCTTGCGCAGCCGCAGCATCGACATCGCCATCAACGCGCCCGTATTGCCGCACGACACCGCGCCGTGGGCTTCACCCGCGCGTACCGCTTCCAGCGCCGACCACATCGAGGTGTTCTTGCCGCTGCGCACCACCTGGCTGGGTTTGTCATCCATCGTGACCACGTCGGGGCAATCACGAAAAACGACGCGCCCGTCAAGGACACGCCGTTTGGCAACCAGCTTGCGCAATTCCTGTTCCTGACCGTGCAGGATGAACCCGATATTGGGGTTCTTGTCCGCAGATTTGGCAATGCCCGCCACAACGACGGCAGGGCCCGAATCTCCGCCCATAGCGTCAACCGAGATGGTGATCCGTCCGGTCTGCGTGGGCTGATCCGTCATGCCTTGGCCTGCGTCCAATCAGGCTTAGGCCGCGTCTTCGTCCAGGTCGATTTCGTCGGCCTGAGCGACGACTTCACGGTCATCATAGTGGCCGCAGGACGCGCAGACGTGGTGCGGGCGCTTCAGCTCGCCGCAGTTTGCGCATTCGTTCGGGTTTGCAGCAACCAGAGCGTCATGTGCGCGGCGATTGTTGCGGCGCGACTTGGAAACTTTGTTCTGTTGGACGGCCATGGTCTCAACCTTTGTCTGATATGGGCCAGCAGATTCGCCGCCAGCCGGGTTACGTTCTTCGTTTTCTCGTGGTTTGACGCGCGTTTAAGGGGCTTGCCCCGCAATGTCCAACCCAAAATCCAATGAGCGCGCGAAAATACTGCGATTCTCGGCATGTTCAAGCGGTTTTTCTGGCCGCCTGCTATGACAGGAAATCAGCCCCCTGTCACTCGTCTTTTTTCAGCGCATCGCGCAGTCCGGCCAGACCGGCGAAGGGCTTCACATCCTCGTCCGTCAGGGCCTGTTTGCCCGGCTCGGTATAGTCCGCCTGACCCAGTTCGGCCCCGTCCTTGCGGGGGTATTGGGGCAGGGCCAGCGACAGCGCCTCGGCCATGATCTGCGCGGGGTCGATCTCGGCGCCCAAAGGCTCGGTCTCGTCGCCTTCGGGGATTTCGAACTCGGGTTCGTCCGGGTCGGTCCAGTCGGCGAGAAACACACGGGTCACAGGGGTGTCGATGCGTGTGGTGACCGGTTCCAGCGTGACAACGCAGGGTTGGATCACCGTCGCGCCCAGTTTGGCGTCCAGCACCCAGTCACGTTTGCCTTGTGCCCGCAACGCCCCCACAAAGCTCAGTTTGCGCAGGCCGAGCAGGCCAAGTTCCAGTTTGATCGCCTCGAGCGCCTCGCCGGTCGGGCGCAGTTCAAAGGGCGTCGGCGCGTTTTGCGGCAGGTCGGCGACGCGCAAAGATGTCGGGTTGCTCATTCGTGAGTCTTTCCTGTGTTGAACCGGGGCTGCGGTTTGATGTAATCGGATAGGGTCCGCAACGGACCAACGCAAGAGGGTGCGCATGTTGAAGGGTGTGAACAGGTTGAAACCAGCGTCGAAAACGCTTGTCTTTGTGGCCTGTCTGGCAGTCGCAGGCGCATGTTCGCCGATCTTCAAGAATCACGGCTATGTGCCGCCGCCAGAGGATCTGGCCAAGATCACGGTCGGTGTCGATACCCGCGAAACCGTCGAAGAGACCATCGGAGCCCCCAGTTCTGCCGGTGTGGTCCGGGATTCAGGCTATTACTATGTCGCCTCGCGCATCCGCACCTCTGGCCCCAGACGGCCCGAGGTCGTCTCACGCGAATTGGTGGCCATCAGTTTTGATCAGCGAGGGGTCGTGCGCAATATCGAACGGTTCGGGCTGGAAGACGGATATGTCGTCGTGCTGGATCGTCGCGTGACGGATTCGAACGTCGAAGACAAAGGGTTCCTGCGCCAGCTGCTTGGAAACATTGGCAACTTCAACCCGGCAAACCTGCCGGGACTTGGCGGCTAAATCGTTCGGCGCGCTTGCATTGGTCACGCCTCAGTTACACGTATTGTGTTAGAGGCAACGCGAACGTGAACCCATCAGCAAGCGCGGGGGCGGCGATGACAGATTTACTGAACAAAGGCCGCTATCGCGCCCGGCTGGCCGCGAGCGAACAGGATGTGGCGTCCGCACAGGCGCTGCGGACGCTGTCCTTTGGCACGAACCAGCCGGATCGCGATGCCCATGATGTGCACTGCGCGCATGTGCTGGTCGAAGATATTCAGGCGGCGGGTCGGTTGGTTTGCTGCTTTCGGATGCTGACAATGCAGGATGGTGCCGAGATCGGGCGTAGCTATTCAGCGCAGTTCTACGATCTTTCGTCATTGCAGGGCTTTCCGGGCCGCATGGTCGAGATGGGCCGCTTCTGCGTCCATCCCGAGTTGAGCGACCCGGATATTCTGCGTGTCGCGTGGGGTGCGATGACGGCCTATGTGGACCAGAACGAGATCGAGATGCTGTTTGGCTGTTCGTCCTTCGCAGGGACCGAGACGGACGAGTATCTGGATGCCTTTGCCGTTCTCAAGCATCGCCATCTGGCCCCCAAACGCTGGTTGCCGCGGGTGAAGGCACCGGATGTGTTCCGTTTTGCGGCACGGCTGCGCCGTCGCCCGGACGTGAAAAAAGCGATGCTGCGGATGCCGCCGCTGCTGCGAACCTATCTGTTGATGGGCGGTTGGGTCAGCGATCATGCGGTTGTGGATCGGCATATGAACACGCTGCATGTGTTTACCGGGCTTGAGATCGGGGCGATTCCCGCCGAACGCAAACGTCTGTTGCGGGCGGTGGCCGGATGATTTGAGTATTTATGAAAAGGTGAAGCAGGGGCGTTGACGCCTTGTGTCCACCGGTTTAGCTGGCGGGCATGGCGAGAATTCCTTTGTTGCAGATGTCCGGCATTTCCCTGACCTTCGGGGGCGATCCGGTGTTTTCCGATCTTGATCTGGTGGTTCAACCGGGTGATCGCGTTGCGCTGGTGGGGCGGAACGGCTCGGGCAAGTCGACCCTGATGAAAGTGATGGCCGGGCTGGTCGAGGCCGATCAGGGGAGCATCGTGATTCCACCCGGAAAATCCGCCGGTTACATGGAGCAGGACCCGGGGATGGAGGGGTTCGCGACGCTGGGTGACTATGCCTCAAGCGGATTGGATCCGGGGGAACTGTATAAGGTCGAGCGCGCCGGCGAGGGGTTGAAATTCGACCCCGAACGCGCAGTCGAGACCGCATCGGGCGGCGAGCGGCGGCGAGCGGCGCTGGCCAAGCTGATGGCCGAAGCGCCAGATCTGATGCTGCTGGACGAGCCGACGAACCATCTGGACATCGAAGCGATCGCGTGGCTCGAGCGCGAGCTGGGCGCGACGCGGGCGGCTTACGTTCTGATTTCGCACGACCGGGCGTTTCTGCGGGCGCTGACTCGGGCAACCTTGTGGATTGATCGCGGCGTTGTGCGGCGGCAGGAGCAGGGGTTCGAGGCCTTTGAGGGTTGGCGCGACAAGGTCTGGGAGGAAGAAGACCAGCAGCGCCACAAGCTGAACCGCCTGATCAAGTCCGAGGCGCGGTGGGCCGTCGAAGGCATCAGTGCGCGGCGCAAGCGCAATCAGGGCCGGGTGCGCGCCTTGCAGGCGCTGCGGGCCGAGAAGGCGGCGCAGATCAAACGTCAGGGTTCGGCTGCTATGACATTGGAGTCCGGCCCTAAATCGGGCCGTAAAGTGATTGAGGCCAATGGGGTTTCCAAGGCGTTTGGCGCGCAGCAGATCGTCAGGAATTTCGATCTGCTGGTTCAGCGCGGGGATCGTGTGGCCTTTGTCGGGCCCAATGGCGTGGGCAAGACCACGCTGCTGAAAATGCTGTTGGGTCAGTTGGAACCGGATGAGGGCAGCGTCTCGCTGGGCACCAACCTTGAAATTGCGGTGTTCGATCAGGCGCGCGCGCAGTTGGACCCGGAAATGACGTTGTGGGACAGCCTGACAGGCGATCCCGAAATGCGGGTTTCGGGCAAGGCCGATCAGGTGATGGTCGGCGGTCAGCCCAAGCATGTAGTGGGGTATCTCAAGGAGTTTCTGTTCGACGATGCGCAAGCAAGGGCGGCTGTTAAGTCCTTGTCAGGTGGGGAAAAAGCGCGATTGCTGTTGGCGAAGCTGATGGCGAAGTCATCGAACCTGTTGGTGCTGGACGAACCGACAAACGATCTGGATGTCGAAACGCTGGATCTGCTGCAGGAATTGCTGGACGACTATGACGGGACCGTTCTGCTTGTCAGCCATGACAGGGATTTTTTGGACCGTGTGGCCACGACGACCATCGCGATGGAGGGCAACGGGCGCGCCACCGTTTATGCCGGCGGCTGGTCCGATTATGTCGCTCAGCGTGGCGATGTTTCTGAGAAAAAAGAAGATAAAACAAAATCTTCAAAGCCGAAGGTGAAGCAAGAGACGAAGCCCAAAACGGGGCTGTCATTCTCGGAAAAACACCGGCTTGAGAAACTGCCAGCCGAGATTGCGCGGCTTGAGGCCGAGATTGCCAAGCTGGAAGACCTAATGTCCGATCCCCAGCTCTTCACGCGCGAACCGATTAAGTTCCAGAAGGCCACTGAAGCTTTGGTTGAGCGGCAGGAAAAACTGTCGGCGGCGGAGGAGGAATGGCTGATGCTGGAAGAGAAAGCCGAAGCAGAATAACGCGATGTATAAGGCTTTTGCGCTGAAATGACCTCAAACCGGTCTTAACGCGGTTCGATCGAACGGGCTGGATTGCCAACGACCAGTTCACCGGGGGGCACTGGTTTCGTCACAACGCTACCTGCACCTATGATTGCGCGGTCGCCGATGGAAACACCCGGCAGGACGATGGCGCCACCTCCGATCCAGACGTTTTCGCCTATGCTCACCGGGCGGGCGATTTCGAGGCCTTGGGCGCGCTGCGTCGGGTCCTTGGCGTGCTCGGCGCAGTAGATTTGCACGTTGGGGCCCAGCATCGTACCGCTCCCGATCCATACCGGGGCACTGTCCAAAATGGTGCAGCCTGCGTTGAGGTAGACCCGGTCGCCCAATGAGAGATTAATGCCATAGGCGCAGTGAAACGGGGCTTCGATGAAACAGTCTTGCCCGAGCGCGGCGAACAGTGTGGCCAATTCGGGCGCAACGCCGCCGCGTTCATCCGGGGGACAGGTGTTATGGGCATGAACAGCGCGGCGCGCGGTTTGGCGCATGCGTTCCAGTTCCGGGTCAAGGCAGGTGTACCACGCCCCATCCGCCATTTTCTGTCGTTCGCTCATGCCTGCAGAATTAGCGCATCCGCAGGGCGCCGTCGATGCGGATGACCTCTCCGTTCAGATAGCCCATCTCGACGATGAACCCGGCCAGCCGTCCGTATTCGCGCGGGTCACCCAGACGGGGTGGGTTGGGGACGTCAGCGGCCAGTTGCGCCCGTACCTCGTCCGGCAGGCCGGCCAGCATCGGGGTCATGAAGATGCCCGGGGCGATGGTCATCACGCGGATGCCCGTCGATGCCAGGTCGCGAGCCATCGGTAGCGTCATTCCAACAACACCGCCTTTCGAGGCCGCATAAGCCGCCTGGCCTTTTTGCCCATCGAAGGCCGCGATGGATGCGGTATTGATGATCACACCCCGCGCGCCATCGGGTTCGGGATCGTTCTTGGCCATCTCAGCGGCGGCAAGGCGTGCGACGTTGAAACTGCCAACCAGATTAATGTCGATGGTACGTTGAAAAGCGTCGAGGGGGTGCGGGCCGTCACGGCCAACTGTCTTGGCTCCTATGGCGATACCGGCGCAGTTCACGGCGGCGGTGATTTTGCCCATCGACTGGACAGCCTGCTGGATGGCTGCCGCAACAGACGCCTCGTCTGTGACATCGGTTTGCACGAAATGCCCGCCGATTTCGGCTGCGATTTGCGGGCCGCGCACGGTATCGCGGTCGAAGATCGTCACCCGCGCACCTTGTTCGGCGAAATGTTGGGCGGTGGCCTCGCCCAGACCCGATGCGCCGCCGGTGATCACGGCGGCGGTGGTGGATAGCTGCATCGTCGGTACCTCCCGGGTATATGAACAGATGTTCAATAACCGGATCGAACGGCGGATGTCTACTGTTTTAAGCCTGCGAAAAGGCTCGGACTGAGAGTTCACGCATGGGTCTCTGTTTCGTGAATGAACAGTTTACCCAAGCACCGTGTTTGACATTCAGGAGGTACCGATATGGTTTTGTTAACGAATGTGAAGCACGCACTGGGTGCGATGGTGGCGGCTCCGGTTTTGGGGGTTATGATGAGTGGCAGCGCGATGGCCGCGCCAGAGATTTGCGACGGACGAACGGCGCGGGATCTGGCAAATGCCGGGAACTACGCGGGGCTTTGCGACTGTGCGCAGGTGACACCGAGTTTTCTCAAGCGTCTTCAACGGCGGTCGGATTTTGAAACGGTTCTGGGCTTCGCAGGGGCACAGTGTCCGGGTTTGGCCGGGCTGCTGACGGATTTGCCGACTGCGAGCATTGCGCGGGCCACGCCTGCACGCGGTGAGGACCGGAACTCTGACGGGAATGGCGGCGCTGGCGGCGGCGGTGGCGCTGGTGCTGGTGGCGGCGGTGGTGCTGGTGGCGGCGGTGGTGCTGGCGGTGGCGGCGGTGCTGGTGGCGGCGGTGGTGCCGGTGGCGGCGGTGATGCTGGCGGCGGCGGCGGTGCTGGCGGCGGCGGTGGAGCTGGTGGCGGCGGCGGTGCTGGCGGCGGCGGTGGTGCTGGTGGCGGCGGTGATGCTGGCGGCGGCGGTGGTGCTGGCGGCGGCGGCGGTGATAACGCCAAGGGGAACGGCAATGACAGGGCCGAGGCTGCCCGTTCCCGGGCTGACGCGGCGCGGTCAAAAGCCAGCGCCAAAGCCGAGGCTGCGCGCGCCCGGGCGGATGCCGCAAGATCGGGCGGTAAGTCCAAAGGCAAAAGCAAAGGCGGCAAAGGCAAGGGTAAGAGCAAGTGAATGCGCTGATCCGGCCATGATGCCTTGGCAGAATTGGAAACGGCCACCGATCACGGTGGCCGTTTTTCGTTTCTGCGGTCTGGGTTTAGCCCAGCTGTACCAGCGCGTGCCGCTTCTTGCCGGCGCTCAGCTTGATCGGTGAGGACAGTGCGCCCGCGTCGATCATCAGGCCGGCATCGGTCAGGGGGGCGTCGTCCAGCTTGGCTCCGTTCTCGGCGATCAGGCGCTTGGCCTCTTTGCCCGATTTGGCGAGGCCGGATTTGACGATGATCTGCACGATCGAGGCGGGCAGGTCGGCGGCGCTGAGCGTCAAGGTCGGAAGGTCCTCGCCCACGCCGCCTTTTTCGAACACTTCTCGGGCGGTGGCCTCGGCAGTCGCTGCGGCTTCGGCCCCGTGCAGTAGGGTTGTAACCTCGTTGGCGAGGCGGATTTTGGCCTCGTTGATCTCGGACCCTTGAAGCGCGGCCAGACGGTCGCATTCGTCGACGGGCAGTTCAGTGAAGATTTTCAGGAACCGGCCCACATCGGCGTCAGTGGTGTTGCGCCAGAACTGCCAGAACTCATAAGCACTCAGCATGTCGCCGTTCAGCCAGACGGCTCCGCCCTGCGATTTGCCCATCTTGCGGCCATCGCTGGTGGTCAGCAGCGGCGTGGTCAGCCCGTAGATTTCGTGATCCAGCACGCGGCGGGTCAGGTCGATGCCGTTGACGATGTTGCCCCACTGGTCGCTGCCGCCCATCTGCAGAACGCAGCCATAGCGGCGGTTCAGCTCCAGGAAGTCATAGGCCTGCAGGATCATGTAGTTGAATTCGAGGAAGCTGAGCGACTGCTCGCGGTCCAGACGCGATTTCACCGACTCGAAGGACAGCATCCGGTTGACCGAGAAATGCCGCCCGATATCGCGCAGGAAATCGAGGTAATTCAGGCTGTCGAGCCATTCGGCATTGTTCAGCATCAGCGCGCCGGTGTCGCTGTCGTCATAGGACAGGTATTTGGCGAACACCTTCTGCATCCCGGCGATATTGGCGTCGATCTGTTCGGGACCCAGCAGGGGGCGCTCGTCCGAGCGGAATGAGGGATCGCCCACCTTCGTGGTGCCGCCACCCATCAGGGTGATCGGTTTGTGGCCGGTCTTTTGCAGCCAGCGCAGCACCATGATGTTCATCAGGTGACCTACATGCAGCGACTGCGCGGTGGCGTCATAACCGATATAGGCCGTCTGCACCCCGCTGATCAGCGCCTCATCAAGGCCCTGATAATCGGTGCAGTCGGCGAGAAAGCCGCGCTCGATCATCGTGGCGATGAAATCCGATTTGGGGTGGTAGGTCATATCGTGCCCTTTGGGTTGATGTTGCGGGGCACTGTATAGGCGGCGGGGTGGGTAAGGAAAAGATGCGTTTTTCAGCCGCTGTCAGGGCTTTTTCTGCGCGGTCGTCGCGGGCAGGCCCATGGCATAGGCCATGGCTGCCAGATTAAGCGCCGCCAGTGCGAAAATCGGCGTGATCGGATCGTGCAGATGCGCCACCGCGCCGAGGATGGCGGCAAAGACGATCCCCACCAGCCCGGCACTGACATCGCCGAGGGCGACGAGGTAGGGGCGCTCTTTTTCGTCTGTCATCTCAATGACGTAGAGGTAGCGGCCATAGATCACTCCGTTACCGCCCAGCGACAGAAGGCCGATCACCAGCGCATAAAGCTGGACGTTCTGCGCATAGCCCATCAGTGTGAAGCCCAGCGCCATAAGTGCAGACGCTGCCGAGATCAGGCAGCCCATCCACATCACCGGTTTGACCGAGATGCGGCTGCTGAGCCAGCCCCAGACCAGCGATCCGATCACCATCCCGGCACTGGCAGCGATGACGAAATAGCTGAGCGAGTGTTTGGTGCCCACGTGATAGGTTGCTGCGTGGATGGTGTAGAACGGCATCGCCAGTTCGACCGAGATGAAGATCAGCCGCGCCAGCAGGAACTTGCGATACCACGGGTAGGCCATGCCGGTTTTGAACCCGGTGGCCAGTTCCGCCAGCGGTTTTGGCTTGGCGGTGGGTTTGGGGGCAGGTCGGTCGTCTTCGAAGATGCGCACCCCGGCAAAGCTGATCCCGGCGGCGAACATGGCGAAGACGCCGCACCACATCACGACGATATGGCGCTGCATGGGCTGGTCCGAGACCAGAAGGTCCTTGGTCAGCCACACCACCGCGATGGCCAGCGCGCCCGAGATCGTGGCCTGCGCAAATACCATGCGGTTGCGTTTGTGGTCGGGAATCGAAACGCCGTAAATCTGGCTGGTGCCGAGGCTGGTGATGCCCTGACACAGGCCCATCACAATCGCCGTGGTCAGAAACAGCAGCACCACTAGCAGTTGCGGAAGTCCGGTCGCGAACAGCGCCACGACGGACAGGATCAGCGCGGTCAGCAGGTTGGGGATATAGACCGCCAGCTTGGCGCGGGTGACGCGGTTGACGAAGGGTGAGACGAAGATTTCCGCGATCAGCCGCGCTGCGGTGACGAAGGGCAGAAGCAGGCTGGCGACGAATGTGGGTGCCCCGAGCGCCAGATAGAGGAAGGGCAGAACAAGGCGGGGATTGACCAGTTGCCCTCCGATCGTGGAGAGCGCGCCGGACCAGAAGATCAGCTGATAGTTGCGGTTTTCCACCGGGGCTGTGGTGTTCTTTTCCATGTCTCGGCGCTGTGTTCTGTCAGATGCATCAGGGGTTTCTTGCGTCATATTACATAAGTTCAGAAATTGGCTTGCGAAAATCTTGCCCATGGGCGTGCCTTTGCAGAGTCTGTGACCGAAAAATACCGGCTTTGCGGTGAATGCGTCTTGTCAGGGACTGGGGTCTGGGGGCAGTTTGAAACTTGTGCAGCGTCTGGTTGAGTGGCTCTTGCGGGCCGTCGCGGATGGACGCGCGGGATTGAGCAGGAGAGAGGCGTGAGCCGGAGCAACGGAAAAACCGGGCCGATCCGGGCGCTGGGGGCGATGTCGGGGACCTCGCTGGACGGTGTGGATGCCGCTGTGGTCGAAACCGACGGGCAGCGGATTTTTGGCTTTGGCGAGAGCCGCTATCGCGCCTATTCCGAGGCCGAGCGCGCGGTTCTGCGGGCGGCGTTGGGCCAGTGGCACGGGGCTGAGGTTGAGGCGGCGGGTGAATTGGTGACGCTGGCCCATGCCGAGGCGCTGGCCGAGTTTGAAGAGGTCGACATGATCGGCTTTCACGGCCAGACCTTGGCGCATGAGCCGCGCGGACGCGGGACGTTGCAGGTGGGCGATGGGATCGGCCTGTCGCAGGCCTTGGGTCTGCCGGTTGTCTGGGATTTCCGCAGCGACGACGTGGCTTTGGGCGGAGAGGGCGCGCCGCTTGCGCCGTTCTTTCATTTCGCCTGTGCCAAGTGGATTGGCGCGGATGAACCGCTGTGTTTTCTGAATCTGGGCGGGGTGGGTAATCTGACCTATGTGGACCCTGTCTTTGACGGGCCCGAAGCGCCGGGGGCGTTGCTGGCTTTTGACACCGGGCCCGCGAATGCGCCGGTGGATGATCTGATGCAGGCGCGGCTGGGTCTGCCGATGGACCGGGACGGGGCGCTGGCGCGCGGCGGGACGGTCGAGACCGGCGCGCTGGAGCTGTTTCTGGCCGAGCCGTTTTTCAACCGGATGCCGCCGAAATCCCTGGACCGCAATGATTTTGCCGAGATGATCGGGTTGGTGCAGGAACTGAGCGATGCGGATGCGGTGGCGACCCTGACGGGCATGTGTGCGGCGGGTGTGGTGCAAGGGATGGAGCATTGCCCCAAGCCGCCCGCGCGTCTGCTGGTCACCGGCGGAGGGCGGCGCAATCCGGTGTTGATGGAGATGCTGCGGGTCGCGCTGGACTGCCCGGTGGAGCCTGTCGAGGCTGTGGGTCTGGATGGCGACATGCTGGAGGCGCAGGCCTTTGCCTATCTCGCCGTGCGGGTGGCGCGGGGGATGCCGACCTCGTGCCCCGGAACAACCGGGGTTGGTGCGCTTGTTGGGGGCGGGGTTGTGTCGTCTCCGACGCGGGAGGTTGCGGCGCGCGGGTAGGGGGCTCTGCCCCCGTCGCTGCGCGACTCCCCCGGGATATTTTTGGCCAGATGAAGAGTGGATCTAATCTCTCAGTGTTCGGGCGTAGTCGGTCGCGAACTCGGTATAGCTGTTTGACACGGATTTCAGATGGGCTTGAGTCCATTGGTGGAAGACTGGCAGCTGGTGGAACGGCACGTTTGGAAAGGCGTGGTGTTCTGCGTGATAGGGCATGTTCCAGGCGATGAACCGGATCAAACGGTTGGTGAAGGTGGTGCGGGAGTTTTCCAGCATATTCGCCACAGGCGGGCAGAGGCCGTGCTCGGCCAGGAGATAGAGGCGCAGGACGGGTTGACCGATCAGGGCCGGCAGAAGCCAGAGCCAGAAGAGGATCGGCGTGAAGAACAGGCTGAGTGCGCAGAGGGCGTAAAGAGCGATGAGCAGGCGGGCCTCGGTTCTGATCGCGCGGTGCTGGCGGGATGGCAGGTAGGCGGCATCGATCCGCCCGGTGGCGTTCTGGAACAGGACCCGCGCCATGGCGATCCAATAGGGGCCGCCGCTGAGGTAGAGCATCAGGCTGGGCCAATTGTCAGGGCGGGGTTTGCCCGCCAGTTCCGGGTCTCTTTCCGGGTGGTTGGTCCATTTGTGGTGGGCCATGTGGAAGTAGCGGAACCATGTAAACGGCAGAGCGATGGGGATCGAGGCCATGTGCCCGACGGTCTCGTTGATCCAGCACGTGCGGAATGGTGTTTTATGGGTGCACTCGTGGCTGAGGGTGAAGAGGAAGACCAGCAGGATGCCTTGTGGGACCAGCAGAACTGGCCACAGCGGGATTTGCAGCAGAATGCCTGACGACGTGAGGCAAAGCGCAGCGAGGTAGAGCGCAAGATGCGTCAGTCCGGCGCGGTTGGACCGTTGTTGGAGCTGGGATTTTGTCTGTGCAGGCAAGGTGGCTATGAGGCTGCGGTGGTCCATCTGGTCAGCTTCTGGGGATGTCGAAATCTGCGGCAGCAAGGGTGAAGCCGCTGAATTCGAAACCCGGCGAGACAGCGCAGCTGACCAGTGTGTAATCCCCGGTGGTGCGGGCGGCCTGCCAGTGATCTTCGGGCACGATCACCTGCGGTGCGCCATGGGTCAGGTCCGGGCTCAGCAGGTGATCGCTTGCCGGTCCGTGATCGGTCGCACTCAGCGACAGGATGAGCGGAGCACCGGCGTGGTAGAGCCAGATCTCGGTCGCATCGACACGGTGCCAGTGGCTGCTTTCGCCCTTGGCCAGCAAGAAATAGATGCAGGTGCCGGTGGCGCGGCCTGCGTTATCGGCGCGCCAGGTTTCGCGGAACCAGCCGCCTTCGGGGTGGCGCTGCAGGTTTAGGTGGTCGATGATCTCTTGCGCGGTCATGGCGGTCCCTTTGGGGTTTGCCGTGATTATGCACGCACGGGCGCGATCCGCTATGGCAATTGCGCCTCAAGGTCATATGTTTGCCGCATGACACTGACGATCCCCTTCGACAACAGTTATGCCCGGTTGCCCGACACCTTCTTTGCGCGGCAGGCGCCGGTTCCGGTGCGTGCGCCGCGTCTGGTGGCCTTCAACGCGGATCTGGCGCGGTTGCTCAGGATCACTCCGGGCGAGGTTGAAGAGATGGCAGAGACCTTTGCGGGCAACGCGGTGCCCGAGGGGGCGCAGCCGTTGGCGCAGCTGTATTCCGGGCATCAGTTTGGGACCTACAATCCTCAGTTGGGGGATGGCCGGGCCGTGCTTTTGGGCGAAACTGTAGGTGAGGATGGTGTTCGCCGTGACATTCAGTTGAAAGGCTCGGGGCCGACGCCGTTTTCGCGGCGGGGCGACGGCCGGGCCTGGTTGGGTCCGGTGTTGCGGGAATATATCGTGTCCGAGGCGATGCACGCGCTGGGTATTCCGACCACGCGGGCGCTTGCCGCGGTCGAGACCGGAGAGCGTGTGTTGCGCGAGGGGCCGATGCCCGGTGCCGTGCTGACGCGCGTGGCACAGAGCCACCTGCGGGTTGGCTCGTTTCAGGTTTTTGCAGCACGCGGGCAATTAGACAACCTCAAGCGGTTAACGGATTATGCGATCCAGCGGCATTATCCCGATGCCGAGGGACCTATGGGGCTGTTGCGCGCCGTGCGCGATGCGCAGGCCCGACTGATTGCGCAATGGATGAGCGTGGGGTTCATTCACGGGGTGATGAATACCGACAATTGCTCAATCGCGGGGGAGACGATTGATTATGGGCCTTGTGCGTTCATGGACAGTTACCACCCCAATACGGTCTACAGCTCGATTGATCGGATGGGGCGCTATGCCTATGCCAACCAACCCGACATTGCGGTGTGGAATCTGGCGCAGCTGGCGACTGCGCTGATCCAGCAATATGAGGACAAAGAGGCAGCCGTTGAAGAGGCGACCGAGATTGTGCACGCCATGCCGGATCTGATGCAGGCAGAGTGGCTGCGGCGATTCCGGGCCAAGATCGGATTGGTGCAGGCAGAGGATGGAGATCTTGAGATGATCTCGGACCTGTTGACGCGGATGGCGCAAAACGCTGCTGACTTTACCAACACCTTCTGGGCGCTGGGCGATCAGGGCGCGCGCGATCAGTTCACCGATCCGGCGGCGTATGATCAATGGGCCGAAGGCTGGCGGGCGCGGGTGCAGCGCGAAGAGGATCCGGCGCAGGTGATGGCGGCGGCCAACCCGGCGTTTATTCCGCGAAATCATCGGGTTGAGCAGATGATCGAAGCGGCGGTGCGGGGGGATTACACCCCGTTTCAGCGCCTGAGCGTCGTGCTGTCCCGGCCTTTTGAGGATCAGCCGGATGCCGTCGATCTGATGCGACCTCCGGCTGAAAGCGAAGTTGTTCAGGCGACGTTCTGCGGGACGTGATCCTGCCCGGCCGGGCTGTCAAGACAGCCTAAGCCGGGCGAGCCGGCGGCGCGCTGTCCGCGCCGACACGGCGAACCCTACCGATAGCAGGTTGTCTGGCCGCGGCCTTGTTCTAGCGGTGCGAATGTGGCGATGCTGGTTCGACCGTCCGAAAGCTCTCCTTGCGCTTCGATGGGGACAAGGAAATACCCTTTCTGAATTCTCTCGGTCCGGTATGTGCCCGTCACCATGTTCGAGCAGACGAAATCACCCGATATGCGTCGCGATGGTCCTGCCGAAAACTCGCCAGAGCAGACAAAATCATCCGCTTGTAGGCAGAACTCGCCTCTGGTCGAGCTTCTGCTGAACCAAGCGACGCCTTCGAACGGTGTGCCGTCTGAAAGCTTTCCGGAGATATTGTTGTAATGGCCCGAGTAGGGGACTGTTACTATTCTTCTGTCGCTCTGATCTGGGGTGCCGCATGCTGCGATCATCAGCGTACCCGCACACAGGGCCGCAAGGGTGCGATAAGTCTTCTTCATCAATAAGTTCCGGAATTGGTCGCTTTTTGGTCAAGCTGTTTCAATGGGTCGTGATTGGAGGCTAGGTGAGTTGTATTCGACAGCCAAGTCAAAACCGATGGTTGTGCGAGCCGTGTGCCAATTCTGTCACCAGCGCATTTTCCTGTATGACAGCTTTGCCCCAGTTGTGTAGGTTCGGGTCGTGATGAACATGCCCAGTACCCTGCGCCTTGCCAGCTATAACATCCAGAAATGCGTGGGGCTTGATTTCCGTCGGCAACCGCAGCGGATCATGCAGGTCATCGACAGTATGCAAGCCGATATCGTTGTGCTGCAGGAGGCGGACAAACGTCTGCCGCCGCGACCTGCCGCGCTGCCGCATTTCATGCTGGATGAGGCCGGTTGGCAAATCGTCGATCTGGGCGGGGCGGGCAGTTTGGGCTGGCACGGCAACGCCGTGATTTGGCGCGGCGATCATATCTCGGTCCGGCAGACGGGGCATCACGATTTGCCCGGGTTTGAACCTCGGGGGGCTGTGCGAGTCGAGTTTGATACTCAGATCGGCCCGTTGCGCGTGCTGGGGATGCATCTGGGGCTGCTGTCTGCGTCGCGTCGTCAGCAGATCACGCATATCCGGCGCTGTGATTCTGATCTCGACCAGATGCCCACTGTCTGGGCCGGGGATTTTAATGAATGGTCGCGCCAGCCGGTGCTGGATCATCTGGCCCCCGACATGCGGTTCCTGCCACCTGTGCCAAGCTTTCCCGCCGCTCAGCCCCTTGGTGCTTTGGACAGAATCGCGCTGGGGCAAGGGCTTGAGGCGACGTTGCACGGGGTGCATGACACGCGACCTGCGCATATCGCCTCGGATCACCTGCCGGTCTGGGCAGACCTACGCCGTGCGGCCTGAGGCAAAATCGTCGGTGGCGCCGCGCGCGCAGACATATTAAGAGGGAAATCCGAAGAGTTCCGGGGGTCACCATGTCCGACACCATTATCGCCCGTTGCGAGGCCAAGGGCCTGCGGATGACCGGTCAACGCCGGATCATCGCTCAGGTCTTGCAGCAAAGCGCCGATCACCCGGATGTGGAAGAACTCTATGCCCGTGCCTCGGCCGAGGATTCCGGTATTTCGATTGCCACGGTCTATCGCACAGTGAAGCTGTTCGAAGAGGCGGGTATTCTGGAGCGCTTGGAATTCGGCGATGGTCGGGCCCGCTACGAGGATGCCGAGCGCGATCACCATGATCATCTGATCGACATGCAGTCGGGCGAGGTGATCGAGTTTGTCGATCCCGAGATTGAGGCGTTGCAGGAAAAGATTGCCGCCAAACTCGGCTACAGGCTGAAAGGCCACCGGCTTGAGCTGTACGGCGTACCGCTCGACAAGGACTGACCTATCACGAAACGCGATCGCTGCGCGCACGGGAATTCATCAAAGAGGTCGCAATAAGACTTGCGGCGTCGCGCCTGTTACGGCTTTGCTGGTTGCAGGCCAGCCGGAATGCGGCCCAACCCAACGGAAGCACCGATGAATAATGTAAACGGCATCCTGCTGCTTGTCGGATCGATGGCGGCTTTTGCGATTGAGGATATGTTCATCAAGCACTTGTCGGCCACAGTGCCGACGGGACAGATTCTGATTGCGCTGGGCATTGTCTGCGGTCTCGCCTTTGCTCTTTTGTCCGTGGTGACGCGCAAACGCATCTTTGAACCTGCCGCGTGGGGCCCCTTACCGCTGGCACGCGCCGCGTCCGAGGGGCTGGGTGCCGTGTTGTTCGTGACTGCGCTGTCTTTGATTGACCTGTCCACTGTGGCTGCGGTGTTTCAGGCACTGCCGCTGGCTGTGACCATGGGAGCTGCATTGTTTCTGGGTGAAAACGTGGGCTGGCGTCGCTGGAGCGCGATTGGCGTTGGTTTTTTGGGTGTGCTCATGATCATCCGACCGGGCCTTGAGGGTTTTCAACCTGAAACCCTGCTTGTCGTCGCCACGGTCTTTCTGATTGCCGCGCGCGACTTGATCACGCGCAAACTGGATGCGCGCGTGGCCTCCAGCGTGGTTGCGATGCAGGCTTACATCGCCGCGATCCTCGCCGGAGCCATTCTGATGATTTCCACCGGCCAGCCGTTGATTCCGGTGCAGAGCACCCAGGTCGGGCCCTATCTGGCCGCAGTGGTTTTCAGCATGCTGGGATATTATGGCATCGTCGCGGCGATGCGCGTGGGTGAGGCATCTGCCATGATGCCGTTTCGTTACACGCGTCTGGTGTTTTCGATGATTGCGGGCATGCTGATGTTCAATGAACGCCCAGATCTGATGACCTTGGCAGGGGCAACACTGATCATTGGATCGGGGCTGTATACCTTTGTCCGCGAGCGCCGGTTGGTGCGGCAGATGGCCGTCGCCTGATCCTTGCGCGTAAAAACTGTGGGAAGATTGGGGTCAAACGCGCAAGTTATCCATGTTAGCGATAACGGGCCTGGTTTACTTTTCGCTGGTTGCTGCTATGACGCGATCAACTGAATGCAGCCACAGGGACGCGCCTCATGAGCACGATCATCGACATCCACGCACGCGAAATTCTGGACAGCCGGGGGAACCCGACAGTCGAGGTGGACGTGATTCTGGAAGACGGCACCATGGGCCGCGCCGCCGTGCCTTCGGGTGCGTCGACCGGTGCCTACGAGGCGGTAGAAAAGCGCGACGGCGATAAATCCCGCTATATGGGCAAAGGCGTGCTGGAGGCAGTCGCCGCCGTCAACGGAGAGATCGCCGAGGAACTGGTGGGCTTCGACGCGACCGAGCAGGTGGCGATTGATCAGGCGATGATCGAACTGGACGGGACCGAGAACAAGGGCCGTCTGGGCGCAAACGCGATTCTGGGTGTCTCGCTGGCCACCGCGAAGGCGGCGGCGGATTTCACCACGCAACCTTTGTATCGCTATGTCGGCGGCACTTCTGCCCGTGTGCTGCCTGTTCCGATGATGAACATCATCAATGGCGGCGAACACGCCGACAACCCGATCGACATTCAGGAATTCATGATCATGCCGACCTCGGCCAGCAATATCCGCGAGGCGGTGCGCATGGGATCCGAGGTGTTTCACACGCTGAAGAAAGAGCTGTCGGCGGCGGGTCTTGCCACCGGTGTGGGCGATGAGGGCGGCTTTGCACCTAATATCGCCAGCACCCGTGAGGCGCTGGATTTCATCCTAAAGTCCATTGAAAAGGCGGGTTACAAACCGGGCGAGGAAATCCACCTCGCCTTGGATTGCGCGGCGACCGAGTATTACAAAGATGGCAAATACGTCTTCGCGGGCGAGGGCACGACCCTGACTTCAGAGGAAAATGCGGCCTATCTGGCGGCATTGGTTGCAGATTACCCGATCATCTCGATCGAAGACGGCATGTCCGAGGATGACTGGGACGGCTGGAAAGCGCTGACCGATCTGCTGGGCGACAAGGTGCAACTGGTGGGCGACGATCTGTTCGTGACCAACCCCGCGCGTCTGGCCGAGGGGATCGAGCGCGGCTGCGCGAACTCGATGTTGGTCAAGGTGAACCAGATCGGGTCGCTGACTGAAACCCTGCGCGCCGTCGATATGGCTCATCGGGCGCGCTATACCAACGTGATGTCTCACCGCTCGGGCGAGACCGAGGACGCCACGATTGCCGATCTGGCGGTGGCGACGAACTGTGGTCAGATCAAAACCGGCTCGCTGGCGCGCTCGGACCGGTTGGCCAAATACAATCAGCTGATCCGCATCGAGGAATCGCTCGGCGAGGTCGCAGAATACGCGGGCGCATCGATCCTGAAGCGCTGAACACCGCTCTTGGTTCAGGACTGATATGGCCCCGGCTTAACAGCCGGGGCTATTTTTTTGCTTTGTCCTGGCCTCGAACGGACTAAGCTGGCTGGAACGGGGCACGGTGTGGCGCAGGGGAAGGGAAGCATCATGGTTAAAGTCAAACTCGTCACTAGCGCTGCTGTGCTGTTCATATTGCCCCAGGTCGCATTAGCGGATCATCCGCCGTCCGCTGTCTGTCAGAAGATGATCGAAACCGATCCAACAGGGCAGATCACGATGGAAGAATGCCTGTGCACCTATAACGTCGCGGACACGGTTCTGGATGACGATATCAAGGCGCTGCTGTTCCAATCCTGGTACACGGGCGAGAATGTGACGGATCAGTTGAAGGCGTTACCGGAGCCCAAACGCGTGCAGAGGCAGTTCAAGACGATGGAGCGGACCTTCAAAAAGAACTGCCTTTGAGTTGCGCGAAAAGACGACATAAAAATCGTTATGTGTGAACTTGTTCCTATTGCCGTAACGTAAACCCCCTTAATCTGCCTGCATTGCAGAAAGGGGGACATCATGTCTGCTTCGAAAGTTTTTCTTGTTGTTTCAGTGCTTTGCACCACTGTTCTGGCCGCGTGCTCGGAACCTGGGACCTATCCGATCTCTGGGATGGAGGTCTCGCAAAACGATCCGGTGAAGGACATGCCTCATCCGGGCGTCATTTTCCGGGGCGAGTCGCGTTAAAGCGCTTTGCTCATCAGCATATAACGGTCTCGCGGTCTGAAGCCTGAGCGCAGATAGAGTTTCTGCGCGGTCTCGTTGCTGCGGTCGACTTCCAGATGCAGGGCAGTCAGCCCGGCCTCGGCCAGCGCCTTTGGCAGGTCCTGCAGCACTTCGGATGCGATGCCGCGGCCCCGGACTGCGGGGCGGATGTAGATTTCGTCGACGAAGGCGTCCATGCCGCCGAACTCGACCGACCAGCCGAATGTCAGGATGACATAACCCAGCGGCGCGCGGCCCGGCCCAATCAGATACACGCACCCATGCGGTATGCCGTCCAGCAATGGGGTGAGCGCGTTGCGGCGTTTCTCGTCATCCTGAGCGATGCCGGATTCGGAATGAAACGCCGCAACCAGCGCCATCAGGCGGTCCAGATCGTCCGGGCGCGCAAGGCGGAGAGCGGCGGTCATAGGCGGGCCAGCCTTTCTGTGAGCAGGTCAAAGAAACCCTGAGCGTCGACGTCGCCCATGAACATGGCATTGGGGGCGCGGTCCGTGACCCGCCACCAGTCGGCGACGGTCATGCCCAGCGTCAGTTCGGACTGGGTTTCGATCTCGACATTGATGTGACGGCCCGAGAACAGGTCCGGCTGGATCAGATAGGCGGTGACGCAGGGATCGTGCAAGGGAGCCCCTTCAGAGCCGTATTTCTCTTTGTCGAACCGTTCAAAGAAGTCGGTCATCTCGGCAACCGCATGGCCCACCTTGCTGTCCAGCGCGCGGAAGGCATCGTTGCGGTGCGGCGTGACCAGCGCGTCATGGGTGACGTCCAGTGGCATTACCACGATGGGAGCGCCGGATTTGAACACAATATCAGCGGCTTCGGGGTCGACATAGATGTTGAATTCCGCTGCCGGAGTGATGTTTCCGACCTCGAAATAGGCCCCGCCCATGAGCACGATCTCCCGCACCCGTTCGATGATATCGGGCGCCTTTTGGAACGCTGTAGCGATATTTGTCAGCGGCCCCAGCGGGCAGAGGGTCACTGTGCCGGCTTCATGCGACCGCAGTGTGTCGATGATGAAATCAACTGCATGACCTTCGGCCAGTTTCATCTGCGGATCGGGCAAAACGGGGCCGTCGAGCCCGGTTTTGCCATGCACATGCTCGGCCGTGACAAGGGGACGGTTCAGGGGGCGGTCGCATCCGGCATAGACGGGAATATCCGTGTGGCCTGCCAGTTCGCAGACGATGCGGGCATTTTTGGCCGTCAGTTCCAGCGGTACGTTTCCGGCGACGGCGGTGATGCCCAACACCTCGATCTCTTCGGGGCTGGCAAGGGCCAGCAGAATAGCGACGGCGTCGTCCTGACCGGGGTCGGTGTCGATGATGATCTTGCGGGGCATTGGGGGTCTCCCGGAGGGGGTGTGAGGGCCGGACACTCGCAAGTGCTGCGCGACTTGTCTAGTTGAATTACACGTCAGCGGAGGCGTCCACCGGCGGGAGTTTGCCATTGGCGCGGTGCTCCTCAAGCTTCACCTCATCCCAAAGTGCATCCATCTCGGCCAGATCGCTTTGGCTGGGCGTTTTGCCGCGTTCTGCCAGCCGGGCTTCGACCTTCTCAAAGCGGCGGGTGAACTTGGCGTTGGTGCGGCGCAGGGCGGCCTCGGGTTCGATCCCCAGATGGCGACCGAGGTTGACCATCACAAACAGCAGATCGCCGAATTCGTCCTCAAGCGCGTCAGCATCCTTGGCGTTTCGCGCCTCTTCCAGTTCGGCGGCTTCCTCGGTGATCTTGGCGAGCACATGGCTGGCGTCGGGCCAGTCAAACCCCACGCGTGCGGCGCGTTTTTGCAGTTTATGGGCGCGCAGCAGGGCGGGCAGGTTGGCTGCTACTCCGTCCAGCGCGCCTTTCTGTTCCTTGCCCGCGCGTTCGGCGGCTTTGATCGTTTCCCAGTCCAGTGTCTGCTGTTCGGCCGACTTGTCACGGGATTCGTCACCGAATACGTGCGGGTGACGGGCGACCATCTTGTCGGACATGGTGCGGACCACGTCTTGGAACGTGAAATGCCCATATTCTTCAGCCATTTGCGCGTGGAAGACCGATTGGAACAGCAGGTCGCCGAGCTCGCCCTTTAACTCGTCATAGGCCTCGCGTTCGATGGCGTCGGCGACTTCGTAGGCTTCCTCGATCGTATAGGGGGCGATGGTGGCGAAATCCTGTTCGATGTCCCACGGGCAGCCGGTTTGCGGGTCGCGCAGGCGGCGCATGATTTCCAGCAGACGTTCAATACCCGCGTCGGTGTCGTGGATCAGAGGATTTTCGGCCATTGCGAACCCTTTCGTTCCGGTGTCAGATGCATCCATCCCGCAGTCCCGATCAGGAGTCCACCCCAGATGCCCGTCGTCAACCGAATTGCCGATTACGCCGCCGATATGGCCGCATGGCGCCAGCACCTGCATACGATCCCCGAGCTGGAGTTCGAATGCTATGAGACCGCTGCCTTTGTGGCCGAACGTTTGCGCGAATTCGGGGTGGATGAACTGCACGAAGGTATCGCCAAGACGGGCATGGTGGCGATCATCAACGGGCAGGCGGACGGCCCAACCATCGGCCTGCGCGCGGATATGGACGCGCTGCCGATCACCGAGGAGACGGGGGTGCCTTATGCCTCAACCAACCCCGGCAAGATGCACGCCTGCGGCCATGACGGCCATACCACGATGCTGCTGGGGGCTGCGCGCTATCTGGCCGAGACACGGAATTTCGCGGGCCGCGTGGCGCTGATCTTCCAACCTGCCGAGGAAGAGGGCGGCGGTGCGGGTGTGATGGTCGAGGAAGGGATCATGGAGCGGTTCGATATCTCTCAGGTCTATGGCATCCACAACGACCCCGGGAACCCCGAGGGCGCGTTTTACACAACGCCCGGGCCGATCATGGCGGCGGTGGATACGTTCGAGATTCATATTCAGGGGGTTGGCGGCCATGGGGCCATGCCGCATCAGACCAAAGACCCGGTGATGGCGGCCTGCGGGATTGCGCAGGCGATCCAGACGATTGTCAGTCGCAACCACTATGCGGTCGAGGATCTGGTGGTCTCGGTCACGCAGATCCATGCCGGGACCGTGAACAACGTGATCCCGGATACTGCTTATCTGAACGGTACGGTCCGCACCTTTGATCCGGCGGTGCAGAAGATGGTGATGGAGCGGATGGAGCAGATCGTGGCAGGGCAGGCGGCCTCTTACGGGGTTGAGGCGCGGCTGGACTATCAGGTGGGCTATCCGGCCACGATCAACGACGCCGAGAAGGCGGCGTTCGCGGCGGATGTCGCGCGCGACGTGTCCGGCGCAGAGCGTGTGGTTGATGATATGGGCCGCGATATGGGGGCCGAGGATTTCTCGTACATGCTGCAGGCCCGCCCCGGTGCGTATCTGTTCATGGGGCAGGGTGAGGGCGCGGGGCTGCACCATCCGAAATACAACTTCAATGACGATGTCGCGCCGGTTGGCGCCTCCTTCTTTGCGCGGATCGTCGAAAAGGCGCAGCCCCTGGGCTGATAAGGAAAAGACATGGCACTGGAAGATTCAAAGAACTACGTCGACGAGGCGTTCACCAACCCCGAGTTGAAGGGTGTCTCGTATGAAAACACCTTTGGCGGCGCAATGTCGTTCCTGCGGCGCCTTTATACCAAGGACTTGACGGGCGCAGATATCGCGGTAACCGGTATTCCGTTCGATCAGGCGGTGACCAACCGCCCCGGTACCCGTCTTGGCCCCCGCGCGATCCGCGAGGCCAGCGCGCTGCAATCACCCGATGAACCCTACGGTTGGCCGTTCAAGGCGCTGAATGAGCTGGCAGTGGTCGACTATGGCGATCTGGCTTATGACTATGCCAATATCCCGGCCTTTCCCGACACGTTGACCGATCACATCCGCACCATTCTGAAGGCCAATGTCGCCTCGGTCGCGCTGGGAGGGGATCACTATATCAGCTTCCCGATCCTCAAGGCTTATGCCGAGAAATACGGGCCGATGTCGTTGCTGCAATTCGATGCGCATACGGATACGTGGGCTGATGACGATATGTCCCGCGTGGATCACGGGACGATGTTCTACAAGGCGGTGAAATCGGGGATCGTGGACCCGAAACGATCCGTGCAGGTCGGGATACGCACCACCAACGAAGATACGCTGGGCGTCAACATCATCGACGCACGTGAGGTGTATGAATCCGGCCCTGCCGCCGTGGCCCAGAAGATCAAGGGCATCCTCGGCGACAGCCCTGTGTACCTGAGTTTTGACATTGACGGTCTGGACCCCGCCTTTGCCCCCGGCACCGGGACGCCGGTCTGGGGTGGGCTGAGTTCCATTCAGGCGCAGATCATCCTGCGCGACATTGCCGGGATCAATATCAAGGGCGGCGACGTGGTCGAGGTTTCTCCGCCCTACGACACTTCGGGCGCGACGGCGATCGCGGGGGCCCATGTGGCGACGCAGATCATTTGCCTGTTGGGTTGGAACAAGCTGGTGAAGCCTTAACCTTTGGTTAGGCATAACTCCGGTATGTGCTGGGTGGAGGACCGGATCGGAGTGAGCATATGACCGAATTCAACCAACCCATCGGCGGCAACGATCTGGCGCGGTTTTCAGGGCCGAATACGTTCATGCGTCTGCCGCAGGCCTCCTCGCTACACGGTCTGGATGTGGCGGTGTTGGGCATTCCGATGGATATCGGGACCTCATGGCGGTCGGGCACGCGGTTCGGGCCCAAGCAAATCCGCAGCGAAAGCGCGATGATCCGGCCTTATAACATGGCGAATGGTGCGGCTCCGTTCGACAATCTGCAGATCGCCGATATCGGGGATCTGGCGATCAACACGTTCTCACTGGGCGACAGTCTGAACATCATCAAGGACAGCTATGATGGCATTCTGGCGCAGGGCGTGATCCCGGTGGCGATGGGCGGGGATCATTCGATCACCTTGCCGATCCTGCGGGCGATGGCAGAGAAACACGGACCGGTGGCCTTGGTGCATGTGGATGCCCATGCGGACGTGAATGACGAGATGTTCGGCGAGAAGGAAACCCACGGCACCGTCGTGCGTCGCGCCTACGAAGAGGGGCTGATCGTCCCTGACAAGACCTTCCAGATCGGTATCCGCGGCTCGGGCTATGCCGCCAGGGACTTTGCCGAGGCGCAGGGCTGGGGGTTTCAGCAATTTCCGGCTTGGGCGTTATGGCAGCAGAACCTGACCGAAATCGGAACACGTATTCGCAAGATGGTGGACGATCACCCGGTCTATATCACCTATGACATCGACAGCCTTGATCCGGCCTATGCGCCGGGAACCGGAACGCCCGAGATTGCAGGCCTGACCACCCCACAAGCACTGCAACTGATCCACGCATTTCAGGGTCTGAAAGTGGTGGGCTGCGATCTGGTCGAGGTCTCTCCACCCTATGATCCGTCGGGCAATACAGCGTTGACTGCTGCAAATCTGTTGTTCGAGATGCTATGCATCCTACCCGGCGTGACGTCGCGATAGGGGTGCAGGGCCACCATCGAAGCGGGTAGGTTGGGCTAAGAGGGGTTGAATAGGCTGATGAAGATGATGCTTTGGCTGGTGATCGCGGTGGGCGTGGCGGTGGGGGCGTATATCCGTCTGGCCCCGTCAGACCCTGCCCATTGGCATATTGCGCCCGAGGGCGCGGACCGTGATCTGAATGGCGGTGTCGTTCGGGTCGTCGAGACCGGTCCGGACGGGTTGGCGCGTCTGGATGCCATTGCCCGCGCGACCCCGCGCACCCGAGTTCTGGCCGGTGCGGTCGATGAAGGGATGATCACCTATATCACCCGCACCAAGGTGTTCGGATTTCCCGACTACACCACCGTTCAACAGGATGGCGACACGTTGCGGATCTATGCGCGCCTAAGATTTGGCCGGAAGGATTTCGGCGTCAATCGGGACCGGGTCACCGCTTGGCTTGCTCTGCTGCAGTCCTGAGGACAGGCACCCCTCCTGCACCTCGCGCCACATGGGGACGTTCAGCGACATCTGGCATTGAGCGGTGAACATGCGACCGTCGACCTGCAGGCAGATCAACTCTCCCAACTCGATGCGTGACCCTGATGTGTCGGTGCAATAGCAGTCGCGGACTTTACCATCCGGGCCGACGTAGTCCGCCAGCGCTGGTGTCGAACAGAGGGTGAGGACCAGGATTAGACGTTTCATACGCCAAACCTAGCACAAGGCAGGGCCTTGACCAACGCCCCCGGATGAGAGACACCGCGCGGATGATCCCCGAAGAACGCCTTGAACAGATCACACAGCGATTCCAGTACCTCGAAGCGGCCATGGCCGATGGGGCTTCGGGCGGGGATATTGCGGCTTTGGCCAAGGAATACTCTGACCTCAAACCCGTGGTCGATCAGATCATGGGCTGGCGTCAATTGGTGGCCGATCTCGCCGAGGCCAATGCGATGCTGTCCGATCCGGACATGAAAGAGCTGGCCGAAGAGGAAATCCCCGACTTGCAGGCCCGCATCCCCGAGGCCGAACACGCCCTGCAACTGGCGCTGTTGCCCAAGGATGCTGCGGATGCGCGCCCGGCGATGCTGGAAATCCGGCCCGGTACAGGTGGCGATGAGGCCGCGCTGTTCGCCGGAGATCTGCTGCGGATGTATCAGCGATACGCTGAGGCGCGGGGCTGGCGGTTTGAGATCATCGAGGAGCAGGCATCCGACCTGGGCGGGGTCAAAGAGGTCGTGGCCCATATCAAGGGTGACAACGTTTTTGCACGGATGAAATACGAGTCAGGTGTCCACAGGGTGCAGCGGGTGCCTGAGACCGAAAGCGGCGGGCGGATTCATACTTCAGCGGCGACGGTGGCGGTGCTGCCCGAGGCCGAAGATGTGGATATCCAGATCGACGCCAATGACATTCGCATCGATACGATGCGCAGCTCGGGCGCGGGCGGGCAGCATGTGAACACCACGGACTCGGCGGTGCGGATCACGCACCTGCCCAGCGGGATCGTGGTGACCAGTTCCGAGAAATCGCAACATCGCAACCGTGAGATTGCGATGCAGGTGCTGAAGACCCGTCTGTACGATCTGGAACGGCAGCGGATCGACAGTGAGCGGTCTGCGGACCGGGCCAGCCAAGTGGGCTCGGGCGATCGGTCGGAACGGATCAGGACCTATAACTTCCCGCAAGGGCGGATGACGGACCACCGCATCAATCTGACGCTGTATAAGCTGGATCAGGTGATGCAGGGCGATCTGGATGAGGTGATCGACGCGCTGACCGCCGATGATCAGGCGCGGCTGCTGGCGGAGATGGCGCAATGATCGCGGCACTGACAGCAGCACAGGCCATGGTCGCGGCCACCGCCCGATTGCGGGCGGCAGGTGTACCTGACCCGGCACGGGATGCGCGGGTTTTACTGGCTCATGCGGCGCGAATCGAAGCCAGCCGGGTCACGCTGATTGCGCCCGAAGAACTGCCCGTTGATATCGCGGAACGTTATGATCAGCTGATCTCGCTGCGTGCCATTCGGGTGCCGGTGTCGCATCTGCTGGGCGAGCGTGAATTCTATGGTCGCCGGTTCCGCGTCAGTCGCGACGTGCTGGACCCGCGCCCTGAGACCGAAGCTTTGATAGAGGCCGCGCTGAGCGAGCCATTCGACCATGTGCTGGATCTGGGCGTTGGCTCGGGCTGCATCCTGATCACGCTGCTGGCTGAGCGTGCCAGCGCCTCGGGACTTGGGGTGGATTTGAGTGAATCTGCCTGCCTGCAGGCCAGCGCTAACGCGGTGCAGCATCAAGTGCAGGCGCGCGCCGAGATTCTCCAATCAGATTGGTTTGAGAACATTGATGGTAAATTTGATCTGATTGTTTCCAATCCGCCCTATATCTCGGCCGAAGAGATGCAGGATTTGTCGCCCGAAGTGCGCGAGCACGAGCCGCGCATGGCCCTGACTGATGAAGGTGATGGGCTGGGTGCGTATCGCAGGATCGCCGCTGCGGCTCCGGATTTCCTTATGCCGGGCGGGCGGTTGCTGGTCGAAATCGGGCCAACGCAGGGGGCGTATGTTGCTGCTTTGTTTGATGCGGCAGGATTGGTAGAGACACGGTTGATCCCGGATCTGGATGGGCGGGACCGCGTTGTGGGCGCCAGAATGCCGCAGTAAAAGCCTGCCTGAGGCTGAAATGCGCCGATTGATGTAAAAAAGCTGCGAAATATCAGACAAAGCTCTTGTCTGGACGCGCAGGACGTGTTTACTCAAGACTAGTCTGCGAGGTTGACGCTGTTTCAGCGCACCCCTGACGCCAAGCCCAAAAAGTCGATGACGCGTAACGGCACAAAGCCACTGAGCAGCGTTAGATACGGGTTGATCGACAGTGAATTGATAAGGCTGACGTAAAGTAAGATGAGATCTTCCAAATCCCGTTCGCGGGCCAAGAACAACCGCAATCGTCCTTCTGGCGGCAACGTCGTTAACCGAGTTTTTGACAGCTCGGGTCCCGAGGGCAAGGTGCGTGGCACGCCGCAGCAGATCATTGATAAGTATAACCAGTTGGCGCGCGATGCTCAGCTGTCGAATGACCGCGTGGCTGCCGAGAATTTTCAGCAGCATGCCGAGCATTACCTGCGTTTGCTGGGTGAAGCTCAGCGCGAGATGGAGGCCCGCCGCGAGGAGCAGGAGCGCCAGAACCGCGAACGCCAGGCTGAACGCGACCGTGAGCGCGCCGAGCGTCAGGAACGCGAAGCGGCCCGTCAGGCTGACCCGGCCGAGGCCCCGCAGCCTGATGTAATGGATTTTGGCGCGCCGGAGGCCACCCCCGAAAGCGGGTTGGTCGAAACGCCCGAGAACAAAGGCGCAGAGGCGCCGGAGAAGAAGGAAAAGCCCGCACGCAAGCCCCGTGCGCGCAAGCCGAAACCCGCGCCAGTGGAAGAGGCCGCGCCCAAGACGGACGGCGATGCACCCGAAGCGGCTGAGTAAGCCCAGACATAGAAGATACAAAGCCCCGAGGTTTCGACCCGGGGCTTTTTTCTTATCAGGATTTTTGAACCGCGCGTGCCAGTGCGCAGAACGCCTCGAGCGGAACTTGTTCGGCGCGTTCGGTGGGCTGGATGCCAGCCGATAGAAGGCGATCCTCGATATCTGGCGCAACGCCCCTGAGCGACGCGCGCAGCATCTTGCGGCGCTGGTTGAAGGCGGCGGCAACCACACGGGACAGCGTTGCGGCATCGGCTGCATAGCGCGGTTCGGGCAGGGCAGTCAGGTGGACGACGGCGCTCGAGACTTTGGGCGGTGGTGTGAAGGCCCCGGGAGGCAGGGACATGGCGATGCGCGCCTCGGCCCGCCATTGGGCGAGGATGGCGAGGCGGCCATAGGCCTTGCTGCCGGGCTGGGCCACGATACGTTCGGCCACTTCGCGTTGGAACATAAGCGTCAGGCTTTGCCAGAAGGGCGGCCATTCCGGTGGGGTAAGCCAACGCACCAGAAGCTCGGTCCCGACATTGTAGGGCAGGTTGGCGGCCACACGGATGGGCGGGGTCAGATGCGCCAGCGGATCAATTTCCAGCGCATCGCCGTTGATGACCTCAAGCTGACCGGGATAGGCGGCAGCGATATCGTTCAGGGCAGCAATACAGCGGGCGTCTTTTTCCACCGCGACCACCTTGCGAGCGCCTTCGGACAAGAGCCCTCGGGTCAGACCACCCGGGCCGGGGCCGATTTCCAGGACGTCGCATTGGCTGAGGTCTCCGGCCTGGCGCGCGATTTTGGCGGTCAGGTTGAGGTCCAGCAGAAAGTTCTGGCCCAGCGATTTGCGGGCCGAGAGCTGATGGGTGGCGATGACCTCGCGCAGCGGGGGTAGGGTGTCGATGGCGCTCATGTCTTACCGTTGCGCGGGGTGGTGTCGGAGGGCCAGATTTTTTTGCCTCCGGCGGGGATATTTTTGGCCAGATGAAGCATTAGCGGGATCGGGCCACCGTCTGTGCGAGCCGCAGCGCCTCGATCAGGCTTGTGGGAGTGGCGATGCCCTTGCCTGCGATGTCCAGCGCGGTGCCGTGATCCGGCGAAGTTCGGATGAAGGGCAAGCCCAGCGTCACGTTCACGCCTTTGTCGAAATCCAGCGTCTTGATCGGGATCAGCGCCTGATCATGATACATACAAACGGCGGCATCATAGCGCGCGCGCTGCGGCGTGAAACAGGGTATCGGCTGGGTGTGGACCGGTGATCGTCACCCAATCGGTACTGAGATCGTTCAGAAGGGGGGCGATCCAGTCGATCTCTTCCATGCCCATTTTGCCGCCTTCGCCAGCGTGCGGGTTCAGGCCGGCGACGGCAATTTTTGGGTGGGTGATGCCAAATTGGGTGCGCAGGCTGTTGCCTGTGATTTGTATTGTCTCGCGCAGCAGGTCGGGCGTCAGCGCAGCGGGGACATCCGACAGGGGCATATGGATCGTGGTGGGAACGACGCGCAGCTGCGCGCTGGCCAGCATCATGACAGCGCGTTTGCTGCCGGCGCGTGCCGCAAGAAACTCGGTATGACCGGGATAGGCAAAACCTGCCCCGTCGATCAAAGCCTTTTTGTTGATCGGAGCGGTGCAAAGCGCTGAGGCATGGCCAGTCCGGATCAAATCCAGGCCACGATCAATCGCTGCGATTACAGAGGACGCGTTCGCAGGATCGGGATGGCCGGGCCGGTTTGGCGCGGGAAAGTCCAGTTGCAATACCGGCAGAGCCGAAGCGCTGATGCCATGCGCCTGAGCAGTGTCGCTGATCTGCCGGACCGGCGTACCTGCGGGCAGGTGCTGTGCATCACCAATATAGATGAAAGGACAATCGCCGCGCAGCGAATCCCAGGCTTTGGCGGCAATCTCGGGGCCGATACCGGCGGGTTCCCCGCAGCTGAGCGCGATGGGGGGCGTCATTGTTCGATAATGACGGCGTCTGCCCGGAGTTGTTCAAGAAGGCTGTCGGCGAAGGCCTGAAGGCGTTGCTGGGTCAAGGCGTTGGCCACATCCGTGCGGGTGGTCTGCTCACCCAGATCGCGGGTGCGGCTGCACAGCATCAGGAACACCAGCGTCTGACCGTTGTTGCGGGTCAGCGTGGTCGACACTTCGTTCGCGTCCAGTTTTGCCAGCTCCAGCGCGATATCACGCGGGATCTCGGAAGGGCTGGCGGTGACGCGGTCCAGCACCTCGGCGGGCTGATCCTTGGCAAGCCCATAAAGGTCGTCGCAGGTGTCGATTTCTTCCCGTAAACGCGCCGCGTTGGCCAGTGTATCGGCGCTGCGGCCGCCTGCCAGAAAATAGGTGGCATAGTCGATCTCGGAATAGCTTGGTGCACCTGTGGCGACCTCGCGGATACCGCGCATCTGGAACAACGCAATTGCGTTGTTGAGAGACAGCGGCTGGGTGACGTCGCCATTTCTTAGGCTCAGGATCACCGGTTGCAAGGCGGGTGGCAAATCGTTGAGGGTCAACCAATCGAGTTGTCCACCGTTTTCGCGCGTGACCGCTGCAGAATACTGCGTGGCAGCGGCAGAAAAGCTTTCCTGATCCGAGAGATTGGCGATTTCATCCGCCAGAGCTTCGGCCTGCGCCACCGTTTGGGGGGTTACGGGGATGATGATCTCGGATAGCAGCACCTGCAGACCGCCACCGCCGCCCTGACCAAGGGCACGATCAATCTCGTCGTCGGACGGGCGGGCCTGTGACAGAAAACGCGCGCTGACGAAGTCGCGCCACGACAGTTGATCGGCGATAAAATCACGCACGGTTTCGCGCGACACGCCGGCCTCGCCGAGCAGTCGAAGGAAATCATCACTGCTGAGGTTGCCGCGGGCGGCGAAGTCGTCAATGCCGGCCTGGATGTCTTCTGGTGCGACTTGAATTCCTGCATCCCGCATCGCCTGTTTACGCAGGCGATCTTCGATTAGCGCCTCGCGCACTTCGGCTTCAGAGCTGTTTGGTGCACCCAGAAGCTCAAGAAACTGCTGGCGCTGCTGTAGCTCATACCATGTCACGATGTCCTGGTTCACCCGGATCGCGGGCGAGAACAGGCTTTGACTGAAGGCCTGTGGCGCAGTCAGACCGAACACGGCAACAGCGAAGAGGGCGGCGCGCCAGCCCGAACGGAGGATTGTGGTGAAACCTGAGATCAGCTGCATCTTTTCCTGAACTTCTTCCCATCGCCTTCGACAGAGTAGCCTGTCAGGGCTACCGTAAAGCCGAATTCGGTCGAAGGCTCAATACTTGATGTCGAGGTAAAGCGTCTGTTGACGGTCATATTAACCTGCACACATTCGTTACTGTAGGTCAGCCCGAAACCCAGCCGGAGCGGTTCGGATTCTGCGAAATCGTATCGCGCGCTTGCGCGTGTCAGCCAGTTTTGGTCGATCCGATAGCGCCCCGCAACCCTCAGTTCAGAGATTTCATCATTGTTGAGTTCGGCCGGATCGGGTTCAAGCCAGACATATCCTGCGCTCAGCAATGTATCATCCTGCGCCCACGCGGCGCGCAGCTCGGCCTTGGTGAAGCTGAAATCGCTGTTAAAAAGCCCGCGCGCCGCAAGCGTCAGGCCCTTTCCATTGTCGAGTTGACCGGCCAGCAGAAGGTCAGACTTTGTACCCTGCAGCCCCGAGGTCAAAGTGAAATCTTCGTCGGCGTCGGCGCGAAAGACCTGCCCGACGGTTGCCAGGGCCTTCCATCCACCTGTCGCGAACCGCGCCCAGTTCACGCCGACAACGGCCGCTACCCCGTCTTCGCGCCGATCTTCCGCCGGAAAGCGTGACAGCGACAGCAAGTTACCCTGATCGAACTCCTGAAAGGTGCTTTCGTCATTGGGCACATCGGTGTCCGAGACATGGGTCCAGCCCACCTGCGCGATCGGTTCCAGAAACTGGGTCGCTCCGGTTTGTTCCTGGCGCAGCATGGGATAGCGCAGGGTGAATGCCGCACGCGGGGTGGCGCGGGTTACGTCGTTGGGGAAGCTGCTGTCATTGCGGATGTTGAACGCATCCACAGCCGCGCCCAGCCGCGCCTCTGCGCGCACGCCCGTCGTAAAGGTCCAACTGCGTAACCATTCGGCATCGAGCGTTGCGCGGGCCACGTCGCGTCCGATGATATCCGCATCGCTGGTCCGGGTATGCGTGTGACCGATGACGCCCAGTGCGATTTCGCCGCCGATGGCCCGTGGGAAAAAGCGCTTGTTGTAGTTGATGTCAAAAACGCGTGACGGAATTTCGTCCTGTTCTTCACTGTCGCGCAGCGTTTCATAGTGGATGAAGCTGGTTCTGAAGGCGGTATCCCGCTTGATCCGCTCTAACGCGATTTCGCTGCGCAGACGGTCGAAATCGGGCAGGCCGTAATCGGCCAGATAGGCATCATCCGAGGTGGTCTTGATGTCGAATGTCAGGCGGTAGTCGTTGCGCAGATTGAACCCGCCATCCGCGAAGAAGTAACCGCGATCCTGATCGGGTTGAATGTCGTCGCGGGTATACGCGCCACGCAGTCGGATCCGGCCGTTCTTGAACGCTTGCCGATAGCGCAGGTCAAGCGTGCGGGTTTTGGGCGATATGTACGGCGTGACGGTAAGGTCCCGATGATCGCCAAGCTTGAAGAAATAAGGGACCTGCAGCCCGGTGCCCAACTGCGAGGTGGTGCGAATGGATGGCACCAGAAAGCCTGTGGCGCGGTCGAGCGTCGGATCGGGCAGTCGAAGATAGGGGAAGTAGAATACCGGGACATCCAGCAACCGGAACTGTGCGCCCTCGAAGTACAGTTGGCGCTCAAGCTGATCATGGGTCACCTTGCGGGCGCGAATTTGCCAAAGCGGTGGCTTGCCGTTGGCACAGACGTGACACGAGGTTGCGGCCACCTTGCTGAACTGGGTGTAACGTCCTCCGGCGCGGGCGGCCTCGACCGAGGCGATTTGCACCTGCTGGTCAAACACCATCCGCGCACCGGTCAGCAAGCCATTCTGGATACCGCTATCCAGTTGTGCGGAATCGGCCAGCAGGGTGGACTGCCCGCCCTGATCGATACGGATTGGTCCGGTCAGCGTCAGCTCACCGGTTTCGCGGTCATATATCACGCTCTGCGCAGTCAGCTTCACATCGCCCTGAAACGCCTCGACATTGCCTTCGGCGATGAGTTTCCGGTCAGGGGTAATAAAGATCTTGTCAGCCACCAGCAGCGCAGGTTGGTTTTGTTCGACAGTGCTGGTCGCCGGGGGCGCGTCGCTGGATTGCGCACTGGTGGCAACAGGTAGCGTCAGGATCAGGACACTCGACAGCAAAGCAGGAAGAACAGCGCGCATCATCCGTCCTCCGCATGCAGTAGCAGGCCGAGAGATAACAATATGCCCGCGAACGGAGGTGCCCAGGCGGCGACAAGGATTGGCAATTGCCCGTTCTCGCCGAGAATCTGCGCGAAGTTGCGGATGAAATAGATTCCAAAGCCCAAAAGCACGGCTGTCAGCACTGCAACACCCGTG
Source organism: Ruegeria sp. G7 (assembly GCF_056535465.1). Lineage (NCBI taxonomy): Bacteria > Pseudomonadati > Pseudomonadota > Alphaproteobacteria > Rhodobacterales > Roseobacteraceae > Ruegeria > Ruegeria sp. G7. The sequence continues at coordinate 3,188,876 of NZ_JBQFIL010000001.1, read as the reverse complement.
CCGCCGAAGCGCACATGGCGCATCGTGAATGCCGCGCCGATCAGCACCATCGAGACCAGAAACAGCGGGCGGGCCAACTGCACCTGCAGCCAGACCTCGTATTGCTTGGTGGAAAATCCGGCCTCGCGCAGGTCTCGAATCAACTGTGGCAGGTCATAGACCGATACGGAATCCTGTTGTCCCAGCGTGTCCAGAATGCGGTCGCGGGTCAGCGTGGTGGGCAGGTTCAGAAGATCATGACTGACAGCGTTGGTTTCGGGGTTCCGATCGTCTTCGAGCGTCCAGATTTTTGCGTCATGCAGCACCCAGTGCCCGTTGTTCAACTCTGCCTGACGGGCGGCAATCTGCTCGGTTGGCTTGCCGTCCCCCGAAAACGTCGTGATTGTCACGTCGCGCAGCGCCAGCCTGTCGCCATTCACGGTGCCAAGCGCATGGATCACCGATTGGCCGTTGGCCGAGCCCTGACGCAGCCACAGCCCGTCACGGCTGATCGAAAGGGCAGAGCTGCCATCGTTACGAAAGTCGTCTGACAGGCGTTGGTAGGCCTCAGACGTGGCGGCGGCGATCGGGTTCAGCAATGCAACCGCCAGCGTCCCGATGCCCAGCGCCAGCAGGACCGGTGCCAGCAGCGCCCGGATGCCCGAGCGCCCGATGGCGCGGGTCACGACCAGTTCCGAACTGCGCGCCAGGCCGACGAACAGGGCAATCGTTGCGAGGATCATCAGCAGGGGCAGCATTTCGCTGATGGCGGTCGGCGTATTCAGCAGGGTCAGCCGCAGCAGTTGGGCGAACGACAGGCCAACACCGTCGAAACGGCGGACCTGCTCGATCAGGTCGATGAGGATCATCAGGGTCAAAAAGATTCCGCCGATGACCAGAAAGCTCTGGATAAAGCGGCGGGCAAAGTAACGGTCAAGAATCATGCAGGCATCTCTGCCCGATCACGGTGCAGGGGAATCGCAGTCGAGCATGTGATTGTGCGCGCCGGCCTGTGCCTGCCGATTGGTGTCACGTTCTCTCCCCCGAGCCTGCCGTTCTTTTCGCGCGACCATAATGCAAATGCAGGCCGGGGAAAACTGCTATCTGGTCAACTGCGACCGCGCGGGCTAGGTCTGGGGCAACGTATATTTCAGGAGAATGATATGAGCAGTCTGGTGCCGGTCCGTTTTACACCCGTTGATCTGGATGCGATGGCCACGGCCAAGGGGCGCGTGGCGATCATCATCCCAGACGATGGCAAGATGAGCCCCGCCGCACGCCGGGCCAACCGCCTGACCAAAGGTGCCGTAGCGCGGCTGGTGGACAGTGAGCGGTTTGGCAAGGCCAAATCCGGCGATGTGATCTCGTTGGCGTGGCCCGCAGGGATGGAGGCCGACGCGCTGGACGTGCTTGTCCTGCCGCGCCGCCCCGACCATGACGAGGCGCGCAAAGCCGGGGCCAAGTTGATGAAACTGGCAGGCAACAAATCCGTTCTGGTGGTGGCAGCCAATCAGGTGCGCATCGAGGATTTGGTGATGGGTATGGTGCTGCGCGCCTATGATTTTGATGCACACAAGACCAAGGAATCGACCCCCGCCGGAGAGATCGTGATCGCCCATGGCAAACCCGACGAGGCCGAGGCTGCCTTTGCACCGCTTTATGCCGTGGCAGATGGTGTGCGCATGACACGCGATCTGACCAATGAGCCTGCGAATGTGCTGACCACCACCGAATTCGCAGATCGTCTGGCCGAGATGGAATCGCTGGGCCTGAAGGTCGAGGTGCTGGAAGAGGACAAACTGGCCGAGCTTGGAATGCGCACACTGCTGAGTGTCGGGCAAGGGTCGGTCAGCCCGTCCAAAGTTGTGGTGATGCAGTGGAATGGCGGCGACGCCGATGACTCTCCGCTTGCGCTGGTTGGTAAGGGCGTTGTCTTCGATACCGGCGGGATTTCGTTGAAGCCTGCGGGCGGCATGGAAGACATGACCATGGATATGGGCGGCGCAGGCGTTGTCGCGGGCACGATGCGGGCACTGGCCAAGCGCAAGGCCAAGGCCAACGTCGTGGGTCTGGTGGGGCTGGTCGAGAACATGCCCTCGGGCAACGCCACACGTCCGGGCGATGTGGTCAAGTCGATGAAGGGCGATACGGTCGAGATCATCAACACCGATGCCGAGGGCCGTTTGGTTCTGTGTGACGTGATGTGGTACGCGCAGGATCGGTTCAAACCGGTGGGCATGATTGATCTGGCCACCCTGACTGGGGCGATCATCATTGGTTTGGGGCACGAGAATGCCGGTGTATTCTCGAACAATGACACGTTCTGTGATGCGTTCCTGAAATCGGCCCAGGCCGAGGATGAGGGCGCGTGGCGGATGCCTTTGGGTGCGAAGTATGACGAGCTGCTGAAATCGCGCATTGCCGATATGAAGAATGTCGGCGGTCGCGCGGCGGGTTCGATCACCGCAGCCCAGTTCCTGCAGCGCTTTGTCAAGGAAGAGACGCCTTGGATTCACCTCGATATCGCGGGTGTCGCCTCGGTCTCGTCCGAGACGCCTTATGCCCCCAAGGGGGCCACAGGCTGGGGCGTGCGCGCGCTGAGCCGGTTCGTACAGGACAATTTCGAGACGGCGGAAGACTAACCCGTGGGAGCCGTCTATTTCTATCACCTGACCCGTCAGCCGCTAGAGCACACCTTGCCGGTGCTGCTGGACAAGGCGCGGCAGGCCGGGTGGCGGATTGCCGTGCGGGGTGTTGATCCCGCGCGGATGGACTGGCTGGATGAAAAGCTGTGGCTGGGACCGGAAGAGGGGTTCCTGCCACATGGCCGCGCCGGTGGGCCGCACGATGCCGCGCAGCCCATTTTGCTGACCACCGGGCCGGAGGCCGCCAATGATGCGATTTGCGTGATGGCCGTGGATGGCGCAACGGTCGAGGCCGAAGAGGTCACGGCGCTGGAGCGGGTGTGTATCCTGTTCGACGGGAATGATCCGGACGCCGTTCAGCAGGCGCGTGGGCAGTGGAAGGCGCTGACCGGCGCGGGGTGTTCGGCGCAATATTGGTCAGAAGAATCAGGGCGTTGGGAAAAGAAGGCCGAGGCTTGATCGGCCGTATTTATTCAGGAGATTTCAGATGAAGATGAAGCCTTTGGGCCGCACGGAAATTATGGTGTCCGATCTGTGTCTGGGCACGATGACCTTTGGTACCCAGACCTCGGAAGGCGATGCGCATCGCCAGATGGACATGGCGCTCTCGGCTGGGATCAATTTTGTGGACGCCGCAGAAATGTATCCCGTCAATCCGATCTCGGCTGAAACCGTTGGCCGGACCGAAGAGATTCTGGGCAATTGGAATGCCGCCAACCGGGCGCGACGGGGGGACTATGTGCTGGCCACCAAACACTCGGGTGCGGGGTTCATGCATGCGCGCCGGGGCGCTCCGATCTCGAAAGAGACTATCCCCGAAGCGATCGAAGGTTCGCTGCGCCGGTTGCAGACCGATTGCATCGATTTGTACCAGTTTCACTGGCCCAATCGCGGCAGCTATATGTTCCGGCAGAACTGGGATTTTGCGCCCTCGGGTGAGAATCGTGACGCGGTCATAGCCGAGATGGAAGACTGCCTCGTGGCGCTGCAGGCGCAGGTGGACAAGGGCAATATCCGCGCTTTTGGTCTGTCTAATGAAAGTGCATGGGGCACGGCGCAATGGCTGCGGGCCTCGGACGCGGTCGGAGGCCCTCGGGTTGCGTCGATCCAGAACGAATACTCGCTGCTGTGCCGGTTGTTCGACACCGATCTGGCCGAGCTGTGCATGTTTGAAGATGTTGGACTGCTGGCGTTTTCGCCGCTGGCAGCGGGTTTTCTAACCGGAAAGTATCAGGACGCAGCGGTGCCGGACGGGTCGCGGATGTCTCTGGTTCCGGAAATGGGTGGGCGCAAGTCGGATCGGGTGTTCGATGCGGTCGCGGCGTATCTGGAAATTGCGGCGCGGCATGGGCTGGACCCGGTGCACATGGCGCTGGCGTGGTGTCAGAGCCGGGCGTTCATGGGGTCGGTGATTTTTGGTGCGACGACGCTGGCGCAGTTGGAGCATGTGCTGGCGGGCAAGGATCTGGTTTTGCCGTCTGAGGTGATGGATGAGATCAGCGCGGCGCATCGGGCGTTTCCGATGCCTTACTGAGGGGGCTCTGCCCCGCCGCCCTTCGGGCGACTCCCCCGGGATATTTTTAGCCAGATGAAGGGGGATCCCGTTAGTGGTGGGTGGGCTGGGTGCGGTCTTGTCTGAGGTCGCGGGCCGAGAGGCCGTGGGCGGTTCGGAAGGCGCGGGCGAAACTGGATTGCGAGGTGAAGCCGGTGGCCAGCGCCACATCCATCAACGAGAGATTGGTGTCGGTGACCAGACGGCGGGCTTCGGCCAGTCTGAGTTGCAGGTAGTGGTCCTGTGGCGTCGTGTTCAGGCGCAGGCGGAATTGCTGCTGTAGGGTACGCGGGCTGGTGCCGAGGGTGTTGGCGATGTCGGCGAGCGGGAGCGGGTCGTCGAGCGATGCCTCCATCAGCGCGTTTGCCTTGGCCGTCAGTGCGGTATGACGATGTGGGGCGCCAGTGCGGCTTTGAGGTTTTGAGGGTTCTGACTGGCCCTCGTAGAGAAACAAGCCCGATACGCGGGCAGCGAAGCTTGCCCCGTGGCGTGCGGCGATGATGTGGAGCATCATGTCCACAGCCGGGACGGCTCCGCCAGAGGTGAGGCGGTTTTCGGAGACGGTGAAGCGGTCGGGGCGGACGTCGACGGCAGGAAAGCGCGCGGCGAAGTTTTCGAGGTCTTCCCAGTGGGTGGTTGCGGCATGGCCGTCGAGCAGACCGGCCTCGGCCAGCAGCCAGGGGCCTCCGTCGATGCCGGCCATGGTGGCCCCGGTTGCAGCGATGCGGCGCAGACCCGCGAGCAGGCTGGGTGTGGCGTGGCGGGCGAGTTGGAAGCCCGCGACGACGATCATCAGGTCGCAGCTTTGCAGGCGGGCCAGCGGGATGCCCGGAACTGTCAGGGCGCTGGTCAGCAATGCCGGTTCGGCGGTGGCGGTCACGTAATCCCAGTCAAAGGCCGGGCGGTCGGCCAGCCGGTTGGCGGCGCGCATCGGATCGACGGCGGCCGCGAAGCTGAGCGTGTTGCATTCGTCCAGCACCAGCACGGCCGTTCTCAGCGCGCGATGTTCGGGCTGCAGGATGTTTTTTGCGGATTTCATCAAGTTCGATTCGCATTCTGGCAAGTGTTTCTCCAAGGCTGCGCCAGAGTTGGAAGCAACGCAAATCGATAACCGGGGAGAAGTCTGGGGAAAACCCATGGCACAAGCCGGTATAAGTTGGGGAAAACGCCATGCCTTTGGAAATGAACCGCGAAGTCTTCATTACCTGTGCCGTGACCGGATCGGGTGGGACGCAAGATCGTAGCCCGCATGTGCCACGCTCGCCTGCTCAGATTGCTGAAAGCGCGATTGCTGCTGCGAAGGCGGGTGCTGCTGTCGTGCATTGCCATGTGCGTGATCCGGAGAGCGGTGCGCCCTCGCGCGACTTGGGCCTGTATCGCGAGGTGACAGAGCGGATTCGTGAGGCGGATGTAGATGTCGTCCTGAACCTCACGGCGGGTATGGGCGGTGACATCGTATTTGGGGGTGTCGAAAATCCGTTTCCGGTCAACGAAGCCGGAACGGACATGATCGGAGCGTCCGAGCGGGTGGCACATATTGCTGAGTGTTTGCCCGAGATTTGTACGCTGGATTGCGGCACCATGAACTTTGCCGAAGCCGACTATGTGATGACAAACACTCCAGGTGCGCTGCGGGCGATGGGGCAGATGATGACCGATCTGGGGGTGAAGCCCGAGATCGAGGCGTTTGATACCGGTCATCTTTGGTTTGCCAAGCAATTGGTGAAGGAAGGGGTGCTGGAAGCGGACGCTCTGGTCCAGCTTTGCATGGGGGTGCCGTGGGGTGCGCCGGACGATCTGAACACGTTCATGGCGATGGTAAACAATGTGCCTGATGACTGGACGTTCAGTGCTTTTGCCTTGGGACGGCATCAGATGGCCTATGTCGCGGCGGCGGTGCTGGCTGGAGGCAATGTGCGGGTCGGGCTGGAGGATAACCTGTGGCTGGACAAGGGAGTATTGGCCGAGAACTGGCAACTGGTTGAGCGCGCAGGGAGCATCATTGAGAATATAGGCGCGCGGGTGATCGGGCCGGAAGCGGTGCGCGAGAAGTTGGGGCTGACAAAGCGCGCGCCTTTGGCGAAGTGAGGGTTGGGTTGGATTGGGGGCCAGCCCCCAAACCCCCGGGATATTTTTGGCCAGATGAAGTTTGGGGCGTGATGAGATGAAAACAGCAGCGATCATCGGTGGCGGGGTTATTGGCGGCGGATGGGCTGCTCGGTTTTTGCTGAACGGGTGGGATGTGCGGGTGTTCGATCCGGACCCCGAAGCCGAGCGCAAGATCGGTGAGGTTCTGAACAATGCGCGGCGGTCGTTGCCGGGCCTGAGCGATGTGCCTTTGCCGCCCGAAGGGGCGTTGAGTTTTCATGATGACATTGGCGAGGCCGTGCTGGGCGCCGCTTGGATTCAAGAAAGCGTGCCGGAGCGGTTGGATCTGAAGCTGAAGGTTTACAAGAGCTTGCAGGCGGCCTGTGATCCGGAGGCGATTATCGGGTCTTCGACCAGCGGGTTCAAGCCGTCGGAGTTGCAGGAGGGCGCGCTGCGGCCCGAGCAGATCGTAGTGACCCATCCCTTCAACCCGGTCTATCTGTTGCCATTGGTTGAATTGGTGCCGACCGACAAGAACGCGCCCGAGCTGGTGGCGCGCGCGCAGGAGGTGTTGAAATCGGTCGGGTTTTTCCCGCTGCATGTCAAAAAAGAGATCGACGCCCATATCGCCGACCGCTTTCTTGAGGCTGTCTGGCGCGAGGCCTTGTGGCTGGTCAAGGACGGCATCGCCACCACGGAGGAGGTGGATGAGGCCATTCGGATGGGCTTTGGCATCCGCTGGGCGCAGATGGGTCTGTTCGAGACATATCGTGTCGCCGGCGGCGAGGCCGGGATGCGCCATTTTATGGCGCAGTTCGGGCCTGCGCTGAAATGGCCGTGGACCAAGTTGATGGATGTGCCGGACTTTACTGACGAACTGGTCGATATGATTGCAGATCAGTCGGATGCGCAGTCGGGGATGCATTCGATCCGCGAGCTGGAGCGTATTCGGGATAACAACCTTGTCGGTATGATGCGGGCGCTCAAGGCGCAGAATTATGGGGCGGGGGCGGTGCTGAACCAGCATGATGCAGCGTTGAAACCCGGCGCTTTGCCGACACTGGATCAGGCGGATCTGAGCCAGCCGATTCTGACCCTGGCCCGTGCGGTGCCGCTGGATTGGACCGATTACAATGGTCACATGAACGAGGCGAAGTACCTTGAAGCCTTCGCCGCCGCTACGGACCGGTTCATGGAGATCATCGGATGTGACATGGACTATATCGCCACGGGCGGCAGCTATTTCACAGCCGAGAACCATATCAGATACATACGTGAGACCCACGCGGGTGCGCGGATCGAGTGCCGGACGCAGATGCTGCTGGGGCAGGGCAAGAAGCTGCATGTCTTTCACAGTATGTATGAGGGCGACACGTTGCTGGCCACCGGCGAGAGCTTTTTGCTGCATGTCAGCCTTGAAACCCGTCGCCCCAGCGCTCCATCGCCCGAGATCGAGGCCGCGATGGCTCGCATCACGCAGGCGCAAGCCGGGTTGCCTTATCCCGAAGGCGCAGGGGCTGCGATCCGCAAGCCAGTATGAGCGGTCGGGTTTTGATCACTGCCGGGGCCTCGGGCGTTGGGCGCGCGATGGCCGAGGCGTTTGATGCTGTCGGTGCTCAGGTCTGGGTGGCAGATTTGGATGCTGGGGCGCTGGCGGATTGTCCGGCAGCTTGGAAGCGCAGCCAGCTTGATGTGTCGGATGAAACGGCCGTTGCGGATCTGTTCACCGATCTTGAGACCGAATGGGATGGGCTGGATGTCCTCTGCGCCAATGCAGGCATCGCTGGCCCGACGGCGGCGGTTGAGGATGTGGCGATTGCCGATTGGCGCGCTTGCCTGTCCGTGAACCTCGAAGGCGCATTTTTGTGCTGCAAATACGCGGCACCAATCATGAAACGGCAACGCAGCGGCGCTGTGCTGATCACCTCATCCACGGCGGGTCAATATGGCTATCCCAACCGTGCGCCCTATGCGGCGGCGAAATGGGGTATGGTCGGCCTTGGCAAAACGCTGGCGATGGAGCTTGGGCCGCATGGTGTGCGTTGCAACGTCATCTGCCCCGGCGCGGTTGAAGGCCCCCGGATGGAAGGCGTGCTGCAGCGCGAAGCCGCAGCCAAGGGCATGACCCGCGATCAGGTCTATGAGGGTTATGCTGCTGGCACCTCCATGGGTCGCTTTGTCGAGGCGCAGGATATTGCCAATATGGCCGTGTTTCTGGCCTCGGACGCGGCGCGGCTTGTGTCGGGGCAGGTGATCGCGGTGGATGGCCATACCGTGAACCCCGACCCCAAGCTGTAGCTTAGCCCTGATTGGGCCCGCGAATCTGTCGGATCGCGCCCCGGACGGCTTGCCAATCCCGGGCCTCTTGTGTGTTCCCGGCAGCCTCGCATTCGCGCATTTTCTGAGCGGCCTCAGCCTCGGCCCGATCCCCGTGGGCCGTGTAAAGCGCGCGTGCGTACTGAGCGGTTTTGAGTGGGTCCATTCCTGTCTTCCTCCATCTTTGATCGAGGTTCGCGCGGATCGACTATACTACAGGTTGCGGCTCAGGTCATGTCCTGCCGGAGGCGCTGCAGATGGGCGGGGAAATCGCGCGCGGTCATGTCGGCCTCGCGCACCAGCCTGTCAAAGTGCCGGGTGAAAACCTCTATCCGGTCGCGGTCACGGAACGCCATGTAGTGGCTACCCGCGTAGAAGACGCAGAGAAGGGGGCCGAAGATGGTCACCGGGGCGCAATAAAGCCGTTTGGCATCAAAGAGATAGATGCGTAACCGAGGATAGAGCTGTTCGCAAAGCGCCAGCAGGTGATCGATCTGATCCTGCCGAACCTGCAGTGGCAGACCCTCGTAGTATCCGGTGGCATGGGCAAAGCTGTGAAGCTCGTACAGCGGCATCGCGATCTCATAGTCTGATTGCGCGCTGCGCATCCACGACAGCCGGTCCTCGGACGCGCCAATGGCCTGATCAGCCGTGCGACCCAGATGCGGGGCATACTCCCATTCCAGAACAGCGCGGGTTTTCAGCATGTCGGGCAGGGTGGCGGGCACATAGCGGATCTTGTAGCCCGCAGCCTCTTGGTGCCACTCGAAGATGCGCTCATCGACCAGCGCGCGGGCGGCCTCGGTCAGGGTCAGAGAACTGGCCAGCAACTCGGCCGCGCTTTCGGGGCGATCCGATAGCCCCAGCAGCCAATCGACCGAGACGCCAAGCGCCGAGGCGCAGCTGCCGACCACATGCGCGTTGGGCAAGCGCGCGCCTGCGCCGGTCAGCAGTTGCGAAATGGTCGAGCGATCGACGCCAATGTCGCGCGACAGGGCGCTTTGGCTGATGCCGCGATCTTGCATCGCGCGCGAAAGGCGCTGGCGAAACTGCGCCGCACGGTCTCGTTTGTCGATTTTTTCTGACATATGATGATAAATATCACATCTGATGAATATTGTTAATCATATTCAGAATTCCCGGCCAGTGGCCTGATCTGTAACGCTGATATCATAAAAACAAGAATGGGGTCCGGAATGGAGACGCGACGAAGATCGGTCGTGAAGGCTGTGCTGTGGAATGTGATGGGGCTGGCGGTGATGACGCTGGTCGGATTGATCGCCACCGGCTCGGCCGCTTTTGGTGGGGCGCTGGCGTTGGTCAATACGGCGATCGGTCTGACACTGTATGTGATTTACGAGCGGATCTGGGCCGGGATTGCATGGGATCGCCATGGCTGAGCCCACGACGCCGAAATCCCCGGAATGGATCACATTTGGCCTGATCGTTGGCTGTTACCTTGCTTGGTTGGGTGTCGTGTTCTGGCTAGCGAGCGTCAGCCTTTGGCTGGCGGTCCCTGTCATGGGCCTTGTCGCGGCGTTGCATTCGTCGCTGACGCATGAGGCGCTGCATGGGCATCCGTTTCGGTATAAATGGTTGAACGAGGCGCTGATGGCATTGCCTCTGACGCTGTTTATCCCGTTCAACCGGTTCCGCGACCTTCATCTGGCCCATCACTGCGATGCCAATCTGACCGATCCCTATGATGATCCCGAAACCAACTATCTTGATCCGCAGGTCTGGGCGGGTCTGGCGGGCTGGCAGCGGCGTTTGTATCAGGTCAACAACACGCTGCTGGGGCGTATGGTGCTGGGACCCGCCATCGGTCAGATCGCCTTTTTGCGGGATGAATGGCGCGGTGCGCTACGTGGGGATCGGGCGATTCTGCTGGCTTGGACGCTGCATCTGCCCGGGGTGGTGATTGTACTCTGGATCGTCGCGTTGTCGCAGATGCCGATCTGGGCGTTTGTTCTGTCGGCTTATGTCGGCTTGGGTCTGGTCAAGATCCGCACCTTTCTGGAACACCGCGCGCACGAGAAATCCCGCGCCCGTACCGTCATCGTTGAAGATCGCGGGCCACTGGCTTTTCTGTTTTTGAACAACAACCTGCACGTCGTTCATCACATGAATCCTGCCGCCCCGTGGTATCGTTTGCCCGCGCTCTATCGCGCGGGAAAAGACCGCTATCAAGCGTGCAACGAGGCGTATGTCTACCGCTCATACGCACAAGTCTTCCGGTCCTATTTCTGGCGGGCAAAGGACCCGGTGGCGCATCCGCTCTGGCCAAAGCCCTGATTTCGCGACAGAAGGGAGGCCATGACCCTGTGGATTCCCGTCACTATCGCCGCCGCCACGTTCCAGACAGTGCGGTTCATGCTGCAAAAATCGCTCAGCAGCGTGAAGCTGTCCGCCGCTGGCGCGACTTTTGCGCGCTTTGCCTATTCCCTGCCGCTGGCCTTGCTGGGGCTGTTCATTGCGCTGCAGGCGACCGGGTATGAACTGCCATCGCTGACGGCCCGTTTCTGGGTGTTTGCGGTCATCGGCGGCACCTCGCAGATTCTGGCTACGATCTGTGTGGTGGCTTTGTTCAAGCAGCGCAACTTTGCAGTCGGGATTACCTTTAAGAAAACCGAAGTTATTCAAACCGCTATCGTGGGTTTCCTCATCCTCGGGGACCGGGTTTCAGTCGGAGCGCTGGGGGCGATTCTGCTGGGTCTGATGGCGGTTCTGCTGCTGTCGAAGACACCCGGTGGTGATGGTGCCTGGTGGCGGAACCTGACCAACAAGGCCTCGCGCCTTGGGCTGGGGTCGGGGGTTCTGTTTGCGTTTTCGTCGGTGACCTATCGCGGCGCGTCGCTGGAGCTTGGCGATATTGATGCGTGGTTCCGGGCACTGGTGACACTAGCCGCGGTGGTGACGTTCCAGTTTCTCAGCATGGGGCTTTGGCTGCTCTGGCGCGACCGGGCCGAATTGCGCGCGGTGTGGGAGACGCGGCGTACAGGGGTTTTCGTGGGCTTAACCAGCCTTGGCGGATCGTTCTGTTGGTTCCTCGCCTTCACGCTGCAAAACGCGGCCTATGTTAAGGCGCTGGGGCAGGTCGAGTTGATCTTCAGCCTGCTCGCCTCGATCCTGTTTTTCCGCGAAAAGATCACCCGGCGAGAGATCGCAGGGATTGGCCTGCTGGGTTTGTCGATATTGGCTCTGGTACTGGCGATTTAGGTCGCGTCGGCGTCCGCCAGCTCTGAGGTGCCCGCACGTCGTTCTTCAAAGCTGAGCGCGATGAAGCTGGGCAGATGATCGCCCATACCGACCACCGCTGGGCCACCATCGTCGCGACGATTGCGCCCGCGGCCCTTGGGCTCACGCTCTTTCCGGCTTTCGCTTTTCTTGGCTTCGGCAGGTTTGGCTTTTTTCTCGGGCTTGGGTTGCTCTGCCTTTGGCTCGTCCTTGACCGGGTTATCGACGCGCGGAATTTCCTTCTGGATCAGCTTTTCGATCGCATCCAAGGCCTTTTCATCGCGGCCCGAGCAGATGGTGAATGCCTTGCCTTCGCGCCCGGCGCGCCCGGTGCGTCCGATGCGGTGCACGTAATCCTCGGCATGGCTGGGGACGTCGAAGTTGAACACATGGCTGACCGAGGGGATATCCAGACCCCGTGCCGCCACGTCCGAAGCAACCAGCAACCGCAATGATCCATCGCGGAACCCGTCCAACGTCTTCATGCGTTGCGACTGGTCCAGATCGCCATGGATAGCGGCGGCGTTATAGCCGTACTTCTTCAGCGACTTGGCGCAGATATCTACATCCGTCTTGCGGTTGCAGAAAATGATGGCGTTGGTGCACTTCTCACCTTCGGCGTCGATCAGCGCGCGCAGAACCTTGCGCTTGGCGCTGGCTTCGCGGTCGCGGCGGCCGCCTTTGAACATGACCACACCCTGTTCAATCGTCTCAGACGCGGTGGCCTGACGGGCAACCTCGATCCGGGCGGGGGCGGACAGGAAGGTGTCAGTGATCCGTTCGATCTCGGATGCCATGGTGGCCGAGAAGAACAGCGTCTGGCGCGTGAATGGCGTCAGCGAGAAGATGCGTTCGATATCGGGGATGAAGCCCATGTCCAGCATCCGGTCGGCTTCGTCCACGACCATGATCTGCACACCGGTCAGCAGCAACTTGCCGCGTTCGAAATGGTCCAGCAGACGGCCCGGCGTCGCAATCAGCACATCGACGCCCCGGTCGATCAGCGCTTCTTGCTCTTTGAAGCTGACACCGCCGATCAACAGCGCCTTGGTCAGTTTCAGGTGTTTGGAATAGGTGTCGAAGTTCTCGGCCACCTGTGCCGCCAGTTCCCGCGTCGGGCACAGCACCAGCGAGCGCGGCATGCGCGCACGGGCGCGACCGCGCGCCAGCAGCGTGATCATCGGCAGGGTAAAGCTGGCGGTCTTGCCAGTACCGGTCTGGGCGATGCCCAGCACATCCTTACCTTCAAGCGCAGGTGGTATCGCGCCTTCCTGGATCGGGGTCGGGGTTTCGTATCCGGCTTCCTCAATGGCTTTGAGGACCTTCGGGTTCAGGTTCAGTTCGTTAAACTTTGTCATGTATGTCCGGTTCATGCGGACACGTATACCTGGCCCGCGCGTCAGAAAAATGCCGGGCCCGGATGGCCACGCGCCTCATGCGCGTTTCGGCTGAGGCGGGGCATAACAAAAACGTGGGGCAGGGTCAAATGAAGAGGCGTTCACCTGTTGCATCTCAGCGCGATGCGCGAATTTATGCAACAATTCAGATGGTTCCGGGGAAGTGTTTCGCCACTTTCTGGTCCAGATTCAATGGCCTGTGCCGCAGCAGATCGTGATCTTCGAGCCGCATGCGCACATCGGGGTCGGTTGCGCTCATTTCGTCATAGAATGCGCGCAGCCCGTCGGGGCCTTCCTCTGCCTCGATCCAGCTGAGCAACTCGTGCATGTTCAGCCCGCCCCGGTCGCGCGACACGTTGGGTAACATGCCCGCCTGATATGAGCCGCGCGCCATTCGGAACCTCAGATGTGATTGCCAATGATCCCAGCTTGGGGCGTGGCGATGACATAGTTCGATCTGCGGCAGTTCCGTCTTCACCGGAAGGATCTTCTTGTTCTGAAACAGGTTGTGGATGCGATAGTTGAGATGCTCCAACCCGGTGCGCACGAATAGCTTGCCCTGTACGTGGCTGAGAAATCCACCCAGAACAAAGCCGCCATAGTTGGGATAGAGCGTTTCAACCAAAGCCTCGCGATGCGGGCTTTTCGGGATATGTGCTTTGTAAAGATCCTCGCCCCCGGCAATAGCTTCGATCGGGCGCATGCGCACCGCAGGGGTGTCGGTCGGTATCGATTGCAACAGGTCGGCAACAGGGGCAGCGGGCCACAGAAACTCGTCCACATCGATATGCGCCAGCCAGTCAAGATGTGTGTTGCGATAAACAAATGTCGCATGGACCGTCTGGCGCAGTTGGTGCTTCTCCGGGCGGTTGCGTTTGCGCTTTTGCCAGAACGCGTCATCGCAGACACGCACACGCACTCTGGGATGCTGCCGCAGTGCGCGAAAGGCTTGGCGGTTCGGCTCGTCCAGATAGACATACATATGGTCCGCGCCCAGATCGAGGTGATGGGCGACGAACCGCAGGATATCCTCGGCCGGGCCGCGCGCCATCGAGACGGTTCCCCAGGTTGGACGGTCCTGCGTCATCTCTGGCCCATCATCCGTCCGTCAGGTCATCATTTCTTTGGTCGCGGTCAGATTCAGCGCCGGGTAGTCACGCACAACGCGGTCGATGTCCCATTGCAGTCGGGTCAGATAAACGATGTCGCCGTCGTGGTCATGGGCAATGTGCTGCTTGTTGGCGTTGACGAATTTCTCGACCTCGGCCTTTTCACCGCTGACCCAGCGGGCCGACGTGAACTGAGACGCCTCGAACCGCACGGGCAGGCCGTATTCCATCTCGATCCGGCTGGCGAGTACTTCGAATTGCAGCGCACCCACGACGCCGACGATAAAGCCCGACCCGATGGAGGGTTTGAACACCTTGGCCGCTCCTTCTTCTGCAAACTGCATCAGGGCCTTTTCCAGATGCTTGGCCTTCATCGGATCACCCGCGCGAACGCCTTGCAGCAGTTCCGGCGCGAATGAGGGGATGCCCTTGACCCGGATCGCTTCGCCTTCGGTCAGCGTGTCACCGATGCGCAACTGACCGTGGTTCGGGATGCCGATGATGTCGCCCGCCCAGGCTTCCTCGGCGAGTTCCCGGTCGGATGCCAGAAACAGCACCGGGTTCGAGATCGCCATCGGCTTCTTGGTGCGCACATGGGTCAGCTTCATGCCGCGCTTGAAATGGCCCGACGCCATACGGACAAATGCCACCCGGTCACGGTGCTTGGGGTCCATATTGGCCTGCACCTTGAAGACAAAACCGGCGACCTTTTTTTCGTCCGGGGAGATCTGCCGTGGCTCAGCCGACTGGATCTGCGGCTGCGGGCCATAGGCGCCGATGCCTTCCATCAACTCCTTGACGCCGAACGAGTTGATCGCCGAGCCAAACCAGATCGGAGTCATATGCCCCTCCAATACAGCCTGCGGGTCAAGCTTGGGCAGCAATTCGCGCGCCATCTCGACCTCTTCCAGCAGTTTCTCCAGCAGGTGTTCGGGCACGTGTTCGGCCAACTTCGGATCGTCCAGGCCATTGATTTCGATGCTTTCGGCCACCTTGTTGCGGTCCGCTCGGTCCATTAGCTCAAGCCGGTCGCGCAGCATGTCATAGCAGCCGATGAAATCGCGCCCCACACCGATAGGCCATGCGGCGGGCGTGACGTCGATGGCCAGCATTTCCTGAATTTCGTCGATGATCTCGAACGTATCGCGGCTTTCGCGGTCCATCTTGTTACAGAAGGTCAATATCGGCAGATCGCGCAGGCGGCAGACCTCGAACAGTTTCTGCGTCTGGCTTTCCACACCTTTTGCGCCGTCGATCACCATCACGGCGGCATCCACGGCGGTCAGCGTGCGATAGGTGTCTTCCGAGAAATCGCTGTGGCCGGGCGTGTCCACAAGATTGAACCGGAAATCCCCATAGTCGAACGACATCGCCGAGGCGGAAACCGAGATGCCCCGATCCTTCTCCATCTGCATGAAGTCCGACCGCGTGCGCCGCGCCTCGCCTTTGGCGCGCACCTGACCGGCCATCTGGATCGCACCGCCATACAGCAGGAACTTTTCCGTCAGCGTCGTCTTGCCCGCATCCGGGTGCGAGATGATGGCGAATGTCCGGCGCCGGGCGATCTCGGGCGGCAGGGTGGGTTGGTTCGAGGTATCAAGCATATTCGCGCGTATAGGCGGGGAAACCTGCTGAGGCAAGACAAAGGGGTGGTTCGAATCATGTCACTATGGCAATAAGAACATATAGTGAACAAATAATGGAGTGGACCGATGAATTTGAAAGAGATTGCAGAAGAACTGGTCGCAGGTTGTCGGGAAGACCGAGCCAAGGAAAATCTTGAAAAGCTCTATGCCGAAGATGCTGTTTCCGTCGAGGCGATGGCGATGGAAGGCATGGGCCGCGAAACCCATGGTCGCGATGCGATCAGGGGCAAGCATGAGTGGTGGGAGGGCGCGCATGAGGTTTCGGGCGCATCCGTCAGCGATCCGTTTCCGCATGGTGAAGACCGCTTTGCCGTGATTTTCGAGGTGCAGGGTAAGGTGAAGGACAGCGGCGAAAGCTTTGATATGCGCGAGGTCGCCGTCTACCATGTCGCGGATGGCAAGATCGTCAGGGAAGAGTTCTTCTACTAAAACGCTCTTCTGGTCTTCCTCGTCTGGCCGGTGCTAGACATGCGGATAACAACAGATGGGGAGGATCGGATGGATCTGGGTATCAAAGGTAAACGCGCGCTGGTCTGCGCCAGTAGCAAGGGATTGGGACTGGGCTGTGCCGAGGCCTTGGCGGCGGCAGGCGTCAATCTGGTGATGAACGCGCGCGGGGCCGAGGCGTTGGAGGCCGAGGCCGCGCGCCTGCGCTCGGACCATGGCGTTGATGTGCAGACGGTGGCCTGCGACGTGACCTCGGCTGACGGTCAGGCGCAGGTGATAAGTGCCGCGCAGGGCGTTGATATCCTTGTGACAAACGCAGGTGGGCCACCTCCGGGCATGTGGTCGGACTGGGAGCGCGAGGATTTCATCAAGGCGCTGGATGCCAACATGCTGACGCCGATTGCGTTCATGAAGGCGCTGCTACCGGGGATGATGGACAAGGGTTGGGGTCGGGTGGTGAACATCACCTCGCAATCCGTGCGCGCGCCGATTGCGGTGCTGGGCTTGTCGAATGCAGCGCGGACCGGGCTGACCGGGTATGTGGCCGGAACCTCGCGGCAGGTCGCGCCGCATGGGGTGACGATCAACAACCTGTTGCCGGGCATTCATGCAACCGACCGGGCCGATGCGCTGGATGGTGCAGTTTCGCTGCAGAAAAACATCTCGATTGAGGATGCGCGCGCAGAACGGGCCGCAACAATTCCAGCACGCCGTTATGGCACACGGCAGGAATTCGGAGCGGCCTGCGCGTTCCTCTGCTCGCAACATGCGGGCTTTATCGTTGGGCAGAACATCCTGCTGGATGGCGGCGCGACCAATCTGACGATGTAGCCATGGCGCAGGGCTTTTCGCTTAAGGATCAACTGTTCAACGCCGAAAAGGTAAGCTACCTCAGTGGCTTGTTTTCTGATGCTGAACCGGCATTTGATGGCGCAGCCTTCGAGGCACAGGTCATGTCGCGCCTGCTGGACCTGGAACTGAAAGAGCGAATGGCCTGGATCGCGGAATGCCTGCAAGAGGCTTTTCCGGGCGATCTACCAGCGGTTGCTCCGGTCATTCTGCAGGCATTGCCGCTGCCGCTTGATCCCGGCAAAAGCGATGATGATTTCGGCGATTTTATCTTTTCGCCCCTGGGGGATTGGGTCGTCTCGGTCGGATTGGATCACCCGGACCTGGCCTTGGATGTGCTTGAGGAGCTGACCCAGCGGTTCTCGATGGAATGGGCGATCCGTCCGTTTCTGAACAGCCATCCCGATCTGGTCATGGCGCGGATGGGGCGATGGTGCGACCATCCCAGCTATCACGTGCGCCGATTGGTCAGCGAGGGCACCCGGCCAAGGCTGCCATGGGGGCAGGCAGTCGGGCTGGGCCTGTCCGACCCGTTACCGCTGCTGGATCGGTTGCATGGGGACAAGACGCGCTATGTCACGCGATCAGTGGCCAATCATTTGAATGACATCACCAAGAAGGACCCTGAACTGGTGCTGGGCCGATTGCAGAGCTGGCGAGAGGCTGGACAGCAAGGGGGGGATGAACTCGATTGGATGACCTCACATGCTTTGCGGGGGCTGGTGAAAGCGGGTCATCCGGGGGCAATGAAAGCGCTGGGTTATGACCCGGATGCCGAGGTTTCGGTTGAGATCACGCTCAACGCAGAGGCGCGGATTGGTGGGGCTTTGGATTTTGATGTCGCCCTCGGAGGAAATGCAGGACAGCCCGTTCTGGTGGATTATATCATTCATTTTCAGCGCCCTGGGGGCAAAATCTCACCCAAGGTGCATAAGCTGAAACAAGCGGAGCTTGGGGATGGTGCGCTTACGCTGTCGAAGCGGCACAAGCTTAAGGGCAATGCCACGACCTTCAAGCTGGTGCCGGGACCGCATCGGTTGGAGGTTCAGGTGAACGGGCGCGTCCGCACCAGCACAGAATTTGAACTTCTGCCCTGATCCCGGTCACGGTTTCGTCAGATGGCGCGGCTTCGGATTGCGGCGCGCAGGCGACCGCACTAGCTGCATTGCAACCACTCACGAAAGGGAATGTCGCGATGAAGCATGAGGCTGTGCAGAATTACTATGGCGAGGTGCTGCAGGGCAGCGCGGATTTGCAGACGAATGCCTGCTGTACGCCTGACGACATGCCGGATCACCTCAAGGCAATTCTGTCGCAAATTCATGATGATGTGCTGACACGTTACTATGGTTGCGGGCTGATCGCGCCGCTGGATCTTGAGGGGATGTCGATCCTCGATCTGGGCTGCGGCGCGGGGCGGGATGTGTATGCGCTGTCCGCGATGGTGGGTGAGAAGGGCCGAGTCGTGGGTGTGGACATGACGCCCGAGCAGTTGGACGTCGCCCGCGCACATCAGGATTATCACGCGAAGGCTTTTGGTCACGCGGCCAGCAATGTGGAATTTCACCACGGCTATATCGAAAAGCTGGACGAACTGGACCTTGAGCCCGGCAGCTTTGACATCATCGTTTCGAACTGCGTTATCAATCTGGCGACCGACAAGGCTGCTGTGTTGCGCGGCGCGCATCGGCTGCTGAAAGAGGGCGGCGAGATGTATTTCTCGGACGTCTATGCAGATCGCCGGGTGCCTAAAGCGTTGGCCGAGGATGAGGTTCTATATGGCGAATGCCTGTCAGGGGCGCTCTATTGGAACGATTTCCTGTCAATGTCGCGCGCTGCCGGGTTTCACGATCCGCGTCGAGTCACGCACCGCCCGTTGACGATCGAGAATCCAGTTCTGGAACAAAGGGTTGCGCCGCTAAGTTTCATCTCAGCCACCTACCGTTTGTTCAAACTGCCCGCGCTTGAACCCGCCTGTGAAGATTACGGTCAGGCCGTCGTCTACAAGGGTACGATCCCCCACGCGCCACATGAATTCGCTCTGGATGATCACCATGCAATCGAGACCGGCAAGGTTTTCCCGGTCTGCGGCAACACATGGATGATGCTGCAGGACACCCGCTTTGCCCGGCATTTCGAGTTCATCGGCGATTTCTCGACCCATTATGGCATCTTCGAGGGCTGCGGCGGCGACAGCCCGTTTGTGGTTGAGGGCGACACAGCGTCCTCGGGGTGCTGCTGATCCCTTGCACCTGAGAGGCGGGGTTGCTATCCCCGCCCAAGCCCGATGGATTTGATCGGGAAAGGCTACGGGGTCCATCGGTGAACGTGAATACAGCTCCTCCGCGACTGGAAATCCGCAATATGGTGGCGCGCTTTGGCGGGCGCACGGTGGTGGATGACGTCTCGCTGACGGTGCAGGCGGGGCAGGTGACCTGTTTGTTGGGGCCGTCGGGTTGCGGCAAGTCGACCACGTTGCGGATGATTGCGGGGGTCGAGATGCAGACCTCGGGCGAGATCTATGTCGATGGCAAGCTGATCTGCGACACGGTGTTTCGGGTCCCGCCAGAACGGCGCGAGATTGGCCTGATGTTTCAGGACTTTGCGCTGTTTCCACATCTGAGCGTTGCGGACAATGTAGGCTTTGGCCTGAAGGGCAGCCGGGACGAAAAACGCATCCGGGTCGAGGAACTGCTGACCAAGGTAGATCTGATGCGGTTCATCGACGGCTTCCCACACCAGCTTTCGGGGGGTGAGCAACAGCGGGTGGCGCTGGCCCGCGCGCTGGCTCCGCGCCCCCGGATCATGCTGATGGACGAGCCGTTCTCGGGCCTCGACAACCGCCTGCGCGACGGTATCCGGGATGAGACGCTGGCGATCCTGAAGGAAGAGGATGCCGCCGTTCTGCTGGTCACGCATGAGCCGGAAGAGGCGATGCGCATGGCCGATGAGATCGCGCTGATGCGGCGCGGCAAGATCGTACAGCAGGGGGCCCCTTACAACGTCTATACCCGCCCAGCGGATAAAGCGGCGGTTGCATTTTTTAGTGATATCAATGTCCTAAAAGCGCAAGTTAATGGAGCCTTGGCGCATACGCCCTTTGGGCGTTTTCTGGCGCCCGGCGTGCCGGATGGCACGGATGTCGAGATTGTGTTCCGGCCTCAGCATGTAAAGCTGGACTTCGACCGAAATGGCAAAGGCCCGATGCCGACGCCCACCGATGGCGTAGCCGCGCGCGGCGTGGTCGAACGCGCGCGCTTTCTGGGCAACGAAAGCCTGATCGAGTTTCGCATGGACTATGACGGCTCGATCCTGAAAGCGACGGTGCCCAATGTCTTTGTGCCCAAAGAGGGCCGTGTGATGTGGCTGACCATTCGCCGCGACCGGTGCTTTGTGTTTCCGGCCTGAGGCCGCGATGTCACGATTTCCGGCCAACTGGTGCGGGAATGCCGCAGATTGCGCGTGCACGTCGCTTGCCGCAGCGCGGGGGCGGGTCTATCAAGGGCGAAACGCGGGGGTGGAGCGGGCATGCGTATTCTTCTGACCAATGATGACGGTATCAACGCGCCGGGGCTGATCGTGCTTGAGGCGATCGCAAAGGAACTGGCTGGCCCGGACGGAGAGGTCTGGATCGTCGCCCCCGCCTTTGAACAATCGGGTGTGGGGCATTGCATCAGCTACACGCACCCCATGATGGTCGCAAAGCTGGGCGAGCGCAGGTTCGCGGCCGAGGGCTCTCCGGCGGACTGTGTGTTGGCGGGGTTGCATGATGTGATGAAGGACACGCCGCCGGATCTGGTGTTGTCTGGGGTGAACCGGGGCAACAACTCGGCGGAGAATGCGTTGTATTCCGGTACGTTGGGCGGCGCTATGGAGGCCGCTCTGCAAGGCGTGCCGTCGATTGCCCTGTCGCAGTTCTTCGGTCCGCGCAATCTGGGGCTGGATGATCCGTTCGAGGCTGCAGCGCGGCATGGCGCGGCACTTGTGCGCCGGATTTTGGATGCGACGCCTGAGGCGCAGGGGGATTACCGGCTGTTTTACAACGTGAATTTCCCGCCCGTGCCCGCGGACGAAGTTCTTGGCACACGGGTTGCCCCGCAAGGGTTCCGCCGCGACACGCATTTTTCGGTTGAGCCGCACAGCTCGCCCTCGGGCCGTCGGTTCCTGTGGATCAAAGGCGGGTATCAGCACAATCCGACCGCGCCCGGGACGGATGCGGCGGTGAATCTGGAAGGTTACGTCTCGGTCACGCCGATGCGGGCTGATCTGACAGCGCATGATGCGCTTGAGGCGTTGAAGACAATCGAATGACCGGACCAAGCGCAGAAACCACGATGCAGTTCCTGTTCGCCCTGCGTTCGCGCGGGGTGACAGATGCGCGCGTGTTGGCTGCGATGGAGCAGATCGACCGAGGGCGGTTCGTCAAGGGCCTGTTCGCAGAGCGCGCCTATGAGGATACGCCGCTGCCGATCGCCTGTGGGCAAACGATCAGTCAGCCGTCGGTCGTGGGGCTGATGACGCAGGCGCTGAAGGTGCGGCCCCGGGACACGGTGCTGGAGGTGGGGACGGGCTCGGGCTATCAGGCGGCGATCCTGTCGAAACTAGCGCGGCGGGTTTATACGGTCGAGCGGCATAAGCGGCTGGTGCGTGAAACCGGGCAGTTGTTTCGAGAGCTGGGCCTGACCAATGTCACCGCGATGCTGTCGGATGGCTCGTTTGGCCTGTCCGAACAGGCCCCGTTTGATCGTATCATTGTGACCGCAGCCGCCGAGGACCCGCCCGGGCCGCTCTTGGCGCAGTTGAAAATCGGCGGTATTATGGTGTTGCCGGTTGGACAATCGGATGCGGTTCAGACCTTGATACGGGTGACCCGTACCGAAACCGGTCTGGACTATGACGAGCTGTTGCCCGTTCGTTTCGTGCCCTTGCTGGAGGGGCTGGGAAAAGACGGCGTTTAAAGTTATATTCAATGATGCCGGAGCCCCGGAGAACAGGGGCAGGTGTTGAGGGCGATAAAATGAGAGCAGTTTCAAAATCAGCAACGCGCCGCTGTGCAATGGGCGTGGCAGCTCTGGCCATTCTGGCCGGATGCGAAGGACCTTTCGACTATGATCTGCGCGGCAATGTCGGTGGGTTCTCGACGACGGATGCCGCATTGGCGGCGACGACAAGTCGTCCGACGCCGGATGCCCGGGGTGTGATTACGTATCCCAACTATCAGGTCGCGGTCGCACGCCGTGGCGATACGGTGGGCAATGTTGCGAACCGCATTGGCATGCCGGTCGCAGAGTTGGCCCGCTTTAACGGGCTTCAGCCCAATGACTCGCTGCGTGAGGGAGAGGTCCTGGCGCTGCCGCGATCCGTTGGTGGGGGCAGCGCGGTCGACATCGCGAGTATCGCAGGCACCGCGATTGACGAGGCACCGGATACCGGTTCTGTTCAGACCACGGCATTGGCGCCCGCACAGCCCGCGCCAGCTGCCGCGCTCGTCGGGCCCGAGCCGATCCGCCACAAGGTCAAGCGGGGTGAAACGGCATATACCATTGCGCGCCTCTATCAGGTTTCGGTGGAGTCCTTGGCCGAGTGGAACGGGCTTGGCCCCGACTTTATGGTGCGTGAGGACCAGTATCTGCTGATACCGGTCAAAAACCAGTCTGCGCCGCGCGCTGCTGCGCCAGCCGCGACCGCGACGGCGGTGGCGCAACCGGGTGAAGGCTCTGCAACGCCGACGCCGCCCAGTGCAACGCAGCCATTGCCGGATGAGGACGTCGCACCAGCCACGCCCGCGCCAGATGTGACTGCCGAGGCACCGACAAATACGGGGTCGTCCGCCTTGGCGCTGCCGGTGAGCGGTACGATCATCCGCGGCTATGACAAAGGCAAGAATGAAGGCATCGACATCGCTGCGGCGCCCGGCAGTGCGGTGAGTGCAGCCGAAGCGGGAACGGTGGCCGCGATTACAGCTGACGCAGATCAGGTGCCGATCATCGTGGTCAAGCACAACAATGACTTGCTGACCGTTTACGCAAATGTGGACAATATCAGCGTCAAAAAGGGCGACCGCGTGCAACGGGGTCAGAAGATTGCCGCGCTGCGCGGGGGCGACAATGCCTATGTGCATTTTGAGGTGCGTCAGGGGTTCGAGTCGGTGGATCCTGAGCCCTATCTGAGGTGATCTGAATGGCCCGTTCCGGGCCATGCCTCCGGCGGGGATATTTATGGCCAGATGAAGTGTGGATCACCCGTTCGGGTCGTAGTCGCTGAGACGTTTGCCGGGTTCGTCTGTGAAGAGTTCCGGTAAGGGCACAATGGATTCGATCAGATCGATGCGGAAGACGCGGAAGCCCGTGCGCAGTTCGCACCATGCGGTCAGCGTCCAGACGCGGCCCCAGTATTCCATGTGCAGCGGGCGGATCGTGCGTTCGGTCAGCGTGCCGTCGATGCGGCGATAGCTGAGGTGCAGTTTCTGGCGCGATTTGATGGCGGCGCGGATCGGGGCCATATGGGCCAGACCGCGTGCGGCATCGGCAAAGGGATAGACGGCGAATTTCCAGCTGTCGGCCTCGGCGATGACCTGCGTGGGCAGGACGGCGTCGATCTTTTCGGCAAGGGAATTGGCGGCGGATTTGAGGTCGGGGTCGGCGGCCTCGGCCACGATGGCCATGCCGAGGTTGAGGGCTTCGAGTTCGGCGGGGGTCAGGTTCAGCGGAGGCAGGGTGATCTGCTCGCGCACCATGTAGCCCACGCCGCGTTCCCCTTCGACCGGGACGCCCGAGGCGACCAGCGTGTCCATGTCGCGATAGATCGTGCGGACCGACACTTCGAGCCGGTCGGCGATGTCCTGCGCGCGGTGCAGTTTGCCGTCACGCAGGATCTGGATGATATCGAACAGGCGGTCAGTGCGGCGCATGACACGCTGTCTGATCCGCGTTTAGGCGGTCATGTTCCATAGCACGATCTCGTGACGCATCTGCGCACTGTCTGGGTTGATTGCGGCCATCAGTGCGGGCGCGAAATCCTGCTGCATGAAGGCAGCGGCGGCTTCTTTGGCGGATTTCATATCGGTCCAGACGACATAATCTGTCCAGCGGCCATCCGCGCCCTGGCTCAGTTGACGATGGGCAAAGCCGGTCGCGGAGCGGACGAAGGCTTCGGTCTTTTGACTAAGCGTCACGAATTCTTCGGGCTGCACGTCATTTGCAAGGGTGAAGGTGACGATTTCTGCGACATGGGTCATGTGGGTCTCCGTTGACCTGGGTTTCGATATCGTCCTTCTAGGCTCTTCCAACTGACATAAACCTGTCAGTTGGAAAACGCCAGCCCGCAAAAACTGCGCGATCTGTTCAATTTCGCGCGCGGATTTGATCTGTTTCACTTTTGCTGGCGGCGATCCGGGCGTAGACACTGGGCCAGATCATATTCCCGGCGTGCGCGCCGACGTAGTAAGGAGACAAGACATGCTCAACAATATCGGCCTTCCCGGCCTGCTGCTGATCGCCGTTGTGGTGCTGGTGCTGTTTGGCCGCGGCAAGATCAGTTCGCTGATGGGCGAAGTGGGCAAGGGCATCACTGCGTTCAAGAAAGGCGTCAAGGATGGCTCGGAAGAGATCGAGCAGGACGCGTCCGAGCTGGCCAAAGACGTCACGCCTGAGACCGACAAAGACAAGGTCTGAGCCTAGATGTTTGATCTGGGCTGGACCGAGCTTCTGGTCATCGGCATCGTCGCGCTGATTGTGGTGGGGCCGAAGGACCTGCCTGTGCTGTTCCGCAATGTCGGGCGGTTTGTCGGCAAGGCGCGCGGCATGGCGCGCGAGTTCAGCACCGCGATGAACGAGGCAGCGGATGAGGCCGGCGTCAACGAGATCAAGAAGGGTCTGAATGCGGCGACCAACCCGGTAAGTACCGCGATGGACGGGATCAACGAGGCTGCGCGCGACGTCGCCAAATCCATTGATCCGACCAAGTTCGATCCTGACAGCGAGACCGGCAAGCTGGCCGCCGAGCGGGCCGAGCAGGCGAAGAAGATTCAGGCCACCACTGCGCGCGCCGCGGCTGAACGCAAGGCGAAAGAGGCTGCCGATGCGCTCGCCAAGGCGGAAGAGGCCGAAGCGGCACTGAAGACTGAAAGCAAGACATGACCAAGACCGACGAGATCGAGGACAGCTCGGCCCCGCTGATCGAGCATCTGGCCGAGTTGCGCACGCGGCTGATCCACTGTGTTGTGGCGTTTCTGATCGGGATGATCATCTGCTTCACGGTGGCGACGCCGCTGTTCAACTTCCTGACCCAACCGCTGTGCGAGGTTCTGACCGAGCGGGGGCAGGATTGCGGGCTGATCTTCATTTCGCCGCAGGAAGGGTTCTTTGTGGCCATCAAGGTCTCGCTGTTAGGGGGCTTTATCCTGGCCTTTCCTTATATCGGGATGCAGATGTGGCGGTTCGTGGCGCCGGGCTTGTACAAGTCCGAGAAGAACGCGTTTCTGCCATTCATGTTGGCATCGCCCTTCATGTTCCTCCTGGGCGCGAGCTTTGCGTTCTACGTTGTCACACCGCTGGCTTACGACTTCTTCCTTGGATTTCAGCAGTTTGGTGCTGAAGGAGAAGCTGTGGCCGAAGGCACGACCGCTCCGCTGAGCGTGGTGTTCCAGGGCTCGGCGCAGGAATATCTGAACCTGACCATCAAGTTCATTGTCGCCTTTGGTCTGTGTTTTCAGTTGCCGGTTCTGCTGACCCTGATGGGCAAGGCGGGTCTGGTCAGCGCCGAAGGTCTGGGCGCGGTGCGCAAATATGCGGTGGTTGGCATTCTGGTGCTGGCCGCGATCGTGACCCCGCCGGATGTGATCACCCAGATCATCCTTTTCGTGGTGGTTTACGGACTCTATGAGATATCGATCTTCCTCGTTGCCCGCGTCGAGAAGAAGCGCGAAGAACAACTGCGCGCCGATGGCTACTATGATGACGAAGAAGCCGAGGCTGACGCGGACATGATGCAGGATTACGAAGAGACCAAGTAATCCGCAGCAAGCTTTGACAAGGCGCGCCCCCCATCGGCGCGCCTTTTTCATGCGCCGCCCTTGTTGTACCTGTCGGAACATGGTTGAACGCCGCCAGACCACCCCGGAGAGCCCCATGGACGATCAAGCCCTGAACCGTATCGCCGACGCGTTAGAGCGTATGGCCCCCGCGCCGCTGGCTGCCCCCGATTTCAACGCAGCCCCGGCCTTCGTCTGGCATGTGGAACCCGATAGGCTGGAACCGGTGACGCAGGTCAATCGCGTCGATCTGGACCTGCTCGTCGGTATCAACCGCTCGCGCGATACGTTGCTGGACAACACGCGCCGTTTCGCTGCCGGATACAAGGCCAACAACGCGCTGCTGTGGGGCGCGCGGGGGATGGGGAAATCCAGCCTCGTCAAAGCGGTGCATGGCACGCTGCAGACCGACCACCCGGACCTGAAACTAGTCGAGCTTCAGCGTGAGGATATGGGTTCGGTCGCGCGCCTGCTGAACCACCTGCGCGCCGCGCCGCACCGGTTCATCCTGTTCTGCGATGACCTGTCGTTCAGCCACGATGACCAACACTACAAATCGCTCAAGGCGGTGCTGGATGGCGGCATCGAAGGCCGCCCTGAAAACGTGGTGTTCTATGCCACCTCGAACCGCCGCCATCTGATGCCGCGAGACATGATCGAAAACGAACGCTCCAGCGCCATCAACCCGTCCGAGGCGGTCGAGGAGAAAGTCTCGCTCTCAGACCGGTTCGGCCTGTGGCTGGGCTTCCACCCCTGCGATCAGGACGAATACCTCGCCATGATCGACCGCTACTGCACCGCCCACGGTGTGAAAGTCGACGCAGAAACCCTGCGCGCCGAGGCCATCGAATGGCAGGCCACCCGTGGCGCCCGCTCGGGCCGCGTCGCATGGCAATTCTTCGTCGACCTCGCCGGACGCAACGGCGTCCATATCGCATAGTCCGCCCGCTTCATCTGGCCAATAATATCCCCGCCGGAGGCATGGCCCGGACGGGCCATTCCCTAAAGCTGGGCCAGCAACCGCGCTGCCTCATCGGCAGTGCGCGTCAACGCTTCCCGATCCTCACCCGGATGGAAACGCGCGCGTACGGCTGTCGGCATCGGTGCAGGCTCAACAATCGATACGCGCGGACCCGTGCGTGCGGTCTCGGCAGCCCAGCTGCGCGCCAGTGCCATCTGCGCTGCTTTGGTTGCACCATAGATGCCATAGAACTTCTCACCCGCTTTGGGGTCATCAAAGAAGACGGCGTGGCCAGCCTCGCCCAGCAGTGGGGTGACATATGGGATCAGAACGGATGTGGCCGTGGCATTGATGTTGACCGCCTTGGCCCATTCCTTCGGATCAACAAAATGCGCAGGCGTCAGGGCCGAGGTGTGGATCGCAGTGTGAAGCCACAGATCAACCTTGCCCCAGCGGTCATGAATCCCACGGCACAGCGTCGCCATCGCGTTTGGGTCGCTGATATCCATCGGTGCCAAAGTGGCCGAGCCGCCCTTGGCCTGAATGCGGTCGTCCAGTTCCTCCAGTCCGCCCTGGGTGCGGGCAACGGCGACAATATGATATTCTGGCGACAGAGCTTCGGCCAATGCCGCGCCCAACCCGCGTGAGGCCCCGGTAACAAGGGCGATTTTGGTCTGATCGGTCATGGGTGGGGTTTGAACCCGCGCGCGCAGGGCGTCAAGTCAGGATCAGCTACCCGGAATGTCGATCCTGCGGTTCTGGCCGCTTTGTCGCAGCACGACACCCTCTTCGTCGATTGCGATGATCTTACCCGACCCCAAGCGGCTGCCGGGTTTCACCTTTTTCACCCGCCCGGACGACAGGCGGACCAAAGCCTCCAGCTCGGCTTTGGGTCCAAAAATACCCAGAACCGACACCGAATTTTTCCTGAGAGCGTCCGCTTGGGTAGCGGCGCTTTTGACTGTTGAATTTGGCATGATCTGTGGCCAGGCTGCTCACCCGGGCCCCGTTTTATGAGTGGTTTCGGGCGACCGGCTACCATATGCCCAACCGGACCTGAAGCGGTCCGAGGGGCAAAGCGATGGGTGCCAGATCACCTCGTGCAAACCTCTGTCCGACCAAAGAAAAAGGTCGGCGGATTTTTACCGATCCCACGACCTGTGCGCTGGTGTTGCAGAGGCGGCTGACGCTGCGATTCGCCCCGGGGCCGGACGTCAGCCCGAGGCCAGCTTCGCCGCGTTCCATGAACTGCCGACGACCTGCATATCCTCGCGCTTTTTGCTCACCCGGCTGCTGCTTTCAAGGCTGGCCAGATAGTCCTCATCCACGCCAGTGACGTAGTTGCCGTCAAAGCAGGAACAGTCAAAGGATTTGATGTCAGGATTACCTTCTTTCGCGGCCCAGATCAGATCATCGAGGTTCTGGTAGAACAGTGCATCCGCGCCCAATTCCTGACGGATGTCCTCGATCTCTTTGCCATTGGCGATCAATTCATGCCGTGTGGGCATGTCGATGCCATAGACATTCGGATACTTCACCGGCGGTGAGGCGCTGGCGATATAGACCTTCTTTGCGCCAGCCTCGCGGCACATCTGAACGATCTTCTTGATGGTGTTGCCGCGCACGATGGAATCGTCGATCAGCAGCACGTTATGCCCATCGAATTCCAGCGGTACGGCGTTCAGTTTGCGGCGCACCGATTTCTGGCGCTCGGCCTGACCGGGCATGATGAAGGTGCGCCCGACATAGCGGTTTTTCACCAGACCTTCGCGATAGGGGATGCCGGTGATCTTGGCAGCTTCAAGCGCGACGGGGCGGGCGCTGTCGGGGACGGGGATGATGCGGTCAATCTCAAGCCCTGAGTCCTGGATCTGTTTCGCCAGCGTCTGCCCCATACGCATCTGGGTCTTGTAGACCGAGACCCCATCCAGCAGGGAATCCGGGCGGGCCAGATAAACATACTCGAAAATGCAGGGCGTCAGTTGGCCCTCGACGGCCTGAAACTCGTGCATATTGCCATCAAGATCGATCAGGATCGCCTCACCCGGGTTCAGGTCACGCAGCTTGTCGAACCCATTGATGCCAAAGGCCACATCCTCGGACGCAAAGGCATAATCATCACCGTGACCCGATGCTTCGCGCTTGGCGACGGACAGCGGACGAATGCCGTATGGGTCGCGGAAGGCCAGCATTCCGACACCCGCGACCAGACAGATCACGGAATAGGCACCCTGAACCCGCTCCATCGTCATTTTGACACCGGCAAACAGGTTGCGGATCGGGTCGGCATTGCCGTTCACCTTGATCGCATCAGCCACTTTGTCGGCCAGCACGTTCAGCAGAACCTCGGAATCCGAGGTGGTGCGCAGGTGCCGGCTGTATTTCGCAGTGACCTTTTCGCGCTGTTCTTCGGTGTTGGTGATGTTGCCGTTGTGAACCAGATAGATGCCATAGGGCGCGTTGACGAAGAAAGGCTGCGCCTCGGTCGCGCTGAGCGAGCCTGCGGTGGGATAGCGCACATGGCCCATGCCGACTTTGCCCAACAGGGTCTCGGCATCGCTGGCGTTGAACACGTCTTTGACGAGGCCGTTGGCCTTTTTCTCGCGAAAGAACTCGCCGTTATATGTCACAATGCCCGAGGCATCCTGACCCCGGTGCTGCAGCATCAGCAAGCCGTCATAGATTTCCGCAAAGACATCATGTGTCCGGCTTGCGATCCCCAAAATCCCACACATACACGGGCTCCGTTTTCTATGACTTGGTCTGGCTGGTGATTTGACCGGATGCTCTGCGGCGGGGTATCTGAACGGGCAGTCGCGCACCGCGCTGGCGGCAGGCAGGCACAAGCGCGATTGCAGCAAGCGCAAGAGAAAACAGATACAGCAAGCTTGGCAGCTCCGATTCCATGTCGGTACGGCCCCGACATACTGCCTAAAGATGCGCGTGTCATCAAAGGATCACATTTGCGAATTGCCGCAGGCGAGATTTGTGCATTCCATGAGTTTAAGATGACAAATGGACAGACCTATGCTGTCATGCCTGCAAACGTCATGCGGACCTATCGGGTGGGACAATCGCCATGTGGCAACACAAGCAAAACGCACCGAAGGAAAAACCGCTCAAGCGGCGATGCCATCGATGCCGCGGGGCAGGGCGCGCGCCTTGCGAGATTTGCAAGGGCAGCGGTGAAGTCATCAAAAGCCGCGATCAGTTTGGCAAGCCGATCTCAAGCCGTTGCGATGGCTGTGTCGGGCTGAAAACAATCCGCTGCAATATTTGTGGCGGTGAAGGATTTGTTTGATCCGACGTGAAAAAGCCCGGACAAAGCCGGGCTTGGATCTGCATATCTGATCGGGCTTAGCCTTCCTGAGTGCTGTCTGCCGTGCAGCTTGCAACCAGCTGTTCGTATTGGGCGGTAACCCAGCCCAGCGCGGCCTCGGGGTTTTGTTCTTCAATCTTGCCGCTGAACTGTTCGAACACCTTGGCCGAGCGGCTTTCGTCCACCATTGTATAAGACTGGCCGGTCATCACGGTGTCGTAGACAAAGAACGCGATCGCAACCAGCAGGATGCCGCGCGCGATGCCAAAGAAGAACCCCAGCGCCTGATCCAGTCCGCCAATAGCCGAGCGTTGGACCAGCGAGGAGAACAGCGGCGTGAAGATGCTGACCACGATCAGCGCGATGGCAAACACCGCAGCAAACCCGGTGATGACCGAAAGCTCGCAACTGTCGCGCAGGAACTCTCCGACGACCGGCACCTCTTTGACCAGAGGCACCGCTTGGGGTGCGAAGATGAATGCCAGAACGGCGGCGGCGACCCAGCCTGCGATGGCCAGAACCTCGCGCATGAAGCCGCGCGAATAGGCCAGAAGGCCTGACAGCACGATGATCAGGGCCACAACCCCGTCAATAATTGTAAAACCTTCCATGGCCCTCGCCTGTTCTTTTTACTGCCCCTCGGGGCGCGACCTTAACCTGCTCCGAAGGTTTCGCCAACAAACCCAACCAAATCAGAGGGTCGGGTGAGTGTCAGACCTGCCACAGTGCCGGTTTTGCCACCCGCCGGAGCAATCGCCGCCGTGAAACCAAGTTTTTGCGCTTCTTTCAACCTGTTTTCGGTCTGCGGGGCTGGCCTAAGCGCCCCGGAAAGCGAGATTTCTCCGAAAACCACGGTATCCGCAGGTAGGGCCGTGTCCTCACGGGCGCTTAATAAAGCGGCAGCAACGGCAAGGTCAGCGGCGGGTTCGGTCACTTTCAGGCCACCGGCCACGTTCAGATAGACGTCAAGGCCCGCGAAAGGGATGCCGCAGCGGGCCTCAAGTACCGCGAGGATCATCGCGAGGCGTCCGCTGTCCCAGCCGACGACCGTGCGGCGTGGCTGAGAATGGGGTGAGGGGGCGACGAGGGCCTGCAATTCGACCAATACCGGGCGGGTGCCTTCGATACCTGCAAACACGGCTGAGCCGGGGCTGGGCGTGCCGCGCTCGGACAGGAACAGGGCCGATGGGTTGGTGACCTGCGCCAGTCCCTTGCCGGTCATTTCGAACACGCCGATCTCGTCAGCGGGACCAAAGCGGTTCTTGACGGCCCGCAGGATGCGGAACTGGTGGCCGCGCTCGCCTTCGAAATACAGCACCGTGTCGACCATGTGTTCCACGACGCGCGGGCCTGCGATCTGGCCTTCCTTGGTGACGTGACCCACCATGATGATCGAGACCCCATGTCGTTTCGCAAATGTGGTCAATTCATGCGCTGCGGCCCGGACTTGTGACACCGAACCCGGCGCGCTGTCCACGTTGTCGGCCCACATGGTCTGGATCGAGTCGATGATGGCAAGGCCGGGCTTTTCGGCCTCAAGCGTCGTCAGGATGTCGCGCAGGTTGGTTTCAGCGGCGAGTTGGACCGGAGAGTTCTCGAGGCCCAAACGACGCGCACGCATCCGAACCTGTGCGCTGGCTTCTTCGCCCGAGACATAGATGGTCTTGATCCCATTACGGGCAAAGCGGGCAGCGGCCTGTAGCAGAAGGGTGGATTTGCCGATGCCGGGGTCTCCGCCGACCAGCAGAGCCGAGGCGGGGACGAGGCCGCCGCCGAGGACGCGGTCGAGTTCTTCGACACCGCAGAGCGTGCGAGGTGGGGGCGTTTCCTCGGTCGAGAGATCGGTGAGGGCGATGGACTGCCCGCGTTTTCCGCCGAGGGATTTTTTCGCAGGGCCGGCTGAGAGGGGCGTTTCCTGAACGATGGTGTTCCATTCACCGCAGCCATCACAGCGGCCGGACCATCTGGTGTGTGAGGCACCGCAGGCGGAGCAGGAGAAAGTTTGTGTCTTTGCCATGGCGCCCTTGGTGCCCGAGGCGGGGCGGTTCTTCAAGCCCTTGCGGGCTTTCCTCACCGCCGGGGGCGGGCCGCGTCGTCAGGCCCTGCGGGCCATCCTCCGCGGCGGGCGCTTTCAGCGCCTATTCGGCGGCCCGAGGCGGGGTCATGGCGACCACGCTGGCGGGCGTTTTGTCATCGGTCGAGGATTGCAGTTGCGCCGAGAGTTCGGGCAGCAGATCGAACAGTTCATCCCGCAGACGGGCGAGTTGCGATTTGGCAATGGATTCCTCGATCTCGATGTCGCGGGTCCATTGGCGCAGTTCGTGCTGGATGATCTGGGCCTCTTCGATGCGCTGCTGGAACTGCTCGACCTCTTGCTGGCGTTGCTGCAGGAAGGTGCGGGCGCGGTCCACTTTGGCGTCGCCATAGGTATCGGCCAGTTCCTGACTGATCTGGCTCATCTGCGCGGCTAGTTCCAGCACCTGAGGTTCCAGCCCCTGCAGATCGGGGTGGTCGCGCAGAAAAGCCATGCGTTCCTTGACCGCGTCGAATTCGGAGGACAGCGCGAAGGCCCCGCTGCGGTCGGCGGCATGGGCCAACTGATAGGCCCCGGCCACGTCCTGCATGTTCAACGAGAAGTTCCGGTGCGTCCGCTCCAGCGCCATCATGCGGGCGCTGGAGGGCAGATAGAAGGCCAGCATCAGGATCAGTGCGGTCAGGCCGATCTGGATATAGATACCCGCATCGATCACGCCCGTTTCGCCAAACCCGGCCTGCATGGAAAGCCAGGGAATGGTGCC
The DNA here is from genome assembly GCF_056535465.1 of Ruegeria sp. G7. Taxonomy (NCBI): domain Bacteria; kingdom Pseudomonadati; phylum Pseudomonadota; class Alphaproteobacteria; order Rhodobacterales; family Roseobacteraceae; genus Ruegeria; species Ruegeria sp. G7. Next base: position 3,155,502 of record NZ_JBQFIL010000001.1, on the reverse strand, counting down.
AGACGCGGATAAAGCGGTGGCTGTGACCGCGCCAAGGGCGGCGGCGCAGATCAGGAAAAAGGTGAATTTCAGGAATGCATTCTGGAATTGCAATGTCGCTGCGTGGAGGGCGGCCATGGTCGTCGAACTCCTTCTTCTACCGATATGAAACCGGGCCGAAGCGGAGGAATATCAAACACGATCTGGCCCGCTGCGGACCGGTGAACTACAAACACGTTGCTGCTCGAAATATCTAAATGATACTTGGAAATGCGTTTTCAATCAATTAGCTCTGAGGTTTTCGTGAACCGAATGTCATCTCTGTAATATGACCCAGGGTCAATGAGGCAAGGATGCAGCCGGTGAAAAGATAGAGGCCCCAGGCGGTTTCGATGGTGGCGTAAGAGATGCCTTTGGCCAGCGTGATGTAGAGCGCGATGAGGAAGATATCGGCCATCGCAAGCTTGCCGAGGATGTTGAGCGCGGGCTGCACGCGCGGGTCCAGCAGGTTCCATTGGATCAGCGCGGTGCCGATGGTTTTGATGTAAGGCGCGAACAGGGCGAAGACGGTGACGACCAGTGCGAGGAAGATGTCGGATTTCCACAAGGATTGGAGCCCGGTGATGACGCTGATTTCGCTGAGGCCGAAGATTGGGAGGAGGCCTGCACGCATCAGCGGGGCGAACCACGCGATCGGGTAGAGGATCAGGAGGGAGAGGGTGGCGAGGCGGAGGGTCATGGATAAATTGGGGCGAAACTTCGGAATTCCAAGCAATTGTTCTGAGCTGATATTGTCCTTAACACGATATAATTGGGAGTGACCCCAATCATCCAAAAATCCTTGATGACCACGAAAATAATAACCAAATCACTGAAATACACATGATAATTGAGGCAAATGCGTGAGCTGTGTAGAGCCGTTTGTAGATTAAGAACGCTGCGGCGCCAATCGCTGTAATCGTACTTACAAAAATCGGGGTAACTACTATCGCTTCCAACAATTTTCCAATGAGATTCGACTTCATTAGTCTGTCTGGAACGTATGATAAGTTCAAGAGAACGATGATTGAAAGCACTATCCATGCGCAGCAAAAGCACTGTGACCATGTTAGTATAAGACCAGCTTTCAGGTGCGTAGTGTTTTTATTGATTTGTCTTCCAAGTGTAACCGCGACCAATGCGGCTGTAGTTGGCAATATTAAAAGTAAGCTAAGTAAGACAACCATCGTCAATATTCAGTACTTGGTGGGAGCGCTGCTGCTTCGATTTGGGTTCACCGCACCGCCTCAATCGGCCCTTCAGCGCTCCCACTGATAAACTGCTCCACATAAGGATCCCCCGAGGCGTCCATCTGCCCGACCGGGCCGGTCCATTGGATCACGCCTCCGTGCAGCATGGCGACGTTGTCGGCAATCGCGCGGACCGAGCTCATGTCGTGGGTGATGGTCATCGCGGTGGCGCCCATCTCGGTCACGATCTCGCGGATCAGGTCGTTGATGACGCCGGACATGATCGGGTCCAACCCTGTGGTGGGCTCGTCGAAAAAGATGATCTCGGGCTCGGCGGCAATGGCACGGGCGAGGCCCACGCGTTTTTGCATGCCGCCCGACAGCTCGGCCGGGAAGCGGTCGGCGACGTTGGATTTCAGGCCCACACGGCGCAGTTTCTCTATGGCGATTTCGCGGGCTTCTTCGGTGGGGCGTTTCAATGAGCCGCGCAGCAGGCGGAAGGCGACGTTTTGCCAGACGGGCAGCGAGTCAAACAAGGCCGCGCCCTGAAACAGCATCCCGAAGCGCGCCAGAAACGCATCTCGGTCACCTTTCTGGGCGTCCTTGCCGTCTACATAGATCATGCCGCTGTCGGGCTTGATCAGGCCGAGGATACATTTCAGCGCCACGGATTTGCCGGTGCCGGAGCCACCGATGATGACCATCGAGGTGCCCTTGGGGATCTCAAGGTTCATGCCTTGCAGGACGTGGTTGTCGTCAAAGGCTTTATGTACGTTCTCCATCCGGATCATAGCGAGAAGAACACCCCTGTGAGTACGAAGTTGGCGGCGAGGATCAACACGGCAGCGGCCTCAACCGAGCCTTTGGTGGCGCGACCGACGCCCTGCGCGCCGCGGCCCGAGGACATGCCGTAGTAGCAGCCCATGATGGCGGCGATGACGCCGAAGGCGGCGCCTTTGACCAGTGACGAGACGATGTCGCGCGCCTCAAGGAAATCGACGGTGTTTTTCAGATAGGCGGCTGGGTTGAAGCCCAAATTTTGCGTGGCGACGGTATAGCCGCCTGCGATGCCGATGATATCTCCGATTGCGACCAAGGCCGGAACCGTGATCAGCGCCGCCAGAACGCGCGGGGCGGTGAGGTATTTCATCGGGTGCGTGGACAGGGTGACCAGGGCGTCAATCTGCTCGGTCACTTTCATGGTCGCAATCTCGGCGGCGATCGAGGAGGTCACGCGGGCGGCGATCATCAGGCCGACCAGCACCGGGCCAAGCTCTCGCACCATGCCGATGGCGACGATTTGGGGCACGACGGCCTCGGCGTTGAAACGCGCGCCGCCTGCGTAGATCTGCAGCGCCAGCGCGCCGCCGGTGAAGATGGCGGTCAGGCCGACCACGGGCAGGGACAGCCAGCCAATATTCAGCAGGGCGATGCCGAATTCACGCGGATAAAACGGGGGGCGGAAGATGTGCGAAACCGCGTCCAGCGCGAACAGCGCGACGCGGCCAAACGCGGCCAGCATGGTCAGGATGGCGCGTCCCAGTTCCCCCAGCAATGAGAGGGGGTTCATTCCACGTAGCCTCGGGAATAGCGGCTGCCGAGCGAGGTCAGAATCTCATAGCCGATGGTGCCGGCAGCTTCGGCCAGATCATCGACGGTTTGGTGCCCGTTCAGGATACGCAGGCGGTCAGGTTTGTACGGCAAGTCGGTAACATCCACGGTGATCAGGTCCATCGAGATACGTCCTACCACCGGGCAGGGCTGATCACCAGCGAATGTGTCGATGCCGCCGCCAATGGCACGATGCAGCCCATCGGCATAGCCTGCGGCTACCGTCGCGATCTTGGACGGGCGGCGCGCGGTCCAGCTGTTGCCATAGCCCACGGTTTCGCCGACCGCGACATCGCGCACCTGAATCACCGGCAGATCGACCGTGACCACGGGCTTGGCCCCGGCGAATGGCATCCCGCCATAGAGACCGATGCCCGGGCGGCAGAAATCGAAATGGAATTCCGGCCCCAGCAGGGTGCCTCCGGTCGCGGCGAGTGAACGCGGCACCTCGACCCCGTCGGTCATCTGCTTGAAGGTCTCAAGCTGTTGGCGGTTCATCGGGTGTTCGGGCTCGTCGGAGCAGGCCAGATGAGACATCACGACCAACGGATCACGCTCCAGCGCTTTGTGCTTCAGTTCTGCCCAGTCCGCGGGCTCCAGCCCAAGGCGGTTCATGCCGCTGTCCAGCTGGATGCCGAAGGGATGGTTGGGCAGCGCCTCAAGATGGCGCTTGAACTGTTCGGGCGAGTTGATCAGCGGCGTCAGGTTGTGATCGCGCAGCAGGTCGCTGTCGCCCTCCATATGGCCCGAGAACACGGCAACCAGCGCCTCGGGTCCCACCGCCTCGCGCACGATGGCGCCTTCTTCGGCGGCGGCGACGAAGAATTTGCGCACGCCTTCTTCGGCCAACGCCCAGGCAACCGGCTCGGCACCCAAACCGTAGGCGTCAGCTTTGACAACTGCGCCGGTTTCGACATTCGTCTTTGCATCCAGTGCGCGCCAGTTATGGGCAAGCGCGTGAAGATTGATCGTTAAACGTGCGGTACTCATGATCCCGTTCAAGACATTGCCCGATCCGAGGTCAAGAGGGAATGCGGATTTCCATCACGGTTTAATGTCTCGAACTGAGAGCGCGATGCCGCAGGGCCAATAAATCCAAGGATTTGGCTGACTTGGGGTGCGTTCTGGCCCGATTCGCAATTGTATTCACATCAGTGTCAAATAGACGCTGCAGCGCGCTATCGTTCATGTTCCGCGTGCAGGCTACGGGCGTTGATTTGGTGGTTGCGTTTCGGCTTGGGCCGGGGGCACTCTGCCACTGCAACGGCAAAGGGTTTCAAAGATGGCGATCCGGTTCATATCAGGTCACGACGGGCGCGAGGCCGAGATCGAGGCGCTTTTTATCGACGTCTTCACCGCCTCGGAAGGGGCGGACGAGGGCAGACTGATCGGCTCATTGGTGCGCGGGCTGATGGAAACCACGCCGGACGAGGATTTGTTTGTGTTCTCCGCCGTGGAAGATGGCGCGTTGCTGGGGTGCATCTTCCTGTCGCGCCTGCGGTTTGATCAGGATGAGCGGCAGGTGTTCGTCCTGTCGCCGGTCGCTGTTAGCACTGGCCGTCAGAGAAGCGGCGTCGGGCAGGCGCTGATCCATCATGGTCTGGATCAACTGCGTGCGGCGGGCGTTGATTTTGTCGTCACTTATGGCGACCCGGCCTATTACGGTAAGACCGGGTTCCAGCCGATCACCGAGGCGTTTGCGCGGGCTCCGCTTAAGCTGAGCCATCCGCATGGCTGGATCGGGCAGCCTTTGTCGGCCCGGGGTGACGCGCCGTTGCAAGGCGCGTCGAGCTGTGTCGACGCGTTGAACCAGCCTGCGCTATGGTAGCGGTCAGTAGCCTTCGATCTGGCCGTCCTGCTGCCACGGCTTGACGAGGTTGCCAAAGCGGGTGAACTGCGCCTCGAACGAAAGCTCGACCGTGCCGATGGGGCCGTGGCGCTGCTTGCCGACGATAACCTCGGCCTTGCCATGCAGGCGTTCCATGGCCTGCTTCCACTCTTCCATCTTTTCCAGCTCGTGATCGCCGGGCTTTTCGCGCTCTTTGTAGTATTCCTCGCGGAACACGAACATAACCACGTCGGCATCCTGTTCGATCGAGCCCGATTCCCGCAGGTCAGACAGTTGTGGGCGCTTGTCGTCGCGGTTTTCCACCTGACGCGACAGCTGGGACAGCGCGATGACCGGGATGTTCAATTCCTTGGCGATGGCCTTCATGCCCATCGAAATCTCGGCGATTTCATTGACGCGGTTTTCGGCCATACCGCGGCAGAGCTGCAGATAGTCGATCACCAGCAGGTCCAGCCCATGGGTCCGCTTGAGCCGCCGCGCACGGGCGGCAAGCTGTGAGATCGGCAGGGCTGGCGTGTCGTCAATGAAAAGCGGGCAGGCCTCCAGCTCTTTCGCGGCATCCACGAAGCGGCGGAACTCAGCCTCAGTCATGTCGCCTTGGCGGATTTTATGCGACGAAATCTCGGAGGCTTCGGCCAGAACCCGGCCGGCCAACTGCTCGGCGCTCATTTCCAGCGAGAAGAAGCCGACCACGCCGCCGTCGATCGCACCCTCCGAGCCATCGGGCTTGGTGCCGCGTTTGTAGGCTTTGGCGACGTTGAAGGCCACGTTGGTCGCAAGCGAGGTTTTCCCCATCGAGGGGCGACCGGCCAGAATGATCAGGTCAGACGGGTGCAGGCCCCCAAGTTGTTTGTCCAGGTCGGCCAGACCGGTGGAAATCCCCGCCATGCCGCCACCGCGCTGGTAGGCCTCGTTGGTGACGTTGACGGCTTCTGTGACCGCCTTCAGGAAGGATTGGAAACCCTGTTCGGTCTGGCCCTGCTCGGAAAGCTGATAGAGCTGTTGCTCGGCCTCGACGATTTGTTCTTTTGGTTCGCTGGACACATCAACCCGCGCGGCCTTGTCCGAGATGTCGCGACCCAGCCGGATCAGCTCGCGCCGGATGGCGAGGTCATAGATCATCTGGGCGTAGTCATGCACCGCGAAGGCACTGATCGAAGCGCCAGCGAGTTTGACAAGATAGGCGGGTCCGCCCAACTCCTTCAGGCCCTCGTCATCTGCCATGAAGGATTTCAGCGTCACGGGCGAGGCCAGCGCATTCTTCGCGATGCGCGTGGCCGCGACCTCGTAGATACGCGAGTGAACCGGGTCGTAAAAATGTTCGGCCCCGATAATTGAAGCTACCCGGTCGTAGAGGTCGTTATTCGTAAGGATCGCGCCCAGAAGCTGCTGCTCGGCCTCGATAGAGTGCGGCATGGTTTCCGGATTCTGAATCTGTGCCGCTGCCTGCTCGATACTGCTGATCTCGTTCATTGTGTCCCCGCTGCCCGTTCCGAGGTTCTACACGCGAATTGTCCCGGCAAGCTATCTGGAAATACCTGTGGCTAACTCATGGTAAAGCCTTGGGATAACTTTCCTGACAGTTTGGATACCTGCGTATGCTCAGCTTATTATGTATGAACTGAGGGAAAAGTCACCAGATATCGTAGGCAGAACGCCGATTCTTCTGGTGTTATCCCCAATCTGTCCACAAGAGTTTTATGTGGTTTTATGTGCGTCCTGCCAACCGCGCGGGTCGTTCAAGAACAGCTCCACCGCCTCAAGTGTCTCTTGATCAAAGGCTTTCTGAGCCTTGGCCTCCGCCAGAACATCCCACCACGTGCAGAGCGAATGAAGCCTTACACCGTGATCTCCGAGCGTCTTCTCAGTCTCGGGGAAAATGCCATAGTAGAAGATCACCGCCGTATGACCGCAGGTCGCACCCGTTTCGCGGATCGCATCCACAAACGACAGTTTCGAGCCGCCATCGGTGGTCAGATCCTCGACCAGTAGCACCCGTTCGCCTTCGCTCATCGCGCCTTCAATGCGGGCGTTGCGGCCGTAGCCTTTGGGTTTCTTGCGCACATAGGTCATGGGCAGGGCCATGCGTTCGGCGACCATGGCGGCGAAGGGGATGCCAGCCGTCTCGCCGCCTGCGATGTTGTCGAACGCCTCGAACCCGGCATCGCGCATCACGGTGACGGTCAGAAAGTCCATCAGGGTCGAGCGAATGCGCGGGTATGAGATCAGCTTGCGGCAGTCGATATAGGTCGGGCTGGGCAGGCCTGAGGCCAGCGTGAACGGTTCGCGCGCGTTGAAGTGCACGGCTTTGATCTCCAGCAGCATGCGCGCGGTCAGGCGGGCGATTTCGGTGCTGTCAGGGAAGGAACTGGGGATCATGGCGCAAACCTCTGGGCTGAAGGGACGTTGCGGGCTGATAGCCCGACCCTTGGGCCAGAGTCGAGGGGCCAAACGAGAAAAGCAGCTTCGTAACCAGTGCGTTTGCGCCCGAGCGCAAAGCGGGATGCAGTAGAAGGCGATGATGCGGTTCTAGGTGTGCTTCACCAGCACGCGACAGATTTGGCCCTTCTGTTCGGACGTGTCCCTTATCGGTCGCTCGCTGAGCAGCCGTTCAGCAACATTCCCAAGGCGTGATCGCGCGCGGCTTTTCGAACATTGTCGCGCCCCAGCGCGCCGAATTCGATCGTTTCGACGCGTGTGGGCTGGTCCAACTCGGCAAGGCCGAAGCAAACGCGACCTTCCGGTTTGTACTCAGACCCGCCGGGTCCCGCTATGCCCGTGACAGACACCGCCAGCTGCGCCTGCGAGTTGCGCAGCGCGCCTTCTGCCATCTCTTTGGCGACCTCCTCTGAAACAGCGCCATGTGTCGCAAGGGTTTCGGCGCGCACGCCCAGCATCTGTTGTTTGGCGGTGTTGGTATAGGTGACAAAGCCACGCTCGACGACGGCAGAACTGCCCGGAATGTCCGTCAGCGCGGCGGCAACCATGCCACCGGTGCAGCTTTCGGCCGTGGCGATCATCACACCCTTCGCTTTGGCGCGGTCCAGCAGATCTACGACGTTCATAAGCCCATGACCCCGTGCGCGATGCCCGCAAGTACCAAAACCCCAACCGCGGCGAAGAGACCGGCGATCACATCGTCCAGCATAACGCCCATCGGGTCCCCGCGTCGGTCAGCCCATCCGACGGGACCGGGTTTGGTGATGTCGAACAAGCGAAACAGCAAGAAGCCTGCGACCCATCCGGGCCAAAGCGCACTGATGTCGATGCCATGCGCCCACGAGGGGTAGGATATCGCCCAGAGGGCGATGAACTGGCCTGCGACCTCGTCGATGACGATCTCGGACGGGTCGTGATCGTCTTGCCCCGCCGTCATCTCGCGCGTGGCCCAGAGGCCCCCGAAAAAGGCCGCGAGGGTTCCGACGACCAGCAATGGGAAACCGCCCAGCGTATGCAGCACCCAGGCCAGCGGCAAAGCGGCCAGCGACCCCCAGGTTCCGGGGGCAGGGCGCAGATACCCAACGCCGCAGACGGTCCCGATCAGGCGCGCGGCAGTCATGATGCCACCAGACAGGCGGTGGCAACCGCAGCGATCCCTTCACTGCGGCCCGTGAACCCCAGCCTTTCCGAAGTCGTGGCCTTGACCGAGACCTGATCGGCATTCAGACCCATGATCCGTGCCATCTCGGCCTGCATTGCCACTGAATGCGGACCAATTTTGGGGAACTCGCAAACCAGCGTGCAATCCACGTTCGAGACCGCATAACCCATCTGCCCGGCAAGCTCGACCGCGTGACGCAGGAATATCTCGCTGGCGGCCCCTTTCCATTGTGGGTCAGATGGTGGGAAGTGCTGCCCGATATCGCCCCGGGCAAGCGCGCCATAGATTGCGTCCGTGACCGCATGCATTCCCACATCGGCGTCGGAATGCCCCTGCAATCCGCGATCATGCGGTATTTTTACACCGCACAGGATGACGTGATCTCCGTCGCCAAAACGGTGCACGTCATAACCGTTGCCCAGCCTCACATTCATATCGATACCCATTATGCGCCGCGCCCGGTCAAAATCCTCGGGCCGGGTGATTTTGATGTTATCCGCATCGCCCGGAGTGATCGCTACTTCTATTCCGGCAACACGCGCTACCTCAACGTCGTCTGTTGCGCCGCCGCCATGGGCCTCATGGGCGGCGGCGATCGCGGAATAATGAAACCCCTGAGGGGTCTGCGCAGCATAGAGACCGTTGCGATCTTGTGTTCCTGTCACCACAGATCCGTCCCCGGTCCAGAGCGCATCGGTGATCGCCAATCCCGGAGCTGCCGCAGGATGCGTATCCAGCGCGGCCAGAACATCGTTGATGACTCTGTCACTGACACAGGGGCGTGCAACGTCATGAATCAGAACCTTTTCAACGTCGTACGCCTTCAATGCCAGCAGGCCATTGCGCACGGATGCGGCCCGGTCCGCACCGCCCGGCGCGAGAATAAGGTCGGTTTCCTGGAACGCTTCCCAGACCGTCGTGTCCTCGTTGGCGAGGACTAAGACGATGTGATCCACCAAGCCAACGAAGCGCTCAATGGTCCAGTCGGCGACGCGCCGTCCGCCGAGAGTGCGCCACTGTTTTGGTACTCCGCCGCCGGCGCGCTGGCCGCGACCGGCGGCGACGATTATGGCGGCTGTGGTCATTCGCAAGCTCTCCTGATTTGGGCATTGTTTAGGGGGCGGTGAATGCAGAGGCAATCACCTGCGTCATTTTGATTAAAAATTAAGCATATGATGATTTTGCGGGCTTGAACGGCGCCGTTTTGTTGTTCATATGCTGCGATTTCGATATCAAATGCGCAACTGCTTAAGGATTAGGCACATTGACCCTGCGTCTCGCTGAAAAGGATCTGTCCCCTCCGGTGCTGTTGGCGCCAATGGCCGGAATCACCGACCGGCCATTCCGTGATCTGGTGATGCGCTTTGGCGCGGGATTGGTGGTCAGCGAAATGGTCGCCAGTCAGGAAATGGTGCAGGCGAAACCGGGCGTACGCGAACGGGCCGAGTTGTCGGCGGATGTCGAAAATACAGCCGTGCAGCTGGCGGGGCGCGAGGCGCACTGGATGGCCGAAGCCGCCCGGCAGGTCGCGGATCGCGGTGCGCGGGTGATCGATATCAACATGGGGTGTCCTGCCAAGAAGGTTACCAATGGCTATTCCGGCTCGGCGTTATTGAAGACGCCAGATCATGCTTTGACGCTGATTGAGGCCGTGGTGAATGCGGTGGAGGTGCCGGTGACGCTGAAGACCCGTTTGGGTTGGGATGACAGCCTGCTGAACGCGCCCGATGTGGCGCGCCGTGCTCAGGATGCCGGTATCCGGATGGTCACAATCCACGGGCGCACGCGCTGCCAGTTCTACAAGGGCCGCGTCGATTGGCCTGCGATCCGGGCGGTGAAAGAGGCGGTCTCGATCCCGGTCATCGCAAATGGGGATATCACCGATACGCGGGCCGCGCAGGTGGCGCTCAAGCAGTCGGGCGCAGATGGGGTAATGGTGGGCCGTGGTGCACAGGGCAAACCGTGGCTATTGGCGCAGATATCGCATGACCTTTTCGGGGCCGCAGCGCCGGTCGTTCCGGTTGGCGATGATCTGACCGAGATGGTGCGCGGCCACTATCAGGCGATGCTGTCGTTCTATGGCGTTGATCTGGGCCTGCGCGTCGCGCGTAAACACTTGGGTTGGTACATGGATGAGGCTGCAACACCTGCCAATCTGCGCCGTGCGGTCCTGACCTCGCGCGATACGGATGAGGTGTTACGCCTGCTGGGCGACGCCCTGAACGAACAGGCGGAGGCGGCAGCATGAATTCCGATCAGAGCATCTGGGCATCGCTGCCGGTTCCGGCCTTCATCATCGATTCCGAGGATCGGATATCGGACGTGAATTCCTCGGGCGAGGGGTTCCTGAACGCCTCACGCAAGGCGGTGGTGGGACACCCGGTCTGGGACCAACTAGCCGTCGACGCGCCCTTGGAAGAAGCCTTCCTCAGGGCCCGGCAGCAGGGCACCCCGTTGTTCGTGAACGATGTGGATGTAGGCTCGGGCAATCGCGCACCGTTGCAATGTGCGCTGCAGATCGCGCCGTTGATGGGATTTCCCGGTTCAATGATCATGATCATCTCACCCCGTGAGCTGGCCGGGCGGATGACGCGTGGGAATACCGTGAAATCCGCGGCTCAGTCGGCGATCGGCATGGCCGAGATGCTGGCGCATGAGATCAAGAACCCCTTGGCGGGGATCACCGGCGCTGCGCAGCTGCTGAGCATGAATATCTCGCAGCAAGACCTTGAATTGACCGACCTTATCGTCGAGGAAAGCCGCCGGATCGTGAAGCTGCTGGAACAGGTCGAACAGTTTGGAAACCTCTCGGAACCCGCGTTCAAGCCGGTCAATATCCACGACGTTCTGGACCGCGCCCGCCGCTCGGCGCTGCTGGGCTTTGGCGCGCATATGACCATTGTCGAGGACTATGACCCGTCGCTGCCGCTGGCCTATGGCGACCCGGATCAGTTTCTGCAGGTGGTGCTGAACTTGCTCAAGAACGCCTCGGAAGCGGCTGAGGAAAAAGGCACAATCCGACTGCGTACCTATTTCGAACACTCGTTCCGGCTGCGGCGCAGTGACGGGTCTGGGCATTCGCTGCCCTTGCAGATCGAGATCATTGATGACGGGCCGGGGCTGCCTGAAAATATTCGAAGCGATATTTTCGACCCCTTTGTCTCGGGCAAGGAAAACGGCACGGGTCTGGGGCTGGCGCTGGTCAGCAAGATCGTGTCCGACCATGACGGCTGGATTTCGGCGGATTCGGTGCCCGGGCGCACTGTCTTCCGCCTGTCCCTGCGGCGCGCGCCGCCGGACGCATATGATAAGGAGAGCATCTGATGGATGGCACAGTTCTGGTTGCCGATGACGACCGCACGATCCGCACGGTTCTGACACAGGCGTTGACGCGGGCAGGGTGCAAGGTCCACGCCACATCCTCGCTGACGACGCTGATGCGTTGGGTGGCCGAGGGCAAAGGCGATGTGGTGATCTCGGATGTGGTGATGCCGGACGGGAACGGGCTTGAAATGCTGCCCAAGATCGCACAGGACCGGCCCGGTTTGCCGGTCATCGTGATCTCGGCCCAGAACACCATCATGACCGCCATTCAGGCGGCCGAGGCGGATGCCTATGACTACCTGCCGAAGCCTTTCGATCTGCCCGATCTGATGAAGCGCACCGCCCGCGCGCTGGACCAGAAACAGCGTACGCAAACCGAACCGGTTGCGGTCAGCGAAGAGCGACCTGATGAACTGCCCTTGGTCGGGCGTACCCCGGTGATGCAGGCGCTCTATCGTCTGGTGGCGCGGGTGATGAACACCGATCTTTCGGTGATGATCTCGGGCGAAAGCGGTACTGGTAAGTCTCTGATTGCGCGCGCTATTCACGATTTCTCGGACCGCCGGACATTGCCGTTTGTGACTGCAACCGCAGCTGATCTGAGCGATCTGGAAGGCCCGGCGCGGGTGATGGCGCGGGTGCGCGGCGGGACGCTGCTGATCGACGAAATCGCCGATATCGATGATGAGATTCAGGCGCGCATTGTGCGGATGATGGACACGCCGGGCGATCACGTGCCGCGTTTCATGGCCACCAGCCAGTCTGACCTGACCGACGCGATGGAGAGCGGCCGCGTGCGTCAGGACCTCTATTACCGGCTTTGCGGCGCGACGATCCATGTTCCGGCCCTGCGTGAGCGCGTAGACGATATCACCTTGCTGACCGATCATTTTCTGGCGCGGGAAGAACGGGACAGCGGCGCGCAACGCCGTCTGAGCCCCGAGGCCGTCGAGCTGGTGCGGCGCTATTCCTGGCCCGGCAATGTTCGCCAGCTTGAGAACGCGATCCGTCGCCTCAGCCTGACCAGCCGTGCCGATGAAATCTCGCGCACCGAGGTCGAGATGGTGCTGGGCAGCCAGCCCGAGGCCGAACCGGTTCTGGGCGATGGCGAGCGCGAGAAGCTTTCATCCTCGGTGGCTCGCCACCTGCGACGCTACTTCGATCTGCACGGGAATATCCTGCCGCCTCCGGGCCTGTATCAACGCATTCTGCGCGAGGTTGAGGCCCCTTTGATCGAAATTGCGCTGGATGCGACCGGGGGCAATCAGGCAAAATGTGCTGATCTTCTGGGGATTAACCGGAATACGCTGCGGAAAAAGATCACCGACCTCGATATTCAGGTGACACGTCGCCGCAAACTGATGTAATATCGCCACACAAACCGTGGCATTCGGGTTCGCCCCCGACAACGACCACGACATATGGCGGTCAGCCGCACATGCGGCACATCAGTAAGAGGGCAGACGGTGGCAACCCGGGCACAGAACGGGCCGATCCTATCGATCAACCGGTGGCGCAAGTCCCGGAAGATGCGCAATTTCAGCACATTGGGACTGGTTATGCTGGGGCCGGTGCTGGCGCTGGCGACCTATCTGGTCATCGGTCCTTTCGATCTTGGTGCAGCCGCACCGACGCTGCGGCTGATTCTGCTGGCCGATCTGGTCTATGTGCTGGTCGTGGCCGCGCTTGTTCTGGGGCAGCTCTTCAGTCTGATCGCGGCGCGGCGGGCGAAATCCGCGGGCTCTCGGCTTCACCTGCGCCTGATCGGCGCGTTTACGCTTTTGGCGCTAGTGCCCACGGTCACGGTGGCGATTTTCGCCGGGCTGACTGTGAATATCGGGCTTGAGGGCTGGTTTTCGGATCGGGTGCGACAGGTTGTAGGCTCATCGCTCAGCGCAGCTGAGGCCTATGAGCAGGAACACCGGCAGGGTCTGACGCAGGATGCCGTAGTGCTGGCGCGGTTCCTGGATAACGCGAGGGCGGTGAACTATTACATTTCGGACGCGGAATTGCGCGAGGTGCTGGCACAGGGGCAGGCGCAGATTCAGCGCGGTCTGCGGGAAGCCTATGTCATCGATGGAAGTGGCGAGATCCGCTCGCGCGGGGATCGGTCCTATCTGTTCGACTACGAAGCCCCGACGCAGGAAGAGATCATCGAGGCCAATGATCAGGGCATGGTGATTATCGCCGATTGGGCCAATAGCGAATTCCGCGCGCTTGTGCCGCTGAAAGCTTATCTGGACCGCTACCTCTATGTCAGTCGCGAGGTCGATGGCGAACTGCTGACGCTGTTGGATGAAACCAAGGAAACGGCGCAGTTCTATCGCCAACTCGAAAGTGAACGGGGTCGCGTACTGTTCGAATTTGGCCTGCTATATCTGGGCTTTGCGGTGATCCTCATTCTTGCGGCTATGTCGCTTGGCATGTGGTTTGCCGAACGTCTGTCGCGCCCCGTGGGTCGGCTGACAACGGCGGCGCAGCGCGTGGGGGCAGGGGACCTGAGTGTACAGGTGTATGAAGAGGCCAGCGATGACGAGATCGCGATGCTGGGTCGGTACTTCAACCAGATGACCCGCCAGTTGAAGGGCCAGCGCGATACTCTGCTTGAAAACACACGTCATATCGAACGCCGTCGGAGACTGTTTGACTCGGTGCTGAGTTCGGTGACCTCGGGCGTGGTGGGGGTTGACCCCGATGGCTGCGTGACCTTCGTCAACCGCTCGGGCGAACGCCTGCTGGACTGGTCGGGCGGGGAACAGCATCTTGCCATAGGCATCGCCGTGCCCGAATTCCTGCCGCTGTTTGAAGAACTGAAGACCACCGGTCAGGAGGCGGTGCAGGGCGAAGTAAAGGTGACCCGCAAAGGTCAGCTGGAAAACCTGCTGGTGCGCATGGCGACGCGGCGCGGTGAAGACGGCGGTCTGGAAGGTTATGTGGTGGCGTTTGATGACGTGACCGATCTGGTCAGTGCGCAGCGCATGGCGGCGTGGGGCGATGTGGCGCGCCGTATTGCGCATGAGATCAAGAACCCGCTGACGCCAATCGGGCTGAGCGCCGAGCGGATCAAGCGTAAATTCTCGCGCAAGCTGGATGAGGACGATTGCGACAGCCTTGAATCCATGACCGACGTGATCGTACGACAGACGAATGATCTGCGGCGCATCGTTGACGAGTTCTCGAAATTCGCGCGGATGCCCGAGCCGGATCGGCATGAGGAAAATGTTGTGACACTGGTGCGCGAGGCGGTATTGCTGCAGCAGGCCGGTCAGCCGGAGGTGCAGATTGACGCGGATCTGCCGAACGACGCTATTCTTGCAGATGTGGACGCGACCATGCTGAGTCAGGCGTTGACGAACCTGATCAAGAATGCAGGCGAAGCTATTGATACATTGAAGGAAAAGGGCGCGCCGGAGAACCTGACGCCGCAGATCAAAGTGACGGTCTCGCGCGACGATGCGGGAACGCAGATCACGATTGCTGACAACGGCATCGGCCTGCCCGAAGATCGGGCGCGGCTGTTTGAGCCATACGTAACCACCCGCGACGAGGGCACGGGCCTTGGCCTGCCCATCGTCAAGAAAATCATCGAGGAACACGGCGGAGCGCTGACATTAGAAGATGCGCCCGTCTTTGACGGACAGGACCATTTCGGCGCAATGGCTGTCATTCGTCTTCCCGGGGCCTCAGGCGGCCCGTCAGACGCGTCGGAAAAGCAGGCGATTAAAACAAACAAACTGAAAGCAGGCCAAAGATGAGCGACATTCTGATCGTAGATGACGAACGCGATATTCGCGAATTGGTGTCCGATATTCTCGAGGACGAAGGCTATTCCACCCGGTTGGCGGGAAACTCGGACGATTGCATGGCGGCGATCAATGCCGAGCCACCGGGGCTTTTGATTCTGGATATCTGGCTGAAAGACAGCCGCATGGACGGGATCGACATCCTGAAGGCGGTAAAACGCGACAACCCTGATGTGCCGGTGGTGATCATTTCGGGCCACGGCAATATCGAGATTGCCGTGGCGGCCATCAAACAGGGCGCTTACGACTTCATCGAAAAGCCCTTCAATATCGACCAGTTGATGGTCGTGATCCGCCGCGCGATGGAAACCTCGCGCCTGCGCCGCGAGAATGCCTCGCTGAAACGCAAAGAGGTGAGCTGTTCGGACATGATCGGCAAATCGGCCTCGTTCCGCGCAATGCAGGGGCAATTGGACAAGGTTACCAAGTCGAACGGCCGCGTGATGCTGAGTGGTCCGGCGGGGTCGGGCAAAGAAATTGCGGCGCGCTATATTCACGCCCATTCCAACCGCGCCAACGCGCCCTTCGTCACTGTGAACTGCGCCGGGATCGAGCCTGAGCGGGTTGAAGAGGTCTTGTTTGGTCGTGAATCTGCCGAACGCGGGATCGAATCCGGCCTGCTGGAAGAAGCCCATGGCGGGGTGGCCTACTTTGATGAGGTCGCGGACATGCCGTTGGGCACCCAATCCAAGATTTTGAGGGTGCTGGTGGATCAGCAATTTCAGCGCGTGGGCGGCAGCGACAAGGTGCGGGTCGATCTGCGGGTGATTTCATCGACCAACCGTGATCTGGAAGATGAAATCGCAGCGGACCGGTTCCGCGAGGAACTCTATCATCGCCTGAATGTGGTGCCGATCGCTGTCCCGTCGCTGGAAGAACGGCGCGAGGATATCCCGGTTCTGGCGCAGCACTTCATCGAAATGTGCAATGAAACGCAGGGTTTGCCTGCACGTGAATTGTCTGACGAGGCGGTCGCTTTGCTGCAGACGATGACGTGGCCCGGCAATGTGCGCCAGCTCAAGAACCTGATCGAGCGTGTATTGATCCTTGGCGATGGCACCGGCCCGATCGAGGCCCGAGAGCTGCCGAATGAGGAAGAAAAGTCTGATGAATCCGGTCGTGTCGTGCTGTCCGGCGCGTTGGCGACGCTGCCGTTGCGCGAAGCTCGCGAGGCGTTTGAGCGAGAGTATCTGCTGACTCAGATCAATCGCTTTGGCGGCAATATCAGCCGCACGGCGAGCTTCGTCGGCATGGAACGCAGCGCGTTGCACCGCAAGCTGAAATCGTTGGGGGTTGTGACGTCGAACAAATCCGGCGCGCGTGTCGCTCAGATCGACGAGCCCGAACCGGCGGAGTGATTTCTGCGGCTCGGGGAAACATATGATCACCGGGCCGATGCAGACACTTGGACGAGACCCCTTCGGTTCAGACGCATTGGTACATGGCCGTATCCCGAGCGGTGCTGCGGGGAGAACTGTTTTGGGAGAGGTCGCATAATTTATGCATTCCTGTGCATGACCTGTCAGGATAGACCTGTGGCATGACATCGTCTTTCCTCAGATTTGCGCAGGTCATGCTGATCTGGTTTGCCGGGCTTGGTGCTGCCACGCAGTTCGCCAAGATCGCTGTCCCGTTCGCTGATATCAGTGCGCTTTACCCAGAGCAGGCCGCCGTGATCGGCTGGCTTTTGTCGATCATAAGCCTGATGGGCGCTGTATTTGGGGCGACCTCTGGCGCGATCACGGCCCGGATCGGGCCCATGCGGTTGCTTTTGTCGGGGCTGGTTTTGGGCGGAGCGTTGTCTTTCATGCAGGCAAGCTTGCCGGGTTTCCACCTGATGTTGGCTAGTCGCGTTGTCGAAGGGGTCTCGCATCTGGCGATCGTGGTCGCAGCCCCCACGCTCATTGCGCAGATCACGACAGGGCAGGCGCGAAATCTGGCAATGGTTTTGTGGAGCACTTTCTTCGGCGTCGCCTTTGCGTTGAATGCGTGGTTCGGCTTGCCAATTGTCGATCACTTCGGCCTGCCCGCCTATTTCGCGTTGCATGGCGGGCTGATGCTGTTGATCGCTGCGCTGATAGCGCTGAGCGGGATCAGAGTGGATATGGGAGCGGCGCGGCAGGACGAGCGCGGTTTGTCTGCGTTCGTCACAGCCCATCTCAGAACCTACCGTTCGCCCTTTGTGTCGGCACCAGCGATTGGATGGTTTTTTTATACGCTGACATTCGTCTCGCTGCTGGCGATCCTGCCCGGACGGTTGCCTGAGGCGCAGGGTGCGTCAGTTGCGGCGCTGATGCCTTTGGCCGGGATCACGTGGTCGTTGCTGCTGGTGCCGCTGCTTTTGAACAGGTTTGCGGCGATCACTGTGGTCAATCTTGGCTTTGGGCTTGGCGTCTTGGCTATCTGCGCCCTTTTTTCTGGTGCACCATTGTCGGTCGTCTGTGTTGCCCTGTTCGCCGTTTTGGGCCTTGTACAAGGGGCCAGCTTTGCTGCTGTACCGGAACTCAATACAGCAGCCGACGCTCAGGCACTTAGCTATGGGGCGATGGCGCAGATGGGCAATGCCGGAAATCTGCTGGGCACGCCTGTCTTGCTGGCGATTCTGCTGGGTGTGAACGAGGCTGCGATGTTCCTGACTGTCATCGGCTGCTACGCAATCGCTATCCTGATGCACCTTGTCCTTGGGCTGCGTCGAAGGGCAGCAGCCGGAATGGCCTAGCGGCTGGCTCTAGCCCGGTTGGCCGGGTGTTATGATCTGGAAAGAGCCATCGTCGAATTTGACGAAACAGGATTGGGTGCTCAGCGGTGGCAAAGTGGTTGTCCGCGCAGGGGTGACCCGTGATTTTACACCCTGTCCGCAGGGCGGCAGGCTAACCGGGCGATATCCTTTCGCGGCCATGCATTGTGCCTCGACCTTGCTGCGCAGGCCCTGGTTCACGTCGACGGAGTAGACCCGCCCCGGCTCCCACCAGCCCGGATTGCGGTAGCACCGCCCGTTGCGATCGCAATAGGTGCGGCCGGGCCAATAGGTTGGCGGCCTTTGTCGGATCTGATTGGCCACGGGCGCATCTTTCAGCGCCTGCACCTGACAGGCGGTGGTCTCGGTCTGCAGGCGCGCGACGCTCTCGCCTTCGCGATAGTACATCGACAGGGGGCCGCAGGCCGACAGGGTCAGCAGGCAGATCAGGACGGGCAGCACTGTTTTCATGCGCTTATTCTGGCGCAGCTTGCACGGTATGACAATTCAATTGACCGCTTTGGGGGCATCTGTCATTCAAAGATTTCAGGCAGAAGGGCCAGTAATATGAAGGTCATCATATGCGGTGCCGGTCAGGTCGGCTGGCAGATTGCGCGTCACCTTTCGGGCGAGCTGAACGACGTGACGGTCGTCGACAACAACCCCGATCTGGTGCGCCGGGCGACTGAAACACTGGACGTTCAGGGGATCGCAGGCTTTGCAAGCTATCCGGATGTTCTGGAACGGGCAGGGGCCCGCGATGCCGATATGATTATCGCCGCCACCCATTCGGACGAGGTGAACATGGTCACCTGTCAGATGGCGCATTCGGTCTTTTCGATCCAGCGCAAGATCGCGCGGTTGCGGTCGAAATCCTATCTTGAGGCGATCCATTCAGATCTCTACCGCCGCGATCACCTGCCCATCGACGTGGTGATCAGCCCAGAACGCGAGGTTGCCGCAGCCGCTATGCGTCGTCTCTCGGCCCCGTCGGCTTTTGACACCGAACTGTTCATGGACGGCAAAGCTCAATTGCTGGGCATTCGCGTGGATGAAGACTGCCCGATCGTCAACACGCCTCTGCGTCAGTTGACCGACCTGTTCTCGACCCTCAGCTCCATCGTTGTGGGTGTCCGGCGTGAGGGATCTCTGTTCGCCCCGGAACCGGACGACCAGCTTTTTGTTGGCGACGAATGCTATGTATTTACCAGCGTTAAGGACGTGGACCGCACGATGGAGGTCTTCGGCAAGGCGCAGCGGCAGCAGGACCGGGTGGTGATTGTGGGCGGCGGCAATGTCGGGCTGGAAGTGGCCCGCACGCTGGAGGAACGCGAAAGCCGAGTGCGCGCCAAGATCATCGAGCGTGATCGCAGATGCGCCGAAATTGCCGCCGAAGCACTGGAACGCACCATTGTTCTGAACGGAGACGGCCTGGATTCCGCGCTGCTCAGCGAGGCGGGGATCGAACGGGCTGATGCGATGCTGGCAGTCACGGATGATGATCGCACCAACATGCTGGCGGCTGTGCGCGCCAAGGGCGAAGGCTGCGCGCTGGCGATTGCGCTGATCAATGACCCCAGCATGGTGGCGCTGATGGGGCCGCTTGGGATTGATGCCTATATCAACCCGCGTGCCACCACCGTCAGCTCGATCCTGCGGCACATCCGGCATGGGCGTGTCCGTCAGGTCTATTCCATCGGCGATGCCGAGGCCGAGGTGATCGAGGCCGAGGTGCTGTCGACCTCGCCCATGGCCGGGCAAAAACTGCGTGATATCGATTTCCCCGAGGGTGTTCTGGTCGGAGCTGTCCGCAAGGGCGACGAGGTTCTGCGCCCTACCGGAAGCCTGCGTATCGATGAAAAGGATGTGGTTGCGATCTTCGCCATGGCCAAGGACGTCCCCGAGGTCGAACGGCTGATGCAGGTCTCGATCGATTTCTTCTGATGTTGCAGGCGCGCAGACAGCAACGGGTCGGAGTGCTGCGGCGTTTGCCGCTGGTGCTGATGATCTGGGGGATCGCCGCCCTTTCGACATGGATACCGGCGGTTTACGCGCTGACGCTTGATGATCATGCGACCTCACGATCGTTTTTTTATTCCGGTCTGCTGGGGATGTTTGCGGTTTCGATCATTGCTGTCGCGATGTCGAACAGAACCCCGCGCCGGGGGACTTTGGGCCAACTGGCAGCGCTGTTGGCGACTTTCACCATATTGCCGATTTTCTTGGCTATCCCGTTTCATGACGCGCTGGGCACAACCAGCTTTCTGAACGCCTATTTCGATATGGTCAGCGCCCTGACGACCACCGGCGCTGACCTGTTCCCCGACCCCGGACGCCTGTCTGCGCCGCTGCATCTGTGGCGGGCGCTGGTGGGCTGGATGGGTGGCCTGCTGATGTGGGTAGCGGCAGCGGCGATCCTTGCCCCGCTGTCTCTTGGCGGGTTCGAGGTGACTGCGCGCGGGCAGCCGGGGCGTCCGGTCTCGGGCGTGGCGCAAAGCGAAAAGATGGATCCGCGCGGGCACCTGATCCGGGTGACGCGCACGCTGGCCCCCGTCTATGCCGGGCTGACCGCAGTGATCTGGGTGCTGTTGCTGATCGCGGGCGAGCAGGGCCTGACCGCGGTGTGCCACGCCATGTCTGTGATGGCGACCTCTGGTATCTCACCGGTTGGTGGCCTCGAAGGGTCGACGGCTGGCCTGACCGGCGAGGCGATCCTGTTCCTGTTTCTGTTCTTCGCCCTGTCGCGCCTGACTTTTTCGACCGACACGGCGACCTCGGGTTATGCACGTCTGGACAAAGACCCCGAGTTCCGCATCGGCATCTCCATCGTGCTGGTGGTGGCGCTGCTGCTCTTTCTGCGGTTCATGGCCGGGGTGGCCGAGCTGAGCATTGAGGTCGCCCCTGTGCAGGCGTTGCAGGTGATCTGGGGCATGATCTTTACTGCCATGTCCTTCCTGACCACTGCCGGGTTCGAAAGCGCCAACTGGAATGATGCGCAGCAGCTCTCGGGTCTGGGTACGCCGGGGCTGATCCTGATGGGGTTGGCGCTGATTGGCGGCGGGGTGGCGACCACCGCAGGTGGCGTCAAGCTTCTGCGGGTCTTTGCGCTGTACCTCAACGGCAAGCGCGAGATCGACCGGCTGATATATCCCTCATCGGTCAGCGGCGAGGGCGGGGGTAACCGTCGCATCCAAAGCGATGGCGCGTTTATCGCGTGGATCTTTTTGATGATGTTTGCTCTGACGTTGGCGGTGTTTGATCTGTTGCTGGCCGCGATGGGCGTTGGATTTGAACAGGCGATGGTGCTGAGCGTCGCCGCGCTTAGCACGACGGGGCCGTTGATCGAGCTGGCCACGGATGTGCCGATCCGGCTTATTGATCTGTCGCAGGGGGCCAAGCTGACGCTTTGTGCAGCAATGGTGATCGGGCGGCTAGAAACACTGGCCATCGTTGCGCTGATCACACCGACGCTGTGGCGTGATTGACCTATCCTCACCGGTTGGCGTTACTGCCTGATTTTTCATCTGGAATATCTGTGCGCAGCACTCCATACTCCGCCGGAGGGAGCGCGTTGGTCCGCAGCGCGTAGCAAGAACAAAGACGAGATTATAATAATATGGCTTCGGACAGACAAAATCTGCAGGACGCGTTCCTGAACAATGTACGTAAGGCAAAGGTCCCGGTCACGATATTCCTGATCAACGGCGTGAAATTGCAGGGTGTGATCACCTGGTTCGATAATTTCTGCGTGCTGCTGCGCCGCGACGGACAGTCGCAGCTGGTCTATAAGCACGCGATTTCGACCATCATGCCGTCACAGCCGATCAACCTGTATGAGGGCGAAGACGCCTCTTGATGGAACATGAAAGGGCGCGCACCCGGGCTTGGGTGCTGCATCCTGAAATCAAATCAGATGAACAGCGCCGCGTCCCTGAACCGGCGCTGGCCGAGGCGGTGGCGCTGGCCGCCGCGTTGCCCGATTTGGATGTCGTCGGGTCCGAGATCGTGCGCCTTCCGCGCGCGCAGGCTGGTCTGCTGTTCGGCAGCGGCAAGATCGAGGAGCTGGCCGACCGCCTGCATGACAATGAGGTCGAGCTGGTCTTGATCGACGGGCCGGTGACTCCGGTGCAGCAGCGCAACTTGGAAAAGGCTTGGAAAGTCAAAATCCTCGACCGGACCGGCCTGATTCTGGAAATCTTCAGCGACCGCGCCCGCACTCGCGAAGGGGTGCTGCAGGTCGAGATGGCTGCGCTGAGCTATCAGCGCACGCGTCTGGTGCGCGCCTGGACCCACCTGGAACGTCAGCGGGGGGGCTTGGGCTTTGTCGGTGGTCCCGGTGAGACGCAGATCGAGGCCGACCGCCGCGCGATTGACGATCAGCTGGTGCGCCTGCGTCGTCAGTTGCAGAAGGTGATCAAGACCCGCACCCTGCACCGCGCAGCGCGCGCCAAGGTGCCGTATCCGATTGTCGCTTTGGTGGGCTACACCAACGCGGGCAAATCCACGCTGTTCAACAGCCTGACGGGTGCCGAGGTGATGGCCAAGGACATGCTGTTTGCAACGCTCGACCCGACCATGCGCCGGGTCGAACTGCCCGATGGCCCCGAGGTGATCCTGTCGGACACGGTGGGTTTCATCTCGAACCTGCCGACCGAACTGGTCGCCGCCTTCCGCGCCACGCTGGAAGAGGTGTTGGGCGCTGATCTGGTCGTCCATGTCCGCGACATCAGCCACGAAGAGACCGAGGCGCAGGCGCAGGATGTGGAAACGATTCTGACCTCTCTGGGGGTCGAGGATGACCGGCCCCGGCTGGAGGTCTGGAACAAGATCGACCTGCTGGAGGCGGATGACCGCGAAGCCACGCTGGCACGGGCTGAACGTGATCCGGCGATCTTTGCCATATCTGCCGTGACGGGCGAGGGTGTCACGCCTTTGCTATCCGAAATCGCCACGATCCTGCAGGGCGCGCGGCATGAAATGACCCTGAAGCTGGACTTTGCCGAGGGCGATAAGCGCGCATGGCTGTTTCGTCAGGACGTAGTGCGGGCGGAAGAGCAGACTGATGATGGGTTCGAGATCACGGTGCTATGGACCGACAAACAAGCGGCACGCTTTGCGGCGCTTTAGTCAAACCCCGTCAATCTGGCGTTGATAATCCTCTGCGTCAAACCATCCTAACGACGTTTGAACCTCAAAACCCTCGGTCAGATCCCATTCTTCCCAACCTCGGGCAACAACATGGTTGCCGGTTTCGGCATGGTGGCCCTCCAGTGTCCAGACAAAGATAGCGTGGCTTCCGGCCCATCGCATCATGTCGCAGCGCACCTCCAGATCGGGAAATTCGGCATAGAAACCCTGCGCCATTTCCGCGATGGCGGCGCGTCCCTGAATGGGCTCACCTCGGTTGATCGTAATCTGGCCGTCAGGCGCATAAAACGCAGCGACCTGCTGAGGGTCGCCGGAACTCCAGGCAATTGCGTAGTCGCGTGCAAGGTTATTGAGTTGATCTCGAATGCTGTTCATCTATACCCCCCGGCTGAATGCTCCGCCTTGCACCAATGGTAGGGATAAGCCGCGCCCGCGTCTATGACACGAAAGACTCGGGGGCGGTGTCTTGCCGAAATCGCAACTTCTATTTCGGGATAAGGTTCGTCACCCCAACCGCCGCCGCACGCGCCAGCCCTATATCAAGCGACATGGGGATGTATTCGCCGCGCCGCCACAGCTGCGCCTGATCGTCGTAATAGCGCGACAGGAAATGGCCCGATTGGCCTGTGGCGGTGATGAAGACCGAGCTGTCGGGGTCGGCGAAATCATAGACGCCGCGATAACCTGCGCCGTGCACGTTCTGGAACGGGTCCGGCCCTTCACCCGAGGTGCGCCCGCGCAGCAGGGTGTTGTCGCCGCCGCTGGTGGACTGGCGGATGTTGACGAAGAAGCGCAGCATCGGAACCTCGCCCAAAACCGGGTGGTCATGGGTGGCCTGATGCGCATCACCCCAGCGCAGGGATTGCAGCGCCGTGCCGTAGCGTTCGGATATCCAGATGATCGCATCATCCAGCGCCAGCCGCGCCATGTCGGTACAGGTCTCGACCGGGGCGCTCTGACGAACATCGCACCAGACGGCAGCCCCGTCGATATCGCGATACACGCGCTCGATGAACAGCGGCTCAACATGCTTGTACTCAGCCGCCAGCGGGCCAAGCTCGTCCGAGATCAGGCGGATTTGCAGCGCCCGCAACCAAGCGGCGTAGATCAGCGGCTCGGGCAGATGCTCGTTCATCTCACCGTTCCAGTTGGCCAGCAGGTCCAAAGCGATCTGACGCTGACGTTCGGGCGTACCTTCGGGCGCGGATTCGCCGGTGAACCACAGGTCAGCCCCGATCAGCGGCAGCAGCGAGCGGGCGGTGAAGCTGACGGTGTCCAGCTGTGCCTCGATAAAGCTGTCGCGCGTGTGCACCTCGCGCGATTGCATCAGACGTTCCCAGCGATTGACGCGTTGCGTGTCGCCCCACTCATACGAGACATGGCGCGGGAATGGGCGGTCGATAATCTTGTTGTTGGTGTTGCCCAGTACACCGCCCACCGGGGCCACAAATTCCGGGTTGTCGGCATAGGGCAGACGACCCTGCCAGCGGTTGCGGTCCAGCCAGCCGGGCGTGGGAATGCGGCCCCGGCTTTGGTTGTTCAGATCGCGCCGCGGCATCGCGCCGATCAGCTTCAGGCCGATCGTGTCCTTATCGACCAGCGAAAGGTTCTGGGAAGGTGCTATGAAATCCTCGGCCAGATCGATGGCTTCGCGCACCGTGTCGGCATTCATCAGGGCCAGAGAGGCGCTCATCGAGGTATCGCGGGGGCTCAGCGCGCTCCATGAAAGGGATGCGACATGACCCGGCGGCGTAATGGTTTCCAGATCGTAATGCGTACCCGGCAGAACGGGGCCGTTTTCCGTCCAGCGCAGGGTCAGGGTGATGGGCGCGGCATCCTTGATCTCGATGATCGAGGGGCGGGTCTGAAAGCGTTTGTAACCGTCGGGTGTCAGGTATTCCTCGGGGTTGTCGGGGTTCAACTGTTCAATATGTACGTCCTGATCGTCCAGATAGGACGAGGTCAGGCCCCATCCAAGGCGATCGCTGCGCCCGGCCGAGATCGCGGGAACACCCGGAATAGTTGCGCCGATCACGCCCCCTTTGGCCAGTTCCAGCCGCGCCAGATACCAGATGCCGGGCGCCGTGAAGCCCAGGTGAGGGTCATTGGCCAGCAGGGTGCCACCGCTGGCGGATCGCGACGGTGCGGCGGTCCAGGCGTTGGACGCGCCCGCAAGACCACGCTGCGGGAAGGGCGACAATGGCGTCTCTGGCATCGGTGTGCCTTGGGCATAGCGGGGCAGGTTGGGAAACAGCGCGGCATATTCTGGCAGCGCGGCGATGCCGGGGCCGGGGACGTCGGGCAGAATATCCGCAAGCCGCGCCGGGTCTTCCAGCATCAAGGACGTCCGCGCGCGCAGAACCTCGTCTTCGAGATGACCGGACAATTGCAGGCTCATCAGCTTGATGATGGCCACGCTGTCGCCCGGCTGCCATGGCGGTACGGGCGCGTTGAACAGAAACATTTCAGGCGCGCCGCGCCCCAGTGCCTGTTCGTTGATTTCGGTCAGCCGGGCGTTGATTCCGGCTGCATAGGCGCGCAAGGCGGTTTTTGTGTAATCGTCCTGAACCTCGACCGAGCGGTGGGCAAGGCCGTACAGATCCAGCCGCCGCAGCAGTTTGTCGATATGCACGGTGCGCTGGCCGAATATCTCGGACAGGCGACCTTGCGCGGTGCGCCGCAGGACGGTCATCTGCCACAACCTGTCTTGCGCGTGAGCATAGCCGAGGCCGAAGAACACATCCGGATCGGACTGGCCCAGAACATGAGGTACGTTTGCCGTGTCGCGCACGATCTCGACCGGCGCGTTTATGCCATCGACCGACAGGGTTTGGTTGTAGTCCGGCAGGGACTGGCTGGCCAGGAAGTAGATCAGCCCGACGGCGGCCACCGCAAGCAGGATCAGGCCTGTCGTAAGCCTCAGCAACCAGCGAAAAACCAGCCCCATCTGTCCCCCAAGATATCCGAGTGTTTGTTTGCCGTTAAGTTACTGGAAGCCCCAGCGGACGGAAAGAGGTATGGCACCGGAATTTGTGGAAATTCAGCAAAATACCAAGCCCCGCCACTAGATGTAGCGGGGCCGTTCGAGGGGGGAGGGTGGTCTCGTCGCGCTTAGGGGATGATGCGCGTGTATTTGGTGCCTTCGACCGTTGCCCCGAATTTCAAGCCAGCCTGCCCGAAGACGGCTGCCAGTACCGGTTTGCGCAGCTGGGTGGTGTCGGTGGACAGGGATTCTCCGGTCGCGTCGACCACATAGCCGATATCGGCTCCGGCGGTCCAACCGTTAGAGCGACGGAAATCGTTCAGCGCATCGTCGGTCATGAAGAACAGCACATGCGCATATTGCTGCGCGCCGATCTGCAGACCCGCGCTGCCCGAGATGGCCGAGTAATAGTCGACCGTCGCGCCCTGAATGCGCAGCGCGCCCTGACCATAAGCACCGCCAAAGATGAACCCGGCCTCGGTGATCAGCGGCATGACCAGCATGCCGTTGGCCTTGTCAGCGATCTCACGTGTGTTGGGATATTTGTTGTACATCTCGGTCAGCGTCGCATCGACGCGCGCGTCGATGGTGGCCGCGTTCGAGTTGCCGACACCGTTGCCGCAGGCGGCAGTCAGGGTCAGTCCGGCCATGCCAAAGGCAAAGCCACGACGGCTTAGTCGGGGGGAGTTGGAACTGCTCATGTTTTTCTGTCTCTGTGTATGTGCCTGATATGTCGGGTGTTCCCGATCTTATGTGCAAGTTTACGCCGATTGCGCCCGCCTGTCACGGGAAAGCTGCGCTGCCATCGCAGCAGATCGGCGAAAAATTGCGACAAACTCAGGCTTTAGCCCTGCAGGATGCGCGCGGCCTCGGGCGCGAAGTAGGTCAGGATGCCGTCACAGCCCGCGCGTTTGAAGGCCAGCAGGCTTTCCAGCATGACCTTTTCGCCATCAATCCAGCCGTTTTGCGCAGCCGCCTGGATCATCGCGTACTCGCCCGAGACCTGATAGGCATAGGTCGGCGCGCCAAAGCTGTCTTTCACCCGGCGGCAGATATCCAAATAGGGCATCCCCGGCTTGATCATGACCATATCCGCGCCCTCGGTTAGATCACGCTCGATCAGGCGCAGGGCCTCGTTCGAATTGGCAGGGTCCATCTGATAGGTCTTCTTGTCCCCGGTCAGCGCGCCCGACGCGCCCACCGCATCGCGGAACGGGCCATAGAAGGCGCTGGCATATTTTGCGGCATAGCTCAGGATCATCACGTTCTGATGCCCCGCCGCCTCAAGTGCGTTGCGCATCGCGCCGATACGGCCATCCATCATGTCCGAAGGGCCGATGATGTCCGCCCCGGCCTCTGCCTGCGCCAGAGTCATCTTCACCAGCGCTTCGACCGTCTGGTCGTTCACAATCTCGCCATTCACAACGTATCCGTCATGGCCGTTGATATTATAGGGGTCCAGCGCCACGTCAGTCATCACCGCGATATCCGGCGCTGCCGCCTTGATCGCACGGATGGCGCGGTTTGAAAGGTTGTCGGGGTTCCACGCCTCGGCGCAATCCTCGGTCTTCAGGCTGGGATCGGTATAGGGGAAGATACAGATCGCCGGGATGCCAAGGGCTTGCGCCTCGACCGCCGCCTTCGCGATCAGATCGACCGAGCGGCGCACGACGCCAGGCATCGACGGCACGGGTTCTTCAATCCCCTCACCATCGCGCACAAAGACCGGCCAGATGAAATCATCCACCGTCAGAGTGTTTTCGCGCACCAGCCCCCGGATGGCCGGTGATTGACGGGCTCTGCGAAAGCGGGTCAGGGGATAGGGGGCGATGGTCGGTTTCATGGCGCGCTCTCCTTGAACAATTGCGCATTGGGTGGCATGAATTGCACGTGGTCTCAAGGGTAACAATGGACGCGTCAGTGTGATGAGGGTCCCTGCGGACGGTGAATAAAGGGCTGACGCTTGGACATATACTCTTCGATTTTCGAACTCATCGACATGCGCAGCTTCTCGAATCTGTGGTATTGGATCGGGCTGGCGGTGTTGTGGTCCTCGGCCAGCCATTGGGTCATGGGGGTGCCTTACGATCTGGTGGTACGCGCGCGCCGCGTTGGGGGCCAGACCGAGCGCGACCTGCTGGACATTGTGCGGATCAATGGAAACCGGCTGCTGCATATCGTCGATGTGTCCGGGCTGGTCATTCTGGCGTTGTGCTGTTTCGTCTTTACCGGGCTGGCATTGCTTGGTTTTTTGTATGGCGTCGAGTTTGCGCAGGCCGTGTTCCTGCTGTTGTTTCCGCTGTGTTTCGTCATGCTGGTGAATATCGCGACGGCCCGGCGGCTGCGTCGGCAGGAACCGACGCTGGCTGTGGTGTCGAAGGCGCTGAACAGATGTCGGGTTTATACCCAGATCATCGGGATGATTTCGATCTTGATCACCTCCCTGTGGGGGATGTACCAGAACTTCTCGATCGGCCTCTTGGGCTGGTAAGCTCGGAAAGGCAATGCGATGACGGCTCCGAACCACGTAACTGTTGGCGGTGCCCCCGAGGGGTTCGACGCGCAGCTTGTTCTGAACGAGATCGCGCGCTCGGGCGGCCCGGTGTGCCATGTCGCGCGGGACGACAAACGGATGGAGGCGATGCGCGCCGCGCTGGCCTTCTTTGCCCCCGACATGCCGGTCTTCGTGTTTCCCGGCTGGGATTGTCTGCCCTACGACCGGGTGTCGCCCAATGCCGATATCTCGGCGGCGCGGGTGGCGACACTGGCGGCGCTGGTGCATCAGATGCCCGATCGGTTCGTTCTGCTGACCACGCTGAACGCCGCGACCCAACGTGTGCCCGCGCGCGAGGTGCTGCGCGAGGCGGCGTTTACCGCGCGCGTGGATCATCGCATCGACGAAGAGGCGCTGCGTAACTTCCTCGTCCGTATGGGGTTTATCCAAAGCCCAACGGTGATGGAGCCCGGCGATTACGCGATCCGCGGCGGCATCATCGACATCTTCCCTCCGGGCGATTCCGGCCCCGTGCGTCTGGACCTGTTCGGAGACGTTCTGGACGGTGTCCGCCGCTTTGACCCGGTGTCACAGCGCACCACCGAAAAGCTTGATGTCGTGGAGTTGGCCCCGGTGTCCGAGGTCATTCTGGACGAAGCTGCGATCACCCGGTTCCGACAGAACTATCGCATCGAATTTGGCGCTGCAGGCACGGACGATCCCCTGTACGAGGCGGTCAGCGCAGGCCGCAAACATCAGGGCATTGAACATTGGCTGCCGTTTTTCCACGAAAAGTTGGAAACCCTGTTCGATTATCTGCCCGATGCGACGATCACCGTGGACGATCGGGTGACACCCGCGCGGTTGGCGCGGTGGGATACGATTGCCGATCAGTATGAGACGCGAAAGCTCGCGCTCGAAAACCGCTCGCGTATGGATACGGTCTATAAGCCGACCCCGCCGGGCTTGCTGTATATGGACGATGCAGCGTGGGAGCAGGCGGTGGGTGACCGTCGCGTGCTGCAGTTCAGCCCTTTGCCGCAGGCCAGCGGCCCGGGTGTGATCGACGCGGGTGGGCGGATCGGACGCAACTTTGCGCCCGAACGTCAGCAGGAAAGCATCAGCCTGTTCGGTGCCTTGGCGGCGCATATCACTGACAAGATGGCGAAAGGCCCCGTGCTGATCGCGTCCTATTCCGAAGGCGCGCGGGAACGCCTGACCGGCCTGATCGAGGACGAAGGTCTGGCCGAGGCGATCCCTGCCAACGATGGCACCCGCGTCGGTAAACGGGGGCTGCATCTGGCTGTCTGGGCGTTGGAGCACGGCTTCGAAACGCCCGATCTGACGGTGATCTCAGAACAGGACGTGTTGGGCGACCGCCTGATCCGCCAGCCCAAGAAACGCCGCAAGGCCGAGAACTTCCTGACCGAGACCCAATCGCTGTCTCCGGGTGATCTGGTGGTGCATGTGGATCATGGGATCGGGCGGTATCAGGGGATGGAGGTCGTGACCGCCGCCGGGGCCGCGCATGAATGCCTGCTGCTGGAATATGCCGAACAGGCCAAGCTGTATCTGCCGGTCGAAAACATCGAACTGCTGTCCAAATACGGTCATGACGAAGGCCTGCTGGACCGTCTGGGCGGTGGCGCATGGCAGGCCAAGAAGGCCAAGCTGAAAGAGCGCATCCGCGAGATGGCGGACAAGTTGATCCGCATCGCCGCCGAACGCGCATTGCGGAAAGCCCCGGTCATGGACCCACCTCCACACGCGTGGGAAGAGTTCAGCGCGCGCTTCCCCTATCAGGAAACCGACGACCAGTTGCGGGCCATCTCGGAAGTCATGGAGGACATGCATTCCGGCGCGCCGATGGATCGTCTGATTTGCGGCGATGTGGGCTTTGGCAAGACCGAAGTCGCCATGCGCGCCGCCTTTGTCGCCGCCATGTCCGGTGTGCAAGTGGCGGTGATTGCACCGACCACGCTGCTGGCGCGCCAACATGCGGCCTCGTTCAAGGACCGGTTCCGGGGCTTTCCGCTGGAAGTGCGGCAATTGTCGCGCTTTGTCTCGGCGAAAGAGGCGCAGCAAACCCGTGACGGGCTGGCGCGCGGGACCGTGGACATCGTGATCGGAACCCATGCGCTGCTGGCCAAGGGGATCCGGTTTCAAAACCTTGGACTGCTGATCATCGACGAGGAACAGCACTTTGGCGTGGGTCACAAAGAACGGCTGAAACAGCTTCGCTCGGACGTGCACGTCCTGACGCTGACCGCAACGCCGATCCCGCGTACGCTGCAACTGTCGCTGACCGGAGTGCGTGACCTGTCGATCATCGGCACGCCGCCCATCGACCGTTTGGCGATCCGCACCTATGTCAGCGAGTTCGACGCGGTGACAATCCGCGAGGCGCTGCTGCGCGAGCATTATCGGGGCGGGCAGAGTTTCTATGTGGTCCCGCGCATCTCGGACCTGCCCGAGATTGAGGAATTTCTGAAAGAGCAGCTGCCGGAACTGACCTATGTGGTCGCGCATGGACAAATGGCGGCGGGTGAGCTCGACGACCGGATGAACGCCTTTTACGACGGCAAGTATGACGTTCTGCTGGCCACAACGATTGTGGAAAGCGGGCTGGATATCCCGACCGCGAATACGATGGTGGTGCATCGGGCGGATATGTTCGGTCTTGCTCAGTTGTATCAAATCCGGGGCCGGGTGGGGCGGTCCAAGACCCGCGCCTATGCCTATCTGACCACCAAGCCCCGTGCGCGGCTGACCGCGACCGCCGAGAAGCGCCTGCGCGTTCTGGGCTCGCTGGACACGCTGGGGGCCGGGTTCACGCTGGCGTCTCAGGACCTCGATATTCGCGGCGCGGGGAACCTGCTGGGTGAGGAGCAGTCGGGCCAGATGCGCGATGTGGGCTATGAACTTTACCAGTCGATGCTGGAAGAGGCGATTGCCAAGATCAAGGCCGGCGAAATGGAAGGACTGTCGGATGCCGATGACCAATGGGCGCCGCAGATCAATCTGGGCGTCCCGGTTCTGATCCCCGAGGACTACGTGCCTGATCTGGATGTGCGGTTGGGGCTCTATCGCCGCCTGTCGTCTCTCTCGACCAAGGTCGAGCTGGAAGGGTTCGCCGCCGAGCTGATCGACCGTTTCGGCACGCTGCCGAAAGAGGTCAACACGCTGATGCTGGTCGTGCGCATCAAGGCGATGTGCAAACGGGCAGGTATCGCGAAGCTGGACGGAGGGCCGAAAGGCGCGACGATCCAGTTCCATAATGACAAATTCGCCTCGCCCCAGGGATTGGTCGAGTTCATCCAGAACCAGCGCGGGCTGGCCAAGGTCAAGGACAACAAGATCGTAGTCCGGCGCGACTGGAAGAAGGACAGCGACAAGATCAAAGGGGCCTTTGCCATCGCGCGCGATCTGGCGGAAAAGGTCGTGGCCGAGAAGAAAAAAGCGAAAACCTAGTCGCCAGTCACAAAGGTACAGAGCTGCCAGTCGCCCGCGTCGGATTTCACCAGCGCGGCACGGTAGCCGACCATGGACGCAAGAAAATTGCTGTGCATATAGCCCGAGGTTCCATCCGTCAGCCGGACACTCTGATAGGTCTCATCCGGTTGGTAGTCTGGCACGATCACGACCTCATGGCTGATCAGGCCCAGAATCGCGCCCCCGATCGACGGGCTTTGGCGCAGGGTGACATCTTCGTGGGTCACGAAATAGGCCGTAAACGGATCCAGCGACGCAGGCAGGGTGATGCGCCAGTGACTCGGCATCCAGAACTCTCCCAGATCGTCGAAGTACCCGGGCTGGGACAGGGTGTTCTGCAAATCCGTCCAAAAGGCGTTTCGTAGTTCGTCTGCCTCGTCGCGAAACTCTTCGGCGAGTGTCTCGGGCGGGACTGTCAGATTGATGCGAAACTCGTCCCGACCGCCAGCGCTGCCGTGGCTGAGATAGATGTCGTCGCAGGCGGCAGCAACAACGGCGTCTGTATCGCGGGCCGCGATCTTGGCCCGCAGGTCTTCGCGGAACGCGACCAGAGAGGGATCGCGATCTGCTTCGTCGGCAGGCGCAAAGGTCTGACGCTGAGCAAAGGCCGGGTCGGCAATCAGCAGGCTTGCGATCAGAAGTGGTATCCTCATTCAGCGGCCCTCATCGCGGCTTGTGCGCAGAAACAGGAGGCGCCAACAGCACGGTCGGCACGGGCTAAGGCGAGATCAAGCCGCTGTTTGATTTGCAGGATTTCTACCGTTTCCCCGCGTGCTTTCAGGCAATCATGCAGACCCTTGAGGCTCCAGACGTTGTCCGGGTGGATCGACGCCCGGCTGAGCGTGCCGCCAAGCCCCAGATCCTCGCGATAGACCTGTTCGGCCTCGTCCGTGTGGCCCTGTTCAAACAATAGCGCCCCGAGCGCGTGGCGCGTGGGCTGCATCCAGCCCCATGGTTCGTCGTAGGGCAGGGTGTCGTCCAACTCGACCGAGCGGCGCAGATGGGCATAGGCGATCTCATAGTTGCCTTTGCGGTACTCGATTTCACCGCGCAGCATTTCGGCGGCGATCTCCAACAGGTCGATGACGCGGTTGTTGTGCAAACGGCGGGTTTCGGGAACGCAGGTCTTGGCGGCGAGGAAGAGTTGTTCTTCGGCCTCGGCCTGTGCCACGTCGCCGGTGGCCGCGTGCGCGATGGCGCGGGCGTAATGTGTGGTCGCGGTCAGCGTTCGGTATAGGTCGGGGTCTTCGGGCAGCTCCAGCGCCTTGGCCTCGTCCCAGCGACCAAAGCGTATCAGGATATGCGGACCCATGGACATATAGCTTTCGAAATAATCCGCCATGGGCGGGCTTTCGATCCGCAGCATATCTTCGGGCGTGGTATCCCAAAGCCCCTGATTGGCGCGCAGGGCCGGTTCCATCTGGCCAAGGAACAAGGCCCCGTAGATGGTGAAGTGGTAATTGTGCTGGCGATAGCCGGTGTAAATGTTGAACGCGCCCTCACGCTCGTAATATTTCAGATCGGCGACCGAGGCCTGCGCGTTCCAGTGAACCACGTTCTGATAGTGGCCGCAGAGCACGTCGATATGGGTAGGCATATGCACCAGATGCCCCGCATCGGGCACCAAAGTGCGTAGGATATCCCCGGCTTTCAGCGCTTTTTCCGGGGTGGGCGACATCTCCATCAGATGGACATAGAGATGCAGCAGGCCGGGATGTGACATGGCGGCCGGGTCGTCGGCCATCGCCGTTTCCAGCGCCTCTTGCGCCTCAAGCGTGGCTGCGCCTTCAGCGGGTTGGCCGGTTTTCAGGTCCCACATTTGCCACGGGGTCAGATTCAGCAGCGCTTCCACGTAGATCGTGCGCAGGTCCAGATCACCCGATTGCTTGGCGAAGGCGTCGCGCATGGCGTCGGCATAGTCGTAATCCCAGCGGTGCATATCCTCGGTCGGGTCCCGCTGCGGGTAGCGCGCGGGCAGGGCGCGGATTAGCGCCTGTTCGACCGGCGTGCATCCGTCCAGCAATGCCATCGCACGTTGCGTCGCGTCATAAGCGGTCGCCAGCGCCTTGGTCTGGCCTTGCTCGTCGCGCAAATCCCAGGGCAGGTTATAGTTCGGTCCCGCCGCATAGGCGACGCCCCAATGGGCCATGGCGCAGTCGGGGTCGTGCTCGGCAGCTTTCTGGAAACAGGCCACGGCCTCGTCATGGTTATAGCCGTAGGTCCAGACCAGCCCGCGATTGAACCAAAGCTGCGCCTCGGGCGATGCCGTGGTGACAGCACAGGAATATGTGCCCAGATCGTAATAGTCGCTCATGAAGCCCCCTCCCCAAGAATTGAGGGGAAGGTTAGCGCGATTCAGGCGATCTGCACAGATCAGGCGGGCAGTCTGTTTTCGATCCGGCCCATATGCAGCATCAGACCGAAGCCCACGATGCACATGATCAATATTGCGGTCGTCAGCGGAGTGATCGAGCCGTCGAACAGCAGACCCACAGGCGCTGCAATAGCTGCCGCCAGAACCGTGGCAATCGACCCGATCACCGAGGCTGCCATGCCCGCGATATGGCCCATCGGCTCCATCGCGATGGCGTTCAGGTTGCCCATGGTGATGCCCGCCATGAAGAAGACGGTCGTTTGCCAGGCAACGAACAGCGCGAACGAGGCGTCAGGCGACAGCGGGGTCATGTTCAGGATGATGACGCAGCTTGTGATGAGGATTTGCCCACCCAAGGCCCATGTCACCATGCGGCGCATACCCACGCGAACCACCAGCGCCGCGTTCAGCAGGCTGGCCGAACCCGAAATCAGCGCAATGAATCCGAACCAGAACGGAAAGCTTTCGGCCCGGTCGTGGACCACGTCGAAAATGGGTTGCACCATCGTCAGCATGGTGAACAGCAGCCCCATGCAAAGGGTTTGCACAAGGATCGACAGGCGCACGGTTGGATGAGTGATCATCTCTTGCACCGCGGCGATCATCAGCGGCAACCGGAAGGGGCGACGGTTCTCGGGGGCCAGGGATTCGGGCAGCCGGATGGACATCCAAAGCACGATGATCGACGCAAACAGGATGAACGACACGAAGATGCCACGCCAACCAACCAGAGCAATAACGCCCGCACCCAGCAGCGGCGCAATCGCCGGGACCAGCGTAAAGATCATCATGGCGATTGAGATGATGCGCGCCATCTCGCGTCCCGCAAACAGGTCCCGAATGATTGCCATCGCGACGACGCGCGGACCGGCGGCACCCAGCCCCTGCGCCACGCGCGCGGCCAGCACCAGCTCCAGCGAGGAACTGGCCCATGCGACGGCAGAGGCTAGAATATACAAGGCCACACCACCATAGATCACCGGCTTGCGTCCCACCGCGTCCGAGATCGGTCCGGTGAAAAACGTACCGATCCCCATGCCCAGCACGAAGGATGTCAGGATCAGCTGCGCCTTGTTGAGGTCAGTCGGGCTCAGCTCGGCCCCGATCTCGGGCAGGGCGGGCAGCATGGAATCGATCGAAAAGGCAATCGTGGCGAACATCATTGCGACCAGCGCAATGAACTCGCCCCGTGACATGCGGTTGGTCATGGGAAGCTCCTTCCCGGCAGCGCTATCACGGGGCCGGGTGTCGGACTAGATCAGAAATGCACAGAGGTCTGTGCTATTCTGCAGGGGAAGCCTCAAGTTGAGACATGATGTCCGCGATCACTTTTCCCCATAATTCAGGGGGCTGCGCGCCGGGAACAGCGTGTTGATTGGCGACGATGAAAGTGGGGACTGAGCTCACGCCCATCTGGCGCGAATGGGTATCGCGGGTGCGGATATCTTCGCGGTCGGCGTCGGATTTCAGCAGTTTCGCCACCACGGCGGCGTCCATACCGGCACTGTCGGCGATGTCGGCCAGAACCTCATGGTCGCCGATATCGCGCGCCTCGACGAAATAGGCGTTGAACAGCGCGTCGACCACGGCGTTCTGCTTGCCCTCGATCCCGGCCCAATGGATCAGGCGGTGGGCATCCAGCGTGTTGGGGGTGCGCTTCATCCCCTCGAAATCGATCTTCAGGCCTGCGTTTTCGGCATGCTCCACCACAGGCGCATAGGCGCGGACGGCACCGTCTTTGCCGCCGAATTTGCGCTCAAGGTATTCGCGCCGATCCATGCCTGCGTCGGGCATATCGGGGTTCAGCTGAAACGGGTGCCATTCGATCACGAACGGATGGTCGGGGACCTCGGCCAGCGCCTTGTCCAGATGGGTCTTGCCGATATAGCACCACGGGCAGATCGGATCGGACATGATGTCAAGCTTAACGGTCTGTGTCATTCGGACGTCGCCTTGAAATAGGCCGGCAGGGCGCGGCGCAGGAGTTTGCCGTTGCCTCCGGTGGGCAGGGCGGAGAGATAAACAAAGGCGCGCGGTTGCTTGTAGCGCGCCAGCTTGGTCTCGACATAGGTCCGCAGGTCCGCTTCGTCCAGCTTTTCCGGGCCGGTATAGAAGGCGGCGATCACGAATGTGTCCTCTTTGACCTCGACCGCAGCGGCACCCACCTGCGTGATGCCGGGATGGTGCGAGAGGGCGGATTCGACCTCGACCGGGGACACGCGATAGCCGCCTGCATTCATCATGTCATCGTCACGACCCAGATAGGTGATCTGGCCGTCAGCCGCCATCGCCCCCTGATCGCCGGTCAGGAACCAGTTGCCCTGCATTCGGGCCTTGGCCTCGTCTGGCGCGTTCAGATAGGTCAGCATCAGACCGGGGTCGTCGTGATGGATGGCGATGGTGCCTTCTTGCCCTTGTGGGACCGGGCCGTTGGGCCCAACGATCGCGATCCGACGCCCGGTTTGAGGCTGGCCTAACGCGTCACCACGCGCCGGATGGGTTGGGCTGGAAGAAATGAAGGTCGAGCATTCGGACATGCCATAGGCTTCGAACAGTTCGGTGCCGGTGGTTTGCACCCACAGTTCATGCAGATGGCGCGAGAGCTTCTCGCCCGCGCTGAGGCCATGGCGCAGGTTAGGCAGGCTGAGGCGTTCAGGGTTTTGCAACATCCGACGATAGACGCCGGGCGCGGCGGCAAAGATCGTGGCGTGATGCTGGTTCAGCAGCCCGGGCAGGGCGGCGATATCGGTGCCGGGTTCAGCGATCAGCGCCGTAGCACCCATGGTCCACGGGTCCATCAACCCGGTCCCCAGCGTATAGGTCCAGTTGAACGCGCCCGCATGGCACAACCGATCCGTTGGCGTCAGGCCGTACCAGCCGTCGACCATCATCTGTCGCGCCCAGATCGCCCGGTGCGCATGGGCCACGGCGCGGGGCTTGCCTGACGTGCCCGAGGTATAGACCACATAGGCCAGCCGGTCGGGGTCTCCCATGTCAAAACGGGCCGGGGGCAGGTGGCGCATCTCGGTCAGATCGAACAGGGTGATTTGACGGGGGTGCGGGGCGCAGGACACGTCCGGGTCGCGCAGGATAGCCGCCGGGTTGAGATCGCGCAGGATGCCCGCCGTCTCAGCCTCAGTCAGTTGCGAGGATGTGGGCACTGGCACCAGTCCCACGGCGATGGCTCCGAGATAGGCAATCGGGAAATCGACCGTATTGCCCAGCCGCATCAGCACGATGTCACCGGGCGTCAGACCTGCCTGCAGCAACCCGGTTCCGGTGCCAAGGATTGCTGCCTGTAGCTGGGCATAGGTCCAATCCTGCGCAGATTCCACACCAAGAACCGACAGCGCCGTCTTATCCGCACAATCATTGGCATGGCGCAGAACATGCGCGGCCAGATTGAACGGGCTGGGGCAGGGCGCAAAGGGCCCCTGATCAAAGATCGACAACATGGTCAAAGGGCTACCGCCGGGCGCGGCGCGTTGCAAGCCGGGCGGGCTGGCCCTATAGAAAGAGCCATGAGCACGAATGACCACAAATCCATCGTCCGCATCGCCCGTGACAATGGCAGCAACACCGAACTTGAGCCTGTTGATTTGGGTGCCCGCGTGCGCGAATTGCGCAAAGCGCGCAGCTGGACGTTGGAGCAGGCGGCCACGCAGGCGGGGCTGGCGCGTTCAACGCTCAGCAAGATTGAAAACGGACAGATGTCGCCGACCTATGACGCGCTGAAAAAGCTGGCGACGGGGTTGGAGATTTCCGTGCCGCAGCTGTTCACACCGCCGCAGCGCGATCAGGTGATCGGTCGCATGGCCGTGACGAAGATGGGTGAAGGGGCCGCGCATGCGACTACCACCTATGAGCATGAACTTTTGGCCGAAACGCTGACCAAAAAGCAGATGCTGCCCTATCGCGCCCGCGTGCGTGCGCGGTCGATGGAGGAATTCGACGGCTGGGTTCGCCATGATGGCGAGGAATTCCTCTATGTCCTGACCGGCGTTGTGCGCTTGTTCACCGAATTCTACGAACCTGTCGAGATGCGCCGGGGCGACAGCGCCTATTACGACGGCAGCATGGGCCACAACGTGATTTCAGTCAGCGATGAGGACGCAACAATCCTGTGGGTGACGTCACTTACCTAGGGCTTGGGTGGCTTCGCGGTTCAGCGCTTCTGTGAACAGGAAATCCTCAAGCTCTTCGCGGGCTTCGTTGACCGTAAGGTGATGACGCTCGGCCAGGTAGGCCTCGAACTGTTTGCGATCTTCACCAACACGCGCCATATCCCGGTCGCGCAGGTTCGGAAACCTGCGTTTCGCGCGTGCATAAGACGCGCCCCAATCTTGCGTCAGATCAGCCCAGTTTAGCATCTGCGAGCCTTCCTTTGTTCGTGTTTCAGGACTGCTCTCCCCCAAGCCAGCGTACGGAGGTGGATCGGATGCTGCGGACATGACAAAATGTCGCAGGTCATTGTGAGGCCCATCGGGCACGAAAAAACCCGCTGCGGCTAAACCGCAACGGGCAGACGGACCTGCAGTTAAGTGAGTGGCGGCCGGTCCGTTATTCCTCTGGCTTGAACAGCCAGTTCAGTAAAAGATGCCCGATAAATACAGCTATTATCTGCATTAAGATAAACATCGGGATATGAGCAGGGTATATCCCGGCGAACGTATCCGTAAAGCCTCTTGCGATGGTAACTGCCGGATTCGCAAAACTTGTGGACGACGTGTACCAGTAGGCGCCGGTGATATAGAGACCCACAAGGGCTGGTACCGTGTCCGGTTTGTGCCGAATTCCGCCGAAAATCACGAATAACAGGCCCAGTGTGGCGATGATTTCTGAAAACCACTGGTGCGACCCGGTGCGGTGCAGGGTTTCCGAGGTCTGAAGAATCGGCAGGTCGAACATATAGTGGCTGGCCCAAACACCTGCGATCCCGCCTGTGATCTGCACCAGCATGTACGGTGCCACGGCGCGCCACGGGTGTTCCCCACGCAGGGCAAAGGCCAGCGTCACCGCCGGGTTGAAATGCGCGCCCGAAACGGGGCCAAGCGTAGTGATGATCGCATAGAGCATACAGCCCGTCGCAATCGCATTGGCCAGCAGCGCCAGCGCGATGTTATCGCCTGCCAACGTCTGCGCCATGATGCCTGAACCGACGACGCCGATCAGCAGGAACGCGGTGCCGAGAAACTCGGCGAAATACTGGCGTGCGGTCATGTGATGTCTCCGATACGTCTGAGCTGAGCGGTCAGTGCGCCGCTGTCCATGGTCTCGATGGGCAGAGCCAGCAGCGCTTCGGCGCGGCGGCCCAGAATGTCGTAGGCGGTGCGAAAGGCGGCGTCCCACTCGGGTTCGGCTGCGGCTGCGGGATCTTCGACGCCCCAATGGGCGCGGACCGGCGCGCCGGGCCAGATGGGACAGGTTTCCTCGGCCGCTGATCCGCAGACGGTGATCACCATGTCCATCTGTGGCGCGTCATCTGCCGCGAATTCGTCCCAGCTTTTCGAACGAGCGTCGCGGACATCATGGCCTTCGCTGCCCAGCAGGGTCAGGGATTGCGGGTGCACCTTGCCGGTCGGGTTCGATCCGGCGGAATAGGCGCGCACCCGTCCGTCACCGGTATGGTTGAAGATCGATTCCAGCAGAATCGACCGGGCAGAATTGCCCGTGCACAGAACCAGTATGTTCATGAAAGCTGTCCTTGGGTTGGTCGCGGGTCACTCGGCCATGCGGCCAATGTCGTCGACGTGATGTTGGAGTGAGATACGGTCGAGCGTCTCGAACGGCAGACTCGCGAAGGCGGTGATGCGGTTGCGCAGCAGGCCATAAGCTTGCTGAAACGCCAGTTGCTTCTGCGCCTCGGTGCCCTCGGCCTTGACCGGGTCGGGCAGGCCCCAATGGGCGCTCATCGGCTGGCCGGGCCATGCGGGGCAGGCCTCATTTGCGGCGTGGTCGCAGACGGTGAAGACGAAATCCATCTTGGGCGCGCCGTCGGCGGCGAACTCATCTACGGATTTCGAGCGCAGATCAGAGATGTCGTAGCCTTTCTGCTGCAACAACTCCAACACGGTCGGATTCGGTCCATCCGAGGGCGCGGTTCCCGCCGAGAAGGCGCGGATCATGCCGTTGCCTGCGTTGTTCAGAATGGCCTCGGCCATGATCGAACGGGCCGAGTTGCCGGTGCAGATGAAGAGGGCATTCATAACGCGGTCTGGATTGGCCATGAGAGGGTCCTCGGACGGTTGTAGGCACAGATCGGGGCGGTTCTGACAGCACTCTCCGAGCAGGCCATCGAACAACCCCCGGACGGCGGGCAGGTTGGCCGTATACTGCAGCGACGTGCCTGCGCGGGTCTGTTCGATCAGACCCGCAGCCTTAAGCGCGTTGAGATATGTTGAGGTTGTATTTGGCTTCAGTGCCAGCGCCTCGGCAATCTGTCCCGCTGGGACGGAATCCGGATAGCGGCGCATGAGCAGCCGAAACAGGTCCAGCCGTTTGGGATGCGCCAATGCGCCCAGTCTGTCATGAATCGCTATTTCCATATTTCATGAAATATGGAAATAGGCGGCGCACGTCAATCCTGATACCACCAGACCTGAGGCATATATTCCGGTCCATCGCCATAGATCGGCAGGGTTTCGGGCTGCTTTAGTTCCTTGGCATGGGCGATGCGTCCGATGTCAAAGCTCCAGATCGGGATGACATATCGCCCGGCGGTCAAAACCCGGTCTAGCGAGCGGGTGGCGGCGACGAAATCCTCGTGGCTTTCCGAGGCCAGCATCGCGTCGATCAAACCGTCGACCGCAGGCGAGGCGACGCCCATCAGGTTGCGTGTGCCCGGCGTATCGGCAGCCTCGCTGCCCCAGTACAGTCGCTGCTCATTGCCCGGAGACAGCGACAGGGCGCGGCGGAAGATGGTCATGTCGAAATCCAACTCGGACGTGCGCCCGGTATATTGCGCGCTGTCGACCTGTTCGATTGTCACCGCGATCCCCAGACGCTCTAGCGCGCGAGAGTAGATTTCCATCGCCGTCATGTTGTCGGTATCGCCCTGTTGCAACAGGACGGTGATGGCGAAGGGCTCCCCCTTGTCATTGCGCAGGACGCCGTCCTGAATGGTCCAGCCGGCCTCGGCCAGAAGATTTGTGGCCTTTCGGATATTGGCGCGGTTGCGGGCCGACCCGTCCCCTGAGGGCGGGGTGTAACCTTCCAGCGTGCCCGGCGGCAGATCGGCCGCGTAAGGTTCCAGCAGTTCCGCAACCCGACCCGTGGCAGGCCCCGGCTGCATCGCCAGATCAGAGCCTGAGAAATACGAGGTGATCCGGGGCTGCGCGCCGCCAGTGATGGTGTCGTTGATGAATTCGAAATTGAAGGCAAGGGTCAGCGCCTCGCGCACGCGCCAGTCATTGAAAGGGGCCTTGCGCGTGTTCATGACGTAGCCGGTCATGCCCGAGGGCTTGCCGTGCGGGATCTCGGTCTTGACCACATCACCCCGCTGAACGGCGGGGAAGTTATACTGGGTGTCCCATTTGTCGGCGTTGAACTCGCGCACGGCGGTCAGTTCCCCGGCTTTGAACGCCTCGAACAAGACGGTCGCGTCGCCGTAAAACTCGATCCGCATTTCATCGAGGTTCATGGTGCCCTTGCGAAACGGGATATCCGCCCCCCAATAGTCCGGGTTGCGGCGCAGGGTGACATAGCGCCCGGCCTCATAGTCATCGACGACATACGGCCCGCTGCCGATCGGAATGTCGTGCAGGGGGGCGCTGGCGAAATCCTTCCCCTCCCACTGGGCTTTCTGCAGGATCGGGCGCATCCCGGCGATCAAGGCCAGTTCGCGGTCAGGTTCGTTGAAGGTGATGCGCACGCTGCGCGGGCCGGTCTGTTCGATGCTGTCGATCTTACCCCACAGCCCGCGATAGCGCAGGTGCCCCTCGGTGCCCAATGTCTCATATGACCAGATCACGTCATCGACGGTTACGGGCGTTCCATCCGAGAAAGTTGCGTTTTCACGGAGGGTAAATTCGACCCAGGACCGGTCATCTGCAGTCTCAACTGATTCGGCTAACAACCCGTAAAGAGTGAAAGGTTCGTCCCAGGACCGGCCCATCAGGCTTTCATGGGTCCAAAATCGCAACTGCCAGGGAGAGGTGCCTTTTTGCACAAACGGGTTCAGGCTGTTATAGCCGCCGGTGTTTCCGAATACGACTTTGCCGCCTTTGGGTGCATCCGCGTTTGCATAGGGCAGCGACACAAAATCCGGTGGTAGGGCCGGGTCCCCATACATAGCTATGCCATGGGCCGATTCTGCCGAGGCCCATGAAGCGGCAAAAACGCAGGTGATTCCCGTGATCACAAAGCGAAGGGGACGGAGATAATCGGGGCTCATTTTGGAAACAATCCTGCTCTGGCCTTATTTTGTTTGGGATTCACCGTAGCCATGATTTTTCTTATTATCAAACTTTTAGCTTGGACGAAGGCGCGGAATTGCTTATAAAGGACGCACTGCTCGATAGGTTTCTTGCCTGTATGAAACCTGCCTCAATAACTTAACGCCCGCTTCGTGCGGGCGTTTTTTTATGCGCATTTTGTCCGGGTAACAGGCCCGCGCGCATTCCCCGTTTTCTTTGCAGGTGCAGCATGGCACTGTGTTCGCGAGACGCATATCAGAGGGAGAGCGGTCATGAGTCTGTCGGGCAAAACGGCCATCATTACGGGATCGAATTCAGGCATCGGACTAGGCATCGCGCGCGAGCTGGCGAAAGCCGGGGCGGATGTGGTGCTGAACTCGTTCACGGACCGGGATGAGGATCACGCGCTGGCCGCCGAGATCGGGCAAGAGACCGGGACAAACGCGCGCTACATCAAAGCGGATATGTCCAAGGGCGATGAATGCCGTGCGCTCATCGAACAGGCGGGCGCCTGTGATATTCTGGTGAACAACGCTGGCATTCAGCATGTGTCGCCCATCGATCAGTTTCCGACTGAAAAATGGGATGCGATCATCGCGATCAACATGAACTCGGCCTTCCACACCACGGCTGCGGCGCTGCCGATGATGCGTAAGGCGGGTTGGGGGCGCGTGGTGAACATAGCCTCGGCCCATGGTCTGACTGCGTCGCCCTTCAAGGCGGCCTATATCGCGGCGAAGCATGGGGTGGTCGGGATGACCAAGACCGTTGCTCTGGAGACCGCGCAGGAGCCGATTACCTGCAATGCGATCTGTCCGGGATATGTGCTGACCCCGCTGGTTGAGGCGCAGATCCCCAACACCATGAAGGAATACAACATGAGCCGTGAGGATGTGGTCAAGAACGTCCTGCTGGAGCGTCAGCCATCGAAAGAGTTTGCGACGGTCGAGCAATTGGGCGGCACGACGATCTTTTTGTGCTCGGACGCGGCGGCGCAGATTACCGGGACGACCATTTCGGTCGATGGGGGCTGGACGGCGTTGTGAGAGATCATGGGGGCTCTGCCCCCATACCCCCGGGATATTTTTGGCCAGATGAAGAGGCGGAAGCATGAAACGGATCAATCTGGCGTTACAGGGCGGCGGGGCGCATGGAGCGTTCACCTGGGGTGTGCTGGATCGGTTGCTGGATGAAGAAGATATCGAGGTTGCGGCGATCACGGGGACCTCGGCCGGGGCACTGAACGGGGCGGCGTTCAAGTCAGGGATGGTGCGGGCCGGGCGCGCGGGCGCGCGGGCGTCGCTTGATGGTTTGTGGAAGCGGATGGGGGCCGTCGGTGACATGCGGATTGCCCATTGGATGCGCGGCATCGAACCTGCGCATGTAGCGCAGGCGTTGGAGTATTCGGTACCCTTTTCCATGGCAGAGACGTGGTCGCGCCTGGTGTCACCCTACGCATACGGACCCTTTTATCGCAATCCGCTGGAGTCGGTGGTGGATCGGTTCAACTTTGATGAGATTTGCGCGGATGAGGGGCCGGAGCTGTTTGTTTGCGCCACCTGTGTGCGCAGCGGCAAGATCCGTGTGTTTACGCGG
This sequence comes from Ruegeria sp. G7, assembly GCF_056535465.1. Lineage (NCBI taxonomy): Bacteria > Pseudomonadati > Pseudomonadota > Alphaproteobacteria > Rhodobacterales > Roseobacteraceae > Ruegeria > Ruegeria sp. G7. The sequence continues at coordinate 3,110,868 of NZ_JBQFIL010000001.1, read as the reverse complement.
GAAGAGATTTCGACCGATGCGATTCTGGCCTCGGCCTGCTTGCCGAACCTGTTTCAGGCGGTCGAGATTTTTGACCCCAAGTCGGGGCGGACCGAAGCGTATTGGGATGGTGGATATACTGGCAATCCGGCTCTTTATCCGTTGTTTAATGCGGGGCTGCCCGATGATGTCGTGATCGTGAATATTAACCCGCTGGAGCGCGATGAGGTGCCGAAAACGCCGCAGCAAATTCAGAACCGGATCAACGAGATCAGCTTCAACTCGTCGCTGTTTCGCGAGCTGCGGGCAATCAATTTCGTTCAGCGTCTGCTGGCCGAGGGGAAGCTGAAAGCGGGGGAAATGAGCCGGGTTCTGGTTCACATGATCGCCGATGACGCGTTGATGAACGACCTGTCTGCTGCGACCAAGATTGTGCCTAATCCGGTTGTTCTGAATCGGCTGAAGCAGGCCGGGCGCGCTGCTGCTGATGAGTTTCTGAACGCCAACAAGGGCGATCTGGGGCAGCGCAGCACCGTCGATCTGCCCGCGATGTTCGGCTGATCACTCTGGCGGTTGGGTCGGGTCTTTTTCGTTGGGATAAACAAGCCCTGCCGAGATCACCAGTTTGGCTGCGTCTTCGATGGACATATCCAGCAGGATCACATCCTCGGCCGGAAAGAACAGCAGGAAGCCCGAGGTCGGGTTGGGGGTCGTGGGGACAAAAACGCTCAGCAACTCGCCGCCTGTTTCGGCGCGCTCTCGAACCTCGCCCCGCGCGGTGGTCGAGACGAAGCCGATCGCCCAGATGCCGCGGCGCGGATATTGGATCAGGCAGGCTTTTTCGAACGAGCGTTCGGTCTGGGCAAACACCGTTTCCGAGATTTGCTTGATGCCGGAATAGACCGAGCGAACAACGGGCATACGGTCGACGAGGCTTTCGGCGAAATGGATCAACGAGCGGCCAAGGATGCCTTTGGCGATCCAGCCGACGATGACCGTGAACAGCAGAAAGATGACCACGCCCACGCCGCGCAGGTTGATTCCGACATATTCGGATGGTTGGAACCGCTGCGGGATCAGCGGCAGGACCGCGCTGTCGATCCAGCCGACGACAGACCAGATCAGCCAGACCGTTAGCCAGACGGGCGCAATGACCACGATGCCCGTCAGAAAGGACGCGCGTAGCCGGGAAAACAGGCCCGGTCCGCGGTGAGGTTCTTCGTCAAACGGTGTGTTCATCGTGATCCTGAGTGGTTTCGCGGTTTAGGTAGGCCGTCCGGTGCTGTGGTGCAATAGCTTGATGTCACGGTGCCGTATTCGTCAACGCGCGTGCGATGACTGCCGCCAGACGCGCATTGTTGCGCACCAGCGCAATATTGGCGGTGAGGGATCGGCCCTGGGTCTGTTCGTAGATCCGTTGCAGCAGATAGGGCGTGACGCCTTTACCCGTGATCCGATGCGTCTCGGCATCGGCTTGTGCAGAGGCGATGATGGGGGCCAGTTCCTCGGCAGGAATCTGGTCGGCCTGCGGAATCGGGTTGGCGACCAGTTGTCCGCCCGGCAGGCCAAGCGCACGGCGGGTGGCATGGGCTTTGGCGATATCGGCGGCGTCATCCATTCGCAGTGGTGCGGCGAGGGGGGACTTCGACGACCAGAAGGCTGGAAACTCGTCCTGCCCGTGGGCGATGACGGGCACGCCCAGCGTTTCCAGAACCTCAAGCGTTTTGGCGAGGTCGAGGATGGCTTTGGCCCCGGCTGCGACCACGGTTACCGGGGTCTGGGCAAGCTCATGCAGGTCGGCGGAGATGTCGAACGAAGTTTCGGCGCCTTGATGTACGCCCCCGATGCCGCCGGTAGCGAAGACCTCGATCCCTGCATAATTTGCGGCGATCATCGTGGCGGCGACGGTGGTAGCGCCTGTGCCGCCAGTGGCAAGGCAGGCGGCCATGTCGGCGCGCGAAAGTTTCGCCACGCCCTGCGCCTGACCCAGTGCTTTCAGCTGATCCGCCTCCAAACCGACATTCAGAACCCCGTCAATGACGGCGATCGTGGCCGGAACAGCGCCCGCATCGCGGATGTCCTGTTCGACCTGTGCCGCGACCTCGATGTTCTGGGGGTAGGGCATGCCGTGGGTGATGATGGTGCTTTCCAGCGCCACGATGGGTTGGCCTGCGTCCTTGGCGCCGCGCACCTCGGCGGAATAGTGGATGGTGATCACAGTGGGGTTTCTCCGGAAACGTAAGTGGCGGCGGCGTGCAGCGCGCGGCCGAGCGCCGCGTCGCTGTCGGCCCCATTCGCCTCGGCGGCGATATGGGCGGCCATGAAAGTGTCCCCCGCGCCGGTCACGCGGGTGACCAGAACGGACGGGGGTGTTTGGGTCAGGAGGTGTGCTGCGTCCCCGACGGTGGCCGAGTTGCCGCCATCGGTGACCAGAACGCGCAGAGCGCCACGGTCCAGCAGGCCTTTGGCGGCGCTTTCGGAATCGGTGAACTCGCGCTGGCACAACAGTCCTGCTTCTTCGAGGTTCACATAGAGTGTTGCGCGGGCGTGTTTGAGGAAGGGCAGCAGGCGCTCTGCCTTGCCGGGCGAGGCCGGGGCGACACGCAGATCGGCTTTGGCAAAAGCAGGGCTTTGCGCGATCTCTTCCAGCAGGGTCAGCGTCAGGTTACCGTCCAGCGCGATGGGGCCTTCGAACGGCGTGTTCTCGTACCCCAGCGGCCCGTGCATGAGGGGACGCAGGATTTTGGCCCCCGCCGCCTCAAGCGAATGGGCATCGGCAATGGCAGCGATCAGGCCGTTGGCGCCTTCGACGGCCATGTAGCGGTCGGTCGGCAGGTCTTGCGAGCGATAGATGTGGTCGGTAACCATCCCCAATCGCGCGCAGGACTGGACCAGTTCATCGCCCTCTGGGTCGCGGCCAATCGCGGTCAGCAGCGTTGGCGTCATACCAAACCGCACCAGCGTCATGGCGATGTTCATAGCGACACCGCCGGGCAGGCGCGTAATACGCCCCGGCACGTCCGAGCCCTGCCGCATCACGCTGGCTGACCGCCCGATCACGTCCCAAAGGACCGAGCCGATACACAGGATGGTGCTGTTGTTGTTCATGCCACGTGTCATGCCGCAGCCCCGGCGCGGGCGCAAGGGTTAACGCCCCTGCGCTCAGCCCATAGCGGCAATCAGAGAGTTCAGCGTGTCCAGAGGGTTATCCTGTGACCAGATTTCCTCGCCAATGCCGAAGAAATCGGTGCAGGGGGCGAGGTCTCGGATCAGGTCGGGCGTCAGTCCGCCTTCGGCCACGACGGGAACCTCGATCATCTCGGACCACCATTGGAACAGGTCCTTTTCGGCCTTCGTGCCATCACCCAGCGCTGCCGAGCCCACCGGTCCGAAGGCCACGTAATCCGCGCCGTTCTCGCCCGCCGTCATGCCGTCATGGCTGGACGTACCGCAAAAGCTGCCGACAATCGCATCCGCACCCAGTTCCTTGCGCGCGGCGCGCACCGAGCGCGCGGCGTCGTCCAGATGTACCCCGTCCAGCCCCAGACGCTGGGCCAGCAGAACGTGGTTCGAGATCACGATGGCCACGTCACGCGCATGGGCCACCTCGCGGCAGGCATCCGCGGCGCGCGAGATGGTATCCTCGTCACTGCCCGCCAGCGCCAGTCGGATACAGGCGATCTCGGCCCCATCCAGAACGCGGGCCAGGTCATCTGGGAAGGTGCTGAGCGCAATGGTCGGGGGCGTGATCAGGTAAATCTGCGGCTGCTCTTGGGTGTCCATGGCGCGTCCTTTGGGTGTTCCGTCTTGGGCGCGGTTTAGCGGATTGGGCGGGGGAAGCAAACTTTATTGCCTCTGGCAGAGGTATTTGAGATCAGAAGAAGGGGTTCGGGTTGCTCTGACCCCGCAGGCGGATTAGAGCGGGCGCAGTTTTTCGGAGTGTGCCATGCCCAGTCAGACATCTCAGCCTTCTTTCGTGCTCGTGCGCCCGCAAATGGGTGAGAATATAGGCGCTGCCGCGCGCGCGATGTGGAATTTCGGGCTGGACCGGATGCGGATCGTTGCCCCGCGGGACGGCTGGCCAAACCCCAAGGCCGTGGCGATGTCCAGCGGTGCGGGGCGGCTGCTGGATGAGGCTCAGTTGTTCGATGATCTCGCGGGTTCCTTGGCTGACAGCACTTTTGTCTTTGCTACCACCGCTCGGCAGCGGGGTTTGACCAAGCCAGTCTATAGCCCCGAGCGCGCCATGAAGATTGCAGCGGAAATAGTCGCTGCGGGCGAGAAGGTGGCCGTGCTGTTCGGCCCCGAACGCGCGGGGCTTGAGAATGAGGATATTGCCAAGGCCAATGCGATCATCTCGGTGCCGGTGAACCCCGAATATGCCTCGCTGAATCTGGGGCAATGCGTGCTTCTGACCGCCTATGAGTGGATGCGCCAGACCGGTGATGTGGTGCATGAGGCCACCGATCTGGGCAAGGGCGACTGGGCCACGGGGATCGAGGTCGAAAAACTGGTCGAACATTATGAGGATCGGTTGGAGGAGGCGGGGTTCTTCTATCCGCCTGAAAAGGCCGAAGGCATGAAGGTGAACCTGCGCAATCTTTGGTCGCGGATGCGGATGACGCGCGCTGATGTGCAGATGCTGCACGGGATCATGCGGCAGATGGTCCGCTGGAAGGATAAGGGCTGAGGCTGGACCTTCGCCCCCCTTGGCCCTAGCTTGCGACGAAATTCAAAGGCATGAGGACAGCATGAGCGGCAAGCGCAGCATCTTCGAAGAGGTCTCGGACAGCGAAAAACAACAGGCCGCCCAACCCGGCATGATCGACCGGGGCCGGGGCGGAGCGCGCGCTGCGATCCGCATCTGGCTGATGATCCTGTTTGCGCTTGTGGTCGTGATGATCGCGGTGGGTGGCCTGACCCGTTTGACCGATAGCGGGCTGTCGATCACTGAATGGCGTCCGATCACCGGGGCGGTCCCGCCGATGACCGAAGCCGCTTGGCAGGCCGAGTTCGACAAGTACAAACAGATCGATCAGTGGCGCATCCAGAACCAGTGGATGGAACTGGATGATTTCAAATTTATCTATTGGTGGGAATGGGGCCACCGTCAACTGGGCCGCGTGATCGGCCTTGTCTGGGCGGTTGGGTTCTTCGGCTTTCTCGCGGCGCGCAAAATCCCGACGGGTTGGACCGGCAAACTGCTGATCCCCGGCGCCTTGGGCGGCGTTCAGGGCGCGGTCGGCTGGTGGATGGTCGCCTCGGGTGTGACGCAGGGCGAGGGGATGACGGCCGTGGCCAGCTATCGTCTTGCAACCCATCTCGGCTTGGCCTTCGTGATCCTTGGGTTCCTTGCTTGGTACATCTTTGAACTGGGCCGCGAGGAACGCGACCTGATGCAGGCCCGCCGAGCGAAAGAGGCGAAGCTGTTCTCGCTCTCGACCGGTCTGCTGCATTTCACCTTTTTACAAATACTCATTGGTGCGCTGGTCGCTGGGATCGACGCCGGGCGTTCATACACCGATTGGCCGCTGATCGGCGGTCAGCTTCTGCCACCGGATGCGACCATGCTGGAACCGATATGGCGCAACTTCTTCGAAAGCCCGGGTCTGGTGCAGTTCATTCACCGCTGCGCAGGCTATCTGCTGCTGATTTTCGCCGTCATCGTCTGGCGGCGCGGCAGCACCAGCGCGCATCCGCAGACGCGGTTCGCGTTCAACGCAGCGTTTGCGGCGCTATCGCTGCAGGTGGTGGTCGGCATTGTGACGGTCGTCTACGCGGCCCCCTGGCAGATCGCCATTTTCCACCAGTTCATGGCTGTGGTCGTCTGGACACTCATCCTGCGCGCCCGCTTCCTGACCGCTTATCCCATCGCAACCTCTGTGCGCGGAGTCTGATCTTATGACTGCATTCAACGACCTGATGGCCTTTCAGCGCGAAACTTCGGCTTTAGGCCAGATCGCCGGGCGGCTGGGCTGGGATCAGGAAACGGTGATGCCGCGCGGGGCTGCCGCGCAGCGGGCCGAGGAAATGGCGGCAATCGAGGCCGTTCTGCACGCACGCCGATCCGATCCTCGGGTGGCCGAATGGCTGGATCAGGCTGCACCTCAGGATGAGGTCGGCAAGGCGCAACTGCGGGAAATTCGCCGCGCCTATGACCGGGCCGTCAAGGTGCCCGCTGACCTTGCGACGGCGATTGCCCGGGTGACCTCGGCCGCCCAAGGCACATGGGCGCAGGCGCGCGCGGACGAGGATGTCTCGGCCTTCCTGCCTGTGCTGGAAGAGGTCGTCTCGCTGAAACGACAGGAAGGCGAGGCTCTGGCGCAGGGCGGCGACATCTACGATGCGATGGTCGAGGACTATGAGCCTTACACGACCGGCGCGCAGATTGCCGCGATCTTCGATGAAATGCGCCCGCGTTTGGTTGCGTTGCGTGCGGCTGTTCTGGACCGTCCAGAACCCGCCGCCTTACATGGCAGTTTCGATGAGCTCACCCAGATGCGCCTGTCGCAGAAACTGGCGGTGGCCTTTGGCTATGACCTCAACAACGGCCGTGTGGACAAGGCCGTGCATCCGTTCAGCTCGGGCAGCGGTCTGGATGTCCGCATCACCACGCGCACCAGCGAGACCGACCCGTTCAACTGTTTCTATTCCACCATTCACGAGGTCGGCCACGCCGCTTATGAGCAAGGCATCAACCGGGATTACCTGCTGACCCCATTGGGCCGCGGCGTGTCGATGGGTGTGCATGAAAGCCAAAGCCGAATCTACGAGAACCAGTTGGGCCGTTCGCGTGCATTCACGGGTTGGCTTTTCGAGCAGATGAAACAGGCGTTCGGCGACTTCGGCATCGCTGATGCAGAGGCATTCTATGCCACCGTCAACCGCGTCCATAACGGCTATATCCGTACCGAGGCGGATGAGGTGCAATACAACCTGCATATCATGCTACGCTTTGATCTGGAACGCGCGCTGATGGCAGGGGACCTGCAGGTCGGCGATCTCGAAGCGGCGTGGAATGACCGGTTCAAGGCCGATTTCGGCTATGCGGTCGACAAGCCTTCTAATGGATGCCTGCAGGACGTGCACTGGTCGGTGGGTCTGTTTGGCTACTTCCCGACCTATTCGCTGGGCAATGTTTATGCTGGATGTCTCTATCAGGCGTTGCAATCGGCTGTACCGGGGCTTGAGGGGCAATTGGCGCAAGGGAACACATCCGGTGCCACCACTTGGCTGCGCGAGACCGTGCAACAGCATGGCGGTCTTTACGCACCACGCGCAGTGATCCGACAGGCCAGCGGTGTTGAGCCGGGCCCCGAGCCTCTGCTGGCGTATCTGGAACAGAAATTCGGGGCGCTTTACGACCTATAGGTGGTGGTCTCAACTTACTGTGTGAGCGCGTGTTATCTGATTGGGGCCTGCGTAAAGTAGGGTCTATCAACCCGCGCGGAGGGAAGCTTGTCCTTTGATCGCCACGTGAAATCCCGGCTTGCTGCTGCGCTGACCAGTCAGGCCGTGCAAAACGCGCGCAGGCAAACGCACGAGGTACGGCGCAGGCTGCGGCGCGCGGCGCATGTGGTGCACTATTTTCACGATGTCGGCGATCCCTATTGTCACTTGACCGCACAGGTTCTGGAACAGTTTCAGACACGGTATGACATCGTTCTGACGCCCCACCTGATCTCGGGGCCACCGCCGGTTGCTGTGCCCGAAGCCGATGCGCATCGTCAGAATTCTCTGATTGATGCAGGTCGGTTGGCCCGCAGACTGGGGTTGGAAGAACCTCAGACCCCGGACCAAGCATCCCGGACCCAAGCCGAGCGCCTTCTGGCCGCTTGTCTCGACGCCCCCGATTTTGCCCACCATCTGCATGAGATCAGTTCGGCCCTTTGGTCCGGCAATGTGTTGCCCGAGGGGCCAGCCAAGAACGCAACATCGGCGTTGCAAGCCGGAGATCAGGCACTGGCTCGTCTTGGGCATTATCTGGGCGGAACATTCTATTATGGCGGAGAATGGTATTGGGGCGTTGATCGTCTTCATTACCTTGAGGATCGCCTGCAGCAAGCCGGGCTCGGGGCGCGAATGGGACCCATTGTGGTGCCACCAGAGCTTTCGACAGGTGACACTAACGCAGCGCAGATAGAACTTGAGGTCTTTTTCTCGTTCCGAAGCCCTTATTCTTACCTGGCTTTTGATCGTGTCCGTAGGCTGGCAGCCCACCATGACGCCCGTCTGATCCTGCGCCCAGTGCTACCGATGCTGATGCGCGGTTTGCCGGTTCCGAAGGTCAAATCGGGCTATATTCTGCATGATTGCGTGCGCGAGGCTCGGCGGTTGGGTCTTCCTTTTGGTCGGATTTGCGACCCGCTGGGGGCCGGGGTCGAACGCGGTTATGCGCTGTTCGACTACGCCGAGGATCAGGGTCGGATGGCGGACTTCTGTTCGGCGTTCTTGCGCTGCGTCTGGTCCGAGGGGGTGGACGCCGCAACTGATCAAGGTTTGGCCCGGATTGCGGAGCAGGCAGGCCTGGACTGGGACGTCGCGCAACACCAGCTGGTCGGGCAGGGCTGGCGCGACCGTGTCGCAAGCAACCAGACAAGGCTGCAGGGAATTGGTCTGTGGGGGGTGCCCAGCTTTCGTGTCGCGGGGCACAGTATCTGGGGACAGGACCGGTTGTGGCTGGTTGATGATCTGCTGCGTCGTCACAGCGACGCGGGGTAGGTCGCGTTATACCACTTGCACCAGCTCTATCCGTGTCGCGACTGCGGCGAAGAACAACACACTGCCGGCCAGAACAAACACATGCCAGATCGTGTTGTGGTAAGGCAGCCAATCCAGCAGATAGAATACAACGCCTGCTGTGTAGATCAGCCCTCCGGCGATCATCAGGGTTAGCGTCATGGGGGACAGCTCGGCCAGCATGGCCTGACCGGCCCAGACGGCGGCCCATCCCATAAGCAGGTATAGCGCAAGCCCGAACCAGCGAAAGCGGTTCGGATCGATCATCTTCAGAACCGAACCCAGCGTCGCCGACGACCACAGCCCCAGAAGCAGGCCCGGAGGTTGCGAGGCTGAAAGCAGCACGAAAGGTGTATAGGTCCCAGCGATCTTGACGTAGATGCCCGAATGATCGAGACGGCGCAGAAACTCGCCCCATTCATCATGTTCGATCATATTGTAAAGTGCCGAGAACGTCAGCATCAGCACCAGTGTCACGCCATAGACCGATGCACCCAGGACAGCCGCAGGATCGGATCGGTAGAAGACCGTCATGATGATCAGCATCGGCACCGCGATCAGCGCCGAGGACACGCCGAGCACATGTATCACGCCGTCGCTTATGCGTTCAGCACGGCTGTAGGCCGGGCGGATATGGGCAAAAGACCACATCCCAAAAAGCTATGCAGTTGCAGGTTGCCGGGCAACCCCGCCATCTGGCGCCTTGGCGGGAACGTGACCTGAAACAGCAAAAACGCCCGCAAAACGGGCGCTTTGTTACACTTCTGTAGTGCTTTGTTATTCCTCGGCTTCTTCATCACCCTGATCGGCGATCCAGGCGACACTCACAACCTCTTCGCCCTTGCCGGTGTTGAAGACCCGTACGCCGCCCGCGCTGCGGGACCGGAATGAGATGCCCTCGACCGGAACGCGGATCGACTGACCTTTCGACGTCGCCAGCATGATCTGGTCGTCGATCTCGACCGGAAACGAGGCTACAAGCTCGCCGCCGCGCATCGCCTTATCCATCGCAGCGACGCCCATGCCGCCGCGCCCGCGAACCGGGTAGTCATGGCTGGAACTCAGCTTGCCCGCGCCACCTGATGTGATGGTCAGGATCAGGTTTTCGGCAGCCGACATCTCGGCATATCGTTCCTGCGTGATGGTGCCCGGCGTGGCTTCGTCCTCGTCTGTCTCGCCATCGTCGGCGATCCCGGCAACGGCACGGCGCATCTTGAGATAGGCGGCGCGCTCATCCGGGTCGGCCTCGAAGTGGCGGATCACAGACATCGAGACAACGCGGTCTTCGTTGGTCAGCTTGATGCCGCGCACACCGGTGGACTCGCGCGAGTTGAACACCCGCACATCGGTGGTACGGAAGCGGATCGCGCGACCCGAATTGGTCACCAGCATCACATCTTCGTCTTCCGAGCAGATGCGGGCGTTCACCAGTTCGATGCCCTCGGGCAGTTTCATGGCGATCTTGCCGTTGCGACGGACATTCGTGAAGTCCGACAGACGGTTACGGCGCACGTCGCCGGCGCTGGTGGCAAACACGATCTGCAAGTTCTCCCACTCTTCATCCGGCACATCGACAGGCATGATCGCCGCGATGGACACCCCGGTCGGGATCGGCAGGATGTTGACGATCGCCTTGCCTTTTCCGGTGCGGCTGGACTGCGGCAAGCGCCAGGTCTTGAGCTTGTAGACCATGCCTTCGGTGGTGAAGAACAGCAACTGCGTGTGGGTGTTGGCGACGAAGAGGTTGGTGACAACATCCTCTTCCTTGGTCTGCATGCCTGACAAGCCCTTGCCGCCACGTTTCTGCGCGCGGAAATCGGCCAGCGGAGTACGCTTGATGTAACCGCCCGAGGTGACGGTCACGACCATGTCTTCCCGCTCGATCAGGTCCTCGTCTTCCATGTCGCCCGACCAGTCGACGATCTCGGTGCGACGGGGCACGGCGAATTGCTCGCGCACTTCGCGCAACTCATCGCCAATGATCGACATGATCCGTTCGCGCGAGGACAGAATGTCGAGGTATTCCTTGATCTTGGCAGCCAGTTGCTCCAGCTCGTCCGTGACCTCTTTGACGCCCAATTGGGTCAGGCGCTGTAGGCGCAATTCGAGGATCGCACGGGCCTGAACCTCGGTCAGGTTATAGGTGCCATCGTCGTTCATCTTGGACAGAGGATCGTCGATCAGGCGCAGATAGCCTTCGATCTCGGCCGCAGGCCAACGGCGGGTCATCAGCTTTTCGCGCGCTTCGGCGGCGTCGGCGGATGACCGGATCGTTGCGACCACTTCGTCCACGTTCGAGACGGCCACGGCCAGACCACACAGGATGTGGCTACGCTCGCGCGCTTTGCGCAGGTCATAGGCGGTGCGGCGGGCGACCACGTCTTCGCGGAAATCGATGAACGAGGTCAGGAAGCGGCGCAAGGTCAGTTGCTCGGGCCGGCCACCGTTCAGGGCCAGCATGTTACAGCCGAACGAGGTTTGCATCGGCGAGAACCGATAAAGCTGGTTTAGCACCACCTCGGGCGTTGCATCGCGTTTCAGCTCGACCACCACGCGCACGCCGTTGCGGTCGGATTCGTCCTGAACATGGCTCACGCCTTCGATGCGCTTTTCACGCACCGCTTCGGCGATCTTTTCGATCATCGAGGCCTTGTTAACCTGGTAAGGGATCTCATCGACGATAATGGCATAGCGGTCACGGCGGATTTCTTCCACGCGGGTCTTGGCGCGGATGATGACGCTGCCACGACCTTCCAAGTAGGCTTTGCGCGCACCGGACCGGCCCAGCATGACGCCTCCGGTCGGGAAGTCGGGGCCGGGGACGTATTCGATCAGCTGCTCGGAGGTCAGGTCCGGATCGTCGATCAGGGCCAGAGTGGCGTCGACCACTTCGCCCAGATTGTGCGGGGGAATGTTCGTGGCCATACCGACGGCAATACCGCCAGCGCCATTGACCAACATATTCGGGAAACGCGCGGGCAGGACAGTGGGTTCCCGATCCTTGCCGTCATAGTTATCCTGAAAATCGACCGTTTCTTTTTCGATATCGGCGAGCAGGGCGGCGGCGGGCTTGTCCATCCGCACTTCAGTATACCGCATAGCCGCCGGGTTATCGCCGTCCATCGAGCCAAAGTTGCCCTGACCGTCCAGCAGCGGCAGCGACATCGAGAAATCCTGCGCCATCCGCACCAGCGCATCGTAAATCGCGCTGTCGCCGTGCGGGTGGTATTTACCCATCACATCACCAACCGGACGGGCCGACTTGCGGTAGGCCTTGTCATGGGTGTTGCCGGTTTCGTGCATGGCGTAGAGAATCCGGCGGTGCACCGGTTTCAGCCCGTCGCGCAGATCGGGGATCGCACGGCTGACGATGACCGACATCGCATAGTCCAGATAGGACGTGCGCATCTCGGATTCGATCGAGACCGTCGGGCCGTCATAAACAGGGCGCTCAGGCGGGGTTTCATCCATGTTTTCTGGGGTTTCTGGCGTATCGCTCACGTAAACTGCCCGATCTTTGGCTTGGGTCTATATCTTGTGGATGCACCTTATCAGACCCGGCATATAAGGTGCAAGCAAGCTGATCATTTTGCAGAAAATACCACGGTAACACGGGGGTAACATATTGTTATCCAAGAATTAGCAAGTTTCCATGCTACTCTGAAGAGACCTTGCCACAAATCCGGAGGTCTGCATGGCGCAAAGTGAAACCGAATTGATGCTGAAAGGGTATGGGCTGACGACGGCGGAATTCTTCTATCACATGCCCGACTATATTCATGTCCTGAACACGTTTATCTGGCAGGATTACGATCTGGCACCGGATCATCCGAAACTGTTCGAATTCATCGACTTCTGGCAGCGCGAGATTGAAGGCCCGCTGCATTCGGTCAAGTTCACCCACCGCAAGATGATCGCGCCGGGGGAATGGCGCAACATGGTGGGAGAGTTCCGGGTGAACTAACCTAGGCCGAACAGCTAGCACCACCCAGCACGCAGAATTTGGCGCAATGAGGGTGATTCAGGTGCACGTCTGCCTCGGCCTCTTCCAGCGTCGCGCCCATTTCAAACTCGGGTGCGTAGGGCAGCAATGTACAGGCCAATACCGCGGGGCGCTTGGCGCCTTTGCGCTTCACCACCATTCGGGAACTGGCGCACATCACCGCGTCAGGCGATTTGTCCAGAATACCCCAGCAGGCGGTGGTGATTTCGGGCACTTCTACGGTCTCGTCCATTTCGGGAAACAACACGGTCTGACCGGGGTTTTGCGCGTCGATGTCGAAGCCATGCGCCGCAAAGAACGCAGCATAACCCGCACGGCTTTCGGCATCCGTGTCGCCCCAGACCGTGCGACCGGCGATCGCCATCCGAAAGCCGTTGTCGCGCAGCCATTCCATGCCCGTCACCGTCTTGGCAAAGCTGCCCTCACCACGTTCCTCGTCATGCAATTCCGGACGATAATGGTCGACGGAAATCCGCAGGGTCAGTTTGTCACCGTGAAGGCGTTGCAAATCCAGCAATCCCTCGCGCATTTTGCGGCGCATCATGGGTTGCATGGCGTTGGTCAGGATCAACACCTCATAGCCACGTTCCAGCGCGGCGCGTGTCATGTCGATCATCTCTGGGTTCATGAACGGCTCGCCACCCGTAAAGCCGATCTCGCGGATGGGCCAGTTGCGTTGGTCGATCTGATCCAGAAAGTCGCGCACCTCGTCCGCCGTGATGTAGACCAACGCGTCATTGGTCGGACTGCTCGCGATATAGCAATTCACGCATTCGATGTTGCACAGAGTGCCGGTGTTGAACCACAACGTCTCAGGGTTGGTCAGCGAGACCGACGCCCGGGTCTGACCATCGGCTGTCACCAAACTGTCCTGAAACTTGCCGATATTGGCGACCTGAGGGGCGTTGTCTTTCATGCCGGTATCCGGTTTGTCTGCGATTTCTGACCTGACTTAACGGTTTGCAGGGCAAGAGTTAAGTGCGGTCGGCTGTCGCTGACAGAGTTTTGATGATCGAAGTTTTCCAATGAATGGTTGCGCTAACATTGGACATGACCCAAGCGGCAAGGTAAGGAAAAGCCATGGTTTCTCGTGTCATACCTGTTGACCCATTTGATCTGGTCATTTTCGGCGCAACCGGCGATCTGGCGCAGCGCAAGATCGTTCCGGCGCTGTTTCGCCGTTATTGTGCGCGCCAATGGCCGCAGGACACGCAGATCATTGGTGCCGCGCGCGGAGGGCTGGAGGCCGACGCGTTCCGGAAACTGTTGCGCGAATCGCTGTTGCGCCATGTGCCGGTTCAGGCGGCGGAGATTGAGATGCTGCAGGGGTTCCTTGAACGGCTTGACTATGTCTCGCTCGATGCACTGTCGGATGAGGGGTGGGCGCAACTGGGTGGAAAGCTGCATGCGGACCGGGTTCGGGCCTTTTATTTCTCGGTCGGGCCGGGTCTGTTTGGTCCGTTGGCCGAGCAGATCAAGGCGCATGACATGGCTACGGGTCAGACGCGGATCGTGGTCGAAAAGCCGTTTGGTCATGATCTGGGCAGCGCGCGGGCATTGAACGCCACGTTGGCGGCGCATTTTGACGAAAGCCAGATCTATCGGATCGACCACTACCTGGGGAAAGAAACGGTCCAGAACCTGATGGCCGTCCGGTTCGGCAACATGCTGTTCGAACCGCTCTGGAACAGCCAGTACGTGGACCATATCCAGATCACTGTGGCCGAAACCGTGGGCATTGACGGGCGCGAGGAATACTATGAGCGCGCCGGAGCCATGCGCGACATGATGCAGAACCATCTGATGCAGCTTTTGTGTCTGATCGCAATGGAACCCCCGGCGAAATTCGACCCCGATGCTGTGCGGGATGAAAAGCTAAAGGTGATCCGCGCGCTGGATTCGGTTGAGCCGCATCACATAGTGCGCGGCCAATTCTCGGGCGGGGACAGAGGCTATCGCGAAGTGGTCGGCAATCCGCGCTCGACGACGGAAAGCTATGTGGCGCTGCGTGCCCATATCAGCAATTGGCGATGGGCCGGTACTCCGTTCTATCTGCGCACGGGCAAGGAACTGGTGGCGCGGTCTTCGATCATCAACGTGATGTTCAAGGATGCGCCGCATTCGATCTTTGGCGAAGAGGCTGGGCGGCATGCGAATGCGCTGTCGATCCGGCTGCAGCCGAACGAAGGCATCACGCTGAAGGTGACGATCAAAGAGCCGGGCCAGGGCGGCATGCGGCTGGTCGATGTGCCTCTGGACATGAGCTTTGCCGAGGCGCTGGGGCCGGAAAGTCAGAACCCGCCCGATGCTTATGAACGGCTGGTCATGGACGTCATTCGCGGCAATCAGACCCTCTTCATGCGCGGCGACGAGGTCGAGGCCGCATGGGCATGGACCGACCCGATCATCGCTGGCTGGGAGGCACGGGGCGATGTGCCGAAACCTTACGAAAGTGGCAGCACCGGTCCGGGCGACGCCGAGTTGCTGATGAAACGGGATGGTCGCCGCTGGCAGGGGATAAACCCATGAATATCAAAGAATATGCCGACAGGGACATGCTGGCGATTGATGTCGCCAACAATTTGGCCGGAGATCTGGAAGCCGCGTTGCTGCACCATGACCTGGTTTCGCTTGCGGTGCCGGGTGGAACCACGCCGGGTCCCGTGTTTGACGTGCTCTGCGCGGCTGATCTGGCGTGGGATCGCGTGCGCGTCCTGCCCACCGATGAGCGCTGTGTGCCCGGCGATCATGAACGTTCGAATGAACGTCTGATCCGCGAGAGGTTGCTGACCAGCCGCGCCTCGGTCGCCGAATATGTGCCGCTTTACGTTGATGGACATGCGCCCGAAGACGTCCTGCCCGAGATCGAAACGCTGATTACTCCGGTGCTGCCGCTGTCGGTTCTGGTGCTGGGGATGGGGGAAGACATGCACACCGCCTCGCTGTTTCCGGGGATGGAGGGGCTGGCCGCCGCGCTCGACAGCCATGCGCCCACGCTGGCCGTCGCCCGCACCGATGTGCAGCCCGAACCGCGCATCACCCTGACCGCGCCAGTACTGGACGGGGCGCTGTCGAAACACTTGGTCATCTTTGGCACCGCCAAACGCGACGCGCTGGACCGCGCGATGACATTGCCACCCGAAGAGGCGCCGATCGCGGCCGTGCTGAGCGGTATGACAGTCCATTGGGCAGAGTAGATGCGATGCAACTCGATAGCCTCAGAACCCTTGCCACAATGACCCACGACCGCCGCATCGAGGATCTGTTCCAAGATGATCCGGTGCGCGCGCAGAGCTTTTCGGCCTCGACTGGTGATCTGCTGTTTGACTACTCGAAAACGCAGATTGCCGAGGATATCCGGTCGGGTCTGATTGATCTGTGCGATCAGGCGGGGCTGGCCGATCGGCGTGAGGCGATGTTCACCGGCCAGAAGATCAACGAGACCGAGGGCCGCGCGGTGCTGCACACGGCCCTGCGCAACCTCGATGGCGGACCTGTCGAGGCCGATGGGCAGGATGTGATGCCCGAGGTGCTGGCGACCCTGCAGCGGATGCGGGTCTTTGCCGAAGAAGTGCGCGGCGGCGCGGTCAAAGGGGCTGGGGGCAGTTTCACCGATGTGGTGAATATCGGTATCGGCGGTTCCGATCTGGGGCCGGTCATGGCCACCCATGCGCTATCGACCTATCATGATGGGCCGCGGCTGCATTATGTGTCGAACGTGGATGGGGCGCATATTGCCGATACGCTGCGCCCGCTTGATCCGTCTCGCACGCTGGTCATTGTCGCGTCGAAAACCTTCACCACCATTGAGACCATGACAAACGCGCGCACCGCACGCGCATGGATGCAGGACGGTGGCGGAGATCCGGCACAGCAATTCGCAGCCGTCTCAAGCGCCGTCGACAAAACCGCCGCCTTCGGCATCCCCGAGGCGCGCGTCTTTGGGTTCGCCGATTGGGTGGGCGGGCGTTATTCCGTCTGGGGGCCGGTGGGCCTGCCGGTGATGATCGCCGTCGGCTCAAACGCGTTTGATGCGTTTCTGCGCGGCGGGCAGGCGATGGATTTGCATTTCCGCTCGGCCGAGTGGATCGAGAATATGCCGGTGATGCTGGCCCTTGTGGGGATCTGGCACCGTCAGGTTCTGGGACACGCCAGCCGCGCGGTGCTGCCCTATGATCAACGTTTGCTGCGGCTTCCTGCCTATTTCCAGCAGCTTGAAATGGAATCCAATGGCAAATCGGTGGCCATGGATGGCAGCGATCTGACGATGCCTTCTGGCCCCGTGGTCTGGGGTGAACCCGGCACCAACGGGCAGCACGCGTTTTATCAGCTGATCCATCAGGGCACCGATGTGATTCCCTGCGAATTCATGGTCGCCGCCGAAGGCCACGAACCTGAACTTGCGCACCATCACCGTCTGCTTCTGGCAAACTGTCTGGCCCAGTCCGAGGCCCTGATGCGGGGCCGTTCGCTGGACGAGGCCCGGTCGCGCATGGCCGACAAAGGCCTGACCGGCGAAGAGTTGGAACGTCAGGCGCGGCACCGGGTGTTTCCGGGCAATCGTCCCTCGACCACGTTGATCTATCCGCAGCTTACGCCCTTTGTTCTGGGCCAGATCATTGCGCTGTACGAGCATCGGGTGTTTGTCGAAGGCGTGCTGCTGGGCATCAACTCGTTCGACCAATGGGGCGTGGAGTTGGGCAAGGAACTGGCAACGTCTCTGGGGCCGATTGTGGACGGCGAGGCCGGCACCGAAGGCAAAGACGGATCGACCGCGGCGCTGGTCGCCTATGCCCTGCGCCATCGCGGTTGACGCGGCACCCGGTCGCACTCTCTTATTGTCAGACAATTAAAATCTTGGCAGGGTCAATGCCAAGACAAACGGCGCGGCACAGCGCTGATGATGGGAGGAATGTCCATGCTGGGACAGATGATGACGCAGCCCTTGCTGATTTCGTCGCTGATTGATCACGCCGAACGCTATCACGGCCAGACCGAGATCATCTCGGTGGAGACAGACGGAACCGTGACCGAGACCAACTGGGCCGGGATTGCGCGCAACGCCCGCCGGATGGCTTCGGCGCTGGTGAAGCTTGGGCTTGAGCCGCAGGATCGCGTCGGCACGCTGGCGTGGAACAACCGCCGTCATCTAGAGATCTACTATGCCGTATCGGGGGCAGGCTTTGTCTGCCACACGATCAACCCGCGCCTGTTTCCTGAGCAGCTGACCTATATCATCAACCATGCACAGGACCGGGTGCTGTTCTTTGATGCAACATTCCTGCCTTTGGTGGCTGCGCTGCACGAACACCTGACCGAGGTGCAGCATTTCGTACTGATGGGCGCGCGGGACGAGGCCGCGCTGTCTCAGGTGCCCGGGCTGGTTTTCTATGATGAGCTGATCGAGACCGGAGATCAGGACTATGCCTGGCCCAGCTTTGATGAAAACACGGCGTCCAGCCTGTGCTATACGTCGGGCACAACAGGGAATCCCAAGGGTGTTCTTTATTCCCACCGGTCCACCTTGCTGCACAGTTTTGCGTCGAATACCCGTGATGTGATCGGCTATTCCGCGATGGACGTGGTGATGCCTGTGGTGCCGATGTTCCACGTCAACGCGTGGGGGTCGCCCTATGCCAGCGCCATGTCCGGCTCGCGTATGGTTCTGCCGGGGCCGGATTTGCATGGGGAAGCACTGGTCAATCTGATCGACACCTATGGCGTAACGCTTGCCATGGGTGTGCCAACCATTTGGCAGGGCCTGCTGGCCCATGCTGCGAAATGCGGCACCAAGCTGGACAGCCTCGCGCGGACTGTGATCGGCGGTGCGGCGTGTCCGCCTTCTATGATCGAGACGTTCCGCGAGACCTATGGCGTAGATACCGTTCATGCCTGGGGGATGAGTGAGATGAGCCCGCTGGGCACCACAAACTACCCCATGGCCAAGCATCTCGAGATGCCCCTCGAAGCGCAGCATAAACTGCGTGAGAATCAGGGGCGTCCGCCCTTTGGGGTCGAGCTGAAGATTGTCGATGATGACGGCAACGATCTTCCTCATGACGGAGAGACACAGGGCGATCTGATGGTGCGTGGCCACTGGGTGCTGGATAGCTATTTCCACCTGCAGGACGACGCGCTTTTGCAGGATGGATGGTTCGCGACCGGAGACGTCGCAACGCTGGACCCCGACGGCTACATGACCATCCGTGACCGGTCGAAGGATATCATCAAATCGGGCGGCGAATGGATCAGCTCGGTGGAGTTAGAGAACATCGCCGTCGCGCATCCTCAGCTGGCAACCGCTGCTGTTGTGGGTGTGCCGCATCCGAAATGGGACGAACGGCCTTTGCTGGTTGCCGTCAAGGCCGAAGGTGAAGAGCCGACCGAGCAGGACTTGCTTGCCTTTTTCGACGGCAAAATCGCCAAATGGCAGGTGCCTGATAAGGTTGTGTTCGTGGATGCGCTGCCATTGAACGCGACTGGCAAGGTCCTGAAACGCACTTTGCGTGCGGATTTCAGTGATGTCCTGATGAGTTAGGGAAAATGGCTCCGGCGGTAGGGATCGAACCTACGACCAATTGATTAACAGTCAACTGCTCTACCGCTGAGCTACGCCGGAACGGTTCGCGCCGTATAGCAACCCGTATCTGCAACGTCCAGAGGGTGGATTGAGTTTTTTCTACGAAAAAACACGCCCGTGATAGAGAGTGCGATTTGGGTATAAAATGTGGTGAATTTGGCTCCGGCGGTAGGGATCGAACCTACGACCAATTGATTAACAGTCAACTGCTCTACCGCTGAGCTACGCCGGAACTGAGGGGCGTATAACAACCCCGATTTTCGCCGTCCAGAGGGGAAGCGCACGGGCGGGCAAAATTTTTGTTCGCTCAATCGATGCGCCGAAAACGGGCTGTGGCTGACAGGGCATCGTCCGGCGCGATGCGGGATCTGCCGGTCAGATCGACCAGATGGGCAAAGACGTTGCGCTCGGCCGCAGGCAGCAGGGCTTTGGGGGTGTCGGTGTAGATGCGCTGCGCCAGCTCATGGGCGGTGGCAGGGCCTTGTGACAGGGCCTTGAGGATTTGCGCCTCGCGTCCCAGCCGGTGATTGATCAGCCAATCCAGACGCTCGGCGGGCTGGGTTATGGGGGCTCCGTGGCCCGGGTGAAACACCGACCAGTCGCGCGCACGCAGACGGTGGCAGGCGTCCATGAAATCCGTCAGGTCTCCGTCCGGAGGCGAGACCAGCGAACTGGCCCAGCCCATGACGTGATCAGCAGTGAAACAGGCATCGCCCCAAGCCAGTGCGATGTGATTGCCCAGATGGCCGGGCGTGTGGATCACCTCGAGCTGCCAACCGTCGGTAGCGATTGTCTCGCCATCTGCAAGTTCGATGTCCGGGCGGAAGTTGGCGTCGATTCCCTCGCCACCCCCCGCAAGGCCCTGTTGCGCCAGTTGGGTCATCACGGCGCTGCGCCCGGCCTGCGGTCCGCCGAACGCGAGGATCGGGGCACCGATGCGCGCCGACAGCGGCGCGGCCAGCGGAGAGTGGTCAAGGTGGGTGTGGGTCACAAAGATATGGCTGATGCGCTGCCCGGGCTGCAGCGCCGCCAGAATCGCGTCGAGATGCGCATCGCTCAGCGGGCCGGGGTCGATCACCGCAATGTCCCGGTCGCCCAGAAGATAGGTGTTGGTCCCGCGATAAGTCATCGGAGAGGGGTTCGGAGCCAGCACCCGGCGCAGGCCCGGAGACAGCTCAGCAACCAAACCCGGGGTGGGGTTGAAATCGTCGGGGGCCTGCATCGTCACCTCTTCCTCTTGCCCGGGCAGCCCGCTAGGTTTAGCGCATGTCGACGCAATGGCTCAAACCCTATATGCCGCGCAGCCTGTATGCCCGCGCCGCGCTGATTCTGGTGCTGCCGGTGATTGTTGTCTTGTTGGTTGTTTCCATTGCCTTTCTGCAGAAACACCTCGAGGAAGTCACGGCCCAGATGACCCGCACAGCCGCGCGCGAGGTTATGTTGGTGCTGGATGTGATGCAGGGCGCAGAAACCCAGCAGCAGGCCTTGGCTGCGGTGCGCAAGGATTTGTCTGTTCTGGATATGCAAGCCCGGTTCCTGCCCCTGAATGTAGAGCCCGAGGACAGCGCGCGCCGTTGGTATGACTTCATCGCACCGCAGGTTGAAACCGAGATACGCATGCTCATCCCCGAGACGTTGAATGTGGCATTGCCCGATGGACAAAACGTTCGCCTGTATCTCGCGACCGATCTTGGCACGCTCCAACTCAGCTTTGATCGACGGCGTCTTTCACCTGCGGCACCGCATCAGCTGATCGTGACGATGGTTTTCTTTGCGGGGCTGATGACCTCGATCTCGTTTCTTTACATGCGCAATCAACTTCGCCCGATCACACGGCTGGCCGACGCAGCGCAGGCCTTTGGGCGTGGGCGCGTCGTGCCCTATACGCCCGGCGGCGCGATTGAGGTGCGCGCGGCAGGCAGCGCCTTTGTCGACATGCGCGCCCGGATCGAGCGGCAGATTGAACAGCGTACTCTGATGCTGTCCGGGGTCAGTCATGATCTGCGCACGCCGCTGACCCGTCTGAAACTGGGCCTGTCGATGTTGCCCGAAGAAGATGCCGCCCCGTTGCTGCAGGATGTCAACGAGATGCAATCCCTGCTGGACGCGTTTCTTGAGTTCTCGCGCGGGGCGGCGGAAAGCACGCCCGAGTCGGTCGATCCGGTATCTTGGCTGGGCCAGATCGTTGATGATGCGCAGCGCGCGGGTCAACAGGTCGAGCTGGGCGCGGTCGAAGGGCAGGGCAGTGCGATGCTGCGCCCCACGGCCATGCGCCGGGCGGTCGAGAATCTGATCGGGAACGCGATCCGCTATGGCGCGCGGGCCGAAGTCAGCCTGTCCATGACGCCAAAATCCTTGCGTATCCGCGTTGAGGATGACGGCCCCGGTATCCCGGTCGAACAGCGCACCGAAGCGGTGAAGCCCTTCACCCGGCTTGATCCTGCACGAAATCAGAATCAGGGCAGTGGCGTCGGGCTTGGCCTTGCCATCGTCGCCGACATCGCGCGCGTGCACGGAGGAATTTTGCGCTTGGGCAGCAGCGAGAAACTGGGCGGGCTGTGCGCCGATATTGTGATTGGGCGGTGATTTGGTAGGCCCGGCAGGACTTGAACCCGCAACCAAAGCGTTATGAGCGCTCTGCTCTAACCAATTGAGCTACAGGCCCGCCATGTCGCCTTGGGTATCACGATCAGTGCCCGCGTCAAGCCTGACCGTTGCAACATGGGCCACAATCGACTAACCCGCGCGCAAAGCACTCATGAGGGACTGGCCATGACAGCGGGCAAGAACGGAATCACCTACGCCGATGCGGGTGTCGATATCGATGCGGGGAATGCTCTGGTCGATCGCATCAAGCCCGCGGCCAAGCGGACCAACCGCTCGGGCGTGATGAGCGGGCTGGGTGGATTTGGTGCGCTGTTCGACCTCAAGGCGGCGGGCTATCAGGACCCGATCCTAGTTGGGGCCACCGATGGCGTTGGCACCAAGCTGCGGATTGCCATCGACACGGGCGTTGTAGATGGCGTCGGCATTGATCTGGTGGCGATGTGCGTCAACGACCTGATCTGTCAGGGTGCTGAGCCGCTGTTCTTCCTTGATTATTTCGCGACCGGCAAGCTGGACACCGACACTGCCGCGCGGATCATCGAAGGTATTGCCGAGGGCTGCGTGCAATCCGGTTGTGCCCTGATCGGTGGTGAAACCGCCGAGATGCCGGGGATGTACCCGGATGGCGATTTCGATCTGGCCGGGTTCTCGGTCGGCGCGATGGAACGCGGAACGGCGCTGCCCGAGGGTGTGCAGCAGGGCGATGTTCTGCTGGGGCTGACCTCGAACGGGGTGCATTCCAACGGCTATTCTCTGGTGCGCAAGCTGGTCGAAATGTCCGGGTTGGGTTGGGATGCCGCGTCGCCGTTTGGTGGCGGTACGCTGGGCGAGGCGCTGCTGACGCCCACGCGGCTGTATGTTCAGCCTGCGCTGCAAGCGATCCGCGCAGGCGGCGTGCACGCGCTGGCCCATATTACCGGAGGCGGCCTGACCGAAAACCTGCCGCGTGTGCTGCCCGAGGGGCTGGGGGCTGAGATCAATCTGGACGCATGGGATTTGCCGCCCGTTTTCAAATGGATGGCGGAAACCGGCGGGATCGCCGAGGCCGAGATGCTCAAGACTTTCAACTGCGGCATCGGCATGATCGTGGTCTGTGCGGCGGATCAGGCTGAGGGGTTGGAGGCGCTGTTGGCCGAGGCAGGCGAAACCGTCTCGCGGATCGGCACCGTGACCGACGCGTCGGGTGTCGCCTATTCGGGCAAGCTGCTGTGAGCCATAAGCGCGTCGCCATCCTGATTTCCGGGGGCGGCTCGAACATGCTGTCGCTGGTCGACAGTATGACAGGCGACCATCCCGCGCGGCCCTGTCTGGTTCTGGCCAACGATGCCGAGGCGGGGGGGCTGAAAAAGGCGGCTGCTCGGGGTATTCCGACAGCCTCGGTCGATCACCGACCCTTCGGCAAGGATCGCGCCGCGTTTGAGGCTGAATTGCTGAAACCTCTGCTTGCTGCGCAACCCGATATCGTCTGCCTTGCTGGATTCATGCGGGTTTTGACCGGTGATTTCGTTTCGCGCTTTCAGGGGCGAATGCTGAACATCCACCCCTCGCTGCTGCCCAAGTACAAAGGGCTGCACACCCATGCCCGCGCGCTTGAGGCGGGCGACGCCGAACATGGCTGCACCGTGCACGAGGTGACCGCAGCGCTGGATGATGGCCCTGTTCTTGGGCAAGCGCGCGTGGCGATCAAAGCGGATGATACGCCTGAAACGCTTGCGGCCCGCGTGTTGGAATGGGAGCATCAGCTCTATCCGGCGGTCCTGCGGCGGTATTCTGAAGGCAACACTGATCCGGTTCTTTTGCCCTGAGCCGCAGCGGCGATTTACACGCGTCGATTATTCGTCTTATGGTCCCGTAACGCTCGGGACGTGGTCAAGACGGGCAGGAACAAGAACCATAAAAGCAAGAACACAACGGCGCATGAAAACCCTGACAACGACGCAAGAGCTTGCCGCGTTCTGCACGGCCGCCGCGCAGCATCCCTATGTCACCGTAGATACCGAGTTTCTGCGCGAACGGACCTACTATTCCAAGCTGTGTCTGGTGCAGCTGGCGTTTCCGTCCGAGGATCCCGACAGCGCCGTTCTGGTTGATCCGCTGGCCGATGGCCTGTCGCTTGAACCGCTGTATGAGCTGTTCCGTAACGAAGACGTGGTCAAAGTGTTCCATGCCGCGCGACAGGACCTTGAGATTTTCTGGGTCGATGCCGGTGTCTTCCCGACGCCCCTGTTTGACACACAGGTCGCCGCCATGGTCTGCGGCTTTGGTGAACAGGTCGGCTATGAGACGCTGGTGCGCAAGATTTGCAAGGAAGGTGTCGACAAGACCTCTCGGTTCACCGACTGGTCGCGCCGCCCGCTGAGCGATGCGCAAAAGACCTATGCGCTGGCGGATGTGACCCATCTGCGGCGCATCTACGAATATCTCGCGGCCGAGCTGGAAAAGACCCGGCGCGATCATTGGGTTGCGGAAGAGCTGCGCATTCTGACCCTCTCTGAGACTTACGATATCCGCCCCGAGGACGCGTGGCGGCGCGTCAAGACGCGGACCAACTCGGCCAAGTTTCTGGCCGTGGTGCGCGAGCTGGCCGAATTCCGCGAGGCTTATGCGCAGGAAAACAACGTCCCGCGTAGCCGGGTGTTCAAGGATGACGCGCTGATCGAGATGGCCTCGATCAAGCCGAAATCGCCCTCGGATCTGGGTGGGTCGCGCATGCTGCTGCGCGAGGCGCGCAAGGGTGCAATTGCGGATGGCATTCTGGCGGCGGTGAAGCGGGGGGTAAACTGCCCGCCGGACAAGTTGCCGAAGGTGGACAACAGCCGCGACAAGCTGAAAGTGAACCCGGCGCTGGCTGATCTGCTGCGGGTGCTGCTGAAATCCAAGACCGAAAGCGCGGGTGTTGCGGCCAAACTGATCGCCTCAAGCGCCGATCTGGATCAGATTGCTGCGGGCGAACGCGAAGTGGCCGCACTGTCCGGCTGGCGGTTCGAGGTATTTGGCGAGGACGCGCTGAAACTGTGCGACGGCAAGATAGCCTTGGCAGCCAAGGGGCAGACGGTGCGTGTCGTACCGCTCTAGCGGCGGCGCGATTCCAGAGCGTTGCGCTGACCCACAACCCGCACAAGGCGGATACCTTCCAGATCCTGTTCACTGACGGTGATGGCGTCAGACACCATCCGCGAGCGTTCGGAACCCTGCGCTGTTTCGTAGTTGGGGTATTCCACCCGGAATGTGAATTCCATGATGCCGTCCTTGGCCAGCTCATCCGACACGGTCCGGGCAAGCTGCGCATTAAAGGCCCCCTGCCGGACAGCAGTCCCAGAGGCAAAGATGATCGCACCCGTAGCAGTCGGATCAATGCGCAGTTCATCTATCACACCGATCGCCACGCTGTTGTCCACAACTTCTGGACCCGAAAACAGACCGCCGCCATCGCGCTGCTCGGGGATAAGCGCGTTCGCGTCATCGACCGAAAATTCGCTGGGGGCGGGTGTGCTGCGGCCAAACCAGTTCGACGGGTTCGCGCGCGAATTGCTCCAACCGCTGCAGGCAGACAGACACACGGAGGTAACCAGAAGAACAGTTGCAGTTTTGTACATGGACCCAACACTTTGCGCAGCTTTACCTTCATCGGGTTATCGCAATTTCAGCGGCTTGAAAAGCCACGCTGGGGGCTGGACAGCGGGTAAAGCTGGACATAGGTCACATTTGTGATCGCCTAACGCAAGGACCGCCCGCCATGGCAACGCCCGCCTTTGAAGAGATTGTCGAGGATTTCGAGTTTCTGGACGACTGGGAAGACCGATATCGCCATGTCATCGAACAGGGCAAGGCGATGGAGCCGTTGGATGACGCGTTCAAGGTGCCCGCCACCAAGGTCACCGGCTGCGCCAGTCAGGTCTGGCTGCACCCGGTCATCGAGAATGGCCAGTTCCATTTCGACGGGGACAGTGATGCGCTGATCGTGCGGGGGCTGATTGCGGTGCTGCGCAAGCTCTACAATGATTTACCTGTTGCCGAGGTACCCAAGGTGGATGCCGGGGGTGAGTTGGCGCGGCTGGGATTGCACGACCACCTGTCTGCGCAGCGGTCGAACGGGCTGCGGGCGATGATCGAGCGGATCCGCGAGGTGGCGCTGGCCAACGCCTG
The DNA here is from genome assembly GCF_056535465.1 of Ruegeria sp. G7. Taxonomy (NCBI): domain Bacteria; kingdom Pseudomonadati; phylum Pseudomonadota; class Alphaproteobacteria; order Rhodobacterales; family Roseobacteraceae; genus Ruegeria; species Ruegeria sp. G7. The sequence continues at coordinate 3,084,814 of NZ_JBQFIL010000001.1, read as the reverse complement.
AGGGTCAACCGCGGTTTGCCCAATCTGAAAGTGTGACCTCGAGATCGCCATAGCCGGTCTGGCGGCGTTCGAATTTCAAGCCCATACGGTCGGCACAGTCCTGCGCCCGGCGGGTCAGTTCGGGATCATCGGTCTGCGCCTGATAAACAAGCTTGGTATAGTTGCCGAAATACATATCCCGCAACTCGGGATGGCGATCCAATCCCAGAGGTTTCCAGACGAAGGCATCGAACTGTCGGGCCAGAAAATCGGTAAGATAGAAGGCCGTCGTTTCGTCGTCGCCATGGGCGGCGAAGGCCGCGTTTCCTTCGAAGAATGAGTAACAATGGGGACCCTGGATCATCTCGACCCCCAGCTTCTCACAGGCCGCCTGAAGCAACCCGCCGGTCCCGCAATCGGCATAGACGATGTAAATCCGATCGTAGGTGGCGCGATGTTTGGCGACAGCCTCTTCGACGGCCTGAGTGATCTTTTCGGGGTGCACATGCAAGATCGCAGGCAGGCAGGTCAGAGCAATATGATTCCAGCCATTGCGCGCCTTTAGGTCCAGAATTTCGCGCGCCAACGCGCCGCAGGCAATCAGCAGAGTGGATTCCGCAGCGCGCGGCGCGGCATAGCCCTGTTGGGTCAGGCTTTCATCATCGGGCAGGGGGGCGTCGGTCATCTGTCTCTCCTGCGTGTCATATAGGGACGCATGACTTGGACGAAAAAGGCCGCCCCTGAGAGGACGGCCCTTGTCACGATATTGTCCGTGGCTTAGCCGGCCAGCGAGTTGTGGCGGCGGGACATGAAGTCCTTCGCCATTTCCACGGCCACAGCCGCGTCACGGCAGTAACCGTCGGCACCGATGGCTTTGCCGAATTCTTCGTTCAGCGGCGCGCCACCAACCAGAACCACGTATTCTTCACGCAGGCCCTGTTCGACCATCGTGTCGATCACGACCTTCATGTAAGGCATGGTGGTGGTTAGCAGAGCGGACATGCCCAGAATATCCGGCTTTTCGTTTTCCAGCGCTTCCAGATAGTTTTCGACCGGGTTGTTGATGCCGATATCGACAACTTCGAAGCCCGCGCCTTCCATCATCATCGCCACAAGGTTCTTACCGATGTCGTGGATGTCACCCTTGACGGTGCCGATCACCATCTTGCCGACGCGCGGGGCACCGGTCTCGGCCAGCAGCGGCTTGAGGATCGCCATCCCGCCTTTCATGGCGTTTGCGGCCAGCAGCACTTCGGGCACGAACAGTATACCGTCACGGAAGTCATGGCCCACGATGGTCATACCACCAACCAGTGCTTTGGTCAGAATGTCGTAAGGTTGCCATCCGCGTTCCAGCAGGATGTTCACACCTTCTTCGATTTCCTCTTTCAGACCGTCGTAAAGGTCATCGAACATCTGTTCGACAAGTTCGTCGTCGTTGAGTTCGGACAGGACGATGTCTTCTTCATCGGACATGGGGCGTTTCCCTGAGCTTAGCGGGCGCGTGGCCCGTGGTGGCAATTTTTACCGTTTTGGCCATTTCGTCGCATCTCGACTGTGACGATTGCGACCTCGGCGGATACGGGACCGACCTATAGGCCGAATTATGACGATTAGCGACGGAATTTTTCGCAAGATCATCTTGTGCAGCTTTCATTCTGCGCGCCCAAATCACGGTTTTGTCAAGTGAATTTGTTGGTTTGTACCCGTGCCGGAAAGGCCCGTTGGGGGCTCGCTCTTGTCGGGCCGTATCGTTTCCGCTAGGTAGATATATTAGAACATAAAGGGAACAAATGGCGAGTCGATCAAAACCTGCAGGGCGCGGCGCGGCCTCAAATGCAACCGGTCGGTTCGAGCGGTTTGTGACCGAAATGGCCGATGATGGCTGGGATTTGCCCGAAGATTTACCGCCCCTACGAACGGAAGTCCGGGATGAACTGGCCCGGACCGTCATCTCGTATAACAAATCCCCGGATCTGCCGTTTGATCGGTCGATTAACCCTTATCGCGGGTGCGAGCATGGTTGCGTATATTGCTTTGCACGCCCGACCCATGCCTATCTGGGCCTCTCGCCGGGACTGGATTTTGAAACGCGCCTGATCGCCCGTCCCAACGCCGCCGATGTGCTGGGGCAAGAGCTGTCGGCGCGGCGTTACAGCGTTGCCACCCTTGCCCTTGGCACCAATACGGACCCCTATCAGCCGATAGAGAAAAGTCGTGAAATCACAAGGGCCTGCCTGCAGGTTCTCAGCGCGTTTCAGCACCCGGTCGGGATTGTCACCAAGGGCGCACTGATCGAGCGTGATCTGGATATCCTTGCGCCCATGGCGCGTAAGAACCTCGTGCGGGTTGGGGTCTCGCTGACCACGCTGGACGCTGAGCTATCGCGCCGGATGGAGCCGCGCGCGCCATCGCCGCCGCGCCGGTTGCAGATGATCCGCCGACTGACCGAGGCGGGGGTGCCGGTGCGGGTCATGACCTCGCCGATTGTGCCGGGTCTGACGGATCACGAGCTTGAGCACCTGCTTGAGGCAGGGCGCGATGCCGGGGCTGACGCGGCGAGTTGGATCATGCTGCGGCTGCCGCGCGAGGTCTCTGGCCTGTGGCAGGACTGGCTGGCCGAGCATGAACCCGGCCGGGCCGCCAAGGTCATGGCGCGACTGCGCGAGATGCATGGTGGCAGGGACTACGACCCGCGCTGGGGGCATCGGATGCGGGGCGAGGGGACCTATGCCCAAATGGTCGCCCAACGGTTCAAAGCGGCCTGTAAACGGCTGGGCCTTGCGATCAGAACACCGCCGCTGAGTACTGCACATTTTGCTCCACCACCACGGAAGGGTGACCAGCTTTCACTGTTCTAGAAACTGATGCCCAACCCGACTGTAAAGCCGTTCACCGTGTCACTGCCGTAATAGCGTACCATCAGCCGCGTTGTCGTGACCCAGGGCACCCAAGTGTCCGACAGATCAACCTCGACCCCGCCGCCCACGCGTGCCAGCCAGTCGGTACCCAGTACGATCGATTGATCCCCGATCAGATAGGACAGCGACAGATCACCGACCCAGCGCACGGGCCGCCCGAACATCCGTTTACCAGTCGGAAACCTGTATCGGGTCCACAGTACGGCATTGGCTGCGGTGGATTCGATCAGCAGGTCTTCATCATCGCCGATCGGCCAGTATTCAATGTGAGTGTAGCGCAGGCTTGCCTCGAACTCGCGATCATTCTCCAGTGGCAGGTCATAATCTACGGTCAGCGACCCGCCCGCGCCACCGGCCCATAACCCTCCGCTTTCGAGGAAATCGCGATCCAGACCCAGCCGGTTGGCGATGGCCTGTGCGCCGATCGAGGTATCGGATTGCGTGCGACCGACCGAGATATGCGCCATCGGGGTCAGCTTCCAGCGCTCGCCCAGATCGAATTGATACCCGATCCCGCCGGTCACCGCGAGGCTGGTCCATTTCAGGGGCAGGGCGGTGGTGTTGCCCGTGTCGCTGAAGGTAAGGACCGGATCATAGCGGGCATAGCCGACATACCCCTCAAGATAGAGCGGGATACCTTCGCTCAGCCGGAACCCGCCACCCAGTTGAGCGGATTTGAAGTCATACTCGCGGTTGCCGGTGTTCGATTCCAGCGAAATCGCGCTGGCCGAGTCATCGGGAATGCCCGCAAGGCTCAACACTGCAAGCGAACCTGCCGCGTATTCGCGCTGTATGTCCTTGAAGGCGTCCTCCAGCAGGGTCTGCGCGGCGGTGGGCGTACCGAACAGCAGGGAAAGACAGAGAAGGCTTTTGCGCATGGTTCTTGGGGTCCGACGTGAATTTCGGCGGACAGTATGCGGGGTGGGTATCGCTGCAAAGACAAACAGACCGGCGCAGTGCGGCTTCGGTGCCAAGGGCTACATTTGGGTCACACTCATGACAAAGCCCCGGCGAACCGGGGCTTTGCTGAACACTCTTGCATATCGGCTTAGCGCTTTTCGATATCCACGTAATCCCGTGTGGTTTCGCCCAGATACAACTGACGCGGACGACCGATCTTGTTCTGTGGATCGGCGATCATCTCTTTCCACTGGCTGACCCAGCCGACGGTGCGCGACAGAGCAAAGATCGGCGTGAACATCGAGGTCGGGAAACCCATCGCCTCAAGAATGATGCCCGAATAGAAGTCCACGTTCGGGAACAGCTTCTTCTCGGCGAAATACGGGTCCTCCAGCGCCTCGCGTTCCAGCTCTTTGGCGACCTGCAGCTTGGGATTGTCTTCAATGCCCAGCAGGTCCAGCACTTCGTCTGCCGACTGCTTCATCACCTTCGCACGCGGGTCGAAGTTTTTGTAGACGCGGTGACCAAAGCCCATCAGGCGGAACGGATCGTTCTTGTCCTTGGCGCGCGCGATGTATTCGGGAATGCGATCGACCGAGCCGATCTCTTCCAGCATCTCAAGGCAGGCCTGGTTCGCACCACCATGCGCCGGGCCCCAGAGGCAGGCGATACCGGCAGCGATACAGGCAAACGGGTTCGCACCCGAAGACGACGCCAGACGCACGGTCGAGGTCGAGGCGTTCTGTTCGTGATCCGCGTGCAGGGTAAAGATGCGGTCCATCGCACGGCTGAGGATCGGGTTCACCTCGTATTCTTCGGCCGGAACGCTAAAGCACATGCGCAGGAAGTTCGACGCATAGTCAAGATCGTTGCGCGGATACACGAAGGGTTGACCTGTGTGATACTTGTAGGCCCATGCGGCAATTGTCGGCATCTTCGCGATCAGACGGTGCGAGGCGACCTCACGCTGATGCGGGTCCGAGATGTCGGTCGAGTCGTGATAGAAGGCCGACATTGCGCCGACAACACCGACCATAATCGCCATCGGATGCGCGTCGCGGCGGAAGCCGCGATAGAAATACTGCATCTGCTCGTGCAGCATGGTGTGACGCGTGATGGTGGTCTCGAATGTTTCGAGATCCTTGGCCGCAGGCAGTTCGCCGTAAAGAAGCAGATAGCAGACTTCCAGAAAATGCGATTTCTCGGCCAATTGGTCGATCGGATAGCCACGGTGCAGCAGCTCGCCCTTTTCGCCATCAATATAGGTGATCGTGCTGTCGCAACTGGCTGTCGAGGTAAAGCCGGGGTCGTACGTGAACACATCGGCCTGATTATAGAGTTTGCGGATGTCGATGACATCTGGGCCAGCCGTTGGTGAGTGTACCGGCAGCTCATATGTGTTGCCATGGACAGTCAGGGTCGCTGTTTTTTGGCTTTCAGTCATGTGTATCCCTTCTTCATTCATGCGCATGTCGGTTCGCTGTCCGACGATGCGGGCAACGGCTGCGCGCAGTCGCGCAGTCCGGGTCTTATCGGAGCAGCGTTACCCGAATATGAAGCCGGGATCAGGTCGCTGCGTCAGAAAGCCGTGCCAGGGTTTCATCCCGCCCAAGCACAAGCATCATGTCAAATACCGAAGGTGTGACCGCCCGGCCAGCCAGCACCGCGCGCAGCGGACCCGCCAGTTTACCGAACTTAATTCCTTTCGCTTCCGCGAAGGAATTCAGGGCCTCCTCCAGTTCGTTCCGAGACCAGCTAGCATTTTGCAGATGCGGCGTCAATTCTTCCAGTATACCGTCGGATACCGTCGACAGGGCTTTTGCCGCATTCTCATCCGGCACGATGGGCCGCGATGTCAGCACAAATTTCGCCTTTTCAAGTAGTTCCGGGAATGTCCGTGCGCGATCCTTGAGGCAATACATCGCACGTTCCAGATCACCGGATTGTGCATCGCTCAGGCTTGGCAGGCTTGCTGCGGCCAGATATGCTTGGATTTCTTGCCGCAATGCAGCATCTTCCGAGATGGCGATATGCTGCCCGCAGAGGTTTTCCAGTTTCTTCAAATCGAACCGCGCGGGGCTTTTGCCGATCCCATCCAGGTCGAACCATTCCTGGGCCTGCGCGTCGGTGAAGAATTCGTCGTCACCGTGGCTCCAGCCCAACCGGGCCAGATAGTTGCGCATCCCGGCGGCGGGGTAGCCCATCGCCTGATACTCTTGTGCGCCAAGCGCGCCGTGGCGTTTCGACAGTTTCTTTCCGTCAGGCCCGTGGATCAGCGGGATATGCGCCCAGACCGGAACATCCCAGCCCATCGCCTCGTAGATCATCATCTGTCGGGCGGCGTTGTTCAGGTGGTCATCACCGCGGATCACATGGGTGACGCCCATATCATGATCGTCCACCACAACAGCCAGCATATAGACCGGCGTCCCGTCCGAGCGCAGCAGGATCATGTCATCCAACTGGTCGTTGCGGATGGTCACATCACCCTGCACATGATCTCGGATCACTGTTGCACCATCCTGCGGCGCCTTGATACGGATCACGAAAGGCGCCTCGGGATGGGTCGAGGCATCCGCATCGCGCCAAGGACTGCGGAACAGGGTGGATTTACCCTCGGCCCTTGCCTGATCGCGAAATGCCGCGATTTCGTCCTGCGTTGCAAAGCACTTATACGCCTTGCCCTCGGCCAACAGCTGGTGCGCCACCTCTGCGTGACGCGCGGCCCCTTCAAACTGGCTGATGACTTCGCCATCATGATCCAGCCCCAGCCACTCCATGCCTTGCAGAATCGCCGCTGTTGCTTCTGGGGTCGAGCGTTCGCGGTCGGTATCTTCGATGCGCAGCAGGAATTTACCGCCACGACCCCGCGCATACAGCCAGTTGAACAGCGCAGTGCGCGCGCCACCGATGTGCAGAAAACCGGTGGGAGAAGGGGCAAAACGAGTGACGACCTGATCGGACATTGTGTGGATTAACCTTTTGGTAACCGTAGCGGGCATAGTTTGGCGACTATCTACCCAGCCCGAAGGACGGGGGCAACCATGCGTGTTCTGGCACAGGCCAAGGTCGCGTTGCTGACCCAGCGCGGATACCTGTTTCCATGGGCTCCGGTCTGTCTGGCGGCGGGGATCGGTTGGTATTTCAGTCTCGGGTTCGAGCCAGCGTTATGGCTCTATGCCTGTGTGACTGTGTCGATGGCGATCTGTCTGATCATCACCAGATGGATGCATGCAGCGTGGTCGCCCCTTGCGATAGGCGTGGCATGCGTGTCGGCAGGATTTCTGCTTGCCGGTGCGCGAGCTCATGCGGTTGCAGAGCCGGTCTTGCAATGGCGCTACTATGGCCCGGTCGAGGGGAGGGTCGTGGCGCTCGACCGCTCTGCGTCGGACGCGCTGAGGGTGACACTGGATCAAGTGCGGATCGGGGGCGATCCCGCTGATCAGCGACCTCGGCGCGTCCGGCTCTCACTGCATGGCGGTTCGGCGGATCTGTCGCCGGGGCAGAGGGTCATGACAACGGCACATCTGTCGCCGCCGCAGGGGCCGGTGGAACCGGGCGGCTTCGATTTCCGCCGCCACGCGTGGTTCCAGCAACTCGGTGCCGTTGGATACACCCGCGTGCCGGTCTTGACGATCGAGCCCGCGCATCAGGGCGTCGATGGTGTACGTGTTACCGCTTGGCGCATGGCGATATCAGATCGCGTACGTGCGATTTTGCCCGGCGAGGTTGGAGGCTTTGCTGCCGCCGTCACAACGGGTGATCGCAGCGGGATGGGGCAGACTACGCTGGAAAGCCTGCGCGCCTCGAATCTGGCGCACCTGCTGGCGATTTCGGGGCTGCATATGGGGTTGCTGACGGGCTTTGTCTTCGTCGCCTGCCGAATCGGGCTGTCGTTGGTCCCGACAGTGGCCTTGCGCCTACCTGTACGCAAGCTGGCTGCGATCTGCGCGCTATGCGCTGCAACTGTCTATCTGTTCCTGTCGGGCGGCAATGTCGCAACCGAGCGCGCCTTCGTCATGGTCTGTGTCATGCTTGGCGCGGTGCTCATAGATCGCCGCGCCATCTCGCTGCGCGGCGTGGCAGTTGCCGCTGTGATTGTTCTGGTGTTGCGGCCAGAAACGCTGTTGAGCCCGGGATTCCAAATGTCCTTTGCCGCGACCACAGCCCTGGTAGCCGTTTTCGGAGCGTTGCGTGACCATGGCCCGCTGCCCGGCCCGAAATGGCTGGCTCCTGTCTGGGCGCTGGTGATCTCATCAGGCGTTGCCGGTCTGTCCACGGCTCCGATCGGGGCGGCGCATTTCAACACGATGTCGCATTACGGTCTGGTGGCGAATCTCGTCTCGGTGCCGGTCATGGGCACTCTGGTCGTGCCCGCAGCAGTGGTGGCCGCGCTGTTGGCGCCGTTCGGACTTGAGGCTTTGGCGCTGCAGGTCATGGGGTTCGGGTTACGCTGGATACTGGCCGTGGCTGCGTGGATCTCGGGCCTTGATGGGGCGCAAGGGCACATCGCCAGCCCGCCGGATTTTGTGCTGCCGGTGCTGGCGGGCGCGCTGTTGTGGTTGATCCTCTGGCAGGGTCGCGCGCGGTGGTTGGGCGTTGGCCCAGCTTGCATTGCGCTCGCAATGTGGGGCCAAGGCCACAGACCCGAGGTGTTGATCGCGGACACGGGCGGGCTGGTCGGCGTGATGACCGATACGGGTCGCGCCCTGAGCAAGGAAAAAGGCAGCGGCTTTGTCGCCTCGGTCTGGTTGGAGAATGACGGGGATTCTGCGGATCAACCCAAGGCGGCGGGGCGGTGGCCGAACGCATCGCACGGCGTACAGCGTTATCTGATCGGGGGCAAGGAACTGGTGCATCTCACCGGTAAGCGCGCTGCACTCGCTTTTGACGAATGCAGGCAGGGGCAGATTGTCATCGCCCCTGTGGCTTTGAACCTGAGTGGAGAGTGCGGCGTCTATGACCCTGACAAGCTGGGGCAAACCGGCAGTCTGGCGTTGTCGGACGGAAAGTTGCGCAGCAGCGCAGAGTTGTCGGGCGACCGGCTGTGATCGCCCAAGCGTGATCAGTAGCTGCGGATCAGGCCCACGAGGCGACCCTGCACCTTGACCTTGTCCTCGGGTAAAACGCGTGTCTCATAGGCCGGGTTTGCAGCCTCAAGCGCGATCGCCTGACCGCGCCGAAAAAAGCGCTTCAAGGTAGCCTCCTGATCCTCGACCAAGGCGACAACGATATCCCCGTTATCAGCGGCTGAGGTTTCTCGGATCACCACGACGTCGCCATCATTGATACCAGCGTCGATCATCGAATCCCCGCGCACCTCAAGTGCGTAGTGTTCGCCCGCGCCCGAAACCATCGATCCCGGCACGGCAACCCGGTGCGAGACATGGCTGATCGCCTCAATCGGCACACCGGCGGCGATGCGGCCCATGACCGGCAGTTCCAGTGCGTCTACCGTCACCGGCTCGAAATTCGCCGGGCGAGGCCCTTCGGGACGGTCGCCTTCGATCACGCGCGGTTTGAAACCTGCGGTCGGTTCGCCGCCCAAGCTCTCGGGCAGCTTCACGATCTCGATCGCGCGGGCCCGGTGGGCAAGGCGGCGGATAAAGCCACGCTCCTCCAAGGCGGTGATCAGACGGTGGATGCCTGATTTCGACCGCAAGTCCAACGCGGCCTTCATTTCATCAAAACTGGGCGGAACACCGTCCGCCTGCACGCGTTTGTGGATGAATTCCAGCAAATCCAATTGCTTCTTGGTCAGCATCGCTCGCACCTCATCGCTCATGCGTTTTCTTTTGTTCTACGCATGTTCACGTTTTGTGTCAACGGATTTGCTAGATCGGCAGGTACAGCACCTCATCCCCGGCATCGCGCGGAGGGTCATGCGGCTGGCGCACCAGCAGCGCATTGGCCTGTGCGAGAACGCTGAGAAGCGAGCTGTCCTGATCGTCACAGGCGCGGATACCATCCTGATCCAGAACGGCCCGCATATAGTGCTCGCGCGGGCCATTCTGAGCGATGGGCGCAGACAGGTGGGCGCGTTTGAACGGGTTCAGAACCTGCGCGATCCCCAACATGCGCCGCACCATCGGGATCAGGAACAGATAGCCGCAGACCATCGCGCTGACCGGGTTTCCCGGCAGACCAACCATGGCCGCATCGCCAAGCCGACCTGCCATCAGAGGTTTGCCGGGGCGCATGCGGATCTTGTAGAATGATCGCTCCATCCCCAGCGCCTCGGACACGCCCGAGACCAGATCATATTCGCCGACCGAGGCCCCGCCGATCGTGACCACCAGATCGGCGCCCTGTGCCAGACCAAAGGCGGTTTCCAGCGACGCGACTGTGTCCTGCGCGATGGGCAGCACCCGCACATGCGCGCCAGCTTCCTCCAGTAACGCCTTGAGGCCAAAGGTATTTGACGCGATGATCTGATCGGGGCCGGGGGTCTCGCCGGGCATCACCAATTCATTGCCGGTTGAGATCAGCGCCACCACCGGTTTGCGCGTCACCGGGACCGAGGCGATGTTCATCGCCGCCATCAAAGCGACATCTTCAGGGCGGAGCCACCGTGGTGCCGTGATCTGCGCACCAATGGCGAAATCGACGCCTGCAGGACGAATGTTGGGTTTCGGGCCGGGCGCATCCGTGATGGTGATCAGATCGCCGCGTCGGTCGACGTCTTCCTGAATCACCACAAAATCCGCGCCATCGGGCACGGGCGCGCCGGTGAAGATGCGGACCGCCTGGCCGGGTCCGACCGTGCCCTCAAATCGCTTACCTGCCGCCGCTTCGCCCACAAGTTTGAACATCGCGTGCAGTTCAACCTCGGCCGCCTTAACCGCGTAGCCATCCATAGACGACGCGGCAAAGGGCGGCTGGTCTCGAGTGGCCGCAACGTCCTGCGCCAGTACGCGTCCCGCAGCGTCGATCAGGGGAACAGTCTCAGCAGGTAACGGAGAAACAAGGTCAAAAAGTAGCGCGCGGGCGTCTTCGACTGAGATCATGTCGCCTCGTAGCGGCCTGATTTACCGCCATCTTTCAGGAGAACGCGGATGCCGCCAATCTCCATTGCTTTGTCGACGGCCTTGGTCATGTCATAGACCGTCAGAGCCGCCGTCGAGGCCGCAGTCAGCGCCTCCATCTCGACCCCGGTCTGGCCCGAGGTCTTGACGGTCGCCTCGATCCGCACGCCCGGCAGGTCCGGGTCCAGTGTCAATTCCACGGCCACCTTGGTCACGGGCAACGGATGGCAGAGCGGAATCAGGTCCGGCGTTTTCTTTGCCCCCATGATCCCGGCAAGCCGCGCAACGCCCAGCACATCGCCCTTTTTGGCGCGACCTTCCGAAATAAGATCAAAGGTTTCCTGGGCCATCCTGATGTGACCTGCGGCAACAGCAACCCGGTCAGTCACCGCCTTGTCCGAGACGTCAACCATATGGGCCTGACCCTGGGCGTCGAAATGCGTCAGCGGCATCACATCACCCCCGGAATCAGCGGGTTGGCGAGCAGGTTTCGGGTGGCCGAGGCGACGTCCTCCTGCCGCATCAGGCTTTCGCCGATCAGAAAGCAGCGCGCGCCATAGCGGGCGATATCGGCCAGATCTGCGGGCGTGCTCAGGCCGCTTTCGCAGACGATGGTTCGGTCTGCAGGCACAAGTTTCGACAGGTGCCGTGTTGTATCAAGACTGGTCTCGAACGTCTTGAGGTTACGGTTATTTATCCCGATCAGGGGGCTTTTCAGCTGCGTCGCGCGCTCAAGTTCTGCGGCGTCATGCACCTCAATCAGAACATCCATACCCCAGTCAAAGGCGGTCTGTTCAAGCTCTGCCGCCTGTGCATCCTCGACCGAAGCCATGATTATCAGGATGCAATCGGCACCCAGCGCACGGGCCTCGACCACCTGATAGGGGTCGTACATAAAATCCTTGCGGAGCGCAGGCAGCGAACAGGCTGCGCGCGCTTCGGTCAGAAACTCTTTGGCACCCTGAAAGCTGGGCGTGTCGGTCAGCACCGAAAGGCAGGCGGCGCCGCCCTCTTCATAGGCTTGGGCCAGCGCAGGCGGGTTGAAATCCTCTCGGATCAAGCCCTTCGAAGGGCTGGCCTTTTTGACCTCTGCAATCAGCCCGTAACCGGTGCGGGTGGCGGTTTGCAGCGCCTTGGCGAAACCGCGCACTTCCGGCGCGTTGCGCGCCTCGGATTCCAGCGTTTCCAGTGATTTATGCGCCTTGTCTAAAGCGACTTCTTCCAGCTTGTAGGCTTTGATCCTGTCCAGAACGGTCTCGGTCATGCGGCTTCCTGTGTAATGCGTGCCAGAGCGTTGATTTTGTCCCGCGCCTTGCCGCTGTCGATGCTTTCACGTGCCATGGCAACGCCTTCGCGCAGGTCGTCTGCGGCATCGGCCACGACCAGAGCAGCGGCGGAGTTCAGTAGCACTGCGTCGCGATAGGCCGAGGGTTGCCCATCCAGCAAAGCGCGGAAGGCGACGGCGTTTTCCTCGGGCGTGCCGCCAAGGATATCTTCGAAAGGGTGTACCGGCAGGCCTGCGTCCTCGGGATGAATCTCGACCTCTTTGACCGTGCCGTCCTCGACCGAGGCGACCCAGCTTATGCCGGTGATTGTCAGCTCATCCGTGCCGTCTGACCCGTGGACCAGCCAGGCGTGTTCTGCGCCCAACAGACCCAGCGTTTCGGCCATGGGGCGGATCAGCTCTCGACTGAACGCCCCCGTCAGCTGGCGTTTGACGCCTGCGGGGTTGGTGAGCGGGCCCAGAATGTTAAAGATCGTGCGCGTCCCAAGTTCCTGCCGCGAGGGCATGACATGGGCAATTGCCGGGTGGTGCATGGGGGCCATCATGAAGCCAATGCCGACTTCTTGCAGAGCTTTTTCAACCACTTGCGGGCCAACCATCACGTTGATTCCGAGTTGTCCCAGGGCATCCGCCGCGCCCGATTTTGAACTCAGGTTCCGGTTGCCATGCTTGGCCACTGTCACACCGGCGCCTGCCGTGACAAAGGCCGTCGCGGTCGAGATATTCAGGGTGCCTTTGCCGTCGCCACCGGTGCCAACAATGTCTATCGCGCCTGCCGGGGCCTTCACCGCGTTGCATTTCGCGCGCATCACGGCGGCGGCGGCGGCGTATTCGTCCACCGTTTCGCCCCGTGTGCGCATCGCCATCAACAGCCCGCCGATCTGGCTGGGCGTCGCGGCACCGTCAAAGAGGATGCCAAAGGCCTGTTCGGCCTCGGCACGGGTCAGAGGCCGATCCGCCGCAGCGCCGATCAGCGGTTTCAGGGCGTCGCTCATGCGGGGACTTTCATCTCATTCAGGAAATTCTTGAGCAGGGCATGGCCGTGCTCGGACGCGATGGATTCGGGATGGAACTGCACACCGTGGATCGGCAATTCGCGGTGTTGCAGGCCCATGATGGTGCCATCCTCAAGCTCTGCCGTGATCTCAAGACAGTCGGGCAGGGTGTCGCGATCGACGACCAGCGAATGATAGCGCGTGGCCTCAAAGGGCGATGGCAGCCCGGCGAAGACGCCTTTGCCCGTATGGTTCATCGTGCCCATCTTACCGTGAACGATCTCATGGCACCGCACGACCTTGCCGCCAAAGGCCTGACCGATGGTCTGATGGCCAAGGCAAACCCCCATCAGCGGCGTCTGTGTCTCGGCGGCGGCCTCGGTCAGGGCCAGACAAATGCCCGCCTGATCCGGGTCGCAAGGGCCGGGGCTGAGCAGGATGCCAGCCGGGTTCATCGCCATCGCTTCCTGCACATCCAGCGCATCATTCCGGCGCACGACCATCTCGGCCCCAAGCTCACCGAGGTAGTGAACGAGGTTGTAGGTAAACGAGTCATAGTTGTCGATCAGCAGCAGCATTTGAGCACTTATCTTCCTATGGGCATTTCGGGCTGGCGATGCAGCCTATAGCCACGGTATGATGTCGGGACATACATGCTCAGGCTTGTGCGGCAGCGTCAAGAGGACATACCGATCTTGGCACCGTGCAGGTGAGCGCCGCAGCAGACGGTGCACGGGCGGTTGAGGCACGAAACAACGCGAGAGGCGAGATTTCGATGGGCGGATTTTACGGTGGATTGGGCGCCGGTGCGGTGTCTGTGCTGGCTTTGGGCGTTGTGCTGTCGCTGACGACGCCATTGTCGCACAAGCCCGAAGTGACTGCGGTAGCGCCGGAGGTGACAGAAGCCCCAGAACCCGCGCAGGCGGTCGAGTTGGAAAACGCCGGTGGAGACGCGGATTTGGTCGAGCTGCCACCCTCTGGACCCGAAACCCCGGACGCCGCATCGGATTCGCTGGATGCCCTTACAGGTATTGAATTGGACCCGGGTCAGCGACCCGAGACTGCTGGCGCGCCTGCAGGGTCCGATGCACCTGACGCGGCCTCGAACACTACCGTAGCCGTGCAGACCGACGCGCCCGCTGCGCCCGAGGCCCCTGAATTGACACTCGAACAGCCGTCGCCCGAGGCCGCGCCCGAAATCGTTGCCGAAGCGCCGCCACCGCCGCAACCGGAGACTCAGCCCGCGCCCGAGGTGGTCGAGGACGCCCCGGCTGAGCCCGTAGAGCAGGCAGAAGAAGCGCCGCAAATCGCGGCGGTGCAGCCCGACGTCACAGAAACGCCCGAGCCGTTGCCGCAGATATCCGGGGCTGAACGCGCACCGCAAGACGATCCAATTGCCGTGGAAGGGGAAGAGGACACACGCCCGGCTTCTAAGCCGCGCGTTCGGACGCTGCCCCAGATCGGTGGCGATGGGCCGGCCAGCTCGGGTACACTGATCGGCAAGCGTGTTGTGCCGTTGACGGACCGCGATGACCCGCCGTCTGATGGCGCAGATACGGCAGATACTGTTGTTGAACCTGCACAAAAACCGATCAAGGAATACGCGGCCAATTTCGAGAACCCCGAGTCGAAGCCGTTAATGTCGATCATCTTGATTGACGATGAAGGCGCATTCGGGGCCGAGGCGCTGCAGGACTTTCCCTATCCGCTCAGCTTCGCCGTCAGTCCGACTGACCCCGATGCCGCTGAGAAGATGGCGCGTCACCGTGAGGCAGGATTTGAGGTGCTTGCGCTTATCGATATGCACGAAGCCTCGACGGCACAGGATGCCGAAGTGTCTCTGGCGGTTTGGCTGGACACGCTCCCGTACACCGTGGGTATCTTGGAAGGTGTCGGAACCGGCATCCAGGGCAACCGCAAGCTGGCAGATCAAGTCGCAGCCATAGCGGGCAGTACCGGTCGTGGGCTGGTCACACAGGACAGTGGGCTGAACACGGTCCAGAAATTGGCCGCACGCGAGGGGATTCCATCCAGCGTCGTCTTCCGCGACTTTGACGGGGCCGATCAGGATCCAAAGATCATGCGCCGTTTTCTGGATCAGGCAGCGTTCCGCGCGGGACAGGAGGGCGCCGTCGTGATGATGGGCCGTTTGCGGCCCGAGACAATCTCGGCCCTGTTGCTGTGGGGGCTTGAGGATCGCGGGGGGCGCGTGGCGATGGCACCGATTTCAGCGGTTATGATGCAGGAAGTGGAACAGGACGACTCGGGGTCCTGAAGATAAGTCGGCGGCGAGGGTCTGCCGCCGGTCTCAGGCGTTGCCGCTGCCCGTAAAGCGGGCTGCATCAGCCGCAGCGCGCCGGATCGCGTTCGATTTGTGGACGGTTTCCATATACTCCGCCTCGGGATCGCTGTCGTAGACGACACCGCCGCCTGCCTGAATGTATAGCTTGTGGTCCTTCACAATGGCGGTGCGCAGCGCGATGCACATATCCATGTCGCCGCCCGCGCTGAAATAGCCCACACCGCCGCCATAGATGCCGCGCTTTTCTGGTTCCAACTCGTCGATGATCTCCATCGCGCGGACCTTTGGCGCGCCCGAGACTGTGCCCGCGGGCATTCCGGCAAAGAAGGCATCGAGTGCATCTTTGTCTTCAGCAAGCTCGCCAACCACGTTCGAGACGATGTGCATCACATGACTGTAGCGTTCGATAATGAACTCTTCGGTCGGGCGTACTGTGCCGATTTTCGATACACGTCCCGTATCGTTGCGGCCCAGATCCAGCAGCATCAGGTGCTCGGCCAGTTCTTTCTGATCGGCCAAAAGATCGACCTCGTGCGCCTTGTCCTCCTCGGGTGTTGCACCGCGCGGCCGTGTGCCCGCGATGGGCCGGATCGTGACCTCATTGCCGAAGACACGGACCAGGATTTCGGGGCTGGCGCCGACCACCTGAAACCCACCGAAGTTGAAATAGAACATGAAGGGCGAGGGGTTGGTGCGCCGCAAAGAGCGATAAAGTGCAAAAGGCGGTTGCGGAAAATCCTGCGTCCAGCGCTGCGCCGGGACCACCTGAAAGATATCACCTGCGCGAATGTAGTCCTTGGCCCGCTCAACGGCGTCCATATAACCTGATTTGGTGAAGTTCGACACCGGCGGCCCGGCTTCGATCGCATCGCCCAGGTCGCGTGTTTCGGCAGGCATGGCGCGTTCGAGATCGCGTACGGCATCCATCACGCGCTCCGCCGCCTGTGCGTAAGCGGCTTTGGCGGTTTGACCTTCGCTGACCCATGCGGGCGACACCACGGTAACTTCGCCTTTTACGCCGTCTAATACGGCGATGACCGATGGGCGCAGCATGACAGCATCCGGCAGCCCCAAAGGGTCCGGGTTCACGTCTGGCAGGTATTCGACCAGACGCACCATGTCATAGCCCAGATACCCGAACAGACCGGCAGCCGCCTGCGGCAGGTCATCCGGCAACGCGATGCGGCTTTCGGCCAGCAGCGCACGAAGGTTGTCCATCGGGTTGCCCTGCTGTGGCTCGAAGGCTTCGGCGTCGAACCGGGCCGAGCGGTTCAGCGCGGATGTCTCGCCATGGCAGCGCCAGATCAGATCCGGTTTCATGCCAATGATGGAGTAGCGCCCGCGTACTTCGCCCCCGGTCACCGATTCAAGCATGAACGCGTCTTTCTGCGCGCCGGTCAGCTTGAGCATTAGCGAAACAGGCGTGTCCAGATCGGCCGCGAGCCGCGTGTAGACGACCTGATTGTCGCCCGCGTCATAGGCACGTGCGAAAGCGTCAAAATCCGGGGTCAGGGCCATCAGTCTACTCTTTTAGTGGCTGTTCCGCACGGCATTCAGCGCCTGCTGATCCAATACGGGACGTGCGCGCGTCTGCGCGTCACGCACGTAGATATCAAAAATGTTCTGTGCCAGCGCCTGGTTCATCTGCGCGGCCAAAGCGTCCTGCATCTGGCGCTGTTCGTCGGTTTCCGCCGGAGGCAGTTCTGCGTCCAGCCTGACGATCAGGGCACTATCGGTGCCGGGAATCACCCGCAGCTCGTCGGGGGCCATCTCAAAGATCTGGGTCATGAAATCCACCGGTACGTCTTCAAGAAACGCCGTGCGGGTCAACGCGTTTTCCACGCGGAAGGGCAAACCCGTAGCGGTGAAATCGCCATCCGTTTCAAGTTGCGCCAGGATTTCACTGGCCTGAGCGTCCAGCGCCTTCGCGGTCTCGTCCTGCATCCACGCCTCAGCGACCTTCGGGCGGGCACTGTCGATCGGTTCGGGACGCTCGGGTAGCACTTCATCCAGTCGCAACGCAAACAGCGAGCCGTCTTCAAGGAATGCGACCTCGGGGAAATCGCCTTCTTGTACGGCCACAGCGGCTTCGCGGAACCCGTCATAGGCGGCGACACCTTCGTCGCTTTGCTGGGTCCAGTCGATCTGACCCAGCTCAAGTTCGGTCTCGTTCGCCAGCTCTTCCAATGTCGCGCCACCGGCGAGCAAATCGTTGATGTCTTCTGCCTGCGCTTCGATCTGACGCCGCGCGCGGTCTGCTGCCAGTTCTTCACGCAGCTCGGGCTCGGCTTCTTCGAAGGTCACGTTATTCGCGGCGAGTGAGCCATTGATGCGGAACAGGGCGGGTCCGAAGGTGGACGGCAGGGGGCCAACAACAGCGTCGATCTCGGCAGCAAAGATAGCATCTGCGGCATCGCCCAGATCTTCGCGGGTCACATCGCCCAGATCAACATCGCTGAGTTCCAGTTGGCGATCCCGAACCAATTGTTCGAAATCCGCACCGCCGACTTCCAGTTGCGCCAGCGCTTCGGTCGCGGCAGCTTCGTTGGGATAGGTCAGACGTTCGACCAGACGGCGTTCGGGCTGCAGATATTGTGCTGCGCGCTGGTCATACAGTCGGCGGAGCGAGTCCTCATCCACCTCGACACTGTCCAGCAACATCTCGGGCGAGAGAATGGCATAGGTCAAACGCTTGGTGCGGGGCAAGGTAAAGCGGTCGCCATTGGCGTCGTAGTAGGCCTGAATCTGCGCGTCGGTTGGCTGCGCAATCGGGGTTTCAAGCGCATCAGCCGAAAGGGTGGCAACGGTAAAGCTGCGGCGGGCGAGCACATAGTTCGACAATGCCTCGGTCATGGTCAGGGGCATCTCGACGCCGCTCATTACAGCGCCCTGGACGATGGTACGGGCGGATTCCTTACGCAGGTCGGATTCGAATTCGGAATCGGACATGCCCACCTGATCCAGCTGGAAGCGATAGGCTTCGCGGTCGAACGTTCCATCGACCCCCTGAAAGGCGGGAATCTGCACGATCTCGCGCTGCAGGTTCTCATCGCCGATGGAAATGCCCAGTTGCCCGACTTCGTTATCCAATGCGGCCAAGGCGATCAGGCGGGACAGGGCCAGTTGGTCCAGACCCAGGTCATGCGCCTGCGATATTTGCATCGGCTGCCGGGTCTGCGCCTCGATCGCGCGGATTTCCCGTTGCAGTTCGCGGAAATATTCGTCGACCGAAACGCTTTCATCCCCGACCTGAGCGACCGTGCGCACCGTACCCGTCAGGCTGGTGGCGCCGAACCCGGCAAGGCCCAGCATCAGAAGACCCATGAGGATCCATACAAAGGTCTTGGATAGGTTTTTCATGCCTGCGGCCATGGTGCCCTCTTTCTTATGTCGACGCGTGTCTGCCCTGTCGGTTGCGGACCTGAATACGATGCGTGGCGCGGGGGGGCAAGCTTAGATGGACAGGCCTTGCAGCCGGTCGAACAATTGCGCAATTCCGCTGCGGTCGAGATTGGCAAATGCGATGCGAACCTGCCGATTTCCGGCGGGGTCATGCGCGGGCATGAACATGGTCCCGGGCAACAGGAGAATGCCAAGTTCGGGCACCAGTCGTTTGGCCAGTTCATCCGAGGGAATATCGAACGGATGCTCAAGGTAGGCAAAATATGCGCCCAGCCCCAACAGCCGCCAGCCTTTATCTTCCAGACGGTGCATGCCGTCAGAGATCGCGGCACGGCGGTCGAGGATTTCATCCCGCTCACTCGCCACCCATTGCGACAGGTTCTGCATCCCCCAGAGCGCCGCAAACTGTCCGATCTGGCCCGGGCAAATGGCAACGGTATCGAGGAATTTCTCGATCTCGGCAAGTAGTGCGGGGCTTGTCGCGAGCGCACCGACGCGGTGACCGGTCAGGCGATAAGCTTTCGAGAACGAATATAGATGCACAAATGTGGCGTCCCAGCCCGGTTGCTGGAACAGCGCATGCGGTGCGCCGCTGCGGCTGTCGAAATCGCGATAGGTTTCATCGACCAGCAGGTACAACCCGTTCTCTTGCGCAAGATCGTAGAAGGCGCGCACCAGTTCAGCAGGGTATTCCACGCCGCCGGGATTGTTCGGCGTGACCAGAGCGATTGCGCGGGTTTTGTCGGTGATCAGGGCGCGCGCTTGCTCGGGGTCGGGCAGCAGGTCATCACCGGTGGGCAGATCGATCGCGGTGACCCCGGCCATATCCAGCCACATTTTATGGTTGAAATACCATGGGGTCGGCAAGATGACCTCGTCCCCCTGATCGGTGATAGCCGAGATGACCGCCGAGAACGCCTGATTACAGCCCGAGGTGATGGCGACATGATCGGCAGCGACCTGAGCGACGTAGTGGGTGCTGATCTGCGCGGCAAGCTCGGAGCGCAGATCGTCATTGCCCAGAACCGGGCCGTAGAGATGCGCGCTGTCCTGCGACACCGCGAAATTTGCCATGGCCTGACGCAGCGCAAGCGGCGGCGGGTCAACCGGGGCGGCCTGGCTGACATTGATCAGGGGGCGATCTGCGGGGAAGGTGACGCCATCAAGCCAGCGGCGCGCCTCCATCACCGGAGGGGGGAAGGTGGCGCTGGTGCGGGTCTGTGTCATGGTGTGACCATTTTGCAAGGCTCTGCCTCGCACTCCGAGGTGTTTTTGAACAGAAGAAGGATCAGTCGGTGCCCCGATAGGGTTCGACATATTGCAATGCCATATCCCACGGGAAGAAGATCCATGTGTCCTGAGAGACCTCGGTGATGTAGGTGTCGACCATCGGACGGCCTTTGGGTTTGGCGTAGACGGTGGCGAAATGGGCCTTGGGGTACATTTCGCGCACCAGTTCCAGCGTTTTGCCGCTGTCGACCAGATCGTCGATGATCAGGACGCCGGTGCCATCGCCCATCAGGTCGGCGTTGGGGGCCTTGAGCACCTCGGCCTCGCCCTGTGCCTGATGGTGGTAGGATTTCACGCTGACCGTGTCGACGGTGCGAATGTCGAGTTCTCGGCTGACGATCATCGCGGGCGCCATACCGCCGCGGGTGATGGCCACCACAGCGCGCCATGCGCCATCGTCGGGGCCTTGCCCGTCCAGCCGCCACGCCAGCGCGCGGCTGTCGCGGTGGATCTGGTCCCAGCTGATGTGAAAGCCTTTTTCGTGGGGCAGGCGGTCCTTGGCACTCATGGCTTAACCCTTTTCGACGTCGGGTGCGTCGACGGCTTTCATACCGACGATGTGATAGCCTGAATCCACGTGCAGGTTCTCTCCGGTTACGCCGCTGCTGAGGTCGGACAGCAGGTAAAGAGCCGAGTTGCCAACATCGTCGATCGTCACATTCCGGCGCAGGGGCGAGTTATACTCGTTCCACTTCATGATATAGCGGAAGTCGCCGATGCCACTGGCCGCCAGCGTCTTGATCGGGCCCGCCGAGATCGCGTTGACGCGGATACCGTCCTTGCCGAGATCCTCGGCCAAGTATTTGACCGACGCTTCCAGCGCGGCTTTGGCGACGCCCATCACATTATAATGTGGCATGACCTGCTCGGCACCATAGTAGGTGAGAGTGATGGCAGAGCCGCCTTCGGTCATCAGTTTCTCGGCCCGCTGCATGACAGCGGTGAAGGAATAGACCGAAACATCCATGGTCAGGCTGAAATTGGCGCGGCTGGTGTCGACATAGCGGCCGCGCAGTTCGTTCTTGTCGGAGAAGCCGATGGCGTGGACGACGAAATCCAGCTTGCCCCATTTCTGCTCGAGCGCGGTGAACAGCCCGTCGATGGAGGCTTCGTCGCTGACATCACAGGGCAGGACGATTTCGCTGCCTAGCTGCGCCGCCAGCGGATCGACGCGTTTCTTCAGGGCATCGCCCTGATAGGAAAAGGCCAGTTCGGCCCCGGCGTCGGACAAGGCGCGGGCGATTCCCCATGCGATTGATTTGTCATTGGCCAGTCCCATGATGAGGCCGCGTTTTCCGGCCATCAACTGATTTGACATCTTCGGTTCTCCGCATGTCGTCGCGTTACTTTCGGTTGGTTTATGCCATTGATTGGTCTGCATCAAGGCCATGCGCTCTTGCCCGCAGCGGGTTCTCGCCTTAGGGTCGAGAACAATTCTTTCCAGGGGATGGAAATGAACGAGCGCAGTGGAATCTTCGCGGGCGCCGATCCGTTCGAAATAGCGGGGCGGTGGCTGGCTGAGGCAGAACAAACGGAACCGAACGATCCGAACGCGATTGCGCTGGCAACCGTGGACCAGAGTGGCTTGCCAAATGTCCGCATGGTGTTGCTCAAAGAGATCGAGAAGGGTGCCTTCGTCTTCTACACGAACTACCACAGCGCCAAGGCTGAGGAGTTGGAGAGCGCAGGCACAGCGGCTTTCGTGATGCATTGGAAATCTTTGCGGCGTCAAATTCGCGTTCGTGGTACAATAACGCGCGAAGAAGGCGCTCAGGCGGATGAATATTATGCGTCGCGGTCTCTCAAAAGTCGTTTGGGGGCTTGGGCATCGCATCAATCGCAACCGCTTGAAAGCCGGGCCGCGCTGATGGCCGAGGTGGCAAAGCTGACCGCCAAACTGGGAACAAATCCGCCGCGCCCTAAGTTCTGGGGTGGTTATCGACTGACACCGGTTGAGATAGAATTCTGGGCCGATGGGGCGTTTCGGTTGCATGACCGGTTCCGCTGGCGGCGCGATGGCACCGGATCCGACTGGCAAGTGCAGAGGTTAAATCCATGACGTTCACGTGTCGTGAAATGCAACGGTCAGTAAATAAAGGATTTTTTCAACTTGAATTTGCGCGCCAATCCCATAAACAACAGGCTCTTAACGCCTTGGTAATCTTCGTGATGGAAAAACAGTGCCAGAAGATCTGAACAGCATGTATCGCGTTCGTGGACACGTAAAATGGTTCGACCCCGCAAAGGGGTACGGATTTGTCGTGTCTGACGCTGGCGGGCCGGATATTCTGCTTCACGTCAATGTCCTGCGCAATTTTGGTCAAAGCTCGGTCGCTGATGGGGCCGGGATCGAGATCATGACGCACAAGACAGACCGCGGCGTTCAGGCGGTCGAAGTCATTAGCGTGGACCCGCCCGTTCGGGCCGAGGCGATGATGCTCGCCGATTTTGCCGAGCTTGACCCGAACGTGATCGGAAACGCTCCGCTTGAAGCCGCGCGTGTCAAATGGTTCGACAAGGGCAAGGGCTTTGGTTTTGCCAATGTGTTTGGCAGCAGCGAAGATGTGTTTCTGCACATCGAGGTGCTGCGCCGGTCGGGGCTTGCGGATCTGCAGCCAGGCGAAGCCCTGGCCATGCGCGTGATCGACGGCAAACGGGGTCGCATGGCCGCGCAGGTGCTGGCGTGGGAAGCTGCGCTGAACAGTTGACCCAAATCATGAAAAAATTCGGTTTAGCTTTGGTGATCCTGACCTGCTTTCTTGGCGGGATCGCGCGGGCCGAGTGTCGTGTGGACCGGGTCGAGCTGCGAAATGATATAGCGCAGGTCAGGTTTGATATTGAATTGGCCATCACTGCGCAGGAAAAGTCGCGCGGCTTGATGTTTCGCGAAAGCATGCCGGACCGTTCGGGGATGCTGTTTGTGTATGATCGGCCGCAGCCGGTTGCCTTCTGGATGAAGAATACGCTGATCCCACTGGATATGATTTTCATTGATCAGACCGGGGTCGTCTCTCATGTGCACGAGGGTGCCGTTCCGGGCGATCTGACGCCAATTGACGGTGGCGATTCGGTTTTTGCAGTTCTGGAAATCAACGCCGGGCTCGCTGCGCGCTATTCTATTCGCCCCGGCACTCAGATACGGCACGAAATTTTTTCGCAGGGGCCGGCAATTTGGCCCTGTTAGGGCTTTTCAAATCAGATCGCCACGTTTAGGAAGGCGCACGGTCCGGGGCGTGGCGCAGTCTGGTAGCGCACCTGTTTTGGGTACAGGGGGTCGTAGGTTCGAATCCTGCCGCCCCGACCACTCCTTTCACACAGGCGTTCCGCCGAAGTTTGTGTAAAGGCGCGAGAATTGCCGATCCAGATCACCGCTTTCAACCGGTATCTTCAGGGTCTTGCCACTTTTCTGCGGAACCAGAAAAAACAGTTCAGCGTCCACCCGATACCCTTGCTGGTTTTTTGTCGAACTCAGGCGGGTCACGATTTGAGGCAGGTTTTGTGGATACCCGTCGTGCCGCAGAATCAGAAAGGCCGTGGCTTGCGGGGGCAGTGTTTCGCGACACTCGAATCTGTCCGAGCCAATTTTTTGATACCTGTCACCTGGCCCCGAGCAATCGGCCCTGAAGGTAGTGAACAGGTTTGTGGGGTAATCCGGGAATTGCGCGCTGCGTGATGCGGTTGGTGTTGCTTGTGATGTACAAGACACGATCAAGGCCATCAGGGACAATATTAAGAGCGGGCGCATGGTGGAAACGAATCCTGTACGAAAAACGCAACACCGCCTTTATGCCATGCGCGCCCTGCCGCAGACGATGATTCTCTGCGATCTTGCTTAACCGGCATCTGCATGACCATTCTCTTGTAACTGCTATGGGCGGAACGAGAAATCAATTTGCGACTCGTGCGGTTGCTTTGATGGATCGTCGCAACCTGCGTGTGGGGGAATCATTGGCAGGCGGGTTCCTGCCGATGCCGCGTATCGGGTCAACCCAAAAGATTTCAAAAATGAGCGAAAAAGCCCGTTGACCAACTATAGGTCAATACGTCAGATTGTATAGGCCGATAGCGGAGCCACTAAATCTGGTAGGCAATGACCAGAAAAGGGTTCCGGGCAAGGGACGGACAGCAAACCAATAGAATGTGCAACCGCAACGTGGTTTTGCGCTGTTATGGGCAGCGCGCGGTCGTTTGCGTCCTTTCTGGTCGGTCGCGCGGGCGGCACCCCGCAACACAAGATTTGGTGCCGGCGTTGAGAATTTTGGACAACCTGAAGCTGGGGCAGCGGACATGAAGATTGAAAGAAAATTCACCAAACCGGGACAGGATGCATATTCCGATCTGGACTTTGTCTCGGCGACCTCTGAAATCCGCAACCCGGATGGTACAATCGTTTTCCGTCTGGACGAGATTGAGGTCCCTGCGAAATGGAGCCAGGTTGCCAGCGACGTCATCGCGCAGAAATATTTCCGCAAGGCGGGTGTTCCGTCTGCGCTGAAGAAGGTCAAAGAGAAAGACGTTCCGGAATTCCTGTGGCGTTCGGTGCCCGCAGAAGGTGCTGAATTCACAGGCGAAACCTCGTCCAAGCAGGTATTCGACCGTCTGGCCGGTGCGTGGGCTTATTGGGGCTGGAAGGGCGGCTATTTCTCGACCGAGGATGATGCTCGCGCCTATTTCGACGAGATGCGCTACATGCTGGCGACCCAGCGCGCGGCGCCGAATTCGCCTCAGTGGTTCAACACGGGTCTGCATTGGGCTTATGGAATCGACGGCCCGGCGCAGGGGCACCATTATGTCGACTACAAGACCGGTAAACTGACCAAGTCGAAATCCGCATACGAACATCCGCAGCCGCACGCGTGTTTCATCCAGTCCGTCGATGATGATCTGGTGAACGAAGGCGGCATCATGGACCTGTGGGTGCGCGAGGCGCGCCTGTTCAAATACGGCTCGGGCACTGGTACGAACTTCAGCCATCTGCGCGCAGAAGGCGAGGCGCTGTCGGGTGGCGGAAAATCCTCGGGCCTGATGGGCTTTCTCAAGATCGGCGACCGCGCCGCTGGCGCGATCAAATCAGGCGGGACAACCCGTCGAGCAGCAAAGATGGTGATCGTCGACGCAGATCACCCGGATATCGAGCAGTTCATTGACTGGAAGGTGCTCGAAGAGCAGAAGGTGGCCTCGATCGTTGCCGGATCGAAGATGCACGAAAAGATGCTGAACGGCATTTTCGAGGCCATTCGGTCTTGGGACGGGTCTGCGGATGATGCTTACGATCCCAACAAAAACGACGCGTTGAAAAAGGCGGTGCGCGAGGCCAAAAAGGTCGCGATCCCCGAGACTTACATCAAGCGCGTGCTGGACTATGCCAAACAGGGCCACGACAGCATCGAATTCCCGACCTATGATACGGACTGGGATTCCGAAGCCTATAGCTCCGTCTCGGGACAGAACTCGAACAACTCGATCCGCGTGACCAACGCGTTCCTGACCGCCGTCGAAAAAGACGCCGATTGGGAGCTCATTAACCGGACCGATGGCAAGGTCGCCAAGACCGTCAAGGCCCGCGATCTGTGGGAGAAAGTCGGCCACGCTGCATGGGCTTGTGCCGATCCGGGTATCCAGTTCCATGATACCGTCAATGAATGGCACACATGCCCCGAAGATGGGGAAATCCGCGGCTCGAACCCGTGCTCGGAATATATGTTCCTGGACGATACGGCCTGTAACCTGGCGTCGATGAACCTGCTGACCTTCCTCAAGGATGGCGAGTTCCAGGCGGCGGACTACATGCACGCCTCGCGCCTGTGGACCCTGACGCTGGAAATCTCGGTTACAATGGCGCAGTTCCCGTCCAAGGAAATCGCGCAGCTGTCTTACGACTTCCGCACTTTGGGTCTGGGCTACGCAAATATCGGCGGCCTGCTGATGAACATGGGCTACAGCTATGACTCGGATGAGGGCCGGGCGATCTGTGGCGCGCTGACTGCGATCATGACCGGTGTGGCCTATGCGACCTCGGCTGAAATTGCAGGTGAGTTGGGGCCGTTCAAGGGGTACGAGCGCAACGCCGACCACATGCTGCGCGTTATCCGCAATCACCGCCGCGCGTCGCAGGGCGTGACCGAGGGGTATGAGAAACTGGCTGTGAAGCCGGTTCCTCTGGACCACGGCAACTGCCCGGACAAGCGTTTGGTCGATCTGGCCATGTCGGCTTGGGATGAGGCTCTGAGCCTCGGCGAGAAGAACGGCTACCGCAACGCTCAGGCCACTGTGATTGCGCCGACCGGCACCATTGGTCTGGTGATGGATTGCGACACCACGGGGATCGAACCTGATTTTGCGCTGGTCAAATTCAAGAAACTGGCCGGGGGTGGTTACTTCAAGATCATCAACCGCTCAGTGCCGTCGGCGCTGGAAAAGCTGGGCTATTCTTCGGCTCAGATCGAAGAGATCGTCAGCTATGCGGTTGGCCACGGCACCATCGGTAATGCACCGGGGATCAACCACACCTCGCTGACCGGTCACGGCTTTGGCCCGAACGAACTGGCCAAGGTGGACGCCGCACTAGAAAGCGCCTTCGACATCCGGTTCGTCTTCAACCAGTGGACGCTGGGTGAAGATTTCTGCACCGGCGTTCTGGGCATCCCGGCGACCAAGCTGAACGACCCGACCTTCGACCTGCTGCGCCATCTGGGCTTTACCAAAGCCGATATCGACGCGGCGAACGATCATGTCTGCGGAACCATGACTCTGGAAGGTGCGCCGCATCTGAAGGAAGAGCACTATGCCATCTTTGACTGCGCCAATCCGTGCGGCAAGAAAGGCAAGCGTTTCCTTGGGGTTGATAGCCACATCACCATGATGGCCGCTGCGCAGAGTTTCATCTCTGGTGCGATCTCGAAGACGATCAACATGCCAAATGACGCGACCATCGAGGATTGCCAGAAGGCTTATGAACTGTCGTGGTCGTTGGGCGTGAAGGCGAACGCACTCTATCGTGACGGCTCGAAACTGTCCCAGCCACTGGCGGCGGCGCTGGTCGAGGATGACGACGAAGCAGCGGAAGTGCTGGAAAGCGGTTCGACGCAAGAGAAAGCCGTCGTTCTGGCCGAGAAGGTGATCGAGAAGGTTGTGGTCAAGGAAATGATCCGCAGCCATCGTGAGAAACTGCCCCATCGCCGCAAGGGCTATACCCAGAAAGCGATCGTCGGCGGCCACAAAGTTTATCTGCGCACCGGTGAGTTCGAGGACGGCAAGCTGGGCGAGATCTTCATCGACATGCACAAGGAAGGCGCTGGCTTCCGGGCGATGATGAACAACTTTGCCATCGCCGTGTCGGTTGGCCTGCAATACGGCGTGCCGCTGGAAGAATTCGTGGACGCCTTTACCTTCACCAAGTTCGAACCGGCTGGGATGGTGCAGGGCAACGACTCGATCAAGAACGCGACGTCAATCTTGGATTACATCTTCCGCGAACTGGCCGTGTCCTATTTGGACCGCACCGATCTGGCGCATGTGAAACCCGAGGGTGCAACCTTTGACGATCTGGGCCGCGGCGAAGAGGATGGTCTGTCGAACGTCTCGGAAATCAGCGAAAGCGCGGCAACCAAGTCCTTGGAAGTGCTGAAACAAATCAGCTCGACCGGGTATCTGCGCAAGCGCCTGCCGCAAGACCTGATGGTCTTCAACGGCGGTCAGACCGATGTAACCGGCATGGCCGAAACCGCAGCCACCTTTGAGGCACCTGCTGAAACGGCGGTTGCAACCGGTATGGACGCACGGACCAAAGCCAAAATGCAAGGATACGAGGGCGATCCCTGCGGCGAATGCGGAAACTACACGCTGGTGCGCAACGGCACCTGCATGAAGTGCAACACCTGCGGCGCGACAAGCGGGTGTAGCTGAGTTTAGCGCCCCGGCAACCCGGGGTGCAGGGGTCGGATAGCTGCCACAGGTACCGACCCCGACGAATACGAAGCAAGGCGCTGAGACTTACCATCGATGCCTTGTTTCACTCGGCCGACATGCCCGTGTTGGCCGGGAACAGGGTGGGGCGGAATATTTGCTCCCTCCCACTCTCTCACGGAACGGGTGCGCTCGTTCCATGCGCAGTCCAGGCCGCAGGCAAAAAAACACCGGGCGGTCAACGAATTGAGCCTGGAAGGCGAAACTGACAGGGGGCTTCGGCCCCCTTTCTTTTTCGACCGTTTACCCGGCAATCTAGGCAGAGCCCCGCCGGAGCGGCCTGATCCCGCCGGGCAATACCTGCCGAAAAGGATGAGCGACATTTTACCCGGCGGGCCTTCGCGGATGAGACTCAGGCAGACACGCAAAGATTGGCGCGTCTACCCAGCATTCTCGTCATGCGGGTGACAGTGGATGCGGGATGGGTGTCTGTTGCCCCTGTCCGGACGAAATACGCAAAACAACTCACTCAGGAGGCAATATCATGAAACCGTTAACACTGGTGACCCTGTCCGTAGTTGCGCTTGGCGCGCCCACAATGGCGCTGGCGCAATCCAGCGCGGATGCAAATGGCGATGGTGTCTTGACCATCGAAGAGGTGCAAGTCGTTCTTCCCGAAGTTGACGCAGACACCTTCTCTGTCATGGACGCAAATGGAGACGGCACGCTGGATGCAGATGAGATTGCCATTGCGGAAGAAGCCGGTTTGCTGCCCCCCAGCAACGGGTAATCGCAATGGACAGGAAGTGGCTCAAGCCTTTCTTGGGCCACTTTTCAATAGGTTAGGTGGGAAGGTGAATGTTGAATTTATCGCGCAGTTCGGCATCCAGAAGCGGATCAAAGCGCGCGCTGGACGGCGTTGCGAGAATTTCCTCTTTTCTGGCGATGGCCTTCTCGATCAGGTCCGGCTTACCTAATTCAACCCATTCCTTGGGCGAGGTCCGATCCCCGAAGGTCGGATAGACATAATCCGCCTGCATCCTGCTGAGCGTTGCATCGGTGCCCAGATAATGCCCGGGCCCACCCATGCAGACCTCGGCCATCTGATCCAGCGCAAGCGTCTCGTCGCTGACCTCGATCCCGCGCACACAGCGCTGTGCCTGACCAATCAGATCGTCACCCAATATCAGGCTTTCATGGCAAAATCCCAATAATGAGGCATGCATTCCTGCCGCCTCATAGACCATGTTCAGGCCCGACAGTCCTGCCATGACGTTTGAGCACATCTGCTCCCAACCGGCCTGCATATCGGGCAGCTTCGAATCTGAGGCTCCGGCGGCCGCACCGCCAGGCAGGTCATAGAAACGGTGCATCTGTGCGCAACCTGCCGTCAGCAGAGCCTGTTCGCCCGAGCCGATGGACATCGCACCTGTGCGCAGATCCAGACCAAAAGGCCAGGTGCCGAAAATCGCGGGCGCTCCGGGGCTTACGGCGTTTACGTAAACCAGCCCGGCCAGACATTCTGCGGTGGCTTGCGTGATCGCGCCGGCGATGGTTGATGGTGCCGTGGCCCCGGCCATGCCAGCGGACAGGAGCAGGACGGGCATGCCTGCTTTGATGCATTCCTCCATCACCTCGCAGCTTTCGGTCGCGAATTTCATAGGCGGCACGACGAAACAGTTCGAGTTCGAAACAAAAGGCCGCGCGCGATACTTGTCCTCGCCACCGGCGATCATGTGGAGCATCTCGACGGCGGGGGAGACGTGACTGGGTTCGGTAAAGGATGTGCCGATATGTTTGAATGTCCCCGAACAGGCGGCGTAGATGGTGTTCAGGTCCATCTCGAGGTTATCGGTGATATCGCGGCAGACCATTGGGCGTTGGACAAAGTGAATGTTTTCAAGCTGTTCGCAGATGCGCGCAGCATCGTGCAGGTCCTGAACGGTTGAATCGCGATAGTCCTGCCCGTGGACATCGACCATGCTGACGGCGGCCCCGGCGGTGCCATAGTGAACCTTGGTACCCGACAGTTCCAGATCGGTTTTGCCATCCCGGCTGTACAACGTGACAGCGCGGTTGGCTTTGGCGATGGTGTCCTCGACCAGCGCGCGGGGAAAGCGAATGCGACCATCTTGGCCCAGGTTACATCCGGCGGCGACCAGATAGTCGATACCGCTTTGTGGTGCGTCGGCCAGGCCGATGGTCTCAAGGGCCGTAAGGGCGGCTTCGTGAATGCGCTCGATCTGGTTTGGGGTCAGGACATTGAGGACACCGCCCTCCATTCCTGGACGAATGGGGCGCAAGTGTTCCGGCAGGGCCGCTGCGCGGGCTGCACGACGCGCGGCGCGCCCGCCGCTGCGAGAAGGAGTGGGGGTTTGATCGTTCATGAACTTAAGTCCGGCTCTGAGGTGGGTAACGTGACTGCGGATAAACCTAGCAGAGGTTTGGCCTGCCACGCGCAGCACGCCCCCGGTCCGCACCGATCGTGCGGCTGATCAGACGAATTTTCCAGACGTCGCTTTGCATTCACGGCCTCAGTTGGGTTTTTCAAGTGTTGCGGTGCTTGGCGACATAATCTGTCCTATTTGCGACTTGACTGTGGATAATTTCCGATGACGAAACATCGACGGCGTACAAATGCTCGTGAGAAAATGTTTTTTCCTGTTTCGATAGAAATCTGTTATTCTGTACATAGTTAATTAACCTATGCTTGAGAGTTTAAGCCCTATTCATTGCCACACCGATACCAGTGTGCGGCCCCGCAATCCGCCCAGACCGGCATCTTTTGTTCGGAGGTCTGAATGAAATTTACCAAGGCCTTCGTTTTTGCAGCCCTGTTTGCGGGGTCTGGCCCTGTGTTGGCAGAAGACTGGACAGGGGCCTATGTCGGCTTCAGTTTCGGCTACGCGGATGTTGACGGGTCAGGTGGGGTAGGCGGCAGTGATGCCGCTTTTGGTCCGCATATCGGTTATGATTATGATTTCGGCAATTTCGTTCTGGGTGGTGAGCTGGAGTACAACCGCCTGAACCTCGATCTCGGCCAGTCAGAGGGAAGCCTTGACAGCATGTCTCGCCTGAAACTGCGCGGCGGCTATGATTTCGGTTCGGCGCTGGGGTATGTCGTGGTCGGTACGGCGCGTGCCAGCACCTCGGGCGACAGCGACACGGCTGCGGTTTACGGGATCGGCGTTGCTTATCCGCTGGGCGACCGATTCGTCATCAGCGGTGAGGCGTTGCGGCAGAATTTCGACGATGTGCCAACGGCTGGCAGGGGGCTTGATGCCAATGTCTTTAACCTGCGCACGACCTTCCGTTTCTGATCTGTAGGTCAGGCCGTGGCGGCTTGAGCCTCGGCTGCCAATTGCGCGGCAAACGCACAGAGCAGCTTCAGCGAGGCGACGAACTTCTCATCATCGATGGTCATGGCGACCCGAATATGGCCTGCGGCGGCGGTGCCGAAGCTTTCGCCGGGCATGACAGCGATCGAATGAGTGTCGAGCAGGGCGTTGGCGAAGCCTTCGCCGCTCAGTCCCGTCGCGCGGACATCCAACATCAGGTACATTGCCCCCTGCGCCGGGATCAGGCCAACGGCCTGCTGGGTGGCCAGCACGTCCAGCGCCAGCGCGCGGCGGCGGCGGAAGGGTTCTGATATGCGGCTCTCCAGTTCGTGTCCGGCGTTCAGGGCATAGCTGGCGGCGTCCTGAATGAACCCCGGCACGCCGTACGTGGTGTGGGTGGCGAGGTTGATCAGATGCGCGATGACTTCCTCCGAAGCGACGATCCAGCCGCAGCGCGATCCGGTCATGGCGTGGGATTTCGACATTGACCCAACGACCAGCGTGCGCTCGGCCATGCCGGGCAGGACGCGAGGGGACAGATGGCTGCCGTCCCAGACCTGCGTGTCATAGACCTCGTCCGAGATCAGCCACAGGTCTCGTCGGTGGCACAGTTCGGCGATGGCCGAGAGCGTTTCAGGGGCATAAACCACGCCGGTCGGGTTGTTCGGGGTGTTGATCAGCAGAGAAACAGCGCCATCGGCGGCGGCGTCGATATCCTTGGCGCGGGGCTGGAAGGCGTCTTCGGCACGGGTCGCGATGGGGCGGGCAATGGCTCCAGCCCCGCGGATGGTGCCGGGATAGGTGGCATAATAGGGGTCGAGATAGAGGCCTACATCACCGGGATCGCACAGCGCGGTATGCGCAGCAAACAGCGCCGCCTGACCGCCGGGTGTGATCAACACGTTGTCTCGGGTTGTTCGTACACCGGTGCGCAGCTGGACTCGCGCGGCGACCGTATCGCGCAGCAGATCGGTCCCCGGTACCATCGCATACCCTGTATGACCGTCGCGCGCCGATGCATCCATCGCCGCCAGAATCGAGGGGTCGGTGCCGATATCATGCTCGCCGATGGTCAGCTCGGTGACAGCGTGGCCTTCGGCGATCATCTGGCGGGCGCGGTAGAACACGTCCCACCCGTCCGAGCCGCCGCCGGTCAGATGCGTGATGCGATGTGATAGTTTCATGGCGCGCGCTCCCTTTGGGCGAAATGGGGCAGAGCGCCAAGGTTTTGTCAATCGGCTTCGGGACGGCACCCGGGGCGAACTCAGGACTTGGCGGCGCGGCGAACCCATGCTAGGCAGGGCGCATGAACCGGAAAACCCGCATCATTATCTGCTGCATTTCCTGCTGATTTCTCAAGCGGGCCGGTTTCTTTCGTTTTCATCCCTGAGACAAGTTGCTAAGCCCGCGCCAACGCGTGACGTATATGCTGTTTCAGGAGCACGACCCGATGACAACGATCAAACTGCACAACACGAGGACACGGGCGAAAGAGGATTTCGCGCCGATCGATCCCAGCAATGTGCGGATGTATGTCTGTGGCCCGACGGTCTATGATCGCGCCCATCTGGGAAATGCGCGTCCTGTTGTGGTGTTTGACGTGCTCTACCGGTTGTTGCGTTATGTTTATGGTGCCGATCATGTGACCTATGTGCGCAATTTCACCGATGTGGATGACAAGATCAACGCGACCGCTCTGGCGCGGAAGAAGGCCGGGGCCGAGGGGTCTCTGGAGCAGTTGGTGCAGGAGCGTTCGGACGAGACCATTGGCTGGTATCTGCATGATATGGGCGCTCTGGGCGCGATGGAGCCCGATGAGATGCCGCGTGCCACGCAGTACATCGCGCAGATGATTGCGATGATCGAGGGCCTGATTGCCAAGGGGCATGCGTATGCCGCCGAGGGGCATGTGTTGTTTGCCGTGGATAGCTGGAAGGACGATTACGGCGCGCTGTCGGGTCGCTCGGTCGATGACATGATCGCAGGCGCGCGGGTTGAGGTCGCGCCCTACAAGAAGAACCCGATGGATTTTGTGCTGTGGAAGCCGTCGACTGATGAATTGCCCGGCTGGGACAGTCCGTGGGGCCGGGGGCGTCCGGGCTGGCATATTGAATGCTCGGCCATGAGCTATGAGTTGCTGGGTGAGAGCTTCGACATTCATGGCGGCGGCAATGATCTGATGTTCCCGCATCATGAAAACGAGATTGCTCAGAGCAAGTGCGCCCATCCGCAGGGTGAGTTCGCGCGTGTCTGGATGCATAATGAGATGCTGCAGGTCGAGGGTAAGAAGATGTCCAAATCGCTGGGCAATTTCTTTACCGTTCATGATCTTTTGAAACAGGGGGTGCCCGGTGAGGTGATCCGCTTTGTCTTCCTGCAGACCCACTATCGCAAGCCGATGGACTGGACCGAGAAGAAGGCGCGCGAGGCCGAGGCAACGTTGCGCAAGTGGCGGGCGCTGACAGCGGGCATCGAGCCCGCCGCCACCGCGGCCCCCGCGGTCATCGCGGCGCTTGGTGATGATCTGAACACCGCAGGTGCCATCGCAGAGCTGCACCGCTTGGCAGCAGAGGGCGATGCCGCGTCTTTGTTGGCGAGCGCGCAGGTGGTCGGGTTATTGACCGATGAGATGGGCAGCTGGGCTCAGGCGGGTTCGGTCGATCTGTCGTCACATGCCGAACGGCTGGCCGAGGCGCGGGCGGCTGCGATGCAATCCAAGGATTTCTCGGAGGTGGATCGCCTGAAGGCCGCGTATGTCGCCGCCGGGCTTGAGGTTCGGATGAGCAAGGAGGGCGTTGAACTGGTGCCCGGTGCCGGTTTCGATCCCGCCAAGCTGGAGGGGGTTGGATGAGCAAAGAGCGTCTTTACCTTTACGACACCACCTTGCGGGACGGGCAGCAAACGCAGGGCGTGCAGTTTTCGACTGCTGAGAAGGTGCAGATCGCGCGGGCGCTGGACGCGTTGGGCGTAGACTACATCGAAGGCGGCTGGCCCGGCGCAAACCCGACGGATAGCGCATTCTTTGAGGCGGCGCCCAAGACTGCGGCCTGTTTGACCGCGTTTGGGATGACCAAGCGCGCGGGGCGGTCGGCCGAGAATGATGACGTGCTGGCGGCGGTGATGAATGCCGGGACGCCTGCGGTCTGTCTGGTGGGGAAGTCGCATGACTACCATGTGACGGACGCGCTTGGCATCGCGCTTGAGGAGAACACCGAAAACGTGCGGGCCTCGGTCGCGCATATCGTGGCGCAGGGGCGCGAGGCTTTGTTCGATGCCGAGCACTTCTTTGACGGCTACAAGGACAATCCCGAATACGCGGTGGAGGTCTGCCGGGCCGCGCTGGACGCTGGCGCGCGCTGGGTCGTTTTGTGCGACACCAATGGCGGTGCCTTGCCTGCCGAGGTCGGGCGCATCGTGTCCGAGGTGATCGCCGCTGGTCTGCCCGGGGATCGGCTGGGCATTCATACACATAACGACACCGAGAATGCGGTGGCGTGTTCTCTGGCCGCCGTCGATGCTGGCGCGCGGCAGGTGCAGGGCACGCTGAACGGGTTGGGTGAGCGCTGCGGTAACGCCAATCTGACCGCTTTGATCCCGACGCTGATGCTGAAAGAGCCCTACGCCTCGCGCTATGAGATCGGGGTGAAGCCCAAGGCGCTGGCGGGGTTGACGCGGATCAGCCGGATGCTGGATGATATCTTGAACCGAGTGCCCAGCAAGCAGAGCGCCTATGTTGGGGCCTCAGCCTTTGCGCATAAGGCGGGGCTGCACGCCAGTGCGATCC
Source organism: Ruegeria sp. G7 (assembly GCF_056535465.1). Lineage (NCBI taxonomy): Bacteria > Pseudomonadati > Pseudomonadota > Alphaproteobacteria > Rhodobacterales > Roseobacteraceae > Ruegeria > Ruegeria sp. G7. Next base: position 3,049,688 of record NZ_JBQFIL010000001.1, on the reverse strand, counting down.
TCAAGGACCCGTCGACCTATGAGCATATAGACCCGGCAAGCGTCGGCAATGCGCGCATCATTCCGATGTCGAACCAGGCCGGGCAGTCGAACCTGCGCAAGCGTCTGACCGATGCAGGGCTGACCGTCGACGCGGGCGATCCGGCGTTGGGGCGTATCCTTGAACGGATCAAATTGCGGGAGGCCGAGGGTTATTCCTATGACACCGCGCAGGCCAGTTTTGAGCTGCTGGCGCGGGATGAGCTGGAGCAGTTGCCCGAGTTCTTCGAGGTCAAACGCTACAAGGTCACCGTTGAGCGCCGAAAGAACAAATACAACAAGATGGTCAGCCTGTCTGAGGCGGTTGTTGTTGTGAAAGTGGACGGTGAGAAGAAACTGTCGGTCAGTGAATCGCTTGACGAAGATGGCAGTGATCGCGGTCCGGTGAACGCTTTGGCGAAGGCTCTGGCCAAGGATCTGGGGCAGTATTCGCAGATACTGGCGGATATGCGGCTGGTCGACTTCAAGGTGCGCATCACCCAAGGCGGGACCGAGGCGGTGACCCGCGTGATCATCGACAGCGAAGACGGGCAGGGGCGGCGCTGGTCCACTGTCGGGGTGAGTGCGAATATAATCGACGCCTCGTTTGAGGCTCTGCTGGATGCGATCCAGTGGAAACTGGTAAGCGATTGCGCGCCGCGCTCCGCCGCTGCCGAATAACGTGGAATTCGACGACGACATAAAGGCCTGCGCCGCGCTGGTGCATAAGGCCGATCCGGATCGTTTCATGGCGGCGATGGCCGCGCCGGTTGCGGCGCGGGCGGTTCTGTTTCCGATCTATGCGCTGAATGTCGAGGTGGCGCGCGCGCCATGGGTGACGCAGGAAAGCATGATCGCCGAGATGCGCCTGCAATGGTGGCGCGATGCGCTGCAGGAGGTTGCCGAAGGCCCGACCGTTCGGCGGCATGAGGTTGTGACGCCCTTGTCCCGTGTGATCTCACCTCATCTGGCGGCGCAGTTGGATGAATATGTGGCCGTAAGGCGCTGGGATATCTACCGCGATCCGTTCGAGGATGAGGTGCATTTCGACGCTTACATCAACCATAGCGCCGGAACGCTGATGGTGGTGTCTGCGCAGGCTTTGGGGTCCGCGGATGAGACTGTTCTGCGTGACTTTGGCTATGCGACCGGGATCGCGAACTGGTTCCGGGCCATCCCCGCGCTTGAGGCGCGGGGCAGGATTCCTCTGCTCGATGGGACGCAGGATGGGGTTCGGGCGCTGGCGCAAAAGGCGTTGGACCGGCTGGCGCGCGCGCGGGCGGCGCGCAATGACGTTACTGCGCAAGCGCGGCCTGCGCTCTATGCCGGGTGGCAGACCGAATGGGTGTTGCGGGCCGCCTTGGCTCGGCCCGAACGCGTGGCCGCAGGCGCCTTGGCGCAGGGTGAAATCCGCCGCCGGTTTTCGCTGATGAAAACAGCGGCAACGGGGCGCTGGTAGGATCAGGCGGTCTGAGGGTCCGAAGGCCTGAGCACCAGCCACAACAGCGCGCCACCTGCCAGCGTCAGCAGCGGGATCATGGCGAGGTTGACCGCCGTCCAGCCCTCGACCGCCGAACCGCCCGAGCAGTTCATCAGGCCTCCCGACGCCAGCGAGGCAAAGGTGACGCCGCCAAAGACCAGCAGGTCGTTCAGGCCCTGCATCCGTCCACGCTCATGCACTTCATGCGAGTCCGCCAGCATGCTGGTGGCCCCGATGAAGCCAAAGTTCCAGCCGATCCCCAGCAGGATCAGGGCGACGAAAAAGTTTCCCAGATCAACGCCTTGCAGGGCCACGATGCCAGCCCCGCCGAGAATGGCCAAACCAAGCGCCACGATTTTTTCGACCCCGAACCGTGCGATCAGATGGCCGGTGAAGAAGCTGGGAATATACATGGCCAGCACGTGACTGGTGACGATGTCTGCCGCATCGCCCTCGGTGTAACCGCAGCCGACAACGGCCAGCGGCGTCGATGTCATCACAAGGTTCATTAACGCGTATGAAACCATCGCGCAGATGATCGCCACCGCGATGCGCGGTGTTTTCAGCAGCTCGAGCCGGGTGCGACCTTTGGGGTCTTCCTTTGTGGGCTTAGGCGGGGTCGGGATGTCGAGAAAGAAGAACAGCGCCGAGCCGAAGACGTTGATCGCGATGACGGCCAGATAAGTGCCCAGAAACGGAATCACATAGGCCTGCGAGGTCAGCTTGACGATCTGCGGGCCAATGATCGCTGCCGCCAGCCCTCCGGCCATGACGTAGGATATGGCTTTGGGCCGAAATGCGTCAGATGCGGTGTCGGCAGCGGCAAAGCGATAGAAGCCATGCGCGCTCATGTAGATGCCGGTCAGGAAGCTGCCGACAAGGAACAACGGGAACGAACCCAGATACAGGCCATAAGCGCCGATTACCCCACCCGCAGCACCCGCGGTTGAGCCGACAAGAAACCCCGCGCGCCTCCCCCAGCGCTGCATGATGGCAGAGATCGGCGTCGCCGCCATCATCGAGCCCAGAACGATCAGCGAGATCGGCAATGTGGCTAGACAGGCGTTGCTGGCCAGCGATTGCCCGGCCAGCCCGCCGACGATGAACATCATCGGCATCTGCGCGCCCAGCACGGCCTGCGCCGCCACAAGTACGGCGACGTTGCGCTTGGCCTGGCTGTCGTCCGGGGTGGCTGCGGTCATCGTCATGGGCAAATGGTTATCGGCGATTGCGATGTGGCACAAGCGGGTTGCATATGCGGCACATCCGCCTAACGTGCAGGCAAGGATCACTTATCGGAGAGCGCATGTCCGTTGGACGCATCATCGAAACACCGGACTGCGTGACCGAAGGGGCCGAGTGGCTGGCCGGGGCCTGCCCGCGGATGGCTTATGCGATGGACCAGACCGGGCCGCTGCCGCTTCGGCGCAAGCCGGATGGGTTTGCCCAGCTTCTCAGCGCGATCGTCAGCCAGCAGGTCAGTGTGGCGTCGGCCAATGCGATCTGGAAGCGGTTGCGGGATGCCAAACTGACCGGCCCGCGCAAGATCATGTGGGCGACGGATGACGATTTGCGCGCGGTTGGGCTCAGCCGTCAGAAAATCCGCTATGCCCGTGCGCTGGCCGAGGCGCGGATCGATTACAAGGCGCTGCGCGATGCACCGGATGATCAGGTGGTGGCGATCCTGACCGAGGTGCCGGGCATCGGTGTCTGGACCGCCGAGATTTATGCGATGTTCTCGCTGGGTCGCGCCGATGTGATTGCGCCGGGCGATCTGGCCCTGCAAGAGGCGGCGCGCATCCTTTATGACTTGCCGAAAAGACCAACCGACAAAGAATTACGCCAGATGGCCGAAGCGTGGTCGCCCTGGCGATCCGTTGCGGCGCGGGTGTTGTGGGCCTATTACCGGGTCGCCAAAGACAGAGAAGGGATCAGATGACACGGGTTTTGAATGCGCTGAGGAAAGAGCCGGTCTCGGGGGATACACGCTCGGTCGTGGTGTTTGTGCATGGCTATGGTGCGAACGGTGCCGACCTGCTGGGTCTGGCTGATCCGCTGGGGGAACACCTGCCGGATACGCTGTTCGTGGCCCCCGATGCGCCCGAGCAGATTGCCGGCATGCCCAACGGTTTTCAGTGGTTCCCGATCCCGTGGATCGATGGCTCGTCCGAGGAAGAGGCCCGGCGCGGGATGGAAATGGCGGTTGAGGATTTCAACGCCTTTCTGGACGCGCTGATGGTGGATGAGGATGTTCTGCCCGAGCAGGTCGTTCTGTTTGGCTTCAGCCAAGGCACCATGATGAGCCTGCACGTCGCCCCGCGTCGTGAAGACCCGGTGGCCGGGATCGTCGCCTTCTCGGGACGACTGCTGGAGCCGGATTTGCTGCCGGATGAGGTGGTCAGCCGGATGCCCGTTCTGCTGGTGCATGGCGACGCCGACGATGTTGTGCCGCCGCAATCGCTGCCCGAAGCAGCCGAAGCCTTGCAGAGTGCCGGGTTCAAAGAGGTCTATGCCCATGTCATGAAGGGCACGGGCCATGGCATTGCTCCGGATGGTCTGAGCGTTGCTTTGGCGTTCATGCGCGACAAGCTGAGCCTCTGAGCTTAGTCGTGGGGTCTTAGCCCCACAGATGCGCCTCGGCGAATTCAATCGAATTTCCTGCAGGGTCGCGGACGTAAAGTGAGCGGGCCCCGTTGGGCCAGTCGAACTCGGTATCCAGCGGAACGTTCCAGTCCAGCAGGTGCTTGCGCATTACGGCGATGTCATCGCGGCTGAGTACAAGGCAGACATGGCCCGGTCCGCGTGCGCCATGCGGCGGGACGGGCAGGTCGGGGTTGCCGGGTGGTTTCTCGGTCTCATCGGCGTTGAACAGCAGCAGAACCGACCCACCGACCCGATAGAACACATGGCGATCGGTCACGCGCTGGATTTTCTCAAGGCCCAGTATCTGGCCATAGAAGTCTTCGGCCGCGTCCAGATCATCGACATAAAGCGCGGCTTCCAGAATGGCCGATGGGGCCGGGATGTCTGGTGTCACCTTCATCCCTTAAGCCTATCACATCGCGCGGTTTTTGTCACCGACGCAGGCGGCGGTCGCGTTTGCGCTGTGGTGCCACGCTCAGGGTGGGCATGGGCAGGCTGTCCCACTGTCCGGGCGCAAGCCCGTCGAGCGACCAGTCTCCGATGCGGGCGCGGATCAGACGCAGGGTCGGGTGGCCGACGGCTGCCGTCATCCGGCGTACCTGACGGTTGCGACCCTCGCGGAGTGTCAGTTCAAGCCAGCAGTCCGGCACGGTCTGGCGCACCCGGATCGGTGGGGTACGCGGCCAGAGGTCCTCGGGTTCGTCAATCAGGCGCGCCTTGGCGGGCCGGGTCAGGCCGTCTTTCAGTTCGACGCCCTGGCGCAGCGCAGTCAGCGCCGCCGCATCGGGAAGCCCTTCGACCTGAACCCAATAAGTCTTGGTCATTTTGTGCTTGGGGTCGGATATCTGCGCCTGCAGACGCCCCTGATCGGTCAATAGCATCAGCCCCTCGCTGTCGCGATCCAGACGACCGGCAGGATAGACGCCGGGCAGGTCGATGAAATCCGACAGCGTGCTGCGGGGCGAGTCCGCATTGGCGCGGTCCGTGAACTGCGGCAGCACGTCATAGGGTTTGTTGAAACGAATGAACCAGGACATGCCCCGCCATAGCGTCCGCGCCACATCAGCGCAACCTGTGGATAAGTGTCACTTATCTGTTACGGATTCGGCATAACGAATACCCGAGATGTTGTGTGAACTCGGCACTTGTCAGAGATTTAACACGAGATATAGTCAGCGTAAGGCCGGGGCGGGTGTTCCCCGCTCTGATGTCACAAACGGGCAGAGCAGAGCGAGGAGCGATTCAATATGGACGGAGACTTCAGGGCCGAATTTGTCAGGGAAACCGGTGCGCTCAAGCATCATCCGGCATTGGTTTTGAACGCCGATTACCGGCCGTTGTCCTATTATCCCTTGTCCTTGTGGCCCTGGCAGGAGGCAATAAAGGCGGCTTGGCTGGACAGGGTCGATATCGTTGCCGAATACGACGAAGTTGTCCGAAGCCCCAGTACCGAGATCCGAATACCCTCGGTCGTTGTTCTGAAAGACTATGTAAAACCCAGAAAGCGCGTGGCCTTCACGCGCTTTAATTTATTTTTGCGGGACGAATTCAAATGTCAGTACTGCGGCAGTCGCGAAAATCTGACCTTTGACCATGTGGTGCCGCGTGCGGCAGGCGGGGTTACAAGCTGGCAGAACGTGGTTGCGGCTTGCAGCCCGTGTAACCTGCGCAAGGGATCGAAATCCTTGCGTCAGGCCAGAATGTCGCTGAACAAGCCACCGCGTCAGCCCGATGCCGAGGCATTGCGTAACATTGGCCGCAAATTCCCGCCCAATCATCTGCACGAAAGCTGGATCGATTTCTTGTACTGGGACGCGGAACTGGATCAGCAGTAGCGCCTAGCGCGCCCGCCATGCGGCGAGCCAGATCAGAACCAATACGCTAGAGAGCACGCCATTCCAGCCAGCCATGGACACCCCCAGCATTTCCCACGCGATATCGTCACAACGCACCAGCGGGGCGGACATGATCTGATCCAGTAATTCTTCGGCGCTCAGCCCGCCGATGGGGCCGGATGTGCAGGTCGTGGGCCCCTCCCACCAGCCTTTTTCGACGCCGGCATGAAAAAAGCCGATCCCGGCGGTGGTCGCCGCAGCAAGCGCCCCGAGCAAGGGCAGGGCGCGGGCCCCGGGCCACGCCAGCGCCAATACGCCCAGGATCACCGCCGCGCCATGCGGATAGCGTTGCCAGATGCACATTGTGCAAGGTGCCAGCCCGCCGAGATACTGAAATGCCCAGGCCCCCAAAAGCAGGGCGGCCGACCCGGAAGCTGCCAGTAAGATCAGGGCGTTTCGTGTCATAGGTATCTCACCACCAGAAACCCGCCAAATAGCAGGATGATGAACAGGGTGAACATCAGGCCCAGACGTTTTTCGATGAAGTCCCGGATCGGTTCGCCAAATTTCCAAAGCAGCCCGGCGACCAAGAAGAACCGCAGCGCGCGGGCCAGGATTGATGTTGCAATGAAGGTACCCAGCGGCATCCCGGTCCATCCGGACATGATTGTGATGACTTTGTAGGGAAATGGCGTAACGCCGGCCGCAAGCACGGCCCAAAAGCCGAAGTCATTAAAGCGCGTGTTGAATTCTTCCATCGCATGCGCTTTGCCCATTGCTTCCAATACGGGTTGGCCAAGGCTCTCGTAGAAAAACGCGCCGATTGCATAGCCCAAAATCCCACCCAATACCGAGGCCACCAGCGCGACGGATGCGATCAGCCACGCCCGCGATGGTCGTGCAAGGATCATCGGGATCATCAGAACATCGGGCGGGATCGGAAAAAATGAGCTTTCAATAAAGGCAACAACGGCCAGCGCCCAAAGCGCATGGGGGTGCTCGGCCAGACGAATGGTCCAGTCATAAAGTGATCGCAACATATGATACAAATATCCCGGCAAGTGTTGCGCCAAGCCAAACCATGCGCATGTCGAGGGGTCAACCTCTGTGGTCGCCTCATTTCGCGCGATAGCGGTTTTTCACTTGATACCGCCGCATGATCACACCCACGCGGTGTTTGCGGCGCGCCCGGGAGCATGCGCCCGGTATGGCGCATTTCGGGCAAACGGGGTGATGGGCAAAGCCGCAGTGTTACGCGACAGACCAGTTTGTGGAAACGATGCGTGTTGTCGTGGAGATGAATGGTGCCCTTCCCCGGATTCGAACCGGGACGCCGTGAGGCAAAGCATTTTGAATGCTTCGTGTCTACCGTTCCACCAGAAGGGCCCTTGAGTTCTCGTTTAGGCGACCTGCCGGGGGTCGTCAACAGGGTGATCGCCGCTAAATGTGTCGATGCGATTTCGTCCACCGATAAGACGGTGCGTTCGATGATCGATCCCGCCGCTAAGCGGCACCATTCGAAAGGCGCAGTGTTGGTTCCGCCGCCGAGAGACAAGCTTGACCTCGCGCGGCCCCGATTAAAGCGCAGGGTTTTTGCGCTTGCATGATGACGATCTGACCCATTGAAGAACAAAAACAAACCGAGGACAGCCTCGCTCTTGCGGCAGCGAATTCAGGGCGGTGTCTGTTTTGGAACGGGAAATGTCGCAAGCCTTTCAGCGGTGATGCGGTGTAAATTTATCTTGCCGCTACGAGGTGCCGCTGTTTGATTCTCGGACAGCGGAGAATTGGGAAGCCGGTGCAAATCCGGCACTGCCCCCGCAACGGTAACGAAGGTCGGGTTCGGCGATCAACCACTGGGACGAGGATCCCGGGAAGGTGCCGAAACCGGGCGCGAGCCCCTTCGAAGTCCGGAAACCAGCCTCGTGGATATGTCAAACCGCGGGTGGCGGTGGGGGCGCTGTTGCCGGGCGTGATCCTCGTACGCTTCCGGGCGGGCCTCCTGTTGCCATCTGCCCAAGCAGTGCCGCGGCGTGCGGCAGGAGAGCCATAAGTGAGCAGTATTCAAAGCCTGTTGGCGCGCCGGAACCCGGCCTATGCGCTTGAGCAGCCATTCTATACCGATCCCGCTATTTTTCAGGCTGATCTGGAAGCCATCCACTATCGCGAATGGCTGTTTGCCATACCGGCCTGCGAATTGGTGAAGTCGGGTGATTACGTCACCTATACCATCGGTGCATATCGCGTGATCATCGTGCGCGGCACAGACAACCAGATTCGTGCATTTCACAACACCTGCCGGCATCGGGGCTCGATCATCTGCAAGGCCGCAAAGGGGAACGCGCCCAAGCTGGTCTGCCCGTATCACCAATGGACCTATGAACTGGACGGATCGCTTCTGTGGGCGCGCGATATGGGGCCTGATTTCGACCCCAAGCAGCACGGTCTGAAGTCCGTGCATTGCCGTGAATTGGCGGGGCTTGTTTATATCTGTCTTGCGGAGGACGCGCCTGATTTCAACGCCTTTGCCGATGTGGCGCGGCCTTATCTTGAACCGCATGATCTTGGCAACGCCAAGGTGGCCTATGAAAGCTCGATCATCGAGAACGGGAACTGGAAGCTGGTCTGGGAGAACAACCGAGAATGTTATCACTGCGGTGGTAATCATCCTGCGCTTTGCCGCACTTATCCTGACGATCCCAGCGTGACCGGCATCGGCGAAGGCGGTGAAACGCCTGCACATCTGCAGGCACATTTCGACCGGTGCGAGGCCGCCGGGGTGCCGTCGAACTTTCATCTGAGCACCGATGGCCAGTTTCGGGTGGCGCGGATGCCGCTGAAAGAGGGGGCCGAAAGCTATACCATGGATGGCAAGGCAGCTGTGCGGCGCTGGCTGGGCCGGGTTCCGTTTGCCGATGCCGGAGCGTTGCTACAGTTTCATTACCCGACGACGTGGAATCACTTCCTGCCGGATCATTCGATCGTCTTCCGCGTCACCCCCGTCAGCGCGACCGAATCCGAGGTCACTACAAAATGGCTGGTTCACAAAGATGCCGTGGAAGGGCTGGATTACGACATCAAGCGGCTGACCGAGGTCTGGATCGCCACCAATGATGAAGATCGTCGCGTGGTCGAGGACAATCAGCAGGGCATCAACAGCCCGGCCTATGTACCTGGCCCGTATTCGGACACTCAGGAATCGGGCGTGCTGCAGTTCACCGACTGGTACTGCAGGACCCTGTCAGCACGTCTGAGCCCCGAAACCATCGCTGCGGAGTGACGCCATGAATGATCTTAGCCCAATGGCCACGCTCTGGCAGGATGATGAGACGCTGGAATGCGTCTCGGTGGTACCCGAAATGCCGAACACAGCCAGCTTTACCTTTCGGGCCCCCTCGGGCGCGATGTTCGCTTATCAACCCGGCCAGTTTCTGACGCTTGAGATTCCCGCTCCGGGTCAACCGGGCGGTGTCGTGCATCGGACCTACACGATCTCGTCCTCGCCATCGCGGCCCCGATCGATCACCATCACGGCGAAGGCGCAGCCCGACAGTATCGGCACGCGCTGGATGCTGGACAATCTGCAGCCGGGGATGCGGCTGCGCGCGATCGGGCCTGCGGGTCTGTTCACCAATGCCCAAAGCACGGCGCGCAAGTTTCTGTTCATCTCGGCCGGATCGGGTATCACGCCGATGATGTCGATGACGACTTGCATGTGGGATGAAGGGCGCGATCTGGACGTTGTGTTCATCAACTGCGCCAAGCGCCCGTCCGAGATTATCTTTCGCCAACGGTTGGAGCAGATGGCCAGCCGAACCCACGGTCTGGATCTGAAATTCGTCGTCGAAGAAGCGGACGAATACCGCCCCTGGACCGGGTATCAAGGCCAGTTCAACCAGCTGATGCTGGGCTTGATGGCCCCCGATTATCTTGAGCGCGAAGTCTATTGCTGCGGCCCGGAACCTTTCATGCAGGCCGTGCGTGACGCGCTGGTGGGTCTGGGTTTCGACATGGACAACTATCATCAGGAAAGCTTTGGTGCCCCGATCGAGACCGAGGCCGATCAGCCTGCGCTGGATGATGTTGTCCCCGACGACGACAGCAGTGCCGAGATCGTGTTCGCCGCCTCGGGCGTGACGGCCAAAGTGGCCGAAACGGACACCGTTCTGGTCGCCGCGCGCTCGGTCGGGCTGAACATACCGTCGGGCTGTACCTTCGGGGTGTGCGGCACCTGCAAAGTCAGAAAGACCGCGGGCGAGGTGCACATGGTTCACAATGGCGGTATTTCGGAAGACGATATCGAGGCAGGTTACATTCTGGCCTGTTGTTCAAACCCCATCGGCAAGGTCGAAGTCGAGGTCTGACATGGAACGGGCGGCGCGCATTGCGGTCTGCCGCCCCTCTAACTTGGCGACAAACGACTTTGTGTTAGTGCGCTTCCTTGTCAAATCAAGTTGTTTCGTATCTTGTGACCAGGATGGTTCCTGAACGCGAATCGCGCGCGGGATTCAAGGGAATATGGTGCGGCCCGTGCGATCAGGCCAAATCCGTGACTGCCCCCGCAACTGTAGGCGGTGAGCGACCCGAGATCGGCCACTGGGCAATCGCCTGGGAAGGATCGGGACAGCATCGACCCGCAAGTCAGGAGACCTGCCATCCGATTTGAACGAACCCGGGCGGGGTGTCCCGGAGGGAGATGACAATGTTCCAAGCGGCTGTCGCCGTCCCAGACTTTGCACTCGCCTTGCCCCCGTCCAAACCGAGGAGCCGAAACACGTGGCGTTGCAAAATCCTGAGAGCGGGCCCCGCGAAGCTGGCAGACGCTGCGTCGCTGCAGCGTGGCTGACGTTCCAAAGCCGCCCTCTCGGCGTCGTCGGTAACCGATGACCCGTCCTCTGACCCCTCGCGCGACCGGTGCGCAAAGGCTACGTTGCCTGACGGAATTCAGCGTTCCGATCCTGGTTGCCGGCGCTCTGATCGTGTCGGCGCTGCTGTGGCTCATGATTTACGCGGTGATCTGATGTCGGGTGTTCTGCAACTGTGCGGCCTGACGCTGGGGTATCGCGATCTTACGTTGTTCCGCAACCTGTCGATGGACATTGAGGCCGGAACAACGCTGGCCGTCCTTGGCACGAACGGATCCGGCAAAAGCACTTTTGTGAAAATGCTGCTGGGTCTGTTGGATCCGCTTGCCGGAACGCTAAGCTGGCCGCAGGGGCGACCGTCTGAGATCGGGTATCTCGCACAGATGACCGAGTTCGATCGGCGTTTCCCCATTCGCGTACGGGATCTGGCTGCTATGGGGGCGTGGCGCGGTTTCGGGCTCCGGTCGGGGCTGGACAGCGCCGCCCGAGACCGGGTGGCCGCTGCGCTTGACGAAGCGGGCGTTCTCGATATCGCCGACCGCCCGCTGCATCAATTGTCCGGCGGACAGCTGCAGCGCGCGCTGTTTGCGCGCGTGATTATGCAGGATGCTCCGCTTGTTCTTCTGGATGAACCCTTTGCCGCTGTCGACCAGAACACCGAGGCGCACCTGTTGTCGATCATTCGTCGATGGCGCGATGAGGGACGCGCCGTGGTCCTGGTGGTGCATGATCTGTCTTCGGTTCTGGACCATTGCAGCCACGCCCTTCTGCTGGGCGGGCAGGAAGCGACCTATGGTCCGGTGTATGACGTCCTGACCCCCGACCGGCTGGTTGCGCAGGGTTATCTGTCGGAAAGCCAGGCTTCGTGGATGTTTCGAAGCGAACCCACGCCAGCGGAGAATGCGCATGTTTGATCTGCTCGCCGAGATGTGGGGTTTTGCATTCATGCGCCGGGCGTTCGTCGCCACAACGGTTTTGTCGGCATCCGTGGCACCGGTGGGGGCGTTTTTGGTCCTGCGCCGTCTGTCGCTTGCGGGCGAAGCCATGGCTCATGCGATTACGCCGGGCATCGTGATCGGTTTTGTGACCGCAGGATTGTCTGTCATGTCGCTGTTGGTCGGTGGCCTGATCGCCGGTGTCGGTGTTGCGCTCCTGACAGCATTTTTGGCACGTAGAACAATCCTGCGCAGCGATGCGAGCCTTGCGTCGCTCTATCTGATCGCCCTGGCCGTGGGCATCTTCATACTGTCGGCTGCAGGTTCTGCTGTGCCACTGAAAAGCTTTTTGTTCGGTTCGATTCTTGGGATCGACGACGCCTCGATGCTGCTGGTGGGCGGGGTTGCGATGGTCACTCTGGTCAGCTTCGCCTTTCTGCTCAGGCCGCTGATCGTCAGCACCTGTGACCCGGTCTTTTTCGAGACCCAGACACGGCGGCCCTGGTTGGTCGAGCAGGGGTTCATGCTGCTGCTGGTACTGAACCTTCTGGCCGCTTTCAAGACGCTTGGCACGCTGATGGCGGTCGGCCTGATGATCCTGCCGGCGACGGCGGCCAGATATTGGGCCAGCACCATTACCGCGCAGCTGGCTTTGGGTTTTGTCTTTGCGCTGTCCAGCTGCTGGATCGGACTGACCCTGTCTTACCTGTTTCCCGCAACCCCGTCTGGCCCGGCAATCGTGCTGGTCGCTGGTGGTTTCTTTCTGATTTCGGCCGTGCTTGGGCCGCTAGGCTTTGGCAGGGGGCTGCGCAAACCGTCTGTCAAGAATGACACTTCTATTGCGCACATTCATCAAGAAGAGCGAGCAAAATGACTCTTATCAAATCCCTTTATGCAGGCATCGCTGCGGTTGCGGTCGCATTGGTGGCCTATCCAGCCAAGGCGGGCGAAGACATCAAGGTCGTCGCCAGTTTCTCGATCCTTGGCGACATGGTCGAAGAGGTTGTTGGCGATTTGGCCGACGTGACAACCATCGTCGGTCCCGACGCCGACGCGCATGTGTATCAGCCGTCGGTTGCTGACGCAAAAGCCGTGGCCCAAGCGGACATCATCTTTGTCAACGGTCTGGGGTTTGAGACGTGGTCAGACACCCTGATCACCGAGTCCGGCACCGAAGCCACCGTGCATGTCGCAACCGAGGGCGTCACCCCGGTCAAGGTCGACAGTGAGATCGATCCGCATGCTTGGAATTCTCTGTCGAACGGCGTGATCTACGTGAGCAATGTGGCGGACGCGATGAAACAAGCGATGCCCGAGCACGCCGACCAGATTGCCGCCAATGCCGATGCCTATATCGCCGAGTTGGAAGCGCTGGATGCGCAGACCAAGGCCAAGCTGGCCGAGCTGCCCGCGGATCGGCGTACAGTTGTGACCGCGCATGACGCATTCGGTTATCTTGCTGATGCGTATGGTATGACTTTCCTGGCGCCCGTCGGTATCGATACAGAAGCCGAACCCTCGGCCCAAGAGCTTGCCGTTCTGATCGCGCAGCTGAAAGCCGAAGGTGCGGCTGCATTGTTTGTTGAGAACATCACCAGCCCCGCGCTGGTGCAGCAGATTTCGGACGAAACCGGGATCGAAATCGGCGGACGTTTGTTCTCGGACGCTTTGTCCGAACGCGGCGGCCCCGCCACCAGTTATCTGGCGATGTTCCAGCATAACCTTGGCACTTTGCTGAATGCACTGGGCAAAGACGCGTCAAGCTGACCCCAGATTACAAACGAGGCGGCGCGATTGCGCCGTCTTTTTTCATTTGCTGTGTCAGGCCTGCTGCAGCACGATGTGCGATGATTGCTTAGCCGTCCCAAACGTGCATGCGTGATCATGAGGACGCGCGCGGGACCTCTCAGCCAGAGTTTTGTCGATGCTGTTGGTTTACGAAAAGAAAACACAGAACGGCGAAGCCGAGAACGTCCTGCACGTTGGACTTTGGTTGGGTCAGAAGGCAAGGGCGAGACTGCCTGCATTCCTACACAGATGCGCCAGGGACAACGTGGTTAATTGCTACTCGGACACGCGTTATGTGCGCTGCCCCTGACGATCTTGGGCCCGGTCGACCTGCAGAGATCGACCGGAGCGGGGGTCACATGCAATCAGCCAGAGTTTTGGCCATATTGCGGATCACTTGCGGATACAGGGCAGCGCCGGGTTCAAGGTCAGACCCAAGCGGATCGATCACGCCTGTATTTGCATCGGTTCCGTCCAGCACGGTCACGACGATGCCGGTGTTGAACTGCGGCTCGGCCAGGACGCAGTCTATGCCCTCATTTTTTACCCGCGCCTGAATTTCGGCGATGCGCGCGGGGCTTGGGTCGGATGCGTCACTGATCGAGATCGCGCCTGCCGCGGGGAAATCGAAAGCGTGTTCAAAATACTGGTAGGCGTCGTGGAACACGATGAAGCTGCCACCACGAACCGGCGCAAGTGTTTCTGAAACCTCGGCCGACAGGGCCGCCATTTCTTCGCGCGCCGCAGCAGCGTTTGCAAAATAGGTGCCCGCGTTGTCGGGATCGGCTGCCGACAATTGCGCCGCGATGATGTTCAGCCAGGTTTCGGCATTTGCAGGTGACAACCAGGCGTGTGGATCATGCGCCCCATGTGCGTGATCATGGTCATGATCGTCCTTTTCGGCGTGGTCGCCATGATTGTGTTCATCGTCATGCGCATGGTCGTCATGATCTTCATGCGCATGGTCGTCGTGATCTTCGTGCCCATGGTCGTCGTGCCCATGTTCGTCATGATCTTTGTGCTCAGCGTGGTCTTCATGCCCATGGTCTTCATGATCATCGTGGTCACCGTGATCATGCGCTTCAAACAGGGCATTCTCGCGGAAATCAAGCAGCACTGTGCCGTCTGCGTCCAGCAACGCCGTAACCGAGGCCCCATCGGCCAGTGTTTCAACCGCGTTTTCCATCCAGGGCGTCAGGTCTTCACCGATCCAGAACACCAGATCGGCGTTTTGCAAAGCGGCGGCTTCGGATGGGCGCATGTTGTATTCATGCGGCGAGGCGCCCGGTTGCACAATCAGATTCGGGGTGCCGACCCCCTCCATCACGCGCGCTACCAGAGAATGAACCGGTGCAATATCCACCGCGACGTTGGGCGCATCCGCAAAGGCTGTTCCCCCCAAGAGCGCAGCCGTGATTGACAGTGGTAGGAGCTTTCTGGACATCAGACCCTCTGTGTGATTTTATAACGTTACGAGCGGCATACATGATATGGAATAACATGACAAGTGATACGCATACCGACGCCACCGATGCTCCGGTCCCGGTCGGATTCCAGAAACACGATCACGCGCATTGCGTCGAATCCGCGCTCGCCACGGCAGAAGCGCGTTGCAAACAGGACGGATTGCGCCTGACCCCGGTGCGACGCAAAGTGCTTGAAATGCTGTTGCAGGAACATCGCGCGCTTGGAGCTTATGCCATTCTTGACCGGCTTCGCGACGCGGGGTTCGGGTCGCAACCGCCTGTTGCCTATCGCGCGCTGGATTTTCTGGTGCAGAACGGGTTCGTCCACAAGATCGAGCGTCTGAATGCGTTTGTGGCCTGTTCTCACCCTGGTGCCACACATTCCCCGGCCTTCATGATCTGCAGAAGATGCGACGCGGTTGCCGAGGCACAATCGACCCCCGCAAAAGGGGTTTTGGGCGCCGCAGCGCGCGCCGCGGGTTTCGAGATCGAACGAACGGTAGTAGAAGCCGAGGGACTCTGCCCTGACTGCACCAAAAAGGCATAGAAATGAGCCTTATCTCGGTTGAAAATCTGACTGTGCGCTATGGCGCCAATACCGTTCTAAGCCACGTCGACATGGTCATTGAACCGGGCGAGATCGTGACGATTGTCGGCCCAAACGGGTCCGGCAAGACGAGCCTTTTGCGCGCCATAATCGGCGCGGTAAAAGCGGCAGCCGGGCGCGTCAGCCTTAAGCCGGGATTGAAGATCGGGTATGTGCCGCAAAAACTGCATATTGATCCGACCCTGCCGATATCGGTTGAAAGATTCATGCGCCTGACGGACCGTGTATCCTCCACGCAATGTCAGGACGCGCTAGAAACTGCGGGCGTGCCGGACCTTTTGAAGCGCCAGATGTCACAGCTGTCTGGTGGCCAGTTCCAAAGGGTTCTGCTGGCGCGGGCGTTGATCAATCGCCCAGATGTCCTGTTGTTGGACGAAGCAACGCAGGGTCTGGACCAGCCGGGGTCGGCGGCGTTCTATCGTCAGATCGAAGATGTGCGACGCACGACAGGTTGCGCGATTTTGATGATCAGTCACGAACTGCACGTGGTCATGAGCGCGTCGGACCGTGTGATCTGCCTGAACGGGCACGTGTGTTGCGAGGGGTCCCCGGCCGTTGTGGCCTCCGCTCCGGAATATCGGGCGTTGTTTGGGACCGGT
The DNA here is from genome assembly GCF_056535465.1 of Ruegeria sp. G7. Taxonomy (NCBI): domain Bacteria; kingdom Pseudomonadati; phylum Pseudomonadota; class Alphaproteobacteria; order Rhodobacterales; family Roseobacteraceae; genus Ruegeria; species Ruegeria sp. G7. The sequence goes on along the minus strand of NZ_JBQFIL010000001.1, from coordinate 3,033,453 downwards.
ACAGGTGGCGCGCTGGCGCTTTATCGTCATGACCATGATCACGACCATGACCATGGTGGGCACTCTCAGGAAGCCGCGGAATGATACTGGACGATTTTATGATGCGCGCGACCCTTGCCGGGGTGGGCGTCGCCTTTGCCGCTGCTCCTTTGGGATGTTTCGTCGTCTGGCGCCGGATGGCGTATTTCGGTGATGCGACCGCGCATGCGGCGATATTGGGCGTGGCATTGTCTTTGACCTTTCAACTGTCGATTTTTGCAGGAGCGCTGGCGGTCGCTCTGCTGATGGCGCTGACGGTCACTTTGCTCAGTGGCCGCGGATATGCGATGGATACGCTGCTGGGCGTGCTGGCGCACTCTGCTCTTGCGTTTGGCTTGGTGGCGGTTTCGTTCCTGTCTGGCGTGCGTATCGATCTGATGGCCTATCTGTTTGGGGACATTCTTGCCGTATCGCGTTCTGACCTGCTTGTCATTTGGGGCGGTGCGGCGCTGGTCGTGGGGATGATCGCGTGGCGTTGGTCGCACCTTCTGACAGCGACGCTGAATGAGGAACTGGCCTACGCCAGTGGTTTTGACCCCAGGCGCGAGCAATTGGTTCTTACCCTTTCGCTGGCCGTTACCGTTGCCGTGGCGATCAAGGTTGTGGGTGTTTTGCTAATAGCGGCCATGCTGATCATCCCGGCTGCTGCCGCACGCAGCCTGTCCCGTTCGCCCGAGATGATGGCGTTGATCGCTGCAGCGATCGGCGCGTTTTCAGCAGTTGCCGGGCTGCGCGCCGCCTATGTGTTTGACACGCCCGCGGGCCCATCGATCGTCTGCGTTGCAGCCATTTTGTTCGCCTGCCTGAGCCTGATAGGCTGGCGAAGCCGCAGCGGCGCATAGTCCGAGCGCCAAGACCTCATCGCGCGGTAGAAAACCGCGGATTCGCGCTGGGTTCGCGATTGAAAGGCAGAGAGTTCCGCCGGCGAGCTTGCTTTGCGGCATCGACGAAGCAGACACTTTTGCGGTCGCCGGGCCGCGCTGCACTTGACAAGAGCCGTCTCTGAATGAAACTTCGTATCCATTGGGAGACTTTGGAAAAAATCAGAGACTGGCATGCTTTACGTTGCCATGGCGGCACTCTTGGCCGCTTTCGGTTTTCGTCAAGTCTGCCGAATAAAACAACAGGGAGATCAAGGATGAAGAACAAAGCCAAAATCAGCCTCACCAGTCTGGCCGCTGCCGCCTTTCTCGCGCCGGCTGTATATGCAGAGGAGTTTATCACGATTGGTACGGGTGGTGTGACGGGTGTTTACTATCCGACGGGTGGTGCGATTTGCCGTTTGGTGAACAAGGGCCGGAAAGAGCATGGGGTTCGGTGCTCGGTGGAATCGACGGGTGGGTCGGTTTACAACATCAACACCATTCGCGAGGGCGAGCTGGAGTTTGGTGTGGCGCAGTCTGACTGGCAGTACCATGCGTATAACGGCACCTCGAAGTTCGAAGACGCGGGCGCGTTCGAGAATCTGCGGGCGGTGTTCTCGGTGCATCCCGAGCCGTTCACGGTTGTGGCGCGCGCCGATGCGGGGATTTCCAGCTTTGAGGACCTCAAAGGCAAGCGCGTGAACATCGGCAACCCCGGTTCCGGTCAGCGCGGCACGATGGATGTTGTGCTGGAAGCGATGGGCTGGACCATTGATGACTTTGAACTGGCATCCGAGCTGAAAGCGGCCGAGCAGTCGGCGGCGCTGTGTGACAACCAGTTGGACGCGATGATCTACACCGTGGGTCACCCGTCGGGCTCGATTCAGGAAGCCACCACCGCGTGCGACTCGGTTCTGGTGAACGTGACCGGCGATGCGATCCAGGGTCTGATCGACAACAACTCGTACTACCGCACCGCGACCATTCCGGGTGGCATGTATCGCGGCTCGGACGGCGACACCACGACCTTTGGCGTGGGCGCGACCTTCGTGACCTCGGCAGACGTGTCGGATGATGCGGTCTATGCGGTTGTCAGCTCGGTCTTTGAAAACTTCGACGACTTCAAAAAGCTGCACCCGGCGTTTGCCAACCTGCAGCCGGAAGAGATGATTGCGGATGGCCTGTCGGCACCGCTGCATCCGGGTGCCGAGAAGTACTACAAGGAAAAAGGCTGGCTGCAGTAAGCCGGACCTGATGCGGGGCGCGCCTGTGACGGGCGCGCCCCATTCGCACCCGGGGTGCCGGGTGACAATGAGGCCGAAACGGCCCGCCAAGATCGCAGAGCGACGGGGAGACGCCAGATGAGTTCCGACACCCAATCCAACCGCCCGCTATCCGAAGAAGAGCTTCAGGATCTGGTGGCCTCGTCCGATGCGGGCGCGCGCAATCCGGCGGGCAATGTGGGGATCTTTCTGGCCATTGTCGCGGTCATGTGGTCGGTCTTTCAGGTGGTGCTGGCCTCGCCCCTGTCGAACGCCATTCTGCCGGGCAGCGTGGTGAACAACTCGCGCCAGATCCATCTGGCTTTTGCAATCTTTCTGGCCTTTGCAGCCTATCCGGCGCTGAAATCCAGCCCGCGCAATTATATCCCCATTCAGGACTGGATCATGGGCGTGGTGGGCGCGGGGATCGCGCTTTACGGCTATATTTTCTATGAAAAACTGGTCGACAATGGCCTGCTGGCCGATGATGTCGACAAATGGGTGGCGCTGTTTGGCCTGCTGTTGCTGTTTGAGGCCGCGCGCCGTGCGCTTGGCCCCGCGATGGCGATCATTGCGACGATCTTCCTGGCTTACGTGTTCTTTGGCTCGTCCGACTGGGTGCCCGAGGTGATCCAGTGGAAGGGCGCCAGCCTGAAAAAGGCCATGAGCCATATGTGGATCACGTCCGAGGGTGTGTTTGGCATCGCGTTGGGTGTCTCGACCAAGTTTGTCTTCCTGTTCGTGCTGTTCGGCGCGCTTTTGGATAAGGCGGGTGCGGGCAATTACTTCATCAAGATGGCCTTTGGCGCGCTGGGGCATCTGCGCGGCGGCCCGGCCAAGGCGGCTGTGGTGGGCTCGGCGGCGACCGGCCTGATCTCGGGCTCGTCGATTGCGAACGTGGTGACCACCGGTACCTTTACCATTCCGCTGATGAAGCGGGTGGGCTTTAGCAGCGAACAGGCGGGCTCGGTCGAGGTTGCCAGTTCGGTGAACGGTCAGATCATGCCGCCGGTGATGGGCGCTGCGGCCTTCCTGATGGTGGAATATGTGGGTATTTCCTATGTCGAGGTGATCACCCACGCCTTCCTGCCTGCCGCGATTTCCTACATCGCGCTGGTCTATATCGTGCATCTGGAGGCGGTGAAGCGGAACATGCCGACGCTGGGTGACCGCGTGGTCTCGATGGGGCGCACGATTGGCGGCATGGCGGTGTTCTTCGTGGGCTTTGCCGGGCTCTGCTATGGCATCCAGTATCCGATCAAGGGCATCATTGCGCTGATCCCGGATGCCTCGGGTCTGGTGCTGTCGGGCCTGATCGTGCTGGCCTATCTGTTCCTGCTGAAACTGGCCTCGGGCGTCGAGGATCTGGTTCCCGATGATCCCAACGCCAAAGAGGTCGAGCTGCCGGTGATTGCCGATATCTACAAGGCCGGTCTGCATTACCTGCTGCCGATCATCGTGCTGGTCTACTTCCTGATGATCGAGCAGAAATCGCCGGGCCTGTCGGCCTTCTGGGCGACCTCGCTGCTGTTCGTGATCCTGTTGACGCAGAAGCCGATGAAGTCGATCTTCCGCGGCGAGAACAACACCGCAAACGCGTTCCGCGACGGGGTTGTTGACCTGTGGAACGGTCTGATCGACGGCGCGCGCAACATGATCGGCATCGCGCTGGCCACGGCCACCGCAGGCGTGATCGTGGGCACCGTGACGCTGACCGGTGTGGGTCAGGTGATGGCCGATCTGGTCGAGTTCCTGTCGGGCGGCAACCTGATCGCCATGCTGGCGCTGGTCGGCCTGCTCAGCCTCATTCTGGGCATGGGCCTGCCGACAACCGCGAACTATATCGTCGTCAGCTCGCTGATGGCCGGTGTGGTTGTCGAACTGGGCGCGCAGGACGGTCTGATCGTGCCGCTGATCGCAGTGCATCTGTTTGTGTTCTACTTCGGCATCATGGCCGATGTTACGCCACCCGTGGGTCTGGCGAGCTTTGCCGCTGCCGCCGTGTCGGGCGGCGACGCAATCAAGACGGGCTTCACAGCCTTCTTCTACAGCTTGCGCACCGTGGCGCTGCCGTTCGTGTTCATCTTCAACACCGATCTCTTGCTGATCGATGTGGGCTGGGTGCAGGGCATTCTGGTGGCGGTATCGGCGACCATCGCGATCCTGATCTTCACCGCCGGCACCATGGGCTGGTTCCTGACCCGCAACCGCATCTATGAAAGCGTGGCGCTGATCCTGATCGCCTTTGCGCTGTTCCGCCCGGACTTCTTCATGAACCGTATCGCACCGCCCTTTGCGCAGATCGACCCCGCACAGCTAGAGCAAGCCGTGGGCGAGGCCGCCCCGGGCAGTTCCCTGCGCATCGAGGTCGCAGGCCCGGACTTTGACACCGGCAACATGACCGAGACCACAGTGGTGCTGACCATCGGCGACGAGGCTGACGGCGCCGCCCGCATCGACGCCCTGGGCCTGATCCCGCTGGAAGAAGACGGCCTGGTCAAGCTTGACGAGCCACTGTTCGGCACCCCGGTCTCGGACGAGCTGTCGAACTTCGACTACTACGCCGACGAACCTGTCCGCATCACCACCGTGCAAGCGCCCCAGAACCAGCCCCCCAAAGAGCTGATGTTCATCCCCGCGCTCATCCTCCTCGGCCTCATCGCCTTCCTCCAACGCTCCCGCGCCGCACGCACCACACAACAAGAGGTAACACCATGACCAAATCCGTCCTTTGTGCTGTGGACATCAGCAATGATGATCTGGATGCGGGCGTGTTGCAACGCGCGGCTCAATTGGCCGATCTCGACGGCGCCCAGCTGGATGTTGTGACTGTGCTGCCGGATTTTGGCGAAAGCTGGGTTTCCGGCTTCTTCAAGCCTGAATTCCACGACCAGGCTGTGGCAGCCGCGCATGACAAGCTGGTCAGCTTTTGCGCCACGACACTGGGCGAGACGCGCAATGCCAAGGTGCGCCATGTCGTGGCCACCGGATCAGCCTATCAGAAAATCCTGGAAACCGCCGAGAATGCCGGCTCTGACCTGATTGTGATCGGCGCACATAAGCCTGATCTCAAGGATTACTTACTGGGGCCCAATGCCTCACGCGTCATCCGTCATTCGTCGGCTTCGGTTTATGTTGTGCGGTAGGGGTTCTAATACCCTGTCATTTCCAGATATCCGCGGCCCGCGTGGCTGCCTGATATTGCAATCGGGCCTTCCCAGTATTCGAAACTTGTACCCATCCATGATTGGGGCGTCAGCGCCGCGACTTCGACATTGACCCCATGATCCGGAAGTTCGATGCGCCAACGGGTTGGTACCTCGCGTTGCGCGACCTGGCTGGTCTGCAACGCTGTGAAGACGACCGATCCATCCGGCAGTGCAGTCGTCTTGCCATCCGCGTCAATCCAGGTGGCGGCCGTGAAATCTCCGCGCGCGCCGCGCAGGCGGAAAGCCATCAGCTTGTCCCCGCCCTCGAAACTGAGTGAAAACCAGTCCCAGCCGCTTTGGTCTTCGGCCAGCGGCTGCGAGGACCACTCGCGATCCAACCAGCCCTGACCTGTCACGGCGACATCGCGGTCCGGTAGATGCAGCGTTCCCTCGACGCTGTAGAAAGGTTGCGAGTAATAGTAGCTGGCTTGGCCATCGGCGGATTTGACCGAATATCCGGCGTCACCGTGGAAGACCAGCGGGCCCTGCGCCTGCAGGTTCAGGTCATAGCCGAATTCCGGACCGTTCGCAGCCAGATCGAGTGCGCCTTCGATGCTGCCGCGCATATGCCATTCGTCAATCCACGCCTCAAATGGGTCTGCGATAACCCCAGCCTGACCGATACCACCGCGCGAGAGGCGCTCGGTGAAATGGTGTGCATCGGGCGTGGTGACGGCCGCGTGGCCCATCCAGATCTGCGGGCTCTGCCACCCGTCGGTTTCAGTTGGCTTCAGCGCCGAGCGAAACAGGGTCCACTGTATGCCGTAGTCGCGCCCGTCTTCTCCGGTGAGATTGGCGGTCAGGTACCACCACTCGATCCGGTAGGTCGGGTGCGGGCCGTGGTCCCGAGGGAACTGGAAATTGTATCCAGCCATCGGGCGGTCGAACCCCTCGGCGTCACCGCCCAACCCGGCATAGCCTTGGGCCCATGCGGTGATCGGAATCAACAGAAAGACGACCAGGGCTTTAGCGTTCATTTGCAAAAACTCTCAGCAGGGCGGCAGGGGGAAGGCGCAGCAGGCGCCATGCGGGCAGGGCTGCGGCCAAGGCTGCGGCGAACAGGGCCAGCAGGAACAGCCCGATCCAGTCGCCAGGGAAGAGGTGCATCGGCAGCTTCCACCCGAAGGCCTGGACGTTGATCACGGCAAGCAGAACCCAGGCAAGCACCAATCCCAAAGGCAGCGCCAGACAGGCGGTCAGGGCGGCCAGCAATACGCTGCGGAGAAGCTCAAGCCGCGCCAGTTGCGCCCGCGTCAGCCCGAGTGACCAGACTGGGGCCACCTGCGGAAGCCGTTGTGTCCAAAGCGTCAGAAGGCTTGTCAGGATCGCAAAGCCCGCGACCCCCAATGTCAGGACATTCAGGGCCGAGGTCACGACGAAGGTCTTCTCGAAAATCGCCAGCGACTGCGCTTTCATTGCGGCTTGCTGAACCACTGCACGGGCGGGCAGATCGAACCGCTCGCGCAGGGCTTGGGCCAGATCGGTTGCGCGATCCGGCGCGGTGCGGATGCCAAAACGCCGGTCGGTCGTGCCGGGGGCGATCTGGTCGAGCAGGGGCATCGCGACGATCGCTTGTCCTGTGGGATTGCCATAGTCCGAATAGACGCCCGCGATGGTCAGATCGTACTGGGGCGCAAGCGATAGCGTATCGCCGGGCCAGAGATCGGCGCGGCGGGCAAGCTGTTCATTGATCAGCACACCGCCACGCAGCAATACGGCATTCCAGACGTCCGGTTCTTGCGCGATCAGCGGCCAGTGCTGTCTGTATGTCTCGTCATCGACAATACCGTAAAGGAAGAGAGGGCCGGTTTCATGCGGTAGTTCGGTGCTGCGGATGGGCAAGATCGCAGTGACCTGCGGATCCAGCCACTGTGCCATTTGCGCGGCCTGCGCCTCATCTTTTGCGGTCACGTAGAGCTCGGCCGTCAGGCGCTGATCGAGCCAGCCGATGAAAGTGAGCCGAAAGCTTGAGACCATGGTGCCCACACCGATATTCGCAGCAAGCGCCAGCAGCAGGGCCATCAGGGCGAGCGACAGCCCGGGCAACTGCGCACGCATGTCTGCCCAGACCCATTGGGCCAACGGGCCTTTGGCGCGTTGCCCAAAGAACGACAGGATGGCAGACAACAGCGCGGGCAGGATCAGGGCTGCGCCGGTCAGCACTCCAGCCAGCAGCGCGAAGCCAGCCAGAAGGCCATCGGCGGCGAAGAAGAGGACGACCCCGCCAGCGATCAGGCCAAGCCCGCAAGCACCGCTGAGCTGCGCGGATCCCTGACCGCTCCAGGCTTGCAGGCCGGGACCGGCAAGGATTGGCATGCGGGATAACCGCCACAGGGCCTGGCCGCTGGCAAGCAGCGTGCCACCGATCGCCATGGTAAGCCCCGCCAGAATCCACTGTGGTCGCAGGGACATTTGCCCATCGACCGGCGCGCCGTACAGCCCGCGTAATGTGGCAGCGACGTCGGGCAATAAAGCACCTGCAAGGAAGAAACCCAGTATCAGGCCCAGGATTCCCCCGGCGACGGCGAGGAATAGCAGTTCTCCCAGAACGATGCCGACCAGTTGTCGCAGCGGCAGGCCCAGCGCCCGCAGGGTGCGGATCATGCCGCGCCTTTGCGCAAAGGCCAGCCCGACTGTGCCGTGCACAATGAACAGACCCACCGCGAAGGAAAGCAAACCGAAGGCTGTCAGGTTCAGGTGAAAGCTGTCGGTCAGCTGCGCGGTATCCAATTGCGCGGATGCGTTGATGCGCGTGAGCTCGGGTGCGACCTCGGGCAACGGCGGTACTGCACGCGGCTGCTGTGGCAGAACCAGCAGCCGCGAGATCTGTCCCCGGCGATCCAGCAGGCGTTCTGCAACGCCGATATCGGTCAGGATGAGGTCGGGGGGCAGGTTGGTGGTTTCGATAAGAGGCGGAAAACCATCGATATTCTCGAACAGGGGGCTGAGGCTGGGGTCCATCAGCAACCGGCCCGGAGCCGTCAGAATATCGGACGGATCAGGCGGGGTCGCGGTTTCGTTGACCTCGGTTACAGCGGGCAGGGCGGGGTAGGCGACCATGTCGACACCCATAAGGCGCAGGCGGCGCTCTCCGATGCGCAATGGCCCTTCGAGGACCGCAGCAACTTGCCAACCCGCCCGCCTGAGCTCGGCGTATTGCTGGACAGTGATGTTGCCGCCCGGATTTTGAAGCTCATCGAACTGTCCGATCGCAAGCTGGGCATTGGCGCGCGCATAGCTGGCACGTGCCTCGGAATTGATGGCCTGAACAGCGGACCAGAGGCATGTGGCCAAAGCAATCCCCGTCAGCAACGTCGCCAGCTGCAACGGATGCGCGCGCCAGTGGGAGAGCAGCGACTGTGCAGCCGAGCCAATCATGTGATTTGACCACCTGCCAGATGCGCGCGCCGGTCAAGTCGTTCGGCGATCTCGTTCGAATGCGTGACAAGCAGCAGCGCGGCCCCTGTATCAGCCACCAGAGACAGCATCAGCTCAAGCACCACGGCGCTGGCGGTTTCGTCCAGATTACCGGTGGGTTCATCGGCAAGCAGCAGTTTTGGTCGCGTCGCCATGGCGCGTCCGATTGCGACGCGCTGCTGCTGCCCGCCCGACAGGTTTTCGGGATAGCGGTCGCGCAACTCCGACAGCCCCAGTCGTTCGCTCAGATGATCGGTCCAGCCCGGATCGTATCGCCCGGCAAGGCGCGCATGGATCGACAGGTTCTGCGCAACCGTCAGCGACGGGATCAGGTTGAATTGTTGAAACACCAGTGACAAGCAGTCGCGGCGCAGCTCGGCGCGGCCGGCATCGTCCAGCGGAGACAGAGCGTGCCCGTCCAGCGTGATCTCGCCGGCATCAAACCCGTCCAATGCGGCAACCAGATGCAATAGCGTGCTTTTGCCGCTGCCGCTTTCACCGGTCAGGGCCAGTGTCTGGCCTTGCTGCAAGCTCAGCGAGACATTGTCCAGAACCGGTCGCCCGCCCGGGTAGGATTTCCGCACTTGATCGATCGACAGCAGCATTCATGGCCTCATCTGGTTTGGCCACAATGTGCAACGCCGAACGTCAGTGTCCAGTGCCGAGTTCGGTTCTATTCGCCGCAGGTCCCAGGGTTGTTCCGCGTTGCAGAAAGCCCCATGCTGCGATCAACGTCAGCGCAGGGGACCGGGGCCGTTTCATGACTTTGTCGCAGCAAATCCTTTGGGGCAGCTTATATCTCGGCATCTGTTTTCTGATCGAGATCATACTTCTGACCGTCTGTGTCATTGTGATCCGCAGACTGGTGGACCGATGGGAAAGCCGGAACGCGATCGTCGCGACGGCAGGACCGATCACCGTTGCACTGTTGTTCATTGTCCTGACCCATACCGTACAGGTCTGGATCTGGGCTGTTGTCTGGGTGCTGGGGGATGTGCTGCCCGATTGGAACACAGCGCTTTATTTCTCGTTGGTGACGTTCACGACGCTGGGCTATGGAGACATAGTTCTGGGCGAGGGACTGCGGATTTTCGGGGCGTTCGCAGCGGTGACAGGCCTTCTGGCGTTCGGCTTATCGACCGCGTTTCTCGTGGCCCTGATGACCCGTGTATTCCAGGAGCGTTTCCTGACCTAGAGGATCGGCGCAAACAACCGCGCCAGCGGCGCGCCGAAACGGATATGCGCTGGTTGTTGCTGAAGATTGCGACTCAGCTCGTAGCTGGTGGCGAAATCAGTCTCAAGCATCTCTGCGACCGCGTTCGCTGCGCGCGAATCGAAGAATAACGCCATCGCCTCGAAATTCAGCCGGAACGAGCGGTTGTCCAGATTGGTCGTGCCGACCGCCGCCAGCGTGTCGTCAACGACAAACACCTTTTGATGCATGAACCCGTCCGTGTAACGAAACACCCGTGCACCGCAGTCGCGGACTTCGTCGAAATAGGCGTAGGCGGCAAGCCAGGGCAGGCGATGATCGATCACGTCCGGGATCAGAATCCGCACATCCACCCCGCGCATCGCGGCATGTTGCAGCGCGGTCATGATATCGATATCGGGCACGAAATAGGGCGAGGCGATCCACAGGCGCTCTTTCGCTTCGGTGATGGCCGCGAAGAACATCATCGCGCCCGTCTCGGTCTCATCACCCGGACCGGTTGCAACCAGCAGGGCGTTCATATCCTGCGCGGATTCGCTGCCCGCCCAGTCCAGCTCGTCGATGAGGTCTTCGTCGCGGGCCCAGTGCCAGTCTTCGGTAAAGATCAGCTGCAACTGCCGGACGACGTGACCGGTCATTTTGACATGGGTGTCGCGCCAACGCCCAAAGCGGGGGCTCTGCCCAAGATACTCGACGCCGATATTGTGGCCCCCGATAAAGCCGGTCTCTCCGTCGATGATCACGGTTTTTCGATGATTGCGATAGTTGAGTTGAAACCGGAAGTTCGGCCCGCGTTGCTCACGCGGGTCCGCGACATCGACCCCTCCGTCGCGCAGTGTTTCGAGATAACTGGTCGGCAGGCCATAGCTGCCAACCGCATCCGTCATGAACCGCACATGTACACCGCGTTTGACCGCAGCAAGAAGTCTGTCTTGCACCCTGCGGCCCAGATCATCGTCGCGCACGATGTAGAACTGGATCAGAACATAGCTTTTGGCGCGATCGATCGCGTCAAGAATGGCGTCAAAGGTAGCGTGCCCGTCAATCAGCAGCTCAGCGCCATTCCCGCGCGAGACGGGCAGGTGCGCAAGCGCTTCGAACGGGCGCGGATTGATCCGCAGCGTTTGGGGGTCGGGCTTTGAGAAGTCGGCAAAGGTCTTGATCCCTTCGACCACCCGTTCGCTTTCCTGTCGGGCAATGCGATAACCGCGAAACCGGTGATGTCCGAGGAATAGATAAAGCGGGACAGCAAAGACCGGGGCAGACAAAAGGAACACAGCCCAGCCTACTGCACCCTGCGGCGTGCGCGCCGTCTGCGCGGCCCGGACCGAAAACACCACCGCCGCGCAATACAGCGCAAAGACGGAAAACGAAACAAACAGGGTCCACATTTTATTGGTTGGGTCCGGGATTTATCTGGTTTGGTTAACTTTAGTGAGGCGTCTAGGCATTGGCTATATCCCGTACCGTTCCGGGCGCGCTTTAGGCAGTGTCCGTGGCAAGCCGCCCATCCAGAGACATCAGGATCGCAATGGGCCTGAGCGCCGGGATATGGCTGAAGATGATCAGTATGCAGACCGTTAAAGGCACGCTGAGGAAGGCTCCGATCAATCCCCAGACGGTCGTCCAGAAAGTCAGCGCCAAAATCACAAGAAACGTCGACATGTTCAGCGACCGGCCCAGCATTGCCGGGTCCAGAAAATTGCCGATCAGGAACTGGATGGTGCCGCAGCCGAGTACGATCACCAGAAACGGGCCGATGCTGTCGAACTGGACCAGCGCGATCATCGATGGGAAAATCACTGCGATGATCGAGCCGATCGATGGAATGAAGTTCAGCGCAAAGGTCAGCACGGCCCAGGTCTCGGCATATTCCAACCCTAGCAGTTTGAAGATCGAATAGCTGATCGTCGCTGTGATCAGGCTGATCAGTGTTTTCACCCCGACATAACGTTGCAGGCTGCGCGAAATCGCATCCAGAACCGTTGCCAGATCCGCCCCCAGCTTGGGGTTGCCGGCTGCCAACTGGATTTTTTCCGAAACGCGAGACGCTCGGCCATCAGAAAGGCGACGTAGAGACTGATCAGAAAGAACTGATTCAGCAGCGACGTTGCGCTGCCCAGCAGAACGCGGGCGACATAGGACATATCGATACTGACAAGATTGTCGCGGATAAAGCTGGTCACGTCATTGCCCACAAGGCCCGTGATCCGGTTCACGGCACCGTCGAACTGGTTTTCATACGTGTTGATCGAGCGTGCGAACTGCGTGGCCTGACTGCCGAGGATGTACATGATCATGAACAAACCGGCCAGAACGACGGTCACGCCCGCAATGTTGGCCAGCCATATTGGCGCGCGCGTCAGCGCGATGACCCGGTCGCTCAGCGCCATGATCAGCACGTTTACCAGCAGCGCCATCGTCAGAGGCACAAGAAACTTGGCCCCCGCATACAGGCCCAGAACGACCAGCGTAGAGACGATTGCAACATCGCGTAGGACACCCAGTTGAAGGCGCGGTCGTGTCATGCTGTCGTCGGTCTCAGAGGTCATGGGGGGCCCAGATTTGCGTTCAAGCCGATCCTGCACGTGCTGGCGGGTTTATGCAATCCACCCAGCCAGTTACGCGCAGGAATTCACTGCCTCTGCCGGTTTGGCGGTTCTTTGCAGCAGCAAGGCAGGATAGAGTTAGCCAATGACACACGTTGCGATTCCATCCTCGGGCCAGCTGGTCCGCGCCCTTTGGCTGGCCCTGCGGCGCTTCAACGCCAAGAACGGCTTTGTCATGAGCAGCCACGTCGCGATGTCGCTCATGATGGCCCTGTTTCCGTTCGTTCTGTTCACGGTGGCGCTGGCGGGAGCTCTGTCGCAGGGCTATGTCACGGATGAACTCATCGAGCTCATCTTTGGTGCGTGGCCCAAGGATGTTGCCGATCCGATCGTCTCGGAACTGCGTGCCGTGCTCGCCGGGTCAGGGTCGGGGGTGATCACGCTGGGTGGTTTGCTGGCGATCTACTTTGCCTCGAACGGAGTGGCCGCTGTACGCAAAGCCATGACTCAGGCCTATCATGATCAGGATAGCTGGCCGTTCTGGAAAACACGGCTGTTGTGTTTCGGCCTCGTCATCCTCGGCGGGGCGGCAATTCTGGCCATTGCTGCGTTCGAGGTCGTCTTGCCCGTCTACACCCGTCTGGTTGCAGAGACCACATCGGTGGATGTCGATGGCTGGCTGTCGGTCGATCGCTTGCGGTGGACCTTCACAGTGGCTGTCCCTGCCGGGACCGTTTTGCTGGCGCATCTGGTTCTGCCGACACGGCGTCACCGGCTGTCTCAGATTCTTCCGGGCGTGATATTGACGCTGGCCCTTTGGGCCGCCGGCGGTTGGGGGTTTTCGGTCTATATCGCACAGTTCGCCACTTATAGTGCGACCTATGCCGGGCTTGCGGGCGCGATGGCGGCGTTGATCTTCCTCTATCTCTGCTCTGCCATGCTGATCCTTGGTGCAGAGTATAATGGGGCGCTGATCGACCTGCGAAACGCTGCGCAATGACAAGAGCGCTGTCCCTTATGCCTCAACAACGTTGAGAAGCGTCGTCCGTTTCCGACCGACTAGGTTTGCACGCATTGCCAAGAAAAAGTGCCATTTGCGATCGCAGCGCATTCTGGCGCGGCGTGTCCTGCCGATGGTCTGTGGCATCGAACAGACCGATTTCGGCCACGATCCGGGCATATTGTCCCGGTAAGTATTAGGCACAAACCAAGCCGAAAGGTTGAGCCATGCCAGACCGCCCCGGAACCGTTGCGCCGCCGTTGACCGGTGCACAAAAGACGACGCTGGATCAGCGGATTCAGGAATTGCGCATGCGTAAACCAGCGGACATCAACCACGGAGAAGCGCTGTTGCTGCAGGGCATCGCGGTCGCTTCGCTGCGTACGCAGCGTCTGGCGCAGGGCAGGATCGATCTCGACTGATGTTCAGCCGCGGAACCCGGTGGCAACCACAAATTTCTCGGAACTGTCCGAACGGGATGCAGGTGGTTTGACATTGGCCACTTTGGTGAACTTCTGTTTCAACAGCTTTTGCAGATCACCCTCGGCCCCACCTGCGAGCACCTTGGCAACAAACGTGCCGCCTTCTTCTAGGACATCGAACGCAAAGTAGGCGGCTGTTTCACACAGCGCCATGATCCGCAGGTGGTCGGTCTGTTTGTGGCCCGATGAGGCGGCGGCCATGTCCGACATGACCACGTCAGCCTTGCCGCCCAGCCAGTCCTTGACCTTTTGATCGGCGTCATCCTCCATGAAATCCAGCACATGCGCCGTGGCACCCGCGACCGGTTCGACCTCTTGCAGGTCCACACCCAGAACGGTGCCGATGCGCTTGCCGCTTTTTCACCCAGCGCATTGACGCGCTGAACAGCGACCTGCAGCCAGCCACCCGGGGCGCACCCCAGATCAACCACGCGCGCGCCCGGCACCAGAAAGCGGAATTTGTCGTCCAGCTCCAGTATCTTGAACGCGGCCCGCCCCCGGTAGCCTTCGGACTGGGCGCGTTTGACGTATGGGTCGTTCAGCTGCCGCTCAAGCCAGCGGGTCGAGCTGAGCTTGCGCCCGCGTGCAGTCTTGACTTTGACTTTCAGATCGCGCTGTCCGCGGCCTGAGTTGCCTTTTCCGGTAGGTGTCTTCGCCATCAGAACGGTCCGTCTTCCAATACGCCGTCCGCGCTCATCTGCGCATAAAGCAGACCCTCGCGCAGACCCCGGTCCGCCACGGAAAGGCGGTCGGTGGGCCAGCATCTGAGCAGCGCCTGCAAAATGGCCGAGCCGGACATGATCAGGGCCTGCCGGTCATCCCCGATCCGGGGATCGCGCCGCCGACCCTGAGGGCCGAGTTCTAGATAGCCGCGTATCACTTTGTCAATCTGATCGCTGGTCATGCGCAACCCGTCCACTTTGGTCCGGTCATAGCGCTTCAGCCCCAGATGCGAGGCCGCGACGGTTGTCACGGTTCCACTGGTGCCCACGATCTGAAACCCTTCGCGCGCCTGTTCGTCCTTGTAAGGTGCGAAATCTGCAAGGTTCTCTTCAAAGAACCAGCTCATCAGGGCAAAGCGTGCGGCGTCGTCTTCGACGTCATTGAACTGATCGCGCAAGGTGGCAACGCCCAACGGCACACTGATCCA
This sequence comes from Ruegeria sp. G7, assembly GCF_056535465.1. Taxonomy (NCBI): domain Bacteria; kingdom Pseudomonadati; phylum Pseudomonadota; class Alphaproteobacteria; order Rhodobacterales; family Roseobacteraceae; genus Ruegeria; species Ruegeria sp. G7. Next base: position 3,018,269 of record NZ_JBQFIL010000001.1, on the reverse strand, counting down.
GTCCACCACCTTGGCGGCGGGGAAGGGGCTTTCGGCGGTGTGAAACCCGTTGTGCAATCGCATGATCGCCGCCGGGCGATCCCGACGCGGCACTGATGAGATGTCGATCCATACCAGCTCGGTCGAGCCGCCGCCGATATCGACGACCAGCAATTGCTCGGTCTTGGTGGACACCAGTGGCGCGCAAGAGATAACGGCCAGGCGGGCCTCTTCTTCGGGTTGGATGATTTCCAGCGTCAGACCGGTTTCGCGCCTCACCTGACGGATGAAATCCCGCGCGTTCTTGGCGCGGCGACAGGCCTCGGTCGCGATCAGACGCATTCGCCTGACCTTGTTGCGTTTCAGCTTTTGCTGGCAGATTCGCAGCGCCTGAACGGTACGTGACATCGACGCCCGTGACAGACGCCCGGTACGCTCCAAACCCGCGCCCAACTGCACGGACTTCGAGAAGCTGTCTACCACATGGAACCCGCTGCCCTTGGGCTGGGCGATCAACATGCGGCAACTATTTGTCCCCAAATCCAGTGCCGCATAGAGTGCATCCGGATCGGGTTTTGCCGGCGCGGGGCTTTCGACCGCTTTCGGGAACGCGCCCGCACCTTTGGGACGCTTGGGCGCCATCTGAAACGCCCTCCGATTTTCGAGTTATCCTGACCATAGGTCGCGCCGTTCGATCACGCAAGCCACTCATTAAAGTCATGAGAATTTTGATGGGCGGACAGGTGAAATCCCCGATATACCCTCGGTATCCCATCGTGGGCAAAAACGTCGCTGCAAATGCGCCGTGTGTCGAAAACCGACCGACCCGTGCCCACATAGAAGTTTAGAACCGGTCCATCTGGTCAGGAGGAATCAAAAGCGATGCCCGACGTCACCATCGTATATTGGCGCGACATTCCCGCCCAAGTCATCGTCGGCAAAGGCCGTCGTGGCGCAAAGCGGCAGTTGGAAGAACGGTTCGAACAGGCGATCGACCGGGCTGCCATGAAGGTGAATGCCAAGGACAGCGACGCTTATCTGGCTGAATGGCGCAAGGCTGAACCCTTTGCAGTTGACGGCGACCCGTCCGAGATTGCCGAGGCCGAGGCCGCGCGTCTGGAAACGGAATATGATCAGGACCGTATCAAGGCGCTGATCGCAAATGACGGTTGGGCATGAGCCCGAAATCTTTATGGGAGGCCGCGATGGCTTTGCTGAACTTCAAGAAACGTGATGCGGCCGCGAAGGCCCCGGTGAACCCGACTGTCGAAGCCTTCCTGCAGGGCTATTCGATCGAGGTGATGCCCCGCACCGCCGAAAAGGTCGAGGATTTCCGCGCGCTGCTGCCCGAAGGCACCCGCGTCTACATCGCCCATATCGAGGGCACGCCCATCGAGGATATGGTCAAGACCGCCAAGCGCATTGCCGCCGAAGGTTATCCGGTCATGCCGCACTTTCCCGCGCGCATCATCAAGGATGCCGCGACGCTGGAGAACTGGATTTCGATGTATCAGGGCGAAGCAGGTGTCGAGCAGGCTCTGCTGCTGGCCGGTGGTGTTGAGAAGCCCCATGGCGACTTCCACAGCTCGATGCAGTTGCTGGAAAGCGGTCTGTTCGATAAGGCGGGCTTCAAGCGCCTGCACGTTGCCGGTCACCCCGAAGGCAACAAGGACATCGACCCGGACGGCTCGACCAAGAATGTCGATGACGCCCTGCGCTGGAAGCAGAAGTTCAGCGAAACGACCGACGCTGAAATGGCACTGGCCACTCAGTTCGCCTTTGATGCCAAGCCGATCATCGCCTGGGCTGATAGCCTGAAAGAGGCCGGTATCGACTTGCCGATCCACATCGGTATCGCGGGTCCGGCCAAGCTGCAGACGCTGATCAAGTTCGCGATCGCCTGTGGCGTTGGCCCGTCGCTGAAGGTTCTGCAAAAGCGCGCCATGGATGTGTCCAAGCTGCTGCTGCCATACGAACCCACCGACGTTCTGACCGAACTGGCCGCGCACAAGGCGGCGAACCCCGATTTCAACATCACCAACGTGCACTTCTTCCCGCTGGGTGGTATCAAGACCAACGCCAACTGGGCGATCGAAAACGGCGGCGCTTCGGCAAAGCCTGCAAACTCCTAAGGACCCGACATGACCCGTACAGTCGTCGAATCAAAAACAAAAACCGCCGTTCTGGGCTTTGACGAACCGTTCTGCGTGATCGGTGAGCGGATCAACCCCACCGGCCGCAAAAAGCTGGCTGCCGAGCTGGAAGCAGGCGATTTCTCGACCGTCGAGAAAGACGCCATCGCTCAGGTCGCCGCCGGGGCCACCGTTCTGGATATCAACGCGGGCGTTGTCTACAACTCGAACCCTAACCCGAACGAGACCGAGCCGCCGCTGATGACCAAGATCGTCGAACTGGTGCAGGGTCTGGTTGATGTACCGCTGTGCATCGACTCGTCGGTTCCGGGTGCGCTGGAGGCCGGTCTTGAGGCGGCTGAAGGTCGTCCGCTGCTGAACTCGGTCACCGGTGAAGAGGATCGCCTGGAGCTGGTTCTGCCGCTGGTCAAGAAATACAATGTTCCGGTCGTTGCGATTTCGAACGATGACACCGGCATCTCGGAAGACCCCGATGTCCGTTTCGACGTGGCCAAGAAGATCGTTGAGCGCGCAGCCGATTTCGGTATCCCCGCGCATGACATCGTGGTTGACCCGCTTGTGATGCCCATCGGTGCGATGGCAACCGCTGGCAATCAGGTTTTCGCTCTGGTCCGTCGCCTGCGCGAGGAACTGGGTGTGAACACCACCTGTGGCGCGTCGAACATCTCGTTCGGTCTGCCCAACCGTCATGGTATCAACAACGCGTTCCTGCCGATGGCGATGGGCGCGGGTATGACCTCGGCGATCATGAACCCTGTTGCCCTGCCGGTTGGTCCCAAGAAACTGGCGGAGAAAAAGGCCGAAGTTGAGGCAAAAGGCATCGTTCTGCCTGCGGATATGGATGACGAAACCTTCTGCCAGCTGTTCGGTCTGGGCTCGACCCTGCCGCGCGCCGGTAAGGAAATGGAGGCGATCCGCGCCGCCAACCTGCTGACCAACAACGACCCGCATGGCGGGGCGTGGATCAAGTTCAACAAAGCACCTGATGAGGCTGGCGCCGCAGGTGGCGCAGGTGGCCGTCGCGGTGGTGGCCGTCGCCGCCGCGCTTGATCCTCAGGCGATCTGAACAGAAAGGCCGGGCCTCGCGTCCGGCCTTTTTTGTTGGGAATTTCTTCGCAGGCCCTGCGGGTTGCGGCTTGTGTTCCGGAAACCCGCAATGCTATCCAGAGCCCTGCGGCGGGTATGATGTAATGGTAGCCTGTCAGCTTCCCAAGCTGAACGCGCGGGTTCGATTCCCGCTACCCGCTCCAATCACCCTGCACGTCGGGCCTGATACAAGTTGATCGTCGCCGGAATCAGGACATCCGAACGCGATTGATACTGCTGGAACTCGGTCGCGACTGCCTTTTGAATGGCCATCGTATCGGTTTCATCCCCCTCGAAATGCGCGACTACGCGGCCTGCGGGGCCGACACGCGTCACAAGGTTCGCCGTGCTTTCAACGCCGCCAAAACCTGTGAGGTTTATCGCGACCGCTTCGCCGGTCACGTCGGACAACCCCGCCTGTGTCAAAAGGCCTTTGACGTGGTCCAGATCGTGGAAGGCCAGAGGCCCGGGCGCATAGCGATCCACTCGGGGCGGTTGCCCCATTCGCTGAACGGCGGCGACATGGGGTATCTTGAACCACGGGTTGACGTCCAGCGGACCCCAAGAGGCAAAGGTCATTTGCCCCCCTGGTTTCAGGGCCGAAGCGATGTTGCGGAATGCTGCGACCGAGTCGTTGAAGAACATGACCCCGAACCGAGAGATCGCGGCATCCATCCGATCTGGTTCAAACGCATAGGTCTGAGCATCCGCCTGCTGAAAAGTGATGTTCTGAATCCCATGCCTTTCGGCGCGTTCAGCCGCGCGTTCCAGAAAAGGCTGCGATATGTCGGCGGCCAATACGTGCCCCTCGGCCCCAACAGCACGGGCGGCGGCCATCGCGCTGACGCCGGTGCCACAACCGATATCCAGAACCCGCATGCCCGACGACAGCGCAGCCCGGTTCAGAACCAGATCGAGAACAGGCGCAAAGGCGTGATCGAGCTGATCTTCAAAAGTCAGCCACTTGGCGCCTTGCTCGGACCTACCCCAGAATTCCGCCTGTTCCTCGTTTTCTGTCATGTCCGCCTCCTGTGGATGAGGCGACTATGACCTTCTGCGGCGGCGGCGGCCAGTGTTTTCGGCGTCGCCTCCACCGGTGTTGAAGGACGGCGCGGGCAGGGTGACCACCGAGGCCAGTTCCGGAAACGGATCGGTCTTGTGCGGGATAGCGTTCGCTGCAACGAAGTGTTCCTGAAACTTCGGCTCAATTGCAGTTTCCACCTTGGTGATCTCGCGCACGACACGCTCGATCTCGGCTCGCGCACCGATATTGCACAGCGCAATCCGCGCGCCGGTGCCTGCGGCGTTGCCTGCGCTTGAGACCTTGTCCAGCGGTGCGTCGGGGATCATGCCCAGAACCATCGCGTGCTTGGTCGAGATGTGCGCTCCGAAAGCTCCGGCCAGAACGACGCGATCCACACGGTCGACTTCCATCTCGTCCATCAGCAGGCGCGCACCGGCGTAGAGCGCTGATTTCGCCAGTTGGATCGCGCGGATATCGCCTTGGGTGACGGTGATGCGCGGACCGCCTTCGGCGCTGGCGTCGTGGATCAGATAGGCATGGGTACGGCCTTCGGGCACGCAGCGCGGGGTGCCGGTCTGCTCGGCTGATCCGATCAGGCCGCTTTCATCCAGCAACCCGGCGATGCGCATTTCGGCCACGGCTTCGATGATGCCCGAGCCACAGATGCCTGTGATTCCGGTGGTGGCGATGTCCTGATCAAAACCTTCCTCATCGGACCATTTCTCGGATCCGATGATGCGGAAGCGGGGTTCTTTGGTAACGGGATCAATCTCGATCCGTTCGATCGCGCCGGGGGCAGCGCGCTGGCCCGAACTGATCTGCGCGCCCTCGAAGGCGGGACCTGTGGGCGAGGAACAGGCCAGAACGCGCTGGGTGTTGCCCAGCAGGATTTCGGCGTTTGTGCCCACATCGACGATCAGCACGAGGTCTTCGGACTTGCCGGGTTCTTCGGACAGCGCGACGGCGGCGCAATCTGCGCCCACATGGCCCGCGATGCAGGGCAGGATATAGACCTGCGCGCGGGGGTTCATGGTGGTCAGGTCCATCTCACGCGCGGGCAGGGACATGCTCTCAGAAGTGGCGAGTGCGAAGGGCGCCTGACCCAGTTCGACCGGGTCCAGACCCAGCAGCAGGTGGTGCATGACCGGGTTGCAGACGAACACCGTTTCCACGATCAGGGCTGCATCAATCCCGGCCTCATCGGCGATCGAGGTGGTCAGATCGTTGATCGCCTCGCGCACCGCTTTGGTCATCTCGGCATCACCGCCGGGGTTCATCATGGCGTAGGACACGCGGCTCATCAGGTCTTCGCCAAAGCGGATCTGCGGGTTCATCAGCCCCGAGGACGCCTTCACCTCGCCGGTTTCCAGATCGGTCAGGTGCGCGGCGATTGTGGTCGAGCCGAGGTCGATGGCCAGACCGTACAGCCCCTGTTCGTGCAAACCGGGCCAGATTTCGACGATGCGGGCGATTTTGTCCTTGTGGCCTTTGTGCACGGCCACGGTGACCTCCCATTTCCCTTTGCGCAGAGCGGGTTGCAGTTTGGACATCAGCGACAGGTCGGCAGTCACGGCGTCGATCTTCCACTGTTCGCGCAGGGCACGTTCCAGCCGTTCCAGATCGCCGGTGGGGGAATGCATATCGGGTTCTTCCACCACCACGAAATACAGCCGTGTGGCCGGATCCATGGTGATCGCGCGCAGCGGCGGCTTTGCGGACGACTTGGCGGTGCACCTGGCTTTCGGGCGGCACGTCGATCACTACATCGCCCTGAACCGACGCCTGACAGCCCAAGCGCCGCCCCGGTTTCAGCCCGCGTTTGTCGTCATAGCGCTGCTCGACCGCGTTCCACTCGCTCAGCGCGTCCTCGGAAACGGTCACGCCGTGCTTGGGAAACTCGCCATAGCTTGGGGTGATCTGGCATTTCGAGCAAATCCCGCGCCCTCCACAGACCGAATCCAGATCGACGCCCAGCTGACGGGCAGCGGTCAGAATCGGCGTGCCGACGGGGAAGTGCCCGCGTTTGCCGGAGGGGGTGAAGACGACAAGAGGATCGGTGGTCATGAAAGGCCTGCCTTTGTATTCGCGCGTATGCGGCGGAAGATATGCGTTTGCGCGCAAAGGGAAAGGGCATTCAGCGGCACGTTTTGCACAGCTTGCGTCGTTTTCGGGCTTGGTAAAGCCCAACACGGAAAAACAACTTGGTTCAGGGCTTTCCCTTGGGTGAAATCCATGTAATAGGGTCACCGTCAAACGGGCTTTTGCATGGGGTTATCAGATGCAGATTCGTGAGGCACTCACCTTCGACGACGTTCTTCTTGTTCCGGGCGCATCTTCTGTGCTGCCGGCAACCGCGGATACGACCACGCGCGTGACGCGTGAGATCACCATGAATATCCCTCTGCTGAGTTCAGCGATGGACACGGTGACCGAGGCACGCATGGCCATTGCTATGGCGCAGGCCGGGGGCATCGGCGTGGTGCACAAGAACCTTTCGGTCGAGGAACAGGCCCGCGAAGTGCGCCGCGTGAAGCGCTTTGAATCCGGTATCGTGTATAACCCCGTGACCTTGCGCGCGGATCAAACGCTGGCCGATGCGCAGGCGCTCGTGGAACGGTACAATTTCACCGGTTTTCCCGTTGTTGATGAAAGCGGCCGGGTCGTGGGCATTGTGACCAATCGGGATATGCGTTTTGCGACCTCGGACGATACGCCGATTAAGGCGATGATGACCTCGGACAATCTGGCGATGCTGCAGGAACCTGCTGATTTGGAAGAGGCCAAAAGCCTTATGCGCGCCCGGCGCATCGAAAAACTGCTGGTCGTTGACGGCGGCGGTAAGCTGACCGGCCTGCTGACTTTGAAAGACACCGAACAGGCTGTGCTGAACCCAACCGCCTGCAAGGACCGTCTGGGTCGCCTGCGGGTGGCGGCGGCAACTTCGGTGGGCGATGCCGGGTTTGAACGGTCTGAGCAGCTTGTGGATTCGGGCGTCGATATCATCGTCGTCGACACCGCGCATGGTCATTCGCAAGGGGTGCTGGATGCGGTCCGCCGGGTCAAGACGCTGTCGAACGAGGTTCAGATCATCGCCGGGAACGTCGCCACGGGCGAGGCAACCAAGGCGCTGATTGATGCGGGTGCCGATGCGATCAAGGTGGGCATCGGGCCGGGTTCGATCTGTACCACGCGGATGGTGGCCGGGGTCGGAGTGCCTCAGCTGACGGCGATCATGGATTGTGCAGCGGCGGCGGGTGATATTCCGGTCATCGCGGATGGCGGTATCAAGTTCTCTGGCGACTTCGCCAAAGCGATTGCGGCAGGGGCGTCCTGCGCCATGGTCGGCTCGATGATCGCAGGCACGGATGAAAGCCCGGGCGAGGTCATTCTGTACCAAGGCCGCTCGTTCAAATCCTATCGCGGCATGGGCAGTCTGGGTGCGATGGCGCGTGGTTCGGCGGATCGGTATTTCCAGAAGGACGCAGCCAACGACAAGCTGGTGCCCGAAGGGATCGAGGGGCAGGTGCCCTATAAGGGCTCGGCCAGCGCTGTGGTGCACCAACTGGTCGGAGGCCTGCGCGCGGCGATGGGCTATACCGGATGTGCAACCGTTGATGAGATGCGTAAGAACTGCAATTTCGTCAAGATCACCGGCGCGGGACTGAAGGAAAGCCATGTGCATGACGTCCAGATCACCCGCGAAAGCCCGAACTATCGTGTGATGTGATCTTCGGGATTCGAAACGGTAATGACCCCGGCAGCGCGCGTTCAGGCCTCAATTGAGATTCTCGACGAGATTCTCTCGGGCGTCGCGGTTGAAAAAGCCCTGACCGGCTGGGCCCGGCGCAGCCGGTTCGCCGGGTCAAAAGATCGTGCGGCGATCCGGGACCATGTGTTTGGCGCCCTGCGTTGCAAACGATCCTTCGCGGCGCTCGGCGGGGCGGAAACCGGGCGCGGGCTGATGATCGGAGCAATCCGTGCAGAATCCGGCGATCCCTCTGCCGTGTTCACGGGCAACAAGTTCGCACCAGCGCCCATCGCGTCCTCAGAGCAGGCGCGCCCTTTTGCCAGTGATGCCGAGCGCCTTGATATTCCAGAATGGCTCTGGCCTACGTTCAAAGGGTCATTGGCAGAAGAAACCGAGCAGGCAGCTCGGGCTTTGCAGACACGCGCACCCGTGCATTTGCGCGTCAACCGCGCAAAAGGTGACAGGACAGCAGCGGCGCTTCGGCTGGCTGAGGACGGAATAGCGACGGCCCCGCATAGAGCCTGCAAGACCGCGCTTGAGGTGACAGAAGGTGAGCGCGGGGTTGCCCAAAGTACGGCTTATAAAACCGGGCTTGTCGAACTGCAGGATGCTGCAAGTCAGGCCGTGACTGCAGCGCTTGATCTGCACGCAGGCCTGCGTGTTCTGGACTACTGCGCGGGCGGAGGCGGCAAAAGCCTGGCGTTGGCCGCAGAGGGTGTTCAGGTGTTCGCCCATGATGCCAGTCCGGCGCGGATGCGTGATCTTCCGGCGCGTGCGCAGCGTGCGGGGGTCAATGTCACGCTCCTGTCGTCCGGGCAATTGGCTAAGCAAGCACCATTTGACATTGTTTTGACCGACGTGCCCTGTTCGGGAAGCGGTTCTTGGCGCCGCGCACCCGCTGGAAAATGGGCGCTAACACCCGAGCGTTTGCAGGAACTGACAGACCTTCAGGCCCGGATCCTGTCCGATGTTGTGCCGTTTGTGGCAACGGGTGGGGTGCTGGCATATGCGACATGCTCGATGCTGACGACCGAGAATGACGCTGTTGTCGATGCGTTTTTGCACAACCATCCGGACTGGGTTTGCGGGTTGCGCAAATCGTGGCTGGTTTCACACGGTACCGATGGATTTTACACAGCTCACTTGACGAGAGCGTGAATTTGAAAAATCAACCATAAGCAGTTTAAGCCGTGAACTTGTTAAGCGGTGGTTAACCATTGCAGGCCGATATTGGTCAAAAATTGACTTAACACGAGCTGTTTATGTCCGAAATTTCTCAGTCCTTTCCTGACGCTGCGGGGCGTTGGGGTGGTGTACACTGGCGTTCTGTCTCACTTGGGGTGATCGCTCTGATTTTGTGCCTGCCTGCCGGGCTTGGTCTGGTTCCAGCTCCGTGGAGCGTAATGACCCTGACCGCGGGTTTGTCGTCGCTGGTTGTTGTTCTCTTTGACCTTGGGCGCAAATGGCACCAGAACCGGGCCAGCCAGCAAGCGCTGGCTTACATCTCGGCTTATCTTGATCATCAGACCACATCCAGCCTGATCGCCACCGCAAGTGGCCGCATCCTGAATGCCAATCTGCGCGCACGATCCTGCCTGAAAGCGACCATTGGCGGACGTCTCGACATATGCCTGCGGTCCAGATTCGCGACCCCGGCTGCGGTTTTGACCAGTCTCCAGGCGCAGGCCAGGACACGGGGAAGGGCCGAACGCGATATTGTCACGCGTGGTCAGACGATCTCGGTCGCGGTGACGCGGCTGGATGACGATTGCTTTTGCTGGCGCTTTGGGCCGCAACCAGCGTGCCGTGCTCGGGACATTCAGGCTCCGGTCCTGACGGTTGGTTGCGACGATGTGGTGTTGGGGGCAAACGACGCAGCGATACGCCTTCTTGGCCGCAGCCCCGTGACCATTGGCCAGGTGCTATCACCCGGTGCGCAGCCTGGCGTCCATCAGTTGCTGACCCCAGAGGGGCAAAGATCGGTGATTCTTTCGACCTTGCGGGAAAGCGACACGGTCCGGGATATCCTGTTGACGCCGGTTGATGTCGCTACTGCCGATCTTGATCCGGCGACGGTCGCCGAGCTTCCTGTTCCGGTCATGCGGCTTTCCGCCGACGGAGAAATTCTGGAAGCTAACCGATTGGCAGAGCAACTGATCGGAGACGTCGAACCCGGGGTTACCAATATCGAGACTATGATGCAGGGGCTTGGCTATCCGATCCGCGACTGGCTGAGCCGCGCGCTGGAACTGAACGCCACGCCGCGTTCGGAATTTCTGCGCCTGACGCGCCGGGATCAAGACGTGTTCGTACAGGTCACTCTGTCGCGTATCCAGCGCGAGGGCCAGGCAGCACTGATTGCTGTGCTCAACGATGCAACGGAGCTGAAGACACTTGAGGCGCAGTTTGTTCAGGGTCAAAAAATGCAGGCGGTGGGCCAGCTTGCAGGTGGGGTTGCGCATGATTTCAACAATCTTCTGACCGCGATTTCGGGTCACTGCGATTTGCTGCTGCTGCGCCATGATCAAAACGATCCGGATTATGGGGACCTTGTGCAGATCAATCAGAACGCTAACCGCGCGGCGGCTCTGGTCAGCCAGTTGCTTGCGTTCTCGCGCAAGCAGACGTTGCGGCCCCAGACTCTGGACCTGCGGGATACGATCTCGGATTTGATTCATCTGCTGAACCGTCTGGTCGGTGAGAAGGTGCGCCTGACCCTCAGCCACGATCCCGTCCTTAAACCGGTATGCGCCGACAAGCGTCAGCTTGAGCAGGTTTTGATGAACCTCGTGGTCAACGCCCGCGACGCGATGCCCGAGGGTGGCGAGATCCGGATCGAGACCGAGGTGCTGTCCCTGGATCGGCCCTTCACCCGCGACCGGGCAACGGTACAGCCCGGCGAATATGTTACGGTGAAGGTGATCGACAGCGGCATCGGCATACCTACAGACAAGCTGCAAAAGGTGTTCGAGCCGTTCTATACCACCAAGCGCACGGGTGAAGGCACGGGGCTGGGCCTGTCCACCGTCTATGGAATCGTGAAGCAGACCGGCGGTTTCATTTTTGTCGACAGCGTGCTGGGTAAGGGGACAGAATTCATGGTCCTATTACCCGTCAGCACGCTGATCGTCAGCGAAGAACCTGCGGCACCCGTCGCTCTGGAAGAGCCGATTGCGCGTCAGGGTGAGGGCGTGGTTCTGCTTGTCGAAGACGAAGCGCCGGTACGCGCGTTTGCAACACGCGCGCTGCGGCTGAAAGGATACACCGTGCTCGAGGCGGCCTCGGCCGAGGAGGCCTTGCGCCTGCTTGAAGACACGGATTTGTCTGTCGATGTCTTCGTGACTGATGTGGTCATGCCCGGTATGGATGGCCCAAGTTGGGTCCGTCAGGCGCGTGAGACGCGCCCTGATGTGCGGGTGGTGTTCATGTCAGGCTATACAGAAGGTGCTTTCAGTGAGTCCGGCCCAGAGCTTGAGAATTCCGCTTTCCTGCCCAAGCCGTTCTCACTGACGCAACTGACCGAAGCGGTTTATCAGCAATTGAGCTAGCGCGCCGCCTGATACAGTGCGAATTCGGCGGCATGTCTTTCGCGGAATCGCCGTTCGGTCTCTGCAGCAAGGTCCAAAGGCCGTTCCGGTGAGACATTTGTGCGGTCCAGGTGGATATCGCAGTTCAGACGATCCTGCAAAAAAGACCGTATCGCGTCCTGGTTTTCGTATTTGAACAAGTGATCAACGTCAGCGCCGGTTTTGCGCGGGCGCAGAAAGTCACTCTGGGATCCGACATCTGCAAAGGGCGCGGTTGGGGACGCCATATAGGCGTTCAGAAAATCGTCGAAACTCAGCGCATGGGTGGCATGCGCATGCCCCTGCCGTTCCGGCCGCGAGCGGTATCGATACCAACTGCCCAGCCAGTCTATGGGTTCGCGTATGACAGCCATCACCTCCATCTCGGTGTCGAAGATTTTGCGGAACATGGACTGAAAGAACCTGTCATAGCGACGCAGGTTTGCATGTTTCAGGTCTGTCGGACCGGAAATTACGATATCAGCCCGGTCGCGCAGGGCTTCCTGATAGGCGGTACTACCGGTTTTGGGCACAGACAACAGCGCAAGACGCTCTTTGTAAAAAACCAGCATTTCTCTTTTCTCTTCAACGCTTTTCGTGTCGCAGATTGTCGTAAACGACTCTTTAACACAATTGCTCAACAGTGGGTTTCGTAAGTTTTAGTTGAAATGTTCTCTTTTTGGTCCCATAAGGAACAAGAGGCGAACAAAGCAGCGATTGCCGCCCGTCAAAGGGTGTGACAAAAGGGATAGTGACAGGACAATGGCGGATCTTCTGACAATGAGCGACAAGAAAAACGCAGACAAGCAAAAGGCGCTCGACAGCGCTTTGGCCCAGATCGAACGACAGTTCGGCAAAGGCTCGATCATGAAGCTGGGCGAGGATTCCAAGCAGGATATCGAGGCTAGCTCGACCGGATCGCTCGGGCTGGACATCGCGCTGGGAATCGGCGGTCTGCCAATGGGGCGGATTGTTGAGATTTACGGGCCTGAAAGCTCGGGTAAAACCACGCTGACGCTGCATTGTATTGCGGAACAGCAGAAACGCGGTGGTGTTTGCGCGTTCGTTGACGCGGAACATGCGCTGGACCCGCAATATGCGCGCAAGCTGGGCGTTGATCTGGACGAGTTGCTGATCTCACAGCCCGATACCGGTGAACAGGCGTTGGAGATTACTGATACTCTGGTGCGCTCGGGCGCGGTGAACATGGTCGTGGTCGACTCGGTGGCAGCACTAACGCCGAAATCCGAGCTTGAGGGCGACATGGGCGACAGCAATGTCGGCGTTCAGGCGCGTCTTATGAGCCAGGCGATGCGCAAGCTGACGGGTTCGATCAGCCGCTCGAACTGTATGGTGATCTTCATCAACCAGATCAGGATGAAGATCGGCGTGATGTTTGGCAGCCCCGAGACCACAACAGGCGGTAACGCGCTGAAATTCTACAGCTCGGTCCGGCTGGATATCCGTCGTATCGGGGCGATCAAGGATCGGGATGAAGTGGTTGGCAACCAGACCCGTGTGAAGGTCGTCAAGAACAAGGTGGCACCGCCGTTCAAGCAGGTGGAATTCGACATCATGTATGGCGAAGGCATCAGCAAGATGGGTGAACTGCTGGATCTGGGCGTAAAGGCCGGTGTGGTCGAGAAGTCGGGTTCGTGGTTCAGCTATGGTGATGAACGGATCGGGCAGGGACGCGAGAACGCAAAGCAATACCTGCGTGACAATGGTCGCGTCGCGTTCGAGATCGAAGATAAGATTCGCGCTGCGCATGGCTTGGATTTCGACATGCCACCACAAGCGGAAGAGGATGATATCCTCGAGGCTTGAGACAGTCGCTGACGGGAACAGCAGAAATCCCCCGGCACCCCGATGGTGCTGAGAATATCTGGAACAGGGCGGTCCATCAGGGCCGCCTTGTTTCGTTTCAGGCACCTACGATGCCGTGAGATAGTTGCTTATCCCAAGGGCGGCCCCTCTATCCTGTGGACTATCCTTTGGGACAGGGATAAACCCATGAGCGAACAAGATGATTGCGCGCCGAGAGAGCCCCAATGCCCACGCTGAACGATATTCGATCAACCTTTCTGAACTATTTCGCCAAGCAGGGGCACGAGGTGGTCGCGTCCAGCCCGCTGGTGCCGCGTAATGACCCGACGCTGATGTTCGTGAACTCGGGCATGGTGCAGTTCAAGAACCTGTTCACCGGCGTTGAAACGCGCGACTACAGCCGCGCCACAACTGCGCAAAAATGCGTGCGGGCAGGGGGCAAGCACAACGATCTGGACAATGTGGGCTACACCGCACGCCATCATACATTCTTTGAAATGCTGGGAAATTTCTCGTTCGGGGACTATTTCAAGCATGATGCCATCCCGTTCGCCTGGGAGTTGATCACCAAGGAATTCGGGATCGACAAGAACCGCCTGTTGACCACCGTTTACCATACGGATGATGAGGCGTTCGAGATCTGGAAAAAGGTCGGCGTTCCCGAAGACAGGATCATCCGCATCGCCACCAATGACAACTTCTGGCAGATGGGCCCGACCGGTCCTTGCGGTCCCTGTACCGAGATTTTCTACGATCACGGCGATCATATCTGGGGCGGCCCTCCGGGTTCAGCCGAGGAAGATGGCGACCGGTTCATCGAAATCTGGAACATCGTTTTCATGCAGAACGAGCAGTTCGAGGACGGCTCGATGGTGGAACTCGACATGCAGTCGATCGATACCGGCATGGGGCTGGAGCGGATCGGCGCGCTGCTGCAGGGCAGCCATGACAATTACGATACCGATCTGTTCAAAACACTGATCGAGGCATCGGCTGAGGCGACAGGCGTCGATCCTTACGGCGATCAGAACGTGCATCATCGCGTGATCGCGGATCACTTGCGCTCGACATCCTTCCTGATCGCGGATGGTGTCATGCCCAGCAATGATGGGCGTGGATATGTTCTGCGCCGGATCATGCGACGCGCGATGCGCCATGCGCATCTGCTGGGCGCGAAGGACCCGGTGATGCACCAGCTGGTGCCGACGCTGGTGCGATTGATGGGGGCTCAGTACTCGGAACTGGGGCAGGCCCAACCGCTGATCGAAGAGACATTGCTGTTGGAAGAGACGCGGTTCAAGCAAACGCTCGACCGTGGACTCAAACTGCTCGACGATGAGGTGGCTGGACTGCCAAAAGGCGCGGCATTGCCCGGCGATGCGGCGTTCAAGCTGTATGACACCTATGGTTTCCCGTTGGACCTGACGCAAGATGCCCTGCGAGAGAAGGGGCTGACCGTCGACACCGATGGATTCGATGCTGCGATGGCCGAGCAAAAGGCCAAGGCCCGTGCCGCATGGGCGGGGTCTGGCGAATCCGCTGACCAGGCTGTTTGGTTCGATGTGCTTGATACCGCCGGGGCCACTGACTTTCTGGGCTACGATACAGAGCAGGCCGAGGGACAGATTGCGGCGCTGGTCGTTGACGGTGCGCTGGTGGACAAGATCGAAACGGGCGGCACGGGGTGGGCTGTTGTCAACCAGACGCCGTTCTATGGCGAGGCCGGCGGTCAGGTTGGCGACACGGGCGAAATTCGCCGTCTGGACGAACGCGCGCATGTCTCACGCGTTGAAGACACCAAGAAATTCGCCGATGGGAAGGTCTATGCGCATAAGATTGTGGTGGATCAGGGCATGCTGTCCAAAGGCGATGCTGTCGAGCTTGCTGTTGATCACACCCGTCGTACCGCGATCCGCGCAAACCACTCGGCCACGCACCTTCTGCATGAGGCGCTTCGTGAAACGCTTGGCGACCATGTGGCGCAGCGTGGGTCGCTCAATGCCGCCGAGCGTCTGCGGTTCGATTTCAGCCACGCCAAGGCGCTGACCTTGGGCGAAATCCAAAAGGTTGAGCGGGAGGTGAACGATTTCATCCGCCAGAATTCAACCGTTGAAACCCGCATCATGACCCCGGACGACGCGCGTGCACTGGGGGCGCAGGCGTTGTTTGGCGAAAAATACGGTGACGAGGTGCGCGTTGTTTCTATGGGCAAGGCGCCGACCGGCAAAGGGCAGGATGGCGAGACGTGGTCGATCGAGCTTTGCGGCGGGACGCATGTGCGTCAGACCGGCGATATCGGTACGTTTGTCGTGCTGGGCGACAGCGCCAGCAGTGCGGGTGTGCGGCGGATTGAAGCTCTGACCGGGGATGAGGCGTTCAAATACCTGTCTGCACAGGATCACCGTTTGGGTGCGATCGCGCTTGAGCTGAGAGCGCAGCCAGATGATGTGGTGGCGCGTGTGAAATCGTTGCTGGACGAACGCAAGGCACTGCAGAACGAAGTGGCCCAGCTGCGCCGCGATCTGGCCATGGCCGGGGGTGCCGGACCGGGCGGCGGTGCCGATGCGCGCGAGGTCAACGGTGTTGCATTCTTCGCGCAATCTCTGACCGGTGTATCCGGAAAAGACTTACCTGCGCTGATTGACGAGCACAAAACCCGCCTGGGATCAGGGGCTGTATTGCTGATCGCGGACACGGGCGGCAAGGCGGCAGTGGCCGCTGGTGTGACGCAGGATTTGATCGAAAAGCTGTCCGCGGTTGATCTGGTCAAGGCGGCGGTCGCGGAACTCGGCGGTAAGGGCGGTGGCGGCCGACCGGACATGGCGCAGGGTGGTGGCAAGGATGCTTCGAACGCAGATGCGGCCATCAAGGCTGCCGAGCAGGTATTGGGAGGATAAGATGCCAGCACTCTGGATCGCGCATGTCACGGTAACTGATGCGGACGCCTACGGAAAATATGCTGAGCTGGCGGGCCCTGCTATCGCGGC
This sequence comes from Ruegeria sp. G7, assembly GCF_056535465.1. Taxonomy (NCBI): domain Bacteria; kingdom Pseudomonadati; phylum Pseudomonadota; class Alphaproteobacteria; order Rhodobacterales; family Roseobacteraceae; genus Ruegeria; species Ruegeria sp. G7. Next base: position 3,001,899 of record NZ_JBQFIL010000001.1, on the reverse strand, counting down.
CCATGGCGGAGAGTTCATCGCCCGTGCCGCGCGCTATGTCCAGCTGGAAGGCAAAGAGCGGCCAAGAAATGTGGTCGCGCGTTTCCCATCGGTGGAAGCGGCGGTGGAGTGTTATCACTCGGCCGAATATCAGAAGGCGCTGGATCACGCACGCGGGGCCAGCGAGCGAGAACTGGTCGTCGTTGAAATCACTGATTGAGAATCACCTTTGGACCTGGATCTCCGCGAGCTCGTTGAAACCGATCACGAGAATGTGTGTTATCGCTTAGACTGTATGGCCGGCTTTTATGCCTCACAAAGTCAAATTATTACAAAGTCTTACGTCACGATTTTAAAGTGGAGATCGGGCCAAATGTGACGCCCGCGCCATGATCCTGCGCGGAAATCGTCACAAAAAATGACGAATTTCCGCCGCTTTTCCCCCTCAGCTTCAACATGAGATTGCGTGCGACCCGCTGTTCACGGATATTTTCCAGTGAGCAGATAGGGTTCTGAGCCACGCTGATCGGTTTGATTGAACAGAGCTCGAGGGACTGGGATGGATTGGATTAGCACGAAGCTAAGGGTCGCAGGTAACAGCGCCGTTCGATTTGGCGGTGCGTGCGCGATGTCTCTGCTGCTATGTGGGTCTGCGTTCTTCGCTACAAGCGCAGAAGCACGCGATGGCGCATTCATTCCGGTTGTTGCTGCGTCGCCCCCACCATCTGGTGCGGTTCAGTTGTGCCGGCAATACGCATGGGCTTGCGCGCACAAAGCAGTGGCTTCCATGTCCGGTGCTCAAGAGATGAAACTGGTCAAGCAGATCAACCGACGCGTCAATGCCTCGACGCGCGAGGTGACAGACCAGTCTCAATACAGAATGCGAGAGCACTGGGCGCTTCCCACCTCGCGTGGCGGAGATTGTGAAGATTTTGCGTTGCTTAAGAAACGAGATCTTGTGAATGCGGGAATCGACCCGCGTCGCCTTTTGATCGCAACGGTTTTGGACTCACGTAGGAACCCCCATGCGGTCTTGGTGTATCGCTCTGAGCAGGGCGATTTGGTTCTCGACAACTTGACGAACCGCATCAAACCTTGGTCAGAGACCCGTTATCTCTTTTTGCGTATGCAGAACCCAAATCAGCCGCGCAAGTGGGTTGGTGTATACGGTCGCAGCTAAGCACTGCTTGGTATCAGACGCCTAGATAATCAACCAATTGAATGAGAGTCGCTTTGCACTTCCCTCATTCTCTTTGTTTTGTGGGCGTGATCATTGCACTCGGGATCGCGAAATCGCAAGGCTACTTCTGAACTAGACCGATGGTCTTTGTTTCAGTCTTTGTCTCGGTCTTTGTCTCGGTCTTTGTCTCAGTGTTTGTTTCAGGCTTTGTATCGGTCTGCGTTTCAGACTTTGTATCAGTCTGCTTTTCAGATTCTTTTTCAGGACCACTACCCGATGGACTGCCGCCACCAGGGCTACCATTGCCACTTGGGCCGTTAGAGCTCGGGCTACCACGATTTTCATCTGCCGGACCATCGCCAGAGCGTTGCTGGGCAACGCCAACGGAGGCTGTGGGAAGGTCGGTCAGCAGCGCAGCGAAAGCTGGGCAGTCAAGAAAGGTCTGTTCCAGGATTGATTCAAAATCAGCGCGGCGCTGGATGTACCTCAACATTTGCGAGCTCACGATGTCGCAAGCGCACAGCGTGGTTGAAGAGACTGACTGCCGCGCCGTTTTCACGGTGCACATTTCCGAAGCTTGCGCGGTGCCGGTTGAGAGAAAGGGGAATGTCGCAGAAACAAAAACAAAAGATAACAGGGTGGACTTGATGCGCATGGCGCCTCTCCTTGGTACTCATTAACTGCGTTGCGTATATCGCCCCGCCGTCACAGTTTGAACATAAATTGGGCATCTTTCTGCGCGTTTTTTGCTGGGCGGGGAAGTGGCTCAAATCCGGAAAATGCGACTGCTTGCAGAAAAAGCAATAAAAAACAAAAAGAAAGCCCAGCCTGCGGCTGAGCTTTCCGGATTTCTTGGATGCGAGAAATGACGCAAAATTGCCACGATTGGGTCATTGTTTCCAATCTGTGAACCAGATTACTGCGCCTTCTAAGCGGATTTAGACATCCTTTTGCGTTCATGCGGATCGAGGTAGCGTTTGCGCAGGCGGATAGCGTTTGGCGTGACCTCGACCAGCTCGTCATCGTCGATATAGGCGATGGCTTCTTCCAGTGAGAACTGGATATGCGGCGTCAGGCGTACCGCATCGTCCGAACCGCTGGCGCGCACGTTGGTCAGCTTTTTGCCTTTCAGTGGGTTCACCTCAAGGTCGTTGTCGCGCGAGTGCTCGCCGATCACCATGCCCTGATAGACATCGGCCTGCGGGCCCACGAACATGCGGCCGCGCTCTTCAAGGTTCCATAGGGCGTAGGCCACGGCCTGACCGTTTTCCATCGAGATCAGAACGCCGGCGCGACGACCAGGGATCGGGCCTTTGTGCGCTGCCCATCCGTGGAACACGCGGTTTAGAACACCGGTCCCGCGCGTGTCGGTCAGGAATTCGCCGTGATAGCCGATCAAGCCGCGCGAGGGCACGTGCGCAATAATGCGGGTCTTGCCTGCGCCTGCGGGGCGCATCTCGGCCAGTTCACCTTTGCGGGCGCCGGTTATCTTTTCGATCACCGAGCCGGAATACTCGTCATCTACGTCGATGGTGACTTCTTCGATGGGCTCAAGGCGCTGGCCGTCTTCTTCGCGGAACAGAACCTGCGGGCGCGAGATGCTCAGTTCGAAGCCTTCCCGGCGCATATTCTCGATCAGGACACCCATCTGCAATTCGCCACGCCCCGCGACCTCGAACGCTTCGCCACCGGGGGTGTCGGTGATGCGGATCGCGACATTCGATTCGGCCTCTTTCATCAGCCGGTCGCGGATCACGCGGGACTGAACCTTTTTGCCGTCCCGACCGGCCAAGGGCGAGTCGTTGATGCCGAAGGTGACGGTGATGGTCGGCGGATCGATGGGCTGGGCGGGCAGGGCCTCGTCGACCTGCGGGGCGACCAACGAATCCGCTACAGTGGCTTTGCTCATGCCTGCGATGGTCACGATGTCACCCGCTTCGGCCACGTCGATGGGTTGCTGCGCCAGACCACGGAAGGCCAGAATTTTCGACGCGCGGAAGTTCTCGATCAGCGAACCGTCCCGGCTGAGCGCCTTGAGGGTGTCGCCCGCTTTAAGCGTGCCGCTTTCCACACGACCGGTCAGGATGCGACCGATGAACGGGTCGCTGCCCAGCGTCGTGGCGAGCATGCGGAACGGCTCGTTCTTTTTTTCGATCTGTTTGGGGGCGGGAACGTGATCGACGATCAGGTCGAACAGGGCGGTCAGGTCCTTGCGCGGGCCATCCAGCTCCATATCGGCCCAGCCCGAGCGCCCCGAGGCATACATGGCGGGGAAATCCAACTGGTCGTCGTCTGCGCCGAGGTTGGCGAAAAGGTCAAAGCACTCATCCAGCGCGCGGTCGGGCTCGGCATCGGGTTTGTCGACCTTATTCAGCACCACGATCGGGCGCAGCCCCAGTGCCAGCGCCTTGGAGGTGACAAACTTGGTCTGCGGCATTGGACCTTCGGCGGCGTCAACCAGCAGGACCACGCCGTCAACCATGCTGAGAATCCGCTCAACCTCACCACCGAAATCGGCGTGGCCCGGGGTGTCGACGATGTTGATGCGCGTGTCTTTCCACTCGACGCTGGTCGCTTTGGCGAGAATGGTAATGCCACGCTCGCGCTCCAGATCGTTGCTGTCCATGGCGCGTTCCGCCACGGCCTGATTTTCCCGGAACGCTCCGGATTGTTTGAGCAGCTCATCCACCAGGGTCGTCTTGCCGTGGTCCACGTGAGCGATGATTGCGATATTGCGCAGGTCCATGAGAGGTCAGCCTTTGAACGGGAAGTTGACGCGCGCATAGCGCGGCGCGGCGAAATATACCAGCCCTAACCGGCAGCCAGCAGGCTGCCGCGCCCTGAAACAGACCGGTGATCGGCAAACGAGCCAGATCATCAAAGGCCCGAAGTGCGCGGCGCAAGCTATCGAGACGCAAATGCAACGTTCGCGCCAGATGCTGTCAGTTCGCCATGCGAGACCTTCTGGATCCGCAAATGACCAAAGGTCAGGTAAACCTTACTATTCGCGCCACCGAAATGCGTGCTATCCACTGTATTGTTTTTAGTGTTTTTTTAACGAGTTTGAGTTGATGACGACTTTTGCAAAATCCGTCATAATCGTTTCGGTTCTGATTGTGGCGCTCGGGTGGCTTGCAGACGGGGGGTCCGTCGACATTGATGCAGCCCAATTTGTTGATCGGTATATCGGGGTTTTGGTTTAAGCGCCCGCCGAGCGATTAAAAAAGGAGCTCTCAGGGCTCCTTTTTTCTTTTCCTACTGCTTTTCGATCGCTTTCAGTTTCGATCTATGCTCGGTCAGTTTCTGAATGACGAACTGGCGCGCTTTGCGTTCGGCCAGGCGAACGCGGATTTCGGTCAGGAACGCTTCCTCCAGGGATTGCGAGGCAGCACCCAGCACATCTCCAACCTCGACGAAAAAGCGCTCTTCGCCCGTTTCATCCATGACTTTCATCGTGTCCTCGGCCAACTTGGCGGCAAGGGTGTTGATGGTGTCGGACATCAGCGTGTGTTCTCGGTCAAGCGGCGTTTCACGTAATCCGTCACATCGGTCATCAGCGTATCCATGTGACGTTCCTGGAAAAAGTGATCCGCACCCTCGACCTCGTTATGAGTGATGGTGATGCCCTTTTGCTCGTGCAGTTTGCCAACCAGCGACGCGGTGTCGGCAGGCGGAGCCACCCGGTCGGCCGAGCCGTTGATGATCAGGCCCGAAGACGGGCAGGGCGCGAGGAACGAGAAGTCATACATGTTCGCGGGCGGCGAGACACTGATGAATCCGGTGATCTCGGGGCGGCGCATCAGCAGTTGCATCCCGATCCATGCGCCGAACGAGAATCCGGCGACCCAGCAGTGTTTCGAGTTGTTGTTCATCGACTGCAGGTAATCCAGCGCAGAGGCGGCATCGCTCAGCTCTCCCACGCCCTGATCGTATTCGCCCTGGCTGCGGCCAACACCGCGGAAGTTAAAGCGCAGCACCGTAAAGCCCATGTTGTAAAAGGCGTAGTGCAGGTTGTAGACCACCTTGTTGTTCATGGTCCCGCCAAATTGAGGATGCGGGTGCAGGACGATGGCGATCGGTGCGTCTTTTTCCTTTTGCGGGTGGTAGCGGCCTTCCAGGCGGCCTTCGGGTCCGGGAAAAATCACCTCGGGCATGTGTGCTTTCGTCCTGTTTTTTACCGTGTTGGTCCCGGGATTATCTTGACGGTAATCGTCGGGTACTTTAGAACGGTTCTAATTGCATCTGTGTCGCGCAAATACGCTGTCAGTGGGAGATACGCACTGGTCGCGACGGCGTCAATGTTTTCGCGCGGTTCTTGCCGAGAGGGAATGAAATGAAGCTGTCGACAAAGGGTCGCTATGCGATGGTGGCGCTGGCTGATATTGCGCTACAGCCGTCTGACAAGCTGGTGACGCTGGGTGAGATTTCCGAGCGTCAGGATATCTCGTTGCCGTATCTCGAACAGTTGTTCGTCAAGCTGCGCCGGGCCGAGCTGGTGGCGTCGGTGCGTGGACCCGGCGGTGGCTACCGTTTGGCGCGCCCCGCTTCCGACATACGCGTGGTTGAGGTTTTGGCGGCAGTGGATGAAACCGTCGATGCGATGCACAAAGGTGCGGGGGCGTCGGGGGGCTCGTCCGGCAGCCGTGCGCAGTCGCTGACCAACCGGTTGTGGGAAAGCCTTAGCGCGAATGTCTATGTGTTCTTGCATCAGACTCGTCTGTCAGACGTCATCATGAACGATCTGGCCCCATGTCCGGCGGTGCCGAACCTGTTTGCAGTCGTGGACGATTGATTTGATGGGACCTGTGCGCGCGCTTCTACGCCTGACACCAGAAAAGATGTATCCATGAAACGCGTTTATCTGGATCACAATGCAACAACACCCCTGCGCCCCGAGGCGCGCGCGGCGATGGTCGCGGCGATGGATGCGGCGGGGAACCCCTCATCTGTGCATGCCGAGGGGCGCGCGGCCAAGGCGGTGATCGAAAAGGCCCGGTCGCAGATCGCCAGCGCGTTCGGCGCGGATGGTGCGGAGATCGTTTTCACCTCGGGCGCGACCGAGGCGGCAGCTTTGGCGATAGCCGCGCGGGACCTTCAGGGCGCGGCGATTGAACATGATGCTGTAAGAGCCTGGATAGACGAATCTTTACCGGTTTCGAAAACGGGCCAGGTGGTCGTGACAGACCCTGCTGGATCGGTTCTTCAGCTGGCGAATTCGGAAACAGGTATTGTTCAGAAGCTGCCTCAAGGTCTGGCTGTGACAGATGCGACGCAGGCTTTCGGCAAGGTGCCTGTTGCGTTCAATTGGATGGGTGCGCAGATGGCGTTGATTTCGGCGCATAAGCTGGGCGGCCCCAAGGGAATCGGAGCCTTGGTCATGAAGCGCGGCACGGATATCGCGGCGCAGATCAAGGGCGGCGGGCAAGAGATGGGCCGTCGGTCCGGAACAGAAAATGTCATTGGAATCGCGGGCTTCGGTGCCGCAGCTGAAGCAGCGGCGCAGGATCTTGCGAACGGTGTTTGGGCGCAGACCGCTGAATTTAGAAATATTCTAGAAAACGCTCTTGAGGCTGGAACGAAAGCTACTATTTTTGTCGGGAAAGGTCAGGAGCGACTCCCGAACACCACGTGTTTCGCGACCCCGGGTTGGAAGGGTGAAACGCAGGTGATGCAGATGGATTTGGCAGGCTTTGCGATCAGCGCGGGCTCGGCCTGTTCCAGCGGCAAGGTACGGGCAAGCGCCGTGCTGACTGCGATGGGGTTTGACGGACAGACGGCTGCCAGTGCGATCCGCGTATCGCTGGGGCCTGAGACGACCGAAGAAGACGTGCTGCGTTTCGCCGAGACGTGGCTGGATAAAGAGAAAAAGCATCGCGCGCGCGCTGCGTGATCAGACGGAGGGTGTCATATGGCCGCTTTGGACCAGACCCAGGTAAAAGAAGGTGTTGATCAGGAAACCGTGGACGCGGTTCGCGAGGTCAGCACCTACAAATACGGCTGGGAAACCGATATCGAGATGGAGTATGCGCCCAAAGGCGTGAACCCGGATATCGTTCGTCTGATCTCGGACAAGAATGAAGAGCCGGAGTGGATGACCGAATGGCGTCTGGCCGCGTTTGAACGATGGACCCAGATGGAAGAGCCCAAATGGGCGATGGTCAGCTACCCCGAGATCGATTTTCAGGATCAGTATTACTACGCGCGTCCGAAATCGATGGAGGAAAAGCCAAAGTCGCTGGATGAGGTCGATCCCAAGCTTCTGGCAACATACGAAAAGCTGGGTATCCCTCTGAAAGAACAGATGATTCTGGCAGGCGTCGAAGGGGCCGAAGATGCCCCGGCCGAAGGACGCAAGGTTGCGGTGGACGCGGTGTTCGACTCGGTTTCGGTCGGGACGACATTTCAGGACGAGTTGAAGAAGGCCGGCGTGATCTTCTGCTCGATCTCTGAGGCGATCAAGGAACACCCTGAACTGGTCAAGAAGTATCTGGGCACGGTTGTACCGCCGTCGGACAACTTTTATGCGACTCTGAACTCTGCGGTATTCTCGGATGGCTCGTTCGTATATGTGCCGCCGGGTGTGCGCTGCCCGATGGAGCTGAGCACCTATTTCCGCATCAACGCCGAAAACACGGGGCAATTTGAACGCACCCTGATCATCGCCGACAAGGGTTCCTACGTCTCGTACCTAGAGGGTTGTACCGCGCCGCAACGCGATACAGCGCAGCTGCACGCGGCGGTGGTCGAGATCATCATCGAGGAAGACGCCGAGGTGAAATACTCGACCGTTCAGAACTGGTTCCCCGGTGATGAGAACGGCAAGGGTGGGATCTATAACTTCGTGACCAAGCGCGCCGATTGTCGGGGCGATCGGTCCAAAGTAATGTGGACGCAGGTCGAAACGGGCTCGGCCGTGACATGGAAGTACCCCTCCTGCATCCTGCGTGGGGATGACAGTCAGGGCGAGTTCTACTCGATCGCGATTGCCAACAACTATCAGCAGGCCGACACCGGCACGAAGATGGTGCATCTGGGCAAGAACACCAAGTCGCGGATCGTGTCGAAAGGGATTAGCGCGGGCAAGGCGCAGAACACCTATCGCGGGCTTGTTTCGATGCATCCCAAGGCGAAGGACAGCCGCAACTATACCCAGTGCGACAGCCTGCTGATCGGCGACAAATGCGGGGCGCATACTGTTCCGTATATCGAGGTCAAGAACAACTCGTCACGTGTGGAGCACGAGGCGACAACTTCCAAGGTCGACGACGATCAGCTGTTCTATTGCCGCCAGCGCGGCATGGACGAGGAAGAGGCCGTGGCGCTGGTGGTCAACGGGTTCTGCAAGGATGTGTTGCAGGCGCTGCCCATGGAGTTCGCCATGGAAGCGCAGCAGCTTGTGGCAATCTCGTTGGAAGGCTCGGTTGGTTGATGGCGCGCACGCCCCGCACCCGCATCCAAAAGGATGATGTGCTGATCTGGCTTGGCTATGCCCTGCCGGTTCTGGGTGGTTTTCTGGGCGTGGCTTACGTCAACATCAACTATTTCGAATTCATCAACCCGGTCTGGGCGATAGGTGGTGGGGCAATCCTTGGTTGGATTGCAGCACGCGTGATCCGCAAGGCGTTGGGATAAAGGTTATCTGGGCCCGCGGGCTCTTTGCGATACGCAAAAGGACAAAGAAATGCTGGAAATCAAGAACCTGCACGTGAAACTTGAAGAAGAGGACAAGACGATCCTCAAAGGTGTCGATCTGACGGTCGAGGCGGGCAAAGTGCATGCGATCATGGGGCCGAATGGCTCGGGCAAGTCGACGCTCAGCTATGTGCTTTCAGGGCGCGATGGGTATGAGGTGACCGAGGGGGCCGCCACGCTCGATGGCGAAGACCTGCTTGAGATGGAGCCTGAAGAACGAGCCGCGGCGGGCGTCTTCCTGGCTTTCCAGTATCCGGTGGAAATTCCCGGTGTAGGCAACATGACCTTCCTGCGCACCGCGGTGAACGCGCAGCGCAAGGCACGCGGTCAGGAAGAGTTGTCGGCCACTGATTTCCTGAAAGAGGTGCGCGCCAAAGCGAAAGCTCTGAAGATCGATGCAGATATGCTGAAGCGTCCGGTCAATGTAGGGTTCTCGGGCGGCGAGAAAAAGCGCAACGAAATCCTGCAGATGGCAATGCTGGAACCCAAGATGTGTATCCTGGACGAGACGGATTCAGGTTTGGATGTCGACGCGATGAAGCTGGTTTCGGAAGGCGTGAACGCGCTGCGCGACGAAGGCCGCGGGTTTCTGGTGATTACCCACTATCAACGCCTTTTGGACCACATCAAGCCTGACGTGGTGCATATCATGGCAGATGGCCGCATCGTGAAATCCGGTGGCCCCGAACTGGCGCTGGAAGTCGAAAACAACGGCTATGCCGATATTCTGGCCGAGGTGAACTGATGGCCTTACCCCAAGCAAAACAAACAGCCACCGAAGAGCGACTGGCCGCGTTGACCATGCCGGATGCGGGCTGCACCCGTGATGCGCGCGAGGCCGCACTGGCGCGTGTGCGCGAAATGGGCTTGCCGGGTCGCCGCGACGAGTACTGGAAATACACGCGCCCGGATACGCTGACCTCGGCCGAGGCGGTTCCGGCGGCGTTGTTCCATACCGATGAACCCATGGTGTTTCATGAGTTCGATCGTCTCAAGATCGTTTTTGTGGATGGCGTCTTTAGTCCGGAAGAGTCCGATGACCTGACACTCGAAGGTGTTTCGATTGATCGACTCGAGGATATCTGTTGCAAAGATATACATTGGGCCAAGATGTTATACGGCGTTCTTGAAGCAAAGGGCCAGCATCCGGTTCAACGTCCGCTTGCGGCCTTGAACACTGCGTTTGCGTCGGATGGTGTGGCGATCCATGTCACGGGAAAGCCCTCAAAACCGATCAGCCTGATTTATCGCCACGCCTCTGAAACATCGGACGCGATCCTGCACCACATCGTACGGGTCGAGAGCGATGCCGAGGTGACTATCCTCGAGAACGGCCCGGCGGCGTCGCGCTTCAACAAGTGTATGGAGATCGATATCGCCGATGGCGGAACGCTGCACCACGTGCGTGCGCAGGGGCGGGACCATCAGCGCCGGGCCGCGACCCACATGTTTACCCGAATGGGGCGCGAGTCGGTTTACAAATCGTTCACCCTGACTGTGAATGGTGTCTTGACCCGCAACGAGCAGGTTGTCGAACTGACCGGCGACGATGCGGTCGCGCATGTTGCTGGTGCCTGCGTTGGTGATGGCGATTTTCACCATGACGATACTGTTTTCATCACCCATGACGCGGTGAATTGCGAAAGCCGTCAGGTGTTCAAAAAGGTGCTGCGCAACGGGGCGACCGGGGTGTTTCAGGGCAAGATCCTGGTCAAGGAGGGTGCTCAGAAAACGGATGGGTACCAGATCAGCCAATCCTTGCTTCTGGACGATGACAGCCAGTTTCTGGCCAAGCCCGAGCTTGAGATCTATGCCGATGATGTGGCCTGTTCGCACGGGTCGACCTCGGGCGCGATTGATGAGACGGCGCTGTTCTATCTGCGGTCCCGGGGCGTCCCGGTTAAAGATGCGACCGACATGCTGACGCTGGCCTTCCTTGCTGAAGCGGTGGAAGAGATCGACGACGAAGCGCTGGCCAATGTGATCGTTTCTCGTCTCGAAAGCTGGCTGGCACGCCGCAGTTGATGCCGGTGACAACCGATATCGTAGCCACGTATCGCGGACCGGGGCGCGTTGTGCGCCGTCTGTTGGATATGGGGCCACGGGAAGACCGGGCCCTGGCATTTGTGATGGCTTTTTGCGTGATCGGTTTTATCGCGCAACTTCCCAGCCTTGCGCGCAAAGCGCATCTGGAAGGGTCGGAACTGAACATGCTGATGGGCGGCGCCTTGTTGGGCTCGGTGTTCATGCTGCCTTTGATCTTCTATGGGCTTGCGTGGCTCTCGTATCTTGCAGCGCGCGCCTTTGGTGGCAAAGGAAGCAGCTATGGCGCGCGCCTCGCATTGTTCTGGGCTCTTTTAGCCTCGGCCCCTTTGGTTTTGCTGAATGGTCTGGTCGCTGGTTTCATCGGGCCGGGTCCTGCTCAGTCGCTGATCGGGCTGTTATGGGTTGCGATTTTCCTCTGGTTCTGGTTCTCGGGATTGAGACAAACGCAAAAGGCGCCTGAATGAGCTCTGTCGCACTGATGAATCTGGTTGTTCTGACCCTGTCAAACCCCGCCGAAGCCGCGCGCCGCATGATCGCGATGCGGCTTGGCGGAGATGTCTTGTGGCTGGCGTTTTTTCTGGCAGTCATCCTGAATGCTCTGGTCCAGTCCGCGTCGGGTATCGTTCTGCCGATGGTCAGGCCGGATGTTCCGCAACTGACCGTGCCCGTATCGCAGACCCTATTTGTCTCTGCCGGAGCGATCCTGATCAGCGTCGTGGGTTTTCAGATCGTTGGCAGGATGATGGGCGGCACAGGATCGCTGTTTGAGGTCGCGACGTTGGTGATCTGGCTGCAGGTGCTGCAGATTGCGGGGCAGGTGGTTGTGCTGGTTGCGGCAACCATTGCACCTTTCCTGTTTCTACCAGCCAGTCTGGTGGTGCTGGGCCTTAGCCTTTACATCACACTGCATTTCCTGAACCAGGCGCACCGTTTCGACTCGTTGGGCAAGGCTTTTCTGGTGATGCTGATTTCGGGTGTTCTGGCCATCCCGTTTGTTCTTTGGTTGTCCCCCGGCGGGCCTGTATAGGGAATTCCCATCCATGTATGATGTGCAGAAAATCCGCGCTGACTTTCCGATCCTGTCCCGCGAAGTGAACGGCAAGCCATTGACCTATCTGGACAACGGCGCGTCTGCGCAAAAACCTCAGGTCGTGATTGATGCGGTCACGCAGGCCTATGCGCACGAATATTCGAACGTCCACCGCGGCCTGCACTACCTGTCGAACTTCGCGACCGAGAAATACGAATCCGTCCGGGGTACTGTGGCCCGATTTCTGGGGGTCACGGACGAGGATGAGATCGTTCTGAACTCGGGCACGACCGAGGGTATCAATCTGGTGGCTTATGGCTGGGCCATGCCGCGACTTGAAGCCGGGGACGAAATCGTTCTGAGCGTGATGGAGCATCACGCCAACATCGTGCCCTGGCATTTCCTGCGTGAACGTCAGGGAGTGGTCCTGAAATGGGTCGATGTTGATGCGGCGGGTCATCTGGATCCGCAGGCGGTGATTGATGCGATAGGTCCCAGAACCAAACTGGTCGCGGTCACGCATTGCTCGAACGTGCTGGGCACTGTGGTCGATGTGAAATCGATCACCCAAGCTGCGCATGCCAAAGGCGTTCCGGTGCTGGTCGATGGCAGTCAAGGTGCCGTGCATATGCCGGTCAATGTCGAAGATATCGGCTGTGACTTCTATGCGATCACCGGGCACAAACTATATGGCCCCTCTGGTTCGGGTGCGATCTATATCAAGTCCGAGCGCATGGCCGAGATGCGCCCGTTCATTGGTGGTGGCGACATGATCAAAGAGGTTTCAAAAGATCAGGTCATCTATAATGACCCACCCATGAAATTCGAAGCGGGCACACCCGGGATCGTGCAGACCATTGGTTTGGGCGTGGCGCTGGACTACATGATGGGCCTTGGAATGGACAGCATTGCGGCCCACGAAGCGGGCCTGCGGGATTATGCGATGCAACGTTTGACCGGTTTGAACTGGCTGCAGGTGCAGGGCACGACCGCCGACAAGGCCGCGATTTTCAGCTTTACGCTGGATGGGGCGGGGCACGCGCATGACGTCTCGACGATCTTGGACAAAAAAGGCGTTGCCGTGCGGGCGGGTCACCATTGTGCGGGGCCGCTGATGGATCACCTGGGTGTCACGGCAACGTGCCGCGCAAGCTTTGGCCTTTATAATACCACCGATGAAGTCGACACGCTGATTGACGCGCTTGAACTGGCGCATGATCTGTTTGCCTGATCGGGTCGTATTTGCAGTTGCACCCGGCCTTGAACGAGGGTAGCTAACAGCCAACGCACCTGTAGCTCAGCTGGATAGAGCGCTGCCCTCCGAAGGCAGAGGCCAGAGGTTCGAATCCTCTCAGGTGCGCCATTTACCCCTTCTGACTGATCATACGAACAGGCAAAACAAAACCCCCGTCAGAATAATCTGCGGGGGCAACATTCATTAACAGCAAGAACGCGTTGGTTAGCCGCGCCATGTGCGGATATCGCCGCAATCCATATGGACAAAGTTCGAGCGATAGTACTGTCCAACGCCCCCAGCGCGGCACGACATAGCGGCCTTGGCCATCTGAGAGACCGAGCGGGATGACAGGCGTAGGTCTGCGGCCTGACCCTTCATGTGGAGTGAGTTTTTGGCAACGCCGCGTGATCTTGAGCGCAACATCGCGTTGGTCTGTGGCGACCGATAGCCTGAGAGCAGCATGTAAGGCTCACTGACGTCCAGCATGTTGTGCGCGGCAGCCATAATGTCGATGGTGCGCAGATCCATGGATTTGACTTTGTCATTTCGCCAGTCGCGCATGAAGTGGTTCACTTCTTTGACAGCGTCCTTGATGTACTTGCCGTCAACCCAATATATCATATCGATACGTTCGCCAGTGCGACCCGAATACATGCGAATGCGGCGAATATCACCGCCGCCACGAAGGAATCCCGCTGCTTTGGAATAGGTCGGAGCTGCGACGACTGCCGTTGCTGCGAATGCGCCCAATAGGGCACGCCGGGTCACGCCCGATGCACTGCTCTTGGTCATTTTCTGTTTCGTCCCGTACTGTTCCTGCCTGCGCACGATGTTACGCGCGCGATCTTAATTTTTTCCCATCCCAGATGCGGGTTTTATGGCACAGTCGGATTCAACAGCCAAGAATTCTTTGGTCGCAGGTAAATCAAGGGGGAATTTTCGGCAGTTTTTTGCGCAACTGATGCAAGTATGCTTGGATTTGACGCATTTAGCCCCGGCCCGATGCAAACGCGCACCACGGCGGAAAAGATGCCCCTCGGTGATGCATTTGTGAATAGACAAGCGGCCCACCGCTTAACATTATCTTTGGACGCGTCCGAGTTATGCGCGCCAAGTCATTGAATAACCAAGGCCATCTTATGTCACTTGTATCTCGTACCCGTGTATTACTGGTTGCTCTGCTCGCATCGACAGCGCCCGCAGCGCAGGCTGGTGTCGAAAGTACGGCCTTTCAGATGGCCGTTGCTGAACATACGACCTCGGCGCCGGGTGTGGCCGAGTTCTATCGCAGCAACGGCTTTGACCCGATTTGGGTCGGCGAGACACCTGAACATCAGCAGCGACGCGCCGCGCTGATCAAAGCGCTATCGACAACCGATATGCATGGCCTTCCCGCGGCCCGGTATGATGTACAGTCTCTGTTGCAGCAGATGCAGCAGGCGCGGACAACGCGTGATCTTGGGCTGGTTGAGGCAGAGATGACGCGCGTTTTCCTGCGGTATGCCAGCGATCTGCAATCTGGCACGGTCACCCCTTCGAAGGTTGACGCCGGGCTGGTGCGCAAGGTCGAGAGGCGCTCGGCTGAAGAGCATCTCAATCGTCTTACGGCTGCAGGAAGCACGAACTATATCCAGACACTTATGCCGCAGACGCCGCAGTACCGGGCGCTGATGAAGCACAAGCGTGAGCTGGAAGACCTGATCGCGCAGGGGGGCTGGGGGGAAACCGTTCCCGCCGCCAAGTTGGAGCGCGGCGACTCAGGGCCCAGCGTGATCAAGCTGCGCAATCGGCTGGTTGCCATGGGGTATCTGAAGCCCACCGCAAGTCCGGTCTATGACGATGCCCTGATCGCCGCCGTGCAGGCCTTTCAATCCGCCCATGGGCTGGAGCCGGATGGCGTAGCCGGGAAAGGCACCATTGCCGAGGTCAACCGGCCAGCATCCCATCGCCTGAAAGCGGTCCTTGTCGCCCTCGAGCGGGAGCGCTGGTTGCCCGAAAACCGCGGCGAGCGCCACATCCTGGTGAATCAGGCGGATTTCTCGGCCAAGATCGTTGATGATGGCCAGGTCACCTTCGAGACGCGCGCTGTGATCGGTAAGAACACCCATGACCGCCGCAGTCCTGAGTTCTCGGACGTGATGGAGCATATGGTGATCAACCCAAGCTGGTATGTCCCGCGCTCGATCATCACCAAGGAATATCTGCCCAAGCTGCAGTCGAACCCGAACGCTGTTGGCCATATTCAGATCACCGACCGCAGCGGGCGGCAGGTTAATCGCGGTGCTGTGGATTTCACCCAGTTTACCGCACGGAACTTCCCTTTTGCGATGCGCCAGCCACCGAGTCAGAGCAACGCTCTGGGGTTGGTGAAGTTCATGTTCCCCAACAAGTACAACATCTATCTGCATGATACGCCTAAGAAATCTCTGTTCTCACGCGAGGTTCGGGCGTTCTCGCATGGCTGTATCCGTCTGGCACAGCCGTTCGAATTTGCCTATGCGCTGCTGGCCGAACAAGAAGAAGACCCCAAAGCGTTTTTCCACCGTGTCCTGAATACGGGCAAGGAGACGACTGTGAAACTGGACAAACATGTGCCGGTGCATCTGATCTATCGCACCGCCTATGTCGGCCCGAAGGGCGAGGTGCAGTATCGCCGCGACGTTTATGACCGCGACGCCAAGATTTGGGATGCGCTACAAAAGGCAGGGGTGGTCCTGCCGGACGTTCAGGGGTAATCACGGGGGCACGTCCTGCCACCAAGGAAGCCCGAACATGCAGTTCACCGTTGAGCAAATCGCCGAAGCCATTGGGGCCGAGGCCGCCGGTCAGACCGGCCTGACCATCCTGCGCGCCGCCGAGCCGGGCGATGCTGGGCCGACCGATCTGGCGATGGCGATGTCGCCGAAATACGCGGAAACGCTGGAAAACGGGGCTGCGCGTGCTGCAGTTTTGTGGGACGGGGCCGATTGGCAGTCGCTGGGGCTTGAAGCCGCGATCTTCGTGAAACGCCCGCGGATGGCGATGGCCGGGATCACCGCGATGCTGGACCGGGGGCAGGGGATTGAGCCGGGTATTCACCCCTCGGCTGTCATTGACCCGACCGCCGAGATCGGTGCGGACGTTTCCATCGGCCCGCTGGCAGTCATTGGCGCCCGGGCCCGGATCGGGGCGCGTTCGCTGATTGGTGCGCATTGCGTGGTGGGCATGGACGTGGTGCTGGGCGAAAACGCCTTGCTGCGCGAAATGGTCAGCATCGGCGCACGCGCCCAGATCGGAGATCGTTTTACCGCGCAGCCGGGTGCTCGTATCGGTGGCGATGGATTCAGCTATGTGACACCAGAGGTTTCGGGCGCGGAAAATGCCCGCAAAACGCTGGGGGATCAGGGCGACGCCAAGGCGCAAAGCTGGCTGCGTATCCACTCGCTGGGCGCGGTTGAGATCGGTGACGACGTCGAGGTTGGATCGAACTGCACCGTCGACAATGGCACCATTCGCAATACGGTGATCGGCAGCGGATCCAAGCTGGATAACCTTGTGCATGTGGGCCACAACACCCGCGTGGGGCGCGATTGCCTGCTGTGTGGGCAGACCGGTGTGTCCGGGTCGGTTGAGATTGGCAATAACGTCGTGCTGGGCGGCCAGACTGGGGTGGTCGACAACATTTTCATCGGTGACGGGGTTATTTCCGGTGGTGGCACGAAAATTCTGTCAAATGTGCCCGCCGGCCGTGTGATCATGGGCTATCCCGGTATCAAGATGGAAAGCCATACTGAAATATACAAGTCGCAACGCCGTCTGCCGCGTATGGCCCGTGACGTCGAGGCGTTGAAAAAGGCTGTTTTCAAACAGCCGCCGAGTGATTAAATCATCCCCAACGCGAAAATCAGGGGATCGACATGAGCATCAGCGACCGCGTCATTGCAATCATTGCCGAACAGGCTGTGCTGGAGCCTTCGGATGTGACGCCCGAAAGCACGCTCGAAGATCTGGGCATTGATAGCCTGGGTCTGGTCGAGAGCATCTTTGCCATCGAAGAAGAGTTCGACATCTCGGTACCCTTCAATGCCAATGAACCGACGGCCAGCGATTTCGATATCACAAATGTCGCCGCAATCATTGCGGGTATCGAAAAGCTTGTGGCGGAAAAGGTCTGACGCCGGGCCATGAAACGCGTTGTCATTACCGGTGCGGGCACCATCAATTCGTTGGGCCATTCCGTGCCAGATACTCTGGAGGCGATGCGCGAGGGCCGTTGTGGCATCTCCGAGCTTGAGTTCCGGGATGTGGACCGTCTGTCGATCAAGATTGGCGGCCAGGTCCGCGGTTTCGAGGCCGAGGGGCGGTTCAACCGTCAACAGATGACACTGTACGACCGGTTCACCCAGTTCACCCTGACCGCAGCCAAAGAAGCGATTGAACAATCGGGCATCGTGTTTTCCGGCGAGACAGCCGCACGGTCTGGCGTGGTTCTGGGCACCGCTGGCGGAGGCGTGTCGACCTGGGACGACAATTACCGCTCGGTCTACGAGGATGGCAAAAACAGGGTTCACCCTTTTGTTGTTCCGAAGCTGATGAACAATGCCGCCGCGAGCCATGTTTCGATGGAACATAACCTCAAAGGCCCCAGCTTCACGGTCTCGACCGCGTGCGCCTCTTCGAACCACGCGATGGCACAGGCCTTTCAACTGGTCCGCAGTGGGGCTGCGCCTGCGATGATCACGGGCGGTTCGGAATCAATGTTGTGCTTTGGCGGGGTCAAGGCGTGGGAGGGGTTGCGGGTCATGTCGAAAGACGCTTGCCGGCCTTTCAGCGCCAACCGCAACGGAATGGTACAAGGCGAAGGTGCCGGTATTTTTGTGTTCGAGGAATACGAGCATGCCCGCGCGCGGCGCAGATATTCTGTGCGAGGTCGTGGGTTTTGCAATGTCCTCGGATGCGGCTGATATCGTGATGCCCAGTAAACAAGGGGCGTCACGCGCAATGGCCGGGGCGCTGCAGGATGCGCGGCTGAATGCCAGTGATGTGTGTTACATCAATGCGCATGGCACCGGAACAGCGGCAAACGACAAGACGGAATGCGCGGCGGTTGCTGACGTGTTCGGCCCCCATGCCGATGACCTGATGATCTCATCCACGAAATCAATGCACGGCCATTTGATCGGAGGGACCGGCGCGGTCGAGTTGCTGGCCTGTATTATGGCGCTGCGGGATGGGGTGATTGCGCCCACCATCGGCTATGAAGAGCCCGACCCGGAATGCGCGCTGGATGTGGTTCCTAATGAGGCGCGCGAGGCCAAGGTGGATGTCGCGCTGAGCAACGCATTTGCGTTTGGGGGCCTGAACGCTGTCTTGGCGTTGAAGCGGGTATAAAAAAGCCGCCGTGTCGGAACGGCGGCTTCTCGCTAGACTGTTGGACGCTTATTGGACGGACACATTTACGCCGTCAAAGCCTGCGGTGAACCCGCTGAGCGACATATCCATGTTCAGAATCTGATCCGGGAAACGCGCCGGAACCAGTGACAGAACCGCCTTGGAACCCGCTTTCATCGCATCGATGTCGCCTTGGGTCAGACCAAGCTGAGCCACGCAGCCAACCGGGACGCAGTGGTGATAGTTGTACAGTTTGCGCGGTGCGCCATCGATCGAAAGCGCCAGTTGCGCCTGCAGCAACGTTTCAAGTGGCACGACCACGTTGGCCCATGCCACTGCGGCGCCACCTGCGGGAAGCTTGCCAATCGAGACTTCGGCAATCGGATCGCCCTGCTGGTTGTTCAGAACCTGCACAAGGGCACAGGGATCCTCATCACCTTCTGTCTTGATGCACGAGACATTCCAGTCACCGGTCTGTTCGCGCACATATTGCTCACCAATCCGGGGACCGGCCTGACCCAGATCCAGTCCGCTGCCAACCTCAGCCCCGCTTTCGGGGGCGTCCGTGGTTTCCTGCGCGAAGGCTGCGCCGGATACCAATCCTGCAGCCACCAAAGTAAGGGGAAGAAGTTTCCTGATCATGAATGCCTCATCTTGCTGATCCAGCTTTTTGCCCGGTCTATCACCACGCGTCTTTGGTGTCAGTGTCAAACCGCAGGGCCAAAGTGGAAATGGACGCTTTTTTGCCGAAAGCAAGCCGAAACAGTATTGGCACAAAGAAGAAGGGAGCCGGTGGAGCGGCCCCCTTCATGAAAATTTTCTCCCCGTCGGACTGGCCGACTTATTTATGCACGGACGTTACGAAAGGGGACACCGGTGGTCAACTGCTATCCCGAAGAAATTGAACCAACAGGCCCGAAATTTGTCATATTTCGGAAAAAAGCCGTGCCCTAAGGCACGGCCAGTCGACAGGGAGGAAATGGCCCCGTCACAGCGCAAGCCGAAACGAGACCAGATTTACCCTCGCAGCCAAAGGTTAACTTTGTATGCTTGGGGCGGATCGTAGACTTCGGAACAGGTATTGAATGGAAAACGAGATATTTATTGGCGGTGCGGGCGAAGGTTACACGCACCCGCAGGGGCTTGCGTTGAAGTATGCCAATCGCCACGGTTTGATCGCGGGGGCAACCGGGACCGGCAAAACTGTGACTTTGCAAATTCTGGCCGAGGGCTTTTCGCAGGCAGGTGTTCCGGTTTTTCTTGCCGATGTCAAAGGCGATCTGTCCGGCCTGGCGCTGCCGGGCAGTGAGGAGCACAAGCTGCACCAGGCCTTTCAGGATCGCGCGACCCGGATCGGGTTTGACACGTTTTCCTACGCGGCATGCCCGGTGACGTTCTGGGACCTCTTCGGCGAACAGGGCCACCCCGTACGCACCACCGTGACCGAGATGGGGCCGCTGCTGCTGTCGCGGCTGCTGGAGCTGAGCGAGGCGCAAGAAGGGATTCTGAACATCGCCTTCCGCGTCGCGGATGAAGAAGGGATGCCGCTACTGGACCTGAAGGACCTGCAGGCTTTGTTGGTCTGGATCGGCGAGCACCGGGCGCAGTTGTCGCTGCGCTATGGTAATGTCTCGACAGCTTCGATCGGAGCCATTCAACGACGGCTGCTGGTGATCGAGAATCAGGGCGGGACAAATTTGTTTGGTGAACCGGCGCTGGAACTGTCGGACCTGATGCGCACCGATGAGGCAGGGCGCGGCATGGTGAATATCCTCGCTTCGGACAAACTGATGGGTGCGCCGCGTCTTTATGCGACCTTCCTGCTATGGCTGCTAAGCGAGCTGTTTGAGGAGTTGCCCGAGGTTGGGGACCCCGAGAAACCAAGATTGGTCTTCTTTTTCGATGAAGCACATTTGTTGTTCGAGGACGCCCCCAAAGTGCTGGTCGACAAGGTGGAACAGGTCGCTCGATTGATCCGTTCGAAAGGTGTTGGCGTCTATTTCATCACGCAAAACCCGGCGGATATCCCCGAAGATATCCTTGGCCAGCTTGGCAATCGGGTTCAGCACGCCTTGCGGGCCTTCACCGCGCGTGATCGCAAGAACCTGCGTCTGGCTGCTGAAACCTATCGTGAGAATCCTGCCTTCGATACCGAAGCCGCGATCCGCGAAGTGGGCGTTGGCGAAGCGGTGACCTCGATGCTGCAGAAGAAGGGCGTTCCCGGCATGGTCGAGCGGACACTGATCCGGCCACCGGGGTCGCAGCTTGGGCCGATTACCAAAGCGCAGCGCCAATCGGTTGTCGATGCATCGCCGATGCAGGCGAAATACGGGACGCCGGTGGATCGTAAATCGGCCTTCGAGATTTTGCAGGCGCGCGCTGATGCGGCTGCACAGGCTGCGGCAGCGGCCGAAACAGATGATGCTCTGGAACAGCAAAGCCCGATGGAACGGGAATATGCCTCGGCGCGTCGCTATTCCGGCAGTCGCGTCGGTCGGTCATCCGCCCGGATGTCGCGCCAGAAAGACACCTTTGCAACGGCGATGAGCGAGGCGGTGATCAAAGAGCTGAAGGGAACAACCGGCCGCCGTATCGTACGCGGTATTCTGGGCGGGTTGTTCCGCAATCGCTAACGAAAGAGATCAGCGCCCGGGTGTACGGGCGCTGAACCGATCAACGTTTCAGGCGGCGTTGACCTTCCTGACGGCAGTAATTGTCCGCCTCTGCCACCGACATTTTGGTGGCGGGGAAATCAATGGCGCGGTCCCAGGTCACCCGGTCATGACGGTACAGCTGGCAGGTCACCACACCTTTCGGAGTCTGGACCTGAACCGGAGTGGTTTCCAGATCTTCGGGCGAAGGGATACATCCGGTCAATATGGCCGCAAGCGGGATCATGACCAGAGCGGTTTTGAGTGGTCGGTTCATGGTGCCTCAACAAATTATGCAATGGTTAACTTGGTGTTGGTAGGTTCGCCAATCCAACAGGCCGGACATTGCGGTCATCCTGCCAAACCGGAATTGGTAAAGGGTCGTCTACAAAACAAACCGTCAACAATCAACAAACCGCGCAGTTTGACCTGCGCGGTTTGATAAATTCTGCGAGAAACGCGTCTATTTCTCGGGGATCAGGCCCCTTGGGCTGAACCTGAGAACAATGAGCAGAATCAGGCCCATGGTAAACAGACGCATATGGGCCGCACTGTCGATCAGATGCGTTTTCAGCGCGCTTCCATCGGGCATTCCGGCGGTGATCAGGTTCATCAGCCACAATCCGATGGGTTCGACCTGAACCCACAGGAACCAGATCAGGAACGCGCCCAGAACGGCCCCGAAATTATTGCCCGATCCGCCAACGATCACCATCACCCAGACAAGGAAGGTAAAGCGAAGCGGGTTGTAAGTGCCCGGCGTCAGCTGCCCGTCCAGTGTGGTCATCATCGCACCCGCTATGCCGCAGATGGCGGATCCCAGAACGAAGATTTGCAGGTGACGGCGGGTGACATCCTTACCCATCGCCTCGGCCGCGACCTCATTGTCGCGAATGGCGCGCATCATGCGGCCCCATGGGCTTTTCAGTGCCATCTGTGCCATCCACAGCAACACCAGCAGCACGATGAGGAACAGCAACGAATAGCCCAGCTTGACCGAAAGCGTCGATGCCGTAACCGGATCAATGCCAAACCATTCAGCCCGTGCAATGAACGCAGGGTCTTGCTGCAGCTCGACCTCATAACCGACAACGGGCGAGGGGCGCGGGATGCCGTAGACGTTCTTGACCCCACGGGCCAGCCAGTCCTCGTTCTTCATGATCGCGATGATGATTTCTGCAATCCCCAGCGTTGCAATCGCCAGATAGTCCGAACGCAGACCCAGCGCGGTCTTGCCGATCAGCCACGCGGCACCCGCGGCCAGCAAACCTCCGGCCGGCCATGCCAGCAGGACCGGCAGGTTCAGACCGCCGATATTGCCTGCGACGGCGGGATCGATTTCCTCGATCGCGGCGATGCTGGGGTCAAAGATCGCGCGATAGACAAAGAACCCGACGACGAGGATGCCGATGATCGCCAGCGTCTGCACGCGCCCTTTGGGCATTTTCTGCGCCACCATCACCGCTGCCACAACCGTCGCCGCCCCCAGCAGCAGGGCCAGCACGACACCATAGCCGCCTGCCGACCACGCTCCGGGCGTTGGAGGGGTCGAAACGAGCACGACCGCCAGACCACCGAGCGCGACAAAGCCCATGACGCCGACGTTGAAGAGGCCCGCAAAACCCCATTGCAGGTTCACCCCAATCGACATGATGGCCGAGATCAGCCCCATGTTCAGGATCAGGATCGCGGCGTTCCAGCTTTGCGTGAAACCGGTCAGCAGGATCAGAGCGCCGACGACAACAAAAAGCAGCGTGTTTTTGACGGGCTCGCTCATATCACTTTCCCCTTGAACAGGCCCGTCGGCTTAAACAGCAGCACAATCAGCAGGATCGCAAAACTGACGGCGAATTTATAATCGGTTGACAGGAACTGGACCAATCCCGACGGCTCCAGATTCTCTGGCGCCAGATAGGTCAGCACTTTCTTCCACGCATAGGTGATGGTCACCTCGGAAAACGCGATGATGAACCCACCCGCGATAGCTCCAATCGGGTTGCCGAGGCCCCCTACGATGGCCGAGGCGAAGATGGGCAGCAGAAGCTGGAAATAGACGAAAGGCTTGAAGCTTTTGTCGAGGCCGTACAACACACCCGCCGTGGTCGCCAGCGCCGCGACGATGATCCATGTGATCATCACCACACGCTCGGGGTTGATGCCGGACAACAGCGCCAGATCCTCGTTATCCGAATAGGCGCGCATCGATTTTCCGGTGCGGGTTTTGTTCAGAAACCAGAACAGCAGCGCCACGGCGACGACGGCCACGATCACGGTAATGCCCTGAGAGGTCTTGATCGCCAGCCCCTCACGCAGCCCGGTCATCGCCTTGAAATCCCGTGCCGAGACGATGAACCGCGCACCGTCCGAAAAGCGCTGATCGTCCGGTCCGATGATGAACCGCACAAGGCCGTTCATGATGAACATAACGCCCATGGACACGATCACCAGAATGACCGGTTTTGCCTTCTGTTCACGGTAGAACCTGTAAACCAGCCGGTCGGTGATCAGCACCAGAACGATACAGCCCAGAATGGCAAAGGGCAGGGCCAGCAGAGCGGTCGGCAGCGGCCCGAAACTGACGCCTGCCGCTTGCAGGCCCCACGTGACCAGCACCGCGATCATCGCGCCAAAGGCCATCGTGTCGCCATGGGCAAAGTTCGAGAACCGCAGGATGCCATAGATCAGCGTCACCCCCAGAGCGCCCAGCGCCAACTGGCTGCCATAGGCGATTGCGGGAACAAGAACGAAGTTGGAGAGCGCCACAAGGGCGTTGAGGAAGTCCATTATTTACTTTGCTCCGATTGGCAAAAGCCTTCGACGGTCCGTATGAACAGCTGATCTCGGCCTACCAGAGTGTCGCTCAAGACTGCTGTTCCGAGTTCATAGTTGGGCTTGTCGGCGTGAGTAACGCCCTGATACACATCGAGCCTTGGACTCCCAATACCGGTGCCATAGGCAAACACCGACAGGATTGGATCATCCGTTGTGCGAATACTAGCCCAATTACTTGTAGGGTAATCTTCGCCATTTTCGTGCCAAACAACTCCATCATCGAGCGACACTAGCTTCACCTTCCGGTCATCCTCGAACTTACAATGAAGAACCACTCCGCTTGCATGCTGTTCCGTTGGGACTGTTGTGCCCTCGGCAAAAACGACGCTACCCAGTAAGCAACCACAAGAAAGGCTGAGAAGACTGGTTTTCATCGTTATCCCCCCAAGAAACTCTTGCGCACTTCGGGATCGGCTAGCAGTTCCTTGCCCGTGCCGGTATAGGCGTTGCGCCCCTGAACCAGCACATATCCCTTGTCCGCGATCTCCAGCGCCTGACGGGCGTTCTGTTCGACCATCAGGATCGGCAATCCGGTGCGGGACACTTCGATAATCCGGTCGAACAGCTCATCCATCACGATGGGCGAGACACCGGCGGTCGGTTCGTCCAGCATCAGCACTTTGGGCTGAGTCATCAGCGCGCGGCCCACGGCGACCTGTTGGCGTTGACCGCCTGACAGCTCTCCCGCGGCTTGATTGCGCTTGTCGCGGAGGATTGGGAAAAGGTCATAGACCTGCTCCATCGTCTCAGAAATGTCGTCGCGGCGGATGAAGGCGCCCATCTCAAGATTCTCTTCCACCGTCATCGAGGTGAATATGTTCGAGGTCTGCGGCACAAAACCCATCCCGCGCATCACGCGGTCCTGCGGGGTGAGTGCGGTGATATCCTCTCCATCCAGCCGCACCGCGCCCGAGCGTACATCCAGCATTCCGAACACGGCCTTCATCGCGGTGGATTTGCCCGCGCCATTGGGGCCGACGATCACCGCGATTTCACCTTTGTCGACGGCGATCGTGCAGTCGTGCAGGATGTCCGGCCCTTTGCCGTAGCCGCCGGTCATGGTGTCGCCGATCAGGAAAGGGCCGCCCTCAACCCGGTGCGTCTCACCGCTTTTACGATGGGCGGGGGTCATGGTGCCCACGCCATGCGTGTTGGTGATCGAGGCGTCCTTGTTGCCCTTGTCGTCCTGGTAGGGGTTGTCGCTCATGCGCCCGCCTCCAGCTTGTCTTTGTTCTTGAGGCCGGTGCCCAGATAGGCTTCGATCACTTGCTCGTTCGCCTTGATCTCGTCCAGAGTGCCCTCGGCCAGCACCTTGCCTTCGGCCATACAGATGACCGGGTCGCAGATCTTGCCGATGAAATCCATATCGTGCTCGATGACCACGAATGTATAGCCGCGTTCCTTGTTCAAACGCAGGATCGTGTCGGCGATGGTCATCAGCAGGGTGCGGTTCACGCCCGCGCCGACCTCGTCCAGAAACACGATCTTGGCGTCGACCATCATGGTGCGGCCAAGCTCCAGCAGTTTCTTCTGCCCGCCCGAGACCTGACCGGCCTTGTGATCAGCCAAATGTTCGATGGTCAGGAATTCTAGCACTTCGTCCGCCTTAGCCCGCATCGCGCGTTCCTCGTCGGCGATACGCTTGCGTCCGAACCATGTGTTCCAAAGCGTTTCACCCGATTGCGCGCCGGGCACCATCATCAGGTTCTCGCGGCAGGACATCGATGAGAACTCATGCGCGATCTGGAAGGTGCGGAGCAAGCCCTTGTGAAACAGCTCATGCGGGGGCAGGCCGGTGATATCCTCACCATCCATCACCACCTTGCCGCTGGTCGGCGGCAAGACACCCGCGATCACGTTAAACAGGGTGGTTTTTCCGGCACCGTTCGGCCCGATCAGACCGGTGATCGAGCCCTTTTGGATTTCCAGCGATGCCCCGTCCACCGCATGAAACCCGCCGAAATGCTTGTGCACGTCTTCGACGACGATCATCTTTTCCCCTAGCCGCCGTTTTCCGGCGTTCTTGTCCCATCCCTGTATGAAGGGTGCGGCCTTCTCTCATTGAAACAGCCCGGACACAAGGCCCGGGCTGTTTGGACTTATGACGTCTTACCCCAGATCAACGGAAGTTGACGGTCTTGTTCTCGCCATCGGTGACTTCGATCTCGCGATACGAGCCCGCGCTTTCACCGGGGCCGATCAGCTCAACACCAGACGCGCCGACATAGTCGATGTCCTGACCTGCAGCGAGCAGTTCCAGACCTTTAGCCAGTTCACCGGGATAGATTTTTTCGCCCGGAGCGTTGGCAACGTCCATGATCTTGGCGCCATACTCTGCCGGGCTGGTCGAACCTGCAGCCTGCATGGCCAGCATGAACAGAGCAGCGGCGTCATACGACTCGGGCGAGTAGGGCGACGAACCGTCGAAACCCGCAGCTTCGGCCATCGCAAAGTACTTTTCAGCACCTTCACCACCCGATCCGGCGATCTGACCGAAAGAGCCGTTCAGGTCGGGGCCCACATTGTTGGGCAGCGAGTCACCGATCATGCCGCCGGGCAGACCGAACGTGTCAAACGCGCCGCTGTCCAGCGCCGACTGGATGATGCCCAGACCGCCCTGATCCAGATAGCCCGCAACGACCAGAATGTCGCCACCGGCCGAGGCCAGTGCGCCGACTTCAGCCGAGTAGTCGGCCTTGCCGTCTTCATGCGCGGCGACGATGGTCACTTCGCCACCTGCAGCTTCAAACGACGACTGGATCGCGTCCGCCAGACCCTTGCCGTAGTCGTTGTTGGTGTAGGTCAGAGCGATCGAGCTGATGCCACGATCGTTCAGGATGTCGGCCATCACCTGACCTTCACGCGCATCCGACGGGGCGGTGCGGAAGAACAGGCCGTTATCTTCCATGGTCGACAGACCGGGCGAGGTGGCCGACGGAGAAATCATCACCATGCCATTCGGGATCGCGACGTTCTGCAGTATCGCGCCCGTGACGCCCGAGCAGTCGCCGCCAATGATGCCGGCAACGCCGTCAGCGATCATGCGCTCACCGTTCGAGGTGGCCAGACCGTTGTCGATGCAGCCCGTGTCGGCGCGCGTTCCGGTGACGGTTGCGCCATCCAGCAGCTTGCCGGATTCGGTGACCTCGGCCATCGCCATCTCGGCACCCGAACCCATCGCTGGCGCCAGCGATTCAATCGGGCCGGTGAAGCCGAACAGCACGCCCAGTTTCACATCTTCGGCCATTGCGGTGCCCGCCAGCAAGGCAGTGGCTGCAGTAGCAGTCAGCAGCTTTTTCATATGGTTACTCCCTATTGTTGTATGAACGTCTTCGTTCTGGGCATGACCCTAGGCAAGCAATGCAGAAAAGAAAAGTCCTAACGCAAACGTGTTTTTGCAGATCACAAACCTATTTATTCTCATGACGATAGGACAGTGCGCCCGAAGGAGAGATCATGACGTTCCGAGCATTTGCGATTCTTGCCTTGCTGTTCACCGCTGGTCTTGCCCGCGCCGATATTCTGGAAACCTCTGAGGGTCCAGTGCGCGTGGATGCGGTGGTAACCGGCCTTGATACGCCTTGGGCGGTCGGGATCATGCCAGATGGTTCTTTTCTGGTGACCGAGCGCGACGGACGCCTGCTTTATATTTCAGATGGCGCGTCGCAAGAGGTTCGCGGGGTTCCCAAAGTCGCTGCAAATGGGCAAGGCGGCTTGCTGGATGTGACCATCGCGCGGGATTTCGCTCAAACGCGCGAGGTCTTTCTGACCTTCTCGAAACCCCAAACAGGGGGCGGTGCGGGCACTGCGCTTGCGGTTGCGCGCCTGTCTGAGAACGGCAAACGTCTGACCAATCTTCGGGTGATATTCGAGGCGAGCCCCGGTGGCAGCGGTGGGCGCCATTTCGGTTCGCGCGTGGTCGAGGCAAATGACGGTACACTGTTTGTAACCATCGGAGACCGCGGTGACCGGCCCGAAGCACAGAATAGGTCGAACCACATCGGGTCTATCATTCGGGTCAATCGCGATGGGACGGTGCCATCCGACAATCCTTTTGTCGATCAGGCCGGGGTCAAGCCAGAAATCTGGACCTATGGGCATCGCAATCCGCAGGGCGCCGATCTGGATGCCCGCGGTCGGCTCTGGACTGCCGAACATGGGGCGCGTGGAGGCGACGAAATTAACCTGATCGCGCCGGGACGGAATTATGGCTGGCCGATAATCTCGTATGGCCGGCATTACAACGGCGGTGCGATCGGAGAAGGCACTGCCAAAGAAGGGCTGGAGCAGCCACAACACTATTGGGATCCGTCGATCGCGCCGTCGGGTCTGATGATTTATTCCGGAAAACTGTGGCCGGATTGGGCGGGTGACCTGTTCGTAGGCTCGCTCAAGTTCGACTATATATCGCGCCTTTCAGGTGCGTCGCTGCGCGAGGTTGAACAGGTCAAGGGCACCGAAACCGAGCGCGTGCGCGACATCGTCGAGGCCCCGGACGGGTCGATCTGGTTTATCTCGGTCGGGCAGGGGCGGTGTACCGGATGACACCGGGTTAAACCGAAAGCCGCCCGCTTTGCGCCCCACGCTCACGATAAGGCGTGGTGTTATAGTGCGCCCGGTAGCATTTCGAGAAATGGCTAGGTGATGCAAAACCGCAGGCCAGAGCTACGTTGATAACGCTCATATCCGTCTGCATCAGCAGATTGCGTGCTTTGTGCAGGCGCAACTCCATGTAGTACCGCTTGGGTGAGCGGCTCAGGTAGCGGCGGAACAGCCGCTCTAGCTGCCGGGTCGACATTCCGACGTCTTTGGCCAGGGTCGAGGGCGAGATCGGTTCTTCGATGTTTTTTTCCATCATCAGAATGACCTGGCTCAGCTTCGGGTGCCGGACGCCGATGCGCGTGGGCGTCGACAAGCGTTGCGTGTCCTGATCGGTGCGGATCGAGGAATAGATCATCTGATCCGCAACCGCGTTGGCAAGGTCTTCACCATAGTCATCCGCGATGATCTTGAGCATCAGGTCAATTGACGAGGTCCCGCCCGCGGTGGTCATCCGATTTCCATCAACCTGAAAAACCGATTTGGTCAACTCGACCGAGTCGAATTCTTCCGAAAAACTGTCCGAGTTTTCCCAGTGAATCGTGGCCCGCTTGCCATCCAGCAAACCCGCCTTGGCAAGCGTGTAAGCCGCGGTACACAGACCGCCGATCTTCAGCCCTTTGCGCGCCTCGCGACGGACCCAGTTCAACACGCGTTTGGTGGTTGCCGCCTGCACGTCGACGCCGCCGCAGATCATAATCACTTCGTCGCGCTGCAATTCCGACAGATCCGAATCCAGCTTGAACGTCGTTCCCGCCGAGCAATGCACCACTTCGCCGCCTTCACCGGCCAGCGTCCATGTATAGAGATCCCGGTTCGCCATACGGTTGGCGATACGCAGACTGTCGAGAGCTGATGCGAAGGACAACAGCGAGAACTTATCCAGCAGTACAAATACAAAATTATGCGGCTTGCCCGCGTCGTTATCCACGGTGACAACTTGGCGTTGCTCTTGCATGGCGATGTGTCCTTGATTCGGTGCGCGCCGGGTATAGCACGGCGGCGGATGTGCCTGCCAACATGTTCAAAGCTTGTTTGCGGCGTCAAGAGGCGCAAATGGGATATGGTCTCTCATCAATGCTTTTTGTATAGAGACCACCTGAAATACCTCAGCGGAGATCAAGGCTATGACCGAATGGCAAAAAACGAACTGGCGCAATAAGCCCCGGGTTCAGATGCCAGACTATACCGACGCGGCCGCGCTGGCCAAAGTCGAGGCGCAGCTTTCGCAGTATCCCCCGCTGGTTTTTGCGGGCGAGGCGCGGCGGCTCAAGCAGCATCTGGGGGCCGCAGGCCGGGGTGAGGCGTTCCTGCTGCAAGGCGGCGATTGCGCTGAAAGCTTTGAGCAATTCAGCGCGGATGCGATCCGTGACACGTTCAAGGTGATGCTGCAGATGGCGATGGTGCTGACCTATGGGGCTAAGGTCCCGGTGGTCAAAGTGGGCCGTATGGCGGGTCAATTCGCCAAGCCGCGCAGCGCCCCGACCGAGGTTGTGGATGGCGTGGAACTGCCCAGCTACCGTGGTGACATCATCAACGAGTTGGACTTCACGCCCGAGGCCCGCATTCCGAATCCATCCAAGATGCTGCAGGCCTACACGCAGGCCGCCGCCACGCTGAACCTGCTGCGGGCTTTCTCGACCGGTGGTTTCGCTGATATGAGCCACGTGCATTCCTGGACCTTGGGCTTTGCCGACGGGCAGGATGTTCAGAAGTACTCCGAGATTGCCGACCGCATTCAGGACTCGATCGATTTCATGGGTGCTGCGGGAATTACCGCCGACACCACGCATGAATTCTCGTCAGTTGAGTTCTACACCAGCCATGAAGGACTGCTGTTGGAGTATGAAGAGGCGCTGACGAGGCTTGATTCCACGTCCGGCAACTGGCTGGCGGGGTCCGGCCACATGATCTGGATCGGTGACCGCACCCGTCAGCCTGACGGCGCGCATGTTGAATTCGCCCGCGGCGTTCTGAACCCGATCGGCCTGAAATGTGGCCCGACGACCAGTGCAGAAGACCTCAAGATTCTGATGTCCAAACTGAACCCCGAAAACGAAGAGGGTCGCCTGACCCTGATCGCACGTTTCGGCGCCGGCAAAGCGGGTGAGCATCTGCCCCGCCTGATCAAGGCTGTCAAAGAAGAGGGGGCCAAGGTCACCTGGGTCTGCGATCCGATGCATGGCAATACGATCAAGTCGGCCACAGGCTACAAGACCCGGCCTTTTGACTCGGTCCTGCGCGAGGTGCGCGACTTCTTTGGCGTGCATCAGGCCGAGGGCACGATCCCCGGCGGCGTTCATTTCGAGATGACGGGTCTGGACGTCACCGAGTGCACCGGCGGTGTGCGGGCGGTGACCGAAGAGGACCTGTCGGACCGCTACCACACCGCCTGCGATCCGCGTCTGAATGCGTCGCAATCGCTGGAGCTGGCCTTCCTCGTGGCCGAAGAGCTGACCCAGCTCCGCCGCGACCGTAACAAACGCGCGGCAAGCTAAGCGATCACTCAGAACAAATTGAAACGGCGGGTCAGGAACCCGCCGTTTTACTTAATCCTCTCGTGAGGACACCAGTCTCAGATGACGTGGGCGACCGGTGAATTCACTGGGGTCTTCGGCGAAACCCATTGCCGTTTCTGGTGTGGATATTGGCCGCCGGCTCAGATCGGACACCGCCCGCACACGCTGATCCGCGACCGAGAACCGCCGCGGCGTTGCGCCAATTGCGCCGTCGCTGACCATCACGCCCAGCACCCGGCTGACATCGCCTAGATCGCTTTTGAGCGGCAGCAAGATCATCCGTGCCTGCAGGTTGGCACGGCCGAGTTTGCCCTTCGAGACCAACCCAAGCTCGGCCATGGCAGGGGTCGAGAAGACGCGGTCCAGGTGGCTTTGGACATCATCCCGCGCGCCGGGTTCAAAGAACGCGGTTAGCGGCATGCCCCGTACCTCCATCCCGGCTAGCTTGTTCAGATGGCTTCCAGCCAGCCGAAACCGTGCCAGACCCGGCGCGATGCGTTCGAGAATGAAGGTATATTCCAGAATATTCTCAAGCCCGCGCGGATCGATCTGCGACCGCATCGGCACATCTTCGCCCCTGAGCAGGGCGGTCCAATAGGCCTCGGCCTGACGGATGGGGGACAGGCTGCGCCCGCTGTCAAATCGGTCCATTGCGACGATCTTTCCGAACTCTGAGCCAGCACCAGTTCCAAAAAAGGTTTTCATTTCATCACCCTACCGTCAATCAGTCGCGATTTTCGTAAAATGCCATCTACCGGGCAAAGCTGGCCTTCACCAGCGTTTCCGACTGTCAAATTGACATGGGTTAATACAATTTTGGAGCAATTCTTTAACGAATGGTTAACCGATCCGCCCTCAGCCGGAAATGAGCAAGGTCTTGCCCCCCACCCGCCGATGGCATTAGGTGCGGCGAGCGGTTTTGACGGAAAGGGCAGGCATGATCAGATCCATGACCGGATTTGCCTCGGGCAAGGGGGCGTTTGGTCCGCATAGCTGGGGGTGGGAGCTGCGCAGTGTAAACGGCAAGGGGCTGGATATGCGCCTGCGCGTGCCGGACTGGCTGACGGGGCTTGAGGCCGCGCTGCGCGCCGATCTGTCGAAGCAAGTGAGCCGGGGCAATGTCACGCTCTCGCTGCGGCTGAACCGGGAAGAAAGCGCGTCAGACATCAAGATCAACATCTCGGCGATGGAGGCCGCGCTGGACGCCCTTGCCCAGACCGAAACAATGGCCGGTGCCCGTGGTATTGCGCTGGCTCCGTCTAAAGCCAGCGAACTTCTGGCACTGAAAGGTATGCTTGAGGCTGGCAGCGAAGAGGATGATCCCGCGCCGCTGGTCGCGCAGTTGCAGGCCGAGTTCGCAGGACTTTTGGCTGCGTTCCTCGACATGCGGCAAGCCGAGGGGCAGGCGCTGGCGGGTATTCTGGAAGGTCAGTTGGACCAGATCGCGCAGCTGACGGACAAGGCCGGCCTTCTCGCCGAGCAGCGGCGGGACGAGATGGCACAGGCCCTGAAGGACAATCTGGCGCGCGTGGTCGACAATGCGCAGGGCGTCGATGCCGAACGGGTGGCGCAGGAACTGGCGCTGATCGCCGTGAAGGCCGACATCACGGAAGAGATCGATCGCTTAGCCGCGCATGTCGTGGCCGCCCGCGCGCTGTTGCAACAAGACGGTCCGGTCGGCCGCAAGCTGGATTTCCTGATGCAGGAATTCAATCGCGAGGCCAACACGCTCTGTTCGAAATCGCAAAATGCCGAATTGACTTCAGTTGGGCTGGAGCTGAAGGCGGTGATTGATCAGATGCGCGAACAAGTTCAGAACGTGGAATAGAAACGGGGGCATACTCATGGCGGATCGCCGAGGTCTATTAATCATCCTGTCCTCGCCCTCGGGCGCGGGCAAATCCACGCTGGCGCGTCGTTTGATGCAGTGGGACAGCGATCTGGAATTCTCGATCTCGGCCACCACCCGTGCGCCGCGTCCCGGCGAGGAACATGGGCGCGAGTATTATTTCCTGTCCGAAGACGCGTTCAAACAACAGGTGGCCGACGGCCAGATGCTGGAACACGCCCACGTCTTCGGCAATTTCTATGGCTCACCTGCCGAGCCGGTGCGCGAGTCGATCAACAAAGGCCGCGACGTGCTGTTCGACGTGGACTGGCAGGGGGAAGTGCAGATCCGAAACTCGGATCTGGGCAAGCACGCACTGTCGATCTTCATTCTGCCGCCCTCGATCCCCGAACTGCGGCGCAGGCTGGAAGGCCGGGGACAGGACAGCGAAGAGGTGATCGCCAAACGGATGCTGAAAAGCTGGGACGAAATCAGCCACTGGGGCTACTACGACTATGTCCTGATCAACGATGATCTGGATGCGACCGAGGAAAAGCTGAAAACCATCGTCAGCGCCGAACGGATGCGCCGCATTCAGCAGCCACGCCTGCAGAACCACATCCGTGCCTTGCAGACAGAATTTGAGGGGCAGTCATGACGATTTACGCCTTAGGCGAACACACGCCGCAAATCCACGAAGACACATGGATCGCCCCGGATGCCAACCTGATCGGGAAAGTTGTGATCGAGCAGGGGGCCTCGGTCTGGTTCGGCTGCACGATCCGCGCTGATCACGAAGAGATTCGTGTCGGCGCGGGCAGCAATGTGCAGGAAGACTGCGTGATGCATGTCGATCCCGGATACCCGCTGACGATCGGTGCCAATTGCACCGTAGGGCATAAGGTGATGCTGCACGGCTGCACCATCGGTGAAAACACTTTGATCGGGATGGGGGCGATCGTTCTGAACGGTGCGAAGATCGGTAAGAACTGTCTGATCGGGGCAGGGGCTTTGATCACCGAGAACAAAGACATCCCCGACAATTCGCTGGTCATGGGGTCGCCCGGCAAGGTGGTACGGCAGGTGGATCAGGATACCGCCAACCGCCTGACGCTAAGCGCGCTGCATTATCAAGAAAACATGCGCAAGTTTCGCGAAACGCTGAAACCGGTCTGAAAACGCATGACCGACGCTTCTCTTGCCGAGCTGGTAGCAGCCATCCCGATGCCCGCGTTACTGGTGGACCAGTCCGAGCGGATCGTCGCCGCAAATACCGAGGCTCGGACGCTGCTGGGTCCGGTGATCGAAGGGCGGCACTTTGCCACGATCCTGCGGCAACCGCAGGTGATTGAGGCGATTGAACAAAGTCTGCGCGCGCGTCAGGGGCGCACGGCGCGGCACCTGTCCAATGACGGCGCGCAGGATACGACTTTCGAGGTGCAGTGCCGCTACGTGCCCAGCGCTGGCGCGGTTCTGGCGGTGTTTCAGGACGTCACGCATTTGGAACAGGCTGGCCAGATGCGGCGCGATTTTGTGGCCAATGTCAGCCACGAATTGCGCACGCCGCTGACCGCGCTGATGGGATTCATCGAAACCCTGCGCGGCCCGGCGCGCGACGATACCGCCGCGCGCGAGCGGTTTCTGCAGATCATGGCGGATGAGGCCAACCGGATGAACCGGCTGGTGGGCGACCTGCTATCGCTGAACCGGGTCGAAAGCGAAGAACGGGTGAGGCCCAAAGAGCCCCTGGAATTGACTGGCCTGATCCAGTCGACCTTGAACACGCTGCGGCCTCTGGCCGATGATGCCGGGGTGCAACTGTCGCTGGATGCTCCGGACACACCGGTCGAGATGGTCGGCGACAGCGACCAGTTGCGGCAGGTCGTCACCAATCTGGTCGAGAACGCGATCAAATACGGCGGCAGCGGTGGGTCGGTCGAGGTGGTCGTGACACTGTCCGAGCGCGATACCGCCATGCGTGGCCCTGCCGTACGGATCAGGATCATCGACCGGGGACCGGGTATCGACGCCACCCATCTGCCGCGCCTGACCGAGCGATTCTATCGCGCCGACAGCCACCGCTCGCGCGAGCTGGGCGGCACGGGGTTGGGGCTGGCGATCGTCAAACATATCGTCAATCGCCATCGCGGTCGGCTGCGCGTCGAAAGTGAGCTGGGGCAAGGGGCCGTATTTACGGTCATCCTGCCGCGCTGACCCATCGTCAAGTTAAGAGATTCTGAGAAAATCCTATCTTGTCATAAAACCGTTACACACTTGTCACAAAAGGCTTACGAGCGCCTTCTAGGGGTTCGCGCAGATCATCATGGGGATGATCAGCACATATCCTTTCAAGGAGACTGAAATGTCCTTTGTTAAACTGTCGGCTTCTGCGCTGGCAATCGCCGCCGTTTCCGCAACCGCTGCTGCTGCACGTGACAACGTTCAGGTTGCTGGCTCGTCCACCGTTCTGCCTTATGCGTCGATCGTCGCCGAGCTGTTTGGCGAAAACACTGACTTCCCGACGCCGGTTGTTGAATCGGGCGGCTCTTCGGCCGGTCTGAAGCGTTTCTGTGAAGGTGTCGGCGAAAACACCATCGACGTTGCAAACGCCTCCCGCGCCATCCGCGAAAAAGAAATCAAAGCCTGTGCCGAAAACGGCGTGACCGACATCATGGAAGTCCGCATCGGCTATGACGGCATCGTATTTGCAAGCCAGCAGACTGGCCCGGCCTTCACCGCGTTCGAGCCGGCTGACATCTACAACGCCATCGGCTCGAAAGTCATGAAAGACGGCGCGCTGGTCGACAACAGCTTTAACACATGGGCCGAGTTCAACGGCGACCTGCCAGATGTTGAAATCGCCATGTTCATCCCGGGCACCAAGCACGGCACCCGCGAAGTGTTCGAAGACAAGGTTCTGCTGGCAGGTTGCGAAACCACCGGCGCCATGGAAGCCATGATCGCTGGCGGCATGAGCGAAGATGACGCCGAAGACGCCTGCCTGGACGTGCGTACCGACGGCAAGTCGGTCGACATCGACGGTGACTACACCGAGACCCTGGCTCGCATCGACACCAACCCCAACGGCATCGGCGTGTTCGGTCTGGCGTTCTACGAGAACAACACCGACAAGCTGAAAGTGGCCACCATGGGCGGTATCGCACCGTCGACCGAGACCATCGCCTCGGGTGAATACCCTGTCTCGCGCCCGCTGTTCTTCTACGTCAAGAAAGCGCATATCGGCGTGATCCCCGGCCTGAAAGAATACGCTCAGTTCTTCACCGCTGACGAGATTGCAGGTGGTTCGGGTCCGCTGGCCAACTATGGCCTGGTTGCCGATCCCGAGCTGGCAAAAACTCAGGACGCAATTGCGAACGAAGTGACCATGGGTTCGGGCAGCTGATCCCAATCCCCGTTTGAAATCATCGGGGGTGGCGGTTTCGTCACCCCCGTTTTTTCCCAAATCCCGATCAAGACCTGTGGGGGCGCCATGCCGATTCTTTGGCTCATACTGATCGTGCTTGCGATCGCGGCAATCGGCTATGTACTGGGGCGGACACGCGCCCTTCAGAGCGCCGGAGGCGACAGCCGCAATCTGCATTCCCTGCCATCTTTTTATGGCGCGAACGTTGCGCTGAAAACAATCGTACCGGCCTTTGGTCTGCTGATCATCTGGCTGCTGGTGCAGCCACTTGTGGTAAATTCTCAGGTTTCGGGAATGATCCCCGAAACCGCGGTGAAAGAAGGGTCCTCGCTCAGCCTTGTTATGGCCGAGGTGCGTCGGACCGCGGCGGGTCTGGACAATGCGGTGGCAAGTGGTGCCATCACCGATGATATGGCCCGAAATGCACGGGCTGACGTTACCGATATGACCACGCGGCTTAAAGATGCCGGACAGGTTGTAACCTCTAGCATCACCCAACCTGTCCTGCGCGCCGCACAAAGCTATCGGGTTATGAACGCCACCGGCTATTCGATTATGTCGATTGCCGTTATTGTGGTTGCCCTGCTCGGTGCTGCATTCAGCTGGTTTCAGACGCATTTGGATTACCGCGCCCGCAACGTGGTCGAACAGGGCATTCGCGTGCTGCTGCTGGCGGCGGCGTCGGTTGCGGTTCTGACCACGGTCGGGATCGTGCTGTCCCTTGTGTTCAACACCTGGGAATTCTTCAAGCTATATCCCGCGACGGATTTCTTCTTTGGAACCACCTGGGCGCCCAGCTTCTCGGGCCGTGGTGGTGCCTCGGACCTGGGTATCATACCGCTGCTTTGGGGCACTTTCTACATTTCTCTGGTCGCATTGCTGGTCGCCGTACCCATCGGTTTGTTTGCAGCAATCTATCTCAGTGAATATGCGTCACCTCGCGTGCGCTCGTTTGCCAAGCCGCTTCTGGAAGTGCTCGCCGGTATCCCGACCATCGTCTACGGCCTTTTTGCGCTGCTGACGGTCGGACCGCTGCTGCTGAGCGTTTTCGGCGACAATGGGCTGGGGTGGATGAAAGCCGGTACCGCGGTGATGACCGCCGGGCTGGTCATGGGGATCATGCTGATCCCGTTTGTATCTTCTCTGTCCGATGACATTATCAATGCCGTGCCGCAGGCGATGCGCGACGGATCTTACGGGCTGGGTGCCACGCAGTCCGAGACTATCCGTCAGGTGGTTCTGCCAGCCGCCTTGCCCGGGATCGTCGGGGCGATTCTGCTGGCGGCATCGCGCGCCATCGGCGAGACGATGATCGTGGTTCTGGGGGCGGGGGCCGCAGCGCGCCTTGACCTAAACCCGTTCGAGGCCATGACCACTGTGACCGCCAAGATCGTCAGCCAGCTGACGGGTGACGCAGATTTCGCCTCACCCGAAGCGCTTGTCGCCTTCGCGCTTGGCATGACCCTGTTCGTCCTCACGCTGGGGCTGAACGTCTTCGCCCTTTATATCGTGCGCAAGTATCGGGAGCAGTACGAATGACCGACGCCAGCATGCAAAGCCCCGAATCCGGTCGCCATGCGATCTCGCTAACCGCAACGGATGCGCGCACCAAGAAACGCGCTGCCGCCGAAAAGCGCTTTCGCGCCTATGGGATCGTGGCCATCGCGACGGGCCTGTTCTTTCTGATCGTGCTCTTTGCCTCGATCCTGTCCCAAGGGATACCGGCCTTCCAGCGCACGGTCGTCAGCGTGGAGTTCACCCTGACGCCCGCGCAGCGCGATGAGGCTGAAGGGACGCTGTTCAAGACCAAGGCCTATTCCGATCTGTTTATTTCCGCGCTGAACAAAGAACTCGCCGAAAGCGGCATCAGCGTCGATTTCGACGAGGCCGCGATCGAGCGTCTGCTGGGCAAGGTGGGCGGAACAATCCGTACATTCTATGCCGATAATCCAAGCGCGCTGGGTGAGCCGATCATGTTCGATCTGGCGGCCTCAAGCCGGGTAGACGGGTACTTCAAGGGCCGCGTGTCGCGGGATACGTTGCAAGACAGCCGTTTCCTGCAGCTGAGCGATCTGGATCTGGTCGATGCGCTGAAAGAGGCCGGTATCATCAAACAAGCCTTTAACTGGCCCTTCATCACCGGCGCGGACTCGGGGGTGGACAACCCCGGTGGCGCGGGCATTGGGGCCTCGGTCGTCGGCTCGTTTTTCATGATGCTGGTGGTGCTGGCGCTTTCGCTGCCCATCGGTGTGGCCGCGTCGATCTATCTTGAGGAATTCGCGCCGCAGAACCGCTTCACCGACCTGATTGAGGTGAACATCTCGAACCTTGCTGCGGTTCCGTCCATCGTGTTCGGTATCCTTGGTCTGGCGGTGTTCATCCAGTTCATGCACCTGCCGCAATCGGCCCCGCTGGTCGGTGGTCTGGTGCTGACGCTGATGACGTTGCCGACGATCATCATCTCGACCCGCGCTTCGCTGAAAGCCGTGCCACCATCGATCCGGGACGCGGCGCTGGGGGTAGGGGCCTCGAAAATGCAGGCTGTGTTCCATCATGTTCTGCCGCTGGCCGCGCCCGGTATCCTGACCGGAACGATCATTGGTCTGGCGCAGGCGCTGGGGGAAACCGCACCGCTGTTGCTGATCGGGATGGTTGGCTTTGTCGCCCGTGGCTATCCCGATGGCTTCCTTGCTGGTTTCACCGAGCCGAACTCGGCGATGCCAGCACAGATTTACACTTGGGCCGCACGTGCCGACGTCGGCTTTTATGAGAAAGCCTGGGGCGGCATTATCATCCTTTTGATGTTCCTGCTGACCATGAATATCATCGCTATCATCCTGCGCCGCCGCTTTGAACGCCGCTGGTAAATGGAGGCCAACATGAACGACATGACACGAGTGGAGAGAGCCGTGGACTCCAAAGACATCAAGATCAACGCCAAAGGGGTTCAGGTCTATTACGGCGATACCCACGCCATCAAGGACGTTGACGTCGAAATCGAAGACAAGACCGTCACCGCGTTTATCGGCCCCTCGGGCTGTGGGAAGTCGACCTTTCTGCGCTGCCTGAACCGGATGAACGACACCATCGATATCTGCCGGGTGCAGGGTGACATTCTGCTGGACGGCGAAGACATCTATGACAAGCGCGTCGACCCGGTGCAGCTGCGCGCCAAGGTGGGTATGGTGTTTCAGAAACCCAACCCGTTTCCCAAGTCGATCTACGATAATGTGGCCTACGGCCCGCGAATCCACGGGCTTGCAAAGAACAAGGCGGAACTGGACGAGATCGTGGAAAAATCCCTGCGCCGTGGCGCGATCTGGGATGAGGTCAAGGACCGTCTGGATGCGCCCGGCACCGGCCTTTCGGGCGGTCAGCAGCAGCGTCTATGCATCGCCCGCGCCGTGGCGACCGAGCCCGAGGTTCTGCTGATGGACGAACCGTGCTCGGCGCTTGATCCGATTGCAACCGCGCAGGTTGAAGAGCTGATTGACGAGCTGCGCTCGCGCTATTCGGTGGTGATTGTGACGCATTCGATGCAGCAGGCTGCGCGGGTCAGTCAAAAGACGGCGTTCTTCCATCTGGGTAACTTGGTTGAGTTTGGTGAAACCGGGCAGATCTTCACGAACCCCGAAGACCCCCGGACCGAAAGCTATATCACCGGCCGGATCGGCTGAGCACAGGAATACTGCAATGAGCGAACAACATATTGCATCGGTTTTCGACCGGGATCTCGAGGCCATTCAGGCGCATATCATGAAGATGGGCGGTTTGGTCGAGGCCGCCATCATGGGGGCCGCGCGGTCGCTGGAAACCCGTGACGAGGAACTGGCGAAAGAGGTGCGTCAGGGCGACAAGGCCATTGACGCTCTGGAAGAGGTGATCGACGAAGAAACCGCGCGTCTGATCGCGCTGCGGGCGCCAACGGCAGGCGATTTGCGTCTGGTGTTGTCGGTTCTGAAAGTGTCGGGCAACCTTGAACGGATTGGCGATTACGCCAAGAACATCGCCAAACGGACCACGGTTCTGGTCAATGCCGGTGAAATCAACGGCAGCGCTGCTGCCCTGCGCCGGATGGCGCGTGAGGTCGAGCTGATGCTGCGCGACGCGCTGGACGCTTATATCCAGCGCGATGCCGAACTGGCAGAGGATGTGATCGAACGCGATCTCGAGGTGGACCAGATGTATAATGGCCTGTTTCGCGAGTTCCTGACATTTATGGCAGAGGATCCGCGCAACATCTCGTCCTGCATGCATTTGCATTTCATCGCCAAGAACATCGAACGCATGGGTGATCACGTCACCGCCATCGCCGAGCAGGTCGTCTATCTGGTCACTGGCGAGCGCCCCTCAGAGGCGCGCCCCAAGGCCGACAACACCTCGCAAACGATCTAGGAGGCCGACATCATGTCTGCTGAGCAACCGACGGTGCTGGTGGTTGAGGACGAATTGGCTCAGCGAGAGGTGCTGGCCTATAATCTGGACGCCGAGGGTTTTCGCGTCACGCGCGCCGAAAATGGTGAAGAGGCGTTGCTGCTGGTTGAAGAAGACCGCCCGGATATCATCGTCCTGGACTGGATGATGCCAAACCTCAGCGGGATCGAGGTCTGCCGCCGCCTTAAGACGCGGCCAGATACCCGCTCGATCCCGATCATCATGTTGTCGGCGCGCTCCGAAGAGGTCGACAAGGTGCGGGGTCTGGAAACCGGCGCGGATGACTATGTGGTCAAGCCGTATTCGGTGGTTGAACTGATGGCCCGCGTGCGGACGCAACTGCGCCGGGTGCGCCCGGCGACGGTGGGCCTCCGTCTGGAATTCGATGACATCATCCTTGATTCCGAGACCCATAAAGTGAGCCGGGACAACAAGCCGCTGAAGCTCGGCCCGACCGAGTTCCGCCTGCTCAGCACCTTCATGGAAAAACCGGGCCGGGTCTGGAGCCGTGAGCAGTTGCTGGATCGGG
The DNA here is from genome assembly GCF_056535465.1 of Ruegeria sp. G7. NCBI lineage: Bacteria > Pseudomonadati > Pseudomonadota > Alphaproteobacteria > Rhodobacterales > Roseobacteraceae > Ruegeria > Ruegeria sp. G7. The sequence goes on along the minus strand of NZ_JBQFIL010000001.1, from coordinate 2,960,549 downwards.
TCTGGGGCCGCGATATCTATGTCGATACCCGTACCGTGGACGTCCACATCGGCCGCTTGCGCAAGGCTCTGACCCAGCATGGCGGCGAAGACCCGGTGCGCACGGTGCGCGGGGCAGGGTACGCTTTGGGCTAACGCGGCAACGCTTCGTCGGTCTGGGCCTGAGAGGCGAGCCAATGTCGGAACTGACGCAACGACTCGTCGTTTGATTTGTCATGAGGCCAAACCAGATAATAGGCGCCGATCGTCTCGATGGCGTCCGGAAAGGCCGCGACCAGCTTGCCGGTGGCCAGGTCCTGTTCGATCAAATAATTCGGCAGCAGTGCCACGCCCAGGCCATGCAGCGCGGCCTGGTTTATTGTGTTGAACTGATCATGCACCGTGCCGGGCAGCGGGTGCGGCGGCGTGACTCCCATCTGTCGAAACCAGTCCTGCCAGGCCTGCGGACGCGTCTGGATATGCAGCAATGGCAATTTCAGCAAATCGCCAGGAGATGACGGCGCCCCCTGCGGCAACAATTCGGGCGCGCAGACCGGCAGCACGCGTTCCATCCTAAGCAGCAACCGATCCGTACCCGGCCAATCGGGTTCGCCGAAATGTAGCGCAGCATCAAAAGGTTCTGATGCAAAGTTGAACGGCCTCAGCCGTGTGGTCATATTGATGGTGATATCGGGATGCAAACGCGCGAAGTCCGGCAGGCGCGGCACCAGCCAGCGCATCCCGAAGGTGGGCAGGATGGCAAGGTTCAAGGTCCCACCAACCGGTGAGACATGCAGTTTCAGCGCCGCCTGCGCGATTTGCGCCAAAGCAGGCCGAATTTCCTGTACATAATCCCGTCCAGCCTTGGTCAGCGATAACCGCTTTCTGTCACGGCTGACGAGCTCTGCGCCCAGATGGGCCTCAAGCGTTTGCAACTGCCGGCTGACCGCGCTCTGCGTCAATGCCATTTCATCGGCAACCGCCGAGGCTGACCCCAGCCGGTCCAGCGCCTCTAGGGCGCGCAGGGCGGAAATCGGGGGCAGGATAGGGCGGCGCATGCTCATCTATGCGTTTTACTCATGGAAATGTGCAAATGTCTCGCTGTTTTTTGCGTAAATATCAGATTATGCTGCGCGCGACACCATATTCGGAGACACAGTATGAACGCGCCAGAGACCAAACCTGTTCTGCGGGCCAAAGACGCGCCTGAACTGGGCAACTTCACTTGGGATGATCCGTTTCGCCTGGCCGACCAACTGGAAGAAGAGGAACGCCTGATCGCCGACAGCGCCCGTGCTTATGCTCAGGAAAAACTGCAGCCGCGTGTTACGCAGGCGTTCCAGAATGAGGAAACCGACCCGGAAATCTTCCGTGAAATGGGCGAAATGGGCCTGTTGGGAACGACAATCCCCGAGGAATACGGCGGCATCGGCGCGGGATACGTAAGCTATGGCTTGGTCGCGCGCGAGGTTGAGCGCGTGGATTCCGGCTATCGCTCGATGATGTCCGTTCAAAGCTCGCTGGTGATGTATCCGATCTATGCTTATGGCAGCGAAGAACAACGCCGCAAATATTTGCCGAAACTGGCGAGCGGTGAATGGATCGGTTGTTTTGGCCTGACCGAGCCGGATGCCGGTTCGGACCCCGCCGCGATGAAAACCCGGGCCGAGAAGATCGATGGCGGCTATCGTCTGACCGGGACCAAGATGTGGATCTCGAACGCTCCGATCGCCGATGTGTTTGTTGTCTGGGCGAAGTCGGATGCCCATGACGGCAAAATCCGCGGCTTTGTTCTGGACAAAGGCATCAAAGGCCTGAGCGCGCCGAAAATCGAGAACAAACTGAGCCTTCGGGCCTCAATCACCGGCGAGATCGTTATGGATGGGGTAGAGGTCGGTGAAGAGGCGCTGTTGCCTTATGTTCAGGGCCTGAAAGGACCGTTCGGCTGTCTGAACCGCGCACGCTATGGCATTAGCTGGGGCGTCATGGGTGCCGCCGAGGCCTGCTGGCACGGCGCGCGGCAATACGGTCTGGACCGCAAACAGTTCAATCGACCTCTGGCGCAGACACAGCTGTTCCAGCGTAAACTGGCCGAGATGCAGACGGAAATCGCTCTGGGTCTGCAGGCCAGCCTGCGTGTCGGACGTCTGATGGATCAGGCTGAAGCTGCGCCCGAGATGATCTCGATCATCAAACGCAACAATTGCGGCAAGGCTTTGGACATCGCGCGTATGTCACGGGACATGCACGGCGGCAACGGTATCTCGCTGGAATTCCAAGTGGTGCGCCACATGATCAATCTGGAAACGGTGAACACTTATGAGGGGACGCATGACGTGCACGCGCTGATCCTGGGGCGGGCACAGACTGGGTTGCAGGCGTTTTATTGAAGCATTCTATAAAACGTATAATCATGATTATGTAAAATCAGAACCACCGTTAGGACATCTGCACTAGCGGTGGTTTTTCAACCTGTTACGCTGCATTCTGGACATGAGCTGAGACAGAGATGCATCTGAAAGATAAGACAGTTGTCGTCACCGGCGCTGCCGGCGGAATTGGCAAAGGGCTTGCCGAGCGTTTTGCCGAAGAAGGTGCGCGTATCGTTTGCGCGGATATCGATTTGGCCGGCGCGCAGTGCGTTGCGGGGCAAATCGACGGCCATGCAATCCGCTGTGATGTTGCGGTTGAAGACGATATCCGCGACCTGATCGAAACTGTCGAAGACACCATCGCGCCGATAGACCTGTTTTGTGCGAATGCTGGTATCCTGACACTTGGCGGGCTTGATGTTGCTGACGCTGAATGGGATCGTATCTGGCAGATCAACGTCATGTCGCATGTCTGGACCGCGCGCCATTTGATACCGCGTATGATCGCACGTGGCGCCGGATATCTTATGGTGACCGCGTCGGCTGCCGGGCTGCTCAATCAACCGGGTGCCGCGCCTTATGGCGTGACGAAACATGCGGCCGTGGGGTTCGCCGAATGGCTGGCCTTGACCTACGCGCACAAAGGGATCAGGGTTTCGGTTCTTTGCCCTCAGGCGGTGCGCTCGGATATGACGCGCGGACATGAGAACTCGGTCGCGGCGATCGACGGTATGCTTGAGCCCGCCGCGGTGGCACAAACCTGCGTCGAGGCGCTGGCGGACGAACGGTTTCTTATTTTGCCGCATCCTCAGGTGCTGGACTATCTGCGTCTGAAGGCGGCTGACTACGACCGTTGGATTGAGGGGATGTCGAAGTTAAATCAAAAGTTTAGCAGAGAAATCTAACGTCTTTTTCGGCGTCTCAGCAAGCCTTCCTGTGCCACGGATGCAACCAAGGTACCGTCCTGCGCATAGATTGACCCTCGGTTGAAGCTGCGCCCCTGCCCCGTCCACGGTGATTCCATCGCATAGAGATGCCAATCCTGAAACCGCACCGGTGCATGGAACCAGATCGCGTGATCCAGACTGGCACCGTCAATCTCTCCGGTGAACCAGCTCAGGCCATGCGGTCGCATGCCGGAACTCAGCAAGCTCATGTCAGACGCATATGCCAACAGCAGGTGTTGTGTAACCCCATCGGCCTGCGCGGCGGCCTTCATGCGAAACCAGACATGGTTGCGGTCTTCCGCTTTTTCCGGTGAGAACAGGTCCAGCGGCGCAACATCCCGCACTTCAATCGGGCGCTCACGCAGAAGCTCGGTTCTGAGCGCGTCCGGTACCCGATCGAGGTATCGCTGTCGTAATTCGTCGCGTGAGGGGTGCGTTTCGGGCGCCTCAATTGCGGGCATTGGATGTTGGTGATCCCAACCGTCATCCTGTTTGTGAAACGAGGCTGAAAGGTTCAGGATTTGCTTTCCGTGTTGGATCGCGACAACCCGACGGGTGGTGAAAGACCCGCCATCCCGCGCGCGATCTACTTGATAAATAACCGGAATTGACGGATCACCGGGTCGGATGAAATAGGCATGCAAGGAATGACACAGCCTGTCGTCGACCGTTCTGTAGGCTGCGGCCAACGCCTGTGCGATCACCTGCCCGCCGAAGATGCGTGTGGGTGTTTCCCCGCCAGAGCCTGTGCCGCGAAACAGGTCAACCTCAAGCGTTTCGATGTCGAGTAGGTCAAGCAGAATGCGTTCGGCTTCGGTCATATGCGGGTCTCCGGTATGGTCGCATCTTCCGCTATCATCCGTGCTGGGATCATTCAACGAGGGCCCCATGCACCAGCGCCTTCAACTCGGCCCGCGAAGGGTATGAGCTGGACGGCGACAGCTGGGTAAAGAAAACCACCGAGAAATCGTGAACTGGGTCCACCCAGAAATAGGTCGAGGCCATGCCGCCCCAACCGAAATCACCGACCGAGCCCGGACACCGCAGGCGCGCCGGGTCAAGCACCACGGCCCCCCCGATACCAAACCCTGTACCCTCCATGGGTTGTTCGGCAAAGCTCTGCGGTCCCATTGATGCAATGTCGCCCGGCAAGTGATTGCGCATCATGAATTCTATGGTCTTTGGCCCCAGTATCCGCTGGTTTTTCCCGGCGCCCTTTTTGCGCAGCATCTCAGCGAAACGGCCGTAATCGTCAATCGTGCTGATCAACCCGCCACCGCCAGAAAAAGTGGTTGCGGCTTCAAACGGCGACTTGCCTGCACAGTCCACTAGGCGCAGTGTATCGCCCCCCGTTTTGGCTGTGTTCAACGCCATCGCATCGCCTTCCAGCGGAGTGTAGAGCGAGGCGAACCGATCCCCTGCCCCGTCCGGCACCGAAAAACCGGTTTCATGCATGCCCAGGGGCACGAATATATGTTCGGCCAGAAAACGGTCCAGCGGCTGTCCTGATGCGACCTCGATCACGCGACCGATCACGTCGATACCAACCGAGTACTCCCACCGCTGACCGGGCTGAAAAGCCGATGGCAACGTGGCCAGCAGCTTCACACGATCCGCAAGAGGGCCCTGCGCCGGTGAGAATATCAAATCCAGCTCATCCATCGCCTTGGGCAGCAACCCCGGATTAAACGGATAGCTCAGCCCGCTGGTATGAGTCAGCAACTGATGCAGGGTTGGCGTCGGCGCGGGCTCGGTCTGGTCCAGATGCGTGGCGTCCGCGATCAGGGCTTGCATCGATTGAAACTCGGGCAGGAACTCGGACACGGGCGCGTCGAGATGGAACATGCCCCGTTCGACCAACATCATAAGCGCGACCGAGGCCACGGGTTTGGTCATCGAGTAGATGCGTACGAGACTATCACGCTGAAACGGTAGGTTCTTTTCCAGACAGCGGCGGCCGCAGGAATGAAAGTACGCTTCTTTCCCCTCCTGCTGGATCAGCAAGCTGCTACCGGCGTATTTTCTCTCGTCCACATATCGCTGCATCCAGTCCTGAATGCGCGGCAGTGCTGTTGCGTCGAATGTCATAGCCTATTCCTCCAGCGCCGACAGGCCATGTTGCGCAAAGACCGGTACATAGGCACCGAAGGCGCGTGCCCGTGCGGGGTCTGACGCGTTGCCGTCCAGCGACCGTTTGTAGACCCCTTGAAGAATCGCCGCCATACGGAAGAAGTTGAAGGCAAGATAGAAGCCGAAATTGTCGATTCCCGGCAGGCTGCGTCGGCGACAATATTCGGCGATAAACGCTTGGTCAGACGGCAACCCGAGAGCGTCCCGATCCACCCCCGCCAGTCCGCGCCCTTCCTTGCCCGGTGGCAATTGCCACTGCATGATCACAGCCGCAAGATCCGCATAGGGGTGGCCAATGGTCGATAGCTCCCAATCCAGCAGGCCGACACAGGTCGTTCCATTGTTTTCGAACAGCATATTGTCGATACGATAGTCGCCGTGAACCAGTGTTCTCTGACCGTCATCTGCTGGAATCTGAAGTTCAAGCTTGTCAATCAAGCTGTTCATTTCACTTATGCTTTCGGTTTCCGACGCCAGATACTGCTTGGTCCAGCGCCCGATCTGCCGCTCGAAGTAGTTTCCCGGAGGGCCGAAATCTGACAAGCCTGCAGTGTCGATATCAACCATGTGCAGCTCGGCCAGAACGCGGTTCATCTCGTGCAATATGCCTGTGCGGGTGGCGTTGTCCTCGCCTTTCATGACGGGGTCTAAGAACGAACGCCCGTCCAGATGTTCCATCACATAAAAGGCCGAGCCGATGATATCCTCGTCTTCGCACAGCAAGTGCATACGCGGCACTGGTACCTTGGAACGGGTCAGAGCGTTTTGAACGCGGAATTCTCTGTCCACCGCATGAGCAGACTTCAGCAAGACGCCCGCTGGCTTGCGCCGAAGAACATAGGTCTTGGTTGGCGTTCGCAGCAGATAGGTTGGGTTTGATTGACCCACCGTGAATTTTTCTGCTTCAAGCGGGCCCTGATAGCCGGGGAGATGTTGTTTAAGATAGGCATCTACTGCATTAATATTAAGTCTGTTTTGTTGATCACTCATCCCAAGCCCAAACGTTTGAAACCGCTATAGCGCGTCGGCAAATATGTTGCCGCCGCTTTGCACATTGATCCCACCTGAAACAGGCAGGACCGCCCCGGTCACATAGCTGCCGCCGCGCCCACAGAGAAACAGCACGCAGCCACCGATATCTTCGGCGCGCCCTACGCGGCCCAGCGGGACGGATTTGCCGACACGTTCGCGCTTGTCGACATCTTCGGTGGCGAATGCCGTCATGCGCGACACAAACGGCCCCGGTGCAAGCGCATTCACCGTGACGCGGTAGGGTGCAAGCTCTTTGGCCATGATTTTGGACAAATGGATCACAGCCGCCTTTGAGGCAGAATAGCTGTAAGCGCCGTCCCCCATTGGTGTTTCCCCCATTACCGAGCCCACGTTGATCACACGCGCCGGATCGTCGTCCGAGGCGGATTTTATCAGCAGTGGCAGCAGTTTTTGGGTCAGATCGAAAATTCCCGCGACATTGACTGACATCACCTTGTCCCATGCCGCATACGGGAACTGGCCCATTGGTGCGCCCCAAGTCACGCCTGCATTATTCATCAGGATTTCAAGTGTTTCCACGCGGCCCTTCACTTCGGACACCAGCGCATCTATGCCGTCTTCACTGCCGATGTCTGCGGCGAACCCTTCGGCGGATCCCGGCGCATTCAATGCGTTTAACTCTGCCGCAACATCTGCGCATGCATCGCCCTTGCGCGAGGCGATCAGCACATGCGCACCGGCACGCACCAGGGCTTCTGCGGCCATCCGGCCGATGCCCGTCGCGCCGCCCGTGACCAGCGCGGTTTTGCCATCCAATGAAAACAATGCTTCAGGCGTCATGAGCTCTCCTTTGCCCGGATACCGTTACGGAAGGTGGAACGTCATCTTCTTGACAACCCCCGCCTGTAATCCAACGATTTCAGGACCACCGAAGCAAGGGGCAACAGAAAACATGCAGACATTACTCAGCGTCACAGCAGGCGGCCCTGAAACCCTTGAACTGCGCACCCTGCCCGATCCGGCGCCCGCTCGGGGTGAATTGCTGATCCGCGTGCATGCGGCTGGTGTGAATTTTCCCGACACCCTGATCATACGCGATCTGTACCAGATGAAGCCACCGCGCCCGTTTGCGCCCGGCGGAGAGATTTCCGGTGAAGTGATTGGGGTTGGCGATGGTGTAAAGGGCTTCGCGCCGGGCGATCGGATTCTGGCGCTTACCGGACATGGGGGGTTCTCGACCCACTTGACGATCAAGGCCGCGACTGCGGTGAAAATCCCTGATGCCATGCCATTCGATGATGCGGCCTGTTTTGTTTTTACCTACGGCACCTCTTATCATGCGCTCAAAGATCGCGCGGCTTTGAAGGCCGGAGAGACGGTGCTGGTGTTGGGTGCCGCCGGTGGTGTTGGATCCGCTGCGATAGAGCTTGCCAAGGCGATGGGTGCACGCGTGATCGCGGCGGTGTCTTCTGCAGACAAGGCGGAGTTCTGCAAAGAGATCGGCGCGGATGAAACGCTGATCTATCCGCGCGACCCGGACCGGGATGCTCAGAAGGCGCTTTCGTCCGAGATCAAATCGTTGGCTGGGGGCGAAGGGGTGGATGTGGTTTATGACGCCGTGGGCGGAGCATATGCCGAACCCGCTTTGCGCAGCATGGCGTGGGAAGGTCGCTATCTTGTTGTTGGATTTCCGGCCGGTATCCCGAGCCTGCCGCTGAACCTGACCTTGCTGAAAGGCTGCCAGATCGTCGGTGTATTCTGGGGCGCTTCGGTGTTTCGCGATCCCAAGGGGCATGCCGAGAATCTTGCGCAACTCTTCGCGCTGTATGGTGCCCAGAAGATCGCACCACGGATCACCGCGCGGTTCCCGCTTGAGCGCGCGTCCGAGGCTCTGGCGGTCTTGGAGCAACGTTCGGTCCTTGGCAAAATCGTGGTTACGATGCCCAGTATGTGACCAAGTCACTTTTCAGAAATAAATCGTCTGCCAATATTCGGCAAAGCGGTTGTCCTGCCGGTATTGAGGTCGCTGGACGCCCACCCGTTTCGGGTTTATGAAAAAAAGGGAGATAGGGACAGTAAAAAAGATGCACAAAATTCTGGTTCTGAATGGCCCGAACCTCAATCTGTTGGGCACAAGGCAGCCTGAGGTCTATGGCCATACGACACTGAAAATGATCGAAGATCTGTGTGTCTCGCATGGTCAGATGCATGGGCTATCGGTCACGCATTTGCAGAGCAATCATGAAGGTGCGCTTATCGATGCGATCCACGGTGCCCGTGGGGTGCAGGATGGTATCGTTTTGAATGCCGGGGCATTTACCCATACCTCGGTCGCGTTGATGGATGCCATATCTTCGGCCCAGGTGCCCGTGGTCGAGGTGCATTTGTCCAATATCCACGCACGCGAAGCGTTTCGACATAAGTCCTACATCGCTCCGGTTGCGATCGGGCAGATTTGCGGCTTTGGGGCCCAGGGCTATGTGTTGGCACTGGACGCGCTTGCTGCCTTTCTTGCCGAAAGGGACACCGCATGAACCTCAGGGAATACCTCAACTTTCTGAGCTATACCAAGACCCTTGAGGAGCTGTGGGATGCACATTGCCGGCAGATGGCAGAGTATGGGTTTGACCGGTTGCTGTATGGCTATACGCAGTATCGCACGGCTACCTCGCTTGGGGATCCTGAGGATTTTGTGATTCTGACCAATCACTGCTCGGACTATCTGGAAGGTTTCATTCGATCCGGCCTTTATTTCCACGCACCGATGCTGAAATGGGCCTTGAATAATGAAGGCGCAGCCAGCTGGAGCATGATCCGCGATATGATGTCGAGCGGTGTGATGTCGGCGGAAGAGCTCAAGGTTTATGAATTCAACAAGTCTCGCGGGGTGACTGTCGGCTATACGGTCAGTTTCAACTCGGTCTCGATGCGGTCGAAGGGGGCGATCTCGCTTGCGGCGCACGAAGGAACGCAGGAAGAGTTGGACGAGGTCTGGAAAGAACACGGCGACGACATCCTACTGATGAACAATGTCGCGCATCTGAAGATCCTGACCCTGCCCTATAACGCACCCAATCGTGCGCTGACCAAACGCCAGCGCGAGGCGCTGCAGTGGGTCGGCGACGGCAAGACAACACAGGATATCGCGTTGTTGATGGGATTGACCTCGGCCACTGTCGAAAAACACCTGCGTCTGGCGCGCGAGGCTCTGTCGGTCGAGACCACCGCGCAGGCGGTGTTGAAAGCGGCGCTGCAGAATCAGATGTTTGTGATGGAAGCTTAACGCCGATTTGACGCTAACTTGCGTCAAATTGACCTAGGGTAAGGAAATCATGACTTCCAAATCCTCACGGGAAATTGCACATTAAAGAAGTTCCGTGAGTGGTGGCTTTAGCCAGGGAACGTTTTGGTCAGACCTTTGTGATACCAAAGCTCTCTGATCGCTCTGACTAAGGGGCGCCTATTCGTCCGCGTCGCTTTGTTGGAATTTTTGAGGGACCCTGTCCATCCCCATCATGCGGGGTCCCTCAATCCCCACCCTATCATATCAAGGTCCCTATCGCGCAGCGTGCAGCGCCAAGTAGTTGTTTGGCATGAAAAAAAACCCGGCTGCGCGCGGCAACCGGGTTCTTTTGTTTTTCAGTAACAGGTTGGCCTTAGCCTTGTGCGGCCTTGGCAACCTCGGCTGCGAAGTCTTCTTTTTCGACCACGATGCCTTCTCCAACTTCCATGCGAACAAAGCCGGTGATGGTTGCACCTGCTTCTTTCGCAGCGGCTTCCACGGTCAGGTCAGGGTTCACAACAAACTGCTGGTTCAGCAGAGTCGATTCGGCGACGAATTTCTTCATGCGGCCTTCGATCATCTTCTCGATCACCTGCTCCGGCTTGCCGGATTCGCGGGCGATGTCCATCTGAACCTGCTTTTCTTTCTCGACAACAGCTGGATCCATGTCGGCCTCGGACAGGGCCGCAGGGTTCACAGCTGCGATGTGCATTGCAACCTGCTTGCCGATCGCTTCGTCGCCGCCGGTCAGAGCAACCAGAACGCCGATCTTGCCCATGCCACTGGTGGCTGCGTTGTGGACATAAGACACAACCGTGTCACCCGACAGTTTCGACATGCGGCGTACCGACATATTCTCACCAATGGTGGCAATCTTGTCGGTCAGAGTGTCTGCAACGGTTTTGCCGCCCAGATCAGCGGCCAGCAGAGCGTCGATATCATCAACACCTTCCGCTGCGTATGTGATCTTGCCAACCATTTCCTGGAACTCAGCGTTCTTCGCAACGAAGTCGGTTTCCGAGTTCACCTCGACCGCAACACCGTTGCCGCCGTTGACGTGAACAGCAACCAGACCTTCTGCTGCGGTACGGCCCGATTTCTTGGCCGCTTTGGCCAGGCCTTTGGTACGCAGCCAGTCAACGGCCTCGTCCATGTTGCCGCCGGTTTCGGTCAGCGCTTTTTTCGCGTCCATCATGCCTGCGCCGGTCGAGTCGCGCAGTTCTTTCACCATTGCTGCTGTGATTGCCATCTCTTGGCTCTCCTCAATTCAAACGGATTTGGGGCAGGTCTACCCTGCCCCATATGTCAATTACGTGACGGGCAGCTTACGCTTCGGCTTTGGCTTCCGGCGCGGCTTCTTCTGCAGGTGCGTCTTCAGCAACCACTTCCTCAACCGGCGCTTCTTCGAAAGCACCCAGGTCAACGCCAGCAGCACCCATCTGAGCGGTCATACCGTCCAGAGCGGCACGTGCGGCCAGATCGCAGTACAGAGCGATTGCGCGGGCAGCGTCGTCGTTGCCAGGGATGATGTAGTCAACGCCGTCGGGCGAGCAGTTGGTGTCGACAACAGCCACAACCGGGATACCCAGTTTGTTGGCTTCGGCGATGGCCAATGCTTCTTTCTTGACGTCGATGACGAACAGCAGGTCAGGAACGCCGCCCATCTCGCGGATACCGCCCAGCGAAGCCTGCAGCTTCTGCTGGTCACGTTCCATGCCCAGACGCTCTTTCTTGGTCAGGCCCTCGGCGCCCGATTCCATTGCTTCGTCGATCTGGTTCAGACGGTTGATCGACTGGGAAACGGTTTTCCAGTTGGTCAACGTGCCGCCCAGCCAGCGGTGGTTCATGAAGTACTGGGCCGACTTTTCAGCCGCTTCCGCGATCGGCTGCGCCGCCTGACGCTTGGTACCAACGAACAGAACGCGGCCACCTTTAGCGACGGTGTCACGAACGGCCTGCAGCGCCTGATCCAGCATCGGAACAGTCTGGGTCAGGTCCATGATGTGGATACCATTGCGCGAGCCGTAGATGAACGGCGACATGCGGGGATTCCAACGCTGTGTCTGGTGACCAAAGTGAACGCCAGCTTCCAGCAGCTGACGCATGGTGAACTCGGGAAGAGCCATGCTTTACTTTCCTTTTCCGGTTTACGCCTCGGCGGGGGTGAAAGAAGCGGATGCTCCAACCGGCGGGCCGGATAAGGATTTCTCCCCTATACAGCCCAAACCCCGCCTGCGGGTTTGAATGGCGCGCGTATACGGCAGGTTTGACGACGGTGCAAGGGCCAATCGCCCTTATTTCTCAAGCCGCGCCAAGGAATGTGCGTGGCGCACCGCCTGTTCGCAATGGGCCGCCAGCGCCTTGCGGTTTTCAAAGTCACTGACCTTGGCCGGGGCGTGATAGATCAACTCGACCCACCCTTGCCTGCGCGCGCCCAGCGTCTTCAGCAAATGTGGCCCGAACTCCATATCGCCCCACCAGCCGTAAAAGCGATCCGGCTGTCCCCTCGGCGCATGGAAAACCGCCGAGACGGGCTGGACATACATGAGATCACGCAGCTCATCTGTGAAGAATGCGGCAAAAAGCGTTGTTTTAAATGGCAAAACGCGCAAGCCGTCGGTCGATGTGCCTTCGGGGAAAAACAGCAGCTTGTGTCCCGCTTTCAAGCGGGTCTCGAAAATCCGCGTCTGCTCGCGCGCCTTCTTGGGATTACGTTCGATAAACACAGTCCCCGTCGCACGCGCCAGCCAGCCGATCCCCGGCCATTTCGCCACTTCGGCTTTCGAGACGAAATACACACGCTTGCGCGCATTCAGCGCAAATATATCCAGCCACGAGGTATGGTTGGCCACGACAGCCCCGCGTTGCTGCATCAATTCTCCCGAAGTGCGAAAGCCGATCCCAAGGATTCGGAACGCATTGCGACAGACAAACTGAGTGATGAACGGCGTGACCGGGCGCTGCACCCCGAACAGAGGGCGCTCGATCAGGCGGATGGTCAACAGAATGATCAGCCCGCCAAAGACCAGAATGGCCAGCGGCACGCCGCGCAGAACCACCAGCAACCAGCCGGTCAGGCCCAGCGTGATCGGATCGGGCGCATCATCACTTTGCCACGAAGGGTCGGCCACCGGGTTACGTCCCACTATAGATGCGCCGCTGGCGCTCGTTCATGCGGGCGGTGTCGAGGATCAGGCACACATCAGTCGTGTTGAAGGCATGATCTATAAAGGCCCCCTCGCCCACGAAACCACCCAGCCGCAGATAGGCCTTGATCAGCGATGGCACCTGCACCATGGCCGCGCGCCGGTCCAGCGCATCCGGCTCCAGCAGGTCCATGGGTTCAAAAACGTCCGGCTGCGCACGTACTCTCAGATCGGGCGGGGCCAGATGGTTGTGATGCAGCATCGACAGCGGCTGCGCCAAGGCCTGCACGTCCGTGCCGTGAAAGCTGGCGACGCCAAACAGAACCTCGATCTTGCGCTCTGCGACATAGGCTGCCAGCCCGTTCCACAGGTGGTACATTGCGGTGCCGCCACGGTAATTCGGGTGCACGCAGGAACGGCCAAGTTCCAGCAACTTACGACCGCTTTGCTTCAGAACGGTCAGATCGTATTCGTCTTCGGAATAGAACTGCCCCACTTCAGTCGCCCGATCGCCGGGCAGCAACCGATAGACGCCGATCACTTCAGCCGTCGCGTCATCGCGCGCGATCATATGGTCGAAATAAGGATCGAACCGATCTATTTCGAGCCCGGCTTCGTGGTCCACCATCGCGCCGCCACCGCCCAGTTCGCGCACAAAGACATCGTACCGCAGCCGCTGAGCGGCGTGCAGTTCCGCCTCTGTCTCGACGAGTTTTACGGTGAATGAGCGGCCTGCGTCCGGCATCCAAACTGTGTCCATTGTTCCTGTTGCGCGCTGATAGCGCGTTTGCGCGGCGAAAGGCAACAAGCGCGCATTTCGCCCCGGTTGTTAACCATTCCTAAACCAGTTTCACGGATCAAAGACCGGCATCAGGGCTATGCGTGTCCCGTCGATCACCACTTTCCCCTGCTCGCGAAAGTTAACGGTGATCTTGCCGCCGATATTGGACTGCACCTGTCCAACGCCCCAATCGGGGAAATCGGGGTGGCGGACATACATGCCCGGTGCAAGAATGGCATTCAGATCTGTCATATCGGGGCTCCGGGTCCTGCGGCAGATGCAGCAGGAGGTACGCATGGGTGCAACAGACGTCAACCTGGCCGAGCTTATCGGGTCGCGAATCTGTCACGATCTGATCAGCCCGATCGGGGCCATCACCAACGGGCTTGAGCTGCTGGAAATGGTGGGCGCTGCGCAGGGTCCCGAGATGGAGTTGATCTCGGGCAGCGTCGGCAGCGCGGGTGCGCGCATCCGGTTCTTTCGCGTGGCCTTTGGCTCGGCCAGTGACCAGCCGTTGGGGCGGGCCGAGGTAAGCGAGCTTTTGCGCGACGTTGAGCGCGCGGGCCGGGTCCGGGTCAACTGGAACCTGACCGAGGCGGTGCCGCGCAATCAGGTCAAGCTGGCCTTTCTGGCGATGATGTGTTGCGAAAGCGCGATGCCTTTGGGCGGTGAGGTCGAGATCAGCGCACAAGGCGGCGGCTGGACCGTGACGGGCGTGGCCGACAGGCTGAACGTCGACAGCAACCTGTGGAAAGGCGTCGCGACCGGGCGTTTCAGTGAAAAACTCAGCCCGGCGCAGGTGCAGTTTGCGCTGCTGGCCGAAACAGCTGTAGCGATGGGCCGCAAGGTCGCGGCAGAAACCACCGCAACCCGCGTTACCCTGCGGTTTTAGGCGCGGGTCGTACCGTTGCCGCGCACCAGATATTTGAAACTGGTCAGCTGAGCGGCCCCGACCGGACCACGCGCATGCATCTTGCCGGTGGCTATGCCGATCTCGGCACCCATGCCGAACTCTCCGCCATCGGCGAACTGGGTTGAGGCGTTGTGCATCAGGATTGCGCTGTCGAGCCGTTCAAAGAACCGCGCGGCGGCAGCAGCATCTTCGGTCATGATGCAATCGGTGTGGTTGGAACCATATTTGCGAATATGGGCAATCGCGGCGTCGATATCGGCAACTGGCTTGGCGGCAATGATGCTGTCCAGAAACTCTTTGCCCCAGTCCTCGGCCGTGGCTGCAGTCGTTCCGTCGAGGGCCAGTACACCCTCGGCATGTACTTCAACACCAGCGGTCTGAAGCGAGGAGATCAGATCGCGGCCAAGGGTTTCGGCAACGTCCTGATGGATCAGCAGGCATTCCGCCGCACCACAGATACCTGTGCGCCGGGTCTTGGCGTTCAGCACCACGTCCAGCGTTTTCTGAGGGTCAGCGGCCTTGTCGACATAGATATGCACGATGCCTTCCAGATGCGCGAAAACCGGCACACGGGCTTCGCGCTGAACCAGCCCCACCAGACCTTTGCCGCCACGGGGGACGATGACGTCGACATAGTCGGTCATCGTCAGCAATTCCTGCACCGCCGCGCGATCACGGGTGGGCACCAGCTGGATGGAGTCCTCGGGCAGGTTGGCGGCCTTCAGCCCCTCAACCAGACAGGTATGGATCGCTGTTGAGGAATGAAAGCTCTCGGACCCGCCGCGCAGGATGACCGCATTGCCGGATTTCAGGCACAGCGCGCCCGCATCCGCGGTCACGTTGGGACGGCTTTCATAGATCACGCCGATCACACCCAGCGGCGTGCGAACACGCTGGATGTTCAGGCCCGAAGGCATATCCCATTCCGCGATGACCTCACCCACAGGATCGGCCTGATCGGCGACGGCGCGCAGCCCGTGGACCATGCCCTGAACACGCGCTTCATCCAGCATCAGGCGGTCCATCATCGCAGGGCTCAGGCCCTTCTCGCGCCCGAACTCGAGGTCTTTTTGGTTGGCCTCAATGATATCCGCACGGTTGTTCCAGACCGCGTCGGCAGCAGCGATCAGCGCCGCGCGTTTACGTTCGGCACTGGCAAAGGCAAGCTCGGCCGAGGCCGTTTTGGCGCGCGCACCAAGGTCGGCCATCATTGCGGGAATGTTGTCGAAATCCTTCATCTCATGCGCCTTTCGGTCTCAGTATATCAGGTCGCGCCCTCACAGCGCCAGATCGTCCCGGTGGATCAAGGCCGCGCGGCCCGGATAGCCCAGTGTCGCCTCGATCTCGGACGATTTCCGCCCTTTGATCGCGTCCGCCTCTTGCGCAGTATAGCGGCTGAGGCCTTGCGCCAGCCAGCGCGCCTGCGGGTCCAGAATGGCCACCGGATCGCCGCGGCCAAAATCACCCGTGACCTCGACTATCCCCGCGGGCAGCAGGCTTTTACCATTGGAAAGCGCCTTCGCTGCGCCATCATCGATCACAATTTCTCCACGCGGTTTCATTGCCGAGATCCAGCGTTTGCGAGCCGCATGCGGATCAAGTGTTGCCGTGAACCAAGTGCAATTCGCGCCGTTTTCAAGCATTTTCAGCGGGTTCAAAGGCGACCCTTCGGTGATCGCCATATCGCATCCCGCAGCCGTGGCCATCTTTGCCGCCAGCAGTTTGGTCTTCATCCCGCCCTTGGACAGCCCCGAGCCGGCATCGCCTGCCATCGCCTCGATCTCGGGCGTGATCTGTTCGATCACCTCGTACCGGGTGGCGGTTGCGTCCTCGTTGGGGTTGCCGGAATAGAACCCATCCACGTCGGACAACAGGATCAATTGATCCGCCCCAATGGTCACCGCGATCTGCGCCGCCAGCCTGTCATTGTCTCCATATCGGATCTCATCCGTGGCAACTGTATCGTTTTCGTTGACAATCGGAACAACGCCCAGCCCTAGCAGGGTTTCCAGCGTCGCTCGTGAGTTCAGATACCGTCGCCGATCTGCGCTGTCTTCCAGCGTCACCAACACCTGAGCGGTCTTGATCTGATGCGGGGTCAGCGCCTCTTCATAAGCGCGCGCCAGGCGGATTTGCCCGACCGCCGCGGCGGCCTGAGACTGTTCCAGCGGCAGGTTCTGCATTGGCAGGCCCAGCACACCGCGGCCCAAGGCGATTGAACCGGATGAGACCAGAACGACATCCGTTCCATGTTCTTTCAACCATGCCACATCCTGAGCCAGAGATTTCAGCCAGTCCGATCTGAGCAAACCCGTATCCCGGTCGACCAGCAAGGCCGAGCCGATCTTGACCACCAGTCGTTTGGCCGCGGTCAGGGTTGCCAAGGTGCGGCCTCCTCGGCGGGTTTCTGGCGCAGACGGTTTTCGTCGATCTGTGCCCGTAAGGCGCGCAGCACCTCGGTCACGCCCAGATGCGCAACGCCGGACATGGTCATGACGGGGCCGCTGACGGCTTCCTCAAGTTCGGTCTTGGCAAAATCTCGTTCTTCATCATCCAGCGCGTCGACCTTGTTCAAAACCGTGATGCGTGGCTTTTCCGCCAGTTCTCCGCCGTAGGCTTCGAGTTCATGGATGATAGTGCGATAGTCTTCGGCCACCGTGTCCGAGGTACCATCGACCAGATGCAGCAACACCGCACAGCGCTCAACGTGACCGAGGAACCGGTCTCCGATGCCGCGCCCTTCGTGCGCGCCTTCGATCAGGCCGGGAATGTCGGCCACGACGAATTCCACGTTGTCGACGCCGACGACGCCCAGATTTGGGTGCAGCGTGGTGAACGGATAGTCGGCGATCTTGGGTCGTGCATTCGACGTGGCCGCCAGAAAAGTCGACTTGCCCGCATTGGGCATACCCAGCAGACCCACATCCGCGATCAGTTTCAGCCGCAGCCAGATGGTGCGGTCGATCCCCGCCTGCCCGGGATTAGCGCGGCGTGGCGCCTGATTGGTGGCGGATTTGAAATGCAGGTTGCCGAAGCCACCGTTGCCGCCTTTGGCCAGCAACACCCGCTGGCCCACCTCGGTCAGGTCGCAGATGACGGTCTCTTCGTCTTCGTCCAGAATCTCGGTGCCCACCGGTACGCGCAGGATGATGTCGTCACCATCTTTGCCGGTGCGCTGCTGACCACGCCCGGGCTGGCCGTTCTTGGCAAAGAAATGCTGCTGATAGCGGAAGTCGATCAGGGTGTTCAGCCCGTCCACGACCTCAGCCCAGACGGACCCGCCTTTGCCACCGTCCCCGCCATCAGGGCCGCCGTATTCAATGTACTTTTCGCGTCGGAAGCTGACGCAGCCGCCACCGCCGGCCCCGGACCGGATGTAGACCTTTGCAAGATCGAGAAATTTCATGGTCTGTCCCCTACTGCAAAGGCCCCATCGGCCACAAGTCAGAGTTTCTTTGTATACGTCCAGGTGGGCACATTCGCATCGCGCGCCACCGAATATGTCTCGGCATCGCCAAGATACTGGAACCCGCAATGTGTCAGCACCCGGGCCGAGGCCGGGTTGTCCTGAAAGACACTTGCGAACATGGTCGCATTCTCAAGCGGGTTTGCGTTTACCAGCATCTCAACCGCAAGCGACGCGATGCCGGTATTCCAATAGACCGGAGCCACCCAATAGCCGACCTCAGACTGATTGCGATCCAGCCGGGTCAGCGAGATCAGGCCAATCAACTCGGGCCCACCTTCCTTTGTGGCATCCATAGCCCAGACATCCTCGTCCCGGTCTTCAGCCATCGAGCGGGTTACGAACGCGTCGATCGAGCCGGGTGGCAACGGGTGTGGAATCCGAGTGGTCATCCGCGCCACACGCTCATCACCTGCATAATGTTCGATGAGACCCATATCCGACCGGCGCAGGGGGCGCAGGTCGAACCGCTCGGTTTCGATGACCGGCTGATTGATTATCGTCTCAAGTTTCATGAGTGCGTTCCTCCTCCGAACAACACGAAAAATACGGACGCGACGGTCAGACCCGCCAAAGTCCACATCAGATATTTTTCAATAGGGCGACCTTCAACCGCATGGGCGATCCGGTCCCCGGCAAACGTCCAGATCGGGTGCAACACCATCTGGCAAAACAACAAACAGAGAGCGATCGTGAGCGTCGCCTCAAAACTCGACGTCCCCGCCGCGACAAAGCCTGTAAATCCGGCAATGACCATGGCCCAGGCCTTGGGGTTCAGCGGGTGAACGATCAGACCGGCCCAAAACCCTGGCGCGTCGCCTTCAACCGTGCCGCGCGACAAGCGCAGATTGGCGATTTTCCATGCCAACCAGCATATATACACGGCCGAGGCGTATTTCAGCGCCTCAAACGCCAACGGAGCCTGCTCGGCCACCTGCATCAGCCCGAACCCAACGGGCCAAATGATCAGCTGCTTGCCCAGCACCACGCCCGCCACAAAAGGCAGCGCCGCCCGAAAGCCATAGCGCGCACCGGTGCCCAGCAGGACCATGTTGGCCGGTCCCGGCGTGCCGACCTGGGAGGCGGCAAAGATCAGGAAACTGGTGGTTGCGACGGTCATCGGGGTATGGATCACGACTGCGTTAAAACGAAAAAGGGACCGGCATTTTCTGCCGGTCCCCCATGAATTTTTTATTAAACCTTCTGGGTCTCGGCTTACTCTGCGGCCTCCGCCACTGGCAGGACCGAAATGAAGGTGCGGTTTTAAGTCCCTTGTGGAACTTCACGGCGCCATCGGTGGTTGCAAAGATGGTGTGATCTTTGCCCATGCCTACGCCTTCGCCCGGCCAGAACTTGGTGCCGCGCTGACGTACGATGATGTTGCCTGCGATGGCCGCCTGGCCACCATACAGCTTCACGCCAAGGCGACGACCCGCTGAGTCGCGACCGTTACGGGAGGAACCGCCAGCTTTTTTATGTGCCATTCTCTCTCTCCTTAGCCTTGAGCCAGCTCTTTGGCTTGCTCAACCCATTCGGGCTTCACTTTGATGGTGTCGATAGCAGCAATCTGCTCGTCCGACAAGGCGGCCAGAGCGGCAAAGCTCTCGATACCGGCCTCAGCCAGCTTTTTGGCAGCGGCAGGGCCGACACCGTTCAGCTTGGTCAGATCGTCAGCGGCAGCAGCGGCGGGTGCCTCTGCTTTGGCTTCTGCTTTCTTGGCAGGTTTTGCAACTGGTGCCGCTTCGCCAGCCGGAACAGATCCGGTTGCAGCTTTGATGCCCGACTTGTCAGCGCCCGACGACAGGATGTCGGTGATTTTGACCAGAGTCAGCTTCTGACGGTGGCCAACGGTACGCTTCGAGCTATGCTTACGACGGCGCTTGACAAATTTGATGACCTTGTCACCTTTGATCTGTTCGATCACTTCGGCCTGTACGCCTGCGCCTTCAACGAAAGGTGCGCCAACAACCGGAGCGTCGCCGCCCAGCATCAGAACATCGTTGAATTGAACTTTTTCACCTGCGTCGGCAGCCAGTTTTTCAACGCGGAGCACATCGCCCGCCTGAACCTTGTACTGCTTGCCGCCAGTCTTGAGGACCGCAAACATGCGTCTTTCCTTTTCTAACCCGCGTTCTGTGGTCCCCTCCCGGGCGTTTTTGGCTCCAAGAAACTTGAAAGCCACCTCGAACAGCGCGCCCTTTTCGGGCTGTGTGACAACCCAACGGATCAGCCCGCCGGGTCAATAATAACGAGACCCGGCGCGGAGAATCCGGCCGGGATGCGGGCTTATCCAAACATTCGGGGGTAAAGTCAACCCAATTCAGAACCTATAGGTCCGAGGCCTGCATGGCCTGCGCAACCGCCGCGCCCAGCTGGTATGAAATCTGGTTGATCATCTGATCAAACCCTTCAAACAAAGCTTGATTCAAGGCACGTCCGGTTTCCGTCCGCGAAAAGGCAATATTCTCGCGCATCTGGGCTTCGGTGAGTGGCCTGTAGGCCAACAGCAGGAACGCGTACATCCATTCGGTCGTCTCTTGCGTTGTTTCATCCTGCTGGTCAAACAGCTCTTGCAACCACGCTTCCTCATTGGTCAAGACGTCCTGCCCACTGGCCAAACCGCGATAGAAGTTCAGATCAGCGCTCAGGGTGCCCTGCACATTCTGCGTGATGAGGTCATTGACCTGCACATACTCGTCCACCAACCGGAAAAACCCATCGTCACGGTCTGCTTGATTGTAAGCTGCGCGCGCCATCTCTTCGATTGTTTCATCGGCCAGCGCGCGGCGGGCCGAGTTTTCCAGCGAAACAAGCGTCTGGCCGAGATCGCTTTCGAAGAAGATTGCCGCTTGCTCAAGTTGTGTATCGGTCATGATGTCTTCGACAGCGCCCGACAGCGTCTCTTGCATCCAAACCGGGTCGTAAAGCTGGTTAACCTGCGCTTCAAAATACGAGCCTCCCGCACCGCCCAACATCGACTGGTTGATCGATTGACCCTGCGCGCGGCCTTCTGAGCTGAGAATGTCGATGAAGTCGGATAGATGCATGGCCTGCATCAATCGTGTCGCCTGTTCGCTGGCCACCGCCGGGACAGCCCATAGAACAAGCGCCGTTGCAGCAGCCAGCACCCGCATCAGATATCCTGTGCAGGCCGCAATTCAGCCATGCGCGTGGCCAGAACCTCAAACCGCATGGCCATGATCTCGTATTGGATCGCATTCAGCAGCTCATAAACCTCTTGCATCAAGGGCTGCTCCAGCGCTTCGACATAGGCATCAACATCGGCGTCCGAGAAATCCTTGTAGGTATGCGCCGCCCCCGCCAGCGCTGAAATCTGCAACGATCGGCGCATTTCGCCTTCGTTGCGTCTCAACATCTCGCGCAGTTCATCGCCATTCAGTTGCAGTTCGATTATGCCTGACGCGCTGGCGGCCATCAGGAACCTGACCTGGATCTCTTGCAAGGCCCGTAACGAGGTCCCGCTGGCATCCACGGCGCGGTTCATCCGCTTCAAACTCTCGACACGCGCCGAGCCGGTCCGGATGAGCTCGGAAACGATCTCTTGCCCCTGTTGTTGCTTGCTTGCGTCATCTTCGTCCAGATGCGCGGCGTTCTCGGCCACGACCAGACGCTGACCCAGATCCGAGGCATAGAACTCCACCGCGTGTGTCAGCGCTTCGTCGCTGAGCGTCTGTTCAAGAATCGCAACGGCGGTTTCATGCATGCTTTCGGTATCGAACACTTCTTCGGTCAGGCGCGCCCAGTCCGAGCCAAACCCGTCCGCATCGATCCCCAGCATCTGGGGCGCCGAGGCGGACGCCAGCGCGATACTCTCAAGCGCGACATCAAAGCCTGTCGTGGTCAGGAAGGCTTCGATCCGGTCGCGATTGGCGGCGTTTGCAGCCGAGGCGGCAACTAAAAGAGGCACGAGAAGGCAACAGGCGATATGGCGCAGAGTATAGGTCATAGGAAATAGCCTAGGTGTTTTCGGCGCTCTGGCAATGGAAAATCCCGCGATCACTGAATTGAGGAATTTTCTGCTTGCACCCCTGCGCGTTCCTCACTAAATCCCCCCCTCACAGACCCCCGCGGAGAGGTGCCGGAGTGGTCGAACGGGGCGGTCTCGAAAACCGTTGTGGGTGCAAGCCCACCCAGGGTTCGAATCCCTGTCTCTCCGCCACTTTGCCGCTGTTTCGATCTTGAGGCGGTCTGCAAGACTTGATCCACTCTATCCAGCACATGAAGGTGGCGAAGCGGCTTGCCCTGTTCCGCGTGAACACCTTGAAGGAGGTTAGGATTATGTTTCAGCAGCTTGAGGCGATAAACGAAAGGCCAGCGCTTTTTGGCCATAACACCGTCGATGCGCTTTGGGCTGATGCCTATCGCGCGCGTCAGATGTTGGCGTTTCATCTGAACGAGACGCTGGATCTTGCATCCCGCAACCACGAGTTCATCGACAGATCCGCCAATTGGTTCGCCGAGCGCTTTCAATTGGATGCGGGCAAGTCTGTTTGTGATTTCGGTTGCGGGCCGGGGCTTTATACCTCTCGCTTCGCAGCGACGGGTGCACAGGTGACCGGAGTAGATATTTCGCAAAGCTCTTTGCGTCATGCACGGGATCAGGCCGAACGCGACGGGCTGAACATCAATTATGTGCAAGCGAATTACCTTCAGTTCACGCCTGCGGAACGGTTCGATCTTGTCACGTTGATCATGTGTGATTTCTGCGCCCTCAGTCGACCTCAGCGGAAAACGCTTTTGGCCAAAGTGCGCGAATGTCTTCGCGACGACGGTGGACTGGTGTTGGACGTGTATTCGATGGCGGCCTTCGATACCCGCGAAGAAGTCAGTTCTTACGAGCGCAACCAACTGGACCACTTCTGGTGCGAGGAAGAGTACTACTGCTTCGTGAACACATTCAAATACGATGCCGAGGCCGTCGTGCTGGACAAGTACTCGATCTTCACCGAAAGCGGCAGGCAGGAAACCGTGTATAACTGGCTGCAGTATTTCAGCCCGGACAGCCTGACCAGCGAACTGGCCGAGAGCGGCTTTGCGGTGACGCATACCTATCAGGATGTCTGTGGGCAGCCGTTTTCGGCGCAGCACCCTGAATTTGCGGTTATTGCGAAAAAACGCTGACTTAATTGCGCAGGCTGCGGCACACAATCAGCCGTGCTGAGCAATGGCGTTTTCAAGTCCCCCGGTCTGAAAATCGACACCAAAGCCCGGTGGCGGCATGAACCCGCCACTTGAATCGCGCGTCATCAGCGTACAGCGGCCCAAACCCGGATTGTGCTGAAATTTCACGGGTTTTCCCCTTTGCGGCGGGCTATTTTCATCCCATCTCGGCGACAGATCATTTGAAGGAGACAGTCATGTCACGTCTATTGCTTATCGTTGCCATCGCCGCCATCGGCGCGGGCGCATATTACTACGCCACCAAGCCAGAGCCAACGCCTGCTGAGAAGCTGCAGGCAGCTGCTGAAGATGCCGGTGAAGCGGCAGGCGAAGCAGCCTCGGCACTGCAGGAAGCCGCGACCGATGCGGTGAATACAGCAACTGAACAAGCGTCCGAGGCGGCATCTTCTCTGGCGGATCAGGCAAGTGAGGCCGCCTCTTCGGTTACCGAACAAGCCAGCGAAGAGGCCACCGCGCTTGCCGAGCAGGCCGGTGAGGCCGCGACTCAAGCCGGAGACCAGCTGGCTTCACTCGCAAATCAGGGGCAGGAGCTGCTGAACAGCTGGGTGCAGGACGGAATGCTGACCGCACAGAACTTTGACTATGACGCGATGGTTCAGTCCGTACAGGACAGTACCTTGGCTGAAGGCGTCAAAACCCAGGTGATCCAGATCCTCGACGACATCAAAGCCGCACCCGAGACAGTGGTGGCCAAGATTCAGGACCTGCGCACCTTGTTGTCGCAGCAATAATCGCGACACCGGGCCGGCGGACCCACGCCGGCCCACCGATGCCGCGACGTTATTCCCCTGTGCGATTGACCTCGCGCCGCCCTTTTGCTTGGCTCATCTCGTAAAGACTGTGGAATTGCGCTGAAT
Organism: Ruegeria sp. G7; assembly: GCF_056535465.1. Lineage (NCBI taxonomy): Bacteria > Pseudomonadati > Pseudomonadota > Alphaproteobacteria > Rhodobacterales > Roseobacteraceae > Ruegeria > Ruegeria sp. G7. The sequence continues at coordinate 2,936,481 of NZ_JBQFIL010000001.1, read as the reverse complement.
TGTCAGAGAGTTCCTCGCACACCGGCGCTCTCAACGCTCAAACCAAAGGATCACCCTATGACCGCCCTGCCCGCCTCGATGTTTGCTGTTGTTCAGACCCACGAGGGGTATTCGGGCACTGCCACGGGGCCAACTCTGACGGATGCCGCCGAATGGCTGGCTGAGGCCGAACTGCCGGTGCCCGCTCCGGGACCGGGGCAGGTTCTGATCCGGTTGCGCGCAGCATCGGTCAACCCGTCGGATATTCACTTCATCAAAGGCGAATATGGCCAGCCCCGCGTCAAGGGTATCGCTGCCGGGTTTGAGGGCTGCGGCGATGTGGTCGCAACGGGAAACGGGGCCGAAGCCTTGCAAGGTCAGCGCGTCGCCTTTGTCGCGGCGGGTTCCGGCGCATGGGCTGAATATGTTGTGACGCAGGCGCAGATGTGCATCCCCCTCAGGCCCGAGATCTCGGACGAGGATGGTGCGGCGCAGATCGTGAACCCGCTGACGGCAATGGCGATGGTGGATGTCGCGCGCAATGCCGGAGAGGCTTTTGTTGTCTCAGCCGCGACCAGCCAGTTGGGCAAGCTGATGTGCAGTCTGGGGCGGGATCTGGGGCTGAAGCCGATCGCACTGGTGCGTCGGGCAGAGACGGTGGAAACTCTGAAAGAGCTTGGGGCCGCTGAGGTGCTGGTCACCGGCGATCCGGACATCTCGGACAGGTTCGGCAATCTCAGCGCGACCCTGAAACCGCGCGTCTTTCTGGATGCCGTGGCGGACCAACTCTCCGAGCAACTTTTCTGCGCCATGCCAAACGGCGCGCGTTGGGTGTGTTATGGCAAGCTCAGCACCGAGTTGCCCCGGCTCACGCAGATGGGTCAGCTGATTTTCATGAGCAAGCGGATCGAAGGCTTTTGGCTGACCCGCTGGATGATGGACACTCCGCCTGCCGACCAGATGCGCGTTGTGGCCGAAGTTCAAGCCCGGTTTGCCGATGGCCGCTGGAAAACCGACGTCTCGGCCCGGCTTTCGCTGCGGGACGTGCTGCCAAATCTCGCGGATGCGCTGAAAAAGAGTGACGGCAAGGTGATCATCACGCCATAGTAGAACAAAGCGCCGGACTTAACCGGCTGAGGGAGGGTGAGATTGGATAACGCACAGCTGCTAATCAGCGGGCTGGCAAATGGCTGTGTCTATGGCCTGATCGCACTTGGCTTTGTGTTGATTTACAAGGCGACCGAGGCTGTGAATTTCGCGCAGGGCGATTTCATGATGCTGGGCGCGTTCGTGACGATCGGTCTGACCAATGCTGAATATATGGGGCTGCCCTTCTGGCTGGCGCTGCCGATCTCGCTGGGGATCATGGGGGCGCTTGGCTATCTGGTCGATCGGCTGATCATCCGCCGCCTGTTTGGCGAAAGCCAGACCGCCGTGGTGATCCTGACCATCGCCTTGGGCTTTGTGATCCGCTTCGTCGCCGGTCTGATCTGGGGGCATGAGCCGCACACGCTGCAGAACCCTCTGGCCGGGAAAGAGGTGCGGTTTGGAGGGCTGGTGCTGGGGATGGAGGATGTCGCCGTCATCGTCGTGACCATCCTGCTGACCTGGGGGCTTTACGTGTTCTTCAGTCGAACCAAGCTGGGGCTTGCGATGCAGGGCGCGTCGCAGAACCAGTTGGCGGCCTATTACATGGGTATCCCGGTCAAGCGTGTGCAGGGTTTCATCTGGGCCTTGGCTGGCGTTGTCGCGGGGATTGCCGGGATATTGTTCGCGGCCAAAGGATCCGTCGATCCGACCACCGGGTTGCTGGGCATCAAGGCCTTCGCGGCTGCGGTGATCGGAGGGTTCGGCAGCCTGCCCGGCGCACTGGCCGGAGGGCTGATCGTCGGCGTCATAGAACCTTTCGCAAGCCGCTATATTGCCGCCGGATACAGCCAGATCGCGCCTTATGCGTTGTTGCTGGCGGTACTGATCTTTCGACCGCACGGGCTGTTCAGCCAAGTGCGGGTCAAGAAGGTCTGATTGCCATGCGGATCGTGTTCAAAACCAACTACATGCAGGACATCCGCCCTTGGAAGGACAGCTATCAGCTTGGCCTCTATCTGATCCTTTTGGCGGTGGTCGCTGGTGCGCCCTGGTGGCTGGATGATTTCTATCTGGGCGAGCTGACCAACGTCCTGATCTGGGCCATCGCGGGGCTGGGCCTGATGATCCTGACCGGCCATACCGGACAGGCCAGTCTGGGCCACGCGGCTTTTCTGGCGGTTGGCTGCTATGCCAATGTCATCCTGATCGAGGCCGGGGTGCCCTTTCTGCTGGCCTTTCCGCTGGCGGGCCTGTTGACCGGCATTGTGGGCGCGACGGTCGCCATCCCTGCCCTGCGCCTACACGGCATTTATCTGGCGATCTTCACACTGGCGCTGTCGGTGTTGATGGACGACATCATCGTGCTGGCCGAACCCATAACAGGCGGCGTCGGGGGGAAGTTTCTGGGCGGTGTGGAAATCTTCGGTGTCTTGGTCGACCGTTGGACGACGCCTGATTTTTTCTTCTGGCTGGTGCTGGCTGTCGCCGTGATCGTGACGCTGGGCTATATCAACCTGCTGCGCGCGCCCTTGGGCCGCAGCTTTATCGCCGTGCGCGATTCCGAAGTGTCGGCGCAAGCGATGGGCGTGGATATCGCGCGCACCAAGACAATCTCTTTCGCTTTATCTTGTGCCGTTACCGGGCTGGCAGGCGCGCTGATGGGAATGTTCTCCGGGGCGTTCAACAACGAGACATTCAGCGTCGTGATCTCGATCCAACTGCTGATGATGATCGTGATCGGCGGGCTGGGCTCGATCCATGGCGCGTTTCTGGGGGCAATCGTGATCGGGTTCCTGCCGCAGTTCCTCTCGATCTCGAAGGAATACGCAGCCGCCCTGTTCGGCGGCAATACCGTCGCTATACCGGGGCTGGAGTTCGGCATCTTCGGCATGATCCTCATCGCCTTCATACTGTTCGAGCCAATGGGTCTCTATGGCCGATGGCTGAAAATCCGAACCTGGTTTGAGCTGTTTCCGTTCTACCGCAAGGATATGTTCAAACGGCAGAAATCCTATCTCAAGACGGAGCGTCTGAGATGAGCCTGCTGGAGTTCGACAACGTCACCCTGAAATTCGGTGGCCTGACAGCGGTGGATGATCTGTCTTTCGATGTGCGACAGGGCGAAGTGTTCGCCATTGTCGGTCCGAATGGCGCGGGCAAGTCGACCGTCTTTAACCTGATCTCGCGGTTCTACGATCCTTTCGCCGGGGCGATCCGGTTCGATGGGCACGACCTGCTGCGCGTCAAACCCTCAGGCGTGGCAGCCTATGGTGTCGCGCGAACTTTTCAGAATATCGAATTGTTCGAACACGCGACCGTTCTGCAGAACCTGCTGGTCGGGCGACACCGGCATCGCAAAACCAACCTGATCTCGGAGATCCTGTTCACGCCCGCCGCCCGCAGGCAGGAAATCCAAAACCGGGAGAAGGTTGAAGAGATCATCGATTTCCTCGACCTGCAGGCCTTCCGCGACAAGATGATCTCGGGCCTGCCGTATGGCGTGCGCAAGGTGGTCGAAGTTGCGCGTGCGCTGGCCACCGATCCGAAACTGTTGTTGCTGGACGAACCCGCCTCGGGACTGTCGGTGGAAGAGACCACCGATATGCGCTGGTGGATCGACGACATCCGCCGGCAGATGGGGATCACCGTGCTGATGGTGGAACACGATATGGGGCTGGTCTCGGGCGTGTCCGACCGGGTGCTGGCGATGGCTGACGGCGCAAAGCTGGCGCTGGGAACCCCGGCTGAGGTGCAGTCCCACCCGGCGGTGGTCGAGGCCTATCTGGGCAAAGCCTCATGAACCAGCCGATCCTCAGCATCCGCAATATCGAAAGCTTCTATGGCCCGATCATGGCCATTCGCGGCGTGTCTGTGGACGTGCATCAGGGCCAGATTGTCTCGATCCTGGGCGCAAATGGCGCGGGCAAGACGACGCTGATGAAGACCGTCTCGGGCGTGATGGACCCCGAGAAAGGCACCATTACATTCGACGGCCAACAGATACAGGGGGCCGAGCCCCACAAGGTCGTGCAGCAAGGCATCGTGCATGTCCCGGAAGGGCGCGAGGTTTTCCCGCTGTTGACCGTGGATGAAAACCTAAGCCTTGGGGCCTATACCCTGACGGACAAAGGCCAGATCGACCATGACCGCGATCTGGTGTTTTCCTATTTCCCGGTTCTGAAAGAACGTCGCGGCCAAGAGGCAGGAACCTTATCCGGCGGGCAGCAACAGATGCTTGCCATCGGGCGAGGCCTGATGGCAAACCCGCGCATCATGCTGCTGGATGAGCCTTCGCTGGGTCTGTCCCCGCTTCTGGTGCAGGAGATTTTCGGCATCCTCAAACGTCTGAACGATGAACAGAACATGACGATGATGCTGGTGGAACAGAACGCCAATGCCGCATTGGAACTGGCCCATCATGGCTATGTGATGGAGATCGGGCGGATCGTTATGGATGGCGCGGCGGAAACCCTGCTGCAATCCGAGGACATCCAGAATTTCTATCTGGGTGTTCAGGAAGAAGGCGCGCGGGAGAACCGCCGCTGGAAGCGTAAGAAGACGTGGAGGTAAGCCGGATGGACGCAACACCCCTGCCCCCGCAAACCACGATCAATGGCGTGCAGTTCAACGCAACGCCCGGACAGCGCCCCTTGCGCGTCGATGGCTGCACTACAATCTGCGAGCTGTTCCAGAAACGCTGTGCCGAACTAGGTGAGCGGACCGCGCATCGCGAGAAGGATTTCGGCATCTGGAAATCTTACTCGTGGGCCGACTACTGGCAACACGCCAAATGTATCGGGCTGGCCTTGCGCAAACTGGGTTTGCAGCGCGGCGAGGTCGTCTCGATCCTGTCTGAGGACCGCAAGGAATGGGCGTGGTTCGACATGGGCATCCAATGTGTCGGGGGGATCGCGTCGGGCATCTACACCACGGATTCCGCCAGCCAGCTGAAGTACCTGATCAATGACAGCGATAGCCGCTTCCTGATCGTTGAGGACGAAGAACAGCTGGACAAGTTTCTTGAGGTCGAGGCGGACCTGCCCGATCTGCTGAAGGTCATCATCCTTGAAGACGAAGGGCTGCATGACCTTGACCATCCCCGTTGCATGATGATCGGAGATCTGTATGCCCTTGGCCAGCAAGCCGACGACCCCGGTGCGTTCGAGGCCGAGATCGCCCTTGCCTCCCCACAGGATACCGCCCTACTGGTCTATACCTCTGGCACGACCGGCAACCCCAAGGGCGCGATGCTGAGCCATGAAAACATCATGGCCGCCATCGAAAGCGGATCGCATGCCCTGCCCTCGCTCGCGACAGACGAACAGCTGTGTTTCCTGCCGCTCTGCCATATCCTGGAACGCGATGTGTCGATCTATTACCCGCTGGCCACGAAAAGCACCGTGAATTTCGCCGAAAGCCCAGAGACCGTGTTTGCAAACCTGCAAGAGGTGTCACCTGACACCTTCACCGCCGTGCCGCGCGTGTGGGAGAAGATTTATTCGCAGGTTATGTTCATGGCGAAAGAGGCCACACCGACCGGGCGTTTCGCCTTTGCGCAGGCGCTGAAGGCAGGCATGGCGCGGGCCGACTGCATCCTTGCAGGCAAGCCTGTGCCCGCGACTGTCAGCCTGCGGTTCTGGCTGTGGGACCGGCTGGTCCTGCGCAACCTGCGCCGCATGCTCGGCCTCGACCAGATACGGCGCGGTGGTTCGGGGGCGGCCCCGATCTCACCGGATTTGCTCAGGTGGTATTGGGCAATCGGTGTGCCCATCGTCGAGGGGTTCGGCATGACCGAAACCGCCGGTATTGCCGCACTGAATACGCTTGTGGCCAACAAGGTCGGGACGATCGGGAAGCCGGTACCGGGCAATGACATCCGCATCTCGGAAGACGGCGAGATTCAGGTCAAAGGCCTGAACGTCTTTCAGGGCTACTGGCGCAACAACGCCAAAACCGCCGAGACCTTCACCTGCGACGGCTGGCTGCGCACCGGGGATATGGGGCATATTGACGAGGATGGCTTCGTCACCATCACTGGTCGCCTGAAAGACATCATCATCACCGCAGGCGGCAAGAACATCACGCCGGCCGAGATCGAAAGCGGGCTGAAATTCAGCCAGTATATCTCGGACGCGGTGATCATAGGAGATCGGCGCAAGTATCTGACCGCGCTGGTGATGATCGATCAGGAAAACGTCGAGAAATTCGCGCAGGAGCGCAAGATTCCCTTCTCGAACTTCGCCTCGCTCTGCGCCGCGCCCGAAGTGACCGACCTGATCAGCGCGGAAATTAACAGCGTAAACAAAGAGTTCGCGCGGGTCGAGCAGATCAAGGATTTCCGCCTGATCGATGTGCTGCTGACCGCCGAAGATGAAGAACTGACGGCAACGATGAAGCTCAAGCGTGGTCTGGTGGAAAAGAAACACGCACATCTCATCGAGGATATGTACACTTAGTTAAGGGACGACCCAAAGAGGGAGGAGAATTATGAAGCAATTGATTAGAGGTCTTGCCGCAGCGACGACCGTGACGGCATCTGCCACAATCGGCTGGGCACAAACACAAGGTGTAACCGATGATGAGATCGTCATTGGCTCGGTCAACGACCTAAGCGGTATTTTCGCCGCCGTGGGCGTTCCGGCCACCAAGGGTGCAAATGTGGTTTTCGACCGCGTCAATGCCGAGGGTGGGGTGCATGGTCGCAAGATCCGCTTTGTGGTCGAGGATAACGGCTATCAGATGCCGCGCGCGATGCAGGGCTATAACAAGCTGCTGAACCGCGACAAGGTGTTTGCCATGATGCAATCCTTAGGCACGCCGATGAACCTTGCCGGGTTCAAGCTGCTGGATCCAAAGGGGATTCCGAACGTCGCCCCGCTGACCGCCGCGCGGCAAATGTTGCAAGAGCCGATGCGGAACAAGTTCACTTCGTTTTCAACCTACTACGATCAGGCGCGGATCGGGGTAAAATATCTGAATGAAGAGTTCGGATCGCAAACCGTCTGCAGCATGTATCTGCCCACCGATTTCGGCGAGGAAATTCTGGAAGGCAGTAAAGCCGGAGCCGAAGAAGCTGGCATCACCTTTGGCGCCGAGACCACGCATAAACCGGACGAGACTGATTTTGTCGGCTCTCTGAGCAAGCTGAAAGAGGAAGGTTGCGATATCGTCACCATGGCCTTGGGCGTGCGGCAGGCGATCACGGTGGTTGGCACTGCCAAGAAAATGGGGCTGGAGGATATGAAGTTCCTCGGCACTTCGGCCAGCTTCCTGACGGTTGTCGCGCAGGTGCCGGGTGGCGTCACCGATGGCTTTTATGCGGCTGCCTCGTGGCTGGACCTGTGGGCTCGGGCCGAAGAACCTGCTCCGGCCGCGTTCATTGCGGAATACAAAGCAGCTACGGGCGAAGACCCGGTCGGTTTCTCGATGCTGGGCTATTCCGCTGCCGAGATGATGGTCAAAGCGCTTGAGGCCGCAGGCCCCGACCTGACCCATGACAGTTTCATCGCCGCGATGGAGTCGCTGGATTACATGGATGAACTGGTCGGCAACCAGATCACCTATGGTCCGGACGATCATCAGGGCGCGGATACCGTGTTCGTCAGCGTGGTCGAAAACGGAGCGTGGAAACTGGTTTACGAAGAGTAAGCCAAAGAAAAAGGGCTCGCGCTTGCGAGCCCTTTCCAATTCGGTTGTCCGTAGCGATTAACGCTTCGAGAACTGGAACGAACGACGCGCTTTGCGCTTACCGTATTTCTTACGTTCCACAACGCGGCTGTCGCGGGTCAGGAAGCCAGCGGCTTTCAGAGCGCCACGCAGCGACGGATCGTACAGCTGCAGTGCTTTCGAGATGCCGTGCTTGACCGCACCGGCCTGACCGGTCAGGCCACCGCCTTTGACGGTCGCAACAACGTCGAACTCACCTTCCACACCAGCAACCTGGAACGGCTGGCGCAGGATCAGCTGCAGAACGGGACGCGCAAAATAGGTGTCCTGGTCCTTGCCGTTCACGGTGACCTTGCCGGAACCCGGCTTGATCCAAACGCGGGCAACAGCGTCTTTACGCTTGCCGGTGGCATAGGAGCGGCCCAGCTCATCACGTACGGGTTCGCGCACGATGACTTCTTCGGCCACGGTTTCAACGCCTGCGACGGCGCTCAGCTCTTCGAGAGTATTGATCTGATCAGCCATCGGTCATTAGCTCCGGGTGTTTTTCTTGTTCATGGACTTCAGGTCCAGAACTTCGGGCGCTTGCGCCTCATGGGGATGCTCGCCACCGGCGTAAACGCGCAGGTTGGTCATCTGCTTGCGGGCCAGACGGTTGCCCGGCAGCATGCGCTTGACGGCCTGAACGACAACGCGCTCGGGGTGTGCACCTTCCAGGATCTGCTGTTTGGTGCGCGACTTGATGCCGCCCGGGTGGCCAGTGTGCCAGTAGAAGTTCTCTTCGCGCTTCTTGCCGGTCATCTGGATTTTGTCAGCGTTGATCACGATGACATTGTCGCCCATGTCCATGTTCGGGGTGAACGACGCTTTGTGCTTGCCACGCAGGCGCATGGCGACGATCGAGGCAAGACGGCCCAGAACAACGCCCTCGGCGTCGATCAGGATCCATTTCTTGTCGATGTCTGCAGGTGTTGCAGAAAAGGTTTTCATGGCAGGATAGTCCTGTTTGATGTGAAAGACCGCCCCCTTACGGAGCGGCCCGAATTCGATGGACGGGTTTTATGAGGTGTGCATGCGCGCGTCAAGCACGTAAGAGTGCATTTAAATGAGCAATAACATATGGTTATAAAATAGGTATTATTTTACCCCACATTTCTCCCACTCTGATTTCGGCAAAACCCACCGCATCCACATCGCCTCGCCATTCCCCAGATCACGCGGTCGGGTGTCGATATGGCGCGCGCCCAGCTTCGCGGTGGCCTTTTGCGAGCGGATATTCGAGGGATCGATATGAAACCAGACCTCATCCCGGTCCTGAAGCGCATGGTTCAGCATCAAGGTCTTCACGGCCTTGTTGCTTGCCCCACCCCAGTGGTCCCGAACAAGGAAACTGTAGCCGATCGCGATCGCGCCGGGCGTTTCGGGCGGTTCATAAAACCTTGAGCATCCAACCACCCGACCGCCTGTTTCTCGGATGGTGACAGCACCCCCTGCCCCAATCAGAAAGTCGAAATACGGTTTGAAAACGGTTCGTTCATGCCGTGTCTTTGCGGGGTGACCTGCCCAGATCAGCGGGTCGCTGGCGGCCGCATATAGGGGTTCGAAATCGGTCTCGATCATGGGCGCGATCACAAAACCGCTGCCGCGCAGTTCGGGAATATGCATCGTATCTGTCCCTCAGACCGAGATCTGTTCCGGTGGATTGTCCAGCAACCGACGCAGGCGTTGCATGGCGTCCTCGAACCGTTCAAGTGAAACATGCCCGTTCATCGCGATCCGTACCGCGTTGGGTGCACGTCCATCACGTAGCGCAAACTCATCCGCTGATCGCAGCTGAATGCCCTCACGCTCGGCGGCGCGGCTGAATGCAGCGGCACGCCAGCCGGATGGCAGGTTCAGCCAGACGAAGGGCACATCCGGTGCCCAATTCAGATCGAAACCACCCAAGGCGTTGACCGCCACGCGCACGTACTCTCCCATTTTCACCCGCACGTCGCGGGCGATGACACGGGTACGCGGATCGGACAGCATCAGGCGGGTCAGTTCTGCCAATGGCTGGGCCAGCCCGAAATATCCGTACTCAGCCGACCGGCGCAAATCCACGCTGCGTTCGCGTGGGGCAATCGCAAAGCCGACCCGCAGCGCGGGCGTCAGGGTTTTTGAGATAGACGAGACATGCCACCCCCTTTCGGGGGCCAAAGCGCGAAAGCTGGGCTCGCGCGCATCCCCCATGCGGTAACAATCATCCTCGACAATCTGCAGATCAAAGCGGCGGGCGACTTCGACAATCTCTTTGCGACGTTCCAGCGGCGTATGCGCGCCGGTCGGATTCTGCACTTCGGGCGAAACGCAGACGGCTTGTGCCGGGGTCTGGCGCAAGACATGCTCCATGGCTTTGGGGTCGATCCCCCATTTGTCCATCTTAACGCCCATGACATCGGCCCGCATCAATTCCCCTGCGCGGCGGAACCCCGCATAAGACAGGTCCTCGACCAACACCACCGGTTTGGGGCCGCGCAGAATTGTCTGGAACACAAGGCACAACCCGTTTTGGCCGCCATGTGTCAATACAATGTCGTCATGCGAAAGCGGCCCCAATGGCAGCTCGGACAACCAATCGACCACCGACTGCCGCATCGGTTGATACGCGTCACGGGTTGGATAGTTCAGAAACAGCCCCGGATCCGCCTGTGCGACTTTTTGCAGACATTCGCGGATCAGAGAGACCTGCCCCACATCCGCGAGCCTTGGGCTGAACAGACTGACATTTGCGTTGTATTTGTCGTCCCGCAGATGCAGTTGCCGCGCCCAGACATCGTCCAGAATCGGCGATTTCGGAGGGGCCACGAATGTACCACGCCCAACCTCAGCCTGAAGCAAACCTTCGTCGGTCAGAATCGTGTAGGCCCGCGCAACGGTTCCGGGCGTAATCTTCAATCGATACGCGAGTTCCCGCACCGGAGGCAGCTTCACACCCACTTCCAGCGTTTTGTTTTCAATCGCTTTTCGAATTGTATCGGCGACCAGAGTGTATTTCGGGCCCTTTGCTTTTGGCAGCACTTCCGGCCAAATTGTATCCATTACAATTCTTCCTTTGCTTTCGACACAATGCTGAATGTATCAATTCAATATATCGAGCATTTTTACTTTGTGTCAATACAATATGGAAGGATACCCACTATGGCACGCGCAATGCACAACCCCGCCCTCATACTGCTGAACGACAGCCCTCGGCTGCCGCTGATCGCGATGCTGGCCGTGCGGTTTGCGGCGTCGGTGACACAGTGGGAACAGCGCCGTCGCAGCCGTATCAATCTGGGCAAGCTGGATGACAGGCTGTTGCAGGATGTCGGCCTGACCCGACATCAGGCCGACGTGGAGAGCCGTCGTTATTTCTGGTTGATTTAGAAATCCCCAGTCCCTTTTCATGGGACCTCTTCCTGGCCGGGGCTTGTCCCCGGCCTTTTTTCATCCGAAGGTTGCTGCGGCAGACCCTTCCGGAGGGATCGAATACGTCATACTGGCCCGCGCCACAGGTTTTTCCGAACCTTCCGAATACATCAGCACATCGCCAACCGCCAAGCTTCGTCCGAGTTTCAGCAAGCGGCATTGGGCGATCATGTCCTTGCCGCCTTCGGGCTTGTTCAAGAAATCCATCGAACTGCTGGTGGTGACCGCCAGCGACTGCCGCCCTTTGCGGGCGAGAACCATCGCGTAGACACAGACATCGGCCAGACCGAACATTGAAGGGCCCGACACCGTGCCACCCGGTCGCAAATGCCGGTCCTCGACCCGCAGGCGCATCGTGATGGTGGTGTCGGTCAGATCCTCGACAACGAAATCCTTGTGAACCTGCGGGAATACCTGCGCCAGATACTCGGTCAGCTCTTGCTTGTTCAACGCTAAAGACATGCTTCCCCTCTTCTCCCTGTCGCCCTAGAGTTGGCCCAACAGCCAGCGGGAGGGCAAGATGGCAATTCTGGAACGTAACGACACTGGCGCGATCGCACGGCTTGTAATGAACGCCCCCGAGCGTCTGAATGCATTAAGCGATGAGATGCTGGCCGCCCTACAGGCCGAATTGGATGCACTGAAGAAGGACAGCTCGATTCGGGTTGTGGTCCTGTCTGGCGCGGGCAAAGCGTTCTGTGCCGGGCATGACCTGAAGCAGATGACGCAAGGCCGACAGGCCCCGGACGGCGGTTTGGGCTATTTTCAGGACCTGTTCGATCGCTGCGCGAAGATGATGATGTCCATTCAAAAGCTGCCCCAGCCGGTCATTGCGCAGACCCATGGCATCGCAACGGCAGCGGGATGCCAATTGGTGGCCACCTGCGATCTGGCTATCGCGGCAGAAGGGACGCGGTTTGGTGTGAATGGCGTGAATATCGGGCTTTTCTGCTCAACCCCAATGGTCGCGCTTAGTCGGAACATCCCGCGCAAACAAGCGTTCGAGATGTTGACCACGGGTGATTTCATCAGCGCTGATCGCGCCGCCGCATTGGGCCTGATCAACCGCGTCGCGCCGGCCGATCAGCTGGAACAGGAAACAAATGCGCTGGCCGAACAGTTGGCGGGCAAACTTGGTGCCGCCGTCAAAATCGGAAAAGAGGCGTTTTATCAGCAGCTCTCACTGTCCACCGAACAGGCCTATGACTACACCGCCGAGGTGATGGCACAGAATATGATGTACCGGGACACCGAGGAAGGCATCACGGCATTTATCGAAAAACGCCCGCCCAATTGGCAGCAGTAACGCAATTATTTTATGCATTTTTGCCTACTGTTCGTATTTTTGCACTTTTCAAAAGGGCGACACTGTGGCAATGGTGGGTCAAGGCTGAGGCCTGTACAGACTTTTGGGTCGCCGTGGGCGGAAGGTCCCTCCAAGCTGGTTTCTCTCACCGGCGTAGACATTCCCGCAGCGGCGACCCCAAGACTTCTCCTCAAAGATCGACAAAAACAGCGCATTGCGCCGGACCTGTCCGTGCCCTATGTGGCAGCCCATGACAGAGACTTTGCATATCGTGGGCGGCGGCATGGCCGGGTCCGAAGCCGCATGGCAGGCCGCCGAGATGGGTGTGGACGTGGTGATTCACGAAATGCGCCCTCAGGTGGGAACGTTTGCGCACCAAACCGGTCATCTGGCCGAGATGGTGTGTTCGAACTCGTTTCGCTCGGATGATGATGAACAGAACGCGGTGGGTCTGCTGCATTGGGAAATGCGCGCCGCCAACGGGTTGATCATGACGACGGCAGATGCCCATCGTTTGCCCGCCGGTGGGGCCCTGGCCGTGGATCGTGATCCGTTTGCCGAAACCGTCACGGCAAAGCTGCGGGCGCACCCGCGTGTTTCGGTCACGGGGGAAGAGGTCACGACGCTGCCATCCGATGGCCACTGGATCTTTGCCACCGGCCCGCTCACCTCTCCCGCACTGGGTGACGCGATCCGCGCCCGGACCGGAGCCGAGGCGTTGGCCTTTTTCGATGCCATTGCCCCGATCGTTTATGCCGATAGCATCGATATGAGCCAGGCCTGGATGCAGTCCCGTTATGACAAGGGAGAAACCGAAGAAGAGCGCACGGCCTATCTGAACTGCCCCATGGATCGCGATCAGTACGAGGCATTCATCGACGCGCTGCTGGCCGCTGACAAGACCGAGTTCCACGAAGGTGAGACCGCCGGTTATTTCGACGGTTGCCTGCCGATCGAGGTGATGGCCGAACGCGGGCGCGAGACCCTGCGACACGGCCCGATGAAACCGGTTGGTCTGACCAATCCGCATCGGCCGGATGTGAAGCCGCATGCGGTGGTTCAACTGAGGCGGGATAACGCTCTGGGCACGTTGTTCAACATCGTGGGCTTTCAGACCAAGATGAAATACGGCGCGCAAACGGATGTTTTCCGCATGATTCCGGGCCTCGAAGGCGCCAGCTTTGCACGGTTGGGTGGCATTCACCGCAATACTTTCATCAACTCTCCGACGCTGTTGGATGCGCAGATGCGGCTGAAATCGCAGCCTAATATCCGCTTTGCCGGTCAGATCACCGGGGTCGAAGGTTATGTCGAAAGCGCTGCCATGGGCCTGTTGGCTGGCCGTCTGGCTGCGGCGCAGATTCAGGGTCGCGCCCTGCCCGAGGTGCCGCAAGACAGCGCAATGGGCGCGTTGATCCATCACATCACCGGCGGTGCCGAGGCCAAGACCTTTCAGCCGATGAATGTGAACTTCGGTCTTTTCCGCCCTGTTGAGGGTCTGAAAGGCGGCCGCCGGGGTCGCAAGGATCGCTACAAAGCCTACACCGATCGCGCGAAATCCGCATGGTCGGAATGGCTGTCACACAGTTGACTGGACGACCCCGCCACGCTGCGCCTAAAATATAAGGTATGAGCGACAAGTTTCTGAAAGATACATATGATCTGGGTTCGGCGCAGGAGACGCAGGATCACTATCAGAAATGGGCCGCCTCTTACGATGATGAGGTCGGCGAGCAGGGCTATGTCACCCCCGGCCGTGTTGCCGCTGCGCTAAAATCCTTTGTCCAAGATGCAGAGGTTCCTGTTCTGGATTACGGCTGCGGTACCGGGCTGTCTGGTGTCGCCCTGCACGCGGCAGGCTTTCGCGTTCTTGACGGGATGGACCCAACACCCAAGATGCTGGAGCAGGCCGCCGCCAAAGGGGTCTATCGCACCCTTCGCGGTTTCGAGCTGACCGACCCCGAACCCGTCAAGCACGGTTCGTACAGTACGATCACTGCGATTGGAGTCATAGGTTCGGGCGCGGCACCGCCGCAGGTTTTTGACCTGTTGATGAACGCTTTACCCCGTGGTGGGTATCTGGCGTTTTCGTTCAACGACTATACTCTGGCCGACCCCGCCTATACCACGCGACTGAATGACTGGCTTGATATGGGGCACGCGCGGCTTTTGTTCCGCGAATACGGCCCGCATCTGCAAGGCATGGACATGAAGTCTGACGTCTATGTTGTTGAGAAAGCTTGACCTATACAACGCGCTTTGCCCCGTCTCCAACTGGTCCCCTACATCTTGGCCATGCCTATTCTGCACTTCTGGCACAGGATCTGGCCACCGCTAACGCAGGGCAGTTTCTGCTGCGGATTGAGGATATTGATCAATCCCGTTGCCGGTCCCATTGGGAAGAGCAGATTTATGATGATCTCAGCTGGCTCGGGCTGCGCTGGCCGCGCCCGGTCTTGCGGCAGTCTGACAGGCTTGGACGATACCAACACGCTCTTGACGAACTGATAAAGCTAGGTGTGGTATATCCCTGTTCCTGCAAACGTGCAGATATCGAAGCCGCCGCTGGCGCGCCACAGGAAGGTGTCCCGCAGTTCGGGCCTGACGGGCGCATCTATCCCGGCACCTGCCGTCGACGCCATTTGTCCGAGGCAGGTCCAAATGATGTGCTGCGCCTTGACATTCGAAAAGCTCTGC
Source organism: Ruegeria sp. G7 (assembly GCF_056535465.1). Taxonomy (NCBI): domain Bacteria; kingdom Pseudomonadati; phylum Pseudomonadota; class Alphaproteobacteria; order Rhodobacterales; family Roseobacteraceae; genus Ruegeria; species Ruegeria sp. G7. Next base: position 2,921,294 of record NZ_JBQFIL010000001.1, on the reverse strand, counting down.
AAGTCTCTGAATTGAGGGCGTTTCAGGAAAACGGAGAGGCCCATTTCGGAGCGCATGATCTGCGTCCGGATCACCTGCTTCATGCGGTTGGTGACATTATTCTTGTGCGGCGGAACATGGGCAGTTCCTACCATCTTTCAGTGGTCGTCGACGACGCCGATCAGCAGATTACGCATGTGGTGCGTGGCGAGGATCTGTTTGAGGCCACCCAAATTCATGTCTTGCTGCAAGGTCTGCTGGACCTGCCAACGCCGGTCTACCATCACCACCGTCTGATCCGGGACGACGATGGCAAGCGGCTTGCAAAACGGGACGATGCGCGCGCGATTTCGCTTTACCGTGCACAGGGTGCTTCTGCCTACGATATTCGAAAGATGGTTGGGCTGTGACGGTCTTACGATCGACAGTTTATTCCTGCGGCTTCATCAACTCGACCTCAGCTCCGTCGCGTACAGCGGTGTAAAAACAACTCCGCCGATTGGTGTGACAGGCCGGGCCCGTTTGACGCACCAACACCAGCAGGCAATCCCGGTCACAATCGACACGGAGATCTACCAATTCCTGCACATGACCCGAGCTTTCACCTTTGACCCAGAAGGCTTGCCGCGACCGCGACCAATAGGTCACGCGACCGGTCTGCAACGTCCTTGCTACCGCTTCGGCGCTCATCCAGGCCATCATCAGCACGTCACCCGTGCTTTCGTCTTGCGCGATCGCAGGCACAAGGCCCGCGTCATTGTATTTAAGCGTCGTTGGATCGAACGAGACAGTTTGTGTCATGGCAAAAACCTTTTGCATCCGGGACCATGGCCACTATGTATGGGGAACAGCCAACGAGGGAAAGCCATGAGCGGCGAAACCGATCTGATCAAGCTCTATTCCGGGCGCATTCTGGCGCTTGCCGCTGATATCCCTCATCTGGAGCGGCTGGAGCACCCGGATGCAACCGTCAAAAAACGTGCCCCGCTGTGCGGGTCGACTGTCACGGTGGATGTAAAGGTGCAGGACGGGCGGATCGCCGCGTTCGGACAGGACGTCAAAGCCTGCGCTCTGGGGCAAGCTTCTGCTTCGGTTGTCGGGCGTGCGGTGATAGGTGCCACACGAGCGCAGATCGAAACGGCCCGGGATCAACTGTCAGCGATGCTGAAAAAAGGTGGCCCTGCCCCGGATGCGCCGTTTGACGGGCTTGAGGTACTGATGCCGGCGCGCGACTACAAGAACCGTCACGCATCGATCCTTTTGTCGCTTGAAGCCACAGCCGAAGCGATGGAACAAGCAGAACAGGCCAATTGCGCCTGAGCGTGGTCTTTTCCGACAAAGCCGTGTAATCTCTGCCAAAATCCGGGGGAGACAGTGGCGTGGAGAAATTGATCGAACATTTCGTGACCCTTTGGGTGGTCATCGATCCGATCGGTACGATTCCCGTCTTCATTGCCGTCACTGCCAGCGCCGGTGTTGCCGCTAGACGCAAAACCGCCCTGCTGGCTGCGCTGGTGAGCGCTGGTATTTTGTTGTTCTTCCTGGTTTGCGGCCAGCTTGTGATCGAGGCGCTGGATATTGGCCTGAACTCTTTTCAGGTCGCAGGCGGGATTATCCTGTTCCTGTTCGCGCTGACCATGATCTTTGGCGAAAGCAAACAGGATATCGAACAGCGCGAGGCGCAGGAAGATCTGCAGGACAGGATGCATAAGACCAATCCGGCGATTTTTCCGCTGGCGGTGCCATCTCTGGCCTCGCCCGGCGCGATGCTGGCGATCGTCGTGCTGACCGACAACAATCGCTACAGTGTTGCGGATCAGGGCATAACCGCTTTGGTCATGCTTGTGGTGATCGCCATTGCATTTGTGCTGATGCTGCTGGCCGAGCCCATCATCCGGTGGATCGGGCATTCCGGGGCTGCGATCATCAGTCGGATCATGGGGATGATCCTGGCTTCGGTCGCTGTGAATTCGGTATTGTCGGCGATGCTGGAGATCATCAAAACCGGGCAGCTATAAAAAAACCGCCGCACCTTCCGGGCGGAAAGGGCGGCGGCAGGTTGTGCGTGTCTCACGTAGGGTCCGGATTTCCGCGCGGGGCCGAGGCTGGCCCCTTCAAGGGGTTTGGGACAGGCAGGTCACCCTTGACTGAGATGGGGAAACAAGCGCGGGGCTATCGGCATGAGATCGCAGGCAGAAAAGCTTAAAATCCTGTCGGCAGGTGAAGGGCAACCACCAGCATGACCACCAACGAGACGGCACCCACAGCATCCTGCAAAATCGTTGCTTGCGAACGGCTGAAAGCGGCCTTGATCTGGGTCAGCATGGTCTCACCTCCGGTCAGGGTTTAATCTTTTGTTGACCTTTTGTTCTCATATTTTGGCGAGTCGGTAAAGAACTTTTTAAGAACATTTGCGAACTTTTGGGGTTTATCGGTCTAACCCACTGAAATCAAACGGATCGCCTGATCCTGTTTCATCAGCCATAGCAGAACGCGCGCCGCCTTGCCGCGATCCGAGGTCAGCGCGGGATCTGCGTTGAGCAATGTCCGCGCGTCCGATTGAGCGACCGCCATCAACCCGGCCTGCCTTTCCAGATCGGCGATGCGGAATTGGGGCAGCCCCGATTGCGCGGTTCCGATCAGATCCCCGGCCCCACGCATCTGCAGGTCTGTCTCGGCAATGCGAAACCCGTCTTCGGTCTCGCGTAGAACCTCAAGACGCTTGCGTCCGCCCTCGCTGAGCGGTGGCTGATACATCAGCAAGCAGGTCGAGGCATCTTCGCCCCGCCCTACGCGGCCTCGCAACTGGTGTAACTGCGCAAGGCCAAAGAACTCGGCCCGCTCAATCACCATGATTGTCGCGTTGGGCACGTTCACCCCGACTTCGATCACGGTCGTGGCCACCAGTACTTTGGTCTGACCGGACTGAAACGCGGCCATGGCGGCGTCTTTCTCGGCGGGTGGCATTTGCCCATGCACCAGCCCGACGGTGTCATCCCCCAACGCTGCACGCAGCCGTTTGAAACGCTCTTCTGCCGCAGTCAGATCCGAAACTTCGGATTCATCGACCAGCGGGCAGACCCAATAGCACTGCTTGCCAGCGTCGATCGCGCCCCGCAAGTGGGCCACGACCTCATCCATACGCTGCGTGCTGACGATGGCCGTTTTGATCGGTTTCCGGCCCGGAGGTTTCTCGTCCAGAACCGAAACATCCATGTCCCCGTACTGTGCCAACGCAAGGCTACGAGGGATCGGCGTAGCGGTCATCACCAGAACATCCGCGCGTTGGCCTTTCTCGGAAAGCTCCATCCGTTGACGCACGCCAAAACGATGCTGTTCATCGACGATCGCCAACCGTAGGGCATCGAATTCCACATCGCTTTGGAAGACCGCATGTGTGCCAACAAGGATTTGGATACGACCCTGTTTCAATGCCTCCAGCTTGGCGCGCCGTTCTGCGCCCTTGTCGCGCCCAGTCAGGATTTCGAGCACAACGCCCGCTTCCTCTGCTAAGGGGCGCAATCCTTCGAGATGCTGGCGGGCCAGAATCTCTGTCGGAGCCATCATCACGCCCTGCCCGCCCGCTTCAACGGCCACCAGCAAGGCCATGAACGCCACCAGCGTTTTGCCCGCGCCCACATCGCCCTGCAGCAACCGGTTCATACGATTGTCCGAGGCCATGTCTGCCGCGATCTCTTCAATCGCGCGGGTTTGTGCCCCGGTCGGACGGTAGGGCAAACTCGCCAGTACCTTTGACTGCAGAGCGCCCGTGCCGACACTCACCAGTCCACGACTCTTACGTTCTCGTTGGCGCGCGATCGCCAGCGTCAACTGATGTGCCAACAGCTCATCATAAGCCAATCGCTCACGCGACGGCGCGAACGGGGCCACATCGTCCGCACCCTTCGGATTATGTGCCGCATGTACCGCCCCTTGCCAGTCCGGCCAGCTTTGCTGCGCAACCTGCGCCGGATCCGCCCATTCAGCCAGAGCGGGTGCCCGCGCCAATGCACTTTGAGCAGCCCTGTAGGCCGTCTTCTGCGTGACGCCTTGTGTCAGATGGTAAACCGGCTCGAACTCGGGCAGCGTTCCGGCGCTTTCGGGGGCTACGATATGGTCCGGGTGCACCATCTGCGCCATGCCATCAAAGAGCTCAAGTTTACCCGACACGACCCGGCGGGCACCTTGCGGTAGGATTTTCTTCAGGTAGTCCCCGCGCGCATGGAAAAAAACCAACTGGAAGTCGGCCTGCGCATCCTCGACATGAATGCGATAGGCACCGCCCTTGTTGCGCGGAGGGCGATGCGGGCCAACGGTCACCTCTACCGTCAGGGTCGTCGGTAAATCCGCCCCTTGAATGGTGTCCCGCCGCCTGCGATCGATCACCGCATAAGGCAGCGCGAACAATACATCCCGCGGTGTCTCGATCCCAAGTTGACCCATCAGTTGCGCGGTCTTGGGTCCAACGCCATCCAGCGTCTCAAGCCCTGCGAACAGCGGAAACAGCTTTTCTGGCCTACCGCTCATGCATCCCCGATCAGCTGTAACCAGCCGTCTTCGTCAAGGGTTTCGATGCCCAGATCCGCCGCTTTCTTCGCCTTCGACCCGGCCCCCGGACCTGCCACAAGAAGGTCTGTCTTTTGGCTGACCGAACCGGACACTTTGGCACCCAACGCCTCAGCCCGTGCCTTGGCCTCGGCGCGTGTCATCTTTTCCAAGGTGCCGGTGAAGACCACGGTTTTGCCCGCAACCGGGCTGTCCGATGATGGGGCTTCGGGCGGCACAATTGTCAGATAGCCACGCAGGTCGTCGAAGGCCTTACGCTCTTCGGTGTTGGCGAATGCGTCCGACAGTGAAAGGCCCAGCGTGGCCCCGATGCCATCGATCCCGATCAGGTCGGACCATGCGCTCGCCGCTGAACCGGGTACATTCAGCCGTGCCACTGCTGCATCGCGCGCTTCCTTCAAACGCGCGCGTCGACCTTCCGCAGCGGCGGCGATCCGTTCGGCCTCTTCCGCTTCGTCCGCTGCGCGTTGTGCCAAGGCCGCTGGCCGCGCAGCATCAATCGCGGCCGCCATCACGTCCCAATCGCGATAGAACAGCGCGAGATCACGCGCGCCAACCTCACCGACATGGCGAATACCAAGGGCAAACAGCAGCCGCGCAAAGGGAATTGTCCGTTTGTCTTCGATGGCTGCAAACAGGTTGCTGGCCGAGGTATCACCCCAGCCCTCGCGGTTCTTCAGCCGCGCCAGGTTGCCCGCGTCCCGATCTTTGAGCGAGAAGATATCTGCGGGCGTATTGATCGGCAGAACAGGATCGCCGTGAAACATTTCGATCTGCTTGGCCCCCAACCCCTCGATGTCAAAAGCCTTGCGAGACACAAAGTGCTTAAGCTTCTCAACAGCTTGCGCCGGGCAGATCAAACCGCCGGTGCAGCGGCGTACCGCGTCGCCCTCCTCACGGATCGCATCGCTGCCGCATTCAGGGCATGTCGACGGGAAATCATAGGGTTCGGCGCCGTCGGGACGTTTGGACAGGTCCACATCCGAGATCTTCGGGATCACATCGCCTGCGCGATAGACCTGTACCCAATCGCCGACACGGATGTCCTTACCTTCCCGTATCACGCCGCCTTTGGCGTCGCGACCGGCGATGTAATCTTCGTTGTGCAAAGTTGCGTTCGACACCACAACGCCGCCGACGGTGACGGGATGCAGCCGGGCAACAGGGCTGAGGGCCCCGGTGCGGCCAACCTGAATGTCGATCGCGTCCAGCCGTGTCCAGGCAAGCTCGGCCGGAAACTTATGCGCGATCGCCCAACGGGGCGTTGTGGAACGGAACCCCAAGCGCGCCTGCAGGCCGAGGTCATCAACCTTGTAAACAACACCATCGATGTCGTAGCCGAGGGTCGCGCGCTGCGCCTCAATCGTACGGTAGTGATCGAGCATCTGATCTGTCGTGGTGCACAGGCGGGTCAGGTCATTGACCTGAAATCCGAACGCGCGCAGCCGCTTTATCGCCTCCATTTGGGTTTCTGCCAGGGGCTCGGACAATGCACCCCATGCATACGCAAAGAACCGCAGCGGCCGTGATCGCGTGATTTCGGAATCAAGCTGGCGCAGAGACCCCGCTGCGGCATTGCGCGGGTTGGCGAAGGTCTTCCCGCCTGTCTCAGATTGCCGCGCGTTCAATGCGTCGAAATCCTCATGAGACATATAGACCTCACCCCGAACCTCCAAAAGTTCCGGAGCGCCTTCGATCCGGTGCGGGATGTCAGCCACTGTCCGGGCGTTTGCCGTGACGTTTTCACCGACTTCGCCATCCCCACGGGTGGCGGCCTGCACTAACCTGCCCTTTTCATAGCGTAGGGACAGAGACAGCCCATCAATCTTTGGCTCGGCGGTATAGGCCAGCGGTGCATCGGCGCTGTGGCCCAGATACTTGCGAATCGAGCGATCGAAATCCGCGACGTCATCGTCATCAAAAGCATTGCCCAGGGACATCATGCGCACAGCATGCGCCACTTTGGCGAACCCATCGGCGGGCCGCGCACCGACCTGATCACTGGGGCTGTCGCTGCGCTTCAGATTCGGAAACCGCTCTTCGATCTCGGCATTGCGACGCTTTAGAGTGTCGTACTCAGCATCCGAGATCTCGGGCGCATCTTTTGCGTGGTAAAGATCGTTTGCACGCAGCAGAGCCGCGGCGAGCCGGGCAAGCTCTTCCCGGGCTTCGTCCTCGCTCAAATCAGCTACCGCGATGGTTTTGCTCATGTCCCCGCCCTGTCACGTTGTCTTGGACCCCAGTGATAGGGCGAGGCCATGGTCAGGTCCAGTGTTGTGCTGAGCCGCGAGTGGGAATGCCGCCCCGGACCGCCGGCGACATCAATCTCAGAAGGTCAGGCGCCCACCGCCATCCGTTGTTCACCGACGCTGCCGGATTGCGGGTCACGCAGAACATACCCGCGTCCCCAAACGGTCTCGATATAGTTCTCGCCACCGGTCGCATTGCTAAGCTTTTTACGCAACTTGCAAATGAACACGTCGATAATCTTCAGCTCAGGCTCGTCCATTCCGCCATAAAGATGGTTCAGAAACATCTCTTTGGTGAGGGTCGTGCCCTTGCGCAGGCTCAACAGCTCCAGCATCTGGTATTCTTTCCCGGTCAAGTGAACGGTCTTACCCTCGACCTCGACGGTTTTGGCATCCAGATTGACAGCCACCTGACCGGTGTGGATCACCGATTGTGAATGCCCCTTTGAGCGGCGGATGATTGCATGGATGCGTGCCACCAGTTCTTCGCGATGGAATGGTTTGGTCAGATAGTCATCCGCGCCGAACCCGAAGCCCTTGATCTTGCTTTCGGTATCATCCGCACCCGAAAGGATCAGGATCGGGGTTTCGACCCGCGCGATGCGCAGTTGCCGAAGAACCTCATGTCCGTTCATGTCCGGCAGGTTCAGGTCCAAAAGGATCAGATCATAGTCATAAAGCTTGGCCAGATCGATCCCTTCTTCGCCCAGGTCCGTCGCATAAACGTTCAGATTGGCATGTGTCAGCATCAGCTCGATGCTTTTGGACGTGGTGGGATCGTCTTCGACAAGAAGTATGCGCATTCAACTGCTCCAATTTGGTTAAATATCTTCGGTTCGAAATGAAACTGGCGAAAAATGGTTAACCTGTCGTTACTGTTGATTCATTTATTCACTTTCACCTTTAGGTTGTCGATATTTTTTTAGCGTGGTGACCTTCAATGCATCCGTTCCGTGCTCGGCCACGGCAGAGACCCACGCATTGAACTCTTCATCGCTCAGCCCGTATCGCTTTTTGGCATCCGACAGCGAAATGAGCCCGTAAAGCACCCCGCGCACGACAATGACCTTGCGCGAGGCGACCCAGCGCCGCGTGTCCGCCGGGGGCAGGTCTGCGCGGGTCAGAACGCTTCCATCCGGCAAGGTGACCGACCTTGGCCCTTCGACTTTGTGCAAATACATCCGTCCTACCTTTTTCTGCTGCGACAAAGCTGCACCCAGCCTACTTAAGAGGGCGTGAAACCGCCCCTTGAGAGTGTGTAGAATTTTCCTATATTCTGCCGGTCTTTCTTAACCCGGACTGGAATCGCCATGGCCCTCGCCGCCGAGACCCAAATCAATTCGCTTGGCTTTGCCAAACCGCCCTCGGAAACGCGGGTGGTGGTGGCCATGTCGGGCGGCGTCGACAGCTCGGTCGTGGCCGCCCATTTGGCCGATCAGGGCTATGACGTGGTAGGCGTGACGCTGCAGCTTTATGACCATGGTGCTGCGCTGGCCAAAAAGGGCGCATGCTGTGCCGGGATCGACATCCATGATGCGCGGCGTGTGGCTGAGGAGCGCGGGTTCCCGCACTACGTCTTGGACTATGAGAACATTTTTAAGGACGCGGTGATTGATGAGTTCGCCGACAGCTATCTGGCGGGCGCGACTCCGGTGCCCTGCATTCGCTGCAATGAGCGGGTGAAGTTCAAGGATCTGTTGGAAACCGCCAAAGACCTTGAGGCCGATTGCATGGCAACCGGTCACTACATCCAGCGCAAGATGGGCGCGAACGGCCCCGAGTTACACAGCGCCGAGGATGCCAACCGCGATCAGTCCTACTTCCTGTTCTCGACCACGCCTGAGCAGTTGGATTACCTGCGCTTCCCGCTGGGCCACCTGCCCTCGAAGGATGCCACGCGTGAGATGGCGGCCCAATATGGGCTGGCGGTCGCAGACAAGCCCGACAGTCAGGACATATGCTTTGTGCCCAACGGCAACTATGCAAGCGTCATTGAGAAACTGCGCCCGGGTGCCGCCGAACCGGGCGAGATCGTGCATGCAGATGGACGCGTGCTGGCGCAGCATGACGGCGTGATTCACTACACCATCGGCCAACGCCGCGGGCTTGGCATCGGTGGCCTGAGCGAGCCGCTTTATGTGGTCAAGCTGGACGTTGACAAGAAGCAGGTCGTCGTCGGCCCCAAAGAGATGCTGGCCACCCGCACCATCCCCGTGCGTGAGATCAACTGGCTGGGAGATGAAGCCTTCACGTCTCGCGAAGAATGGCATCTCAAGGTCAAGGTTCGCTCGACCCGGCCCCCGCGCGAGGCGATCATTCGCCCGCTCTCGGACACCACTGCCGAGGTTGAGCTGCTGACGCCAGAAGAGGGTGTTTCGCCGGGACAGGCTTGCGTGTTCTATGCGACCGAGGGTAGCCGGATCTTTGGCGGCGGCTGGATCTGGCGCGGTTACTAAGCTGAAATCGGATCGACCTCGGTTTCGATCTGTATCTGCAGCGCGTCGTTGAACCTGTTGAATGCTCCGGTCAGGGCGATGCGCCATGTCAGCTCGACGATCTGCGCATCGCTGAACCACTGGCGCAGGTCCGATACCTCTGCATCCCGCATCCGGCCCGACCGCGTTGTCACGGCTTCGGCATAACGCACCACCGCTTTGTCACAATCGTCCAGTTCGGGGTGATCCTCGACATCCGGCAGGCGCGCCGCGCCTTCGGGGCTGAGCCCAGTCACAGTCAGCAGTGGTGTGTGGTGCGAGACGCAATAGTCGCAGGCATTCAGTTTCGAAACTGTCACCATCGCCAGTTCCAGTGCGCGGCGCGGCAGGTTTTCCTGCGCCCGAAATGCGGTCAACATCGCGGCCACGTGCTCGAGCACCGCAGGGCTATGGGCGGCAATACGCGCCCAGTTGTCGAATGGACCATAATCCCCAAGCAGAGCCCGATACGCGCGGGCGGTGTCGGTCATTTCCTCGTCGCCCAGCGGCGGAATTCGGGACATCACAATTCTCCTTCACCGGACAGGGTTGGTCCTGATGGCGCAGTCATACAGACCTGATGAAAACGGTGTCGTCAACGCCGCCGGGCGGATCACAGCAGGTCGGTGGGCGAGTTGAAGAGGATATATAGCCCGACACAAACCATGATGTAGGGTGCGATCCGATCCATCCGCGCGACCCGCGGCCCAAGACTTTTGGCCCGCGGCGCACCCCAAGTGGCCACGGCGACCAGCAGAAGCCCCGCCGCTGCGGCACCCAGCAAAGCTGCCAGACGGAACGATGGCGTTGAATCCGCCAAAAGCGGGGTCATGACTGCGAAGCTGTCTACAGACAAGCTGAGAAACAATGTCACAACAGAGCTGATCGCCCCCTTCGACCTAGTATCTTCCGCCTCGGTGCCACGAAATTGTCGCCAGATGCCGCGCAAGCCAAATAACAAAGGGATAACGCCAAGATACCCGATCCACTCGGGGATGCCGCTTTGATCCAGACCGATCGCAACGGTCATGGCGAGCGACAGAACGATACCTTGCGCGACGGCGAACCCCGCAATGGCGCGGCGTTGCTCGATGATCAGGGTCAGACCCAGTAGCACCGCAAGATTGTCCAGGTTGGTCGAGACCATTGCCACTCCGGCGGATAGCGAGAAGAGAACATGATCTAGCATCAGGCTATGGCATCCGCTGCAGCACCGCGCGCGCCGCACGCAGGCCGGGGGCTTCGCCGCCTCGGCCCAGTCGCTGCATGGTCTCGGTCATCGCCGCCTGCTGGCTGTCCGGCGTTGCAGCGACCTGATGCAACGCAGCGGCAATTTCGCCCGGCTGACAATCGTCCAGCAAGCATTCGGGAACCGATCGCGTTTCCGACACCAGATTGACCAGCGTCACCGTATCCAGTTTCACCATCCGTTTGGCGATCAATGTGGTCAACCAGTTCAGGTTATAGGCAATCACCATGGGCGTAGCCTGCGCAGCCAGCTCCAGTGAAACGGTACCCGACGCGGCCAGCGCAAGGTCGGCCACCGCAAAGGCTGCGCGCTTTTGCGCTTGGGCCTGATCCGACGGCAGGTTTCGTGGGTCGACGACAACCGGGTGACCGGGCCAGTCCGTCACATGCTCTGCAACCGCGTCCACCATATGGGCAACCGCCGGGACAACGACACGCGTGTCTGGCCGATCTTGCAGAAACTGATGCAGCGCCGCGCCGAAAACAGGAGCCAACCGCTCCACCTCGCCCCGCCGAGAGCCGGGCAACGCAAGGACGATCGGTGCGTCACCCAGTGCGTGTTCCGTGCGAAACGCGGTGATCTGCTCTTGGGTCGCGACCGGTTCGTTTGCCACAGGATGGCCAACGAAATCGCATTCCATACCTGCGCGTTCCATGTAGGGCGGCTCAAACGGCAGCAGAGCGAGGACGTGGTCAATCACCTTCGCCATCTTGTCCGCCCGTCCGGGCCGCCAAGCCCAGACACTGGGGGCGACATAGTGCACTGTACGAATGTCACTGGCGGCCTTGACCAGCTTGGCGACGCGCAGCGAGAAATCGGGGCTATCGATGGTGATCAGCACATCGGGCTGCGTCTCAAGCACCGCCTGTGCGGTTTCGGCAATACGGCGTTTGAGATGAAAGAACTTGGGCAGAACCTCGACCAGCCCCATCACACTCAGCTCAGACATGGGAAAGCGGCTGACCAGCCCGTGGGCCTGCATCAACGGGCCACCAACGCCATCAAATGTGACGTCTGGAACCAGCACGCGCAGACCATCCATCAAAGCGGCACCCAAACGGTCGCCCGATGGTTCCCCGGCGACCAGAAAGACGCGCATCAGACCGCGCGCTCGCGGACTTGCAGGAACAAGCCCAGACGGTTGCAGTCCTCGATCACGCGGTCGCGCTGCAGCACGATGACGCCGCCCTTTTCGATCACGATGCCCACCAGCCCAGCGGCCACAGCGCCAGATACCGTGTCCGGCCCGATGGCAGGCATATCGGCGCGCCGATCCTGATCCGGTTTGGGGCCCTTGAACAGAACCCCGCCGCCCGCATCGGGGCGTTGCGTCAGGGATTGCAGCATCCAGGTGGTGCCAAAGATGCTTTCGATTGCGACGGCCTGACCTTTATGAACCACGCAGGCCTGACCGATATCCGCCGCCCCCATTGCGCGCAGGATACCTGCCGCGCGATCCGCATCCGCAAGATCGGCCTCAGACGGTTGCGCCTCGGTCAAACAGCCGAGCGGAGGCAACAGGTCCGGCGCAATCTCGTGGACCGCCTGCACGGTTAGCCCGGCCTCTTCAAAAATGCCAATCACAGCCCGCAACGCGCCATCGTCGCCCGACATCATGGCCTGTTGCAAGACCGGCACCAGAGGTATCGTCGCGGCATCAATTCGCGCGGGATTCACCACCGGGCGACGCACGGCACCGGCCATGCAAATCTCGGTCACGCCGCGTGCCTTGAGGTCAGCGATGAAACTGCCCAGATGCTCCAGCGGAAAGACCACATCCGCGTTCAGCGTGTCCGGCTCGAACCCTTCCAGCGCGCAGATCAGCGGCCGTTCGGGCAGGTTTTCGACCACCGCGTCCGGCAACACTCCTGTCCCCGCAATCAGTGCCAGCATGGGTTACTTCCTCGGCGTCAGGAAAGAGCGGTCTGTCTCACCCGTCACGAAATCGACGATCTGGCGCACATATTCGCTTTCGGCATCATCGCCCAGACGCTTGGCGCGATCCATGAAGGTACCCTCGCCTTCGGACAATTCGCGAAAGGCCGCACGCAAGGCCGAGATATCCGCCCGCGTCACACCTCGGCGCTTGAGGCCAACAAGGTTGAGCCCATCCAGTTCCCCCCGAGGGGCCTGCACAAGGCCATAGGGAATGACGTCATTGGCCACCATGGTCAGCGCACCGATGATCGCGCCGCGACCGACGCGGACCCACTGATGCAGGCCCGAGATGCCGCCGACGATGACGTCATCCTCGATAATGCAATGACCCGCCGCGCCGGCATGGTTGACCATGATCACGCGATCGCCGATCTGCACATCATGGGCCACATGGACACCGGCCATCAGCAGGCAATCATCGCCAATGCGAGTCACACCGCCGCCCCCTTCTGTGCCGGTATTGACCGTCACATGCTCGCGGATGCGGTTGCGTTTGCCGATCTCCAGCCGCGTATCCTCGCCGCCGAATTTCAGGTCTTGCGGGATCTCTCCGATCACCGAGAAATTGAAGATGACCGTATCTTCGTCAACGCTGGTATCGCCAGTGACCACAACATGAGACTTCAACTCGACCCGATCACCCAGCCGCACCTGCGGCCCGACATAACAGAACGGGCCGATGATACAGCCCTGCCCGATCTGGGCCCCTTCTTCGATTATGGCGCTGGGATGGATGCCGCTCATGTTGTCTTTTCCATGTCCCAATCGACATAGGCCGAGAACTCGGCCTCGGCAGCCACCTCGCCCTCGACCGTAGCGCGGCCGCTGAACTTGAAGATCTTGCCGCCCTTCTTGCCGCGCACGGTTTCGACGTGCATTTCCAGCACGTCGCCGGGCACGACCTTGCGGCGGAATTTGCACTTGTCGATATTCATGAAATAGATCAGCAGCTCGCTGTCGATCACATCCATACCGACGCCGAGCATCACACCGGCCGTCTGTGCCATCGCCTCGACAATCGTAACACCGGGCATGATCGGAGTACCCGGGAAATGGCCCTGAAAATGCGGCTCGTTCATGGTGACGTTCTTGATACCGATCGCCGATTGATAGCCCTGAATATCCACGACCTTGTCGACCAGCAAAAACGGATAGCGATGTGGCAAGATCCGCTGGATCAGCTGAATGTCAGCGCTTTTGGTGTCCGTGGTCATGGTTGGGATGTCCTGTTCTGGAGGTCTCTTTCACGCGTGGTTAGCAATACCCGTACGCAAGGGCAAGCCAACCTATTCGCTGTCGGGTGCAGCAAGTGCGGTGCCATCGCCGATCACAGCGTCGATGCGCGCGATTGCGGCGTCCGTGATGTCCGACGCGTCCGAGCTGAGCACGACCGTAGCCCGTTCCAGCACGACCGAGGCCTGAGATTCGCGCAACAATTCGATCAGCACGGGTTGGGCCAGTTCAAAAAAGCGCCCGCGCGCGTCTTCGCCACGCCGCGCCAGCACATCAAGCTTGGCCCGTTGCCCGTCACGATGAGACTGAACCTTCCGGTCAAACGCCTCGGCCAGAGGGCGAAAGTCTTCAGCCGACAAGTTCGCGCGTTGCTCGGTCAGGTCCTTTTCCTCTTTGCTCAATTCGGCGACGATCCGTTCATTTTCTTCTGCCAGCAGCGTGCTCTCGGCTTCGATCTCGCGAAACACGCGTTGGCCGAACGCGGACTCTGCGAAAAGCCGCTCGCTTGAAATCGTCAGGACGCCCGTTTGGGGCACCCCCAGTTGTTGTCCCTGCGCAGTTGGGACGACCAGCAGTGTTAGAAAAGCACACAGGGCCCATAGAGGGCCCTGCAGATGTTTCAGAAACACGAGGTTCATCCGGGATCAGAACCGCGCCTGAATAGTCAGGTCAAAGTTCTGCTCGTTGTCGAACTCTTCTTTCTTGAGCGCTTTCGAGAAGTTGAAACGCAGCGGGCCGAACGGTGTTGTCCACAGAACCGACAGACCGATGACGTGACGGATCGAACCATCGGCGCCCACGATATTGGCACCCGTGGTGTCGACGTCGTCGATGTTGTAGAGGTTGCCGACATCATAGAATACACCGCCGCGCAGCCCAAGTTCCTCGGGCAGACCCAGCGGGAAATCCGACTCGAACCGGGCCACCCAGTAGTAGTTGCCGCCAATCGCGTCGTCCTGACCGTTCGACAAGTCGCGCGGTCCAATGCCCGAAGGTTCAAAACCGCGGAAGGTGCTGGGCCCCAGCGTGAAGCGATCCAACGTCCGGCTGAAATCGTCTCCGGTCCACTTCAGGGCACCTAGTTCCAGGCTGGCACGCAGAACAACTTCTTCGTTCCATACACGTTTCTGTGCGATCGCACGGGCGGTCGACCGGAAGAATTCGTTATCTCCGCCAAGGCCGGCCGCATCCAGGCCAACTTCGAACAGCACGCCGGCGGTCGGGTTGAGACCTCCAAGGCGGCTGTCATATGCATAGGTCACACCCAGCGAGCTTGTCGTGCGTTTGCCCTGATCGATTTCCGACGCAACAACCGCACCGTTTGTCAGATCGCCCTGCTGGGTCATCTCGCTGCGGTCCCAGCTATAGCGCAAGCGCAGGACCGAAAGCTCGCTAAGCGAATAGCTGATCTGCGGATTGAAGAAGATCCGCTTGGTATCAAAGCTGGCAAAACTGGAGTTGGTGCTGTTCAACCCAACACCCAGATCAAAGCGCAGCCTGCGCCCCAGCAGAAATGGTTCGGTAAAGTTGATCACATACCGCTCGGAGTCCTGCGCCGTTGAAAGGCTGACACCCAGGTTCTGACCGCGGCCAAGGAAGTTGGATTCATTCAGCGCAACTGCGATCCCAAAGCCATCTGTTGCCGAGAAGCTACCGCCAAGGCTCAGCGAGCCGGTGGGTTGCTCTTCGACATCCACATCCACGATGACCTGACTTGGCGACGAGCCCTCACGCGTGTCGATATCGGCTACTGCGAAGAAGCCAAGCGCCCGAATACGCTCGGCGCTCTGACGAATTTCACGGGGATTGAAGGGGTCGCCCTCGACAGTGTCGAATTGGCGGCGGATGACGCGGTCCAGCGTGGTTGTATTGCCCTCGATATCAATCCGCTCGACAAAAATGCGCGGTCCGCGGGTCAGAACGAATTCAACATCCAGCGTCAGATCACGCGCGTTTCGCGTCACACGCGGCTCGACACGCAGGAAATCGACCCCGTTTTTCAGGCCCAGCCGTTCCATCCGTGCAATCGAGTTTTCCACCAGCGACGGCGAATAGATAACACCAGGCTTGATCCTGAGCGCATCCTGATATTCGGCCGGGTCCACGCCCGGTATCTCGCTGACAGTTGTGATCTGCCCAAACGAAAAGCGCTGGCCCTCGGTAATGTTCATCACCAGAAAGAACGCATCCCGTTCACGCGTGAATTCCACATTGGCGCTGTTCACGCGGAAATCGACATAGCCCCGCGACAGGTAGAAATCGCGGATCACCTGTTTGTCGAACTCGATCCGGTCGGCGATGAAGGTATCGCCGCGCAGGAAGGTCCGCAGGATATTGGCTTGCTTGGTCTCCAGTACCCGGCGCAGGCGCCGATCCGAATAGGCCCGGTTTCCGACGAAGCTGACGCGTTCGACTTCGATCGTGGTGCCTTCGGCGACTTCAAACACCAAATCGACGCGGTTGTCGTTACGGCGAATAATCCGGGGGATCACGGTGGCGGATACCCTGCCCTGTTCTGAGTAGATGCGCGCAATCAGATCGGCGTCAGCTTCGGCCACTTGCGGGGTGAACACGCGACGCGATTCGGATGATATGGCCTCGAGCAGCACATCGTCGTTTACGCGCCGGTTGCCCTCAATGCTGATCTGGTTGATCGTCGGATATTCTTCGACCTCGATGACCAGAGTGTTCCCTCGCGGCGTCAACTCGACTGTCTCAAAAACACCACTGTCAAGCAAACGCTGGAAGGCGTCATTCAGCTCACCACCACTTACAGTCTGACCCGGTTCGATTCCCGTCCTGGCGATGATCGTGGAGGTTTCGATGCGTCGGTTACCCTCAACTTCGAAGCTGTTGATGGTGAAAGATTGCGCCTGCGCAGGGTGCACAAACCCCAGCAAACCCGGCATTGCAAAGAAGAAAAAGAAAACTAGTGCCTGCCACAAAATATGGTTTTGCCGCCCGCGAGAGCCGCAGAATGTGCCCGTGCCTCTGCTGTCAGTCATTTTTTTCACTACCCAGAATTTTCAGACTTTAGCTGCTGAGTAGCCCGATTGAGGCATCATGTCAAAAGCGCAAACGCAAAAACGGCCCGCAGGCCGTTCCATGATGTCGCATCTGTAAGGATCAGAATCAGAGTCCGACGAGATACCCGCCAACCGCCAGCGCCAAAGCAGTGACACCAAAGCTGAGCAGTACGTCCCAGTTCAAAAGAAACAGGAAGCTGAAGCTCTGATAAGATTTACGCAATGCATTGCTCATCGCATCCGGGTCCGTTCGCTAGAAAACACCCGAATATATTAGGTTTGAATTAAGGCAATTTTGCGTCCGAACCGTGCCCGATATGCCTCATTCAGCAGAACAGGTCGTTACTGACCGAAAACAGCATCAGCGACAGGATCAGCGTTACGCCTATTCCCATCAGGACCCGGAAAGCCTTGTCGCTGGGCGGTTTGCCTGACACTGCCTCGTAGGCGTAAAACACCAGATGCCCACCATCCAGCGCCGGGATCGGGAACAGGTTCAAAAGACCCACTGCGGTTGACAAAACGGCGATGAAGAAGATGAAGCTTTGCGTGCCCTGACTGGCCATCGCGCCCGAAACTTCGGCAATACCGATGGGGCCAGAGATGTTGCAGGTGCTGATCGCGCCGGTGATCATGTGCCACATGCCGGACAACGAACCTTCGATGATGCGACCGGTTTGCGTGATGCCCCCCTGCAACGATTCCAGAACACCAGCGGGTACTGTCTGAGGCTCGATCATCATGCCACCGACGATACCGATCCGCCAATGGGTAACAAAACCGCCGTCAGGTCCGGGCTCATCCGTGCGGCGTGGGGCAAGCGCAAATTCCAGATCCGCTCCATCGCGCCAGACCGTTAGCAACAACGCCCGCCCATCCGAGCCCTCAACATGCTCTTTCAGCTGATCGAAGGCAAAGATCGGATCCCCATCGATCGAGGTGATCACGTCCCCGGCCTGCAGCTGAATATCCATCGCCGCACTGCGTGGCGTAACTTGCTGGATCAATGGCGGAAACAACCATGGACTTTCGACATCCATCGTCTGCCCGTCGCGGATGACCGTATAGTCCAGCTCGGGCTGTACCGGCAGTGCGTCAATGAAGTCGGACCAGTTGTTCTGATCATCGAAATCCGGGGTTTCGATGCCTGCGATGGCGATGATCTCATCCCCTTCCTGCAGGCCCTGAACCGTACCTGGCAGCGGCTGCAGCGCGCCTACGGTCAGTGGTTCCCGCGAGACACCCTGCGACCAGAAGACCAGACCAAACACGAGTATGGACATGACAAAGTTGAAAACCGGCCCAGCCGCAACCGTGGCCGCCCGCGCCCAGAGCGGGGCGCCATGCATGGTGCGGCGCAACTCTTCCGGGCTTTGCTGCGCTATGTCCTGCATCGCCTCTTCGTCTTTGCCCGAAGCGGCATTGGCGTCACCCAGAAACTTCACATAGCCCCCAAACGGCAGCAGAGCGATCTGCCACCGGGTGCCTCGTTTGTCCATACGGCTCCAGAGGACGGGACCGAACCCGATCGAAAAAACCTCGGCATGGATGCCTGACCAGCGACCGACAATGTAGTGGCCGTATTCATGTACTGCCACGATCACCGAAAGCGCGATAACAAACGCTACTATCGTATAGAGAAGATTGCCGAATTGCGGGATCAGTGAGAGTATATCCAAGGGTATTTATCCTGCTCGTTGCAATACGGTTTCATCGACCCATTGCCGTGTCAGATGGTCCGTTTGCTGCACATTATCAAGTGTCAAAGGGGCATCAATAAGGCCGTCCGTGGACTCGAAGCGATCAAGCACCGTGGCGACCGTATCGGCCATGTCCAGAAAGCCGATGCGGCTTTCGATGAAATGATCCAGGGCGCGCTCTTTCGCGGCATTGAAGATTGCCCCCGACAGACCGCCACGTTCCATGACCTCGCGTGCCAAACGCAGCGCCGGATAACGCAGGTCGTCCGGGGTATGAAAGCGCAACTGCCCAAGCTTCGCGAGGTCCAGCCGCTCGACCGGCAGATCACGTCGCGTGGGCCAATGCAGCGCGTACCCGATCGCATGGCGCATATCCGGCGCGCCCAGATGCGCCATCAACGCGCCATCGCGGAACCCCACAAGCGCGTGGACGATCGATTCAGGGTGAACCAGCACTTCGATCTGCGCAGGATCTACGCCGAAGTATTCTTTGGTTTCTATGACTTCCAAAGCCTTGTTGAACATCGAAGCGCTGTCGATAGTGATCCGTTGCCCCATGTTCCAATTCGGGTGGCTCGAGGCCTGCTCGACCGTTGCGCGTGCCAGATCATCTAGGGGCCAATCGCGAAACGCCCCTCCGCTTGCGGTGATGATGATGCGCTCAACCGATGTCATGTCTTCGCCCGCGAGGGCCTGAAAAACGGCAGAATGCTCGCTGTCGACCGGTAAGACCCGCGCACCGTGCGCCCGAGCGATCTCAAGCACCAGCGATCCTGCGCAGACCAGCGTCTCTTTGTTCGCCAGCGCCAGCGTCGCGCCCTGTTTCAGCGCCTCGATCCCCGGTGCAAGGCCCGCTGCGCCCACGATAGCCGACATGACCCAATCCGCAGGCCGAGCGCCTGCTTCGACCAGGGCCGCCTGCCCAGCGGCGGCCTGAACCCCGCTGCCGGCCAAGGCGGCGCGTAGATCATCCAGATGCTCATCGAACGCAGAAACGGCCACATCCGCCTTCAGGCGGCGCGCATCCGCAGCCAATTGTTCAATGTTGTGGCCGCCTGACAGGGCAACCACATCGTAGGCATCCGAATTCCGCGCGATCAGATCAATTGTATTGCGCCCGATCGATCCGGTCGCCCCGAATATCGATACTTTGCGCATCACATGCCTCCGGGTGCGTAGATCAGCCCGGCAATCAGTACAAAAACTGCCGCACCCATCATTCCGTCAAAGCGATCCAGAAACCCGCCATGCCCGGGGATCAGGTTCGAGCTGTCCTTGACCCCGAATTTCCGCTTCAGGGCGCTTTCGATGATATCGCCGGCCTGACTTGCCATCGAGGCAAGGACCGAAACCACAACGAATGCGATGCCAAACCCGGCGTGCACAGCAAAAGCGGTGCCGACCAAAGCCGCCGCCGCCCAACCGCCAACCGTGCCAGACCACGTTTTCTTGGGGCTGACACGCGGCCAGAACTTCGGACCGCCGAGCGTTTTGCCGACAAAGTACCCGGAAATATCGGTCGCGACGACCACCAGGATCAACCAGACCATCCAGCCAAATCCCATATGCTCGCGGATGGTTATGAAGCCCAAACCTGACGCTGCGATCCAAAACGCGAACACCATATACAACCCGCGCGCCCGGCTGATTTGCCCTGCGCCTACCAAAGCCGGGGCCAGAAGGAACGGCAACTTGTAAAGCGGTGGCAAGTGAAAGCTGAGAACCACCGCGACGCCTGTGAGAATGGCCAGTTGAACAGCAACTCCGCGCTGGTCGGGATCAACAATGCGCACAAGTTCCCAGGTCATCAACGCACACGCCGTGGCTATGAAGGCTTCAAACCACAACCCGCCCAGCCAGACCTCGACCGCGCCGATGATGACCAGAACCGCAGCCGACAGAACCCGGGTTGTCAGATCAGACCATCGGTCGTCTGTCATGCCGGAACCGCTCCGAACCGCCGCTCGCGCGCGCCATAGCTCTGACAGAGGCGTTCCAGCTCGGCGGCGGTAAAGTCGGGCCACAATGTATCGATGAATTCATACTCGGAATAGGCTGACTGCCACAGCAGAAAGTTGGAAATCCGCGCCTCTCCACTGGTGCGGATCACCAGATCAGGATCGGGAAGAACTCGTGTATCCAGATACTTAGGCAGGGTTTCTTCATCCACATCTTCTGGTTTCAGACGCCCGTCAGCGACATCGCGCGCCAGACGTTTGGTCGCGCGGGCAACCTCGTCGCGACCACCATAGTTCAATGCAACGGTCAGATGCACCAGATCATTGTCTTGCGTCTCACGTTCAAGCGTATCCATCAGTTCGGTCAGCTTCGAGTCCAGACGCACGCGATCGCCGATGAACCGCACCCGGATGCCGTTCTCTTTCAACGTCTTCGTTTCTTTGACGATATACCGGCGAAACAAGCTCATCAGCCCGGCGACCTCAACCTGAGTTCGCTTCCAGTTCTCGGTCGAAAACGCAAAAATCGTCAGGTACTTGATCCCCAGTCCCGGACAGGCCTCGACCACCTCGCGCACACGCCGTGCGCCCGCATGGTGGCCAAACAACCGAGGCCGCCCGCGCGCCTGCGCCCAGCGGCCATTCCCGTCCATGATGATGGCCACATGACGTGGCCCGGTGACCGCAGGTGTATGGGGATCTTTCGGCATGCGCAGCGCTCAGACCTGCATGATCTCGGCTTGCTTGGTCTCAAGCGCCTCGTCCACGGCCTTGATCATCATGTCTGTCAGGTCCTGAACTTCGGCTTCCCACAGCTTCTGATCATCCTCGGACAGCCCGTCCGCTTTGCCCTTCTTGATCTGATCCATGCCATCGCGGCGCACGTTGCGGATCGAGACCCGTGCACTTTCCGCATATTGGCCCGCGACTTTGCCCAGTTCGCGGCGGCGCTCCTCGTTTAGCTCGGGGATCGGCAACATGATGATCGTGCCGTTCAGCTGCGGGTTGATGCCAAGCCCGCTCTCGCGGATCGCCTTTTCAACCTTACCCACCAGTGACTTGTCCCAGACATTGACGGTCACCATGCGCGGCTCGGGTACGTTCACCGTGCCGACCTGATTGATCGGCGTCATCGAACCATAGGCGTCCACCATCACCGGCTCAAGCATCGAGGCCGAGGCCCGCCCGGTCCGAAGCGATGCGAATTCGGTTTTGAGGTTGGCCATAGCGCCGTCCATGCGGCGCTTCAGATCATCGGTGTCCAGGTCAAAATCATCAGACATGCTGCTCACTCCCCGTCTTCAGGTGCTGTTGGAATGGGTCTTAAGCCATCACAAATGGGATGTATAGCAATCATGGGCAGGAATTGTGGCAATGACCAGAACTGTTTCTGGCATGTTGCGCGGGCCCCTGAACAAAAAACCGGCCAAGCCACAGGCCTGACCGGCTGATCGTTTTTGCGCTGATCAGGCGTTCACATCGACCACAACGCGGCCTTTCACCTGGCCTTGCAGGATATCTGCGCCCAAGGCGGGCAAATCCGACAGCGTCGCCGGATGCACCATCGCTTCCAGCTTTTCCATGGGCAGATCAGTCGCAACACGCTGCCAGGCCCGAACGCGGTTGTCGTAAGGCTGCATGACACTGTCGATGCCCAGCAGGTTCACCCCACGCAACAGAAAGGGAATCACCGTTGCAGGCAGCGCCGCACCGCCAGCAAGACCAACAGCCGCGACCGAAGCCCCATATTTCATCTGCCCAAGAACCCGCGCCAGCATCGCGCCCCCTACGGCGTCTACACAACCCGCCCAGGTTTCGCTCTCCAGCGGGCGCTTGGTTGTCTCGTTCAAGTCATCCCGTGGCACAATCGTGGTCGCCCCGAGGGACTTGAGATACTCCCCCGTCTCCGGGCGCCCGGTAACCGCCGCAACCTCATATCCCAGATGTGCCAAAATCGCCGTCGCGACCGAGCCGACCCCACCCGCAGCGCCCGTCACCAGAACCGGTCCATGGCCCGGCCGTAGCCCATGATCTTCCAGCGCCATCACCGCCAACATTGCCGTAAACCCGGCGGTCCCCACCGCCATCGCCTGTCGGGAAGTCAGACCATCCGGCAGCGGCACGAGCCAATCTGCCCGCGCGTTCGCTTTCTGGGAATACCCGCCCCAATGCGCCTCACCAACGCGCCAGCCGGTCAGGACAACCTTATCGCCAGGCGCATAGCGCGCATCCGAAGAGGCTTCGACAGTCCCTGCATAGTCGATACCAGGAATATGAGGGTAGCTGCGCACCAACCCGCCCCCTTTCGGTGACAGGCACAAACCGTCCTTGTAGTTCACGGTTGAATACTCCACCGCGACCGTCACCTCGCCCTGTGGCAGATCACCCTCGCCAATCTGCTTTAAGGACGCACTTGCCAGCCCGCTCTCTTCGTCCTTATCCATCACCAATGCGTTAAACATTCGACATCCTTCCTGTTTCCAAACACCAGATCCACATCTTCATCTGGCCAAAAATATCCCGGGGGAGTCGCGCAGCGACGGGGGCAGAGCCCCCTTCGACGCTCAATTCCAGAACCCATCCTTCACAACTGCACCCCGCATACCGCCGGGCGTTTCGACCTCTAGCTTTGTACCGGCATCCCAATGGCTCAACCGTAACATCCCGATCGAAACATTTGCCTCAAAATCCGGCGACCATGCAGCCGAGGTCACCTGCCCCACCCGCTTGCCGTCCCCATAGACCGGCCACGGCCGGTCGCAGGGCGGCACCGCTTCGCCTGCGATCTCAATCGGCCTGATCTGCTGGACGGGCCCTTCTTTCGCGACACGCAGCAGGGCATCGCGTCCGATGCAGCCAATCGCCGTATGCGTGTTGCAAAACTTGCCCAAACCACATTCGTGGGGCGTGTTGTCGTCGGTCATGTCGTTCCCATAAGACAGCAAACCGCCTTCGATCCGCTCGATCAGGTTAGGACATCCCGCGCGCACGTTCAGGTCTTCACCCGCGGCGAACAAAGCGTTCCACAAGGGCATCCCGATATCTCCACCTTCGACGTAGATCTCGAATCCGCCCTGTTTCGAATACCCCGAGCGTGCAACCGCCAGATCACGCCCTTCGAACTGGAACATATCAAACTTGAAGAAGCGAATATCGCGCACACGGTCGCCGAACACGCGCGCCATCAGATCGTCGGCCTTCGGCCCCTGCACAGCCAAGGGTGACACATCGGGTTCATCCACCAGTACATCCAGACGATAACCGTTGGCCAACCCCTTGACCCATAGCAACAAATCACTGTCTGCTATTGATATCCACCACCGGTCATCTGCAAGCTTCACTGCGACCGGGTCGTTCAGCATCCCACCGGTTTCATCCACGATGGGCACGTAAAAACACTGACCAGGCAGCATCCCGCGCAAATCGCGGGGCGTCAGCATTTGCATCAACCGTGCTGCATCGGGGCCGCGCAGCTCGACCTGACGTTCGCAAGAGACATCCCAAACCTGCACATGAGACTTCAGGTGCCGATAATCCGCCTCAACGCTCTCGAAGACTGTTGGCAGCAGCATGCGATTATAAACCGTGTAACCCTTGACCCCGGCGGCCTCGACCCCATCGGAAAACGGCGTGCGGCGCAGACGGCGCGAGAGTGAGATTTGTGCCATTCAGACCTCCTGAGGCAAGAATACCAGATCGCTGACGGGCGCAGCCGAGCCCGCTTCGGTCAACATCTGGTGCAACTGACCGCGATGATGGGTCTGGTGGTTGAACATATGGATGACGCACTGCGCGTAAGGCCTTGTCACATCGGCCTTCTTCGCGGCTGAGAACCACGTGAACGGCCCGGTCAACGAGCCATGGTCCAACCTATCGGCCCAGACAGCGATCCGCGCGTCAATCTCATCGCGCAGAGGCAACCAGTCGTTCAGACCTGCGCAAATCTTGGTGCTGTCGGGTATCCCTCCGCCCGGACCGGGCCCCTTGTCAAAGCGAGACATCCAGATCCAGTCGCCCCACAACAGATGGTTCGCCGTTCCCATGATCGACCCGAAGAAAGCCCCGCGATCGCGCGCCAGCTCTTCGCTGGAAAGCTGTTGAAGAAACTCCTTCAACTGACTGTTCTGCCAGTGATTATAGCGCGCCATTTCACGCGCATAGGCCCCGGTGATCATCACTTGGGCCCATGCCAGTCGATCGGGCAGATCTCGGCCGATTTGCCGCCGAAATCCCAGACACGGCCATAATCACGCACCTTAGATTTGGTACCCTTCGCCACAATGATATCCGGCCCCATCCAGTACTTTGAATTCGAGACCATCACCGGATGCTCAGGGTCTTTGCCTGTCAGCATCTCGATCTCACCCTGAATCTTCCGCCCGATCACGATGCGGCGCTTGGTACCATCGCGTTCGATCACGACCGGAGCACGCTCTGCCCCGATGATCTCACTGACCAACATGGTGAACAGGCCGGTGGTGCCACCCGCCTGACCGCTGAAGATTTGCAGCAGACCGTTATAGGCCTTCCCACTGGCGCGCTCATCGACATAGGCTGCGACCTTCCACTGTCCTTCGCCCATCCGCCCGGGAATATCGACCAGAAGGCCGACATTCAGTCCGGACAGGTCTTCGCCCTCATAGTGGCCTTCATCAATGATGATGCCCATCCAGGCATGACAATGCCCTTCGGTCGGAGGGTGCGCGCCCAGCGACACCACACACGGACAAAAGACATCACAGGAACAGTTCAGGATCAGTTCCCCCTTGATGGCCCAATCTGTCGGGCTCATCTCGCGGCGTTTAGGGTTGGGCATCCGGCTGTCGATTCGTTGACTGATCGGCAGCTTGTCTGCCTCCGGTTTTCTGTTTTTTGCCATCGAGTTATCCTCCGTATGCAATGTGATACGCCAGCAGCCCAAAACCGCCCGCAATCAACGCGAACCCCATCGGGCGCGTCACCGCGTGCCCGATCTGAGGAAGCTTTTCCAGAACCATGAAAAGGGTCGCGAGACCCATCCACAACAGGCTCATGACCCCGCCAACAAAGCCTAGCGCCATGAACCCCCAGCAACAGCCGACGCAAAATGCGCCAAGTCCCAGCCCCATGCGCAGACCACCAATGAAACCGGTTTGCCAGTGCCCCAGGAAATAGGTCATCGGGGCGTGACAGACGCCGTGGCAGACTTCTTTCGCGCGGGTGAACTGGAAGGCCCCGACCGCGATCAGCAGGCCGCCTGCAAGATAGGGTGATTTGGCGATTCCCAGCATGTCGATCGCGCCGCCGAACAACAGCACCAGTTGCAGTCCCGCAATCAGCGCCGCAAAGCCAACCCAGACGACGAAGTAGCCCGACAAGACGCCCAGCCATCCCGCCCGCGTCCCATTCGCGCTGCGGATCAGGTCATCGTAGCTGCGCAATGTAGGCACCAGAGTCGGCAGCATCATCGCGGCCATCATGATCGCCCACATCCAGAACAGCGGACCGAATTCGGCCATGGGCATATACATATCCATACGCGGATCCATCGCCGCCATGGCCTGCCCCATCGGACCGGGCCGACCGATCCAGTCCAGATCCATGTCGCGGCTCATGCTGAACATCATCCACCATGCCCACAGGATCATGATGTAGAAGCCCAACCAAAGCGCGCTGCGGAAAAGTGAACGACTCACTTGCCCCTCCCGACTCGACTCACTTGCTTTTCAAATGTCAGACTTTTAAATGTCAGACAAATGAAATTTAGCGAATCCCGCCAAAGACCATGAAAATCGACCCGCAAAGCCGCGCCGATCTATCGGCCCAAATTGCCCAGGCGATCCGGGATGCAATTGTCTCTGGCCGGTTGATCGTAGACGAACGACTCCCGTCCGAGGCCGAGCTTGCTGATCAGTTTCAGGTCTCGCGCCCGACGGTGCGCGAGGCCCTGAAGCGCCTCGCTGCGCAGTCTCTGATCCGAACGCAGCGCGGTGCCTCGGGTGGTGCCTTTGTAAACCGGTTGAGTTTTGAGGACGCCTATTCCCAGCAGATCACAACCTCGACCCTGCTGTTGTCGATGAACGCAGTCAGCTTTGATACCGCATGCGAGGCCCGCTATGCGCTGGAACGCGCCTGCGCCGCGCTGTCTGCGCAACGCCGCACCGCCGACCACCTGGCTACGATGCGGGCCGAGATTTTTCGACAGGCGCAACCGGGACTGACGGATGAGGCCTTCTGCGCCTCTGACGTGGCTTTTCACCGTGCGCTGGTC
This sequence comes from Ruegeria sp. G7, assembly GCF_056535465.1. Taxonomy (NCBI): domain Bacteria; kingdom Pseudomonadati; phylum Pseudomonadota; class Alphaproteobacteria; order Rhodobacterales; family Roseobacteraceae; genus Ruegeria; species Ruegeria sp. G7. Next base: position 2,894,672 of record NZ_JBQFIL010000001.1, on the reverse strand, counting down.
GATGGGGCTGGCAACCCGGTTTTGTCCTATCAGCTTGCAGGCGCGGTCGAGGCCATGCAGCCCCTGATGAACATGATCACCTTCACCGCGCGGTCGCGCGAAGAGATTATCGCGTTGCATACGGACATTGCGGACGCGCTGGAAGCCGGTGATGCCGAAGCGGTCGAGGCGACGCTGGTGAAACTGGAAAACTATACACGACAACTGGCGCTGGACGTCGCTGAAAAGCGGCGCAAGCCCGCGTAGAACAAAGAGGACCCCGAGCAGGCAGCATGACATCCGGCGACAAGACCGGAACTCTCACTATGAATTGAAGATCAATGACTTACGGGAGGACGTTATGAACCACAGACCGGACCCAACCTTTTATCCATCCGCCAAGCTGGCGATGGAAGGCCCAAGCGAGACGCTGGCCTTCACGCTGATGCTCAGCCCTGATTTTTCGCAGCCTGACGGGCTGGCGGTTGTGAATGTCGATCCGACATCCGAGGATTTCGGAAAGATCGTACACAAGGTCATGATGCCGGAAAAAGGCGATGAATTTCATCACTTTGGTTGGAATGCCTGTTCCTCGGCTTTGTCACCGCTGAGCGGTCACGCGTTTCTGGAACGCCGCTATCTGATCATTCCGGGAATCCGGTCAAGCCGGATATACATCATCGATGTTAAGAGCCCACTCGAAGCTAAGATTCACAAGATTATCGAGCCCGAGGAAGTCTTTGCAAAGACCGGGTATTCTCGCCCGCATACGATCCATTGCGGCCCCGAGGGGATCTATGTCAGCACGCTGGGCGGCGGTGGCGAAGATGGGACTGACGGGCCTCCGGGCATTTTCATCATGGATTGCGAAAGCTTCGAGATCATAGGCAGATATGAGATCGAACGCGGTGTGCAGGACAAGCACTATGATTTCTGGTGGAACCTGCCGCGCGATTACATGGTCAGCTCAGAATGGGGTCTGCCGCCGCAGTTCGAGAACGGGCTGGTCGCCGAAGACCTTCTGTCCAACAAGTATGGCCACCGGATTCACTTCTGGAATCTGAGGAATCGCACCAATATCCAGACCATTGATCTGGGCGAGAACCATCAGATGGCTCTGGAAATAAGGCCCGCCCATGACCCGGTCAAGCAACACGGCTTCTGCGGGGTTGTCGTGGATACGACCAACCTGCAGGGCGCGATATTCACATGGTGGCGCAATGATGACGGAACGTTTGAGGCCAAGAAAACCATCACCATCGATCCACAACCCGCCGATCCTGACGATTTGCCAGAGCTCCTGAAAGGCTTTGCCGCCGTGCCACCCTTGGTCACGGATATCGACCTCAGCCTTGATGACAAGTACCTCTATGTCGCCTGCTGGGGCACCGGCGAGATGCATCAATACGATGTGTCCGACCCGATGAACCCAACGCTGGCCGGTAAGGTCGAGATTGGCGGGATCGTCAAGAAGACCAAGCACCCCAATGGCCAGAACTTTGGGTACGGACCGCAGATGGTTGAGATCAGCCGGGATGGTAAGCGCGTCTACTGGACCAATTCGCTTTATTCCACATGGGATGATCAGTTCTATCCCGAAGAAGGCGGGGCCGCGATGGTCAAGGCCGATGTGGGCGAAAACGGCGGCCTGACGCTTGATCCCAAGTTTTGGGTCGAGTTCCCCCCAGGTTACCGCAGCCACCAGATCCGGCTTGAGGGCGGAGATTGCTCGACCGACAGCTTCTGCTACCCCTCGGTCTGAATTGGAGGGGCTGATGACATCGACGGCCGGCCTGTGGCTGGCCGTTATCCTTAGCGGTGCCTATCATGGGTTAAACCCCGGGATGGGCTGGCCGCTGGCGGTGTCGTCCGCCCTGATGGAACAAAGGCCATCCGCCCTCTGGCGTGCACTTGCCGCGCTTGCGGGGGGGCATTTCGTGGCCATGCTTGGTGTCTTGCTGCCTTTCGCCCTGATGGCGGTTCTGGTGGATTACCAGCGCGAAATTCGGATCGGGGCCGCCCTGATCGTGATCGCGATGGGCACGTACATCGCCATCACCCGGCGTCACCCCCGAATGTTGTCCCGCATCCCGCCGGGCAGACTGGCGCTGTGGTCTTTTCTGGTGGCGCTGGCGCATGGCGCGGCGCTGATGCTTGTACCGATCTATCTGGGTCTTTGCGGTTTGGATGAGCTGGACGCCGGGCATCGCGCTGTGTCCGAGATCATGACAACAAACGGAATCCTTGTGCTGGCGGTCGCCGCGCTGCACACCGCCGCGATGATCCTCGGCGGCGGCCTTCTGGCCTTTGCCGTCTATCGCTGGCTAGGCCTGCAGTTTCTGTCACGCAGCTGGTTCAATCTGGAACTTGTCTGGGCGCTGAGCCTGATTCTGGTCGGCTGTCTGGGATTGTGGTCCGCTATCTGAGCACATGCTGCCCTGTAACGCCTTGTCTTACCGTTCAAAACCGGCTTTGTCTTAACACGCGACGAACCGGAGATCCCAAGATGCAAGACAGCGCCAGCCCAACCGAGACTCTGCGCCAGGGCCGTGCCGACCAATGGCAGGCCGCGACAACCCACGCCTTCACGCGCGAGCTTGCAGACGGCACCCTGCCCGCTGACAAGATGCGCTGGTACCTGCAGCAGGATTACCAGTTCGTGGACGGTTTCGTGCGCCTGTTGGCCAGCGCCATTGCCCACGCGCCCAGCCTTGCCGACAGTGTCCCTGCGGCGCAGTTTCTGGCAGTGATCACGGGCCCTGAAAACACCTATTTCCTGCGCGCGATGGAGGCGTTGGGCACCGCGCCCATCGACCAGCCCGCACCAAGCACGCTGGCCTTCCAGCAGCTGATGGCCGAGGCCGCAGCCTCGGGCCGGTACGAGAATATGCTTGCAGTTCTGGTCGTGGCAGAATGGGTTTACCTGAGCTGGGCCACGCCGGTGAATCCCCCGGCCCCGGACCTGCCGTTCTGGTTTGCCGAATGGATCACGCTACATGCGGGCGAAGGGTTCGAAGGTGTCGTGGCTTACCTGCGCGGCCAGTTGGACAAGGTGTGGCCGACGCTGGACGCGCAGGCGCAGGCCGAGGTGACACGCCTGTTCCACCGCGCAGTCGAGCTTGAGCTGGAGTTCTTTGACGCCGCCTATGCGGCCTGACGTAAGGAAAAATGATGGTCTCAGCCCTGAACATTCTTGCCGCCATTCTGACGATCGGTTTCGGTTCATTCGGATTTCTGGCCCCGGCCTACACCGCAAACGCACTGGATCTGGCTCCCACCAGCAGCACGATGGGCTATAGCGAAATGCGGGCCTCGGTCGGCGGGTTGTTTGTGGTCACGGGCCTCGCGGTTCTGTGGCTGAACAATCCGATGGCCTATGTGATGCTGGGCGTGATCTATGCCGGGGCGGCGCTGGGTCGTTTCGTTTCAGTCGCGCTGGATAACCCGCCGCTGGTCAAGGCGCTGACTTTCGGCGGAATCGAGCTGGTTCTGGCATTGTGGCTGATTCTGGCTAACATGAACAAAGCGGCCTAACCCTTTGGTTTGACTTCGGACCCCGATCTGCAATCTGAGTTTGCATCGCACCGGAACCTCACCTATATAAGATATGTCCTTCGGGACTATGGACATAAACGCGCTCGTAATAAGCGGATCGGACCCGGGGGCGGTACCCGGCGGCTCCACCAACCATCCTTCGTTTGGGGATTTTGGGGCCGAAACAGGATCGACGAACGTCTAAAGGGGTTAGCTTTGTCTCGGCTGTCTGCCACCGTTACCGGCGAAAATAGTACAATTGCAAACGACAATCGTGCTCCGGTTGCAGTTGCTGCGTAAGCAGTAACAAGACCGAAATCTAAGCCCTTGCGCCTAGCCGCGTAAGGCGGGGTTCGCAGGTACCTGGCAACAGAAACCTGCATTTCCCCCTTTATGTCTGCTTATTGCGCATAACTCATTCGGGATTCAGGGTTTATTCACTTCTGTGATCCATCTTCCCCTTCACAAGATCAGGAGGGTTGAGATGACGAAATCTGACAGGTTGCGCGCGTGGTATTCCGAGGTCTGGGAAAAGGGCAATATCGACGCGATCGACCAGTTCTTTGCCCCCGACACGCTGGCCGAGGGGTTGATCCCCGAGATGCAGGTGGGTGCTGATGATTTTCGCGATCTGGTGATGGCGTTCCGCCACGTTCTGGGCGAGATTTCCGTCGAGTTGCCGAAGATTATTGAAAATGGTGATTGGGTCTCGGGCATTTTGCACGTGCGCACCTGCCGCGCCGATAACGGGGCCCCCCTTGAGGTTGCCGGGCAGGTCATGGCGCGGTTCAAAGGCGACAAGATGGTAGAGGCATATAACCAGTTCGACTTTGTCTCGTTTTTCGAGCAGCTGGGCCAGTTTCCGCAGGATACTCTGCCGGTCTGCATGACGGGGCAACGGCTCGACTGGGTCTAACGCAAACCGCCCCGCTTGACCGGCCTCGGGCAAGCACTGTAGCACGCTGGGTAGGGTCGGCTTGCGGACACCGATTCAGGCAGGTGCTGCCGTTCGCATGTCTCCGCGACGCAAAGGAAACATGCAATGGTCGGCAGGCCAAAGCCAATGACACCGGTGCTGCCCGAACTGTTTCGGGTGTTCGGCCGTATTGGGCTGCTGTCCTTTGGCGGCCCTGCTGCGCAAATCTCTTTAATGCATCAAGAGCTTGTCGAACGTCGTCGCTGGCTTGATGAAGAAACCTACCTGCGCGCATTGTCTCTTTGCATGCTGCTGCCGGGCCCCGAGGCGATGCAGCTCGCCACCTATGCAGGTTGGCGTCTGCGCGGAGTTGTCGGAGGGCTGATCGCAGGCACGCTCTTTGTGCTGCCGGGCGCGCTGGTGATTGCGGTTCTGGTCGCGCTCTATGCAGCGTTTGGTGCACTGCCTCTGGTTCAGGCCGGATTTCTTGGGATCAAAGCGACGGTCATCATTATCGTGCTGCAAGCCTTGCGCAAACTGTCGCGCAAAGCACTGACCGACGGCGCGCATCGTCTGATCGCGGTGCTTGCCTTTCTGGGGATCTTTGTTTTCAACTTGCCGTTCCCGCTGATTATTTTTAGCGCGGCCGTCTGGGGCTACGCCTCATCGCAATCAAAGACACGTGATCTGATCGCGCCTCACGCAAACACCGCAAGACCGATCCGAACCTGTCTGATTTGGTTACCGCTTTGGCTTGGCCCGTTAATGCTGTTGGAGCTGGGCGGCCAGACGCTGCTAAGCGATCTGGGCTGGTTCTTTGCCCGTCTGGCTGTTGTGACGTTCGGAGGGGCCTATGCGGTGCTGGCCTATATGACCCAGACCGTTGTGGAAACGCATCAATGGATCAGCACAGATCAGATGATCGACGCGCTGGGCCTTGCCGAAACAACACCCGGCCCGCTTATCCTGGTGACTCAGTTTGTCGCTATGCTGAGCGGACAGCTGACCGGAGGTCCCGCATTGGCCCTTGCAGCCGGAGCTGTCGCGCTCTGGGCGACGTTCGTTCCGTGTTTCCTGTGGATATTTCTGGCTGCACCTCATCTGGAGAAGATCGCTGCGCGTCCCCGCCTCGCCAAAGCGATGCACGCCATCACCGCCGCGGTTGTCGGAGTGATTCTAAACCTATCCGTGTGGTTTGGCCTTAACGTCCTGTTTGGCGGCATTAAGGCCAAGGTCTGGGGCCCGATGTCCATCCCTCTGCCAGAGCCAGGCACATTGGATGTCCATGCGCTCATCCTGACCCTGGCCGCTGGCATATTGATTTTTCGACTGAAATCCGGTTTAGCAACAACATTAGGCTTGATGGTGCTAGCGGGCCTTGGTCTCTATTTTTTGTAGTCAATACGGATCAGCCCGGCCTTTCGTTTCCGTCCAAATTCCTTATGCTGAGATCAACCACTTTCGAAGGATCAACCATGTCGCAAGACATCGACTACGGGAACCTGATGCACACCGCCATGCGCGGGCTGATCAAAACCGTGCTGACCAGTGTCTCGGAAACCGGCCTGCCGGGCGCGCATCACTTCTTTATCACGTTCGACACGCGACAGGAGGGTGTCGAAATCGCGGACTGGCTGCGTGAGCGCTATCCCGAAGAGATGACGATCGTCATGCAGCACTGGTTTGAGAACTTCGATGTCGGTGAAGACGGTTTTTCAATCACGCTGAACTTCGGCGATTCGCCAGAGCCTCTTTACATCCCCTATCTGGCGATCAAGACATTCGTCGACCCGTCGGTAGAGTTCGGGCTGCGGTTCGAAGGCCCCGAAGACGAGGACGAGGTCGAGCACCTGTCCGAGGAGGCACCGATCGAGATCGACGCTGAAGAGCCCGAGCCGCATCACGACGCGGATGTCGTCTCGTTGGACAGCTTCCGGAAATAGCGCACTCAGACACCTGGCGTTGCGGCGATTATTCTTTCTTCAGAAACGTCTCGACGGATCTGGATTTTACGCCGTTGCGGAAGCGTGAAAAGGACAGGTTCAGCCCGCCCTCGGCCAGTGTCCGGTCGAATTGCTGTAATTCATAATCCCCCGTCTCTCCGATAAACAGCGAGAACACGGTCAGCGTCTTGTCCTCGATTCGCCCCCAGACAAAGGGTTCGCCCATCATAGGATCCAGTGGCACTTCGTGGCCGAACACGTTGCGTCGCATGGCAGCGGAATAAACATCAGGGCGTGGGGTCGTTCTGAAATCGACCGAGTACTTGCCCTCTTTGATCCGCCCATCCTCTTTGTAGGTCGTGGTGGTCCAGCTTACGTTGAACCCGCCACGGATTTCCTGAATCGAGACGCTCATGTCACGGGGGGTGGACGTGCCATCAACCTCGACCAGATCAGCCGATCCGACATAGCTGCCAACAAAAGGTTTAATCGCGTCCGCCAAAGCCGGTTGCGGTTGCAACATCAGCCACATCAAGCCAGCGATGGCGATGAACACCCTAAATGGGGACATTCCAGTAGCGGTGATACGCATGACGGCCTCCTACGCGCGTTGCTGATCCAGTTTAACTCTAGCCCGCGCGCGCACAATGGCACTGTTTTCGCTAACAGAAATTATTTGTGCCAATGCCTCGTCTATACCTTTAAACAGCCGGGGTTTAAGGTGCGCGCAACTGGCCGATTGCGTTGCGGCGGCGCTGCGGCTAAACGGCATACAACCGCATACCAGACGGAGTGACAGATGTCTTCTACCCGCACCGAATCCGACAGCTTTGGCCCGCTTGAGGTCCCTGCCGACAAATACTGGGGCGCGCAGACACAGCGTTCGATCATGAATTTCCCTATCGGCTGGGAAAAGCAGCCGGTCGCCATCGTGCGCGCGCTGGGCGTGATCAAGAAAGCCTGCGCGATGGAAAACAAAGCGACCGGAAAGCTGGACGCCAAAATCGCGGACGCAGTGATCCAGGCCGCCGGCGAGGTGGTCGAGGGCAAGTTCGACGACAATTTCCCTCTGGTCGTGTGGCAGACCGGATCGGGCACGCAATCGAACATGAACTCGAACGAGGTCATCGCAAACCGCGCAATTGAGATTCTGGGCGGCGTGATCGGATCGAAAGATCCTGTCCACCCGAACGACCACTGCAACATGGGCCAGTCGTCGAACGACACTTTTCCGACTGCGATGCACATCGCCACCGCGATGAGCGTACGTGATGTGCTGCTGCCCGGTCTTGAGAAACTGGCCTCGGGGCTGGAGCAGAAGGCTGAAGAGTTCAAAGACATCATCAAGATCGGCCGGACGCATACGCAGGACGCGACGCCGCTGACTCTGGGTCAGGAATTTAGCGGTTATGCGCATCAGATTCGCCAAGGCATCGCGCGTGTTCATGCGGCCATGCCCGGGATCTATGAACTGGCGCAAGGCGGCACCGCAGTTGGCACCGGCCTGAACACGCAGAATGGCTGGGGCGAGGCCGTCGCAGGTCATATGGCGGACATCACCGGCCTGCCGTTCGTGACCGCACCCAACAAATTCGAGGCTCTGGCTGCGCATGACGCCATGGTCTTCCTCTCCGGTGCTTTGGCCACCATCGCGGGCAGCTGTTACAAGATCGCCAACGACATCCGGTTCCTTGGGTCCGGTCCCCGCTCGGGTCTGGGTGAGTTGATCCTGCCAGAGAATGAGCCTGGTTCGTCCATTATGCCCGGCAAAGTGAACCCCACACAGGCCGAGGCACTGACGCAGGTCGCCGCCCATGTGATGGGTAACAACGCAGCGATGAATTTTGCGGGTTCGCAGGGTCATTTCGAGCTGAACGTCTATAATCCGATGATGTCCTACAACCTGCTGCAGTCGATCCAACTGCTGGGTGACGCCGCCGACAGCTTTACCGAGCGCATGCTCTTGGGCATCAAAGCGAACGAGCCGCGCATCGACAAGCTGATGAAAGAATCGCTGATGCTGGTCACCGCGCTGGCCCCGACCATTGGCTATGACAACGCCACAACGGTCGCCAAAACCGCGCATAAGAACGGCACGACCCTCAAGGAAGAGGCCATCGCGCTGGGCTTTGTGGACGAGGCCACCTTTGACGCGGTCGTGCGCCCCGAACAGATGATCGGTCCGAAAGACTGATGGGTAAGCCGGTCAATCTGAACCGGTATCGAAAGAAAAAAGCGCGGGCCGACAAAAAGGCCCGCGCAGACCGGAACGCCGTGGCTTTCGGACGGACAAAGACCGAAAAAGAGGTCGTCAAACTGCAGCAAGACAGGCAGAAGCGCGATCTCGACGGCCACAAGGTCGACGAATGAGTGGTCGCCCGGTCAAACGCTCGCTAACGCTCAAGGGACACCGCACGTCAGTCTCGCTCGAGGATGAGTTCTGGCGCGCTTTTCGGGAGATAGCAGAAGATAAAGATATGCCAATCAACGCGTTGGCTTCTGAAATTGATGTCGAGCGTGATCCCGAAACCGGCCTTGCCTCGGCCATTCGGGTTTATGTTTTGAACTGGTATCGCAGCCGCGATTGACGCTTGTCACATATGTTTCGTTGTGTGTAGCCTGAATGAGAACAAAAAGGGCACACCGTCATGAGCAAGACCGTTACTGGACCTGATGGCCAACCGCGCTGCGCATGGTGTCAGGCCGCGCCTGAGTTCTTTGATTATCACGACCAGGAATGGGGTTATCCGGTTGCCGACGATCAGCGATTGTTTGAGAAACTGTGCCTTGAGAGCTTTCAATCCGGGCTCAGCTGGCGAACGATCCTGAACAAGCGCGAAAATTTCCGCAAAGCCTTTTGTGGTTTTGATTTCAACAAGATGGCTGCATTTTCTGATGCAGATGTTGAGCGTCTGCTGGAAGATGCAGGCATCATCCGCCACCGCGGCAAGATCGAAGCTGTGATCAATAACGCCCGCCGCGCGCAGGAGTTGATCGCGGCCGAGGGCTCTCTGGCCGCATATGTCTGGCGTTACGAGGCCGAGACGCCTCCGCCGCCGCAAACGACGTCAACCTCACCAGAATCCGTCGCCATGTCGAAGGACCTGAAGAAACGGGGATGGATATTCGTCGGCCCCACCACGGTCTTTGCCTTCATGCAGGCCATGGGGCTGGTCAACGATCATGCCGAGGGCTGTATCGGACGTGAAAAAGCGGCGCAGCTGCGCCGCTCGTTCACCAAACCTGTCTGAGGGATCAGATCGAGGCGCGATAAATCTTGTCGATATTGCTGCCCAACGCGGCGTTGAAGTCCGCATCCGATTGCTGCTTGGACAGTCCTTCGGTCAACGCGCGAGAGAACGAGGCGATCATCTTGCCGTTCTGGTTCAGCAGATCACAGGCTTGTTCAGTCGAATAGCCGCCCGACAGGGCCACAACGCGCAGAACGCGCGGATGATCGGCCAGTTCGTCATAGAGGTTCGCCTGACTTGGGATGGTCAGCTTCAGCATGACCTCCTGCCCCTCGGCCAGTTGATCGAGGTTTTTCAGGATCTCGGCCTTCAGGATACCTTCGGCCTCGGCCTTACTGTCCGAGTGAATGTTGACCTCAGGTTCGACAATCGGAACCATGCCGGCATCGGTCACCACGCGCGCGACTTCGAATTGCTGCGCTACAACGGCGGTGATGCCTTCGGCGTTGGCTTCATGAATGACCGAACGTTCTTTGGTGCCAAAGACGCCATCCGCCTTTGCCAGTGTCTCGGCCAGACCGGGGATAGGCTTCATCATCTGAACGCCATTGGCTTGATCCTCAAGACCCTTGTCGATCTTCAGGAACGGCACGATACGCTTGGCCGACCAGAGATAGTCGGCGACCTTTTTACCGTCGATTTCCTCGCCCAGAGTCCGTTCGAACAGGATCGCGCCAATCACTTTCTCGCTGGTGAAATCATCCGCCAGAATGATGCGCGCGCGCATTTTCTGAATCTCGCCGAACATCTCGGCGTCCGAGCCATAATCCGATGCTTCAACACCATAGAGCGCCAGCGCCTTCGGAGTCGACCCGCCGCTTTGGTCCAGTGCTGCGATAAATCCTGCGCCTTCGGACATCTGCGTGCGCTGTTCTGCCTTGGACATAACTCTTTCCCGTTCAATATGATTCCGCGTTTGCCCATCGCATACAGCAAGCCGACAGGCTATGGTAGGTTGTTAGCGCTCAACCAACCTTAACCATATACCATCCTTTGATCGAACGGTCAGATGCGCCACCGGTACAGGCGTTTTGCCTTGAATTGTTTCGAAACGATAGTGTCGTAGCAGCGCCGATAGGATCAATGGCCCTTCGGTCATGGCAAACCCCGCGCCGGGGCAGACGCGCGGGCCAGCGGAGAACGGGATATACGCCTCACGCTGGCAGGTGCGGCCGTTTTCGGTGTGCCAACGGGCCGGGTCGAAATCATCCGGTTTGTCCCACAGCCGTTCGTGCCTGTGCAGGTGCCACGGGCTGATGACGATCTGGGAGTGCTTCGCAATGTTGCGGTCGCGGAAACACTCGGGACCGGTCGTCTGGCGGACCATCATCGGCACTGGCGGGTACAGGCGCAAGGCCTCACGGAACACGTCACGGCTGAGCTTCAGCTGCGACATCGCGGTGAAGTCGCTGGCATCCAGCGCTTTTGCCTCATTCGCCACGCTCTCTTGCCAGTCGGGATAGAGTGCGAGCAGATACAACGTCCAAGCCAAAGCCGAGGCGCTGGTCTCGTGCCCGGCGAGGAAGAAGATGGCGACCTGATCGATCATCTCGTCGGTGTCAAACCGCTGCCGTGTTTCGGGATCTTGCGCGGTCATGATCTTGGTCGCCAGATCATTTGGCGCGGTGCCTGCTGCAATTGCAGCGGCGCGTTCGGTTGTCAGCCGTCCAATCAGATTTCGGATCTGCTGTGCGGTCTGGCGCGTTTGGCGCGTATGGAACCGGGGCATCCAGCGCGGCAGCGGGATGAACGCGGCGAGGTTCAGCAACGGTTGAGCCCGCTGATAAGCGCGGAACTTGTCAAAAACCTGCGCTGCAACCTGATTGTCTATCGGAACCGAAAAGAGGGTGCGAAAGATCACATCTGCGGCGGCGTGGCTCGTGATCTTTTCACACTCGATCACCTGCCCCGTTTGTGCGCGCAGCCGGTCCACACACGCTTGTGCGGCGGCCTGAATGGCCGGGAAGCTGTCTTTCAGTCGCCCACCCTCGAATGCAGGATCGATGATCCGACGCTGACGCTTCCAGGTCTCGCCATTGGTCAGAAACACCGATTGACCCAGCAAAGGCCGCAGCCCTTCGCTGACGCGGCTGGATTTCGGAAAATCCTCGGGCCGGTCTTTCAAGACGCTGCGGATCAACGTGGGCTGATTGACCAGGTAGGATCGGAAGAAAGGCGTGCGGAATTCGGCCATCCAGCCACGGTAGAGCCGCTGAGGCTGCGCCGATAACAGGTCTTGCCGGAACAGCTGCAAATAGCGCCACAGCGAGACCTTGTCCGACCGGGACTGGGGCTTTGGCGGCTTCATGCGCTCACCGATTTGTATTTTGAGACCGGCGTTTCAATCCGCGATCGAGAGGGCGCGCGCCCTTCAAATCTATGCCCCAGTGTTTGCGGGCCTGCCGTGATGCGGAAGTAGTCATAGGTGCCGGGTCGGTCGAAAGCGCAGAGATATTGGAAATGCAGCTTGAAAAAACGCCAACGCATCTCCTTTAGGCGGGCTACGGACAAGGTCTGAGTGAAGGCTGCCGAAAGCACCAGGGGGCTGCGTGTGTCAGATGTGGCAACTCCGCTGACCGCCACGGGATCACACAGGGCAAAGGAGCAGCCATCGCCGGGCGCGGATACGTCCACCCATGTCAGGTCCTGATGCTCTGACAGATAGCGCAGGTCCTTGCGCAGCGCGTCGGCGCCCGGCAGGAACGACACCATGGGAACCACCTGCCCCAAAGTCAGGAAGGACAGCTTTGGGCCGTACGCTACGCCCCTCTGCCGCAACAGTCTGGCCAAGACCGAAACTCCCAAATGCGCACCCGAGCTGTGGCCGACAACCAGAACCTCATCCACGTCGCTCTCAAGCGCCTGTCCGATCAGCTTGGAAAACTGCGCCAGCCGCGCACTCAGCTCTGGTGTATAGGCCCCGCGCAGGCGCGCGGAATAGGCATAGTCATGCATCAGGTAATATGCGAACAACCGATTATCGATCCTGCGAAACCAAAGCAGCATTCCATAGCAAGCCGCCAGCGCGGGCAGCACAGCCCAGCCATTCACCAAAGGGCGCAACAGGATCAGCAGAACGTACGCGATAGCGATTGCAACGATGAGCTGCAGCAGCAACATACCAACCGGATACAACGCGGCAATAACAGGCCCCTTGCGCAGCTGCATCAAACGCCAGAGGGTTCCGGTTGAAATATAAACCCAGGCGGTTTGGGCCAGTTGCAAATAGGTTCCGGGAATCGAACGCGCCATGCTGTCACGCACGATATCTGACCAGACCAGTACATCGATCTCGGTCTCTACGCTTTCGCAGTCTTGTTTGGACTGCACCTGCCAGCCGTACAGATCCGACCCAGTCCGCCCCATGACGGAGATATCGTAACCGGATATCGCAGCCTGTGCGCGGCTTTCGGTCCGATAAAGTTCGCGATATCTGCGCGGATGAATCGGGTCATAGCCCGGAATGTAGAACACCCGGCGTCGGCGCACCTGTGGATGGGGTTGTTCGCTGCTCATCGACCCGGCCCTTTACCCTGAAGGTTAACGCAGAGCAGCGACCAGCGTAAGACCCCGGATCGCCACATCCATGTTTACCGGCAAAGGTTTAACCAAACGTCGCCAGGACCGGGAACGTTTCAAGCAGCCACCAGCTGAACTCGGTGAACAGACCGGTGATCAGCATGATGCCAACAAACAGCAGCAACCCGCCCATCACCTTCTCGATCGTCGCCATATGCGGCTTGATGCGGTTCATGACGGCCATCGATCGATTCAGGAACATCGCCGCCAGCAGGAACGGAATGCCCAGGCCCGCAGCATAAACGCCCAGCAATAACGTGCCTCGCGCAACCGAAGCCTCTGACGCAGCCAGCGAGAGGATCGCCCCCAATTGAGGACCAATGCAGGGGGTCCAGCCAAAGGCAAAGGCGAGACCCAGAATATAGGCCCCGAAGACCGAACCTCCGGAATCACCAGTTTCCACCCGTGCTTCTCGATCCAGCAGCGGTATCCGGAACACGTTCAGGAAATGCAGGCCAAACACGATGACCACAGCACCTGAAAGTTTGGCGAAAAGGACCTGATTTTGCAGGACAAACGCCCCGAATGCCGAGGCGGTAAAGCCCAGCAACAGGAACACCGTCGACAAACCCAGCACGAAGAACAGTGCCGACAGGGTCGCCTTGCGCCGCGCGCGGGCCTCGTCCTTCATCTCGTTGATAGATACGCCGCTCATATACGCCAGATATGGCGGCACGATGGGCAGCACGCAGGGCGACAGAAAACTGATCAGCCCGCCAAGCATAGCGATGAACATGGCGGGCAGTAGCCCTGCGTCGATGATATCTATTCCGAACATACGTCAGCACATATGGCATGGATCGAGTTTCGTCACGAGGCCATACGGTCACATCCTCGTGCTTGCATGTTGCATACTGGACAGCATCGCGCGTTGGAAATATCTCACACTTATGACTGACAAGACCGAAACACTCGACGCGCTGGGGCTGTTATGCCCGCTGCCCGTCCTGAAGGCTCGAAAGCGGCTAAAGTCCCTACCTGCCGGAGGGGTGCTGCGCGTGCTGGCCGATGACCCCGCGGCGATCATCGACGTGCCCCATTTCTGCAGCGAGGCGGGGCATACCCTGATCTCACAAGATACGACGGACGGCTATCAGGTCTATCTGATCCAAAAGGCCGGTTAGTCTGAACGAAAAAGGCGGGCCAGTTGGCCCGCCTTTTTTGATTACTGACCCAAGGACCACCAACCCCGCCGTTTTGGCTTGGCCGGAGCAGGCTCGGCCTCTTCCGCAACAGTCTCAAGTACGGGCTCGGGCGTTGCTTCGGTTTCGGGCTCGGCCTCAGGAGCAGCTTCCTCCGTGGTCTCAGGTTCGTCTGCGTCCTCTGCAGAGTTCTCTGCAACATCCGTTTCCGCCGCTGTAGCATCCGGCGATGCGTCTGCCTCCGCCGCAGGCGCAACCTCGGTCTCAGAGACCTCGGCAGCTGGTTCTTCAGCGCTCACTTCAGGAGCCTCGGTGGAGGTCGGTTCAACCTCGGCGACCTGAGCGGTTTCGGCAGCAGCCTGAGTTTCTTCCGCAGCTTTCGCCTCAACATCTTTCTTGCGACGACGGGGCGCACGACGCTTCTTGGGCTTGTCCGCTTTCTCGGCCTCTTCCGCTGCGTCCGCAGGCTCGGCCGCTGTCGAATCGTCGCTGGCCTCGACCTCGGCCGCAGCCTCAGGCGCGTCCTCTGCGGCGGCTTCCGCCTCAACTGCGGCCGCGTTCTTCTTCCGACGACGCCGACGCCGCTTGCGCTTGGGCTTCGCCTCCTCATCTGCCTGCACGGGGGTCTCTTCGGCAGGCGCCTCGTCTTCCGACGCATCGACCATATCCATCAGCGATGCATCAACCGAAACCACCGGAGCAGTTGCCTCGGGCACCACACGGCTGGCGGTCTTGAACTTCTCCATCGAGAAATCGGGGCTGACCAGATGCACATCCCCTTCGATCCGCACCGACAGGCCATAGCGCGCCTCGATCTGTGCGATATGTTCCCGCTTCTGGTTCATCAGGAAGTTGGCAATGCTAACCGGGCAGCGCACCAGTACCTCTCGTGAGCGGCGGCGGGTGCCTTCCTCTTCGATCTGGCGCAGGATCGACAGCGCCATGTTGTCGTCCGAACGGATCAGCCCCGTACCATGACAGGCCGGGCACGGCTGCGTCGTCGCCTCGATCATACCGGGGCGCAGACGCTGTCGGCTCATCTCAAGCAGGCCAAATCCAGAGATTCGACCAACCTGAATACGGGCACGATCTGTTTTCAGCTTGTCTTTGAGACGCTTTTCGACGGCTGCGTTGTTCTTACGCTCATCCATATCGATGAAGTCAATGACGATCAGTCCGGCAAGGTCACGCAGACGCAACTGGCGCGCCACCTCCTCGGCGGCCTCCAGGTTGGTCTTCAACGCGGTCTCTTCAATCGAGCCTTCCTTGGTTGCCCGGCCCGAGTTCACGTCGATCGCCACAAGCGCCTCGGTCACACCGATCACGATATAACCGCCGGATTTCAGCTGCACGGTCGGGTTGAACATCCCCGCCAGATAGCTTTCCACCTGATAGCGCGCGAACAGAGGCAGCGCGTCTTCATATCGTTTCACGTTCTTGGCGTGCGACGGCATGATCATTTTCATGAAGTCTTTGGCGATGCGATACCCGCCTTCGCCTTCAACCAGAACCTCATCGATATCGCGGTTATAAAGATCACGGATCGATCGTTTGATCAGGTCGCCTTCTTCATAGATCTTCGCGGGCGCAATGGATTGCAGAGTCAGTTCGCGAATCTGCTCCCACATGCGCTGCAGGTATTCATAGTCGCGCTTGATCTCAGATTTCGTCCGTTTCGCCCCTGCGGTGCGGACGATCAGGCCCGCGCCAGTCGGTACATCGATTTCCGAGGCGATATCCTTAAGCTTCTTCCGATCCGCTGCGTTGGTGATCTTGCGGCTGATCCCGCCACCCCGCGCCGTGTTCGGCATCAATACGCAGTACCGACCCGCCAGCGACAGGTAAGTGGTCAGCGCCGCACCCTTGTTGCCACGCTCTTCCTTGACGACCTGCACCAGCAAAACCTGGCGCACTTTGATGACTTCCTGAATCTTATACCGACGCGGGCGCGGTTTGCGCGGAGGGCGAATGTCCTCACTATCATCATCATCGGCCACGGATTCGATTGTGTCATCCTTCGCGGCCGCATCTGCACCCTTGCTCTCGACGTCATCCTCTGCGTCGGGCTCATCATCAGAGGCTTCGGCCTCTTCCAGTTCAGATTTGGCGTCAGCCGCATCCACATCCGCAGCCTCGTCCTCAGAGCCTTCTGCTGTTTCGGACGCCTCATGCGCTTCCGCTGGCGGCGCCACTTCCTCCGAGGCGTCCTCTTCGGCGGCCGGTACATCCCCCTCCTCGGGCTCTTCCACGGGCGTCTCTGCAACAATCTCCATCGGAGAGGTCCCCTCGGGTACCTCTGCCTCATCACCATCATCCAGATCGATGGTTTCCATGCCAGTGGGTTCGGACGAAACCTCCAGCGTCTCGACCGGATCGTCCGATTTTACATCGGCAGCCTTCGACCGCGACCGCGAGCGACGCTTTTTGGGCTTTGCTTCCTCGGCCTCGTCACGCGCCTTCATCGCCTCGGCATAGGCGCGCTCTTCTTCCATCAGCGCCTCACGGTCGGCGACGGGGATCTGATAATAGTCGGGGTGAATCTCGGAAAACGCCAGAAACCCGTGCCGGTTCCCGCCATAATCAACAAAGGCCGCCTGCAGCGACGGCTCGACCCGCGTTACTTTTGCAAGATAGATGTTGCCAGCAAGCTGGCGTTTGTTTTCGGATTCAAAGTCAAACTCCTCAACCTTGTTTCCGTCGACCACCACGACGCGGGTTTCCTCCGCGTGGGTGGCATCGATAAGCATTTTCTTAGCCATGTGTCCTTGGTGCACCGCGCCAAACGCGTTGTCCTGACCCGTCCAGGCGGACAGGCGCTTTTGCCGGGGTGTCTTGTACGGGCGATATCGGACGGCGCGCGGCAGGGTCTGGCGCTTTGGCCCCCTGCCCGTATACTCAATCGTTGCGCGCGCGTCATCGCGGTTCTTCTCCGACAGGCCCGTCTGAACGCGGCCCGCCCATTTATTCCTTTCGCCCTTGCAAAGGGCTCAGGCGTTCATCTGCCCCAAGCGGGGCACAATCGGTCTGCCGCGCCGCGCGGGATCAATCCTCACCATCAGCTCAGCAGCGAAACTCAAAATACGGGGCTTGCAGGCTCAAAATGCCATGCCCGTCCGCTCACATTAAAAGCAGTCCTGTGGAAAAGACAATGGGCAAACTGCACGACGCCGAAATCAGGCGCCACGCGATCTCTTCATCTGGCTATAAATATCCCGGGGGTGAATTGGCCCAACGGGCCAAGAGGGGGCTGGCCCCCTCCCTGCCCTCAAAGGTAATCCGAACGTTGCAGCCCGTATTTGGCCATCTTCTCGTTCAGTGTCCGGCGCGGCAGGCACAGCTCGTCCATCACAGATGCGATCGAACCCTTGTGACGCCGCATCGTATTGTCGATCAGCATCCGCTCGAATGCCTCGACATACTCTTTCAACGGCTTACCCTCAGTGGTCATCACCGGCTGCATCTCTTCATGATCCGACATCAGCAACGAGGCAATCGTCCCCGACCCGCGCCGGGACTGCAGCACGGCGCGTTCCGCGATATTAATCAACTGCCGCACATTGCCCGGCCACGGAGCCTGCAACAGCTGCGCCGCTTCCTGCGCACTGACCTGCGGCGCATCACAGCCGTATTCTTCGGCAAACTGCTCGCTCAGACGGGTGAACAGGGTCAGAATATCCTCACCTCGCTGGCGCAGCGGAGGCATGGTGATCCGCAAAGCCGCCAAACGATAAAACAGATCCGGGCGCAGAACATCCTCGGACGTCTTGCCCGCTTCCTGCAGGTTCGAAATCGCCACGATGCGGGTCTCCGCCGGGGTGCCCTGCTCGTTCATCACGCTCAGCAGACGGGCCTGCAGCGTGTCGCTCAGCGCCTCAACATCTTCCAGCACAAGCGTGCCGCCGCGCGCCTCTTCGATGGCGGGCAGCTGCGTGTCCTCGGGCAGCATCGGACCAAACAAGCGCTTCGACAGCGCCTCTTCTTCCAGCGCCGCGCAGGAGACCAGAACAAACTTCTTTCCGGCCCGGCTGCCCACAGCGTGCAAAGCATGCGCCACCAGAGTCTTGCCTGTACCCGTCTCGCCGTCGATCAGAACATGACCATCCGCCTGCCCCAGATCCAGGATATCTTCGCGCAGACGCTCCATGACCGGGCTCGCGCCGATAAGCTTATTCATGATCTGGGTGCCGCCCGACAGCTCACGCCGAAGCGCGCGGTTATCCAGTGTCAAACGCCGTGCATTGCTGGCACGTTTGGCCAGTTCCGACATCCGGTCGGGGTTGAAGGGTTTTTCAAGGAAATCAAACGCCCCGACCCGCATCGCTTCAACTGCCATTGGCACGTCGCCGTGCCCAGTGATCATGATGACGGGCAGCGTACTGTCGGCTCCCATCAGCTTTTTCAGCAGCTGAATGCCATCCATGCCCGGCATCTTGATGTCGGAAATCACGATCCCAGGATAATCCGGCCCGAGCACCTTCAGCGCGTCCTCGGCGCTGGCAAAGGTCTCGGTGTCGTAGCCAGACAGGGCCAGCCACTGACTGATCGACTGGCGCATGTCCTGTTCATCATCAACGATGGCGATTTTCATGGCCTGTGCCATAGTCACTTCCTTTACTCCGCGGCCTCAAGGCCGTCGCTGCCCAATATGGGCAATTGCATCTCAAACACCGCGCCGCCCTGTTGGCCGTTGCGCGCGGTCAGCCGTCCGCCATGGTCGTTCACGATCCCGGACGAGATGGCAAGCCCCAGACCAACCCCATCGCCCGGACGCTTGGTCGTATAGAACGGCTCGAACAGGTTCTCGATATCCTCAATACCGTGCCCATTGTCGCGCACGGTCAGAATCGCGGTCTCGCCTGCGGCGAGAATGATCTCGACATCCGGCTCTGCCACAGATTTGGTGGCGTCCAGCGCATTGCGCAAGAGATTGACCATCACCTGTTCGATGCGCATCCGATCTCCCATCACTATAACAGGTTCTTCGGGCAGAATCTGGGTAATCTTCACATGGCGCTGGCGCAATTGCGGCTCCATCATCGACAGGCTGGACCCAAGCGCTTCGCCAAGATTTACAGGCGAAAACGCATCCGCGCCCTTACGTGCATAGGATTTCAGCTGGCGGGTGATCGCACCCATACGCTCGATCAGCCCGTCGATGCGGCCAAAGCTGGCCAGCGCCTCTTCGGGCCGATTGCGGCGCAGCAGAAGACGCGCCCCGGCGAGATAGGTTTTCATCGCGGCCAGCGGTTGGTTCAACTCGTGACTGACCGCGGCCGACATCTCACCCAGCGCCGCCAATTTCGAGCTTTGCGCAAGGGTCTGCTCAGCGACTTCCAGCGTCTTTTCAACGCGTTCCCGCTCAGCAATTTCCCGCTGCAGCCTGACATTCAATGCGCGAAGCTCCGCCGACTCGCGCTGGAACAAGGTCATGCGCGACGTAGCCCGGCGGCTGAGCGCATAAAAAGCCAGCGCAAGAAGAATCGCAAAGGCCATGATCTCGAGCGCCAGAACACTGTTCACCCTCTCGCGGATCGACGAATAGGTGGTGAACGAGGTCATCTGCCATCCCCGGAAAGGTATCCGGGTCTCCATCCGCATCACGGCCTCGCCCTGCACATAGGCATCAGGTGGCAGGGCGTTCCAGTCCGTCGTCGCCCTGATCGCGCGCTGAATGGCATTCTGTGGCGGTTGGCGCAGGATGGCGCTGCTTTCATCCAGACCACGCCACTGCGGCTCGGTTGACAGAATGATGTTACCGGTACTGTCTGTGACCATCACGGCATCCGAAATCCCGGCCCAGGCTCTTTCGAACTTCTGCAGATCCACCTCGACCACGATCACCCCAAGGATTTCGGCATTTGCCTCGATCCTGCGCGAATATGTAAAGCTGTAGCCGCCTGCCTCGCGGGGGATCACCGAAAAGATCGTTGCGTTCGAGCGCATGGCGTCGATGAAATACGGAGAGCTTCGGTGCCCCTCGCCCAAACGGCTCCGGTCGGTAGCAGCGACCGTCAGGCCATCTCCGTCCAGCAGAACAAGCGATGCTGCGCCGATTTCTTCAACAAACGAGATCAGGCGCTGGGTCGACAACGTATAATCACTGGACTGCAGCGCCGAGATCAGCGTGGGATCGCGCGCCAGCAACTGCGGCACAATCGAGTTTCGCCGCAATTCGCTCAGCAAGTTCCCGGAATACAGCGCCAGGCGCAATTCCGCCCGGTTGCGCGTCGATTCCGTGAACCGGCTGGTCAGAAGGCTGTTGGTGATCCAGACCGTTGCGACGGTTGCAATCAACAGCAGGAACACGGCAAGCCGCAAGCGCCAGCCCATAGGCGAGCCACGCAACCAGCTTAGTACTCCGGCATTGTCAGCTTGATCTTCCGCACTCATGTACTGACGCTACGCGCCCTGACCGATCACCTCAAGTCACGCTGGCGCCAACACTCCGGCCAATGCGCGGAAGAGCGCCGTCCCGTCCGTGCCGCCATGGCCTGAATCCGCCGCCCGTTCCGGGTGCGGCATCATCCCCAACACGCGCCGGTTGTGCGACAAAATCCCAGCAATATCTTCGCGCGAACCGTTGGGGTTTTCGGCGTAGGTGAAGGCGATCCGATCCTCATCCTTCAGCGCCGCAAGCGTCTGGTTATCGGCGAAGTAATTGCCGTCGTGATGCGCGATTGGGATGTTGATCACATCGCCCGCATTGTAGCCCTGGGTGAAAGCACTGTCGCTGGTTTCCACCTTCAGGCCCACGGTGCGGCAGATATATTTCAGTCCTGCATTACGCAGCAGCGCGCCCGGCAGGATGCCCGTCTCAGTCAGGACCTGAAAACCGTTGCAGATCCCGACGGCATAGCCGCCACGCTCGGTATGGGCGGACAGCGCCTTGCAGATCGGCGACTGCGCGGCAATCGCACCACAGCGCAGGTAGTCGCCATAAGAAAACCCGCCCGGTACACCGACGATGTCGACACCATCCGGCAGCGCGGCATCCTTGTGCCAGACCATATCGACCGAGAATCCGGCCTGTTCAAACGCCACGGCAAGATCACGGTCACAGTTGGACCCGGGGAATACGATGACGGCTGCGCGCATGGCGGACCCTCCTACGAGCTAAAGTCGGTGATAACAGCAACACCCGGAGGCGTTGGATTGTCAAAGGCGGCAAGCTCGGCGCTTGCCTGGTTCAGTGTGATTTTTCGCGTCACCAGTGGGCTCAGATCGACGCCACCGCCCGCAATCAGCGACAGCAGCGACGGATAGCGCCAGCTTGGCATCCCGCGCGTGCCGAATACGGAAAGCTGCCCGGAATACAGCGCGTCCATCGGCAGCGACATGGTGGTGTGATCGCCCGCCGGCATCCCGATCTGGACCATACGGCCCAGCTTGCGCAGCGATTTCATGGCCGAGACCGTCGTGACCTCGATCCCCAGCGCCTCGATCGCCACATGCGCACCGCCGCCGGTCAGGTCGCGGACGGCCTGCGGCGCATCGCAGGTGGCCGCGTTGACCACCGCATCAGCGCCGAGGCTTTTGGCATAGGCCAGCTTGTCATCGGCGATATCCACGACAACAACGCGCGCACCAAGTGCCTTGCCCAGCAGCAAGGTCGAGATACCGACCCCGCCGCCGCCGAACACCGCCAGCCATTCACCGCCCTGCACCTGTGCCCGCCCGACCAGCGCCTGCCATGCCGTCGTCACGCGGCATCCCAAGGCCGCGGCGATTTCCGGGGCCAGAGTAACGGGCAGAGCGGTCAGGTTCGCATCCGCATGGGCAACCGCGATGAATTCGGCAAAGGCGCCGTCGCAGGTAAAGCCCGGCACCACCTGATCGGCGCAGATGGTCTGATGCCCCTGCGCACAATCCGGGCAATGACCGCAGGCCAGAATGAACGGAGCAATCACCCGGTCGCCGATACGCCAGCGTCTGACGCGGCTGCCAACGGCAACCACTTCGCCGCAATATTCATGGCCGGGTGTCATGGGCAGAACCACGTCGGGGTCCGAACCGGACCACGCGTGCCAGTCTGATCGGCATACTCCGCAAGCCAGAACCCGGACGACGACGCCGTCTTCTGCCGGTTCCGGGTCGGGAATGGTCGCCACCTCAAGCGGCTGACGATAGGTGATCAGACGTGCAGCCCGCATCAAACTCAGACCAGTTCGATCTCGTAGCGTTCGATGACAGTGTTTGCCAGCAGCTTTTCACACATCGCGGTCACGTCGGCCTCGGTCGCGCCGTCGGACAGTTCCAGATCAATCACCTTGCCCTGGCGCACACCTTCAACCTGATCGAAGCCCATCGCGCCCAACGCGTGACGCACCGCCTCGCCCTGCGGATCCAGAACCCCGTTCTTGAGCATCACATGCACACGTGCCTTCATGGTCGAAAACTCCAGTCATGGACCGCCTGCGGCCCGTTTCGTTGCGCGCGGGATACCCCGCTTGCGCGTGTCGGACAACCCTGCCGGTCAGCGGCAGGGTCAGTTGATCAGCGTCGGCTTGGTCACATTGCTTTTGGGCAGAACCCCAAGCCGGCGGGCGACCTCGGAATAGGCGTCGGTCAGGCTGCCCAGATCGCGGCGGAACACGTCCTTGTCCAGCTTCTGACCGGTCTCGATATCCCACAGGCGGCAGCTATCGGGGCTGATTTCATCGGCCACGATCAGCCGCTGATAGTCACCGTCAAAAATCCGCCCGATCTCGATCTTGAAATCGACCAGACGGATGCCAACAGCCAGCATCACGCCGCTCATGAAATCATTGACACGCAGCGCGAGACTGAGGATATCGTCCATGTCCTGCTGGCTGGCCCAGCCAAAGGCCGCGATGTGTTCTTCGGTCACCAGTGGGTCACCCAGAGCGTCGTCCTTATAGCAGTATTCCACGATCGGGCGCGGCAATTGCGTGCCTTCGGCAATACCCAGACGTTTCGACATCGACCCGGCGGCATAGTTGCGCACGATCACTTCCAGCGGCACGATCTCGCAGTTGCGGACCAGTTGCTCGCGCATGTTCAGGCGGCGGATGAAGTGGTTCGGGATGCCGATCTGGGTCAGGCCGTTCATGAAGAACTCGCTCAGGCGGTTGTTCAGCACGCCCTTGCCGTCGATCACGTCTTTCTTCTCGGCGTTGAACGCGGTGGCGTCGTCCTTGAAATACTGTACGATGGTGCCCGGTTCGGGGCCTTCATACAGAATCTTGGCCTTACCTTCGTAAATCTTCTTGCGACGCGCCATGAGCGACCTTTCCAGACTGGCGAAAGGGAATGAGTCCCTTCACGTTGGCGCCCTCATAGTGCAAGCCCCGCCTTCCCGCAAGTTCAGCGACCCGAGAGTGTTTGACGCAGCGCAAATACCTTGCGCCCAGGACATCCTATAGTCATATCATCGTGAGAGAAATCCAAGCCAAGGGGTCCCCAACCAATGACCACATTCGACGAACGTGAAGCCGCGTTTGAAAGCAAGTTCGCCCATGACGAGAAAATGCAGTTCATCGCGCGCATGCGCCGCAACCGTTTCATGGCCGTGTGGGCGTCAGCGCTGAAAGGCGAAACCGTAGAACAGGCGCGGCAGTACGGGCAGGAACTGGTGCACACCGATCTGCAGAATGTCAGCGAAGACGATGTTGTCGAGGCGGTCAAAGGCTACCTTGGCGACTTGGCGGATGAGGCCAAAATCCGCGAGAAAATGGCAGAATTGCTTGTCGAAGCGAAGCTTCAGGTCATGTCAGAAGCCGAAGACTGATTGGACGAAATCCAAAACTCATGATCTTCATGAGTTTTATGAGTTTGATTTGACGCCCCGGTCATGAGACACGGGGCGTCTCATATTTGATAGGTCTCGGCCTCATATTTTGGAATACCCCAATGACCAATGCGCTCAGCAAACTTCTGGAAACAACCGATGCAATCCTTGCGGACGGTGCGACCGGCACAAACCTGTTCAACATGGGCCTTCAATCCGGCGACGCACCCGAATTGTGGAACGTCGATGCGTCGGACAAGATCAGGGCGCTTTACCAGGGTTCGGTGGACGCAGGTAGCGATCTGTTTCTGACCAATACCTTTGGCGGCACGGCGGCAAGGTTGAAATTGCACGATGCACAGAACCGCGTGGCCGAGCTGAACCGTATCGGGGCCGCGTTGGGTCGTGAGGTCGCGGATAAGGCAGACCGGCCTATCGTGGTCGCCGGATCGGTCGGACCTACCGGCGAAATCATGGAGCCCGTCGGCAGCCTGACCCACGCCGAGGCTGTCGAGATGTTTCACGAACAGGCCGATGCCCTGAAAGCAGGTGGCGCTGATGTGTTGTGGCTGGAAACCATAAGTGCGCCGGAAGAGTTCCGCGCCGCTGCCGAGGCTTTTGCCCTGGCCGACATGCCCTGGTGCGGTACCATGAGCTTTGACACGGCGGGCCGTACCATGATGGGCGTGACGTCTTCGGATCTGGCGATGATCGTCGAGACGCTGCCCAACCCACCCATCGCATTTGGGGCCAATTGCGGCACCGGTGCGTCGGATATTCTGCGCACCATCCTTGGATTTGCCGCGCAAGGCACCGAACGCCCGCTGATCTCCAAGGGCAATGCAGGCATTCCGAAATATGTGGACGGCCATATCCATTATGACGGCACCCCGGCCCTGATGGGACAATACGCAGCGATGGCGCGGGATTGCGGCGCGACGATCATTGGTGGCTGCTGCGGTACGATGCCTGAACATCTGCGGGAGATGCGCAAAGCTCTGGACACGCGGCCCCGGGGCAATCGTCCGACCCTGGACGAAATCACGCTGGCGCTCGGCCCGTTCACATCGGCGTCGGACGGCACCGGGGATGATGCCCTGCCCGAACGGCGCACACGTCGCCGTCGCCGGGCCTGAGTCTAGTATCAGCGCCCCTCGAATTTCGCGGGGCGTTTTTCAAGAAAGGCCACGACGCCTTCGGCGAAATCGCGGGTCCGCCCGCATTCGCCTTGCAGATGGGCCTCTGCCGCCAATTGCTGCGGCAATGTCTTATCATATGTCCCACGGATCGCCTGCTTGATCGCCCGGAAGCCCGCCGTCGGGCCATGGGCCAGATAAGCAGCGCGTTTGCGCCAATGGGCGTCAAACTGATCATCAGGCACCGCTTCCCAGATCAAGCCCCAGTCATCCGCCTGCCGGGCGCTGATCTTGTCGGCAAACAACGCCGCCCCCATCGCCTTGGCAAAGCCCATCTGCCGTGGCATGAACCATGTCCCTCCGGCATCGGGCAAAAGGCCGATCCGTGCGAAAGCCTGCAGGAAATAGGCGCTCTCGGTCGCGATCACGACGTCCGCGCAAAGGGCCAGATTGGCGCCTGCCCCCGCCGCCGGTCCGTTGACCGCAGCTATGGTCGGCACCGGGCAGTCATAGACCGCTTCGAGCATCGGCTCGTATTCATCACGCAACGCACGTTCCAGATCAATCGATCCGGTGCTTGACGCATCGCCCAAATCCTGACCCGAGCAAAATGCAGGCCCTGCACCCGTCAGAACAATCGCGCGGGCCTGACGCGCGGCGTCTTTCATCGCATAGGTGATCTCGGCCCGCATCTGCGTGGTCAGAGCGTTCATCTTTTCGGGCCGGTTCAGCGTCAGAACCGCCAGACCATCAGAAATATCCAGTTGGACCGCTTCGTATTCCATCGAAAACCTCACCTGCGCAGCGTTTTGCGAAACCTTACGCAAATGTGAGCGAAGGAAAAGCGGAACCGCGCGTCAGTCTTCCAGAATTCGACGCAGACGCTCTTGTTCCTCAGCGCTGAGCTGGTCTGCGGGTCCCGTTGCCTGAGCATGCGACCGCTTGCGCAGAAAGCTCCATCCCATACCTGCCGCGATCAGCAACATGACCGGGCCGGCGAGCCATAGCATCAGATTGGCACCTGTTATTGTGGGTCTGAGCAGCACATATTCGCCATATCGTGCAACGATGAAGTCCACTGCTTCCTGATCGGTGTCCCCGGCCACGAGCCGCTCGCGCAGCAGCAAGCGCAGGTCGCGCGCAAGCTCGGCGTTGCTTTCATCGATGCTTTCGTTGCGGCACACCAGACAGCGCAAACCGGTGCTCAGCTCACGTGCGCGCTCTTCCAGGACGGGGTCGTCGAGCACTTCGTCAGGTTGGACCGCTAAAAGCGGACTCGCCATCAGCATCAGGATCAGGATCAGGCGTTTCATTCCGCAGGCACCCCGCGGGCAGGTGTCTTACGAGCGCCGGCCGCGACCCGGAAGCGCCGATCCGACAGGCTGAGCAAACCGCCCAGCGACATCAGAATGCAGCCAGCCCAGATCCAGTTGGCCAGCGGCTTGATATAGGTACGCATCACCCAGCCGCCATCCGCTTGCTGATCCCCGATCACCACGTAGAGGTCACGCAGGAACCGATAGTCGATCGCCGCCTCGGTCGTGGGCATCCGGGCCACCGGATAGTCGCGCTTTTCAGGATGCAGTGTCGTGATCGGACGCCCGTTCAACGAAACGGCGACATCTGCAGTCGTCGAGAAATAATTGGGCCCTTCAACCCGCCGCACGTCCTGCAGGGTCAGTGTGAACTGCCCGACTTCAAACGGTTCGCCGGGTTGCGCCACGCGGATATCTTCCACTTCCCACGCGGTGAGACCCGCGATGGCAAACATAGTCACGCCAAGACCAGTATGGGCAACGGCTTTGCCCCAGTCAGCCCCCGGCAGGCGGAACAGGCGCGCAACACTGCCGTTGCGTCCCGTGCGGCTCCACAAATCAACGATGGCCCCGAAAGTGATCCAAGCCCCCAAAAACAGGCCTACCGGTCCCAAAGCACTGCGCCCGGTCTGCATCACCCACACGAGTATGGCCAGAGCAACGGCCAGCACAAATGCGTATCGCAACGACCACGCAGCCTTGCCCACCCGACCGCGCTTCCAGGGAATCATGGCGCCGACCGGCAGGACGATCCCAAGCACTACCATGAATGGCGTGAACGCCGCGTTGAAGAAGGGTGGTCCGACCGACAGCTTTCGGTCAAACGCCATCTCGGCCACCATCGGCCAGAGTGTGCCAAAGAACACCACGAAACAGCTAACCGCCAACAGGATATTGTTCAGAACCAGCGCGCTTTCGCGGCTTACCATCCCAAAGACTCCCTTGGCCTCCATCGCCTGTGCGCGGGCGGCGAATAAGGTCAAAGCGCCACCAGTGAAAAAGACCAGAATCAACAGGATGAACACCCCACGCTCGGGGTCATTGGCAAAGGCATGAACGGAGGTCAGCAACCCTGAGCGCACGATGAAAGTGCCGATCAGCGAAAAGCCAAACGCGATGATCGCCAGAAGGATGGTCCAGCTTTTCAGCGCCTCGCGCTTTTCAACCACGATGGCCGAATGCAGCAACGCCGCCGCAAGCAACCATGGCATGAAGCTGGCGTTTTCGACCGGGTCCCAGAACCAGAAACCGCCCCAGCCAAGCTCATAATACGCCCACCAAGATCCCAGAGCGATGCCGATGGTCAGAAACACCCAGGCCGCCAGTGTCCATGGCCGCACCCAGCGCCCCCATGCAGCATCCACGCGGCCTTCGATCAGGGCTGCCACTGCAAAGCTGAACGCCATGCTCAGCCCCACATAGCCAAGATACAAGAAGGGCGGATGAAAGGCCAAACCGGGATCCTGCAACAAGGGGTTCAGATCGCGCCCGTCGAATGGCGGAACCGGCAACCGGTCAAACGGGTTCGAGGTAAACAGGATAAACGCATAAAACGCCACACCGATCGCCGCCTGAACCGCGAGAACCCGCGCTTTCAGGGTTGGCGGCAACCCGCCTCCGAACACCGCAGCCATCGCCCCGAACAGCGCCACGATCAGTACCCACAGAAGCATCGAACCTTCGTGGTTCCCCCACGTGCCACTGACCTTATAAAGCATCGGCTTGGCCGAATGGCTGTTCTCGACCACAATCCGCAACGAAAAGTCGGAGGTCGTGAACGCCCAGACCAATGCCGCGAAGGAAAATGCCGTCAGAATGAACTGCGTGATCGCCGCAGGTTCAGCGAAAATCATCCACCCGGTCCAGCGTTTTGAGGCCCCCACAAGGGGAACGACAGTTTGCACAATGGCAACCAGAAAGGCGAGGATCAGTGCGAAGTGGCCAAGCTCTGTAATCATGGCCCATTTATACGCGCAGCTCAGGCCAAGCACCATTCACATTCGCATCGCGCAAACGCACATAGTGTCGCGCCTCAGCTGTCGCGCAGTTCCTTCCACCGATCCAGCGCCGGGTTGTGATCAGGCGCTCTTGCGGTCCGGCTGTCAGCACCTATCGCATCAAGGGCTTCAAGGTTGGCTAAGACCTCGGGCATTTGCTGCAGGGACCCGCTGATTTCGCGTTGAAAATCCTGCGCCTTCAGCTGATGACGTGCCCCAAAATAAAAAGAGACGATCACGCCAAGCAGCCACCACAATGGCTCGGGCACCAGTGCGATTCCCTGCATGCGCGCGGCGAACCAGATCGGATCAACCATCGCCGCGATGAACAGCCCCAGCGTACCCAAAGCCAGTGCCGGGCGCGGCAGCCGATTCACCCCATCCATGAACCGATCAAAACCTCCCTTGTCCGAGGTCTGAAACTCTGCGTCAAACTGGCCCATCGCCGCCGCACGCAGCGCAACCGCCCGCTTGGCGCGCGCTTCCGAGTTTTCGCGAAACACCTCAGCCGTTTCGCCAACGACATTTCGACCGCCGCCGAACAACAATCCCAGAATTCCTGAAATTAACCCCATTCCGATACCCTCCGCTGAAACGCGGCATCGCTCAGATGATAGGTGGGCGACACGAACTCTTCGGCGCGCTTGATCCACCCACCCTTCCCGCCTGAGCGCGTCCGTGCGTATTTGCGAAGGGCGGGCTTGCGATCCGCCAGCCGGAAATAATAGTTCCGCCGCGCGATCCCATACGCATCCCGCAGCACATCCGCCTGCGGACGCGCCGCATCCGCGCATGCCCGCGCTGTCTGCGGACCAATGCCACCATCGACGGCCACTTCATACCCCATCTGGCGCAGCAGTTTTTGCAAAATCCGAACCGCATGTGCGCCCGCATTCACATACATATCAAAAACCGATGGCCACAGCGCCTCGGGCAACAACCCTACGCGTGGCTTTTCGAAGTAATGCTGCACGAAAACATCGACCGCCTGCGCCTTTGTCAGCGCGTGCACATCGGCATGGCCAACGACCCCATCCCCGGTCAAATCCAGGCCCAAGCGCCGCATGGTGTGGAGGGTCACTCCGTGTTTCGTCGCGCCACCGGGATCGTCGGGGTCATCCACAAACCCGCCTTCCCGCACCACGATTTCTTCTGCGATCTGCCGAACCGTCTGCATCAAACCACCCCTTGTTCAGATGGACCAAACGGTCAGGCAAAGGCGTTAAAACCCCGCCAAAACAAAGGGCGTTGCCCGCCTTAAGCGCGCAACGCCCCGCTTGTTCTGTTTAAGTTACCTCCGCCGGAGGCAGGCCGTCCAGCTGTATTCAGCTGTCACCAGCCTCCTGATAAACGCCCTGTTCTTTCAGCGCGTCGACCACTTCTTTCGGCATGTAGGTTTCATCATGTTTGGCAAGAATCTCAGTGGCTTCAAAGACGCCATCCACGTAGCTTCCGGTTCCAACCATCCCCTGATTTTCCGAGAACAGATCAGGCAGCACTCCGGTAAATGCCACGGGCACACTTTCACCCCCGTCAGTCACAATAAAATGCACCGTCTCGCCCTGCCCACGAATGATCGAGCCCTCCTCGACCAGTCCCCCGATCCGAAAGACCTCGGTCGGTTTGGGTGGCTCGGCGATCACCTGGCTGGGCGAGCGGAAAAAGTTTATGCCATCGCGCATCGCGTACCCAATCAATCCCGTCGCCAGCACCAAGGCCACGACAGCCAGCAATATCACCTGAACTCGACGACGTTTCTTGAGCGTTTTCATACCGTCCTCACGGGAACAGAGGGGCCATCATCAGCCCCAGGGTTTCATCCTCACCTAACATCAGGTTGGCGTTCTGCAAGGCTTGCCCACTGCTACCTTTTGTCAGGTTATCCAGCGCCGCGACGACGATGGCGCGACGTTCAATCCGGTCACCAACCACCCCGACATGACAGAAGTTTGACCCTCGCACATGATGGGTCGAAGGCGTCTCGCCAAAGGGTAGCAGTTCGATAAAGGGCTCATTGTCATAGGCCGATTGCAGCGTCTCATAAACGCTTTGCGGGTCACCCTTCACATAGCAGGTCGCCAGAATGCCCCGGTTGGCCGGGATCAGATGCGGCGTGAACTGAATATGTACCGTCCGCCCCGCCAGTTCCGAGAATTCCTGATCGAACTCGCCCAGATGCCGGTGCGTACCCCCCACTGCATAGGCATTCGCCCCTTCACTAAGCTCGGCATGCAGCAAGTTCTCTTTCAACGCCCGACCCGCGCCCGAGACGGCGCATTTCAGATCCAGAATGATGTCGTCCAGATCAATGACCCCCGCCGAAATCAATGGACGCAGCACATACTGACCCGTCGCCGCGTTGCACCCGGTTCCCGCAACCAGCCGCGCGGCGCGGATGTCATCCCGGTAGAACTCGGTCAGGCCATAGACCGCCTCGGCCTGATGTCCCAAGGCGGCGTGCGGGTTACCGTACCATTTTTCGTATTCATCGCCATCTCGCAGCCGGAAATCCGCTGACAGGTCAACGATTTTCAGCGTCTTGGGCAGCTCCCGAATGACCTCTTGGCTGGTTTTGTGCGGCAAGGCGCAGAAACACAGATCAATCTGAGAAAAGTCGATCTCTGAGATTTTGCAAAGCACAGGCAAATCCATATGCCGCAGATGCGGAAACACCTGCGCCATGGTCTGCCCGGCCTTACGCTCGGCGGCCAGAGCGGTGATTTCCATATTCGGATGCCCGGCGATCAGCCGCACGAGTTCCGCGCCAGTATAGCCCGAAGCACCCAGAATTGCGATTTTATGGGTCATGTCAGACCTCTTTCATTCATGTGTCACATGGGAAGACCGCCGCTGCGACGGTCAACGGAGTACGAAATCGGAAAAGCGCCGTCCTTGACCTAGGTCAGGCGGCAGCAAAGGTGATTTGTCGTCGGAGGAACTGCGTCGCGCGATCCGTCACCACACCCGGTTTGCCGGTCGTCAGGAATCCGCCCGGCCCATCGCCCAGCATATTCGGGTGACGTTTCAGGTAGTCCGCCAAACTCTCGGCGACCAGATCGCCCTGGCTATAGACCTTTACGTCTCTCCCCAGCGCCTGCTGGAAGGTCTCAGCCATCAGCGGATAATGTGTGCAGCCCAGAATGGCCGCCTGAGGCTGGGGCATTTTACGTTTTAAAGCGTCCACATGGCTGCGCACTAGCGCTTCGGCCAGAATCATGTCGCCGTCTTCAATGGCATCCACGACACCGCCACATGCCTGTGCCTCGACATCCACGCCGATGGCACGAAACGCAAGTTCCCGCTGAAAAGCCCGGCTGGACACGGTTGCAGGGGTCGCAAACAGCGCCACATGCTGCACCTCGACCTCGCGCGGTGGCGAGTTATCGCCCCATTGCCGTTCGGTCAGGGCCTCGATCAGCGGCACGAACACACCCAGCACCCTTTTTCCTTCGGGCACGCCCGCCTCTTGCATCCGGCGCAAGGCAGCCGCGCTGGCGGTATTGCAGGCCAGAATCACCAGATTGCAGCCGCGATCCCACAGGTCCTGTACGGCGGCTCGGGTCAGGTTATAGATATCCTCGGCATCGCGCACACCGTAAGGCGCATGCGCGCTATCCGCATAGTACAGGAAATCCACGTCGGGCAGATGTTTCTGCGCGGCGTTCAGGACGGTCAGACCGCCCAATCCGGAATCAAAGATACCTACTGCCATTTGCCCCTTCAGGCGCGATGCCGTTCCTCAAATTCATAGCCATAGTCATACGACTTCAGCGGCTCTGGAGACAGCTCATACGTGGCTTTGCGCAGGAAATCCATCATCTTGCGCGTATCCTTGCCAAGCGGGTCAAGAATGTCGCGTCCGATGGGCTCGCCGACCACGACCCGGACCGGGGTATCGACGCGTTTCTTGAATTCCTTGATCAGCAGACCCATCCGCAACGTGTTGTGCAGATGGCTGGCGATCTGGAACAGGCGCGAGGTATGGCCATCGAAGAAAACAGGCACCACAGTGGCCTGCGATTTGGCCACCATACGGGCGGTAAATCCGCGCCAGCCCGGGTCCATCGGGTGGGC
Organism: Ruegeria sp. G7; assembly: GCF_056535465.1. Classification (NCBI taxonomy): domain Bacteria; kingdom Pseudomonadati; phylum Pseudomonadota; class Alphaproteobacteria; order Rhodobacterales; family Roseobacteraceae; genus Ruegeria; species Ruegeria sp. G7. The sequence goes on along the minus strand of NZ_JBQFIL010000001.1, from coordinate 2,862,057 downwards.
AAATGGCTTTACGGCCGTGCTGACCGTACCACCGGGGAAAATGCCGATCGCCCCACCTTCGCCCAAATAGTTCAGCGCGGTTTTGCGGGTCTCAAGGTTCAGCCGGACGGCCTCTTTCGTCTGATCAAACGAAATCGGCAGGACGATCCGGTTCAGGTCTTCGGCCTTGCGGAACACATGATTGGCCAGAATGCGGAAATCTCCGCGTGTCTGAGACAGGATATTCCCCATCATCAGACCATCCAGAATGCCATAGGGATGGTTGGCAATCAGGATCAGCGGCCCATCTTTGGGGATGTTCGACAACGCACCGCCCACCACGTCCAAACTCAGCCCGTATCGATCTACCATCACGGACCAGAAGTCGCGCCCCTGCGCCACTTCCTGCTCGTACCCGTCGGCGCGCCGGATCAGACGCATCCGGCCCGTTGTGTTCTCCATCAGCTTGATGACCATACGCCCGCCCCGCGTTTCCGCAGAGTGGGCGTAAGAGATGTCACGGGCGACGTGATGACGCGGGGGCATGGGTTCCTCGGGTTTGTTGACGTCTAAATAAGACCGGGGACCCATTTTGCATAGCTTACGTTACAGCCTTGTGAAACTTCACTCTGCCGCAGCCTTCATCTGAGGGCCCCCATCGCGGATTACCGCCAGCAATTCCTCGCGCCGTTTCGCAGCCTTGGCCTCGTTCGCGACCAGAACCGGGCCAAACCCGCGAATGTCCAGCGGCAGAGCTGCCAATGCCGCAATGGCATCGCTTGTGTCGGGCGTCAGCTTGGGCAGGACTTCCTTCATGTCCGTCTCATACTGCCGGATCAGGGCGCGCTCCATTCTGCGTTCTGCCGTGTAACCGAACACATCCAGGGGCGTGCCGCGTAGGCCTTTCAGTTTGGCGAGCAGTTTCAGCGGCCCCAGGAACCATTCACCAAAGGCTTTCTTGGCCGGACGTCCATTGTCACCCTTTGTGCCCAACGTCGGTGGCGCAAGGTGGAAGGTCATCTTGAAGTCGCCATCAAACTCGGCCTCGGCTTTCTTGCGGCTGTCAAGCAGCAGCCGCGCGACCTCGTATTCATCCTTGTAGGACAAAAGCTTATGGTAGCCTTTGGCAATTGCCTCGCGGACCTGTTCGTCCTCGACGCTTTCAACCAGCTTACGATAGCGTTTGGCCAACCGCTTGCCTTGATAATCGGTCAGATGGGCGGCGCGGAAGTCGATCACCTGATCCAGCGTCTTGGGTAGTTCCGCCACGTTCGGGCGCAGGATTTTGGCCGCGTCCTCGGGATGTGTCACCGCCCACCGTCCGACCTCAAAGGCGCGCTTGTTGCGCTCGACCGCGGCGCCGTTCAGCTCGATCGCTTCCATGATGGCCTGCAACCGGATCGGCAGCAGGCCCTTTTGCCAGGCGGCACCAAAGATCATCATGTTGGAATAAATCGAATCCCCCATCACCGCTCGCGCCAGATCGGTGGCATCAAACAATGCCACCCCGTCCTTCAACCGGGCCTGCAAGGCAAGCTGTAGCTGATCGCTTGGGATTTGGAATTCCGTGTCACGCGTAAAGTCGCCAGTGATAATCTCGTGGCTGTTCACCACCGCCCCGGTTTGGCCGGTCTGGGTCAGACCCAGCGTCTTGGCCCCTGCCGAGACCACCAGATCACCACCAATGAGCGCATGCGCCTCACCAGTGGCGACGCGAATGGCGCTGATATCTTCGGGCCGGTTCGCCAGACGACAGTGGATATGTACAGCACCGCCCTTTTGTGCGAGGCCCGCCATCTCCATCATGCCCGCGCCCTTGCCATCGATCTGCGCCGCCTGCGCCAGAACTGCGCCGATGGTGACGACGCCCGTACCACCCACGCCCGTGATCACCACGTTATGAGTCCCATCGATCTGCGGCAGAACGGGATCGGGCAGGTCCGGCAAGTCCAGATCGGTGGTCGCCTCTTTGCGGATTTTTGCCCCCTCAACGGTCACGAAGGACGGGCAAAACCCGTTCAGGCAAGAGAAATCCTTGTTGCAACTGGACTGATCAATCGCCCGCTTGCGACCAAGCTCGGTCTCTTTCGGGACAATCGAGACACAGTTCGACTGAACGCCGCAATCCCCGCAGCCCTCACAGATATCGGTGTTGATGAATACCCGCTTGTCCGGGTCCGGGAACGTGCCCCTTTTACGCCGCCTGCGCTTTTCGGCGGCGCAGGTTTGGACATAAACAATGACCGATACACCCTCAATTTCCCGGAACTTTTCCTGAACCTGCATCAGCTTGGCGCGCTCAAAGGTTTCGACGCCCGAGGGCAAGGCCCCAAAGTTCACATCTTCCTTTTCGTCGTAGACAACGGCGACGTTGCTGACGCCCATGGCGCGCACTTCAGCCACGATACGCTCGGCGCTCAGCCCACCTTCGTTCTCCTGCCCGCCGGTCATCGCAACGGCGTCGTTATAGAGGATTTTGAAGGTAATGTTGGTGCCTGCCGCCAGCGCCGCGCGGATCGCCTGCACGCCCGAATGGTTATACGTGCCGTCGCCAAGGTTCTGGAACACATGCTTGGTGGTCGAGAACGGGGCCTCGCCAATCCAGTTCGCCCCCTCGCCGCCCATCTGGGTAAAACCGGTGGTCTCACGGTCCATCCACTGCACCATGTAATGGCAGCCGATCCCGGCATAAGCCCGGCTGCCATCGGGCAGTTTGGTCGAGCTGTTATGCGGGCAGCCCGAGCAGAAATACGGCAGACGCGCCGCGATTTCCTGCGCGTTGTCGGCGCGGCGCGCCTCGGACAGCGCGGCCAGACCGGCGCGCACGCCATCGGTTTCGCGCCCCTCTTCGATCAGAATCTCACCCAGTTTCTCGGCAATCATGATCGGATCCAGCGCGCCGCGGGTCGGGAACAATTCCTCGCGGTGCAGCGTCCCGGCACCGCCTTTGTACCAGCCATAAACACGCCGCCCGCGCCGGTCGTCAAAGATCGCCTCTTTGACCTGCACCTCGATCAGCTTGCGCTTTTCCTCGACGATCACGATCAGGTCGAGCCCCTCGGCCCAGTCGTGAAACCCCTTCATATCCAGAGGGAATGTCTGGCCGATCTTGTAGGTGGTGATCCCCAACCGCTCGGCCTCATTCGCGTCGATGTTCAGCAGCGACATGGCGTGGACCAGATCCAGCCAGTTCTTGCCTGCTGCCGCAAAGCCGATCTTGGCACCGGGTTTCCCCCATACCCGCTTGTCCAGCTTGTTGGCGTGCGAGAATACCTCAGCCGCAAAGCGTTTGTGATCGATCACCCGCGTTTCCTGCAGATGCGGCGTGTCGCCAAGCCGGATGTTCAATCCGCCTTCGGGCATATCGAACTGAGGTATCACCAGATGCATTCGATCCGGACGGCCATCAACGACCGAAGTCACCTCGATCGTGTCCTTCATCGTCTTCAGCCCGACCCAGACCCCCGCAAACCGGCTGAGTGCGAAACCGTAGATGCCGTAATCCAGTATCTCCTGAACACCTGCAGGGCTGACCACCGGCATGTACATATCGACCAGAGACCATTCGGATTGGTGCAACACGGTCGAGCTTTCACCCGTATGGTCATCGCCCATAGCCATCAGCACGCCGCCATGCTGGGCAGTACCTGCCATGTTGGCGTGGCGCATCACGTCGCCGGACCGGTCAACGCCCGGACCCTTGCCGTACCACAGGCCAAACACGCCATCATATCGCCCATCGCCGCGTAGACCCGCTTGCTGGCTGCCCCACAAAGCGGTTGCTGCCAGATCCTCGTTCAACCCGTACTGAAACGTGACATCGTTTTCGGCCAGTTGTTTTTCGGCCCGCGACATTTGCAGATCCACCGCACCAAGGGGCGATCCACGATATCCCGTAACCAAACCGGCTGTGTTCAACCCCGCTGCCGTATCGCGCGCCTTCTGCATCATCATGAGGCGCACCAGCGCCTGCGTGCCGTTCAGAAGAACCGGGCTTTTGGACAGATCGAACCGGTCATTCAATGAGATCTTCGGCTGACTCATCTGACGTCTCCCCTCGTCGGATTAGTGTGCTTCATTCGCATGCATTTTAGGTCATAAAGGCTGACCTGTATACCAATTTTGCTCTATTCCGTAACGATTTCCGGGTTTGATTGTGGAATTTGTTACGTGTTTCATATAGGGCTTCCCAAGGATAACGAAAGTTGCGGCGATGGATTGGGACAAGCTCAGAATATTTCATGCAGTTGCTGATGCGGGCAGCCTCACACATGCCGGCGACAGGCTCAATTTGTCTCAATCTGCCGTGAGTCGTCAGATCCGGGCGCTTGAAGAATCACTGGATGCCACCCTGTTCCATCGACATGCACGCGGACTGATTCTGACCGAACAGGGAGAGTTCCTGTTCGATGCCACCTCGGCCATGTCCAAACGTCTGGATGCCGCCGCTGCACGCATCCGCGACAGCGAGGATGAAGTGTTCGGCGTTCTGCGGGTGACCACCACCTTCGGCTTTGGCACGCTGTGGCTGGCCCCGCGTCTGCCAAAGCTTTACGAGCAATATCCCGACCTCAACATCGATCTGATGCTTGAGGAGCGGGTTCTGGATCTTCCCATGCGCGAAGCTGATGTCGCTATTCGTATGAAAGAGCCCAGCCAGGCCGATCTGGTCCGCAAGCGCCTGATGACGGTACAGATGATGCTGTATGCGACGCCCAACTACCTTGAGACCCATGGCGGCGCACCTCAGACGCTGGAAGAGATGTCAAAGCACAGGCTGATTTGTCAGACACCTTCCGCCCCTCAAGTTGGGGTCGGCGCTGCGATGGTTCGGCATTTGATGACCTACAATCCCGCTTCGCTGATGACGGTGAACAACTACTTTGGTGTTTTGCAGGGCGTTATTCACGATCTCGGGATCGGCGTGCTTCCCAATTATGTGACCGACGACTTTCCCAATCTGATACCGGTCCTTTCCGATATCGAAAGCGCGGATGTACCCGTTTACCTCGCCTACCCGGAAGAACTGCGTCATTCCAAGCGGATAGCGGCATTTCGAGACTTCGTTCAGGATGAGATCATCGCGCATCGCAAGCAGTTGCGGCAGCTTGGCAAACTCTAGCTATGCGCCCCGGGCATAGCGGGCATGATCAAACTGGGCCGCTATTCGGCTTGATCGTTCACAAACTGATCCCTAAATGAGCACTCGAAGGCGATGATGCTGTAACGCTCATCATCTTCATACCTCCCTGTTGGACTACGGCCGAGCTTAGTGCTCGGCCTTTTTTTTGGCTGCAGAGCAAGTTAACCCGCCGAAAGCTCTGGGAAAAATGCACGCATAAGCATATGATCCCGGAAAACGATACAACTTTCGTATTCGAGGGCCTATTCATGTTCCAACCACTCCGCCTCTTTCTGGCGATGGTCGCCGCTGTGTTTCTTGCGGTGCCGCTTTATGCACAAGACACCAGCACCACATCGCCGACAGCCATCCCGGATGATCTCACCCCGGAACAAGTGGATGATCTCGTCGCACGCATGTCCGACGATCAGGTTCGCGCGATCTTGCTAGAGCGGCTGGATGCTGTGGCCGAACAGCAGGCCGCAGAAAAAGCTGAAGTTGACGACCCGCTGACCGAAATCAGCGAAATCTGGGCCGAGATGGTCTCATCCTGGACGCATGTTCTGACCACGCTGCCCAACATCGTCACAGCGCAACAAACGGCGTTTGCCAATTTCTCTGATACACTTGGTACGACCGGTGTCTACACGCTGCTTGGGCTTGTGCTGTCTGTCCTGGTGGTTGGCTTTATCGCAGAAAAGCTGTTTATCTTCCTGACCCGCCGCTGGCACGAGGCAACCGAAGTGGCAGATGAGGCGGATTTGTGGGGCGCGGTCCAATATCTGTTCCGTCGGTTCTGCCGTGAAATCGCGGGTTTGATTGTCTTTTATGTCGTTATCCGGGCGATCGGGCGCGGCTTGTTGACCACCGAACAACTGACCTATGCCGCTCCGTTCGTTTTCTATCTGATCTGGGTGCCACGCCTGGGTGCCGCCGCATCGCGCTTTGTGCTGGCGCCGCAGAAATCCCAGTTTCGGTTGGTGAATGTGGACGATCACTGGGCGAAATACCTGCATCGCAACCTGATCGGCCTGCTGATCCTGATCGGCTTTACCCTGTTCGTACTGCGGTTCAATTCCCTCAACGGCATCAGTGGCGATGACACCCGCATCGGCTTTTGGCTGAACGCGGCGATTCACGTCTACATCGGTGTGATCGCCTGGACCGCGCGTGATGGGCTGTCACAGATGATGCTGGGAACGGATCCCGATCATACCCGGTTCGATAAAGAGGTTGCGCGCTATTACCCCTATTTCGCCATCGGTGTTTCGGTCGTGATCTGGGTTCTGGTCGAATATCTTGTCGCCCGCCGTGATCCTGCCGTCCTGCGCGTGCTGGTCAATGGTGCGCATTTCACCACCATGTTCTGGCTGCTGATCGCGCCGGCGCTTGATACCTTGATACGCGGGCTGGTTCGTCACCTGCAGCCCCCCATGTCTGGCGAAGGCCCCCTGGCGGAACGGGCCTATCGGTCGGCCAAACGCAGCTATATCCGGATTGGACGAGTCATCGCCGGGCTGTTTATCGTCTTCATGATCGCCAACGCCTGGCAGCTTGATCTGCGCAACGTGGCCTCAGCCGGTGTCAGCGCCGAAGTCGGAGGCGCAGTGATCGAGTTCCTGCTGATCATCGCGATTGGTTATATCATGAACGAGATCGTCTCGCTTTGGATCAACCGTCGTCTGGCGCAAGAACAGACCGCGGCCGAGGCGCTGGACGAAGAGGCCGGTGGCGAAGGCGGAGGTGCTGGAGGATCGCGCCTTGCGACCGTTCTGCCGTTGCTGCGGGTTACCGCTCAGATCACCATCGCGGTCATCTTCGGCCTGCTCGCGCTGGGTGCGTTGGGGATCAATATCACGCCGCTGCTGGCCGGTGCTGGTGTTCTGGGTCTGGCCATCGGCTTTGGTGCGCAGAAACTGGTGGCGGATATCGTCGGCGGCATCTTCTTCCTGATCGATGACGCATTTCGGGTCGGCGAATATGTCGACGTGGGTGGTACCATGGGCACGGTCGAGAAAATCTCGATCCGCTCCATGCAACTGCGTCACCATCGCGGTCCGGTGCACACCATTCCCTACGGCGAAATCCAGAAGCTGACCAATTTCAGCCGCGACTGGGTGATCATGAAGCTGAAGTTCACCGTGCCTTTCGACACCGATCCCAACAAGGTCAAGAAGATCTTCAAGAAGATCGGCGCCGAGATGATGCAGGACGAGGTGCACAAGGATGGCTTCCTGCAGCCCTTCAAGTCTCAGGGCGTGTTCGACTTTGACGATGTCGGCATGATCATCCGGGGCAAATTCATGGCCAAGCCCGGCAAACAGTTCACCTTGCGGAAGGAAATCTTCAATCGCGTGAAGACCGAATTCAACGCCAATGGCATCGACTTTGCCCGCCGAGAGGTGCGCGTCGCGATCCCCGGATTGGAAGAGGCAGAGCACCTGAGCGAGGAACAAAAGGCTGCTGTTGGCGCAGCCGCCGCGGATGCGGTCAACAAGGGGCAAACCCCGGCGTGACTATACGGCCCAGGCCATGTCTGAAGACGTGACTGGGCCAAGAATGTTAAGCGCCAATACCGGAACCGGCACTTGCGCCGGTTCCGTTTTTTTGTCGCCCCAAACGCCCTGCGCTCAGATGACCCTTCCCACGGGCGCGCCCTTGCCCTAAAAGGCGCGCAATCTCGGCCACCCTTGGACAAGGACAGACGATGCAAGAGCCCGCCATCACACCCGATCTGATCGCCGCACACGGGCTCAAGCCCGATGAATACGATATGATCCTCGAGATCATCGGGCGCGAGCCGACCTTTACCGAGCTTGGCATCTTCTCGGCCATGTGGAACGAGCATTGCTCCTACAAATCCTCGAAGAAATGGCTGCGCACCCTGCCCACCTCTGGCCCTCAGGTGATTTGTGGCCCGGGCGAGAATGCGGGCGTGGTCGATATCGGCGACGGTCAGGCGGTGGTCTTCAAGATGGAAAGCCATAACCACCCGTCATACATCGAACCCTATCAGGGCGCGGCGACCGGTGTTGGGGGCATCTTGCGCGACGTCTTTACCATGGGCGCGCGTCCGATCGCCTCGATGAACGCGCTGTCCTTCGGCGAACCCGGCCATCACAAGACCCGCCAGTTGGTCAACGGCGTGGTCGAGGGCATCGGCGGCTATGGCAACTGTTTCGGGGTGCCTTGCGTGGGCGGTGAAGTGCGCTTTCACCCCGCCTATAACGGCAACTGTCTGGTGAATGCGTTTGCTGCAGGTCTTGCAGATAGCGACAAGATTTTCTACTCCGCCGCCTCTGGTGTCGGTATGCCCGTCGTCTACCTGGGCGCGAAAACTGGTCGCGACGGCGTGGGCGGTGCAACCATGGCCTCGGCCGAGTTCGATGACACCATCGAAGAAAAACGCCCCACTGTTCAGGTCGGCGACCCGTTCACTGAAAAGCGTCTGATGGAGGCGACACTGGAGCTGATGCAGACCGGCGCCGTGATTTCGATTCAGGACATGGGCGCGGCGGGTCTGACCTGCTCCGCCGTTGAAATGGGCGACAAGGGTGGTCTGGGTGTTCGTCTGGACCTCGAAAACGTCCCTCAACGCGAAGAGAACATGACAGCCTATGAAATGATGCTGTCTGAATCTCAGGAGCGCATGTTGATGGTTCTCAAACCCGAGCTTGAAGCCGAAGCGCGCGCCGTGTTCGAGAAATGGGATCTCGATTTCGCCATCGTTGGCGAGACAATCGCCGAAGACCGTTTCCTGATCATGCACAATGGTGAAGTGAAAGCCGATTTGGTCCTGTCCAAGCTTTCGTCAACTGCACCGGAATACGACCGCCCATGGGTGGCCACGCCCGAAGCCGAGGACCTGTCCGACGTTCCCCAAATCGACCCGATCGACGGCCTGCGCGCCCTGCTCGCGTCGCCCAACTATGCGGGCAAGCAGTGGGTCTATGAGCAATACGACACCATGGTCATGGCCGACAGCACCCGCACACCGGGTCTGGGCGCAGGCATGGTCCGCGTCCACGGGACTGACAAGGTGCTGGCCTTCACCAGCGATGTGACCCCGCGCTATGTCCGCGCCAACCCGGTCGAGGGTGGCAAGCAGGCGGTGGCCGAGGCCTATCGCAACCTGACTGCCGTTGGGGCCAAACCGCTGGCCACCACCGACAACCTGAACTTCGGCAACCCCGAAAAGCCCGAGATCATGGGCCAGTTCGTTGGTGCCATCCAGGGTATCGGTGCCGCCGTCGGCGCGTTGGATATGCCGATCGTGTCGGGCAACGTCTCGCTTTATAATGAAACTGATGGTCAGGCGATCCTGCCGACACCGACCATCGGCGCGGTTGGTCTGCTGGCGCACTCGGATGAGATCATCGGCAACGAGGTCCGCGAAGGCCATGTTGCGCTGGTCATCGGTGAAACCAAAGGGCATCTGGGCCAATCCGCGCTTCTCGCCGAGGTGTTCAACCGCGAAGATGGCGACGCGCCCCATGTCGATCTGGACGCGGAACAGCGCAACGGAGAATTCATCCGCGCCAACCGCCAGATGATCAAGGCCTGCACCGATCTGGGCGATGGTGGCCTTGCTCTGGCCGCGTTCGAACTGGCCGAGGCTGCAGGCGTTGGCGTCTGCCTTGACGAAGCACCGACCGAATTCCTGTTCGGTGAGGATCAGGCCCGCTATCTGGTCGCCTGCAACTTCGATCAGGCCGAGGCACTGATGATTGCTGCGGGCCAGGCCGGTGTCCCACTGGTCTCGGTTGGCCGCTTCACGGGTGACAGCGTGAAAATCGGCACCTCCGAAGCCCCACTGGCTGAACTGACGGACACGTTCCGTAGCAGCTTCGCCGAGGCCGTTGCCTAAGACCTCCCTATTGTCGTTTAAACTCCGAAAAATCCTGCGTCCCCTCTGGGGTGCAGGGTTTCAGGCCTTTGCCCGACCAGCACATCTTGCGCGCCCTTGCGCATCGCTCTAAATCTTTTTCAAAGATCTTCAGGAGAACTCCACATGCCGATGAGCGCCCACGAAATCGAAACCCTGCTGCGCGAAGCCTTTCCCGATGCGGAAATTCAGGTTGGCGGCAGCGACGGCGTGCATATGTCCGCAATGGTCGTGGACGAGAGCTTTCGCGGTAAAAACCGGGTTCAGCAACAGCGCGCGGTCTATGCGGCCTTGAAAGGTAAGATGGACGGCCCAGATGGAGAACTGCACGCGCTTGCGTTGACGACAAAGGTGCCTGAGTGAAAAGTGCCGAAGTGAGATGGAGCATGCGATCGTTATCTTGGTGGTGTTGACTGCCTTCGTTTGTTTGATCGCGCTCATCGCCATCAACAACCAAAAGGCACGGCGCAAGGATGAAAAAGGCTTTGCTTCTGGCACAACCAGTCACCTTGTACATTCATCCAGCAATTCTCATATCGGCGCTATTGCTTCAGCGCAGCCCCATAGTCCAGAAGGCCCCGCAAGAAGACGCGAAAGCGATGATGCCTAAGAGCAAAGGAAACGCGAAATGAGCGACGTTAAGACCCAGATCGACGAAACCGTTAAAGCCAATGATGTGGTGCTGTATATGAAAGGCACCAAAGAGATGCCGCAATGCGGGTTTTCGTCCCGCGTGGCCGGGGTACTGAACTATATGGGCGTTGACTATACCGACGTGAACGTTCTGGCTGACGAGAACGTGCGGCAGGGCATCAAGGATTATTCCGACTGGCCGACCGTACCGCAGCTTTATGTCAAAGGCGAATTCGTGGGCGGTTGCGACATCATCACCGAGATGACCCTATCAGGCGAGCTGGACACGCTGTTTGACGACAACGGCGTCGGCTATAACAAAGACGCGGCAGACAAAATTCGCGAAGCGAACGCCTGATCTAGCGACTGACACAGTCCCTGAACAACACCAGTTCAGGGGCAGTATCGCCTGCAGCTTGAAAGCTGATTGTTGCGTCCCAGCCTTTCGACCGCAACGTGTACGTGCCATTCGCACCGACGGATTCGTATCGAATGCCCGATCCGCTTGCGGCCTGCTGCATCGCAATAAGCTGTCCATCGATAACCATCGCCGCAGCCCCTGTCCCGTCTGCCGCGTTGAAGTAAGAGACCGGGATTTGCGTTGCATTCTCGCAGGTGAATGTCACCGATAGAATGTCGATCTGCGCCAGCGCCGCAGACCCCCAGATCGAAAGCACTCCGGCGCTAACTGCAACACCTCTCCGCAGCATCATGCCGACTTCTCTTCGATGACTGCCGCAAGGGCTTCAGCGCGTGCGGCCATCTCGGCCAGCGTATCCGTCACCGAAGGCGGAACCACCGCGACCTCGACCCGCTCGGGCTGCGGTTGCGGCATGTTGCGCAGGCGGGTCAGTTCGGCTTCGACCTCGGCCAGCTTTGCCTCGGCCAGTTTCACACGATCATCCTGCGCCGCTGCCTTGTCCGCCAGCATCAGTCCGGCCATCAGCAACATGCGCGATTCAGGCATGCGCCCGATCTGGTCTGACAGCACTTGAGCTTCATCATCCAAAAGCTTGGCGGCGGCTTGCAGAAAAGTTTCCTCGCCGTCCTGGCAAGATACGTCGAAGCCACGACCGCCGATATGAATGGTTACTTCGGGCATTATTCCACCTCTCCTTCCGCCAGCTTGGCATGGGATAACAACGGCTCGAGCCGGGCCAAGACCGCATGCGCTTCGGCGGCGTCCGATGCCCGTGCGGCTCGGGTGGCCTCCAGTTCTGCCGCGGTTGCCCGGTTGAGCATATCTGCATCCGTCACGCCGTCCTGCGCGGCGGCGCGCAGTTCGTCAACGGCCTCGCGCAGTTTTTCGTTTGCCCCGCGTAGCCGCTGCAGATCGCCGTCCAGCCGCGACATCGCCGCGCCGTGGCTTGCGCGTTCAGCGCGCAGCATCTCAAGCTCGGCACTCAACTCGGCCACGCGCTCACTGTCGGCAAGCTCAGCCCGCAACTTCGTCAGTTCGGTCTCCATTTCCTCAGCGCGATCTGCAACCTGGGTGAGCTGCTCGACCTCAGAACGCAGCGACTCAGCCTCTTCCGCCGCGCCTGCGTAAGGACGCAGCATCTCAATCTCGGCCTTGAGTGCTGAAATCTCGTCGTCATTTTCAAGAGCAGCTTTAGCCTCGGCCAACTCGGACCGCGCGGCCTCGACTGCGGCCAACTGGGATTTGACATCCGCCAACTGCGCACGCAGGGCATCCACCTCGCCGTCCGACGCAGGCTGGGCACGTAGCGCGTCAATCTCCTGCGCATGGCGTTCCTTGAGCGACTTTATCCGCTCTTCCAACTGAGCATTTGCCAACCGCTCTTCCGCAAGTGCAGCGGCATCACCGCCCTCTGCCACAGCGGTCGTCTGTAGTGCTTCAACACCGCTGCCGATCCGCTCCATCGCTGTTATGATACGGCGTTGTAATTCTTCGATCTGGCTCATGCCCCTGTCACCTCTTTACCAAGGTTCGTTCTCTTTGCGCGCCTGACCGAATCAAAAGCGGCGCCTCTGATGCCTAGTCTAACGGAATGTGACGGAAAATACCCACTGTTTGGTTTCAACCACTTGCGCACCACAGTTCAAGCGCGAAACAGACGCAACGCCCGGTTCTGCTTGCACTTTGACGGACGGATGGTATTCAGCGCCCCATCTGCCCGTAACCCAAAGGAATAACGCCCGTGGACCTGACTGCGCTGCGCACCGCCAACCCTGAACACTGGGACAAGGCTGCGGCCATCCGCACCCTGACCCTCGACGCTGTCGCCGCCGCCAATTCCGGCCATTCCGGTATGCCAATGGGCATGGCCGATGTTGCGACCGTGCTGTTCGAAAAGCACCTGAAGTTTGACGCCTCGGCCCCCAACTGGCCTGACCGCGATCGGTTCATTCTGTCGGCTGGCCACGGCTCAATGCTGATCTATTCGCTTCTGTATCTCACTGGCCACGCGGATGTGACGTTGGACGAGATCAAGAACTTCCGCCAGCTGGGCGCGAAGACTGCGGGTCACCCCGAGAACTTCCTCGTCGAGGGGATCGAAACCACCACCGGGCCGCTGGGTCAGGGCATCTCGAACGCCGTAGGCTTTGCCATGGCCGAAGAGATTCAGCGCGCACATTACGGCAAAAAGATCGTTGATCACTACACTTACGTCATCGCGGGCGATGGCTGCCTGATGGAAGGCGTCAGCCAAGAAGCGATCACACTGGCAGGCCGTCACGAGCTGAGCAAACTGATCGTCTTCTGGGATGACAACAACATCACCATCGACGGCACGGTCGATATTGCAGACCGCACCGATCAGGTGCGCCGCTTTTCGGCTTCGGGCTGGCATGTGATTGAGATCGACGGCCATGATCCGAAAGCCATCGACGCGGCCATCGTTCAGGCGAAGAAATCAAACAAACCCTCGATGATTGCCTGCAAAAGCCACATCGCTCTGGGTCACGCGGCGCAGGACACCTCGAAAGGTCACGGTGCGTTGACCGATCAGGATCAGTTGAAAGCTGCCAAGGAAGGCTACGGCTGGCCGCATGATGCGTTCGAAATCCCGGCAGATGTGAAATCCGCGTGGGAGGCCATTGGCGCCCGCGGCGCAGCCGAGCGTGCTGCATGGGAGGAGCGCTTCTCGCATATATCTGAACGCAAGCAGGCCGAGTTCAACCGCGCTTATGCGTTTGAAGCGCCCAAAAAGCTGGCGGGTGCCATCCGTTCGTTCAAGAAACAAATGTCCGAGGACCAGCCCAAGCTGGCCACCCGCGCCTCGTCCGAGAAGGTTCTGAACGTTGTGAACCCGATCATGACCGAGACCGTGGGCGGCTCGGCCGACTTGACCGGCTCGAACAACACCAAATCGGCTGACATGGGTGTCTTCCTGCCGGAGAACCGCAAGGGTCGCTACATCCACTACGGTATTCGTGAGCACGGCATGGCCGCTGCGATGAACGGCATGGCGCTGCATGGTGGCATCCGCCCCTATGGCGGTACCTTCATGGCCTTCACCGACTATGCCCGCCCCTCCATGCGTCTGGCTGCGCTGATGAAAATCCCGTCGGTTTTCGTGATGACCCATGACTCGATCGGTCTGGGCGAAGACGGTCCGACCCACCAGCCGGTTGAGCATCTGGCGATCAGCCGCGCGACGCCGAACACCTATGTGTTCCGCCCCGCCGACACCGTTGAGACCGCTGAAGCCTGGGAACTGGCGCTGACCTTCAAGGACAGCCCCTCGGTCCTGTCGCTGACCCGTCAGGGCGTTCCGACCGTGCGCAAGGACCACAAAGCCAAGAACCTGACCGCTCAGGGTGCTTACGTTCTGGCCGAAGCCGAGAGCAAACGTCAGGCGATCCTGATCGCCACCGGCTCTGAGGTTTCGCTGGCAATGGAAGCCAAAGCGATGCTTGAAGCCGAAGGCATCGGCACCCGCGTCGTCTCGATGCCCTGTATGGAGCTGTTCGCCGAGCAGGACGAAGCCTATCGCAAGCGCGTGTTGCCCGCGGGTGCCGTACGTGTCGGCATCGAGGCCGCAGTGCGTGCCGGAGGCTGGGACCGCTGGCTGCTGGGTGAACGCGGTCGCGAAGCCAAAGCTGGCTTTATCGGCATGTCGAGCTTTGGTGCTTCGGCTCCGGCGGGTGAATTGTACAAACACTTTGGCATCACCGCCGAAGCAACTGTTGCAAAAGTCAAAGAGCTACTGGGTTAAGCCCAGGCACAACGTATCGGAAAGGCGGCCCATCGGCCGCCTTTTTCGTTTCCGCAGAACCGGTCACGAATAGATGAGCCGTCGTGAAGCCCTCGTCCCTGTGTCTGCACCACGTTCGCATTACCTGCGCGGCACTGAATTGAATACAGGGAACCAGACCATGCAACTCCGAACCGCAGTCCCGATTGTTTTGATGGGCATCGCCACAACAGCCGCCGCAGGCGACTTCGCTACGAAGGAACAAATCCAGCAAACCATGAGCGATCACACCTATCAGGGGGGCATGCTATCAGGTGCGTTCACCGAGTATTACGCCGCTGACGGCGCTATCAAAGGGGACGGCTATACCGGAACTTGGACGGCAACGGACAACGGTATGTGCTTTCAGTATGGAACGGACCCAAAGAATTGTTGGAACCTGAAAATCGACGGAGCCGCCGTAACGCTGTTCAAAGACGGCAAGGTGGACGGTGCGGGTGTTGTCGTCAAAGGTAACCCAAACGGATATTGAACACCTCCCCACGCGCCCGAACCTTTGCGCGTGGGGCTGATTGCTGTCAGTGCGATTTAAGCAGCCGGGTCGCCACCGGGATCAGCGCCATACCCCAGGCCAGTCCCAAAATCCCGTCCATCGTCGCTTTGGACACCCACTCGACAACCCCTGTCCAAGCTGCCGGAACCAAATGGCCCAGAGCGTAGGCCCAATCGTGAATGTGATGGCCAAGCCAGCCAAAGCCCAATTCCTCCAGCCCGTGGATGATGATCGACCCACCGACCCAAAGCATCGCAGCGGTGCCGACAATGGACAGAACTTTCATCACAACAGGCATTGCCTTGACCAGCCCCCGGCCCGTTCCTCGTCCTATGCGCGTCGGCGCATTTTTTGCTAGGAACAGCCCCACATCGTCCATCTTCACGATCAACGCGACAGAGCCATAGACCGCCACAGTGACCCCGATGCCAACCACAGCAAGCGTTGCTGCTTGCATCCAAACATTCGGCGCCTCGATGGCGGCTAACGCGATGGTCATGATTTCGGCCGACAGGATGAAATCGGTCTTGATCGCCCCCTTGACCTTCTGTTCCTCAAGATGACCGGGATCTGGATTTTTCATATCCGCTTCGATCGCCTTGCTTCCATGTGGAAAGAGCACATGGAAGATCTTCTCGGCCCCTTCGAAACACAAATAAGACCCGCCGAGCATCAGCAAAGGCGTGATCAGCCAAGGCGCAAAATTGGCCAGCAGCAGCGCCACCGGTAATAAAAGGATGAGCTTGTTGAAAAACGAGCCGCGCGCGATACGCCAGATGATCGGCAATTCGCGTGCGGGCGCAAAACCCTGAACGTATTTGGGTGTCACTGCCGCGTCATCGATGATCACGCCTGCCGTCTTTGCCCCGGCCTTACCCGCTGCAGCCACCACGTCATCGACCGAGGCCGCGGCAACCTTGGCGATGCCCGCCACATCGTCCAGTAGGGCCAAAAGACCACTCATCGCGCTTCCTTTCCAATCAACCGCTCCGGTCGGACCCTACCTTATCCGACAGCTAGCGCAAGCGTTAGCGCAACCGCCGCAGGTTTGCGCTAACACCTTAAAAATATGCTAATTTTGCCCTTTTGAGATTCCACTTTCGCGGCTATATGCGCTGCAACATAAGCGCAGTTTGGAGACGTCGGATGACCATCAAGGTCGGTATCAATGGTTTTGGCCGCATTGGCCGCTGTACCCTGTCGCACATTGCCGCCTCGGGCCGCAACGACATCGAAGTGATCAAAGTCAACGCCACCGGCCCGCTGGAAACCTCGGCGCATCTGCTGAAATATGACAGCATCCACGGGCGGTTCCCGCGCGATATCTCGATCGAGGGCAACACCATGGATCTGGGCCGCGGCCCGATGGAGATGTTTTCGACCTACGACATGAACGAGCTGGACTGGGAAGGCTGCGACGTCGTTCTGGAATGCACCGGCAAATTCAATGACGGGCTGAAGGCCAAGACACACCTGGATCGCGGCGCCCAGAAGGTTTTGCTGTCGGCCCCCGGCAAGAACGTCGACAAGACGATTGTGTTTGGCGTGAACCACAACAGCCTGACCGGCGAAGACAAGATGGTTTCGAACGGGTCCTGCACCACCAACTGCCTTGCCCCGCTTGCCAAGGTTCTGGACGAAGGTGTCGGCATCGAGCACGGCATCATGACCACGATCCACGCCTATACCGGTGACCAGCCGACATTGGACCGCCGTCACAGCGATCTTTACCGCGCGCGCGCAGCGGCCATGTCGATGATCCCGACCTCGACCGGTGCTGCTGCAGCCCTGGGCGAAGTTCTGCCTAACCTCAAAGGCCGACTGGATGGTTCGGCCATCCGCGTGCCGACCCCGAACGTCTCGGCTGTCGATCTGTCATTCCGCGCCTCGCGCGATGTAACCGTCGAAGAGGTCAACGCCATCGTGGAAGAGGCCGCAAAGGCCCGATGCAGCGCGTTCTGGGGTATGAACCCGCGCCGCTGGTCTCGACCGATTTCAACCACACCGAGGAAAGCTCGATCTTCGCGCCGGATCAGACCCGCGTGGTCGACAACCGCATGGTGCGCGTGCTGGCGTGGTATGACAATGAATGGGGCTTCTCGGTGCGTATGGCCGATGTGGCCGTTGCGATGGGCCGCCTTAACTGACCCTTCGCACATCGCTTGTACCCTTATGCCCGCTCAGGTTATCTGGGCGGGCATTTTGTTTAGGGCGCACCCCAATGACCAATCAAATCGCCATCTGGCTTGGAATTCTCATTCTAGGTGGTCTGATGCTGGATGTTGCGCTGGTTGGTACAGAACATCTGCTGTTCCTCGGTAAGAAGCTTTACGATTTTCTCGACTGGCTCGCCTTCTGGCGCTGACAGAGGTTTTGCTTGACTTTCTGCGCAATCTGGCTTTGTTAGCGCTAACCATATACAGGCGATATTCGGACGGAGCGTATCATGACACTCAAGCTGGCAATCAATGGATTTGGACGGATCGGGCGCGGTGTTCTGCGCGCTGTCATGGAATCAGGCCGTACCGATGTTGAAATCGTCGCGATCAACGATCTGGCCAAGCCCGAGATGAACGCCCATCTGTTCGAGTTTGACAGCGTGCATGGACGCTATCCCAACCCCGTAACACTCAGCGACGCAGGTCTGGACGTTGGCGCCGGGCCCATCCGGTTAACCAGCGAGCGAGACCCCGAAGCGCTGGATTGGGCCGATGTGGACGTCGTTCTGGAATGTACCGGCGTGTTCCGTACTCGCGAAGCGGCTGAGCGGCATCTGAAAAACGTATCAAAGAAGGTTTTGATCTCGGCCCCCGCCCGTGGTGATGGCGGCGTGAAAACCGTAGTCTTTGGTGTGAACGATCACGAACTGACTGCCGACGACATCGTTGTCTCGAACGCATCCTGCACCACCAACTGCCTGTCCCCGGTCGCAGCGGCGCTGGACGCTGGTCTGGGTATCAAGCACGGCAACATGACCACCGTTCACGCCTATACGGCCAGCCAACCGGTGCATGACACTGCGGGCAAAGATCCCTACCTGTCGCGCGCAGCGGCACTTTCGATGATTCCGACCACGACTGGTGCGGCTTCAGCGGTCGGGTTGGTTCTGCCGCAACTGGCGGGGAAACTGACCGGGCAAGCGATCCGAGTACCGACGCCGAACGTCTCGGTCGTCGATCTGGTGGCCGAGGTCTCGCGCCCGACCACCGAAGAAGAGGTCAACGCCCTGTTCGTCGAAGCCGCTGCCAAAATGCCCACCGTTCTGGCCGCAGAGACTCGTCCGCTGATCTCAATCGACTTCAATCACGACCCGCATAGCTCAACTGTTTCGCTTGCCGAAACAAAAGTGACCGACGGCACCTTGGTACGCGTGCTGGCGTGGTATGATAACGAGTGGGGTTTCTCGAACCGGATGCTGGACACGGCCGCCGCGATGGGCGCGCTATCCTAAGCGTTCGCGCAAGGCCGTATTGACGCGGGGGGTGACGAATTTTGACACGTCCCCGTTCAGACGGGCGATTTCCTTTACCAGTTTCGAAGCAATCGCCTGATGCCGCGCTTCGGCCATCAGGAATACGGTCTCAATCGAATCGTCCAGCACACGGTTCATCCCGACCATCTGGAATTCATACTCGAAATCCGCAACCGCCCGCAGCCCGCGCACGATGATCTGCGCGCCGACATCGCGGGCGCAATCGATCAGCAGGTTTTCAAATGGGTGCGCTACGATCTCGGTGCCGGTTTGCTCGGTCAGATGGGCGCACTCGGCCTCAATCATCGCCACACGTTCTTCGAGAGAAAACAACGGGCCCTTGTCCCGATTGATCGCAACCCCGATCACCAGCTTGTCCACAAGGGCCGAGGCCCGACGGATGATGTCGATATGACCCAAGGTGATGGGATCGAAGGTTCCCGGATATAATCCAACCCGCATCAGGGCCTCCTGCGCATTATTTCTGCGCACGCAAACATAACTCTGCCGCAGGTGCAAGGGTCAGGCATGGGCCCTGCCCTCAATGCCCCATTATCATGCCTTCCAGCGCGTTTTTTTCCATCGCCAGTTCTGCAAGCTGCGCCTTCACCGCATCACCCAGCGTCACAATCCCGATCAGCTTGCCCTCTTCGACAACCGGCATGTGGCGGAAGCGGCCTTCGGTCATGCGGGACAGGATGGCCTCGACCGTGTCCTGTTGGGTCGCGGTCACAAGATCCTTGGTCATATAGGCGCTGACAGGTTTTCCAAGACAGCCGCTGCCGCTTGAGGCAAGCTCGCGCACGATGTCGCGCTCGGACAATATACCGGCTGCCGTCTGGCCGCCATCCTCCGAGATGATCACAGTACCGATCCGTTTATTGGCCAGAATCTCTGCTGCCTGAGAGACGGTTGCCGATGGTTCGACCGTCACCACCCCGTCAGTGGCCTTGGATTTAAGAATGGCCTGAACAAGCATAAGCAAAAACCTCCGGAATATCGTACTGTTTTCCAAAGCGTTGCCGGAATGCCTGAATGTGTCAAGGTGAAGCTTCGCGCTCAAGCCGCGCCACTTCGTCCCGCAGGCCGCGCGTCAGCGCCTCGGCAAAGCGGTTCAACCGCTCGTTGCGCTGATCCCCCTGATGGCGCACCAGATAGAACCCCCGCGTCAGACTGACCTGATCCGTCACGATTTTCCGCAAGCCGGAGTGAAACGGCAGCGTAAAATCATGCGCCACGCAGACGCCCGATCCCAACGAGACCTGACGCAGCTGCACCGACACCGAGTTTGATGCAAGCGCGACACGGTCAACCCCGATATCGTTGAGGTAATCCAGCTCTCGGTCAAAGATCATGTCGGGGATATAGCCGATCATGCGATGAGCGTTCAGATCACCGATGGTCCGGATCGGGTCGTGATCGTTCAGGTATTTCTGACTGGCGACGAGATGCAGGCGATAATCGGTGATTTTCTGAACCAGCAACTGCCCCGCTGTCGGCGCGCTGACGGTAATCGCCATATCCGCCTCGCGCCGAGACAGGTTGATGATGCGCGGCAAGGCCAGAATCTGGATATCGAGATCCGGGTTGGCATCGCTGATCTGCGCGCAAACCTGCGGCAGCAGATAATTGGCACAGCCATCCGGCGCGCCGATCCTAATCTGACCACTCAGCGATTTGGCCGAGCCGGACATGACCCCAGCCGCCGCGCGCATGGCCTCTTCGGCCTGCAGCCCGTGCTCCATCAACCGTTGGCCTGCCGTGGTCAGCACATATCCCTGCTGCGATTTCGTGAACAGAACAGCATCCAGCGCAACCTCAAGCCGCGCGATCCGACGCCCAACCGTAGCCGGGTCGATCATCAGCACTCGGCCCGCCGCCGACAGGCTTTCCTCGCGCGCGACCGCAAGGAAGACACGCAGATCATCCCAGTTTGGTGACATCCCTCAACCTTTGCATTTTTGCAAAACCGATTTGAAACATTGCCTCTGTTCAGGGGATTTTCGCAAGCCTATTCTGCGCGCAACGTAATTCGGAGGAGTTTGCCATGAACGACCTGACCCATTTCATCAACGGTGAGAACGTCGCCGGCACATCGGGCCGTTTCGACGATGTTTTCAACCCCGCCACCGGCGAGGCACAGTATAGATGCCCGATGGCCAGCGCGGCCGAGACAACCGCTGCCATTGAAGACGCCGCTGCGGCTCAGGTCGCATGGGGCGCGACAAACCCGCAGAAGCGCGCGCGGGTGATGATGGCGATGGTTGGCCTGATGAACCGCGACATGGACAAGCTGGCCGAAGCGCTGAGCCGCGAACACGGCAAGACGCTGCCCGACGCCAAGGGCGATCTGCAGCGCGGGCTGGAGGTGATCGAATATTGCATCGGCGCGCCGCAGATGCTGAAGGGTGAATTCACCGACAGCGCGGGCCCCGGCATCGATATGTATTCGATGCGTCAGCCGCTGGGTGTTGTCGCCTCGATCATGCCGTTCAACTTCCCGGCCATGATGCCCCTGTGGCATGTGGGCCCGGCGCTGGCCTGCGGCAACGCGGTGGTGCTGAAACCGTCCGAGCGTGATCCCTCGGTCCCGCTGATGCTGGCCGAGTTGTTCATCGAAGCTGGTCTGCCCAAAGGCGTCTTCCAGGTTGTGAACGGTGATAAAGAGGCCGTAGATACTCTGCTGGACAGCGAGATCATTCAGGGCGTCAGCTTTGTCGGCTCGACCCCGATTGCGCAGTACATCTATGCCCGCGCAACCGCGAACGGCAAACGCGCCCAGTGCTTTGGCGGTGCCAAAAACCACATGATCGTGATGCCCGACGCCGATATGGATCAGGCCGCTGACGCGCTGGTCGGGGCGGGATTCGGCGCGGCGGGCGAACGCTGCATGGCGATCTCGGTCGCCGTCCCTGTGGGAGAGGAAACCGCCGATGCGCTGATCGAAAAGCTGATCCCGCGTGTCGAAAAACTGAAAGTTGGCCCCTATACCGCTGGCGATGATGTGGACATGGGCCCGGTCGTGACCCGAGCTGCGAAGGAACGCATTCTGGGCCTGATCAACTCGGGCGTGGAACAGGGCGCGAAGCTGGTTGTCGACAACCGTGACTTCAGCCTGCAGGGCTATGAAGACGGCTTTTTCGTCGGCCCGCATCTGTTCGACCATGTCACCCCGGATATGGATATCTACAAGCAGGAAATCTTTGGCCCGGTTCTGTCCACCGTTCGCGCTGGATCGTATGAAGAGGCGCTGAAGCTGGCGATGGACCATGAGTACGGCAACGGCACCGCGATTTTCACTCGTGACGGCGACACCGCGCGTGACTTTGCCAGCCGGGTGAATATCGGCATGGTCGGCATCAACGTGCCGATCCCGGTGCCGCTGGCCTATCACACCTTTGGCGGCTGGAAGAAATCCATGTTCGGTGACCTGAACCAACACGGCCCGGACAGCTTCAAGTTCTATACGCGGACCAAAACCGTCACCTCGCGCTGGCCTTCGGGCATCAAAGAAGGTGGCGAGTTCAACTTCAAAGCGATGGACTGACCGGCCTTCTCCGACCGACTCTAAACCCGGCCCAACACGGCCGGGTTTTTACTGTCTGGGGCAGAATGACCACCAAGGCGCACCTCACAAGAAATTCAGAACAGCCCCTCTGGAAAAATCGGACAATCACCAATATTTTACCGCCAACTTGAATGACCGAGCAGTTGATAGTTCCGGAGGCAGACTTGTCCCAAAACCGTATGACCCGCCGCTACGCCCTGATGGGGGCCGCATCCCTGATCGCGACGCCTGCTTTGGTGCGCGCGCAGAGCCTTGATGCGTTCCCGCAAGACGAAGACGCGATCAGCACACAACTGCCAGTGCGCCGCAATGTGTCATCCTTCTCGCAGCAGAACTGGCAGGACCACTTTGATGAACTGGGCGTCGGCGCCCTGCTCGCCGATATCACCAGCCGCGCGGTGCACTACTGGGGTCCGGACGGAACCTATCGGCTTTATCCCAGCTCGGTCCCGATGAGCGAAGAACTAACCAAACGCGGCTATACCAAGGTGGTGCGCAAGGCGGAAAACCCAAGCTGGACGCCAACGGCATCGATGCGCGAACGTGACCCCTCGCTGCCGGTCCGCATGGAAGGCGGCGAGCCCGGCAATCCGCTGGGAACCCGAGCGATGTATCTGGGCTGGCCAGCATATCTGGTACACGGCACACATGATACACGTAAGATCGGACGGCAGAGCTCGTCGGGCTGCATCGGGCTCTACAACCAGCATGTCGAAGAGCTTTACCCGTTGGTACAGGTCGGCACGCAGGTGCGTTTGGTATAAGCCCAACTGACAATCCCCACGAAAAAGCCCCGGCCATATTGGACCGGGGCTTTGACGTTCAGGGGGTACTTGAGGGGGGATTATTCGGGCAGGATAACGGTATCGACCACGTGGATCACGCCGTTGCTTGCCTCAATATCGGCCTGCACCACTTTGGCGTCATTGACCTTTACGCCGTTCCTGGCATTCACGCTCAGGCGATCTCCTTGAACGGTCAGAACTTTTGCACGCTTGCCCGCGATGTCACCGGACATGACCTTGGCAGGGACCACGTGATACGTCAGGATCGAGACAAGCTGGTCCTTGTTTTCAGGCAACAGCAGCGTTTCCACGGTGCCTTCCGGCAGCGCCGCAAAAGCCTCATCGGTCGGGGCAAACACAGTGAACGGGCCGTCGCCCTTCAGCGTATCGACCAGACCTGCAGCTTGCACAGCAGCAACCAACGTATTGAACGACCCCGCAGATACGGCCGTGTCTACGATATCAGCGGCTTGTGCCTTGACGGGCAGCGCAAGGGCAAGTGCGGCAGCGGCGCCCATGAATGTGCGGCGGAACATGGCTGTTAACTCCTCTCCAGCTTGTTATGGAGAGGGTTACGGGACAATCTGTCGCCCGGATCACAATTGTTTCAATTTTCTTTGATCTGGACCCAGATGCTCTGCGCGCGACCATCTTTTAGAAAGGGCAGCGCCTCGACTGCGTCCGGGCGATCCTGCTGCAGGTAGTATCCGGGCCAAAGCATTGAATAGGCACCGGATTGCAACACTGCGTGAAGCATGTACTGCTCGCCCCAGCCCGGGCAGTCATAGAAGAAACGCTTGGGATATTCGTAGGGCAGAAAAACATCGTGGACATGGATCACAACGCCCGGTTTCAGCGTCGGGATGATGCGGCAGAACAGATGCGCCACATCGTTGCTCATCCGCACGACATGGCTCGAGTCGATGAACAAAACGTCGCCGGACTCGAGCTGATCGAACAGGGCCGGATCGACCTCTTCCAGACGTTTCTGTTCGAAATGATCGACCACATGGGCAATATCGGCGCGCGGATAGGGATCGATTGCTGTGATTCCGGTTTGCAGTCCGCCGTCAATGATGGCCTGTCGCGTCACACGGGTCGAGTTTCCGCAACCGACCTCGATTACGCGCCTGGGCTGGAACCTGCGGATCATCAGATACAGCGCTTCGGCGTCCGGGCTGTCATAATATCCATTGCCTGAACGATATCCGGTCTGGTTGCGGTCAGGGTCCTTTAGCGCCTCGAGCGCAGACTGGTGCTGAACGTAATCGGCGATCAAGGGTGCGATATCGAACCCCTCCATCCCGGGCGACAACGCATAGGCCGGACGGGTCAGGCCCCCTGCCCGCTCGAACGCCTCAAGCCGTGCGCGTTCATCGTTTTCAATAACCTTGTCGACCAGCTTGACCCCCAACTCATCAAGGGCCGCATTGATCTGGGGGAATTTCCTGGGTTTCACGAAGCGCTCCACATTCGGTTCTGGGTGTTCCATACCTCTGCCTGAGGGGCATCCGCAAGAACCCGCCACGTCAAACCCTTGGCAAAACGGAAAATTCCGTATTCACTGAAGTGAATTGAAGTACGAGGATTATCATGCAGCAGGAATTCACCATCGGGATCGAAGAGGAATATCTGCTGGTTGACCGCGACAGCCTGCAACTGGCGCATGCCCCCGAAGCACTGATCGAGGCCTGTCAGGCCGATTTCGAAGGTCAGGTCAGCCCCGAATTTCTGCAATGTCAGATCGAGGTCGGTACCCGCCCGCACGCGACCGTCAAATCCGCCCGAGAGGATCTCAAGCGCCTGCGTTCTTGCGTGTCAAAACGCGCCGCCGAATACAATCTGACCCCCATCGCGGTCTCGTGCCATCCCTTCGCGAACTGGAAGGATCAGCACCATACCCGCAAAGAACGTTACGACGCCCTGCAACACGCGCTTGGGGGCGTTGCGCGGCGGATGCTGATCTGCGGGATGCATGTGCATGTGGGCATCGAGGATCAGGCCCTACGCGCCGACCTGATGCCGCAACTGTCCTATTTCCTGCCCCACCTGCTGGCTCTGTCGACATCGTCGCCTTACTGGAACGGTGAAGATACGGGCCTGTCTTCGTACCGCCTGACCGTGTTCGACAACCTGCCACGCACGGGCCTGCCACCGGTCTTTGGCAGTTGGGGCGAATATGAGCGCACCACCGGAGTTTTGGTCGAGTTGGGCGTGATCGAAGACACCTCGAAAATCTGGTGGGACCTGCGCCCGTCGCATCGCTTTCCGACGCTCGAGACGCGTATAATGGACGTGCAACCGCGATTGGAACACACGCTTGCGCTGGCCGCGCTGGTTCAGGCACTGACCCGCATGTTGTGCCGCCTGAAGGCGCGCAATCTGCGCTGGCGCCACTATGACAAGTTCCTGATCGGAGAGAACCGATGGCGCGCGCAGCGCTATGGCGTTGGCGAAGGTCTGATCGATTTCGGCGACCGCTCGATCACACCGATGGCGGAACTGATCGGCGAGCTTATGGGGATGCTGGCCGAAGACGCCGAAGCCCTCGGCACCATGGCAGAACTCGCAAGCCTTCGGCAGATCGCTGAAACCGGAACCTCAGCCACGCGCCAGCGCCGCATCCATGCCGAAGCGACCGCACGCGGCGACGATGCCGGTCAAGCGGTTGTGCGTCACCTGATAGAAGAGTTCCATGCCGATTTGTAACCTCAGGCCGCACGCAATATGTTACGCGCCATGCGCGAAACGGGTTCGTAAAAATCGGGATCCTTCCAATAGCCGTTGTGTGACAACGGGTTCCAAGATGTGAAGATATTGCCGGAATTGATTGAAACATCACGAATATCTTGCGACGCGACCAACTGGTCATAGCGCGGCCCGCAGTCACGCAGCGGATAGCCCAGCACGTCATGCTTGTCATAGAAATTATACCACCATGTCTTAAAGCGCATGGCTGGCGGCACAGCCGCTCTTGGTGCGTCGATCGGGTAAATCTCGTCCTCCGGGTAGGCAAAAAGGAAGATGGGGATATTGCAGCCAAAGGTCATGATACCGGCGACCGTCTGCATGTTCCGAACGGGCGAGTTAAAAAGGGTCTGCCCGGTTTTGCGCAAATGGCTCTGGTGATCATAGATGTAGTTGGACATGATGTGCCCCCCTAAGGAATGGGCAAGCAGCAGGACGGGCGCATTGTTGCCGACATCCCGCCGGACATCCTCCATTACGCGGTCCACTTCGGCATGGATATCCTCGTAGATCTCATCATTTCCATCCGCCGTCTTTCGGTAAGATGCGGCATCCGACAGATTATGCACCACAAAGCTGCGCACATCGTCATAGCCGGTCCGGCGTTTGATCTTGCGCAGGTAATCGTTCTGCCGATCCTGCAAAACATGCGCCCAGACGATCTCGCGCCAAGCCACGTCATTGAATTGCGCCCCAAGTTCGCGCGAGACACGCCGGTGCAAATCGCGCGAGAATGTCACCTCGGACGATGGCTTCTTTTGGCCAGTAAACTGGCTGCCCATCCCGTGAATGACGACCACGGCCATCTTGTAGCTCGGCATAATACCCTCCGAAAAATTGGTTAATTGAATGAGGCCAGTATAGCCCAGTTGTCCGCCCGGCCCAAATAGGGCAGGATCGTTGCCCCGATTGAAAAATTTCTGTAAGGATTGAAGAATAAAACGCTCGTTCAATTCTGCAGAATACAGGGACCACAGCTATGGATTTCGCGCTGACCGAAGAACAGACAGCCATTTTCGACATGGCTTATGCCTTTGGCCAAGACCATATCGCCCCCTTCGCTCGCCAGTGGGAGGCGGATGGCACCATTCCCAAAGAGCTGTGGCCCAAGATCGGAGAGCTGGGCTTTGGCGCATTGTATGTCTCGGAAGACGGCGGCGGCTCGGGTCTGAGCCGGCTGGACGCCACGTTGGTGTTCGAGGCCCTGTCGATGGCCTGCCCGTCGGTCGCGGCGTTTCTGTCGATCCACAATATGTGCGCCAAGATGCTGGACAGCTTTGCCAGCGATGCGCTGAAATCCCGCATCATGCCGGATATTCTCAGCCTCGAAACAGTGCTGAGCTACTGCCTGACCGAGCCCGGTTCTGGCTCGGACGCCGCTGCCCTTAAAACCCGCGCCGAGCGGACGAACGAGGGATACACCCTGAACGGCTCCAAGGCCTTTATCTCGGGCGGGGGGTATTCAGATGCCTATGTCTGCATGGTCCGCACCGGCGAAGCTGGCCCCCGGGGGATTTCGACGGTCTATGTCGAGGATGGCACGCCCGGCCTCAGCTTCGGCGCGCTGGAACAGAAGATGGGCTGGAAAAGCCAGCCCACCGCACAGGTTCAGTTCGACGACTGCAAAATCCCAGCTGGAAATCTGGTCGGCACCGAAGGCGACGGTTTTAAATATGCAATGATGGGGCTGGATGGCGGGCGCTTGAATATCGCGTCCTGCTCGCTGGGCGCTGCGCAGAACGGGCTGGACATGACGCTGCAGTATATGTCCGAACGCAAGGCGTTTGGCCAATCCATCGATCAGTTCCAGGCGCTTCAATTCCGGCTTGCGGATATGGAGATCGAGCTGCAGGCCGCACGCACGTTCTTGCGACAGGCGGCGTGGAAACTGGATCAAGGCGCACCGGATGCCAGCAAATTCTGCGCGATGGCCAAGAAGTTCGTGACCGAAACCGGCTCGAAAGTGGTCGACCAGTGCCTGCAGCTGCATGGCGGCTATGGCTATCTGGCCGATTATGGCATCGAAAAGCTTGTGCGCGATCTGCGCGTGCATCAGATTCTCGAGGGCACCAACGAGATCATGCGCGTCATCGTAGCGCGCCAGATGCTTGCAAACCGCTGAGGACGACATGGCCGACATCGAAATCCGCACAGTCGGGCGCGCCGGGCGCATCACGCTGACACGTGCCAAAGCGTTGAACGCGCTCAGCTATGAGATGTGCATGGCGATCGATACCGCGCTGCGCAACTGGCGTGAAGATGATGCGGTTGACCTGATCATACTGGATGCCGAGGGTGACAAAGCCTTCTGCGCCGGGGGTGACATCGCTGAACTTTATGCGACCGGCACCAAGGGTGATTACAATTATGGTCGCACATTCTGGCGCGACGAATACCGCCTGAACGCGCTTATTTTCGAATACCCCAAGCCCGTGATCAGCTTTCTGCAGGGATTTACCATGGGGGGTGGTGTTGGGATCGGCTGTCACGGCAGTCATCGGGTCGTTGGCGAAAGCTCAAAGATATCGATGCCGGAATGCTCCATCGGTCTCGTACCGGATGTAGGCGGATCGCTGATGCTGGCGCTGGCACCCGGTCGGTTGGGGGAATATCTGGGTATAACAGGCCACCGCATGGGCCCTGCGGACGCCATCTATGCAGGTTTTGCCGATCATTTCGTACCCCAAGCGCGCTGGCCGGAACTGATTGAACTGCTCGAGGCGTCGGGCCGCGCAGAGGTCGTCGACGATCATGCCGAGGCTCTGCCCGAAAGCGATCTGGCTGATACACAGGCCGCGATAGATGCGCTCTTTGACGGAGAGAGCCTGACCGACATCCTGAACAACCTGCGCAGCCAGGACCAAGAATTTTCGACGAAAATTCTGGGCGGGCTGCAACGCAATTCCCCGACTTCAATGGCCTGCACAGTTGAGATGCTGCACCGGTTACGCGGCTCAACCCTGACGCTGCGCAAGGCGTTGGATATGGAGTATCGATTCACCTATCGCGCGATGGAACACGGGGATTTTCTGGAAGGTATCCGTGCCCAGATCATCGACAAGGATCGCAGCCCCAACTGGCAATTTGCCGATATGAACGTACCCACTGTGGCAGTCTCGAAGATGCTGCAGCCGCTGGGGGCAAACGCGCTGAGTTTCGCAGAGGAGTAAGGGATGAAAATCGCATTCATTGGGCTGGGCAACATGGGCGCGCCCATGGCGGCCAATCTGGCCGCCGCCGGGCATGACGTGGTCGGTTTCGATCAGGCGGATGTCTCGGTCGACGGCGTCACGATGGCCGCATCGGGCCCCGAGGCCGCCTCGGCGGTCGAGGCAGTCATTACGATGCTGCCCAATGGGCAAATCCTGCGTAGCGTCGCGGACCAGATCATCCCGGCGATGAAAACTGGGGCGGTGTTGATCGATTGCTCTACCGTGGATGTGGACAGCGCACGCACTGTCGCGAAGCAGGCCGCGGACGCAGGTCTGCTGGCGGTTGATGCCCCGGTCTCTGGCGGCATCGGCGGGGCTGCTGCCGGAACGCTGACCTTCATGGCCGGAGGGTCGGACGACGCGTTCGCGCTTGCTGCGCCTTTGTTTGACATCATGGGCCAGAAGGCGGTGCATTGCGGCGAAGCAGGTGCCGGTCAGGCGGCGAAGATCTGTAACAACATGATCCTCGGCGTCACCATGATCGCCACCTGCGAGGCCTTCGCGCTGGCCGACAAGCTCGGTCTGGACCGTCAAAAGATGTTCGATGTCGTGAGCACGTCATCGGGTTACAGCTGGACGATGAACGCCTATTGCCCCGCCCCCGGCGTAGGCCCGCAGAGCCCGGCAGATAACGGATACCAACCCGGTTTTGCCGCAGAACTGATGCTGAAGGATCTGCGCCTCAGCCAGCAGGCCGCCGACAGTGCCGATGCGGATACGCCGATGGGACAGGTCGCCGCAATGTTATACGAGCAGTTTGTGGAACATGAGGAAGGTCTGGGTCGCGATTTCAGCGCGATGCTGCCCCGGTTCGAGAAACGCAGCCGGTCATAGCCGGCTTGTGGCAGAAAACCGCACAAGCTTGGAAAGCGTAAGGCGCGTCCCTAGATGATTGGGTAAAGTGCAGTCAATGCCGAAACACCCACGCCGGAGCGCGCCTCTATGAAGACCCTGACCAGCCTCACAATAATCACCCTGCTTGCGCTGAGCCCAGCCATTGCCCTGGCGGGAAATGGCAATGGGAAAGGTAAGAATAAATCCAAGCTGCAGGTCGAACGTGTCACACCGCATTCGGGTGGTGTCTACGCGAACCGGGCCGGACATTGCCCACCGGGTCTGGCCAAAAAAGCGGTGCCCTGCGTGCCACCCGGACAGGCCAACAAGCTCTATCGGACCGGTGACCGGCTTGATGACTATATCTGGATCAACGACCCCTACCGCTATGGGCTGCGCCGTGGTGGCAATTATGTGCGCGCCGGGGACTATGTTTATACAATCGATCCCGAAACGCACAAAGTGCTGAACCTCATTGGGGCGGTGGCCGATATCCTTTATTGATGGCCGCTATTCGGCGGCCACGCGCTCGGGGTTCAGCATCGGCTTAAGGTAGCGCCCGGTATGGCTGCGTTCGCAGTCCGCAACGTCTTCCGGCGTTCCCTCGGCGACGATCTGTCCACCTCCGTCACCGCCCTCGGGGCCGATATCGATGATCCAGTCGGCGGTTTTCACGACGTCCAGATTATGTTCGATCACCACGACAGTGTTGCCCTGATCCACCAGTTCATGCAGCACTTCCAACAGCTTACGCACATCTTCGAAATGCAGCCCCGTTGTCGGCTCATCCAGAATGTAAAGTGTTCGCCCGGTCGAACGTTTGGACAGCTCTTTCGACAGTTTCACCCGCTGCGCCTCACCGCCTGAAAGGGTTGTCGCCTGCTGACCGACCTTGATATAGCCCAGCCCGACGCGGGCCAGCGCATCCATCTTGTCTCGGATCGAGGGGACGGCCTTAAAGAACTCCTGCGCATCTTCCACAGTCATATCAAGCACATCCGCGATGGACTTGCCCTTGAACTTGATCTCCAACGTCTCGCGATTGTACCGAGCGCCCTTGCAGGTCTCGCAGGTGACATAGACATCGGGCAGGAAGTGCATCTCGATCTTGATGACACCGTCGCCCTGACAGGCCTCACACCGCCCACCCTTGACGTTAAAGCTGAACCGCCCGGGCTTGTATCCGCGCGCCTTGGCCTCGGGCAACCCGGCAAACCAGTCGCGGATCGGGGTGAATGCCCCGGTGTAAGTCGCTGGATTCGAACGCGGAGTCCGTCCGATCGGGCGCTGATCAATGTCGATCACCTTGTCAAGATGCTCCAGCCCCTTGATCGTCTCACACGGAGCCGGCGTTTGCCGCGCACCGTTCAACCGCATCGAGGCGGTCTTGAACAGCGTCTCGATCGTCAGAGTGGATTTTCCGCCGCCCGAAACACCTGTGACGCAGACGAATTTGCCCAGCGGAAAGGCTGCCGTGACCGTCTTGAGGTTGTTTCCCGTCGCCTTGACCACGGTCACCTTGTGCTTTTTGCCCTTGCGCCGTTCGGACGGGACCGCAATTTCGCGCGTGCCCGACAGATACTGACCGGTGATTGAGGCCGCGTCCCCCGCGACCTGATCCGGCGTTCCGTGGCTAACCACCTGCCCCCCATGCACCCCAGCGCCCGGGCCGATATCGAAGACATAATCCGCCTCGCGAATGGCTTCTTCGTCATGTTCGACAACGATGACCGTATTGCCCTGATCGCGCAGGTTCTTGAGCGTGCCCAGCAGCCGGTCATTATCACGCTGGTGCAGCCCGATTGACGGCTCGTCCAACACGTACAAAACCCCGGTCAGGCCCGATCCGATCTGGCTGGCCAGCCGAATACGCTGGCTTTCTCCACCCGACAAGGTCCCACTTGAGCGTGATAGCGTAAGGTATTCCAAACCCACGTTATTCAGAAAACCAAGCCGCTCACGGATCTCTTTGAGGATGGCCCGTGCGATCTCATTCTTCTGCACGCTCAGATGGTTTGGCGCGCCCTCGATCCAGGCCAGAGCCTCGCGGATCGACATCTCAACAACCTGCCCAACATGCAGCCCGGCGATCTTCACAGCCAGAGCTTCGGCCCGCAGGCGATACCCGTCGCAAGTGCCACAGGGGCGGTTGTTCTGATACCGCTCGAATTCCTCACGAATCCAGGCACTGTCGGTTTCGCGATAGCGACGCTCCATATTCGGGATCACGCCCTCGAAACTGCGGGTGACCTGATAGACGCGCCCCCCCTCATCATAGCGGAACTGGATTTCCTCATCGCCCGAGCCGCGCAGGAAAACCTCTTGCACCTTCTTGGGCAGGTCCTTCCATGGCGTGTTCTTGTCGAATTCGTAATGACGCGCGATGGCCTCGATGGTCTGCAGGAAATACGGGGATTTTCCTTTGCGCCAAGGTGCCAACGCGCCGTCGTAAAGTTTCAGAGTCTGGTCGGGCACCACCAGCCGCTCGTCAAAGAACAGCTCAACCCCCAGACCGTCGCAATCCGGGCAGGCCCCAAAGGGCGCGTTGAACGAGAACAGGCGCGGCTCGATTTCAGGGATGGTGAAACCACTGACCGGACAGGCAAAATTCTCGCTGAACGTGATCCGTTCGGGGTCGCCTTCCTTTGGCGCTGTTTCCAGAATGGCGATCCCATCAGCCAAATCCAAAGCAGTTCGTAGGCTGTCGGCTAACCGGGTTTCCATCCCCTCACGCACGACCAGACGGTCGACGACCACGTCAATGTCGTGCCGGAACTTCTTGTCCAGCGTCGGCGGCTCGTCCAGTTCGTAGAATGCGCCATCCACCTTGACGCGCTGAAAGCCCTGCTTGCGCAGCTCCAGAAACTCTTTCTTATATTCACCCTTCCGGTCGCGCACGATGGGGGCCAGCAGGTAACCCCGCGTCCCCTCCTCCATGGTCATGATCCGGTCGACCATGTCCTGCACCTGCTGCGCCTCGATCGGCTCGCCGGTGGCGGGGCTGTAGGGCGTTCCGGCGCGGGCGAAGAGCAGGCGCAAATAGTCGTAAATTTCTGTCACGGTCCCCACGGTCGAACGCGGGTTCTTCGAGGTTGTCTTCTGCTCGATCGAGATCGCGGGGCTTAGCCCGCTGATGTGATCGACGTCGGGTTTTTCCATCATATCAAGGAATTGCCGCGCGTAGGCTGACAGGCTTTCGACATAGCGGCGCTGGCCCTCGGCATAGATCGTGTCAAATGCCAGCGAGGACTTGCCCGAACCCGACAGCCCGGTGATCACCACCAGCTGATCCCGCGGGATATCCACATCAATGCCCTTGAGGTTATGCTCGCGCGCGCCGCGCACCTCGATATTCTTCAGCTCAGCCATTTCGGCCCCCAACAACCAACGACCTAGAAATAGGCGAGCAAGCCCGAGTCTCCAACCAAAAAGTTAGAACAAAGTGAGAACAAGCGGATTTTCGGTTCATCCCGGCTTAACTGTCGGATTTGCGCGCCAACGCCCAGGCACAAATCGGAAAGGCGGGATCGTTTTCCAGATCATCCGTCGCCGGATCATAGACCGGAGGCCAGTCGGGCTCGAGGTTCCGCAGCGCCGCCTGCCGATTTCCCCACTGCTCGGCCCGGATATGTGCCGGGTCGAAACCACACTCGGTCAACAGATTGCGCAACCCGCGTTCGGACCAGCGCGTGCAATCATACGGCGCGGCGTGAAACGGTATGAAGAACGGTACCGCCAGCCAGAAATAACCGCCGGGGCGCAGCATCTCCTGCACGTTCAATGTGGCCTCGAAGGGGCGGTCCAGATGTTCCCAGACCTGATTGGCCAGAACCAGATCGAACTGGCGAACCTGCCCCTGATTATCCAGCACGGGTCCAGCGCAGATGTCGTGCTGATTGTGCCAGACCTGCGTGTAGCTGCGGAACCCAAACTGGCTGCCCCACGACCCCGAAATCTCGATCGCATCCAGCTTTGGCGGGTTCAGATCGCGTATCCACTGACGGCTGCGCCGCGCCATGATCACTCGGTTCAAACTGGTCACTGCGGCCCTCGGCTGGATTCGCGGCACTACAACATGACACGGCCTGAATGTCAGGGCTGATTTTTGTAAGAGAGGGGAAATGGCGCGGTTGACGGGGCTCGAACCCGCGACCCCCGGCGTGACAGGCCGGTACTCTAACCAACTGAGCTACAACCGCGCATCTATTTTCGTGGCCTTTGACCTGGACCAAGGAGTGCAGCGATGGCGCGGTTGACGGGGCTCGAACCCGCGACCCCCGGCGTGACAGGCCGGTACTCTAACCAACTGAGCTACAACCGCCCACTGCCCGTTCATTGCTGAACGTTGGGGTGTATTATGGCCCCGGTCGGGCAGCGTCAAGCGGGGTTTTCAAGTTTTTTGCGCAAGACCGATATTTTCCTGAACGCCCCTTAGCGAACCAGCAAATGGCCTTGCGTAACACCCAATCTCACTGTAAGAGCCGACCCCACGGGTGATTAGCTCAGTGGTAGAGCGCTTCGTTCACATCGAAGATGTCAGGAGTTCAAATCTCTTATCACCCACCACGCATTTTCTGACAAAACAAATCGCTACCAGGCACTTTAAAGCCTCTTTGTGGTCTTGAAAGCGACGAACCGCATCGAAAGTGTTTTGAGGCGATTTGAAGTACGACCTTATCTTCTACCCAGAGACTGCTCGCTTTGACTTAGCCTAAAGCGCTGGATGTGGGTGTTAGGAAGATTTTCGTGTCCGCAAATCTCCGCTCAACATATAAGTGCTCACACGCCGAGATAAATCCAGAAGTGGTTTTTCGCACAAATGGTGGAAAGCTATCGCCGCTATCATCGACGCCGTGAGCATTGCGACCACGGCGTAGACCGGGCTCGGCAGGACATCAATTCCAATAAAGTGAACAAACAACTCGGCAACCACCAGATGCACCAGATACAGCGAATAAGACACTCCGCCCAAGTAAAACAACGACTGGGTTTTTGGCATGCGCCCTGCCATTTCAATCACCAGCAAAGAAGCAACTAGAATAGCTGCTGGGATCCCTGTCGTTATGAACCGACTACTACTGTAAGGATGGATCTCAGGGCCGGAGACAAGAAGCACGGCACCGACCAAAGCTCCAACAATTGCAAGCGGGACGGAAAACCGAAACCCAAGTATTGCTTCGCGCTTGTTTAGGTAGAAATAGGCAATTAGCATGCCATAGATGAATTCTATGGCAGTTCGGTTTTGCATCATGTAGAGCATTCCGCCGTCCGCCTGAATGATCCAGAGCAACACAGCCGAGCCTACTATTGCCGAGGACGCCAGTAGCAGACGATAACGTCGAGAAATCAGTATCGACAAAGCAATCAGGACATAAAAGAACATCTCGTAGTTGAGCGTCCAGCCAATCGGATAAATAGGTTGCCTGAACACTCCGTTGGGTTCTGTGCCAAAAACAAACAGAAACGAGTGTATAACATCATTTAGATTAAGTGGCCGATCATCTACGTTCGTCCAGCCTAAATACACCTCGTCGAATATAATGAACGCGAGTAGGACATAGTAGGGTAAAGCTACCCGGATAAATCTTTTAGTGATAAAAGCTTGCGGTGTATCGCGTGACTTTTCCGTGACCAAGTAAATCACAAAACCGCTAATCACAAAGAACAGATCAACACCCGCTTCGCCGCGGTTGAACAAAAGTGAAGCTTCCCCAGCGCAATGTGTGACGGCGACGATGAAAGCAGCGAAGAAGCGGAGATATTGAATAGAGAATATCATGAACAAAGAAACCACACAAAATAACCATAACAAGTTAAGAACAAAACTGCCGCTCAGGCAAAAAAATCTGGCCGGTTCCAAGGTGGGTAAGAAGCTAAACGCTGAGTTCAAACTGGATAACAAGCGCAATTGCACAGTGCCAGAACCAAAAAAATGGCCCAAAATTCGTCACGACGTTCGCAGAAGAAACCCATCGGAATTCCTGCGCTTTGTGCGATGGTGCTTGGTTTTTCCCCGGCGGTAAGGTCAGCAAAAACGCCAGCAGAGTTTACTTTGGTCGCCGCAGTCAACCTGTAACTTCGGGTTATTTAAGGCTTCTGACCTACGAAACCGTCGCGAGCCTCAAGAGCGGCAGATTGTTTACAATACCGCTGAATTTGCAAATGCGGATATAGATTGTATCGGAGGTGCATTTTTGATGCCACCGGTTTTGATATGAGCCCCAAATCGGCCAAAGCCTTTCCCAAAACACTGGGCATAGCCATCGTATCATCCAGCCAAATCAAAAAGGCGGGCAAAGCCCGCCTCTCTGAACTTAGTGCGCCGTCGCGGACAGGCCGCTACTGTCTGTAGATTGCGCCGCTGCAGCTGCGGCTTCCTCGGCAGCTTCGTCCCACTCAATCGGGTCAGGTTTGCGAAGCAATGAATGCTCCAGCACCTCTGAAACATGCTTGACCGGGATGATCTCAAGCCCTTCCTTCACATTGTCCGGGATATCAGCCAGATCCTTTTCATTCTCCTCGGGAATGAGAACGGTCTTGATACCACCGCGCAACGCGGCCAGCAGTTTTTCCTTCAATCCGCCGATCGGCATCGCGTTCCCGCGCAATGAGACCTCGCCGGTCATCGCAATATCCTTGCGCACCGGAATACCGGTCAGGACCGAGACAATTGACGTCACCATCGCCAGACCCGCCGACGGACCGTCTTTGGGCGTTGCGCCATCCGGCACGTGCACGTGGATATCGATCTTGTCGAACTGAGGCGGCTTCACCCCGATCTGGGGCGAGATCGACCGCACATAAGACGAGGCCGCGTCGATGGATTCCTTCATCACATCGCCCAGCTTACCCGTGGTCTTCATCCGGCCTTTGCCGGGCAGCTTCAGCGCTTCGATATGCAGAAGGTCTCCCCCAACCGACGTCCACGCCAGACCGGTCACGACACCAACCTGATCGTCCTGCTCGGCCAGACCATAGCGGAACTTGGGCACCCCAAGGAAATCATCAAGATTGTCGGGCGTCACGGTAACCGAGTCAGCCTCTTTCTTGATGATCTTGGTCAGCGACTTCCGCGCCACTTTGGCGATCTCACGTTCGAGGTTCCGCACCCCCGCCTCGCGGGTATAAGTGCGGATGATCGACTGCAGCGCCTCATCGGTCAGCTCAAACTCCTTGGCTTTTAGGCCATGGTTTTTGACCTGTTTGCTGATCAGGTGCTGCTTGGCGATCTCGGATTTTTCCTCTTCGGTGTAACCGGCCAGCGGGATGATCTCCATCCGGTCCAGCAGAGGCCCAGGCATATTGTAGCTGTTCGACGTGGTCAGGAACATCACGTTGGACAGGTCATATTCGACCTCAAGGTAGTGATCCATGAACGTGCTGTTCTGTTCAGGGTCGAGCACCTCAAGCATCGCCGAGGCCGGGTCACCACGGAAGTCCTGCCCCATCTTGTCGATTTCATCCAACAAGATCAGCGGATTCGTGGTTTTCGCCTTTTTCAGCGCCTGAATGATCTTACCGGGCATCGAGCCAATGTAAGTCCGGCGGTGACCCCGAATTTCGGACTCGTCGCGCACACCGCCCAGCGAGATGCGAATGAACTCGCGCCCCGTGGCTTTGGCAACCGATTTGCCAAGTGAGGTTTTACCCACGCCCGGAGGGCCGACAAGGCACAGGATCGGGCCTTTCAGCTTTTTCGAGCGTTGCTGAACAGCCAGATACTCAACGATCCGCTCTTTGACCTTCTCAAGCCCATAGTGATCGGCGTCCAGAATGTCCTGCGCGCGACCCAGGTCCTTTTTGACGCGGGACTTGGTGCCCCACGGCAGCGACAGGATCCAGTCCAGATAGTTGCGCACCACTGTGGCCTCAGCCGACATGGGCGACATATTCTTGAGCTTCTTCAGCTCACCTTCGGCCTTCTCGCGCGCTTCTTTCGACAGTTTGGTCTCAACGATCTTGGCTTCCAGTTCGGCAACTTCGTTACTGCCGTCCTCGCCGTCGCCCAGCTCCTTCTGAATGGCCTTCATCTGCTCATTCAGATAATACTCACGCTGCGTCTTCTCCATCTGGGTTTTGACGCGGGTCTTGATCTTCTTCTCGACCTGCAGAACCGACATTTCACCCTGCATCAGGCCATAGACCTTCTCAAGCCGCTCACTGACCGAGAGCGTCTCAAGCAGTTCCTGCTTTTGCTCAACCTCGATGCCCAGATGACCCGACACAAGGTCGGCCAGCTTCGCGGGCTCGGTGGTCTCACCGACTGCAGCCAGCGCTTCTTCGGGGATGTTCTTGCGCACTTTGGCATAGCGCTCGAACTCATCGGCGACGCTGCGCAGCAAGGCTTCGGTGGTGGTCACATCACCGGGGATTTCGGTCAGATATTCGGCCCGGGCCTCGAAAAACTGTTCGTTCTCAAGGAACTCGGTGATCTGCACCCGTGCCTGCCCTTCGACCAGCACCTTAACAGTGCCATCGGGCAGCTTCAGCAGCTGCAGCACATTGGCCAGCACGCCCGAGCGGTAGATCCCGTCAATATCCGGGTCATCATCGCTGGGATCCATCTGGCTGGACAACAGAATTTGCTTGTCATCCTGCATCACCTCTTCCAGCGCGCGGACCGATTTGTCTCGGCCCACGAACAGCGGCACGATCATATGCGGAAACACCACGATGTCGCGCAACGGCAGGACGGGGTATGAGGAATTCAGAGGCTCTTGCATGCTCTATCCTTATCATTGGCAAGACGACACCGGTCCCTGATCCAGGCAACCCTTGGCCGTCTCCTGTTTGGACGATAAAGGTGGGGCACCTGTTTCCCCATTTCAACCTCATCGCCTTACGTCGTGAAGTAGCATGACCCGAGGATTTGGCGACTGCAAGGCGTCCTTGGAACATATCCACCGAATTTGTCTTCTATGGCCGGCGCACGGCATAAAATCGAACAAAAAAACCTACTGCGCCACCGCGGTATCAGTTCGATGTAGTCAGACGGCCATGTTGACTTCACAACTTTATGGTGTGTAGCCTCGCCATTGCACACTCACTTCGCTGCAGCAGGTTTAAAATCCAAATATAGCTCAATGATATTCATCGAAAATCCTCATTTATTGTTGATATTTATCGCTTTGTACTTACCGCTTGCCGCGCTTTTGACCTTTGGCATCAGGTGGTCAATCGGGTGGCCGTCCGGACGTATAGGGATGTGTATCCTGTGTGCTTTTCTAACCGTACTTCTGGTCAAACTACCGATCTACACCAAAGAGGTGATATTGCTTGGCATTTGCGTCCTTCCGATCCGTTTCATTCGCATGAGATGGTTTCAAAACGACAAAGAAACCGAAACACCACCCATAGTCCCGGATTCTCAGGTAAAAAGCTTAGTGCTTGATGCTCTGGGCGCACTCTCCACCATCGTTCTGGTGCTCTTGATTCTGACCGCCTTTATAGAATGGGAAGCCTTTTTACTCTATTTCGGTCACTTGATACTGTATCTCTGGCCGATCGCTTTGCCGTTGTTGATCGCAAGCGTATTGCTTTCGATCAGGCTGATCCAACGAGTACTCAGCAAAGCGTTATCGCATAGAAGAGACGCAGAGCCCGGTTAAACCGGCTCGATATCGCCCTGCGCCCGTTGCGCGTGAAACTGCGCCTGCCACTCGGCGAAGGTGCCCGAGGTGATCGCGTCGCGCATTCCCTGCATGATCTCCTGAAAGTAATGCAGGTTGTGCCACGTCAGCAGCATCCCCGAGATCATCTCGTTCGAGCGAAACACATGATGCAGATAGGCGCGGGAGTAATTCGAGCATGCGGGGCAGCTGCAGTGTTCATCCAGCGGGCGTGGGTCGTCGGCATGTCGGGCGTTCTTGATATTGACCACGCCGTACCGCGTGAACACCTGTCCCGTCCGCCCCGACCGCGACGGCAGCACGCAATCCATCATGTCGACCCCACGCGCCACCGCGCCGACGATGTCATCGGGCTTGCCGACCCCCATCAGGTAACGCGGCTTGTCGGTGGGCAGATAGTCGGGTGCATAGTCGAGACAGTCGAACATGGCCTCCTGCCCCTCGCCCACGGCCAGACCGCCGATGGCGTAGCCCTCGAATCCGATGGCCTTCAGCGCCTCGGCGCTTTCCGCGCGCAGGTCCTGTTCCAGCCCACCCTGCATGATACCGAACAACGCGTGGCCCGGACGATCGCCAAACGCCTCACGCGAGCGCTCGGCCCATCGCATCGACAGCCGCATCGAACTGGCGATCCGATCGCGGTCGGCAGGCAGCGCCGGGCATTCGTCAAAGCACATCACGATGTCCGAACCCAGCAAACGCTGGATTTCCATCGACCGTTCCGGCGTTAGCTCGTGCTTGGACCCATCGACATGAGATTTGAAGGTCACGCCCTTCTCGGTCAGTTTCCGCAAACCGGCAAGGGACATGACTTGAAACCCACCTGAATCCGTCAGGATGGGGCGATCCCAGTTCATGAACTTGTGCAACCCGCCCAAACGGTCGATCCGCTCGGCCGTGGGGCGCAGCATCAGGTGATAGGTGTTACCCAGCAGGATATCGGCACCCGTAGCCCGCACACTTTCCGGCATCATCGCCTTGACTGTTGCAGCCGTACCGACAGGCATGAACGCTGGTGTTCGCACCTCGCCACGCGGGGTGTTGATCACACCTGTGCGGGCCTTGCCATCGGTGGCTTTCAGATCAAAAGAAAATCGTTGGGTCATGTCATCGCCTTGGGTCGCTGAACCGGGCAGGCTTTGCCCGATCTACATGGGCATTGCAACCCGTCAGGGCAGCGAGGCCACGCGTTCCGTAAACAGATGCACGACCCCTGCCCCATCCACATCCCGACACACACGCACCGGCGGCCGCGCGGGGTCAGGTCGCGTCGCGCCGATCTCGGGGCCGTCCAACGCCACTTGCAAACCGGTTTCTACCATCTCGAACATCGGCTCATGCGTGCAGGCAATCACTGCGGTTGAATCATGCAGGCCACAGCCCTCAAGCCCGCCGACCTCTTTGTAGAACTTCAGATAGAAGCGCGATATGTCACGCAGAAAGCCGCCCATATCAGGCGCGCGCAGGGCCAAAGCCTCAAAATCGGCGGTTTCGTAGAGCGTTTTCAGCGTCACATCCAAACCCACCAAAACCGTGGGTGGCGGCGCGGCAAAGACCTCATCCGCGGCTTTGGCATCGTGATAGATGTTCGCCTCGGCATGTTCGGTGATGTTTCCAGCGCAGAATACGGCCCCGCCCATGATCACCAGCTTACCAAGGTTGCCCGCAAACTCGGGATCAAGCCGCATCGCATCCGCGATGTTGGTCAGCGGGCCCACAGCACATACAACCAGCTCTTGGCGATGGGTCCGCGCCATTTCTACAAGGAACTCAGCCGCAGGCAGCGCGTGATTCTGGCCGACTTCGCGAATATCGGTGAGATCGCCAAAACCCTCTGGGCCGTGCACACGCTCGGACGGGGCATGCGTTGTCTCACCGCGCGCAAAGGGCGCGCCCTCGGCCACAGGGATGTTCAGCCCCAGCTTGTCTGCCAAAAACCGCGCGTTGCGGCTGGATTGGTGGACATGGGTGTTGCCGAATACGGTTGTCAGGCCGATCAGGTCAATCTCGGTGGCTGCGGCGGCATAGGCGATTGCCATTGCGTCGTCGATGCCAGGGTCCGTGTCTATGATCAGTTTCATCCCGGCCCGATATCGCAAACACGCACGGGATGCAAAGTGGACACAGCGCGAAAATTCCACGCCACATAAACGCCTTCAAAGATTTGCATTTTGAGCCCCACAATCCATACCAGAGTTGAAATCGGGCGACTCAATCCCCAAATGTATACTATAGTACACAAAAATAGAGGACAGTATGATCGAAGACCAGATTATCGGACTGCTTACATCCAATATCATCTATCTGCTGGCAGCGGCACTGGTTGCCATTGTCATCTTCAAGGGCATCAAGATCGTGCCTCAATCCGAGAAATACGTGGTTGAACGGTTCGGGCGTCTGCACTCGGTCCTCGGGCCCGGCATCAACTTTATTGTTCCTTTTCTGGATGTTGCGCGTCACAAGATATCTATTCTTGAACGTCAATTGCCCAACGCGACGCAGGACGCCATCACCAAGGACAACGTTCTGGTGCAGATCGATACATCTGTGTTTTACCGGATTCTGGAACCTGAAAAGACGGTCTATCGTATCCGTGACGTGGATGGCGCGATTGCGACCACAGTAGCCGGTATCGTCCGTGCCGAAATCGGCAAGATGGATCTGGACGAGGTGCAGTCGAACCGCGCGCAACTGATTGAACGTATTCAGGAAAGTGTTGAAACCGCCGTCGATGACTGGGGCATCGAAGTGACCCGCGCCGAGATTCTGGATGTGAACCTCGATCAGGCCACCCGTGATGCGATGCTGCAGCAGTTGAACGCCGAACGCGCGCGCCGTGCGCAGGTGACCGAGGCCGAGGGCCAGAAGCGTGCCGTCGAGCTGCAGGCCGACGCCGAGCTTTACGCCGCCGAACAGACCGCCAAAGCCCGCCGCATCGAGGCCGAGGCCGAGGCTTATGCGACTCAGGTCGTGGCCAAGGCCATTCAGGATAACGGGCTGGAGGCCGCACAATACCAGGTGGCGTTGAAACAGGTCGAGGCCCTGAATGCCTTGGGCAACGGCACCGGATCGCAAACCATCGTTGTGCCCGCCAACGCGCTTGAAGCCTTTGGCAATGCGTTTAACATGCTCAAAGGAGGCAAATGATGGCCGATCCTTTCTGGCTGACATGGTGGATC
Organism: Ruegeria sp. G7; assembly: GCF_056535465.1. Lineage (NCBI taxonomy): Bacteria > Pseudomonadati > Pseudomonadota > Alphaproteobacteria > Rhodobacterales > Roseobacteraceae > Ruegeria > Ruegeria sp. G7. Next base: position 2,819,295 of record NZ_JBQFIL010000001.1, on the reverse strand, counting down.
TGGCTGGCCGGAGCACTTGCTCTGGCCATCCTTGAAGTTGCCCTGCCGGGCTTCATATTTCTGGGCTTCGCCATCGGCGCGGCCATCACCGGCCTGCTGTTGCTGATCCCCGGCCTTGCCCCTTCGTTGCCGGTTTTGCTGTTGATCTTTGCCGTCCTGTCATTGGTCGCGTGGCTGGTCCTGCGCCGGATGTTCGCCCTGCCGCATGGTCAGGTCAAAACGTTCAACCACGATATAAACGATTGATCGGGCAAGAGGTCTGAAACAGGTGCAACGGCACCTCTGGACGCTGCCCGGCACTTTCCCTATATAATTTCTCAGGTAACAGACCCGAGGCTTCAATGACCCACCCCAGCGAACAGTTCGAAGGCAGCCCACTGATTGCGCCGTCGACCATCGATCACCCGCTTTACGAACCGGTGGTCGAAGCCTGCCGGACGGTGTTTGACCCCGAGATTCCGGTCAATATCTATGACCTCGGTCTGATCTACACGATCGATATCACTGGCGAAAACGCCGTCAAAGTGATCATGACCCTGACCGCGCCGGGTTGCCCCGTCGCTGGCGAGATGCCGGGCTGGATCGTCGAGGCCATAGAACCCGTGGCGGGCGTCAAAGAAGTCGACGTAGAACTGACATGGGAACCCCCTTGGGGCATGGAAATGATGTCGGACGAAGCCCGTCTTGAGCTTGGCTTCATGTAATCTGAACATCTGTTTTCTGATTTTTGCCGTTTGTCGCGAAACGGTCATGCGTTTGTTACCAATCCTTTGGCTTTCTGACATGAACGCCCGCCAAAGTTGCGGCGAAGGTAGGGCGATCCCCGCCGTGCCGACTTTCCGGGCCATGACTCGTTCGCCGTCCCCAAAGAACAAACCCGGATATCAGACCGCCCTTGCCCGAGGGCGGTCTTTTTTCCTGCACCTTACTGCAGCCCGCAAGTCGATTTGATCTGAGCCGCCCGCGCATCCAGTTCTTTCACATAGTCACCCGAGAGCATTTCGAGATGTTTCTGCTCGGTCCCGGTGATCAGGCCTAGCAACGCGCCCGCAGGCAGGATCGAGACGACCCCCTCAAGCTGTTGATCTTCGGCGTGCTTCTTCTCTACCGCAATCGCTCGAAGGTCTCCGGGCGCAGTGGCACAATTCACGGGATGTCGCTTTTCCTCGTCCCCGGCTATCGCCGCTTGCGTCCACGCGCACAAAACCGTGGCGATCAAAACACAGGTTCCAGCTTGGTTCTGCACTGCCATCGATCCGTACCTCTCTGCATATATCCCAGCCGTTTCAGGCTCTGCCGTCACGCTAATGCGTTGTGCCCCCATGTGACAACCCGGCGCTGGCGCAGGATTTGAACAACAGTCCCTTGAGCCCGACGCCTCTCGGCCTTAAATTGGAGGTAACGTGCGAAAACGGAGTCCATCATGTTTGGCATCCCCGGCAAACAAGCCGTGACACTGACAGATAAAGCCGCCCAACAGATTGTTCGGCTTATGCAATCCGGCGGCCATGCCGGTTTGCGCATTGGCGTCAAGAAAGGCGGCTGCGCAGGCATGGAATATACCATGGACTATGTCGACGAGGCTGACTCGAACGACGAAGTCGTCGAACAGGACGGCGCACGCGTGATGATCGCCCCGATGGCCCAGATGTTCCTGTTCGGAACCGAGATCGATTATGAGGTCTCGTTACTGGAATCCGGCTTCAAGTTCCGCAACCCCAACGTGGTCGATGCATGCGGCTGCGGAGAATCCATCAAATTTGACGAGACCCTTGCGGCGCAGCGCTAAGGCGCTGCCTGAAGATGCACATAGGTCTCGTTAAAGCGGCGCGTCAGGTGATCGCCTGCGCGGATCACCTGCCCTGAGCCCGGCGGCGCGACATTGGTGTCGTATGACGGGTTGAAGAACAAAGGCACCGAAATCCGCTCAGCCGCGCCGCCCTTCACCCGGTGCAACGTTGCCTTGACCTCGCCAGCCGTCCAGAATTCCAGCATTTCGCCGAAGTTGATGATGAACTGGCCCGGCTCGGCCTTGACCGCTTGCCAAGTGCCGTCGGGCATGCGTACTTCCAAACCCGGCTGACCATCTGTGGCCAACAAAGTCAGGCAGCCGTAATCCGTATGCGCGGCAATACCAAAGTCCTTTTTCCCTGCCCAATCAGGGCGTTGTGGGTAAAAGTTGCCACGCAGCAGCGCCATGGGCGTATCGAAGGCGTCATCAAAGCTGCGCTCATCCTGACCAAGCGCCACAGCAATCGCCCGCAGCACGCGCATCGCAACGGCGCAAGCGTCAGTATAATAGGCTTGGATAACCTCTTGGAAATCCTCAATATCAGGCCAAAGATTGGGTGCATATACGCCGAGCGCGCGCTCCGCATATGGATCGCCGGGCGGCAGCTCATATCCACAATCGAACACTTCTTTGTAGTCGGGATTGGCCTCGGGATCGACCTGTTCGGACTGCGATGCCCCCCAGCCGCGATTCGAACCGGTTGCCGCCATGTCCACGGCACATTTGATGGCAATGGGTTGTTGAAAGAAAGACCGATAGGCCGCGATGACGTCTGACACTCGTTGCGGCCCGAGGCCCGTGTTCGTGACGGTCAGAAAGCCGACCCGCCCGACAGCATCTTTCAGCTTTGCCAATTCCGCCGGATCGCGTTGATCCAGTGTAGCGAGATCAAGGTTCTCTATCATGTCACCCTCTGTCTTTTCCCGCGCAATCTGTCCGTAGCGCGCGCAGACTGCAACCGCAATTGTAAGCCTTGCCCGAGGGTGATATCCGAAATGCAGAACGGATCACGCGGAGGGCTGGCGATGCGGCGCAAACTGGCGGCAGGCAACTGGAAAATGAATGGGACGAGCGACGCGCTGACCGAGCTTAAAAAACTTGCTGCCCTGCACCCCTCGGCACCAATTGATATCCTGATCTGTCCCCCCGCAACCCTACTGCACCGCGCCCATGATGTGGTTGGCGCCTCTGGTATCGCTGTCGGTGGTCAGGACTGCCACGCAGCGGTTTCAGGCGCACATACAGGCGATCTGAGCGCCGATATGCTGGTCGACGCCGGCGCCTCGGCTGTAATCCTGGGGCATTCCGAGCGCCGCGAGGACCACGGCGAACACAATGAAGACATTCGCGCCAAGGCACGCGCGGCAATGGACGCAGGCCTGAAAGCGATCATCTGCGTTGGCGAAAGCCTCGAACAGCGCGAAGCCGCCAATACGCTGGATATCATTGGCGGGCAGATGTCAGGCTCGATCCCTGATCAATCCACAGGCGAGAACCTGGTCGTTGCATACGAACCGATCTGGGCCATAGGCACCGGCAAGGTTCCCACATTGGAAGAGATCGGCGAGGTGCATGATTTCATCCGCGCACGGCTCGAACGTCGTTTTGGTGAAGGCGTGGGTCGTTCGGTGCGCCTGCTTTATGGCGGGTCGGTAAAACCCGGCAACGCAGCAGAGATATTTGCAGTGTCGAATGTGGATGGCGCTTTGGTTGGCGGTGCAAGTCTGAAGGCAAGCGATTTCTCGGGCATCATTCAGGCGCTCGAGAACGCCTGACGCAGGCGAGACTATTCAGCGATGTCTTCGGCCCAGAGATCGGGCTTTTCAGCGACAAAGCGCTTCATCAGGGCGATACCAGTCTGCGTCATCAGCGATGATGACCTCAACGCCTCGGCATAGGCGATACACAACAGGCGGGTATCAGCGTCGGTCAACATGGGCGGCTATCCTTTGAATGGCCCTGACACGCTGCCCGACGCGAGTGTATCCGTCAACGCTCAGGCAAGTTTCATGACGACAAGGCCACTGACAATCAGCACAGCCGCAAAGACGCGCATCGGGGTCAGAGCTTCGCCCAGAAACAAGATGCCGACCGTGAACGCGCCGACGGCACCGATGCCGGTCCAAATGGTGTAGGCGGTGCCCAAAGGCAGATCCCGCATCGCCATGGCCAGCAACCCGAAAGAGCCTATCATGGAAACACCCATGATCGCAGTCGGCCACAGCCGGGTGAAACCAGCGGTTTGTTTCATGGCTACGGCCCACACGATTTCCAGCAGGCCAGCGAACAACAACAATATCCAGGGCATAAGACAACCTCACGCTTGTTTCAGGTCGTCCTGAAAGATCATCCATGATGGCTGAGGTCGTCCTCTGGGGCTGAGATAAGAGCTATACAGCGCAATACAAGGCAGCAAAGAAAAACCGGGCAGATTGCTCTGCCCGGTCTCACTGCTCGATTTGAGTGGTCTAATTGGTTATGATTTCCGGCCCCATGAAGGTGTTGGGCAGGAAGGTCGATATCCACGGGATGTAAGTAACCATGATCAGGAAGACGAACAGAACCGCCAGGAACGGCAGTGCCGCCTTCACAACGCTCATCATAGGCATGCCCGCGACGCCCGAGGTCACGAACAGGTTCAACCCGACCGGAGGCGTGATCATCCCGATCTCCATGTTGACGACCATGATGATACCCAGATGGATCGGGTCGATACCCAGCTCGATGGCAATCGGGAACACCAAGGGCGCCACGATCACCAGCAGGCCCGAGGGCTCCATGAACTGACCACCGATCAGCAGGATCACGTTCACCACGATCAGGAAGGTCACCGGACCCAGACCCGCCGATAGCATGGCGCTGGCGATGTGCTGTGGTACCTGCTCGTCCGTCAGCACGTGCTTTAGGATCAGCGCGTTTGCGATCACGAACAACAGAGTAACGGTTAGCTTGCCCGCCTCGAATAGCGTGTGCTTGGTATCGGGATGGAAGAAGGCCGTGACCAACGCATGGGGCTTTTTGAGCAGCGGCAGGTTCGGTGACCCTTCCGCGGTGCTAAGCGGCCCCATGTCCTTGTAGACAAAGCTCGCGATGAAGAAGGCATAGACAGCAGCAACCGCAGCGGCCTCGGTCGGGGTAAAGATGCCCCCGTAAATACCGCCAAGGATGATCACGATCAGGAACAGCCCCCAACCGGCTTCGCGGGCAGAGACAAAGATCTCACCCCAGCCTTTCCAATCACCCTTGGGCAGGTTCTTGACCTTGGCCATGACGTAGATGGTGATCATCAGCATCAGACCGGCCATCAGGCCCGGAATAACACCCGCAAGGAACATCCGTCCGACCGACACCTCAACAGCGGCGGCGTAGACGACCATCACGATGGATGGCGGGATCAGGATACCCAGTGTACCCGCGTTACAGATCACGCCGGCGGCGAATTCCTTGGAATAGCCCACCTGACGCATGCCTGCGATGACGATGGAACCGATGGCAACCACCGTGGCCGGGGACGAGCCCGACAGAGCAGCAAACAGCATACAGGCAAACACGCCCGCAATCGCCAGACCACCGGGCAGATGCCCCACGCAGGCGATCGAGAAGCGGATGATCCGACGTGCCACCCCGCCGGTCGTCATGAAGGACGATGCCAGGATGAAGAACGGGATCGCCAACAGGGTGAAGTGCCCCTCGAACGCCTCAAACAGCGTGCCCGCAACTGAGGCCAGAGAGCTGTCGGAATAAATCAGCAGGAACAGGGTCGAGCTGAGACCAAGCGCCACCGCAATCGGCACACCGATCAGCAGCAGGCCGATGACCATCGAGAATAGAAGTACAACGTCCATCAGTTATGCTCTCCTTGCTGAGCGCGGACTTCTTCGATCTCGTCCTCGACTTCGTGGCTGGCGACAAGGCGGTCTGTTTCGCCGCGCCAGATTTGTACTGCAGCTTGCGTGAACCGGATCACCAGCAGCAGCATCGACACCGGCAGAACCAGATAGGGAATGACTTTCGGGATTTTCTCATACGCCTCGCCATAGTTGATCAGGTCCTCGAGAAAACGCAGGGGTGCGACCATGGGGATGTCGTCGACCTCATAGAAGCTCTGACTGCGCGCGCCGGAATCGAACCCGGTTGGGAACCAGCGACCAGAGGTCGGCGGCAGGTCGGCAAAGACCGCCCAATAGTCATACGACCCCTTGAGCAGCAGCAACGAAAACACCAGACAACAGGCCACAGCAATTAGTGCCAGAATCCGGCGCGGTGCCGGAGCCAGCATGTTCAGGATCGCGTCCACACCCAGATGCGCGTGTTTTTTGACCGCATATGATGCCCCCAGCAGCACCAGCCAGCCAAAGGTGAACACGGTCAACTCAAGCGCCCACAAGATATTGGAGTTAAAAACAAAACGCGCAATGACGTTGGCGAACGTTACGACTGTCATCACGCCCAAGAGCAGCGCGATCATCGTCTCTTCGATATGGTCGATCAGCCCGCCTTGGCCGGGTTTCGCACCAGACATCTCTCTGTCCCCACATTTTTGGTGATGATTTGTTGGGGGCGGGCCCTAGACGGCCCGCCCGGCCCGCGCATCGACAACTCCCCAGTCCCTGATGCGCGGCCTGATCCGGGATCAGAACCCGGCGTTGATCGCCTGCGCGGCGTCAATCTTGTCCTGGCCTACGTCGTCCGCGAACTTGTCCCAAACGGGCTTCATCGCGTCGACCCAAGCCTGACGCTGTTCAGGATCCAGTTGACGGATGATGCCGCCCGCCTCAGTGATCGACGCTTTGGCGGCTTCGTTCACAGCAAAGGCTTCTTTGTTCCGGGTGTCGGTCACTTCGGCCAGAATCGTCAGGAACTGTTCCCGCACCTCCGGGTCGAGGCTGTCCAGCCAGTCAACCGACGTCACAACCAGATAATCGATGATGCCGTGGTTGGTTTCGGTGATGCCGTCCTGCACTTCGAAGAACTTCTTGCCGTAGATGTTCGACCAGGTATTCTCCTGTCCGTCCACAACGCCCTGCTGCAGTGCGCCGTAAACTTCCGAGAAGGCCATCTTCTGCGGGCTGCCGCCAATGGCTTCCATCTGGGCCACCAGCACGTCCGAGGACTGCACGCGGAATTTCAGGCCATCCGCATCGGTCGGCTCAACCAGTGGCTGGTTGGCTGACATCTGTTTCATACCGTTGTGCCAGAAAGCCAGCCCTTGCAGACCGCGGCGCTGCATGCTGTCCTTCATCGCCTGACCTTCAGCCGAGGCCTGGAACGCATCCACAGCGTCGATGTTCTTGAACATGAACGGCAGGTCGAACAGGCGGAACTGCTTGGTGAACTTTTCGAACTTCGACAGCGAAGGCGCGGCCAGTTGGACGTCGCCTTGCAGCATCGCCTCAAGCACTTTGTCATCGTTATAGAGGGTCGAGTTCGGGAACACCTCCATGCACATGACGCCATTCATCTCGTCATTGACGCGCTGTTCCAGCAGCGAAGCGGCGATGCCCTTGGGGTGTTTGTCAGTGTTTGTCACATGCGCGAACTTGACGACGATTTCGCCATCATCACAAGCGGCCATGCCTGCCGTTGCGGTCACACTCAGCGCAAGCGCCGTTGCGGCTGTTGCCAGGAATTTCATCAGTTTTGTCCTCCCAGACTTCCTTGAAACTTCCGTTCGACGCCCAAACGGCGCCCTGTGCAGCGAAGTGAACCGAATCGCCCCTGCGCGCTCAAGAAATTGTTGCGTCGCGCAGCGCAGCGATAAATATGTATATATTTCAGAGACCTGAGCACTGCCCGAAACCGTGCCATGGCGTCCTGCACCGAAAGATGTGCGGAATCTCGCACAACGATCACGTGCCCTGTGCGAAATTCCGCACACTCTTCGAATCACTGAATACGAATCGTTTCTTCCAACCTGGCGTTCCGATGACGTGCTTCGTCGGGCTGCGCGCCCCAAGGGGGTTTGATCGTTTGATCCTGCTGGCCGAACGGCAGAGGGCGGTTACCGTCGATAATCCTCGGGCCGAATGTTGTAGCGTGCCAGCCGATCATAAAAGGTCTTGCGCGGCAGCTTCAGCGCCTTCGCCGCCTCGGCCGCCTTGCCATTGTGTCGCCCCAAAGCCGCAATCAACAAGGAACGCTCAACCCGCGCCAACTGCTCACTTAGCCCCAGATCCGCGGCTTGGGCGACCTCCTCTGGCATGCCCAGGACAAAACGCATCGCCGCCGACATAAGAGAGCGCGCATTACCCGGCCAATCCTGCGCCATCAGCGAGGCAAGGTGCTCAGGCGTCACCTCTGGCTCGGCGATCCCGGCCTGCTCGGCCGCCTGTGCCACATAGTGTCTGAAGATCACCGGAATATCCTCGGGCCGTTCAGAAAGCGACGGAATGCGCACCCGCATCACATCGAGGCGATAGAATAGATCCGCATTGAACCGCCCCTGCGCCGCCAGATCGGACAAATCCGCAGTTGTACCGGCGATAATGCGTGCATCCGCCCCCTGCTCGATCAACTCGAGCGTTGCGTATTGCGTTGCATCCGACAACGCCGAAACCTCGTCCAGAAACAGTGATCCGCCCGAAGCATCCTCGTATCCCTTTCGCAATTCTTCGGATGTCAGGCCAGCGGCTGGTCGCTTTACAAACGGTCCCTGCCCGACCGGCGACATCAGATGCACCACCTCTGCCACTTTCGAAATCCCGCTGCCCGCAGGTCCGGTCACCAAAACCTCGGCCCGGGTCCGTGCCACAACGCGTACACGTTCGCGCAGGGCTTCGGCCTGATCCGACAGCCCAAACAACATCCGGGCCGCAGGGTCACCGCGTTCAAGCTCGCTTCTTTGCTGGCGCAACGCCACAGTTTCAGCACGTACGCCGATTGCTCGTTCAAGAACCGACAACAGATCAGCGGCGGCACACGGTTTTTCTAGAAAGTCGAAGGCGCCCTGCCCCATCGCCTGCACCGCCATCGGAATATCGCCCTCGCCGGTCAGCAAAACCACTGGCAGCTCAGGGTCTACTTCGCGCGCATAGCTCAGCAGGTGAAATCCGTCGCGGCCCGGCATCCGAATATCTGAAACGATCACACCTTCAAAATCGCGCCGGATATGATCCTTCGCGGCCACAAAAGACCCTACGGAGACCGGCTCATACTCGGCCAGTTCCAGCGTCTGGGCCAGGGCCTCGCGCACAGCCGAGTCGTCATCCACCAAAAGAACCTTACGGATCATGCGACCTTGTCCTTGTCATATGGTTCAAGCTCAACGGTAAACTCGGCACCGTCCCGCGTATTCGTACCCCGGATATCGCCCCCAAAGCTCTGCACCAAGCCATAAGAGATCGACAAGCCCAGCCCCATTCCTTCCGAGCTTCCTACGGTTTTGGTCGTATAGAAAGGCTCGAACACCCGGTCAGGATCGGCGATACCCGGTCCGGTGTCGCGCACCGACACACGAATGCGCGTCCCCTTGGAGAGGCGGATCGATATCCGGCGGACGGCCTGATCCGCCATCGCATCCGCCGCGTTGTTGATCAGGTTCACAAACACCTGCCCCAACCGCACCTCGCCCCCCCAGGCGTAAACCGCAGCATCGGGTGGCGACCAGTCCAAAGCTATATCCTCGTCCCGCAGCCGGGGCTCGGTCAATTCCACTGCCGCGTTCAGCACCTGCACCAGATCAACACAGTCCATCGGCTCGCTTTCATTGCGCGCGAATGCCCGCAGGTTCTTGATGATCCGCGCCATGCGCGCCGCCATTTCCGAGATCCGGCCCAGATTCTCGCCCGCTTTCTCGCCTTTCCCACGCTCCAGAAAAGCCGAGCCATTGTCCGCAAATTGGCGGATCGCCATAAGGGGCTGGTTCAGCTCATGGCTGATCCCGGCGGACATCTTCCCAAGTGCGCTCAGTTTGCCTGCCTGCACCAGATCCGCCTGCGCCTGTTTCAGCGCTGCTTCGGCCTCCTGCCGCTCGGTCACCTCGCGCCTGAGTGCCGAGTTCGCCAGCGTCAGATCACGCGTACGTTGCGCCACCCGGCTTTCCAGCACGGCATTCGCTTCGGACAAGGTACGGCGACGCTCCGACGCCAAGAACAATAGCGCACCAAACGCAAAGCAGATCGCAGCCACCGCTGCTGTCTGCAGCCCGGCCAGACGCCGCGCAGGCGCAACATCCACCAGAACCTCAGCTGTCATGTCGATCACCGGCAAAGCCAGCGTCAGATGCAGCGCCCGGCGTGGGAAGTATCGCCCCCACCCCAACCGCCACAACTCATGCCCTCCGACCCGCGTTGACGCAAAATCAAGCGACGCTCCGTCCGGTGGCGTCAATCCCTGCTGCCCGTTCAAACGCTGCCAGAACAACAGGTCCGAACGGTTCGAAATAAAAACAACCCCGTTTGCATCGATAAAGAACACAGCTTCGGTGCTGCCCCGCCAGGTTTGCTCGACGTCTTGCACATCGGCGACGACCATAAGCGCGCCAACCACTTGCCCCGCGCTGCCGAACGCCGGAGCGACATAGGTATAGATCCGGTCGCCGCTGTCTTGCAGCACCCCATGTGCGCTGCCTAACGCACCTTGCATCGCGCGTTCAAAGGCCGGATGGCTTGTCATATCCCGCTGCGAAACAGATTGCGCTGACACCAGAACCTGACCGTCGGTGTCCAGATAGACAACGTTGATTGCCGCCGTCTTGTCGGCCACGTCCAGCAGTATCGACTGGGCCGCCTGTTTTTGCGCGTCAGTCTCAAGGGTGCGCAATACCGGATGCTCGGCCATCAAGACAGCGACCTCCTGATAGACCTGCATCTGCGTGCTCAGACGGTCCGCCGCCAGTTCCAGATCGGCCTCGGCCTGCTGACTGAGTTGCGTTAACGCCTGACGATAGCCATACGTCCAGATCGCCGCCGACAGCGCGGCGACAGCACACAGGAAACCAACGATAAGCCAAATCCGTTGCATCTCTTAGGGTCTTGCATTCACAGCGACCCATGGCAAGTCTGCGCATCATGAAGACACTGTCACAATCCCCGACCGAGCCCGGCTTCGTCCAAAACCCCTATCCCTTCTACGATACCGCGCGAGAATACGGCGATCTTTTCTTCTGGGAGGACTACGAGATGGTTGCAGCTGTCTCGCACCGGGCGGTGCAGGCGCTGCTGAAAGATCGGCGCTTCGGGCGCGAGATGCCACCCGAACTGGTCCAACCCGACCCCGAGCACCTCGCGCCATGGCGCGCGGTCGAAGCTCATTCGATGCTCGAGCTCGAGCCGCCACGCCATACCCGTCTGCGCGCACTGGTGCTGCGGGCGTTTACATCTCGCGCCATCGCAGCCCTTACGCCCGCGATCGAAACCTTGTGCCACGATTTGATCGACAAATTCCCTTCCGACCAATTCGATCTGCTGCCAGCCTATTGCACACAAGTGCCGGTGCAGACGATTTGCCGGCTGCTGGGCACCCCCGAACACATGGCACCGCAACTCCTGGAGTGGTCGCACGCCATGGTCGCGATGTATCAGGCTGGCCGCACCTATCAGACCGAGCATGCCGCAGCGCGCGCAGCGGCTGAGTTCACGGATTTCATCGAAGGGTATATCACAACGCGCCGCCACGACCCGCGCGACGATCTGATCACCCGGTTGATAGCAGCCGAGGCGCAAGGCGAAAAGCTCTCGCACCAGGAACTCGTCGCGACCTGCATCCTGCTGCTCAATGCGGGTCATGAAGCGACTGTTCATGCCATCGGCAACGGCATCAAAACAATCCTGTCGACCCACGCGCAGGACACACCGAAACCAAATGACATGACGGACACGGCAGTCGAAGAACTCCTGCGCTTCGACCCGCCACTGCATATGTTCACACGATACGCCTACGAAACTGTGGAAGCTTTCGGACATCGGTTTGCACGCGGCGACAAGGTTGCACTGCTTCTGGGTGCTGCCAACCGTGATCCGATGATCTGGAATGCACCTGACGTCTTTGATCCGACCAGGCCGGTAAAAGCAAATAGCAGCTTCGGCGGAGGACTCCATTTCTGTGTCGGCGCCCCGCTAGCGCGCCTCGAAATCGGAACTGCACTGCGAATCCTGCTCAACAGATGTCCGCAATTGAGCCTTGCAGAAGCGCCTTCCTATTCAAACAGCTATCACTTCCATTGCCTGAGCGCGCTGCAAGTGCGCATCTAGAGCCTCAAAATCGCGCTGGTCGCGCGATGCCTCCGGCGGGGATATTTAGAGCCAGATGAAGACTGGATCCCCTGCTTCATCTGGCCAAAAATATCCCGGGGGAGGCGCGGCTTGCCGCGCCGGGGGCAGCGCCCCCATCCTTTGCCAAAGCTCAGGCCGCGCCAGAGGAACCCAAAGGCAGCATTGTTGTCGACTTAATCTCCTCCATCGACAGCAACGCGGTTACGTTATGGACGCGGACCTCCGATATCAAAGCCTGATAAAACGCATCGTAGGCACGGGCATTTTTAACGCGGACCTTCAGAATATAGTCGATGTCACCTGCCAGCCTGTGCGCTTCTTGCACCTCAGGGCGATCCCGCAGGGCTTGCAGGAACTTCTTCTGCCAATCGGCCTCATGTTCGGACGTCCTGATCAGCACAAAGAAGGTCGCCTCGAATCCCAGAGCCTCGGCGTCCAGCAAGACGGTCTGCTGGCCGATCACACCAGCCCCTTTCAGTTTGCGAATGCGATTCCAAACCGGCGTTTTCGAACTGCCGACCCGGGCCGCAATTTCGTCCAATGATTGACTGGCATCCCGTTGCAACTCGGCCAGAATTTTCCTATCCGTGTCATCTATTCGCACCGACATTCCAATTTTTCCCTCAATGCAGAACGCTGATCTTGTAGTTCGCGATCATGCAGAATATCTGTTCTTATTTTATTCAACATATGGCGATTTACCGGGAATATTTCCTATATTATGGGTTAAGTCAAACACCTCCCACGGCATTGCCCTGATGCCTGCCAACAACAAGGACCTTGCCTGATGCCCCGCGCTTTTACACCCAAAGTGGTTACAGCCAATGACCTGCTGGAAGGTGATGTAATCTACCTGACCGAAGACGACCGTTGGTCGCGCAACTTGTCCGAAGCCGAGTTGATCACGGATGAGGCACACGCTCAGCTCCGCTTGCTGGATGCCGAACGCCAGGCCAACAAGATCGTCGGGGCCTATCTCGCTGACGCTTTAGCTGGCGATCATGGTCCCGAGCCTGCTCATTTCCGTGAAGATTTTCGCCGTACCGGCCCATCCAACTATGCCCACGGCAAACAGGAAACTTCCCCGCAGCCCCGAGCCTGATCTCAGGCTCTCTCCCACCTTCAAGGCCCTAAGGTTCGGGGCTGCAACTAAGGACAGCTCATCATGTATCGCTACTCCGAGTTCGACACCGCATTTTTGGCAGAACGCAATGCGCAATTCCGCGCACAGGTCGAGCGCCGCATTGACGGATCGCTGACCGAGGATGAATTCAAACCGCTGCGTCTGATGAACGGGCTGTACCTGCAACTGCACGCCTACATGCTGCGCGTTGCTATTCCTTATGGCACGCTGTCCAGCGCGCAGATGCGCCAACTGGCTCTGCTGGCTGAGAAGTGGGACAAGGGTTACGGCCACTTCACCACCCGTCAGAACATTCAGTACAACTGGCCCAAGCTGAAAGACGTGCCGGATATGCTGGACGCGCTGGCCGAGGTTGGCATGCACGCCATCCAGACCTCGGGCAACACCATCCGAAACGTGACCGCCGACCACTTCGCCGGTGCCGCCGCCGATGAGATCGCCGACCCTCGCCCCTATGCCGAGCTGCTGCGCCAGTGGTCCACCGACCATCCGGAATTCCAGTTCATGCCGCGTAAGTTCAAGATCGCGATCACCGGCTCGGAGAACGACCGTGCTGTGATCAAAGCGCATGACATCGGCCTGCAACTAGTTGAGCGTGACGGCGTTCTAGGTGCCCGTGTCATCGTCGGTGGTGGTCTGGGTCGCACGCCCATGATCGGTAAGGAGCTGTCCGACTTCGTCGCCTTTGACGACCTGCTGGCCTATCTAGAGGCCACCGTTTCCGTGTGGAACCAGATCGGTCGCCGGGACAACAAGTACAAGGCGCGCATCAAGATCACCGTGCACGAACACGGCATCGACGCCATCCGCGCCAAGGTAAACGAGCGTTTCCTGCAGGTCCGCCCGCAGTTCAAAGGCGCCGACATGGCGCTGCTGGACGAGATCAAGGGTCACTTCGCTGCGCCCACCTTCCGCGAAGGTTCTGTTGCGTCGTTTGAAAGCGCCTATACCAACGATCCGGTCTTCCGCTCGTGGGTCGATACCAACATCGCGCCGCACAAGAACGCGGACCACGCGATCGTCACGATCTCGATCAAAAAGCACGGTGCAACACCGGGTGATGCGACTGCTGAGCAGATGCGCGTGATGGCCGATCTGGCTGAAGAGTTCGCCTATGACGAGCTGCGCATCAGCCATGAGCAGAATGTGATCCTGCCGCATGTCCACAAATCGGACCTGCCCGCGATACACGCGAAGCTGAAGGAATACGAACTGGCGACCGCTAATATCGGCCTTATCAGCGACATCATCGCTTGCCCCGGCATGGATTACTGCGCGCTGGCCACGGCACGCTCGATCCCGGTTGCGCAGCAGATTGCAACCCGTTTCGACGAACTGAAGTTGGAACATGATATCGGCCATCTGAAGATCAAGATCTCGGGCTGCATCAATGCCTGTGGGCACCACCACGTGGGCCACATCGGCATCCTTGGTCTGGATCGCGCAGGCGTCGAGAACTACCAGATCACGCTGGGCGGCGACGGGACGGAAACGGCGGCCATCGGCGACCGCACCGGTCCGGGCTTTGCCTATGATGAGATCGTTCCGGCCGTCGAGCGGATCGTGAACACCTATCTGGAGCAACGGGAGAGCGCCGAAGAGGAGTTCCTGCAGACCTACCGCCGCGTCGGCATGGCACCGTTCAAGGCAGCACTCTACCCCGAGGCTCGGGCGAATGCCGCTTGATCTGATCCAGACCGAACTGGGCCGGGATAGACGTGCACTGACCGAACAGGTCAACGCGTTGAATGACCGGTTCCGGCACCACAGCGCGCATGACGTGATGCATGGTGCCATCGACGAGATCGAAGACCTCGCTTTGGTGTCCAGCTTTGGGGCGGAATCGGTGGTGCTGCTGCACATGGCCGCCGTTGTCGACAAGATGACGCCGGTGCTGTTCATCGACACCCAGATGCTGTTTACCGAGACGCTTGAGTATCAGCAGGAAGTCAGCGAGCGTTTGGGCCTGCGCAACGTCAAGATCATTCGCGCGGACGACGAAGAGGTGCAGCGCGAAGACCCCTATGGCGCGCTGCATTTGCGCGATACCGATGCCTGCTGCAACCTGCGCAAGACCTTTCCGCTACAACAGGCGCTGTCGGGCTATTGCGGCTGGATCAGCGGGCGCAAGCGGTTTCAGTCGGGCACACGGGCAGCGCTTGAGTTTTTTGAAGTCGAGGACGGTACCGGCCGCGTCAAAGTCAACCCTCTGGCCCACTGGGCGCCCGAGGACGTGCGCGCCTATATGGAAGAAAACAACCTGCCCCGGCATCCGCTGGTGGCCAGGGGTTACCCCTCGATCGGTTGTGCGCCCTGCACATCGCCGGTCAAAGAGGGCGAAGACCCACGCGCCGGGCGCTGGCGCGATCAGAACAAGGAAGAATGCGGCATTCATTTTGTAGACGGCAAGATGGTGCGCGTCGGAGAAAAATCATGAATGTAATCGTAACGGATGAGGGGTTTGCCCCCGATGACTGGACCAATGGCTATGTCACCCTTGAGGACGCAGCCAATGATGTCGTTTCACTGGACGTGACCTCGGACACTGATCCGGATGAACTGATTGATCGGCTGGGCAGCGCCCAGATGGTGCGGGTGGACTTTCCCTCGTCCGCCGATGGGCGTGGTTTCACCATCGCCCGCGTTTTGCGGCTGAAAGGTTACACCGGTCGTCTGCGCGCCAAGGGGCACGTTCTGGCTGACCAATATGCCATGGCGCGTCGCAGCGGCTTTGACGAGGTCGAGATCGACCATGCGCTGGCCAATCGCCAGCCGGAAGATCAGTGGCTTGCGCGTGCAAACTGGCAAGACAACAACTATCAGGCCCGCCTGCGCGGCTGACACAAACTGCGCAAGCTTTCACGACATAGGGGCAATCTGCCCCTTTTCGTGACTTGGATCAAAGATTAAACGGAGATGTCGGTTTAGCAGACCGGTAGTGAAACGATGACAGAGATGAAGCCCGTGACCGAAGCAACTGCCGTCAAGGCCCCCGTTCTGCCCGATGCCCAGACCGTAACGGACGTCAAGCATTGGACCGAAAGCCTGTTTTCCTTCAAGGTCACGCGCCCGGCTTCGTTGCGCTTCCGTTCGGGCGAATTCGTCATGATCGGCCTGATGGGCGATCCTGATCCCAAAACCGGTCGCCAAAAGCCCTTGTTGCGCGCCTATTCCATCGCCTCGCCGTCCTGGGACGAAGAGCTGGAGTTCTACTCGATCAAGGTGCAGGACGGTCCGCTGACCTCAAAACTGCAACACATCAAACCCGGCGATCAGATCATCTTGCGCCCCAAGCCTGTGGGCACGCTGGTCCATGACGCCCTACTGCCCGGTAAGCGCCTGTGGTTCTTCGCCACCGGCACCGGCTTTGCGCCATTCGCATCGCTGCTGCGCGAACCGCAGACCTACGAAGATTATGACGAGGTCATCATCACCCATACCTGCCGTGAGGTGGCCGAGTTGGAGTATGGCCGCCAGTTGATCGAGAGCGTCCGTCAGGATGAGCTGCTGGCCGAACTGATCGGCGAAGGTTTCGCGGACAAGATCCGCTATTACCCGACCACGACGCGGGAAGAGAGCCCCAAGATGGGCCGCATCACCAACCTGTTGAAAGACGGCACAGTCTTTGCCGATCTGGGAATCGACGGCGGCATCAAACCCGAAACCGATCGTGCGATGGTGTGCGGCTCGCTGGCTTTCAACCTCGACATCAAGGAAATTCTTGAGGAGTACGGCCTGCGCGAAGGTGCAAATTCCGAACCCAAGGAGTTCGTGATCGAGAAGGCGTTTGTCGGTTGAGCGGGTTTGTCGGTCTCGGCTTTGAACGGCTGACCGGCAAAAACGACCGGAATTCATGGAAATTTCATGCGGCCTGCGATTTATGCCGCTTGAAACACCTGTCAGCCCGGTCTAAATTCCGGGCTCGAAATTCTGCAATTATCAAAGGAATGAACCCATAGCTCGCAGACCTCACAACGCGCCGCCACAAAGAGACACCGGACCGCGCGTCAATGACAGAATCCGTGCCCCCGAAATCCGCCTGATTGGCGCTGACGGAGATAACGTCGGGGTGGTTCATCCCGCCAAAGCCATGCAACTTGCCGCCGAAGCCGGGCTCGACCTGGTCGAGATCTCGCCCAACGCGAACCCGCCGGTCTGCAAGATCATGGATTTTGGCAAATTCAAGTACGAACAGCAGAAACGCGAAAGCGAAGCCCGCAAGAAGCAAAAGGTCATCGAGGTGAAAGAGGTCAAATTCCGACCAAACACCGACACACATGACTATGACGTCAAGATGAAGAACGTCTTCAAGTTTCTGGAAAAGGGCGACAAGGTCAAAGTCACTCTGCGCTTCCGTGGCCGCGAAATGGCGCACCAGAATCTGGGACGTGAGTTGCTGGAACGCGTGGCAGAAGACATCAAAGAGATCGGCAAGGTCGAGAACATGCCGAAAATGGAAGGCCGTCAGATGATCATGATGATCGGCCCTCTACCGCAGAAATAAGCGTTCATCTTAGCGCTTTCGAAGGCTCCGCCTCTCTGGCCGGGGCCTTTTTTCATGCCCGGCGGTGCTTGAACCACAGCAGCGCGTCCCGCATGTCAAACGCAAGCGAGATGACGTCGACCACAATCAACAGTATCAGTGCAACGCGATACGCGGGGTGCAGATCACCCCCGCTTTGCAGCACATGGACTGCCAGCGCCACCAATGGCACCCAACACAGGATGTGAGGTAACGCCATCGCCCGAGACATGCCACGCGCGGCCAGCATGATGGGTATGTTCAGCGCCATGCCCATGACCGCCAGCGCAGCGATCGCCCAGCCATAGGGTTGATCGACAAAAGCCAGCGGCATCAGGTTTACCGGTACGAGAATGACCGCGACCCAAGCCTGCACCCAAAGCGGCAAACCCCGGAAACTGGACCAGATATCTTGCACCATGCGTATGGCCTTTCGACGCCTTCAATAGGACAAACCTAAACAGTCAGGCCCACGCCGAAAGACCTGTCACGGCATTGTCAGATCACACGTGCCATCGCGCGCCCCAGTTTCGAGACCAATTCATCAATTTGCGCGTCTTCGATGATGAACGGAGGCGCCAGCAGGATGTGATCGCCCTGCCGCCCGTCGCGGGTGCCGGACATCGGGTAACAGATCAGCCCTTCGGCAAAGGCCGCTTTCTTGATCTTGCCTGCGACGCCAAGCGCCGGGTCAAACGGGGCCTTCGTCTCGCGATCCGCAACCAGTTCCAGCCCGCGAAACAGGCCACGCCCGCGGATATCCCCAACATTCGGATGCTGACCAAAGGCCGCGATCAGGGCCGACTGCAGTTTCTCACCCATCTGCCCCGCATGCGCAGGCAGGTCCTTTTCAGTCAGTTCTGTCACAACCGCCAGAGCCGCCGCCGTCGCGACCGGGTGGCCGATATAGGTATGGCCATGCTGGAAAAACCCCGTCCCATCCCGGATCGCGTCGTAGATCCGGCCCGCACACAACATCGCACCGATCGGCTGATATCCAGCCCCCAAGCCCTTGGCGATACACAGAATATCGGGCACGACGCCATCATGGTCGCAAGCAAACAGATGCCCGGTACGCCCCATTCCACACATCACCTCGTCCAGAATCAGCAACACGCCGTACTGGTCACAAATCTCGCGAATCCGGCTGAAATACCCCTCGACCGCCGGAACCGCACCGAGCGTTGCGCCGACCACAGGTTCGGCCATGAATGCCATCACCGTTTCGGGACCCAGACGCAGAATTTCGGTCTCAAGTTCATTGGCGACACGCTGACCATAGTCAAAGCTGCTCTCTTCATCGGGCTTCTCGGCATACTCATAACAGGGCGCGATATGCGTCATCTCGATCAGCATTGGCGCAAATTGCGCCCGTCGCCACGCATTGCCCCCGGCGGACAGAGCGCCCAGAGTGTTGCCATGATAGCTCTGCCGACGTGCGATAACGAGACGACGCTCGGGCTGACCGGTCTCCAGAAAATATTGCCGCGCCAGTTTGATCGCAGCCTCGGTCGCCTCGGATCCGCCCGACACGAAGTAAACCCGATCTAAATCGCCCGGAGCATTCTGGATGAGCAGATCGGCCAACGCCTCAGCGGGTTCTGAAGTCATGAAACCGGTATGCGCAAACGCGATCTGCCCAACCTGGTCCTGCACAGCTTTGATCACCGCGTCATTGGAATGGCCCAAGCACGACACCGCCGCATCGCCGCAATCCAGATAACGCCGACCGTCCCCATCAATCAGATAACACCCGTCCCCCGCTACGGCGACAGGCAGTTCGGATTTCGTATGACGCGGAAAAACATGGCTCATTTTTCGATCCTCTTAAGCTGCGAGACCAGCGCCGACACCGAGGCAGCATTGTCTATCCAATCGGTCCCATCCCCACGAGTCAGGCTGTTTTCAAACCCCACCCGGACATCACCACCGAGCTGCGCAGCATACTCCAGACATAGATGTTCCTGTCGACCAAAAGAGCAAACCATCCATCGATCCGGGCAGTTCGGGAAGCTATCCAGATCGCTGGGCAGCGATTGCTGACCAGTGGCGTACCGACCAAGCACCAAAAGACGGTCGGACTGATTTTCGCCCACGATTCCAGATTCTTGCCAACGCACCAAAAGCGCGGCGTCTGCCGAATCGTACAGGATATGCTGAACCCGTGTCCCCTGATCGGCGCACAGCGCATAGACCCTGGGGGCCAGTTCGGGCGATCGTGCAATCTCGCGAACAGCGATCGACACCCAGTCCGGCTGCACCAGACGCAAACACTCCAACTGCGCGGGCACGTCATACAGCCCCGCGGATTCGGTGGTGATCTGAACGTCCATCTGCGGCACCACGCGCCGCAATTCTCTCATCGTCTCAAGGTACAGACCCGCATCCAGCGAATGCGCTCCGGCGCTGTCGCGTACATGCAGATGTAATCCATGCGCGCCGGCGGTGGCACAGGCCTGTGCCGTACCAACGATTTCATCCGTTGTGACAGGCAGCGCCGGATGATCCCCCCGCCCCCGGCGCGCGCCGTTCGGCGCAACCAGCACATAAGGCCGCGCTTCGCCTCTGGAAAAGACTTCAGGCATATTCGTATCCCATACAGTTGGCGCCCGGTTTATCCCGCACCTTGGTGTTTTCAATTTCATTTTTTCATAACATATGTTTTCTTCCTACCATGCAAAACACACCTGCCTTTCTGACGCAGCGCCTGCGTCGCGAAATCGACTCTCTACCGCGACAAATGCAGGCCGCTGCGAAATACATCATCGACCATCCCGGAGACTTCGGGCTCGACCCTATCCGCGACACAGCGCGACAAATCGGCGTAAGCTCGAACGTGTTGGTCCGGCTCGCGCAGCGGATGGGGTTCGACAGCTTCGACGCCTTCCGCAAACCCTTCCGCCAGACACTGGTCACCGACCGCGAAGATCGTCTTGGACAGGACTGGCTGGATCACATGCGTGCACAAGATGCCCTCAGCGCAGCCCAGGCGGGATACGCCCAGAACGAACTGAACGTAGTGACCCGGTCGCTGCGACTGATGGAGCCGGCCGTGGTTGAACGTGCGCTGGACCTTATGCTGTCCGCAAATCGCTGTTTCATTACGGCGACCCGCGCCAGCTATGCATTGGCCTATTACTTTCACTATGCAGGGCGGATGGCGCATCCTGGCTTTCAACTGATCCCACGGCACATGGGCACCGCGATCGATGACTTGCTCGATGCGGATTCAAGCGATTGTCTGTTCGCGTTGACGGTTCAGCCCTACTCGGCCGACACGATCCGGGCGCTCCGTTTTGCCCGTGACCGGGGCACTCGAATTGTGCTTCTGTCAGACAGCAAGATCATCGCGCCGGGCGTCGACCCCGATCTTGTCCTGCAGGTCAGCACTCGCACGCAACATCATCTCACAAGTTTTACCGGCGCCATGGCCGTGCTTGAATGTCTGCTGGGTCATCTCTTTGCCGCCGGTGGACACGCCGCGCGTGACCGAGTCGAGCGCCACCAGAAGGCCCGCGAAGATACCGGAGCCTATTGGCAACCCTCAAAACCACCCAGAATTCGCAACACATAAAAAAGCCCCGGAGAACCGGGGCTTTTGAGCTTGTTGTTTCTTTGATTACGAACAGGCTTCGACAGCGCGTTTCGTCATGACACTGACAAGATGAGCACGGTAATCCTTGCTGCCATGCAGGTCGGCGATCATGTTCATCGGATTGATATGCAGCCCCATGAGCGCATCCGGGCGGAACTCCTTGCTCAGCGCCGCCTCTGCTTCGGACCACCGGAACACGCCGTCTTCGCTGGCACCGGTTACAGCGACACGGACACCATCCGCAAAGCGCGCCACGTAGACACCAACCAAGGCAAAGCGCGACGCGGGCTGCAAGAACTTCTGATAGCTCGCCGCCTGTGGCACCGGGAACCGGACCGTGGTGATGATCTCGCCCTCATCCAGTGCGGTCGCGAACATGCCCTCAAAGAAGTCATCCGCCGCGATTTGTCGCGCGTTGGTCACGATGGTCGCACCCGAGCCCAGAACCCCCGCCGGATAACAGGCAGCCGGATCATTGTTGGCCACCGACCCGCCAATGGTGCCGCGGTTGCGCACCGCCGGATCACCGATCTGACCCGCCAGCGCCGCCAGCGCCGGATAAGCGCTCGCCGCTTCGCGCGCCACGGTGGCATGAGTCGTCGCTCCACCAATCGCGACCGAGCCGTCATCTTCGATACAGACACCCTGCATCTCAGCAATCCCGCTCACGCTGACCAGCACCGACGGCGCCGCCAATCGCTGCTTCAGCGTTGGGATCAGTGTCTGACCACCCCCCAACGCCTGCGCATCCTCAGCCCCCAATGCGGCAACCGCATCCGCAATGTTCGAGGGCTTCTCAAACTCGAAACTGTACATTTCGCATTTCCTTTCCGAAGAACACGGATCCGTTCTTCATCTGGCTATAAATATCCCGGGGTCCGGGGGCTGGCCCCCGGTCCGCCCTCTCCAACTCAGCTGTTCATCGCCGCCCAGACGCGCGAAGGGCTCATCGGCATGTCGATGTGATCCACCGCCTTGCCGCCCGAATTCAGCGCATCCAGCACCGCATTGACCACCGCAGGCGGTGAGCCAATGGCCCCGGCCTCACCACAGCCCTTCACACCCAACGGGTTATGCGTGCAGGGCGTCTGGCTGGAATGATCCACGCCGTAGAAGGGCACATCATCGGCGCGCGGCATGGCGTAATCCATGAAGGACGCGCTCAGCAGCTGGCCATTCTCGTCATAGGCGCAGTTCTCCAGCAGCGCCTGACCGATGCCCTGACCGATGCCGCCATGCACCTGACCATCCACGATCATCGGATTGACGATGTTGCCAAAGTCATCCGCCGCCGTGAAGGCCTCGATACTGACCTGACCGGTCTCGGGGTCAACTTCGACCTCGCAGGCATAAGCGCCCGAGGGGAAGGTGAAGTTGGCCGGGTCATAGAACGCGGTCTCCTCCAGCCCCGGCTCAACCTCCAGCGGGAAGTTATGCGGCACATAGGCCGTCAGGGTCACATCGCCCCAGGCCACCGACTTGTCGGTGCCTGCCACGCTGAACTGACCGTCCTTCAGCTCGATATCGGCCTCGGAAGCCTCCAGCAGGTGGGCTGCGATCTTCTTGGCCTTGTCGATCACCTTCTCGGTGGCCTTGACCATAGCCGAGCCACAGACCGCAAGCGAGCGCGAGCCATAGGTGCCCATCCCAAACGGAATCTTCGAGGTGTCGCCATGCACGATCTCGACCATCGACTCGTCGATGCCGATCATATCGGCCACAACCTGCGGGAAGGCGGTCTCATGCCCCTGCCCGTGGCTATGCGCACCCACCATGACACTGATTGATCCGGTGGCGTTCACCCGCACGGTCGCCGCATCATAAAGACCCGCTCGGGCCCCCAGCATGCCAACGATGTTCGACGGCGCAATGCCACACGCCTCGATATAGCAGTTGATGCCCAGGCCCCTCAGCTTGCCATTGGCCTCGCTCTGCGCCCGGCGGGCGGCAAAGCCTGCCAGATCAGCCGCCGCCTCCAGCTTGTCCATGGTGCCGTTGTAATCCCCGGTGTCATAGGTCAGCGCCACCGGCGTGTCATAAGGGAACTGGGTGACAAAGTTCTGACGGCGCAGGGCAATCGGATCGACCCCCAACTCGCGCGCGGCCTTGTCCACCACACGCTCCAACTGGAACGTCGCCTCGGGCCGGCCCGCACCGCGATAGGCATCCACCGGCACCGTGTTGGTGAACATCGCCTTCACATTCACCTGAATGACCGGCGTCTTGTAGTTGCCTGCCATCAGCGTGCCGTGCAGCCATGTGGGCACGGAGCTGGAGAAGGTCGACAGATACGCCCCAAGGTTCGCGTAGGTATTGGTCCGCAACCCGATGAAGTTATTGTCGGCATCCAGCGCCAGCTCAATCGTGCTGACATGATCCCGGCCGTGGGCATCCGACATGAACGCCTCGGACCGGCTCGAGGTCCACTTCACAGGCCGGTTGCAGGCCTTGGCGGCGAAGGTACAGAACGCCTCCTCCGCATAGTGGAAGATCTTGGTGCCAAAACCGCCACCCACATCCGGGGCCACCACGCGGACCTTATGCTCGGGCAGGCCCAGAACAAAGGCGCACATCAGCAGGCGGATCACATGCGGGTTCTGCGAGGTCGTATAAAGCGTGTACTCATCCGTGCCGCGCTTGTACTCACCCACCGCCACGCGTGGTTCCATCGGGTTGGCAACCAGGCGGTTGTTCACCAGATCCAGCGTGGTCACATGGGCCGCATTCGCGAAGACCTCGTTGACCTTGGCATCATCGGCCTCACCCAGCTGCCAGTCATAGCAGATGTTGTTCTTCAGATCGTCATGGACCAGCGTCGCGCCCTCTTGTGCGGCGGCCTTCATGTCCATCACGGCGGGCAGTTCTTCGATGTCCACCTCGATCGCCTCGGCCGCGTCGCGCGCCTGTTCCAGGCTATCGGCCACAACGGCGGCAATGGGATCGCCCACATGGCGCACCTTGCCCTGGGCCAGAATGGGGTGCGGCGGCTCCTGCATCGGCGCGCCGTGCTTGTCCGTCACCTCCCAGCCGCAGGGCATGCCGCCCACGCCTTCGAAATCCTTGCCGGTGAACACCTTGACCACACCCGGCATCCCTTCCGCCGCCGAGGTGTCGATGCTGGTGATCCGGCCATGCGCGATATCCGAGCGCAGAAAATGGACATAGGCCTGTCCGGCCACGTTGATGTCGTCGGTATAATTGCCTGCTCCGGTCAGAAAGCGTACGTCCTCGCGCCGCTTGGAACTGGCTCCGATGCCACTGTCTTTGGGCATTGCTTGTTCTCCTCCCTGGAAAAGAATTTTCGTCGAAAATTCTTACCCGCCTTATTCGGCGGCGATGCTTGAAACGTCCTGACCCGAAGCGGCCATGATCGCCTTGACGATGTTATGATAGCCCGTGCAACGGCACAGGTTGCCTTCC
Source organism: Ruegeria sp. G7 (assembly GCF_056535465.1). NCBI lineage: Bacteria > Pseudomonadati > Pseudomonadota > Alphaproteobacteria > Rhodobacterales > Roseobacteraceae > Ruegeria > Ruegeria sp. G7. The sequence goes on along the minus strand of NZ_JBQFIL010000001.1, from coordinate 2,794,611 downwards.
AGATATTTCCGAATCTCCGCCTCGGTCGGTCGCGGATTGTCCTTCAGCAGCGCCGCCGCACTCATCACCATGCCCGGCGTACAGAACCCGCATTGCAGACCGTGGTGATCCTGAAACGCCTGCTGGATCGTGTTCAGCGTCCCATCCTCAGCCGCCTGACCCTCAATCGTTCCAACCTCAGCCCCGTCGGCCTCAAGCGCCAGCATGTTGCAGGACTTCACCGCCTCGCCATTTACGTGCACAACGCACGCCCCACATTGCGCCGTGTCACAGCCAACATGCGTTCCCGTCAAAGACAGATGATCCCGCAGAAAGCTGGACAGCAGCGTCCGACCTTCCACGTCACCGCTAACGGCACGCCCGTTCACGGTCATTGAGACCTGTGTCATGAATTCCTCCCTATTTGGTATTTTCCCTTTGCGTCCGAGTTAAACACGGGAAATTTTGTTTGAGAACAAAAATATTTGCCCGATTTTCCGCCGCATCCGACGTTTAGCCGCCAAATAATGTGGCCCGCAGGAACCGAAGCAAAAATGCCGTTACGTCACTTCACTTTGGCCGCACGCGGCTGGGGCCTGCTGGGGATTTCTTTCAGCAAGCCGCCAACCCCCATCGCGGCAATATCGGCGCCGGTGGTTTCAATCCCACAGGCCACGCGGGACAGAACCCAGTCCGCCCCGTTGAGCGCAGGTGACCGGGCGCAACCGGGCAGTCCGATGACAGGGCTGCCCAACAGCTCCCCAAGAAACAACAGGTTGCCGGGGTCAACTGGCATACCGAATCTGTCGACCTGTCCCCCTGCCTGTCGCACCGCCGCGGGCGCCACGTCGTTCTCGTCCGACGTGGCCGAGCCGGTCAGGATCATCGTAACCTCGCCCTGCAACGTCGAAAGCACATCAGCAAGATCGTCCGTCCGGTGTGGCACGATCTGCACATCGGTCAATTTCATCCCCAGCGCCTCGACCCGGCCCCGAATCGCGGCGATCCCTTTGTCGTTCGGCGGACCTCCGGGGATATCGGTCACGATCAACCCGGCCGAGCGGTATGTCGGCGCGGCAAGCCGAACCGCCCCGCGCGCTAAATCGGCTGCGCGCTGCACGTCCGCCAGCGGCACGGCGTATGAGATCACCTTGATCGTCGCAACCATGCCACCCGCGGCCATCTGCTGATATTGCGGCACGGTCGCAACCGTGATCATGGGGTGAACCTGATTGAACTGCTGCACCGCCTCGACGTCCAGAACGACAACCCCTGGCCCGTCAGCCAACAAATTAACCCGCCCGGTAAAAGCCTTCGTCACTCGCAGGTTGGCCCCGTCAGGATCGGGGGCCAGCGCCGCCGCCAGTATCGTTGCGGCTTCGTCTTCGTGGCAGTCTCCGGGCTCTGGCCGGGCGACAATGACCTCTGTCAGACCCGCCTGACCAAGCGTCGCGATATGCGCGTCCGTCAGCGTGATCCCCTTGCGCAACTTCTGGTCTCCGGCCTTGACCGAATGGGCCAGAATGGCACCATTCGCCTCAGACAGAGAGACCGGGCCGAACTTCACGCTTTGCCTCGCAGCACGGCGGTCATCTGGGCCAGAATGGCAACCGCAATTTCCGACGGGCTGGCCGCGCCGATATCAAGGCCAACTGGGCCGTGAATGCGTCCGATCTGGGCATCCGAGAAGCCGGCCTGCTTCATACGATCAACACGCTTGGCATGGGTCCGCGTCGATCCGAGCGCGCCAATATAGAATACTCCGGCATCCAACGCCGCCTGCAGTGCGGGATCGTCCAGCTTGGGGTCATGTGTCAGCAACACCAGTGCGGTCCGCGCGTCCAGACCCAGCTTGGCCACGGCCTCATCCGGCCAATCGGTCAGAATGGTCTCGCCGGGGAACCGGGCGTCCGAGGCGAAGGCCTCACGCGGATCGATGATAGCCGGATCATACCCGGCGATCCGGGCCATCGGCACAAGCGCCTGAGCGATATGCACCGCGCCCACCACGATCAGGCGGAGTGGCGGATTGTGCACCGCCACAAAGGTCTGTGCATCTTCCTCGAACCCGGACCGGTCCATTCGCAACCGATCTGCATAGGCGTTACGGCGCAGCGCACGGTGGCCGGTTTCGACATTCACCTCATAGGCCAGAGGCTCGCGCCGGGCACGGGCGGCGACGAGTTCTGCCAGCATGGGCTCGGGCAAAACCTGCCCGATGGGTTCGACCAGAACCCGGATGGTACCGCCGCAGGCCAGCCCGACGGCAAAGGCGTCCTCATCACTGACGCCGAATTCCAACAAGCGCGCCTCGCCCTCGTCAATCGCCTCCAGTGCCTCGACGATCACCGCGCCTTCGACACATCCGCCCGAGACCGAGCCCTCGATCCGGCCGTCCCCCGCAATGACCAGCTGCGCGCCGACACGGCGCGGTGCGCTGCCCCAGGTTTCGACCACAGTGGCAAGCGCGGCCTTTTTACCGTCTCGATACCACTTCAGTCCTGTTTCGGGGCTGTTGTCGAATCGTTCCATGCAGACCTCCGCGCCCTGTTCGCGTTCAACATAGTTAGCTTTGCGGCAATGAAAAGCGGTCAAAGGGAAGAGTTTCCGGCGCTAACAAGCCGATTTTGCGATCACATTCGCAAACTATTGATTGTCCCCGTCCCAACTTCTAGCTTGCGCCCATCATCGGGCCTATCCCGGTGTATCCCCTTCATTTTTCAAAGCGGAGACACAGAGTTGAAACGCATTCTTGCACTCGCATCGTTGATCGGTCTGACGGCTGCCAGCACCGGTTGGGCAGATACCTATTTGAAATACGGCGAGGTCGAAGGCTGGAAGGTCTTCATTGACGAAACCAAGGAGTCGTGCCTGATCGAGGCTGTCGACGATGACGAAAACGTCGTGCAGATGGGCCTGACCGAAGATCGTGGCGTGGGCTATGTGGGCGTGTTCACCAAAGCCAAGACCGATATCAAAGCCGGTGAGACCGAAGCCGTGGCCATCCTGTTGGGCGACAATATCTATGTGGGTGAAGCCACCGGTATGAAAGGCAACATCACCAAGGGTTATTCCGGCGGCTATGTCCTGTCCGATGATCCTCAATTCGCGGAAGACATTGCCAAAAAGCACGTCATGGTGGTGTTTCCGGAAAAAGAGTTTGCCTTCACCGTCGATCTGACGGGCACCTACAAGGCCATGGAAATGGCGCGGAAGTGCAACGAAGACCAGCTTTCGTAATCATCCTTCGGAAAGCGCGGCCATCAGCCGTGCTTTCTGTCCCTGATCGTCGGGCTGGGAAATCACGTTCGCCAGATCTTCGAGCGACGCAATCGAGTGTCCCGCGCGGAAGCTGTCGACATGGGGCAGCATGGTTCTGACCCCCTGCGCCTTGGGGGCAAACCCGTCCCAGCGCAACAGCGGGTTTAGCCAGATCAGACGTTTTGAGGACAGGTGGAGGCGCTCTATTTCCTTCTCCAACTGGTCTGGTGCCCCGCGTTCCAGACCATCGGTAATCAGCAGGACAACCGCGCCCTGCCCCATCACGCGGCGAGACCAATCGCGGTTGAACTGGTGCAGGCAGTCTCCGATTCTTGTACCGCCCTCCCAATCCTGTGCCTCGGCCCCTGCGGCGGACAGAGCGACATCGACGTCACGCTGGTGAAGATGTCGGGTGATGTTGGTCAGCCGTGTGCCGAACGTGAAGGCATGCACCTTTGCCCATCCCGCACCTTTGGTGTTCGAAACGGTGTGCAGAAAATGCAGGATCACGCGACTGTACTGGCTCATCGACCCCGAAATATCGCACAGCGCCACAAGGTTCGGCCAACGCGGTTTGGGTTTGCGCAGGGCGATCTGATGCAGTTCGCCCCCTTGCCGCATGGCCGCGCGCAGCGTGCGCGCGCGGTCGATCCGGTTGCCCAGATGGCTGGCCTGCGCACGGCGCGAGGCGATCGGTTTGACCGGCAGGCTCAACCGTGCCAGCAGCCGCTTGGCTTGTGCCATCTCGTCTGTGCTCATCTGCTCGAAATCGAGGTTGCGCAGGCGTTCTTCGGACGACGCTGTTTGGGTCGCGTCGATCTCGATCTCTGTCTCGCCCTCTTGTTCGGGCAACTCGGGCTGCTGCTGTTCAACACCATCCAGCAGTGCCTCGGCGGCGCGTTTTTCGCCGGCATCGGCCTTGCGCTCCTCCTGCACGCCGCGAATGGCGGGTAGCATCATGGCCATCATATGCTCCATATAGCGCGGATCGCGCCAGTAGAGGCGGAAGACCTGAGCGAAGACCGTGCGATGCTCGGGGCGATTTACAAAACAGGCGTGCAGGGTCCAGTAGAAATCCTGTTTCTTCGTGAACCCTGCCGCTTCGACGGCGCGGATCGCATCCACGACACGACCGGGGCCGATGGGCAGACCCGCCTTGCGCAACGCGCGGGCGAAATGGGTGATATTTTGTGCCAGCTTGGGATGGTCGGGGATATTCAGGGGAAGGTCTTCGGCCATCAGTCGTCATGGGGGCGCTGCCCCAAACCCCGGAGTATTTAGGAAAAGATGAAGCATCAGGCGGGTTCGAGGGTGGCTTTGGCTTCGTCGAGGATGCGTTTGGCTTCGGACCCCTGCAGTTTCTGGATGTCGTCCTGATATTTGAGGATCGCGCCCAGCGTGTCGCCGATGACTTCGGGGCTGAGGTTGATCACGTCAAGCGCCAACAGGCATTTGGCCCAGTCAATGGTTTCGGCCACGCCGGGCTTTTTGAACAGGTCTTCGGTGCGCAGGCGCTGGACGAAGGCGACGACCTCTCGGCTGAGGGCCTCGGCGGCCTCGGGCGCGCGGGCGTGGAGGATTTCGATCTCGCGGTTGAAGTCTGGGTAGTCGACCCAGTGGTAGAGACAGCGGCGTTTGAGGGCGTCGTGGACCTCGCGCGTGCGGTTGGAGGTCAGGATGACGATGGGCGGCTCTGGTGCTTTGACGGTGCCAAGTTCGGGGATGGTCACCTGGAAATCGCTGAGCGCTTCGAGCAGGAAGGCCTCGAATGGTTCATCCGTGCGGTCCAACTCGTCGATCAGCAGCACGGGAGCGCCGTTTTCGTCAGGGCGCATCGCCTGAAGCAAAGGGCGTTCGATCAGATAGTCGTCGGAGAAAAGTTCAGTTTGGAGGGCCATGCGGTCCGCTCCGCCCGAGGCCTCGGCAGTGCGGATTGCAACCATCTGCGCCGGGAAGTTCCATTCGTAGACTGCAGAGGATGCATCGAGGCCTTCATAGCACTGCAGGCGGATCAGGCGGCGGTTCAGACCAGCGGCAAGCGCTTTGGCAATTTCGGTCTTTCCGACGCCGGCCTCGCCTTCGAGAAACAGAGGTCGCCCCAGTTTTAGCGACAGGAACACGACTGTCGCCAGAGCGCGTCCGCAGACATAGCCCTGAGCGCTCAGGGTTTCCTGCACGGCATCGATGGAGTTTGGTTGCGTCATGATGTCCCCTCAATCGCTGCGCCCAACAGGTCATGGCAACGTGCGCGCGTCAAGACCAAGGCCTCAGCGGGATTTACGACGATCTGGTCTGTTGACAAGGCTTTTCCCTTAGAACCGGCTGTGGTAGCCGGGGGCCATGACCGATACGCTCACGATCCGCCGTCCCGACGACTGGCATCTGCACCTGCGCGATGGCGCGATGTTGCAGGCCGTCTTGCCCGAAACCGCGCGCCATTTCGCCCGTGCGATCATTATGCCGAATCTCATACCGCCCGTTGTGCGCAGCGATCAGGCTGCCGCGTACCGCGACCGGATCATGGCCGCGTTGCCGGATGGCATGGAATTCGAGCCGCTGATGACGCTGTATCTGACCGAAGACACCGATGCCGAGGATGTCGCCGCCGCGCATGCAAGCGGTCTGGTTAAGGCGGTTAAGCTTTATCCTGCGGGGGCGACAACGAACTCGGCATCGGGTGTGCGCGATTTCGACAAGGTGCGCCCGGTACTTGAGAAGATGGCCGAGATCGGCCTGCCCCTGTGCGTGCATGGCGAGGTCACGGATGCCGAGATCGACATTTTCGACCGTGAGGCCGTGTTCATCGACCGTGTTCTGGACCCGATCCGCAGGGCAACGCCGGGTCTGCGCGTGGTGATGGAGCATATCACGACGTCGAACGGCGTAGACTACGTCAAAGCCAATGAGACCGATTTGGGCGCGACGATCACAGCGCATCACCTGATCATCAACCGCAACCATATTTTGGTGGGCGGGATCAAACCGCATTACTACTGCCTTCCCGTCGCCAAGCGCGAGGAGCATCGGCTGGCCTTGCTGGCCGCCGCGACCTCGGGGGATGCGCGGTATTTTCTGGGCACGGACAGCGCGCCGCATACGGATGACAACAAGGAAATGGCCTGTGGTTGTGCCGGTTGTTTCACGGCGACCAACACCATGTCACTGGTGGCCGAAATGTTCGACCGCGAAGGCGCGCTGGACAAACTGGAAGGTTTTGTGTCGCTCAACGGTCCTGCGTTCTATGGGATGCCGGTGAATGACGAGACCATCACCCTGACCAAAGGCGATCCGGTCGCTTACCCGTCCAAGATCGAAACCGGGGATGGCCCGGTGACCGTGTTTGATCCGGGCTTTCCGCTGCACTGGCGCGTCGTCTAGTCGGACAGCCTGCCGGCCAAATCCGCTGCGCGCCCGCCGGTGCGCAGCATGGACCAGATTGCATCAGCACCCTCCTGTCCGATCAGCTTGCCAGCCTTTGCCCTCACACGGTCCTCTCGATCCGCAAGAGACATTGGAGCCAAAAGATCATGGTCGGCCTCAAGCCGCGCCCCATCGCGGCGCAGCAGCGACAGATGGGCCTGCGTTTCAGACAGACCGTCATCGGCTGCGACGGTGATCCGATCTCGCAGAGATTTCAGACGCGGGTCGGCGCAGATTTTGTCAGAATAGCTGCTCGGAAGCGCGGTGTCATAGCCCAGCGATTGCATCGCTAGCACCGTGCGATAGGAAAACTTCGCCCCTAATCCGGTTGTTGGGTCCAGCTGATTGCAGACGCTCATCCAGCGGGGATGGGTCTTGACCTTGATCTCGGCCACTTCGGGTTCGGCGATATCAAGGGCGCGCGCGGCCTCGAGCGCCGCGTGCAGACCATGGCAGCAGGCGTGGAACTTATGGCTGACGGTTTCGAACAGCCATTCATCGCCCAGATTTGACAAAGCACCTTCTGTATCGTCCGCACTCAGATGCGTGGCCCCGAACCCGTAAGGCCCCTCAAGGGCCTCGGCGTTGGCGAGAAATCCTTTCCGGATCAGTACTGCCGCTTCTACCCCGTTCGATGCGGCCAACCCCGCATTGTAGGGTTTTCCCATCGTCCCGAACTGCGCCTTTTGACCGGACGCACGGGTGGCAGTCAGACCAAGAAGCATGCGCATCTGGGCGGCGTCAAAGCCCATGATGCGCCCGGACGCAACCGCTGCCCCGAAGGCACCCGCCGTCGCGGTCTGATGAAATCCCGCCTGATAATGCCCGCGCCCCAACCACAGCCCAATGCGGATCGAGACTTCCATGCCGATCAGCGCCGCTTCGAGGAAATCGACCAGCGAGCGGTCCTCCCACGCGGCGACGGCCAGCGCCGCGGGGAGAACTGCAACCGAAGGGTGGCCGATATGGGCGAAATGCGTGTCATCATAGTCCAGCGCATGGGAAATCGTGCCATTCGCAAGCGCGGCGGCACGCAAGGGCACGGCGCCGCCGCCGAACAAACGCGCCTGCGCACTACCACCTTCGGACAGCACCATTTGCCGGATAATGCGCGACACCGGTTCCTCGGCCCCAGCCCGCCCGACGGCCAGCCAATCCAGAACGGACAGAGAGGTCACGATGCGGGCTTGCTTCGTGGTGGAAACGGAGCCTGCGGCGAAATCTGCAAGGGCAGTGGTCAGATCGGTCATGCAGCGCAGTCTAGCGCGCGCCGCCCGGTCGTAAAGGCTTAGCCATAAAGGTCGGCGGCGCGCTGTTCAAAGGCGCGCACGATACGATGCATGGCTTCGTTGAACACGACGCCGATGATGCCCTGCAGCACCGCGTTCTTGAACTCGAAATCAACGTGGAACGAGACGTTGCAGCCCTCAGCCGTATCCTCGAACCGCCAGTCCGAGCGCATGTATTTGAAGGGGCCGTCCAGATATTCGGTATCGATCCGCTTCTGCGCGTCAAACAGGGTCACACGGCTGCCAAAACGTTCGCGGAACACTTTGAACGAGATCACCAGATCCGCCTCCATTACCTTGCCCTCGTCCGCCTGATAAGTGCGGCGGATACGCGAGGCCGCACACCACGGCAGAAACTCCGGGTATTTCGCCACATCCGCGACCAGATCGTACATCTGTTGAGCGGTGTAAGGCAGCGGTCGGGTTTCCGAATGTGTTGGCATGGCGTCCGGGATTAACTGGTGACAATGGCGCGTGATTTCGTATGTTGCGCGCCAAAGATCAAGGGGGCAGCGATGAGCGACCGCGCATATGTGATAGATGAGATGATCTCGGCCAAAGCCATTGCCGCCCGGATCGAGGCGCTGTGCCGCGAGATCACCGATGAATTCGGCGGCACCGACAAGCTGATTGTCGTGGGCCTGCTGCGCGGCAGTTTCGTGTTCATTGCAGACCTCGTGCGCGAGCTTGACCTGCCCATCGAAGTCGACTTCCTTGAGGCATCTTCCTACGGCGACGCGATGGAAAGCAGTCGAGAGGTGCGCATTCTCAAAGACTTACGGGGCGCAATTGAAGGGCGCGACGTGCTGGTGGTCGAGGACATCGTGGATACCGGCCATACCCTGAACCACGTCACCAACCTGCTGCAAAGTCGCAAACCTGCTCGGCTGAAATCCATCGCCTTGCTGGACAAACCCAGCCGCCGTGAGGTCGATTTCCGCTCGGATTGGATTGGATTTGAAATTCCGGATGAATTTGTCGTGGGCTATGGCATCGACTACGCGCAACGCAACCGCAACCTGCCCTTTATTGGCAAGGTGCGCTTTACCGAATGACCGCGCATGAAGATCAGGGCGCTAGCGCCTGTTCGATCGCAGATACAAAAATACCCGTTCCAATCGGTATTAGCGCATCCGGGAAGTCGTAATCCGGGTTGTGAAGCTGGGGGTGATCCGTGCCAGCGCCCAGCCAGAACATGGCCGATTTCGCCCCCTTACCGAATTGCCCGAAATCCTCGGAAAATCGCTGCGGTGCGTCGACCAGGGCATGCGGTACAGCTTGCGTATCACAGGCCTTGGCTAATAAAGCCACCGCTTCGGCATCATTGACGCATGCCTCAAATACATCGTCATAGGTGATCTGGACTGACAGACCCTGCGCCTCGGCAATGGTTCGGGCCCTTTGTTCGGCCTTACCGATCAACCGATGCATCCGCGCATCGCCACCGGTGCGCAGCGTCACCCAAAGCTCGGCAGACCCCGGTGCAATGCCAAAAGTGGGCTCGCCCAATTGAGCATGGGTCACGGTGGTCAGAGCATAGTCCGCATCCAGCTCACCACCCGATCCAAGACGCGCCAGCTCGGTCATCAGCTCGGATAACGCTTGTGCCGGAGACAGTCCATCCTGCGGCGCCGCAGCGTGAGAGGTCTTTCCGGTGAGCACAATACGCATCCCGCGCGACGCGCAGTTTGCCGCCCCGCTGCAGATCGCTACTGTTCCCAACTCCAACCCCGGCAAGTTGTGCAGTGAAAATACATAGTCAGGGGCGATGCCCGAAAATCTGGGGTCGCTGCGAAACAACCGGGCACCCTGTCCGGTTTCCTCGGCAGGTTGGAAGATCAGCACGACGCGACCACGCTCGGGCCGCGCTTCACCCAGCATGAACGCCACGCCAAGCACCATCGCCATATGGCCATCATGCCCACATAAATGGCCTTTGCCCGGATATCGCGACGCGTAGGGCAAATCCGACAGCTCTTGAATAGGCAGCCCATCCAACTCGCACCGAATACCGACAGTCGGGCCGGGCTGGCCACTGTCATAGATCGCAGCCACACCATAGCCTCCAATCCCGGTCAGGACTGCATCAGGCCCACAGGCCTCCAACAGATTGGCGATGCTTGCGGCAGTGCCCCGCTCGGCGCCCGAGACCTCGGGCACCTGATGCAACTCATGGCGCTTTTCGATAAGCCAGCTTTGCAGCTCGGGGCTCACCCCTGCCCCAGCTTCTGCTGACGCGCCTCCCGCAGGCGGGCGAAGTCATCGCCGGCATGGTACGAGGACCGGGTCAGCGGTGTGGCAGAAACCATCAGGAAACCCTTGCCAAAGGCGGCTTTCTCATACGATGCGAATTCTTCCGGCGTCACAAAACGGTCAATGCCATGGTGCTTGGGCGTCGGCTGCAGATACTGGCCGATGGTCAGGAAATCGATATCCGCCGCGCGCATATCGTCCATCACCTGACGCACTTCCTGTTCCTGCTCGCCCAACCCGACCATGATGCCCGATTTGGTGAAGATCGACGGGTCCATTTCCTTCACCCGCTGCAACAACCGCAACGAGTGGAAATAGCGCGCACCCGGACGCACCTGCGGATAAAGGCCGGGAACCGTTTCAAGGTTGTGGTTGAACACATCCGGCTTGGCCTCGACCACGGTTTCCAGAACCGCGGGATCACATTTCAGGAAATCCGGCGTCAGAATCTCAATCGTAGTTTTGGGAGAGCGGTGCCGCACAGCCCGGATCGTCTGAGCAAAATGCTCGGCCCCGCCATCTTCCAGATCATCGCGGTCGACCGAGGTGATGACGACATGGTTCAGCCCCAGTTTCTGCACCGCATGCGCAACGCGACCCGGCTCGAACGCGTCCAGCGCGTCGGGGCGACCGGTGGCGATGTTACAGAAGGTGCAACCACGGGTACAGATCTCGCCCATGATCATCATGGTGGCGTGGCCCTGGCTCCAGCATTCGCCAACATTGGGGCATCCGGCCTCTTCGCAGACGGTAACCAGGTTATTGTCGCGCATGATCTTGTGCGTATCGGCATAGCCGGCCCCACCGGGGGCCTTTACGCGAATCCACTTGGGCTTGCGCGGGGCTGCGTTGTCAGGCCGGTGCGCCTTTTCTGGGTGTCGTTGCTCGGGGATTTTCAGATCACGCACGGTTGGCTTTCCTGACTTTGGGTCAATTTGCTTTACCCATAACATAAACCGACTGTTCAGGTTACGCCAGCGGCGCATAGCCGCTATGCGTGCTTATTGTGCCGATGCAGAAAACATAGGCTACTGGCATTCATTTTTCATATTGTTTTCAAGATGATTAACCAGCTTCAAGATATTTGGCATCTGCAGCATATCTATTGTTGAAGGTGATTTAGAATCGTTTTAACCCTCGCATCAAACATATGTGAATCACAGGAGTTTGATGATGAAGACCGGCGCAAAGCTGCCTGACGTAACCTTCCACACCCGCGTCCGTGATGAGGCCGTCGAAGGCCCGAATCCATTCCGCTGGGAAGACAAAACCACTGCAGATTACTTCGCGGGCAAGCGCGTCATCCTGTTCTCGCTGCCGGGTGCGTTCACGCCCACATGCTCGACCTACCAGCTGCCGGGTTTTGAGAACGGGTTTGCTGATTTCACTGCCAAAGGGATTGATGCGATCTATTGCATGTCGGTGAATGACAGCTTTGTCATGAACAAATGGGCCGCAGATCAGGGCCTGCAAAATGTCGCCGTAATCCCCGATGGCTCGGGCGAGTTCACTCGCAAGATGGGTATGCTGGTCGACAAGGACAATCTGGGCTTTGGCATGCGCTCGTGGCGCTACGCGGCAATCGTCAATGACGGTGTGGTCGAGGCATGGTTCGAAGAACCCGGCCTGATGGACAACTGCCCCGAAGACCCCTATGGCGTCTCTTCGCCCGAAAACCTGCTGAAGCATCTGAATGAGGCGCGCGAACCCGCGCTGGCCTGACCTGAAGGATGTTTCTAATGACAAGGCCCGCCTACACAGGCGGGCCTTTGTCGTCAGGCGCGGGTTCGCGTCACGATGTCCTCACCGACCTGCCGGATGACCCCGGCCAATCGGTCAAACCAACCCTCCCCTCCGGTCGAGAGACGCCGCACCAAGCCGATCGTGCGCGCTGGTTGAGGGGTCGCAAAACGCAACAGGCGAAGGCCTGGAACGGCATCGACCTCGGCCTGTGCAGCCAGTTCCGGCATCAGGGTCAGCCCAAAGCCCTCGGCCACCAGACGCGAAAGGGTCGCCAGCGATGACGCCCCCATGTTGATCTGCCCGCTGGTCCGATCCCGACCGCAGACCTCAAGTGCCTGATCCGTCAGGCAATGCCCATCCTCCAGCAACATCAACTGCGCTGTCTGCAGATCCAGCGGCCGCAATGCCTCGGGGCTGACGGTCAGGCGGCTGAGGCGGCTTTGACTTCCCGCCAACAGAAACCGATCCTCGAACAGGGTCTCTTCGTGCAGGTCGGCAGCGCCCGAAGGCAGCGCCAATACCGCTGCGTCAATCTCGCCCGCACGCAGCATGGCCAGCAGGCGTTCGGTCCGGGCTTCGCGAATCCGAACGCGCAGCGACACATCACCCGACCGCAATCCGGCCAGAACTCCGGGCAACAGATACGGCGCAACGGTTGGAATGATGCCAATCGACAGGGACCGATGACCACCCGAGTGATCTCGGGCAAAGCGATCCAGCTGGTCGGCAGCCGACAGGACATGGCCAGCATGATCCAGAACGTCCCGTCCTAGTGGTGTCAGTAGAATATCCCGCGCCTGACGTTCAAACAGCGGCCCACCCATCGCTTCTTCCAGCGCTTTAATCTGGACCGACAGCGCAGGCTGGGACACATGACACACCTGCGCCGCACGGCCAAAGTTTCGTTGCTCGGCGACAGCGCGGAAATACTGCAATTGGCGGAAAGTAAACCTCATAGCCTTTGACTATCACTTGCAGCCATATCCACAATAAAGATTTATCAACCAATCAGCCTGTCGCGTTCGGTCTGCTCTTCATAGTGGCGTCGTAGTCGCTGCAATGCGATGCGCAGCACGATCTTACCCGACCGGGCCGACCAGCCCATACGCTTTTCTGCCATTTCCAGCCCCTCAAGATAGCAACAGCAGCGCAGCGCCACATCGCTCAGGCCCGGGCCAAGCTCGGCCAGCGCCCGCGCGACACGATCACGCGCACCAGACGAGCCGTGGCCAACATGCGCATCTGGCGTGAAATCAGCCCGGCCCCCACCGGTCAGAAAATGGTCCCAGTTCTGCGTGACCTGAGGCCCAATCTGAGCAAGCTCAAAGTCCTCTCGCAGACGTTCCCCTGCCCCTACAAGCGTCTCATCAAGAAAGGGCTTTCCGTCCCTGTCCCGTCGGCGTGCCAAAGCAACGAGCGGGCTTTCTGCCGCGCTGTACCGCACGCGCGACGGACTCTGAGGCTGAGGCTTTGCCCCACCGCCAGAACCTTGAAATGAAGCCTGCGCCTCGGCCATGCCAAACTCATTCCGTGTTCGGGCACGATTCTCGGCATCAGCCAGAAGATGACCCAGCGCGGTGCGGCCCGCCGTGGTAATGCGATAGCGCGAAATACGCCCCGGATTGTCGCACGATATCCAGTCCTTCAGGGCCAAAGCCTGCGCAATACTACAATCGACGACCGCGGTTCTGGTAGCGCCCGCATCGGCGTTGTCGCGCACGACTACGGCTTTGTCCATGTCTTCGGCTACCGCCAGCACCGCACCGGATTCGCACAAACGGCGCAGCACACGCAGGGCTTCGCGATCAAATACCGCGTCTTCATCATGACCCGAGGCGAACGGCAAAACGGCGCTGCAAGGTTCCGATCCGTCACCCGCAGGCGCGGTGAAATGCGCCTGTGCCAAAGACTGCAGCGCAGCATCAACCAAAGGATCGTCACGCCGCATTTCCAACCTGCGTATCTGACGCAGAATGGTCGAGGCATGGCATCCAGCCGAGCGCGCGATATCCCGGATGGACCGGCCCGACTCGGTGTGGTCAAGGTATCGCTGCGCCCCTTCGGGGACCCATGCCGGTACAGTGAAAGCCGCGCTGTTTTCCATATTTCAATGCCCTCGTCGACAAAACAAACTGACAGTTTTCGCCGTCGGATTCTTAGTTAACCAAATCTAACTAGAGTCGCTTTCGTTACTCGTTCGTTAACCACGGACGGCACCGAGCAGAATTGATTCAAAAAGATAAACAGTCGTGAAACCATAGTTCGGAGCGAACCACAGCAAGGCAACACCCGCTATAGTTGTGTCAAATCTCTGGCATCAGAATGAAAGAAGGAAGGAACGCCACAGTGCAGGACCTGATGACCATGATCGCCACCCTCCGCCGCCCGCGCTTGCTGACCCGTGCGGCGAAAATCGGCGCGAAAGACTATAACCGTGATCGCCACCTGCAGCGCATCCTGGGATATGGGTCCGTCCCAGGAACCGGCTCTGCGCTGGTCCGGCTGCTCGAAATCGAGCGCGAGTTTGACCTGCAGAGGAAAGAAGATGACGCCGCCTATTCTCTGGTGCGTCACCTTGATGTTTTGATTGCCCTGATCGGCGAGGCGCAGCTATATCAGGTCAGCCGCGCCGCGCGCTATACGTGATCAGGTGAAGGCATCCGGCATGGATGCCTTTTTCTCGGCAACATAGGCGTCAAGCGCGGCCTTTACATCCGGGTCGATCTGCGGCTGCTGGTAGTTGGCCAGCAGATGCTCGACCCGTGCGGTGGCCAGCGTCCGTGTATCTCGGGCGCCTTCCTCTTCCCAAGTCTCGAACGGCTTGTAATCCAGCAGGTCGGTCTTCCAGAACGCATCCTTGAAGTTCGCCTGCGTGTGGGCGCAACCCAGATAGTGGCCACCCGGACCGACCTCGCGGATTGCGTCCATGGCCTGTGCGTTCTCGTCATAGGCGATGCCTTTGGCCAGACCGTGCAGAACGCCCAACTGATCAGCATCCATGACGAACTTCTCGAAATCCGCCACCAGACCACCTTCGAGCCAACCGCAGGAGTGCAGCATGAAGTTCACGCCTGCCATCAGCCCCATGTTCAGCGAGTTCGCGGTCTCGTAAGCCGCCTGCGCGTCGGGCAGTTTCGAACCGCAGAACGAGCCCGCGGACCGGAACGGCAGCCCCAGACGACGCGCCAGCTGGCCCGCGCCGTAGGTGACATGCGAGGCTTCGGGTGTACCAAAGGTCGGCGCGCCCGAGTTCATGTCGATCGAGGACACAAACGCACCGAAGATCGCCGGAGCACCCGGACGGATGATCTGGCTATAGGCGACGCCCGCCATGACCTCGGCCAGAACCTGTGTCAGCGTCCCCGCGACCGACACCGGCGCCATCGCGCCGCCCACAATGAAGGGCGAGATGATACAGGCCTGATTGTTCGCCGCATAAACCTCGAGCGAGCCCATCATCACGTCGTCGAATGTCATCGGCGAGTTGATGTTGGTCAGCGAGGTCATGACGGTGTTGTTCTGCACGAACTCTTTGCCAAACAGAATCTCGCACATCTCGATCGAATCCTGCGCGCGGCTGGGATCGGTGACCGAACCCATGAACGGCTTGTCCGACAGGGTCATGTGCGCCATCAGCATGTCCAGGTGGCGCTTGTTCACCGGAATGTCCGTCGGCTCGCACACCGTACCGCCCGAGTGGTGCAGCCACTTGGACATATAGGCCAGCTTCACGAACTTATTGAAATCATCCATCGTCGCATAGCGACGGCCACCTTGCGCGTCCCGCACGAACGGAGGGCCATAGACCGGGGCCAGAACCAGATTGCGGCCACCGATGACCACCGATTTCTCGGGGTTGCGGGCGTGCTGGGTGAATTCGCTGGGTGCGGTTTTGATCAGCTCACGCGCCAGACCACGTGGCAGGCGAACGCGCTCGCCGTCGATATCCGCACCGGCGTCTTTCCAGCGCTCAAGCGCGGCGGGGTTGTCGACGAAGTTGACGCCCACTTCTTCCAGAATGGTTTCCGCGTTGTTTTCGATGATCTCCAACGCTTCGTCGTTGAGGACCTCGAAGTTGGGAATATTGCGTTCGATATACTTCGTGGTTTCGATCTTGACCGCCGTGCGCTCGGCCCGACGGGCGGCGCCGCCGCCACCCCGTGCCCTGCGCCGGGTGTTTGCCTCTGCCATTGAGAAAATCCCGTTGGTTGGTTGGTTTGATAAGTGTGTTACATGAACGGCCAACAGCGCCACAGGTAGTTTACGGCGCAATAGGGGGAAAAGCGACATGAACCGCAACCAGACGGATCTGAGCGTTAGGTCACCCGCTTTTGCATCATGACCGAGTTCCCGGTCGTCTCGACCTCGTGCCAGCCCAGATGCGCATACATCGCCCGGGTTGCGCGCATCAGGCGGTGGGTCCGCAGCTGCAGATATGCCACTTCTGCTTCAGCCGCCGCCGTTTCGGCAGCCGCAAGCAATTGCCGCGCAATCCCCTGCCCCTGAGCCTCGGGCGAGACAGCAAGGTTGAAGACCATCATCGTATCGGTCTGCAGATCAAAGACGATGACCCCCAGCAAATGCCCGTCGCTTTCCGCCAGAACCACATCACGGTCCCGAATATCCTCGGCGAGTCCAGCCGTTACATCCGGCAGATCGGCGATCTCGCGC
The DNA here is from genome assembly GCF_056535465.1 of Ruegeria sp. G7. Classification (NCBI taxonomy): domain Bacteria; kingdom Pseudomonadati; phylum Pseudomonadota; class Alphaproteobacteria; order Rhodobacterales; family Roseobacteraceae; genus Ruegeria; species Ruegeria sp. G7. The sequence goes on along the minus strand of NZ_JBQFIL010000001.1, from coordinate 2,777,995 downwards.
ATTGCCTGCCCATAAGCGCTGGTAATACAGTCCCGGATCGCGTCTGCATCGCTTTGGCCGGCAGTCCTAAGCCTTATTGTCATCATCTATCAGCCTCCGCCCCCAATTGACGTCATTGCGCTTGCACAAGCAACGCTTGCGACCTAATAGCCCTGCATGACCCAAGCATCCCACGACCGCCTTCTGATCATCGACTTCGGCAGCCAGGTGACCCAGCTGATCGCCCGCCGCCTGCGCGAGCTGAACGTCTATTGCGAAATCCACCCCTATCAGAACGTCACGATGGAGTTCGTCCGAGAGATGGCCCCCAAGGCCGTGATATTCTCGGGCGGTCCCGACAGCGTGACACGCGACGGCTCGCCCCGCGCCCCGCAGGAGATCTTTGACTACGGCGTGCCGATTCTGGGCATCTGCTACGGTCAGCAGGTCATGATGCACCAGTTGGGCGGCAAGGTCGAAAGCGGCCATGGCACTGCCGAGTTCGGCCGCGCCTTCGTCACACCCAAAAGCCAGCTCGATATCCTTGATGGTTGGTTCGCCGAGGGCGACGAACAGGTCTGGATGAGCCACGGCGACCATGTCAGCGAAATCGCCCCGGGGTTTGAGGTGTTCGGCACCTCTCCCAATGCGCCCTACGCGATCACTGCCGATCCCAGCCGCCATTTCTACGCCGTGCAGTTCCACCCCGAGGTGCACCACACCCCCAAGGGTGCAAAGCTGTATGAGAATTTCGTCAAGCTGGCCGGATTCTCGGGCGACTGGACCATGGGGGCCTATCGCGACGAAATGATCCGCAAAATCCGCGAGCAGGTGGGCGACAAAAAGGTCATCTGCGGTCTCTCGGGCGGTGTCGACAGCTCCGTCGCAGCGATCCTGATTCACGAGGCAATCGGCGATCAACTGACCTGTGTCTTTGTCGACCATGGCTTGCTGCGCAAGAACGAGGCTGCCGAGGTCGTCGGCATGTTCCGCGACAATTACAACATCCAACTGATCCATGCAGATGAAAGCGAGCTGTTTCTGGGCGAGTTGGACGGTCAAAGCGACCCCGAGACCAAGCGCAAGATCATCGGCAAGCTGTTCATCGACGTCTTCCAGAAACACGCCGACACCATCGACGGGGCCGATTTCCTGGCGCAGGGCACCCTCTACCCCGACGTAATTGAATCCGTCTCGTTCTCTGGCGGCCCGTCGGTCACAATCAAATCGCACCACAATGTGGGTGGTTTGCCAGAGAAGATGGGCCTGAAGCTGGTCGAACCCTTGCGCGAGCTGTTCAAGGACGAAGTCCGCGCCTTGGGCCGCGAACTGGGCCTGCCGCAAAGCTTCATCGGTCGCCACCCCTTCCCCGGCCCCGGCCTTGCCATCCGCTGCCCCGGCGAAATCACCCGTGAAAAACTAGAAATCCTGCGCGAGGCGGATGCTGTCTATATCGACCAAATCCGCAAACACGGCCTCTATGACGAGATATGGCAGGCCTTCGTAGCCATCCTGCCCGTTCGCACCGTCGGCGTGATGGGCGACGGGCGCACCTATGATTATGCCTGTGCCCTGCGTGCGGTGACCTCCGTTGATGGCATGACCGCGGATTACTACCCGTTCAGCCATGAGTTCCTCGGCGAAACCGCCACGCGCATCATCAATGAGGTCAAAGGTATCAACCGGTGCACCTATGACATCACCTCGAAACCCCCTGGTACAATCGAGTGGGAATGAGCGCAAAGCCGGGTCTCAGCCCGGCTTTTTGCTTTACATTCCAAGGCGAAACGCCCTTTAGTCGGCGCGGCATACTCTGATACGGCGTTGGCTCTATGGATCAAAGCAAATCACAGGTCGGCAAAGCCGCGCTCTGGATGACCGGAGCGATCGCTTCGTTTTCCTCGATGGCCGTTGCCGGGCGCGAGCTGAGCGTGACCCATGATACGTTCGAGATCATGTTCTACCGTAGCCTCGTCGGCATTTGCGTGGTTGCACTGGTCCTGTCGTTTACACAAAACTGGCATCAGGTCACGACGCAGCGGCTGGGTCTGCATGGCGTGCGGAACGTCCTGCATTTCACCGGGCAGAATCTTTGGTTCTATGCGGTGACCGTCATCCCGCTGGCGCAGGTCTTTGCGCTGGAGTTCACCAACCCCATCTGGGTCATCCTTCTGTCGCCCTTGTTTCTGGGGGAACGGCTGACTGCCATTCGCCTGACCGCTGCGATGATTGGTTTTGCGGGCATCCTGATCGTAGCCCGCCCCGGCGCCGCATCCATCAGCCCCGGCGTGATCGCCGCTGCTCTTTCGGCGATCTTCTTTGCGTTGACAAACATCTCGACCAAATCCCTGACGCGCACAGCCAGCATTGGTTGCATAATGTTCTGGTTAACTGTGATGCAGGCCGTACTTGGCCTGATCGCTTCCGGCATTGACGGAGACATAACCCTGCCCTCGTTTGGCACGGCCCCCTTCCTTCTGCTGATCGGTCTGGCCGGGTTGCTGGCGCATTTCTGTATCACAAACGCTCTGGCCATCGCGCCGGCCACTGTGGTGGTCCCGTTCGACTTCGCGCGCCTGCCGACCATCGCAATTGTGGGCATGATCCTTTATCAGGAACCGCTTGATCACTGGACCCTTCTGGGCGCGGTCGTGATCTTCTGCGGCATCTTCCTGAACGTCTGGTCCGAGAATCGTAACAATTTGGCAACACAGTTACGTAACGGCGACCCGAACTAACGCTCCGTCACCGGTTGACCTTATTTTAAGGATTAAGACAGTAACACCCGGTAACAGGCCCGGGTGCACTTGTGAGGGTGTGCACCACAGGCAAAGGACAGAGATTGGGAGGAATACAATGAAAAAAACGCTGTTTCAGGCGTGCGCCCTGTGCGTCGGGGCAACCGCAGTGCAGGCGGGCGGTCTTGACCGAAGCGGTCAGGGTGTAAACATCTTGTTTGAGGAAGGCTCTGTTGTACAACTCCGACTGGGGTATACAGATCCAGATGTCAGTGGTTCGCAGGATGGGGTAGAGTCGGGCAACGTAGCGAACAGCTTCTTCACTCCGCACCTCGCCTATAAAACAGCGCTTACCGAGCAACTCGATTTCGCATTGGTTTATGATGAACCATTTGGTGCGGATATCAGATACCCGTCAGAATATCCGCTATCTATTAACCCGACGGCGGCTTTCGGTGGCGGGTCAGATGTTCTGCGCGCGGATGCAGATGTCGATGCGATCACAGCGTTGTTCCGTTACAAGTTCGATAACGGCTTCAGCGCGATCGGCGGAGTCCGCGGGCAGCGGCTCAAAGCCAACGTTGCGGTGCCTGCGGCAGCCGGTTATGAGCTCGACACTGACTCTGATATCGCATTTGGCTATGTCGTGGGAGTTGCTTGGGAACGACCAGACATCGCGGCTCGCGTCGCGCTAACTTACAACTCGAAAATTACCCACGATATTTCGCAAACAGAATCGTTCGATGCGGTTATCGTTCCGCCGATTCCACCGGTAGCCGTGCCCGTTACCGAAGACACAGAAACCGAGGTTGAATCGCCGCAATCCATTAACCTGGACTTCCAAACAGGCGTCGCACCCAAGACACTATTGTTTGGTTCGATCCGCTGGGTTGACTGGCCACAAACTGTTCTTGCTCCACCGGTTTATGTTGGCATCACAGATGACAACTTGGTGGACTATGAAGATGATACGTTCACTTACACGCTGGGCCTCGGCTATCAATTCTCCGAAGAATTCTCTGGGGCTGTCACCGTCGGCTATGAGACCTCCACTGGATCGGAAGTCACCAACTTAGGACCTACTGACGGGTTCTGGAGCGTTGGTGTCGGTGGAACCTATTCTCTTGAAAAAGCCCAAATATCTGGCGGTGTTCGTTATACCGACATTGGCGATGCGACCACTACGACGGGTGGCGAATTCACCGGCAACAGCGCCTGGAGCGTTGGATTTCAGGTCACTTACCGTTTGGACTGATCCACACTGTCAGGAACGATCCCGAAGCCCCGCCCATTCGGCGGGGCTTTTCGCATGTTTCGGGTCGCTCAAAAGATTCCGGAGTGTCAGAACAGGCCATGGCTGCTCAGAAATACCTCTCTACCCGCGCCTGGGCTGAATTGATTCTGCTCGGAGTGATCTGGGGCGCATCGTTCTTGTCGATACGTATCGCCCTGGACACCGTCCCCTTCGTGACCTCAGTATTCCATCGGGTGTTCTGGGCATCCTTGGCGCTTTGGCTGCTGATCCTCGCACAACGGAACAGCTTGCCCCGAAACCCGCGTATCTGGGCTGCATTTCTGGTCATGGGCCTGCTGAACAACGTTCTGCCCTTCTCGCTCATGGCGTGGGGCCAGCTTCATGTCGAAACCGGTCTGACCTCGATCCTGAACGCAACCACCGCAGTGTTCGGAGTGCTTCTGGCGTCATTTTTCTTCCCAGATGAACGTTTGACGCGTGCGCGCGTTCTGGGCGTATGTCTGGGCTTTCTGGGCGTTGCGGTGACAATCGGTCTGCGCCAGTTCGGCGCGTTCAGCCTGAGCAACCTTGGGCAGTTGGCGATATTGTCCGGCACCCTGTCCTATGCCTGCGCTGCAGTCTGGGCCCGCGCCTACCTGAGCAACCTTCAACCGCAGATCGCTGCGGCTGGCATGCTGACGGCGTCCGCACTCATCATGCTACCCGTGACTTTAGTAGTTGATGGCATCCCCGCGCTGGCGCTTCCCTTCGAAACATGGGCCGCCATCGCCTACTACGCGCTAGTGGCGACGGCGGGCGCGTATCTGCTGTATTATCGGGTTTTGCAACAAGGTGGCAGCGGGAATGTTCTGCTGGTGACGCTCATCATACCGCCGGTCGCAATACTTCTCGGCGCATTGGTCCGAAGCGAGGCCCTGCCCCCGCGCGCCTTTGCCGGGTTTGCAATACTTGCCTTGGGTCTGATCATCCTCAGCCGATCCCGCAGACGCGATTGACGCCGCCAACCGCCCGTTTTAGCTAGGGCGAAACAAGGAATGGCGGATATGCTCTACAACTCGGCAAACGACTGGCGCGAGGCCGCGCGAAAGAAAGTGCTGTTCTTCGGCATGTCGGGATTGGGCAAGTCCTATGTCTCGAACACGCTGCGCGAGGCCGGGGGCTGGTTTCACTATTCCATCGACTATCGCATCGGCACTCGGTACATGGGCGAATACATCACCGACAACGCCAAGGCCGAAGCGATGAAAGTCCCGTTTCTCAGGGACCTTCTGCTGTCGGATTCAATCTACATAGGCTCAAATATCAGTTTCGAGAACCTCACCCCTGTCTCGACCTACCTTGGCAAGCCCGGCAACCGAGACCTCGGCGGGCTGGAGATATCGGAATACCAACAGCGACAGGAACAGTTCCGGCTGGCCGAGATCCACGCCCTTTTGGACACCAAGTACTTTGTTGATCGGGCCCAGCGGCTGTATGGATATCCGAATTTCATCTGTGACACCGGCGGGTCGATCTGCGAATGGGTCGAACCCGACGATCCCAACGATCAGGTCCTAAGCGAACTGTCGCGCCAGACGTTGATGATCTGGATAAAGGGCGATGATGCACACACGGCAGAATTGATCCGCCGTTTCGACAAGGCCCCCAAGCCCATGTCATATCAGGCCGCTTTTTTGGCGCATGTCTGGGCCGAGTATCTGGCGCTCAACGACTGCCAAGGCGATGACGTCGATCCCGATGCGTTCATCCGCTGGACCTATGCCAAGGCGATGGCGCACCGGCAGCCCCGGTACGAGGCCATGGCGCGCAATTGGGGCGTCACGATCGCCGCCGACGACGTTGCCAAGGTGCGTGATGGTAGAGATTTCGATGAGTTGATCGAACGCACCCTTGAGACCCGCGACAAGCCCGCCTAAGTTCCGAACTTCTTTCACAGTTTCAATAGCGTGACGCGATGCCGATCAAGATACCCTCAGACCTGCCCGCCTTTGATGTCCTGACCAATGAGGGCGTCATGGTCATGGCCGAGGATCAGGCCGCCCGGCAGGATATCCGCCCGCTTCGGATCGGGTTGTTGAACCTGATGCCAAAGAAGATTCAGACCGAAAACCAATTCGCGCGTTTGATCGGGGCCACCCCTCTGCAGATTGAGCTGTCGCTGATCCGCATGACCGAGCATCAGACCAAGAACACCGCAGCCGCGCACATGGCCGAGTTCTACCAACCCTTCCAGGAGGTGAGGGACCAAAAGTTCGACGGCCTGATCATCACGGGCGCGCCGATCGAGCATCTGGATTTCGCCGACGTGACCTATTGGGACGAGCTGCGCGAAGTGTTTGCGTGGACGCAGACCAATGTGCATTCGACCTTCGGGGTGTGCTGGGGCGGGATGGCGATGATCAACCATTTCCACGGCGTCCGAAAGCATATGCTGGACGCCAAAGCGTTCGGCTGCTATCGCCACCGAAACATGGCGCCGGCGTCTCCGTTTTTGCGCGGTTTTTCCGATGATTGCGTCATTCCCGTCAGCCGCTGGACAGAGATGCGGCAATATGAAATCGATGCGGTCCCCGATCTGATTACGCTATTGGGCAGCGACGATGTGGGCCCCTGTCTGGTCGAGGACCCAACGCACCGGGCGCTGTATATATTCAATCATTTTGAGTATGACAGCGACACGCTCAAGCAGGAATATGACCGTGACGTCGCCAATGGCGCGCCGATCAATGTGCCGATAAACTATTACCCGGATGACGATCCAACTCAGGAACCCCAGAACCGCTGGCGCAGCCATGCACATTTGCTTTACGGCAACTGGATCAACTCGATCTATCAAACAACCCCGTTCGATCTGAACAAAATTGGCCAGTAAGATCCTCATATCCCTTTGCATTGTGGCTGCGGGACTTGCCGCTGCCACCGCTTGGCGCAGCGCCCAACGCGAAGCGCGGGCCGAATCTGCATTCCCACCCGAAGGTCAGATCGTCGATGTGAACGGCGTGTCTGTTCATGCGGTCGTCATCGGCGAAGGACCCGATGTCGTACTGATCCATGGCTCAAGCGGCAACACGCGGGATATGACATTCGCGCTGGCTCCGATACTGGCCGAGAACTACCGCGTGATTGTTTTTGACCGGCCTGGGCTTGGCTATTCCGAAAGCTTCAATCCAGATGGCGAAACCATCGTGCAACAGGCCGAAATTCTGCAACAGGCGGCAGCAAAGCTGGGCGCAGAGAAGCCGATCGTTGCCGGGCAAAGCTATGGCGGTTCTGTCTCATTGGCATGGGCAGTGACGCGCCCCGAGAACATCTCGGCGCTTGTCCTGATCGCTCCGGCCGCGATCCCGTGGGAGACGCCTTTGGACGCCTTCAACACCATCGGTGCAACCACCGCGGGCAATGTGCTCGCCCTGCCCCTGATCACCGCGTTTGTTCCGGATTGGTATGTCGAAAAGGCGCTCGATAAAGTATTCGCGCCGCAACAGGCCCCTGACGGATATGCCGATCATTTCGGCCCCGGCCTGACCATGCGCCGCGCCTCGATGCACGCAAACGCGAAACAACGCGCCAACCTGCTGGATGAGGTGGCGCAGCTGCAACCGCGTTACGGTGAAATTTCGGTTCCGACCGAGATCGTTCACGGCACCGCAGATGACACCGTGGGGCTAAGCTGGCATTCCCAGCGCCTGATTGAACAGATACCGGGTGCTGAACTGATCGAACTGGACGGTATCGGCCACATGCCACAGGTGGTTGCCGCGCCTGAGGTTGCCGCCGCGATCGATCGGGCCGCCGAACGCGCAGGTTTGCGTTAGGGCGCTCTGTAATCCATAGTAAGATTTGGATTTTATCGCGAGGCCACATATGACCCGATCAGATCAGGGCGCAATCGAAAGCTACTTCCGTAACGACGCTCCGAAAGAGGTACAAGCCGCGATCAAAGATGGCCGAAAGGGGAATATCCTGTCCGCCTCCTACCCGTATCGGGAAAAGATGAAGGGCAAAGACTACGACAAGCAGATGACAGCCCTGCAGATCGAGCTGGTCAAGATGCAATCCTGGATAAAGGCCACAGATCAGCAAATCGCGATCCTTTTCGAAGGCCGGGACGCCGCCGGAAAAGGTGGGACAATCAAACGGTTCCGGGAAAACCTCAATCCACGAGGGGCGCGCAACGTAGCGCTGAGCAAACCCTCGGATGCCGAGCGCAGCCAATGGTATTTTCAGCGCTACATCTCGCATCTTCCCTCGGCCCGCGAGATCGTGTTCTTCGATCGCAGTTGGTACAATCGAGGCGTGGTTGAAAACGTCTTTGGCTTTTGCACCACCGAGGAACGCGAACGGTTCTTCCGGCAGGTTATCCCGCTGGAAACGGGGTTCAAAAACGACGGGATTCACCTTTTCAAGTTCTGGCTGAATGTCGGGCGCGCCGAGCAATTGAACCGCTTTCTCAAGCGCGAGACTGATCCTTTGAAGCAGTGGAAACTCAGCCCAATTGACGTGGCAGGGCTGCACAAATGGGACGAATACAGCCAGTCCATCTCGGAAACCCTGACACGCAGCCATTCGGAAGACTGTCCCTGGACGATCATCCGCTCGGACGACAAGAAGCGCGCGCGTCTCGCAGCCATTCGCACGGTTCTCAGCAGTTTGGACTATGATGGCAAAGATACTGACGTCGTCGGTACGCCTGATCGCAAGATCAGTGGCGGGCCGGATATCTGGGATGCCTGATCGCGCTGGTCTCACGCACATCTCGCACATATATAAGACAAAACGCGCCTGAGGCCGGGATGACGAAACGCGGATATCACCATGGAAACCTGAAACAAGCGCTGATCGAAGCGGCCCTTTCGCTGATCGAGCAGAAAGGACCGACCGGCTTCACCCTGTCGGAGGCGGCCAAGACTGCAGGGGTCACCCCTGCTGCGGTCTATCGCCACTATGAAGGGCGCGAGGACTTGATTGCCGAGGCCGCCCGCCAGGGATTCGAAATGTTCGCGGATCTGATGCAATTTGCCTATGACAAAGGCCAGCCTTCGGCTCTGGCCGCGTTCGAGGCCACGGGCCGCGCCTATCTCGCCTTTGCGCGCAAGCACCCGGGCCATTACATCGCCATGTTCGAAAGCGGTATCTCGGTGAACCGAACGCCCGAGCTGGCCCTTGCCGCCAACCGCGCCAAGACGGTTCTGGAAAAAGCTGCCAGCGATCTGTCGCAGCACATCCCGCCGGAGAAACGCCCGCCCGCATCGATGTTCAGCGCCCATATCTGGGCGATGAGCCATGGTGTCGTCGAACTGTTTGCGCGCAATACCGGCGCAAGTTCCCCGTTTCCGCCCGAAGAGCTGCTGGAAACCGGCATTGGCATCTATCTGCGCGGTTTGGGACTTGTGGCTCAAGACGAGTGAAGCATCGCAGCACGCCCTATTCGGGATCCACCAGAGTGGTCAGGCAGCGGGCCGCACAAAGATGATCAAGCGTTTGGCTTCGATCACCTGCAGGGCGCGCGACATAAGCAGACGACTGTTTGAGAGGTATGGCGGTGCTGTCAGACGAATTCGAACCAGTCTCAGTTAGCCGTGGAAATCGCGAACTTATCCGGAACAAAGTTGACGCCACTCGCTAAGAGCGGCGGCGCGGGTCAGCTTGAAGGTGTCTCGACTGGTGAGCGATCTTTCCTGGTTGAAGTGGTTATAGACAGAGGAATGGACGGAGGCGAATTTCTGCAAACTTCGCATACGCCTGAAACGCAGCATGGCCCGCTCTCTTCGTCGAAACGGCAGGTGCGAATTCTCAACGCGGTTGTTGAGCCACCTGCCCGTCTGTCGTTTTTTCAGTGCACCCATTTCTCTGAGCGCAGCCTTGTAGGAGGCGAAGTGAACTGTGGCTATTTCTTCAGCTTTGCCGTGCCGCTTCATTAATTTCCTGAGGAATTTCAGCGCTGCAGCTTTGTTTCGGCGTTTGGTGACACCGGCTTCCAGCACCTCGCCTTCGTGATCAACAGCCCGCCACAGATAATGTCGCTTGCCATGTACCTTCACAAAACCTCGTCTACGTGCCACTTCCATTTCGAGAATGCACGAAGTTGCTGGACCCGTTTGCGTCTAATCTCGGAAGCAAACATTGGACCGAACCTGCTCCACCAATATCGGACGGTTTCGTGGCTCACGTCGATGCCTCGCTCATGCAGCAGATCTTCCACATTCCGAAGCGAGAGCGGAAACCGAATATGCAGCATCACCGCAAGACGGATGATCTCAGGGCTGGTTTTGAAGTATTTGAATGAGACTGGTTTGGTCATGTCCGAAGGCTATGCACCCGCCCTGCCCGCCTCAAGACAGGCTCTTCTGACATGACCGTCTTAGATGTAGACACGGCCCGAAGCTGCTGTTCGCTATACAAATCGCTCGCTGCAGTGCCGCCCACCAAACCGGGCTTTCGCCGCAGATGCTCAGTTAAGGCGTCCTGTGAAATACCTACCTGCCACGCCACAACAACCAATACGTGACGCCAAACGCCAGACCGAGTCCAGAATACCCAACGAAATAAAGCGGCTCCAGGTCCGTCGTGTCGAGTGTGATGACCTTTCTGGCAACGGCCATCAGGGCGGTTGCAACTACCAGCTTCACATGTATGACATCGGCCGTCAGGTAAAGCATGACATTCGTGTAAATCTCGATTGCGATCAGTACGACAAGCGCGGCCGCAAAAACCTCCAACAGATCACTGACGTCAAGAACCAGGACCGGCGGACTTATAAGCTTGATGTAGAACGAGTAGCCGGCGTCGATGACGGCAAATCCGATCACAACTACCATGAACAAAGACATCACCCGAACGGCGTGTCGAATGAGCCGATTGCAGCTTCTGACAATCAGATCCTCATGGTCTGGGTCAAGCTCGACATGCGCTTGCGCATTGCGTTGCATCTGATCGGCCATCAAGACCTCCCTATTTTCGACGTTTCATGAACAATCCTTCAGCCAAAGGTCAGCGGCCTCTGGGCAAGACGACCTGAGCCTGCAATCGCAAGCGAACGCCCTCGGCACCCACCTCGGGCGCTTCCAGCCAGTAGCCCGCCCCCGCTTGCAGATTGACTGGCAGCGCCCCCCATTGGACCAGCTTGGAGATCGAAGCGTTTATAGGCACAGCCCAGGCTTCAGTTTCCCAGTCATAGGTGCTTTCGCTTTGCAGCGAATAGGTCCACGCGCCTTGGGTGGAATAAGCAAGAAAGGGCTGGAGAAAACTCACATTCGTGGGGGTGTCGGGGTTGCTTTCCAAGTCCCACAGATGATTGGCCAGCGCACCATAGGTCCACGGCCCCGTCTGCCGCAGGGCAATCCCGGTAATCCCAGCGGCCCATGTATCACTCGATACGTCGCTAAAGGTTGGAAAGCGCACAACGGGACCAACGCCCCACGTTACGTCCCCGGTTCCGATTGGCGAGAACCAAGCAGAGAACAGGATATCTCCTAACCCTTCCTGGCGTGTGCCCGGCACAACGTCTTCCTGCCAGATGTATGGAATGATAGTTCGTGTGATCAGGTTAAGGTCATCGTTCAGTTGAAAGGGCACGACTGGTTGAAAGTTCAGCGTGGTGCGCGAGCCCTGATCAGAGACGCCCAGATTTTCATCATAGTTCAATTGAAATGGAACCGAGACGATTGCCGCAAGTGGATTGGCCAGTTCCTGGGCCAGATCGGATGCCTCGTCTGCAACGGTTGTGGTTCCGGCACTGGCTGCAAAGAGCAGCCCCATAAGAGTAGGGGATCGACGCATAGCCGTGTACTCCTTTTAAATTGCAGGTTGGGCGAGTGGCCTAGTTGATCGGCTCTAATTTCGGGAAGGCCCAATTACCGTTCAGGATTGCATCCTCCGGCTCATAGAGGCGGATCGCGTAGTTCCAGCCCGGAGTAATCGGTAGACAGTTCACGCGGCCATCGTCGCACCCGCCGAAATGCAACGTGACCGAGCCGTCCTCTGCCGCTTCGGCTGTGTAGCCATTATAGCTGTTTACGCCCAGATCATTGGCTTCCAGAAAGCCGTCACCGTTATAGACAGTCACCGACCAGAACGCCCGAACCGGCACATCCTTGACCGTTACCGCATGTGGTGTCTCGCCGTCGTTCTGCTCGACCGCGTCCAACATGTAGATCGCGGCCTCAGGCGGAAGACCGCCCCAGCCCGAGAACGCGCCGACCAGAAACTGAACCGGATCAATATCGTCTTTGGTTCTGCCAAAGGCCCGTGCTGTATCGGTGCCCAGCAAGGATAAGTCGTTTATCGCCTGACGCGCAGTGGAAAGCTGTTCGGTGTTCCAGTTCGGCGCGTCAAATGGACCCGTTCCACCGCCGCTGACGACAATTCCATCCTGTGCCGCTTGTGCGGCGGCAATATCATCGGGGTCAGTCACATCGACGAATGTGCGAAACGCGATGAAACCAAAGCGCGTACCAAGGTCTTCCTGTGTGATTTGATACATGCCGGGCTCTGCCTCAGCGTACATGAAGTGATCCTGATTGATGACATGCATCGAGATATAGCGGCCATCCGCCTCGGGGAGCGTCACTTCGACGGGTTTGCTCAAATCCAGCAAGATGCCGGAGTAGAGCGTGTCCTGATTCATGCGGATAACCGGCTGGTTGTCCGGTGTGGTGGCTTCGCGCATATGCCCTAACTCGCCAACAGCGAGGCCGAGATTGGCCATGTTGGTGCGAAACATGTGATCTGTCTCGGCACGCACAAGCGTGTCGACGGTCACATCGACCATGTCTTCGGCCCAAACGCCTGTCGGGAGTGTAAGCGCGACTGTCAGAAGAAGCTTTTTCATCGTAAGCATCCTGTTGTTCAGTTTGCGGGTTCTACGGAGGGGAAGACCCAGCTTCCGTCGATGACCTCTGGGCCCGGCTGATAAAGGCGCACGGCATAGTTCCAGCCATCCATGATCGGGAGACAGTTCACGCGTCCGTCGTCGCAACCACCGAAATGCACGGTCACACTGCCATCATCATTCTTGGTGCCAGAGACCGAATTGACCACATACGAGTCGAGGGAATTGAGTTCAAAAACCCGTCTGCATTATAGAGGCTCACGGACCAGAACGCGTTCACTGGCACATCCGCTGGAACCTGGATTTTGTATTCTCCAAGCGGCAGGCCGGGCTCGATATTGAGGTAAAAGGCTTCGTCTTCGGGCAGTCCACCAAAGCCGACTGCTGTGCCAAGGAAATGGCGTAATGGGTCTATATGATCTGCCGTACCAAAAGTCCGGGCGCTGTCTGTGGCGAACCTGCCCAGCTCAACTGCGGCTTGGCGCAGGGCCTCAAAGCTATCCGCGTCGTAATTGGGCATCTCGAAGGGTGTCGCGGAGGCGGCATCAATGGTGAAACCGTCCTGAATTGCATTGACCGCCGCAACATCTTTGGGGTTCTCAGCATCCACCAGTATTCTCATGAAAACAAGCACATAGGGGGTATGAAATGTGTCCATGTCAAGCTGGAACACACCGCCACCGTCGAACACTTCATTGATAAAATGATCTTGATTGACCACCATCGTCGTCATGTATCGGTCGCCCACATCGGGCAGAGTCAAGGTTGCGCCTTTGCTGATATCAATTACCGCAACGCTGTAGAGCGTGTCTCGGTTCATCCGAATGGTGGGCTGATTGTCGATGGGGGTGGGTTCTTTGAAATGAAAGAACTGATTTACGCCTCCGGCCAGGCCATTGTACGTCTTCAGTTCGTTGTCTGTAGCAGCCCGAACAAAGTTGTTTATGGTAATGGGCACTTCGTATGTCTCTGCAAGTGCATCGACCGTGGTATCAAAGCTCTGAGCGGTCGCTGTGCTTCCGATCAGGACAGCTAAAGCAGCAAGTTTCCAGTGTTTGTGCGTGAGATTCATAGTTTGTCCGCTCCACTAGCCAATTACAGAAATGCATTGCTTGATGGTCCCGGCAGCTGATCAAATGCGCACTCTCGCGACCCTCTTTTTGTTGTTTTTGAAACGCAACAATTGCAGCCGTGGCCATCTCTCTCCAACAAACCACAAAGTTCGAATGTATGCCCTGACAGATTGGAGCGGCCACCTCCGAAAACTGGCCCAAAATGACAGGTAGCGGCAGCGCGCCGGCTAGCAACTAGATACTCTCTTTGTGTATTGACCCAGCGGCGGGCCTATTATTCATGTTGTGATGTCAGCCTGTTAGAGCGCACTCTCTGCGGGTAGCGTGGTTCCATTCGGTTGTGCCTCTACCAGCGGGCACCTGACCTTTTTACCTCAAAAAGTGACTTCAGCTTTGACGCAGGTCAGAGACACTGAGCCGCGCTAGTCTATGCTTGACCTGCCCGGCCTTTCAGTTGCGATACCTAAGGGAGTTATGATGACAGGGCAGGACGCGCATGCTCAACACAGAACACCACCGCTTACACGCGGGCGGGTCATCATCCCGCTTTTGCTTGCGTTTCAAGAATCCGGTCAATCTGTAGAAAGTCTCCTTGCGGAATTCGATCTATCCTTCTCGGAGTTGAGCGCTCCGAGTTGTTTCATTCCGCACGACACTGTCTATGCCGTGTTTGAAGCCGTCGCACAAAAGACATCCCCAGACTTTCCAGCACTTGTTGGTCAAACTTCAGATCCGACGATTGCATCCCCATTCGGACAGGCCTTTCGCGTCGCAAAATCGCTGGCTGATTTCATTGCCAGGTTCTGCGTTCATGCGGGAAACAATACAAATGCGGTCACCATGACACTTGATGTCTCTGGCGAGTTCGCCGTGCTGTCCGCCAAACGCAGGTTCACGCCATGCTGTTCGCCCGCCTATATGGATGCGTTTCAGATCAGTCGATGGGCTACGTTGCTGCATGAAACCGCAGGCCAACGTTGGGAGGCGAATAAGGTTCTTGTGCGGGTGAACCGTCCTGATCTGCTCCCGTCTTACTTCTACGGCATCCGGGCGGTAGGCGCGGGCACAGACGGGTATTCCATCCGCTTCCCAAGTGCCTGGCTTTTGTTTGAACTGGTTAACCGAACTGCGACCGATTACGTGTCGACCACTCAGGACGACAAAAACCCTGTGCCTACAGACCTGTTGAGTTCGATCCAAAGCGTTGCCAATTCAATGGTCGGACGCACTGACTTGTCGGTTACAACCCTCTCCAAAGCATGCGGTTTTCGAGGCGCGGTTCTCAACCGACGGCTTGCTGCCTATGGAACATCACTGTCTCGCATCGTCATCGAAGCCAAATGTGACCAGGCAAAATACTTGCTTTCCAAGTCTGAATTGTCGGTGGGCGATATCGCTGCTCAGTTGGGGTATTCTGACGCTACCGCAATGACACGGGCCTTCAAGAAATGGACGGGTCAGACACCGTCGGAGTTTCGCGCCCGTGAAATGAACTTCGTTAAGGCATCTGTTCCGATACTCGATCCGGTCGAATACAATTGTGAAACGTAACAGGAATACGATGCGGCCCACCTTTTTTGCCGCGCTTCAAATTTGAGATCGACAAAAAAGGGGAGCCGGTCATGGAATTCCCACAGGTAAGGAGTGTCGTGGGCAGTTTTCTGGTTGCGTCGACTACGCTGCTCCACGGATCTCCAGCGGCGGCTCGCCCCGCCGTAGTCGGCTCAAGCTTGCCATTCGTCAGACGTAATGATGTCGAGCTGTAGCTTCCACGAAGCGAACCTTGATTGACGATCTTTTACAATTCAGACTGCTTTGACCGGGGTCCCTGTTTATGCGGCCTCGTCCGGATCAAAGATAGGGTCTAGAACGAGAACAAGTCGGGTTTCGCCCGTCCCTTCAATCGGTGGCGAACGATGTAGCAGGCCTGACGGTGGATCGTCAGGCCAAAATGTTCCTCGCATAAGAATTGGCGCGCCGGTCGGCACAGTGAAAATACGCTTGGGATCACTCCCGTCCGTAGAGATGCCGTATTGGGTGCCTGTACCACGATAGGTGCACACGAGCCGGGCGGTGATCGCGTCGATGTGAAACTTGCGGCAGGCGTTGGTTTGTATCTTGTCCACACGTAGTCGCAGATATTTCGTTCTCGTCAAATTCGCAAAGATCCGCGCCATCTCAGCAATGTCTGCCTCAAACCAAGCACGTTGGTCTCCGTTGGGCAGATTCGAGATGTCACAAAGATGGCCGATGGTATCTGCCATTGCGTCTGTTGGAAGGATAACGCGTCCGGTCGGCAGAACCTCTTCCGGCAGACTCTCAAACCAAGAGTACATATGCTTCGGCAAGTTCCGCCGCCAAATCGCTGCGGCGCAGCCTGGCTGTAAAAAGGCGCGCAATCCAGCGGGATCATCTGCAACACCAACACTGACGGCCGCATTTTCAATTGTTTTGCGGATAAAGCTCATGCTGCATCCTCAACGCGCCGCCATCCGGGGAACGGGTCTGGCATATCCAACGGCAAGCTATCTGGTCCAGCCGCCAAAACATATGGAACGAGACAAGCGTCAAGCCTGGCCTTCATCGCTGTCCAGTCGATGTCCGACCCAATGAATACCAGCTCTTGCCTCCTGTCGCCCCACGGCTCAACCCAGTGTTGTTCAATATAGTCACGAGCGGACATATGGCTGGGCCATCGCTCCTGAGGAACAGCGGCCCACCAGGTACCAATCGGCTTAACGCTCGACAGCGCTCCAGCGAGGGAGAACTCAGCAACCCATTCGGGGCGCGTGGCAATCCAGAAATGTCCCTTCGCCCGGATTACACCCGGCATATCGCCGTTTAGAACGGCCAGAATCTTTTTGGGGATGAAGGGCTGGCGCGCACGATAGACGAAGGATGTCACGCCGTATTCTTCGGTCTCTGGAACGTGGTCGGCAAAGCCGTAAAGCTCTTTCGCCCACATCGGGTGCTCGTGCGCCTTGTCAAAATCAAAGAGCCCGGTGTCGAGGATCTTCTCCGCCGCAACATCAGAATGATTGGTTTCGATAATTTCAGCATCCGCGTTCAGGCTACGAATGATCTTACGCGCGGCATCAACCTGCCCTTCGGTCGCATCCGCGACCTTGTTAAGGATGACCACATCGGCAAACTCCATCTGGTCAGTAAGAAGATGTACCAGCGTGCGCTGGTCATCATCTCCCATTACCTCGCCTCGGTCCCGCAGGAAGTCGTGACTTGAGAAATCATTGAGCAAGTTCACCGCATCTACAACTGTCACCATCGTATCGAGCCGCGCGACATCAGACAGGCTATCGCCGAATTCGTCTCGGAAATCGAAAGTCGCTGCCACAGGCATAGGCTCGGATATCCCGGTGCTCTCGATCAGCAGATAGTCAAAACGTCGTTCAGCCGCCAAGCGCCGCACCTCATCCAACAGGTCGTCACGCAAAGTGCAGCAAATACAACCGTTCGACATCTCAACCAGTGTTTCGTCGGTGCGGCTGAGTTCGGTGTCGGCGCGCACAAGATCAGCATCGATGTTCACTTCGGATATGTCGTTAACGATGACAGCAACCCGCCGCCCCTCGCGATTATTCAGCACGCGGTTCAACAAGGTGGTTTTGCCCGCGCCCAGAAATCCGGACAGGACGGTGACGGGGAGCCTGGTATCTGGCATGCCTGATCTCCAATCATATGATAACAGTCTTGTAACTTACGAAGTTACTAGATGAATGCAACATCAGTTGTTACGTGTTTTGCGATTAAAAGGAACTCTGTGTATGAAGCGAAACAGCCGTTTGTCCCTTGCCCTGCACACGCTAAGCCACATGGCTGCTGAACCGGGCCGAGTGCGCACTTCTACCGACATTGCCGATCACGCAGGAACAAATCCTGTAGTTGTGCGCCGCGTCCTCGGAAAATTGCGCGAAGCTGGGCTTTTGTTGTCCGAGAAGGGACATTCAGGTGGTTGGCGCTTAGCCAAAACCGCTGAAAGCATTACGCTTGCAGACATTTACTTGGCGTTGGACGAAAGACTGGTATCGGGAAGCGGCGGGGATGTTCAACCTTCACACTGCAGCGTCGAGACGGATCTGCAAACGCGCATTGTAGAAGTCCTGGACGATATTGAACAAAGCCTTGTGGAACGCCTGCGGGAAACAACGATCACAGATGTCCATCCCAGCAGTTGCAGCTATTGCGAGAGCTGAGCTTCTGGTGGCCCGGAGTGGTTGTGAACATGATCCGGAAAGCTGGCTCTGTTACGGCGACTGTCTAGGGGAAAAACCTACGAGACGGTTAAGTTGCTTACTAGACCGTTAAAGACCTCATAACCCATAATACCGAACGATCTGTCTCACTGTTCGGGCCAGATAACAGCCCAATCCCTTGCCATATCGGCGAAATGCCATCCGCGGTCAGGGCCCTCGTCGAGACCGCGCTTCAGGACGCCAACATGACCATCTCGGTCGTAGGCCCATTCCCGATCGGCATCCGTGTGGTGGACATAGAGCGCGAAGGACGGACCGTCACCCGAGGTGGTCCACTCAAGCATTTGGAAATCCCCATCCGAATTGCCACCTGCAAATATGGGGCGTTTCCCGATGTGGTGGTTGATAGCGACCGGTTTGCCAGCCTTGTCATCGTTGAAGAACAGATCAGGCTGCTTCATAAGGGTTGGTCTATCGCTTTCGACCACGTATTCGGACACGAGCGAAGAGCCGATAACTTGGTTTACCGGTATGTTGTAGGCGTCCTCTGAAAGAACGCGAATGAAGTCGATGCCACCGCCGGAAACGATATAGGTTTTGAAGTCTTCATCGCGGAGGTAGCGCAGTAACTCTAACATCGGTTGATAAACCATAGTTTTGTATGGCTTACCGGTGGTCGGATGCGTGGCTACCGAAAACCATTCCGCGACGGAATCTTTAAAGTCATCCACGCTCATACCGGCGTGAGATGCCGCAAGAACTTCAAGAAGTCCATCTTTGCCCGTTGCGATCAGCGCATCCATATCTCCCGCTGCAGCCGCCTTTAGCGCGTCTGACGATAGGGCGGATGGTTCCATCTTCTTAACTTGGTCGATCGCGAAGTAGAGCTGGAAGTAGGCTGGTTGCTCGGCCCAGAGTGTGCCGTCGTTGTCAAAAACCGCGATCCGGTCCGACGGGGTCACGTAATCTTCAGATGCGGGGTCGGTTACCCGTTCGACAAATCCAATGATCGCCGCCTTGGTATCACCGGAGTTCCAGGATGGCAGTGGGTCTGCAGCCAGAGGCAAAGCCAGCGGGACTAACGCTATTTGCAAGATAGTAGCAATTTTCGGACGAAACTTCATTTGGGCTACCCAATGATATACGATGTGCTTCGAAGGCTGCGCACATACTTAGTGACAAATGAAACTATTCTACAGTGTTTGGGTTCCATGATCGTCCAGAAAATTCACGATGGCAACGGGTGAGGTTACCGTATGGGCGGGAGGTTTTTCAGCGAAACACCCGTACACGAGGTTTCTTTTGTGCGGTGTCAGACGAATTCGAACTAGACTTCGTTTGCTGCCGAAACCATGAACCTATCCGGAACACAGTTGATGCCACTCGCTAAGAACGGCCGTGGGCGTTAGCTTGAAGGTATCTCGGCTGGTTCGCGATC
Organism: Ruegeria sp. G7; assembly: GCF_056535465.1. Classification (NCBI taxonomy): domain Bacteria; kingdom Pseudomonadati; phylum Pseudomonadota; class Alphaproteobacteria; order Rhodobacterales; family Roseobacteraceae; genus Ruegeria; species Ruegeria sp. G7. Next base: position 2,758,471 of record NZ_JBQFIL010000001.1, on the reverse strand, counting down.
TTTCCTGGTTGGAGTGGATGTAATCTGAGGAATGGACGGCGGCGAATTTCTGCAAACTTCGCATGCGCCTGAACCGTTGCATGGCGGGTTCGCTTCTTCGGAACGGCAGGTGCGTGTTCTCAACGCGGTTGTTGAGCCACCTGCCCGTCTGCTGTTTATCAGTGGCGCCCAGTTCTCTGAGTGCAACCCCGTAGGAAGCAAAGCGATCTGTCGCGATTTCTTCTGCGCGGCCATAGCGCTTCATCTATTTCTTGACTAATTTCAGTGCTGCGGCTTTGTTTCATCGTTTGGTGACAACGGCTTCCAGCACCTCGCCTTCGTGGTCAACTGCCTGCCAAAGATAAGGCCGCTTGTCATTCAACTTCACGAAAACCTCATCCACGTGCCATTGCCATTTGGAGAACGCGCGCAGCTGCTGAACACGCATCCGTTTGATCTCAGCAGCAAACATCGGACAAATCCGTTCCACCTATATCGGACAGTTTCGTGGCTCACATCGATGCCTCGCTTGCGCAGCAGATCTTCTACATTTCGAAGCGAGAGCGGAAAACGGATGTACAGCGTCACTGCAAGGCGGATGATCTCGAGACTGGTTTTGAAGTACCTGAAGGAGGCAGGCTTAGTCATTCCTAAATGCTACGCAACCGCCTTGCCCCACTCAAGCAATGGTGTTCTGACAAAACCGGAGCAAAAGACCCGGTTTTGGGCGTCCCAGTGATGAACCAGCTGCGCCAGATTATCAGAAGCTGTCCGGAACCGTTAGTTTTGGAGGAGGCTGGGCATTTTGTACAAGAGTGGAGCGAGCCGATTGCTCAGATCGCACTTAAACAATTTGGCGATAGTAGTAGTGCCAAGGCCGACTAACCCTGCCGTGACAGTTCGCTTCGGGTCTACTTCAGGTTCTATTCCAGACCTCGGTGCTGTGGCAGCACAGGCCCCCGCCCCACTGTCAGCCGATCACGCAGACGGCCCAGAGCTGCCGTTCGACCACAGCCCTGGACGCTGCGGATGCAGCCCACTTTCCGGACATTCGCTGTATGTGCAAAATTTGGCGATTATCAAACCCACAGTCTGCGGGACAAAGCCGCCTTTGAGGGCCATCGATTAAATGACTGCTTTCGGTTTTTTGCATGGACACTACCCATGCAAGAATTGTTCAGCAGCAGACCTGTCCGCCTCTGCAATCTCGTAGGCCCATGATCGAAAAGCCTCAACCTTGGGAGAGTGCCATTTATGACGTCCGGCAAGGAGGCAGATGTCACCGTCAGACGATTTGCACAGCATGTCCGGAAACGGGGCAACCAACGTTCCCGATTGCAATTCTTCGCAACACAGGACAAGGTCGGCCATCACAACTCCAACACCCATGACCGCCGCTTTGGTTGCGATGTCAATGTTGGGAAAATCCTGACCTTTAGCCGGGTCTACGCCTAGGTCCCGGAAAGAGCCGACCCATGTCTTCCAGTCGGAGTGACTTCTTGTTTCGTGCAGCAATTCACAGTCGGCAAGCGCCTCAGGAGATTTCAGCGACTTATTGTGACGATAGTTCGGCGTACAGGCCGGGGTGAGAATGATCGGAAAAAGTGTCTGCACCTCAAGATCATGCGAGCGGTTCGACAAGTTGGATATAGAGAAACCTATATCAGCATTGATTGGGTCGAAACCGCCATCTGGATAAAAATCTGTTGTCAGACTCACATTGAACTCTGGATGAGCTTCTCTGAAGCCTTCCAATTTTGGTAGCAACCACCTGATTGACGTCCCCGGCGGGCAAACGATGCGCAACTCGTTGGCATCCGCGGAAACTTCTTCCGCTGCGCGCCCGATCATGCCAAAAGCTTCCGATATAGTGGGCAGAAACACAGTGCCCGCTGGCGTCAACCGGACGCCCTGAGCCAGCCGCTCAAAGAGCTGAACGCCCAAATGGTCTCCAGCAGCTTGACGTGCCGACTGATCGCGCCGCGCGTCACATTGAGCTCTTCGCTTGCACCCACAAAGCCGCGGTGACGTGCTGCGGCTTCAAAGGCCCTGAGGGCGTTAAGTGGTGGTAGTTTTGTCATGTGTAAGGCTCATTTTTTCTAATCCTTTGGATGCAAAAGCTTGGTTTGCTTGAAAGTCTCCACTCGCGGTATCCCTCAGTCAAGCTAGAAAGCATGAGGAAAATTCTATGTTAACCGCTCTGCTTGGGAATGGTTCGTCGATTAGGAAAGTCACGGATGTTTTGGCTGTGTGCAAAAAATTTATGCCTATGTCACGGGTAGAAACACCTGACGCGCGGCTACAAAAACAACTGGAGCATCTTGCCCTGAGCGCCCCGCACATGCTGGCGGACATAGGGTTTGAGCGCGACGTCGAAGCGAGTTCCAGCGAAACGGCAGTGTGGCGCCGAGACGCTCACAGCGTGATCATCTTTAGCCCCATACATGCCTCCGCCTTCATTTGAAGTCTTTTCAAGCAATTAAACAGAAAGTTTTGCGCCAATGCCATCTCTTGGATGACGTAAAGACCCAGACATTCGAACCTGTTGCAGCATTCAGTAGTTCGGGCTCTCCTGACACCTTCGCCGCGATCTGCACCAAGTGCCGGTCTGGTATGGACCAACTTTCGCTGCACGTCGCACGAATTGGCACGGCGCGGGACTTTATCGCCGCTGGCATTTTCATTTCGTAGGGCCGCTTTGCGCGCTGAACGGTTGGGGAAAAAACTGCAACGTTGAGTAGAGTTAGTTTCGGGGCGCAAATTCGAATGCAGCCCTTCCTTACTAACGAGCAGACATCCACTCCCGACTAGTCAGTGCGCTTGAGTATTACCTTGATACCCGACAGGTGTATTCTGAAGTGATGCGAGGAGAATTCGCGGTGTCCCTAGGCGGGGTCCGGAGCAAGAAAGGCAACCGCAGTCACCGATGCCTTTCCTGTTTCGCTCCCGCAAATCGGCTTTCCAAAGGTCGGTGCGGGTTAGTCAGAAACCAATTGAAATATCTGGCTGTTCTTCAACGATCAGGAAGTGATGAAGGTCCAGATCGTCGATATCCACATCCTTTAACAGCAGGCTGGAATCCTCAGCATATTGCAACAGAGCACCGTCGCTAGTTTGGACGAGGTCCAGTAGGGGATCATATGTTTCTCCGGCTCCAACTTCGATCACTACAGAATCAAAGTTGAAATCAAAGTCATCAACAACGTCGTGACCATACCCTGTTGTCGCGCCGGTCGATGTGTTGCGCACTACGCCGATCATGTCGTTTCCATCACCGGTGAGCAACAGATCGTTCCCAAGATTGCCGACGATCAAATCGTCTCCTGCACCAGCGTCGATAGTGTCGTCCCCGTCGCTGCCGATGATCAGGTCATTTCCTGCCCCTGTTTGGAGATCGTTAACGGTGCTTCCGGACAAATCCACATGATCGTCATAATCCGTCGTTACGATACGCTCAAAATTTGTGTAAACCGACGCCGTCTGACCACTGGTCTGGGAGAATTCGATCAACTCGTACGAGTTGGACTCTACGGAATATAGCTCCACGCCTTCTGAGCTTGAGGAGAAATTCAGCGTGTCAACGCCTGCGCCACCATCGACCATGTCAAAGCCAGGCCCAGCGAATGCAATGTCGTCACCGCCAAGCAGGTCCACGATGTCTCCGCCGGTGCCACTGGCCCAAACGTCATCCGCCTCGGTACCAATCGCGACTCCACCGACCAATGTTACTTCGGCAATCGAGCTGTTGTTGGTAGGATCAACATCCGATGGGGCATCTGATACCAGTATGACCTGATAGTCACCAGCCGTCACGCTGCCGTCGATGTTTGCCGAGGCTACTAGGGTTGTCGTTCCCCCGGCTTGCAGGCTTGCGGTGCCGCTCCAAATCTCGATGTCATCGGCAGAAACCGTACCATCCGATGAAAGATAGGCCGTGAACCCGGCATTGATTGCCGGACCAGTGCCAAGGTTTGATACGTCAAATTCCAGATCAAGCCGCGCACCGGTTGGAGTCGAGATAAGGCCGCCCGGGCCCAGATCGAAATCTGATGTAGCTTGGATACTGACAGTGCCCACCGAAATGTCCACGGTTGGTTCTGGCGGCGGAGTCAGAGTGATCGTTTGGACGATCGTGTTGTTGTCCAGTTGCGTGTCTGTGGTACCGTCACCCCATTCAACAACACTGATCAGATAGTAATCGCCCGGAGTATAATCCTCTGGCAACCAATGCGAAGTTGAGGGGCTTGTAGTCAACCCGGAATAGGTACCACCGGTGATACCCGCAATCCGGTGATCGTCCGCAGAAATCGTGGCATCCTCAGAAATATATGTCGCAACCTTGAAATACGAGACATCCATGTTGGAGGCATCGTGGATGACGTAGTTCATCTGAATTCTTGCACCGCCTTCCAGATCAAGATCAGAACTGCTGTCGACGGTTGCGGACACAAGTTGCAGGTCTGTGCTGGGGGCTTCGACCGTGATCTGCACCCAGTCAGTCTGGTTGTCCGCTTCACTTTCTTCGTCAAGAGAGTTTGTGCTGTCTACGCGCACGGCCACCCAGTACGTTCCCGGCTCCAGCGATCCCGGGTCAAATGAGAACGAGACCGCGCCCGAAGTTCCAACGGGTGTTGCTCCAAGCTGGGCCGTATCGACGGCGCTTATCACAGCCCCGTTGTCCGGAGCGGACGCGACCAAAAGCTCAACCGTGGACTCCGCTGCATCGATCACACCGTTGGACGCGATATCTACGTGTATGTCGGTTGTCTCGCCGGGGGACAGGCTTGCATCTTCAACCTCAAGGGTCCCGGCGGTCAGATTGGCAAGGCGGGGTACAATGACCTCGGCCGCTGATTGTGTCATGTCCGCGAACTCGAACACTTCGACGCCCGAAATTGTGTCGGTGCCTTCAGGACCGGATACCTGGATGCTCCCGTCGCTCAATAAAGTGACGTCATAGTCGTCTCTATCATAGGTGAATACAACTGTATCGGTGCCGCTTCCGCCATAGACTGTATCATTGCCGCCGCCACTGATCAGCCGGTCGTTCCCGCCCTTGCCGTCCAATATCTCGTCGGCGTCTGAACCAATCAGCAAGTTGTCTCTTTTGTTTCCGGAAATGACGTTGTTGTCACCGCCGCCTTTTTTTGGCTTAGGCATAATAAACTCCTTTAATATATAGACTTACAGGCTGATTGACAGAGAATTGCGTCAACAATTTGGCAATGAGTGCTCGACAATTAAACAATCATAGGTAGATATTTCCAGGCGCTGAAATCCAGCCCCCGGAGGATGTGGTGAACCTCTGTTTCGGCGAAGCTACGCTGCTGTGCACTTGCAAAATGCAAGGGGCAGATTTGGATCGTAGGCACAGCTGCCAATGCCGGCTCACCATGGATCCGCTGCCGTTAATACAAACTACAGCATACGTCACATTGGGCTCCGATGCAGACCTCGGTGATAGCGCAGCATCACGTGATATGCTGGACCGGTCAACACCGGTTTGTCGTTGTGGGAGGGTATGGCGGATCGGAGGATCAGTCATGGAAACAACAAACTTACCGGCCATTCGCGCGCTTCGCCCAGCCTGGAACAAAGGACGCATCGTTGGCCAGAAACGACCGCTGAAGCCAAAGCACGTCTGGGCAATCCGGGTGCGGCTTGAATTGGCAGAGAACCATCGTGATCTAGCTCTGTTCAATATGGCAATCGACAGCAAACTGCGCGGGTGCGACCTTGTAAAGATGAAAGTTGTGGATGTTATGGCGTCTGGCCAGATCAAGGAATGCGCCTCGGTGCTGCAGAGCAAGACGCCGCCGCCGCGCACCAGATACTAACGCAGCCGGAAGCCGCGTCAGCCGCCGCAGTGCAGACCGCAGTTGCGGATTTGGTAACCCGGCTTCAACGCGAAGGCGGTCAGGTCGGCGCTGCTCTTCTGGCCAAAGGCAAGATTGCACGCGGACAGATCGACCTCGAATTGGATCGTAAATCGCTGTCAGGCGCATTCGGCACCACGGTCGATCATCCGCACCCGGATCTCACCCACATCACCGCATCCTTCAATCTGCGCCGCCGCGGTGTCGAGTCAAAAGTCGTCGCCGGAGACAGGGCGCCGCAACCCGATCCTCACCTCCGCTCCATGCTGATCCGCGCCCATGGCTGGGCCCGCGATCTGAAAGCCGGGGTTCAACTGATGGAGATTACGCGGCAAGAAAACCTTCCCGGTGCCTTCATCCGCACCCGCGCTCAGCTCGCCTTTCTCTCACCGAAGATTCAATCCGCGATTCTCGACGGGACCCAACCGCCCGAACTCACACTCAAGCGTCTGGTCAGCGTGAACCACCCACTGGATTGGACTGAACAGGAACGTCAGTTCGACTTCTGACGCCTCCAGTCCTGCTTCCCTGATGCTGGGTTCGCCCTCCCTGATCCAGCGGAACAATTCCCTGTTCTAGGAAAGAATTCCCTGTTCCAGTGCTTAGGAAATTTCCCGCGTAAGCCGCTGATAAATATACAGTTCTGACATCAGAAACTCTGAGCTCTAGAGCCGTTTCTCAAAAATTCCCTGTAAATCGATGGTTATCAGGGAAATTCCGCCCAAAGCGACCCCGCCAAAGTGCGGCAGTGAGACTGCGGCCGAAATTGCGCTCTGAGTGTACGATCTGCTCCGTCTCTGATTGAAAACACGTACGTCAACGCGCGGGAATTGCGGCACAATTCCGGGTCAGAAAACACAACTGAAGTGAGACAGGTATGAGTGGCGGAGAGACAGGGATTCGAACCCTGGAGACGGTTTCCCGCCTACACACTTTCCAGGCGTGCGCCTTCGACCACTCGGCCACCTCTCCGTGTCGGCGTTATTTGGACCATCGAAACGGGATTTGCAAGGCCAGATTACAGCTGAATTACAGCTCATCCGCATCTGAAGAACCCACATCGCCTTCAGTCAGATCGACGGCTTTGTCAGAGCGCTGAGCGCTGCCTTCTTGCGCCCCAGGTTTGGCCTCAGGTTCAACCTTTGCAGGATCTCGCAAGACCTCCGCATTTCGCAACCAGACGTCGCGCTGAGCGAAGGGAATTTCGATGTTTTCTTCGACAAACCGGCGGTTGATCTCGTGATTCATGTCAGATTTGACCGACAGCACCCAGTTCACATCGCGCAGAATCGCGCGGATTTCAAAATCCAAGGAATCCGCGCCAAACCCCTGGAACACAATGCTTGGGGCCGGGTTCCCCAGAACCATGGGGTGCGCGTTTGCAATCTCGCTCAGAATGGTCTCGACCTTCCGGGTATCGGTGCCGTAGGCGACGCCGACAGGCACGATCAAACGACCGATCGTGTTACCGCGGGTATAGTTCGTAACCACACCGCTGATCAGGTCCGAGTTCGGTACGATCACGTCCGACCGGTCAAAGGTCTCGATCCGCGTCGACCGGACCGAGATATCACGGACATACCCCATCATTCCGTTTACATCGATCCAGTCGCCTTTCGAGATCGGGCGCTCGACCAACAGGATGATGCCCGAAACAAAGTTCGACACGATCGTCTGCAACCCAAAGCCAATCCCGACCGACAGCGCCCCTGCAACGATTGCCAATGAAGACAGATCAAAGCCCGCAATGACGATGGCGATCAGCGCCGCCAGAAAGACGCCGACATAGCCGGTCCCCGACACAATTGCGTTCTGGCCGCCCGGATCAATTTTTGTCTTGGGCAACAGTGAATTGCGCAGGCCGCTTTGCAGCAGGCGGGTCAATGCGAAGCCGATCGCAAAGACAGCGACAAAGGTCAGGAAATTTCTGGGCGAGATTGTCACGCCGCCAATGTCAAAACCCAATATGATCCGCGACCAGACCTCTAGCAGGTCTGTCTCGCGCGCACCCCAGTATATGGCCAGGATTGGCAGCGCCACGATCGCCAGCGCAAAGCCCACCAGCACCGAAAACAATGAATCGCGTGCGGCGTCACCCTGCCCGGACAACCAGCCATAGACCATGCTGAAGAACCGCTGCACGATCACCAGTGCGGCAATCAGGACCAATGTCTTGACCGCGGGAAAGACGATCGCCTCGGCCGCGTTGATATATCCGGTTGCTGCCAGCACCGGCGTGGCAATCCCCAGCAAGAACAGCGCACGGCGCAAGAACTCAACCAGCTGGCTGAAACCCGCTGCGCGGCGCGGCGTGTCCTGCTCGGCCCCCTGCTGCGTGGGCTCGTTCTGTCGGATCTGGCGCAAGCGCAGCAATAGCAGCGCGGTCGCAAGTATGATCGGAAAACCAACCACCGCACGCGTCGCGTCCGAGATGTTTTCGATCTGCTCGAACAGCAGCGCCAACTCATGCAAGATCAGCGTAATCGCCAAAAGGTCGATGTAGAACCGCACCTCACGGATCTTACCCTCGGACAGGCGCTGGAAATTCTGCGCCGCCCCCATCAGGAATATCTGACGTCCGATCCAGTCGAAATAAAAGATGATCGCCGCCCAATAGGGGATGTTGTTAAACAGAAGCATCCCGCGCAGACCAAGTACGCCGGTCAGCATGACGGCCTCGACAAGGGCCCATACCCCCAGCCAAGGCAGCAGAATGCGCAGAAGAGAAACGATGAAAGTCCATACGCCGCTGCCGCTGCCACCCAGCGAACGCAGATATGCACCACCCTTTTCAGACCAAGAGCGCCCATAAAGCAACAAAATGGCCGAAGCCGCCAGCAGGGCGAAGATGCCCAGACCACGTTCCCGAATCCGCTCGCGCACAACATCGGTGCGCAGGTTTTTCGAGATTTCGTTTATCAGGCTTTGCGTCGCATTCTTCACGTCGCTCCACGCAGGGCCCCAATATGCGGGATTGAGCGGTGATGGACCACGTTCAAGCAGTTCTTTGGCTTGACGATCGCGTATGATCCGGTCGATTTCACTGATCAGACCATTCGCGCGGCTGAACGCCTCTTCCGAAATGATACGCGGAACCCGCAGGCTGTTCAGCTGGCTTTCAAGATGCTCGCGCAGCCTTGCGATATCTTCGGGTTCGGTTTCGCCGTCGGCAGGCGCTGCACCCAGCGCGTTGATCTGACTTTCCAGAGTTTGGATACGGTCGGTATTCGCGCCCCGAGCCCTGTTGAAGTCCTCGCGATAACCATTTATTTCAGAACGCAAATTTTCGAGCGCCGCATTCGATGCCCGGTTCGCGCTGATCACAGATTCCGCACGGTCCGCTGTACTGATCCAGCCCTGATAATATTCGCTTTGCCGGTCGGTTAACTGGGCCGAGGCCATCCCGCCCAGTCCGAACAGGCTGAATACAACAAGAACCAGTAACAGACGGACCTGCCGAAGCATCATACGTCCTCGAACACGCCCGGAATGCTGCGGGGTACTTCAGTCATCCAATCTGGCACCGGCAACTCTTTTTCGCGCAGGAATTCGGGATTGAACAGTTTCGACTGATAGCGGGTACCATAGTCACACAGGATCGTGACGATCGTATGCCCCGGCCCCATTTCTTTCGCCAGCCGAACCGCGCCAGCCATGTTGATCGCGGTCGAACCGCCCATCACCAGCCCCTCTTCCCGCAGCAGATCGAATATATAGGGCAGCGCTTCGTTATCGGTGATCTGGTAGGAGTGATCAGGCGTGAATCCTTCAAGGTTTTTGGTCACGCGCACCTGCCCGATGCCTTCCGCGATCGAGCCACCCTCCATCGCGATCTCACCAGTGGTGTAGTAGGAATAAAGCCCGGCCCCCATCGGATCGGCCAAACCGATCTTGACGCCCTTGGGCTGAAGCGCATCGGCGACCCCCGCCAATGTCCCGCCTGAACCAACGGCGCAGATAAAGCCATCAACCTTACCGCCTGTCTGTTCCCAGATTTCGGGGCCGGTGGTTTCCACATGCGCCTGACGGTTGGCCACATTGTCGAACTGGTTTGCCCAGATCGCGCCGTTGGGCTCGGTCTGTGCCAGTTCTTCGGCCAGACGACGGGAATAATGCACAAAATTGTTGGGGTTGCGGTACGGGGCAGCAGGCACCTGCACCAACTGCGCCCCGGCAAGACGCAGCATGTCCTTCTTTTCTTCCGACTGGGTTTCGGGGATCACGATCACGGTCTTGAAGCCCATCGAGGCCCCAACCAGCGCCAGACCGATCCCGGTATTGCCCGCCGTGCCTTCGACAATCGTCCCACCGGGCTTCAAATCTCCGCGCGCAATAGCGTCGCGGATGATGTAGAGCGCCGCGCGATCCTTGACCGATTGGCCCGGGTTCATGAATTCGGCCTTGCCGAGGATCTCGCAACCGGTTTCCTCGCTGATGCGGCGCAGCCGGATCAAAGGTGTTTTACCGACCGCGTCGGCAAGGTCTCGTGCAATGCGCATGGCACCCTCTTGTCGTTTGGTATCGCAGAAGATTTACAGGCGCCCCGCAGCAACCACAAGCCGCGATCATACGTCCTGCAGCCGATCCCGGTGCCGTGCCAGCCAATGTGCCAGGGTCAACAGCGGCAGGTCCTTGAAGGCATGGGCATCCACCTGATCCATGAAATGGTCAAAGGGTATGATTTTGCTGCGAATATCTTCCCCTTCCGAGGCCAAACCTCCGCCTTCGACACTTGTAGTCAGATCGGCCAACCCGACATACAGGTAAACATATTCGGTCGACGATCCGCTCGAGGCATAGGCCCCGCCAGCAAACTCCAGAGCCTTCAGCGCGATTCCAGCCTCTTCGCGGACTTCGCGATGCGCTGCCTGCTCAGGGGTTTCACCCGGATCGATCATGCCCGCAACGGGTTCCCACATCCATGGGTTGGGATCGTCAATCATGAACACAGGCGCGCGGAACTGTTCGACCAGTAGCACGCTATCGCGCACGGGATCATAGGGCAGAACACTGGTCGCTGCCCCCTGCATCAGGCTGTTGCGCGGCAGGACCGGGCCCATCGAGCCGTCATACTGACGATACTGCACATCAATCTCGTCCATTCCGAAGTAACCGGTATAGGCACGCGCGCGACGGTGGACGACGACATCCTGTGTCAGATCGCGTTGATCCGGCCCCGTCCGGCCCCGCGCCGCCAGTCGCGCCCATGCGCGCATTCGAATAGAGGAAAAGTTGCGCGCGACCGTCTCGGCCTCAAACGTTCCGAAATGCGCCATTACTTCTTGCGCGGCCAGAAGGTTCATTTCTCCCCAACGTGCGATCCAATCTTCTAACGTCCACAGCTGATCCGGTGCCCAAAGGCCCGGTTGAGGATAGAACACCTCGGCTCGTGCGGTTGTGCCATCGGGTCGCTCAATCGTCTGCGGCCGCAGATCATAGTCGAATCCACCCTCATAAAAAGCCAGCCGCCGCAGGTCCTCGCTGCTGAGATTTTGAACCAGCAGACCCTTCGCCGTTTGGCGCGGGGCTTCGACAATCATCGGGAATATCTGATCCTTTACGCCATAAACTGCGTGATCAGACAGTGCTGCGTGCGAAAATGTCAGATCGGCGCTGGACCGTCCCAGAACAAGCTCCAACAGTGGTATGTGCCGCAATGTGCCGTAGAAGAACAGGTCAGCCATGGGGACGAGGGTAGCTATCGCCAACGTCGAGAGGCGATTTCGGTCAGCAAGCCGCTGACGACCGCACCGATCGCAAGCGTCCACAGGATTTCAGGCACAATCAACTGCTCTCCGAACTCGACACCGATCTTAAAGATGGCCAGTAACGCCTCAAACGGGCCGCCATAGCGCTGACGCATCGCAAGGCTAATCATTTCGTAGGTGCCTTGCACGAACAGCCCCCAGAACACCAAAGACGCAACGCCGGTCAGGCCGTTGTTTATACCCGCGGTCCAACCGCGCCCTGCACGTTTGCCCATGACCACCCAACCACAGATGGCCCCAAGTGCCATGTTTACATAGGTGAAATTGCCGTAATTCTTGCCCTCTTCTCCGTTCGCGATCACCATCGTCGATACGAGGAACGCCACCACCAGCAGACAGATGGCTGCAATAAGACGCGAGGCTGTAGGCATTCGGTTTTTCCGTCTTTAACTCGGTTTGGCTATAGTGATCTGTGTCACATCGCAATTGCCGGTGTCAAAGGCTGCGCCGCAGGCGGTCAAATAATAATTCCACATGCGGCGGAAACGCTCATCAAACCCCATTTCCGAGATCTCATCCCATCGGTCGTTGAACGTCTCATACCAGCGCCGCAGGGTCAGGTCATAACTCTTGCCGAACTCTTTCGATCGAACCACGCTCAGACCAGCTTGCGCAATCTGTTGTTTGAGGATCGTCGGGGCTGGCAACATACCGCCGGGGAAGATATATTTCTGAATGAAATCAACGCCGTTCTTGTAAACATCCCAACGTTGATCAGCGACGGTGATGATTTGCAGGGTTGCGTGCGCGCCGGGCTTCAGGCGCTCGCGCACGGTATCGAAGTAGACGGGCCAATATTTCTGGCCCACCGCCTCGAACATTTCAATTGACGCGATACCGTCATATTGGCCCTGCTCGTCACGATAGTCCTGCAACTTGAATTCAACGAAATCTGAAAGTCCTGCCTTTTCAATGCGTTCTTGCGCAAACCTCAACTGCTCTTGGCTGATGGTCAGGCCCGTAACACGCAGCCCGCGCTCTTTGGCTGCATATTCCGCAAAGCCGCCCCAACCGCAGCCGATTTCCAGGATATGATCACCCGGTTTGGCGCCCATCTCATCAACCAGACTGGCGTATTTCGCGATTTGCGCTTTTTCGAGGCTTTCCTGTCCTGTTTCAAAAATCGCACTGGAATAGGTCATGGTGTCATCCAGCCACAGACCATAGAACTCGTTGCCCAAATCATAATGGTACGAGATGTTCTTTTTCGCTTGGGACCTGTGATTTCGGTGTAACCAGAACCGTAAACGTTCATAGGCGCGCACCAGAAACTTTCCGGTGAAATCGTCATAGACTGTTTCCGTGCCCATATGCACGAGATCCATGAAACTGCGCAGATCCGGCGTGCTCCAGTCGCCCTCCAGATAAGCATCCGAGAACCCAAGTTCACCCTCGCGCACCAGCCGGGCAAAGACCTCGGGGTCGTGGATGTCCACATGCGCGACGGGCCCCGGTTTTGCCGCCTCGGCGCGGAACACACGGCCATCGGGCAGCGCGATATCCAGCCGCCCCGCCTCCATGCGCTTCACCATCTTGAAGACTTGTGCGAAATACCTTGGCAGGTTTTCCTGCCCATCTGTGGACGTCAGAAACATCCGCTCTCCCCTCTGCGGTTGCGGGGTCAGGCTAGGACGGGATTCGGTTTCTGGCAAGTTTTCAATTCCTTACTGGTTCTTGCTGCGTTCATAGAGCGCCAGGGCGCGGCTTCGCCCCTCGGCCAAAGAAACGACGGGTTTGGGGTATGTATCCTGCGCGGACAGCCCCCAGGACCGGGGTATCGCATCAAAATAGCTCAGCGCGGTTGCCGACGGATCGGCTCGTCCCTCGGCGATCCATCTGTGCAGATACTCGGCCTTGGGATCAAAGCGCTCGCGTTGCGTGTCTGGATTGAAAATCCGGAAGTAAGGTGCCGCGTCCGGTCCCGATCCGGCCACCCATTGCCAGCCCATTGCATTAGCGGCAGGATCCCAGTCGATCAGGCAATCGGCAAACCAGTCCATGCCGATTTTCCAATGCGTTGTCAGATGCTTGGTCAGGTAACTTGCGACGATCATGCGGGCGCGGTTGTGCATTCTGCCGGTTACATACATCTCGCGCAGACCAGCATCGACCAGCGCCACGCCGGTCCGGGCCTGTTTCCAGGCCTGCACCTCTGGTCGGTCGGGGTCGACACTCCAGGGGAAGGCATCCCAGTCCGGTTTCCAGTTCGCGTGCAACAGGTGTGGCCAATGGTACATCAGATGATAAGCAAACTCGCGCCAGACCAGTTGGCGCAAATAAGCGTCTGTCCCGGGTGTGCCTGTCTGCGCCGCCGTTTGTACCCGGTGCCAGATCATGCGTGGGCTGATTTCGCCCAGCGAAAGATACTCGGACAGGTCCGACGTCCCGGTGTCGTCCAGCCGATCGCGCTGATCCGAATAGCGGTTGAGCCGGTCCATAAAGGCATCCAACTGATCCAGCGCCGCCATTTCTCCGGCGTGGACATATGGCGCAAGGATTGCGGCACCGCGTTGCATCTGTTGCCCCATCTGCCAGTCCGACAGACGATCAGAGTGCGGCCAGCTTGCGGGGCTCGTAATCCGAGTTGGACGGGGTTCCGGCGTGGTGATGTCGCGGCCCTGAACTGCGCGCCACATGGGCGTAAACACCCGAAACGGCTGACCCGCTTTGGTCTCGACCGCCCAGGGCTCGAACAGCAGATGGCCGGGAAAGGATCGCGCCTCGATCCCTTGATCCGACAACGTGGATTTGATCCGCTTATCCCGTTCAATCGCGCCGGGATCATAGGCGCGCGTCCAATAGACAGACGACGCTCCTGTCTCGGTGATAAGGCTCTGCAGCACCTCTTTCGCGTCGCCGCGGCGCAGGATCAGACGACTTCCCAACGCCTCCAACGATTGCGCCAAAGCAACCAAGCCTTGTTCTAGACGCCACTTGGGTGCGGACCCGAGCGCCTCCACCTGATCATCCCGAATGAAAACGGGGATGATCGGTGCACCTGACGCCACCGCCGCACACAGCGCGGGGTGATCGCTGAGGCGCAAATCACGACGAAACCACAAAATGACTGCAGACTGCCCGGTTGCCATATCCGACCTGTGTTTTCTTTCGTTTACGGAACCAGGCAGAATCTGGATCACAAAACGTGATCAAGCGCTTCGATAAGCTGGGTAATTTCCTGTTCCGAAGTGTAGTGCGTAAAGCTCAGACGCAGGACGCCCTGATCAGGATCGACCCCCATCGCCTGCAGCGGGCGCACCGCATAAAAATCACCGCCCCCTGCCATGACGCCAAGCTTGGCCAGTTCGGCGGCCACGGGTTCCGCAGCCCGGTTCAGGGCCAAAGCAACCGTAGGTGCGCGCCGTGTGGCGTCAGAAGGCCCAAGCAACCGCAGCGCGTTGCGATCTTTCACCGCATCCAAAAGCGGTTGCAGCAAAGCGACCTCATGCGCGCGCATCAAATCGTGGACAAAAGCACCGCGCGCGGCTGTGCCCGAAGCCGGGCCGCCGTGGTGGTCGCAAAGCTGTTCGAAGTAATCCGCCATACCCGCGCTGGCCGCAATCTGCGCGTGATCCGGTCCCGCCGGCGTAAACCGTTTGTAAAGCGAACCAGCATTGAAATAATGCGCCTGATTGGGCAGCAACTCGCCCAGGCTGCGCCGGATCACCATGCAGCCCTGATGCGGACCATAGGTTTTGTAGGCCGAGAACAGATAGATATCGGGTCCCAGATCGCCGACATTCGGCAGGCCGTGCGGGGCATAGGAAACGCCATCGACGCAGACAAACGCACCCGCCGCGTGGGCGATCGCGGTGATCTCGGTCACCGGGTTGATCTCGCCAACCACGTTCGAGCAATGGGGAAAGCAGACCAGCCGTACCCGCTCATCCAACAGGTTTTCCAGAACTTGCGGGTCCAATGTTCCGGTGTCGGGGTCAATCTGCCATTCGCGAATCTCGATCCCCTCGTCCGCCACTCTGCGCCACGGGCCGGAATTGGCCTCGTGGTCCTGATTGGTCACGACGATTGCGTCTCCGGGTTGCATCCATTGGCGAAACGCCTGCGCCAGCACATAGGTGTTCTGGGTGGTCGACGGACCAAAGCTCAGTTCATCGGCCTCGACACCCAGCAGCGCGGACAGGCGCAAGCGCGCCTCATCCATCTCGGCCCCGGCCAACTGGCTGACCTCATAGGGGGCATATGGTTGTACCTTGCGCTGGGTATAGAAGCGATGCAGCCGATCGATGACAGGTCGGCAGGTGTAAGAGCCGCCCGCATTCTCAAAAAACGCCTGCCCCTGAAGGCTTGGCTCGGAAAACGCCGGAAACTGTGCGCGCACAAATTCGATGTCCAGAGTGCTCATGACGCCGCGCGCCCTCCCATTTGATCCCGTGGCCCTGAGGCCGGGCCAGTAAGCCGACGCGCCGGCCCCCCGTCAAGTGGGTATGAGACACAGGATCGTCATACAAGCTGCTGGAAAACAAACGCTATTACGTTTGGTCAACCAGCACGAGCGCGTGTCATCCCTGCACTTTGGTATAGGTGCCTTCGCCCGCGAGAATGCCGCGGAACCCACCGGGTTCGTCCAATCCGAAGACGATCAGCGGCAGATTGTTGTCCCGCGCAAGTGCGATGGCCGAGGCATCCATCACGCGCAACCGTTTGGCAAGGACGTCATCATAGCTGACGGTGTCATAGCGGACCGCGTCAGCGTGGGTCTTGGGGTCTTTGTCATAAACGCCATCGACACCGTTCTTACCCATGAAAATCGCCTCACAGGCCATTTCGTTGGCGCGCAGTGTCGCGGCGGTGTCGGTGGTGAAATAGGGATTGCCGGTTCCTGCCGCAAAGATGCAAACCCGCTTTTTCTCAAGGTGACGCACGGCGCGACGACGGATATAGGGCTCGCAGACCTCATCCATCCGAATGGCCGAGATCACACGGGTGAACACCCCGACCTCTTCCAGCGCCGATTGCATCCCCAGCGCATTCATAACCGTGGCCAGCATACCCATGTAATCGGCCGTGGTCCGTTCCATCCCCTGCGCGGACCCGCTCAGGCCACGGAAAATGTTGCCGCCACCGATGACCATGCAAATCTCGACCCCCAGATCGTGGACCGATTTGACCTCTTGTGCGATGCGCTGAACGGTGGGCGGGTGCAGGCCGAATCCTTGATCCCCCATCAGAGCCTCACCCGAGATCTTCAACATGACACGTTTGTACTTTGTTTTCGGGGTCTCGGCGGTCTCGATGGATTGGGAAAGGGTCATGTTGCGCTCCGGGCTGGCACGGGGTTATTTTCCGGCGCAAAATGAAGCAAAACCTCCGCAGGTTCAATGCGGATCAACAGGAATGGGGCAAGTATAAATGGCCGACACGACTGCCGAGCGGCTTTGGGACCTCCTGCCCCCGATCCCTGATGACAAACCTGTTCTGATCGCCGGACCGACCGCTTCGGGAAAATCCGCGCTGGCCTTGTTGATTGCAGAACGCTGCGGCGGCGTCATTGTGAATGCCGATGCCAGTCAGGTCTATGACTGCTGGCGCGTTATATCGGCGCGGCCTTCACCCGAAGAAGAGGCCCGGGCGCCGCATATGCTCTATGGGCATGTCGCGTGCGATCAGGACTATTCCACCGGTCATTGGATGCGCGAGGTCACCCCTTTGTTGTCGGGCGCGCAGCGGCCCATCATCGTGGGGGGTACGGGGCTGTATTTCTCGGCCCTGACTCAGGGGATGGCGGACATCCCGCCGACGCCGCCGGAGATTCGCGCCCAGGCCGACCGCCTGTCACTGACTGAACTGACCGAGGGCGTCGACGCGCAGACACTGGAAGGATTGGACCGCCAGAACCGCGCGCGTGTTCAGCGCGCATGGGAAGTTCAGCGTACCACCGGTCGCCCCCTCTCCGCCTGGCAGGCAGATACACCGCCGCCGACGCTGGCGCTTGATGGTACCGTCCCCGTGGTTTTTGATGCCGAAAAAGACTGGTTGCTGGATCGGATCAATCGCCGCTTTGATCAGATGCTGGATCAGGGCGCGATGGAAGAGGTCGCCGCAATGCGTGATCATTACAATCCCACGCTGCCTGCCTTCAAAGCGATAGGGGTGCCCGAGTTGATGGCCTGCATCGAGGGGCGCATGTCGCTGGCCGAGGCGCGTGAACGCGCCACGGTCGCAACACGCCAATTCGCAAAGCGGCAGCGCACATGGTTCCGGGCCCGCATGAAATCCTGGCATTGGCTGAACGCATCGTCCTAGTGGCAATCGGCCAATAATATATGAATAACAAAATCTTGATCACGGCGCTTGCGCGTGATCGAACGGGGGTTCGGCAGGTCCGAGGCTGTCATTCGTGTGGGTTTCGGTGCGGCGGTCCGTGGCTTCCACTTTCCTCAGGGATGTCGTTTTTGTACAAATGATGACGATTTCGATCATTGACGGCGGCCAAAAACTGGTGCCGAATGCTGCTATGGGGATGTTTAGAAATCCAGAAATTGATCTTTCAGCCCGGCGAACCCGTAGGAACCGTTCGCAATAGGGCCCGGATTGATCAATCCACACACAACACATCAAAAAAATACAGTGTCACAGGGAGACATCTATGGAAAACCAGACAATCAACGGAAAGCCGATGCATTGGGCGGCAGAAATGCATGCGCAGGAATATCGTGACGGTCATTTGAACCGTCGCGAATTCATCGCGCGCGCCACCGCTTTGGGAGTCGCTGTACCGGCGGCCTACAGTATGATCGGCCTGCAATCGCCAGCGGCTGCGCAAGAAGCGCAGCGCGGCGGCACCATCCGCTATCAGATGGAAGTGCGCGCGCTGAAAGATCCGCGCACCTATGACTGGACGCAGATCGCGACCTTCACCGCAGGTTGGCTCGAATACCTTGTTGAATACAACAATGACGGCTCGTTCAAACCCATGCTTCTGGAAAGTTGGGAGGCCAATGACGACGCGACCGAATACACCCTGAACGTCCGTCAGGGCGTAAAGTGGAACAACGGTGATGATTTCACCGCCGAAGACGTCGCCCGCAACATCGAAGGCTGGTGTGACGCATCGCTTGAAGGCAACTCGATGGCGTCCCGCATGGCGTCTCTGGTGGACGAAAGCACCCAGAAAGCGGCCGATGGCGCGATCACGGTTGTCGACTCTCACACCGTAAAGCTGAAGTGCAACGCGCCTGACATCACGATCATTCCGGGCATGGCCGACTATCCGGCGGCGATTGTACACAGCAGCTTTGACCCCAACGACATGCTTTCGAACCCGATTGGCACCGGCTTCATGCTGCCTGAAAGCCATGAAGTAGGCGTGAAGGGCGTTCTGGTGCGCAACGAAGGCTTCGACTGGTGGGGTTATGACGCCGGCAAGGGCGGATATATCGACCGGATCGAGTTCATCGACTACGGCACCGATCCGGCCGCCTTCCTGGCGGCTTACGAGGCCGAAGAAATCGACATGAACTGGGAATCGGTTGGTGAATTCGTCGATATCTTTGACAGCATCGGCCTTGTGCGTTCGGAAATCCCTTCGGGCTTTACCATCGTGATCCGTCCGAACCAGCTGGCCGAAGACGCCGATGGCAACAAAATCTATGGCGACAAGCGGGTGCGTCAGGCGCTTGCTATGGCCGTGGATAACGAGGTCTGCCTTGAACTTGGCATGTCCGGCTACGGCATTGCCGCCGAAAACAGCCATGTCGGTCCGATGCACCCCGAATATGACTCGTCCATCACGCGTATCCCCTATGATCCGGCAGGTGCCAAGGCGCTGATGGACGAAGCGGGCATGGGTGACTTCGAGCACGAAGTGCAGTCGATCGACGATGACTGGCGCCGCAATACCACCGCTGCGGTTGTCGCTCAGCTGAACGATGCGGGCATCAAGGCCAAGCACACGGTTCTGCCCGGCTCGACCTTCTGGAACGACTGGACGAAGTATCCCTACTCGTCGACCAACTGGAACCACCGTCCGCTGGGTACGCAAATTCTGGCGCTCGCCTATAAGTCCGGCGTGGCTTGGAACGAATCCGGCTTCTCGAACGAAGAGTTTGATACGTTGCTGGCCGAAGCCAACTCGCTGGCAGATGTGGACCAGCGTCGCGAGGTCATGGGCAAGTTGCAGGCGATCATGATCGAAGAAGGCGTGGTCATTCAGCCCTATTGGCGGACGGCGATGCGCCACCACCGCGACAATATGGTAGGGGTTGAAAAGCACATCGCCGACCTGCCGCAACTGTATAAGTTCGGCCTTACTTCCTGAGCTTAACAGACATCGGGCCGCGCCGATCAGGCGCGGCCCTTTCGTCCTGACTGTGGCGACATAAAAACAGCGACGCGTGAAATCCGACACCTTTCACGCTGGCCGACCAACAGGGGCTATCATGGGACTTTTCATTCTTAGGCGCGTCGGCATCATGCTTTTGACAGCATTGTGCCTGACATTCTTGGTCTTCTTTCTGACCAACCTTTACCCGAACCTGGAAAAACTTGCGAAGACGCAGGGCAATTTCCGGATGTCGGATGAACAGGTCGCCAGTTTTCTGGAAAAGGGCGGATACCTTCAATCTACGCCCGTGAAATATGGCGAGTGGCTGGGGGTTCTGCCCTCGTACCGGCATACGAATGAAGACGGCACCGTTCAGGGTCGCTGCATCCTGCCGGGGAAGACCGCCGAAGAGTCGCCCAACTTCTGCGGCATCCTGCAAGGTTACTGGGGTTATTCGACCGTTTTCAAGGAAGAGGTCGGAACTGTCGTTGGTAACCGGCTGGCCTTGACCGGACGTCTGATGTTCTGGGTAATGCTGCTGATGGTCCCCTCGGCCCTGATTTTGGGCATTCTGGCCGGGATGAAAGAGGGTTCGGCCACGGACCGCACCCTGTCGACCTTTGCCATTACAACCACTGCGACACCGGAATATGTCTCGGGCGTGATTTTTATCGCGATCTTCACGTCCTCAGCCGTGGGGTTGAAGTGGTTCAAGGGCACGGCGACCCAAGCGATGGAGAACCCTACGTTCGAGAACTTCTTCTTACCGGTACTGACCATTGCGCTTTATGGGATGGGCTATATCGCCCGCATGACCCGCGCCTCAATGACCGAGGTGATGACAGCGCAATATATTCGGACCGCGCGCCTTAAAGGTGTGTCGTTCCCGAACATCGTCATGAAGCACGCGCTGCGCAATGCTCTGATCGCGCCGTTCACCGTCATCATGCTGCAGTTCCCATGGCTGTTGAATGGCGTGGTGATCGTCGAGACCCTGTTCAACTACAAGGGCTTTGGCTGGGCGCTGGTGCAGGCGGCGGGCAACAATGACATCCAGCTGTTGCTGGCGATCTCGGTCGTGTCAGTCTTTGTGGTGCTGGTGACGCAGCTGATCTCGGATATCGGCTATGTCTACCTCAACCCGCGCATTCGCATTTCTTAAGGGAGGGTCAGATCATGGAACCACTTACCTGGACCGGCTCTATCGCCTTCCTCAACCCGCTATTCGCTTTGGCATTGGGGCTGATGGCCCTGTCCATCGTCGTCTGGATGCTGGCCAGCATTGTGCTGCCCGAGGATCAGATGACGGTGAACCCTGACGGCACATTGACCTCAAGCTCGGGCCTGCGAAACATGATCCAGGCCGCGTTGCGCTACAGCTTTTTGGCGAGCGTAGGGATCGCAGTCGCCTATGTCGTGCTGGGCATCCTGATGGGTACCAGCGCCGGAATCATTGGTGCGATCTCGCAGCAGTTCCTGCCCGTTTGGCTGTCGCTCGTTATCCTCTATGCGATGTCGATCGCGTTCAAACGCAAGCTGGGCCTTTATGGCAAGCTGTTCGACAGCCCCATCGGCATGATTGGCTTTGGCCTTGTGATGTTCTGGGTCTTCACTGGTATCTTCGGCGCGCTCGACCTGATCGTGACCCATGATCCGCTCTCGCAGATCTCGGGCATGAAAAACAAGGTGCCGGGGACGCCTCTGCCCAACCTCGAGGACGGCCAGTACGCCTGGTACCTTCTGGGCGGAGATAACCTGGCCCGCGACGTCTTCAGCCGGATGGTCAAGGGCGCGTGGATCGTGGTGCAGATCGCGCCGCTGGCAACGATGTTTGCCTTCATGGTCGGCATCACTCTGGGTCTGCCTGCCGGGTATTACGGCGGTCGTCTGGATACGCTGCTGTCGTTCCTGGCGAACCTGATTCTGGCCTTCCCGGTGATCCTGCTGTTCTACCTGCTGGTGACACCCGAGATCGTAGCGACTGGCGTGCCGAACTATATGGCCGCAATCCTGTTCGTATTCCCGATCATCTTCCTCGGCGTCCTGCTGAACTCGCGCTTTTATACACGTCCGAGCTTCCGCACACCGCTGCTGATCGGCGTTCTGGGAGTCGCGCTGTGGCTATACCTGTCGCTGATTTCGACCGGTGGCTACATCATCAACACCGACAACTACAGCATCTGGGGTTTGCCAACATATCTGGACCTGTTCGACATCCCCGGCGGTATTCTGGTGGTATTTGTGTCGGTGGTCTTCGTGAACTCACCTACGGTGTTCCGCATCGTGCGCGGGTTGGCGCTGGACATTAAAACCCGCGACTACGTGGCCGCAGCCCAGACTCGAGGCGAAGGTCCATGGTACATCATGCTGTGGGAAATTCTGCCCAACGCACGTGGCCCGCTGATCGTCGATTTCTGTCTGCGCATCGGCTACACCACCATTCTTCTTGGGACGTTGGGCTTCTTCGGGTTGGGCTTACCGCCCGAAAGCCCGGACTGGGGATCGACGATCAACGAGGGGCGTAAGCTGCTTTCGATCTACCTGCATCCTGCCCTTCCGCCCGCACTGGCCCTGCTGTCGCTGGTTCTTGGATTGAACCTTCTGGCGGACGGTCTGCGCGAAGAAAGCCTGAAGGACTGATGTGATCGTAGGCCGGGGGGCCAGCCCCCCGGACCCCCCGGGATATTTTTAGCCAGATGAAGGGGATCCCCCGGACTCTCGCGAGGAGTAACAAGATGAGCAAAATGGCAGATTATGACGGGCCTATTCTGGAGATCGATAAACTTTCGATTTCGTTTTTTACCCGGCTGAGGGAAATTCCTGCCGTTATGGATTTCTCGGTCAGTGTCCAACCGGGTGAGGCCGTGGGTCTGGTGGGTGAGTCCGGGTGTGGCAAATCCACGGTCGCTTTGGGTGTCATGCAGGATCTGGGCAAGAACGGGCGCATCGTTGGTGGCTCGATCAAGTTCAAGGGCCGTGATCTGGGCGAGATGACCACCGAGGAACTGCGCGACATTCGTGGCAATGAAATCGCAATGATCTATCAGGAGCCGATGGCTTCGCTGAACCCGGCGATGAAGATC
Organism: Ruegeria sp. G7; assembly: GCF_056535465.1. Lineage (NCBI taxonomy): Bacteria > Pseudomonadati > Pseudomonadota > Alphaproteobacteria > Rhodobacterales > Roseobacteraceae > Ruegeria > Ruegeria sp. G7. The sequence goes on along the minus strand of NZ_JBQFIL010000001.1, from coordinate 2,735,481 downwards.
GGCAAGCAGTTGATGGAAGTGCCGATGATCCACGAAGGTGTGGGCGCGGAAGAGGCCTATGCCCGTGCGCTGGAAGTTGTCACCGATGTACGCCTGCCCGACCCCGAGCGGATGCTGAATTCCTTCCCGCACCAGTTGTCAGGTGGTCAGCAGCAGCGGATCGTGATCGCGATGGCGCTGATGTCGAAACCGGCGCTGCTGATCCTCGATGAGCCCACGACAGCGTTGGACGTGACCGTCGAGGCCGCGGTGGTCGAGCTGGTCAAGGATCTGGGCAAGAAGTATGGCACCTCGATGCTGTTCATCTCACACAATCTTGGGCTGGTGCTGGAAACCTGTGATCGGCTGTGTGTGATGTATTCGGGTGAAGCGGTCGAGCGCGGCTCGATCAAGGATGTGTTCGACGAGATGCAACACCCCTATACGCAGGCGCTGTTCCGGTCGATCCCTCTGCCGGGGGCCGATAAGAACGCACGCCCGCTGGTGGCGATCCCAGGGAACTTCCCCCTGCCCCATGAGCGCCCTCCGGGGTGTAACTTTGGCCCAAGATGTGACTATTTCGAGGAAGGTCGCTGTGATGCCAAGGACATTCTGATGGAAGCCGTGCCCGGCAATGACCGCCATCACACCCGCTGTTTGAAGTTTAAAGAGATCGACTGGAACGCGCCGATCACCGTGGGCGAGCAGAAAGAAAAGGCCGAGATTGGCCGGACCGTTCTGAAGATGGACAACCTCAAGAAATACTATGAGGTGGCGGCCAATACCCTGTTCGGTGGCGGCGAGACGAAGGTGGTCAAGGCCAATGAGACTCTAAGCTTTGAGGCTCACGAATCCGAGACGTTGGCGATTGTAGGCGAATCCGGTTGCGGCAAATCCACCTTTGCAAAAGTATTGATGGGGCTGGAAACGGCGACCGATGGTCAGATTCTACTGGATAACCGCAACATCGAAGCCGTACCGATCGAGGAACGCGATGCCAAGACCGTTGGCGAAGTTCAAATGGTGTTCCAAAACCCGTTCGATACGCTGAACCCGTCGATGACGGTAGGTCGGCAGATTATCCGTGCGCTGGAAATCTTCGGCGTCGGCAACTCGGAGGCCGAGCGCAAGAAGCGGATGTTGGAGCTGCTGGACCTTGTCAAACTGCCTCGCGCATTTGCAGACCGAATGCCACGCCAGCTTTCCGGTGGGCAGAAGCAGCGTGTTGGCATCGCCCGTGCCTTTGCCGGTGACGCGCGGATCGTAGTGGCGGATGAGCCGGTTTCGGCGTTGGATGTGTCCGTGCAAGCTGCCGTAACCGATCTTCTGATGGAGATTCAGCGCGAACACAAAACCACACTGCTATTCATCAGCCATGACTTGTCGATTGTGCGCTATCTCAGCGACCGGGTGATGGTGATGTATCTGGGTCATGTGGTCGAGCTGGGTACGACTGACCAGGTCTTTGCGCCCCCTTACCACCCCTATACCGAAGCGCTGCTAAGCGCCGTGCCTATTGCCGATACCTCGGTCGAGAAGCAGCATATCGTGCTGGAAGGCGACATCCCATCGGCCATGAACCCACCGCCGGGCTGCCCGTTCCAGACGCGCTGCCGCTGGAAATCCGAAGTGCCGGATGGACGCTGCGAGTCTCATGTGCCGCCGGTTCAGACACTGGCAGATGGTCACCAAGTCAAATGCCATCTGGCAGAAGACATATTGGCGCGGATGGAACCGGTTATCAAAGTTGCCGCGGAATAAAGCGCGGCAGAAACAGAAGAAATGGCCGGAATTCAACCGGCCTTTTCTTTGGTACTACCCGCCCCAGATCACTTTCACGTAGTTCTGGGTTTCTTTGTAGGGCGGGATACCGCCGTGTTTCTCAACCGCTTTCGGCCCCGCATTATATGCTGCAAGCGCCAACGGCCAGGACTTGAACTTGCGGTATTGCCAGGAAAGATACCGTGCGCCCCCCTCAAGATTCTGGATGGGATCATGAGGGTTCACACCAAGAAGTTGCGCCGTCTGCGGCATCAGCTGCGCCAGGCCCAAAGCGCCTTTGTGCGATTTGGCCCCCGGATTCCAGCCGCTTTCCTGCTGCACAAGCCGTAAAAACAACTCTTCCGGAACATTATGCTGTCGCGCGACCCGTCTTGCGTGATCCAGATACTGGCCCTTGTAGCTGCCGGTGTATCGTTTGGCGAATTTCCCACGTTCGGTTTTGGGCTTAAGGCGTTCAGAGTCGCGGTATTGCGAGGCGGCTCGACCGTCCAGCACCTTGGACTGTTTCAGGAAAATCGCCTTTCGATTCTTGGTCGAAAGGGTTTCAGACTGTGCCGACACAGTCACCAGACAAAGGCTCAGAACCGAAAGTCCACCAATCAGAAAACGCATTAAAGCCAATCCTGCACGCTCAACAACCAGACGAATTATAGTTAAAACCGCAAGAAATGAAAGCTTGGTAAAGACGGTGCTAATACTTTGCTGATCAAAGTTGCACCATCAATCATGTTTTAACCTAGACCCAGCCCGTATAGGGTCAGCAGCAGAACAGCGCGCCAGATTCGGGCGCGATCCAGTCAAAAAGAACGAGGGAATTTATGGCAGGTTCAGTCAACAAGGTCATTCTGATCGGCAATCTTGGAGCCGACCCCGAGGTGCGGTCGTTTCAGAACGGAGGCAAGGTATGTAACCTGCGCATCGCCACTTCGGAAACGTGGAAAGACCGCAACACCGGAGAGCGTCGGGATCGGACCCAGTGGCATACGGTCGCCATCTTCTCGGAACCTCTGGTGCGCGTGGCCGAGCAATATCTGCGCAAGGGCAGCAAGGTCTATATCGAGGGTCAGCTGGAAACCCGCAAATGGCAGGACCAGTCCGGACAGGACCGGTACACGACCGAGGTCGTGCTACGCCCCTATCGCAGCGAACTGACGATGCTGGACAGCCGTGGTGAAGGCGGCGGCGGTGGTGGCTATGGCGGCGGTCAGGGCGGCGGCAGCTATGGCGATCCCTATGGCGGCCCCTCCAGCGCACCTGCCCCGGCATCGGGCGGAATCGATGACGACGAGATTCCGTTCTAAGCCCAAACGGAGATAGAACATGGCATGGTCCTTCTCGCTCGGCCGATTGCTCGGTTCGGAACTGAGGGTCCATGTCACCTTCTTCCTGCTTCTGGCATGGGTCGGATTTGCGGCCTATTCCAACGGGGGTTGGCACGCCGCGCTCAACAACCTGCTATTCGTTCTGGCCCTGTTTGCCTGTGTGGTCGCTCATGAGTTTGGCCATGCGCTGATGGCAAGGCGCTATGGCATCCGCACTCCTGACATCACTCTGTTGCCCATCGGCGGTCTGGCCCGACTGGAACGCATGCCGGAAAAACCGATGCAAGAGGTTTGGGTAGCACTCGCCGGGCCTGCGGTGAATGTGGTGATCTGGGCGATTCTGGTTGTGCTTGGGGGCGGTCTGAGGCTGGAGTCGTTGGTTCAAATTGACTCCGCGCAGGCGAGTTTGCTGAACCGATTGGCCAATGTGAACCTGCTGCTGGCCGCTTTCAACCTGATACCGGCCTTTCCCATGGATGGCGGGCGAGTGTTTCGCGCCCTGTTATGCCTGCGAATGGACCGGGTCCGGGCGACTCGTTTTGCCGCTATCGCGGGACAGATCGTGGCCGTAGGTCTGGGCTTTCTCGGACTGACATCGGCCAATCCCATTCTGGTTCTGATCGCCGTGTTTGTCTTCGTTGCCGCAAATAGCGAAAGCCAGGACGTGGCGATGCGTTCGGTGGCCCGGCGGGTTCAGGCGCGCGACGCTATGATCACCGAATTCCGCGCGCTTACGCCCGAGGACACGCTGGCCACCGCTGCGCAGGCGGTGATCCATACCACGCAACACGAATTCCCGGTTCTGGATTTCGAAGGCGAGCTTCTGGGCTTTGTCACACGCGATCGCCTGTTCGCTGCGCTGGCTGGGGATCACCCACGTTCGGACCTTGCGGTGTCGATCATGGAAACCGGTATCCCACAGGTTCCACTGACCGCTGGTTTGAACAAGGTTCTGGATGGGCTGCATTCGGGCGCGCCCGCGATTGCTGTTTGCACCAAGGCCGGAAAGATGGTGGGCTACATCACGCGTGAGAATATCGGTGAGTTGATGGTGATACAGGGGCGCTAGCCGGCCCTGTCAACACATCTCCAACGCATCGTCGAGGACCGAAACAACCGCCTCTCTCGGGACATCCGATGTCACAAACGCCTGCCCGATCCCGCGCGCCAGAATGAAACGCAGCTGTCCATCCACAACCTTCTTGTCCTGCGCCATCAAGTCGACCAGAGATTCGGCGCCCGGCAACTCTCCGGGGATATCGGCCAGATCAGTTTTCATCCCCATGGCGCGCAGATGCGCCCGTACGCGGCTGGGGTCTTCCTGAGAACACAGACCCAAACGGGCCGACAGCTCGAACGCAAGCGCACAACCGATGGCGACGCCTTCGCCGTGAAGCAACCGGTCCGAGTAACCAGTCGCGGCCTCAAGCGCATGGCAGAAGGTGTGGCCGAGATTCAGCAGCGCGCGGTCGCCCTGCTCTGTCTCGTCACGGGCGACGATATCGGCCTTCATCTGAACTGACCGTGTGACCGCCTGAACCCGCGCTGCCATATCGCCCGAGGACAAGCGCGGGCCGTTCTGTTCAAGCCACTCAAAGAACTCAGCATCCCCCAGCAGGCCGTATTTCACCACCTCGCCATATCCGGCCAGAAAGTCGCGCGCAGTCAGCGTGCCCAGAACAGTCGTGTCGGCCAGCACCAGCGAAGGCTGATGGAATGCGCCGATCAGGTTCTTACCCTGCGGCGCGTTGATCCCGGTTTTCCCACCCACTGAACTGTCGACCTGCGCCAGCAACGAGGTCGGGATCTGCACAAACCGCACACCACGCCGCATCACTGCCGCCGCAAATCCGGCCAGATCGCCGATCACCCCACCGCCGAGTGCGACGACCACATCCCGGCGCTCGACCTTTTCGGCGAGCAGCCATTCGACCGCGCGCTCGAAATGTGGCCAGCTTTTGGTGGCTTCGCCAGCGGGCAGCGTCAGCGCCGTCATCTCGATGCCAGTGGTCGCCAACCCGTCGCGCAAAGCGTCCAAATGCAGGCCCGCGACCGTGTCATCCGTCAGAACGGCGACGCGCGGACGCGGCAACAAAGGCGCAATACGCGCGCCGGCCTGCGCCAGAAGGTCTGGCCCGATCTCAACATCATAGGAACGTTCGGCCAAGTCTACATGTACGGTCTGATGCATTAAATCCGTTCCAAAACATCCGGGCGCGTCTCAAGCGCTGAGACCACCCGGCCCACCATATCCTCAATCGCGGTTTCGCCGTCCGAGTCGGCGACCAGATCTGCCTGTTCATAGACGGGCACCCGCGCCTGATACAAATCGCGCAATGTCGCATAAGGGTCTGCTGTGCGTAGCAACGGACGTGTGTCCTTATGCTTGACCCGGTTCCAAAGCACATCCAGATCAGCCCTCAACCAGACCGACACCCCCCGGTCCGAGATCATTTGGCGGTTCCCTTCCGCCAGAAACGCCCCGCCACCGGTTGACAGAATGCCCTTCTGTTCATCCAGCAAACGCCCAATGATCTGGCTTTCCTTGCTGCGAAAGAAGGTCTCGCCATCGCGGGCGAAAATCTCGGGGATCGTCATGTTGGCAGCCGATTCGATCTCGGCGTCGCTATCGAGAAACGGTACACCCAGCCGCGCGGCCAGCGCCCGCCCTACGGCGGTCTTCCCTGCGCCCATCATGCCCACAAGGACGACGGTTTTGTGCAATCGAAACCGCTCAGCGGTGCCGGGGCGTGACGCGTTATGCTTAATTTCGCTCATTTCATCGTGAATGACGTGATCTTGGAAAAAATGCCAGTTATAACTTGGGCAAAAGCAAAATTTGAGGCAGCGTTCACCCATGGGTCGTTTGATCAAGTTCCTGATATACCTCATTTGCCTGAGCTTCATCGGGCTGGTCGGGTATGCCTATGTCGGGCCATTCTTTGGCGCAGACTTTTCTGCACCGCAAAGCGAAATACGAGAACCGGTCTCATTGAATGCGGACTAAAGCCACTTTGCTGGCGCTTCTTCTGGCCGGGACGGCGCAGGCACAAACGTCCGAACCGTTGTCTGCCATCGACTGGTTAACCGATCCGCCCCAGAACCTGCCCGGCACTGTGCTGCTGGAGCCACCGGTAAGCCAGACCGGTCTGCAGCCCGATGTGCAGGTCACCCCGCTCGAAGCGCTTTCCCCACCGTTGGGTCTGGTTGCATCTTCGGTCACCGGCTTGCCCGTAGACTTGTGGCAAAGCAGTGCGCCCGAGCGGCTTGCAGAACTGATCGCCCGCGTCCCCGTCAGAGCAAACCCCGCGATGCAGCGCTTGCTGTTCACTCTGCTTCTGACCGAGGCGCGACCGCCTTTGGGAACGCAGTCGCATGACATATTGCTGATGGCACGATTGGATCGCCTCATGCAACTTGGCGCGTCCGACCCGGTTCAATCTTTGGTGCAATTGGCCGGTCCAACCGACTCGCAAGAGAGGTTTCAGCGCTGGTTCGACGCCACATTGCTGACCGGGGACGAAGACCGCAGCTGCACCGCGCTGATCGCGCAACCGCATCTGTCGCGGGACTATGCGGCGCAGATCTTCTGCAAGGCCCGGCGCGGCGACTGGGCTTCGGCGGCGCTGACATTGGAAGCGGCGCATGCACTTCAGGTTCTGCCCGAGGATCAGCTTGCTCTGCTCGACCGGTTTCTAAGCCCGGAACTGTTCGAGGATGCCGAGTACCTGCCGCAGCCCGAAGATCCGAACCCGTTGACCTTCCGTCTGTTCGAAGCCATCGGAGAGCGCCTGCCCACGGCCTCGCTGCCCCGCGCCTTCGCCAATGCCGACCTGCGGGATGTCGCTGGCTGGAAAGCGCAGGTTGAAGCTGCGGAACGCCTGACCCGCATCGGGGCGCTCACCCCCAACCAGTTGTTGGGTCTTTACACCGAACGGTCTCCGGCCGCGTCCGGCGCCGTTTGGGATCGCGTTGCGGCCATTCAAAAGTTCGAAACGGCGTTGAATTCAGGCTCCGCAAACGCCATCGGGCAATCGCTGACGGCTGCTTGGTCTCAGATGCAAACCGTGGGTCTTGAAGTTGCCTTTGCCGAGTTGTTCGCCCCTCGTCTTGCGTCTCTGACCCTGCCGTCCGACGATGCCGAGAACTTGCGCTGGCGGATCGTGTTGCTGTCCGAACTGTACGAGGACGCGGCGCGGGCGGCACCGGATGGCTCAGCTGCAAACGCTTTCCTGGCCGCGCTTGCAATGGGAGACCCCGGTCGCGCCGAGGCACCGACACCACTGGCTGATGCGATTTCCGAGGGGTTTGCGTGGTCCGCCCCGTTTCCGTCAGATATCAACGCGTTGCTCAGCAATGACCAACTGGGCGAGGCCATTCTGGAAACCATGCAGTTGTTCGCGCATGGCGCACGTGGCAATCTGGTCGACCTGACCGCGGCACTCGCCGCCTTCCGCCGTGTCGGCCTTGAAGACACGGCGCGTCGTGCGGCGTTGCAGTTGATGATCCTCAACGGGGCCTGACCATGACCGCGCCCACCTCACAAGAGATGTGGATTTCCACCTTCCTGGAAGCGCAGGCCGCCGAACTTGGTGCAGCCACCAATACGCTGCTTGCCTACGGGCGCGACCTCAAGGATTTCGCAGGCTGGCTGGACCGTCGTAAAACCAGCTTTGCCAGAGCGGACCGCGACCTGATCGAGGGTTACCTGATCGATTGTGACGCTCAGGGGCTGTCCCGTTCGACGCGCGCACGTCGTCTGTCCGCAATCAAGCAGCTCTATCGTTTTGCGTTCGAAGAAGGCTGGCGCGACGCCAACCCGGCGATCCAGATCAAAGGCCCTGGGCGTGCGAAACGCCTGCCCAAAACGCTGGACGTGGCAGAGGTTGATCAACTGCTGGCCGCTGCCCGCCGCACGGGGCGGACACAAGCCGACAAGGTGCGCAACACATGCCTGATGGAACTGCTTTATGCCACCGGCATGCGTGTGACCGAGCTGGTCTCGTTGCCAGTCTCTTCGGCGCGTGGCGACCCGCGCATGCTTTTGGTGCTGGGCAAGGGTGGCAAAGAGCGGATGGTGCCTCTGTCGCCCGATGCCCGCAAATCGCTGGCCGTCTGGTTGAAGGTCCGGGACGAGACCGAGGAACAATCAGTCGCCAAAGGGGGTCAGACATCGCGCTTTCTGTTTCCCTCGCGCGGGCGTTCCGGCCATTTGACCCGGCATATGTTCTTTTTGTTGATCAAGGACTTGGCGGTCGAGGGCGGCGTCCCGCCCGAGAAAGTCACGCCGCACACGCTGCGCCACGCCTTTGCCACACACCTGCTGGCCAACGGCGCAGATCTGCGTTCAATCCAGACGCTGCTGGGGCATGCGGATGTGGCGACGACCGAAATCTACACCCATGTGCTGGATGAACGCCTGTCGGAACTGGTGCTGGAACACCACCCGCTGGCAAAAGACGACACAACCGATCAGGGCTAACCCCTTGATCCGACGGGGCCGCACCCCCATAACGGATGCAGCAACAGACATATCCAAGGACCGATGGAACCCAGCTCTTCTCTGCTTGATAGTGCCTTCTGGATCACCTCAGGCTCTATCCTTCTTCTGCTCGTATTGTCGGGCTTTTTCTCTGGCTCGGAAACGGCACTGACGGCGTCCTCGCGCGGTAAGCTCAGGGCACAGGCAGACAAGGGATCAAAGGGGGCGCAAAAAGCCCTTGATATTACCGATGACAATGAACGTCTGATCGGGTCGGTTCTGCTGGGCAACAACCTGGTGAACATTCTGGCGGCTTCGCTTGCGACCGCTCTTTTTACCCGCTTGTTCGGTGAAAGCGGTGTTGCGTTGGCGACGCTGGTGATGACCTTGCTGGTCCTGATCTTTGCTGAGGTGCTGCCCAAAACCTACGCCATCACCAATGCCGAAAAGGCTGCCTCGCTGGTTGCGCCGGTGATCAGTATAGTGGTCACGGTATTCTCGCCGGTTGTTGCGGCAGTGCGTCTTCTGGTGCGCGGCGTGCTGCGCCTGTTCGGTGTGCAGATCGACCCCGACAGCAACATTCTGGCCGTACGCGAGGAAATCGCGGGGGCCCTTCAGCTTGGCCATTCCGAAGGCGTGGTCGAAAAGGAAGACCGAGACCGCATTCTGGGCGCGCTCGACCTTGGCGACCGAGCGGTGGAAGAGATCATGCTGCATCGCTCGAATATAGAGATGATCGACGCGGATGCCGAGCCCGAGGCGATCCTGCAGCAGTGTCTGGAAAGCCCGCACACCCGCCTGCCCGTCTACCGCGACGAGCATGAAAACATTGTGGGCGTTGTCCATGCCAAAGATCTGTTTCGCGCGATGTATGCGCAGGTCGGGGGCGCGGATGGCGATGCCGACCGGCTCAAGACCTTTGATATCGCCAAGGTGGCCAACGATCCCTATTTCGTTCCCGAAACGACCACGCTGGACGACCAGATGCGCGAGTTTCTTCGAATGCACAGCCATTTTGCTTTGGTTGTCGACGAATATGGCTCGCTGCGGGGTTTGATCACGCTTGAAGATATTCTGGAAGAGATTGTGGGCGAAATCGCGGACGAGTTCGATATCGACGAAGAGGTGCCGGTGAGCCGTACAGACGACGGCCAGTTCCTTGTCGAAGGCGCAATGACCATCCGTGATGCCAACCGTGCACTCGACTGGTCGCTACCGGATGAAGAGGCCAATACGCTGGCCGGACTGGTGATCCACGAAGCGCAGATGATCCCGACCGTGGGTCAGGTGTTTTCGTTCCACGGCTTCCGGTTCGAGGTCACGGCGCGCGAAGGCAACCGGATCACCGGCTTGAAAGTGCGTCCCCTTTAGGCCCGACCAACGACAGCTCATGTCGCGAACGGAACAGTATTGGCGCGGCGGCCCTTGCAGGCTTTGGCCAAAACCCAAGGGAGATCAGCCGTGAAAACCACCACCCGTGTTGCAGTGATCGGCGGCGGCGTCGTCGGCTGTTCGGTTCTCTATCACCTGACCAAGCTGGGTTGGTCGGATGTGATGCTACTGGAACGCTCTGAACTGACCAGCGGGTCCACGTGGCACGCGGCAGGCGGGTTTCACACGCTGAACGGCGACACCAATATGGCCGCGCTGCAGGGCTATACGATCCGGCTGTATAAAGAGCTGGAAGAGATCACCGGCATGTCTTGCGGCCTGCATCATGTGGGCGGTGTTACGCTCGCCGACAATCAGGACCGTTTTGACATGCTGCTGGCCGAACGGGCCAAGCATCGATTTATGGGGCTTGAGACTGAAATCGTTGGCCCGGACGAGATCAAAAAGATCGCCCCGATCACCAACACCGATGGCATCCTCGGCGCGCTTTACGATCCGCTCGACGGGCATCTTGATCCGTCGGGCACCACACATGCGTATGCCAAGGCCGCGCGGATGGGGGGCGCCACGATTGAAACCCACTGCATGGTGCGCGAAACCAACCAGCGACCCGACGGCACATGGGATGTGGTGACCGACAAGGGCACCATCCATGCCGAGCATATCGTCAACGCAGGCGGCCTCTGGGCGCGCGAGGTCGGGGCGATGGCAGGCATCTACTTTCCGCTGCACCCGATGGAGCATCAATATCTTGTCACCGATGCCATCCCCCAAATCGAGGCGATCATTGATGCCGGCGGAGAGCACCCGCATGTGATGGACCCCGCTGGCGAAAGCTACCTTCGGCAGGAAGGGCGCGGGTTATGCATCGGATTCTACGAACAGCCCTGCAAGCCTTGGGCCGTCGATGGCACGCCGTGGGAGTTTGGCCATGAGCTGCTGCCGGACGACTATGACAAGATCACCGACAGCATCGAGTTTGCCTATCGCCGCTTCCCGGTTCTGGCCGAGGCTGGTGTAAAGTCGGTCATCCACGGGCCGTTTACCTTTGCGCCAGACGGCAACCCTCTGGTCGGCCCGGTGCCGGGTGTGCGCAACTATTGGTCCGCCTGCGGGGTGATGGCGGGGTTCAGTCAGGGCGGCGGCGTTGGCCTGACACTGGCGCAATGGATGATCGAAGGTGAACCGGAACGGGACGTCTTTGCCATGGATGTCGCCCGGTTCGGCGACTGGATCAGCCCCGGATACACCCGCCCCAAGGTGATCGAGAACTATCAGAAACGATTCAGCGTCGCCTACCCGAACGAAGAACTGCCGGCCGCTCGCCCCAACCGCACCACTCCGATGTACGACATCTTCAGCGATCTTGGCGCGGTCTGGGGGCAGCAATATGGATTGGAAGTGCCGAACTACTTCGCCCAAGGCGAGGAGCCCGGATATGAAACGCCATCATTCCGCCGCTCGGACGCGTTCGACGCCACCGGACGCGAGGTCCGGGCGGTACGCGAAGGCGTTGGCATCAACGAGGTGCATAATTTCGGCAAGTACCGCATCACCGGGTCCGGTGCACGAGACTGGCTGGACCGGATCATGGCAGGCCGCATCCCATCGCCGGGACGGTTATCGCTGACACCTATGCTGTCGCCCAAGGGCAAACTGATCGGCGATTTCACCATCTCGTGCCTGAGTGAGACTGAATTTCAGCTAACAGCTTCCTACGGCAGTCAGGCCTTTCACATGCGCTGGTTCCAGCAGAACGCGCAGGACGGCGTGGCGGTCGACAATATCAGCGACCGGCTGAACGGGTTCCAGATTGCGGGGCCAAAGGCGGCTGAGGTACTGGCCAGTTGCGCGCGCGATGATGTCGGCGCGCTGCGCTTCCTCGACGTGCGCCGTATGACGGTCGGCATGACCGACTGCATCGTGCAGCGCGTTAGCTATACTGGCGATCTCGGGTATGAAATCTACTGCGATCCAATGGCGCAGCGACAGCTTTGGTGGACGCTGTGGCAGGCCGGGGAACCGCATGGGATAGTGCCCTTCGGCATGCGCGCGATGATGAGCTTGCGGCTGGATAAGTTCTTTGGCTCGTGGATGCGTGAGTTCTCGCCCGATTACACCGCCGCCGAGACCGGGCTGGACCGGTTCATCTCGTTCGTCAAGCCTACCGATTTCATCGGGCGCGCAGCCGCCGAGGCGGACCGCCCCAACCGCAAGCTGGTCGCCTTTGAGGTCAACGCCGATGATGCCGACGTCAACGCCTATGAGCCTATCTGGATTGGCGGTGCAGTCGTCGGTTTCTGTACCTCTGGCGGCTACTCCCACTATGCTTCGAAATCCATCGCGATGGGGTTCCTGCCGATTGAACATGCGCAAGCAGATCAGGCGGTCGAGATCGAAATCCTTGGGCAAATGCGGCCTGCGCGGGTCATCTCGATCCCGTTGTTCGACGCCGATGGAACCCGTATGCGGGGATGACGCGCGGCAGCAAAGAATGCATGGTCGGGGCATGAGCGCGATTCCCATCATCCTGCTGGCTGCAGGACAGTCCAGCCGCATGGGCGGCATCGACAAGTTGATGCAACCGGTCGATGGCATGCCATTGCTGCGGCGCTCGGCCATGATCGCGCAGACGGCTGGTCCGGTGATCGTTGCGCTGCCCCCAGCCCCCCATCCGCGACACGGCGCCCTCGAGGCGCTGGATGTCGAAATTGTCGAAATCGAAGATGCCGCTGAAGGGATGAATGCCAGCTTGCGCGGTTCGTTGGCGATGGTCCCTGAAACCGCACCTGCCGTGATGATCCTGCTGGCGGACTTGCCAGATCTTACATCCGATGACCTTAACGCTGTCCTTCGATCGAAAACCCATCACCCCGACCACCTTGTCTGGCGCGGCGCGACCGCAGATGGCAAGCCCGGTCACCCAGTCATCTTCACGCGGTCGGTTTTCGGCGCCCTGTCGCAACTGACCGGGGACACCGGGGCGCAGGATGTCGTGAGGCAATGCAAAGGCAAGGTCCACCTTCACCCCCTGCCCGCGCGGAACGCACTTCTGGATCTGGATACCCCGGCAGATTGGCAAAGCTGGCAGTCAAATCGCCCCTCAGAATAGACACGGCCCGGTCGATAAAGACCGGGCCGCTTGCCCAAAAAACAGGACTACCACTTTCACCAATCTCGTAAGCGCGGTCAGATCACCAAACTGGTTTCCTGACTATCTGCTGCCGAACCTAAACAAGACCCCCTCGTTAACATGCCGCTCAGCGCTATGGAGACTGAAGATGTGCCTTCGACACCCCCTAGTGTCTCGGGCCCCCTCACTTGGGCAATTACATCGTTGCCGATCCAATGCGTTCAAACAACGTAAAATTGGAAGAAATGGTAAATTTCCCCGAAATCGAAGACTGGCTTGCGCAAAAATGCAACAACCCGAAATCTCCTTTGGGTTGCGCGCAGATCAGGGCTTGCCTCGCACATTATGCGACCCTTCCTTCGTTGCTTTGCAATTCGATTTGTTTTTGAAGCTTTCCCACGGTTTCGCGCATCCGGCCGACACTCGAAACACAACCTTAGGATGATAGGTGTCACTTTGATCCGACACCTGGTTCGTTTGTTAACAAAACTGAATCAATTCGACACTTTTTTCGGACTGTTGACCAGATCGGCAACAATTCACCGAATCGCCGGGGGGCAGACAGGCTGATTCCCGCTCATGCGCCCGTGCCGACCCGTGGCATAGAAATGGCAGAAAGTGGCAAAATTAAGGTTTCTTAATCTTTCTGTCAGAAACGCCAAAGGTTTGGGAGGCATCTCCTGTCACAAGCGCGGGCAAAACCGCCAAACACAGACAGGAGTCAAAATGAGCATCCGTAAATCCTCATTGCTTTTCCCCCGTACATCGAACTGGATGGGCGCAAGCGCGTTGGGCGCGGCCATGCTGGCCACCACCGCCCTACCAGCCATGGCAGACGAGGCGCTGGCTGATCTGGTCGAGAGTGTATCACCCTCGGTCGTCACGATCATCGCCAAGCAGGACGCCGCGCCAGCCCCGGCGCAGGGACAGGAATTCGATTTCGAAGGCCACCCGTTTGGAGAGTTCTTCAAGCGTTTCGGCGGACCCGAAGGGTTCCAGACGCCGCAGCGTGGCCCGGCCCAAGGTCTTGGATCCGGCTTTGTTCTGGATGAGGCTGGATACATCGTCACCAACCACCATGTCGTTGATAACGCGAGCGAAGTCACCGTCCGCCTGAGCGACGACCGCAGCTTTGAGGCCGAAGTCATCGGCACCGATCCGTTGACAGATATCGCAGTTCTGAAGATCGACGCGGGCGAGGACCTGCAGGCGGTACAATTGGGTGACAGCGACGTGATCCGTGTGGGTGAGGACGTCGTGGCCATCGGTAACCCGTTCGGGCTCAGCTCGACCGTGACCACTGGCATCGTCTCGGCAAAAGGCCGCAATATCTCGGAAGGGCCCTACGCGGAATTCATCCAGACCGACGCCGCCATCAACAAAGGCAATTCGGGTGGTCCGCTGTTCAATATGCAAGGCGAGGTGATCGGTGTGAACTCGGCCATCTATTCGCCTAGCGGTGGCTCGGTGGGTCTGGGGTTTGCAGTGACCTCCAACATCGTGGATCACATCACCGCCGACCTGCGGGATGACGGTCAGGTCAGCCGCGGCTGGCTGGGCGTGTCGATCCAGAACGTCAGCCCGGAACTGGCCGCCGCGATGGGTGTCGATGCGGCAACCGGTGCCTTGGTGTCCGACGTCGTGGCCGACAGCCCCTCTGACGGGGTGCTGCAGCAAGGCGATGTCATCCTCAGCTTTAACGGAGAACCCGTTGAATCCAGTAGCGATCTGCCGATCCTTGTGGGCACCACCAAGGTGGGTACCGACAGCGTTTTGACCGTACTGCGCAACGGCAAGGAGGAACAGATCGAACTGACCATCGGCCAGCATCAATCCGCTGCGGCTGCGACCGACAGCGTGGTCGAGGACAAGTTCGAAGGTACCTCACTGGGCGTAACGGTCGCACCGCTGACCGAAACCGCGCGCGCGGAAATGGGCGTGGCCGAGACTGTGGATGGCGTTGTCGTCACCGATCTCAAGCCCGAAAGCCCAGCCGCAAAGGCCGGTCTGAAGCGCGGCGATGTGATCGTACGTCTAGGCAATCTGGACACGGTGACGCCGGATGCACTGAAAAGCGCGCTGGAAAGCGAAAAGACCGATCCCGCGCTGGTCCTGATCAATCGCGGCGGCAACCAGATCTTTGTCGCAGTCGAGATCGCCTGACCTACAACACCAAAGCGCGCCACATGATGGGGAAATCTGGTGCGCTTATCCCCGAAAGTGCGGATTGTCCACGCACTGACGGGACGGCCGGGTGCGGCTTCGCACCCGGCCTGTTTTTTGAAAGAGTATCTGTGTTTATATCCGATTGGGAAAGGAGCCCCGGCCATGAGCAGACGCCTGTTGATTGTTGAGGATGACCAAGAGACCCGCGATTTCATAGCCAAGGGTTTCAACGAAGAAGGCTACGTGGTCGAGGTCGCTTCGGATGGCCGCGAGGGGCTTTATCATGCCACCGACGGTGGTTTCGACGCGGTTGTTCTGGACCGGATGCTGCCCGGGCTCGACGGTCTGTCGCTGATCAAGTCGATGCGCGCGGCGGGGTTGAAAACGCCTGTCCTGATGCTGACCGCCATGAGCGCGGTCGACGAGCGGGTGAAGGGCCTGCGCGCTGGGGCGGATGACTATCTGGTCAAGCCATTCTCGTTTCAGGAACTGCACGCCCGGATCGAGGCACTGCTGCGCCGCCCGCAGGAATCCGAAGAGACGCCGACCCTGGCCTGTCGCGATCTGGAAATGGACCTGCTGACCCGCAAAGTCACCCGTGGTGGGCGCGAGATCACCCTCACCCCGCGTGAGTTCCAGATTCTGGAGTTCTTTCTGCGCCGCAAGAACCGCGTCGTCTCGCGCACCATGTTGTTGGAGGGCGTCTGGGATTATCACTTTGACCCCAACACCAACGTGGTTGACGTCCATATTTCAAAGCTGCGCCGTCAGTTGGACGAGGATGGGGCAGACCCGATAATCGAGACGGTTCGGGGTGCTGGATACATGGTTTCGGATGGCTGACCTGCGGCTGTCGCTCAGAAATGCCCGCACCCGGCTGGTCATCGCCAGCATGGTGCTCAGCACATTGTTGACCGCTGCGGTGCTGACGACTGTCTATGTGACCGCCAACCGGACGATCTCGGCCGAGACCCGCTCGGTCGTGCAAGCGGAGTTGACGGGGTTGGCGGACGAATACGAACGCCTTGGCATAATCGGGCTGATCAACGCGATCGAACGCCGGTTGCCGACCGCAGCACAGCGTGATGCCCTGTATCTTTTGACAGGGCGGCAAGGCACGCGGCTTGCGGGCAATCTGACCCGTTGGCCCGAAGGCATCTCGCCCGGCAGCGGCTGGGTCGAGTTGCAACTGCGCCGTGAAGGCAGCGAGCAGACCGTTCCGATCTCGGCCGCCTCGGTGCGACTGCCCGCTGGTGAGCGTTTGTTGGTTGGCCGCGACGCACTGGCGCGGCAGCAATTCGACCGCGCGTTGTTTCGATCCGTTGCGCTTGCCCTTGTTACCGCTCTGGTCCTGAGTTTGCTGACCGGCTGGTTGCTGACCCGGCTGGTGTTTTCGCGTCTCAGGGAAATTGCCGATACAGCAGACAACATAGTCTCGGGCGATCTGGCCCTGCGGATGCCTTTGCGTGGCACGGGGGACGAGTTCGACCAGGTTTCGGGGACGCTCAATAACATGCTGGACAAGATTGAAGAGCTGGTCAGCAATCTGCGGACCACCTCGAACTCGATCGCGCATGATCTGCGTTCGCCTCTGTCGCGTCTGCGCCAGCGGGTCGAATCGCTGGCCGAACCGGGCAAAACCGATCAGGAGCGTGACATCGACATGGCCCGCGCAACCGGTGAGATCGACCATTTGCTGCGTGTTCTCAGCCAACTGACCGAGATCTCACGGGCTGAGGCCGGTCTTGGGCGCGAGCAATTCGAGCCGGTGAAACTGCAGCAACTGGTGGGCGATGTGGTCGAGCTGTACGAGCCCGTCGCGGCTGATCAGAACATCCGGCTTGAGGTCAAGGGCAGCGCTGGCCCGATCCAAGGCCACCGCCCCTTGCTGTCTCAGGCGCTGTCCAACCTGCTGGAAAATGCGATGCGTTACGCTCCGGCGGGCACGGCCATTACCATCGAAATCCGCGAAGACGGTGACTATACGCTGCTCAGCGTACGCGATCGGGGACCGGGCGTACCGGAAAGCGATCTGCCCAGACTGCAGATGCCCTTTGTGACCCTGGACCCTGCAAGAACCGGACGCAATGCAGGGCTTGGCCTGGCGCTGGTCGCCGCGATCTCACATATGCATGGCGGCAAATTCCTGGCGTGCAATCGCAAACCCGGGTTGGAGACTACTCTGAGACTGGCGCGAAACCCTTAGATCAAGAACGCCGTGCACTGCATTGTTTTCAATCAGAGTATAGCGGGCAAAGATGCATACCCCCGAAAGCGGATTCTGCCACCGCGCCTGCGCATTGGAAGCACCTGATAGCGCGGATACCGTTGCAGGAACCGCCCCAGCGCAACCCGCCCCTCTAACCGTGCGAGGGTCAGGCCAACGCAGATATGGGGCCCTCCGGCAAAGGCCAGATGACGGTTGGGTTTGCGGGTGATGTCGAAGCGTCCCGGATCATCGAATACGGCGGGATCGCGGTTGGCCGCCCCGATACACAGATGCAAGTTGGTGCCTTTCGGAACGCGCAGGCCTTCTAGCTCCATATCGGCCGTTGTTTCGCGATTGCCGAACTGGTTTGGCGAACGAAAGCGCAGGACCTCTTCGATGGTGGAATTGATCAGGCTTTCATCGTCCAGAAGTCGCTGCCGCTGATCCGGGTAATCGTGCAACAGGGCCAGCCCATTGCCGATCAGATTGGTCGTGGTTTCATGCCCCGCATTCAGGATGAATATGCAGTTCTGCAGCAATTCGACTTCGCTGAGCTGCGCATCCGCGCCCTCTCCCCGGATCAGGCGGGTCAGGACATCCGTTTCCGGGTCACCCGGGCTGGCGCGGCGGCGCGCGACGAGGTCTTCAAGATAGGCCTTGAACTCAGTCACGGCCCTGTGACCGTTGGCCAGTTGTGCCTCGGTCAGCGCGGGTTCCAAAGCGCCCAAAATGGCAAGAGACCAATCGCGCAGCGGCCCGCGTTCGGACATTGGCACATCCAGCAGGTTGCCGATGATCTGGATCGGGATGGTCGAGGCGAAATCCTCGATCAGATTCACCTGTGCCCGACCGGCCATGGCGTCCAGCAACGTATCAACGGTTTCGATCAGCCCCGGCTCCATCCGGGCGATGGCACGCGGCGTCAGGGCCGATGTCATGATCTTACGCACCCGCGTGTGCAGCGGTGGATCCGAGAAGACCAGCGAGGTGGTGTGGTGTTCAAACAGCGGAGAACCTACTCCGAATTTCGGACCAAAGGCGGCTTTCTTGTCGGATGAATAGAGCGTGGTGTCGCGATAGATCCTGTCCAGATCAGTGTGGCGCGACAGCAGGATCGAGCCATCGGGCTGCGGCAGGACTGGTGCGTGCCGCAGCAGCGCATCATAGAAAGGGAACGGATCATCCACAAAGCCATCAGGTGGATTCATCAAATCCAGATTTTGCACCATATCTTCGCGGCTTACGCTGTTCATCGCATCCTCCCTGCCCCTTCAATTGCCTAACGCATGAGGCGAGATCAAACAACTCTGCGCAGGTGACAGCGGCCACGTGGCAGGCTATGTCAGAGGCATGTCTGACCCGGTCTCTTCTATCCGCAACCTTGGCCCCGCTTTCGAACAGGCCTGTGCCCGCGCGGGCATTCATTCGGCGCAGCAACTGCGGGACTTAGGAGCGGATGAGGCCTATGCGCGCCTGCTGCAATCGGGCTCGCGCCCGCATTTCATCGGGTATTATGTGCTGGTCATGGGACTGCAGGGCCGCCCATGGAATGATTGCAAGGGCGATGAGAAGAAGGCGCTGCGTGAACGGTTTGACGCAATCAAAGCCGGGGTCAGCCGGGCACCGGAAAGCCAGATAATCTCTGATTTGGACGCTGTCGGCGTGCGCGTGACTCCGGCAGACCTGAAACCCCTCTGAGCACAAAAAAGGCCGCCCCGGTCCGGAGCGGCCCAATCTTGTCACCTAAGCGGCAGCTTAGCCGACCAGTTCGATGCCCGAGAAGAAGTACGCGATCTCAACCGCGGCGGTTTCCGGTGCGTCCGAGCCGTGGACCGAGTTTTCACCGACCGACTCAGCGAACTCGGCGCGGATGGTGCCGGGGGCTGCGTCTGCGGGGTTGGTTGCGCCCATGACTTCGCGGTTCTTGGCAATGGCGCCTTCGCCTTCCAGAACCTGAACAACGACCGGAGCCGACGACATGAACTCGCACAGTTCGTCATAGAACGGACGCTCGGCGTGCACGTCATAGAACTTGCCTGCTTGCGCTTTGGTCATGTGGATGCGCTTTTGCGCAACGATGCGCAGGCCAGCTTCTTCGAACTTGGCGTTGATCTTGCCAGTCAGGTTGCGGCGGGTTGCATCGGGTTTGATGATCGAGAATGTGCGTTCCAGTGCCATGTCGGCCTCTCCTTACAATGTGGCGCAAGATGTGCGCCGAAATCCATCGCGCGCCGCCTAACACGGTATGCGGCACAAGAAAAGCACTATGATGGCCTAAGCCTCAGATCGCGTCGGGCAACGGGTCGATCCGATCAAGCCTGCGCACATAGAGAATGGCCAGAAGACCTGCGAAGCTGCTGGCACTCATCATTCCAAGCACAAGGAACGGGCCGTTTTGGGGGCTGACAAAAGCGCCGGTCATGGTCGTCAGAATTGCCCCCAGCGCGACAATCATTGCACCCGACAGCCCCGCCGCGCTGCCCGCCAGCTTAGGTCGCACTGACATCACCCCAGACGAAGCATTGGCATTGGTCAAACCGTTTCCGAACCCTACGCAAATGGCGGATCCAAAGAACACCCAGACCGACCCCAGATCAGCCAGAAACAACAACAAACCGACAAATGGTCCGGTTGAGGCCACGATCCGGCCTGCAAGGATCATCGTTGTCAACTGTGTGCGCCTGGCGAAGCGGCCAGTGATAAAATTGCCGACCATGAAGCCGCCGGTGATGATCCCGATGCCCAGACCCAACATCGCCGGGCTCAGATCAAACCATGCCGCTGCCACAAGGGGGGCGCCGGTGATAAAGCTGTAGAAACCACCGATCGAGAAAGCGGCACATAACGCATAGCCCCAAAACCGGCGGGCGCGAAACAGGTGCGGGTATTCTCTCAGCTGTGCGGCGAAGGTTGCAGACCGGTTGGTATTGGTCTCGCCCATATCGAGCCAAAGCAAGGCGAACATTCCCACCCCGAATACCGTGTACAGGACAAATCCCGCGCGCCACCCGAACAGCATGTCCAATGCGCCGCCCAGCATTGGCCCCAGCATCGGGGCCAAGGCCATGGCCATCGCCACATACCCAAGTTTGCTGGCAGCCTCATTCGGGGCATATCTGTCGCGGATCGACGCGCTGGACAGAACAGGCCCCGCAACCACCGCGGCCTGCAATAGTCGAAACCCAAGGAAGACCCAAATCGAGTCAGCCAATACGCAGCCAAGAGACGCGAGTGCAAAGACACCCATCCCGATCAGCAGGATAGGCCTGCGTCCAAACCGGTCCGACAAAGGCCCAAGGATCAGCTGCAAGCAGGCCGAAACCGCCAAGTAACCGGCCACCGAAAAATTCACCAACCCGTAGTCGACCTGAAAATCTTCAGCCATCCGCGCCAGCGACGGCAGGAACATATTCAGCGACAGCACCGACAGCGCCGTTGCAAAAATCAGTGTCGCCAAAGATGGGGGCGTCCGGGCCGCGCGCATGGGTCAAAACCAACTGAAATCCAATCGGACCAGCGCTAACACATCGCTTTTGGATTGAACATGCCAAGCCGCTGGCGGCGGCATCACGGCTCTGCTAAGAGCGCGTCATGCTACGGATCGAAAACATCACCTACGCCGTTGAGGGCCGCCCGTTGTTTGACGGGGCCAGCGCGACCATCCCGGACGGCCACAAGGTTGGCCTTGTGGGCCGCAATGGCACCGGGAAAACCACGCTGTTCCGCCTGATCCGGGGGGAACTGGCTCTTGAATCCGGCAGTATCTCGATCCCGAAACGCGCACGGATTGGCGGTGTGGCGCAAGAGGTGCCCTCGTCCGATGTGTCACTGATCAATACCGTTCTGGCTGCGGATACCGAACGCAGCGCGCTGATGGCCGAGGCCGAAAGCGCCGAAGATCCCGCCCGCATTGCCGATATCCAGACCCGTCTGGCCGATATCGACGCTTGGTCGGCCGAAGCGCGCGCGGCCTCGATCCTCAAAGGTCTGGGGTTCGACGACGCGGATCAGCTGCGCCCCTGTTCCGATTTCTCGGGCGGTTGGCGGATGCGCGTGGCGCTGGCAGCGGTGCTGTTTTCCCAGCCCGATCTGTTGTTGTTGGACGAGCCGACCAACTATCTGGACCTTGAAGGTGCGCTGTGGCTCGAGAGCTATCTGGCCAAGTACCCGCACACGGTGATCATCATCAGCCACGACCGGGGGCTTTTGAACCGTGCCGTGGGCTCGATCCTACATCTGGAAGACCGCAAGCTCACCTACTACGCCGTGCCCTATAACAAGTTCGCCGAACGCCGTGCCGAACGCCTGGCGCAGGCCGAATCCGAGAACGCCAAGGCCAAGGCTCGCATCGCGCACCTGCAGAGTTTTGTGGATCGCTTCCGCTATAAGGCGTCGAAAGCGGTTCAGGCCCAGTCGCGGCTAAAGATGATCGAGCGCATCCAGCTGGTCTCGACCCCGCAAGAGGCCGCGCTGCGCGCGTTTTCGTTCCCCGAGCCCGAGGAACTGTCGCCGCCGATCATCCAGATCGAAGGTGGTGTGACCGGTTATGGCGAGACCGAGGTGCTGCGCCGCCTGAACCTGCGCATTGATCAGGATGACCGCATCGCGCTGCTTGGGAAGAACGGTCAGGGCAAATCAACCCTTTCGAAGCTGTTATCCGACCGCCTACCCCTGATGGCGGGCAAGATGACGCGCAGTTCCAAGCTGCGCATCGGGTATTTCGCGCAGCATCAGGTCGATGAGCTGTATGTAGACGAAACACCTTTGGATCACCTGCGCCGTTTGCGCCCCGATGAGGCGCCGGGCAAGTGGCGATCGCGTCTGGCTGGTTTCGGCCTGAACGCGGATCAGGCCGAAACCAAGGTCGGGCGTTTGTCCGGGGGTCAGAAGGCCCGCCTGTCGTTGCTTCTGGCGACCATCGACGCGCCGCATATGCTGATCCTCGACGAACCCACCAACCACCTTGATATCGAAAGCCGCGAGGCGCTGGTCGAGGCGCTGACGGCTTATTCCGGCGCGGTGGTTCTGGTCAGCCACGACATGCACCTGCTGTCGCTGGTGGCGGACCGTTTGTGGCTGGTCTCGGACGGCACGGTCAAACCGTTCGAGGAAGATCTTGAGGCTTATCGGGCCATGCTGCTTGCCAGAGACAAACCCGTCAAAGCCAAACCACAGTCCGCAAAGCCCAAGCGCCCATCGCGCGATACAATGCTGGCCTTGCGCGCCGATCTGCGTAAATGCGAGGAGCGGATCGAGAAACTGACCGATATGCACGACAAGCTCTCGGCCAAGCTGGCGGACCCGGCCTTGTACGAGGATGACAGGATCAACGATCTGGAAACCTGGAACCGGAAGTTCGCAGAGGTGACCGAGGCAATGCAAAAAGCCGAAACCCTGTGGGTCGCGGCCGCAGAGCGACTTGAACAGGCAGAGAATGCAGCATGATTGAACTGGCCTTTTTCATCACGGCGTTCACCACCATGTTTGTGGTGATCGACCCGTTCGGCACCACGCCGATCTTCGTGGCGCTGACACAGGACATGGACGCAACAACGCGCCGCAAGGTCGCCATCCGCAGCTGTCTGACCGCAGCCGGTATCCTGATCGCCTTTGCAGCCTTTGGCGAAGCGGTTCTGGGCTTTGTCGGCATTTCAATGGAAGCCTTTCGTGTAGCCGGTGGCGCGCTGCTGTTTCTGACCGCGCTCGACATGCTGTTCGACCGTCGCACCAAGCGCCGCGAGGACCGGGCCGAAGAGGAAGAGCACCCCGACCCGTCCGTCTTCCCTCTGGCCATTCCCCTGATCGCGGGCCCCGGTTCGATTGCGACGATCATTCTGCTGGCGGGCCAGAACCCCGGCATTCAGGGCATCGCCGCAGCCTGCGCCGTTATGCTGGCGGTCATGATCGTCGTCTTTGTGTTCTTTCTCGCCGGAGGTCTGATCGCCCGCATACTGGGCAAGACCGGCCTGAATGTACTGACCCGGTTGCTGGGTATGTTGTTGGCCGCGCTGTCGGTCCAGTTCATTCTGGATGGCCTGAAGGCCTTTGGTTTCGCATCCTGAATCCCCATATATATCAAAGTGACTGTGGTGAGGATTGCGGTATGGACGGCGACAGCATCGGGCGTTTGGTATATCTGGTTGTGCTTGGTTCGGCCGTGGCACTCTGGTTTGTCTCGCAAAACCGCCAATCGCTGAACAAGACCTTGCAGCAGATCATGGCCTGGGTGTTCATCTTCGTGGGCGCCATCGCCGTGATCGGCCTGTGGGAGGATATCCGTTCGTCAGTCAGCCCCGCCCCGCAGATGGCGATCACCGGTGACGCGATCGAGGTGCCGCGCGCGCGGGATGGTCACTATTATCTGCCCATGCTGGTCAATGGCACAGCCGTGACCTTTCTGGTCGATACCGGTGCCAGCCAAATCGTTCTCAGCGACAAGGATGCCGAGCGTGCCGGGATAGATACAGCACAGCTGAACTATGTTGGGCGCGCCTCGACCGCCAACGGCATGGTGCGTACAGCACCGGTTCGCTTGCAAAGCCTTGCGTTGGGGCCCATCACCGACAGCAATGTCCCGGCTTCGATCACTGAAGGCGAGTTAAGTCAGTCGCTGCTGGGGATGGAGTATCTGCATCGCTTCTCGAACATTCAGTTCGCAGATGGACGCCTGATTTTGTCGCGCTGACAGCGATTCCCCAATTGAGAACAAAATGGGAACATGCTAATTTGTCGGCATGTCCACTCAGCTTATTGACCGCAAACCCGCGCGCACCCCGCCCGGTGTGACCCTGCATTCACAGATCAGCCTGCAACTGGCCCGTGTCCACGAGGCCTGCGGCCCCGCACGGCGCAGCTTTGCCCTGTGGCTGGCGGGGCAGACCCAAGGGCCCGTGATGTGGATCGCCCCGGACTGGCAGATCGAACACCTGCACCCCGAGGGTATGCTGCCGTTCGCCGATCCCGCGCGCTTTCTGCTGGTGCGCCCATCGAAAGCCGAAGACCTGCTTTGGTGTATGGAGGAGGCGCTGCGCAGCGGGACAGCCCCCCTTGTCATCGGTGATCTGCCCGGCCCGCCGGGGCTGACCCCGGTCCGGCGCATGCATCTTGCCGCAGAACAGGGCGGCGCGGCGGGGCAAGCACCGCTGGGGCTGCTGCTGACCCCCGATGACGGCGGCGCACAAGGGATCGAGACGCGCTGGCATATGGCCCCCACCTATTGCGACGCAGGCCAGAGCTGGACCCTGACCCGCCGCCGTGCCCGCGCACAACCGCCTGCCAGCTGGCTGGCCACCCGGGCTGCGGGTCAGGCTCTGCACCTGCAACGGGTCGAAACCAAAGACACGACTGAGTGACAGCACAGCGGTCACGCAACTTGTGACTGGTCAAAACGGCAGCCGCGCCCTAGCGTTCCGGGATGACCCACGCGATCCACGATAGCCGCTATTCCTGGCTGCGCCTGCTGATCACTCTGGCCATTGCCACGGTGGTCAATGTGGGCATGTGGGCCGTGATCGTGGTGATGCCCGCCATCGAAACCCAGTTCGGGGCCGGACGCGCCGAAGCGTCGCTGCCTTATGTCCTGACCATGATCGGCTTTGCCTTGGGCAATATGTGGCTGGGTCAACTGGTGGACCGGCTGGGCGTGACCAAAGCGCTGATCGGGGCCGCCGCCCTGAGTGCTGTCAGCTATCTGCTGGCCACACTGGCCCCGAACATGCTTCTGCTGTCGCTGGCGCATCTGCTGCTGGGGCTGGGTACGGCGGTGGGGTTCGGCCCTCTGATCGCCGATATCTCGCACTGGTTCATGCGGCGGCGCGGGATCGCCGTGGCGCTGGTGGCCAGCGGGAACTACCTGTCCGGTGCGATCTGGCCCACGTTGCTGTCGGGCATTCTGGCGCGCGAGGGCTGGCAACAGGTCTACCTGAGCCTTGCGCTGATCACTGTCGTTACGGTGATCCCCCTGTCCCTCTTGCTGCGCCGTCAAGTCCCGCTTGAGGCGCACAGCACCGCCGCAGCTGCCGCCCAGACCCGCGCGCAGAGCGTCGGTCTGTCGCCGCGCGCGCTGCAATACATCCTCGGGATCGCCGGGATCGGCTGCTGCGTGGCGATGTCGATGCCTCAGGTTCATATCGTGTCCTACTGCGTCGGGTTGGGTTATGGCCCGGCGGTCGGGGCCGAGATGCTCTCGCTAATGCTGCTGGGTGGTGTGGTCAGCCGCGTGATCTCGGGCCTTGTAGCCGACAAGCTGGGCGGGCTGACCACCTTGCTGATCGGGTCGATCCTGCAATGTATCGCGCTGTTTCTGTTCCTGCCCTATGACGGGATGGTCTCGCTTTATGTCATCAGCATGCTGTTTGGTCTGGCACAGGGCGGCATCGTCCCCAGCTATGCCCTTGTGGTGCGCGAATACATGCCCCCACAAGAGGCTGGTGCGCGGGTGGGCTTTGTCATGATGATGACCATCATGGGTATGGCTCTGGGCGGCTGGATGTCGGGCTGGATTTACGACGTAACCGGAAATTATCAATTGGCCTTTATCAACGGCATCCTCTGGAACGGCCTGAACATCGTCATTCTGCTGACCCTAATGAAACGATCACGCCCGCGGGGTGGAGAGGTTTTGGCATGACATATCTGACCCGACGCGCCCTGATCGCGGGGCTGACCGCCCTGCCCCTGGCAAGCGCCGCGCAAACCGGGCTGATCCCCTATGTGCTGGCCCCCAAGGGCACCTCGGTGGGCTTTACCTTTGATCTGTCAGGCGTGGCGCAATCCGGCACGATGCCGATCCGGTCTGCCGACATACGGATCGACACCAAACGTCTGCAGAACAGCACAGTGGACGTGGTGCTTGACGTGGCCGATGCGCGCACCAGACTGCCATTTGCCCGTGGCCCGATGCTGGGCGAAAGTGTCTTGAACGCCGAAACGCACCCGACGATACGGTTCACCTCGACCAAGATTCAACTGGGCCCGTCGGGTCGAATATCCGAAGGCGCAACCGTGACGGGTGATCTGACTGTGCGTGGCGTGACACGTCCTGTCACGCTGATGGCCAACCTTTACCGAAAGCCGGGCAGCGCGGTGGATGACCTGGACGCTCTGAGCATCAGACTGATCGGGGCATTGAACCGGCATGAATTCGGTGCCTCGGGCTACCCAGATCTGGTGCAAGAGACGGTGGGTCTGAACATCCATGCCGAGATCGTCCGCGAAGGATGAGGCAGAAAGGCAAAAAACGACGCGCGCAGGTCGAATAGTCGCGCGAAATACCGGCGCGTGACGTCAAGCTGAGGGCATCATGCGCACGATTATTTCCTTTGCCGCCCTGTTTCTTTCCGTCATTCTGCTGCAGCTTTCGACCGGCGGCGTCGGCCCGTTGGACGCGATCTCGGGGCTAACGCTGGGCTTCTCCACGGAACAGATCGGTCTGCTGGGGTCTGCGCATTTCCTCGGCTTCTTCATCGGCTGCTGGTGGGCGCCGCGCCTGATGGGCAGTGTCGGTCATTCGCGTGCGTTTGCGGTCTGCACCGCTTTGGGAGCGATGGGGTTGCTGGGCCACACACTGACCGAGGACCCCCGCATATGGGCCGTGTTGCGCATCGCCTCGGGCACTTGCGTTGCAGGGTGTTATACTGTGATCGAGGCCTGGTTGAATGCCAAGGTCACCAACGACTCGCGCGGGCGGGTCATGGGAAGCTATCGGATCGCAGACCTTGGGGCGTCGCTTTGCGCCCAGTTGATCATCGCGGTTCTGCCACCTGCATCTTACATCTCTTACAATCTGCTGGCGATCCTGTGCTGTGCCTCGCTGCTGCCGCTGGCCCTGACGCGCGCCAGCCAACCCAAAACACCGGACGCCCCGCGCCTGCGGCCCAGAATGGCTTGGCAAAACTCGCCACTTGCGGTCGCCGGGGTCATCGTTGCAGCGCTCAGCTCGGCGTCGTTCCGCATGGTGGGCCCGGTCTACGGCCAAGAGGTCGGTCTGGGCGTGGACCAGATCGCCTTTTTTCTGGCGTCGTTTGTTCTGGGCGGCGCGCTGGCCCAATATCCGCTGGGGTGGCTGGCAGACAAATACGACCGCCGCTGGGTCCTGATCTGGCTGTCCGCCGCCGCCGTGCTAAGCTGTGCCATTACGATGGCCGCAAGCGGTGCAGGCACGCTGGGTGTCATGCTGGCTGCCGGATTCTTCGGGCTGACCACCTTTCCGATCTTCTCGGTCTCGTCTGCGCACGCCAATGACTTCGCAACAACTGAACAACGCGTTGAGCTGTCTGCCGCATTGATGTTCTGGTACGCGCTGGGGGCAATCGCCTCGCCCTATGTCTCATCGACGCTGATCCAGCAATTCGGGCCGGGTGCGCTATTTGCCTTTGTCGCCGTCGGGCATCTGGGGCTGATCGTTTTTGGCCTTGCCCGGATGCGGTCGCGCCCAACGCCCCAAGAAAGAACGAACTACGTCTATGCTCCTCGAACCTCATTCACCATCGGCCGCCTTCTGAAACGATCACGCGAGGATTAAAGGCTTATTCTACAGGCGGCGACGACTGAACCATCTCATCCAGGACAGAGCCCGCTTCATACCCCAGCGGGTCGATCTCCAGCCCCGCGCGGATTACCGAAGACCCAGACCCCAACATGCTGCTGCATACGCTCATAGCCTACAAAATCGGCCGTCGCTTTGTTCTGGTCGGTGAAAGAACTGGGGTCATTGCAACGATGGCGGAGACGCGAAATACACGCGCCAAATAAGAGCAATACATAAATCCCCCCTGCAAAACTGCTTTGGCCATCGTAACACACCGTCCGGAGTTTTCGCGAAGGCGGCGTTTCCGGGTGAGAATAAGGCACCAACACCTAAACCGGGCTTTTGCTGAGCGGTCACATACTGTAGACGGGCGCGCAGTTAGTTACGTGGAAACGCAAAATGGCCCGGATTCTTATTACCTCGGCGATCCCTTACATCAACGGGATCAAGCACCTCGGCAACCTGATCGGCTCACAACTGCCCGCCGATCTTTATGCACGTTACCAGCGTGGCCGGGGGAATGAGGTGATGTTCCTGTGTGCAACGGATGAACACGGCACCCCGGCCGAGCTGGCAGCGGCGAAAGCGGGCAAGCCCGTCGCCGAATACTGCGCGGATATGTATGCCGTTCAGGCCGAGATCGCGCAGCGTTTTGGCCTCAGCTTCGATCACTTTGGCCGCTCGTCCAGCGCGCAAAACAAGCGCCTGACCCAGCATTTTGCGGGCAAGCTGGACGAGGCAGGCCTGATCCGTGAGGTCAGCGAAAAACAGGTCTATTCCAACGCCGATGGCCGGTTTCTGCCGGATCGCTATATCGAGGGCACCTGCCCCAATTGCGGCTATGACCGTGCGCGCGGCGATCAGTGCGAGAACTGCACCAAACAGTTGGACCCGACTGATCTGATCGAGCCGCGCAGCGCGATCAGCGGCTCGACCGATCTTGAGGTGCGCGAGACCAAACACCTGTATCTGCGTCAATCCGCGATGAAGGATCAGTTGGACGCCTGGATCGACAGCAAGACGGACTGGCCGATCCTGACCACCTCGATTGCCAAGAAGTGGCTGCATGATGGCGACGGCCTGCAGGATCGCGGCATCACCCGCGATCTGGACTGGGGTGTGCCCGTCAAGAAAGGCGATCAGGACTGGCCGGGGATGGAGGGCAAAGTCTTCTATGTCTGGTTCGATGCCCCCATCGAATACATTGCCTGCGCCAAGGAATGGGCGGATTCTACCGGCAAACCGGATGCCGAATGGGAGCGCTGGTGGCGCACCGACAAGGGCGCGGATGACGTGCGCTATGTCCAGTTCATGGGCAAGGACAACGTGCCTTTCCATACGCTCAGCTTCCCGGCCACCATTCTGGGCTCGGGTGAGCCTTGGAAGATGGTCGATCACCTGAAATCCTTCAACTATCTGAACTACGACGGCGGCCAGTTCTCGACCAGCCAAGGCCGTGGCGTGTTCATGGATCAGGCGTTGGAGATCCTGCCCGCCGACTACTGGCGCTGGTGGCTGCTGAGCCATGCGCCCGAGAGCAGCGACAGTGAGTTCACGTGGGAGAACTTCCAGCAATCGGTGAACAAGGACCTGGCCGATGTTCTGGGCAACTTCGTCAGCCGGATCACCAAGTTCTGCCGCTCGAAATTCGGCGAGGCCGTACCCGAGGGCGGTACCTTTGGCGAGCGCGAGCAGACGCTGATTGCCGATCTCACCAAACGCATCCGCGCCTATGAAGGCCATATGGAGGCGATGGAGGTTCGCAAATCCGCGCAGGAATTGCGGGCAATCTGGGTGGCAGGCAACGAATACCTGCAGGCCGCGGCACCTTGGTCGACCTTCAAGGAAGACCCCGAACAGGCCGCCGCGCAGGTGCGACTGGGCCTGAACCTGATCCGGCTGTATGCCGTGCTCAGCGCGCCGTTCATCCCCGACACCTCGGCCCGGATGCTGAGCGCGATGAACACGCTGGATACCGGCTGGCCCGACGATGTTGAGGCCGCGCTGAGCGCCCTGCCCACCGGCCATCAATTCTCGGTGCCCGATGTGCTGTTTGCCAAGATCACCGATGAGCAGCGCGAAGACTGGCAGGCGAAATTCGCCGGAACGCGCACCTGAACCACGACCGTTCAGAAATCTCGAACCGGGGGCTTAGCTGCCTCCGGTCTTTCAGTGTGCTCGCTTGAACCTTGCACTATGCGCCACAATCGTCAGCTTTGCGGTGTAACTCTGCCATTCGCCTGAGAATTTTATCGGTTGTTGGCGACAACCCGGTCGTCAACATGCTTGAGAAATGACCGCAAAGCGGCCATCCTGATCTCAATGTGATCGACTCGTCGCGGTGCGCCTATGCCGCGGCGCATATTTATCGTCTGAACGAGGCATGTGTTATGTCCCCTGAATTTGTTCCCACCTCCCCCCGTCGCTACAGACCCGCCACGGCGCTTGGTCCGACCCTGGCCCTACTCTCGTGTCTTGGGTTCTGGCATTCTGCAGCCGCGCAGGATCAGGGTGACGCACCCGCGCCGAAAGTGTCCATCGCGGCAGCCTATTCCCAGGAAATTACCGATCAGGCCACCTTTATCGGGCGGGCCGAGGCCATCGACAAGGTCGACATCGTGGCACGGGTCAGCGGTTTTCTGGAAAGCCAGGACGTCGAAGACGGTGCGTTGGTGAACGAGGGCGATCTGCTGTTCAAGATCGAACCAGACCTCTACGAGGCCACCTTGCAGGCCCGCAAGGCCGATCTGGATCGGGCCGAGGCCAATCTTGAGCTGGCCAAGGTCGATCTGGCCCGCAAGGAAGAGCTGTTCCGGCGGCAGGCGACCCCGGAATCCGAGCGCGACATTGCACGCGCCAACGAACTGGTTGCCGAGGCCGAGGTCAAAGCCGCAAACGCCGCGATCCAGCAGGCTGAACTGGATCTGGGTTACACCGAGATCCACGCCCCATTCACCGGACGCCTTGGGCGCGTAGCCACCAGCGTCGGAGATGTCGTAGGACCAAACAACCCACCCTTGGTCAATCTTGTCAGCGAAGCTCCGATCTATGTGAATTTTTCGCTTAACGAAAAGCAATTCACCACAGTTCTTCAACAGGTTGGCGAGAACGCAGCGTCTTTGGCCGAAAGCAACAAAAGCCCGAACGTTCACGTTACGCTGCCCAATGGAACCGAGTTGGATGAGACGGGCGAGATCGTTTTTGTCGACAACCGGATCGACCCTCTGACCGGCGCGATTACCGTGCGTGCGCAGTTCGAAAACACCGATCGTCTCATCATCGACGGTGCGTTTGTGAATGTTCAGATTGAGGCACTGGAACCCACATTGCAGGTACTGATCCCACAGGCCGCGCTGCAGCGTGACCAGCGGGGTGAATTCGTTCTGGTCGTCAATGACAAACAGATGGTCGAGCAGCGTTACATCACCACCGGAGATACCGTCGGATCGGCGATCATCGTCTCCGACGGCCTGCGCGAAGGCGAAAGCGTGATTGTCGAGGGCCTGCAGCGGGTGCGCCCCGGCGTGGCTGTCGACGCGGTTGTCGCCTCTGAGCAGCCGGGAGAGTAACCGATGTTCTCAGCCCTGTTCATCAGCCGGCCCAAGCTGGCGCTTGTCATTTCGCTGGTCCTGACCATTCTGGGCGGGATCGGCTATCTGGTGCTGCCGGTGGCGCAGTTTCCGGACATCACGCCCCCGGTCGTCAGCGTGACGGCCACCTATACCGGTGCAAACGCCGAGACCGTTGAAAACACCGTTGCCGCGCCCATCGAGGCGCAGGTTAACGGCGTGGACGATATGATCTACATGACGTCCACCTCATCCGACAACGGATCTTATTCTTTGAACGTGACGTTCGAGGTCGGAACCGACCCCGACATCGCGTCAGTGAACGTACAGAACCGGGTGGCGCAGGCCATGGCCTCGCTTCCGTCCGAGGTCACATCGTCCGGCGTGGTGACGCAGAAAGCGTCGACAAACATGCTGTTGCTGGTCACGCTGACCTCGCCCAATGGCACATATGACAGCGTGTTTCTGTCGAACTACGCCTCGATCAACCTGAAAGATGCGCTGGCGCGGATTCAGGGTGTCGGCAGGGCCGACGTTCTGACCAATCTGGAATACGCCATGCGAATCTGGATGGACCCCGATAAGATGGCAGCGCTGTCCATCACTCCGGGTGATGTGATCAACGCCATCCGCGAACAGAACATCGAAGTCTCGGCAGGCTCGATCGGGTCGCCGCCGGTACCCGAAGGGCAAGCTTTTCAATACACGATCAAGACCAAAGGCCGCCTGACCTCGGCCGAAGAGTTTTCGGACATCGTGATCCGAACCGGAGATGCCGGTGCGATTGTGCGCGTAAAAGACATCGCGCGCACCGAGCTGGGGGCGCAGTTCTATTCAGCCTCGGGCTTTTTCCAGAGCGTCCCGGCCACCGTGATCGGTATCTACCAAGCCCCCGGCGCCAACGCGCTGGCCGTGTCCGAGCGTGTGCAGGCCGAGCTGGATCGCCTGTCACGTTCTTTCCCGACCGATGTCGAATACGCAGTGCCGTTCAATACAACGGACTTTGTTGAACAGTCCCTGAACGACGTTGTTTCGACCCTGATCCTGACCTTCATTCTGGTGATCACGGTTGTGTTCATCTTCCTCGGCAGTTGGCGCGCGACCATCATTCCGGCGGTGGCGATACCGGTGTCCTTAATCGGGACATTTGCGTTCCTGCTGGCCTTCGGAATGTCGCTGAACACGATCTCGTTGTTTGCATTGGTTTTGGCCATCGGGATTGTGGTGGATGACGCAATTGTTGTGGTTGAAAACGTCGAACGCATCATCGCGGAAGAGGGGCTGTCCCCGCCCGAAGCGACGCGCAAGGCCATGGGCCAGATCACAGGCCCGGTGATTGCGACCACGCTGGTTCTGCTGGCCGTGTTCGTGCCGGTGACCTTCATGCCCGGCATCTCTGGGCGATTGTATTCGCAGTTCGCAGTAACGATCTCGACCGCTGTTGTGATCTCATCGATCAACGCGCTTACGCTGTCTCCGGCCTTGTGCGGGCTGGTGCTGAAGGCGCGCTCGGGGCCACCTAAGGGTTTGCTGGCGGTGTTCGAAGGTTTCATCGGTACGATGCGCAGCGGCTATACAGCTATAGTGCGCAAACTGCTGATCCTGCCGGTCATCTCGCTTGGCATCATCGCCGCCTTTGCTGCGGGAACCGGTACGATCATGGGGAATACCTCGAAAGGGTTCATCCCGCTTGAGGACAATGGTTATCTATTCGTCGACATCCAACTGCCCGACGCGGCAACGCTCGAACGGACCGAGACCGTCTCGGCGCGACTGGATGCGCAGATGCAGGAAATCCCCGGTGTTGCCAGCACTGTTCTGGTGAACGGTTTCTCGCTGCTGAACGGGACAACGACCAACGGTGCCGCCATCTTCGTCAACCTCACCAATTGGGAGGAACGACAAGAGCCCGACCTGAGCGCGGATGCCATTCTGGGCAAAGTGCTGGCGATTGCGAACCAGGAATCGGCGGCTTCGATCGTCGCCTTCAACCCGCCGCCCATTCAGGGCCTCGGCATGTCCGCCGGTGTTGAGATGGAGGTGCAGCAGACCGGTGGCGGCTCACCGCAGGATCTGGCTTCGGCGGTTGGCTCTTACGTCTATGCAGCCAACCAGCGGCCCGAGATTGCGCAGGCCTATACCACCTTCCGGGCAAACGTGCCGCAATTGTTCGTTGATCTGGACCGGGAAAAGGCCAAGACCCTGCAGGTTTCGGTGGCCGAGATTTTCCAGACCATGCAGGCGCAACTTGGGTCCTACTACGTGAATGACTTCAACCTGTTTGGCCGGGTCTACCGCGTTATGATTCAGGCCGAGGGCTCGTACCGGAACAAGGTCGAGGATATCTCGGACCTCTACGTGCGCTCCACCAAGGGTGAGATGGTGCCGCTGGGCACTCTGATCGACGTGGAAAACGTGCTGGGGCCGGTTCTGTTGAAACGGCACAACCTGTTCCGCTCGGCCACGGTGACAGCGGTGCCTGCTCCCGGTCTGTCCACCGGTGACGCGATCAATGTCATGACCGAGGAATCGGC
Source organism: Ruegeria sp. G7 (assembly GCF_056535465.1). NCBI lineage: Bacteria > Pseudomonadati > Pseudomonadota > Alphaproteobacteria > Rhodobacterales > Roseobacteraceae > Ruegeria > Ruegeria sp. G7. The sequence continues at coordinate 2,701,385 of NZ_JBQFIL010000001.1, read as the reverse complement.
AACCGCCCTGCCCCCCGGTTATGCGTTCGAATGGACCGGCACGGCGCAGCAACAGCTCGCCTCGGGCGGGCTGGTGGTCGTGATCCTGGGCCTGGCGATCCTGTTCGGCTATCTGTTCCTTGTGGGGCAATACGAAAGCTGGACGATGCCCGTGTCGATCCTGATGTCCGTGGTCGTCGCGCTGTTTGGCGCGGTGGCGGCGGTGGCCGTCGTGGGCAGCGATATCAACCTCTATACGCAGATCGGGATGATCATGCTTGTGGGGCTTGCCTCGAAGAACGGGATTCTGATCGTGGAATTCGCCATGGAGCAGCGCGCCAAGGGCCTGTCGATCAGAGAGGCTGCAGCCGAGGCTGCGCATCAGCGTTTTCGCGCCGTGATGATGACCGCGCTTTCGTTCCTGCTGGGTGTTGTGCCCCTACTGGCCGCGAACGGCGCGGGCGCGGCCAGCCAGAAGGCCATCGGTGTCGCGGTCTTTGGCGGCATGCTGGCGGCGACGTTGTTCGGGGTGATCCTCGTGCCCGTCCTCTATGCCGTGATGCAAGGGCTGCGCGAGCGGATCAAAGGCAGCAAACACGATCCGGGCCCGTCGGAAGAGGCCGCCTGATCAGACAAAACAAAACGCCCCGCAACTGAGCGGGGCGTTTTGCTTCTAGCGATTGCTCATCCAATCATCAATCCGTGCAACCTGCTCGGGCGCCAGCCGCAGACCCAGCTTGTTGCGCCGCCAGATCACATCCTCGGCCGAGCGCGCATATTCCTTGTCCATCAGCCAGTTCAATTCTGCCGCTGTCAGAGTGGCTCCAAAATCCTCACCCAGATCGGGTTGATCCTGTGCCGCACCCAATATGGCGCGCGCGTCGGTCCCGTATGCCCGAACCAGCCGCCGCGCCCATATCTGCGTCAGGAACGAATAATCTGCCATCAGGCTTTCGATCAGCGCATCAACCCCATTGACCGGAAAGTCGCCCCCCGGCAATGGCACGCCCGCTGTCCATGGCCCCGACACACCCGAGAGATGCTCGCCCACCTTCTCAAGCGCACTTTCCGCCAGTCGGCGATAGGTGGTGATCTTGCCGCCAAAGACATTGAGGACCGGCGCGCCGCCTTCGGAATCCACTTTCAGCGTGTAATCCCGCGTTGCCGCTGTGGCGCTGCTGGCCCCATCGTCATACAAAGGCCGCACACCTGAATAGGTCCACACGATATCCTCGCGTGTCACCGGCTTCTCGAAGTATTTCGAAGCAAAAGCGCACAGATACTCCTGCTCGGCCTCTGTGCAGACCGGAGGCTCGGACGGGTCCGCATGATCCTGATCCGTGGTTCCGATCAGGGTGAAATCCTGCTCATAAGGAATGGCGAAGATGATCCGTCCGTCCTCACCCTGAAAGAAATAGCATTTGTCGTGATCATACAGCTTCGGCGTCACGATATGGCTGCCGCGCACCAACCGGACACCTTCACGAGAGTTCATGCGGATCTTGGTCTGGATGATGTCGCCGACCCACGGCCCTCCGGCATTGATTAGCATCCGGGCATGAACTGTGCTGGTCTCATCCCTGTCGCGATCGCGCAGCGTGATTTGCCACAGATCATCCACACGCTCGGCCGAGATCACCTCGGTCCGCACCATGATCTGCGCCCCGCGCGCCTCGGCATCGCGGGCGTTCAGGACCACAAGGCGCGAATCCTCGACCCAGCAATCGGAATACTCATATGCGGTTTCGAACTTGTCCTGCAGCGGACCTCCTTCGGGCACGCTCCGCAGGTTCAGAGATCGGGTGCCGGGCAGGATCTTCCGCCCTCCGAGGTTATCATACATGAACAAGCCAAGCCGGATCAGCCAAGCCGGGCGCCGCCCACGCATCCACGGCATCACCGTGCTCAGCAATCTGGATGTGGGTGTTTCCGCATCGAACCGCATATCGCCGTGATAGGGCAGCACAAAGCGCATCGGCCACGAGATGTGCGGCATGGCGCGCAGCAAAGTCTCGCGTTCGATCAGCGCCTCGCGAACAAGACGGAATTCAAAGAATTCCAGGTAGCGCAGCCCTCCATGGAACAGCTTGGTCGAGGCTGAAGACGTAGCCGACGCAAGGTCGTTCATCTCGGCCAGAGCCACCGACAGCCCCCGGCCCGCCGCATCGCGTGCGATGCCGCAGCCATTGATGCCTCCGCCAATGATAAACAGATCGGTGACCTGATTGGTATCCGATGACATATCGCGTGATTCCCTGGTTTAGCAGCGTTGCGCGCATTAACCCTGCGGATGTTCGTTTCGTCAATATATTCTTTCGTTTTTGCTCTTATACCGCAACTATGCGCGTCATCGCACCCAATGGCCTTGCCAAACTGACCAAAAAGAGCAAAAACGAACACAATCATCTGCGGAGCGCCCAATGTCCCTGTCCTTTCGTCAATCGGACATCCTTGAAATCGCCAGAACCGAAGGCCGGGTCACAGTCGATGGCTTGGCCGAGCGCTTTCAGGTCACTGTCCAGACCATCCGGCGCGATCTGTCCGAGTTGTCGGATGCGGGCGTGCTGGACCGGGTGCATGGCGGGGCCGTTCTACGCTCGGGCGTCTCGAATATCGGGTATGAGGATCGTCGCGCCCTGAACCACGAGGTCAAAACGCGCATCGCCGCGCGCTGTGCTGCGGATATCCCGGATGGCAGTTCGGTCTTTATGAATATTGGCACCTCGACCGAAGCGGTCGCGCGCCAATTGCTGCAGCACAAGAACCTGATGGTGATCACCAACAACATGAACGTCGCAACCATTCTAGCCGAGAACCCGGATTGCGAAATCGTGGTTGCTGGCGGCGTTCTGCGCCGGTCGGACAGTGGTCTTGTGGGCAATCTGGCGGTGTCGACCATTCGTCAGTTCAAGTTCGATCATGCGATCATCGGATGCTCGGCGCTGGATGCCGATGGTGATCTGATGGATTTCGACCTGCAAGAGGTGCTGGTCAGCCAGACCATCATCGCGCAGGCGCGGCGTACGAGTCTGGTGGCGGACCATTCCAAGTTCAGCCGCACCGCCCCCGCCCGCATTGCCTCATTGGCGGATGTGGATGCGATCTATACTGACGCGCCCCTGCCCGCAGACCTGCCCGCGAAATGTACCGAATGGCAGACACAGATCGTCATGTGCGGTGACAGGCAATAGGTCATCACTTTCTCCAAAACACCCATAAACTGATTGACGAAGCGCAGCGCACAACTGAGGATGCAGTAACCTTCCCAACAGGAGGCGCGAGCATGGGACTTTTGGGGCAGCCGCTGGGCTATTACGACTATCTGACATTTGTGGCGTTGATCCTGCTTTTGGCGGCTGTGATGGCGCTGTTCTTGTTCATCATGGGCCTGCCCGGCCGGATCGCAATCAAGCGCAACCATCCCCATGCCGAGGCCGTCAAGATGATGGGCTGGATGGGGTTTCTGGCTATCGTGCCATGGGTCCACGCCTTCATCTGGGCCTTTCATGACGGTGTGACCGTGGACATGCGCCGCGGCCCCGAAGATGAGCGCAAAGCCATCCGGGATGAGATCAAGCGGCTGGGCGGCAAGGTAAAGCCCGAGTATCAGGATCCACTTGATATAGACGACACGCAGAAAAGCTAAGGCCAGAGGAAATCAATACACATGCTTGTCGCCCTCGGCATCACGCTGTTTTACATCATCTTTGTCTGGTTCGTGTTCTTCAAGGCCCAGTGGCTGAAGTTCAACATCATGTGGGGGATCGTCTCGTTCTGGGTTGGGGCGCATCTGTTGCTGATCTTTTTGGTCGCGCTGCGGTTCTTTCAGCCCTTTTCGATCGACGGCCATGTGGTGCGTTCGACCATCCAGATCCTGCCGCGGCTGACCCAGCCCACGCTGTTGACCGAGGTGCTGGTCGAGCCCAACACATGGGTCACTAAGGGCGAACCACTTTATCGCTTTGACGACACGGTGTTTTCGCTGGCCGTCGATAAGGCCAACGCGCAACTGGTGGCGGCCGAGCAAAATGCCAAGATTCTGGAACAGGATGTCATTGCCGCGACCGAGGCGGTCGAGCGCGCAAATGCCAAGCTGGCCTATGCCCTGACCGAGCAGGCGCGGTACGAAAACCTTGTCCCCGCCGGAGGGGCGCGGCAGGACGAACTGGATCGCTGGACCGAACAGGTGGCCGAGGATCAGGCGCTGGTGAACGAGGCCGAGGCCAATCTTGAGAAAGCCAAGCTGGCGCAGTCCTCGCAGATCGACGGCGTGAACACCGGCATCCTGCAGGCCCAAGCACAATTGGCCGAGGCTGAATACTTCCTGAACAACACCACGATCTACGCCCCCGAGAACGGCATGATCGTGTCGCAGCAGGCGCGTCCGGGCCTTGTCGTCGGTGACCTGCGGCTGGGCGCGATTGCCAGTTTCGTAACCGAAGACAGCCCCTATATCCTCGCCACCTTCCGCCAGCAGAACCTGAAATTCGTCGAGGTCGGCCAGCCGGTCGAGGTCGCGCTGGATCTCTATCCCGGCGAGATTCTGACCGGCAAGGTCGAGGCGATCTGGTGGGCCACCCGTCAGGGCCAGTACCTGCCCTCGGGCCGCCTGCCCGGTTTCGAGTTGCCCAAGCTGCCCGGTCGCATCGCGGTGCAAATCTCGGTCGAGGTACCCGAGGGTCATACCTTCCCCGCCGGCGGTCATGGGGCGGTGGCGATCTATACCGGCATGGGGAAAAGTTTCGAGTTCCTGAGGCGCATTAACATCCGCCTCTACTCCTTTGCCAACTTCATCCGACCGCTGGATATCTGAGGATGCGTGCCATGACACTCCGCCGGTTGTTGGGCACCGCCCTGTGCGCCGCCACCCTTGCGGCCTGCACCCCGGTGGGGCCCGATTTCGTGCGCCCGAACTCTCCGGTCGTGAAACAGTGGATCGAGGTGAACAGCCCCAGCGCCGGTCAAAGCGGCCTGACGTCGCGCAGCGCGCCCGTCGTGCGCTGGTGGGAGACGTTCAACGACCCCACCCTGAACAAGCTGATCGCCGAGGCCTATGCCCAGAACCTGACCCTGCAAGTCGCCGGCGCCCGCGTGCTGCAGGCCCGCGCGCAGCTTGGCATCGCTTTCGGAGAGCTCTACCCCCAATCACAAGCCATTGGTGGATCGCTGGAGCGGCGACAGATCAGTGACAATCTGGGGCCAATCGCGGACGTCCGGCGCATCATTCCGCTGGATACCGAGTTCTCGACCTCGCAAGTGGGATTCGATGCGCAGTGGGAACTGGATGTCTGGGGCCAGCAACGGCGCGGCGTGCAGGCAGCACGCTCGAACCTCGCGTTGCAGGTCGCCAACTATGACGATGCCCTTGTGACGCTGACCGGCGATGTCGCCGCTCTCTATATCAACATCCGTTCGCTGCAAGAGGCGTTGGCCGTTGCGCAAGAGAATATCCGGATTCAACAGGAATCTGCAGATCTGACGCAGCTGCGGTTCAACAATGGTGTGACCACTGAACTGGATGTGCAGGAATCCACCGCGCTGTTGAACAACACCAAGGCGCTGGTGCCGCAGTTGGAAAGTGACCTGCAACAAGCCAAAAACGCGCTGGCGGTGCTGCTGGGGAAAACCCCGTCGCAAATGGCGGGGCTTTTGGGCAATTCGGGTCGCATTCCGTCGGCGCGCTCGAACGTCGCAGTGGGCGTCCCCGCCGAACTGCTGCGCCGCCGCCCCGACGTGCGCGCCGCCGAACTGGCCGCCGCGACGCAATCGGCGCAGGTGGGCATTGCGCTGGCTGATCTATATCCCCAATTCATCCTGTCGGGCTCGATCGGGCTACAGGCCTCGGGCGGGCGCGACCTGTTCAGCACCAACAGCGCGACCGGTCTGGCCAACGCCGGCGTTGTCTGGAACGTGTTGAACTATGGCCGTATCAAGAACAACGTGCGCGCGCAGGACGCCGCATATCAGGCGCTGATCGCGAATTATCAGAACACCGTTCTGACCGCCTATTCCGAGGTTGAAAGCGCCATGGTCGCGTACACTGAGGCGCGCAAACAGGTCACCTTCTACCAACGCAGCGTCGAGGCCTCGCGCAAGGCCGCCGATATCGCGGTCGACCAGTACCGCGACGGCATCGCCAGCTATTCGCGTATTCTGAACACGCAGACCGCACTGCTGCGGTCTCAGGCCAATCTGATCGAAGCGCGGCAGGAGGTCTCGTCCAATCTGGTCGCGATCTACAAAGGTCTGGGCGGCGGCTGGCAGATTCGCCAAAATCAGGAATTCCTGCCCGAAACGGTGCTGGCCGAGATGGCCTATCGCACCGATTGGGGTGATCTGCTTGAGAAAACGCCAACCGGTGTCAGCCTGAACTGACCCCTATTTCGTCAACCCGCGCAAGCCGCCCGAGATCAGGATATTCACCTCGTAGAGAATACGCGGCGCCGCCAACCCGCCGGGGCTGGCGAGGTAGTTCGGGCTCCATTCTGGGTCGAACTTCTGCTTGAAACTGCGCAGACCCTCGAAGTGATAAAACTGCTCGCCATGTTCATAGACGAACCCGCCGATACGGTTCCAGAGTGAGGCCAGTTGCCGGTTCTCGATCCCGGAGAACGGCGCGGCGCCCAGCGAGAACCAGTGGAACCCCTGTTCGGCCCCCCAAGACATCATCTCGGCAAACAGCGCATCCATGACAAAGCTGGGGCTGTCGGGCTCATAGCGCATCAGGTCCAGCGATAGTTCGGACTTGTGGCCGCCTTGAAACAGGTTCGCGAAGGCCATGATCTTGCCGGTCTCATCCCGCAGAACCGCGTGGTCAAAGTAAGACAGGTACTTTTCGTCAAAGCCCCCCAGGGCAAACCCTTTCTCCTCGCCCGCCTTCCTGGCCAGCCAATCGTCCGAGATTTTGCGCAGCTCAGGCAGCACCGGGGCCAGTTCCTCTTTGGGAATGATCTCGAACACATAGCCCTCGCGCTCGGCCCGGTTCTTGGCCTGCCGGAACCGTTTGCGCGGCTTGCCGTCCAGCGAGAAATCGGTCAGCGGCACCCGCGCGACCTCACCGATTTTCAGGATCGACAGGCCGAGGTCGAGAAACGTCGGCAGGTACTTGGTCGAAACGCTATAGAACGCACACAGCTTGCCTTCGCGATCCGCCATTTCGCGCAGTTGCCAGATCAACTGCTGGCCCGCCGTTTCATCTCCGACCGGCTCACCCTTGGTGATCAGCGCGTTGCCCGTGTCGGCGTAGGCCAGAAAGGCGGTTTCATCGTCCGAGATCAGGAATTGCTTGTCGCCAGTCAGCGAGATTTGGGATTCGGTGTCCTCGCATTCCATCACCAGCCGCTCGACCACTTCGGGGATTTCGGTGCGGGTCGGGGTCGGTATCTCACGGCCAAACAGCGAGTTCACAGCTACCACGCCAAGGATCACCGCCACCACGAGGCTGGAGCGCAGGAAACGTGATGCGTCACCGTTCCACGCGAATTCCCACCACAGCGCGTTTTGGTATTCGACATGGGAATAGGCAAATAACCCCACCCAGAAGATCACCAGCAGCAAGGCCATCACGCTGACCAGCCACGGGATATTCAACCGGAAAATCGACGCGCCGCTGACACGGTAGAACGCGCCTCGGAACATCGCCAACAGAGCGATGGTGCCCAGCAGCGAGATGGCCTCATGCGTGCCCAGACCCTTGGCCAGCGACGCAAAGAAGCCCGCCACCATCAGAAGCATCGCAACAACCCACGCGCGGTAAAGCTTGCGGAACAGCCCACGCGACACCAGCAGCAGCAGCACACCCACAGCGCTGCCCGCCAGATGCGAGGCTTCGACAAAAGACAACGGCAACACCTCGCGCAAGACGCTCAGGTTCTGCGACCCGGCAGGCAGCGCCCCCGAGACCAGCAGGATCACCCCCGCCACCGCCGCAACCCCTGCAGCGACCATTGGCACGATCGGACGGATGGCGCGGTAGACCCATGTCGCCGCGCCGCCGATCTTGTGCCGTTGCGTCAGCACCGAGGCCCCGGCAATGGACAGGCTGGCTATGCCAAACGGGCAGAACGTATAGACGATGCGATAGAGCAGCAGCGCGGCAATCACATCCGAACGCCCCGAGGCGCCGAGGCCAGCAATCAGCGTCGCCTCGAACACCCCGATCCCGCCCGGCGCGTGACTGAGGATACCCGCCGCAATCGCCGCGATATAGATGGTGAAGAAATAGGGATAACCGACCCCCAGATCGTCCGGCATCAGCACGTAAAGCGCCATGGATGCCCCGAACAAGTCCCCAATCGCTGCGATGGTCAGCAGGCTGGCCAGCTTGCCACCGGGCAGGTTGAAGCCAAAGCCGCCATAGGCCAGACGCCGCCCCCCGCTGGACAACCACACGAACAAGGCGGCGAGACCGGCCAGCAGGCACAGGCCAATCGCCGTTTCGGTGGTCTCTCCGATCGGCAGCACGTTGGATATCCCATCGGGATGCAGGGTCAACAGGATGCCCAAAATCAGGATCAGCCCCATCCAGAACGCCACCCACGAGGTCGCGATGACCCCGGCGACGCGCCCCAGATCCAGCCCCAGCGACGCGTAGATTCGATACCGGATCGCCGTGCCGGTGATGTAGGAAAAACCAAGGCAATTCGACACCGCATAGCCGCTGGCCCCGGCCATGCCCGCAATAGGCAGCGGGACCTTCCCATCCGCAACGCTCTGAACTGCGAAAACGTCATAGAAGGACAGCGACAGAAAGCTGAACGCGGTCCAGCACAGCGCAAAAAACATCAACTTCCACGAGGTCGCGGCAATATCCGTCTTCACATCCGCCCATTTCACATGCGCCGACAGATCATGCAGTACAAACAGCGCAATCAACGTGATCAACACCGGCACCGCGACCCGGACCAGAGGCTTTTCCAGCAATCCGGTCACGCGCTCGGCCAGCCTCTGGGCCCGCGACTCGTCATTTGTCGCTTCTGAAGTCATTCTGAAATGTCCCTGCCCTGCTGCCGGTTCAGGCGTCAGATCAAAGCTTTGCACATATTTGCAAGCGATCAAAGCATGTTGCGTCTGGTCTTACGTCCGGCCTTTGCGGGTCGACAGCAACAGGTTGGTCTCGGACCGGGTAACGCCCTCCATCCGCCTGATCGCGAATAAAACACCATCGAACTCGGCCAAAGTATCGGTGCCGATCTCGACGATCAGATCCCAGCTGCCATTGGTGGAATGCACCGCCCCTACCTCGCGCATGGCCGCGATCCGAGACCGGATTCGTTCAGTCCCCCGACCCTCGATCTCAAGCATCATCAACCCGCGAACCGGGCTTTCCGAGACGCCCTGACGGGTCACCACCGTGAAGCCCACAATCTCACCAGATTGCTTGAGGCGCTGCAACCGGCTGCGCACAGTGGTGCGGGTCACGCCCAAGAGCTCGGCCAACTCGGATAATGAGGCACGGGCGTCCCGATGCAGAGCATTCAGCAATCGGCTATCCAGTTCGTCCATAGAACCTTTCCAAATCGAATTTCACTGATCCAGTTTGATCATTTTGACCTCTTTTCTCAACCCATCCTGCATTCATATACAGCCTTATGGACAAGAAAACTCTCATTCTGGCCGGGGCCCCGATGGATTCCGGCAAACGCCGTCAAGGCTGCCGCATGGGGCCCGACGCCTATCGCGTGGCCGGGCTGACGCAGGCGCTGACCGATCTGGGACATACCGTCACAGACATTGGCGACACCGTCCCCGATCAGGTCGATATGCCCGAGCACGCACACCTGTTCGCACTGCCCGAATGCGTCGGCTGGACCCGCGCCCTGAGTCGTACGGCGCAAGAGGCCGCGCAGCACGGCCTGCCGATTTTCATGGGCGGGGATCACGCGCTGTCGATGGGCACGGTCGCGGGCATGGTGACGCACGCGCACAGTATAGGTCGCCCCTTGTTTGTACTGTGGCTGGATGCGCATAGCGATTTTCACACCCCCGGCAGCACTGCCAGCGGCAACCTGCACGGCACGCCAGTCGCGTACTTCACAGGACAGCCGGGGTTCGAGGCCTTCCCCCCCCTCACCGCCCCGGTCCCTACAGATCGCGTCGGCATGATCGGCCTCCGCTCGGTCGATCCGGCAGAGCACGCGGCGCTTGAGAAAGACAAGGCCATGCTGGCCGACATGCGCAGCATTGATGAGCACGGCATTAAGGCTCCGCTGTTGGCCTTCCTCGACAAGGTACGCGCAGCAAATGGCCTCCTGCATGTTTCGCTGGATGTCGATTTCCTGGATCCGTCGATTGCGCCCGCCGTTGGTACCACCGTCCCTGGCGGCGCTACCGAGCGTGAGGCGCATCTGGTGATGGAACTGCTCCACGAAAGCGGCCTTGTCTGCTCACTGGATCTGGTCGAACTGAACCCGTTCCTTGATGAACGTGGCCGAACCGCAAAACTGATGGTCGATCTGGCCGCCTCGCTGATGGGCCGCCGCATCTTTGACCGCCCGACCCGGAGTTTCTGATGACCCAACCCTCTGACAAGGCCCTTGTGCCGTTTGTATCCGTCGACAACATGATGCGCCTGATCCATCACATCGGGCTGGAGCAGATGATCATCCAGATCGCGGCGCAGATCGAGGCTGATTTCAAGCGCTGGGAAAGCTTCGACAAAACACCCCGCATCCCGGCACATTCGCCCCATGGTGTGATCGAGTTGATGCCCACCTCGGATGGCGAGGCTTATGGGTTCAAATACGTCAATGGTCACCCCAAGAACACATCCGAGGGGCTTCAGACCGTGACTGCGTTTGGCTTGCTGGCCGATGTCTACACCGGCTATCCGACACTGCTGACCGAGATGACGATGCTGACCGCCCTGCGCACGGCAGCAACCTCGGCGCTGGTGGGCAGCTATCTTGCCCCGAAATCGGCCACGGTAATGGCAATGATCGGCAACGGTGCACAATCCGAGTTCCAGTGTCTTGCTTTCAAGGCGATGTGCGGGATCAGCACCGTCCGCCTCTATGACAACGACCCGCAGGCTACGGCGAAATGCGCAGCAAACCTCGAAGGCAAAGGGCTGACGGTGATCTCATGCAAGACGCCGGAAGACGCGATCGAAGGCGCGCAGATCATCACCACCTGCACGGCCGACAAGAAATACGCGACGATCCTGACCGACAACATGGTTGGCCCGGGCGTACACATCAACGCGATCGGCGGCGACTGCCCCGGCAAAACCGAGTTGCATCGCGATATCCTGATGCGGTCGGATATCTTCGTGGAATACCCCGAACAGACCCGCATCGAAGGTGAGATTCAGGCGCTGGAATCGGATCATCCGGTCACCGAAATGTGGGAGGTCATCAGCGGCAAAGCCAAGGGCCGCACCGATGACCGCCAGATCACGCTGTTTGACAGTGTTGGCTTCGCCATCGAGGACTTTTCAGCCCTGCGCTACATCAAGCGCGCCATCGAAGGCACGGATTTCTTCGAGCCGTTGGACATGCTGGCCGACCCGGATGACCCGCGCGACCTGTTTGGCATGTTGATGCGCGCGACTTAGGCATCGCGCCCATTTCAAACCCCAGAAAACCAAAATCCTGGAGGGGGCTCTGCCCCCACCGCCTTCGGCGGCCCCCCGGGATATTTCTGGCCAGATGAAACGGATCGGTCCACCCCTAACCGCGTGCCAGGGGCTTCATCTGGCGCGGACATCGGCGTCCCGCCTGTAGCCCCCACTCCTGACCCAACGAAATGATTAAGGGTCCGTTACTTCATCTGGCCAAAAATATCCCGGAGCGCGAGGCAGAGCCTCGCAGAATCCCTGCGCTATCCGGCGAGCGATGGCAGGTACAGCACTATTCCCGGAAAGGCCACGAGCAACGCGATGGTGACTGCATCGGCAATAAAGAACGGAGTGACGCCCTTGAATACATCCTGAACGCTCAGATCAGAGCGCACCCCGGCGACGACAAAGCAATTGAGGCCAATGGGAGGTGTGATCAGACAGAACTCGGCCATCTTCACCACCAATATGCCGAACCAGATTGCGCACATCGGACCTGACATGCCAAAGGCGCTGTCTGCGGCGCTGACAGTTTCCCCTCCGTTCAGGGCCATGACCGCGGGATAAACGACAGGAAGTGTCAGCAGAAGCATCCCAATTGCATCCATAAACATCCCCAGTACCGCGTAAGCCAGGAGAATGCAGATCAGGATCAGCATCGGTGACATTTCAAGTGAGGTGATCCAATCCGAAAACGCGCCCGGAAGATCGGCGAAGCCCAGAAAACGGACGTAGATCAGCACTCCCCAGATGATCGAGAATATCATGGCCGTCAGCTTGGCCGTCTCCAGCAGCGCCGACTTGAACTCGGGCCAGCGCATGCCGTGGAACAGGGCAAAGCAGAACACGATGAATGCACCAATCGCACCGCCCTCGGTCGGTGTACCCCAGGCTTTGTCACCGAACGGGTTATAGACAAAGCAGATGATGATCAGGATCACTGCGACGATCGGGATGGCGCCCGGTAAAGCTGTAAATCGCTCTTTCCAGCTGAAGCCGGTGACGGGAGGGCCGACCGATTTGAACACCACTGCAATTCCAATGATCAACAAACCGTAGACAACAGCCGAAAATGCACCCGGGATGAACCCGGCGAGCAGCAGTTTGCCCACATCTTGCTCAACGATGATGGCATAGATTACCAGGATCGCAGAGGGCGGTATCAACGATGCGAGCGTCCCGCCTGCCGCAACCACACCTGCAGCGAAGCGTTTGTTGTAGCCGACCGAGAGCATCTCGGGGATCGCAATACGCGCAAACACTGCCGATGTCGCAACAGAGGCACCCGAGACCGCCGCAAAACCGGCCGTGGCAAAAATGGTCGAAACTGCGAGGCCACCAGGCACCCAGGCGATCCAGCGCTTTGCTGCCTCGAACAATGCCCGCGTCAGACCGGCATAATACGCAAGATAGCCGATCAGTATGAAGGTCGGGATCAGGCTGAGCGTATGCGACGCCACTTTCGAATGCGGCACCTGTCCGGCTGTCTTGACCGCCACCGTGACGGCCCGGCCAAACCGGTCAGGATCGTAGCCGAACTTGGCCCAGAAAATCCAGATCAGACCCACAAGGCCTGCCAGACCGGCGGCAAAGGCGACGCGCATTCCCGTGACCACAAGAAGCAGCAGCCCTCCGGTGACCCACAGGCCGATATCGATCGTGTCCATGGGTCAGTTTTGCCTTTCGTACTGTTCGGCTTCGGCGGCTGCCTGCGCCGCCGCGTCCTGAATCAGCGGGACAGCAACCGGGTGCGCCTCGCCCGTGATCAGCGCCCGGCCATAGCCCCAAATCTGCAAAAGCAGCCGCAGACACAGTACCGAGAACGCCACCGGAGCGAGCAGCTTGGCGGGCCACAAGGGAATGCCGATATCAATCGAGCTGTCGCGGCTCCACATCGGTGCATCGAAATCAAAAGAGCGATCGAAATGTGACCAGCTACCCCAGACAAGGGCCACCATCAGCAGAAGGATCAAAAGGACAGATATCAGCTCGAACACCCAGAGCGCGCGCCCCTTCAGCCGCGAAATCACGATATCCATGCGAATATGACCGCCATCGCGCTGGACAAAAGAAATGCCCAAGAACGCGATCAGCGGCATGGCCTGCTCAATCCAGTCAACATAGCCCGGCAGCGGTGCATTGGCGGCGTTGCGCCCGCTGACCGAGACCACAGCAAGCACCATCAGCCCGAAGACTGCCAATCCGCTGATCAAGGCAAGACTACGCTCCAGTCGCAATAGCTGCTGGTCGAGACGGCTGATCAGGCTGCCGTCCTGCAGCACTGTGGCATGGCCTGCCATCTTGGTTTTACCTCGCTGTCAGGAAAAGCCGGGCATCGGATGATGCCCGGCCTGTGCAATCAATTACCACCGCGTTGCTGCTGCAATGTGGCCTGCACCAGATCATAAAGCTCCTGCGCGGGCAGACCCTGTGCGCTCATATCCGCAATCCACTGTTCGCGAATGGGATCTGCAGCCTTGGCGCGGAATTCTTCGATCACGGCATCCTCGATCATGACTTTCTGCACGCCTTTTTCTTCCAGCACGCTGTCCCACTGCTCTAACAAACCACCGTAGTTGGCCAGATAGTGCGCGATAGCTTCGTCCACGGAACTGTCCAACGCTTCGCGATGCGCATCCGAAAGTGAGTCATAGGCATCGATGTTAACCACGACCGGACAATTGACCGTGCCCGGGTTCAGGTTCGCGGTCCACCAATCAGCCTCGTTAATCGTGCCGAAGGACAGGTGCGCGTGTTGTGCAAACGCCACCGTATCGACGACCCCGGATTCCATCGCATTGTAAGCTTCCGTCGCCGGGACCGAGGTCGGAACGCCACCCACTGCTTCGAACGCCTGCCCCAGACCACCTGTCGCGCGGACGCGCATGCCGTCGAAATCGGCGAGCTTATCGCGAGCATCGCCAGTACCGACCAGATTATACTGCGGCATGGGCGAGGTCATCAGAAGCCGCGCATTCCATTGCGCCATCTCGTCCTGAACCGCCGGGTGGTCGTAGACCGCGTGGCTGACCGCGACCTCCTCATCGAGGGTGCTCACCCCAAGAAACGGCAGCTCGAGCACGGTGATCGCACGGTTCTTGTCGCGGTGATAGCCCGCGCAGAATTGTGCCATCTCGAACGCGCCGATCTCGATCCCGTCCAGATTTTCGCGCGGCTTCGACAGACCGCCATAGCTGACATTGATGGTGAACTCACCGCCGGTCTTTTCGCTGACCAGTTCGGCCAGCTTCTCGACATGCTCAGTGAAAGCGCGGCGTTTTCCCCAGACCGAAGCATTCCATTCCGTCGCTGCGGCCTCGGCGACGAACGCAAAGCTCAGCGCGGTGACGGCTGCACCGCTCAACATCTTTTTCATAGTGTTTCCTCCCATTGTTGCACCCCTTGGCGAGGCGCTTGAAATCGAAGCTAGCGCTAAGTCCCGAATGTGCCAACCCCCGCGAACCAGCCGGCATTGCTCCGCCGATCTTGCGCGGTGTCATGACAAGGCGGCGCGGCACCTTCCGAGGCGTAATGAAGGCATGACAGTTTAGCATTTGTTTTTTAACCGCTTTTACCAGACATACTCTCATTTATTTACAAAATTTGAGTCATTCTAAAAATTTCTTTACAAACTAATCCATAGATTACGGCAATTTATTTCTTTCTTTTCCAAACCCCGTATTATCCGAGTTGGGGAGGAACCGGATCGACATTGCCTGATCGGCGGCGATATCAATCCAATGTAATCCAGTTCTAGAGGGAGGAGCCTCAACCATGACCAACGCTGCCCAGGCAGATGCCAAGACCTATCCGCCATCTGCAGAAACCGTTGCACGTGCGCATGTCGATGCCGACAAATACGCAGATATGTACGCGGCCTCGACCGACACCCCCGAGGTGTTCTGGGATGAGCAAGGCAAGCGCCTAGACTGGATCAAACCTTATAGTCAGGTCAAAGACGTCAACTATGATTTCGGCTCGGTCAAAATCAACTGGTATGCCGACGGCACGCTGAACGTCTCGGCCAACTGCCTGGATCGTCATCTGAAAACCCGCGGCGATCAGACTGCGATCATCTGGGAACCCGACGATCCTCAGGACGAAGCCCAGCACATCACCTATGCCGAATTGCACCGCCGCACCTGCCGGATGGCCAACATTCTGGAATCCATGGGTGTGCGCAAGGGCGACCGTGTAATCATCTACCTGCCGATGATCCCCGAGGCCGCATATGCCATGCTGGCTTGCGCCCGCATTGGTGCCATCCACTCGATCGTTTTCGCCGGTTTCTCGCCTGATGCGCTGGCGGCACGGGTCAACGGATGTGACGCCAAGGTAATCATCACCGCGGATGAAGCGCCGCGCGGTGGCCGCAAGACCCCGCTGAAATCGAACGCGGACGCCGCCCTGCTGCACTGCAAGGACACCGTGAAATGCCTCGTGGTCAAGCGCACCGGCGGTCAGACCACATGGGTCGCCGATCGCGACTTCGACTACAACGAAATGGCACTGGAAGCAGACGACTACTGCGCCCCCGCCGAGATGAACGCCGAGGACCCGCTGTTCATCCTGTATACCTCGGGCTCGACCGGTCAGCCCAAGGGTGTTGTCCACTCGACGGGTGGTTATCTGGTTTATGCGTCGCTGACGCACGAGATCACGTTCGACTATCACGAAGGTGACGTTTACTGGTGCACCGCCGATGTCGGCTGGGTCACCGGCCACAGCTATATCGTCTATGGGCCACTGGCCAATGGCGCGACCACGCTGATGTTCGAAGGCGTCCCGACATTCCCCGATGCCGGTCGTTTCTGGGAGGTCTGCGCCAAGCACAAGGTCAACCAGTTCTACACCGCCCCGACTGCGATCCGCGCTCTGATGGGTCAGGGCAACGAGTTTGTGGAAAAGCACGACCTGAGCGATCTGCGCCTGCTGGGCACCGTCGGTGAACCGATCAACCCCGAGGCGTGGAACTGGTACAATGACGTGGTCGGCAAAGGTAAGTGCCCGATTGTCGATACATGGTGGCAGACCGAGACCGGCGGTCACATGATGACCCCCCTGCCCGGCGCGCATGCGTTGAAGCCCGGCTCGGCCCAGAAACCGTTCTTTGGCGTTCAGCCGGTGGTTCTGGACCCGCAATCGGGTGTCGAGATCAACGGCAACGGCGTCGAGGGCGTTCTGTGCATCAAGGACAGCTGGCCTGGCCAGATGCGCACCGTCTGGGGCGATCATGAACGGTTCGAGAAGACCTATTTCTCGGACTACAAAGGCTATTACTTCACCGGCGACGGCTGCCGTCGCGACGAAGATGGTGATTATTGGATCACTGGCCGTGTCGATGACGTGATCAACGTCTCTGGCCACCGCATGGGCACCGCCGAGGTGGAAAGCGCGCTGGTGGCACATGCTGCCGTGGCCGAAGCCGCGGTGGTCGGCTATCCTCATGATATCAAAGGACAAGGTATCTATTGCTATGTCACTTTGATGAATGATCGTGAGCCTTCGGATGAGCTGCTGAAAGAGCTGCGCACTTGGGTCCGGACCGAGATCGGCCCGATTGCCAGCCCAGATGTCATTCAGTGGGCGCCGGGCCTGCCCAAGACCCGCTCGGGCAAGATCATGCGCCGTATCCTGCGCAAGATTGCCGAGAATGACTTTGGCTCGCTGGGTGATACCTCGACGCTGGCTGACCCGTCGGTTGTCGATGACCTGATCCAGAACCGGGCGGTGAAATAATGGACGCTGCAACGACCACAACCCCCGCTGTTCTGATCCTTCTCGGCCCTCCCGGCGCCGGGAAGGGTACACAGGCCCGTATGCTGGAAGACAAGTTCGGGCTGGTTCAACTCAGCACTGGTGATCTGCTGCGCGAAGCGGTCGCCGCAGGCACCGAGGCCGGTCTGGCCGCCAAGGCGGTGATGGAGGCCGGAGATCTGGTGAGCGACGGCATCGTCATCGCCATCCTGCGCGATCGCATGGCCGAGCCCGATTGCTCGAAAGGCGTCATTCTGGACGGCTTCCCACGCACCACGGTTCAGGCCGAGGCGCTGGATGGACTGTTGGCTTCGGCTGATCAGAAGATCAACGCGGCCATCAGCCTTGAGGTCGAAGACGCCGAGATGGTGACACGGATTTCAGGCCGGTACACCTGCGCCGGATGCGGTGAAGGGTTTCACGACACGTTCAAGCAACCCGCCGTTGAAGGCAAATGCGACAAGTGTGGCCATACCGAGTTCAAACGCCGCGCCGACGACAATGCCGAGACGGTCGCCTCGCGGCTGGCCGCCTATCACGCACAGACCGCACCTCTGATCGACTACTATCAGAGCCAGGGCGTGCTGAAGGGCATCGACGCCATGGGACAGATCGACGACATCGCCCGCGACCTGCAAGGTCTGGTCGGTGAGGTCATGAATTAAGGGGAGGAGATAAGCCCCCCAGGGCTTTGATCCTTATAACAGAATACTTCAATGGACCCGCCTTGGCGGACCAGAGAAGTTTTGCCTGACGTCACGGGGCGTCTGGTACATTCGAGAAGCGGCCCAACGCACTGGAGGAGTTGGGCAACGGGCCGCCCAACGAGGAAGCGAAGGAGGAACCCGCGATGGCGGATCAATCAACAAACTCCGCGCAGACTGCCGAGGCCGACAAGGGCTATTGGCAGGCCAACCTGCGCCTCATTTACATCAGCCTCGCGATCTGGGCGCTGGTGTCGTTTGGATTCGGCATTCTGCTGCGTCCGTTGCTGTCGGGGATCGCCGTTGGCGGCACCGATCTGGGCTTTTGGTTCGCTCAGCAGGGATCGATTCTGGTCTTTCTCGTGCTGATCTTCAACTACGCCTGGCGCATGAACAAGCTGGACGCCGAACACGGCGTGGAAGAAGATTAAGGGAGAGCGGGGATAATGGATCAGTTTACCATCAACCTGCTGTTTGTTGGCGCGTCTTTTGCGCTATACATCGGCATCGCGATCTGGGCCCGTGCGGGTTCCACATCTGAATTCTACGCTGCGGGTCGCGGCGTTCACCCGGTCACCAACGGTATGGCGACAGCGGCGGACTGGATGTCTGCGGCCTCGTTCATCTCGATGGCTGGCCTCATCGCCTTTACCGGCTATGACAACTCGACCTTCCTGATGGGTTGGACCGGTGGCTACGTGCTGCTGGCACTGCTGCTTGCGCCTTACCTGCGTAAGTTTGGCAAGTTCACCGTCTCGGAATTCATCGGCGACCGCTTCTACAGCCAGACTGCACGTATCGTTGCTGTGATCTGTCTGATCGTGGCCTCGGTGACCTACGTGATCGGTCAGATGACCGGCGTTGGCGTGGCCTTTGGCCGCTTCCTTGAGGTTTCGAACACATCCGGTCTGCTGATCGGTGCCTGTGTCGTGTTTGCATACGCGGTGTTTGGCGGGATGAAGGGTGTGACCTACACCCAGGTTGCTCAGTACTGCGTGCTGATCACAGCCTACACCATCCCGGCGATCTTCATCTCGCTGCAGCTGACCGGCACGCCGATCCCGGCACTGGGTCTGTTCGGCGACACCGCAAGCGGTGAGCCTCTGCTGACCAAGCTGGACGCCATCGTGACCGAGCTGGGCTTCAACGAATACACGGCCCACCACTCGAACACGCTGAACATGGTTCTGTTCACGCTGTCGCTGATGATCGGTACCGCGGGTCTGCCGCACGTCATCATGCGCTTCTTCACCGTTCCCAAAGTGTCTGACGCACGTTGGTCGGCGGGTTGGACGCTGGTCTTCATCGCGCTGCTGTACCTGACCGCCCCTGCGGTTGGCGCAATGGCCCGTCTGAACATCACCGACATGATGTGGCCCAATGGTGGCATCGAAGGTGGCGCTGTCTCGGTCGAGGAAATCGACAACGATCCGCGCTATGACTGGATGGCCACATGGCAGAAAACCGGTCTGCTGGATTGGGAAGACAAGAACGGCGACGGCAAGATCCAGTACTACAACGACAAATCCGAAGCGATGACTGCAATCGCGGAAGAAAAAGGCTGGGTCGGAAACGAGCTGACCAAATTCAACCGTGACATCCTGGTTCTGGCCAACCCCGAGATTGCCAACCTACCGGGTTGGGTGATCGGTCTGGTCGCTGCAGGTGGTCTTGCGGCTGCTCTGTCGACCGCTGCGGGTCTGTTGCTGGCGATCTCGTCGGCTGTGTCCCACGACCTTATCAAAGGTGCGATCAACCCGCAGATCTCGGAAAAAGGCGAGCTTCTGTCGGCGCGTATCGCGATGGCTGTGGCGATTGCGGTTGCAACCTGGCTGGGTCTCAACCCCCGGGCTTCGCGGCGCAAACCGTTGCTCTGGCCTTTGGTCTGGCGGCTGCCTCGATCTTCCCGGCGCTGATGATGGGGATCTTCTCGACCCGCATCAACAACACCGGCGCGGTTGCAGGTATGCTGGCTGGTCTGGTCGTCACACTGGTCTACATCTTCCTGCACAAGGGCTGGCTGTTCATTCCGGGCACCAACTCGTTCACCGATGCTGACCCGCTGCTGGGTCCGATCAAGTCGACCTCGTTCGGCGCAATCGGTGCCATGGTCAACTTCGCCGTCGCCTACGTGGTGGCCGGTGCGACCAAGGAAACCCCGCAGGAGATCAAAGATCTGGTCGAAAGCGTGCGTATTCCCCGTGGTGCGGGCGCAGCTCAGGATCACTGAGTGTGATGCGGTCGACGGCCCTTGCCTTCGACCGCGTCTTTCGACTTACTGTTCCCGCCTGGCATACCACCGGGCGGGACTTTTCATTCAGATCACCAGAGAACGCAGATGCCCCTGTCTCACACCGAAATCACCCGGTTCCTGAAATCCGTACACCCCTATGACGCCCTGCCCGCGCAGGTGCTGGACGATCTGGCGCATGAGATCGACGTCTGGGAACTGGATGAAGGCAGCGCGGTCTACGAAGTCGGCCACGCGATGCCCGGCGTGTTCGTGATCTATGAAGGTCAGGTTGAGATTACGGATGAAAATGGCGCAGTCGTCTCGCATCTGGGGCTCAGAAACTCTTTTGGTGAGCGTGGATTACTGAAAGACGGCAAAGCCGCCACCAAAGCGCGTGCCCATACACCCTCGGTCCTGATCCTGCTGCCGCCCGATCTGGTTCGCAAGCTGATTGAAGGGCACGACGTCATCGCAAAATTCTTCGACCGGACCCGTAGCACGCGGACCGGGCCCGATAGCCTGGCCACCAGTGCTGTTGATGTACTGATGGCAAAGAAACCAGCCACCTGCCCACCGGAAACTCCGGTTCAGACCGCCGCGCAGATCATGCGTGACCGGCACATCTCATCGCTGTGCGTGACCGAGGGCGAGCGGTTGCTGGGTATCGCGACGCTGCGCGATATCTCGGGCAAATTCGTCGCCGAAGCGATGCCTGCGGATACGGCAGTTTCGGCCATCATGACCGCTAATCCGATTACGCTGGCGCCCACCGATATCGGGTCGGATGTGCTGCATATCATGATGGAACGCGGCATCGGGCATATCCCGATCTCCGAGGCCGGTCGTCTGGTCGGGATCGTGACTCAAACCGATCTTACACGCTACCAGGCGGTCAATTCCGCCGAACTGGTGGGCCGGATCGCACGCGCGGACACGGCGCAAGACATGGCTGTGGTCACAGCTGAAATCCCACAACTGCTTGTCCAACTGGTCGCGGGTGGCAACCGCCATGAAATCGTGACGCGACTGATCACCGATATTGCCGACACCGCCACCAGACGCCTGCTGGCCCTGGCCGAGGCCGAACTTGGGGCACCGCCCGTCCCTTATCTGTGGCTGGCCTGCGGTTCGCAGGGACGACAGGAACAGACGGGTGTTTCGGATCAGGACAATTGCCTGATGCTGGATGACAGTGCGACCGAAGACGACATGGCCTATTTCGCGGCGCTGGCCAAATTCGTCTCGGACGGGCTGGACACTTGCGGGTATTTCTATTGCCCCGGCGACATGATGGCGACCAATCCACGCTGGTGTCAGCCGGTACGTGTCTGGCGCGACTATTTCAAAAGCTGGATCGCCAAGCCAAACCCCGAGGCGCAGATGCTGGCCTCGGTGATGTTTGACCTGCGCCCGATCGGGGGCGCGTTTGATCTGTTCACCGACCTGCAAGCGGATACGTTGGCGGCGGCCAATGCGAATTCGATCTTCGTGGCGCATATGATCGCAAACTCGCTGAAACACACGCCACCGCTGGGCCTTCTGCGCGGCTTCGCGACCATCCGGTCGGGCGAACATCGCAACACGCTGGACCTGAAGCACAATGGCGTGGTCCCCATCGTGGATCTGGCGCGCGTTTACAGCCTGCAAGGACAGTTGACCGAAGCCAACACCCGCGCCCGCCTGAGCGCCGCCGAAGCAGCTGGCGTCCTCAGTGCGTCTGGCGCGCGCGATCTGCTGGACGCATATGATCTGATCGCCGAGACGCGGCTGGAACATCAGGTCAGACTTGTCAAATCCAATGACGCACCAGACAACTACCTGCCGCCAAGTGAATTGTCCGACTTTGAGCGAAGTCATCTCCGCGATGCCTTTGTCGTGGTAAAAACGATGCAATCGGCGGTCGGGCATGGCAAAGGCATGCTGGGCTAACCCCGCAGGAACGAACGGAGAGACACTATGTTTCTGGAACTGATCGGCACGATTTTTGCAGGTTTCGCCTGCGCGGGCGTCGTGATGGTGCTGAACAAGCTGACCGGAGGCCGCCTGCCCCGCTGGGCTGCGCCGGTTGCGGCAGGTGCCGGTATGATCGGGATGACGATCACCAGCGAGTATTCGTGGTATGACCGCACACGTGAACAACTACCCGAAAGCCTGACGATCGTACAAGAGGTTGAAAGCCGCGCCTTCTATCGTCCGTGGACTTATGCTGTCCCCTTCGTGGACCGCTTTGCCGCGATCGACGCCGCATCGGTGCGCACCAACTCCAGCGTCCCTGACGAACGGCTGGTCGATCTTTACTTCTTTGGCCGCTGGGCCCCGGTCTCGAAAGTACCCGTCGCTGTGAACTGCGCCGAAAATGCCCGCGCCAACCTGGTCGATGGCGCTGAATTCGCCGATGACGGGCGGGTCCTGAACGCCAGCTGGGTCAGGATAGACGCCGATGATCCCGTGATCGACGCGACCTGCGGGGTGTGACCATGCTGAACCATCTAAGCCTGCGCCTGAGAATATTCCTGTTCTTCTTTTTGCTTGCCGTGGGCGGGCTGGTCATCAGCGCTCTGGCTTTGTGGATCAGCTATGAACGGGCTGATAATCCTGACCTGATCGGGGCATACATCTTCGCCGAGATTCTGATCGCCTTCGGCCTGCTGGCCCTGATCGTCGGTGTCTGGCTGCTGTTTGACGATAATGTCGCCAAACCGATCGAGCGGCTCTCGGCCCAGTTGCGGGCGCGGGCCCATGCCGGGGTCAGTACCGATCTGGACCTGCAGGCCGCCCGCTATCTTGGCGATCTGGCCCCCGCAGCGGCTGGTCTGGCCGAACAACTGGCCGCCAACGCCATGAGCACGGCCGAGGCCGTCGCCTCGGAAACTGCCCATCTGGCCGCTGAAAAACAACGCCTGACGGCGCTGCTGACCGAGATCCCGGTCGCCATGCTACTGGCCGGGCCAAAACACCAGATCGTTCTTTACGATGCACAGGCCGCCGAAGTGCTGGCCCAGATCGCACATCCGCGCCTGAATGCTTCGTTGTTCGACTACCTCGAAGCGACGGGCCTGACGGATGCCTATGCCAAGCTGACCAAGACCGGCAAGGACGTGCATTGCACCCTGACCAGCGTTGACGGCAGGCAAACCTATTCGGCACGGATGAAGCCGCTGGGCGATGCGCCCGGTTACATGCTGGTCTTCGACGACAGTGCCGCCCAGATCGAACCTGACGAGGCCCGCCCGCTGGTCTATGATTTCGAGTTGCTTGAAACACCGGGCGATGATGCGTTTGAAGAAAGACCCCTGCTGGATCTGTGTTTCGTGGTGTTCGACACAGAAACGACCGGGCTTTTGCCGCATAAAGATGAAATCGTACAGATCGGTGCGGTGCGCGTCGTAAAAGGCAAGATCGTCGAGGGGGAGCGGTTGGATACTCTGGTCAATCCGGGCATCCCGATCCCCCCCGCTTCGACCAAAGTGCACAAGGTCAGCGACCACATGGTACAGGGCGCGCCTGATATTGCAGAGGCCGGCCGTAGCTTTCACCAATTCGCCCGCGAGGCGGTAATTGTTGCGCATAACGCACCATTTGACATGGCCTTCCTGCACCGCCATGCTGAGCGTATGGGCGTAGAGTGGACTCACCCCATTCTGGACACGGTCCTGCTGTCGGCGGTGCTGTTCGGAGCCAGCGAAACGCACACCCTGGATGCGGTTTGTGAGCGACTGGGCATAACCATCCCCGAAGCCTTGCGACACACGGCATTGGGCGATGCTGTCGCCACTGCCGAAGTGCTGGTTTTGATGCTGCCAATGTTGAACGCGCGCGGCATGGTGACCTTTGGCGACGTCATCGCAGAGACCCGCAAACACGGGCGGTTGCTGGAAGATCTGAACTGACCGGAAATTCCCGAAATCGCGTCAGCTTTTCGTGGACAATCCCCGCGCCGCGTGGCACCTGAGACAGGCCCAGTGGAAAGCGCGCGATGACCGAAAAGACATTCATTCCCGGCCCCGAACAAAGCCTTGCCTTTCGCGAGGCGTTGGGTTGTTTCGGCACCGGCGTGACGGTGGTCACCACCAGTACCGCGCAAGGGCCTGCTGCGATCACGGTGAATTCGTTCGCGTCGGTCTCGCTGGACCCGCCGCTGGTATTATGGTGCCTGGATCAGAACTCGAACCGTTATGACGCGTTCAGCACGTGCGAGCATTATGCGATTCACGTGATGGCGCAGGATCAGCATGATCAGGCCCTGCAGTTTGCGCGCAATGGATTCGATTTTTCCCATGCGGATTGGGAAGAGGATGACGCCGGGCGGCCCCGGCTGGCAGAGTGCCTCGCCCGGTTTGACTGTCGCCTCTCGGCCCGACACGAGGCCGGGGATCACCTGATACTTGTCGGTCATGTCGAAAAGGTCATGCACCGCCCCGGTCAGGGGCTGATCTTCAAACGCGGTCAGTTTGGCGGTTTCGCAGATCTGATCTAATCATCAAGCGACCCGTGAACGGCCAAAGCCTCAAGCTGGGTCTCTTGCGGGGTGATCACACGAAACGCCTCGTGCACCCCTGCCCCGGTCAATTCGCGGGCAACGGTCAGCAGCGTGTTCGGCGCGTGATCATCGCACATTTCGGCCATATGCGCGATTTCGGTCTGCGCCACATCCATCGCTGCCTCGACCGAGGGTGCGCCATAGAACTGCACGAAATGTTCGGCCAGATACTGCGTGATCTGATCAATCTCGGCTGGCTCAACCTGTGTGACGGCAACAAAGGTCACGCGCCCGAAGGTTTCCAGCCCCAGCCAGCCATTTGCAAAGGCCTGGCGCGACTTGCCCTCAAGATCGCCCTCGCCCCAGTTCGAAAACTCGAACCCACCCGAGATGCACCACTCGCCGGTTCTTGCGGGCGAATGGAACACATTCATATCGCTTTCATCGAAGTGGATTGCACGGGCGAGTTTCATCAGGTGGTCTCCAACAAATCTGTCAGCGGGCGCAGGTGGGTGTCGGCCCCGTCACGGATCAGCATACCGAACCGCTCATCGGTGCCCAGAAAGACGCCGGTGTCGCCGATTGGCTCTCCGACACCGCGTAGCAGGCCCATCCATTCGGCGTGCAAGGGTGCATTGCCGTCCTCTTGCCAACGGTTCAGCCAGGTCAGCGTGTGACGCGACCAGCTTTCGACCAGCTGCGTCGCCGACACCTCGGCGCACCCCTCGTCATAAAGCGCAGTGACGTCCGGGTTTTCACCCGGCGCGTCGCTTGTCTGCAGCAGCGCCAGTTCCCAGCCAACGATCAGCCAATCGGGCACCTCATCCGGCTCAGTCGACGAGGCTGCAACCTTCAGCACCCCACATTTCGCGCCATTCACACAGATCAGCCCATCCCAGCCCAGATGCACCGCGACCTCGGGCGGGGCCAGCGCGCCCAGTGCGTTCTGGAACCCAACCGAACATAGCGGCAGCATCGCCATCGCGTCCTGCAGCGGAACCTCAGGTGCAAAAACGATGGCCACGCGCAGGCGATCCGCCTGAATGTTGTAGACCACCGTCCCCCCGTCGCAGCCCAGCGCCGCCATGGCTTGCGCCTGCTCGAACGGGTCCTGTCCGGCCTTGGCAGGGTGCCCGTCGAGTAGTGGGGGAAAGACCGGCTGGGTCATGCGCTGCCTTTAGCAATCAGATCACGGGCGATCTTGCGGAAAGCCTCGGCCTGCGGGCTGTCGGGTTTGCTGACCACGATCGGTGCGCCTCCGTCGGCGGCCACACGGATATCCAGATGCAGCGGGATTTCCCCCAGCAGCGGTACGCCCAGCGATTCAGCCTCGGACGCCACGCCGCCATGGCCGAAGACGTGCTCTTCGTGCCCGCAATTGGAACAGATATGCGTCGACATATTCTCGATCATCCCAACGATGGGCGTCTTGAGCTGGTTGAACATATCGATCCCCTTACGAGCGTCGATCAACGCCACATCCTGCGGGGTCGAGACGACGATGGCCCCATCCACCTGAAACTTCTGGCTCAGCGTCAGTTGCACGTCACCGGTTCCGGGCGGCAGGTCGACGATCAGCACATCCAGCGCGCCCCATTGCACCTGACTCATCATCTGCTGCAACGCGCCCATCAGCATCGGACCGCGCCAGACAACCGCTTGTCCTTCGTTGGTCATCAGACCAATCGACATCATCGTGACGCCATGATTGCGCAGCGGCAGGATCGTCTTGCCATCCGGGCTGGCCGGACGACCTGACACGCCCAGCATCCGCGGCTGCGACGGCCCGTAGACATCGGCATCCAGCAGACCCACACGCCGCCCTTCCGCAGCCAAGGCACAGGCGAGGTTGGCCGAGACGGTCGATTTGCCGACACCGCCCTTGCCAGACGCAACAGCGATGATCCGGTCCACACCGGGCACGGCCTGCGGGCCGGTTTGCGAAGGCTTGGGTTTCGGCTTCAGATCCGGCGGGGCCTTGTCCGAATGGGCTGTCATCATCGCCGAGACATTGGCAACCCCATCAACCATCTGCGCTGCTTTCTCAGCCGTGGCGCGGACGGGCTCCATCTTCTCGGCCTGCTTGGGATCGATCTCCAGCACGAACCGCACGGTGTCGCCTTCGACATTCAGCGCGCGCACAATGCCAGCGCTGACGATATCCTGCCCGGACACCGGGTCAGTGATCTTCTTCAGGTTCGCCAGAACTGCGTCGCGGATACTCATGCCTTGGCCCCGTCGAAGTGTCCAACCATGTGGTTGATTTTCATTGCATGTCTCTCCGTCTCATTCAGTTTATTTGACGCATAACGTTGGTCGCCGTTAGGGTTGCGCATGCGCTTTGTCCTGTTGTGCCTCAGCCTGACGCTCACCACCAGCCCCTCTTGGTCGCAAGAGACGCTGGGCCTTGCCGCCCCGGATGAGGTGACAGACTCGGGCTTATTGCAACATATTCTTCCGCGCTTCTCTCTCAAGACCGGGATACGCGTTGTTGCAGATGAAAGTGGTGTCATGTCACTGGTCCCGTCCGCACCCGGCGATCCGGTCTTTGCCCGTGACGGCGTGATCTATCACCTGCGCATCGATGACAGTGACAAGCAACAGCGGTTCCGCGACTGGCTGCAATCCGATATCGGCAAACGCACGGTCGAGGGCTTTACGCCCAGCGAAGGTGCGCCCTTCACCGCAAGCTTTGAGATCGCCGTTGTCACCAAGGACGTCGAAATCGACGGCAACGCGCTGTTGGGCGAAGACCTGTCGATGACCCATTGTGGCCGCTGCCATGTGATCGGTCCGCGGAACCGTATGAATGGTCTGGGCTCGACCCCCTCTTTTGCGGTGCTGCGCGCAATGCCAGACTGGTCCGAGCGGTTTCAGGCTTTTTTCGCGCTGAACCCGCATCCCGCCTTCACGCAGATCGAAGGCGTGACGCCACCTTTCCCGCCCGAGCGCCCCTCGCCCATCCATCCAGTTGAGATGAGCCTTGATGACCTCGAAGCGATACTGGCCTTCGTCGCCGCCCTCAGCGCCGCCGATCTGGGCGCTCCGCTGCAACTTCAGTGATCCTTGCGCTTTGAGAAATAGTCGTCGGTGGTGACAACCTTTGGTCTCGGGGCCGACTGGAACGGGTTGTCAGTGCTATGGAACTGGGCGTTCACCCGGCAATTGTCGCACATCTGGATCATCCGCGCCTGATCCGAAGTGGCGAACATCGGATGCGTGCCTGACAGCTTCTCCATGATCCGTTCAACGGTTGATTTGACACCAAAGGCCGCGCCGCATTCGACGCACTCGAACGGCTCCTCTTCGTTCAACACCTGCTGCGACAGAGCTTGATCGCTCAGATCAA
Organism: Ruegeria sp. G7; assembly: GCF_056535465.1. Lineage (NCBI taxonomy): Bacteria > Pseudomonadati > Pseudomonadota > Alphaproteobacteria > Rhodobacterales > Roseobacteraceae > Ruegeria > Ruegeria sp. G7. Next base: position 2,673,326 of record NZ_JBQFIL010000001.1, on the reverse strand, counting down.
GTTGAGGCACCAGCGTGATCGCCTGTTCGGGGCATATGGTGCGGCAGATCCCACATTGCAGGCAAGCGTCCTGCTGGAAATTCAACTGCGGCTTATCCGGGTTGTCGATCAGCGCACCCGAGGGGCACAGCGACACACAGCTGAGACATAACGTACAGGTATCGGTGTTCACCGCGACCGCGCCGTAGGGTGCGCCTTCGGGCAAGGTCAACGGCGCCTCGGCATCCGGGTTCAGCGCCTGAGCCGCGAGCCGCGCGATTTGACGGCGGTTGCCAAGCGGCAGCACCGAATCCGTCAAGGGCGCTGGCACCTCTTGTGCGTAAAGCAGATCGGCCAGCGCATCTGGGTCGCCCTCATCAATCAGGCTCAGCGCCTGCTCCCCGGCGATGGCCTGCGCCAGCACCAGTTCCCGATCCAAAGCATCCCGCTCGGTTTTCGGCCCCGCCAAGACATCGACACGGGCAAAACCATGCGACAGAGCGGCCAGCATTTCGGCATGGCCAAATCCCGATACCACATTCAGTTCCAGCGGAATGACATCCGCGGGCAGACCGCGACCGAACCGGGCCGCCATGCGGATCATCTCGGCCCCATGCGCGTCATGCACCAGCAGCCGAGGCGCCGTACCGCCAGCGCGCCGGAACGTCCGGGCAAGAATGTGCATCCGCGAAAGGGCCGCCGATACCGGAGGGTCTTCGTAAGTAATGGCGGTTGACGGACACAACGCCGAACATGCGCCGCAGCCGGCACAAATCATCGGATCAATCGCGACGTGATCGCCTGCCGGAGTGATCGCGCCAGTCGGACAGATATCCAGACAATTCGTACACCCCGTCTGTTCGGCCCGTGAATGCGCACAGAGCGTCTCATCCAGCCGGACATAAAGCGGCTTTTCAAATGTCCCGATCAGTTGCGCCGCATCAAACGCAAGGCGTGCAACGGCCACTGCATCCCGAGGGTCGGCGCGCAAATAACCTTCGCGTTTTTGCGGGGCGGCAACCAAAGGCGTGCCACCCGTCACATCCACGACAATATCGCAGCGTGATGTGGCGCCGTCGCGCGGCGCGCTCCAACTGAAATTCCCGCGCCCGCCGGGCTCAAGTTGCTGCACCTGATCCAAATGCCAGGTAAATCCACCCAGTGCGCCGGTCAGGTTGCGCACCCGCGCCTTTGCGACATCATACGAACGGCTAAGAGGGTCCGCCCCGTCCGTCACAAGCACCGTCACCGCCAACACGTCAGACAACTGTTCAGCCAATGGATAGGCGACCGCACCAGCCCCGATGATGCAGCATGTACCTTCACTGATAACATCAACGCTGGGCGTCACAGGCTGGGGCAGCAGGGCCTCAGCCGCCAGCGCCGCCATCTTGGGCGTTGCATCTGCGCCTTGCTCGGACCAACCAGCCCGATCGCGAAGATCAACAAACCCGGGCACATCGACCCCAAGTTCTTCGGCAAGTTCCGTGAAAACGGCGCTTTCCTGTCCGCAGGCAATCACCACCTGTTCATCGCCTTTCAGCAGTTCGGCGGCGGCCGGAAGCTCTCGCGTGCACAACGCGGTGTGTAGTTTCGAGCAGGCGGTGTCACAGGCTGCAGAGATTCCTTCCCCGTCAAGGCTCTGTGTTCCCTCGCAGTCACATAATACGAGCTTGCTGGCCATGTCCCCTCCCGGCGCTGCTTGGTAACGCAGCACCTTAGACCTTATCGGCGCAGAGACAATGCGGTTGCGGTGCGAAATCCCGAAAACGTGCATTATTTTACATCTTTGACGTTTGGGCGATGGAAACAAACGAATAAAGAGTTAGTGAATGCGACATATTGCGATCAAACTGGGCTTGGCACAGGCCCCTTTTATGTACCATAGTACACCAAAGCGAAGGCAGGGGAGAGCCTTCCGGGGAGGAGCCAGTGGCCAAGGCCGCAAGCCAGATCGAAATGCCGGTTGGCGTCGTTGTGCGCAAGACCCCGGGGGTAACTCGCTGGGCCAAATGGAACTGGCGTGCCGTTGCCGTGTTGCCTGGCGCGGGCCCCGCAGACTGGGTTGAACTGCGCCGTGAAGGCGAAGCAGTCGAGTACCACGCGGCCACCTTACCACTGACCCTTTGGGCGGATGAGACCGAAGCCTATATGGTCAACCTTTCGGACGGTCAGCCCTCGATCTATCTGGTACTGCGCGACGCGCTGGATGGTGAGCGTCCGATGGATGCGGTGCTGGTCACGGCATCACCGTTCGAGGGTCAGGATTACGCTGATACCGGTGAAGAGATTGTCGAGAAAATTCCGATGACCGAAGGGCTGATTGCCTGGTTGCGGGATTTCACCCTACAGCATCATCAGGACGAGGTTTTCGTCAAACGCCGCCGCGACAAGAAACGCACCGATCTGGTCGAGGACGGCAAGGGCGATGCGCGCATTCGTCAGGATTCGGATGTCTATCGCGCGCCGCGCAGGGTGCTGCAATGAGCCAGCCACGCGATTTCTGGTCCCGCCGCAAGGCCGCCGTTCAGGCCGAAGCCAAGGCCGAAGCGCTGGCCGCCGAAGAACAGATCGTCGCGACACAGCAAGCCGAGTTAGACGAAAAGAGCGATGCCGAGATCCTGGCCGAGTTCAACCTGCCCGATCCCGACACGCTGCAGGCCGGAGATGACGTTTCGGGCTTTATGGCCAAGGCCGTGCCGGATCGTCTGCGCCGTCGTGCTTTGCGAAAGTTATGGCGACTGAATCCCGTTCTGGCCAATGTCGATGGGCTAGTCGATTACGGAGAAGACTATACCGACGCCGCCTGCGTGATCGAAAACCTGCAAACTGCTTATCAGGTGGGCAAAGGCATGCTGGCTCATGTCGAAGCGTTGGCGGCCGAGGCGGAAGAGGTCGAGCCGGACGTCGCCGCGCCCGAGTTGGAAGAAGCGGAGGAAGATCCTGAAGCCCCGGTCGCCGTACCCCCGGAACCCATCTTGGTGGCAAAGACCGAAGACCCCGAGGAAGAGGACATCGCCCCTGCCCCTCGCCGCATGAAGTTTGAATTTGAAGGATGACCTGATGACCGCAAGCGAAGCGCAACACATGGATATCTCGGCCGAGGATCGTCTGCGCGCGGATTTTTACAATTTTCTGGGGCTGCTACTGGCTGGCCCACCCGATCAGCTTCTGCTGGACCAGATGGCCGGTCTGAACGGCGATGACAGCGATCTGGGTCAGGCGATTCAGGCGATGGCGCGGGTCGCAAAGGTCACCAAACCCGCAGCCGCCGAGCGTGAGTTCAACGCGCTGTTCATCGGCTTGGGACGCGGTGAGCTGTTGCCCTATGCCAGTTTCTACCTGACTGGTTTCCTGAACGAGAAACCGTTGGCGCAGCTGCGCAATGACATGGCCGCACGCGGGATCACACGGGCGCAGAATGTCTATGAGCCCGAGGACAACATCGCCTCGCTGATGGAGATGATGGCGGGCATGATCGTTGGTCGGTTCGGCGCGCCTGCTCGGCTTGAGGATCAAAAAACGTTCTGGAACAAGCATATCGGCCCATGGGCCGCACATTTCTATTCGGATTTGGAAGGTGCCGAGAACTCGGTTCTCTATGCGTCGGTCGGCGCAGCCGGTCGGGCGTTCATGGAGATCGAGCGCGAGGCCTTCCGGATGACGACAGCGTGACGCGCTGTCATTCGCCAGCGCCCAGACCTGGGCGTTAAACTGCAAATGGGAAAGGAGACCCCCATGAGCAAGACCAAGGAAGAAGGCGCAAGCCGCCGCGACTTCCTCAAACTGGCCGGAACTGCAGCACCAGCTGCCGTCGCCGCCGCCAGCCTGCCCGGACAGGCCGAAGCAGCCGAGCTGCCTACGGACGAAACCCGGATGCAGGACACCGCGCATACGCGCGCCTATCTGGAGAGCGCCCGGTTCTAAACCGGACGTTGTCACACCCGACTGACGGTTGCGATTGGCCCTGACGTCGGTTTCGCGAAGTACCAAGCCAGCCGTGACTGACACGGCGCGCAAGGGAGGTAAGAAATGCTTAGGAAAAAGACCAACGGGGTTGCGAGACGCCCCCAGCGGACAAGTATCCTGTCCCAGGTCGGCGAGAAAACCGTCGATCGCCGCGCATTCCTGCGTGGCTCGGGCCTGACGATCGGTGGCCTTGCCGCGATCAGCGCCACGGGTGGAACCGTGACGCCAGCCAGTGCCCAGACAGCGGCGAATACCGCCGTTGAAAACATCAAATCCGTATGCACCCACTGCTCGGTCGGCTGTACTGTCGTTGCCGAAGTGCAGAACGGTGTCTGGGTCGGGCAGGAACCCGGCTGGGACAGCCCGTTCAACCTGGGTGCGCACTGCGCCAAGGGGGCCTCGGTCCGCGAGCACGCTCATGGCGAACGCCGCCTGAAATATCCGATGAAAAAGGAAGGCGGAGAGTGGAAGCGCATCAGCTGGGAACAGGCGATCGACGAGATCGGCGACGGCATGATGAACATCCGTCAGGAATCCGGGCCGGACAGTGTGTACTGGCTGGGTTCTGCGAAACATAACAACGAACAGGCCTATCTGTTCCGCAAGTTCGCCGCCTACTGGGGCACGAACAACGTGGACCATCAGGCGCGTATCTGCCACTCGACTACTGTTGCGGGCGTTGCGAACACATGGGGCTACGGCGCCATGACCAACTCGTACAACGACATGCACAACAGCCGGGCCATCTTTATCATCGGTGGTAACCCGGCCGAGGCGCACCCCGTCTCGCTGCTGCATATCCTGCGTGCGAAAGAGCAGAACAACGCCCCTCTGATCGTCTGCGACCCGCGCTTTACGCGCACCGCGGCCCATGCGGATGAATATGTCCGTTTCCGCCCCGGTACCGACGTAGCACTGGTCTGGGGTATCCTGTGGCACATCTTCGACAACGGTTGGGAGGACAAAGAGTTCATCCGCACCCGTGTCTGGGGTATGGACCAGATCCGCGAAGAGGTTGCCAAGTGGAACCCCGACGAGGTTGAGCGCGTCACCGGCACGCCCGGCTCGCAGCTGCGCCGCGTCGCCCGGACCATGGTGAACAACCGCCCCGGCACTGTCGTATGGTGCATGGGTGGCACTCAGCACACTAACGGCAACAACAACACCCGCGCCTACTGCGTGCTTCAGCTTGCGCTGGGCAACATGGGAACCTCGGGAGGTGGCACCAACATCTTCCGTGGCCATGACAACGTGCAGGGCGCGACGGACCTTGGTGTTCTGTCCCACACCCTGCCCGGCTATTATGGCCTGTCGAAGGGTGCATGGGGTCACTGGGCCCGTGTCTGGGGTGAAGATCCTGAATGGCTGGCGGGTCAGTTCGCCACGATCAAGGACAAGGAAGGCAAGGATAAACCGCTGCAGAATGAGCGCGGTATCCCTGTTTCCCGCTGGATCGACGGTGTTCTGGAAGACCCGGCCAACATGGATCAGGACAACAACGTCCGCGCCATGGTTCTGTGGGGCCACGCGCCCAACTCGCAGACCCGGATGACGGAAATGAAGACGGCGATGGAGAAGCTGGACATGCTGGTCGTGATCGACCCGTATCCCACAGTCTCGGCCGTTCTGCATGACCGCACCGATGGTGTTTACCTGTTGCCCGCCTGTACGCAGTTCGAAACCCGTGGTTCTGTCACGGCCTCGAACCGGTCGCTGCAGTGGCGGGACAAGATCGTTGAGCCCCTGTTCGAAAGTCTGCCGGACGAGGTCATCATGGCCAAGTTCGCCAACAAGTTCGGCTGGGCGGATCGGTTCTTCCGCAATATCGAGATGGACGACCCGGAAACCCCGAATGTTGAAAGCATCACGCGTGAGTTCAACAAGGGCCTCTGGACAATCGGCTATACCGGTCAGTCGCCTGAACGTCTGAAAAGCCACATGGCCAACCAGCACACGTTCGACAGAACCACGCTGCAAGCCATCGGTGGACCAAACGACGGCGAGTATTATGGCCTGCCGTGGCCCTGCTGGGGAACGCCCGAAATGGGTCATACGGGGACACCGAACCTGTATGATATGTCCAAACCGGTGGCCGAAGGTGGCCTGACCTTCCGCGCGCGCTTTGGCGTGGAACGCGATGGTGACAACCTGCTGGCCGAAGGGGTCTATAGCGTTGGATCGGAAATTCAGGATGGTTATCCGGAATTCACGATGCAGATGCTGATGGACCTTGGCTGGGATGGCGACCTGACGGCTGAGGAACGCGCAGCGATCGACGCTGTTGCGGGGCCAGAGACCAACTGGAAAACCGACCTCAGCGGCGGTATCCAGCGGGTTGCGATCAAGCATGGCTGTGCGCCCTTCGGGAACGCCAAAGCCCGCGCGGTCGTCTGGACCTTCCCGGATCCGATCCCACTGCATCGCGAGCCGCTCTATACGAACCGGCGCGATCTGGTGGAGGACTATCCGACCTACGACGACCGTCAGGCCTATCGCCTGCCCACCCTTTATGCTTCGATCCAAAAGAACGACTTTTCAAAGGATTATCCGATCATCCTAACGTCAGGTCGTCTGGTCGAATATGAAGGCGGCGGCGATGAGACACGGTCGAACCCGTGGCTGGCCGAGCTGCAGCAGGATATGTTCGTTGAGATCAATCCGCGCGATGCCAACAACCTTGGCATTCGGGACGGATCACAGGTCTGGGTCGAAGGTCCTGAGGGCGGCAAGGTCAAGGTTATGGCGATGCTGACCAACAGGGTCGGTGCCGGTGTGGCCTTCATGCCGTTCCACTTTGGTGGCCATTTCCAGGGCGAAGATCAGCGGCACAAATACCCTGCCGGTGCTGACCCCTATGTGCTGGGTGAAAGTACCAACACTGCCCAGACCTATGGCTATGATTCAGTGACCCAGATGCAAGAGACCAAAGCGACTCTTTGCAAGATCTGGGCAGCGTAAGGAGGAGAAGAGAAAATGGCAGCAAGAGCAAAGTTTCTCTGCGACGCCGAACGCTGCATCGAGTGCAATGCCTGCGTCACCGCGTGTAAGAACGAGCACGAGGTGCCGTGGGGCGTGAACCGCCGCAGGGTGGTGACGATCAATGACGGTGACCCGGGCGAACGCTCGATCTCGGTGGCCTGTATGCATTGCTCGGATGCGCCCTGCATGGCGGTGTGCCCGGTCGACTGCTTCTATCAGAACGAAGAAGGGGTCGTCCTGCACTCCAAAGACCTGTGCATTGGCTGTGGTTATTGCTTCTACGCGTGCCCCTTCGGCGCGCCGCAATACCCGCAGGCGGGCAACTTCGGATCGCGCGGCAAGATGGACAAATGTACCTTCTGCGCCGGCGGCCCCGAGGAAACGCACTCGACCGCAGAGTTCGCCAAATATGGTCGCAATCGGATCGCCGAGGGCAAACTGCCCATCTGCGCCGAGATGTGTTCCACCAAGGCCCTGCTCGCCGGAGACGGCGACGTGGTCTCGGCCATCTATCGCGAGCGCGTCGTCGCCCGCGGCTTTGGCTCGGGCGCATGGGGTTGGGGCACGGCCTACGACCAGAAAGACGGCTAAGCCCGCTTTCCATGACCTAAACAGGCGACCTGCAGATGTGGGTCGCCTGAACAGGGATTTTGACCGAGGTTCAGATGCTCCGCTTACTCATCGCATTGCTGTTCACCATCGGGCTGGCACAAGCCACCGTCGCACAAACCGATGGGGCCGAGGCCCCTGCAAATGAGCGCGCCTCGACCGGCGGTGCAACAACGCTTGAAGATATTCTGGCCCGGCAACGCGGCGAGAAAGTTGACAATACCTTTCGCTCGGAAAACACCGGCCAGGGGAATGTCGAAGGTCTTTTGGGCCAGTTTGGGCCCAGCGGTGTGTCCTCGGACAGTGACGTATATCGCGCGCTGCGCTTTGGATCGGCGGACGTCACCGTGTCCTCACACGGCCCTGCCGACAGTGTCCTGATCCAGGACGGCGGCATGTGGTGGTGGGAATTCCGCACCGGGCCGCTGCGCGAATACGGCAGCTATATCATTGCAGGAATGGTGGCGATCATCGTGCTGTTCTTCCTGCTCCGCGGAAAAATCCGCATAGACGGCGAAAAGACGGGCCGTACCGTACTGCGCTTCAACAGTTTCGAACGCTTCGGTCATTGGTTGTTTGCCGGGTCGTTCCTGATCCTGGGGGTTACTGGCCTGCTCACGCTCTATGGTCGCGACTTCCTGATCCCGATTTTCGGCAAAGAAGGATTTGCCACGATTGCGCAAGCCTGCAAATGGCTGCACAACAACCTTGCCTGGGCCTTTATGCTGGGCCTGATCATCGTCACCGTGAACTGGATCGCCCATAACATCCCCAACCGGACCGACCTGAAATGGCTGGCCGCCGGAGGGGGGCTGTTCACCAAAGGCAGCCACCCGCCCGCCAAGAAATTCAACGCGGGCCAAAAGGTAATCTTCTGGGCCTGCATTCTGCTGGGCGTTTCGATAAGCCTGTCGGGGCTGTCTTTGCTGTTCCCATTCGAATTGCCAATGTTCGCAAAGACCTTCGCAGTCGCCAATTCCACGGGTATTCCGCAGGCTTTGGGACTGAACCTGCCGGTGCAGATGTCACCACAAGAAGAAATGCAGTATGCCCAAGTCTGGCACGTGATGGTGGCCTATGTGTTCATCGCGATCATCATCGCCCATATCTACCTTGGGTCGGTCGGGATGGAGGGCGCGTTTGATGCCATGGGATCAGGCGAGGTCGAAGAGCAATGGGCCCGTGAACATCACTCGCTATGGCTGGAAGAGGTGCAGGACAAAGAGGCCAGCAAGGCAGCGGCCTCGCCCGCGGAATAGATGCGCTGGATCGCTGTCGCGCTTGCCCTGATCCCCCTGCCCGCGTGGTCCGAATTCTTCACGCTCAAGGGGCATGGCGGTCCTATCATGGGGATCGCCACCGCACCGGACGGGCGCATCGCCACTGCAAGTTTCGACAATTCTATCGGCCTGTGGACTGACCAGACACCCGAGTGGCTGGAAGGGCACGAGGCCGCCGTGAACTCGGTCACGTTCAATGGCACCGCGATCTATTCCGCAGGGGATGATTTCACCTTGCGACGCTGGCCGGGCGGCGCGGTGGTTGGACGTCACAAGGGCAAAATCGTGGGCATCGCAGCCTCGAAAACCCACATTGCAACGGCCAGTTGGGACGGCACAATTGGATTGTGGCCCGTAGACGGATCAGAGCCTACCCTGCTTGGTCCTACCGGCAGCGGTGTAAATGCCGTGGCCTTCGCACCAGACGGCGCGCAGCTTTATTCGGCAGGGGTCGATGGTACGCTGCGCATCTGGGATGTGGACAGCGGTCAGGAAACGGATCGACTGGTCGAACATGGGTTCGGTATCAACGAACTGGTGCTCAACACACAAGACGGCTGGATCGCCTATGGGGCGGTTGACGGTGTGACGCGCATCCTGCACCCGGCCACCGGGGACGAGCGTGATTTCACACTGGACCGCAGGCCCATCCTCGCCATGGCGCTCAGCCCCGACCGCAGGCTTTTGGCGGTTGGCGACGGCGAAGGCTACATCATGATCATCGACACGGTCGACTGGCGCATCGCACAGGATTTCCGCGCCACCTTGCGCGGACCGGTCTGGGCACTGGCCTTCTCTGCAGACGGGCAGAACATCCATGCAGGAGGTATTGATGAGGCGATGTACAGCTGGCCAGTTGCCGCCCTGCGCGATCAGGAACAGATGGCGGCTGCCGAGCCAAGCTTTCTCAAGGACCCCAACGAGATGGAAAATGGCGAACGGCAATTCGCCCGTAAATGCTCGATCTGCCACAGCCTGACGCCAGACAGCGAACGGCGCGCCGGTCCGACCTTGCACGCCATCTTCGGACGCCGCGCCGGCAGCCTGCCCGGATATTTCTACTCGGACACGTTGCAAGACTCTGATATCATTTGGAATGAAGAGACCATAAATGCTCTTTTCGACGAGGGTCCGGACCACTACATTCCGGGGTCAAAGATGCCGATGCAGCGGATCACGCAAGCACAGGACCGGATCGATCTGATCGCGTTCCTGCGCAGCGCCACCGCATCACAGGACTGAGCCGGAGGAGACCATGAAAGCCTTTCTGACAGCCGTCGTCGCGATGGTCGTAATTACTGTCGCGGCGCCCTATACCCTGGATCAGTTCGGGTTCAGTGCGCAGGACCAGACGTCCGGTTCAGCTGTACGCCTCGACTGAATGCCACAATACCTGACCACCCGCGAGCTGGCGGATCTTCTGCGCATTGGTGAGCGCAAGGCCTATGATCTGGCCTCCTCGGGCGAGATTCCCTGCGTGCGCGCGATGGGCAAATTGCTTTTCCCGAAGGCCGAGATCATCGCATGGCTCAACGCCTCGCGCTCCGGCCCGGACGTCGCCGAGCCGCCCCTGCCCCCGATTGTTGCAGGCAGCCACGATCCGCTGCTGGACTGGGCGCTGCGGGAAAGCGGTTCAGGGCTGGCGACTTACTACGACGGGTCTTTCGATGGCCTTAGCCGTCTTGCTGACCGCAGCGCACAAGCGGCGGCGCTTCACATTCATGAAGCCAACGGGTTCAATACGCAGGCCCTGAGCGATGCAATGGGCGAGGCCCCGGTGATCCTCTATCAGATCGCGCACCGACAACGCGGCCTGCTACTGGCCCCCGGTACCTCTGGCATCGCTGGCTTCGAAGACTTGAAAGAGAGACGGGTGATCCTGCGTCAGGACAGCGCCGCAAGCCAACGGCTGTTCGATGCCGAACTTAGCGCCCATGGGCTAAGCCGCGACGACCTGAACACCCTACCTGTCTGCGCAAGGACCGAAGAGGAATTGGCCACCGCCCTGCGCGATGGCAAGGCCGAGGCCGGATTTGGGCTTGGGGCGCTCGCGCGCCCCTATGACCTCAGCTTCGTTCCCACCCATTCCGAGCGTCTGGACCTTGCCATCTGGCGTCGCGCTTACTTCGAGGCTCCCATGCAGACTTTGATACACTTCCTGCAATCCAAGCGCTTCAGCGAACGGGCAACCGAACTGGGAGGATATGACCTGAGCGATCTGGGACAGATCCACCATAATGGCGCCAGTGGCTAGAACTTCATCTTTTTCCAAATACTCTCGCCGAAGGCGAAACTACTGCGCGTTTGGAAAGAACAGCTGCTCGCCCTCCAGCCGATAGGATGCAATTGCATCCTGACCATCAGGCCCAGTGAGCCAATCGATGAACCGCTGACCGGCGGTGGCGCGAACGCCCGGGTGTTTTTCGGGGTTCACTAGGATAACGCCATACTGATTGAACAAGCGCGGATCACCTTCAACAAGGATTTGCAGGTTGCCCCGATTCCCGAACGATAGCCACGTCGCCCTGTCGGTCAGAACATAGGCGTCCATGCCGCTGGCGACATTCAGCGTCGCCCCCATTCCCGAACCGGTTTCACGGTACCACGTGCCAGAGGCGCCAGTCGGATCGACGCCCGTCGTCTGCCAATGGCGCATCTCGGCCTTGTGTGTACCGCTGTCATCCCCGCGCGATGCAAACGGAACCTGCGCCCGCGCCACGGCATCCAGCGCGGCGACGATATCATCACCGCCTCCGATCCCGGCCGGGTCGGCTTTCGGGCCGACCAGAACAAAGTCGTTATACATGACATCCAGCCGCTCGACGCCCCAGCCATCAGCCACGAACTGCTCTTCCGCAGGCTTGGAATGCACCAGCAACACATCACCATCCCCATTCACCGCATTGCGGATTGCCTGACCGGTGCCAACGGCGACCACGCGTACATCTATGCCGGTCTCGGCCTCAAACCCCGGCAGTATGTAATCCAACAATCCCGAGTTTTGCGTAGATGTCGTGGATTGCAGCACGATAAAGGGCTCTTCAGCCCCAGCCGAAGCGGCCAGCCCAAGCGAAACCAACGACGCCAGAATAGTTTTCCGGATCATCCGAAATCTCCGTTTTACATAAATCAAGTGATTAAGCCGCCTGCCAGATACCGGCGCGACGCGCTGCTTTGGGGGGCCTCAAGCACCTGCCGGGCCGGTCCTTGTTCCACCACATGGCCAGCCTGCATCATGACGATGTCCGCCGCCAGTCGCCGTGCCTGTCCGATGTCATGTGTGACCATAACGATGCGTACCCCGCGCTCTGAGGCGCGCAGGATCATCCGCTCGATCATCTGTGTTGCATTCGGATCCAGCGCGCTGGTGGGTTCGTCCAGAAACAGAGTTTCGGGCCCAATGGCCAGCGCGCGCAAGATCGCCAGCCGCTGCGCCTCACCGCCCGACAGCGAGCGGGCGGACTGGCGCGCCTTGCCCTCAAGGCCGCCTTCCGCAAGCAATTCGGCGATCCGCTGTTTACGCAAGCTGCGCGGCAGGGCCTGACGTTTCAGCACAAAATCAAGGTTCGCTGCAACCGAACGCCGCAGCAGGACAGGGTTCTGGAACACCATCGCCTGGCGCGCCTTGTGACTCGCACCCAGGGGTTCCCCATCCTGACACACGCGCCCCCGATCCGGCACAATCAAACCATGCAGGCAGCGCAGCAATAGGCTTTTGCCCGCACCATTCGGTCCCAGTATCAAAGTCGGACCCGGTCCCCGCAGGCTGAGGCGCGAGACGTCCAGCAATGCCGTGCCGTTGCGACTGATATACAGATCGCGCACGTCAAGCGTGCCGGTTATTTCGGAGACGACGTCACGCATGGCGCAGCCCCTCCTGCTCGGCCCGCAGGGTCAGCGCGCTGACCATCGCGTTCACTGCGACCGCGATGCCGATAAGGATCGCCCCCAAAGCCAATGCCAGCGCCAGATTGCCTTTTGAGGTCTCAAGCGCAATCGTCGTGGTCATCACGCGGGTGACATGGTTGATGTTGCCGCCGACAATGATCACCGCGCCCACCTCGGCGATGGCGCGCCCAAATCCGGCCAGCAGAGCCGTGACCAACGCAAGGCGCGCATCCCACAGCAGCACCGGGACCGAAGCCAGACGGGATACGCCCAGTGAGCGCAACTGCTCGGAATATTCCTCGGCCAACATCTCGACCACCTGCCGGGTCAAGGCCGCTACGATGGGCGTCACCAAAACCACTTGCGCGATGATCATGGCTGTTGGCGTATAAAGCAGTTCCAACACCCCCAGCGGACCTGAGCGGGACAGCATCAGATAGACCAGCAGCCCGACGACAACCGGGGGGAAGCCCATCAGCGCGTTCATCAGGATGATCAGCGCCCGCCGCCCCGGAAACCGCGCAACCGCCAGCGCCGCCCCGACGGGCATCCCGATCGCAGCCGAAATCAACACGGCAAACACCGAGACCCGCAAAGAGAGCAGGACAATCGCCCAAAGCTCTGCATCCCCGTTCAGGATCAGAGCCAACGCGTGACTGAATTCCGATGCAAATCCCTGCATTTCATTCCAATAATTTGGCATATCATCGCGAAATGCCTTAAATTACATAGAAATACTAATTCATCAGCCAAACAAGTACAGACACAAAACCGACACCCCAAAGAAAAACGCGGCCCCCGAGGGGACCGCGCCTAAGAAGTCGATGCGCGCCGCCGCTAGTTCAGCGCCCCATCGGTGATTTGATGCGTCCAGGCCCCCTCGGGCTGGGCGGTAATCACCGGATCAGAGCCACCCGCCAGCAGTGTCGCCACCGTGCGCTCGAAATCCGCAGGGTCCAGCGCGCCATTCGATCCAGCGGTCAGCTTGGCGATCTCACCCATCATGCGCTTTTGGTGCTCTTCCGTCTGTGCGCCGGTCGCGTCATTTTCAAGCACGATATCGGCGGCCTCATCCGGATGCTCTTCGGCGTATTTCCAGCCCTTCATCGAGGCACGTACGAAACGCTGCATCTTGTCGACAAAAGCCGCATCACTCAGATTCTCTTCCAGCACGTACAAACCGTCTTCAAGTGTGGCCACGCCCTGGTCTTCGTATTTGAACGTCACCAGTTCCTCGGGCGCGACGCCCGCATCAATGACCTGCCAGTATTCGTTGTAGGTCATGGTGCTGATGCAATCCGCCTGCCGCTGCAACAGCGGATCAACATTGAATCCCTGTTTCAGCACCTCGACACCGTTCTCGCTTTTGCCGCCGGTGTCGATGCCAAGCTGGCTCATCCAGCTCATGAACGGGAACTCGTTACCAAAGAACCAGACGCCCAGCGTGCGGTTCTTCAGATCATCGGGCGAGGAAATCCCGGCATCCTTCCAACAGGTCAGCATCATGCCTGAGCTTTTGAACGGCTGCGCGATATTCACCAGCGGCAGGCCCTTTTCCCGCGCCGCCAGCGCAGCGGGCATCCATTCCACGGTGACGTCTGCACCGCCACCTGCAATCACCTGAGTGGGTGCGATGTCAGGGCCACCGGGCAGGATGGTGACGTCCAGCCCCTCTTCCTCGTAGAACCCTTTGTCCTTGGCCACGTAGTAGCCCGCGAACTGTGCCTGCGTCACCCATTTCAGCTGCAATGTGACCTCATCCGCCGACCAGGCCGTGGTGGCGGCCAGGCTGAAGGCGGCAACCGCCCCGCTAAGTAGCTTCTTCATCTTCAAGTCTCCTAGTTGCTAGTTATCGCCCCGTTGGCGGGGTCTGTTGAATTCTTATCCTCGCTGCGATGGGTGCCAGAAGGTCACCGTTTTTTCGAGCAGAGCCACGAGCCCATAAAATGCCGTCCCGGCCAGCGCGGCCACGACGATCTCGGCCCAGACAAGGTCGATCGACAAACTGCCCACACCGGTCGAGATACGAAACCCCATACCCCGGGTCGGTGAGCCGAAATACTCGGCCACGATAGCACCAATTAACGCCAGCGTCGTCGCGATCTTGAGCCCGTTGAAAATGAACGGCATCGCCGCAGGCAAGCGCAGCTTCAGCAGCGTTTGCATATAGCTGGCCGCATAGGTTCGCATCAGGTCGCGCTGCATCGCGTCCGCCTCACGCAGGCCCTGAACAGTGTTCACCAGAATGGGAAAGAACACCATGACCACGACCACCGCGGCCTTGGATTGCCAGTCAAACCCGAACCAACTGACCAGAATGGGGGCAATGCCGACGATCGGCAATGCGGCCACGAAGTTGCCGATGGGCAGCAGCCCACGGGTCAGAAAGACAGAGCGGTCAATCAGGATTGCAGTCAGAAAGGCGGCGACACTGCCGATGGCAAAGCCGGTAAAGGCCCCCTTGAACACAGTCTGCTTAAAGTCCTGCCACAGAATATCGGTCGAGCTTGCAAAGGTTTGCGCCACCATCGAAGGCGGTGGCAGAATGACCGGAGAGACATTCAGCCCACGGACCACCCCTTCCCACAGGATCAGCAGCGTGACGCCAAACAGCACAGGCACAAAGACGCGCACGCCTTTCGAGTCACGGTAGATCGAACGCGCCAGCCAAGCATTCAGCGCCCAAGCACCCGCCCAGAAGATCAGCGCAAAAATCAGCCAGCTCATGCGCTCATCCCCATGCGTTTCAGGGTGATCCTCTGCAGAATATCCAGCAAGGTCACCAACAGACCGGCCAGGATGGCCGCCGCGAAAAGGGCCGCCCAAATCGCCAGAGGCGTACCAAACTGATCGCCGATCAGGATGCGCGCGCCAAGGCCCGAAATCGCTCCGGTCGGAAGCTCACCCACTATGGTCCCGACCAAAGCCGCCGCGATTCCAACTTTGAGCGAGGTGAACAGATACGGCACCGAAGACGGCAGGCGTAGTTTCAGGAACGCCTGCAATCCGGTTGCGTTGTAAGTCCTGAGCAAGTCGAGCTGCGACACAGCGGGGGATCGCAACCCTTTGACCATGCCGACCAGAACCGGGAAATAGCACAAATAGGCCGAAATGATCGCCTTGGGAACGCCGCGTCCCTGTATCCCCAGTTGGGAACTCAGCACGATTATCATCGGGGCCAAGGCCACAATCGGAACCGTCTGGCTGATGATCGCCCATGGCATCAGGCTCATATCAACCACGCGGGAATACACGATCGCAACGGCAGCCAGAATGCCAACCGTCGTGCCAAGCACAAAGCCCCACAGCGTCGATTGCAACGTGATCCAGCTATGATAGATCAACGACCGCTTCGACATCGCGCGACCTTTCATCGCCATCTCTGCGGTGGTTTTCCACAGCTCCTGCCCCACCTGAACCGGCGTCGGCAAACGTGGGCGATCCAACGCATACCCCAGCGCGATCTGCGAGGGGTTCTGCGCCATCAGAACCCAGACCGAGATCTGCTGACGATCCCGCGAGGCTTCGGGTGTCACGGTTTCCCCCGCCCGCTGTGCCTGATCCAGCGAGACGCGGATATTCATCGGCGCAACGGCCAGATACCAAAGCACAGCAATCGCACACAAAACCGCCATAACCGAGAGGAACTGCTTCATGCGCGCCACTCCATCCGGTAAACAGCGACGGTATCGGGCGGCACCGGAGGTTCCTCTGCGATGATCTCAAACCCCTCGCGTTGATAGAACCTTTGCGCACCCCGGTTCGGGATATGCGTAGTCAGCCACAGGAAATCACGCCCCTCCTTGGCCTTGTCAACAAAGCGCTTGCCAAGCCCCTGCCCGGTTCGGCGGCAGTACAGCGCTCCAATCTTATGCTCTTTTGGATCCACCGACATGTAACCCTCTACCGAATCTCCGACGACCCAGATATCGCGTGCATCGAAGGCTTCTTCGATCAGGGCCGTCAACTGTCCGACGGACAGTTCATCAGGCATCCATTCCGTCTGGCACAGCCAATCGTGCACGACTTTGGCACAGGCTGGCACCTCATGGCGCGCCGCACGCCTGATCTGGTATGAGGCCTCATCAGTCGTCATAGGAGCGCCCTGCCCGCAACCCATCCCGCACCCGATGCGCGACCTCGATGAATTCCGGCGTATCCCGAATGTCCAAGGGCCGCTCTTTCGGCAGAGGGCTGTCGATCACATCCGTAATCCGCCCGGGCCGTGGGCTCATCACCACGATCTTGGTGCTTAGATATACCGCTTCGGGGATCGAGTGCGTTACGAACCCAATGGTCTTTTCCGTGCGCGCCCATAGATCCAGAAGCTGTTCATTTAGGTGGTCGCGCACAATCTCATCCAGCGCACCAAAGGGTTCGTCCATCAACAGGATGTCCGCATCGAACGCAAGCGCCCGCGCGATACTGGCCCGCTGCTGCATCCCACCCGAAAGCTGCCACGGAAACTTGCCACCAAATCCCTTCAGATCAACAAGTTCCAGAACACTCTTCACCCGCTCGTCCTGTTCCGCAGCAGAATACCCCATGATCTCAAGCGGCAGTTTGATGTTCTTCGCAATCGTCCGCCACGGGTACAGCCCAGCGGCCTGAAACACATACCCATATGCCCTGTTCCGACGCGCCTCATCGGGGGTCATGCCGTTGACGGTCAAAGACCCGCCGGTCGGATGCTC
This sequence comes from Ruegeria sp. G7, assembly GCF_056535465.1. Lineage (NCBI taxonomy): Bacteria > Pseudomonadati > Pseudomonadota > Alphaproteobacteria > Rhodobacterales > Roseobacteraceae > Ruegeria > Ruegeria sp. G7. Next base: position 2,655,928 of record NZ_JBQFIL010000001.1, on the reverse strand, counting down.
AAGCGCCGCGATACAGCGCAAGAAGGTGGTCTTGCCACAGCCCGAAGGGCCGATGAAACTGACGAAATCACCCTTGTCGATTGTCAGGTTTACGTCTTTCAGCGCGTGGACGGGCCCGTCATTCGTCTGAAACGTAAGATCGAGCTGGCTTGCCTCAACGACCGGCTGAGTAGTATTTTCTGTATTCATTCCATTGCCTTGAAGAAACCCGAACCCGGATCACCAAACGGTTGGATCAAAGACCTTAAACCCCCGTCGCCGGTATCCCCGTCCGCTCTACTGGGCGCGGAGCCGTCAGCTCCTTCCAGGTACTTAGTGCCTTGTTCACATGTGTATTCGCCTCACGTGCCACAAACGTCCCATGCCCTTCCTGAGTTTTGATCTCGCCATCATGCACCGCCACCGCGCCTCGGGTCAGAGTGAACCGGGGCAAACCGCGCACCTCTTTGCCCTCAAACACGTTGTAATCAATCGACGATTGCTGAGTATCCGCGCTGATCACCTTGGCCTTGTCCGGGTCCCAAACCACCAGATCCGCATCAGCACCGACCAGAACCGCCCCCTTTTTCGGATAACAATTCAATATCTTGGCGATATTCGTTGAAGTGACGGCCACGAACTCGTTCGGAGTCAACCGCCCGGTATTCACCCCATAGGTCCACAGCATCGGCATCCGATCCTCCAGCCCTCCGGTGCCGTTCGGGATCTTGGTGAAATCGCCCACACCATAGCGTTTCTGCTCGGTCGTAAAGGCACAATGGTCCGTGGCGACCACGCTCAACGTCCCCGATTGAAGACCATTCCAAAGGCTGTCCTGATGCTGCTTATTCCGGAACGGAGGGCTCATGACCCGCCGCGCCGCATGTTCCCAATCGTGGTGGAAATACTCGCTCTCATCCAAGGTCAGGTGCTGGATCAGAGGTTCTCCCCAAACCCGCTTGCCCTGCATCTTGGCCCGCCGAATAGCCTCATGCGCCTCTTCGCAGGACGTATGCACAACGTACAAAGGCACGCCAGCCATATCCGCAATCATGATCGCGCGGTTGGTCGCCTCACCTTCAACCTGCGGCGGGCGCGAATAGGCATGCGCCTCGGGGCCCGTATTGCCCTCGGCCAACAGCTTGGCGCTCAACTCAGCCACCACATCGCCATTCTCGGCATGCACCATCGCGGTACCGCCCAACTCCGCCAGGCGTTTGAACGATGCAAACAGCTCATCGTCATTCACCATCAGAGCGCCTTTATAGGCCATAAAATGTTTGAACGTGTTGATACCGCGCGTCTCGATGACGGTTTTGATGTCATCAAACACCTGCTCGCCCCACCAGGTTACGGCCATATGGAAGGAATAGTCACAATTCGCCCGTGTCGATTTGTTGTCCCAACGCTTCAACGCATCCAGCAGACTCTCACCCGGATTGGGCAGCGCAAAATCCACAACCATCGTGGTTCCACCCGCCAAAGCCGCGCGCGTCCCGCTTTCAAAATCGTCGCTGGAATAGGTCCCCATAAACGGCATCTCTAAATGCGTATGCGGATCAATCCCCCCCGGCATCACATAACAGCCGGTCGCATCCAGTTCCTTGTCACCCCGCAGGTCTGGGCCAATCTCGGTAATCACCCCACCCTCAACCTTCACATCCGCCATATAGGTCAGATCAGCGGTCACAACGGTTCCGTTCTTGATCACAGTGCTCATCTTAAACTCCCTGATGCGGTCTGCGCCGCTTGCTTCATCTGGCTAAAAATATCCCGGGGGAGCGCCCCTAGGCGACGGGGGCAGAGCCCCCTATTCCACGATCTCGGCCGTCTCAACGACCGCGTGAAACAGAACATCCGCACCGGATGCAGCCCACTCCTTGCTGATCTCTTCAGCTTCATTGTGACTCAACCCATCCACGCAAGGGCACATTACCATCGCCGTCGGCGCGACCCGGTTGATCCAGCAGGCATCATGCCCGGCACCCGATATGATATCCGTATGCGAATACCCCAACCGCTCGGCCGCATCGCGCACGGCGGCCACGCAGCCCTCATCGAATTTCACCGGGTCAAAGCCGCCGACCTTCTCGAACTCGATCTGCAAACCCATCTCATTGACAATATCCTCTGCCGCGACCCGCAACCGGTTCTCCATATCGGTGATCACCTCCAACTCGGGCGAGCGGAAATCGACCGTAAACACCACCTTGCCCGGGATCACGTTGCGCGAGTTCGGATAGACATCAATATGCCCGGCAGCCCCAACCGCATGGGGTGCATGCGACCACGCAATCTCGTCCACTTTCTCAAGAATACGCGCCATCGCCAGCCCGGCATTCTTGCGCATCGGCATCGGAGTGGACCCTGTATGCGCATCCTTGCCGGTCACAGTGATTTGGGTCCAGCTCAAGCCCTGACCATGGGTGACGACACCGATATCCTTGCCTTCAGCCTCAAGAATTGGCCCCTGTTCGATGTGCAACTCAAAGAAAGCGTGCATCTTGCGCGCACCGACCTGTTCATCACCACGCCAGCCAATACGGTTCAGTTCATCTCCCAACGTCTTGCCTTCGGCATCCTCTCGCGCGTAGGCCCAGTCCTGAGTGTGCATTCCGGCGAACACACCTGATGACAACATCGCCGGGGCATATCGCGTCCCCTCTTCGTTGGTCCAATTCGTAGCCACGATAGGGTGCTTAGTCTTGATGCCCAGATCATTGAGCGTGCGAATAATCTCCAACCCGCCAAGCACACCCAGCACGCCGTCATATTTACCGCCCGTAGGCTGGGTATCCAGATGCGAGCCCACATAAACCGGCAGGGCCTCGGGGTCCGTCCCCTCGCGATGGGCAAACATGTTCCCCATCTGATCCAGACCCATGGTGCAGCCGGCGTCCTCGCACCATCGCTGAAAAAGCGCACGCCCTTCAGCATCTTCATCCGTCAGTGTCTGACGATTGTTGCCGCCCGCAACGCCCGGGCCAATTTTGGCCATCTCCATCAGGCTGTCCCACAACCTGTCGCCATTGATCCTGAGGTTCTGCGCCGGAGCTGCCATCCTGTTCTTCCCTATCGCTTGCGATTTGGCTCGCTTTTGATGTCTTGATTTGACCATCTGGTCAAACTCACGCTATCACGGGTTCGATATCAGTCAAGAAATTGCAGTGCCCTGCCGGAATTTTCGACATATTCAGCACCCGACTGGCCGAAAAAGAGACATCAGGTGAACATGCCCAAAGACCGCGCCCCAACCCGGATCCAGCAGAAAAACCGCGCCGCCATTCTGGACGCCGCCCTGAACGTGTTCTCAGCCCATGGGTTTCGCGGCGCAACCGTCGACCAGATCGCGGCCGAGGCGGGCCTCAGCAAACCCAACCTGCTGTATTACTTCCCCTCGAAAGAGGCGATTCACACCGCCCTTCTGTCCGGCCTGCTCGAGGTCTGGCTGGCCCCATTGCACACGCTTGATGAAACCGGCGACCCGCTTGAAGAGATCCTGTCCTATATCCGCCGCAAGCTTGAGATGAGCCGCGATCTGCCCCGCGAGAGCCGCCTGTTTGCCAATGAACTGGTTCAGGGCGCTCCGCGCATTCACGAGTCGCTGTCGACGGATCTGAAGAAACTGGTCGATGCAAAAACCGCGATCCTGACCGACTGGATGGATCAGGGAAAAATTGCGCGTGTTCATCCCTATCACCTGATCTTCTCGATCTGGGCGCTGACCCAGCACTACGCCGATTTCGACGTCCAGGTCCGCGCCATTCTGGGAGAGGAAGACCCCTTCGACGGTGCCGGATCATTTGTCGAAACCCTCTACAGAAAACTGCTGACGCCTTAAGGGAGGATTAACCCTGTTGGGCAAAGCTCCCGGCATGATAACCCGCAGGCCAAACCCCGATCCTTGGATCACCCAACTTTTTGCATCCCGCGCTGCACGTTCAGGCGCAGTCGTGCGCCGCTCGGTAGCGTGGGTCGAGCGCGAAGTGGGCCACACGGCCTTTCAGAGCGAAGTCAAACGGCGCGGATACCACCTGATCCGCACCGCCAACCAATACATCGTCATCTGCCACAACGGCCCCATCGACATCCTGTTCTGAGAAAATTCGTCGAATTTTCTCACCCAAGATTTTTCGAAGAAAAATCTCCCTCTACTCAGCCGCCTTAGCCATCGGATTGTTCGGATGCGTTGTCCAATTCGCGTATTCGGGTTCAACGACCTTTCCAGTACGCGGATCAACCTCTCCGGCAGCCATCGGCACCATCGAGATACAGCCTTCGACCGGGCACACATCTACGCAGAGATTACAGGCCACGCATTCCTCGTCGATCACCTCGAACACCCGATCCGCCGACATCGAAATCGCCTGATGACTGGTGTCTTCACAGGCGGCATAGCAGCGGCCGCATTTGATGCACTGATCCTGATCGATCTTCGCCTTGGCGATGTAGTTCAGGTTCAGATACTGCCAGTCCGTCACGTTGGGCACCGCACGCCCGATCACCTCATCGATGCTGGTATAGCCCTTCTCATCCATCCATTCTGACAGGCCAGCGGTCAGTTCATCGATAATCTTGAACCCATAGGTCATAGCGGCGGTACAGACCTGAACGGTGCCGCAGCCCAACGAGATAAACTCAGCCGCATCTCGCCATGTCGTTACCCCTCCGATGCCAGAGATCGGCAGACCATGTGTCGCCTCGGCCCGCGCAATCTCGGACACCATCGACAGCGCAATCGGCTTCACCGCCGGACCACAATAACCGCCGTGACTTCCCTTGCCATCAATCGAGGGCTCGGGGCTGAACGTGTCCAGATTGACGCTGGTGATCGAGTTGATCGTGTTGATCAACGACACCGCATCCGCGCCACCGTTTCGCGCGGCCGCCGCCGGTTTGCGGATATCGGTGATATTCGGCGTCAGCTTTACGATCACCGGGCGGTCATAATACTGCTTGCACCACCGGGTGACCATTTCGATATATTCCGGGACCTGCCCAACGGCAGACCCCATGCCCCGCTCGCTCATCCCATGCGGACAGCCGAAATTCAGCTCGATCCCATCCGCGCCGGTCTCGGCCACGCGCGGGAGGATGGCTTTCCAAGCCTCTTCCTCACACGGCACCATGAGGGACGCAATCAGCGCCCGATCCGGGTAATCCGCCTTGACCCGCGCCATCTCTTCAAGGTTCACCTCAAGCGGGCGATCGGTGATCAACTCGATGTTGTTGAGCCCCAGCAACCGCCGATCCGCCCCATAGATCGCCCCATAACGCGGCCCGTTCACATTCACGACCGGAGGTCCCTCGGCCCCCAGCGTCTTCCACACAACACCGCCCCATCCGGCCTCAAAAGCGCGGCGCACGTTGTATTCCTTATCCGTCGGCGGCGCAGACGCCAGCCAGTACGGGTTCGGGCTCGATATTCCCAGAAAGTTTGTCGTCAAATCAGCCATTTATCCGGCCTCCCTGATGCAGATGTGCATCTTCATCTTTTCATAAATACTCATTGCGCCGCCCGACCATTACGCGCTCAGGCTGGCATGGATGTCCATCGCGGCGTCGCGTCCTTCGGCCACGGCGGTCACCGTCAGGTCTTCACCTCCGGCGGCGCAATCTCCGCCAGCCCAGACACCGTCTATCGACGTGCGTCCGGCCCCGGTCACAGCGATTTTGTTGCCGTCCAGCGTCAGTCCTTCGGGCGCACCATCCAGCGTCTGACCAATGGCCTTCAGAACCTGATCCGCCGGCACCCGCACGGTCTCACCCGTGCCTGTCAGGCGGCCATCCTGACTGACAGTATACTCCAGCTCGATCTCTGCCGCTGCCCCGTTTCCATGCACAGCCACCGGCTGCACGTTGCACAAAATCCGAACCCCGTGCGACGCGGCCAGATCCTGTTCATACCGGCTGGCCCCCATCGCATCGCGGCCCCGGCGATAGGCGATGGTCACATGCTCGGCACCCAGCAGTTTTGACTTCACAGCCGCGTCCACCGCCGTCATCCCGCCGCCGATCACGACGACGTTCCGGCCCACCGGAAGATCCGCCAGATCGCTGGCCTGACGCACATCCGAGATGAAATCGACCGCAGCCCGAACGCCATCCTTATCAACGCCGTCGGCACGCAGCGCGTTCACACCGGCCAAGCCGATCGACAGAAACACCGCATCATAGTTCTGCAACAGCCCGTCCAGCGAGATTGCCTCACCCAGAACCGAGCCCGTCTCAATCGCGATGCCACCGATCTTTAGCAGCCAGTCCACCTCGGCCTGCGCGAAATCGTTGGTCGATTTATAGGCCGCAATTCCGTACTCGTTCAGCCCACCGGCTTTGGGCTTGCTTTCGTGGATCACCACATCATGCCCCAGCATCGCCAGACGATGCGCACAAGCCAGACCCGCGGGCCCGGCCCCAACAACCGCAACCGTCTTGCCCGTCGCGGCAGCACGTTCAAACGGATGCGCGCCCGAGGCCATCACATCGTCCGTCGCGAAACGCTGCAGGCGTCCGATCTCGACCGGTTTACCTTCGGCGGCCTCGCGCACGCAGGCCTCTTCGCACAATGTCTCGGTCGGACAAACCCGCGCACACATGCCACCAAGGATATTCTGTTCCAGAATGGTCTGCCCCGCCGCCTTGGGCTGGCCCGCCTGTATTTGACGGATGAACAGCGGGATATCGATATCCGTCGGACAGGCCGTCACGCACGGGGCGTCATAGCAGAAATAGCAACGATCCGCGGCCACCGCAGCCTCATGCGGGGCCAGTGGCGGATGCAGATCGGTGAAATTCGAGGTCAGCTCATCGCTGGAAAGCCGCCCGGAGACGATCCCGGGTGCCATCTGGCCCTGTGCCATCACTCTACTCCCTGTAGATATGTTTGTTATGCGCTCCAGCTTGCCACAATCTGGTTTTTTATCAATTGGTAAAATTTGCCAACTGGTCAAAAAATGAAAAATCCGGGCACCATGGCCCGGATTTCAATGCGAATTGCTTAGTTTCGCAGCACGAGCCGCGTCAGACCATCCCGGCGAGATGGCCGGATTTGATCCAAACCCGCGCCCCGCCTTCGCCCGCTACGGCGACCGAGCGGGTTCCCGGCGGCAGGCGTAGCCAGTCCCAAGTTGCGAACTCCTCGCCCGTTTCGGCAAAGCTGCCTTCGATCACAAACACCTCAAGCCCCTTGCTGGCGTCCAGCTTAACGCGCTCGCCTGCGGCCCAGCTTTGCACCTGAACATCCTCATGGGCGTCTTTGAACAAATCGATATTCCCCACACCGTTGACCGATCGGCGCACCTCAGTTCGGTCATCGGGATCGAATTGATGCAGCTTGACCAGAATCGTCGCGCCTTCGCTGGCCGAGGGCGTGTGTGACGAGGTCGGCGGATTGCGTACATAGCTCCCCACTGGGAAATCACCGGTCTCGTCCTGAAAGACTCCGTCCAGCACCAGATACTCTTCGCCGCCATCATGGGTATGGGCGGAAAAGGCGCTGCCGGGGGCAAACCGCACGATGGTCGTGGCGCGCGCCACCTCGGCCCCGATCCGATCCAGCATTTTGCGCTCGACCCCCGCTGCGGGAGAGGCGACCCAATCGGTATCGTTGAAATGAACGGCAACCCGCTGACTGAAATCTGCATTGACGCGCATCGAAATCCTCCTGCGTTGCTGCCCTATAACATGGGACCGGGAAACCGGTTTTCAAACCAGTGGTGTTTGAGGTTTTGACGCCCCTCACAGCTTGTTGTACTTCCGGTTGAGGCAGATGCCGAATTCCGGCCCGATCAGAAAGCGCGACAAGATGCAGGCAAGCCCGGCTACATTCAACATCCTTATCATCGGGCAAAACAACCGGCTGCAATACGAAGCGCTTTTGTTCGCCGCCTCCCTGCGTCACAGCGCCCCCGGCTTTCAGGGTCGGCTGTTCGTCGGCGTTCCGCAGCCCGGTCCGCTTTGGCCACAGAACCCGGCCATTCAGGACGCCGAGGTCTTGCAGGCGCTGCAGCATCTCGGGGCCGAAATCCTGCCCTTTGAATCACACACCTTTGGCGCAAGCTATCCCCATGGCAACAAAATCGAAGCCCTGTTGGCGATGCCCGAAGGCGAGCCGTTTATCTTCTTCGACAGCGATACGCTGATCACCGGAGAGCTGACGGATGTCCCATTTGATTTTGACCGGCCCGGCGCATCGCTTCGCGTTGACGGGACATGGCCGAAACCTACGCTCTATGGTCCCGGCCATGAGGGCATCTGGCGCGCGCTCTACGACCGGTTCGGGCTGGATTTCGAAAGTTCCCTCGACCTCAGCCAACCTGCGGGCCATTGGCGGCGGTATCTGTATTTCAACGCGGGGTATTTCTTCTACAAATGCCCCCGTCAGTTCGGCGAACGGTTTCTGGACTATGCCCGCACCATCCGGGACGAAGACATCCCCGAGCTGACAGGACAGAGCCTCGCCCCCTGGCTGGATCAGGTCGCCCTGCCGCTGGTCATCCACTCATTCGGCGGCGGACGCGATGCCTTGCCCGAGGGCCTGCTGGATGGCGCAGTCAGCTGCCATTACCGCCTGTTCCCGCTGCTCTATGCCCGGGAAAGCGACCATGTAGTAGAGGTACTGGAGACCATTGTCGCGCCGAACAAGATCAAGAAAGTGCTCAAAGGCTATGACCCGCTGAAGAAACTGGTGATCCAGCGCAAAGGTACAAAGATCCGGGCGCTGTTCGACCGGGACAACCTGCCCGCGCGCGAACAGGTCATTCGCAAGACGATCAAATCCGAGGGGCTTTGGCTACGGTGACGCGGGCGTTGTACGTGGCGGATCAATGTCCTAGAGATTCATCAACACATATTCCAACAGGAGATTTCCAAGATGTCTGACGGCCCCACCTACGGTTTCGACACGCTGCAAATTCACGCCGGGGCCCGCCCCGACCCTGCGACGGGCGCGCGCCAGACGCCGATCTACCAGACCACAGCTTATGTGTTCCGCGACGCCGAACACGCCGCCGCGTTGTTCAACCTGCAGGAAGTGGGTTTCATCTATTCCCGCCTGACCAACCCGACGGTTGCCGTTCTGCAGGAACGTGTGGCGACGCTTGAGGGCGGCGTTGGCGCGGTCTGCTGTTCCTCGGGCCACGCGGCGCAGATCATGGCGCTGTTCCCGCTTATGGGACCGGGATGCAACGTGGTGGCCTCGACCCGTCTGTATGGCGGCACGGTCACGCAGTTCAGCCAGACGATCAAGCGCTTTGGGTGGTCGGCCAAGTTTGTCGACACCGATGATCTGGACGCCGTCAGGGACGCCATCGACGAAAACACCCGCGCGGTGTTCTGTGAATCCATCGCCAACCCGGGCGGTTATGTCACCGATATCCGTGCGCTGGCGGATGTGGCCGACGCAGCAGGCATTCCGCTGATCGTCGACAACACCTCGGCCACGCCCTACCTGTGTCGCCCGATTGAACACGGTGCGACTCTGGTCGTGCATTCGACCACCAAATACCTGACCGGCAACGGCACGGTCACCGGCGGCTGCATCGTCGATTCGGGCAAGTTCGATTGGTCTGCGAATGACAAGTTCCCCTCGCTCAGTGAACCGGAACCGGCCTATCACGGCTTGAAATTCCATGAGACCTTCGGCCCGCTGGCTTTCACCTTCCACGGCATTGCCATCGGTCTGCGCGATCTGGGTATGACGATGAACCCGCAGGCCGCGCATTATACGCTGATGGGGATCGAAACCCTGTCCCTGCGGATGGAGCGTCACGTAGAGAACGCCCAAAAGATCGCGGCATGGCTCGAAACGGATGACCGCGTCGACTACGTGACCTACGCGGGTCTGCCCTCGTCGCCCTATCACGACCGGGTCAAGGCGCAGTATCCGCGCGGGGCTGGTGCGCTGTTCACCTTTGCGGTCAAGGGTGGCTATGACGCCTGCGTCAAGCTGGTCAACGCGTTGGAGATTTTCAGCCACGTGGCCAACCTTGGCGATGCGCGTTCGCTGATCATCCACTCGGCCTCGACCACGCACCGGCAGTTGACGCCCGAGCAGCAGGAAGCGGCGGGTGCTGGCCCCGGCGTGGTGCGCGTGTCCATCGGGATCGAAGATGCGGACGATCTGATCGCGGATCTCGATCAGGCCCTCGCCAAGGCCAGCGCCTGATCCGATGGCCGGGCACGACACCAACGATCTGGGTCAACCTATCGGCTTGCCGGTCACGGGCGCGTTCCCGCGCCCCACACCGCCTTATACGCCGATGGTTGGCCGGTTCTGTTCAGTCGTACCCCTGGATGTGAACAGACATGCGCCCGGCCTGTACCGGGCGTTTGCCAATGACGCGGACGGCCGCAACTGGACCTACCTACCCTACGGTCCGTTCGAGACCGAGGCCGAATTCATCGCTTGGGCACAGGCCAATTGCATGGATGCCGATCCGATGTTTCACACCGTTCTGGATGCGGACGAGACGCCTGTCGGCATGGCCTCCTATTTGCGCGTCGAGCCTGCGGCTGGCGCAGTCGAGGTCGGCCACATCCACTTTTCACCGCTTTTGCAGCGCAAGCCGCAATCGACCGAGGTGATGTTCCTTATGATGCAGCGTGTGTTCGATGAATTGGGCTATCGCCGCTATGAATGGAAATGCGATGCGTTGAACGCACCGTCGCGTCGGGCCGCCGAACGGCTGGGCTTCACCTTCGAGGGCGTTTTCCGGCAGGCGACCCACTACAAGGGACGCAATCGCGATACGGCCTGGTATTCGATCCTAGACAACGAATGGCCGCGTATCCGGGATGCCTTTCAGGCATGGCTGTCGCCCGACAACTTCGATGAAACGGGCCAGCAACGCGAACCGCTGCAAGCCCGCGCCTGAGGTTATTCGGCGATCGCGAACTCCATCGCGATATTGACCGACACCGAGACCTCTCCACCTGCAACCGGAACGCCACCGGCATCTGACATCGCCATCTCGCGCATCTGAGCCACCGGACGCACGCCGCCGCCGTGGTCGTTGATCGAGATCACCGGCCCCAGCGTGATCCCAGCCGCCTGCGCCAGTTGTTCCGCCTTGGCGGTGGCATCCGCAACGGCCTTGGCCCGCGCCTCGGCCTCAAGCGGTTTGGGGTCCTGCACACTAAAGCTCAGGCCGCCGAAATCATTGGCCCCGTCCTTGATCACCGCGTCCATGATCTGACCTAGCCGATCCAGGTCACGCACCCGCACCAAGACCCGGTTGGACGCCGTAAAGCCGGTGATCTCGGGCGGCTGGTTTCCGGAACTGTTTCGGCCCGACCAGACCGGGGACAGCGAAAGATCGCGGGTCTGCACATCGCGCGCCTCAAGCCCCATCTCATCCAGCCGCTTGAGAATTAGCGCCACCGCGTCCGAGGTCGCCTGCATCGCAACCGATGCCTGCGCATCCTGGTTCGTCACCCCCAATGTGATGGTCGCCATGTCAGGCGCAACAAGGCTGGTTCCGGTGCCGCTGACCGAGATGCGACGTTCTTCCGCATGGGCCGGCATGGCCGCCACGGCTGCGGTCATCGCAGCCAGAAAAGCAAGTGTCTTCAAGGTGATCCCTCCCATTGACTTGACCTCAAGATGGGTGCTGCACGCGGCACACGGCAAGAGGGTAACGCGCGTTTTTCTTTCCCTCGGCGGGTTCCTGCTCTATTCTCGGACGGCAAACATACAAGCGTTTGCATTAAAGCTGACAATTATGGTTCATCCGGATTATGAAACCCGCCTTCGCGCTGTCATTTTCTGAAAACGGCATTTCCCTGCATCACCAGTCGGATGGCGATTGGTATTGTATCGGGACAGCCGCGCTGGATGCACCGGACCTTCATGAACAAATCCAGTCAATGCGCGATCAGGGATTCGCGCTGGAAAATGATCTGAGCTGCAAGCTGATCCTGCCATCCGATCAGGTGCGGCTGCTGACCGCCGACACAGGCGATCTGAATGCTGATGAGGCTGCTCAGAAGATCGAAGACACGCTCGCCGCAGCCACGCCCTATGACCTGGCCGAATTGGCATACGCAACCGAACCGGGCGATGGCGAAACCCGCATCGCGGCGGTCGCCCGGCAGACGCTGCACGAGGCCAGCGCATTCGCGACCGACCACGGCTTTGTGCCCGAGGCCTTCTGGCTTAGCGCAACCGGTAGCGATCGATTGGATGAACCTTTCTTTGAGCTGCCCGTAACGCCGGATGAACCAGCCGCGATCGTGCGCCCTGCCACAGTGCCAGAGGATCCACCGGACGATATTCCGGTGCACCCGATCGCCGAAGCGCCTCGGGCGCCTGCATTCGAACCAGCCTCTGCCGCCGCGCCTGCCCCTGTGCGATCCGGGCTTGAGCCGAAACGCTTTGTTGTCCCGGCGATTGCTGCCTCGGTGGTGATCGGCATGCTGCTTGGGATCTGGTCTTTCAACAGCTCGGATTCGGGCGACGTTGAACTGGCCCAGCCGGTTGAACCAGAGGTGCAGCCAGAACCAGAAACCGCACTGCCAGACCCCGTGCCCGCCGACACCGCGCTTGCAAACCTTCCACCCGCGCCGGAACCGGTCGAGGATCAACCCGCACTGACGGCAACGGACGCCGCGATCCTAGAAGCGTTGAAGGTCGAGCCGGAAGTTGTTGAAGATCTTGCCGAACCTCTGGCTGACTCAGCGTCGTTTCATCCGTTCACGGGCACCGCACCGGTCGATCCTTCGGATTTGGACGCGCCACCCGCCCCGGTGTTGGACGATCTGTATCTGACCTCGGTTGATCGGGCGAACCTTTCGACAGATATCGTCGCCTTGCCGCCGCATGCCAGCCTGGAAACTGATGAACCCTTCGCACCGCTTGCTCTGCCCGGACAGGCGGGCCAGCGGTTCGAACTCGACGCGCGAGGCCTCGTGGCTCCAAGCGCCGATGGCACGCTGAACCCGGCAGGTGTGATGGTGTATCTCGGCCGCCCCTCATCCGTTCCCCCCGAGCCGCCGACCCGATTTGAAACCGAGCCGGTGGTTGTCGAAAACGTTGATGAGAGGCTTGCAACCTTCCGCCCGCGCCCGCGGCCCGAGAATCTGGTGGATCAGTTCGAGAGGCAACAACTCGGCGGACGGTCGCGGCAAGAGCTTGCCTCCGTCCGGCCCCGGCTGCGCCCCGAGGCGTTGCAGGTCGAACCCGTTGTGGATGAAACCCCTACTGCACTGGCAGTCGTACGTGTTCCCCGCCCCAAAACACGCCCTTCCGCCATCGCCGCGCGTGGCGCGCAGCCTTCGGCCTCTGGCAGCGCGTCGCTGGGTTCAACGGCAAATGTGACCAGTAATGCCGAAGAGCCTGGTTCTTTCCAGGCCAAAGCAGTGCAACCCAAAATCCCCTCAAGCGCCTCGGTTGCGCGACAGGCCACCATCGACAACGCGATCAACCTGCGCAAGTTGAACCTGATCGGCGTGTATGGCACACCTGCCAATCGTCGCGCGCTGGTGCGGTTGCCAAGCGGACGTTACAAAAAACTAAAAGTCGGGGACCGCATCGACGGAGGCAACGTCGTTGCCATTGGCGATAGTGAACTGCGCTATCAAAAGCGCGGCAAGAACGTCACCCTCAAATTGCCGCGCGGATAAAAGAAAAGCGCCGTATCGGGCAGATACGGCGCTTTGAAGTTTTGGTCATTCCACCGGTCAGGCTGCCGAGATTTCACCCGATTCAATCTGCTCACGCTCGATGGATTCGAACAGGGCTTTGAAATTGCCTTCGCCAAACCCGTCATCGCCCTTGCGCTGGATGAACTCGAAGAAGATCGGACCGATTACGGTTTTCGAGAAAATCTGCAGCAGAATCTTGGTCTCACCCCCATCAACAACGCCTTCACCGTCGATCAGGATGCCGTGCTTCATCATGCGTTCCTTAGGCTCGTCATGGCCCGTGACGCGGTCATAGGACATATCATAGTAGGCCTCGTTCGGGCCGGGCATGAACTTCAGGCCTTTCTCGGCAATCGCGTCGGTCGAACTGTAGATGTCGTCGCTGCCCACGGCGATGTGCTGGATACCTTCGCCTTTGTATTTCTTCAGGTACGACACGATCTGCCCGGTCTCGCCCCGGTCTTCGTTGATCGGAATACGGATGCGACCACAAGGCGAGGTCAGCGCACGGCTGTAGAGCCCGGTAAACTTGCCCTGAATGTCGAAGAACCGGATTTCACGGAAGTTGAACAGGTCGCCGTAGAACTTGAACCACTTGTCCATGTTGCCTTTGAACACGTTATGGGTCAGGTGATCGAGGTAATAGAACCCGTCGCCGCGCGGTTTGGACTGCTTGAGCCACTCGAATTCCTCATTATACGGCGAGGTGTCATAATACTGATCGATAAAATAGATCAGCGAGCCGCCGATACCCTTGATTGCAGGCACATCCAGGGTCTTGTCGGCCCCGTCATAGGGCTCGGCCCCTTTGGAAATCGCGTGCTCATAGGCCTTCTGCGCGTCCACCACGCGCCAACCCATCGAAGGGGCGCAGGGGCCATGCTCGGCCACGAATTTGGCTGCAAAGCTGTCAGGATCGGCATTCAGGATATATGTCACATCGCCCTGCTGCCACAGCTCGACCGTGGGAGAGTTGCGGTGATAACCGACATAGTCGAACCCCATACGCGCAAACAGATCGCGCAGCTCCTGCGGCTCGGGATGGGCGAATTCGACAAACTCAAAGCCGTCGGTCCCGGCGGGATTCTCATCGCTGATGACAGATTTCGGGGCATTGTGCGGGAAAGGACCCATGGCGCGTCTCCTCGGAAAACAGGAATTTCTTTGCTGATTCAAAAATACGCCTTAACGTGCGCTGTTTCTGCGCGTTGTTTTCGTGTAACCTGAGTTGAAACGCGGACTATCCGCACAGATTGAGCGAAAAACGGAGAATCGCCGCATATGCTGGACGCGACCGACACGCGATTGTTGTCAGCTTTGCAGAAGGATGCACACCTGACGGCGCATCAGCTGGGCGAGATGCTGAACCTGTCCGCCAGCCAGGCAGGTCGCCGCCGACAGCGGCTTGAGGCCGAGGGGTACATCACCGGATACACCGCCCGGCTGGACCCCCTGAAACTGGGCCTGCAGGTCCAGGGCTTCATACAGGTGCATCTGGGCACCCACGGCCCCGACCAATCCGCCAGTTTTGCCCGTATGGTGAACACCCGCCCCGAGATCAGCAGCGCCTGGACGATGACCGGAGAGGCAGATTACCTTCTTCACGTTTATTGTGACGACCTTTCAGCACTCAACAGCTTGCTTCACGAAGTGATCCTGCCGCATCCTGCAGTGGCACGGGTGCAAAGCCAGATCGTGATGGACCAATTGAAACGCGACGCGCCGCTCCCGACCTGAGCGGATTTAAGAGGGCAAAATGAACGAGTTCCTTTATCAGGCATCAATTTATCTGGCAGCCGCAGTCATAGCAGTGCCCCTGTCAGCCCGACTGGGGTTGGGATCGGTGCTGGGTTATCTGGCCGCAGGTATCGCGATCGGCCCCGTTCTCGGGCTGGTTGGCGCGGAAACAGAAAGCCTGCAGCACGTGGCTGAATTCGGCGTGGTGATGATGCTGTTTCTCATCGGGCTCGAACTTGAACCCCGCGCCCTGTGGGACATGCGCGACAAGCTTTTGGGCCTTGGCGGGTTGCAGGTCGGCCTGTCGACTGCCGCCATCGCGGCGGTGGCGTTTTATACCGGGCAGCCGTGGTCAGTGGCGCTGGCAGTTGGTTTGACGTTGTCTTTGTCCTCAACGGCGATCGTATTGCAGACATTGTCCGAAAAAGGACTGATGCAAACGAACGGAGGGCGCGCGACCTTCTCGGTTTTGTTGACACAGGACATCGCGGTGATCCCGATCCTTGCCTTCCTGCCCTTGCTGGCCCTCCCTGCAAGCATTCATATCGAGGATGACGGCTCGATCCAGCGGGCCCATGACGCAGCCCATGGCGCGGATCATCATGCCACGCTGTCGCTGGTCGAGGGGCTGCCCGGATGGGCCGTCACGCTGGTCACGATCGGGGCGGTCGCGTTCGTGGTGCTGGCCGGCATATATCTGACCCGACCCCTGTTCCGTTTCATCCACGCCACTCGCCTGCGCGAGATGTATACCGCGCTGGCGCTGATGATCGTGGTCGGTATCTCGTTCCTGATGACACTGGTGGGGCTGTCCCCCGCCCTCGGCGCATTTCTCGCGGGCGTGGTTCTGGCCAGCTCGGAATTTCGGCATGAAATGGAAAGCGATCTTGAGCCGTTCAAGGGCCTGCTGCTTGGCCTGTTCTTCATCACCGTGGGCGCTGGGATCGATGTGGGCTACTTCTTCGCCGACCCGTTTGACCTGATCGGGCTGGCGCTGCTGGTCATTCTGGCCAAGGGGATCATCCTGTTCCTCGTCGGCCGCGCCTTCAAACTGCGCGGGCGCGATCACTGGCTGTTTACGCTGGGGCTGGCGCAGGCAGGTGAGTTCGGATTTGTCCTGTTGGCATTCTCGACACAGCAAAACGTCATCCCTCCGGCCCTGTCGCAGAAACTGCTGATGATCATCGCGCTCACCATGCTGATCACGCCGCTGCTGTTCATCCTCTACGACGTGCTCTCGCGCTATATCGGAGATCATAAACCACAGGTCGAGCCCGACATGATCGACGAAAAAGGCCCCGTCATCATCGCCGGGATCGGCCGCTTTGGGCAGATCGTCAACCGGCTGGTGCAGGCCAGCGGGTTTAAAACGGTGGTTCTGGACCACGATATCGAGACCATCCAGCTGATGCGCCGCTTCGGGGTCAAGGGGTTCCTCGGTGATCCCACCCGTCCCGAACTGCTGCGCGCCGCCGGGATCGAAAAAGCCTCGGTTCTGGTTGCGGCCATGGATGACTACAAACAGGTCACCCGACTGGTCGGCTATGCCCGCCGCCAACGCCCCGACCTGCACATCATCGCTCGCGCCCGCGACCGCACCCATGTCTACGAGCTGTATCAGGCCGGAGCCAATGACATCGTCCGCGAAATGTTCGACGGGTCCCTGCGCGCCGGTCGCTATGTTCTGGAAAACATCGGCCTCAGCGAATACGAGGCCGCGCAAGCCGAACAAACCTTCTATCACCACGACCGGACATCGGTCCGGGAACTGGCCGAACTGTGGATACCCGGCATGCCCACCGCCGAGAACAAGAAATACATCGAACGCGCACAGCAGCTTGAGAAAGACCTGGAAACGGCCCTGTTGGAACTGGCCGAGGAACACGCAAAGAAATCGGCCTGACCCTACAAAACCGATCCCGCCAGCTTCATCTGGCTAAAAATATCCCGGGGGAGTCGCCACAGGCGACGGGGCAGAGCCCCCGCCCCCAACGTCAGCCGTCTGAAACTCCGGCCTCGGCAAAGGTGGCCATACCCGAATGACAGGCAACGGCACTTTTCAGAATATTGATCGCCAACGCCCCGCCAGAACCTTCGCCCAGCCGCAGCCCAAGGCTCAGTAACGGCTCTTTGCCCAGCTTGTCCAACATGGCTGCATGCGCACCCTCAGCGCTTTGGTGGCCTGCAACGGTGTGGTCCAGCGCCGCATCCGACAGCTGCGCCAGACACGCTGCCGCTGCGGTGCAAATAAACCCGTCCAGAATGACCGGAATGCGCAGAACGCGCGCGGCGGCGATTGCCCCCGCCATGGCGGCAATCTCGCGCCCTCCCAGACAGCGCAGAACCTCCAGGCCATCTTTGCGCCCATGCAGGGCAACGCCATCGGCCACAACGCGGGTCTTGTTGACCAGCCCTGCATCATCCACCCCAGTGCCACGCCCGGTCCAGTCGGCGGCATCCCCGCCAAACAACGCGCAGGCGATGGCGGCGGCGGGGGTGGTGTTGCCGATCCCCATCTCTCCGACCACCAGCAGATCGGCTTGGTGGTCAACCGCCTGCCAGCCTATACGCAGGGCGCTCAACAACTCGTCTTCGCTCATCGCGGGGCCTTGGGTGAAATCTCCGGTGGGTCGATCAAGCTCCAGCGCGTGCACATCCATCTTCGCGCCCGCGGCCTTGGCCAGCTGGTTGATCGCCGCGCCGCCATGTTCGAAATTCATCACCATCTGCACCGTCACCTCGGGGGGAAAGGCTGACACACCCTGCGCCGTCACCCCATGGTTGCCCGCAAACACAATGACCTGAGGCGCATTGATCTGAGGCCGCGCATCCCCGCGCCAGCCCGCGTACCAGATCGCCAGATCCTCAAGCCGCCCCAACGCGCCCGGAGGTTTGGTCAATTGGCCATTCCGCTCTTCAGCGCCCTGTATGGCGGATGTATCCGGGCCAGGTGCACCGGTCAGCGCATCGCGGAAACTATTGAGGTCAGTGAGTTCGGGCAGCATGGAAAGCCTCGTTGCATCAGAGTGGTCCTGTGTGTTTAACCATTGCTGGCAAAGCAACAAGACCCTGAAAGGCCTGGGAGTGACCAAAAACGACACCACCCCGTTTTCCCTGTGGGATATCCCGCTGGCTCTGGTTCTGTTGACCCGCCTACCTTTGCCCGGCCTGCCTGAGGAGGCCTTTGCCCGCCAGTCGCGTGCGGCGTGGGCCTATCCGCTGGCCGGGCTGGTTGTCGGAGCGCTGGCCTGCGGGGTCGCGTGGATTTCAATCTGGGCGCAGTTGCCGACCCTTGCCACCGCCACCTTGCTGGTCGCCGGGCTGATCGTCGCGACCGGAGCGATGCATGAAGACGGGCTGGCCGATACAGCCGACGGGCTCTGGGGCGGGTTCACGACCGAACGCCGCCTGGAGATCATGAAAGACAGCCATATCGGCACCTACGGGGTTCTGGCCCTGCTGTTGTCCCAAATGCTTCGCGTCGCGGCGATCATGGCCCTGATCGGCGCAGGCCTGCTGACCGGAGTTCTGGCCGCCTGCCTGTTTTCCCGCGCCCTGATGCCCGTGCTGATGCGCGCCCTGCCGAATGCGCGGCGCGCGGGGCTCAGCCATTCGGTCGGCGCTCCACCGCTGCCCTCGGTGCTGGCGGGTCTTGGACTGGCCACCCTGCTGTCTCTGCTGCTGTTGGGCGGATCGGCCATCGCCCCCATGCTGTGCGCCCTGCTGGGAGCTGCGATCGTCGCCCGGCTTGCCAAGGTCAAGATCGGTGGCCAGACCGGGGATATTCTGGGGGCCACACAACAGGTCTCGGAAATTGCCTTCCTTCTGGCGCTGACCGCATCGCTCTAGGCCACGCCGCCGGTCTCGATCCGCAGCGTTTCACCGCAATGCTTACAATGTACCGCGTCCGGATCGTGCCGAAACAGCCCACAGCTTGGGCATTTGTAACGCACTTTCTGCGGCATGAAGATCGCCTGCGCCAGACGCACGAACAGCGCCACGCCTACCACCATGATAAAGACGGAAAACAGCTTGCCCGCAGGCGTTGTCAGCGTGATGTCCCCGAACCCCGTCGTCGTCAGCGTCGCCATGGTGAAATACAGCGCATCGATATAGGGTGTCTGCGCATCCTCGGGGACAAAGAACACCAGCACGGCGGTTGAGGTCGCGAAGACAAAGACCATCAGATTGATCGCCGCAATCACCGCATCCTCATGTGTACGAAAGAACGGGCTGTCGCGGCGCAGATCGCGCAGCAGGTGATAGGAATGGATCAGACGCAGCGCCCGCAAAATCCGCAGAAAGGCCAGATTTCCAGTCAGAAACGGATCAAGGATCAGCGACACAATCACCACGATATCGGCCAGCGTATAAATCTGCCGCAGCAGCTTCCAGCGATCCTTGGAAATCCACATCCGGGCCGAGAAATCCAGCAGGATGATCAACCCCACCCCGATACTCGCCACCGTTAGCCCCGGTCCATGCGGGATGTTTGCGGTGGCGACAAAGAAGATGATCGAGGCGATGTCGAACAGGATCAGGCCATAGCGGAACCAGACCGATACCGGCTCGTGGCTGATATAGAGGAACTTTACAGTTTGCTTCATCGTGGCCCCGTATCCTCCTGCGGTAGCAGGAAAATACCCGACAAGCACCGCCGGACCAAGCGGTCGACCACGAAAAAGGCCGCCCCGGATACCGGAACGACCCTTACCATTGCGTAATCGCGATCAGGCAGCGCGTGAGGTCAGGACTTCGTCCACCTGTTTGGCTGCCGAAATCTCATCCGCGCCGGACACGGCGGCCACTTCGCGGGTCAGACGCTCAAGCGCGGCCTCATAAAGCTGACGCTCGGAATAGCTCTGTTCGCGCTGGTCATCGGTGCGGTGCAGGTCACGGACCACTTCGGCAATCGAAATCAGATCGCCCGAGTTGATTTTCTGTTCATATTCCTGCGCCCGGCGCGACCACATGGCACGCTTGACCTTCGCCTTGCCCTTCAGCGTTTTCATGGCCTGAGAAATGACATCCGGCGAACTGAGCGAACGCAGACCGGATTCGGTCACCTTGTTGGTCGGCACGCGCAGGGTCATCTTGTCCTTCTCAAAGGAGATCACAAACAGCTCAAGCGAGAACCCCGCGACGTCCTGTTCCTCGATCGAGATGATCTGCCCCACGCCATGGGCGGGATAGACGACATAATCGTTCGGGCGGAACTCAAGCTTTTTGGACTTCGACATTCAGATACATCCTTCGTTGCGAGACCGGGACATGAGACGACAAAAACACCCCAGCCGAGGCCACAAACGGCCCCGTCAGGCGGCTTTTTTGTCATAAAATCAGAACTCCAAAGCGAGCATACTTACGGAGCACATCCCAATCACAGTCATCATTCGGGATTGAGTATATCACAAAATTGCGACACTCAAAAGGCCGACCTGCATTCAAGCCGGTAAAGTATTTTTATTTCAGAGCCTTACCGCGTGGATCAATTGTCATTTCGACGATTTTGACCGCCGAATCGCTCAACCACCCTCGCCCGGCGCTTCCGAGAAATACTTCTCCATCTTGCCTTCTTCGCCGTCGCGTTCTTCAGCCTCGGGCAAGGGATCTTTCTTGGTCACGATCACAGGCCATTGTTCTGAGAATTTGCGGTTGAATTCGACCCATTGTTCCATACCCGGTTCAGTATCCGGGCGAATGGCGTCGGCGGGACATTCGGGTTCGCAGACGCCGCAGTCGATGCATTCGTCGGGGTGAATGACCAGGGCGTTTTCACCTTCATAAAAACAATCCACCGGGCAAACCTCGACGCAGTCGGTGTATTTGCAGGCAATGCAGTTTTCGGTGACAACATAGGTCATTTTGGATTTCCCGTTTGCGCTTTGGCGATTAGCTAATTCAGTCTGCGCGCCTCTTCAAGAGAAGATCACCCCTTTGGGGTGCGAGAAAGGTCAAGCGCACGCCGTTCTTTCTTGGTTGGACGACCTTTCCCCTCAAATCCCGGATTTTTGGGCGGTGCGTCCCGTTTTTCGGTCATATCAAAGTACAGAGCCTGCGCCTCTGGTGCCGGGCCGCGCCGCTCACCCAGGGCTTCGATCCGGACGACGCGGACGATCCGGCCCTGCGGAAAGGTCAGAACGTCCCCGGGGGCCACGGCTTGCGCCGGTTTCAGCACCCGGTTCCCGTTCAGCCTGACATGGCCGCCGCTGACCTGTTTGGCGGCCAGGCTGCGGGTCTTGAAGAACCGCGCCTGCCACAACCATTTGTCAATCCGCAGCTTGGCCTCGGCCATCGGCTTTTAGTTGCCGTCCTTCAGACCCATCAGCGCGGCGGCAAACGGGTTGTCGGGATCGATGGCCTTTTCCTTCTTCGGAGGGCGCGACGAGAAGGACTTGGCACCCTGAGGTTTGCCGCCCTTCTTACCCTGCGGTTTGCCCTGAGGTTTCCCGCGCGGTTTGCCTTTGCCCTGCCCTTGTTCACGACGCGGACCACGGTTTGGCTGGCGTTGGCGACCCCATGTGAAGGTGTAGAAGACTTCGACCTCGGGTTCATCCGATGCGGGTTCTGCGACAGGAGCCTCGGCTGCCGCCTCGGTGCTTTCGGTGGCCTCGGCTGACGCCTCGGCGGTCGCGCTCACCTCCTCGGTCGCAACCGCGTCTGCCGGGGTCTCCTCGGCGGCAGGTTGCTCGGGTGCTTCTGCGGCAGGCTGTTCTGCAGGCGCTGCCTTGACCTTTTCGCGCTCACCGCGCTCGGCCTTATAGCCCAGCCCCTGCATCAAGTCAGCGAACTGTTCCAGCGTCATACCAGTGATCGAGAGCATATCGGCCCTGGCCTCGAATCCGCCCCGGCTGTCCTCGGCGCGCAGCATGTCGGCCAGACGTTCCAGCATGTCGATACGGATGGACCGCTCGCCCGCGTCGCGGTAGCCGCACATGGTGTCATAGCCCTGCGGCGCATCCTTGGCGACGGGCACGGTGACCAGACCCGGAGGCGGTGCTTCGGGGAATTCCTGCAGACCGCTGGTCAGCGCCCACAGCACCAGACGCAGGCGCGTCGGCGCGGGTTTCAGCAGCAGTGGCATGAAGATGGTGAACTGGCCAAACCGGATGCCGTGCTTGCGCAACGCGCCGCGGGCGTCCTGATCCAGATCCTTGACCTCTTGCGCGACCTGCGTGCGGGGCAGCACGCCCAGCGCCTCGACCATGCGGAAAGCAAAGCCCTTGGCCAAACCGGTCAGTTCCTCGTCGCGCGACAGGTTCAACAGCGGCTCGAACAGAGCAGCAACCTTGCGGTCGATGAAATGCTGTAGACGGCGCTGTACTTTCTGTTCGACGTCCGGGCCTGCGGCTTCGTCCACAAACACCTCGACAACCGGTTTCAGAGGCTCAGAGCCTGCAACCAGCTTGCCGACGGCATATTCGCCCCACATCAGGCCGCCCTGATCAGTGAAATCAATTTCGGTATCAGGCGCGTTATAGAAGCGGTCGGCACGCAGATGGAATTGCGGTGCGAGTGCTTGCAAAGACGCGGATTTCAAAGCTTTCGCCTCGGTCCCCTGCGCGGCTTTGTCCGGAATGAACCGGAACCCTTCCAGACGACCGACGAATTCGCCTTCGACGGTCACTTCACCCTTGTCATTTACTTCGGCCAAAAGGGCCTCCTTCTGTTTGAGCCGGCGCAGCAACACGGATGTGCGCCGGTCCACAAATCGTTGGGTCAAACGGTCATGCAGAGCGTCCGACAGCCTGTCTTCTACAGTGCGCGTTTCCGCGCGCCAATGGGATTCGTCACGCACCCAGCCATTTCGCTGCGCAACATATGTCCAGGTGCGAATATATGCCAACCTTTTGGAGAGCGCATCAATATCTCCGTCTGATCGGTCGATCCGGCGGATTTGCCGCGCCATGAAGTCGTCGGGGATGGACCCGCGTTCGTGTAGGTGGCCATAGATCACCTCAAGCAAGCTGGCGTGTTCAGCGTGGCTGATGCCTCGGAAATCGGGGATTCGGCACACATCCCACAGCAACCGGACCGATTGCGGGTCGCTCGCGCGGGCCATCACCTCGGTCACTTGCGAGAGCGATTTCAACACGTTCAGGTCGTCGGCAGGTCGCGCCTTGAGCAGATGTTCGCTATCGGGGCTGACCTCAAGCGATGTAATCAGCGCCTCGATCGAGCCAAATCGCAAAGCGGCATTCCGCCAGTTCAGCTTTTTCATCGGCGTAAAGCGGCTGTCCATGATCGCCTGAGCCACGCCTTCGTCCAGCGGAGGGGCCTCTCCGGTCACACCAAAAGTGCCATCGGACATACCACGCCCGGCGCGCCCGGCGATCTGAGCCAATTCGTTAGGAGCCAAGGGCCGCATCCGCCGACCGTCGAATTTGGTCAGGGACGAGAACGCCACGTGGTTCACATCCAGATTGAGCCCCATGCCAATGGCGTCGGTGGCGACCAGATAGTCGACCTCGCCATTCTGATACAAATCCACCTGCGCGTTCCGGGTCCTGGGGCTGAGCGCACCCATGACCACCGCCGCCCCGCCCTTTTGGCGACGTAGAAGTTCGGCAATGGCGTAAACGTTATCGACCGAGAATCCGACGATCGCACTGCGCGCGGGCATCCGGCTGATCTTCCTGGAGCCCGAATAGACCAGCTGCGACATACGCTCACGCCGGACGAACTGCGCCTCTGGCACCAGCGCCGCAATAGTACCGCGCATGGTGTCGGACCCGAGAAACAGCGTCTCATGCGTACCGCGGGCGCGCAGCAGCCGGTCGGTAAAGACATGGCCGCGTTCGGGGTCGGCGCACAGCTGGATTTCATCAATGGCGACGAAATCGGCCCCCATGCCTTCGGGCATCGCCTCGACCGTGCAGACCCAGTATTGCGTGCGCGGCGGCACGATGCGTTCTTCGCCCGTTACCAGCGCCACGACGGACGGTCCGCGAATGGCAACGATCTTGTCATAGACCTCGCGCGCCAGCAGTCGCAGCGGCAGACCGATGACGCCGGTCCGATAGCCCAGCATACGTTCGATTGCGTAATGGGTTTTGCCTGTGTTGGTCGGGCCAAGTACGGCCACTACCCGGGATGACCCGCTCACCTTTGCCCCCTGATCCGGAACCTAAAGGGCCTTGCCTTCAACCCGAGGCTTCAGCCGATTCACGGCATTGGTTACTTCTTCGTGATGGGGATGTATAGCCAGCGCGCGCGAATAGGCATCAAGCGCCTGTTCCGGCTTGTCCACGATCTCGAAGATCAGGCCGAGACCATAGATCGCCTCGTAGTGGTTGGGGTTGAGTGTCAAAGTGTGCTCGAGATCCGCCGCTGCCATGCCGAAACGATCGATGCTGAAGAACGCAGAGGCGCGCACGTGCCAGCCCTCGGCGAAGCCCGGGGCGTGATCGGTCAGCGCGGTCAGGTGATCAATCGCAGCCTCGACATCGCCATCGTCCAAAGCCTCGCGGCCGCGTTCCAGCAGCAGGTCGGCCGAGGCCGAGCCCGACTGCGACCACAACGCCTGCAACTGGCGGTCCAAACTGACCGCCTGCTCGGGCGTGGACTGCGCCAGTTGCTGCAACAGCGCGGCCTCGTCCCGCAAATCCGCCTGTTGCGCGGTGCCGGTGGTGGAAAACATGACTATCGCAGCAAGTGCCGCAACGGTACCTTTGAGATTGGTGATTGCAATGCCCATAACAATGGTCAGTGTAGCGTAGCGACCGGGGATGTCCATTCACGGCGCACTAACAAAATGAGGAAGACCATGAGCGACACTTTGGAAAAGGCCGCAGCGGCATTGAATGAGAAACTGTCGGGCGGTGATTTCGACGCGTCAGCCAAATTTGCAATCGCCGATCTGGGCGCTATCGTTCTGGATGCAAGCGGCGCGCGCGTCAGCGATGACGACGCCGATGTGACGCTCAGCGCCGATGCCGATACGTTCGAGCAAATCCTCAGCGGCGACCTGAACCCCACCGGGGCTTTCATGTCCGGCAAGCTGAGCGTGGATGGAGATATGGGTGTCGCCATGAAACTTGCCTCGGTACTGGCCTGATGGAATACTCGCCGGCCCCCCTGTTCGAAGACGTGGCCGGCGGACCTGCCGGTGGGACGGCGCATTGGCTGACCACCGAAGACGGCAAACGCATCCGCGTTGGGCATTGGCGCCCCGACGGCGATGCGCGGGGCACAGTGATGCTGTTCCCCGGCCGCACGGAATATATCGAGAAATACGGCAACGCAGCGGGTGAGTTCGTCAGCCGCGGCTTTGCCAGCCTGTCTGTCGACTGGCGCGGACAGGGTCTTGCGGACCGTTTGCTGCCGGACCCGCGCATTGGCCACGTCGAGAAATTTACCGATTTTCAGCATGATGTACGTGCCACTCTGGCGTTGGCCGGGGAGTTGAATTTGCCCAAACCATGGTACGTGATCGGCCATTCCATGGGTGGGGCCATCGGTATGCGCGCCGTGCTGGAAGGGGCAGATTTTGCCGCCTGCGCCTTTACCGGGCCGATGTGGGGCATTTTCTTTACGCCGATCATGAAACCGCTCAGCCAGTTGACCGCCTATTGGGGGCCGCGTCTGGGGCTTGGCGAAAAAACACCGCCGACAACATCACTGGAAAGCTATGTCGTCTCGCAGCCCTTTGAAGGGAATGTCCTGACCCGCGACCCAGCGATGTACCAGATGATGCGGGACCAGTTGGCCGCACATCCCGAACTGGCCCTTGGCGCGCCTTCAACAATCTGGCTGCGCGAGGCACTGGACGAATGCGCCTGGTTGATGGAGCAGACCGCGCCCGACATCCCGGCCCTGACCTTCCTTGGCAGCCACGAACAGATCGTGGACCGCAAGGCCATCCGCGCCCGCATGGCGAACTGGCCCAGCGGCACTCTGGTCGAAATCCCGGACGGCGAACACGAAGTGTTGATGGAAGCCCCCGAGGTGCGCGGCCCTGTCTTTGATCAACTGGCCACCCATTTCTCGGCGGCCAAGGCCGACCCCAAGCCCGAGCCTTGCGTGTAAGGCCCGCCCGGACAGGCTGCTTGTGATCCGCGCGCGTCAGGCCTAAATGTTTGCCAACGCAGTTTATTCGAGGTGACCCATGCGCGACCTTCCCTTTCCCGTTCGTGACGCAAATGCTGGCGGTGGCGCCGATGATCTGGGCAACCTGCCGGAATGGGATCTGACGGATCTCTATACCTCGGAAGACGCACCGGAACTGTCCCGCGATCTGGACTGGCTTGAGGGTGAATGCGCCTCTTTCGCCGCGGATTACGAGGGCAAGCTGGCCGAACTGGATGCCGCTGGCCTGCTGACCTGCGTGCTGCGCAACGAGAAGATCAACGCCATCGCCGGGCGGATCATGTCCTTTGCCGGGCTGCGCTACTACCAGCTGACCACCGACGCGGACCGCGCCAAGTTCCTGTCGGACATGCAGGAGAAGATCACCGTCTTCACCACCCCGCTGGTGTTCTTCACACTGGAAATCAACCGCTTGGACGATGATGCGTTGAAGGCGCATTTCGACGCCAACGCCGATCTGGCGCGCTACGAACCCGTCTTCCGCCGCATCCGCGCAATGAAGCCCTATCAACTGTCGGACGAGTTGGAAAAGTTCCTGCATGACCTCGGCGTTGTCGGCGACGCGTGGGAGCGTCTGTTCGACGAGACCATCGCAGGTCTGACTTTCACCGTCGATGGCGACGAGCTGAACATCGAAGGCACGCTGAACCTGCTGACCGAGCAGGACCGCACCAAACGCGAGGCTGCCGCGCGCGAACTGGCAAGCGTTTTCCAAAGCAACATCAAGACCTTCGCGCGCGTTCATAATACGCAAGCCAAGGAAAAAGAGATCGTCGACCGCTGGCGCAACATGCCGACCGCGCAAACCGGCCGCCACCTGTCAAACGATGTCGAACCCGAGGTGGTTGAGGCCCTGCGCGAGGCGGTCGTGGCCGCCTACCCCAAACTCAGCCATCGGTACTATGAGCTGAAGCGCAAATGGCTGGGGCTGGACGTGATGCAGGTCTGGGACCGCAACGCGCCCTTGCCGATGGAAGACACCCGCATCGTCGGTTGGGACGAGGCCGAGAAAACCGTGATGGATGCCTATAACGCCTTTGATCCGCGTATGGGTGAGATTGCCTCGCCCTTCTTCTCCAAAGGTTGGATCGATGCAGCAGTCAAACCCGGCAAAGCTCCCGGTGCGTTTGCGCATCCGACCGTCACGGACGTACACCCCTATGTGATGCTCAATTATCTGGGCAAACCGCGCGATGTGATGACGCTGGCGCATGAGCTGGGCCACGGCGTGCATCAGGTGCTGGCCGCCGATCAGGGTGAGATGCTGTCCTCAACCCCGCTGACACTGGCCGAGACGGCCTCGGTCTTCGGTGAAATGCTGACTTTCCGCAAGATGCTGGATCAGGCCGAAACCCCGGAACAGCGCAAGGTGCTGCTGGCAGGCAAGGTCGAGGATATGATCAACACGGTCGTCCGCCAGATCGCCTTCTACGATTTCGAATGCAAACTCCACGCCGCCCGCCGCGAGGGTGAGCTGACCCCGGATGACATCAACGCCCTTTGGATGAGCGTTCAGGCCGAAAGCCTTGGGCCGGCATTCGAGTTCATGGAGGGTTATGAGACCTTCTGGGCCTATATCCCACACTTCGTCCACTCGCCCTTCTACGTCTACGCCTATGCCTTTGGCGATGGCCTCGTAAACG
Organism: Ruegeria sp. G7; assembly: GCF_056535465.1. Lineage (NCBI taxonomy): Bacteria > Pseudomonadati > Pseudomonadota > Alphaproteobacteria > Rhodobacterales > Roseobacteraceae > Ruegeria > Ruegeria sp. G7. The sequence goes on along the minus strand of NZ_JBQFIL010000001.1, from coordinate 2,627,840 downwards.
CGCTCTATTCGGTCTATGAAAGCGGTGCGGAAGGGTTTGAAGACAAGTATTTCGAGATGCTGCGCGCCGGAGGGTCCAAGCACCACAAGGAATTGCTGGCCCCGTTCGGACTGGACGCCAGCGACCCGGAGTTCTGGGACAAGGGCCTGTCGATGATCTCGGGCTTCATTGATGAACTGGAAGCGATGGAAAGCTAAAGCGCGCATACGCTCTGGCAATGAAAGAACGGGCTGGTGATCCAGCCCGTTTGTGTTTTGAGCTTTGTTAACCGTCTGACACGACCTCACCCGACGGACGTGGCGTGGTGGCCGTTTCTGCAGGCAGGATCGGATATGTGACCTCGGGCACGGTGCCTGTCAGGCTTTCCAGGAAAGCGACCAGTTCCGTGACACTTTGCGCGTCCAATTCCTCACCCAGCTGGGATTCGGCCATGATCTCAACGGCGACGGACAAATCCCACACCTTGCCGGAATGAAAATAGGGCGCAGTCACCGCGATGTTTCGCAGCGGAGAAGCGCGGAACACATATTCATCGTCCACCGTTTCGGTCACTGCAAACCGACCCTTGTCACCCGCTGGCAGGATATCCGCGCCGGGTTTCTCGATCAGGCCGAACGGGTAGTATCCGCTGCCCCCAAGGTTGATGCCCGAATGACAGGAAGAGCAGCCAAGATCCATGAACTTCTCAAGCCCTGCAAGCTGCTGTTGGGTCATCGCACCATCGTCGCCGTTCAACCAGGCATCGAATGGCGCGGGCGTGATCAGCGTCGCCTCATAAGCCTCGATTGCTTTTGCGAAATTGTCGAATGTCACCGGCTCTGCCTCACCTTCAAAGGCTGCGCCGAACCAATCAACATATTGGGGCATGGAATTCAGCGTCGCCAGCACATTTTGCGGAGTGTTGGCCATTTCAACACCCGCCTGAACCGGTCCCTTGGCCTGTTCGGCAAGGTCTGCAGCGCGGCCATCCCAGAATTGCGCCTCATTAAAGACCGAGTTCAGAACCGTGGGCGCGTTCCGTGGCCCCCGCTGCCAGCCATGGCCAATCGAGGTTTCAAGGTTGTCATCCCCGCCGGTTGCCAGATTGTGGCACGAGTTACAGGAAAACACGCCCGAGGCCGACATGCGCGGATCGAAGAACAACGCTTTGCCCAGGTCGATCTTTTCTTCTGTAATGGGATTGTCCTTTACCGAAGGAACGGTCGAAGGAAGCGGTTTGAAAATCTCAAGCGCATTTTCCCGCAAGCTCTGTGCCCCAGCGATCTGAGCGACCGAGACAAGAAGTGCACTCGTCAGTGTCAGTGTTCTGAACATTTTTTTCTCCTAAAACGCCCGCGCGCCCTGCTGGTTTACGGAGGAAAAAAGATCGAGAAACTGACTTAGATCAATTCTAAATTAGAATCATTATAAATATTGAAAATGTGATGTGTTTGTTACCTTGATTGAACGACCAATGGCCCTTTTTGCCTTGAAAGGTATGCAGCATCTTACTTCAACTGACTGTTTTTCAATCCGTGCCGGTTCACATACGAACAGGCTTTTGCATCTAAATGGCGCGCCTAGATCAAGATCAAACACGTCCTTCCTAACACCAAAAAACTGTTGGCTTAGACGAGATTGCAGACTTGTGCGCAATATGCATTTCGGGTCAACCGCTGAGTACTCGAATACCTGCACCTCGGAGAGGTTCAGCCCGTTTTGTTAATAGACGTAATGAAGATCGCCGCGACGATAAGCGTCGCCCCCACGATCGCAAGCGGTGTGATGGCGGCCCCCAGGAACACTGCGGAGTTGACAAAGGTGAACACGACCGAGGCGGCGAACAACAGCGTCGCCGTCAATGTCGATACCCGCGCCGCAGCCTCGTACCAAAGGTAATAGGCCAACGCAGTGGGCAGAACACCCAGCAGGATCAGGAAGAAGATATCGTTAGCTGAAGGCACCTGCATCGAAAAGACCGCCAGCGGCACCAGCAGCGCACCCGAGCACAGGAATATTCCGAACAGGAAATTCAGCCGCTCAGCGGTGGTTTCCGATGCCTGCATCGCGCGGCTGCTTGCGATCAGGAACACCGCCCAGCTCAGCCCCGCGCCGATCTCCATAAGGTCGCCCAACAGGGGTTCGCCGCCGCCCTGAAAATCGCGATAGACAGTCAGGAAGACGCCAAGGATCGCCAGCACGGTGGCCAGCACATCCCTGCCCCGTATGGTGGTATCCGCGAAGAAATACAGGAAAATCAACACAAAGAAGGGCGCGGTGTTTTCCAGCACCATGGCATTGGCGGCCCCCGTATGCTCCAATCCGATATGGAACAGGATGTAGTTCACAACAGTCGACAGGACCGCCAGCCGGAAGTTCCAGTCCCTGAACCGGACGGAAACCTGCGCCCCCTTCAGCCGCAGCATGACATAGATCGCGAGAGTTGCGATGAACAACCGCGACACGGCGATCTGCAACCCGCCCAGATCGCTGGTCAGGTAACGCACGATGACGCTGTGCGTGCCCCACAGAAATGCAGCCAGAAAGCCCAGCAGCAGGCCGTTTTGCAGCCATGACGATTTCTGCGACCGGTGCTGCAAGCGGACCTCGGGTTACTTCAGTTGACTGTCTTTCGACCCACGTCGGTTGATGCCCGAACGCGCTTTGTAGGCTCCGTCCCGCTCTTGTTGGCACTCCAGACACAGTTTGACCCCCGGCAGCGCAAGACGGCGCTTTTCGGGAATGGGTTCCTCGCATTCGGCGCAATGGGTCCGGCTTTCGCCAACCGGTCGCCTCTGCGCCTGCATCCGTGCCAGTTCGTCCGAAATCGACGCTTCGATCTGCTCGCTTACCGCGCCATCGCGCGCCCATCCGCCCGCCATTGCACCCTCCTGCTTCAGTCGAAACAGAATAGTCGAGGCGTCCAGCCATTGACAAGTTAGAGCGTCACGGCGTTGTCAAAGACCTGATCGATCACCTCTTGCGTCCCTCGCGCGAACTCCAGAGGACAGGGGTATTCGGAGCCCTCTCGCACGCTTCGGCCAAAGGCTTCGACCTGCAGCTTATAATGGTCATCGCCGGGAAAGCGCGTTACCTGCACCTCCAGCCCCGGGCGATGCAGTTCAACCCGCGCCTCGCCGAAAAGCCGAGCGTTAAACGGTGCGGTGAGGCGTATCACACCGCCCTCACCATGAAACTCCATCTCCTGATGCGGATGCATGCGGGTTGAGACATAGCTGGAGTAGGTAAAGCCGGGAAACCGTGCGCGGATTTCAGTGAACACATCCACCTCATTCTCCCACCGGATCTGGCCACTGACCGCCGTCGGCTCCTGCCCCGTTGCATATCGCGCGCTGCCGATCACATAGACGCCGATATCACGCAAGCCGCCGCCGCCGGTTTCGGGCCGATTGCGGATGTTGTCCGTATCGGCCCGGTTGTCATAGCTGAACGCACCTGTCACATGCACCAACTTGCCAATGGCTCCGTCCGCAATCAGTTTACGGGCCAGTTGCCATTGCGGATGATGAACAATCATATAAGCCTCGGCCGCGAGCAGGCCGGTTTGATCCCGTTTTTTAATAAGCGCGTCGAACTCGGAAGCATGCATTGTCATGGGCTTTTCGCACAGAACGTGTTTGCCCGCGTCCATCGCCTTCAGACTCCATTCGACGTGCAGGTGGTTCGGCAGAGGGATATAAACCGCATCTATCTGAGGGTCGGCCAGCAGGTCGTCATAGGTTGGATACAGGTTGATATCGGGGCAAAACTGCCGAAAGGGCTGCGCTTTGGCGGGATCAGAGGTCGCCAGCCCTGCAAGGCGCGCACCATCCGCCGCATGGATCGCAGGCCCCATCTGTTGGCGCGCAAATTTAGAACCCCCCAGAATGCCCCACTGTACCGGTTCATTCATACTGCATTCCTCCCCTGAAAGTTAGCGCTATCAGCTGTGTAGCAGCACTCGGCGACCCTGTCATCTGCGCGCACAAGAAAACCGGCCTGACAGCATCAGACCGGTTTTCATTTCAATACAGCGACTGGATCAGGCCGTGCCCAGCATGCCCTTTTCGCGCGCAAGCTCTCGCATCTTTTTCTGCAGCTTCTCAAACGCGCGCACTTCGATCTGACGGATGCGCTCGCGGCTGACATTGTACTGCGTGCTCAGTTCCTCAAGCGTTACGGGCTGATCCATCAACCGACGCTGAGTCAGGATATCCTTTTCACGATCATTCAGCACATCCAGCGCAGCGGCCAGCAACTCGCGCCGGGCCTCAAGCTCGTCCCGCGCCTCGTAATCGCCCGCCTGGTCGGCGTCTTCATCCTCCAGCCAGTCCTGCCATTGCATCGTGCCTTCGCCCTCGGACCCCACGGTCGCGTTCAGCGAGGCATCGCCACCGGACATCCGGCGGTTCATGCTGATGACTTCCTCTTCGGTCACGCCAAGGTCTTCGGCGATCTTGGCGACGTTTTCCGGGCGCAGATCGCCCTCTTCCAAAGCTCCGATACGCGCCTTGGCCTTACGCAGGTTGAAGAACAGCTTTTTCTGCGCCGAGGTTGTGCCCAGTTTCACCATCGACCACGACCGCAGGACGTATTCCTGGATCGAGGCGCGAATCCACCACATCGCATAGGTCGCCAGACGGAACCCTTTCTCGGGGTCGAACTTCTTGACGGCCTGCATCAGGCCCACATTGGCCTCGGAAATCACCTCGGCCTGTGGCAGGCCATAGCCGCGATAGCCCATGGCGATTTTCGCTGCCAGACGCAGGTGCGACGTGACCATTTTATGCGCAGCCTCGGTATCCTGTTCCTCGACCCAGCGCTTGGCCAGCATATATTCTTCTTCTGGCTCCAGCAGAGGAAACTTGCGAATCTCCTGCATATAGCGGTTCAGCCCCCCTTCGGGTGACGGTGCCGGAAGATTTGAGTAATTTGCCATTTATTTCCGTCCCTTGGACAAATGTTTAAGCCCTTAACATGGGATATGGGTATCACACCCGGTACATTCAAGAGGATCAATATCAGTGTGGAATTAACCTGATGTAAAGAAAAGCTGAAATTGCGGGCCTCACGGGCCTTTGCAGTTTATGTCACCGGCTGACGCAACGCAGAAAGCAGGTCTTCCATATCCTTTGGCAGCGCAGCCTCGAACCGCAGCATCTCGCCCGAGACCGGATGTTCAAAGCCCAGAACGGCAGCATGCAGCGCCTGACGGGGAAAATCGCGCACGGCCTCGGCAGCCGCAGGCGTAAATGCACGCGCGGCCAGTTTACGTTTACCGCCATAAACCGGATCGCCCACCAAGCCGTGACCGGCATGGGTCATATGGACGCGAATCTGGTGCGTCCGACCGGTCTCCAGCCAGCATTCGACCAGGGACAAACCGCCGGGCGTTCCAAAAACCTCGACAATCCGCGCCCGCGTCACCGCATGGCGCCCCCCATGGAACAGCACGGCCTGCCGTTGCCGGTCTGTCTTGTGCCGTGCCAGCTGCGTGGTCAGGCGCATGATGTTGCCGGGTTCGAAACTGACACCCTTGATGCCGCGTAACCGCGGATCGTTGGCGTCGGGAACACCGTAACAGACCGCGCGATAGTAGCGTTCGACCGTATGCGCCTCGAACTGGGTAGCCAGCCCATGATGCGCCGCGTCCGACTTGGCCACCACCAGCAGGCCGCTGGTTTCCTTGTCGATCCGGTGCACGATTCCCGGACGCTTGACGCCGCCCACACCGGACAGATCATCCCCGCAATGATGCAGCAGCGCATTGACCAGCGTCCCATTCGGAGAGCCGGGGGCCGGATGCACCACCATCCCCGCAGGTTTGTTGATCACGATCAGATCGTCATCCTCATAAACCACCTCCAGCGGGATATCCTCAGGCCCGATATGGCTGTCTTCGGCCTCGGCCACTGTGATCCCGATCTGCGCGCCTTCGGCGATGCGAGCCTTGGGGTCGTCAATGACAGCGCCATCGACCGTCACAGCCCCGTCGCCGATCAAACGGGTCAGCCGGGTGCGTGACAGGTTCTCTTCCGCTGGCACATCCCGCGCAAGCGCCTTATCAAGGCGGGGCGGCGGCGCGGCCGCGATATGAAACTCTATCAGGCGGGTGCCCATGACTGTCCCTTCCGAACCTCAGGAACCGCAGGAAACCCCGCAGCTTAGGTTGCTGCGGCGCATGGTCATGCTGCTGACCGCGGTTATGATTGGCGGGGTTCTAGTGACATTCGCCCTGATTGTCATCCGCCTATCGGATCGGACCCCGACGCTGCCGGATCAGATCGAACTGCCTGACGGCGCGCACGCGCAGGCGCTGACCATCGGGAACAACTGGTACGCGGTCGTAACCGACGACAATCGCATCCTGATCTTCGACAAAACGACGGGAAAACAGCGTCAGGAGATCACGCTGGATTGAACCGGACGCGCCTGACTGAGATGCGGCGCAATCCGTATGGCGTTGCCCAGCGTCATCGGGGCAGTATCCACGCCAATCAGCCGGGCGGGAATGCGCGTGGCAGCCGCTAAAGCGTCGGCCAACGGGATACCCACGTCACGCGTCAGCACCCTGATCGCCGTGGTCAGGTCCAGATCGGCCCCGGCCAGAGTGCCATCTTCCAGCGTCAGCCTGCCCTGCTCTCGCCGGATCAGCCGCCCTTCCAACCGGAACTCTGGCAGATCGGTCCCCGCCACAGCCATCGCGTCGCTGACCAGAAAGATCTGCCCGGGACCGCGTTTGGCAGCAAACGCCGCACGCATCGATTCGGGATGAACGTGCACTGTGTCCGCGATCAGCCCCGAGGACAGATCGCCGTTGGACAGCACCGCGCCGACCAGACCGGGGTCGCGGCTGCCGAACTGGCTCATGGCGTTGAACAGATGTGTCGCGCAGCGCGCGCCGGCTTTTGCATAGGCCATACAGGTGTCGAACGGCGCGTCGGTATGCCCGAGCGAAACGATGACGCCCGCCCGCGACAACGCCGCCACCTGATCGTCTGAGGCATTCTCGGGTGCCAGCGTGACCATCAGGGCAGGCAATGCGCGGGCAGCAGCCAGAAGCTGGTCAAGATCGCCCTCTTCCATCGGCCGGATCAGCGCCCCATCATGCGCGCCCTTCCGTTTGACCGACAGATGCGGCCCTTCAAGATGCAACCCCGCGATGCCCGGAACGCCGCGCTGAACGGCCTTGATCGCGGCTTCGAGGGCGGCAGTGGTTTTCTCGGGCGTGTCCGTGATCAGCGTTGGCAGGATCGACACCGCCCCTAGCCCGCGATGCGCCTGAGCGATGCGCTGCAGGGTCTCGACCGAGGGATCATCGTTGAACATCACCCCGCCGCCGCCGTTCACCTGCAGATCGACATAGCCGGGGCTGAGGATATCTCCTGACAGGTCTTCGATCTCGGTCTCCGGCGGCAAGTCGGCCACCGGCACAATGGCCTCAAGCGTCCCCTCGACGAACCGGGCGGCATGGTCGGTGAACAGCACCTCTCCGTCAAAGATCGGGCCGCCGGCAAAGGTGAGAATCGACGCGTTCATACCGTCTCCGTCACTTTGCGCAGGTGGCGCGGGGTGTCGGGGTTGATGCCGCGACCGGTGGCGACGGTTTCGACCATGCCGTAGAAAGACGCGATCGAGGCAATAGGGTCGGTCATCCAATGCGCCGTCCGAACATGCGGCAACGCGACCGCATCCGTCACCCGATCGGTCGTGGCAAAGACCTTTGCGCCCTTGGCGGCCAACGCATCGGCCACCTCGGCAATGTTGGCCTCGGCGGCATCTCCGGATGAGAAGGCGAGAACCGGGAACCCCTGATCCACGATGGAAACCGGCCCATGCAGCACCTCAGCCGACGAATAGCTTTCAGCGTGAATCTGGCAGGTCTCTTTGAACTTCAGCGCAGCCTCGTTCGAGATCGCCCAGGACGTCCCGCGTCCCAGCGTGAACAGCGACTGGCCGTTGATCGCCTCAATCACACTGCCCCAATCGCAGCTGATGGCCTGTGACAAATCCTCGGGCAGTTTTCGAATGGCCGACAGAAGCGTCACGTCGCCCTTGACCTCGGCCAGCAGCCAAAGCCCCGCCACCAGCGAAGTGACGAATGTCTTGGTGGCCGCCACGCTCAGTTCTGGTCCCGCATGTATCGGCAGCGCTGCCGAGGCCGCGCCTGCCAACGCAGAGTCCGTGTCGTTGGTGATGGCGACGGAATAGGCCCCGCCCTGCGTCAGCGACCGGGTCAGGCGCACGATGTCAGGGCTCTGACCCGACTGTGAGACGGCGATGCACAGCGCGCCGGGGCAGCGCATATCCACCCCGTAGATCGATTTGACGCTGGGGCCGACTGAGGCCATGGGTAGCCCCAAAAGCAGCTCGGACGCGTATTTCAGATAGCTGCAGGCATGATCCGACGATCCACGGGCGACCGAGATCAGAAAGCTCGGGTCCTGCGCGCGCACGGCCTGCGCGGCCTGTTCGACAGCGTCAGCGCCATCGGTCAGAAGCCGATCAACAGCGTGCGGTATCTCGTTGATTTCCTGACGCATTTGCGTGGTCTGGATGGACATAGTGCCCGGCCTTTCAGTTTGATAAACGCAGCTCTGCCACGAAATCGTAGGCATCGCCGTGATAGATGGATCGGGTGAGTTCAGCGACACGCCCGCTTTCAAGGTATGACGTGCGCTGGATGCGCAGCCCCGCAGTGCCCTCGGCGACATCCAGCAGGCGCGCTTCGGGCGCTTCAAGATTGATGGCCGAGATCTTCTGGATCGCGCGGACAGGACGATGGCCCGACCGCTCCAGAAAAGCATAGAGCGATCCGGAGACCTCGGTCGGGTTGGGCAGAATGTCCAGCGGCAGCGCCGCGCGTTCCAGCGCCATGGGGCGGCCACCTGCGGCGCGCAGGCGGTGGATGCGTGCGACCTGATCATTGGCCGACAGGCCCAGCGCCAGCATTTCATCCGGCGACGGCAGGAATATACCCCGCTCCAGCCAGGTTGACGTCGTCTCGAACCCGCGCCGCTCCATGTCTTCGGTGAACGAGGTCAGATGGGACAGTGATTGTTCTACCCGCGCAACCGGTTCGCGCACAAAAGACCCCGATCCTTGCCGCTGTTCAATCGTTCCTTTGCGCACCAGTTCCTGAATAGCCTTGCGCACGGTGACACGCGACAGGTCGGTCAACTCGGCGATCTCGCGCTCGGGTGGAAGCGAGCTGTTGGGCGGCAGAATACCCTCGGCAATGCCCTGCTCAAGCCTTTGACGCAATTGCACATATCGCGGGCCTGCGGTCTGGCCCAACCAGCCCTCGGGCCTCAGGAAATCAGCAACGCTCATGTTCGATCTCCTCCCTGAATGCATGCGCCAGTGCGATCGCGCCCGAAAGCGGATCGCCCAAGGGCGTCATCAAATCCCGCTGCATCGCTTCCGGAAGATAGCTGGCATATTGCGGGCCGATCCCCCCGGTCAGGCAGATGGGAAGACCGGGCCTCCACCCCATCTTCTCCATCCGATCCTGCAGATATTCGGCACCCTCTTGCATGATTGACCGTGCGACCGGGTCTCCGGTCCCGGCATGTTGCGTGACGATGGGTGCCAACGCCCCAAATGCGGTCGGCGACATGCCGGATGCAGCCTTAACGATGCCTGCAGTCCCATCAAACCGCGACAGAAGCTGATCAGAAAGCCCCGAAGTTATGCGCACGCCATCGGCGCAATCCAATGCCGCGGACAACGCTCGCCGCCCAACCCATTGGGCTGATGCCTGATCCCCCAGAATCGGCCCCCAGCCCCCGGCAAAGTGCGGTCGGCCGTTTCGCTGGACCGCCAGAAATGAGCCGGTGCCACAATGGGCCACAAACCCATCACCGGGCCCCAGCGCCCCGCGCAGGGCCGAAGGTCGGTCATCGTCTATGCGCACGTTGTCAAACGGGAGCGCCTTGGCCAGCCGATCCGCAATGGCCTGTCCGGTGATACCGGCCAAGCCGAAATAGGCCGGTATCGCGACAAATTCTCTTTCATCAATGCCCGCCCGCCGCGCCACAGCGGACAAACCCCGCCCCAGTTCAGCGCATGAGGCCTCAAAATCGGTCGATACATTCGCCGACCCCATTTCGGCCTGCCAGATTTCAGCACCGTCGGACAGCGCAACGCGGCACCGCGTGCCGCCGCCGTCTACGGCCAAAACAATGGTATCAGGGTCGCGAGTCATATGCAGACCTTTATAATACCTTTTACGATAATTGAAGGCCAAAATACAGAGTATCGCCCCAATCTCAGCGAAATAGACAAAGTGGTAGACTAATGGTATCTAAAAGGTATGATGCCGAAAGACTTGGGGGAGAATCACTTGGCCACACCTGTGACAGAGCAGCTGCACGAAAATGCGATCGGGCTGGACGCTCGCCCGCTGACGGATGTGGCCGCCCTTCTGGCACAGGCGCAGGCAGCTGCCTCCACCGCCCCGCTGGCTGCGGTTGATCCAATCTGCAATGGCGCGCTGACCATGGCAGAAACGATCCGCAGCGGTGGCACTTTACGTTATCTGGCAGCAGGGTCTTCGGGGCTGATGGCTGCTGCAGACGCATTAGAGCTTGGCGGCACGTTCTCGATCCCTTCAACGCAGATTCGCATTCACATGGCGGGCGGCCTGCCTTCGGGTGTGGCGATGCCCGGCGATGTCGAGGATGTCTCGGCCTCGCTCACCGATGAGCTAGCTGATCTGGGCAACACCGACACCCTGATTGCCGTGTCCGCCAGTGGAACCACCCCCTACACTGTCGCGGCAGCACGCATCGCGCGCGACAAAGGTGCGGTGGTCATCGGCATCGCAAACAATGCCGACACCGAGCTTTTGCGCCTGTCGGATCATGCCATCCTATTGTCGACCCCGCCTGAACTGATCTCAGGCTCGACGCGCATGGGGGCTGGCACGGCGCAGAAGATTGCGCTCAACATGCTGTCAACGCTGATGGCAGTCGAGTTGGGGCATGTCCAAGACGGCATGATGATCAATTTGCGGGCAGACAACGATAAGCTGCGGGCCCGCGCCAACGGGATCGTCTGCCAGCTGACCGGCGCGGCCCCCGAACAAGCGGCCTCTGCGCTGATTGCGGCCGATGGCAATCTCAAATGCGCAGCTTTACTCGCTGCAGGCATCGAGACGCCAGAGATGGCGCTGGCGCTGCTGCACGAGACCAACGATCACCTTCGACCCGCCCTGGAGCGGCTGAAACAAAACCAAGAAACCATCAACCTGGGAGACACCAAATGACACGCAAAGTTCTGGGCCTTGCTCTGCTGAGCACAGCGCTGGTCTCAAGCGCCTACGCGCAAGACGCCACGCTGACGATCGAAAGCTGGCGCAACGACGACCTCGCCCTGTGGCAGGACAAGATCATCCCGGCCTTCGAGGCCGAGCATCCGGGCATCAAGGTGATCTTCTCACCCTCTGCCCCGGCCGAGTACAACGCCGTTCTGAACTCAAAGCTCGAGGCCGGATCGGCGGGCGATCTGATCACCTGCCGCCCGTTCGACGCCTCGCTGGCGCTGTATGAAGCGGGTCACCTGACCGATCTGTCCGATCTGGAGGCGATGGGCAACTTCTCGGACGTGGCAAAATCCGCTTGGCAAACCGATGATGCATCGGCCAGCTTCTGCGTCCCGATGGCTTCGGTGATCCACGGCTTCATCTACAACAAGGATGCCTTCAACGAGCTGGGCATAGAAGTTCCCACCACCGAGGCCGAGTTCTTTGCCGCTTTGGACAAGATCAAAGAAGACGGCACCTATATCCCGATGGCGATGGGCACCAACGACCAGTGGGAAGCGGCCACCATGGGCTATAACAACATCGGCCCGAACTACTGGAAAGGTGAGGAAGGCCGTCTGGCGCTGATCAAAGGCGAGCAGAAACTGACCGATCCTCAGTGGGTTGCCCCTTATGAGACGCTGGCCAAGTGGGGCGCGTATCTGGGCGACGGGTATGAGGCACAGACCTATCCCGACAGTCAGAACCTGTTCACGCTGGGCCGTGCTGCAATCTATCCGGCGGGCAGCTGGGAAATCTCGGGCTTCAACACGCAGGCTGATTTCGAAATGGGTGCCTTCAAGCCGCCAGTTCAGAACGCGGGCGATACCTGCTATATCTCGGACCACACCGACATCGGCATCGGCATGAACGCCGCCAGCGAAAACCAAGAGGCTGCGCGCACCTTCCTGGCGTGGGTCGCAAGCCCCGAGTTTGCCAGCATCTTTGGCAACGCCCTGCCCGGCTTCTTCCCGCTCTCCAGCACTCCGGTCGAGCTTGAAGATCCGCTGGCCAAGGAAATCGTCGGCTGGCGGGATGAGTGCGAAAGCACGATCCGCTCGACCTACCAGATCCTGTCGCGCGGCACGCCGAACCTCGAAAACGAGACCTGGGGCGCATCTGTGGCCGCCATCAAGGGCGCTGAGTCACCCGAGGCGCTGGGTCAACAACTGCAGGACGGCTTGGCCAGCTGGTACGCACCGCACCAGTAAGACCTACACCACTCACACCGGACGCGGCATCCGTGTCGCGTCCGGGTCTTTATCCCCCCGGAGAGTCCCATGCAAACCCGCCGCATACGCTGGCACATTGCCGTTTTCCTCGCCCCTGCGGTGCTGGTCTACACGGCGGTGATGATCTTCCCTTTGTTCAACACGCTGCGTCTGGCGCTGTTCACCGAAGTTGATCAGGCGCGCGTCTACGTGGGCTTGCAGAATTTCCGCACCCTGTTTTTCGATCCGATCTGGTCCGAGCAGTTCTGGAATGCGCTCGGCAACAACTTCTGGTTCTTCCTGATCCACATGCTGGTTCAGAACCCCATTGGTATCGCGCTTGCTGCGCTTCTGTCGCATCCGAGACTACGGTTTGCGGCCCTCTATCGGTCGGCCATCTTCATCCCGACGATCCTGAGCTTCGTCATCGTCGGCTTCGCATGGAAGCTTATCCTGTCCCCGCTCTGGGGCATCGCCCCATCGATGCTGGACGCCGTTGGTCTCAAGTCCCTGTTCGCCCCGTGGCTCGGCAAGGAGGAATACGCCCTGACCACGTTGGCGCTGGTCTCGGTCTGGCAGTTCGTCGGCATCCCTATGATGCTGATTTATGCCGCCCTACTGTCGATCCCCGAAGAAATCCTTGAAGCCGGAGAGATCGACGGCATCACCGGAGCCTCGGCCTTCTGGAAGATCAAACTTCCGCTGATCCTGCCCTCGATCGGGATCATCTCGATCCTCACTTTCGTGGGCAATTTCAACGCGTTCGATTTGATATATGTATCGCAAGGCGCGCTGGCGGGGCCGGATTTCTCGACTGATATTCTTGGTACCTTCATGTACCGCACCTTCTTCGGCTTCCAACTGCAACTGGGTGATCCACATATGGGATCGGCCATCGCCGGCGCCATGTTCGCAATCATCCTCGTGGGCGTCTGCATCTACCTCTTCGGCATCCAGACCCGGATGCGCCGGTATCAGTTGTGAGGGCCAAGCGATGAACAAAGCACGTTCCAATCCGCTGAACACCGCCGCCATGCACGGGGCGCTGATCCTTTATACGCTGATCGCCCTGTTCCCGGTCTTTGTGATCATCATCAACAGCTTCAAAACCCGCCGCGCCATCTTTCGCGAACCGCTCGCCCTGCCCGATGCCGAGAGCTTCTCGCTGATCGGTTACCAGACAGTGATGAAACAGGGGGACTTCTTCCTCTACTTTCAGAACTCGATGATCGTCACCGTTGTGTCGCTGGCCTTTGTTCTGCTGTTCGGCGCCATGGCCGCCTTTGCGCTGAGCGAATACAAGTTCAAGGGCAACACGCTGATGGGCCTTTATCTGGCGCTAGGCATCATGATCCCGATCCGTATCGGCACTGTAGCGATCCTTGAGATGATGGTCGCCACCGGGCTGGTGAACACGCTCTGGGCGCTGATTCTCGTCTATACGGCGCAAGGGTTGCCACTGGCCGTGTTCATCCTGTCCGAGTTCATGCGGCAGGTCTCGGATGATCTGAAAAACGCGGGCCGCGTCGATGGCCTGTCGGAATATACGATCTTCTTCAGGCTGGTCCTGCCGCTTGTCCGCCCCGCCATGGCGACGGTTGCCGTATTCAACATGATCCCGATCTGGAACGACCTCTGGTTCCCGCTGATCCTGGCCCCTGCCGAAGAAACCAAGACACTAACACTGGGCAGCCAGGTCTTCATCGGTCAGTTCGTCACCGACTGGAACGCGGTTCTGTCGGCGCTGTCGATGGCGATCCTGCCGGTGCTGCTTCTGTATGTCATCTTCTCGCGCCAACTGATCCGCGGCATCACTTCTGGAGCTGTCAAATGACCAAAGTTCTGATCGCTGGCCTCGGCAACATGGGCCTCAGCCATGCGCTGGCCCACCACCACCACCCGGACGCGCAGATCGTGGGGCTGGTGAACCGATCCGGTCGCGTGGCCCATCCAGATCTTGCGGGTTATCCAGCCTTTTCCGATTTTCACGCGGCTTTGGCCGAGACAGGCCCCGATCTTGTGGTCGTCGCCACCTATTCCGATAGCCACGCCGATTATGCCTGCGCGGCGATGGACGCAGGAGCGCATGTTTTCGTAGAAAAACCACTGGCAACCACCGTGGCCGATGCCAAGCGCGTCGTCGCAAAGGCCATTGAAACCAACCGCAAGCTGGTCATCGGCTACATCCTGCGGCACCACCCTTCATGGATGCGCCTGATCGCTGAAGCCCGCGGCCTTGGTGGGCCTTACGTGTTCCGCCTGAACCTCAATCAGCAAAGCAGCGGTGCCGAGTGGGAAACGCACAAAGCCCTGATGCAAACCACATCGCCCATCGTCGATTGCGGTGTGCATTATGTCGACGTGATGTGCCAGATCACCGATTCCGACCCTGTACGCGTCCACGGCATGGGCCTGCGCCTGAGCGATGAGATTGCCGAGGATATGTACAACTACGGCCAGTTTCAGGTGATCTTCGAAGACGGCTCGGTGGGCTGGTACGAGGCTGGCTGGGGCCCGATGATGTCCGAAACCGCGTTCTTCGTGAAAGACATCGTCTCGCCCAACGGCTCGGTCTCGATTACCGACGGCAACAAGGGTGCGTCCTCAGATGTTGACGGCCACACCAAGGTCGGCGGCCTTCTAGTTCACCGCCCCGAGGGCGACCAGACCATCGACATGCCCGATGAACCCGGCCATCAGGAACTCTGCGATGCCGAGCAAGCTTACATGCTGCGCGCAATTGCCGAGGATATCGACCTGACCCGCCACATGAACGACGCCGTGCAATCGTTGGCCATCTGTCTGGCGGCAGATGAAAGCATCCGCACCGGCCAAACCATTTCGCTGAAAGAGGCACGCCCATGACCGCCCTGACGCTGACAAACGTGAACAAGTCCTTTGGCCCCGTCGAGGTCCTGAAAGACATCAATATCGAAGTCGAGGACGGAGAATTCGTTGTCTTCGTAGGCCCCTCGGGCTGTGGCAAATCCACCCTTTTGCGCGTGATCGCTGGGCTTGAAGATGTAACCTCGGGCGAGGTTCGTATCGGCGGGGACCTGATGAACCTCACCCCGCCGTCAAAACGTGGCATCGCGATGGTGTTCCAGAGCTACGCGCTCTATCCGCATCTGAACGTGCGCAAGAATATGTCGCTGGCGCTGAAACAAGAAGGCCAGAGCAAGCAGGTCATTGAAGACCGCGTCGCCAAGGCCAGCAAGATGCTGAACCTCGAGCCTTATATCGACCGCTACCCCTCGGAACTGTCCGGCGGCCAGCGCCAACGCGTCGCCATCGGCCGCGCCATCGTGCGCGAGCCCAAGCTATTCCTGTTCGACGAACCTTTGTCCAACCTGGACGCCGCCCTGCGCATGAACACGCGGCTGGAGATCGCCAACCTGCACCAGCAGCTTGACGCCTCGATGATCTACGTCACCCACGACCAGACCGAGGCGATGACGCTCGCGGACAAGATCGTCGTCCTGCGTGACGGCCGGGTCGAGCAGGTCGGCAGCCCCATGGAGCTCTATAACAACCCCGCCAACCAGTTCGTCGCGGGGTTTCTGGGCGCACCGTCGATGAACTTCTTCCCCGCCAACCTGATCGGAGAGAGCGCGGATACCACGCTGGGCATCCGCCCCGAAGACCTGCGCCTGACCCCGGACGGCCCTCTGGCGGCTCAAGTCACCCATGTTGAGCATTTGGGCGGCGATACAAACGTGGTCGCGATGATGCAGGACCACCAGATCACGGCGCGACTATTCGGCCAGCATCAGGTGGCGACGGGCGAAGCCGTCCATTTCGGATACGCCGCAGATCGCACCTATCGCTTTGATGCACAGGGCGCACGCCTCGGCTGATCCGGATGTGGGTTAGGTTGACCCAGAACGAGAAGATCCGGACCCCATATCACCACATTTCTGTGTTGCTACGTCCGCTGTCTGCACGATCGCGCAGCCCAGATTGAATTGACATAAGTCGACCGACCTGGACTGGCTCGATGAGCAGGACAAAGAGTCAGAGCAAAACGCCAATCTTGGGGCGTTGATCCACTACCATCTGCAAGCCGGATTATCGAACATGCAATCCAGGTAAGGCTTCAGAGCGTTGTCGATCACAAGTGACACAGCTTCTAGCTTGCTGGCGTCAATTCCGTTCACAGTCTGATAGTCAAACTGCAGCTTTCCGTCCTCCAGCTTCGGATTGCTCAGTGTGACGATCAATCCAACCTGTTTACCATCGCTTTGCCCGGTCAGAGCCGCATTCGGAGGGTCAGTCGCAAAGCTGTCATCGCCCTTGGCCCAATTCTCAACGATCAGCTGCACGGGCGTATCCATTGCCTCGCGATAAGGGCGGTCCGTAAATACAACGACCTGATCATCAATTCCTTCGAGCACCAACTTACCATTATCGAGCGTCGCAGTATCCGCGACTTCCATAAGAAGCCAACTCTTTGGCGCTTCTGCGGCAGCTGCAGAGGCAAAAGCAACAAGGCCTGCAAATAGTCCTGTTTTGAGTAAGTCGAACTTCACGATATTCTCCTTTAACGAGGTCGCTGTTACCGCCGAAACAATCTCCGGTTACTAAGTTATGGCATCAAGTGTTCGATGATTGCAAATTAAGAAAGGTCCATCCGAAGGTATGCTGCAGGCACCATTGGCCATGTCCATGCGTGGCCGCAAATTTGGAATGACAACTGCCGAAACCTCCAGCTGTTTGGGCCCTTTACCGAGTTGCAGGTTCTGGGTGGGTTGTCCGTCGTCAGAGGTTTTTTTGGTTGAACCAGGCGCGTATCCAGCGCGTGCAGTCTGGTTGATGGTGACCGGGTTTGCGGTGACGCGAGCGTCGGCTTCCGAGGCTTCGCACGATCTCTTCGCTGCCAATAAGAACCTTGTATTTGTTGGAAAAAAAAGAGGCTCGGACGACGCATCTCCTGTTTCTGATAAAGAGGCTCTTTGACTGCATTGCATCCAGCTAAGAATTGTTCGACAAAAGTAGTGTTCGGTGAAGAAAATGCTGAAGATCAGATACTTGCGTGGTGCAAGTGGCGTTGGGCCATGACCCTAACGAAACCGGGCGTCAAAACCAGACAGAAGGAGCCGCCGAACGCGACAGTGCTGGCGCTAGCTTTTCAGATTTGGTTGGTCGCGCGTTTGAGGCCAGAGGGGACAAGCTGCGAAGGCAAGGCAAGCTTTGGCGAAGGGCCACCTCAGTTTGCCGGAACCAGGTTCGCGACGACTTCTCCACCAACGGGGACAAGCGGTTTGTATGCACCACTCTCTGCCATGCCGTGAGCAAGAATAATACACACCAGAAAAGCATTGAGGATTGCAAATGAGGCGGTAACGAACGTCATTGCGATGTTAAACATGAAGTTATCCAGATTTGCTAACGCCTCAACGATCATCGGGCGAGACCGTTCATCATCTTTATATCCGGGGCCAGTTGAATACTCGCAAAACATCCCGTTAACGCTCAGTTAACAATTCACCTATCTAGATCTGAACTGTTTTTTTCCCGAGGATCTCGGGTCACGATGTTACCGTAGGACGCATTCCTCGGGCAGACTCTGCTCTCCATTGGTGGGGCAATACCGGAGACGCTGGTGTGCACAAACCTTCTTGTCTCACCGGCGGATCAGCAAGGAACACCCAAAGCGACGAGCACAGAGTAATTCGACCCAGCCGAGTCGAAAGCAGTTGCCGCAGCGTCTCGCTCGACGATCTACGCGTGGGCGGCATTTTAGATAGTAACGATACACAAAGGAGTTCCGATATCGTTCGTCAGCTTGGCAGAAATGCGTGAAATCATTGAGCACTTGGGCTACCTAGCGCGCCCAAGAAACTGCATTCATCGCAAAATCAGATGTTCAGGATTGATTTCTGGTGCGGTCGAGAAGACTCGAACTTCCACGGGTGTTACCCCACAGCGACCTCAACGCTGCGCGTCTACCAATTCCGCCACGACCGCACTGCCAATGACTTGGTAGAGGCGCGTATAGACCCTGAATCGCGTGATGTGAAGAGGCAAAAACACGCGCGATTGAATTCACGGATCCCGGTCATATCTTAGCGCCAGACATCACAATCCCGGAGCGCCCCATGACACTGTCCGATCCCCGTCCTACCGTTCAGATCGACGTTGTGTCGGATGTGGTTTGCCCATGGTGCATTGTTGGGTTTCGTCAACTCGACGCAGCCCTCAAACAAGAAAATGTACTTGCCCGTCTGCGCTGGCATCCTTTCGAACTGAACCCGAATATGGGCCCCGAAGGTCAGAACCTGCGTGAGCATATTGCCGAGAAATATGGCTCGACGCCCGAGCAGAGCCAGCAGGCGCGGGATCGCTTGACCGCTTTGGGCGCCGAACTGGGTTTTACCTTCAATTTCAAAGACGACAGCCGCATCGTAAACACCTTCGCCGCGCACCAGCTGTTGGATTGGGCCGAGACGCAGGGGCGCCAGCATCCGCTCAAGCTAGCGCTGTTCGACGCTTATTTCACCTTGCAACAGGACGTCTCGGACACTGACGTTTTGATGGACGCCGTTACGACCGCCGGGCTCGACCCGGACGCGGCACGTAGCGCGCTTGCCTCAGGGGCGCATGTCCAGCCTGTGCGCGAAAAGCAGCAGTTCTGGACCAGCCGCGGCATATCCGGCGTGCCGTCGATGGTATTTGGGGGCAAGTACCTGCTGACCGGCGCGCAGGGCACGGAAACCTACGCGCAGGTTCTGCAACGATGCCTCACCGAGGCCGCCTGACCCCTTCCCCCCGCCCTGCAGACGGTCTAAGGAACGGCCATGGAATGGAAGACCACCGACGGGCTGATCGACTACGACGAGGCCACCGCTTTTATGGAGGCGCGCGTTGCCGCGATTGCGGCAGGCGAAGCGGATGAGTGCATCTGGTTGCTGGAACACCCGCCGCTTTATACCGCTGGCACCTCAGCCAAGCGCGAAGACCTTACCGATCCGGATCGCTTTCCCGTCTACGACAGCAAGCGCGGCGGGCAGTACACCTATCACGGGCCAGGGCAGCGTGTGGTGTATGTGATGCTGGATGTAGGCAAACGTGGCCATGATGTGCGCCGTTTTGTGCAACAGCTTGAGGAATGGGTGATTGCGGCGCTGGCCGAGTTCAATATCACCGGCGAAATCCGCGAGGGCCGCGTGGGCGTCTGGGTCCAGCGTCACGACAAACCTCTGACGGTGACCGGCCAGACCGCCGAGGACAAAATCGCCGCTATTGGGATCAGGCTGCGCAAGTGGGTCAGTTTTCACGGCATTTCGATCAATGTCGAACCCGATCTGTCTCATTTCACCGGAATCGTGCCTTGTGGCATTCAGGATCACGGGGTGACGTCTCTGGTCGATCTGGGCCTGCCGGTGACGATGGATGACGTGGATGTGGCGCTGAAAAAGACCTTTGCCGAGGTTTTTGCAATCGAGGACGCGTGAGGCAGGAGCGATTCCCTCGGGGTCGAATCGCGCGCTTCCCCGCGCAAAAACAACAATCCAAGTTATCCGTGCCTTCTGTTTCGCAAACCACCCACGCGTTTCCTTTGAATTGCCTCAATTCGCCTCAAATTCAGGGATTCTTCACATCCGCTCCTTACAAACGCCATCTGACCACATAGTATGTAATGACCGTTCAAGAGTGAGTGGTGTGTTACCGGTGATCGCAGGGCTGCCCAGCGAAATCCGTGAAGTGTTTTGGTTACGAGTCTGCCGTTCCGACCCCATATCGGAACGGCAATTCTCATTTTAGGGCCCCTGTTTTTCACAACGCCCGACACGGACGCCTCACGTCTGACCGGAGCCTATCACCGAAACCGACCAGCCTCAGGCCAGCGCGGCGCGTATTTTGTCCGCGTGCTGCGCGATCTGGTCGAAATCGCCCATGTTACCCGGTGGGCGCATCGAGACGCCCTCGTGGCGCGGCAGCACGTGGAAATGCAGGTGAAAGACCTCTTGCCCGCCCGCAGCCTCGTTGAACTGCTGAACCGTGACGCCATCGGCGTCAAAGGCTGCCTTCACGGCCTGCGCCATTTTCTGAACGGTTGCCATCACCGCCGCCAGTTGCTCGGGCGTTGCGTCCAGCATGTTGCGACAGGGTGTTTTCGGGATGACCAGCAAGTGCCCGTCGGACCGGGGCATGATATCCATCAGGGCGACTGTATCGTCGTCTTCATAGACGCGGTTCGACGGGATTTCCCCGCGCAGGATCTTGGCAAAGATGTTTTCGGGATCATACGCGGTCATGGCAGGCCTCCGGGGTTTGAACGTCCCCTTGTTCTGATCCGGCCCCAGGGATGCGTCAAGCCCCTTGAAATCACGGATGCAATCCCCAGATACCCCGCATCCAGGGTCAGCTTCCCGCGCGCAGTCCATCCTGCCCGCGACAATTATTCTTGATCCAGATCAAACTCGGCCATTGAAGGTCGCCCCTTCGCATTCTAAAACCAGCAGGAATCCCGCGCGTTGGAGAGGTCCGACTGCGCGGTGTAGTTGCAACAGGAGGCACCTAATGGCAGACGCAGCCATTCATGGTCATGACCATGAAGACCAGCGTGGGTTCTTTACCCGCTGGTTCATGTCGACCAACCACAAGGATATCGGGATTCTGTACCTGATCTTTTCGGCATTCGCCGGTCTGATCTCGGTCCTGATGACCGTCTATATGCGGCTCGAGCTGATGCACCCCGGTGTTCAGTATATGTGCCTCGAAGGCTTTATGGCCGACCCGTGCACCCCGAACGGACACCTGTGGAACGTGATGATCACATATCACGGCGTCCTGATGATGTTCTTCGTGGTCATTCCGGCCTTGTTCGGCGGATTTGGCAACTATTTCATGCCGTTGCAGATCGGTGCGCCGGATATGGCGTTCCCGCGGATGAACAACCTGTCCTTCTGGCTGTACGTCGCCGGTACCTCGCTGGGCGTGGCTTCGCTGCTGTCTCCGGGCGGGAATGACCAACTCGGTTCAGGCGTAGGCTGGGTCTTGTATCCGCCGCTGTCCACGACCGAGGGCGGCATGTCCATGGACCTTGCGATCTTTGCCGTGCACGTATCGGGCGCCTCCTCGATCCTCGGCGCGATCAACATGATCACCACCTTCCTGAACATGCGTGCCCCGGGCATGACCCTGTTCAAGGTGCCGCTGTTCAGCTGGTCGATCTTTGTCACTTCGTGGCTGATTCTGCTGTCCCTGCCGGTTCTGGCGGGCGCGATCACCATGCTGCTGATGGACCGCAACTTTGGGTTCACCTTCTTTGATCCGGCCGGTGGCGGCGATCCGATCCTGTATCAGCACATCCTGTGGTTCTTCGGCCACCCCGAAGTATACATCGTGATCCTGCCCGGTTTCGGCATCATCAGCCACGTCATCGCGACCTTCGCCCGCAAGCCGATCTTCGGTTACCTGCCGATGGTCTGGGCGATCATCGCGATTGGTGTTCTGGGCTTCGTCGTCTGGGCGCACCACATGTACACCGTTGGCATGTCGCTGCGTCAGCAGGCCTATTTCATGCTGGCCACGATGGTCATCGCGGTTCCAACCGGCGTTAAGGTCTTCTCGTGGATTGCGACCATGTGGGGTGGTTCCATCGAGTTCAAAACTCCGATGCTGTTCGCCTTCGGCTTCCTGTTCCTGTTCACCGTTGGCGGTGTGACCGGTGTGGTTCTGTCGCAGGCCGGTGTCGACCGTGCCTATCACGACACCTACTACGTCGTGGCGCACTTCCATTACGTGATGTCGCTGGGTGCGGTCTTTGCGATCTTCGCAGGCGTCTACTTCTACTTCTCGAAGATGACGGGCCGTCAGTACTCGGAATTCTGGGGCAAGGTTCACTTCTGGCTGTTCTTCATCGGCGCCAACCTGACCTTCTTCCCGCAGCACTTCCTGGGTCGTCAGGGCATGCCGCGCCGCTACATCGACTACCCTGAGGCATTCGCCCAGTGGAACTTTGTCTCGTCGATCGGTGCGTTCATCTCGTTCGCCTCGTTCCTGCTGTTCTTCGGCATCGTGATCTACGCCCTGCTGCGTGGTGCGAAAGAGACGCGTCCGAACCCGTGGAACGAATACGCGGATACGTTGGAATGGACCCTGCCCACCCCGCCGCCCGAACACACGTTCGAGCAGCTGCCCAAGCAGGAAGACTGGGACAAGGGCCACGCGCACTGAACCCGCTCTGAGTAAAACTGAAAACCCCGCTCATCAGGGCGGGGTTTTTCGTTTGGTGCGTCTAACAATCGCCAAAACGGCGGAAATCGGGTATTCTGGGGCCGGAGGGTTTTGCGATGCCCGAGATTGACTTCTGGTACTCCATCGGCAGCACCTACAGCTTTCTGACCATCAAACGTCTGGACAACTGGTGCGCCCAGCATGATGCCACCGTGAACTGGCGGCCTTTCAACGTGCGCACCATAATGGCGGAACAACAGAACACTCCGTTCGCAGGCAAGCCGGTCAAAACCGCCTATATGTGGCGCGATATCGAACGCCGGGCCGCTAAGTACCAAATCCACGCCAAGCTGCCCGCCCCCTACCCCATCTCGGACCTTGCGCTGGCCAATCAGGTCGCCCTGTTGGGCATGACAGAAGGTTGGGGCAAGACCTATACGCAGGCGCTCTATGGGATCTGGTTCGAAGACGGCATCGAGGCCGGTTCCGAAACCGGCATCACCGAGGCCCTGCACCGCGCACAACAAGACCCACGCCTGATCCTTGCCCGTGCCCGCGGCCCGGACGTCACCGCCGCCCTGGAAGCCGAGACTGAAACCGCCATTAAGCTGGGTGTGTTCGGCGCGCCCAGTTTTGTTGTCCGGGATGAGGTATTCTGGGGCGATGACCGACTGGACGACGCTCTGTCGTGGGCACGCGTCGGGCACGTCGTCTAACAGTTTTTGCTTCGACTTTGCTATGCCCTGCGCTAGGTTCCGGCCATGCCTTACAAATGGACAGAAAACGCGGAAGAAGAACAGGAGTTGCGCCTTTGGCCGCATAACTCTCTGCCCCCACGTGGCGCAATGGTCGTCATCCTGTCAGTGTTTCTGTTCGGACTGATCCCGCTGCTTGCAATGCTGGGGTCGGTCATTCTTTGGGGGTTGCTGCCGTTCCTGCTGCTCACCGTGCTGGGGCTCTGGCTGGCGATCCAAACCAACTATCGCGCGCGCAGCGTGTTCGAAGTGCTGACACTGGATCAAACACAGGCGCGTCTTGTGCATCATCATCCCCGCAAGGGTGATCAGGAATGGTGTTGCAACCGATATTGGGCCCGCCCCGAGATGCACCCGAGCGGCGGGCCGGTGCCACACTATGTAACGTTGATCGGAGACGGTCGCGAGGTCGAGATCGGCGCGTTCCTGTCCGAGGACGAAAGGATCGCGCTTTTCAAGGATCTCAATCAGAAACTGCGTGTTCCGGAGTAATCAGCCGCCGTTGGACGCCGCACACAAATGGTCTTTGACCATCGGCCCGACCTTGCCGAAATCCATCTGGCCGGTATAGCGCGTTTTCAGCTCGCCCATCACTTTGCCCATATCGCGGATCGACCCCGCGCCGGTGGCCGTAATGGCAGTTTTGATGGCTTTGCTGACCTCATCCTCATCCAGTTGCTTGGGCAGGAACTCCTCGATCACCTCGACCTCGCGCAGCTCGCGCTCGGCCAGATCAAGGCGTCCGCCCTCTTCATAGGCGCGCGCTTTCCTTGCGCTGTTTGGTCATTTTCCCAAGGATCTCAAGCACCTCGGCGTCGCCGCAACCCTTGGCCTCTTCATTGTCGGAGGCGCGCGAGGCAATGTCGCGATCCTTGATCGCGGCATTGATCAGGCGCAGCGTCGACAGGCGCTCGGCAGCTTTGTCTTTCATTGCTTGCTTCAGGGCGGCATTCACCCGTGATCGCATATCCATATGGTCTGTCCATCCCCATGGCAAAGGAACCCCGACCATATCGAAACAAAAAGGCGGGCACAATGGGCGATGATTGCGCTTAAGTCATTGATTTTCAACAATAGCCCAAAATTTGAACAGGCTTGACCCGGCGCTCTATCCCCCTTAGGTATGCGCCCGTTTACCTTGCAGGAGAGTCGCGCCATGGCCCAGAACGCCCCGTCCAAGCCCACCGCATGTCTGGCACTGGCCGATGGAACGCTGTTCTACGGAGTTGGCTTCGGTGCAACCGGCCAAACGGTGGCCGAGCTGTGCTTTAACACTGCCATGACCGGCTATCAGGAGATCATGACGGACCCTTCCTACGCGGGCCAGATCGTGACCTTCACCTTCCCCCATATCGGTAATGTCGGCGTGAACCCCGAGGATGACGAGACCGGCGATCCGGTGGCCGCGGGTATGGTCGTCAAATGGGACCCGACCGAGCCATCCAACTGGCGCTCGGCTGAAGAGTTGAAAAGCTGGCTGGCGCGCCGTGGCCGCATCGCCATCGGTGGCGTCGACACCCGCCGCCTGACCCGCGCCATCCGTCAGCAGGGTGCCCCGCATGTGGCGCTGGCCCACGACCCCGAGGGCAATTTCGAAATCGAAGCACTGGTCAGTGCTGCACGCGGCTTTGCCGGGCTGGAAGGCATGGATCTGGCCAAAGACGTCACCTGCGCCCAAAGCTATCGCTGGGACGAAATGCGGTGGGCATGGCCCGATGGCTATGCCCGTCAGGAAGCGCCTGTGCACAAGGTCGTCGCCCTGGATTTCGGTGCCAAACGCAACATCCTGCGCTGCCTCGCCTCGGCGGGTTGTGACGTGACGGTCCTGCCCGCCACCGCGACTGCAGCCGAGGTACTGGCGCATAACCCCGATGGTGTATTCCTGTCCAACGGTCCCGGCGACCCAGCCGCCACTGGCGAATATGCGGTGCCCATGATCAAAGAGGTGCTGGACACCACCAGCCTGCCGGTCTTTGGCATCTGCCTCGGCCACCAGATGCTGGCGCTGGCCCTTGGCGGCCAGACCGTCAAAATGAACCACGGCCACCACGGTGCGAACCACCCGGTCAAAGACCTTGAGACCGGCAAGGTCGAGATCACCTCGATGAACCATGGCTTCGCCGTTGATGCGCAATCACTGCCCGACGGGGTGGTCGAGACCCACCGCTCGTTGTTTGACGGGTCGAACTGCGGCATTCGCATGACGGATCGCCCGGTCTATTCAGTACAATACCACCCCGAGGCCTCACCGGGTCCGCAGGACAGTTTCTACCTGTTCGAACGCTTCGCCGCCGCGATGGCCGATCAAAAAGCACAGGCTTAAGACCGAAATCATCAGCGTTAACCGTGCGTTAACCCTGTTTGAGCAACCCTGCCCAGCGTGACTTGCGGCAGGGTTTTTCTATGGTCGAATTGAATCTTCAGCGGCAGACGTTGGCGCAACCGGTGCCGGGGCCGCATTCGCGCAAACCGCTGGGCACGTGGCTGCTGGATCAGGGCGTTATCACGACCGATCAACTGGCACAGGCGCTGCGGATGCAGACCTCGCAGAACGCGCCACTGGGCGAAATACTGGTCGGACAGGGTTGGGCCAGCCGGGCGCAGGTTCTGTCGGCCCTGTCCGACCAAACGGGCCTGCAGATCGCCGATCTGGAACAGACGCCGCCGTCAGCCGAGTTGTGTGCCATGAAACCGGTCGAATTCTGGTTGGCGCATAACGTGGTGCCGTGGATGCGATTGGGCCCGATCCTGTTGGTTGCGACCGCGCGCCCGGACGCTTTCTCGGTGGTCGAGATCGCCTTGGAGGGCAGCGGCCATACCGTCCTGCCGGTTCTGGCAAGCTCTGATCAGATCGATACGGCTATTGCGCGTCACTATGCCATGCCGCTGGCGCACGCGGCAGAGATGCGGGTCGAGGCCGGGCAAAGCTGCCGTAACTGGTCAGCCCGAACACGGACAGGTCCGGTCATTGGGTTTCTCGGGCTGGCAATCCTGTTCGCTCTGTTTCCGATCACCGGTCTCAGCCTTCTTTTGGGGGCGACCCTGCTAACGCTCGGCCTGTTCCTGATCCTCAGACTATCCGGATTGATGGCCTATCTCTGGCCCCGCAAGGCACCGATCCATCCCGACACTGACGATGCGCCACGGCTGCCCTGTGTCTCAATCCTCGTCCCGCTTTATAAGGAGCGTGAGATAGCCGATGTCCTGATCGCCCGGCTTCGCCGCCTGACCTATCCCAAAGCGTTGTTGGACGTCATTTTGGTTCTGGAAGAACAGGACGACGTAACGAAAGAGGCGCTCAGGCAGATCGAACTGCCAAGTTGGATGCGCGCCATCACGGTTCCACAGCGCGGGGACCTGACGACAAAACCGCGCGCGATGAACTACGCGCTGGATTTTTGCCGCGGAGACATCCTGGGGGTCTGGGACGCCGAAGACGCGCCGGTCCCGGATCAGATCGAAACGGTTGTCCGCCACTTTGCAGCCGCCCCTGACGAGGTCGTCTGCCTGCAGGGCGTCCTCGACTACTATAACCCGCGCACCAACTGGCGATCGCGCTGTTTCACCATCGAATACAGCGGTTGGTTTCGGGTGATCCTGAAAGGGATCGCACGTTTGGGGCTGGTGGTTCCACTGGGCGGCACCACCTTCTTCTTTCGTCGCGACAAGCTGCTGGAGTTGGGCGGCTGGGACGCACATAACGTCACCGAAGATGCCGACCTGGGTGTCCGGCTCAGCCGGGCTGGCTACCGGACCGAGATCGTCAACACCGCGACCTACGAAGAGGCCAACTTTCGCGCCTGGCCCTGGGTCAAACAGCGTTCACGCTGGCTCAAAGGCTTTATGGTTACCTATCTGGTGCATATGCGCGCGCCCCGCCAATTGATGCGCGATCTCGGCGTGCTGCGGTTTCTGGGGTTGCAGGCATTCTTTCTTGGAACGTTGGGGCAATTCCTGCTGGCCCCTGTCCTATGGGTGTTCTGGCTGATCTTTTTCGATCTGCCGCACCCTTACCACACCATCATGACGCCCGGCTTCCTGACCGCATGCGTCTATGTCTTCCTTGTGGCCGAGGCCGCCAATCTTCTGGTCGGTACGCTTGGCGTCATTGCGGGCCAGCGCCGCTTTCTGCTGCCTTGGGTGCCTACGATGGTGCTCTATTACCCTCTGGGCGTGCTGGCAGCCTACAAAGGCCTGTGGGAATTGGCAGTCAACCCGTTCTTCTGGGACAAAACCCAGCACGGTCATGCGATTGAGGAAACCGGCCCGCCTATTTCTCGCGTCGAATCGCATCCTGTTTCAGCCGCGTCATGAACGCGACCGAGATATGATCCTGCAACGCCTTGGCCGCTGCATCTTCATCCCGCGCGGCGATGGCCTGAACAATTCCCTTATGCTCGCCCTGGGCAATCTCGCCGCGTCCTTCCGCCGCCAGCGAGGTCGTTGCCATCAGCGCCATGGTCCGGTGCACCAGATCAAGCTGCTGAACCAAATACCGGTTGTGCGAGGCGAGGTGAATCTGTTCGTGAAACCTGCGGTTGGCGCGCGACAGGGCGGGCGGATCGCTGACCAGCGCATCATCGGCGGCCACCATTTCTTGCAGCACACGGATTTCCTCTTCCGTCGCATGTTTGGCTGCAAGGCGGGCCGCCAGCCCCTCTAGCTCGCGCCGGACAATATACAGCTCGGCCATCTGGTTGTGATCCAGTGAAGCCACGATCAGGGATCGCCCATCACGTTCCAGAAGCGATTGCGTCTCAAGCCGCTGCAGAGCTTCGCGGATCGGGGTGCGCGAGACGCCGAACCGTTCAGCCAACTCACTTTCGACCAAACGGTCGCCTGGCTTGTAAACACCCACATCGATCGCTTCGAGTATCAGTGTATAGGCGTCCGTGTTGGACTGTTTGGACTGGGGCATCGGCTGTTTTGTCTCCTCGTTCGGACCTGTCTATCCGCCACGTGCCCCCCCATCAAGAGCGGCATTGCAAACCTTCAACAACCGCCCTAAACCCAAAACATGGTCAAACCTGCCTTTGCTCACGTCACCCAATGGGTGTTCGACCTCGACAACACGCTCTACCCGCCGCATATGCGCCTGTTCGATCAGATCGAAGTGCTGATGACGGATTACGTGGTACAGGCCATCGGCATCGACCGGCACGAGGCGGATCGGCTGCGCGATTATTACTGGCGGCAGTATGGCACCACACTTGCCGGCCTTATGGCAGAACACGATCTGGACCCCGATCCTTACCTGCACGCCGTCCATCAGGTTGACATGAGCCATATGGAACCCGATGCGGAGCTCGCCGACCATATCCGCGCCCTGCCCGGTCGCCGCATCGTCTATACCAACGGGTCAGCACCCTATGCCGAGCGTGTTCTGGCCGCGCGCGGGTTAGAGGGTCTGTTTGATGCAATATACGGTGTCGAGCACGCAGGCTATCGCCCCAAGCCGCAGAAGGCCGCGTTCGAAGCGATCTTTGCACAAGACGGCATCGAGGCCCAAAAGGCCGCCATGTTCGAAGATGATCCGCGCAATCTGGCCGCCCCGCACGAGATGGGAATGCGCACGGTGCATGTCGCGCCCGACCCTCATGACGCCGACCATATCCACCACCACACCGATGATCTGACACTGTTTCTGAGCGCCCTGCGCTAGGCTGTCACACTGCGACGATCTGTGCGTTTCGCGCCTGCGGCATTGCCCCCATATGCAACCGTGCGACGAACAGAATCGGAGACCCAAATGACCGCGCTTGACATGCCGCGGCGTCTGCCCTGGTGGCAGCGCCTCTTCTTTGCAATTCCCCTGTTTGGCTGGATGGCCAGGGATGCAGCCAATGCCGAAGCCGAGGACCTGTACTATTCCGCCGCTGCCGTATTCAGCATGTGGGGCTGTTCCATCCTGCTGTTTGGCCTTCCCGGCCTCTATATCCCGGCCCTGTTGATGGTGCCGGTGATGTTTCTGGTCCTGATCCTGATTTCCAGAGGATAAGGCACGAGACAGGATGTCACTTGGCGGGCGACCGCCAACGGCACTAGTGTCCGCAGCAACGGAGAAATGCCCTCATGACTGACAGCTGTGACATCCTGATTTCTGGTGGCGGTATCGCCGGTTTGACCGCCGCCGCCACATTCGGAGCCGCCGGTTTCGACGTAATCTGCGTCGACCCCACCCCACCGATCACCGAGCGCGACGTGGACGGCTCCGACCTGCGTACCACAGCCTTTTTGCAACCTGCCCACGGATTGCTGGAACAATGTGGTCTGTGGGATCGGCTGGACACCCATGCCGCGCCGCTGCAGATCATGCGCATCGTGGACGCGGGCGGTGATGTGCCCGAACCCCGCGTCGTGCGGGACTTCAACGCCGCCGATATCTCGGACCAGCCGTTTGGCTGGAACCTGCCCAACTGGCTGCTGCGCCGGGAAATGGTCGCCCGTCTGGCCGAGTTACCCACTGTCGATTTCCGCCCCGGCACCGGCACCGTCAGCCTGTTCACCCGCACCAATGAGGCACGCGTGGGCCTCAGCGACGGCAGCCGCATCCACTGTAAGCTTGTGGTGGCCGCCGACGGGCGCAATTCGCCCATGCGCGAGGCCGCCGGGGTCAATGTCCGTACCACGCGCTATGGACAAAAAGCGCTGGCCTTTGCGGTAACGCACCCGATCCCGCACGATAATGTTTCTACCGAGATCCATCGCTCGGGCGGGCCGTTCACGCTGGTGCCGCTACCTGACTGGCAGGGTCAGCCCTCGTCGGCAATCGTCTGGATGGAGCGCGGCCCACGTGCAGTAGAACTGTTCAACACCGAGCCCGAAGCCTTTGAGGCGTTGATGACCGAGCGGTCGTGCGGGTTGTTTGGGCCGTTGAAACTGGCGTCGCGCCGAACCATCTGGCCGATCATCAGCCAGTCGGCAGAGCGCCTGTCCGGTGAGCGTATCGCACTCATGGCTGAGGCCGCCCATGTGGTGCCCCCCATCGGCGCGCAGGGGCTGAATATGTCGCTGGGTGATCTGCGCAGTCTGCTGGAGTTGGCGCAGGCCCGCCCCGAAGGTCTGGGCGACGCGCAGATGCTGGCGGCCTATCACAAGGCCCGTCATACCGAGATCGAGCTGCGCGTCAAAGGCATCGACCTGCTGAACCGCGCCTCGATGATCGAGGCGCGTCCGTTGCGCGATGCACGGGCGATGGGGCTGAATGCGCTCTATTCCCTGCCACCCGTGCGCAAGACGCTGATGCAAATGGGCCTCGGCGTCCGCTAGACATAGGGCGGGCTTCAGCCCGCCACCTCGTTCAAAGCACCTGATCCAGAACGCGTTTCAGCCTCGCAATCGTGCCTTCGACATCGTACAGCTTGTCGAGCCCGAACAGACCCAGACGGAAGGTGCTGAACCCTTCGGGCTCGTCACATTGCAACGGCACACCGGCGGCGATCTGCATCCCCAAAGCGGCGAATTTCTTGCCATTCTGCACCTCGGGGTCCGTCGTATAGCTGACCACCACGCCCGGCGCGCCAAAGCCATCGGCAGCAACCGACATGACGCCCTTGTCCTTCAGATAGGCCCGCACCCCATCACCCAACGCCCACTGCGCCACGCGCAGCTTCTCGTACCCGTAGTCACGCGTCTCGGCCATCGTGTCGCGGAAGGCGCGCAGCGAATCCGTTGGCATAGTGGCATGATAAGCATGACCGCCGTTTTCATAGGCCTGCATGATCTGCCGCCATTTCTTCAGATCAATCGCGAAACTGTCCGAACTGGTCTGCTCCAACCGCGCCTCGGCGCGCTCGGACAGCATCACCAGACCGGCGCAAGGCGTCGCACTCCACCCCTTTTGCGGGGCAGAGATCAGCACATCCACGCCCGTCGCCTTCATGTCGATCCAGGCACATCCCGAGGCGATGCAGTCCAGCACCATCAACGCCCCGACCTCATGCGCGGCCGCCGCCATCGCGGTTACGTAGTCATCAGGCAGAATCACCCCGGCAGAGGTTTCAACATGCGGCGCAAAGACAATATCCGGGCGATTCTCACGAATTGTCGCCACAACTTCATCAATCGGCGCCGGCACAAAAGGTGACGGGCTGGCATTGCCAGTCTCGCGCGCCATCAGCACCGTCGCCTGCGCGGTCAACGCAGCGGATTCGATGATCTGGCTCCAGCGATAGGAAAACCAGCCATTGCGCACCACAAGGACATTGGCATCGCGTGCGAACTGCCGCGCGACGGCTTCCATACCATAGGTACCGCCACCCGGGATCACAGCCACGCCATCGGCGTTGTAGACCTCGCGCAACATACCCGAGATATCGCGCATTACCTGCTGAAAACTGGCAGACATATGGTTCAGCGAACGATCTGTGAAAACGACCGAGAATTCCTCGAGCCCGTCGGGGTCAACAGTTTCCAGCAACGCAGACATCATGAATCCTTTCTGATTGGTCATCTGTTTCTGCCGTGTCTGCCCCGCCCGGTAAAGAGCCTAAGCAGTGATCAGCTTGACCCTAGGTCAGCAAAAAATGAAGTATTGCCCTGATATCTCGGGCAAAAAACCGCACAGAAATGACGCTAATTAGAGTCACCCTCTCTTTACACTCTGACGTGTTTCTGAACAGATACACACACTTTGAACAAGAACAGGCATTTCAACTCGTGACTGCGCAAAAGCGGATTAGTTTTCAGGTCGTCAGGGACGAAGTTAAACGGCGGATTGAATCCCGCATCTGGCCTCAGGGCTCACTTCTGCCCACCGAAACGCAACTTGCGGAAGAGTTCAACTGCGCCCGTGCCACGGTAAACCGGGCGCTGCGCGAGCTGGCCGAACAGGGCTTTGTCGAACGCAAGCGCAAAAGCGGCACAAGGGTCAAGAAAGAGCCCCGCAAACAGGCAAAGCTTGAGATTTCTCTGGCACGTCAGGCCGTCGAGAACCAGAACTCAGCCTATCGCTATGCGCTGGTCGAACGGAACGTGGTCTATAGCCCCGGGTGGCTGACCTCGCAGTTAAATGTCGAGCCGGACGCACGGGTCCTGCATGTGATTTGCATGCACTATGCCGACAACCGCCCTTTCCAGTTGGAAGAACGCTGGATCAATATCGAAGCCGTACCCGAGGTTGAGCATGCCGATCTGAACAAAAGCGGCCCGCACGAATGGTTGCTGAACGCGGCACCCTTTACCGAGGCCGAGATCGCCTTCTGCGCTATCTCAGCCGACAGCCGTCTGGCCGATTTCATGGGTACCACCACCGGCACCTCGATGATCCAGCTTGAACGGACAACATGGAAAGACGGGCAGCCCATGACCTTTGCCCGGATGACGCATCATCCCGGATTCCGCATCCGAACCAAATACTAACCGATCGGTCCCGGCAGGCGTTCTTCGCTCAGCAGCACGTTGGCCTCGACCTCTCCGGCGCCGGGCAGCGTCATCACCCGCCGCCGCAGCACCCGCTCGAAATCGGCCAAATCGCGCGCCACGACGCGTAGGCGGTAGTCATAGAGACCCAGCACATGCTCGACGGTCTGCACCTCGGGGATGGCGCTGACGGCGCGTTCGAAATCCTCAAGGCTCACCTGGCCCTTGCGCGCCAGCTTCACCCCCAGAAACACGGTCACACCAAAACCAAGCGCCTCGGCATTCAGGCGCAGCCGTCGCCCCTTGATCACACCCGCCTGTTCTAGCCTGCGAATCCGCCGCCACGTCGCAGGCTGAGACAGCCCAAAACGCCGCCCCAGCGCACCCGCGCTTTGCGTGGCATCCTGCACCAAGGCCCGCAGAATCTTGCGGTCGATCTCATCCAACTCGATCATACCGGCAGCACCTCATCCCGCTTGACCCGCGCGATATGCATCAGCGCCTCAATATCGGCGATATGCGGCAGGATCAGAATACGGTCGCGATAGACCTGCTGATAATGGTTCATGTCCCGCGCCAGAACCGACAGGCGCACATCGACCCGGCCCAGAAAGGTCTGGATCTCGATCACCTCGGGCACCTCGCGCGCCGCAGCGGTGAATTCGTCGAATGCCCGCGCTTGCGTCTTGTCCAGCGTCACCCGCAACGACACCTCGACCGCGTATCCCAGCGCCGCCCAGTCGATAACGGCCTCCTGCCCCTCGATCACCCCTGCGGCCTGCATCTTCTCGATCCGCCGCCAGCAGACGCCGGTACTGATGCGGCAGCGCTCGGCCAGTTCTGCCGTGGTCAGGCTGGGTTCGGCCTGAAACTGGCGCAGAATACGCCGATCAACATCATCAAGCATGATTTTTTCACATATTTTTTATTTGAAGAATTATTCTTCATCTTTTTCTCAAATACTCGATCCCAACGCTCTCGCCAATACCCAAAGCTCAGGATAGAAACGCCGCAATCGAAACTGAAAGGACCGGCAAAATGCGCGTCTATTACGATCGCGATTGCGACATCAACCTGATCAAAGACAAGAAAGTGGCCATCCTGGGCTATGGCAGCCAAGGCCACGCCCACGCGCTGAACCTGCGCGACTCGGGTGCCAAGAACCTTGTCGTCGCCCTGCGCGAAGGCTCGCCCTCGGCCAAGAAAGCCGAAGCCGAAGGCCTGCAGGTCATGAGCATCGCAGATGCCGCCGCCTGGTGCGACCTGATCATGTTCACCATGCCCGACGAACTGCAGGCCGAGACCTATAAGAAATACGTCCACGACAACATCAAGCCCGGCGCTGCCATCGCATTTGCCCACGGCTTGAACGTCCACTTCGGCCTGATCGAGCCGAAAGAGGGTGTCGACGTCATCATGATGGCCCCCAAAGGCCCCGGCCACACCGTGCGCGGCGAATACACCAAAGGCGGCGGCGTGCCCTGTCTGGTGGCCGTTGACAAAGACGAAACCGGCAAAGCGCTGGAAATTGGCCTGTCCTATTGCTCGGCCATCGGCGGCGGTCGTTCGGGCATCATCGAAACCAACTTCCGCGAAGAATGCGAAACCGACCTGTTCGGTGAGCAGGCCGTTCTGTGCGGCGGTCTGGTTGAACTGATCCGCTGCGGCTTTGAAACGCTGGTCGAAGCCGGTTACGCGCCCGAAATGGCCTATTTCGAGTGTCTGCACGAAGTGAAGCTGATCGTTGACCTGATCTATGAAGGCGGCATCGCCAACATGGACTACTCGATCTCGAACACGGCAGAGTACGGCCAGTACGTCACCGGCCCGCGCATCCTGAAATACGACGAGACCAAAGCGCGTATGAAAGAGGTCCTCAGCGACATCCAACAGGGCAAATTCGTTCGCGACTTCATGCTGGAAAACGCGGTGGGTCAGCCCACCATCAAAGCGGCCCGTCGCGCTAATGACGAGCATATGGTCGAGGAAACCGGCGCCAAACTGCGCGCCATGATGCCCTGGATCTCGGCCGGTAAAATGGTCGACAAAGAAAAGAACTGAGACTGACTTTAGTCAGCGAAAGGGCGGCCCGCGCGGTCGCCCTTTCTAGTTGGCGACGGCATTCGCGTAGCAGTCGCCCAGCACGTAATCCCAGCCGCTGTCATATCCGGAGCGCTTGTCGGGCGCGTCGCTTGCCCAGACCTCCCAACCCGAATGGGTCAGTGTGACTTTTGTCTGCGCCACGTCTTGCGCTTCAAAGGCCACCTCCACCCGGGTCGGGCGATTCTTGTTGGTGCCCGGCTGCCAACTGAACGCCAGTCGCCGACCTTCTTCAAAGACAAGCACCTCTCCCCAATCCTCGCGCGTTCCGTCGAACATGGTCTCATAAATCGCGCCGCCGACCCGGGGTTCGATCACAACCGCCAGCGCAGCCTGCCCTTTAGCTGCTGAAACGGCGTGGCCCTCCAGCGGCCACCACTTGGCGATCCGGTTCACAAAGACACCAAACGCCCGGTCCGGCGTTGCGTTCACAACGATGGTCTTGATGATGGGGTCGATCATCCGCCTTGTCCTTCGTTCACCTCGGCTGCAAAGCTCTGCAATACATCTGACCAGTACCGCTCCAGCCAAGCGCGCATCTCTGCCAGACCTTCGGGCCGAGCGGCGTAGATTCGGCGCGTGCCTTCGGCGCGGCAAATGACCAGACCGGCATCGGACAAAACCTTCAGATGTTGGGATACCGCAGGGCGGCTGACCGGCAGGTCTGCGGCCAAATCCCCGACTGCGCGGGGGCGAGCGGCGACGGCCTCAAAAACCTGACGGCGGGTGGCATCGCCCAGCGTTGAAAACACATCTTGGTAAGCCATTACTAACGGTAAGTCAAAGCTAACATTAAGTCAAGAACACCCCGTGACACTGCCCGAGTTGCGGGATAAGGGGATGGAATGGTTCAACAACCCAACCACCGTGACTGGGGCGGCGTCATCGCTCTGGGTTTGATCTGGGGCGCGACGTTTATGGTCGTCGCCATAGCGCTGGAAGGCTATGGCCCGGTGACCGTGGCCACTGCGCGCACCACATTGGGTGCGGTCATGTTGCTGGTGCTGATGCGGCTGACCGGGCGCAGATTGCCGCGCATTGACGGGGCCTTGTGGACCTCGATCACGGTGATCGGAGTGCTGTCCACCGCCCTGCCCTTTGTCCTGCTAAGCTGGGGGCAGCAATATGTGCCCTCAGCCTTCGCGGGCCTGTCCATGGCTGCGGTTCCGCTCATGGTTTTGCCGCTTGCGCATTTCTTCTCGGACGAGCCCATGAATCTGCGCCGGTTGGTCGGGGTCTCTTTGGGTTTCTCGGGTGCGCTGGTGCTGATCGGGCCGGGACTGGCACAACTGGGTCAGGGGGCCGAACCGCTGGCGCAACTGGCCTGCGTCGGAGCAGCGCTTTGCTATGCGAGTTCGTCGATTTTCACCCGCCGCTGCCCACCGATTGATCCGGTGGTTCTGTCAGCCCTGACGCTGGTCGTGGGCGCAGTCATCCTTCTGCCGATCATGGTCATGACCGAAGGGCTGCCATCATGGCAAGGCGCCCGTTCGGGGCTGGCGATCATCGTTTTGGGCCTGATTCCCACGGCTTTCGCCACGCTGCTGCGCGTGTCGATCATCCTCAGCGCGGGATCGGTATTCATGACCTTGGTGAACTATCAGGTACCCATCTGGTCGATGGTGTTCGGAGCGTGGATATTGTCCGAGGCCCTACCGCTGCGCTTTTTCATCGCACTGGTCATGATCCTGTGCGGGCTGGCCATCAGCCAGTGGTTCAGCCTGCGCAAGATGCTGATCGGGCGTTAACCCGCCGCTGCCTCGACCTCGGCCACAATGCCATCGACCACCTTTGTCAACAGGGCCGCATCCTCGCATTCTGCCATTACACGGATCAAAGGTTCGGTGCCTGACTTGCGGATCAGCAGACGACCCTGCCCATTCAACCGCGCTTCGGCATCGGAGATCGCAGTTTTGACGTTCGCCGCCTCAAGCGGCGTTTGTCCCGCCGTGAACCGTACATTCTTCAGCAATTGCGGAACGGTCTCAAACTGATGTGCCAGTTCCGAGGCTTTCTTTTCCGACAGCACCATCTCGGCAAGAAAATGCAGGCCAGCCATCAACCCATCGCCGGTGGTGGCATAGTCGCTCATGACGATATGGCCCGATTGTTCCCCGCCCAGATTGAAACCGCCTTCGCGCATCCGCTCGACCACATAGCGGTCGCCAACGGCTGTGCGTTCAAGCCGCAGCCCCTGCCCGGCCAGATGCCGTTCCAGACCCAGATTCGACATCACCGTCGCCACCAGGGCACCGCCCTTTAGCCGGTCAGCGCGCGACCACGCACCCGCCAAAAGGGCCATCAGTTGATCGCCATCTGCAATCGCACCAGTTTCATCAATAACCACAACCCGGTCGGCATCACCATCCAGGCAGATGCCCACATCCGCACCATGAGCCACAACGGTTTCCGCCGCCACGCGCGGCTTGGTCGATCCACAGTCCAGATTGATGTTCTTGCCATTCGGGGCGACGCCAATCGGGATGACGTCAGCGCCCAACTCCCACAGCACTTCCGGAGCCGTCCGGTGCGCCGCACCGTTGGCACAGTCGATCACGACTTTCAGCCCATCCAGCCGAACGTCGCGCGGCAACGAGGATTTCACCCGCTCGCCATAGCGGAACCGTGCGTCATCGACCCGGCGGGCGCGGCCAATATTCTTGGCCTGCGCCGGATTTACGCCCTCTTCGATCAACCGTTCGATCTCAAGTTCGGCCTGATCCGACAGCTTGAACCCGTCCGGCCCGAAAAACTTGATCCCGTTATCCTCTGCCGGGTTATGGCTGGCCGAGATCATCACACCCAGATCGGCTCGCATCGACCGGGTCATCAGCCCAACCGCAGGCGTCGGCACCGGCCCCAGCAGCAGCACGTTCATCCCGGTCGAGGTCAACCCCGCCGTCAGCGCATTTTCAAGCATGTAGCCCGACAGCCGCGTGTCCTTGCCAATGACAACCCGGTGCACGCCACCTGCGTCCCGGCGAAAATACCGGCCCACGGCGGCCCCGATGCGCAGGGCCATCTCAGCGGTCATCGGATGGGTATTGGCGGTGCCCCGCACCCCGTCGGTTCCGAACAGCTTGCGCATGAACCTAGACTCCTAACACTAACTTGTGCCCGGGTTAACGGACGGCCGCCCATAAACGCAAGGCCTGAGCGGTCTCGGCCACGTCATGGACACGTATAATCTGCACGCCTTGGGACAATCCCGCCAGAGCCACGGCGATTGATCCCGGCGCACGGGCGTCCTTGCGCGGCTCTTTGCCGATTTCACCGATGATGCCTTTACGAGACACGCCCAGCAGGATCGGGCAGCCCAGCCCGTGAAACAGGCTGAGATTGCGCAACAGGGTCAGGTTATGCTCGGTGTTTTTGCCAAAACCTATGCCCGGATCGACGATAATCAGATCGCGGCTCAGGCCGAGGCTTTCCAGATGCGCAATCCGCGCCTCAAGGAAGTCATAGACGTCCAACAGCACGTCATCATACTGCGGATCGTCCTGCATCGTGGCCGGATCGCCCTGCATGTGCATCACGCAAACCGGCGCACCGATGCTGGCGCAAAACGGCGCAAGCTGCGGATCAAAGGTGAAGCCTGAGACATCGTTGATCAGCCCCGCTCCGGCCTGATGCGCAGCACGGGCGACGCTGGCCTTGCGCGTGTCGATTGAGATCAGGGCGTCGGTCTCGGCCCGAATGGCTTCGATCAGAGGCTGTGTACGGGCGATCTCTTCGTCCTCGGGAACAAAACTGGCACCAGGTCGGGTGGATTCTCCACCGATATCCAGAATGCTCGCCCCATGCGCCACCATCGCAGCGGCGGCAGCGCGGGCGGCCTCGACCGAGTTGTGAACGCCACCATCCGAAAAGCTGTCGGGCGTGGCGTTCAGAATGCCCATGATCTGCGGTTGCGCCATATCCAGCCCGGAAACAGGCGCGCGCAGCCGCGTGAGCTTATGCAGACAAGCCTCTGGTATTGCATCAATTTCAACAACGCGAGGCGCCTTGCTCCGCTGCAGACATTCAGCATGCGTAAACCACAAGGGTTGCCCGGCCAACGACACCGCTCCCTCCGGACGCAGCGGCCCATGCTGCACCAGCGGTCGGTAGTAGACGGTCACAGCTGCGCCTGCTCCACCGGAACCGCGCGCAGCGGTGTTTTGGGTGCTTCCGGCAGGTCGCCCCCGATCACCAGCATCTCGCTAGCTTCAAAAGTTGCGGCAAACCATGCCGCCAGCGCCACCGCGTCCGACGGAGCCGCCGAGGGGCCGTCTACGGCATCCAAAACGATCTTGGACGGGGCCCAGACGCAAATCTGACCGTTTTTCATCGCCCAATCCAGCTCGGTCCGGGTCGAGACCACCACGCAACGATGATCCCGCGCGGCCAGAACCCAGGCGTTCTGCTCAATCGCCAGCAGGTCGATGCGGCGCTGGGTCATCGCGTGCCCCGTCTGCGGCACAACCAGATCAGAGGCCCCGACACACAGGATCAGCGGGCGCTGGCGGTTCTCAAGCTGGTCGATCCAGCCGGTCAGATTGCCCGAGGCAATCGCCTCGTTCGACAGGAACACCAGCCGGGGATGGGGGCGTTCTTCTTCGGTGATTTCATGATGGCCCGCATCTTTCCCGCGCACGATCTCAACCCCCAACGCACCGGGGCCACGATCCAATTTTTCGATGCGCACAAAGGCTCTTACAGCCTGAGGCTCAAGCAATATCCGCTCCGCCACGCGATCCGCCAGCGTCTCAAGCAGGTTGAGACGTTCAGCGGCCAGTTCGAACGCAATCGCCTCAGTCACCCGGTCATAGGACAGGATGCGATCCACGTCATCGTCGATTGGGTCGGTCAGCGGGCGCACCTCGACCACGATATTGAAACAGATGCGCTGCGTGGTGCCGCGTTCAGCCTGAAAGGCCCCGATCTCGACCTCGACGATATGATCGCGCAGCGAGATGCGATCCAGAGGGCCACGCGATGCGGTCGCCTCAGAGCGCTCGGACGGGTGCGCAAAGGCAAGGCGGATTTCGGAACTCATCTGACGGACCTTTTCGGGCTCGGTTGGACTGATCTGCCCAATTTAGGCGTTTGCCGGGCGTATAGCACCGCAACAAACGCCTTTCCAGCCATCGAATGCGGCGTCAGGTCACCCGGAACCAGCTCATCATCCCCGCCGCGGCATGGCCCAGCATATGGCAATGCAATAGCCAGTCACCGGGATTGTCGGCCACCAATGCAATCTGCCGGGTCTGGCCCCGATCGACCAGAACCGTATCGCGCCACGGCCCCAGACTGCCATCGGGCAGGATCAGCTGGAAATGATGCCCGTGCAGGTGCATCGCGTGCGGAAAGGCCGTTTCGTTTACAAACTCAATGATATGAGTGTCGCCCAACTGCGCATCAAGAAACGGATCAGCGGGCCGTTCTGCATAGCCATTTAGCGCCCAGAACCGCCCCAGCTGCGCCAGTTCACGGCCCGAAAGCGTGGTCTCACCCAGAACGGCGCTTTCCAGCCAGCGCATTGCCCCGCCCTGCAGCGTCATGCGATGCGTTTGCACATCCTGCAACTCCACCGCGGGCAGCGGGTTCGCGGGCAAGGGCCGAACACCGCTCCGCGCCACCGTTGCTGATGTCCCGACCACGTCGAACCGAACCAACCCAAACGCCCCGTCCCGCTCGACGCTCACGACACTTGCGGTCTGCCCATCCTCGATCATGACATCGACAATCAGATCCGCGCGCTGAGCCGGCGCTAGCGGAAAGCGGTCTTCGATGGGCAGCGGGGCCTCTAGCGGCATCCCGTCCAGCGCTACGATCCATCCCGTCAGCCCGTCCAGCGCCACGTCGAAAATCCGCGCGTTGGCGGCGTTGATCAGCCGCAGGCGCAGGCGCTCGGCGGATTTCACGGGATAAGACGGATCAAACCGCCCGTTTACCACAACAAGATTGCCCAAACGCCCGGCGTGGCTTTGGTCATGACCATTGTCGAAATCATCGGTGATCTGCCCGGTTTCGGGATCCAGCCGCCAGTCATCCAGCATCAACGTCAGGTCCTGATCGACATCCGGCCCAGCCGCCTCGTCCACGATCAGCGGGCCATAGAGCCCCCGCGCCACCTGCTCGACCGAGCGGTTGTGGGCGTGATACCAATAGGTTCCCGCATCCGGGACAACGAAATCATAGTCAAAACGGCCCCCTGTCGGGACCGCATCCTGCGTCAGCCCGGGCACACCATCCATCGCATTGTCGATCCGAATACCATGCCAATGAACCGACGTCGCCTGAGGCAGCGTATTCTCCAACCGTCGCTGTACGCGCGCGCCCTGCTGCAGGCGGATTTCAGGGCCAGGAACGCCTGTGCCATAGCTCCAGACCGAGGTCGCGGGATAGCCGTCTGGTGCGATCTGCTGGCGTGTCTGCTGCGCAGCCAAGGTTTCGACGGATGCCATTGTGGCACGCGGCAGCATCGACACGGCCAGTGCCGAGCTTAAGAATTGTCTGCGGGATAATGACATTGCGGACCTCCTGGCCCGCAACATAAGGCGAAAACCCCAGCACACCAGCACCCTTCCAGCGCTGGTGCGTCAATCAGTTGCTCGCGGTGCGATAGTTGTGGCGGTAGAAAATATGCACGCCGATGCGCGCGGTTTCCTTGTAGACCCGCGACCAGGACGGCTTGACCGCCTTGGTGTGATAATGTGTGGCCCCCGCCGTCATCTCTTCGGCGATACCGTCAATCGCAGCGCGCGCGACTTTGGACACACGTTCATAGGCGCGTTTTTCGCGGATGACTTCTTTCTGGCCGTCGCAGGTATATGTGAACTGACACTGGTACCGTTTGCCCGTGCCCTGATTGATCACACCACACAGCGTGTCTGGAAACCGGCCGCTGTCAACACGGTTCAGGATCACCTCGGCCACCGCGAACTGGCCGCGCACGCTTTCGCCGCGCGCCTCGAAATAAAGTGCCTCAGCGAGACAGCGGAAACCTTGGTCTCCGGTCGCTTTGGGTTGCTGGTCCAACCAATCCTTGGTGTAGGAAACCTCAGTCTTTTCCTGCGACTTACGCGGCTGGAACAGCTTCAGATAGTCGCGGAAATTTTGCGCTGGCAGCTCGTTACGAGCAACCAAATCAGCAGATGTGTTGTCGTCCGGCTTCTCAGCGACGGACAAACTCGGCAGCAAGGCTGTGGCCCCCACGGCAACAGCCAATATGTAGCGTCTCATCAGATAACCTCGCACAGGCACAAACGCGCCAAACCCTCCCCCGGCGGGCGCGACGAGGCTGATACCCCACTTAGGGGCACACGTCCAGCTTTCTGAAAAAAGCAAGAAAAAAATCGCTCACGCGGTCAAAATTCATCGACAGCGGAACGTTTCATTAGCCACTATTTCTAGAGGGGAGACAGTTAGTCAACCCCCAAGTTTGGACGAAATCGCCAACTGAGCGGCAGACAGCCGAGCGACCGGCACCCGGAACGGCGAACAGGACACATAGTCGAATCCCAGCGCCCGACAGATGGCGATTGATTCGGGGTTGCCCCCATGCTCGCCACAGACAGAAAGTGTAACGTCTGGTTGTGCTTGGCGGCCACGTTCAGCCCCCAGTTTCAGCAACTCACCCACCCCATCTGCATCCAGAACGTGAAACGGATCTTCGTTAAACACGCCTAAGCGGACATATGCCGACATGAACCGCCCCGCATCGTCGCGCGACAGGCCATAGGTCATCTGGGTCAAATCGTTGGTCCCGAAGCTGAGGAATGAGGTATGCGGTGCAATTTCATTTGCCCGCAGACAGGCCCGCGGCGTTTCTGCCATGACACCCAGCCGGTAATCAAACTCCTGCCCGCGTTCCGAGGCTACCTCGGCAGCGACCGCATCGATGCGCGCCTTGACCAGCTCCACCTCGCGCTTGGCCGAGACCAGAGGGATCATCACCTCGGGCACCACCGGAGCACCGTCCTTACTGGCATCCAGCGTCGCCTCGAAGATGGCGCGGGCCTGCATGTCGTAGATTTCGGGGACAGTCACACCCAGGCGCACCCCACGCAGGCCCAGCATGGGGTTGTATTCCC
Organism: Ruegeria sp. G7; assembly: GCF_056535465.1. Taxonomy (NCBI): domain Bacteria; kingdom Pseudomonadati; phylum Pseudomonadota; class Alphaproteobacteria; order Rhodobacterales; family Roseobacteraceae; genus Ruegeria; species Ruegeria sp. G7. The sequence continues at coordinate 2,584,870 of NZ_JBQFIL010000001.1, read as the reverse complement.
GCATCGCCTCAACCCGGCGCTCCACGTCCGAAACGGGTAGATCCAGCGCCTCAGCCAGTTCACGCTGACCGCTACGAGTAGTCGGCAAGAACTCGTGCAGTGGTGGGTCGAACAAGCGGATGCAGACCGGCTGCCCCTCCATGATGCGGAACAGTTGTACAAAGTCCTGCCGCTGCATCGGCAACAGGCGTTCCAGCACAGCCGCCCGGCCCGAGGGCGTTTGCGCAAAGATCATCTCGCGCATCACAGTCAGGCGGCCGGGATCAAAGAACATATGCTCGGTCCGGCACAAACCGATCCCTTCGGCCTGAAAATTCCGCGCCGTTTGCGCATCCGCAGGCGTGTCGGCATTGGCACGGATGGCAATGTCACGTTCGGCGTCAGCCCAGCCCATCAGGGTCTGGAAGCAATCGTCCAGCGCCGCCTCAAGCATCTCGGGCTGCCCGGCCAGAACCTGACCCGAGGTGCCATCGATGGTCAGGATGTCTCCGGTCTTGAACACACGTCCGTCCGGCGCACTCAGCATTTTCTTTTTGGTCTGAAACCGCATCTCGGAGGCGCCAACGATGCAGGGCAGACCCAGCCCCCGACCAATCACCGCCGCATGGCTGGTGATACCGCCCTTTTCGGTCAGTACCGCCACAGCGGCGTGCATCCCACGCACATCTTCCGGAGACGTCTCGCGCCGCACCAGTACGCAAGGCTCGCCACGCGCGGCACTGGCCTGCGCCTCGGCGGCGGTGAATACGATCCGGCCGGTGGCCGCACCGGGGCTGGCGGCGATGCCGGTCGTCAGGACATCACGCTCTGCCCCGGGGTGGACCTGCCGGTGCAGCAGCTCATTCAGCGAATGCGGGTCGATCCGCATGACGGCCTCTTGCGGCGGGATGATCCCGTCTTCGGCCAGCCGCACCGCAATCCGCATCGCCGCGCGCGAACCGCGTTGAACGCGCACACCATCCAGAATGTGCACATCGCCATTCTGGACCACAAACTCCACCTGCATCTCTTCGCGCAGCTTTTTCCGCATCAGCGCCGCGTGAGCCTTGAGATCAGCAAACGCCTCAGGTGCCACATCTTCAAGCGAGCGCCCCCGCTCATCCTTCTCAAGATAGAGCGCCGAAACCCCTTCCCCCAGCGCATCGCGCCCCTGGCTCTGGCTGAGATAGCGCCCCGTGATCTGCGTCATGCCGGTGGCCGGGTCGATCAGTTGCAACACGCCCGAACCGCATTCGCCTTGACCGACGCCCGGTATCATCTCTTGGATCACCAAACCAAGTCCGGCATCCGCAGGTGCGCCCTTGGCCTGCCGCAACAAGCGGGCCGAAGTCCCATCCCAAGCCCGTGCCATCGATCGCAGCACCCCGATCAATTGCTCACCACGGTCCTGCGGGAATGTCTCGTCGGTTTCATCTTCGTAGGCACGCAGCGACAGGCTCAGCCCCTCGCGACCGTCCGCCTCGATATCGTCGAACACATCCGCATCCAGACGCGCGACATGAATCGCATAGCTTTGGACGAACCGCAGATATAGCGCAGCTGCCGCGTCAGCCCCCATATCCGCCGACAAGTCCAGATAGCGTGCGTCGTTCATACCGATGTTCAGAACCGCCCCCGGCCCGCCCCAATCAGGGTCTTCCGAGCTAGGCCGCACACATAACAACGCCTCGGCGTCGAACTGCTCCATGATGGCCGCGATATCGGGCATGTCGCCCTTGGCAATCTGCTGCACCGCGTCAAAAGACAGCGCCACTGTGCGCGGCACCGGCATGTCCAGTCGGACCAGCCGTTGAAGGCATTTTGCCCGCCCGCCATGGGTGTTGGCGGCAACGGGCGCTTTTGGAGTGATAAGCGTGGTCTGCGGATTATTCTGCACTGCGGCACCTTTTGGTTTCACCGCAGCATAAGCCCCTGCGCCCTTGGCGCAAGGGCGTTATCCCTCGATCTTGGTCAGATCGGCAACGCTGGAGCAGACCTGTCTGATCTGGCTCAGCAGGTTCAGACGGTTGCGCCGCAGGATGTCATTGTCGGTATTGACCTGCACATCCTCAAAGAACGCATCGACCGGAGCCCGCAGCGCCGCCATCGCAGCCATAGCAGCCGGGAAATCCTCGGCCTTCAAGGCCGGATCGATCTGCGCCTGCGCCGCATCCAGCGCGGCGAACAGCGCCTTCTCGCTGTCGGTTTCGGCGAATTTCACATCCGCCCCGTAGGAGTATTCCACCCCATCCTTCTCTTCCGCCTGAGACAGGATGTTATTGGCCCGTTTGAACCCCTGCACGAGGTTCTCCCCATCCTCGGTCGCAATCACCGCATTCAGCGCGCGGGCGCGTTTGACCAGCAGGTTGAGGTCGTCATTGCCCTCCATCGCGATACAGGCATCGATGACATCGTGGCGGATGCCTTCGTCGCGGAGGAAGACCTTGAGGCGGTCGTGGAAGAAGGAGAGGAGGTCATCAGCTATCTTCGCAGGATCGCTCTCATCCGCTCGACCGATAGGATCCAAGTCTTTGATACTGTCAAAATCTTGGATATCGTCGATCGTCCTTGACCGCGCGGCCTCTTGATTGCGTTCAACCTGAATTCTGAACGGTGTCAATAAACTCAGCCGAAGCTCGTTAACAACGGCAGACCGAATAACCCCCAACGCCGCACGACGAAGGGCGAACGGGTCTTTCGACCCGGTCGGTTTCTCATCAATCGCCCAGAACCCGGTCAGCGTATCCAGCTTGTCGGCCAGCGCCACCGCCACGGAGACCGGCGCGGTCGGCACGTCATCGGACGGGCCCAGCGGCGAATAATGCTCCTCGCTCGCCTGCCCCACTTCTGCAGGCAATTCGGCGGCATCCGCATAGTAGCGGCCCATCAGGCCCTGCAACTCGGGGAATTCGAACACCATCTCGGATGACAAATCCGCCTTGCACCCCTGCGCCGCCATCATCGCCAGCGCAGGATCGGCCCCGACCGCCGAAGCCAGTTCATGCGCCAGCGCCGCGATCCGGTTCACGCGTTCACCCTGAGAGCCCAGCTTGGCGTGGAAGGTCACGGCATCCAGCTTCTCGACCCATGGTTCGAACCCGTCGGACTGCACGATGCGCAGGTCGTTCTCCCAGAAGAATTTCGCATCGGCCAGACGGGCCGACAGCACCTTCTGGTTCCCAGCCAGAATGGTCGCGCCATTATCGGCGGTCTCGCGGTTGGCAACGGTAATGAACCGTTCAATCCGACCCGTCTTGGGGTTCTTCACCGAAAAGAACTTCTGATGCTCTTTCATCGAAGTCTGCAGCACCTCGGGCGGCAGGTCGAGGAATTCGTCATCGATCTGCCCCATCAGCACCACGGGCCATTCGACCAGACCCGCGACCTCGGCCAGCAAGCCCTTGTCCTCGACCACTTCCAGACCAGCGGCAAAGGCGAGGTTCTGCGCGTCGTTCCAGATATGCTCGGCGCGCTCGCTGGGCGACAGCACCACAAAGGCGCGTTTCAGCTTGGCGGCGTAATCCTCGAACGATGTCACCGCGAACCGGTTCGGGGCCATGAAACGGTGGCCTGCGGTCGTGTCGCCGGAGGCGATCCCTTCAACCTCAAGCGGTACGACCTGAGCGCCCGCCTCATCGCTGAGGATGCACAGGATCGAATGCAAAGGCCGCACCCACCGCATCGACCCCGCGCCCCAGCGCATCGACTTGGGCCATGGGAAGTTGCGGATGGTGGCCTCGAGCACCTCGGCCACGATCTCGGCCGCCGGACGGCCCGGTTTTTCGATGGTGGCGAAATAGACCGCACCCTTGGGCGTGTCGCGTTCTTCTAACTGGTCGCGGGTCAGGCCCGCGCCGCGCAGGAAGCCTTCGATTGCCTTGTCCGGCGCGCCGACCTTGGGGCCTTTGCGTTCTTCGCGGATGGTGGGGCTTTCTGCCAGCAGCCCTTCTATAGCCAGCGTCAGGCGGCGCGGCGTGGTCAGAGCAGCGGCAGAGGCATAGGTCAGACCGCCCTCGACCAGACCGTCGGTGATCCGCTTTTTCAGGTCCTCACCGGCGCGGGCTTGCATCCGCGCGGGGATCTCTTCGGAAAACAGTTCGATCAGCAGGTCGGGCATAGTCGGTCCTTAGAAACTTACAATCGTCTGGATGACGATGGCATTGGCGATATCCACAAAGAAGGCGGATACAAGGGGCAGCACAATAAAGGCAATAGGCGACGGGCCATATCGCTTGGTGACTGCGGTCATATTGGCAATTGCGGTCGGGGTTGCGCCCAGGGCGAAGCCTCCGAACCCGGCAGCCAGCACGGCGGCGCGGTAGTTCGAACCCATCAGCGGGAACAGCACCCACAGCACGAAAGCCACCGCGAACAGGGTCTGGGCGGTCATGATCACGGCGATGGCGAGGCCAAGCTCTGCGATGGTCCACAGTTGCAGGCTCATCAGCGACATAGCCAGAAACGCGCCCAGCGCGAATTCCGAGATCAGCGCCAAGGACGGTGTGCGCGACACGGGCGACGCTTTGGGGAACAGCGCGCTGCGCAGGTTGGCGATGACAATGCCCATGATCAGGCAAGGCACGAACAGGGGCAGTTTCAGCCCGGCTGCGCTGATAAAATCGCTGAGGATATAGCCCGCGATAATCGCAAGGTTCAGGTGCAGCAGCACCCGCATGATGGTCTGATGATCAATCGCCGTTTTTGCGTCAACCTCATCGGGCAGACCGACGGTATGCTCTTCCTCTGGGCGGCTGGGGCTCAGCTTGCGGCCCTCGACCAGCAGCCGCGCGATGGGGCCGCCGACCAGTGCCGCCAGTACCAGACCCAAGGTCGCCACCGCCACGCCCAGTTCAGTCGCGCCCGCCAGCCCTGTCGCCTCGGCCACTTCGGGCGCCCATGCAATCGCGGTGCCATGTCCGCCGATCAGCGCGGCGGAGCCGAACAGCACGCCCGCCTGCGCCGGGTATCCAAACAGAACCGCCCCACCAGCACCGATGACGTTCTGCGCAACGATGGTCAGGAGGGTCAATACCAACAACAAAAGCAACGGCTTGCCGCCCGCAATCAAATCCGACAGCCGGGCGTTCAAACCAATCCCGGCAAAGAACAGCACTAGCAGGAAGTCCCGCGCGGTCAGACCAAAGGACAGCTCAATCCCGAACACGAGGTAGAGCATCAGCACCACCAGCGAGGCCAGCAGACCTCCGGTCACCGGCTCGGGGATGTTGAAGCTGCGCAGGGTCGCGACGCGGGCATTGATCTCGGCCCCCAGCAGGTAGACCGCAAAGCCCAGCGTTGCGGTCAGAAAATCCGGGATCGCGACGGCCTGCCCCATGCGCTATTCCTGCGGACGGGGCGGGCATTCCTCGCCCACCACCGTGCCGTCATAGGCTTTCTCACCGCAATTGTTCAGCGCGTGCCAAATATACCCTTTGCCGTCCTGCGTGATCGCCACGATGCGATCAACGCCGTAATGGATGTTCTTGACCCCCATGAACGCCTGCGCCTGCCCGGAATTCAACGCATCGGCCAAAGCGACAGCATCGTAGCAGTCAAACCATCCCGGCGCGGTCAGCGGCTCGGCCTTGTCCACAGGCGTAAAGCCGGTCAATTGATCCGCTGTCAGATCGGTTTCGAAACAGGCCCGATACCGGATCGGAGAGCTGTCGGCGTCAATCGCCTGAAACGCGGTATAGCTGATCGCCTCGGGCGCATCGGCCCCTTGCGCCAGCAGCGCGACGTCCTGCCCCGGCCGCGGTTCGACATCGTAGTAGAACCCGTAAACCTGCAGGTAATACATACCGCCCCCGGCCAAAGCGGTCGAGAACAGAAGGATCAGCGCCAGTACTTTCCCGGTCATCTCTTACGCAGCCTCTTTCATGTTGTGCGGAAATAATCCAGATTTCAGCCCATTACGGGCTGATATAAGGCGACAGATATGGAAACCACCCTTGCCGTCGGGTTCTTTGGCGCGCTGTTTGCAATCATGAACCCGATCACCAATCTGCCCGTTTTTCTGAGCGTCACTCAGAACCTGCCCGCCGCGGATCAGCGCAAAGTCGCCGTGAAAACAGCGATATACTGTATTATTCTTGGCAGTGCTTTTGCCTCGATCGGCAGTCAGGCGCTGGGGCTCTTTGGCATCAGCGTCGATCACTTGCGCGTCGCGGGCGGGCTGGTCGTTCTGATGATCGGGCTGAACATGCTGAACGGCAACGAAAGCAGTTCGCATCACGGCACCGACGGGGAAAAGCAAAGCTACCCCGAACCCGAGACCGTCGCGTTCTACCCGCTGGCCTTTCCCATTCTGGTCGGCCCCGGCACGATCACAACGCTGATCCTCTACGCGCACCACATCAAGACCCCGACTGAGGCCGTTGCTTACATTGGTGTTTTTCTGACCGTCGTTGCGTTGCTTCTGGTGACCTTCTGGAACGCCGCCTGGCTGGCGCAACGCCTCTCGGACAACGCCCGCGTGATCATGAGCCGGTTTATGGGTATGATCCTGTCGGCCATTGCGATCAGCATGATCGCCGACGGCCTCAAGGCGCTGCTGCCCGGTCTGGCCTAGGCGCGGCATCAGGCCTCGTACCCTGCGGCCTCGGTCTGCACAAACGCATCGGCGCATTGCTTGGCCAGCGCGCGGACGCGGCCGATATAGGCCTGCCGCTCGGTCACCGAGATCACCCCGCGCGCGTCCAACAGGTTGAAGATATGAGACGCCTTGATGCACTGATCGTAAGCGGGGTGCGCCATCACAATGCGCTTGCCGGTCTTGGGATCATCATGTTCCTGCGCCAGAATGGTGGCACACTCGGCCTCGGCCTCTTCGAAATGGCGCAGCAGAACCTCGGTATTGGCCACGTCAAAGTTCCAGCGGGCATATTCCTCTTCGGTCTGCTTGAAGATGTCGCCATAGGTCAGCGGGCTGGGGGACTGAGGATCGTTGAACGGCATGTCCATCACATGATCGATGCCCAGCACATACATGGCCAGACGCTCCAGCCCATAAGTCAGCTCACCCGAAACCGGTGCGCAATCATGGCCGCCAACCTGTTGGAAATAGGTGAACTGGCTGACCTCCATGCCATCGCACCAGACCTCCCAGCCCAGCCCCCAGGCACCCAGCGTGGGGCTTTCCCAGTCATCCTCGACGAACCGGATATCATGCAGGTCCATGTCGATGCCGATGGACTCAAGCGAGCCCAGATACAGCTCTTGCAAATCCGGCGGGCTGGGTTTGATCAGCACCTGATACTGATAATAATGCTGCAACCGGTTCGGGTTTTCCCCATAACGCCCATCGGTCGGACGGCGCGAAGGCTGCACATAAGCTGCGGCCCACGCCTTGGACCCCAAAGCACGCAATGTCGTCGCCGGGTGGAACGTGCCCGCGCCGACCTCCATGTCGTAGGGCTGCAGGATCGCGCAGCCTTTCGAGGCCCAATAGGTCTGAAGCCGCAGGATGATCTCCTGAAACGAACGAGGTGCGCTGCTGGGTTCGGTCATATCATTCCCCTTGGGCGGGTTCCGGTGGGTTCGGCCCTTCCTATGCAAGCCACCAAGGGGCGTCAACGGGCCAATCCGCCCTTGCTGTCGCTGCGCAGCCACACCCAGAATTCCCCGTATTCCGGGCATGGCAATCAGGCCGCGATTCCGCGTACTCTGCGCCAAAGTGAAAACACTGCATAACACGGGCAGACAATGACACGCGTATTTACGGTTATTACATTCTTTTTCCTCTTCGGCCTGCGCGCCGCTTTTGCTCAGCAGGACGCGGGCGTCTGGGTTCAGGTCGAGGCACAGCCCTCGCTGCGCGAAGCACAGGACCGGGCGCAGGTTTATGCGAACTCCCTGCCAGATGTGAATGGATTTCGCCTGAACTCTGGCTGGTATGCCATTGTTATTGGTCCTTATTTGCGTGACGATGCCGAGCAGGTTCTGCGCGTCTACCGGACCGAGCGGCAAATCCCCGCAGACAGTTTCATCGCCTTTTCCAGCAGCTTCGGGCAGCAATTCTGGCCCGTCGGCGCCAACATCCTGAACCGCGGCGTGATCACGCCCCCGGTCCAGCCCGAACCGCAGGAACAGCCGCAGGCTGGTCTGACGCCTCAAGCCTCGGACGAAACCCGCGCACAGGCGCTGCAGGGCGAACGCCTGCTGACGGCGCAAGAGCGCAAAGACCTGCAGACCGCGCTGCAGGCCGCCGGGTTCTACAACTCGACCATTGACGGTGCCTTCGGCCAAGGCACCCGCCGCTCGATGAGCGATTGGCAGCGGTTCAACGGGTTCGAGGCCACGGGCGTTCTGACCACCCTGCAGCGCAAGACCCTGCTGGACGACTACAACGCCCCGCTGATCAGTGTCGGAATGAAGCAATACACCGACCCGCAAGCCGGGATTGAACTGGACCTACCGCTGGGCGTTCTGGAGTTCGACCGGTACGAGGCCCCCTTCGCACATTTCAAACCCAGTTCCGATCTGGACGCCAAGGCGCTGCTGATCTCGCAAGAGGGCTCACCCGCCACCCTCCGCGCGCTCTATCAGGTGATGCAGTCGCTTGAGATCATCCCGCTGGATGGCGAGCGCGCCCTGCGCGGCAACAGCTTTACCATCGAAGGACGCGGCAACGGGATCGTTTCCTACACGCAGGCGGGGCTGAAAGACGGCAAGATCAAAGGTTTCACGCTGGTCTGGCCCGAAGGCGACGACGCCCGCCGCGCCCGCGTTCTGGCCGCGATGCGGGCCAGCTTTACCGCCACCGATGCGGTGCTGGATGCCGGTGCCGGGGCGGATGCAGAGCAGCGCATCGATCTGATCTCGGGCCTGCAAATCCGCAAACCGCGCCTGTCACGCTCAGGCTTCTTTGCCGACACCAACGGCACGGTTCTGACCGTCGCCGAGGCCGCCGACAGTTGCACCCGCATCACGCTGGACGGCGATCAGGAGCTGCAGGTCGCATGGCAGGACGCAGCCCTCGGCATCGCCGTTCTGCGCCCCAAACAGACGCTCGCGCCGATTAGCGTTGCCGAGTTCCGGGCGGACCCGCCGCGCATCCAGTCTCCGGTCACCGTTTCGGGCTTTTCCTACGAAGGCGCGTTGGGAGCCCCCACCCTGACCTTTGGCGAAATCGCAGATATCCGCGGTCTGAATGGCGAAGATGGCGTCAAGCGCCTTGCACTGGCGTCGCAGCCCGGAGACGCGGGCGGGCCGGTCTTTGACGACAGCGGCAGCGTCGTCGGCATGTTGCTGCCCAAGCCATCGGATGGGCGCGCCCTGCCCGGTTCGGTCAGCCTTGCCGCCGATGTGGATCGTCTGACCGAAGTTCTGACCAAGGCAGGCATCGCTGGCCAGCCCGCGCAGGCTTCGGCCCAGATTTCGCCGAATGAACTGAGCCGCCGTGCCAATGGCATGACCGTTCTGGTTCACTGCTGGGACTAAGCTGTCGGGATTGATGAAAAGGCGCTGCACCCCGGTGCGGCGCCTTTTTTCTTGGACTTACAGGATGTCCGGCGTCACCCGGATCAGTGTTGGCCCCTCGGCCTCAAACGCGGCGCGCACGGCCTCCTGCATCTCCTCCAGCGTCCCCGGCGCGGCAGACAAGGCTCCGAACGCCTCGGCCAGCTTGCAGAAATCCGGGTTGCGGGCAACGACCGCATTGGGTGCGATCTGGCCGCGCACCATGCTGTCCTCGATCTCTTTCAGCTTGCCGTTGTCCCACAGGATGATGGGCAGCGACAGACCAAGTTCCACCGCAACGCCAAGCTCTTGCATTGTATAGTGGAACCCGTAATCCCCCGCGATCACTGCGGTCGGTTTGCCCCGCCGCGCCACGGCCCCACCGATCCCGGCAGGCAGAGCATAGCCCAGCGTGCCAAACCCGGTCGGGTGGTGCCAGTGATAGGGCACGGCCATGTCCCAGACCTCTTTGGCGACATAGGCGAACTGGGTCATGTCCGAATAGATCATCGTCTCGGCAGGCATCGCCGCGCGCAAGGCGTCGATCACCGGCACGATCCCCGGACGCCCCGCATCCACCTCAGCCCGCCAGCGGGTGTGGGCGGCGCTGACTTCGGCTTCGGACCAGCCGGTCGCGGGCTTCACCTTCTCAGCCGAGGCCCACAGCGCATGGGCAAAACCCTCGCCATCCGCCTGCAGCTTGACCGCCGCGCGGTGGCGATCCGACAGGACCTCGGGGTCCAGATCGACGCGCACCATGTTGGCGGTGTGCCCCAGATCGCGCCGCCACAGGTCGACCTCGCCCAGTTCGGCCCCCACAACCACAACCAGATCAGCCGAAGCGATCACCTCGGCGCTGCCCGGTCGCGGCAGCATGGACCCGAAATCCAGCGGATAGTCGGCCCCGACCAGCCCGCGGCCGGCATAGGTGGTGAAACAGGCCGCCCCCAACTGCGTCAGGATCTGCCGCCACAGGTTCGACCGGCACCCTCCGCCCAGAATGAACAAGGGCCGCTGCGCGATATTCAACAGCGACAGAACCGAGGCCACATCCGGCGGCAGCACCTTGTTCCGCAGCGCAGGCTGGTTCGGGAAGGGCGCAGGATCGGCATCCGCCTCCAACTGCGCGATCGGCACCTGAATGTGTTTAGGACGTGGACGCGACAGTTCGAATTCCTCGAACGCCCGCTCGATCAGCCCATAGGCGGCCTGCGCGTCCTGCGCCTGATGGGACCAGTCGGCCACCGTCTCAGCCGCCGCGCGCTGATCCTTCATCTGGTGTAGCTGCCCGCGCTGCGCCTGCACCTCGTCCAGACAGGACGACAGCACCAGCATCGGCACAGAATCCGAATAGGCCTGCCCCATCGGCGTCATGATGTTGCACAGCCCCGGCCCGGTGATCACATAGGCCACACCCGGCTTGCCCGTTGCGCGTGCATAGCCATCGGCCATGAACCCCGCGCCCTGCTCGTGCCGGGCCAGAACATGGGTGATCCCGGCCTCTTCGATGCCGCGATACATCTCTTGGTTATGCACACCGGGAATGCCAAAGATCACATCAACACCGCGATCCTTCAGCATATGAGATATCTGAGCCCCCAGAGGTCGCTTCATCACCCTCTCCAGAACTGGCGCGTGAAGATTGCGTAGACGGCCAACAGCTCCAGCCGCCCGACCAGCATGCCGATGATCAGCAGCCATTTCGCGCCATCATTCAGCCCGGCAAAGTTACCCGCAGGCCCGATCTGATCCCCCAGCCCCGGCCCCACATTGGCCAGCGCCGTGGCCGCGCCCGACACCGAGGTGATGAAATCCAACCCGGTCAGCGCGAGCGCCCAGGACAGAACGCCCATCGACAGCACGAAGAACATGAAGAAGCTCATGACCGAGGTCAGAACATCGCGGCTGATCGCGCGGCCGTCATAGCGCGGTACGAACACCCCATGGGGCGAGCGAATGCGCCGGATCTGGGTTTTGATCGAAGCGAATAGCAGCTGGTATCGGAACACCTTGATCGAACACGCGGTCGACCCCGCACAGCCACCGATCAGGCCGATCAAAAAGAACAACATAACCGGGAAGCTGCCCCAGCCCATGTAGTCGACGCTGGCATATCCCGTGCCTGAAATGATCGAGGTGATGTTGAACAGAGACTCGCGGAACGCCTGTTCCCAGTGATGCGGGAAAACCCAGGTCAGGAAGACTGACATCACCAGTACCAAAACAGCGATCGTCGCGAGAAACGCGCGGATCTGGCTGTCTCGCCATAGTGAACTCGTATAGCCGTTGGCGAGTTGTACATAGCGCACGAACGGCAGCGCCGCGAGGATCATGAAGACAGCCGCAGCATACTCCATCGGCCCCGAAAAGCGCGCGAACGAGCTGTCGTAGTTCGAAAACCCTCCGGTTGCGATTGTGGTCATGGAATGCACAACGGCGTCAAAAAAGCTCATGCCGAACCCAGCATAGACCAGCGCGCAGACGACCGTAAGAAACACGTAAATCAGCGATATCTGACCCGCGATCTCTTGCGCACGGGGCAGGATTTTCCCCATGGTCTCAAACCCTTCCGAGCGGAAGATCTGCATCCCCCCGACCCGCAGTTCTGGCAGGAACACCATCGCCACAACGATGATACCAATACCGCCAAGCCACTGCAGAATCCCGCGCCACAGCAGCAGTCCGCTGGGTAGATCATCAAGACCCGACACCACGGTCGAGCCCGTCGTGGTCAAACCGGACATCGCCTCGAAATAGGCGTCGACAAAGCGCAATTCGGTCTCGCCGAACAGAAACGGTATGGCGCCGAAAATCGGCAGCGCCACCCAGACGCCCGAGGTGAGCAAAAAGGTCTGCCGGATGGTGAGCCCCTCACCCACCCCGTTTGAGCAACTCATCGCCAGCACACTGCCGACCAGCAGCGTCAGAACCGCGCTTTCAAAAAAGACGTGCCATTCGCCCCGCCCCTCGATCAGGTCGGCAAGCATCGGCAGCAGCATGGTCGCCCCAAGAATGGCGACCAGCAGGCCAATCACATATCCAACCGGGCGAAGATCCATCATAACGGGCAGCGTTGGCGCGCCAGCCCGACAGTGTCAAGCAGATGATCCGCGTCAGGTGTCGGATTTTGCCGCAGCGGTCGGCATTGCAGGCGGTTTCGACGGTGCACGGGTGCGGCGGGTGGCGGGTTTGGATCCTTCAGCACCGGTCGCCGCGACAGGCTTTGGCGCTGCGGCCTTGGCCGGAGTGGGCTTGGCAGGGGCCGGTTTGACTGCTGCCGGTTTTGCCGCTGCCTTGACGGGTGCAGGCTTGGCCGCAGCCGGTCTCGGCGCAGCCGCTTTTGCCGCGGCAGGTTTCGCAGGTGCAGGTTTCGCAGCCGCAGGTTTGGCAGGCGCAGGCTTCGCAGCGGGCTTGGCGGCCACGGGCTTGGCGGGTGCAGGTTTGGACGCCACCGCCGGTTTCGGCGCGCTTGGGGCAGCTTTAGCTTTTGCCGCAGCCGCCGATTTCACGGCCGCGACAGCCTTGGCAGCGGTCGAGACCGGTTTGGCCGGTGCTTTGGCGGGAGCCTTGGCCGGAGCAGCCTTGGCCGCAGGCTTGGCCGCGGGCGCAGCTTTTATCACGACAGGTTTCACCTTGGGTGCGGCCTTTGCCTTAGGCGCGGCAGGCTTTGCAGCCGCCTTGGGCTTAGAGGCCACTACTTTCGGCTTGGCTGCGGGTTTTACCTTGGCAGCCGCGGGTTTTGCCGGTGCCGCCTTACGGGCCGCAGGTGCGGGGGCCGCCGCTGTTTTCACCCCTTGCAGCGGAGCCATCGGCAGTTCAAACGCCGCACGGGTCATGATCTGCATGATCTCCATCTGGCTAACCATCGCATATCCGGCCATACGGATGGCCGCTGCCTGAAACTCAAGCGGTTGGGAAATCGGATTCATTGCATGTCTCTCCTGATAAAACCGAGGCAGCCGGAAAAAGAGTAAAGCACGCCGCCCGCCCCAATCGTCTGGGCAGGATTGCAGGTTCGCGATCCAAGGCGTCGCATGTCCCGGCTTCCTTTCAGGCTGCGCCCCGGTTTGCCGGATACGCAGCAGCTGCACTCGGGTACAGTCTAGCGCAAAGCGTGCCGCGCATGCAGCATTAATTGCTGCATTGCGGCAATAAAGCGCCAATGGCCGGTTTTTATCGGTTTTCTCAAAGGCTTCCGCCGGGTCAATCAGCCAACATGGAACAGCGTTGTGAACAAACGCGGGTCCAGACTGGCAGAATCGAAGGTTGGGCCCTCGGTCAGGATCGAAACGGCATCATGGCTGTGCAGACTTTCCTGGTGGCTTGCAATCACGCGGAAATCACCGACGTGATGATCGGCCTGAAGTTCCGCACAGAACAGGCGTGCGGCGTCTTCGACAAAAATGGGATTGGCTGCGTTCAGCTCGGCAAAAGCCTGTTCATCCTCACGTTTGACCATCACCTGCGTCTCGGTCGGAACCGCGCGACGACACAGAGCAATAAGGTCTTCGAACCACAAACAATCGGCATTGCAATCCACAACAACCGAGATCCGAGCCACCGAACGCTGCGAATGCGGCGTCGCCAGCTGCCCGCGCGTGGCGCGCGCATGCTCGCTCAGTTCAAGCGAACAGGGGCAGGTCGAGGAATAGACATAGTCCAAATGCATGATCTTGAGGCGTTCGCCACCCCGTTCGACCAGCTCCAAGGCGATGTCATAATACTGATAACCCGACAGGCCCGAACGCAGGCTCTGGATCTGATCGGGGTAGGCAAAGCGCATCTGGATGCGCGCATCAAGGCTGTCGAGGTCGGACAAATAGTCGTTCAGCGCCGCTTCCATCACTTCGAAGCTGAAAGTGCGTTCCGAGTGCTTGTAGAACGACCGCATGATCCGGGACATATTGATGCCCTTCTTCTCGGCCTCAAGGCTGACCGATCCGGTCACCGACGTTTCAAGCGTTAGTTCAGACCCTGACTTGCGATGGAACCGGATCGGCAGCCGGAAATTCGATATTCCCACGTGCTGGATTTGCTGTTTCGCACCGCGGATCAGACTGGATGGCCCATTCTGCAGATCCGGCAGAGTAGCCTTATACGCGGCGTCGACCTCGAACCCGTCCGGGTATTCGCGCGACAGGGCCGGGTAGTTCGACGGCAGCAGGCCCGGAACAAGCTGAGCGACAGCGGGATCCAACTGGCTGATCTCGGCAGAAGATGCCGTTTTGGCCCATGCGCGCAGAACCTTGAGCGCGGCGGCAGCCTGATCGTGATCGGGTGTCTCGTTGATATCGCGCGGATGAATGTTCATTGGCACGGGTCCCTTGCTAGGCCGACGGTTATATACGACCGAGGTTGAATTACCAGTCCACTCAGATACGCGCGGGATACCATCCCGGATTTAAATTAGATGCGAAAAACCGTCACTTTTCAACCGAAAGCGCCCAATCGGGCGGATCAATTCCGCCCGACCTGAAGCCGTCCGATAGGCCGCTAACGCTGCGAAACGGCCAATGCCTGTTCTATATCCGCCAGCAGATCGCCCGCATCCTCAAGCCCCACCGACAGACGGATCAAGCCTGGTGTGATGCCCAGTTCATCGCGTTGATCTTCGCTCAAGCGCTGGTGCGTGGTGGTGGCCGGGTGCGTCGCAATAGACTTGGCATCGCCCAGATTGTTCGAGATCACCGGAATCGTCAGCGCATTCAGGAACGCAAACGCCCCCGCCTTGCCACCCTTGATATCCAGCGACAGCACAGTGCCACCTTTGCCACCCAGCTGCTCTTGAACCAGTGCATTCTGAGCATGGGTTTTCAGACCGGGATAGAGCGTGCGCTCCAGCGCGGGATGCCCTTCCAGCGCCTCGGCAATCTTCTGGGCGCTCTCGGCCTGCGCATTCACGCGCAGGGCCATGGTTTCCAGCCCCTTGACCATGATCCACGCGCTGAACGGGCTCAGCGCGCCGCCTGTGTGTTTCATGTAAGGCTCGACCGTGCCGCGAATGAATTCCTTGGTGCCGATGATCACACCGCCCAGCGCGCGCCCCTGCCCGTCGATATGCTTGGTGGCCGAATACACGACCACATCCGCGCCCTGCTCGATCGCGCGCGAGAAGACAGGCGTCGAGAATACGTTATCCACGATCACCACCGCACCGACCGCATGGGCCAGTTCAGAAACCGAAGCGATATCAATCACCTCAAGCGTCGGGTTCGACATGGATTCGAAGAATACCGCCTTGGTGTCGGGCCGGATCGCGGCCTTCCACGCATCCAGATCAGTGCCGTCGACAAAGCTCACCTCAACCCCATAGCGGGTCAGAATATTCTCAAGGATATAAAGACATGACCCGAACAGCGCCTTGGCCGAGACCACATGGTCCCCCGCCTTCAGCACCGAGGTCAGCGCACCGTTCACAGCCGCCATCCCGGAGGCTGTGGCAAAAGCATCCTCCCCCCCTTCCAGCGCGGCGATGCGCTGTTCGAACATCGACACGGTGGGGTTGCCATAGCGGGCGTAGATGAACTCATCCGGGCCGGTCTCAATGAACCGTGCCTCGGCCTGCTCGGCATTGTCGTAAACGAAGCCCTGCGTCAGAAAGATCGCCTCGCTGACCTCGTTATATTGACTGCGACGGATGCCGCCATGGACGGCTTGGGTACGCTTGTTCCAGCTCTCGCTCATGTCATTCCTTTCAGCCCCTTGGGGGCAAACAAAAAACCCCAGACGCGGCCAAGCGAAAGGGGTCTTTCATCCTGACCTTTTAGCGGTGTTGTTTAGCGTGGCCCGCAATCCGGTAACAAATCGCCACGTGATGCGGATGCGTTTACGCCCCGTCCCGACCATCGTCAAGTCCGGCGGCACATTGGTCACGCTTTCGTAACACGGCTGCACGCCCTCTTGCCGAATGGCCCCAAACTCTCATGATCACACCAAACGCAGGAGGCCCCATGATTGATCTGTATTTCTGGCCCACGCCGAATGGCTGGAAGGTATCCATCGCCCTGGAAGAGATGGAACTGCCCTACACCACGCACCTGATAAACATCGGAAAGGGTGACCAATTCGACCCCGCGTTCCTGAAAATCTCTCCCAACAACCGGATGCCTGCCATCGTCGACCCGGATGGGCCGGACGGCGCACCGGTTTCGGTCTTCGAAAGTGGTGCAATCCTGATGTATCTGGCGCGCAAGACCGGGCGTTTCTACGGCGAGACCGAACGCGACCGCATCGCCGTCGAGGAATGGCTGATGTGGCAGATGGGCGGCGTCGGTCCGATGGCCGGTCAGGCGCATCACTTCCTGAAATACGCCCTGCAACTGGACCCGCCCCAGGACCTGCCCTACCCCAAAGATCGCTATCGCGCCGAGGTCGGGCGTTTATACGGTGTTCTGGATCGGCGTCTGGCCGAAAACGAATACGTCGCAGGCAATTTCTATTCCATCGCCGATATGTCGATCTGGGGCTGGGCCAGCCTGTGGGAGGGGCAGCAGCAGGTGCTGGACGACAAACCTCACCTCACCCGCTGGCTGGACATGATGAGCGCCCGCCCCGGCGTTCAGGCGGGCCGCGCGTTGCATGCGGAATTGCGCGGCGATCATCGGGACAAGCAGTCCCAAGGTGTTTTGTTCAAGCGGTGATCGGCGCCGCGTCCCTCATGCACCTTTTTGACTTGCCGCAAAGCGCGCGCCGCACAGGAATGCTCACTGTCAGACGAGACAGGAGTGAAACCGCATGGTGGCGAAGACCAAAACAGAGCTTATCGAGATCACGGGTAAGGAATATGACAAGCTTTCTCGATTGATCAGCGATCTTAGCGCCCCCTTTGCAATGGAAAAACGCGACGAGGATACCTCGATCAAGGATGTCATTGCTCACCGCGCCCATTGGATTGATCTGTTTCTGGGTTGGTACCGGGACGGGCAAGCCGGAAAGACCGTCTACTTCCCCGCCAAAGGCTACAAGTGGAATGATCTCAAACGTTACAACGCAGATCTGCGTGATCGCCAATCCGGCCTCGGCTGGCCCGATGCGGTCGCGCTTTTGGAACAACGTGCAGCCATGCTCATGGTGTTTCTTCAGGAACATTCAGACGCCGAGCTTTATGCAGGTCCGATGAAAGGCGCAAAGAATGCGTGGACTCCGGGGCGCTGGGCCGAAGCTGCAGGGGCAAGCCATTTTCGATCAGCCTCGAAGTACATTCGATCTGTCATCCGGTCGCACCGCTGACATCCCAAGGGCGCGAAATACGCTGGAACGAACATCGAAAACTTGTGTCGATGCACTCAAGGTTTAGCGGGGACTGGCATTTGCCTCTGGAAACACCTAACTCCGTTCACTAAGGAAGGTTTGGAACATCGCAGAAGGAAGACGCACGCAATGGCAAAGATCACCTATGTCGAGCATGGCGGTACCGAACATACAGTCGAGGTCGCCAACGGACTGACCGTCATGGAAGGGGCCCGCGACAATAACATTCCCGGCATCGAGGCCGATTGCGGCGGCGCCTGCGCCTGCTCGACCTGCCATGTCTATATCCACCCAGACTGGGTCGAGAAAGTTCCGGCCAAGGACGACATGGAAGAGGACATGCTTGATTTTGCCTACGAACCCGACCCCGCCCGCTCGCGCTTGACCTGCCAGATCAAGGTCACCGACGCCTTGGATGGCCTTGTGGTTCAAATGCCGGAAAAACAGATCTGATGCAAACCAAAGCGCCGCGTCCCTGCGCCCACCTGTGGCATCGTCAGGCACGCGGCGCGTTTCTGACCTTGTGCATATGGCTGGCAGGCGCGAACCTTGCCAGCGCCGACGAAACCGTAAGATCAGCCCGGTTCATTGAGCCAACCACACGCTATGGCCATGGCGTCCTTGGCGACGACGTCGAATATGGCGGGCTGGAAATGGAAATCGAGAACACGTCATCCAACTCGGGATTAAAGCTGCAACCCGTTTACGAATTGGCAACACAGTTCGTCCGCTTGCCTTTGGACCGTGTCTTTGAAGACCTCGAACCTCGCATCATCGATGTCGACCAAGATGGGCTGAACGAAGTCATCGTCGTGGAAACCAGCGTTCATACCGGGGCGCAGCTTGCCATTTACAACGCGCGCGGAGAAAAAATCGCCGCCACCCCGCATATCGGCACCCGCAACCGCTGGCTGGCCCCGATCGGCGCCGCTGATCTCGACGGCGACGGCCATGTCGAGATCGCCTATATCGACCGCCCACATTTGGCCAAAACCCTGCGCATCTGGCGTTTTCAAAACAACACACTCACCGAAATCGCCACGATCCCCGGCCTGACCAATCACAAGATCGGAGAAGACTTCATCTCGGGCGGTCTACGTACCTGCGACACACGCTCGGCTCTTGTCCTTGCCAGCGCCGACTGGTCCCGTATAGTTGGTGTGTTTTACAAAGACGGCTGGCAAACCACCGATCTCGGCCCGCTCAGAAAACGCCAGGACCTGACTGCGGCCCTAAACTGCTGATCCACCTTCATCTGGCCATAAATATCCCGGGGAGCGCGAGGGGCAGCGCCCCTCGTCCCACAGACAAAGCCGGGCGCAGCCCGACAATCAGCTCACAGCGCCCGCCAGCCAATATCCCGCCGGTAAAACCCGTCGACCCAATCAACCCCATCGACCATCGCATAGGCCCGGTCCCGTGCTTCCTGCAAGCTCTGCCCGCGTGCGGTGATATTCAGAACCCGACCGCCTGACGCCAAAATCTGCCCATCCGCCGCTTTGGTCCCGGCGTGAAACACCATATTGCTGCTGTCCTCGGGCAGATCCGCCAGACCACGAATAGCCGAGCCCTTCTCATACGCCCCCGGATACCCTTTCGCTGCCATCACCACCGTGATCGCATGATCGTCCGCCCAGTTCACACGCGTCTCACCCAGCCGCCCTTCGGCAGCGGCGTGCATCAGGTCCATCGCCTGCGCACCCAGCCGCATCATCAGCACCTGACACTCGGGATCGCCAAACCGGACGTTGTATTCCACCAACCGGGGCTGCCCGTCCTTGATCATCAGGCCCGCATAAAGAACCCCCTGAAACGGCATCCCGCGCCGCTTCATCTCGGCCATCGTCGGGCGCACGATTTCGTCCATCGCGCGCGCCTCAACCTCGGTACTCAGCACCGGGGCCGGAGAATAGGCCCCCATGCCGCCCGTATTCAGCCCGGTATCGCCCTCGCCCACACGCTTATGGTCCTGCGCGGTGCCAATCGACAGCACCTCTTCGCCATCACAGAGCACGAACAGAGATGCCTCTTCGCCCTCCATGAACTCCTCGATCACCACCTCGGCCCCGGCCCCGCCGAAGGCACCGCCGAACATATCGTCAATCGCGTCCAAAGCAGTCTGCTCGTCCATCGCCACGATCACACCCTTGCCCGCGGCCAGACCATCGGCCTTGACCACGATCGGGGCGCCCTGCGCCCGGATATACGCTTTCGCAGGCTCAGCCTCGGTGAACCGCGCATAAGCTGCCGTGGGCGCACCGGCCGCGTCGCAGATCTCCTTGGTAAAACTCTTCGACGCCTCCAACTGCGCGGCCCCTGCCGAAGGGCCAAAGACCAGCACCCCGGCCTCGCGCAGACGATCCGCAACCCCTGCCGCCAAGGGCGCTTCGGGGCCCACAATCACGAAATCAATCGCGTTTTCCTCAGCAAAGCTGACCACCGCGCCGCCATTCTCAATATCCAACACGGCACATTCCGCGATCTGCGCAATCCCCGCATTGCCCGGCGCCACGATCAAACGGTCGCATTTGGGGTTCTGCATCACCGCCCAGGCCAGGCTGTGTTCACGCCCACCACTGCCGAGAATAAGGATGTTCATGAAAGCTCTCCGATCTGCTTGGCCTCGCCTGCGCGGCGTTCTAAGCTGCGCAGACATTTGACACAAGGCGCTGAAATGTCCGACCTGCTTGACGACCCCATTCCCGGCCAGAACACCCCCGAATACACCGTCTCGGACATCTCGGGCGAAGTGAAGCGCACACTCGAAGGCAGCTTTGGCCGAATCCGCGTACGCGGCGAGGTCGGACGCGTGTTCAAGGCGCGCTCGGGCCACCTGTATTATGACATCAAAGACGACCGGAACGTGCTGGCCTGTACCACGTGGAAAGGCCAGATATCGGGCCTGTCCGTTGTCCCCGAAGAAGGCCTCGAAGTCGTCGTCACCGGTCGGCTAACCGCCTTTGGCGCGCAATCAAAATACAACCTCAACGTCGATGAGGTCGCCGTCGCCGGACAAGGCGCGCTGATGGCGCTGCTGGAAAATCGCAAGAAACAACTGGAATCCGAAGGGCTTTTTGCGCCCGAGCGCAAGAAACCCCTGCCCTATCTGCCGCAGATCATCGGCGTCGTGACGTCCCCGTCCGGTGCCGTGATCAGGGATATCCTGCACCGCCTGCGCGACCGCTTTCCGCGCAAGGTGCTGATCTGGCCTGTCGCCGTGCAAGGCGCAAACTGCGCCCCGGAAGTCACCCGCGCCATCGAAGGTTTCAACCAACTCACTCCGGGCGGAGCTCTGCCGCGTCCCGACCTGATCATCGTCGCCCGCGGCGGCGGCTCGATCGAGGACCTTTGGGGCTTCAACGAAGAAACCGTCGCCCGCGCGGCAGCCGCCTCGGACATCCCGCTGATTTCAGCCGTGGGGCATGAGACCGACACGACCCTGATCGACTATGTCTCGGACCGCCGCGCACCCACGCCCACCGCCGCCGCCGAACTGGCCGTACCCGTCCGCATGGAACTGCTGGCCTGGACCGGTGAACAAGGTGCCCGCCTGTCCCGCGCCGCCACCGACGCGGTGCAACGCCGCAGCCAGCGCCTGCGAGACCTGTCCCGCGCCCTGCCGCGCCCCGATACGCTGCTGGACAGCCCGCGCCAACGGCTCGACCAGGTGGCCGAACGCCTGCCCAACGCCCTGATCCGGGGCGTCCAGACCCGCCGTGTCAAGCTGCTGGACAGCTCGGCCCATCTGCGCCCATCGACCCTGCGCGGCCTGGTCGAAACCCGCCGCGACCGCTGGCGCAACCTGTCCTCGCGCCTGTCGCTGCGCCCCATCCAGCGCGAGCTGCAAACCCGCCGCGACACGCTAAACCGCCTGACCGAGCGTCTGAACACCGCCCAGACCACCCGTCTGGATCGCCTGCACCAACAGCTCGAGGCCACCGACCGTCTGCGCGAAACCCTCAGCTATAAGGCGACGCTCGATCGTGGCTATGCCGTCATCCGCGCGGGCGGTCAGGTTCTGACCCGCAAGGCCGAGGCCGAGAAACACAGCACCTTTGACATCGAATTCGCCGACGGGACGCTCAGCACAGGTCAGGGCGTAACGGCCAAGCCCAAACGCGCAGCCAAGTTGCCGCCACCGGATCAGGGATCACTGTTTTAAACCCCGGTCTCAGGCCCGTAACAGATCATCTCTTCTCCGATATCCTCGGCCTCATACAGTTCGGTCGCGGTCGGATCCCCTTCGAACTGCGCGATCAGACCGTCTCCGGATTCGGTGAACACCCAGCATTGCGGGTCGGGCCGATCCTCATAAATGAAACAAATCTGCCCCGCGCGTTCGTACCAGACGCCTTCCTTGCAATCGCCATCCAGAAACGACCAGATCACGCGGCGGTTGGGCAGATACCGCTCGACCCCATAGACCTCACCGTCAAACCCGTAGAACAAGGTCTTTCCGCGGGTGTAGGCATCAAACTCCGTCCCCGACAACGGCGTTTGCGCCGCGGCTGACTGCGCCGAAAGCGCCAGCAGAATCATCCATACCCTGACCATATCCGCATTCTGTCAGATGCCGCCCGCCCGCGCCATTCACCGTTTCGCGGGCGCTCTCCCAACGTCACATCTTGATACGCATTCGCAATCATGACGACATGAGCGCAAATCTTCGGGGAAAGACCATGCCGACATTCTTATTCTGGGCCGCTGCAGCCTGCGCATTGGCCTACTTGACGCTCACGGCCCGCCCGGCCAGCCCGGTGCGTACCGGGCTGAAAACAGCGTCAGTCGCACTGCTGGCCCTGACCGCAGCCCTGATGAACGCCCCATGGCTGCTGATCCTCGCCCTCACCCTCTGCGCAATCGGAGATGCCCTGCTATCGCGCGAGACCGACGTAACCTTCATGGCCGGTATCGCCGCCTTCGCCGCCGGACACCTGGCCTATGTCGCCCTGTTCCTGACCCACCCCGCCAGCGACCCCGGCCTGATCCTGACCCAACCCGCGATCTTCTGGTCCCTGCTGATCCTCGGCATCGCCATGGCCACCCTGCTGGCCCCGCGCGCCGGAGACCTCAAGGCCCCCGTTCTTGGCTACATCCCGATCATTCTCGGCATGGGCGTCACCGTCTTGGCCCTTCCCGATACCGGAGCGCTCCGCTGGGCGCTGCCCGCAGCAATGGCCTTCATTGCCTCTGACTTGATCCTCGCGACCGAGAAATTCCTGCTGCGCCCCGACCATCCCGCCCTGCGGCTGACCCCCTACATGATCTGGCCGCTTTACTGGGGCGCACAGGCCGGGTTCCTGATCGCCTTCACCTGACCCTTTGCAACTGCCGTGAATCCGCATTAGGTGAAGGGACCACCTGCGGAGACCAAAAATGGCGTTTTTCTCAAAGCTCAAGGACAAGCTGTTCAAATCCTCCTCGCGCCTCGAACAGGGCCTGGACGCGATTGTCGAGGATGGCGGCGAGGAAACTGCACCCGATCCGGTCATCCCCCAGCCCGAACCCGAACCGCAACCCGTCTCCGAAGCTCCACCAGCTGCACCAGCGCCGCAACCGACAGAACCCCAAGCGCCCGCCGTTGCTGATCCGGCACCCACGGCACCTGCGCCTGAAACCTCTGAATCCAAAGGCCTGCTGGGCCGCCTGTTCAAGCGCGGCGAAGATCGCACCGTTGTGCGCCGCACGCTGGACGACGACATGCTGGAACAGCTCGAAGAGCTTCTGATCGCCTCGGACATGGGCGTCGACACAGCCCTGCGCGTCACCGCCAACATGGCCGAGGGTCGTCTGGGCCGCAAACTTTCCACTCAGGAGATCAAGCAACTGCTGGCGCAGGAAGTTGCCCGCGTGATGGAACCGGTGGCCAAACCCATGCCGCTCTACCCCAAACGCCCGCAGGTGGTGCTGGTCGTGGGTGTCAACGGATCGGGCAAAACCACCACCATCGGCAAGCTTGCCAGCCAGTTCAAAGCCGCAGGCAAAAAGGTCGTCATCGCCGCCGGAGACACCTTCCGCGCCGCCGCCGTCGAACAGCTGCAAGTCTGGGGCGATCGCGCGGGCGTCCCGGTGCTGACCGCCCCCGAAGGCTCCGACCCCGCCTCGCTTGCCTTTGATGCCCTGACCAAAGCGCAGAACGACGGCGCAGACCTCTTGATGATCGACACCGCAGGCCGCCTGCAAAACCGCGCCGACCTGATGGAGGAACTGGCCAAAATCGTCCGCGTCATCCGCAAGGTCGACGACACCGCCCCCCACAACACGCTGCTTGTGCTGGACGCCACCACCGGCCAGAACGCCCTCAGTCAGGTCGAAACGTTCCGCAAACTGGCCGATGTCTCGGGCCTCGTCATGACCAAACTCGACGGCACCGCCAAAGGCGGGGTCCTCGTCGCGCTGGCCGACAAGTTCGGCCTGCCCATCCACGCCATCGGCGTCGGCGAACAAATCGACGACCTCGCCCCCTTCGACCCCGAAGAATTCGCCGCCGCACTCACCGGCCTGCAAACCTGATCCGCCTCTTCATCTGGCCACAAATATCCCGGGGTCCGGGGGCAGAGCCCCCGGCCTCTCCACCCAAGCGAAAGCCCCGATTTGAGCGACTGGCTGATCTCCCTGGAAGGCACTGAATCCGGCCACCACCTCGCCCTCGCGTTGGCTCTGATGGCTGCCTTCCTGCACGCCGTCTTCGGTGCACTGCAAAAAGGCCGTCACGACCCCTGGATGTCACGCGGAGCGATCGACGCCTGCTATTGCCTCATGGCCGCACCCTTTGCCTTGTTTGTGGTCCCATGGCCCGAACCGCATATGTGGCCCATCTTCGCGGTCGTCTGGCTGATCCATATCGGTTATAAAGTCCTGCAGGCCGCCGCCTATACCAAAGGCTCTTACACCGTCGTCTACCCGGTCGTACGGGGCACCGGCCCTCTGTTTACCGTCATCGGCGCCTACCTGCTCTTTGGTGAGACCTTCTCGATCATCCAATGGCTCGGTGTCGCGACCCTGATGGCAGGAATCTTCGGTCTTGCGGCCTACAACCTGCGCTATCTCGAAACCGATCGTGAAACGCTGGGCATCGCCCTTGGGCTGGCGCTGGCCACCGGCCTGTTCGTGGCGCTCTACACCACCTATGACGCTTACGGCATCCGCGCGACCGCCGACCCGTTCACCTTTCTGGCGTGGTTCTTCATGATCGACGGGGCCGCGATGCCCCTCTACGCAGCGCTGAGATACCGCGCCATGATCCACCGCCCCGCGCTTGGGCCGCTGATGCTGCGCGGGCTGGCGGGCGGTATCATCGCGCCACTGTCGTTCGGCTCCATCATGCTCGCCACGCGCCTCGACAAAGTGGGCGAGGCCGCCATCCTGCGCGAAACCTCCACCGTCTTCGCGGCGCTCATTGGCTGGCTGGTGTTGAAAGAAACCGTCGGCCCCAGACGCATTGCACTCATGACATTGATTGCGCTCGGCGCGGTAATAGTTGAAATGGGCGGGTAAGCAGCAGGTCGGAATCATGGCAGAACACAAAGACATCAATCCCTTCCTCAAACAGGTGCTGGAACTCGGGCCCCCGCTGGCCTTCTTCTTCATCTACCTGCGCCTGCGCGATGACAATTTCGTGATCGGCGGTATTGAATATTCCGGTTTTATCGTCGCCACGATCCTGTTTGTGCCTCTGATGCTGGCCGCCATGGGGATCCTGTGGTATCTCACCGGCAAGCTCAGCCGGATGCAGATTTTCACTGCCTTCATGGTCATCTTCTTCGGCGGCCTCACGGCCTGGTTCAATGACGAGCGCTTCTTCAAAATGAAAACCACGCTGGTCTATGGCGTCTTTTCCCTCATCCTCGGGATAGGACTGCTGCAGCGAAAGTCCTATCTGGCCTATGTCCTGGACGAGATGCTGCCGATGCGACACGAAGGCTGGATGATCCTGACCCGCCGCCTGTGCGCCTGTTTCGCAGTGCTGGCCGTGGCAAACGAACTGGTCTGGCGCACATTGTCGACAGACCTCTGGGTAAAGATCGAAACGTTTGGCTTTCCCATAGCGCTTATGGGGTTTCTGATGCTGCAATTCAGCGTCCTGCAGCGCTATATGGATGATCCGGATCAGCAATAGATTGCGTTGCGATCCCTGGCGAGGCTGATAAAACAGCTTGGCTTGGGAACCAAGCTGTGGAAAGTTGGGGCAGCTCACACCGCTCACCACCGGAGATTTCCGCCCGTATGATGGCATTCCCCAACAGTGGCTTCCTGTCCGAAGCGTCTGAAGAACTGCGCAAGATGTTGGCCTCTCTGGCGTCCGAGGTGACCCTGGACAGCGGCGAGGTTCTGTTCGAGCAAGGGGACCCGGGGGAAGCGCTTTACGCGATCCTGTCTGGCACGCTTGAAGTTTCATTCCTCGCGATGAGCGGGCGCAAGCTATCGCTCAGACTGATGCGTCCGGGCGAAGTGTTTGGTGAGATCGCGCTGTTCGACAGCGGCCCGCGAACGGCTACGGTCACGGCCGCTGATCCTGCAAAGGTCTTGCGGGTCCGGCACAAGGACGTGATGGATCAGATTCGCAAGAACCCAGATTTGGCCGTTGACCTGATCCGCCTTGCCGGTGTGCGCATGCGCTGGATGGGTGATCAACTGAACGAACAGGTCTTTTTGCCTATGCCGATCCGTCTGGCGCGCAAATTGCTGCACCTGGCCGGTCAACAGGACAAACCCACCGCGCGTATCACCCTGTCGCAAAGCGAACTGGCCGAATTCGTCGGCGCGACGCGCGAAGCGGTTTCAAAAACCATCTCGACGTGGAAACGTGACAACGTGGTCGAGGCCTCTCGTGGTGGTTTGCAAATTCACGATCTCGACGCGCTGCGCCAATTGGCCGAATCCGATTTAATCTAGTTTTTTGGCACAGATGTGATCCGCTTCACATACCGACCGCCCAGATTGCCGTAAGGTCAATCCTGTTACCGTAGGAGGTCGGTTTTATCATCCCCGATATCTGTCCACCGACCTCTCCCTGTACCAGAGCCATATGCCTTCCCCGGCATATGGCTTTCTTCTTAACAAAGTATGAACGAACGTTTGCACGGCCAATTGTGCTGTGCCGGACCGGCACCATTCTTAATCTTCTGGCAGATGAAGTATGTGCTGTGCGAGGCTTAGGTACCGCTAATCACAAAAACTCAGATAGTTTATTGTGGTTAAGATGGACTTACACATGAAACTTTGTGGGGAGATTTGGACACCGTTACAGGTGTTATCAGCGGGAACACGATTGAAGCTGCACTGCCCGGCGATATCTACTCTGCCGGGGACTGAGTAGTTACACGCACAGCGGTTTTTGCCTGCCACCCGAAAGCCCACATGAGTGCAACCGCAGAATAAGCTCCTTCTGCTCCGGACCTGCGAACTTGATTTTAGAAACTGCTGTTGAGGCAGGGCTGGCGGCCCTGCCGATCTGGCTTCGTAGGCCAAGGCGATTTTGCCAGGCCGCACGCCCCTGATCGTCACGGGGAGGGCATTGCCCTCCCCCTGCGGTTCTTTGTGTGGGACTTCCATAGAACCCGCCCCATGGGCGAACAGCGATTGGGTCGTTTAGGGCGCGTAGGTCGAACTCATCTGACGTCCAACGTACCCGCGCTCTATCTGCGGTAACCGCCTACTCCCCCAGGCTCAGCGCCACGAATCTGGGCTCTCCGCCCCGGCGCACCAACAACAGGAGCGACTTGCGGCCAGCTTCGCGCGCCTCATCCATCCGCGATTCAAGATCGGCAATCGAGGTCACTTTTTGCTGCCCGGCCTCAGTAATCAGATCGCCCGGGCGCAGCCCCTTCTCGAACGCTTCCGACCCTTCATCCACATTCGTTACCAGCAGCCCTTCTGCCTCGGCGCCCAGACCCAGCTCCTCTCGCTGGCTGTCACCCAGCGGGGCGATGGTCAGTCCCAGGATGTCCTTGTCTTCTTCAACAGGTGCCTCAGCCTCTGGTTCTCCACCTTCCTCGGCGCGTTCGGCGTCTTCCCGACGGCCCAGCGTGACAAGCACCGTCTGTGTACCACCATCGCGGTGGACCACTACGCGGACGGATTTACCCACCGTGGTTTCGCCCACCTGACGAACCAGACCGCGCGTATCTTCGACCTCGACCCCATCGAAGCTGATGATCACGTCGCCAGCCAGCAGGCCCGCCTCTTTTGCAGGGCCCTCTGGCACGTCGCTGATCAGCGCGCCGCCGGGTTTATCAAGGCCCATCGCCTCGGCCATGTCCTCGGTCACATCCTGAATGCGCACACCCAGCCAGCCGCGGCGGGTCTCACCGAATTCACGCAATTGGTCCACGACCTTGACCACCACATTCGACGCCATCGAGAACCCGATGCCGATCGAGCCGCCGTTGGGCGACAGGATCGCGGTATTCACGCCAATCACTTCGCCATCCATATTGAACAGAGGCCCACCCGAGTTGCCCCGGTTGATCGCCGCGTCCGTCTGGATGTAGTCATCATAAGAACCGCTCAGCGCCCGATTGCGGGCCGAGACGATGCCTGCTGAAACCGAAAATCCCTGCCCCAGCGGGTTGCCCATTGCGATCACCCAATCGCCGACGCGCATCGTATCGCTGTTGCCGAACTGAACATATTGCAGCGGCCCCTCGGCTTCGACCTTGAGCAGCGCGATGTCCGTCTTGTCATCCGTGCCAATCACCTTGGCCACCAGTTCCTTGACCGGCTGCCCGTCACCCGGGAAGAACTCGATAAGAATCTCGTCCGCTTCGGCGATGACGTGATTGTTGGTCACGATAAAGCCGTCTTCGGAGATCACGAACCCGGACCCTAGCGCATTGCTGCGGCGCGGGCGGTTTTCTCCGTCCCCGCCGTTGCGGTCCTGAAACTCGCGGAAGAAATCTTCGAAGGGCGAGCCCTCAGGCACGATCCCTTGCGGGCCGGTCTGACCTTCGATCAGGGTCGATGTGGTGATATTCACCACCGCAGGGCTGATCTTTTGCGCCAAAGGCGCAAGGCTATCGCGCGCCTGCGCCGACAGGCTTTGCGCCAGAACCAGCACCATCCCCATAAAGGCCAGCCACATCAGCCGCACCATGACACCAACTTCGTCCCGCCGGACGGATACACTGCGCGCTTTCGCCTGCACTTGGGGTTCTCCTTGTCGATCGTTTTGTCACGGGGTCCGGCTTCGGCCCCCTCTCTTGACAAACAATGTAGTCAGTTTGGCCTTGCCCGCAACTCGGGATCGCGGGGAATTCACCGGCTAGTGAGAACCTTGTATCAAAAGCCGACCTGATATGCGCCCCACAGCAGGATGAAACCGCTGACGACACAGAGCAACCCCATCAGCCGGCGCGCCTGTTCGGGCAGCGCGCGCAGCGCCTCGAGCATGCGTTCAATAAGCGAAGGGGCCAGCGCATAGGCCAGCCCCTCGACAATCAGCACCAGCCCGAAGGCCAGAAGGATCATACCCATTATTGGGACGCCTGCCCTGTGGGCGATTTCAGGTAGTTGAAGAACTCAGAATCCGGGCTGAGAACCATCGAGCTGTTGCCGCCACCCAGCGCACGTTCATACGCGGACAAAGAGCGGTAGAACTCGAAGAACTCGGGGTCCTTGCCAAAGGCTTCGGCGAAGATTGCGTTGCGCTCGGCATCGGCCTCACCGCGAATGATCTCAGCCTCACGGTTGGCGTCGGATACCAGTTCCACCACGGTCCGGTCGGCCTGCGCGCGCACACGCTGCGCAGCTTCGTTACCACGGGCGCGCTCGTCGGTCGCTTCACGTTCACGTTCCGCCTTCATCCGGTCAAAGGTGGCTTCGAGGTTGGCCTGTGGCAGGTCGGTTGCCTTCAGACGCACGTCGATCACGTTGACGCCCAGCGCCCGTGCTTCGGCAATCGCGCTGTTCCGAATGCGCAGCATCAGCGCGGCACGGTCCGAGCTCAGAATATCACGCGATGACACCGAACCCAGAACCTCACGCGTTTCAGCACGCAGAATGCGGTCCAGACGATCCTCGGCTACCGGGATACCACCGACACCAACGGCCTGACGGAACTGCTCCAGATCGGAAATCCGATAGCGGGCAAAGGCGTCGACCACCAGACGACGATCGTCCAGAGGCGTCACTTCCAGCGGCTGCACATCGATCGACAGGATGCGGTCGTCATAGCGAACCACTTCCTGAATCAGCGGGATCTTGAACGCCAGACCGGGATCTTCTTTAACGGCCACGACGCGGCCAAATTGCAGAACCAGTGCCCGCTCGCGTTCATCCACGATGAAGATTGAGGACAAAACACCGACGATCGCAATCACGATGACCGGCAGAATAAATGTTGCTTTACGCATCAGTTGCCCTCCGCAGATTGGTTGCGACGCAGTTCGTTGAGCGGCAGATAAGGCACCACGCCCTGCCCCGATCCGGTCGAGTTCTCATCCAGGATGATCTTGTCCACGTCACCCAGAACCTGCTCCATCCGCTCCAGATACAGACGTTTGCGGGTCACATCCGGTGCTTTGGAATATTCTTCCAGAACGGCGCTGAAACGGCTCGCCTCACCCTGGGCGCTGTTGATCTGCTGGGCGCGATAGGCTTCGGCCTCTTCCAGAACCTGCGCAGCTTCACCGCGCGCTTCGGCCAACACGCGGTTGGCATAGGCGTCGGCGACGTTCTGCAGACGGTCACGTTCTTGCGCGGCTGCCTGAACGTCGCGGAAAGCGGCGATTACATCCTGCGGCGGGTCCGCCTTGTCAAAGTTCACACGCACAATGTTTACACCCGAGTCGTAGCTGTCCATCGTCGCCTGAATCAATTCCTGAAGACGTTCTGCGATGATCCCGCGATCGCGGTTCAGGATCGGAGCAAGTTCGCTTTGCGCAATGATCTCGCGCATCGCTGATTCCGACACGGCGCGGATCGTCTGGCTAGGGTCGCGCAGGTTGAACAGATACTTGGCCGGGTCATTGATGTTCCAAACAACCTGATAGTCGATATCGACCACATTTTCGTCGCCCGTCAGCATTAGACCATCATCGCTGCTGCGCGAACCGCCCATGTCCTCGTTGCGTTCGCTAGTGACCGCGACGACTTCGGCCGTCACGAACGGCCACGGGGCAAAGTTCAGACCGGGATTACCAACGGCCGAGAATTCACCCAGAAACAGTTCAACCGACTGTTCTTCGGGCTTGACGGTGTAGAAGCTGGCCAGCCCCCAAAGGACAGCTGCTGCAGCTAAACCAATCGCAACGGTCCCCTTGGTGAACGCCGGACCACCGCCGCCGCCTGAACCGTTGGTGCCACGGCCACCACCGCCGCGACCGCCCATCAGAACGCGCAGCTGTTCCTGGCCTTTTTTCATCAGCTCGTCGATCTCGGGGATCTGCGGACCATCGTCTTGGGGCGGCTTGCGCCCGTCGCCGTTGTTGCCCCGATTTCCTCCGCCACCGGATGAGCCTCCGCCCCCCCAGGGGCCACCGCTGTTGCCCGCCATATGTGTCTTTTCCCTTGTTTAGACCGATTGGACCGTGTGATCACGGGTTCCCTTGTAACTTGTGTGCGCGCGGTTGCAAATCAAGCCGTGCGCACAGGTTGCCGCATTGTCACCAATTCCTCGGCCATGACCGGGTGAACGGCGACCGTGCGGTCGAAATCTTCCTTGGTTGCGCCCATCTTTACCGCGATACCCGCCAGCTGGATCATCTCACCCGCGCCGGGTGCCACGATATGGCAGCCCAGCACCTTGCGCGTCGCCTGAGACACGATCAGCTTCATCAGAACACGCTGCGTGCCCCCGGCAAACGCCTTTTGCATCGGCTTGAACGATGTCGCATAGACCTCGATCGGTTCCTGTTCGGCAGCTTCTTCCTCGCTCAGGCCAATGGTGCCCATTTCGGGCTGTGTGAAGATTGCGGTCGGGATCAGCTCATGATCGACGGGGGTCGGGTTGCCCTTGAAGACGGTTTCGACAAAGGCCATGCCTTCGCGAATGGCCACCGGAGTCAGGTTCACCCGGTCCGTCACATCTCCGATAGCATAGATCGAGGGCACGCCCGTCTGGCTGTATTCATCCACGACGATCTCACCCTTGCGACCGCGCTCGACCCCCAGTGACTCAAGTCCCAGATTGTCGGCATTTGGCGTCCGCCCTGTGGCGTACATGACGACATCGAACAACTGTTCGGACCCGTTGGTGGCCTTGACCCAGATCTTGTCGTCCCGCTTTTGCATCTCAAGCACGTTGGTGCCCAGGTGCAGATCGATACCGTTCTGGCACATCTCTTCGCTGATCAGCCCGCGCGCCTCATCATCAAAGCCCCGCAGAATCTGCGCACCGCGATAGAACTGAGTCGTCTTGACCCCCAGCCCGTTCATAATCCCGGCAAATTCGCACGCGATGTATCCGCCGCCGACGATCAGGATGCTTTCGGGCAGCTTCTCAAGATGGAAAATCTCGTTCGAGGTGATCGCCAACTCGGACCCGGGAAAATCTGGCACAACAGGGCGACCGCCGGTGGCGATCAAAATATGCTTGGCCGTCTTGCGCGTCCCATCAGCCAGCTCAACCGTATGCGGATCAACCACATGAGCGCGCTGATCAAAGCTCTCGACCCCGTTGTTCTTCAGGATGTTGCGGTAGATGCCCTCCAGCCGGTCCAGTTCCGTAACCAGTTTTCCGTGAAACATGTTCCAGTTGAACTCACCGGGCCTGATATCCCAGCCATATTCCTGTCCATCGCCCACCATGCCCGAGAATTCGCTGGCGAATACCATCAGCTTTTTAGGCACGCAGCCGCGGATGACGCAGGTCCCGCCGTAACGATCCTCTTCCGCCAGAGCAACCTTGGCGCCGTTTTCGCCCGCCGCCACACGCGCCGCGCGCACCCCGCCAGAGCCGCCTCCGATGACGAAAAGATCATAGTCAAAGCTCATGGGTGCGTTCCTTCTGTATTCCGCTTGGACAAAATGCACAGGTTATCTGGGCGTGAAATTCCAACTGCCAACCCCTAGGGCAGCCGAAACATTGGTTTTCTTTCAATAACTCACAAACCAAACCGCCGGGCCCTAGTCCGCGATATCAGAAAACAGGTTGTCTCCGCTCTCTCCCAGAAGGTCGGTCTGCACCGTGCCGGCGTTGATATCGCGCAGCTCGACGCGGCCATCACCATACCCGACCACAACCTTGTCACAGATATCAATAAACAGCCCGTTTTCCACCACACCCGGAATCTGGTTCAGCACCAGCGCCAGCTGACGCACGTTGCCAATGCGTTTCAGATGCAGGTCCAGAATATGGTTCCCCTCATCTGTCACCTTCGGGGCCTCGCCATTCATGCGCAACGTGACCGAGGTGCCCAGAACGTCCATCGTATCCAACGCTTCCTCGATCAGAGTGCGCGTGGTCTGCCAGCCAAAGGGAATCACCTCGACCGGCAAGGGAAACGCCCCCAGCGTTTCAACCTCTTTACCCGCATCCGCGATCACCACCATTTGATCACTGGCCGTGGCCACGATTTTCTCTTGCAACAGCGCCGCCCCACCGCCTTTGATCAGATTGAATTCGTCATCAAACTCGTCCGCGCCGTCGATGGTCAGGTCCAACCACCCGGCCTGATCGAGCGAGACAACCTCAATCCCGACCTCGCGCGCCAGTTGTGCGGTCGCTGTCGACGTTGGAACGCCTTTGATCTTCAGCCCCTCTTCGCGCACACGTTCCCCCAAACGCCGCACCAGCCACGCGGCGGTCGACCCCGTGCCAAGCCCCACACGCATTCCGTCTTCGACCAGATCCGCGGCCCGATAGGCCGCAACATATTTGGCTTTGTCGATCGGCGACAAATCTCTGCTCATGACAACATCCCCCGAGTAGTCTGGGGGGCCTTATACGGAATGCCCCTGCCAACTGCGAGAGGCAAATCGCACCGCATCGGCGCTAAGATGCCGCTGAAATACGCCTTTCTGATGGGAATGGTCGCAATCAGGGCTACCTCGTGCGGTCGCCGCACATAGATAGGGAGTATGGAAACGCGATACCGCCTGCACTATGCCCCTGACAACGCCTCGCTGGTGATCCGGCTGGCACTGGAAGAGATGCGCCTGCCTTATGACACCGTTCTGGTGGACCGCGCCCGGAACGAGCAGGACGGTGCTGCCTATCGCAGTCTCAACCCCAACGGGCTGATCCCGGTGCTTGAAACGCCGCAGGGCCCGATCTTCGAGACCGCCGCGATCCTGCTTTGGCTGAGCGACACGCACGGCCAGATGGCTCCTGCCCCCGACGGCCCCCAGCGCGCCGCGTTTCTGAAATGGCTCTTCTTCGCTTCGAACACGCTGCACGCCGATTTGCGCATCCTCTTCTATGCTGAAAAATACATCGAAGCCGCCCAGGCCGAGACATTGCGGGCGGGCATCCGCCCCAGACTGCGCCAGCATCTGAAGCTGCTGGATGATCTGGCCCAAACCCGCCCCGACTGGTTCAGCAGCAAGCCTTCGGTCCTGAGTTACTACATCGCCTGCATGATGCGATGGATGGCACTTTATCCGGTGCAGTCCGACCGCAGCTGGTATCAGTTGAACACAACTCCGAACCTGCGGTACATTCTGGGGCAATTGGAACAGCGCCCGGCAACACGCGCTGCCTTGATCGCCGAAGGGCTCGGGGCTGCGCCGTTCACCTCTCCTACTTACGCCAATCCTCCGGAAGGCTCAGCTATCTGATATGTTTCTCTCTGTCTTCGATATGTTCAAAGTGGGCATTGGCCCGTCCTCTTCACATACCATGGGGCCGATGGTGGCCGCCGCGCGGTTTCTGGACATGATGCGCGCGTCACCGTTCGAATTCTCTGGCCTGCGCGGATCGCTGCACGGCTCGTTGGCGTTCACCGGCGTTGGCCATGCGACCGACCGCGCCACCATTCTGGGCCTCGCCGGATTTGTGCCCGACACCTATGACAACGACAAAGCCGAGGCGACGCTGGCCCAGATTCATGCGACCCAAACGGTGACACCTGAAGGACTACCGACGCTCAGCTTTGATCCAAAGGCCGATCTGATCTTTGACTTCGAACAATCACTGCCGGGCCATGCCAATGGCATGATCCTGATGGCTACGGACGCGCAGGGGGATGTGATCCTGCAGCAGGTCTTTTATTCCGTCGGCGGTGGCTTTGTCCTGACCGAAGAGGAACTGGCCGAAGGCAAGGCGACCGAAGAAGGTGCGCCCATCCCGTTTCCGTTCAAATCTGCGGATGAAATGCTGCGGATGGCCAAAAGCAGCGGCAAAACCATCGCCCAGATGAAGCGCGCAAATGAAATCGCGCGCGGATGTCCGGAAAGCTTTGCCAAAGGCTCGGCCCGCCTCTGGCAGGTGATGAATGATTGCATCGAGCGTGGGTTGAACACGGATGGTATCCTGCCGGGTGGGCTGTATGTGCGCCGCCGCGCCAAGGGTATCCACGACGCGCTGCTGGCCGAGCGCGGCAAGAACCTGACCGCACCGCACACGATCAACGACTGGATGAGCGTCTATGCCATGGCAGTGAACGAGGAAAACGCCGCCGGTGGTCAGGTCGTCACCGCGCCAACCAACGGTGCGGCGGGTGTGCTGCCTGCGGTGCTGCGCTATTACCTCGACCATGTGCCGGGGGCCTCTGAAAACCACATCGAAGACTTCCTGCTGACCGCTGCGGCCATCGGCGGGCTGGTCAAGTATAATGCCTCGATCTCGGGCGCCGAAGCGGGCTGTCAGGCCGAGGTTGGCAGCGCATCTGCGATGGCGGCAGCGGGTTTGTGCGCGGTGATGGGCGGCACCCCTGAACAGGTGGAAAACGCCGCTGAAATCGCATTGGAGCACCATCTCGGCATGACCTGCGATCCTGTGGCGGGGCTGGTTCAGGTCCCTTGCATCGAACGCAACGGACTGGGCGCGATCAAGGCGGTTTCGGCCGCTTCGCTGGCGCTGCGGGGGGATGGTCATCACTTTGTGCCGCTGGATTCAGTGATCGAAACCATGCGACAGACCGGCCATGATATGCATGAACGGTACAAGGAAACCTCATTGGGCGGGCTGGCCGTGAATGTGCCAAACTGCTGACAGCATCGCGGAGGACAGACATGCGCGGACATTGCCTGTGCGGCAGGATCAGCTTTGAGATCGATCCCCCGGTGCTGTCTTGTGTCTCCTGTCATTGCGATAGCTGCCGCCGCCAGTGTGCGGCCCCGATGACCACCTATTTCGGCGTGCGCGACGGCCAGTGGCGCTGGACCGGTGCAGAACCCAAACGCTTCAACTCCTCTCCGGGGGTCGAGCGCAGTTTCTGCCCTCAATGCGGGACACCGATCTCGTTTCGGTCCGAGAAGATGTCAGATGTACTACACCTGTACGTCGCCACGCTCGAAAACCCCGAGGCGCTGCAGCCCACCCTGCATGTGGCGCATGAGGAAAAACTGAGTTGGCTGCGCCTGGATGACGGCCTGCCAGCCTGCATCGGCCCGGATTACACCAAGGTGCACCCCCTGCCCGAAGCCTGACCTTTCCAGCGGGACGCGAAACCGCTAGCGTCGCCGCCATGACTCAGGATCGCCCCGTATTCGGCATCGTACTGATGCTTGGCTTTTGTGTGCTTGCCCCTCTGGGGGACGCCATGGCCAAGGTGCTGGGTGAAACGACTCCCATCGCCCTGCTGGTTTGGGTTCGCTTTGCAGTACAGGTTGTAATCCTGACGCCGCTGATCGTCGCAACAGGTCGCCCTTGGCGGATGCGCGGGCGCGTGCTGCGTCTGACGATGATCCGCACACTGCTGCATATCGCGGGTATCTCGGCCATGTTCAGCGCGCTGCTGTACTTGCCGCTGGCCGATGCGGTCGCCATCGCCTTTGTGATGCCGTTCATCATGCTCTTGCTGGGTCGCTTCGTGCTGGGCGAGCATGTGGGGCCCAGACGGCTGATCGCGTGTATCGTCGGCTTCATCGGGACGTTGCTGGTCATCCAGCCCAGTTTCGCTCAGGTCGGTGCGCCAGCATTGCTGCCGCTGATCGTGGCAGTGGTATTTGCGCTATTTATGTTGGTGACCCGGCAAATCGCCAAAGAGGTTGATCCAATCGCGCTTCAAGCTGTGTCCGGAGCGATGGCGACGGCATTCCTGCTGCCCCTCCTGCTGCTGGGGACATATGCCCAAGTCGATCAGCTTTCGTTCATTGCCCCTGATGGCCAGACTCTCTGGCTGCTCCTTGCGATCGGCGCTCTGGGCACGGTGGCGCATCTGCTGATGACATGGTCACTGCGCTATGCCCCTTCGGCTACGCTGGCGCCAATGCAATATCTGGAAATCCCCGTGGCCACGCTGATCGGATGGATCATCTTCCGCGACCTCCCCAATGGTCTTGCTGCCATCGGTATCCTGATCACCATCGCTGCGGGCCTTTATGTCATCCTGCACGAGCGGGCCAATGCCCGGTCTGGCCCGACAGAAACGCCTGCATAACCTGATCCAGCGCAGCACGCGGCACCATGACCAGCGACCCCGGCGCGTCCACCTCAAGCGTGATCTCTCCGAGCGCGCGGTTGGAAGTTCCAATCTGACCGTCCGGTTCGAACAGCAAAGCGTCGATCGGCCACTCCAATCCCTGGCTCCGCCCTTTTGTGCGCCGAAATGGAAACAATGACACCGTGTCCCCCGGCACCAGGTTCAGCGTGATCCGGGGCGGCGCAACAAACGCCAGTTCATGTGCGCCAAGCAAAATACAAACGCGCTCTGGCCTGCGTATGAGGCTGTTGAACACCGCCAACTGATGATCCACCCGCGCCCCCAGAAATCCGGCAGCCAGAACCAGAGGGGCCTGAACATGCCGCAGCGCCTTATCAAAATCTGTGCTGTCCTGTTCTCGGATCGGAAACAACCGATCTTTGGGAATCTGGCCCTGATAAGCGGGGGACAACGAGTCGAAATCCCCAATCACGGCATCCGGAATACGACCCGAATCAATCAAAGCAACCGCTCCGCCATCCGCCGCAACAGCAGAATCGACGCGTTTCAGCACCAGATTCACGTCATCCGGGCCGATTTCTCCGCCTCCAAACAGCCCGATTGGCCCTTTGGACCGAACAATTGACTCATTTTTCGCAAGATTGACCATATTTCCCGGTTTTGGACATAATGAGACCACAAAATGATAGACTCATGGCTACAGTTTGAAGTCGATTGCCCAAATCCGTGTTGGGCAGTGTGACTGGGTAGTTTGTAGAGGACGTGCGTCTGATGGTACAGAACAACAAGGTTTTAACCGTTTCTTACGGAACCTTCTCGTGCACTTTGGAAGGCTTCGACGATTCATTCGAAACGATGAAAGCCATTGCCGAGTATTTCCGGGACCTTTCCGCGGATGACCGCTATTTCGGGTCCGAGCCCCCCCAGCCGGACGCCCAGATGCTGACGCGCATCGCCCAACGCGACGAAGCGCGCCGGGTTGAAGCCAGTCAGAACGATACCGGTTTGGTGCTACGCGCCACGGATACCGCCACCGACACCGGCACCGCACCAGCAGCACCGACCCCCGCTGCCCCTGCGCCGACGTCCCCTGCACCGACCCTGGAAACCCCCTCTGTCAGCACAAACGCCCCGTCGGCGCCTGCAATCCCCACCGATGAGCCCGCCGATAGCATTGCCGCCAAACTGCAGCGGATTCGTGCTGTCGTTTCGCACTCCGATGCCGCGCCGAGCGCTTATTCCGAGGACGAAGACACCAGCTATTTGCAGCCGGCCAAACCCAAGGTGGATGCCATCGCCGCCGCCTTCGAAGCCGGTGCGCTTGCTCCGACTGATCTGCAGGAGACCGTCGATGAGACGCCGGACGCTGCGCCAGTAGAAGAGACTCGGGCGCCTGGACCGCAGCAGGAAGAAATCGAAACACCCGTTGCGCAAGCCACCGACGAGACACCCGAGCCCGAAGCAGACGTCCAAGCCGATGCAACCGCGCTGGTTCTGCCCCAAGACATCGAGGACGCACCGCAACAGGATGAGGTCACCGACACTGACGTGCTGTTTTCGGACCTCGATGACAGCTCGGATCCCCAGGCCGAGGATGAGCCCAATATCCTCAACGAAGCCGAGGCGGACGAAGAGGATACGCTGGACGATCTCGCGCACGACGTGATTTCGGCCGAGGATGAAGCACTGTTGCTGGATGAAATCGCTTTGGTTGAATCCGAGCTGTCCGTTCAGGCACGTTCCCATCGGGCAGAGATTTCGGGTCTCGATCAGGACGTCTCGCGCCTGATGGACGAAGCGGATGCACAGCTTGATGATCCCGCAACCACCGATCAGCGCGAAGCCTATTCGCACCTGCGCACTGCGGTTGCCGCAACCGAGGCAGAGCGTGCCGAAGGCAAGGACGCGGCAGGCGAACGCGAGGATGACTATCGCGGCGATCTTGCTTCGGTCGTCAGCCCTCGCCGCCCCGAGGTTGAAGTCACCAGCAAACGCCCCTCGACCAACGAAGCCGCACCGCTGAAGCTGGTCGCAGAGCAGCGTATCGATACCGAAACCGGCGACACCGGCCCGGTTATGCCGCGACGCGTGAGATCGACCGATGAAGACATTCCAGAGGAAGAAGGTGGTTTTGCCACCTTTGCACAAGAACAGGGCGCGCAGTCGCTGCCAGATTTGCTAGAGGCCGCCGCCTCTTACCTGTCCTTCATCGAAGGCCAGGAACAGTTCTCGCGCCCGCAGTTGATGAACAAGGTCCGCTCGCTGAAACAGGAGGCGTTCAATCGCGAAGAAAGCCTGCGTTCTTTCGGCCAGCTTCTGCGCGACGGTAAAATCGAAAAGGCGGGCGGAGGACGCTTCGCGGCCTCAACCCTGATCGGGTTCCGTCCCGATGATGACGAACGCGCCGCGGGCTAAACCCGGCGCACTGCAATACCCCCTCGAAACTAGACAGGGCCAGAGGTTACTCTGGCCCTTTCCTTGTGCGGTTCGCGCGCGCCACAGCGGCAAATCCGCTCATTTTCAGAGTTTGCCGCACCGTCATTATGCTGCAGCGCAGAAATCTGCTAAGCTCTGTGCACCGACTAAGCTTAATCTCGTGTTTCTGAATGCCCATGTTTCCGACCTGAGGTATCTGTTATGTACGATCTTGCAATTCGACGGCTGCGCATCTTTGATAAACCCCTTGTAACCACCCATTTTCAGAATCTTGCTCCGGACGCCCTTCGCGCGCGGTTTGGCGCTGCCGTTCCCGACACGTTTCTGGATCGATACGTATCATCTCTGTTTGATGACGCATCATTGGTTTTCGGCGCGTTTCCTGACACGTGCCTGCGCGGTATGGCCGAGTTGCGGCCGCTGGGCGACAGCCACCCTCGCGCCGCCGAGGCAGCATTCACCGTCGAAGCACCCTGGCAGGATCGCGGTATCGGCGACGCGTTACTGTCGCGCGTGATCGCCGGGGCGCGCAACCGCCGGATACGTGAGGTGCATATGATCTGCCTTGCAACCAATCAAAGGATGCGCCACCTGGCCAGCAAGCACAGCGCCGACCTGAACCTGATGACCGGAGAAGTCGCAGCCAAGTTAACCCCGGCCTGGCCGACGCCGCAAAGTATGGCGCAAGAGATCGCCGGTGAATATCACGCCTTTGCCCGCGCGGTCTTTAGCTGGCCGGACTAGAACCCAAAGCCGATCGCGACGTAAGGCCCGGTAAGGATCAGATCGATCACTTCGCGCCCCTCGCGAAAGTTAACGTCCAGATGCCGGTATCCACCCGCAACACTTATTCCGTGTTTCCATTTCCAACTCGCCTGTGCCAGCGCTTCCCACTGGAACTCCGATCCATAGCCAAAGCCGCCAACATTGCCCATCGCGGTTAGGCTCCAACGTTCATTCAGCGCTCGACTATAGCGCGCTCCAATCACCGGATCTGTCCAGCTTTGATCGGTACTGAAAGTGCGATCAAGCACCGTGGTCGAGACATCAAGATCCCAGTGGCGCAACCCGCCCAGTGCCTCGATCCGCGACTGGTCATCCTCGTGGATGGCATAGCTGACCCCTAATGAGAACATGATGCCATTGAGGTCCCAACTGGCCGCGTCGTCGAAGCGGCCAACCGTAACGTCGTCTCCAAGGTCCAGATAGTTGAACTCGCCGCCGATGCTCCAGCGTCCATTTCGGGCTTCGCCCGCGATGAGGAACGCGCCATCGAGGATATCAAATATTGAGGTATCACCATTGACGGGCGGGTTCGGCCCCACATCCAAAGAGGTCTTGAACTCCGGCCCCCACACGTATGGTGCAACGACGTAGTTCCAATCGCTCGCCTGAGCGCCGCCAGACACGCAAGCCGCGATCAGAGCTGCAAACACCCGATTTTTCATGCCGAGCTGCCCCTTTAATTTATTCTTTCCTGATGTCGCGAGCTTGGCAGGCGAACAATGTGCGCGCAATGAGCGGAGGCAGTTTCAATCCTGATCCGGGTCTTCTTTGCCTACACCACGAAAAACAAACTTGAACGGCAGGACCCAAACGATGCCCAACGCGACGTAAACCAGAAACTCGAGCCAGATCGGTGGTCGATCCAACCAGTTCACGATTGTTACGACCGCAACGATGTAAGCGGGCAGCCCGATCAGCAGCAGCACCAACGACCATCGCCGCCGCGCTTTGTAGCTGAGCAAGGGTTTATCCTTGTCGCTCATCAGTCTGCAAACGGGTCGGTCACCAGAATGGTGTCCTCCCGCTCCGGGCTGGTCGACAATAATGCAACGGGGCATTCGATCAGTTCCTCGACCCGGCGCACATATTTGATCGCATTGGCGGGCAGATCGGCCCAGCTGCGCGCGCCTTCCGTGGATTCGCTCCACCCCGGCATTTCTTCATAGATCGGCGTACACCGCGCCTGCTGGTCGGCCGCGGTGGGCAGATAGTCCAGACGGGTTCCGTCCAGCTCATATCCTACACAGATTTTCAGCGTCTCGAATCCGTCCAGCACGTCCAACTTGGTCAGCGAAATGCCGTTCACACCGCTGGTCGCACAGGTCTGACGCACCAGACAGGCATCGAACCAGCCACAGCGCCGCTTGCGCCCGGTGGTGGTGCCGAACTCATGCCCCCGCTCACCCAGACGCTGCCCGTCGGCGTCATCCAACTCGGTCGGGAACGGCCCCTCTCCCACGCGGGTGGTATAGGCCTTGACGATCCCCAGCACGAAATCGATCGAGCCCGGCCCGATCCCCACCCCGGTCGAGGCCTGACCGGCAATCACGTTGGACGAGGTCACAAACGGATAGGTCCCGAAATCAATGTCCAGCAATGCGCCCTGCGCGCCCTCGAACAGAATACGTTTGCCGGCCTT
This sequence comes from Ruegeria sp. G7, assembly GCF_056535465.1. Classification (NCBI taxonomy): domain Bacteria; kingdom Pseudomonadati; phylum Pseudomonadota; class Alphaproteobacteria; order Rhodobacterales; family Roseobacteraceae; genus Ruegeria; species Ruegeria sp. G7. The sequence goes on along the minus strand of NZ_JBQFIL010000001.1, from coordinate 2,542,834 downwards.
GCGCTTTTCGTTCAGAACCTTCCAGACCGGAGCCGCAAACGGCAGAATCTCAGGCGCAATCTCTTTCAGCTGCGCGATCAGCCCATCCCGGTCAATCGGCTCCAGCCCCAGCCCGCTGCGCAGCGCATTGTGATGCACCAAAGCCCGATCCACGCGCAACGCCAAAGTCGCGTCATCCGCCAGATCAGCCACCCGGATTACCCGGCGCCCCACCTTGTCCTCGTAGCACGGCCCGATCCCACGGCCAGTGGTGCCGATCTTTGCCACCGAGTTCTGACTCTCGCGCGCCCGGTCCAACTCGCCATGGAACGGCAGGATCAACGGCGTGTTCTCGGCTATCATCAGCGTCGCAGGAGTAATATCCACACCCTGCGCCCGGATCGTGCCGATCTCCTTGATCAGATGCCACGGGTCCAGAACAACGCCATTGCCAATCACGCTCAACTTGCCGCCGCGCACAACGCCCGAAGGCAGCGCGTGCAGCTTGTAAACCTCGCCATCAATGACCAGCGTATGCCCGGCATTATGCCCACCCTGAAAACGCGCGATCACATCCGCCCGCTCGCTGAGCCAGTCGACGATCTTGCCTTTTCCCTCGTCACCCCATTGGGCGCCGACAACAACCACGTTGGCCATATCCGGTCCTTTTTACGCTGAGTCTTCAAACCCGGCTCGTATAGCGGCGCGACTGCGGTAGGGAAACCGATAATTCGCCGCAGATCAGAACCGCGCGTGCCGCGCGGTGCCTCCGGCGGGGATATTTATAGCCAGATGAAGAGCGGATCCCCTGCTTCATCTGGCCAAAAATATCCCGGGGGAGTCGCCCAACGGGCGGCGGGGGCAGAGCCCCCTCTAACCTTGCGACAAGCGCACAGGTTCGCCGTGGGGCGTGGTCAGATACGCCTCTTCCCAAGCATTGCGCAGAGCCGCGATGTCGTCGGGGGCAGCATCGCCCTGCTCGGTCAGAAGCGACTCGAGCGTTTCAAGCCAGGCGTGAAAGTAGTCGTCACCGCCATCCAGCTCTTTGTTCAAACCATTGCGTTTCAGCGTCTGCGAAAAGCGCGCGGCCCAGTCGGGCCAGTCAAAGCGGCCCGCTTCGCTCAGCGCTACGGTGACGGCAAAGACCTGCGCGTGCCAGGGTTCGGCGAAGACAGGCTCGGGCGCGGAATAGGTGATACACTCGTTCATGCCGGTTCCAGATAGGATTGCCACAGGTCCAGCACGACCTCATCGCGCGGATGTTCCGGATCGGCCCAAAGCTCGGACGCGGGGAATACCACCGCGTAAAGCGGCTCGGGCGCTTCGCCCAGCCCATGCGCGTTGGAATCGGGCAGCACATGGGTGCCGTGCAGGCGCAAGATGCGGCCCGTTGCTCCGGCGGCATAGATCGGCAGACGGGTATGGCCACCCTCGACCAGCCGGTTCGCGGTGGGGCGCACGGTGCGGACGGCTTGCCCGGCCTCGAACTGCACGGCGACATTCGACGGGCGATCGGCCGGGCCGCCTCTGGCCAGCGCGGTCGCCACGTTCTCGGCCATAAGCTTGCGCGAGGCCAGCGGGTGACCCGTGTCCGCGGGTTCTCCGCGTAGGTCATCCAGTGTCAGCACACCCTGCTTCACCAGCAGATCGGCCAGTCCGGCCATCCATTTCTCGTAATAGGAAAACCGGGCGTAATCCTTGGGCGACAGGCATTCACGCGCATGACGCGACACGTCGATATTCCATTGCCCCAGAAAGCCCGAGGCCAGAGTCACCGCCAGCGCCCGCGCGTGCCAGTCCTCGGCAAAGATCGGGGCATCCTCGGCTTCAGGGTTGATCGGACCATCGCCAAACCGTCCACCCATATCGTGAACCCGGGTCATGAGGGCACCCGCGCCAGTCCGGTGCCGATCATGCTGTCGCGGCTGACCAGCGCGGCCAGTTCGTCCTCACCCAGCCCCTCGGTGCCTTCCGGGCGCATCGGCAGCACGAGATAGCGCATCTCGGCAGTCGAATCCCAGACCCGAACCGAAGTCTCATCAGGAAGCGTCACGCCGAATTCCGCCAGCACCTTGCGCGGCTCGCGTACCGCGCGGGCGCGATACGCATCGGATTTGTACCAACCCGGAGGAATGCCGAGCAGCGGCCATGGGTAACAACTGCACAGGGTACACACGACCATATTGTGCTGTTCCGGCGTGTTCTCGACCACCACCATATGCTCGCCCTGACGGCCAAAATAGCCCAGATCGGCGACAACCGGTGTGGCATCCTCAAGCAAGGCCGCCTTGAACGCAGGATCGCTCCACGCCTTGGCAACAACGCGCGCGCCGTTCTGCGGGCCGATCTTGTTTTGATAAGTGTCGATAATCTCATCCAGCGCCGCCGGATCGATCAGCCCCTTGCGGGTCAGAATCGTCTCAAGCGCTTTGACGCGCAGAGCGGGTTCAGATGGCAAAAGGGCGTGCGGGTGGTCGTGATCGTCATGTGGCATGACACGCAGCCTGCGTTACAGATCAACGCCCTGTCCAGTCCCTTTGACGTGATGTGCAACATCAGCATCCGTGATGCCAACTCGTCCCTTGCCCCCGGAACCAAACTTGCATAAGTACCACGCGATACACGCCACGCTGTACGGGACACCCATGGAAAACGTCGTTCTCATCATCCATCTTCTTCTGGCCCTTGGCCTGATCGCCGTCGTTCTGATGCAGCGGTCCGAAGGTGGAGGCCTTGGCATGGGCGGCGGCGGTGGCGGCGCTATGACAGGCCGTGCCGCAGCAACCGCGTTGGGCAAGGTCACATGGATTCTGGCCGGGTGTTTCATCGTCACCTCGATCACGCTGACCATTCTGGCGGCGCAGAAATCCTCGGGCAGCTCGGTCATCGATCGTCTGGGCGTTCCGGCACCGGCATCAACCGAGGAAAGCACGCCTGCGGTTCCGTCCGCAGATGACCTGCTGCCTCCGACGCAGGGCGACAACGCACCGCTGATCCCTCAAGCCGACTAAGCCACTACACTTAGAAACCTAAAAGAGAACTGCAACAGCATCTTGCGGTTCTCTTGCGCTTTGGGCGCGAATCCTTTATATGTGAAGTCCCGTGATGCAGCGGTTTTTCGAAGCCGCCGGGCAGCTGATTTTGACGTCTCACGGGAGCAGCCGAAGAACATGGCGCGATTTATTTTCATCACCGGTGGTGTGGTTTCGTCCTTGGGTAAAGGACTGGCTTCGGCGGCCTTGGGCGCGCTGTTGCAGGCCCGGGGATACTCGGTGCGGCTGCGCAAGCTGGACCCTTATCTGAACGTCGATCCCGGCACCATGTCGCCGTTTGAACATGGCGAAGTGTTCGTTACCGATGACGGTGCCGAGACCGATCTCGACCTTGGCCACTATGAACGCTTCACCGGCGTTGCCGCGCGCAAGACCGACTCGGTCAGTTCGGGGCGGATCTATTCCAACGTGCTTGAGAAAGAGCGCCGGGGCGACTATTTGGGCAAAACCATTCAGGTGATCCCCCACGTCACCAACGAGATCAAGGATTTCATCGCCATTGGCGAGGATGAGGTCGATTTCATGCTCTGCGAAATCGGCGGCACCGTGGGCGATATCGAGGGCCTGCCCTTCTTTGAAGCCATCCGTCAGTTCAGTCAGGATAAGCCGCGCGGTCAGTGTATCTTTATGCACCTGACGCTGCTGCCCTATATCAAGGCGTCTGGCGAACTGAAAACCAAGCCGACTCAGCACTCGGTCAAGGAGTTGCGATCCATCGGCCTGGCCCCCGACATTCTGGTCTGCCGTTCCGAGGGTCCGATTCCGGTCAAAGAACGTGAAAAGCTGGCCCTGTTCTGCAACGTCCGCCCCGACAGCGTGATCGCGGCGCAGGATCTTTCCACCATTTACGACGCCCCTCTGGCCTATCACAAGGAAGGTCTGGATCAGGCGGTTCTGGACGCGTTCCAGATCAGCCCTGCCCCCAAGCCCGATCTGGCGAAATGGGAAGACGTCAGCGACCGTATCCACAACGCCGAGGGCGAAGTGAAGGTCGCAATCGTCGGCAAATACACCCAGCTTGAAGACGCCTATAAATCGATTGCCGAGGCCTTGACCCATGGCGGCATGGCAAACCGTGTCCGCGTCAAGATCGAATGGGTGGACGCCGAGGTGTTCGACACCGAAGACGCCGCCCCTTACTTGGAAGGGTTCCACGCCATCCTCGTCCCCGGAGGGTTCGGCGAACGAGGCACTGAAGGCAAGATCAAGGCGGCGCAGTATGCGCGCGAACATAAGGTGCCCTATCTGGGCATCTGCCTTGGAATGCAGATGGCGGTGATCGAAGCTGCCCGCAATGCGGCTGGCATCACCGAGGCGGGTTCGGAAGAATTCGACCACGAAGCTGGGAAAAAACGTTTCGAGCCAGTCGTTTACCACCTCAAGGAATGGGTGCAGGGCAACCACAAGGTTGAACGCAAGGTCGGTGACGACAAGGGCGGCACCATGCGTCTGGGCGCATATGATGCCGTTCTGGCTGAGGGATCGAAAGTGGCCGAGGTCTACGGCGGCACCGCAATCGAGGAACGCCACCGTCACCGGTACGAGGTGGACATCAAATACCGCGACAAGCTGGAAAAGGCGGGCCTGAATTTCTCGGGCATGTCCCCCGATGGCCGCCTGCCCGAGATTGTCGAATGGTCGGATCACCCGTGGTTCATCGGCGTTCAGTACCACCCGGAACTGAAATCCAAACCCTTCGATCCGCACCCCCTGTTCCGCGAATTCGTGCGCGCCGCCAAGGACACCTCGCGACTGGTCTGATCACGCGATTGTACCCCTCGGCGCGAAACATCTTTACGCGCCGAGGGTTCACACGGTTAACTGCCGCCATGACAGCGACAGGAGACCGGCCATGACCGATCAGATTACCCACGCGGAACAGTTTGCAGCCCTGCACAAAAAGGGCGACCCGGTCATTCTGTATAACATCTGGGACGCCGGCAGCGCCGGGGCCGTGCGCGATGCTGGGGCCAAGGCGATTGCCACGGGCAGTGCACCGGTCGCGATGGCGCAAGGCTATACCGATGGTCAGAATGTGCCGATAGGGGCGGCGCTGGCCAATGCCCGCCGCATCGTCGAGGCGGTCGACCTTCCAGTGACACTGGATTTCGAAGGCGGTTATGCGGAAAACCCTGCTGACATCGCAGCCAATGCTCAACGCGCTTTGGAAACAGGGATCATCGGCTTCAACTTCGAAGACCAGATCATTGGAACCAAAGAGCTTTATGACATCGAAACCCAAGCCGCCCGCGTCGCGGCCCTACGCGAAGGCTGCAATGTCGCTGGCGTTCCCGCCTTCATTAACGCGCGCACCGATATCTTCCTCAAAGCTGCACCCGACACACATGACGAGGCGATGCTGGACGACGCGATGGCTCGTGCGAAAGCCTATGCCGACGCCGGGGCCAGCGGCTTTTTTGCGCCGGGACTAAAAGACGAAGCGATGATCAAAAGCCTCTGCGACGCGACCAGCCTGCCGGTCAATATCATCGCCTTGCCCGGCACCCCCGATACGGCCACACTGGCCGGGCTGGGCGTTGCGCGGATCAGCTATGGCCCGGTTCCCTATCGTCAAATGCTCGCATGGCTGCAGGACAAGGCCCGCGACGCGCTACAAAGCGGGGCCTGATCCCGTTTGGGGATTGCATTCTGAGACATTCCTCAGCACCTTGCGCGTTGTAACCGCACGGAGGATGCCTCATGGCCAAAGGATACTGGGTCGCCCATGTCGATGTGGACGACTTTGAGACCTACAAATCCTACATCGCCGCCAATGCGCTTCCCTTCTCTGAGTATGGCGCGAAATTTCTTGTGCGTGGCGGCGATAGGACCGAGGTCGAAGGCAAGGCCCGCGCCCGCACCGTGGTGATCGAATTCCCCAGCTATGAACAGGCCTTGGCCTGTTATGAAAGCGACGCGTATCAGGCCGCCAAGGCGCTGCGCGATCCGGTCTCGACCGGCGATCTTGTGATCATTCAGGGTTATGAGGGTTAGTGCCGCTTGGCGCGCCCCGAATTAGGGAATATCCTGACCTCATGTTGAAAAAATTCTTTCAGGCCCTGCGTCCGCCACAACATGACAAGCTGCCTGACCCGGATGCCGAACTGGCCTTGGGCGCATTGATGGTGCGCGTGGCGCAGGCGGATCGCGACTATAAGCTGGAAGAGATCAGCCTGATCGACCGGATCCTTGCCCGCCTGTACCAGCATAACGCCATCGAGGCCGCCAAGGTCCGTGCGACTTGCGAGAAGCTGCACGCGGCCGCCCCCGAAACGGATACGTTCGGCAAATTGATCCGCGAAACCACCGACCTGCAGGAACGGCTGGCCGCGCTGGATGCCCTGTGGGAGATCGTATTGGCCGACGGCGACACGGATGAGGGTGAAATCAAAATTGTCGAAGAGGCGCGCGTTGCGATGGGCCTCAGTTTCAATGACAGCAAGGCCGCGCGTGAACGCGTGCTAAGCCGGTTGGAAGCGACCTAACCAACAACTATATGGTTCAGAATGTTCAGTGATTTCCTGTCCCGGCTGACACAGCCCCAGCCCGATCCGCTGGTCGAAGACGACGCCCGTCTGGCCCTGACCGCCCTTCTGGTGCGCATCGCGCGCTCTGACAACGACTACGCCGATACCGAGATGGCCCGGATCGACCGCATCTCGGCAGAACGCTATGGCTTGTCCCCGTTCGAGGCCGCCGCCCTGCGCGCCCGCGCCGAAGACCTCGAGGCCGAGGCCCCCGACACCGTCCGCTTTACCCGCGCGATCAAAGAGGCCGTTGCCTATGACGACCGCCTCGCCGTGGTGCAGGCAATGTGGTCGGTCGCACTGGCTGACGGGAACCGCACCGGCGAAGAGGATTCACTGCTGCGCCTTGTGGTCAGCCTGCTGGGCGTCAGCGACGTGGATTCAGCGCGCGCACGGCAAAAAGCGGCCAAGGCCTGATCCCTCGCGGATCACCCCATCTCAAGCGATTAAAGGACTGCATCGAGTCCAATCTGGACATCGTGCAGGTGCTGTGCGCACGGTGAGCCATGTCGCTGACGCAAGACTTAGAGCAAATTCTTGAAACCGCCCTGCCAAGCGACCCCAGCTTTCGCAGGATTGAAAAGGCGCCGATGGACGATTGCGTCAATGATGCCCGGCAGCACGCTTTGGACGGTTCCAAAGAAGCGTTCTTGTTGTCCGCGATGCGTCTAATGGCACTTCCCGGAAACGGCCACACACGACTGATTCCGAACGATGCGATTTCCGTGCTTCCGCTGAGATTTGTGAGCGTCGGAACAGCCATTCGCCTCACTTTCGCTGCACCAGGCATAACACCTTCCAGAGGACAACTGCTTACTGTCAACGGGGCGCCATTGGGCCAGATTGAAAGCGCCGCAAGGGAATATCTTGCAGGAACGCCGCAAAGAAAACGGGTCATCGGACCGATCCTCCTCGCTTGGCCGTACGCTTTGGCTCATCTTGGGTTTCCTTCAACAGACGACACAACCACGTACCGCGTGCAGGACGAGAATGGACAGATTACCGATGTGGACGTGGACAACGGACATACGGTTCGCGCGTCGACGCTCTATCCCAGAAACGAGCACGGACGGGCTGATCCGACCTGGGAACCTGAGACATTCGCAGAGATAGCGGATTGGAAGAATCTTGGGCTTTCCATAACTCTGCCGAGTTTCTTTGATCCCAGCAAAAGCGTGTTGCCAAAAGCGATCTCAGGCGCGGCAGAGAGGGTAAAGGCTCAGCCTACCACAACGCTCTTGATCGACGTCCGCGGAAATACCGGTGGCGATTTTCTTCAGACGATGCCCTTGATCGACGCAGTCTGCGAAACAGCAAGCAGACGGGTTGCCGTGCTCGTGGATAAGTTCACGTTTTCGGCGGCAATCGTGTTCGTCGTGATCTTGAAGCATCGCCTAAAAGACCGGCTAAGACTGTTCGGAGAAGAAATGGGCGACGGGTTGACGTTCTTTGCCGAGGGCGGACTGCTTGATCTGCCAGTCAGCGGCGCGGCGGTCCGCTATTCGTCGGCGTTTCACGATTGGAAGAATGGAACCACGGATCAGACCACACCGCCCGAAATCGCCCGGCAAATAGTCGCGGCGGGAACACTGCAGTTTGACCAAGAACCTATCACGAGCCCCGCTGATGCCGATGCGCAAGCCACCGTCTATCGCCGAATACTCAGTCGTCTGGGCGAGTAGACGATCAACCTCTCTGCCTGCAAAGCTGACCTAGGGTGAGAAACCGCACAGTGCACGGTGCCCAATACAACCGAAACGATAAACTGGCGATTCTGGCCAGAGCACCTGGTCATTTTGGCAATTTCGCCGCCTGAATTTGTCATTTGCGCATTGCATTGGCCCGATTTTTCGGCCCTAGTACCGCACCAAAGATACTCACAACAGCTGGACCGCCCGTGACAGAAACCGCTCCCGTCATCGAGATCAAGAACCTGCATAAAAGCTTCGGACATCTCGAGGTGCTCAAGGGAGTGGACATTACCGCCCATCGCGGCGACGTGGTGTCTTTGATCGGCTCGTCCGGGTCCGGGAAATCCACCCTTCTGCGCTGCTGCAATCTGCTGGAAGACAGCCAACAGGGCGAGATCATCTTCAAGGGTGAGCCTGTTCAGTGGACCGGCAGCCAGCATAATCGCCGTCCGGCAGATGCCAAACAGGTGCTGCGAATCCGGACCAACCTGTCGATGGTGTTTCAGCAGTTCAATCTGTGGGCCCATATGACCATCCTGCAAAACGTGATGGAGGCCCCCGTCACCGTGCTGGGCCGCGACAAGGCCGAGGTCGAGGACAGCGCCCGCAAATATCTGGAGAAGGTTGGTATCGGCGACAAATGCGACGTCTATCCGGCGCAGCTGTCGGGCGGCCAGCAACAGCGTGCCGCGATCGCGCGCGGGCTCTGCATGGAACCCGAAGCACTGCTGTTTGATGAACCCACCTCGGCGCTGGATCCCGAGCTGGAGCAGGAAGTCATCAAGGTCATCAAGGATCTGGCCGCCGAAGGCCGCACCATGATCATTGTGACACACGACATGAAAATGGCGGCAGATATCTCCAGCCATGTCGTGTTCCTGCATCAGGGCCTGATCGAAGAAGAAGGCACGCCCGAAGATATTTTCACTGCCCCTGAATCCGAACGGCTTCAGGGCTTTCTCTCCGCCACTCAGGCGGCATAATCAACGGACAGAACCAATAAGGGGAGTAACAATGAAAAACCTGATTCTGACCACTGCAGCACTGGCGCTGACCGCCGGTATCGCCATGGCCGACACCGTTCGCATGGGGACCGAGGGTGCCTACCCTCCGTACAACTTCATCAATGACGCCGGCGAGATCGACGGCTTCGAGCGTGAAGTTGGCGACGAGCTGTGCAAGCGCGCCAATCTGGACTGCGAATGGGTCAAGAACGACTGGGATTCGATCATTCCGAACCTCGTTTCGGGCAACTACGATACCATCATCGCGGGCATGTCGATCACCGACGAGCGTGATGAGGTCATCGACTTCACCCAGAACTACTTCCCGCCAGCGGCTTCTGCCTATGTTGGTGCGGCAGATGGTGTAGACGTGTCCGGCGGTATCGTCGCGGCGCAGACCGCGACCATTCAGGCTGGCCACGTGGCCGAGTCCGGCGCAACTCTGGTCGAATTCGCAACCCCGGAAGAGACTATCGCAGCCGTGCGCAACGGCGAAGCTGATGCCGTTTTCGCCGACAAGGACTTCCTGGTTCCGATCGTCGAAGAATCGGGCGGTGAGCTGGTCTTTGTGGGCGATGACGTGCCGCTGGGCGGCGGCATCGGCCTTGGCATCCGCGAATCCGACGCAGAACTGCGCGGCAAGTTCGACGAAGCCATCACCTCGATGAAAGCGGACGGCTCGCTGAACGAGTTGATCGTGAAATGGTTCGGCGAAGGCGTTCCGACCTACAACGCTGACGGCTCGGTTGTAACCAACTAAGCCCTCCGACCAACGGTCCGGCGCGTCAGCGCGCCGGACATGCCCGGACCTGAGACCGGGCCAGACGTTCGAAAGACGCCTATGTTCTCGTATTGCGCTGATCCTGACACGCTGGGCACGTTCCGCTGGTTCTCGTGCTATCTGACCAATGGCGTCCACTGGTCGTTCTACCTGTCTTTCCTCAAAGTGCTGGGCCTGCTGGCCGTCACGGCGCCCGTCGCACTCAGCTTCGGCTTTGCCGGGGCGATGGCAGCGCGGTCGCATTTCCCGCCGCTCAGCTGGTTGGGCAAAGCCTATATCGCCATCGTGCGCGGCGTTCCCGATATCGCGTTTTTCCTGTTCTTCGTGATCGCACTGGATCAGGGGTTCGAATGGCTGCGCCATAAGGTCCTGTGCCCGGAATGGACCGACCCGATCCGGCAGGGCAACGATTTCATCGTCTGTCAGGCCGCAAAGCTGCCTCTGGGCAGCGCACCTGAATGGATGCACGAGACCTATGGCTTTTTCCTGGCGGTCATCACTTTCTCGATCGTGTTCGGAGCGTTCGCCGCCAACGTCCTGTTCGGCGGCATGCGCGCCGTGCCTCATGCGCAACTGGAAACGGCCGAGGCCTATGGCATGACCCGCCGCCAGACCTTCTGGCGCATCCTCGTGCCGCAGATGTGGGTCTACGCCTTGCCCGGACTTTCCAACCTGTGGATGGTACTGATCAAGGCAACCCCGCTGCTGTTCCTGCTGGGCATCGAAGACATCGTCTATTGGGCCCGCGAACTGGGCGGTACCAAGACATCCCGCTTTACCGACTATCCCCATGGCGACTGGCGCATGTGGTATTTCCTCGCCCTGCTGATCTTCTATCTCGGCATGACCCGCGTGTCCGAGATCGGGCTTGAGAGACTGATGCGCCGCCTGTCCCACGGTCAGGCCACATCCGGCGGAGAGCTGCTGCGCAAGGAGACGACCGCATGAGCTGCCTCCAGACCATTCAGGACTATGGCCTGCGCTCCATCGGCTTTGGTGAGCGCCTGTTGCCACGGAACGACTTTACCTTGTGCGAGCAATTCACCCTGATCGGCTCGGGCATGATCTGGAATGTCTATTTCGGCCTGATGGCGCTGGCGACGGGTTTCTTTCTGGCCACCGCGCTGGCCGTCGGGAAGGCATCTGCCAATAAATGGCTGCGCAAGCCGTCCGAGTGGTTCATCTTCCTGTTCCGGGGCTCGCCGCTGTTCATCCAGTTCTTCTTTGCCTACTTCTTTTTCCTGTCTCTCAAAAAGACCTATCCCATGTTCGACGCGTTCACGTCGGCATGGCTGGGCGCACTGATCGTTCTGTTCTTGAATACCGCCGCCTACTCCGGCGAAATCTTCTATGGTGCTCTACGCTCGATCCCCAAGGGCGACATCGAAGCGGCAGATGCCTACGGCATGTCCGGGTGGGCGCGGTTCCGCCGCATCATCTGGCCAACCATGCTGCGGCTGGCCTGGCCCGCCTACACCAACGAGGCGATCTTTCTGTTCCATGCCACGACGCTTGTCTTCTTCTCGGCCTTTCCAGCCTGGCAACAACGCGGCGACGCGCTGTATTACGCCAGCTACTTCGCGGACAAGACATTCAACCCGTTTGTCCCCTATCCGATATTGGCGTTCTATTTCATCCTGCTGACGCTGGTCATCGTCTGGGGCTTTGGCATGGTCAACAAACGCCTGAACAGGCACCTGCCTGAGGCACGCAAAACCAAAATGCGTTTCCGATTAAACCTCGCGCGCTAATCCCAATCGACAGGGTTCAGCCGAAACAACTTGGCAAGCTGCTCGTACACCTGCGGCACCTCGTGCTGCAGCGCGCGGGGGCGCTCAAAGAACACCTCGACTGAAACTGCAAAGAACTCCTCGTGCCCGGTCGCCCCATAGGGATCGATGACGGTGCGGCGTCCACTTTCAACGGCCTGGACGTGGTGGTCGTAGGCGGTCAGGAATACCTGCTCCCACTCGGCAAAGCTCTGCCCTTCGCTCAGGATTGGCACACCATTGGTGCCCCCGGACAGATCGTCGATTTGGTGCGCGAACTCGTGCAGCACGACGTTGTGCCCATCATGATCGTCCAGCGCGCCCTGCTGGCTGTGCGCCCAAGACAGGATCACGGGTCCGCGATCCCAGCTCTCACCGGTCCGAACGATCTCTTTCTCGGACACAACATAGCCCGAGCGCCGCTGCTGCTTTGACTTGAAGGCATCGGGATAGATCAGGATCGTTGTCAGATTCTCGTACCAAAGGTCGCTGTTGACCACGAGCAAACAAGCCTGTGCCGCGATCGACAGCTCCATCTCTTCGGTCACGTCCAGTCCGTCACACCCGTAAAAGCGTACCTGATCCAGGAACAGGTTTACCTTGCCGTCCAGATGTTGGCGCAGAGCGGGCGGCAAGCGCCGGATGATTGGCACCTGATTGTCGATGATTTCACGCTGACGCGCGCTGAGCGGCGTTGCCAGCAGTGTCTGGCGCGCTTGCCGCTTGGACCAGAGGTAATAGGCCAGCCCGGCGGCGATCAGGAAGACTATGGTCAGGAACGCAAACATACCTGAAGACTACAAGACTCGACTGCGCGGGTACAATCACCTGCCGAACACCCATACCAATTTGATCAAATTTAGTGACAAGGTATCTCCCCTCCTTTAAACCTGCGGGAAACCGACCAACGGAGCCTAAGATGGACCTGAGCGCCCTGCACACCTTCCGCGTTGCGGCATGTGATCTGAATGGCCAGATGCGCGGCAAACGCGTGCCGCCCTCTTACGCCGCCAAGCTGGATCAGGGCGCGGTTCGGATGCCGTTTTCGGCGCTGAATGTCGATCTTTGGGGCGCGGATATCGCCGACAGCCCGCTGGTATTCGAAAGCGGCGATGCCGATGGCGTTCTGCGCCCGACCGAACGCGGGCCGGTGCCGATGCCGTGGCTTGATACGCCGACCGCGCTGGTGCCGATGTGCCTTTACGACGACCATGGCACAGCATTTGCGGGCGATCCGCGCCATGCGTTGTCGGCTGTGCTGAACCGCTATGCCACGCGGGGCTGGTCCGTGATCGCCGCCACCGAGCTTGAATTCACGCTGCTTGACTCATCGGCTTCCGCGCCGCAGCCTCCGCTAAACCCCGTGACCGGGCGCAGATTGCGGGGTGAAGCGGTGCTGTCCATGGCCGAGATGGACGCATTCGATACCTTTTTTACCGAGCTTTATGATGGCTGCGAAGCTATGGGCATCCCCGCGCAGACGGCTATTTCCGAAAGCGGCATTGGTCAGTTCGAGATCAATCTGAACCATCAGGAGGCCCTGCGCTGCGCCGATGACACTTGGCTTTTCAAGGCATTAACACGCGGCATTGCGCGCAAACATGGCTTTACCGCGACCTTCATGGCCAAACCTTACGCAGAAGATGCGGGCAACGGAATGCACGTTCATTTCTCGATTGTGGACTCTGACGGGAAAAACGTCTTTGACAATGGCGGCCCCGAGGGTACGCAAACGCTGCTTTCAGCGGTCGCGGGGTGTCTTTCGGCGATGCCGGGATCGACTCTGGTGTTTGCGCCCCATGGCAACTCTTACACGCGGCTTGTGCCGGGGGCCCATGCGCCCACCGGCGCAAGCTGGGCCTATGAGAACCGCACCGCCGCCCTGCGCATTCCGGGCGGAGCCCCGGCAGCACGGCGGATCGAACATCGCGTCGCTGGCGGGGATATCAATCCCTACCTGATGCTCGCCGCTGTTTTGGGGGCGGCGTGGGTCGGGATCGAGGATGCGATGCAACCGCCCGCACCGATCTCGGGCAATGCCTATGAGATCGACGGATTACCTCAACTGGCCGCCGACTGGCCGTCGGCGATTACCGCCTTCGAGACCGATCCGCTGGTTGCGCGTGTCTTTCCGGACGCGTTGATCCGCAATATGGCCATGACCAAACGACAGGAAATCGCACGTTTCGCGGATCACGCACCCGAGACGCACTGGCTCAGCTACCTTGAGGCTGTATGATCCCCTTGCCCGACCCTGTGGGCTTCGATAGAATAAATTTGATCAAATTTGGTGACCCATGAAAATCGGTATCCTCGTAACCGGCCATCCGCCCGACGAATTGCATGATCAGTTCGGAGAGTATGACGGCATGTTTCGCACCCTGCTGGACGGCAACGATTTCGAGTTTCAGACCTTCAACGTTGTTGACGACGAGTTCCCCGACAGCGCACAGGACGCTGATGGGTGGGTGATCACCGGGTCGCGCTTCGGCGCGTATGAAGATTATCCGTGGATCACAAGGCTGGAACATCTGATTCGCGATATTCGGGACACCGGAAACCCGCTGATCGGTGTCTGTTTTGGACATCAAATCATCGCCCAAGCCCTTGGCGGAAAAGTGGAAAAGTTCAAAGGCGGCTGGGCGGTTGGACGTACGGATTATGCATTCGAGGGTAAGACCGTAACACTGAACGCCTGGCACCAGGATCAGGTTGTCGAGGTCCCCGACGGGGCCAAAGTGATTGGTCGGAATGACTTCTGCCAGAATGCCATGATTGCCTATGGCGACACCATCTGGACAGTGCAGGCGCACCCGGAATACGGCAACGAGTTTATTAGGGGCCTGATGGACACCCGCGGCAAAGGCGTGGTTCCCGATGCGTTGATGCAGGCCGCTGCCAACCGCAGCGATGGCGCCGACGACAATCGCGAAATCGGGCGCTACATGGCAGAGTTCCTGAAGAAAGAGAGGGCCTGATGGCCGATTGGAAAGATGAGCTGCCCCAGGCGGCACGAACCTATATCGACGGCCAGCGGTTGGATGAGGTCGAGTGCATCATCTCGGACCTTCCCGGCATTGCCCGCGGCAAGGCGGTGCCTGCGTCGAAATTCGCCAAACAGACCTATTTCCACCTGCCCGACAGTATCTTCTATCAGACCATCACCGGCGATTGGGGAGAGGCTGCGGGTGAAGACGGGTTCATCGAACGCGACATGATCCTAAAGCCAGATTTCACGACCGCATCCGCCGCACCGTGGACGGGCGACTGGACGTTGCAGGTAATCCATGACGCCTATGACCGCGACGACAAACCGATCCCGTTCAGCCCGCGCAATGTGCTGAAACGCGTTGTGCAACTCTACCACGACAAAGGCTGGAAGCCCGTTGTTGCCCCTGAGATGGAGTTCTTTCTGGTCGCCCCGAATGTCGATCCCGCACAAGAGATCAAGCCGATGATGGGCCGCTCAGGCCGTCCGGCGGCGGCGCGGCAGGCCTATTCGATGACAGCCGTGGACGAGTTCGGGCCGGTGATCGACGACATTTATGACTTCGCCGAACATCAGGGGTTCGAGATCGACGGCATTACCCAAGAAGGCGGCGCAGGCCAGCTTGAAATCAATCTGCGCCACGGCAATCCCGTGAAGCTGGCGGATGAAGTGTTCTATTTCAAACGCCTGATCCGCGAGGCCGCCCTGCGCCACAACTGTTTCGCCACATTCATGGCCAAACCGATCGAGGATGAGCCGGGCTCGGCCATGCATATCCATCATTCGATCATAGATATCGAGAGCGGTCAGAATATCTTCTCGGGTCCGCAAGGGGGGGAAACCGATGCGTTCTACCACTTCATTGCGGGGCTGCAGAACCACCTTCCGGCGGGTCTGGCGGTGATGGCGCCCTATGTGAACTCCTATCGGCGCTATGTGAAGGACCACGCCGCGCCGATCAATCTGGAGTGGGCGCGCGACAATCGCACCACCGGCATCCGCGTGCCGCTGTCGGGCCCCGAGGCCCGACGAGTGGAAAACCGTATCGCAGGCATGGACTGCAACCCTTATCTCGGTATCGCGCTTTCGCTGGCCTGCGGTTATCTTGGCCTGACCCAACAGGAACGCCCGCGCCGTCAGTTCTACGGCGACGCTTATGAGGGCGATGGCGATATTCCGCAGGTCATGGGCAACGCGCTGGACCTGTTCGACGAGGCCACTGCGCTGCACGAGGTTCTCGGCCCCGAATTCGCCCGCGTCTATGGCATCGTGAAACGAGCAGAGTATGAGGAATTCCTGCAGGTGATTTCTCCGTGGGAGCGTGAGCATCTGCTGATGAACGTTTGAGCCAAGCGATGAACCTGCTCCATGCCAATGACCGCAAGGCCGAATTTCCGGCCAGCTGGTACGCCGCGACGGCCAACACCATTGATCGCTTTCCCGCGCTTACTGGGGACGTAAAGGCCGACGTCTGTGTGGTCGGCGGCGGATACACGGGCCTGTCTGCCGCCTTACATCTGGCCGAGGCCGGGTTCGATGTGGTTCTGCTCGAGGCGCATCGCGTGGGCTTTGGTGCATCAGGCCGCAACGGCGGCCAGTTGGGCAGCGCACAACGGATGGATCAGGAAGACCTCGAACGGCTGGTCGGGGATGATGACGCCGCCAAGCTGTGGGATTTGGCCGAGGACGCCAAGGTTCTGGTGAAATCTCTGATCGCCAAACACCAGATCAACTGCGATCTGAAACCCGGCGTCGCTGTCCTGGGGCTAAGTAGCAGTGAACAGCAAGAGCTTCACGACCACGCGGCGCATCTCTCGGATCGTTACGGCTATGACCAGATGGAGCTTCTGGACGAAGGCGCGGGCCATGCGCTCTGTCCTTCGCCGACCTATCGCGGAGGGTATCTGGACAAAGGCGCGGCGCATCTGCATCCGCTGAACTACGCTTTGGGTCTGGCGCAAGCGGCGGCCAAAGCGGGTGTGCGCATCTTTGAAAGCACCGAGGTAACGGGGGTCGAAGACTCCGCGCCCGCCATCGTCCAAACCGCTCAGGGCAACGTGAGTGCCGATCACCTTATTCTGGCCTGCAACGGATATCTGGGCGGGCTGAACAGCAAGGTTGCGGCGCGGGTCATGCCGATCAACAATTTCATCGCCGCGACCGAGCCTTTGGGCACAGATTCCGCCCGCGTTCTGACGCGCGACGTGGCGGTGGCCGATACCAAATTCGTGGTGAATTACTTTCGCCTCAGCGCCGACAATCGCCTGCTGTTTGGCGGTGGCGAAAGCTATGGCTATCGCTTCCCCGCCGACATCGCCGCCAAGGTTCGAAAACCAATGACCGAGATCTTCCCTCATCTGCGCGACGCCCGGATCGACTATGCCTGGGGCGGTACGCTGGCGATTACGATGCGGCGGATGCCCTATCTGACGCGCATTGCCCCGAACATCCTGTCGGCCTCAGGCTATTCCGGCCACGGTGTGGGCACCGCAACCCACGCCGGACAGTTGATGGCGCTGGCAATTCAAGGCCAGGCCGAGGGCTTTGACACCATGGCTCGCGTGCCCGCCCTGCCCTTCCCCGGCGGCCCCGCCCTGCGCAGCCCCCTGCTGGTGCTGGCGATGACGTGGTTCGCCTTGCGCGACCGGCTGGGCCTCTGATCCCTCAGATCACGACAGTTTGGTGAAATTTCGCCAATTTGGCGAAACAGGTCTTGGCGTGGGCATTTTATGACTTTATGTTTCCCAAAGGTAAAATTCGGGAAATCCAAATATGACGCTTGTACCCAACGTCCATGACGCCGAACCCATCCCCGCCGCCGCACGAGACGCCATCGACGCCCTGATGCAATCCGGCGATCTGTTCCGCTATACCGCGCCGCAGGATGCGCCGGTCGCCCTGCTTGAGGCCGAATTCGCTGCGCTGTTGGGCAGCAAATATGCGCTGGCCGTGTCATCCTGTTCTGCCGCCCTGTTCCTGTCGCTCAAGGCGCTGGACCTGCCGCGGGATGCGCGGGTGCTGATCCCGGGCTTTACTTTCGCCGCCGTACCATCGTCGATCGTTCATGCGGATTGCATTCCGGTGCTTTGCGAGGTCGGACAGAACTATCGCATCGACATGGAAGATTTCGCCGCCAAGCTGGACGGCGTGCAGGCTGTCATCATCAGCCATATGCGCGGACATACCTCGGACATGGACGCGATCATGGCGCTGTGCGATGCGCGCAATATCCCGGTGATCGAGGACGCGGCCCATTCGCTGGGCACCACCTGGCACGGGCGCAATATCGGCACCATCGGCAAGATGGGCTGTTTCTCGTTCCAGTCCTACAAGATGATCAATGCAGGCGAAGGCGGCATTCTGGTCACCGACGATGCCGATCTGGTCGCCCGCGCGGTGATCATGTCTGGCGCGTATGAGCACAACTGGAAGAAACACGCGGACGCGCCCGAGCTTGTGCAGGCCTTTGGCCTCTGGCAGAACCGCTTACCGCTTTATAACCTGCGCATGAGCAACCTCAGCGCCGCGGTGATCCGGCCTCAGATCCCTGAACTGGCGCGCCGGGTGCGTGATGGGCTGGCAAACCATGACTACGTCGCGGAGCGGCTGAACAGCTCACCCTATATCGAAGTACCCGCCCCGCTGACGCCCGAGCGCCGTGCGCCGGATTCGATCCAGTTCAATCTGGTCGACCTAAGCGATGATGAGATCAAGGCCTTCTCGGCCGCCGCCGAGGCGCGCGGCGTCAAGGTGCAGATCTTCGGCCTGAGCCAGGACAATGCGCGCGCCTTCTGGAACTGGCAATTCCTGCCCGAACAGGTCGACCTGCCGCAAACCCGCGCCATGCTGATGACCGCCTGCGACGTGCGCCTGCCCGTGCGCCTGACGCGCGAGGAACTGGACATCATCGCGGATATCCTGCTGGCCTCGGTCGGCGAAGTCGTCGGCCCGATGCCGGTTTACGGCACCTAAGTCCCCGATAAATCAAACACCTGAACAGACAAAAACAGCGCGTCGATCCCATCCGGGGTCGGCGCGATGCGCGACAATATCCCCGCCACTGCTGGGCCATTTTGCGTCTGTATCAACAGCGGGGCGCCGGAATCCCCCATCATGACAGGGCAGATCGCACGTAAAAGACCAGCCCCAAGCGCGTCGGATGTGCAGGTCCCGGTGCGGCTTAGGACATGCGGGCGCAGGCCGGGGTAGCCTGCAACATACCCTTCGTCTGACGCCTCCCCGGCGATCGCCAGAAACCCGACCTCTGCGCCAACCGGGTCGGCAAGCTCCAACACGGCCCAATCCAGATCAGCAGTATTGTCAAAGGCACCGTTCACACCCTGCGCCGGGTCCAGCCGGTAGGCGTTGACGGTCGAAACGGCGGCGGCCTGACCACGTTGATACCCTGCCGCGAAGCGAATGCTCGAAGGCGGTATCCAGCGTTTGCGGCCAGAGTTGTAAAGGCAATGCGCCGCCGTCAGAACCAGACGATCTGATACCAATACCCCGGTGCAATGGGACCGCTGACTGCGGCTGGCGAAATTGACCCGCCCGATGGCGCGCCAGGGCACCGCCGCAGCGTCCAGAATTTCCCGGCTGCGAATATCCTCACACCCCGCCGAAGCATCTTGCCCCAACGTGCACACCGGTGCCCACACCTCCGAGAACTGCCCCTGCGCCAGCGCGACCTGCCCCCAAAGCAGCGCAGCAATCGCGGCCAGCCAGCGCATCGAAGCGATCAGCTGAGCTTGGACAGTTTCTGCTGCAGCTCGGCCAGTTGCTTCTTGATATCGTCCAGATCTTCTTTCGGCTCGGACGTCTCGCTATCGGCATCCGGGCCGGACCATTTGCCCGACAGACCGCCGGTCATGGCTTTCAGAAACGCCTGTTGCTGCGCCTGCATCGCCTCGAACCCCGGCATCTGCGACATAGGGTTCATCGCGTTCATGTTCTCCATCATCTTGGATTGGCTTTCGCGCAGCATCTCGAACGAGCTTTGCAGGAATTGCGGCATCATCCCACCGCCCGGCACCATATAGCTGCGTACCAGATCGTTCAGCACATTCACCGGCAGCACGTTTTCGCCCCGGCTTTCATGTTCGGCAATGATTTGAAGCAGATACTGACGGGTCAGATCGTCCCCGGTTTTCAGGTCGATGATCTGCACCTCGCGCCCATCGCGGATAAAACCGGCGATATCTTCGAGCGTAACATAGTCGCTGGTCTCGGTGTTATACAGCCGACGGCTGGCATAGCGCTTGATCAACAACGGCTTTTCTTGGTCTGACACCGTTTACCCTCCCCAAGGATGATGCGTTGCAGCAGAGGTTATGCGACTGCAGAACAAAAAGAAAGGGCAGGTCAAGCGACCTGCCCGCAGCGATTGCACCATTTGGGAGGAATGGGTGCCCTTCGCAGTTCCTATTTTACTTTGCAGCTGCAGCTTTCTTCGCAGCGGCAGTCACCTCGTTGGTGGCTTTCTTGACGGCTGCGGTTGCATCTTCTGCAGCGTCTTTACCAGCAGCCATCAGCAGCTCGACGGTTTCGGTCTGAACTTTTTTCGCGATTTCAGCGAAAGCAGCCATGTTTTCGGCAGCAACTTCAGCCGACGCGCTTGCGAAGTCGGTTGCGGCTTTGGCGTAGTCAGCAGGCTCTGCTTTTGCTTTCGACATCTCGGTCAGCTTGGCCAGGGTTTCCTTGGTCCATTTGTTCGAGATTTCAGCCGACTTTTCAGCTGCGTCCAGGGCAACGCCCGACAGCTTTTCGTTCAGCGAAGCGGTCGATTTGAATGCATCTTCCAGAGCAGTCGTGTCAACCGGGAATGCGCCCATCATCTCTTTCAGGGTCGCGGTAAAGTCTTGGGTCTTTGCCATTGTCCTAGTCCTCTTAGTCTGTCCGGGCCCGCCCCGGTTTTCATCAGCTTGAGGACAATATGATTGCTGCGCCGCAGCATTACAAGTTTTTTCTTGCTGCAGCGCAGAATAATTTTAGTTTCAATTTGAAATCAGCGACTTGCCTTGACCAAAACATACGTCCCCGGAGCTGCGCATAGACGGGGATGGTCCGAATCACCGGTATCGCGGGCCGGAACCTGCTTGCCGGACCGCTTCTTCAGCCAAGCCTCCCACATCGGCCACCATGAACCTTCGTGGAAGTCGGCCTCTTTCAACCAGCTGTCAGCGTCGGCCTTCATATCAGGGTTGGTGTAATGGCCGTATTTCTTCTTGCTGGGCGGGTTCACGATGCCTGCGATATGGCCCGATTCCGAGACCACGAAGGTCTTGGATTTCGATCCCGTCTGCTGCACACCGCGATAGCAGTCTTTCCAAGCCGCGATGTGGTCGGTCTCGCAGGTGATCGCCATCAGGGGCACGTCAACGTCCTTAATATGCAGCTTGTGCCCCATCAGCTCGAACCCGTCGGTGACGAAATCGTTGCTCTGACAGAGACCGCGCAGATACTGGATCGCCATCCGGCCCGGCAGGTTGGCCCCGTCCCCGTTCCAATACAACAAATCAAAGGCGGGCGGCGTTTCGCCCATCATGTAGTTGCGGATAGCCGGCGTATAGATCAGGTCGCGCGACCGCAGGAAGGACATGGTCCGCCCGATGATCCACGCCTTGAGCACGCCGTCTTTCGAAACCTGATCCTCGATCCCATCGACGAAATCGTTCTGCAGGAAGGGCGTGAACTCGCCCTGCTCTCCGAAATCGGTCAGCGTGGTGAAAAAGGTCGCCGATTTCACCGACTTGTCGCCGCGTTGTTTCATCAGCGACAGGGTCAGGTTCAGCGTCGTCCCCGCGATGCAATAGCCCACTGCGTTGACCTGCTTGACCTTGCAGATCTTCTTGGCCTCTTCGATGGCGGTCAGGAACCCGTCCTGAATATAGTCCTCCATCCCGATATCGGCATGAGAGCTATCGGCATTGACCCAGCTGACCACAAACAGGGTATAGCCCTGCTCGGTCACCCATTTGATCAGGCTGTTCTGCGCCTTGAGGTCAAGGATATAGAACTTGTTGATCCACGGCGGGAACAGCACGATCGGCGTTTCATGCACCGTCTCGGTGACCGGCTTGTACTGGATCAGCTCCATCATCCGGTTGCGATAGACCACATCGCCGGGGGTGGTGGCGATGTTGCCGCCGATCTCGAACGCGCTTTCGTCGGCCAACCTGACAACCATCTCGCCATCATTGGCCTCAAGGTCCGACACAAGGTTCTCCAGCCCCTGGATCAAGGACTGCCCCTCGGTCTCGATGGCCTTTTCCAGCGCATCGGGATTGGTGGCCAGAAAATTCGTCGGCGCCATCATGTCGATAATCTGTTGCGAGAAATACTGAAGGCGCTGTTTGTCCTTGGTATCCAGATCCTCAACCGAAGCAACGGCTTGCGAGATCGCTTCGGCATTGGTCTGATACTGCTGGCGGATCAGGCGGAAATAGGGGTTGGTTTCCCACATCGGGTTGGAAAACCGTTTGTCCTTGGACGGAGCCTCGGGCGCGCTGGTTTCACCACCCGTCATGGCTTTCTGTGCCTCGGCAAAGTTCAGAACAGACTTTCCCCAGTACTCGATCTGATGCTGCAGCAGCTTGGTCGGGTCCTGAAAAGCCTCGGTCCAATACGCTGTTGCTGCTTTCGCAAAAAGCTCTTGATTCGGGCCGTCCAGCGCCGGGGTGTGCGGCGTTTTGCCAGCCATGACCTCTATCAGACGCTTGGACAATTCTTCGACTTTGCCCATATTTTCCTTAAGCCGATCAATATGTTCATCGGTCAGCTTGGGTGTTTGGCCGTCAGTAGTTGTCATTTTAACAATTCCCACTTAATCTCGCTGCTATGCAGAATAACGTCGTGGGCGTCGGGGGGCAAAGCGGCGAATGGTCCGAACTCTCAGGCTACTACGCAGGAGGCACATTCGATGCGCTACATGATGACCTACGACCTGATGGAAACCATGCGTAACACCAACCAGTGGCTTGGTGCAACCGCAAGTGCCATGGCGTCCTACCCGTTGTTTTCTATGTCGCCCAACCCGGCCTTCAACTGGATGGCTGCCTGGGGTGAAGTGACCGAACGCACATTTCAGCGCATGGTGGTCAAGCCCGACTGGGGTATCCGCACCTTTACATGCGAAGACGGTAAAGACCATCTGGTCGACATCACGACCGTTTTGGAACGCCCCTTCGGTGACCTGATCCATTTCCGCGTCAACGGACGCGAAGAGCAGCCGCGCAAGGTTCTGCTGGTGGCACCGATGTCGGGCCACTATGCGACCCTGCTGCGCTCGACCGTCAAAAGCCTGCTGGTCAATTGCGAAGTTTACATCACCGATTGGCATAACGCGCGCGATATCCCCGTGTCCGAAGGCAAGTTCGATGTCGAGGATTACACCCTCTACCTTGTCGATTTTATGAAAGAGCTGGGGCCCGACACCCATGTCGTCGCCGTCTGCCAGCCCGCGCCGCTGACACTGGCCGCCACCGCCTATCTGGCCGAGGTCGAGCCCAAGGCCCAGCCCAGCACCCTGACCCTGATCGGCGGCCCCGTCGATCCCGACGCCACCCCGACCGAGGTCACCGATTTTGGCCGCCGCGTGACCATGGGCCAGCTGGAAGAAACCATGATCCAGCGTGTGGGCTTCAAATACAAGGGCGTGGGCCGCATGGTCTATCCCGGCTTGCTGCAGCTGGCCTCGTTCATGTCGATGAATGCGGAACGACACAGCAAGGCATTCTCGGATCAGATTCAGCGGGTGATCCGCGATGAAGCCTCGGACCACGACGCGCATAACCGATTCTACGATGAATATCTCGCCGTGATGGACATGACGGCTGAATTCTACCTGTCGACGGTCGAACGGGTTTTCAAGAACCGCGAGATTGCGCGCAATGAGTTCGTCGTTGCCGGGCACAAAGTCGATATCGGCAAAATTACCGATGTTGCTGTGAAGTCGGTTGAGGGCGCGAATGACGACATCTCAGCCCCCGGTCAGTGTATCGCAGCGCTGGACCTTTGCACCGGCCTGCCGGACAGCAAGAAGGCCAGCCATGTCGAACCCGGAGCGGGCCATTACGGCATCTTTGCGGGTCGCAGCTGGCGCGACAACATCCGCCCGCTTGTGATTGATTTCATGAACGAAAACAGCCGCAAGGCACCCCGCCGCCGAGCCGCGAACAGCAATAAAGTTGCATGAGTGATCCAGACCCGGGTGCGGTTTCGTTTTCCTGCACCTGCGGCGCACTGCAAGGCCATTTGACGTCAAACGGCGTCAAACGCGGTACCCACGTGGCCTGTTTTTGTAACGATTGCCGCGCCGCACAGCTGTATTTCAAACAACCGGATCCCGCCCCCGGACCTGTCGATATTTTTCAGACCACGCCCGAGGAGATTTGCATCCAGTCGGGCCGCGAACACCTTGCCGCGATGCAACTTGGGCCAAAGGGAATGATACGATGGTACGCCGGGTGCTGTGGTGCGCCTTTGGCAACGACCCCGCAGACGGGCAAGTTCCCTTTTGCTGGTTTTGACGTCAAACGTCTCGATGATCCGTCAACACTGGGCCCGATCACCACACGTGGGTTTGTTCCGCAACCCGGAGGCAAACAAAAACATGAAATGCTGCGATATGCTGCTTTCGGTTTGCTCAACCGCTTTGTCAGATCGCGCCTGTCTGGCAATTGGAGAACCTCACAGTTCTTCTTGGCGCAGACCGCCGCACCTACAGTCAAACCGACCATCCTGACCAAAGACCAACGCGCCGCGCTATATCGCTAGAACAATTTGAGCGGAACCTGCAACCACTCGGTCAGCGCGGTGTTTACGGCCTCGGGGGCTTCCAGCGTCGGCAAATGACCTGCGCAATCCAGCGCGAGGAACTGAGATTCGGGTATCATATCCGCCATGAAGCGCTGTCGCCTCACCGGTGTAAGCGTGTCGTGTACACCGCATAAAACCAGCGTCGGCACCTTGATCAACCGCAACGTCGCCTGCTGATCCTGCCGCCGCTGCAACGCCCGCATCTGCCGGGTGAAAAGGTCCGGTCCCAGATCATTCGCCATCTGGATGACATCGTGCAAGATGGGAATACGCTGAGGCCCGGGTGCCAGTGCATCTGACCCCATCACGCTCCGCATCACATCATCTATCCGTCCAGCTTGCGCACCGACAATCAATTCCTCGCGCCCCGCCGCGATATGCGGTGTATCTGCCTGTGCGTCAGTCGATATCAGGCACAAACGCTTTATCCGCTCGGGCGCACGTCTGGTAAGTTCCAGCGCAACCATCCCTCCCAAACCATGCCCTGCAAGCGCGAACCGCTGAGGCAGTTGGTCCAGCAGCCCCGAAGCGATCTCCTCGATCCGCTCTCCGCCGGAAACCGGCGCAATCATCACCGCCCTGTCCTGAGAAAGTCTTTCGATCTGCGGACGCAACAATCTCGCATCGCTCATCAGACCGGGCAGAAAAACCAGCGGCTCAATCACGCGGGGCCCCTCTTGTTCGACGGTTCAGTCGTTCTTGCTTTGCCTCAGGATGCGAAGTTTGCCAGCACGCAGCAAGCGCAAAATTCACGGTAAAGGAATTCCGCGAAAGGCAGGGAAATCAGCGTATCGGGTCCGCCGCTGTGCAAGCGTTTCGGCAGGCTCATCCCCCGCGCGCAACAAACAGCCGCGCGGTGCGATGTAGCTGTCGATCCTGCGCCGCGGCCTTGGCCGCCAGACCAGATTGAACGCGCAAAGCTTAGGAAAAACCAGATCTCGGAATAGTCCAGATGATCATGCATCCACCACGCCAGATCGCGCCAATCCCGGCCCGCCGCATAACGGTCCGCAAACCACGGTATCACCACCGAAGCCCCCGCAACCCGCGCCTCCCCCTGCCCCCAATCCCAGATATGGCACTCCAACGGGTTGTCATTGCGGGCACAGTTCAGGCGGTTCTCATTGCCGAACCGGTTCAGCGACGGCGAGCGGTACCCCGACCGCACCGCAACCCGGCCAAAGGTCTCCTCCAGCGGGTCCATCAGCGTTTCGCAGAACGCCCGCCCGGTCTCAATCGCAAGATCGGGGTTCTCGGGGATGTTCTGTTTCTGGTGAAAATTCCCGATCTCGGAATACAGGAAATCGCGCATGAAAAAATGCTTCGAAAGACGCACCCGGCCCAACGTCTCAAGACTCCAGATACTGCCGGGTTTGCGCATCACTCGATCCCTTGATCGGCCAGCCATTCCAGCATGCCCGAGACCGCAGCATCGGTCTGACCCGGGGACATCAGCCGCCCGGCAACCACGTGCGAGGACGGATCATCCCCCGCCCCCATGGTCACAAGTCTAACAGTCGACGGCCCGCCCCACGCGTCTGCCACCTTATGTGTCAGATCGGGGCGTACCACCTGATCGTCATCCGAGAACCAGAACAACGCGGGCACCCGTGCCCCCGAAAAGTCCAGCGCATAAACCACATCGACCAGCACCGACATCGGCACCACCGCTTCCCATGGATAACGCAAAGTCCAGTATTGGCTGCGCTCCGCATCAGACCCTGACACATCCCGCTCGTCTCCCATCAACAATGGCAGCCAACTCCGCGCCCACGGCAAGGACGGAACCCAGGCGGCCCTCGTATTCACACCGAAATTCGGCGAGACAAATATCATAGCGGCTACATCTTGGCTCAATTCAGGGTCCAAAGCCGCAGCAGCAGCCAGGGTACCCCCGGTCGATGTCGATATCACGATAACCCGATCGCCGACCGCGCGCGCTGCAGCCAGACCTTCAGCCACATCCTGCATCCACCCCGATGCGGTCGCCTCTCCCAAAGCGGCTCCGCTTCTGCCATGGCCTTGCAGGCGGGTGTAGACCAAGTTGGCCCCCAACGCATCAGCGATCCTGTCGGGAACGGGTCGGATTTCCTCGGACGACGCTGAAAACCCATGAACGTACAAAATCGCATACTGCGTGCGGCGCTCATAATGCCCATCCTGCCAGACCACCCGCTTCTGCACACCGGGAACAATGTCATCGTAAGCGGCCTCGGTGCTTTCAAAATACACCTGCACCCCTTCGCCGAACTTGCGGGGATCAAAGCGCGGATGCAGGTCGACATGCTCGCGCGGCCCAAATGCGTAGATTGCGCCGCCAACCAACACCAGACACAGCAGGATACGGCCCAGCACCCGGCCCAAGCGCTGTATCATGCCGCCCCCATCACATCCGCGATAGCTTGCTCAATCAAAGTAAGGCACGGGCCATCCGAAAATCGGTGATCGGCATCTTTGACCAAAAGCAGACGCATATCAGGACCTGTCGCATGTTCAAGCAACCGAAACGCCGTTTGCGTCGACACCGCCGTATCCGCTGTTCCTTGCAAAAACCGCACCGGAAAGCCTAACGCCAGCGGCGCGCGCAGCACCAGACGCTGACGGCCATCTTC
This sequence comes from Ruegeria sp. G7, assembly GCF_056535465.1. NCBI lineage: Bacteria > Pseudomonadati > Pseudomonadota > Alphaproteobacteria > Rhodobacterales > Roseobacteraceae > Ruegeria > Ruegeria sp. G7. The sequence goes on along the minus strand of NZ_JBQFIL010000001.1, from coordinate 2,515,613 downwards.
AATCATCCGCTTGGTGATGACATATGGCTCCATATAATCCGAAGGCAGCTCCACCTGCCCTTCGGCCTCCAGAACAGCCTTCTGCTCGTCCGAAAAGGACGCCCAATACCCATCTTCGGTAAAATCAGGCGCCGCCGCAATGGTCACCAGCCCGGCCACGCGCTCGGGCATCACACGCGCCAGCAACAACGCCTGCCAACCGCCCATAGACGACCCCACAACGATCAAAGGCCCCTCGGTCAGCCGCGACACAGCCGCCAGAACATCCTCATGCCAATCCCCGATACAACCATCGGTGAATGCACCAGAACTCTCACCATGCCCCGAATAGTCAAACCGCAAAAACGCCTGCCCCCGCGCCCGCGCCCAGGCCTCAAGATGCACCGCCTTGGTGCCCTCCATGTCCGACTTCAAACCGCCCAGAAAAATCACGGTCGGCCCGGCCCCCTCACTCTTGTGATACGCCAACCGCCGCCCCTGCACCGTCTCCAGAAACTCTGTCTCAGCCATAAAAACCCTCTTCACTTTCCTGATATCATGCACGCCCCCCGCCCAAGTGCAATTCCGGGATCCCCCTTCATCTGGCCAAAAATATCCCGGGGAGCGCGAGGGGCAGCGCCCCTCGCCCCAAGCCTTGACACGCGCACCACCACCTGCCAAAGCAGCGCGACACACATAACCCGCAACCGGGCGTTCAGTGGGCGCCAAACCGACGAGGAGAGCCAGACCATGGCCCTGGATTCAAAATCCGTCTCTCTTACCTTCCCCGATGGCAATGCACGATCCTACGATGCCGGCGTCACGCCCGCGCAGGTGGCCGCCGACATATCGACCTCGCTGGCCAAAAAGGCCATTTCTGCAACGGTCGATGGCAAGCATTGGGACCTGCAATGGCCCATTGACGCCGACGCTCAGATCGCCATCCACACCATGAAAGACGAGGCTCAGGCCAATGAGTTGATCCGGCACGATCTGGCCCATGTCATGGCGCGCGCCGTGCAGGAAATCTGGCCCGCGACCAAGGTCACCATCGGCCCGGTCATCGAAAACGGCTGGTACTATGACTTCGACCGCGAAGAGCCGTTCACGCCCGAAGATCTCGGCCTCATCGAGAAGAAGATGAAAGAGATCATCAACAAGCGCGACCCCGTGACCACCGAGGTCTGGGATCGCGACCGCGCGATCGAATTCTACAAAGCCAACAATGAGCCCTATAAGGTTGAGCTGATCGAGGCCATCCCGGGTGATGAACCTCTGCGCATGTATTGGCACGGCCACTGGCAGGACCTCTGCCGCGGCCCGCACCTGCAGCACACCGGCCAATTGCCGGGTGACGCGTTCAAGCTTATGTCCATCGCCGGTGCCTATTGGCGCGGCGACAGTGACCGCGCCATGCTGCAACGCATCTACGGTGTGGCATTCACCGGCAAGGAAAAGCTGAAAGCCCACCTGCATATGCTGGAAGAGGCCGCCAAACGGGACCACCGTAAGCTGGGCCGCGAGATGGACCTGTTCCACATGCAGGAAGAAGCCCCCGGCCAAATCTTCTGGCACCCCAATGGCTGGACCATCTACACCCAACTTCAAGACTACATGCGTCGCCAACAGCGCAAAGGTGGATATGTCGAGGTCAATACACCGCAGGTCGTTGATCGCAAACTGTGGGAAGCCTCAGGTCACTGGGACAAGTATCAGGAAAACATGTTCATCGTCGAAGTAGACGAAGAACATGCCCGCGAAAAGGCAATCAACGCCTTGAAGCCGATGAACTGCCCCTGTCACGTTCAGATTTTCAACCAGGGCCTGAAATCCTATCGCGACTTGCCTTTGCGCATGGCTGAATTCGGATCGTGCAACCGATACGAGCCATCGGGCGCGCTGCACGGCATCATGCGCGTGCGCGGCTTTACCCAGGACGATGGCCATATCTTCTGCACCGAAGATCAGATCGAATCTGAAACCGCCGAGTTCATTCGCTTCCTGTCGGCGATCTACAAAGACCTCGGGTTCGAGAACTTCTCGGTCAAATTCTCCGACCGCCCTGAAAAGCGCTCGGGTTCAGATGAGGTCTGGGACAAAGCCGAAGCCGCCCTGCTCAGTGCCACCCGTGCAGCCGGGATCGAGCCAGAACTAAATCCGGGCGAAGGCGCCTTCTACGGCCCCAAGCTGGAATTTGTTCTAACTGACGCCATTGGCCGGGACTGGCAATGTGGTACGCACCAGGTCGACTTTGTTTTGCCCGAAAGGCTGGACGCCACCTATATCGGCGCAGATGGCGGCAAACACCGCCCGGTCATGCTGCACCGCGCGACGCTTGGCTCGTTCGAACGCTTCATTGGTATCCTGATCGAGGAACACGCGGGCAAGCTGCCCTTCTGGCTGGCCCCGCGTCAGGTCGTGGTCGCCTCGATCACGTCTGAGGCCGACGATTATGTGGCCGAGGTGGTTGAGACCCTCAAGGCCTCCGGTGTCCGCGCCGAGGCGGATATCCGCAACGAAAAGATCAACTATAAGGTCCGCGAACACTCGGTCGGTAAAGTGCCCGTGATTTTGGCCGTTGGCCACCGCGAGGTCGAAGATCGCACCGTCAGCGTACGCCGTCTGGGCGAAAAACAGACGCAGGTTCAACCGCTTGACTCTGTAACAAATGAGCTTTCCCAAGCGGCAACGCCGCCGGATCTGCTGTAACATTCGGCAGCATATTGCCTGAAATCCGGCCCCAATTACCGGGCCGGATTGAAACATTTCTATTTTTCCCCTTCAAAAACAGTTTGTTAAGGCGCAAGATGGCATGACTATCTTTGACGCGCTTGTGAGACACGGGCTCGTGAATTCAAACACGGTGTCCAAGCCACTAACTTGATTGGTGTCACAAGCAGACAGACACAGTCAGCAAGAGGATTAACTCGAGATGTCAAACACCGCAAAAACCCTTGTTATCGCAAGCGCAGTTGCAGCTGCCGTATCGGGCGCCGCCACCACCGCAACTGCCCAGGCGAAAGAGAAATGCTATGGCGTGTCGCTGGCCGGTCAGAACGACTGCGCCGCAGGCCCCGGCACCACCTGTGCGGGCACCTCGACCGTCGACTATCAGGGCAACGCATGGACCCTGGTTGACGCAGGCACCTGTGCCGATATCGAGCTGCCCAAGACTGCAGACGGTTCGGACCGCAAAGGCTCGCTCGAGCCGCTGGATCGCGACCTGCCCGCATAAGGTTGTCCGAATGAATTGCGAAGGGCGGGCAGGTTCGCCCGCCCTTTCGTGATGATCAGAGGATTTGCAGATGTTGGATGATGCACTGAGATCGAACAGGTTGCCTGCAGCGCCCGGCGTTGGCTACAAACCGCAGCATTTTTCGCAGATCCTTGAGCAGGCAAAGCCTGTGGCATGGCTGGAGATTCATGCCGAAAACTACATGGGCGACGGTGGCCGCCCTCTGGCGCAGCTGCGCCATCTGTCCGAACAATTCCCCATTTCGGTCCACGGCGTCGGCCTGTCCATCGGCGGCGAAACCCCGCTGGACACTGATCATCTGGCCCGCCTGAAACATCTGGTCGGCTGGCTGAACCCCGCCAGCTTCTCGGAACATCTGGCGTGGTCGACCCATGACAGCCACTTTCTGAACGATCTGCTGCCCCTGCCCTATACCGACGCCACGCTGGCGCGGGTCTGCGATCATATTGATCAGGTACAGGAGGTTGTCGGGCGGCAGATGCTGCTGGAAAACCCCTCCAGCTATCTGGCCTTCGAGGAAAGCACATGGTCCGAGCCCGATTTCCTGCGCGAAATCGCCCGCCGCACCGGCTGCGGCCTGCTTCTGGATGTGAACAACGTCTTTGTCTCAGCCACCAATCTGGATTTCTCGCCGCAGGGCTATATCGACGCCTATCCGCTGGATCAGGTCGGCGAAATTCATCTGGGCGGCCATGATGAGGATGAAGACGATCACGGCCACCCCCTGCTGATCGACAGCCACGGGCGCGAGGTGGTCGATCCCGTCTGGGCGCTGCTGGACTATGTTCTGGACAAGTCCGGCCCCAAACCGCTGCTGGTCGAATGGGACACCGACGTGCCCGACTGGCCCATCCTGCGGGCCGAGGCCGAACGCGCCCAACAAGCACTGGACCGCGTGCCCGCATGAGCGTGTCGCAGACCACCTTCCACAGCGCCCTGCTGGATGCCGGCCAACCCATCCCCGACGGGTTGCTCGACGCCGACGCCCAACCCGCCGGGCGTCGTTTCAGCGTCTACCGCAACAATGTGGCCGTCTCGCTGACCGAAGCGATGCATCAGGCCTTTCCGGTGATCACCAAACTGCTGGGATCGCAGAACATGGACGGTCTGGCCGGTATTTTCCTGCGCCAACACCCGCCCTCGTCCCCGTTGATGATGTTCTACGGCGAAGACTTCCCGGCCTTTCTGCAAGGAATGCAGCAGCTCTCGCATCTGGGCTATCTGCCTGATGTCGCACGGCTGGAACTGGCGCTGCGCCGGTCCTATCACGCCGCCGACGCGCCGCCCATCGAGGCCGACGCGCTGGCCCTCCCGCCCGAAGACCTGATGCAAGCCAAGCTGGCCCTCGCCCCCGCAATGCAGGTCCTGCGGTCGGATTGGCCCGTCCACGCGATCTGGCGGTTCAACACCCAAGACGACGCCCCCAAGCCGCAGGCCGAGGCGCAGGATGTGCTGATCACCCGCCCCGAATACGATCCCGAACCCCATCTGCTGCCTGCAGGCGGCGCGGCGTGGATCACGCGGATTCAGGACGGCCAAACCATTGGCGACGCATTCGAGGCAACCGTGGCGGAAACGCCCGAGTTTGACCTGGGAACCACTCTGGCTCTGCTTTTACAAGGCAGTGCAATAACTTCTGTGACTATCGAAAGGCTGGAAACATGACTGCCCTGATCTCAATTCACAATAATGTTCTGGGGAAGCTGGACGTTGTTTCCGGCTGGCTGACACCCACTCTGGCCCGATTGGTCTTTGCCGCAACCCTGCTGATTTATTACTGGAATTCAGCCTCGACAAAACTCGGCAGCGGGTTTTTCGGCTTCCTCTTCCCGTCCGACGGTGCCTATGTGCAAATCTTCCCCAAAGCGATGGAGGCCGTCAGCTATGACAGCTCGCAACTGGGCTTCTTCCACTGGATCGTTGCTCTGGCTGGAACCTGGGCCGAATTCCTGCTGCCCGCGCTGGTGCTGGTAGGCCTGCTGTCGCGGCTGGCGGCCCTGGGCATGATCGGCTTTATCTGGGTGCAGACCATCGTGGACGTCGCCGGGCATGGCGCGCAACTGGGTGAGTTCTTCACCGCCGCACCCAATATTCTGGATCAGCGGACGATGTGGACCTTCCTGCTGCTGGTGATCGTGATCAACGGCGCGGGCCCTCTCTCGGTCGACCGGGCGCTGCGCCTGAAGTAAGCTAGAAATGCGCCTTGGGCTCGTCCGGTTTACCTGCGGCGAGCCCAAGCAAACCCGCCACGCCCGCGAATGCGATCGGGAACATGGTAAAGACGCCGAAGCCAAAGGCGTAATACATCCCTGCCGCCGAGATCATCAGCAAAACACCCCCGACCAGCGCGCGGGCATGGGCCATCGCGCCGCCGACAATCGCCAACAGTGGGGCCATGATCGAGGCCGTCTGGATCAGGCCGGGGTTGTCCACCTGCTCGGCGATGCCGTCGATCTCACCAAAGCGGTCGATGAACTCGACAAAGCCGTAGCCGAAAAATCCCACGATCATTCCGATCAGCCCGGCGATCACGCCGAGTATCATGGCTGCGTTGCGCATAAACAGGTCTCCGTATTGCCCCTGAATCACATAGGCAGTCGTTCAGGCAACACCAAGCCCTGCGCGGGTTTCCGGTGTCCAGCCCAGATACATCTGCCCGTCCGCCTCGATCAGCGGCCGCTTCATCAGCGTCGGGTGATCCGCCAGCAGCTCAAGCACCGGCCGATTGCGCGCGTCCTCGTCCAATCCACGCCAGGTTGTCGAACGGGTGTTGAGCAAGGCTTTGCCGAAAATCCCGAACGCCTGCGCCATCACATTTTCCGGCACACCCTGCGCCCGCACGTCCACGAATTCGGCATCGGACAGAGATTTCAACGCCTTACGGCAGGTATCGCAGGTCTTTAACCCATATAGACGCATATTTAGGCTGGCCCCATGTTTGCTGGAAATTCAGGCAAACCCAAAGGCCCGCCCCGGTTATTCTTGATTTTTTACTTCACCGTGCAATGTTGAAAAAGACGAAACACGCAATCCGGGCTGTATCGTGTGGGCGAACAGTGATGTGTTGCGGTCTTGTCATGACGGCCCCCACCAATTTGTGGGACAACGTGTAAGTAGAAGGAGACACGGGAAATGCCAACCGGCACCGTGAAATGGTTTAATACGACCAAAGGCTATGGTTTTATTGCACCCGACGAGGGTGGCAAAGATGTGTTTGTTCATATCTCGGCCGTAGAACGATCCGGTCTGACCGGACTCGCTGACAATCAGAAAGTCTCGTACGAGTTGCAGGACGGACGTGATGGCCGCCAGATGGCTGCTGATTTGAAGCCGCTTTAAAAGCAAGGCCCGCAACGGCGGGAAGGTTAAACAAGGTTAGCGGCCAATTTCCGGCCGTTAACCGTAAGAACCGACAAAACGCGCCCGCGTAGGGACGCGCAATGTGGTTTGTTTGATTGTCTCAACCTTCGCGAATAACCGCTTCGAACTCGCGCCACTCACGCGCGGTCATGCCCGAGTTCTCTTGCGTGACCGCCTCGCCCGCGATCATCCTGCGCAGGCAGGTGACCATCTGGGCTGACAGATTCACCGCGCCAAGGCGATAGTCCTCGAACGCGCGGAATGCAAACGGCACCCAGTCGGCCACGATCTTGCACATGGTTTCGGCATAAACGCGGATTTCATACTGCGCGTGCGGATCCGCCCGCAGACGCAGGAAGTGGAACAGGTTGTGCAGGTCCACTTTCCAGTACCACTGCGTGTAGATATTGGCTGGCAGGTTCATCCGCGCCAGTTCACGCGCCAGACCCTGCTGACCGTCCTGCCCGATCATCGCCTCGTAATTGTCATAGCAACGGGCGCTGTCCGCCTTGAGGATTTCCAGAACCCGCGCGGCCTCTTCCCCTTGCAGCGTGTCACCGCGACCCTGATTGTTGACCTCGGACTGCGCGGCGACGTGTTCGGGCGCCGGGATATAGAATTCACGATCCAGAATCGAATACCGCGCCGAGTATTCATTCACATTTGCCGTCCGGTGCCGGATCCACTGACGGGCCACAAAGACCGGCAGTTTGACGTGCAGCTTGATCTCGCACATCTCGAACGGGGTCGAGTGCCAGTGCCGCATCAGATAGCGGATCAGCCCCTCGTCATTCTGCACCGATTTGGTGCCCTTGCCGTAAGACACCCGCGCCGCCTGACAGATCGCGGCATCGTCGCCCATATAGTCGATGACGCGGACAAAACCGTGATCCAGAACCTGATGCGCGGTATACAGGTGGTCTTCCATACCTTCGGCGACGACACGGCGGGTCGGGCTCGATTGTGCGCGTTGAGCTTCGATCTCGGCCAGTTGGTCGGCAGACAGCGGCATGAAATTATCCTTTCCAGCAATGAGTCGCTGACCACTATATATCGGTCAGCACGGCATCGGAACCGCGATATGTGCGGCGTACCGCGTAAATCTCAAAATGTGTCCGACCGACCCCTCGACATGGGGTGACGGCGCGCTAAGCTGCTGAACATCACAATCAAAGCAAGGAAAACCGCGATGGGGCTGACATATCTTCACACCATGGTCCGCGTGAAGGATCTTGAGAAATCCATGGCATTTTATGCGCTGCTGGGCCTGAAAGAGACCCGCCGCTATGAAAGCGAAGCGGGGCGGTTTACGCTGGTTTTCCTCGCACCGCCGGGTCAGGAGGACGCCCCGATCGAACTGACCTACAACTGGGACGGCGACAATGACTTGCCCAGCGACAGCCGCCATTTCGGACATCTGGCTTACGGCGTCGACAATATTTACGAGACCTGCAAGCACCTGCAGGACAATGGCGTCGTGATCAACCGCCCGCCGCGCGACGGGCGTATGGCCTTCGTGCGCTCACCCGACAACATCTCGGTCGAACTGCTGCAGAACGGCGAGGCGCTGGAACCGGCTGAACCCTGGTCCAGCATGGAAAGCACCGGTCACTGGTGATCCGCTGGCTGACAACGCTGGGGCTGGCCGGATCGGGCGGCTCCCTCTGGGCCGAGCCCTGCCGTCTGGCGCTGGCGCTTGCGATGGATATATCGACCTCGGTGGATGCCGCCGAAGATGCGTTGCAACGCAAAGGGCTGGCCGCCGCCCTTATCGCGCCCGAGGTTCAGGAGGCGTTCTTTCTGTCCCCGCAACCGGTTGCCCTGGCGGTCTACGAGTGGTCAGGCCGCTCCAATCAATCTCTTCTGCTGGATTGGCAGGTGATCGAAACCAGCGCCGATCTGGTAGCCGCTGCGCATCGTATCGGGTTGTCCAAGAGGTCCGCAAATGATTGGCCAACCGCGATGGGGCATGCGCTGGCTTACGGGGCGCGGCTGATGCAACGCGCGCCGCGCTGTCTGTTTCAGACCATCGATATTTCTGGCGATGGCAGGAACAATGACGGCTACGGGCCGCAGATCGCTTATAAACACTTTCCCTTTGCGAACACGACGGTCAACGGGTTGGTCATCAACGCCGCCGATTTCGAAGGTGAGATAGACCTGATCCCCTTCTTTCAAAACAACGTTCTACATGGCCCCGGAGCCTTTCTGGAGATCGCCGCCGGGTTCGAGGATTTCGAACGCGCCATGCGCCGCAAGCTGGAGCGTGAGCTAAAAGGTCTGGAGCTTAGCGAATTCGACCCAAACGTGTCCGAATGATTCGCACGCTTGCCATCACTCTGTGCCTGATGGCCAGCCCGCTATCGGCCCAATGCCGACAGGCTCTGGCGCTGGGTTTGGACGTGTCCGGCTCGGTCGATAGCAATGAGTATCGGTTACAGCTGGATGGCCTGGCAGCCGCCCTGCGCCGCCCTGAGGTCACCAGTCTGATCTTAGCCAACTCCGCCACTTACGTCCGCCTTATGGTGTTTGAGTGGAGCGAACCGGGCCATCAGCGCATTTTGCTGGACTGGACCGAAATTCGCTCACCCGATGACCTGCAACAGATCGGTCAGAGGTTGAACAGCACTCAGCGATCCTCGGCCCCGCAGGGGACTGCGGTTGGGTCCGCAATGATGGCCGGGGCCGACCTGTTGGCGACACAGACCGACTGCTGGCGGCGCACACTTGACCTGTCCGGCGATGGCAAACACAACCTTGGACCACATCCAAGCGAGGTTAAGGAGGCGCTGCAAACCTCTGGTATCACCATCAACGCTCTTGTCATCGGCGCCGACGACCCCGCCACCGGCGACGTTCGCTATGTGCAGGTCGGAGAGCTTTCCGCCTATTACAGCACCTGGGTCATTCTGGGGCCAGATGCGTTCGTCGAGGTCGCGTTGGGCTTCGAGGCCTACGCAGAGGCGATAACCCGCAAGCTGATCCGGGAGCTGGAAGGGATCGTTTTGTCCAACACGCCAGTACCCTCAGTAGATATAGCGGATCTGGTCCGTCCAATAACGCTCGACCCGTCGGAGTGAACTGGTAATCTCTTCGATCCCTTCGGCGCCGATCACGCCACGGCTTTGCAGCCCCTCGGCATGGCGCAAGAACAGTTCGGCCACAACGTCGCGTATCTCACGCCCGCGCGGGGTCAGTCTGACGCGCACAGAACGGCGGTCAATCTCGCAACGCTGGTGGTGCATATAGCCCATCTCGACCAGTTTCTTGAGGTTATAGCTGACATTGCTGCCCTGATAATAGCCGCGGCTTTTCAGCTCACCTGCCGTCACCTCATGGTCGCCGATATTAAACAAAAGCAGTGCCTGCACCGCGTTGATCTCTAACACGCCGACGCGTTCGAATTCATCCTTGATCACGTCCAGAAGCAATCGATGCAGACGCTCGACCAGCGCCAGCGCCTCAAGATAACTGGTCATGAACCCCTTGGCTCCGGGCGCGGAGACCTGCATTTCCATACTCATCCGATCCTCCGATTCACTCGCGCTGTTTCCGGCAGGATGGCGCGAATTTCCGAAAAATCGGTTAAGCTGGAATAATCCTTACTTTTGAAAGGTCTGGGCGATATCCGAGATCAGATCGGCCAGTTCCGCAGGTGGGGCAGCCTGCCCTGTCACCCATTGGTACAGGTCCTGATCGTTCTCATGCAGCATCGCATCATAGGTATCCAGCCCGGCCTCATCCATGGTGGCCAGATTGCGATCGGCATACGCGGCGAGGATCAGGTCCATCTCTTTGATCCCACGCCGCATCGAGCGCATTTTCATGCGCTTTATGCGGGTTTCGCGGGACTCTGTCACTGATCGCGCTCCAGTTTCAGGCGCAGCGCCTTTTCGACCCGGGCCAGACGCTCGGAACTGGCGCGCATCTCACCCCGGATGGTGCGCAGCTCGGCCACCAGATCGTGCAGCTCGGAATCCACTTCGCCGGTCAGGCTGGTGGCATCCATGCCATCGCCTTCGCCCGTCAACAGCCACATGATCGAGACGTTCAGAAGCCCCGCCATCATCGACAGCTTGTTCGCGCGCGGCTCGGACAGGTCGTCTTCCCACGAGACGATCGTTGCCTTCTTCACGCCAAGCCTGCGCGCCAGTTGGGTTTGGGTCATGCCAGCATACTCACGTGCGCCCGCGACCCGGTCGCCGAAGGTGGCCGCGTCGGGCCCGTACCAGTCTTTTTCCTCGCTCATACCTGTCTCCAATCCTCAAATCTCATATGGCTTGATCGTTATTCGGGCGCACCCTATGACAGTCAAAGCCAACATACAAACCGAGGCCGCCATGAGTTTCCTGTCTGCGACATTGTCGCGCGTCAAACCCTCGCCCACCATTGCGATGACGGCCAAAGCGGCCGAGTTGAAGGCCGCCGGGCGCGATGTCATCGGCCTCAGCGCGGGTGAGCCGGATTTCGACACGCCCCAGAACATCAAGGACGCCGCGGTCGCCGCCATCGCGGCGGGCAAGACGAAATACACCGCCCCCGACGGTATCCCCGAGCTGAAACAAGCCGTTTGCACCAAGATGAAACGGGATCACGGGCTGGACTATACGCCCGCTCAGGTCTCGGTCGGGACCGGGGGCAAGCAGACGCTGTATAACGCGCTGATGGCCACGCTGAACGACGGAGACGAGGTGATCATCCCCGCGCCCTATTGGGTCAGCTATCCCGACATGGTGCTGCTGGCCGGGGGCACGCCTGTGGTCGTGGAGACCAGCCTTGATAACAGTTTCAAACTGACGCCCGCGCAGCTTGAGGCCGCGATCACGCCCAACACCAAATGGTTCATCTTCAACTCACCCTCGAACCCCACCGGGGCCGGGTACAACCGGGACGAGTTGAAGGCGCTGACCGATGTGCTGATGCGCCACCCCCATGTCTGGGTGATGACGGATGATATGTACGAACATCTGGCTTATGACGGGTTCGAATTCTGCACCCCGGCGCAGGTCGAGCCGGGGCTCTACGACCGCACGCTGACCTGCAACGGCGTGTCGAAGGCCTATGCCATGACCGGCTGGCGCATCGGCTACGCCGCCGGTCCGGTCGAGCTGATCGCGGCGATGCGCAAGGTGCAGTCTCAATCCACCTCGAACCCCTGTTCGGTCAGCCAATGGGCGGCGGTTGAGGCGCTGAATGGCACGCAAGCCTTCCTTGCACCCAACAACGAGATTTTCAAACGCCGCCGCGATCTGGTGGTCGATATGCTGGGCCAGATTGACGGCATCACCTGCCCCACGCCCGAAGGCGCGTTCTATGTCTACCCCTCCATCGCCGGACTGATCGGAAAAACCTCGCCCGCTGGCACGCTGATCGACACAGACGAGGCCTTCGCCACGGCCCTGCTGGAAGAGGCTGATGTCGCCGTCGTCTTCGGTGCGGCTTTTGGCCTGTCCCCGAATTTCCGGGTCAGCTATGCAACCTCGGACGCGGCACTGACCGAGGCCTGCACCCGCATCCAGCGTTTCTGCGCATCGTTGAGCTGAGGTTCCCATGTCAACCGCCCTGCCCGAGTATTACTTCCGCGTCCGCGAGAACGGCGCAGCGGTGTTCCGGATCGACACGGAAAACCGCCAGCGCAGGATAGAGATGGACCAGATCGCGATCATCAACATCCGCAATGGCGAGGTTAAACCGCACGGTCAGTATACCCTGACCGACCCGGACAAGGCCGAGATCGCGCGCTGGATGGAGGACCGAAAGACCTATCTGGCGAGACGCGATATGGACGATATCCGCCGCACCGTGGACCACTTGAACCTGACCACGCAATGGGCGCAGTCCAAGGCGACCGACGAACAACTGGACGAGATCACCGACCAGTTCCTGATGGCGATGCATGATCTACGCTCGGTGCTTGTGCGCAAGAAATCCGACCGGATCAGCAAAGAGTGACCCGTCAGGCCCGCACACCGCCCACATCGCGGACCGAGCGCAGCCAGAACCGTGCCATCAGCAAAACTGCGGCACAGGCCAGCCCCACGACAAGACCCAACCATACGCCAATCCCCTCCATCCCCTGCACAAAGCCGAAGAAGTAAGAGGCCGGGATACCGATCACCCAATAGCTGAGTGCAGCCATCACCATCGGGACCTTGGCATCCTGCAAGCCCCGCAACAGGCCCAGCGCAATCACCTGCGCGCCATCTACCAACTGGAACAGCGCCGCCATCGCCAGCAGACCAGCGCCAATCAGCAGAATCTGCGGCCGCTGGGGATCATCAGCTTCCATGAACAACGAAATCAGCGGCTCGGCGCAGGTCAGGAACAGGATGACCGTCAAAACCGACATGATCAGCGACATCACAGTTACCGCGATCGCCCCTTTCTCAAGATGCGGACGATCCCGACGGCCCAGCGCATTGCCCGCACGGATGGTTGCAACGTTCGATAGCCCCAGATGCACCATGAACGTCGCCGAAGCGAGGTTCAGCGCGATCCCATGTGCCGCCAAAGGCACCGGCCCCAGCCAGCCCATCATGATGGCCGAGGTCGCAAAAAGGGACACCTCGGCCAGCGTTGTCAGGCCGATAGGAACACCCAGACGCAGCACGCTCAGGAACATCTCCCAATCCGGGCGCCAGAAGCGCTGGAACAGGCTGTGCTCGGGCAGTGCCCGCACCGCATAGATCACCACCGCCACCAGCGACACGATCTGTGTCACCACCGACGCGATGGCCGCACCTATCACCCCCAACTCGGGTGCACCCCAATTGCCGAAGATCAGCGCATAGTTCGTCAGCCCGTTGACCAAGGCAGCGACAATCGTGATCCACAGAACGATCTGCGTCCGCTCAAGCGCCGCCAGATACGATTTCAACACCATCACCAGCAGCGCCGGGAACAGCCCCCAACCCGCCACACGCAGGTATTTCGCTGCTGTTTCAGCCACTTGCGGCTCTTGCTTCAAGGCGATCAGGATCGGATAAGACCACCACAACAAGGGCATCATCACAGTCGCATAGATCAGCGACAACCACAGACCCATGCGGGTCGAGCGGCGAATGCTGGTCTCATTCTCCTCGGCGGCGGCAGTGGCAACCATGGGCATCACGGCCCAGCCAAACCCGGCGCCAAACAGAAACAGAACAAAGTAGTAGCTGTTGGCCAACGTCACCGCAGCCAGCGCCTCGACCCCGTACCAGCCCAGCATGATGGTATCGGTCAGGCCAATGGCAAACTGCGCCAGATGCCCACCGATCAAAGGCAGGCCCAGCACCGAAATCGCCCTGAAATGGGCGGGATATGTCATCACCTTGTTCACGCCCAAAGCCTTAGGCCCGGCCCGAGCCAGAGACAAGAGCAGACAGAGTTATTTCAAGATGAGACTCTTATATTCAAATCACGCAAAGCCACCACCCATAGGGGTGATGGCTGTGACAGAGCGCGAATATCGCAGCGACGGCCTAGCTGCTGATCTTTGCATCAGGGTGCAGTGCCGCGCCCAGAATATGGTCCGAGCGGTGGATGACGTGATGCGCCTGCCCGACGATCAAGGGGTCCGGCTTACCTACGATCTTGTGGTCCTTGTCCGGGTAGTCCAGCGTCGACAGGAAATGGCGCATGCAATTCAGACGCGCGCGTTTCTTGTCGTTGGATTTGACAATGGTCCAGGGCGCATCGGCAGTATCCGTATAGAAGAACATCGCTTCTTTCGCCTCGGTATAGTCATCCCATTTGCTGAGGCTCGCCTTGTCGATCGGCGACAGTTTCCACTGTTTCAGGGGGTCGGTTTCACGGCTTCTGAACCGACGCTGCTGTTCTTCCTGCGTGACCGAGAACCAGTATTTGTAAAGCTGGATGCCCGAACGCACCAGCATCCGTTCCAGATCGGGGGTCTGCCGCATGAATTCCAGATATTCATTGGGTGAACAGAAGCCCATCACCCGTTCCACGCCTGCGCGGTTGTACCACGAGCGGTCATAGAACACCATTTCTCCTACGGTGGGCAGCTGCTGCACGTAGCGCTGATAATACCACTGGCCCTTCTCTTCCCAGCTGGGTTTGTTCAACGCGACCACACGGGCCTGACGGGGGTTCAGGTGCTCCATGAAACGCTTGATCGTACCCCCCTTACCGGCTGCGTCGCGCCCCTCGAACAGCAGCACGAAACGCTGACCGGTCTCTTGCGCCCACAACTGAACCTTCAGCAATTCAGCTTGCAACTCAGCCTTCTGCGCTTCGTATTCCTTCCGCGCCATCTTGCGGCCATAGGGATACTTGCCGCTTTCAAAGGCCTGCCGAATCTTCTCGGGTGTCGGTGCCGAGGCCTCCGACGCCTTGGCCGGAACAACTTTGATCTGCGAGGGGGTCTGGGGCGCTGCGTCCATGCATATTCTCCTTAGCTTGGCTGTTTGAGCGAACGCCTAGCAGAGCCTGTCCTTTTCCGCTTTGATTGGTGTCAAAGTGACTTATCTTTTCAAAATACCCAAAGGGCCGCCCATGCGCACCGAATATGCAAACCTCAACGGCCACCCGTTCTTCCTGCGCCAGTGGGGGGATCCAGACCTTCCGCCTCTGCTGATGCTGCATGGTTTCCCGGAATATGGCGGCGCATGGGCCGACCTGGCGCCCTATCTGGCCAAGACTTTCCACTGCATCGCCCCGGATCAACGCGGCTATGGGCAAAGCTGGGCACCTGAGGGCATTGGAAACTACACGCTCTCGCAGCTCACGTCCGACATGGCGACGCTGATCGACCAGATCGGCGGCCCCGTGCATGTACTCGGCCACGACTGGGGCGCGTCGGTGGCCTACGGCCTCGCGATGTTTCACCCGCAGCGGGTCAGCCACCTGATCATCGCAAACGGTGTCCACCCGGTTCCGTTCCAGCGCGCCATGGCTTCGGGCGGTGCGCAGTCTGCCGCATCACAATACATCAACCATCTCAGGGCGCCCGATGCCGCCGCAAGCCTGTCCGCCCAAAACTTCTCCAAACTCGAACGCTTCTTTCGCCACGGCATGGGCAACGACTGGCTTTCAGATGCGCGGATGCAAGACTATCGCCGCGAATGGGCCCGCCCGGGTCGGTTGAATGCCATGCTCAACTGGTATCGCGCCTCACCGCTGATTGTTGCCGAACCCGGCAAGCCCCGCACAGACCTGCCTGACCTGCCTCTCGATCGGTTGCGTGTCACCTGCCCCCACCTGTTGCTTTGGGGCCCCGAGGACCGCGCCCTGCTCCCCGACTCCACCGCAGACCTCGAAGCCTTCGCCCCGAACCTGACCCGCATCACCATCCCGGGCACCGACCACTGGCTCCACCATCAACAACCACAACAGGTCGCCCAAAAGATACTCGACTGGTCAAAAAACCACTGATCCGCCCTTCATCTGGCCATAAATATCCCGGGGAGCGCGAGGGGCAGCGCCCCTCGCTCCAGCCCTCACCGATGTCCCCAATCATCGGGGTTATCCGAGTTGTTCGGCGACAACCCCAACACATCCCCCTCGGTCGAACAGCCCAACCCCAACACCGTCCGATTGGCATATGAGAAATAGGAACACACCTGATTGATCTCCAAAATCTCTCCATCGTCCCAACCCGCGGCCCGCAACGCCTCGACATCCGCCTCGGTCAAATCCGCCGGAGCCTCGGTCAGCACCCGCGCATAGCGCATCGCCGCAACCTGCGCCGCATCCAACGGGGCGTTCTCCGGCGCCCCCGCCTCAATCGCCGCCCGGATCGCGTCACCACGCACCTCATCCCCCAACAACCGCTGCAACCCGGCAAAGTGATGCTCGACACAATAGCCGCACCGGTTCAACGCGCTCACCCAAACCCCCAGCACCTCAAGGAACCACTTCGGCACCCGATTGGCCGAGTGATGCAGCACGTTCTTGTAGACGGCCATATGCGCTTCCATCGTATGAGGCCGCAACGAATGCGCCATCATGATGTTGTCTACATTGTTGTCCGGCCCGGTCACCCGCTCATAGAGCTTCCTCAACCTGCCCGTCGCTTCATCAAATGGAATTGTTTTGATCCAGCTCATCGCCTGCACCTCCTGTTTCATCAACCACTTGAGCCGGGATTTCACCGGATTGCAACGCGGCGGCATCAGCAAACCACCTACAACACCTCGGGCCCCTCTTCCCCCGGACCACATCACCTGCCATAATGGGGGAAACTTGAAAACAAGAGCAGCACCCATGCCCGACGATCTTTTGACGCCCGAAAACACGACCGCCTATGACGCCTCCTCGATCGAGGTGCTCGAAGGTCTGGAACCGGTCCGCAAACGCCCCGGCATGTATATCGGCGGCACCGATGAGCGCGCTTTGCACCATATGGTCGCCGAAATCCTCGACAACTCGATGGACGAGGCCGTCGCAGGCCACGCCAACCGGATCGAGGTCGAGCTGCACGAAGACTACGCCCTGACCGTGCGCGACAACGGGCGCGGCATTCCCATCGATCCGCACCCGAAATTCCCCGACAAATCCGCGCTCGAGATCATCCTCTGCACCCTCCACGCAGGCGGCAAGTTCTCGGGCAAGGCCTACCAGACCTCGGGCGGTCTGCACGGCGTCGGGGCCTCGGTGGTCAACGCGCTGTCCGATTCCATGGTCGTGCAGGTGGCGCGCGATAAAACACTGTTCGAACAACGCTTCTCACGCGGCATCCCGCTGGGTCCCGTCGAAAAGATCGGCGCAGCCCCCAACCGGCGCGGCACCACCGTAACCTTCCACGCTGACGCCGAGATCTTCGGCCACCACAAGTTCAAACCCGCCCGCCTGTTCAAATCCATCCGCTCCAAAGCCTACCTGTTCTCGGGCGTGGAAATCCGCTGGAAATCCGCCATCGACGACGGCGAAACCCCGACCGAGGCCACCTTCCACTTCCCCGGCGGGCTCTCGGATTACCTCAAAGAAACGATGAACGGCTCGTCCACCTATGCCGAACAACCCTTTGCCGGAACCGTGGACTTCAACGAAAAATTCGGCACCCCCGGCAAGGTCGAATGGGCGATCAACTGGACGCCCTCGCGTGACGGGTTCATTCAATCCTACTGTAACACCGTCCCCACCCCCGAAGGCGGCACCCATGTGGCAGGCTTCTGGGCCGCCGTCCTCAAGGGCATCAAGGCGTACGGAGAGCTGATCAACAACAAGAAAGCCGGTCAAATCACCCGCGATGACCTGATCACCGGTGGCTGCGCGCTGGTGTCATGCTTTATCTCTGAACCGGAATTCGTCGGCCAGACCAAAGACCGTCTGGCCACTGTCGAGGCGCAACGGCTGGTCGAAAACTCGGTCCGCGACCATTTCGACAACTGGCTCGCCGCCGACACAAAATCCGCCGGCGCGATCTTGGATTTCCTCATCCTAAGGGCCGAGGAACGCCTGCGCCGACGGGCCGAGAAGGAAACACAACGCAAGTCCGCCACTAAAAAACTTCGTCTCCCCGGCAAGCTGGTGGACTGTTCCAGTTCAACACGCGACGGCACCGAACTATTCATCGTCGAAGGTGATTCAGCGGGCGGTTCCGCCAAAATGGGCCGCGACCGCAAAACCCAGGCCCTTTTGCCCCTGCGCGGCAAAATCCTGAACGTGCTGGGCGCGGCCAGTTCGAAACTGGGCACCAATGCCGAGATTAACGACCTGACCCAAGCGCTGGGTGTAGGCCTTGGCACCAAGTTCAACGTCGACGACCTGCGCTATGACAAGATCATCATCATGACCGACGCGGACGTGGACGGCGCGCATATCGCATCCTTGCTGATGACGTTCTTCTTCACCCAGATGCGGCCCATGATCGACGCGGGCCACCTGTACCTCGCCTGCCCGCCCCTCTACCGCCTGACCCAAGGCGCCAAACGCGTCTACTGTCTGGACGAGGCCGAGCGCGACGAATGGCTGGAAAAAGGTCTGGGCGGCAAAGGCAAGATCGACGTGTCCCGCTTCAAAGGTCTGGGCGAAATGGACGCCAAGGACCTGAAAGAGACCACAATGGACCCCGCCTCCCGCAAACTGATCCGCGTCACGATTGACGAGGACGAACCCGGCGAAACCGGAGACCTCGTCGAGCGCCTGATGGGCAAAAAGCCCGAGCTGCGGTTCCAGTATATCCAAGAGAACGCGCGGTTTGTGGAGGAGTTGGATGTTTGATCGACAGGGCTTAACTTTGCATTGATCAGGAACTTACGTTTTTGATAACAAAAGCACCTCTACCGATTGGTAGGGTTTTTCTGACTGGAATAGACTTTAGGTTGCCGACTAAGGGTATTGCGGAGTTTCCAGTCACGTTTTAAAGAATCTTTGTCAAATATATGAAAACGCTACGAAAAAATATCATAACGGCTGCATCATCACTCGTATTGGTTTTTAGCGGATTTGCGGTTTTTGCAGAGGACACCCCCGTCGACGACTGGGAGCATTGCCGCGCCAATGATAGCTGCTCCATTGAATTTGACCACTTGGCCAATCAAGAAACCGATCCGTTCCTATTTTTGGGGAAAACTGTGAGTAGCTTGCATCCCAAATGGAATCGATATCGAAGAGGTTTGAGGCGCTACCCTGATGTCAAAAGCTGTCTGATTGAAAGCGAATGGGAGAAAAAAGAGCCAAACCTGCTCAAATTGGATTGGGAGAAAGTTGGCACAGGCTCGGGAGCAGAAGTTTGCGTGTTTCGTGTTGCAAGTAGCCTTGGCAGCGCAGACCGCACTTTGACTTGGCTGCAGTATCAAGGGTTTCGTTTTAGTGGTTTGAATAGACGCGGGTCCGAGAATTTCCAACCGCACTATGAAACACAATCAATCTACCAAGTTACTGCCCGCTGGACTATTGAGCAGTATAGAGAAGTTAATCCGTCTTGGCTCTCGGCGCTAACTGGCTATGAATTGATTTATGAGTATCAGTTGATACTGGGGTTTGACCAGCATTTCAGAATTTCTGGAGTGAGTGTCAGCACCCCTACGAAACTAAACTGACAACGTTCCGGCTCGATGTAGGAAGCGTAGGATGGGTGCTCGCACCCATCAAATGTCCCACATCAAGATGGGTGTAAACACCCATCCTACATCACCGTAATCCCCGCGTCCGACCTCAACCATCTCCCCCGTAGGCCGGGCTTCAGCCCGGCACCCCAAACGCCCTCCGGTTCCGCCCTCCACACACCCCAATTCCTAACGGTTTCCAAACACCCCACGCCCCAATAATTTTGTACGATCCGAACAAACCCCATCCGGAATAACGTACAAACCATACAATTCCCGATTTCCGGTCAATCGGGCGTCAATCCGACACCCCCTCCAACCACTCCGCAATCTGACCCGCTGGCGCCTCCCACCCCGGCTCCATGAACAGAAAATGCGCATGGTTTTCGACCGGCAAAAACGTCGCGCGGTCTCCGTAAAGCTTCGCCAAAGCGCGGCAGGTGTTGGGATTCACGGCCCGGTCCTCGGTGCCGGAAACGATCAAAACCGGGCAGTCGACCTTGTCGATGTCGACCTTCATCGCGTGGTGGTCGTCGAACATCCAGAAGAACATCTCGAACATCACCCGCCCGCTTTCGGGGCCAAGCTGGTCGAACACCTCATGCTGCTGCGCCTCGGGCATCTTGTTCAGCGCAAAGGGGGCCATCAGGTCGAAATCGACGCGCATGGGCTGTTTCCAGAACGCCCCGCCCTCCATCAACGCGCGTGGAACAGCGCGTTCGTCGTCGGTTTCAGGCAGCGTCCCCCAGGCCGCGTTCGGGTTGATCAGGACAATCGCGCTGGCCAGCCCGCGAGACGCCACCTGCTGCGCCACCACCCCCGCTATGGCATGGCCCAGCAGCACTGGGTTGCTGTCCAGCCCCTGCACAAATGCGGCGATGTCGTCGGCGTAGTCCATGACACTAGTGTCGGTCAGGCCGGGATCGGGCTCGGCCTTGGGGTCTCCGCCATGATAGCGCAGCGCAGGGGTATGCACCGTCCAGCCGCGCGCACGGAAGAATTCCGCATAATCCTGCATGCACCACGGCCCGGCAAAGGCCCCGTGGATCAGAACAATCTCTTTTGACATGAAAAACTCCCTCACCTCAGCGCAGTATGCGAGGTGAGGGATACGTTCGGCAAGCCTGTTACAGAGCGGCTTTGAACAGCGCGGTCAGGTTGTCTTCGGTCAGTTCAATCGGGTTGCCGCCGCAGGACGGATCGATGATCGCGCCTTTGACCAGTTCAGGGATAGACGCCTCGGTCACGCCCAGATCGGACAGCTTGCGCGGGATGGCGAAACTGTCATTGAACTCCTGCACAAAGGCGCGGAAGCCGTCAAAGCCTCCCTCAATGCCCAGATAGGCCGCAGCCTGCTGGAACCGGTCGGCGATGGCGGGGGCATTGAAGTCCAGAACGGCGGGCATACAGACCGCGTTGGTCGTGCCGTGATGGGTGTTGAACACCGCGCCGATCGGGTGGCTCATGGCGTGGATCGCGCCGAGGCCCTTTTGGAACGCCGTCGCCCCCATGGCCGCCGCGCTCATCATCTGGGCGCGCGCTTCGATATCGGTACCGTCAGCGTAGGCGCGCGGCAGGTAGTGCTTGACCAGCCGCATCCCTTCCAATGCGATGCCCTGAGACATGGGGTGGTAATGCGGGCTCGAGAACGCCTCGACGCAATGCGCAAAGGCATCCAGACCAGTGCCTGCGGTGATGAACTTGGGCATGCCCACCGTCAGTTCCGGGTCACAGATCACGACCGTGGGCAGAACTTTGGGGTGAAAAATGATCTTCTTGGCGTGGGTTTCCGAGTTGGTGATAACACTGGCACGCCCCACCTCAGACCCGGTCCCGGCAGTGGTCGGTACCGCGATAATGGGCGCAATGGCGTCGGCGTCCGCGCGGGTCCACCAGTCGCCGATATCCTCAAAATCCCACACCGGGCGCTTCTGGCCGCACATGAAGGCGACCATCTTGCCCAGATCCAGGCCCGAGCCACCGCCAAAGGCAATCACCCCGTCATGTCCACCCGCATTGTAGGCGACAACCCCGGCTTCGAGGTTCTGTTCATTAGGATTCGGGTCCACTTCGCTGAACAGCCCACGGCCAAGCCCTGCGGCCTCGAGGATATCCAGCGTGGCTGTAGTGATCGGGAGATCGGCCAAGCCCTTGTCCGTGACCAGCAGCGGGCGTTGCATCCCGGCTGCGGCGCAGGCTTCCGGCAGCTCCTTGATGCGTCCCGCCCCAAACTTGATAGCGGTCGGATAGGACCAGTTTCCAACAAGTGTCATGTCAGATTTCCTTTTGTTTTGGGGCCTGCCCCGGCGAGGGGGTCACTCCGGGGCAGGCAGATCGTCCTTAGCCCGTGACCTTTTTCAGGTGATAGGATTTGGGACGTGTCAGGTTGTGGTAGCCGATGACAGACAAGCCGCCTCCGCGCCCGGTATTCTTGCAGCCCGTCCAGCACAGGCCCGGATCCAGATAGTCGGCCCGGTTCATAAAGACGGTCCCCGTTTCGATCTGATCGCCCACGCGCGCTGCCCGGTCCACGTCACGGGTCCAGAGACTGGCGGTCAGGCCGAATTCACTGTCATTCATCAGCGCAATGGCTTCGTCGTCCGAGGACACTTTCATGATGCCGACCACCGGTCCAAAGCTCTCATCCCGCATCACGCGCATGTCATGGGTGACATTTGTCAGGATTTGCGGCGTCAGATAAGCCCCGCCATCATCCTCGGGGAAGGGGTCGATCTGCGACACCGCTCCGGCAGCGATCGCCTCGGCAATCTGCGCGCGCACCTCGTCGGCAAAACGGACATTGGCCATCGGGCCAATCGTCGTCTCGGAGTCCAGCGGGTTGCCCAGTTTATAGCCCTTAACGACTTCCACCGCCTTGGCGACGAAGTCATCATAAAGGCTCTCATGCACATAAATCCGCTCAATGCCGCAACAGCACTGACCCGAGTTGAACATTGCCCCGTCGATCAATGTGTCAACAGCTGCATCCAGATCCGCATCCTCCATGACATAGCCGGGGTCCTTGCCGCCAAGCTCGGTGCCGACACCGGTAAAGGTGCCCGCTGCTGCCCGCTCCATCGCCTGACCGCCCCCGACCGATCCGGTGAAATTCACGAAATCGAACGCATTGCCTGCGATCAGATCATTGGTCACGTCGTGGCGGAGGAAAACATTCTGCAACACATCCTTCGGCACTCCGGCTGAGTGGAAGGCCTGCGCCATCCGCTCTCCGACCAGCAGGGTCTGCGTGGCATGCTTCAGCACCACCGTATTGCCCGCGATCAGCGCCGGAGCCACCGTATTGATCGCTGTCATATAAGGGTAATTCCACGGCGCAACCACAAACACGACCCCGTGCGGGATGCGCTTGATGTACCGTTTAAAGGTCGCATCCTCACCCACAGCGATATCGGCCAGTGACGCCTCAGCGATCTCAGCCATATGGCTGGCGCGCTCATTGAACCCACCGAATTCTCCACCATAGCGAACCGGCCGTCCCATCATATGCGCAAGCTCAGGCACGATCTCGTCATTCATAGCGCCAACAGCTGCAACACCCGCCATGACAAGATCGATCCGCTCCCGCAAAGGCCGTGCCGCCCACGCCGCCTGCGCCGCCCGCGCCTGAGCTGCCGCCTCAAACGCCGCCTCGTGCGATAACACCGCGCGCTCTGCAAAAACCGACCCATCAATCGGCGAGACACATTTCAACATCTGCCCCATCTCCACTCCGTCTCAAAACCCAGCAGGGTCCCCTGCTTCATCTGGCCATAAATATCCCGGGGAGCGCGAGGGGCTGGCCCCTCGCTCCTTAACCCTCAAGCCCGCTCAAACCCGCGGGCAATCTCCCAATCGGTTACCACGCGCTCAAACGCCTCGATCTCTACCTCAGCCGCGCGCGCATAGTGGTCGACCACATCATCCCCCAAGGCCGAACGCAGCATCGCAGATCCATGCAGCGCATCGCGCGCCGCGCTCAGGTTGGCGGGTATCATGCCAGTTTCCCCCTGATACACGTCGCCTTCGGTAGGCGGTTGCAAGTCCAGCCCTTCTTCAATCCCCGCAATCCCGGCGGCAAGCATCCCGGCAATTGCCAGATAAGGGTTCATGTCCGATCCCGGGATGCGGCACTCAACCCTTACCGCCTTGGTACCGTCCCCGCACAGACGGAAGCCGGCCGTGCGATTATCCACCGACCAGATGATCCGCGTCGGAGCAAAAGTGCCCTTCATGAAGCGCTTGTAGCTGTTGATGTACGGAGCCATAAAATAGGTGTAGTCGGCGGCATATTTCAGCAAGCCCGCCATATAGTGTTTCATCACCCCCGACATCCCCAACGGATCTTTTTCGTCGAAAAAGATCGGTGCCCCGTCTGCCCAAAGCGACTGATGCACATGCGACGAGCTGCCGAC
This sequence comes from Ruegeria sp. G7, assembly GCF_056535465.1. Taxonomy (NCBI): domain Bacteria; kingdom Pseudomonadati; phylum Pseudomonadota; class Alphaproteobacteria; order Rhodobacterales; family Roseobacteraceae; genus Ruegeria; species Ruegeria sp. G7. The sequence continues at coordinate 2,491,611 of NZ_JBQFIL010000001.1, read as the reverse complement.
CTTGTCATGATGCCATTTCGGCAAGAACGTTGCCGCGTGCCCATGCTGCCAGGCAATCTCTTTCACTGCGTTCTTCGCGATCGAGTGATACTCGGCCGTGTCCATTGCAGATGCGTACTTGATGTTCAGTTCTTCCTGCCCGGTCTCGGCTTCTCCTTTGGAGTTTTCGACCGGAATGCCCGCATCCCACAGATGATTGCGGATCGGGCGCATCACATGCTCTTCCTTGGTTGTCTGAAGGATGTGGTAATCCTCGTTGTAGCCCGAGATCGGCTCCAGATCACGGAAGCCCTCCTTGCGGATCTGATCAAAGCTCTTCTCGAACAGAAAGAATTCCAGCTCGGTCGCGCACATAGCGTCGTAGCCCATGGTCTTCAACCGATCGACCTGCCGCTTCAGAATGCTCCGGGGCGCATGCGGCACTTCCTTGTGTGTGTGGTGATCCAGTACATCGCACATCACCATGGCGGTGCCTTCAAGCCAGGGCACAGGTCGCAGCGTGCTCAGATCCGGCTTCATGACATAGTCACCATACCCCCGCTCCCAACTTGTGGCGTCATAGCCATCCGGCGTTGCCATTTCGAGATCGGTGGCCAGCAGGTAATTGCAGCAATGGGTTTCGTCCCACGCGCCTGCCACGAAATGGCCGGCATGGAACCTTTTGCCCATCAAACGCCCCTGCATGTCGACCATGCACACCAACACGGTATCGATTTCGCCAGCAGAAACCTGCGCCTTAAGATGCTCGAATGTCAGCATAAATCACCTCTGCGATGCGCAAGAATTTTCGACGAAAATTCTCGCTTTTCTTTGCGACCGGCCCGTCGAACAACGGGCCGGTCGCGTTCCGTCAGCCGTAACGGTAAGGCCGTCCGGCCTTGAGCATTTCAGCATTGTAGCGTTTGAAGATGTCGACGACCTTCGCTTTGGTCTCGGATTCCGCTGCGATTTCATCCCAGAACTTCACTGCGGCCTCTTCCACCGTTGCCCATTCTTCATCGGGGATAGTGGTCAACTGCATCTTTGTGCCATTGACCCGCAGGTTGGCCTCGCCGCCCCAATACCACCACTGGCGATAATAATGCGACTGGTCACAACACACTTTGAACAGCGTCTGCAGATCCTCGGGCAGCTCGTTCCAGCGGTCCATATTGGCAAAGAAATGACCTGCCCATGCGCCCGAGATGTTGTTGGTCAAGAAATAGTTGGTCACATCGGCCCATCCGACTGTGTAGTCTTCGGTGATGCCCGACCATGCGATGCCATCCAGTTCGCCCGTTTGTACCGCGACCTCGATATCTTCCCAAGGCAACGTCACCGGCACAACGCCGAACTGGCTCAGGAAGCGGCCCGCCGTCGGGAAGGTAAAGACGCGTTTGCCCTGCAGATCGGCAAGGCTGTTGATCGGATCCTTGGTCGCAAAGTGACACGGATCCCACGCGCCCGCGCTGATGTGTTTGACGCCAACTTTCGAGTACTCCTCGTCCCAGATCTCGTTCAGACCCCACTGGTTAAACAGCACTGGCACGTCCAGAGAATAGCGCGAGGCGAAAGGGAAATACCCCCCGAAGACGGTAACTTCGGTCGGCGACGCCATCGAGTCATCGTCCGATTGCACGGCATCGATCGTGCCTCTCTGCATGGCGCGGAACAGTTCTCCGGTGGGAACCAGCTGATCGGCATAGAACAGCTCGATCTGCATGCGGTCGCCTGCAATCTGGTTGAACATCTTGATCGCAGGATCAATCACATGCTCAGCCAGCGCCGGGCCCGCGTAGGTCTGCATCCGCCACGTGATCGTGCTTTGCGCCAAGGCAGGCGTCGCCAGAGGCGCGGCGGCAACCCCTACCCCAGCTGTTTTCAGAAACTTACGTCTTGTCGTCATGTCAATTTCCTCTCCGTTGAAGTTTGGGTGCCCGTTTGCCGGGCCTTCTTGTTAATTTCCGTAAACATATCCGGGCAGCCACAGGGCGATCTCGGGGAAAATCATGATGATCGCCAGCGCCAGCACCATCACGCCGACAAAGGGCACGATCGAGCGGTAGATGTCCTTCAGGCTGATCTCGGGCGGAGCCATCGCGCGCATCAGGAACAGGTTATAGCCGAAGGGCGGTGTCATATAGGCGATCTGGGTCGTGATCGTATAAAGCACGCCGTACCAGATCAGGTCAAAACCCAGCGCACCCACCAGCGGGACATAAAGCGGGGCAACAATGACCAGCATCGCTGTGTCGTCCAGAAACGTACCCATGACAATGAAGCTGAGCTGCATGAGGATCAGGATCATCCAGGGCGACAGGCCCAGTTGCTCGGTGAACAGGTTCTCGATGGCTTTTACCGCACCCAGGCCGTCAAACACTGCACCAAAGCCCAGCGCCGCAAGGATGATCCACATGAACATGCACGAAATGGCCAGCGTCTGCTTGGTGCAGTCCTCGAAAATCTTCCACGTCATCCGCCGTTTGAGGATCGAGGCCGCCAGCGCCGCCAGCGCCCCTATGGCCGAGCTTTCCACCAGCGATGTCCAGCCGTTCACAAAGGGCAGCATCATCGCTGCAAAAATCATCAGCGGCAGCGCCCCGGCCCAGAGCAGGCGGAGTTTCTCGGCCCGCGGCACCTCATGCGCATCCTCCATTGCCGGACCCAGATGCGGCTGAAGGCGGCACCGTATCCAGATATACAGGATGAACATGGACGCCATCAGCAACCCTGGCACAATGCCTGCCAGCCAAAGCTGGCCCACAGGCTGACGCGCGATCATGGCGTAGAGCACCAGAACGACCGATGGCGGCACAAGGATCCCAAGGCTCGATCCGGCCTGAATGACCCCCGTCACCATGGTTTTGTCATATCCGCGCCGCAACAGCTCTGGCAGCGCGATTGTCGCTCCAATCGCCATGCCCGCCACGCTGAGCCCGTTCATCGCCGAGACCAGGACCATCAGACCGATGGTGCCTATGGCAAGGCCACCATTCACCGGCCCCATCCAGACGTGGAACATGCGGTACAGATCATCGGCCAGACGGCTTTCGCTGAGAACGTAGCCCATGAAAATGAACATCGGCAGGGTCAGCAGCGGGTACCATTTCATCAGCTTCATCGCCGCCGAAAACGGGATGTCCTGTCCGCCCGTCCCCCACAGCGCCAGCGCCGCAATGGCGGCAACCGCACCGATGGCTCCAAAGACGCGCTGCCCGGTGAACAGCATCAGCATCATCGAAGCAAACATGAAGATGGCGATAAATTCCTGGCTCATGCCGGTGCCGCCCCGATCTCTTGCCCGTTGATCCGCGCAATGTCTTTGAAGAATTCCGATATTGCCTGCAGCAGCATCAGGAAAAAGCCGAATACCATGATCGCCTTGACCGGCCAGATATGGGGCCGCCACGCGGTCGACGAACGCTCAAGCCGCCCGATCTCTTCGCTGCCGGTCAGAAGGCCGGTGAAATAGGTAACGGGGCTATCCCCCCAATAGCCCAGGCTGTAGGCCGTAGAACCGAGACCGCCATAGAGCAACACGCCCAGATAGAGGATCAGCAGCAGCACCGTAAACGCATCGAACCACGCTTTCTTGCGCGGACTCCAGTTGTGGTAGAACAGGTCCATCCGCACGTTCGAGCCCAGCTGGATCGAGTACGCCCCCCCCATGATGTAATAGGTCACCATCGCAAACTGGGCCATTTCCAGCGTCCACAGCGACGGCAGAAAGAACGTCTTTGAGATCGAGGACCAAAGCAGGATGCCCATCATCACGAAGAGGCCCCACATCATCACCCGCCCGATCCGATAGTTCACCGCATCGACGACGCGCACATATATTGCCATCGCCTTTATCATGCCCCGCCTTTTCCGCGCAGGTTCTGCAAGGTCCGGCTGATCCAAGGAGCGAGACAATCAGCCATGACCTGCTGTTGCTCAGGCGATTGGATCAGATCGTTGCGTATCTCGATCATTACATTCAGCAGCCCGCAGGGGGCCGCGTGACGATCCAGAGTATGGGCGACGCCGTCCGCCGCCGAATAGGGTTCGTTCAAGCGGGTGATCAGCGGTAGATCGGGGGCCGCGCAGGACAGCATCTCGGTGGCAAAGCGCGCGTCTTGACCATGCAGCAGGCCCAGTTCCACCTCGCGCTGCTGGCCTTTGTAAACCGGCGTGAAACTGTGAACCGTGACCATCAACGCCAACGTCGCGCGGTGGCGGGTCAGAATATCCTCCAACCCGCGTGAGAACGGCGCATAGATGCCGTCGATCCGCGCCTGTCGCGCCGCAGCGTTCAGGTTGGCATTGGCGGGGATCGCGGTGTTTTCGCTTTGCTCTGGCATGGCATCATGCGCCTCGGGCGGGCGGTTGCAGTCATAGACCAGCCGCGACACACCGCCATGAACCAATGTACCCGATAGCCGCCGCGCAAGCGCCTGCGCAACGGGCAGCGCGCCGGGGTCCCATGCAATGTGGCTGCGTAGCGCATCGGGGGTTAGCCCCATATCGCCCAGCCCATCCGGGATGCGGTGCGAGGCGTGTTCGCACACCACCAGAACCGACGGACTAGCCAATGTCTCGTCGATGTGAACGACGGGCCCGAAATCCAGATGCGCGGCAGATGATGAGGCGTGGCGTGATTCCATGTGGAAAAATTTCCACAGACTTTCTTCACCTGTCAATAATTTTCCTGTACAAAACCCACCAGTCCGGATTGCTTTGTCAAATTTTCCACACCAAACTGTCTGACACCGAATTCAGGAGTAAACCGTGCGGGTAACAGAACGACTCCTTGCGCATCGCGAAACCATGACACCGTCCGAGCGGCAGCTGGTGAACGTGCTGTTGGACGACTATCCGATGGCCGGGCTGGGCAGCATTACCGAACTGGCCAGCACCGCCTCGGTGTCCACCACAACCGTGGCGCGGATGCTGCAGAAAACCGGGTTTGACGGCTATCCACAGTTTCAGGCTGCAATCCGCAGCGAAGTGAAAGAGATGATCTCGGGGCCCGTCGCCAAGCGGGACGTCTGGCAGAATGATCTGCCCGAGGAGCACATCCTCAATCGCTATTCGCGGCAGGCGCTGGAAAACCAGCGCCGCTCGATTGATGAGATCGACCCGGAGGAGTTTGACAGCGTCTGCCGCCTGCTCTGCGATCCCAAGCGGCGGATTTTCATCACCGGGGGACGCATTACCGGCACACTGGCGCAATACCTTTATCTGCACCTGCAGATGATCCGACCCGATGTGAAGCTGCTGTCGGATGCCGCCTCTTGGACGCATGATCTGCTGGAAGTCCAGGAAGGCGACGTGCTGGTGGCACTTGACGTGCGGCGGTACGAAAACACCACCCTGCTGATCGGGCAACTGTGTCACGAACGTGGGGCCGAGGTTGTTCTGCTGACCGATCAGTGGCGATCGCCGATCCACCGGTTGGCAAAACACACCTTCGCTGCGCGGATCGCGGTACCATCTGCGTGGGACTCAATGGCGTCGCTGATGGTGCTGCTGGAATGCGTTATAGCCGAGATGCAGGAACGCCTGTGGGATAGCGTCAAACAGCGTACCGATGAGCTGGAACAGGCGTTTGACCGAACCAAGTTGTTCCGCAAATTCGGCCAAAGCTCGGGCTCGTAACACAATCGCATGTGTTACAACTGCGCGTGAGGACGGTTGCCAGCCCGCGCGCAGGACGTACACTTGGCCTTATGACCTTTGTAGCCGAGAACCAATTACCGCTGCTGATCCTGTTCTTTCTGATCGGGCTGATCGGCACTGGGTTCCTGTTTCGAAAGCCCGCAGCGCACCGGGCCTGGAAGCTGGCCGACCTGGTCTGGGTTGTCCTGGGCGGGTTTGGTGCGCTGGTAGCGGTTTTGGCCGGGCTCTATACCTCGGACAGCTCACGGCTGGACCGGCAGATCGACGTGGCCTATGCCGCCACATTGGCTTTTGACCGTGATGCCGCGCGGTTCCGGTTGCGATTCTGCGATCCGGCCTACGACCCCGACACGGCTGTTCTGTGCGAAAAGGTCGAGTTCCTGTCAGCTTCAACCGCCAGCAATGCGGATCTGCCGCTGTTCATTGCGGTCACGAATGAGGTTGCTCCGCTGCAGGGGTTGCATTTCCTGTTCGGCGGCACGTCCAAAGACGATATGGATGAGGCGCGCGAGATGGCTGCCAAAGCCGATGCGTTCAGCATTGATCAATTCCTGGTCTTTACCACGCTGGACGACGCGACACAGGCCGCCGTAGACAATATGCGGCGCAAAGTGCCTGCGATTGCCGGGGACTATATGATCCTGGCACAAAGCTATGATGATCTGATCGAACAGGTCGGCAAGCTCAAGGACGAGTGGGAATACCTGCAGGCCAACGCACATATTCTGGTGCTGCAGATCATTGCCTTGTGTCTGGTCAGCTTTGCGGCCCCCTTCCGGCTTGGCAAATCCATCGTCGAGCTGCGCACAGCGTTCAGCGCCGGTACGACTGCGCCAGCTGCTCCGGATCAGCACCAAGAAAATACCGCGCAAGCGTCCAAAGGTTCCGGGCCCCACGACAAAACCAGCCCTGACGGGTATAGCGTTCCGCACTCGTAATCGCATCTGCCTTCAACAGCCTGACCGCAGGCAAAGCACGGACCAAAGCAACATCCTCCATCAGCGGCTGATCGGGATAGCCTGTGGCGGCGTCATAGTCCGCACGGCGCACCAGCAGCCCCTGATCACCGTAGGGTAACCCGAAGAGACGACTGCGCAGGTTCGCCCAGCCCGCGACCCAGTATGCGCCAAAACCACTGGCGCGGAAGCAGAGCCGGAACGCGGCTGGTTGACCGGTCGAGAGATGTTCGGCCACAAACCGGCTCCAGCCCGTCTGCAACTCTGTATCGGCGTGCAGGATCAGCAACCACTCGCCCTTGGCTATGGCGCAGCCGCGCCGCAACTGCCCCCCGCGCGAGGGCGGGCCAGTTACGATCTCTGCGCCCGCTTCGTCAGCTACCTCAAGCGTCGTGTCGGATGATCCGCCGTCAGTCACGATCAACTCACGGATCAGGCCAGCATGCAGGCCCTCCATCAGCGCCTGCAGCGTCGCGGGCAGAACCTGCGCAGCATTCAGGGTGGGGATCACGATAGAGATCGGAGCGGACACGTCTGAAACCCTCTGGTCATGGCGGCGCGATCTCCTATATCACGAGGCCAGACCAGATGACGAGGATCAACCCATGCCCAATCGCCGCATCCTGCGCCTGACCGGCAAGGACACTGACAGCTTTCTGCAGGGGCTGATCACAAACGACGTGCAGCGCCTGAGCGATGGGCTGGTTTATGCGGCGATCCTGACGCCGCAGGGCAAGTATCTGGCCGATTTCTTTCTGAAACGCGATGGCGATGCGGTGCTACTGGACGTGAGCGACGCGCTTGCGGACGGGCTGGCGAAACGCCTGACCATGTACAAACTGCGCGCTGATGTAACGATCGAGGCCACCGATCTGCACCTGCAACGCGGCACCGGCCCCGCACCCGAAGTTGCCCTGCCCGACCCGCGCCATCCTGATCTGGGCTGGCGCGCCTATTCGGCGGCCCCCGAAAGTGACGACGGCACCGACTGGGACGCGATCCGGGTGCAGCATTGCATCCCCGAAAGCGGCATCGAGCTGACCCCGGACAGCTATATCCTCGAATCCGGGTTCGAGGCGCTGAACGGGCTGGACTTCAAGAAAGGCTGCTATGTCGGCCAAGAGGTCACCGCGCGCATGAAACACAAGACTGAGCTGCGCAAAGGTCTGCGGGTGGTTGACGTCTCAGGCGATGCTCCGGTCGGTACGGAAATCCAGTCAGGCGGCAAGCCGGCCGGCGTTCTGTTCACACAATCCGGCGGCAAGGCCATCGCCTATCTGCGGCTCGACCGAGCGGGCGATGATATGCAGGCAGGCGACGCAACCCTGCGGTTGACCGACTGAGTTGTTGCCCAACCGGCACGACATCCTAATCAGCCCCCCCATGCGTGTTTGAACCCCGCACTGCGCGCGGTATCACTAGGCTTAACAGTCTTTAGGATACCCGCATGTTACGCCTTTACTCCGCCATCTGGCGCGCCAGCGCCGGTCGGCAGATCATCCTCATCCTTCTCTCGCTGTCCGTCGCGGCACTGGCGGCGGCCCCGCTGCAGTTTCAGCGCGACATCATCAACCACCTGACATCTGACAGTGTCGACAACGACCGCCTGATCCTGCTGGGCGCAGGCATGATGGGTGTTATCCTGCTAAGTCTCGGGCTGAAATGGGTGCTGGGCTACAGGGCCGGAACACTGGGTGAAGACCTGATCCGTCTGATCCGGGTACGCCTTTTGGCGCGAGCGGTGGATATCGACACGGCGGGCGAAAGCCTGCGCACCGGAACGATGACAACCGCCGTGTCCGCCGAGGCCGAAGAGCTGGGCAAATTCGCTGGCGGAGCCTTCTCGGACCCGGTCGTGCAGATCGGTACTCTGGTCAGCGTGATCGCCTACATCTCGTCGACGCAGCCGGTGTTGGGCCTGATTGCTTTGTCCATGGTCGCACCGCAGATCGTTATCGTGCTGGTGTCACAGCGCAAGGTGAACATCTTCGTGGCCGAGCGTGTACGCATCCTGCGCAGTTCGACCGACCGGCTGACGCAAGCTGATATCGAAGCGGCCTCGATCGCCATCCAGAAAGAGTTCGACGAGATATACGAGACGCGCCGCAGGATGTTCTTGTGGAAGCTGTCAGCGAAATTTCTGCTGAGTGTGATCAACGGCGCAGGCACCGTCGGCATTCTGATGTTTGGCGGCTGGCTGGTGTTGCAGGGGAAAACCGATGTCGGCACCGTGGTTGCGGCGACCAGCGGCCTGACCCGTATTCAAGGTCCAACGGGCTTCCTGATCGCGTTCTACCGTCAGGTCAGTGCCAATCGGATCAAATACGAACTGCTGCTTGAGCTTTTTGGCGACAATCCCGCACGCTATCGCCGGGTAGACCCATAAAAAAGGGACCGCGTTGCGGCCCCTTTTGTGCCCTGACCCCCCTGAGGTCAGGCGCGTTCGGAGTATTCCATGGTTTCGGTGTTGACGACGATCATCTCGTCCTGACCCACGAAGGGCGGCACCATGACCTTGACGCCATTGTCCAGAATGGCCGGTTTGAACGAGTTCGCTGCGGTCTGGCCCTTGACCACCGGCTCGGTCTCGACGATCTTGCAGGTCACTTTCTGGGGCAGCGTGGCATTCAGTGCCTCAGATTCGTAGAACTCGACCACGATGGTCATGCCATCCTGCAGAAACGGGCGACGATCGCCCAGCAGGTCCGAAGGCAGTTCGATCTGCTCATAGGTCTCAGAGTCCATGAACACCAGCATGCCGTCGGATTCGTATAGGAACTGCTGATCTTTCTGTTCAAGGCGCACCCGCTCGACCTTGTCGGCAGACCGGAAGCGTTCGTTCAGTTTCGAGCCATTGCGCAGGTTGCGCAGCTCGACCTGAGCGAAAGCGCCGCCTTTACCGGGCTTTACGTGATCCACTTTGACCGCAGCCCACAGCCCGTCGTTATGCTCAAGCACGTTGCCGGGGCGAATTTCGTTCCCATTTATCTTGGGCATGACATAAATCCTTCACAAACGGTTGATGCGTCAGTTGCCGTCCCTATATCTGGCGGGACCACACCTGACAAGACAACGAGACCTAGTGCTGCACATGCAGCAAGCTATGCAAATGACGCAACGCAACTATGCATTTTAGGTGTATCCGAATCGCACCTAATAGGTCATAAGGACCGTCACGCCGAAAATGCAAGAGCAAGAAAAACTAAGGAAGACGAGATGAGAGATTTCGTTGACGGCACTGCCTTTAACAATGAGCAAGGCAATCGTGCACGCAAACTTTTCGCGGCCGTGGTACTGGCTGCTCTGGATGATGCTATCGCCGATGACAAGAAATACGGCAATGGCCCCGAACAAATTGCCCGCTGGGCCCGCTCGCGCGATGGGCGCGAGGTGCTGTCCTGCGCCGGGATCGACCCGAACGAACGTGTCGTGGACGGCCTGATGGAATTCGTAGGCCGCGGTGTGCGGACCTCGGTCGCGCTGTCGCGCGAGGAAAGCGAACGCCGTAACGCTGCGCAACAGGCCGAAGCCGCCTGATCGCTGCCCGCTGTTTATGTCAAAAACGCGCTCCTGCACCGGGGCGCGTTTTTGTTTGGGTACAAGTCAGAAAAACAGCAGCCATTGTCGCGCCACCCAAATCTCGGCCCCCAGCATCAGCGCAAAGATAAGCCTTGCGGGCACCGATAACCCGCGCCGCCATAAAACCGCATACGCCAGCACACAGGCAGCGATTGAAATCGGCGCCACCCACAGCGCGTGGTAAGTGCTGTCCCAATAGCTGATCGGGCTATGAAAGACCCAATCGCTGAACGGCCAGAATTGCGGGCGTCCATCCCCCGCATGCAGAAAAAAATCCAGCGTCAGATGCAGCACCCCCGCTGACGCCGCAACGGTCAGCAGGTGCCATTCGCGCCAGAGCCCCAAGGCCAGTGCCAGCCCCCAAAGGACAAAGGAATTGTCGATCGCAAACACCGTTTGCCAAGACGACGAGTAATAAAGCTGCCCGAACACCACCTGCTCGGGGATGCTCAGGATGAAGAGCGACACCCCGGCCATCAGATAAAGCGACAGATCCGGCAGCAGAGACCCCAAAACGGCCGCCCAAAGGACAGCCCCGCGGGCGGGGCGGGCAAAAGCGGCGGCTCCGATCAAAAGATGCGCGGGCGTGTTCATCCGGGCTTTTCCTTTGCCGCCAAATCAGGTCATCTGCGCCTCAGCATAGGAGAGCGGCCATGGTTCGGTCCATCATGATTCAGGGCACCGGCAGCAATGTCGGGAAATCGGTTTTGGTCGCCGGGTTGGCGCGGGCTTATACGCGACGCGGGCTGCGGGTGGCTCCGTTCAAGCCGCAGAATATGTCGAACAACGCCGCCGTCACGGAAAACGGGGGCGAAATTGGGCGCGCACAGGCGCTGCAGGCGTGGGCGGCGAAAAGGCCCACCCATACGGATATGAACCCGATCCTGCTGAAGCCTGAGACCGATACCGGCGCTCAGATCATCGTACAGGGCCAGCGCGCCGGGACCATGAAGGCAGGGGATTACCGCAAGGACAAATCCAAACTGCTGGGCGCCGCGCTGGAAAGCTTCGACCGCCTGTGCAGCGACGCCGATCTAGTGCTGATCGAGGGCGCGGGCAGCCCCGCCGAGACCAATCTGCGCAAGGGTGATATTGCCAATATGGGCTTTGCCTGCGCCGCGAATGTCCCCGTGGTGCTGGTGGGTGACATCCACCGGGGCGGCGTGATCGCGCAGATCGTGGGCACACAGGCCGTGCTGGAGGCCGGTGATCTGGCCATGATCCGGGGCTTTGCCGTCAACCGGTTCAAGGGGGATGTCTCGCTGTTTGATGATGGGCGCGATGACATTGCCAACCGAACGGGTTGGCCTTGTCTTGGCGTCGTGCCGTGGTTCCATGACGCGTGGAAGCTGCCTGCCGAGGACATGATGGATATTCGCTCGCACGCGGGCGGAGACTGCAAGATCGTGGTGCCGCAGCTAGAGCGGATGGCCAATTTCGATGACCTCGATCCGCTGTCAGCGGAACCCGGGGTGACAGTCGAAATCATCCCGGCAGGTCGCGCCCTGCCCGGCGATGCGGATCTGGTGCTGTTGCCGGGCAGCAAGTCCACCATTGGCGATCTGGCCTATTTCCGAGCGCAGGGCTGGGATATCGACCTCTATGCGCATGTGCGGCGCGGTGGGCATGTGCTGGGGTTGTGCGGCGGCTATCAGATGCTGGGCCAGACCATCTCGGACCCTGATGGCGTCGACGGCCGCCCCGGCACGGTTGAGGGGCTGGGCCTGCTGGATGTCTCCACCACCATGGCAGGCCAAAAGCAGGTCACCCTGCGCAACGCAACTGCCCTGCCGAACGGCGAGCCGGTCAGCGGCTATGAAATACACATGGGTCGGACCAGTGGCCCGGATTGCGACCGCGCCTGGCTGCAGATCGACGGTCGGCCCGAAGGCGCTGCCAGCGCCAATGGCCGGGTGCGCGGCAGCTATTTACACGGGATTTTCACCTCGGACACGTTTCGCGCCAGCTATCTGGCACAATTGGGCGTAACCGCAGAAAACTCTTATGAGGATGGTGTCGAACAAGTACTCAACGCCCTGGCCGACCATCTGGAACAGCACATGGATCTGGATCTGCTGCTGTCACTGGCGCAAGAGCCACGCCGGGATTGAGCGCTAGTCTGTGCCCTGCCCTGCCACAACGCGCGCGATCTCGCGGCGGACCATCTTGCGCAGGTTCCGCGTGATCCGCTCGCCAAGCGCGCCCTGAAGTTCTTCGCGGACGATCTGGGCCACAAGCGCGCGCAATTCGTCTTCGGACAGGTTCAGCCCGGCAGGCTGGCGCGCGTGTACGGCAGCAACGGCAGGGTCGCGGATAAAGGCCGCGACGGGTTCGGCTTCCTGGTCCGAGGGCTTGGCCTGCTCGAAACTGTTATCCACCGGCCACTTCACTGACTCGGTCTTTGTCCCCGAATAGTCGTCATTGCTTTCGCCATCTGGTTCCCACTGATCCTCGGTCCGCGCGATTGCCGCCTCGAGCGCCTCGATCTTGGCGCTCAGGCTGCCAGCCAAATCGCGTTTGGGCGTTTCTTCAGTTTTCGGCTGCGCGGCCGCGTGACCTTGGCGCACGACATCGCTGGGCTGCAGACGCATCGGCTGTTTGGGCGATTTCGGCGCGTTCGCCGCCTCTGAGGGCGTGTCGCTGGCGGCGCTGTGTTGTGGTGTCAGTTTCAGAGGCGCAGGTTTTTTCTGCACCAGCGGTTCGTCGCTGACGCGGAGCGCATCGGTCAAAACCAGCCGACCCGGCTTGGGTGCCGGAGCGGTCGGGACAAAAATGAACTCTGCGTCGTCATGCGTATCTTCGCTGACAAGGCGTTTCACCGACGAAAGAACGTCCTTAACACCGCTATTTGCAACACTATCTGACATCATTCACTACCGCTCTGACTCTGAGCCCGATTGTAGCCAATCCAGACCCACACCACAACCGGTAGTGATGTCATTCAGTCGCGCCGCAACGCCTTGAGCACTCGATCCAGGTCACGGCTTTGCTTGCTAACCTGAGACGGGGCCTTCTTCACAAGGTTGTAGTACAACGTGGGATCATAGATCTGCACCGCCAGACCAAGGCGTTCCGCCGTCAGCAAACCTTGTGCCTGAAGCAGCTGATACGCAGCCAAAGACCGTTCGGTACGCGACGCGATCTCTGCCAGTTGCGCATCCAGCAGGTCCTGCTGTGCCGCAAGAACGTCCAGCGTGGTCCGCGCACCCAGTGTCGCCTCTTCGCGGATGCCGTCGAATGCCACCTGCGAGGCGCGCACACGTTCGGTCGAAGCGGTCAGGCTGGCGGTCGCCGTCTGAAACCGGACATAGGCGTCCGTCACCCCCTGCGTGATATCTTTTTGCACATTCAGCAGGTTCGCGCGTGACGCATCACGAGTTGCCATTGCACTGCGTACAGCTGCGGCCAGACCACCCCCGGCATAGATCGGCTGGTTAAAGTTCAAAGAAATGCTGGCATCATTGACGGAATCGTCGTCGTCAAAGCTTTCGGTGATGCCCGCATCGGCATTCAGCGTCACGTTCGGCCCCAAGCCGGCACGCTGTTGCTCAACAATCAGATCCAGCGCACGCACCTGATGCTGCGCCGACAGGATCGCCGGATGATTGCGTCGAGCAAGGTTCTGCGCCTCATCCACCGAGCGCGGCAGATTCGGCAACCGCGGTTGACCTGCCGTGCGGCCCGGAAGCTTTCCGACAGCATTGACGTATTCCGCCTGAGCCGTGCTCAGATCACCGCGGGCATCCGCGAGATCAGCGCGCGACGTTGCCAGCTGCGCTTCGGACAGGGCTACGTCGGTCCGGGTCACCTCACCCACTTCGAATCGATCCTGAGAGGCGCGCAGCTCTTCGCTGGACAGTTCGACGTTGTTCTGGCGGATTTGGACGGTCTCTTCCTGCAGCAGGACGCTCAGATACGCGGTGGCAGCGCGAAACAGGATTTGTTGTTCGATATCAATCAGCGTCTGGCGTGTGGACAGCACGGTTTCCTGAGCCGATTGCTTCCCAAGCACCGACGCTCCGCCGTCATAGATCAGCTGACTGAGCGTCAGACCAGAGAAGAAGTTCGACGGCTCGTTGGTCGAGACGAAATCGTTGACGCTGGTCCGAGTGTAATCACGGCTAATCTGCACGGTCCAGTTGATGATCGGACGCAACGCAGACAGGGCAATCGCGACGTCTTCGTCAGCCGCCCGCAACAGGGCGCGGTTTTGCTCTAGCAAGCCACTGGTGTTGTAGGCCCCGATAAATGCATCGGTCAGGTTGTCGGCCCATACTGGCTTGTCGGGCACCACACTGAATGCAATACCCGTCGCCAAAGCCAGTCCTCTGACCAGCTTTCCTGTTGCTGTCCCGCGCATAACCAAATCCTCTCAAATCGAAATTACGCAACCACCAAGGCAGTTTGCGTCGTTGTTTTCAAGTAATCAAGGCGTCAAAAAATAACTGTTAGTCAACTATAGCGAAAATGCACACTCTGCGCAAAAATCGGGTAAAACCGGGGCACTGGCGTTGAACGCATACCGCCATGAGACGCGGCCTGAGGATTTGTGACCGACCTTCACGGTACCCAGATCACCTTCCATGAACAGGCAAACGATCCGCCCCTGATCCTTGAGTTGCTCAAGCAGCGCATCAGGCACCTGCTCGACACCGCCCTGGATCATGATCACATCATAAGGACCGTGTTCAGCCGCACCCTGCTGCAAGGGGCCAATATGGACAATCGCGTTATCGGCATCCGCTTCCATCAGCAGGGTTTGAGCCTCGGCCGCGAGTGCCTCATCCGCTTCGACTGCAACAACCAGTTCGGCCATGCGCGCTGCCACTGCCGTCGAATAGCCAAGCGCCGGGGCGATATCCAGCACGACCTCATCATTCGAGGTATTCACCGCGTCCAACATCTTCGCCAGCGTTCGCGGCTCCAGCAGACAACGCCCGGCATCCAGAGTGATCAGATCCCCCACATAGGCTGCCTCGCGCTGCGCGTCGGGCACGAAGTTCTCTCGTTTCACGGTTAGCATTGCATCGATAATCGGGAATTTGGTCACGTCCGAAGGTCTGACCTGCGTATCAACCATAGTAAGGCGCCGGGCCGCAAAGTCTGTCATGTGATCGCTCATTCTTGTCGCTCAGTTACCGGGCTTTTGCCACATCCGCCCCCGTGCGGCAACGGGCCAGCGACCAAATCCTTCCGCGGCAAAAAGGTTGATCGACCGATGCGCCGAATTTCCCCCGCAAGCCCTCAGTTTCGCGCGATAGGCTCTGGACGTTGTGTCAGAAAGCTGCTAGAACCCCGCCCACACCACGACAAGTGATTGATTTCACTGCAAAAGGCGAGTTGGCGGAGTGGTGACGCAGCGGATTGCAAATCCGTGTACACCGGTTCGATTCCGGTACTCGCCTCCATTTACTTCCAAGCACTTAGGCTCAGCACTCAGATCGCTGGCCAGTTACCAGGAACGTGCCGCAGTGTTTCAAAAGTTCATGACAAATTCTTGTCCATCCCATAGACATACGAGTTACCCTGTCGACCAAAAATGCTGGTAGCCGTGTGGAACAACTGACATTTACCTACGAAATGGGCGTTGTTTGCGCCTTGCTGGCTTTCACTGTTTTTCTCTTCGTATCGGAAATCGTCAGGATTGATCTCTCGGCCATTGTCGTACTGGTTCTGATTGGTTTGCTCAGCTATTTGCCGGGGCTGGGAAACCTCGCCGACGTGCCGCATCTGTTCGATGGCTTTGCCTCAAACGCCGTGATCTCGATCATAGCTGTGATGATCGTCGGCGCGGGTCTGGATAAGACCGGCATCATGAACAAGGTGGCGGCGGTCATCCTGAAATACGGCGGCAAGTCTGAGAACCGGGTGCTGCCGATCATTTCCGGGACCGTTGGGGTGATCTCGTCATTCATGCAGAATGTGGGCGCGGCTGCACTGTTTCTGCCGGTGGTCAGCCGGATCTCATCCCGCTCCGGCATCCCTTTGTCGCGGCTGCTGATGCCCATGGGTTTCTGCGCCATCCTTGGCGGGACGATGACAATGGTCGGGTCTTCGCCGCTGATCCTTTTGAATGACCTGATCCTCACCGCTAACGAAGGCCTGCCCGACGACCAAAAGATGGAACCGTTCGGATTGTTCTCGGTCACGCCCATCGGTGCTGTCCTGATCCTTACCGGCATCGCCTATTTCCTTCTGCTGGGGCGTTGGGTGCTGCCGGGTGATGCGGGATCGGAAAACATCGGCAGCGGTCAGGGCACACAAGAGTACCTGCAACGGGTCTATGGCCTGAAAGCCGATGTATTTGAGGTGGTTGTTCCCGCCGACAGCCCACTGGTGGGGCGCATTCTGGCCGACATCAACTATGAGGACCACCTCTACATCATCTCGACCTTCTATCGCGGCAAGACCTCGATGGTGCAGGTGCTGACAGCCGAAATCGCGGCGCCATGCCGGCTGGCCATTGTTGGCCGCCGCTGGGTGGTCGAGCAGTTTGCCGAAAAATACGGGCTGACGGTGCTGCCGGACCTTGATGTATTTGTCGAAGAATTCGCCCCCACCAACGCAGGTATCGCCGAGGTGGTCGTCCCGCCTGACAGCAAGCTGATCGGCAAATGCCCCCGCGAGCTGTTGTTCCGCAAAACCTATGGGATGTCCCTGCTGGCAATCCACAGAGGGGAAGAAACGCTCAGCCATGTTGAGACCGAAGACCATGAAGCCACGCAGATCGGGCTGGAAGAGTTTCATGCAGGTGACATGCTGGTGGCCCATACGCGCTGGGACAATCTCATGCGGATCAAGCGTGATCCGGATTTCGTCGTTGTGACGTCGGATTTCCCGCAAGATGAATTGCGCCCGCAAAAGGTGGGCTGGGCCTTGGCCTTCTTTGCCATCTCGCTGTCGATGATCCTGTTCACCGATATTCGTCTGTCGCTGTGCCTTCTGACCGGAGCCGCCGGGATGATGCTGTCTAAGGTCCTGAGCGTCGACGAGGCCTATCGCGCCGTAGGCTGGAACACGGTCTTTCTGCTGGCCTGTCTGATCCCTTTGGGTCAGGCGGTGCAAAACACGGGAACGGCAGCATGGATTGCCCAGCAGATCATGACAATCCTCGACGGCTGGCCGATCTGGTCACTGCAGGCCGGGGTTGCCATTCTGGCCACTGCTTTCTCGCTGGTGATGTCAAATGTCGGGGCGACCGTGCTGCTGGTACCGCTTGCAGTCTCGATCGCCGTCGCCGCCGGAGCAAGCCCCGCACTGTTTGCGTTGACTGTCGCGATCTCGACTTCGAACAGCTTCATCATTCCGACCCATCAGGTGAACGCCCTGATCATGGGGCCAGCGGGCTACAAGGTGACTGATTTCATCCGGTCGGGTGGTGTGATGACATTCCTCTTTCTGATCGTCTCGCTGGTCATGCTGAACCTGCTGTTCTGAACAGCGGCCGTTCAAGACCGGAGCGCGCAGACCCCACTTGACAGGTTCGGCTTACAAGACTTTGCTGGGCTACGACGATTTTTACGACATTCCGTCAAAGCGATAAAAAGGGGATTGTTTTGTTCAGACGAGTATTTTCAGTTTTCGCATTTGCTTTTCTCACATCCAACGCTGCACAGGCGCAAAGTTTCGAGGACGTCCTAGGGCGCGCGCAAGGTGCCGTAGGTGACATCTCCAAATACCAACAGGCCCTACAAAACCCGGACCTCAGACTGCAATACGCTCTGGTTCAGGAGATGTTGAAACTCAAAGACCCCGCTTTGCAGCGCCTTGCCAAGGAGCATGCTCTGTTCTCGACCAATCCGGTCATGCGTGAAGCGGCAATAAAGGCAATACTGGATAGTGGTGCAACGCTGCGAATCCAAATGGCCGGCGAGGAAGGAAAGTACCCCCACACGTCACGATGGGTGGCAAGTTCGGGTGGCACCTTTGTTCAAAACCGGGGCGAAGTCCTCATCCCGGTCCCAGCTGCAGTGAATGACGCGTGCTGGGGTGATGCACAGAAGTGTATTTTCCGCCAGGTTGGCTCAACCCTTCAATACAACCCCTATTTTAACAGTGCTCCGCGATTTATCCTGAACCTGGGGAATGACGGCGTCTTGCGCGGCACTGCGTCTACGGGCAGCGGCGAAGACTTGCAGACGCAAATTGACTTGAAAGAGTAATTGCTACTCGATGATCAATTGATCCAGCCGCACATCCAGATCGGTGTTCCATACATCTGTAAGAGTGATGCGGATACGGCGACCGATCGTGCCCCCTGTTGTCATCTCAAATACGCCATTTGGCCCCATGTCCGGAGCATACAGAGGAACCCAATAGCTTGATCCCGGCAAACCGCGGTCAATTTCAACCCTAATCTGACGCGGCGATGTTGTCTTGTCGTCCGGTATCGCCCTCATCGAGATCCGATTGATCTGCACCAGTTCCTCATTAGAAAGGGTGACCTCGAAAACAATTTCGTCCCCCGTCCAATGCGCGATCCACGGTTCATTCAGAGAATCAGGCTCGAGCGCCACCACGCCGCCTCCATCTCCACTTCCAAAACCTGTAACCCGAAATCCTAGTCCATCCTGCGCTTTTGGAATCGCTCGCCTTTGCGGATGATTTCTAGACAGGTTGGCCCCAACCAAGCCCGCAATACGATCCATCCGAAAAAACCGCGCCTCCGTCGCCGAAGCCGAGTCTATCGCTATTCCAACGGGCCGACCGGCCACCGACAATAGCGCACCAGACAGCCCTTGCATGACCTCGGCATCGATACCGGTTTCGTTGATACGAACTGTTACGAACTGTTCCCCGACATCCACCAAAGATGCGCCGATCCGATCGAAGAACGCCCCTCCGAAATGAACACTCTTGATCAGCCCAAATTCGGCGGTTTGCAGCGTTCGGGATAGATCGCTATCAAGCGCCGCGAGTTCAAGCTGGCACCTGTTCTGCAGTCCCCCCTCGACAAATGCCAGTGCCAGGTCGGATTCTGGATCGCGCCAGAAAATCTCGGCAGTACCGGTTTGTGCCGGTTCCGCTACAGCCAGAGCGATACGCTCTTTCCCGGTCGAGACATGATTGGGCAGAACCGCGTAGCAAAGCCCGCGATTCTTAAACAATACGGCCTGTCCGAGCTCATCGTCGACAAGCGCGACATCTGCGGCAGCGACGGGCAGGCCCCAAAACACAAAAAGGAAAAAGCTTCGCAGGTTCATCTGAATCGACTATAGTTTCTGTGTGTAACCAGTATCTACGAAAACAGATTTTATGCGACTGTCATTTCTTTTTTTTCTGGTCAGCCTCTGGCCCGCTGCTGCGCTCGCTGATCCACAACCTCTGGTCGGGCGGGTGATCGACGAAGCCGAGCTTGATCGGGCGCTAATTTCAAAGCCCAGTTGGTTGCGGGGCCTGCATATCGTGGGGCACGAACTTGGCGAAGCCGCACCGCAAGTCCTGACGGTATTGCCCGAGGGGTGGCTCGCACAGAAGTTCTGCGCTCGTATCACCTCGATCAATGGCAGCTATGCGGCAGTCGTCGAATTTGATGCCCCCGAAACCTATGATGACCCGTCAACGGATGTGGTTGAAAACGACCCTGGTATCGAGTTCGAACTACGGTTTGATGCCCTCAACAGCCCATTGGTTGAAACCGTGACACCGGACAACAGTGGTGTCGCCCTTGAACTCGGCTCTTGTGCGGATACCGAAACAACCGGGCAGAGCCCACGTCAGTTCATCGCCAACTACCTGAACGAAGCGAGTCGGCCAAAACTGACTGACGAGGGCAAGATTCAAGTGCTGTTGAACATGAACATCGCCCGCGCCGATGAGCTGTTATTCGAAGCGTGGATCGCAGATGACCAGGCCAATAGAATAGATGCGCGTTGCGAAAAACTTGATATCCCCGAGGCGCTCGCGTTCAACTATCGCTGTATCCTTGAAATCCCACCCGAACGGTTGGCAAACAGTGAAAACCGCGCCATCGCAATCAGCTATGAAAGACTTTACCGTGGTCGCACCTCGGCCCCCCGCTACGCCGAAATCCTGATCGGAGCGGACCGATAGAGACGCGTTTTCCTCGTCTGGGCGCGGTCGCAAACTGGCTCAGGAATTTCAAATTCATCCCTACGAACGGGGGATCCATCAGCAGAGCTGCGGGGGTGCTGCTGCTGATCTGGATCGTGGCCTACTATGTGCCTGAGCGAAAACAGTCTTTCGCAATTTCCGCTCGGACCGAGATTGCACGCGTGGACGTCATCGACGATTCCTCGAACGAATGGCGTTTGCCTGAACTCGAGGTCTGCTTGCGCAACAGCGACCACCAGGATCAGACGAACGAGTTGAACTGGTGTAATCCCGCGTTTTTTGAAGATCACGTTCTGGGGGAAACCACAATCCGCTGGTCAGATGGCTATGCGCTGACTTTCCGCTCGTTCGATCAGGACTGGGTCGAGGTTCTGGTTGAGCGCAATGACAGCGCCAAACCGGTCTTTTTATCAGACGGCAAAGAGGTCACCCCAAGTTCCGTCCTGCGCATCCCTTTCTATCATGCCTATGGGCGCACGGTGCTTCCGGTGCGCGGGATCGTCACAATTGGCGATGTCCCGAACGCATCTGACTCGTTGCTGCTGCAAGACGGGCGCTATGAGATCCGGCAGGAATTGGGGTTGATCTGGAAATCCTCAAGCGTCGTCAAACAGGGCACGTTCTTTCCGGGCGACCGCATCAGCTTTGCCCTCACGCCCGAACCGCGTTGGCGGCGCTTATTCGGCCTCGCGCATAAAAACGGCGAAACTGGCGACGTTCCGGCGCAGATGTTCATCGCGGAACTCAATCCAAATGCAACCGGGATTGATCTTGTTGCGACAACCGAGCTGAAATACAGCGCCCTTTGCTTGAATCGTGTCGGCGTCGGCGAAAGACGAAAATGCCTGACGGTAAACGCGACACAGCGCCTGAAAGAAGATGCGTTTCCTGTCGCGCTGGCAACGGTGCTTGGATTGATCGGCAGCCTGGTCGCCTTGGCCAATGCGTATATCGCCCGCCCATCGGATCCCAAGGCCTGATTGCCACTTTTACGCGAGTCACAACTGAAAGTTTCGCATGGACGTAAAGTGTCATCGCAGCTAGTCTTTTCTTCACATTCTATCAATTTTCAGTTGTTTTCTAAGCTGCCTGGGGGCTTCGTTATGAAAAAACAATCCATTGCTACCTTTGTCGCCGCGTCTTTGGCCGTCACCGCGCCGGTTGCGACGCTGGCGGACACCAAAGACCTTTTGATCGGAGGCGTGGTCGGCGCGCTGATCCATAAAGGCATCTCCGACAATCAAAGAGCCAAGCAACAACAACGGGCAGCAACGACCCAGCGGTCAAGCGCTGGCACAACTTCCGCGCCCAGTCTCAACGGACAATATACCCGCGCAGAGCGTATTCAGATTCAATCCGCTTTTCGCGATCTGGGGTACAATATCGGCACGGTTGATGGTGTTCTGGGGCGCAACAGCCGCAACGTGATCAGGCAATTTCAGGCTTCGCTGGGCGAGCCACAAACCGGCCAGTTGACACGACCGCAATATGTGACGTTGCTCAGCCAGGTTCCCGGATCAAATCAGGTCTTTGCGCGGCGTGAACTGAACCGCAATGAAGTGGTCATGCTGCAGCAAGGGTTGCAAACGCTTGGGTATTATCAGGGGAGCATTGACGGCTCGAACGGGCCCGGAACCCGTGGCGCGATGAATGTATTCTTGGCGCAGCAGGGCATGTCCCCCGCCACCGTGACCCCTGTTCAAGGTCTGGTGATGGCCCGCAACGCGGCAGGCCTGCAATCACCGCCATACCTCTATCATGAAGCGAATGCCCAAGGTGCGGTGCAGCAGCCGTTCGGCGCCCAGCAGCCCACGTTTCAAGCCGGTTTTGGAGGCCAGCAGCAGGCTAATCCGTTTGGAGCTCAGACGACAGGGCAAGGCATCGCGCCACAACCTCCGGCGCAGCCCAACCCCTTGTTCGGCGCCCCTGCAGCGCAGCAACCTGTTCAAGCCTTTGGCACGCCAGCACCGCAAACCGCACCTGCGCAAGGAGGATTTGCGGCAACTCCCGCCCCGCAGCCCGGTTTTGGTGCGCAGCAGCCTACAACAGCAGCAGCCGCCCCGACGCCACTGTTTGGCGCACCGCAACAACAGGTGGCGCCGCAAGGCGCTGCGCCTGCGAACACGCAGCAACAGAACCTCTTTGCACCGGCTGTACCGCAACAGCAGCAGGCGCCGCAGCCTGCAGCACCGCAGGGCGGTCAGACCACAACACTGTTTGCTGCAGGAACAGCCACTGCGCCAACACCACAGGTCGCCCAGCAACAAACGCCACAAAGCAGTCTCGACATCTTCTCAGGCAGCGCGCAGCCCCAGGCGGGACAAGTTGCAAGCCAGTCTCAGGCAGCGCCCTCTGCAAACGGTGGCGATCTGTTCAGCACTCCGGCCTCGCTGGCCTCGACCGAAGCGACAGGCAACTGATCTGAGGTCAGTCGCTGGCGTCCGGCGTCGCGGCCTGAGCCTGTTCCGCAGGAGGGTTCGCGATGAACTGCCCTTTGAAGGGGAACGCATTGGTTTCTTGCAGGCGACCATCCGGATCGACCTGCAAGACCACAGCACGACCCGTGACCGGTGCAGACGACGCGGTGATATTGTTGAAATCGATATCTCCGTACAACGTCAGATAACGCTTTGCCCCCGGCACATTGCGCAGGCCCGGCACCTGTTGATTGAGCTGGGGTGCGGCGATTCTCATGATAAAGCTGGTCGCTCCCACCGCAGCAGACCCCGACACCTCGTAGGTTCCACCTACGGTCACGCCGGTTCCCCTGCCCTGCCCCGTACCCTTTGCAACTGCACGGAATCCTTCTTGCTCTAGAACAACCTCGGCATTCAGGTTCAGAGGCTCTGACTGGACTATGAGCTTTGTTGCAACGTCCAGATAGCTGGGCTGCGCCAGAGTCGGATGTGCGAAACTCTTTGTACGTACGACAGCATTGTCAGAGAGACCGAACAATTGCGCGTTGGTCGGAATGACCTGCACGCGGTACGTTCCGTCAGATGCGGCCAGCACCTGATAACTGACAATCGAATACAGTTGCCTGCCGAACTGTTCGAACAAAGTACGCGCATCCCCCGCATTCACTTGCAGTGAGTGGGCGAACGGAAAGCCGGGGGCCTGGTTTTCCCCGGCTTCGTTAACCACACGAAAATCCCAGGGGAATGTATTGGTGTCCACGGATGTGCCTTGCAGCATCTGCGCTGCGCAATTACGCCCATGACTGGAGCGGATCGAAGAACCCAGCTGTTCTCCCACGCTGCGGATGTTGCTGAACGGCAGGTTTCCAGTGGTAAAATCATATTCGCCGGTGAGCACCTGATAGCTGATCTCAAAACGGTCGGGGATGTTTTTTGGGCGATAACCTGCTGCAACTGCGGCAAGGCCTGCATCGACTGGGTAAAAAAATCGCGCCGCTCGAATTCGTTGGCAAAAGCTTCGCGGCAGTCATGGCCCAGTTCGTTCGAGATCAGATATGATACGAAATTCACATAGAATTGCTGATCATTCAGCATATTCGGGTTCGAGCGCAGAAACTGAAACAACGCACGCGCATACGCATTTTGCATCGACAAGTCGCTTGCGGCGGCAACCAGATCGACCGAAGCCGCCCGACCCGCCTGACCTGTCAGATTTTGTGCGGTCGCCTGACCGGGCAGGAATTGTGACAAGACTAAGCCCGCAAGCCCGACAAACCGGTTCAATGAACGAAAGTGATTTCTTAAGCAAAACATGCTGACCTCGCAGCCTACCAAATACCTGAAAAAACCTACCACAACTCTGAAATTGTTCCAGCATTTTCCTGCGCACGTCCTCTGGTGATACCTGTTGAAATGGCCGGGGCGTTGGTCGAAACACTGCGGCAAAGCCGGCTTTGTGCATCAAAATCGGGAATCCAAAAACTGCGGCCCAGAACCAGGTTGGGGATTAGACTTTTTCACAGATATGTGAGAGATTTGCCCTGCAGCTTATTGTTTGGAGAGTGGATTATGGTCCGGTTTCGGCTGTTTTGTTTAATGATATTCGTTCTGGTCTTCGGAGCTTGGGCGCCGATCGTGTTGGCGCAGGAGAGCGAAGACGCCGCAGCCAGCACCGAACAGGAACCAAAGACGGCGGCCTCGCTGCGCAAAATTCTTGCTCTGCTGGAAGAGGAAATCACCCGCGCGCAAGACACCAAAGCCGCTTTGGCCGAAGATATCGCGGTGGCTGAAACCGAGCTTTCCGAGTTACAGTCTCGGATCACCTCGGTAGATTCCGAGCGACGTGAAAATGCGGCGCGACTGGCCGAACTGGAAGAAACGCGTGGCCTGATGGAACAGGAAAGTCAGGCCAGCCAGGCAGCGGTGACTGAGCGGCGACAGGAACTTGCCGAGCTGCAAGCATCGATCCAGGCGGGCGAGGTCCGGCTCGCCGATCTCAACGTACAGATCGAAACCGCAGCGGCCGAAGCAGGCAATCTTGAGCAGGCAAAGCTTGAGATGCGCGATCTTCTGACAAAGATGGAAGCCGACCGGATGCTGGCCGCCGAGCTGGCGGCCGATGTCGAGACACTGACCCGTGACCAGCTGGCGGCAAACACGCAACTGGATGCGCTGAACGAAACATTGGACGAAAACAGGACGACCCTTGAAAGCGTCACCTCTGACCTTGCGGCCAAGCAGGATGCGCTGGCGCAGGTGACGACCGATTTGGAAGCGCACCAGTCTGAACTTCAGCAGGGGCAGTCGCGCCTGTCAGAGTTGCGCGAGGCCATAGCCGTTGCGACGGACGAGTTGACCAGCGTACAAGAGGCCGTCCAAGCCCGACAGGCCGAAGAACAGGCTTTGGTAGCTGCAATCGCGGCCGCGACCGATCAGCAAACCGCGCTGAACAGCTCGATAACAGCGTTGCAACAGCAGGAAACCGTATTGCGCGACGAGCTTGAGGTTCTGGCTGGCGAGAGCAATGACAGGGCCGAGGACGCAGCTGAAATCGCCTCGGCCAAGCAGGCGCTTACGGCGTTGGTGGACGAACGGGAGAGTGTCAATGCCGAGTTGGCGCGCAGCACCGATCAACTGGCCGCCTTGCAGAGCGACCTGACCGAGGCGCAGTCCGCGCTCGACGCCTTGACCGGGCAAAAATCTTCGGCGGAAACCGAACTGGCCGAGATACAGCAAACGCTTAGTGAGACCCGGACCGAGCTTGATCAGGCACAGACCGAGGCCTCGGAAACGCGCGAAACACTATCGGCAGAAATCGCATCGCTGACCGAGGCACGCGCCGACGCCGAAGATGCCGCGCAGGCCGCGCAGCAGGAACGCGCCTCGCTCGAAAGCGCATTGTCCGACCTTCAGGCGAATCTCGCTGCCCTGCAACAACAGGAGGCAGAAGCGCAGCAGGTGCTGACCGACAGAGCCGCACTCGAAGACGAACTTGTGCAGGCGCAACAAGCACTTGAAGGCGTTCGCTCACAGATCGCTGCAGCAGAAGCCGAACGCGCAACGGCAACCGACAGCCTTGCAGCGCTGCAAACCCAAAGCGCCTCGGCGCAGGAAGAGTTGACCCGGCAAGAGGCGACTCTGGCTGAGCTCAGAACCGCGCTGGCAGCCCTGGCCGATGAGGTGCAAGCCGGTGAGCAGAGCAAGATAGACCTCTATGCGTCACTGAATGATCTACGGGTTGAACGCGAACAGAAGGCGGAGGCGCTTGTCCAAGCCACGGCGGAGCTTGAAGAACTTCAGGCGGCCCGTGAGACGCAGGTCCAAGAAGCGCGCGCGTCTGAAGACGCTTTGGGCGAACTACGCGCTGAAACAGAGACCCTCGCCGCCGCTCTCGCCCAAGCTGTGGGCCAGCGCGATACGATAAGCGCGCAAATCACTGACCTTACCACCCAACGGGATACACTGTTGGCCGAGACGGAAGCAGCCACCCAAGAGCGCGACCGAGCCGCGGAACTGATCCAGCAGGCTGCCGATGCCGAAAACGGGCTGAACGCGATACTGGATGAAATTGCTCTGGCCCGTGACGAGCTTGAGCGTGCGTCCTCTGAGACGGCGCAAATAATAGCACAGCGCGATGCTGCGGCATCCGAACTTGCCGAACTTGCTGAGATCAAAGCGCAGACAGCACAGGCTGCGGAGGCCGCGCTTGAACAGCAAAAAGCGGACTTGTTACAGGCCAAGGCGCAGGCGGACGATGCCCGCACCGAACTGGACGCTCTGCGCCAACAGGCGACCTTGTACCGCGACCAGCTCTCAAACCTGGCCGCTGGTCTTCAGGCGCTTGACGCCCCCGTCGCGCAAGCGCCTGCGCAAACCGCTGCGGAAAGCACGCAGTCGGAAGAAGTTGCAGCAGCACCCCCGCCGCAACCCGAAGCCGTCGAACCACAGGTGAATCGCACCGCTGGCCCGCAGAAACCTGTCGCAGTCGTGCGCGCCGTTCTGGACGATGCACCGGGTCTGAGCGACCTTTCATCCGACGTCGTAGATGCGCTCGTCAACGCGCTTGCAAGTGGGTCCTGCGCGGTTGATGCCCTTCAAACCGCGACCGGAGAGATCAATCGTCACACCTTGCTGCATTTGGTGCGCTCTGGTGAGTTTTGTTAAGTTTTGTTGGTATTCGAGAGGGAGTAAGACATGAAGTTGTTCAGGCTGGGGAAACGACTGACCAGAACCATTCTTGTGGCGGGCCTGAGCCTTGTGCTGCCCGCAGCCGCTTCGGCATTCGAGCGCAACATCCTGACGGGTGGCCCGACAGGGACCTACATTCAGATTGGTGGCGACCTGAGCGGGCTGGCTTCGGCCTGCGGGATCGAACTGAATGTACGCGAAAGCGCCGGGTCGCTTGAGAACTTCCTCGGCGTCCGACAGCGCCGCCACACCCAGTTGGGGATCGTGCAAAGTGACGTTCTGGAGTACCTCAAGACCTATTCCAGCGAAGACCCCGAGATCGCGCGGGCCATCTTTGGTGTCCGCATCGCCTTTCCGCTTTACAACGAAGAGGTGCATATTCTGGCCAAGCGGGACATCAACACGCTGGCGGATCTGACCGGTCGTAAGGTTGCGGTTGGGGTAGAGGACAGTGGCACGTTTCTGACCGCCTCGCTGGTTCTGGATCTGGCAAATGTCACCCCGTCCGAGCGTTTGACGATCAACGCCGACACCTCGTTGCAGATGCTGTTGGACGGCGAAATCGACGCGTTCTTCTATGTGGCGGGCGCGCCCACCAAGCTGTTCCAGACCGATCAGATTGATCCAGAAAAGCTGCATCTTCTGCCAGTGACAGACTCCACCCTCTCGGCGGTCTACACACCATCGAAGATCGAGGCGGGCACTTATCCGTTCCAGCAGGACACCATCGACGTTGTGGCGGTTAAGGCCGTGCTGATGACCTACGAATACCTGCCCGAGCGCAACAACTATCACCGCGCCAGTTGCAATGCGGTCGCCGATGTGGCCCATCTGATCGCGAAAGAATTCCAAACGCTGCAGGAGTCAGGCCATCCCAAATGGAATGACGTCGACCTGAACGATATCCCACCCGGCTGGAATATTTCTCAGTGCGTGAATCTGGGCCTGAGCGAGAGCTATCAAATGGACTGTGGACCAGTGGAAACAACGGCGCAACCAAGCATCGAAAGTGAAGCCAATGCGGCCTATCGCGCCCGCATCTGCGCCGTTATAGGGTGCTGAAACACGATCAGGCTGAAGTCTAATTCAGCCTGATCTCCATCCAGGGTGAGGCCAACTCGCGACCATTCGCATCAAGGGCGATCACACGCCATGTCCGCGCCGCCTGCGGTGGCTTCAGCCGCAGCGCCGAGGTCGTGACACGCGCAGAATACAGTACTGTATCGCTGAACGTTGACGAAAGCTCGACGCGATAAGCGGCCGGATCGGCCCCCTCGCCGCTGGTCCAGACCAGATCAAGCAATCCGTCGACCATCTTTTTTGAGAACAACGGTGTCGGGGCGGCCACTGCCCCAGCCTCGGCCGGGCGCTCCATATCCTGCAAACGGGCTGCGGCCCCGGTGATATGCGGAGCGGCCTTGCCATACCACAGCCGGGCAAGCACAAGGTCTACGGGCACGCCCTCGCCCGTTTCGTAAATCTGACCAAGATAATAGGCAGAGCGCGCATGGCCCGAAAGCGCAGCCCGCGCATATCCAACTGCGGCAGCATCCGGTGCGGTTTCAGCAAGGTCCAATGCAGCCAGATATTGTCCCGACGCGGTGGGCTCGGCCTCGGCAAGTGCCGACGCGATGCGCCCAACGCGCGCTTCGGCAGCAGCGGCAGTTCCCGGTACAAACCGCGCCAGCACCGATGCGCTGCTGCCCAAATTCGCAGCCGCCGCGACATCTTCGGCTTCCGCTGTCTTGGTTGGCCCGCCCGACATGCTGGCCGGTCGCATCAGATAAGCGCCGGCGCCAATCAGGGCAACCGCCGCAGCAGCGAAGCCAGCCTTGCGGGCAAATCCTTTTGGTTCGGATCGCGGCTGTGGCGACTCAGCCTGATCTGCTTCGGACGCAGTTTGCAGAATCCCCGCAACCTGATTGGCGCGCGCCAGCAGTTGTGGGTCTGCAGGTGTATGATCACCGCGCGAGGTGTCAGCCGTTTTGGTCCGATCTGGCGCCCGGATCGATGCTGCAATCTGGCGCAGCTTTGCCTTGTCGATGACTGCCGCAGCGCCATCAGAACCATCCTGTTGCACAGCGTCACAAATCGCGTTCAGCTTTGCCGGAATTCCGCTGGTCAGCGCAAACAGCTCACGCGTGGCGCTCTTGTCCAGTTTGGGTTCTTTCACGCCCGCAGTGCCGAGCCGCGCTTTCAGATAGCCGACCGAATCCTGTTCGTTCATGCAATCCAACTTGAAGGCGGGACCGACGAGGTCGGGTCTGACCCCGGACAGAATATCCGTCATGTTCGGTTGTCCGACAAACACAAGTTTCAGCAATGGCCTGCCGTCGACAGCTTGATCGCACAGATCACACAGACCACCCAGATACAGGTTCGACAGTTCGTCGGCATCATCCACAACAAGGACAGGGTACCGCTGGGCGGCATGCAGCGACTGCAGCAACGCGACAAGCTTTTCCCGGTTTTGCGCAATGTTTTCTGAACCCGGCCGCTTTGGAGTAAACGCCGAAATCACATCCGAAGGCACCTCGCCCGAAAGACGCGCCAGACTGCCGAGAACACGAATAACCAGAGATGAGGTATTCGTAGCAATCATCTCGCGCAGCAGCATCGTGCGCCCGGTCCCCGAGCGCCCCACAAACACCGTCATCGGCACACGGCTTGCAACTGCGAAGTTCAGCCTCTCAAGCGCAAGTTTATGCGCCTGGCTCCAATAGATCGCGCGGGACTGATCCGATCTGACCGCCCTGCCCGAGCCTTCCGTCGCTTGTGCGTTGTTGCCTTCCATACCCCTCAAACTCACATCGTCACGCCAACACACCGGGCCAGTGCTCTCGCAACCAAACGATCACTCTGGTCCGAAGGCCCCAAGGCAAGAGGCCTTTGTCGTCGCGTCTAAATTCCCACACCCGACTGCCGCAAACAACACGGCGCCCAGCGCCCTGCAGCAACAGTTTGTATAGTGTCGGAAACCTCTCTGAAAATCTAGGCTGTGTACGTGTGAGTTTGCGCGTAACCAGTATCTGGGACCTGATCGCTTGGCTCAAACGGGTAGAAATCAGGATTGCTGCGCATCGATCATAGGCAGCATGTGTTGCAGCGTTCTGTGGTTGTTCTGTAAGGCGAATCCGACCCAATCTCAGTTTGCCGCAAGAACCATGAGCCTGACACGCTGCCTGGCGCGTTCCTCTTCGAAACTGCAGGTGCGAGTTCTTAACGCCGTTGTTAAGCCACCTGCCCAACCCTTTTTTCGGGTACTGTCGAATATCCCTAAGCGTCGCCTTTCACGGATCTAGGCGATCGGTCAGGATCTCCTCCGCACGACTGTGCCGCTTCAGCAATTTCCTGAGAAATCTCATTGCTCAGGCTTTGTTTCGGAGTTCGGTGACGACGCCTCATGCACCTCAATTCGTTATCAACGGCCCGCCAAAGGTAAAGCCGTTTGCCATTTAACTTCCCAAATACCTCAGGCACTTACCATTTCCATGTGAACGTGCGCAGCCGCTGAACACGCCTCCTGCTCCGAGACCAAGGTGAGATAGCCATAGTGCTCGTCGAACAGTGTTTTGATTTTGCATACGCCGTGGGCGACAGTTTTCTGGTTTAGGAACGCGGAACGCCGTACCTGCATGGGGAGAAATCCCAGATAGCGAAGCAAGAGCTCAGAACCGCAGTTTCGGTCTGAGACGGCAAAGCAATGTGCAGCCCCGCGGTTGTACCGAGTATGTCGGGCCTGGAAGATGAGTTTGGCGAAAGACCAAAAGTCAGTCTTGGTCCGAACCCAGAAGAGGCAACCCGGCGAGGTTCGCAACCAGTTCCAACCCGTTGCGCGCACCGAACTTTTCCATCAGGCGCGCGCGGTGCACCTCGACGGTGCGCGGGCTGATCGCAAGCTCTCGGGCCATCTCTTTCGAGGTCAGTCCTTCGGCCAGCATCTTGGCCACCTGACGTTCGCGCGGCGTCATCTCGGTCACCGGACGATTGTCCGAGATGTCGGCGAAACTCCAGACCGATTGCATGAATGGATGGGCGGCATCAAGGGACTGACCGCGCACGCGGCACCAGAACAGGCTGCCATCCTTGCGTCGCATGATACGCTCGTCAGCATAGCGCCCGAGGCCGCGCATTTTCTCGATCCCGATCTCGCCAATGCGCCGGAATTCCTCGGATGAAGGATAAAGCATGGACAGCGAATGCTGCTCAAGCTCGGGTTTGTCATACCCGAACATCTCGCAAAACCGCATGTTGCAATGCTGAATCACCCGTTCCTCTGTGTAGATCAGCCCGACCGGGGCATTCTCGAACGCAATTCTGACGTGGTCGGTCATGGCTGTCCTTTACGTATTTTACCGGAATTGGCGGCGTCGCAGTGGACGTAGTATTTATGGGCGAAACACGGGAGGCAAGTATGGACGCTCGGATCGTTGGCTGGGGCCACACCCCATTTGGCGCGCATAAGGATAAGAGTCTGGAAGATCTGATCATTGATGCGGCACGCGAAGCGTTGGAGCACGCAGGATTGGCGACAGAAGACGTGGATGCGATTTGGCTGGGTCATTTCAACAACGGACTGGTACCGGATGCCTTTGCATCGTCATTGGCGCTTGGGCTTGATCCCGCGTTGCGGTTCATTCCGGCGACGCGGGTTGAAAACGCCTGCGCCTCGGGGTCGGCTGCAATCTATGCCGCGCGGGATGCAATAAGGGCTGGCCGTGTGCGCCGGGCGCTGGTGATCGGTGCCGAAAAGATGACGGCACAGGATACCAGCGGCGTCACCAAATCCCTGTCAGGGGCATCTTATCAAGCAGAGGAAAGCGGGCTGTCCTTTCCGCAAATCTTTTCACGGTTTGCGCAGGCATATTTTCAGGCCTATGGCGATCAGTCGGCGGCGCTGGCGCGGATTGCAGCAAAAACCACAAGGCCGCGCTGGATAACCCTTTGGCGCATCTGCAGAAAGACTTGGGGTTTGCCGCCTGCCACGGGGTGTCCGAGAAAAATCCGATGATTGCGTCGCCCCTACGAATGACCGACTGCTCGTTGATCAGTGACGGCGCGGCGGCGGTGGTCATGGTTACCGATGATATGACCGAGGATTTTCCGCGCGCAGTCGGGTTCCGAGCCGCAGTGCAAATGAATGATTTCTTACCCATGTCGCTGCGTGATCTCACTGAGTTGACGGCTGCAAAGCGCACTTTTACCGCAACTTTCTCTGAGGCTGGAATAACCGTGGATGACCTCGACCTTGCCGAAGTCCACGACTGCTTTACGATCGCAGAGCTGCTTATCTATGAAGCTATGGGTCTGGCCCCCAAGGGGCAGGCCGGGCGGCTTGTTGAAAACGGCGCGACCGAGCGCGGCGGGCGTTTGCCGGTGAACCTGTCGGGCGGTTTGAAAGCCAAGGGGCATCCCGTCGGGGCCTCGGGCGTATCGATGCATGTGCTTGCCGCCCGGCAAGTCACCGGATCTGCGGATGATATGCAACTGCCGGGGGCCGAGCTGGCGGCGGTGTTCAACATGGGCGGCTCGGGTGTGGCCAACTACTGCTCGATTCTGGAGGCCGTCGCATGAACCCCGCGATCTGGCTGGACCGCACCGCAAAGTATATGCCGCACGCCCCGGCGCTGTTTCGCGGGACGGATTGCGTTGCCGATTATGCGGAATTTGCCAGACGCGCGGCGGCGCTGGCGGCGGGGCTAGCCGCACAAGGGGTGGGTGTCGGCGACCGGGTCGCGCTGTTTTGCGGGAACCGGACGGAATACCTTGAGGTACTTTATGGCATCTGGTGGCTGGGGGCGGTCGCAGTGCCGATCAACGCCAAACTTCATGCCCGGGAAGCGGCCTGGATTATTGCCAATTCAGGCGCGCGCCTTGTTTTTGTCGATGATCCCTCGGCTGATGACTTGAGTCGCTGTCTGGACGGTCACATTACCTGCATGTCCGTTGACAGTGCAGCGTTCCATAGGCTGCGGGACACGGCTGGGCCAAAGGCTCCGGCCCAGCGGGACCCGGATGATCTGGTCTGGTTGTTCTACACCTCCGGGACGACGGGTCGCCCCAAGGGGGTTATGATTACCGCCGGAAACCTGACCTCGATGACGCTTAGTTACTTTGCCGATGTGGATGAGGTTCGCCCGGAGGATGCCATCGTCTATGCGGCCCCGATGAGCCATGGGGCTGGTATCTACAACTTCATGCATGTGCTGCGCGGCGCGCGTCACGTCGTTCCGGACAGCGGCGGCTTTGACGCGGCCGAGATTCTGGACCTTGCGCCGCAGATCGGATCGGTGTCGATGTTCGCCGCACCAACCATGGTGAAGCGGCTTGTAGACCAGGCACGCACATCCGGTCGGACGGGCGACGGGCTGCGCACCATCGTTTATGCAGGTGGACCCATGTATGAGGCAGACATACTGGCGGCGACCGAGGCCATGGGGCCGCGCTTTGTGCAGGTCTATGGTCAAGGCGAGTGCCCGATGGGGATCACCGCCCTGTCCCGTCATGATGTCGCCGACCGAGACCACCCAAACTGGCGCGCGCGGCTGAACTCGGTCGGTCGTGCGCAGGCCGAGGTTCAGGTCGCCATTGTGGATGACTCCGGCCACGAGGTGCCCCTTGGCGAGATCGGGGAGATCACCGTACGCGGACGCACGGTCATGAAGGGCTATTGGCAGAACCCAGAGGCCACCCAGGAAACAATTCGCGACGGGTGGCTGTGGACAGGCGACATGGGTCGCATGGATGCAGACGGTTATGTGACCATGCAGGACCGGTCCAAGGACATGATCATCTCGGGCGGCTCGAATATCTACCCGCGCGAGGTCGAAGAGGTTCTGCTATCCCACCCCGCCGTGCAGGAGGCCGCCGTTGTCGGCCAGCCCGATCCCGAATGGGGCGAGGTCGTTGTCGCGTATGTGGTTTGCGCCAGTGGCACGCAAGTAGATGAGACTGCCCTTGATGCGATATGTCTGGACCGGATCGCCCGGTTCAAGCGACCCAAGATTTACAGGTTCACCGGCGCTTTGCCCAAGAACAACTACGGAAAAGTGCTGAAAACCGAACTGCGCGCTGCGTTGAAAAAGGAGGCAGGCCAATGACACATATCGACGGCAAGACCGCTTTAGTCACAGGATCGGTTCAGGGTATCGGCCTGGCAATTGCGAAATCCCTCGCGACGGCCGGGGCGCGCATCGCGCTGCATGGGCTGGCGGATGCGGATCAGGTGCGCACTGCAACGACGGTTTTGAAAGAGGCCGGCAGCCCGGACGTCCGGTTCTTCGATGCAGACATGCGGGACGTTTCCGCGATTGAGCAGATGATGGCTGATGTCAGGGCGTGGGGCGGCGCGGATATTCTTGTTAACAATGCCGGTATCCAGAAAACCGTGGCGCTGGCCGAGGCCGACACGGCCACGTGGGACACGATATTGGCCGTTAACCTCTCGGGCGCGTTCCATACGATGCGGCTGGCTATGCCCGTGATGGCCGAGCGCGGCTATGGCAGGGTCATCAACGTTTCCTCGGTCCATGGGCTTGTCGCATCGGTCAACAAGGCGCCTTACGTGGCCTCCAAATTCGGGATCGTGGGGCTGAGCAAAGTCGCAGCCCTTGAATACGCGCAGATCGGAGGCAAAAGCGGCGGCGTAACAGTGAATTGCATCGCGCCGGGCTGGACAGAAACGGCGATCATCGAGCCCCAGGTTCAGGCCCGCGCCGCGCAATTCGGCGGCGATCGCGACAAGGGCGTCGCGGACCTGCTTTCGGAGAAGCAACCATCGCGCCGGACCTCAGATCCGTCAGAGATCGGCTCGCTTGCGCTGTGGTTGTGTGATCCGATTGCACATAATGTGACGGGCACCACAATCCCGGTCGACGGAGGTTGGACGACGCAATAAGCGCGTTCCACGGGCGTTCTCCTACGTCCGCGGGTTGTCCCGCCTCAAGTTTCAGTACCGGCAATCTGGGGTTTCTCTGATGAGGTTTCAGGTACTGGCGCGCAGATCTTAAAGGTTTGATGTGGTTGGAAGCGGTTATGTTATCCGAGCCAGCCGTTGGCGGAGTCCTGGGGTTGTTTTTCTGCCGTATTGGCCAGATTGATTGATTTTCTCAATCTGATTGCGTGCCCAGCAGCCCGGAATCTGCATCCAGCTGAATTGTGTTGCCGCCGCCGGTGAAAGCATCTGCCGCAAGGTCCCACCCTCCTTCGATGTCTGCCCACGGGCTCTCATCAATCACCAGATAGCTTTGCTCAAGAACGGGCACCTCGGAACCTTCCAAGATGGTGTAAGTGAACGTTAGCGTGTTAGCGGATTGCCTGGGATCCGATAGTTCGACGACCATCGCAACGGGTTTGCCATCCGCTTGCCCCATCAGTACGGCGTTTGGTGGATCATCGGCAAAACTGTCCGGCCCTTCACTCCACACTTTGAGCAGTTCTGAAGTCGGCATGACTCCAGCGGCGCGGTGCGGGCGATCTGCGAAAATGATCATGTTCGCGTCCGGGCTTTCAAGTGTCAGTGTTCCGTTGTCCAGCGTTGCCACGCTGGCATGCTGAACAAACAGAAAGCTGGTTAAGTCTTTCGTTTGCTCAGCTGATGCAGAAGCCGTAATGACCCCCGCTGCCAGAGTGGTGGCTATGCCTGCTCGTGTGATGCCTGCCTTTTTCATGCCTGTTGCCTTCTGACCGTGCACAATGCTTCAAATGCTAGATGAGGGAACTACCGCGCCGCGCCTGAGGGCAACGCGATAGCTGAGCACACGTAAGCGCCTCAGTTCGACGAAACGCCTTGTGACAGAATACCCATACCCACATCGCCGTTCAGCTGTGTCGATTGCCCTGCGTCCCCGGTGGAAACGGCCGCCAGATCGGCCATGGTTTTGTAAAACTCCGCGAACGGGTTGTCGTCTATGACCAAATAGCTCTGTTCTACGGACTGGACCTCAGCGCCTTCCAAGACTGTGTAACCGAAGACCAGGTTTCCGTCTTTTTGCTTTGGGTTGGTCAACTCAACGATGACCGAAACCGGTTGGCCGGCTGATTGTCCCACAAGCGCTGCATTTGGCGGGTCCTCGGCAAAGCTGTTTTGCCCCTTGCCCCAGATCTTGATCAACTCCGCGCTTGGAACCGCAACCGCAAGGCGGTGCGGCCGATCAGCAAAAACGATCATATGTGCATCCGCATCATGAAGCGTCAACGTACCGTCGTCCAAAGTTGCAGAGGGCGCATGCTGGACGAAAAAGAAGGTTTCCTGTGCAGGTTTTTGTTCTGCGACTGCAATCGCGGGCATCAGTGCGATTGCAAGTGCCGCCAGTGGATTCCAGAGCGTTTTCGGTGCCTGTTTCATCGGTGTTCCATTCAATTCAGTTTTGTTTTGGCATGAGGTTGCCAGCCACCTTTAGGAAAGACTCAGCCCGTGCGACGTTCGCGATAGAGCTGCTGAGCCAAGCACGAAACGCTACATCGCCACCAAATTTCGTATCGTCTGCACAGCGCAAAACTTCCCTTCAGCGATCCTTCAAGCCAGCAGCCAATACACTTTACCTATGCGTTATCAGCTTGAGCCCTTTGCCTCACGTACCTGGTGTCTCAAGTTTACTGTCCGAGAGTTTCACGGCACGGTCAGACGGACCCCGACACTTACAAGCAACGACCGACAAACGAGGGGAAAACTGCAAACTGCGAGAGGAGGCCTGCGCAGCGCCCAGACCTGATTGGCGGTATTTGAGGGTCCCCAAAAACCATTCACTTCGGACCGTTCGCGGCCCTGGCAATAAAGCAGTGCTGAACTTTCTGCACTAGGCGTTAGATATGCTGGCCCGCGTATTGGTTCGGTGTGTGCGAAAGCTGGTAAGTGCCCTTTGTCTTTGCCAATGCACCAAGATCCTGAAAGAACCCTTTGTTCGGTCTGGTTGTCCCTTCACCAGTGTTCGCCCCATGTAAAGGGGTTGGTCGATCACGGGTATCCGCATGAACGGGATCGCTGTACTCGGACCCTAGGATATCGCCCGGTTTGCAGTTGTACTTGCGCCGGAAACTGCGAACAAAACTTGACGTGTCGACAAAGCCCAAGCGCGTGGCGATCGATGTAACCGCCCCGCGTTCAGGTTGGCTATTGACGAGGGTATTATGCGCACATTCCAAGCGCATGTTGGTCAAGTAGGCCTGCAACCCACCGTCTGCGCGAAACAGGCGATACAGCGTCGATCGCGACATACCGACGGCGGCGCACATCTCGTCAATGTGCAAGGGCCGCGAGAGCGGCCGTGAGAAGATGAACTGCTCGGCACGAATACGCTTGGCTCTTTCTGTTTGCGGATCTTGTGCGTTCAGGGCTTCTCGATCCGTGATCGCAGCGACAAGCAGAGAGGCGAACAAGCCGATCGCTGAGGCATCGGCTGGCTCTGGTTTGTGTGAGATTTCGTCTGCAAGATGCAGGAAATTTGCGATCATAAGCCGCCCGACAGATGTTGAATTGTCAAAATGCGTCATTGGCCGCAAAGGGTGGCGTGTGACCTGAAGGGCCGATTTTCTGAGCGCCAAATAGGTAACTTTGGAACGGTCGCAATAACAATATCGCGTCGCAGACAAATCCATTACCGTCAATGAACCGGGGGTCACGCGCGTGGTCTCACCGTTCACCTTTGCGACCGTGTTCCCCTCATTTTGGTAACGGACCACGACACAATCGAACTCATGATTGTTACCCACGAGTTCTGCTGGCGACATGGCCAATTGGCAGAACACGGCGTCCTCCACCTGACGGGAAGAAACGCTAAGCTCCAGATTCCGCCCGGCAACCAATGGCCTACCCAGACGCCAGAAGTCCGCCATAAAATCGTTCCACGCGTCGCGCCGCGCTTCTTCAGGGAGTGCCGCGATATTCAGGTCTGGTTCAAGGCAGCTCATCGTTGATCCGATTTCGGCATTGCTTCAGAAGATTTTCTTGATCGCATGGCGCGTCATTATAGTTATGTCGATCAGAGTTAACTCATTCTTTAGTCTACTACCGCATTCACGCCGAAACTGCCACAATGCGCGCGAACATTGCAACACGGCGTCGGGTTATTGGTCACTGGTATCTCTGCCCAAATGGTACGGTGCCTTTGATTATTCTTTCAACGTGATGCGGCTGTCAGCCGTGCTTAGAGTGATTGCACCGTAGCTTTGTCGACTACCCTTCTTGGTAGGCGTTTTGAATACAGTCTGGTCAAAAGAGACAACACAAACGCGCCGGCTATTCACAGGCTCAGCTTAACGTTTTGTTCCTGCAATCAAGCATCTAGCGGTGGAAGATCGTCGGCTAAGACGCATAGGCTTGACCCGTGGCTTTGATTATGCTGCGCTGCGGCGCATTTGCATATGGAGAAACCTATGACAATGCGAATTACAGCGCCTTTAGGGGGTGCAGTTACCCAAGTCTTTGATATCTGGTCGAACTGGCTCGAAAATGTAGGGCAATTGGGCTTTATCAACATTGACCTCGGCCGAACCGAAAAACCGGAACTTGAGCGGCGCATTTTGCGCGAGGTTGGCAGCTATGGAAGGCAGATCGGCCGGATATCCGAAGCGCTTGACGTGCTGATCGATCAGGCCAAACTCGATCGCACTAAGCTCAGCGATGCTCAGATCGCAGCCTTGCATGATTTTCACGAGATGGTGCAGGAGGTTAAGCGCTGCAAGCAGCATTAGCGTGCATGGTTGGTGCTGAGATCAAGGTTACCGCTCAGATATATGGAATTCGATGCACGGAAAAACACCGATGCAGGCGAAAGCGTCTTTGTCGAGGGTGGGTTTTTCTTCCAGCTCCGCGACACTTCAAAGATCGCGGTGAGCGACTTCATCGCTTGGTTCTAAATGCGAAACGGTCTCATAACCGGTGGCATTTCTACGAGCTAAAAGAGCTTCGTATGGCTGGTCATGAGAATAGAAAGACTAGGATCGGCCCAGTCACGTGCCTCGTTTC
The DNA here is from genome assembly GCF_056535465.1 of Ruegeria sp. G7. Taxonomy (NCBI): domain Bacteria; kingdom Pseudomonadati; phylum Pseudomonadota; class Alphaproteobacteria; order Rhodobacterales; family Roseobacteraceae; genus Ruegeria; species Ruegeria sp. G7. The sequence goes on along the minus strand of NZ_JBQFIL010000001.1, from coordinate 2,452,792 downwards.
CTTGGAGCTTACGGCCTGTGTATTGCCCACACGCGTGTAGATCATTGCCTGGACGCGCAACGCAATAGACTCGCCTGCCTACCAGGATCTCGCGTTCTGCAGGTGCTACAGATCACTGAAACCTGTCAACGAGGCGCATTATGATTGGTGCGCCAAGGATCACCAAAACAATCCGAAACACATGATGTACGACTACGAAGGCCACATCTGCCCCGACGATTAACGCCAGCACTGCCATTTCGGCCTGTCCCCCGGGGGCGAAGGCCAGCAAGGCCTCACGACCGGGCGCAAGGTCAAAGATGATCGCGAACTCGACCAATAGGAACGTCAAGGCGATCAGAACCAAGCAGAAGCCCGCCCCGGCAACGAGGTCGCGCCGAACCTCTGTACGTGTCACGCCAGAATACTTCGCGCCGACGGTGAGACCGATGAAGAACTGCGCCAGCCAGATCGCCTCGGCCGGCGGCCGGAAATGCAACACGCCCGTCAAGGCTGCTATCGCCGCTGCGATCATCGGGCCGAGAATTGACGCTCCAAATAACCCGATCCGTTCCGCAATGCGCCAACCTGCAATCGCACAGACAAGCATGATCAGCAATTCTTGTGCCGGGATTGACGCAGCAGACTCTCCGGGCGGGTTGCTGAGATCGACATCCCAGATAATCTCAAGAATGAACGGCAGAGCCGTCACGATCAGCAGCACACGTGTTGCATGGATCAGAGACAGTGTTCGAACGTTGCCGCCCGCTTCTTCGCCGAAAACCAGCATATCCTGAAGCCCGCCGGGCATGGCCGCGTAGTAGGCCGTCGGCATGTCATATCCCCAGACGCGACGGAAATAGGGCACGCCGATCAGCCCGATCAAAATCACGCTGACCGGGATCATCGCCAGTGTGGGCCACATCGACGGAAAACTTGCCAAAACCGTAGGTGTGAGGGTCGCACCAACCGCGACACCAAGAATGGTTCGCATAGATTTGTTTACAGCTGCAATCCCACGCAGCGGCATCCTGAAAGCAGCCGCCATGAGACAGGCAAAGATGGGGCCTAACAACCAGGGCAACGGCAGATCAAGCAAGTGAAACCCGGCCACGCCAGCGAGTCCGACTGCGAAGGTCAGAAAGACTGTCATCGCTGCGGTTCCACGGGCACCCTCATGACCTTTCTTTCAATCCTGTGATCGCGGGATCGCGAGACCGGCTCTCATGCTTTAACCACGATCCCTATTTGACATTTAACCTGCTATGCAGTGAAACGCACACGGATCTGATTATGTCATCGAAACAAAGATGTGGGCGCGTCCAGCGAACGCGACCTCCCGATGCCTTGCGAGCGGTCGTATAGGTCATCGGCATTTTGATGGCCACCCATGCAATCAAGGAATTTCTCACGTTTCTGCATCTCAGAGAATAGTTCGGCGATGCTGTCCTTTGGGTTGCGCCGCACCAGTTGGACCTGCGAGCCTTCTGGCAGCGTTGCCGTAAGGGTATGCGGCAGAGAGTCTTCGGCCGCGTAGTGGATTATCTTGATCCGGTCCAGCAGCGGTTCGTCCGCATGACAACAAGACTTTCAACTGAGATTCAGAAAAAATCCGCAACCACCAGCAGCGTCGAAACCCCTACAAACTTGCTGAGCGCAATCGAGAGGCCAACTATTCACTCGGCGCAAGTCTTGGATTACAGCCGATCAATTGCCCCGATTCCGAGCTTCCAGCCGCTCCAGATTTACCACAGTTGAAAGCATCAAACGATCATGGCTCCAATCCTGAGTTTGACGTACCGAGGCCGAGCCGATGGCAAGCACAACAACGAGGGCAAGTGTCAACCCGAGGAAAATGGATGACAACTGGGTTGTCGTCAGGGGCGCATAGGTCAGGGCAATCACACGCTGACGAAGAACGTGCTTTGCTTTCGACCCGTTCACGAGAGCCACATGAAGAATGCGGGGACTGTTCAGCTTTACCGATCGCGCGCAATAGTCCAGCAAACAGGCAGTATAGTCGGTTGCGTCAATCCCCTTGCGCGAGACGACAGACTGATCGCAGGCCAGTTCGCGAAGCCGGTCAAACTGATGCTTCATGGCCAGATAGGCCGGGTTCCAGAACAGTAACGGACGCAAAAGTTCGAAGCCCAATTCCCACTCCACATCCAGCGCGCGGATGTGCTGGAATTCATGTGCCAGAGCAAAGCGCAAATCGCGTGGCGAGTTTAGCAAATGGCTGGGCAAAACGACGTGACGACGACGAAGGCCACGCACTGCAAACGGCACGGTTACGCGATCTGAAAGACGAATATCCACCTTGTCCGACTGTCGCCAAAGAAAGCTGGACCGGACAGCATCACGAATCCCAAGTGCGTTGCGGGCAACCCGAACAGCCAGAACAACCGCCACAAGTGCCAGCACAATCAATACGCAAGTCACGAAGAAAGAGGCACCTGACAGGATATGATCGACCCAGCGTTCGCGCGTATTCAGCAGGGTTTCGAATTGCGCAGCAGGCATGGCGATTTCACCGCGCAGATAGGCCGCTACGGCGATGTCCCCCAGCGCGACAACGCGTCCGGGCCAAATCTGACTGACCAAACCTGAAACACCCACCGCCAGAACCGGGCTGAGTAAAACGCAGATGCAGAGTATCTTGAGCGACCGAAGCTGAGCGACAAAGCTGTAACGCATGGATGTGAGCGCAAGGGTTCCGCGCAGCGCCAGCCAGATCAGCACTGACAGTCCAAGCACAACGTTGAACTCGAGAAACGTATCGAGAACCGGTTTAACCGCTGTCATTTTGCAGTCTCCTCTCTACCAGTGCTCGAATTTCCTCCAGATCATCTTCTGTCAGACCCTCATCGTCGACCAGCCTTGCAACTAGCGTCGCGGGGGTGTCGTCGAAAAGGGTCCGGGCAAGATTTTGCAACGACCGCGACTGGTACCTGTCCTTTTCCAGCAAGGGTCTGTAGATCAGCGACTTGCCGTTCTTCTCGCTTTCGACGAAGCCCTTTTCATCCAGGATACGCAGAATTGTCGCGCCGGAGGTATAGGCCAGATTGCGATCAGGTGGCAGGCGATCAAGGACATCACGGACCGAGCCCTGACCCAGCGCCCAGAGTTCGTTCATGAACTCCAGCTCCACTTCAGTCAGAAGATTGGTTGTCTTTTTCTTTCGCATCGATCTCGGTGTTGCCATTTTTTAGTATGCCTGACAGACAAGCATCCTTTCGCTGTTTCGCAAAGCTTAAACTTTCCAGAAGACGAACACGCCCCAGCCGATCGACAGGAATAGTGGTGTCCAGACCGGTTGACCCACCAACCCAAGCCAAGCGAGGAAGATATAGGCCGAGCCCAGCAGGGTAATGAAAAGCCGATCCCCCAACGTAGTTGTCAGACCCAACACGCCGCGCCGTTCGATCCCGTCACGGAATTTGAACCCTTCGAGCAGGCCGATTACTGCGATGGCTGAAAAGATGCCTATAAACAGCGCCAGAGTAGCCGGGGTCCAGGCCATCCAGAAATCGGGCCAAAGGGGGTCGGTCCAGGAAAACCCCTTTTCCTCTTGCTGGCCGACATTGCCCCATCCAGCTTGTTGGGCCGTTGCCATGGTCGGCAGAAAGGGAAAGGTTAGAAGAAGTTTACGCATATCGAACCTCACACACGACCCATCGCGAACCCACGCGCGATGTAATTGCGGACAAACCAGATGACGATGGCGCCGGGGACAATGGTGAGCGTCCCGGCAGCCGCCAGCAGGCCGAGCTCATATCCCGCACTGGACGCTGTACGGGTCATCACCGCGGCGATAGGTTTGGCCTCGACCGCCGTCAGGGTTTTGGCCAGCAGCATCTCAACCCACGAGAACATGAAGCAGAAGAACGCCGCGACGCCCACACCAGCTTTGATGTTGGGCAGGAAGATCGTCACGAAGAAGCGCGGGAAGGAGTAACCGTCGACATAGGCGGTTTCGTCCAGTTCCTTAGGGATGCCGCGCATGAAGCCTTCCAGAATCCACACCGCCAGCGGCACATTGAACAGCGTATGCGCCAGAGCCACGGCCAGATAGGTGTCGAACAGGTGGATCGAGGAATAGAGCTGGAAGAACGGCAGCGCGAACACGGCCGCTGGAGCCATCCTGTTGGTCAGCAGCCAGAAGAACAGCTGCTTATCGCCCAAGAAGCGATAGCGCGAGAACGCGTAGGCCGCAGGCAGGGCCACACAGACCGACAACACCGTGTTGATCGTCACATAGATGATCGAGTTGATGTAGCCCCAGTACCATGTCGGGTCGGTGAAGATGGTGATGTAATTCTCCAGCGTAAAGGTCTGGGGGAACAGGGAAAAGCCCGACAGGATCTCGTTCGTGGTCTTGAAGGACATCGCCACCAGCCAATAGATCGGCAACATCAGGAACGCGATATAGAGGATCGGGATAAGAGACCGCTTCTTCATTGCGCGTCATCCTTTGTCATCAGAGTGTAGAAGACCCAGCTGACCAGCAGCGTGATGGCGAAATAGATCAGGCTCATCGCGGCTGCAGGGCCAAGGTCGAACTGTCCCAGCGCGATTTTCACAAGGTCGATCGACAGCAGGGTGGTAGAGTTGCCGGGGCCGCCGCCGGTCAGAACGAAGGGCTCGGTATAGATGTTGAAACTGTCCATAAAGCGCAGCAGGACGGCGATGGTCAGGACGGTTTTCATCTTGGGCAGCTGGATATAGCGGAACACTGACCACGGGCTGGCGCCGTCAATCTTGGCGGCTTGATAATAGGCGTCCGGGATAGAGACCAGGCCGGCATAGCACAGCAGCACAACCAGAGAGGTCCAGTGCCAGACGTCCATCACGATGACAGTGATCCAGGCGGACAGAGGCTGTTGCGTCATGTCATAGTTGATGCCCAGAACATCGTTCAGGAAGTATCCCATCAGGCCGATTTTCGGCAGGGTAAAGATGTTCCACATCGACCCAACCACGTTCCATGGGATCAGCATTGGCAGGGCCATAAGAACCAGACAGACCGGCACCCAGAAGCCTTTGCGGGGCATGGACAGGGCGACGATGATGCCCAAGGGCACCTCGATCAGAAGGATCAGGAAGGTGAACAGGAACTGCCGTCCCAGCGCGGCCTGAAAGCGATCCGAACGCAGGATTTGTTCGAACCAGCCAAGCCCTTCCCAGAAGAACTGGTTGTTGCCGAAGGTTTCCTGAACCGAGTAGTTGACTACCGTCATCATTGGCACCAGCGCGTTGAACGCGACCAGCGCCAGCACCGGCAGGACAAAGAACCAGGCCTTTTGGTTTTCTGTTCTCATCAGCTGCGCTCCTCGGTCGCGATCCAGCCGTCGCGGTAGACGCGGGATTGTTCAGGTTTGAATTGCAGGAAGACCATTGATCCGGGTTCGGGCGCGCCGTGCTCTGTGACGGCCTTAAGAGCCGTATTGCCCACCATTGCACTAACCACATAGTGGCGGCCGATGTCGGAAACTTTGGTCACATGCGCCGGAATGCCGGTGCTGCCAAATCCGACATATTCGGGGCGGATACCCAAATCAGTGCGACCACCGTCGCCGTGGGTGGGACCTTCGAGCATGACCTCATGGCCTTCGAAGATCGCCCGGTCGCCTTTGGCTTCACACGGCAAGACATTCATGCCCGGTGAGCCGATGAAATGGCCGACAAACGTGTGCTGAGGCCGTTCGAACAGTTCAACCGGCGTACCGATCTGCACAACTTCGCCTTCTTGCATCACGACCACTTCATCCGCGAAGGTCAGCGCCTCGGTCTGGTCGTGGGTCACGTAAATCATCGTGGCTTTGACGCGCTGATGCAGTTCTTTCAGCTTGGACCGCAGCTTCCATTTCAGATGGGGATCGATCACAGTCAGCGGTTCGTCGAACATCACTGCGTTCACGTCATCACGGACCAGTCCCCGCCCCATCGAGATTTTCTGCTTGTTATCCGGGCTCAGGCCACTGGCGCGGGTGTTCAGCATATCGGTGACGTCCAACATCTCAGCGATCTCATCGACGCGACGTTTGATCGTTGCGGCATCGACGCCGCGATTCTTAAGCGGGAACGCAAGATTCTCGCCCACGGTCATCGTGTCGTAGATCACCGGAAACTGGAACACCTGCGCGATGTTGCGCTGATCGGGCGGCAGGGCGGTGACGTCCCGGTCATCGAACAGGATTTGCCCTTCGGACGGGGTCAGCAGGCCCGAGATGATGTTCAACAAGGTGGACTTGCCGCAACCCGAGGGCCCCAGCAGCGCATAGGCCCCACCATCGCGCCAGGTAACGTCGATTTCCTTCAGCGCATAGTCCTGCGGGCCTTGCGGGTTAGGCATATAGCTGTGTCGCAGGTTCGAAAGCTTGATCTGTGCCATGTCAGGCCACCCTTTTGCCGTCTTGGCCGAAATACCGGCAATGGGCCGGGTTCATGTAGAAACTGTGATCTTCGCCGACCTGATAGGGATGAACGCCAGCGGCCAGCGAAACCCAATCATCCGAGCCATGCCGGAAATGCGCACTGGAGTCTGAGCCAGACAGCTCGGTCACGATCACGCGGCCCGTCAGTTCCACATCCGCATCCGAGGTGCGGAACGGTGTAACCCGGTGCGGGCGTACGGCCACCATGTAATCTCCGTCGGCCATGTCCGAGACAGCCCAGCCTCCGCCACCCGCCAGTTGTGCCTGCGCGCCGGAAACGGTGATGCGTGCCACGTTGATTGGCGGGTCCGAGAACACGCGTGCCGCGGCGATGTTTTCGGGATTGCGATAGATGTCTGCGGTTGGACCGAATTGAGTGACTCGGCCATCTTCCATCAAGGCTGTGTAGCCCCCCAGCAGCAGTGCCTCTTCAGGCTCGGACGTGGCGTAAACCACCACGGCCCCGCGCCCGGCGAACAAGTCGGGAAGCTGTTCGCGCAATTCCTCGCGCAATTTGTAGTCCAGGTTGGCCAGCGGCTCATCCAGGAACACGGCGCGGCTTTCCTTGGCAATCGCCCGGGCCAGCGCTGTGCGCTGCTGCTGTCCGCCTGACAACTCATGCGGTCGGCGGTGCAACATCGGGCGCAGTTGCAGCAGGTCGGCGGCCTCTTCAACACGGCCCTCGATCTCGGATTTCGCCATGCCTGCCACGCGCAGGGGCGAGGCGATGTTGTCGAAAACAGTCATATGCGGGTAGTTCACGAAGAACTGGTGTACCAGACTGATCTGCCGCTTTTGCGTGTTCAGTTTGGTGACGTCCTGCCCATCCATCAGGACTTTGCCCGAGGCGATCGGGTCCAGCCCGGCCATCATCTTGATCAGCGAGGTCTTGCCTGATCCCGTCGCGCCCAGCAGCACATTGAAATGGCCGGTCTGCAGCGCCAGATTGGTGGGCTTGATATGAATAACGTTGCCAACCCGTTTGGTGGCATCTTGAAGTTCGATCATGTCCGTGGATTCCGGTCGTTCAGTGCACCGCACTGGTCGTAAGGTGGGGATGCCGCGCACGGCACCCCCGGTTGCTTTGGCTCAGTTGGCCTGCCAGCGCGCAACCAGTTCATCATAGTTGACGGTCTGGCCTTGCGGCTTTTCATTGTCCAATTTGGCCTTGGGCGAACCGGCTTTCTCCAGCCAGAAGGCAGGATCCTGCGGCTCGTTCAGGCGTGGACCACAGCCACCATAGACGTTGGCAGCCTCATCGGCGGCCTGCATCCGGGCCATGGTGATGTCCATTTCCTCGGCCAGACGGTCCATCGCCTCTTGCGGGGTGAAGGCGCCCGAGTTCACGTCACCGATTTGCTGCCACCAGATCTGGGCCAGCTTCGGATAATCCGGAACGTTGATGCCGGTCGGCGACCATGCGACTCGATCAGGCGAGCGGTAGAACTCGACCAGACCACCCAGCTTGGGTGCGCGTTCGGTGAAGGACTCGTGGTTGACCGAGCTGTCGCGGATGAAGGTCAGACCCACATGGGACTTCTTCACGTCGACAGTCTTGGACGTCACGAACTGAGCATACAGCCACGCCGCCTGAGCGCGATCAGAAGGTGTGGATTTCAGGAAAGTCCATGACCCCACGTCCTGATACCCAACTTTCTGACCTTCTTCCCAATAGGGGCCGTGCGGGCTGGGCGCCATCCGCCACAGCGGCGTGCCTTCGTCATCCACGGTGTTGTTGCCTTCGGACTTCGGCTTGACCATGTCGGCGGTAAAGGCGGTGTACCAGAAGATCTGCTGGGCGACGTTGCCTTGGCTAAGCGCTGGCAGCGACTGGTAGAAGTCATAAGACGCCGCACCCGGAGGCGCATAGTTCCGCAGCCACTCATCCCATTTGCGGATCGCATAGACCGCAGCCGGCCCGTTGGCCGCACCACCGCGAGAGACGGAAGCACCAACAGGGTTACAGGTGCCCGCTTCCATGCGGATGCCCCATTCGTCAACGGGAACACCGTTCGGCTCACCCACGTCACCGGCACCGGCCATCGACAGCCACGCGTCGGTCATACGCCAACCCAGGTCAGGCGCACGCTTGCCGTAGTCCATGTGGCCGTAGATCGCCACACCATCAACTTCCTTTACGTCGTTGGTGAAGAACTCGGCGATGTCCTCATAGGCCGACCAGTTGACCGGAACACCCAGATCGTAGCCGTACTTTTCTTTGAATGCAGCTTTGTTGGCCTCATCATCGAACCAGTCCTTGCGGAACCAATAGAGGTTCGCGAATTGCTGGTCGGGCAGCTGATACAGGTTGCCATCCGGGCCAGTGGTGAACTGAATGCCCATGAAGTCATCCAGATCGAGCGTCGGCGATGTGGTCGCCGCCCAGTCACCTGCCATCTGTTCAGTCAGGTTGTAGGCCAGTTGCAGGCGCGAGTGCGTACCGATCAGGTCACTGTCATTGACGTAGCCGTCATACAGGTTCCGGCCCGTCTGCATCTGGGTTTGAACGGCCTGAACCACTTCGCCCTCACCGAGGATCTGGTGGTTGACCTTGATACCGGTGATTTCTTCGAACGCCTTGGTCAGCACCTCGGACTCGTAGGAGTGGGTCGGGATACCTTCGGACAGGACGTTGATTTCCATGCCAGCATAGGGTTGTGCAGCTTCGATGAACCATTTCATCTCACCCATCTGCTCGTCTTTCGACAAAGTCGATGGCTGGAATTCGTCGTCAATCCAACGTTGTGCTGCGGCTTCGTCGGCCCAAGCAGGACCGTGCCCCGCAATGACGGCAGCCGCCGCCACTGCGGAAAGTAGATGTCTCCGCATCTGTCTCCTCCCAAAGATTATGTGATCCGGTGCAAACCGGATGACAAACAGCATCAGCGATTTTTTGCATGTGTGTCAAACTAAATTTTTAGTAACAAGGATAAATGTTTCTAAGAGTTTGATTAATATACTAATCTAGGGACCTTGTGATGTTGCAAGGGTGCTGTCAGACGAATTCGAACACGCCTTAATTAGGCCAATAAAGCTTCCCTTTATCCCAAGCCAAGTTCGCGCCACTCGGCAAGAGCGGCAGTGTATGTTGGCTTGAACGTGTCTCTGCTGGAGAGCGATCTTTCCGGGTTGAGTGATTGTAAACAGAAGTATGGGCGGAGGTGAGTTTCCACAATCTTTGCATCCGCCTGAAGCGTTACATAGCACGTTCTCTTCATCGAAACCGCAGGTGCGAATTTCTGATCTGCTTGCCGTAGGGATAGCGGCTTCGGCCCAAAGCTACCGTCTTTAAAGATCAGAGTCGCTGCGCCGCTGCATTCCTCAAAGCGAAAATTGACAGTCGTCGAAGCGTTTCGAACGTGCCGATGACAGCAAAAACGGTACAACTGCCATCGGATGCTGAACAATCAATGACCGCACAAAGACCAAAGCGAACTTCCAACATTTCGCCAGAAAATCCTGAGCTACGGACAGTTCAGTTACAGAAGCGTAACGCATAAAAGTACGATTTTACAGGCCACGACATAGGTCTATTCAGGCGCAATTCGGTTAAATCAAAGGTAATTCAGTTTCTTGGTGACCCAGAATAGAATTTCAGCCAACACCGAAATCGCGCCCGCTTCCTCGGTGATAACCAAGCCCGTACCAGATGCACCCAATCTGGTCTCCTTCGCACTCTGATCATCAGGAATTTCTGCAACGACAATAAAGTCCGTCGCGCCAATCAACTCGCGGAGTGAAGGAAGCCCACTTCTGGCATCCAACGCCCCTTCGCTGGTAGCGGTTGGTATGTCCGAAATCGTGGCTTCAAACTCCGTCCCAGGTATACTACGCAACGCAACACGAATAGTATCGCCCACGGATATGTTTTGCAGACTACTCAAGGGAAGTGTCGCAACCAGAACCCTGTCGCCCGGTACAACAAAATTGATTGCCCCTTGGAGGGGCGAAACCCGGTTTCCGGGGCGCAGGGTCAAGCCTGTCACCATGCCATCTGCAGGTGCGCGCACGACTGTTTGCTCCAATGCCCAACGCGCTTGGATCAGCAAATTTTCTACTTCGGCAACGCCAACATCGACCCCATCCACTTGGGCGGCAATACGCCGTTCAAGACCCGCCTTCCGCGCGTTTGCGGCGCGCAAGCCCGCCTCAAGTTGCTCTATCGTAGAAACGGCTTCCTGAAGCAGGAACTCGGTGGACGCTCCCCGTTCGGCGAGACGGATAATGTCATCGCGACGCGCCACGCCAAAATTCAGTTGCGCGGACAGTGAGGCGATGTCAGCCTCAGCCGCCTCAAGGTCGTGACCCAGCTGATCTGCCTCAGATTGGGCAGAGGTCAGCGACGCTTCAAGTCGAGCGACCTCAGCGGCGAATTCCGTATCATCTATCCGGAAGAGAACATCCCCCTTTGATACTAGCTCATTGGGCTCTGCCGCGACTTCTGTCACTGGTCCCGCAACACTTGGAGCAATACTGATCACTGCGCCTTGGACCGAAACCGTCCCGCTTGGTGCAGTGTGGTTCAGCGCGCCGATAACCACCAACGCAATCACGACACTACCGCCACAGATGAAGGTCTTTGAAACCGCATTCCAAGGCAGTAGGCGGAATTTGGAGAACACCACCCAGGCCAGGCCAAAATACAGCGCCAGAACGATCAGCATCTCAGATACTCCACTGGATTCATTGGACGAGGAACCGAAGCATCTAAGCTTACTAAAGACACACAAGACCAGGTTCGGCCTACCAGGCCACTACGCAGTCTCCAGTAGCGTATCTGAAAGAGTGTGCTCGGAAAGCGCCCCTGGTGCGCCAATTGCAACAAGCCTTGTTTCGGGTTTACGCCCACCCCACGCTTCATCCCGCGCGATGTCCATTCGTTTACCGACGACCTGCACAAGAATGCGATGATCCGGATCCTCCTCACTGAAGACAAACCCCTTGAGACGATAGACATCGCCGGGAAGCTCACGAATAGCGCTGCGGAGAGAGGATAGGCTTATCGGGTGTTCAGCTTTCATCATAGTCGTCGAAAAGCTGTCTGAATGGTCAGCGTGGTGGCAACCACAGCCGGGGCCATGTTCATGATGGTCAGGCAGTTCAGTTTCCAATTGTTCCGACGCAAAGCGGCCGACTGACAGAAGTATGTCCAGAGGAACGTTCGCATTGACAGCTTCGACCAAACGATAGCGACGGAAGCGAGAGCCGAGCCAATCATGCACCTTCTGAACAGTGGCCCTGTCGACAAGATCAACCTTGTTCAAAATAACCATGTCCGAGAACGCAATTTGACGGAGCTTCAGTTCCATTTGTTCCGGCGCGGCAAATACCTGTTCCGCATCGACAAGACACATAAGGCTGTCCAGGCGGATCATGTCCCGAAACTTTTGATCTGTAAACGTCATCGCGATTGACGATGGGTCCGATACTCCACTTGCTTCAAGGACGATGTATTCCGGTTTTTCAGGCCGGGCGAGAACGGCTTCCACTGTTTCGATCAGGTCATCACGTATCGAGCAGCACACGCAGCCATTCGCCAAACTCATCACATCCTCTTCGAGGCCGACGACCAAGTCGGCGTCGACGTTTATGGATCCAAAGTCATTTACAAGAACCGCAACCCGCAATCCATGATTGCCTGTCAGGATCCGGTTCAGAAGTGTTGTCTTACCGGCTCCTAGAAAGCCGGTAAGGATCGTCACAGGGATCGCAGAAGTCGAACCAAATTCAATCATTGCCCGATCTCCCCTCAGTCTTCATCGCGCGAGCCGATTACATCGGAAACTTTTATTGTAAAGTCCTGCGGCCATTCCCCACCGGGTGCGCGGAAAACGTCAGTTGGGTAGTACTCGCGTGGATCAATCTCCATATCTCGATACTTCTGGTCTTGCTGATCAGCTCGGGTAAGCCTTGGATTTGGCAGTGTGATTTCATCAGGAAGCTCAATACGCCCGGCCTCGGCTGCTGCGGCAAGTTCGCGGAATGGTGGTACTGTGCCGGATTTTCCGGGCAGTGCAGCTTTCCGGTACCAGATCGCATCCTTGGTCACGTTTACGACCGCCACATCGAGCCCCCATTGGAACAGGCCATCGTAGTGGGCGCGAATGCCAGCCAGCATTTCAGCGTCGATATCCTCGTCCTGAGTGTAGTGGGTCACCATTCCAAGACGTGGGCGAGTGTCTGCAAAAAGCTTACCCACGGCATAGTGGGAGGTGTGATGCGTATCGATGGTGTAGTTGAACAGATCCTGTGGGATACCGTATTTGTAGGTCATCAACTGACCGATATCCTGTCCCGACATTTCGGTTACAAAGACATCGACGCCTTCGCCGTATTTCCGCGATAGCTCGTCCGGACGACCATCACCTGTCCAAACAAAGCTAAGTCCATTCCAATCGAGCCGATACCCAACTGCACCGTCCTTGGCGTGGCTGCGCGGCCAGGACCGAACAGTCACACCGTCTTGGTCATATACGATGCCGCCTTCTTGGCTGAAATCGAACTCGTTGACCTCGATCTCATAGCCGTCACCAATCGGGAATACGTCGAACGCTTCAAGATGCCATTTGAGCATCTGCTGCATGCCTTTGACCATCCCCGCCGTTCCAAGCTCGGGTGTCCGACCGGACGGGCCGTGAATACGAAGTGGAGTGTAACCACCAGACCAAGCACGGAAAGGGTAGATGTACGGAATATCGGCATAGTGGTCGACATGCAGGTGAGAGATGAAGATGTCGTTGATAAGCTGCCCCGGCACCTGCATGGCAATGATGTTGCGGACACACCCGGATCCAAAGTCGAAAAAGAACCTTTTTCCGTTACCCAACTCGACCATAATACAGGTACCCGCCTGATCTTCACGCGGCGGATACGGTGTCGAGCCACAGAATGAGATGCGCATCTCATCTGGCCCCAATTCCTCACTCAGTGGAAAATAGTTCGCGTTTGAGCCTGTCATGTACTTCGTCGGGCGGAAATACTCTGGCAAAGAGATACCACCTGCAGGTCGCCCACCGTATGGGTTCTTGAGCGTTTCTCCCAGCGGGCCGTCTCCTTCGTGGGCCTCGGCACTTCCTGCCGCAAACCCAGCCGCCCCCGTCGCGGCTGCTCCAGTGGCCAGGCCCTTAAGAACACTCCGCCGCGACGGGTCTTCAATTTGGTCTGTCGCCTGAACCTGTTTGTCGTTCAGGTCTTTTCCATTGTCTTCCTTGGTCATGGGTTGGTCCTCAGCTAGAAGTATCCTAAAGGCTGCGCTTCACCATCCGGCGAAGCTCGTTCACGAGTTCAGATTTTATGTGGGCCCATTCCGCGCGCTCTGAGGCTGTGATCGATACGTCATCCAGCAACTCTGAAGCTTTCTTCAGGTCTTCGATAACCTCTTTGAGCAACGCATCCCTTTCGGTAGGGCCTGAGAGCACCTCGGACAGCTCTGGAAACTCTTCACTCAGCTCCACCGCCACTGGATAAATCCCGACTCCCACTATCTATTCTCACATCGAGATGAGTGTGGTTGACCGTTTGGGCCAAGTGAGTCACCGTGAGTTGGGGGTGAGTTTGCCTTGAACAAAGCTAATGAATTGCCGACAGATCAACCTGTTGGACAGCCGTCGCCGGATCTTGTCCGGGAAGCACTGGAGCGTGTTGTATCGAGCGACGAGTTTCTATCCTCGCCCCGTCTCCAGCAATTTCTTACGTACGTAGTCGAGGAAGCTATCGCGGGTCGCGGGCCCCAGATCCGAGGCAAAGCTATTGCTGTAGAGGTCTATGGGCGGCGCATTGATGGCACCGGCGGCCAAAACCTAGTTCGCGTCGAAGCCAGGCGGCTGCGTCGGCTGTTACGCGAATTTTACGAAGATCAATGGGACGGCGAAGGGGTTCGCATTTTTGTCGATCCTGGCGGATACAAGCCGCGGTTTTCCTACGAACCACCGATTGAAGACGGCACCTCAACTGCGTGGAATGGCGATGAGCTTGGTATGTATCGGCGTTTACGGCAGCTGCTGCCAGCTGGACTGGGCCTCCTTGCGATAGTCGCTGCATTTGGCATCTGGACGAGCCAAAAAAACACAGAAGTATCGCCAACGGTTCAATCCATTGAACAAGCTGAGCGTGCAGCACTTGGTGAGCAGTCTTTGACAAGACTCCAGGCGGCTAACCTTGCGGATCAAGCCCGTGGTATGTTTTTTCCGGTTTTTGACGTCAAACGCCAGCAAATAGCCCTGGGAATGTTCCAGCACGCGATGGAACTCGACCCGGCTCTGTCTGATGGCTATGCCGGATCATCGCAGGTCCTGGCGATTTTGGCGGTGTTGTCGCCGGATGAAGCGGAAAGGAATGAACTCTTCAATCAAGCCTCGGAAATGTCTGGTAAGGCGCTTGAATTGTCCCCTGCCGATGCGTGGTCAAATGGCGCAAATGGTTGGGTTCTGGCTGTCAAAAACCAGCCAACCGAAGCATTGAAATACACAAGAATCGCTATCGAACTGGCGCCGAAGGATGGCCACATTCTCGACCTTGCAGGCATCACAGCCATCATAGCTAATGCCCCAGACCTTGCGGCCGAGGTTAGCAACCCGGAGAGACCCAGATCAGGATCTGGCAGGTTCGGCGCAAGAAACATCTGGGGCGTGTCGCAACTTATGCTCGGGAACTATGAAAATGTTGTTGAAGCTTTTCAAGGGGCGCCCGCTGCCGGAGCACCGGTCAGTGCCCCTTCACTCTTATTCCAAGCCGTAGCTCACGATCAGCTGGGAAACTCTGAAGAAGCACGACGGCTCGTCGCCGAAATGCACAGGACATGGCCCGAGTTTCCGTCCGAGTTTCTTGCCGACAGAATTTTCCACAACGACCTCAACACGCGGAACATGATTCTCGAAACTCTTAGCAGATAGTAGGAAAGGCGAGCGCGCGCATCATTTGTCTTCATCGGGCGATGCTTTCGCACCTGAACTGAATATCCCCCACGATGGAAGCTTCACCCCGATATCATAGACGAGCAGGCCATAAAGCGCAGTCGCAAGAGGAATGCCATTCGCTGCAATCTCAACGATTGATCCGGTCACAAAGCCATGCGCCATCCACATGGAAAAAGATGTCATCGCGCCAAGCCTAACAGCCATCGCGGAGTCACGGCTCAGCAATGTCAGGGAAAGCACCGATGTGCCAACAGCCGGAAGCAATTGTGTAAGGGATCGGCTCAACAAGAACGAAACCGAAACAGCAGACGCCCCGACCGCAGGCAATAGATGAAGCGGATTCTCAAACGTGAAATACGCTGCGATCCAGTAGAGCAGAATGAAAAAGATGATGATCGGGTTTCGATACTTTTGACTGACAACACTCGAAACAATCAACTGCACAGCAATCAGCCCGGCGATAATCGCCGCGAGGGGCACGCCCAGTGCCACGTAGTGAGCCACCCAGAAAATGTTCGAAAACCCCAGAAATAAGGTAAGTCTATTTCGCTCTTTTGATCTGGCAGAGAAAACTTGAAAGCCAAAAGCAATCGCCCCGAGGAGTTGTGCCAGGATGTATGAGGCTGAAATCAAAAAACACTCTCCTCTTTGTCATGTTGCGTCATTGCTCGGGTGGACCCTCATAAGGATAGTGTGAGGGGAAACTCATCCTGCCATCCTTCCTGTCTTTCCGGTCGAAAAAGATCACAGAACGACGAAATCTGTAGAGAAAAGACCATCCAGAGCGTCGCTGGACGGAAAAATAGGCAATTGTGACGAAGGCAGAGCAATTGAACGTGTTAAGGCTTGCGGTTTACATCCGATATTGGGAGCGAAGTTTTTTGGCTCAGTGCGGTCTATTCCGCTTCGGCTTGAGACGTCTTATTCCCCACGATTGCTTCGAGAGCACTACGAGTGCGCGGTTTGCAGAACCGCAATCCGTCAAACCTAGGTCGCATAGAACCCATACTTTGTTGCCAAATCCAGACATTCCGGCAACGGTCGAAGACCGTCTGAAGCGGAAGGCGACATAATGCAAGCGGCTGCGGCACTCACAGCGTATCTCAAGGAATCCTGCAGGTGCTGCTCGTCATGCAATCCCAAAAGGAATCCAGCGGCAAACGCGTCTCCGGCACCCAGCTTCGATTGAATCAGCGAATGAGGTAAACAAATGGCGGGCTGAGTGTAACGAACTCCATCAGGGCCAACACAGACCGCCCCAAATTCAGAATGAAGCACAACGGCTCGGCGAACCCCAAGCTCCAGTATTTCTTGGGCAAGGCCCTGCATCTCGGCGAGCTCTGCGGCCGCTCGGTCAGTTTTTCGTCCGATCAGCCAACAGGCTTCGATCTCATTGAGGATCAAAAAATCCAAATGTGGTGCAGAACTTGCGACGATCTCGCGAAACTGCGGGTGCTGACGGCTGACCAGATCAGCGACCGTCGTCATCCCGGCATCGCTTGCAGATTCCAGCGCACGGCTGGCAGAAGTGCTGCCGTCGGCACCGCGCGCATCCAAAGCTCTGAGCATCGTCAAATAGCCAATGTAAAAGATCTTCGAAGTCATCCCCACGACCTCGGAAGGATCTATGTCGAATTGGTCATTGGCGCCCGGATAGTGGAAGAAGGTTCGCCTTCCTGTGGACTGGACCGACATCACGTCCGTCCATGAGGTGCTCTGATCAGGAGAAACCCGAAGCCCGCTGGTGTCTATGCCATGACGTTGACAGTCTTCGAGTATCCAACGTCCATTGCTATCGTCCCCCAAAAGTCCCTTTGCAACCAAGGGAAAGTCAGCCCCCAATGCAGCAAGATCGCGAAGCAGATTGTAAGGACCCCCGCCGTTGAATTGCGATTGCGATCGCACCAGCGTCAACTGATCCTGGGTCGGGTACTCATCAATGATCTTGACGTGATCAACGACATAGTTGCCTGCTGCGATCACGCCGCTGCGATGCAATTCGCGCATGCGATTTCCCTTTTTTTACGGCGCAACGGGTCGCTTTATACCCAGCTTTGAATTGGGTTCACGAATGTCAAGTTTGGCCGCGTCCCTTGGGTCTTTGCTTTGACGTGGTCGTTAACCACTATCACAACGCTGAGCTGCAAGAAAATCTGCAGATCGCGGGCGATGCCATCGAATGGTTCAACCTGTCGCTTCTCCGATCCGGAAGCACTGACTTTTGTCAGCTTGCACCGGGCTGGAAACTGCTATGGGCAGCGCCAAGGAGTGCGTAATAACCATGTCCGTCGTCACAACCCGGCAGCTTGAAGATGCCCTTCGCGATCAACAGCGCACCAAGGATAATGCCGCTCGCCATTCACCTTCACGATAACCTCGTCCACTTGAAAGGCCGTTGGCCGAGATATCACTTTCTCCAGCGATTTGTGGGAGAAAATGCGGAGCGTGCCGGTTCCCGGGGAGCGTTGAGCCACAACTCACGACCTGAGTGCATGCCCCCACCCTGAACTGCGGGCACAGCAGACGTTCGCATGCGATGCAACAGACGGGTGTCGGCGACCCCACAATTTGGATGAACGCCACCGTTGTCGGCGACTTCTGCTTCCCACTGCGCACGGCGTTCAGCGACAGTGTCTGTATCTTCCAGAACAGGTGCATTGAGTTCGTTTACGTTCAGGTCAGCGATGATCTCGTCACCGTCTTTGATCAAGGCTATTGGCCCCCCAAGCGCCGCCTCCGGCCCAACATGACCGATTACCAGCCCAACCGATCCGCCCGAGAAACGCGCGTCCGTCATCAGGGCAACCGTAATTCCCCGCTCACGACACAGCGTCGTGATGCGCGCCGTGGCATCCAGCATCTCTGGCATGCCAGGTGCACCCGAAGGTCCCTCGTATCGGACAATGATCATGTCCTTGTCTTCGAAACCCAACGGATTGGTATCGAGCATCTCGAGCAAGCTCGCCTCGCCTTCAAAGACCCGCGCCTTGCCTTTGAATACGTTGTTCTCGAGGCCACGCTCCACGCCTGCCAGCTTGAGGATGGCGCCGAATTCGGGCGACAGGTTGCCGCCCAGCAGGCGCAACCCTCCCGTTTCCTTGAACGGGGCCGAAACGGGATAGATCACTTTTCCATCCGGCGCAGCAGCGCCCAGTCGTTCGACCTGTTCGGCCAGGTTTTCGCCGGTGCAGGTCGGGGCATCACCGTTGACAATACCGGCGTCTATCAGTTCCTTAACGATCACCTGCACACCACCGACCCTGTCGATATCCACCATTGAATAGCGGCCATAGGGGCGCGCGTCGGTTAAGACCGGAACGACTTTCTGCGACCATTCGTTGAATTCTTCTGGGGTTACAATTTCCTTCCAAAAATTCGCATAACCCGCTGCGCGCGCGATTTCCGGCGCGTGCAGAACGACATTGGTTGAGCCACCGATCGCCATCGCGACAGCCAGTGCATTGCGCAGCGAGTCACGGCCGACGATATCCCTCGGACGTGTGTCATTTTCGATCAGATTTGCAAGGTAGCCCACCAATTGCGATGGGAACTCTTCCATACGGCGTGGATCGTCAGACGGCGGTGCGACCATATGCAAAGGTTGCATACCCAACACGCCGATGAAGGTTTGCATTGTATTGTATGTAAAGATACCGCCACATGATCCGATCCCCGGGCAGGCAATACAGGCAATACGCTTGCGGTAAGCGGCGTCCGCATTTCCGGCAACCTGGTAAGCCGAGATAATATCCAGCATTTCGCCGGTCTCAGGGTCCTTTGAGGGATGAATGGAACCGTCCGACATCATGATGGCAGGCTGGTTGTGCTCCAGCAATGCGGCCAAGGTTCCTACAGGCGGTTTATCACATGCTACAACAGCGATCGTTCCACCCAGCCCGGAGGCGGAGAGGTGTTCGGAAAACACATCATTGGTCACTTCGCGTCCAATAAGAGAATAACGCATCTCGCGCGTGCCGTTGCGAATGCCGTCGGACGTTGCGATGGAATACTCTGGCTGGACCAGGCGCATGGCGATCTTGCCGGCGTCCTTGCCAATCTGGTCTCGCAGAGCCGCGTGAATCGCCTCTACTTTCGGCTGCACGCCGAGATAGCACTGGCTGTCGCCCTTCGTGCCCACAACACCAATAGAGGGCGCGTGGATCAATTCCTCATCCGTACCGAGTTCACGCGCGATCCCGTAAGCCTGGGAATTACGCCCGGGATGGTTGTCGATCAGCACAGGGTTCTTGGCCATGGGTTTCCTCCGAAATTACGCGATATCTCTTTTGACTGAAGTTGGCCGATCGGGTCGCCATTCAGGTAAATCCAGATGCAACAGAAGGCCTTAGAGTTCGTTTTTACAGAAGCCTAATCAAGTTGTTTCGTCAATGAAACTTAAAACGCTGAAACGACTTTGACAGGAGCAAGGGGGCTGGGTCTTCAGAATCAAACTACGTGTGCCACCTCACCGTTGATGTTTACGAATTGAAAATGAAACGCGACGACTTTGCATCTCAACCGGCTAGTGCCGTTCCAAGTGATGGGTTCATAGCGTTTGTGTCTAACTGTTCGGCCCAAAGATGCCTTTTATCTACCGATCAACATACCATGTTGCGGGCCGCATAGCTGCCGTTCGCTGTGCTTGCACTATGTGGAAGGTGGTCAACGTTTCAAGAGCGGACATATCAGTCGTTGGCACGTTACAGATTGCTAGTGAAAACCTTACCAGACATGATGGTAGAGCATGAAGTGGTGAGGAGTTCTGTAGTTGCACTATTTGAGAACATCGGACGATCGTTTCGTGGACCTGCCCGGTTATGCATATGCACCGAATTACGTTGATGATCTGCCGGGCTATGAAGGAATTCGGGTTCATTATGTGGATGAAGGCGCAGGCGATGCACAGAGAACGTTCTTGTGCTTGCCGGGAGAGCCAACTTGGGCCTACCTCTATCGTCGCATGATACCCATTTTTTCGAACTCTGGTGCGCGGGTGGTTGTGCCCGACTGGTTGGGTTTCGGAAGGTCAGACAAACCTACCAACGACGCGGTCTACACCTTTGACTTTCACCGAAAGATGATGCTTGCCTTCGTTGAGAAACTGGATCTTCAGAACATCACATTGGTTGTACAAGACTGGGGCGGCATCCTGGGACTGACATTGCCAATGGATCAACGCGACCGTTATTCCCGATTGATCGTTATGAATACGGCAATCCCCGTCGGAGACGATCTCGGAGAAGGCTTCAAAAGCTGGAAAGGCTATGTGGCAAGCCGGCCAGACCTGGATTGCAGTGCATTGATGAAACGGGCCTGTCCACATTTAACTGAGGCAGAAGCGCAAGCCTATGAAGCACCGTTCCCCGACCAACGCTACAAGGCAGGTGTTCGTCGCTTTCCGCAAATGGTGATGATTGAGCAAGGGATGGACGGCATCGAGACAGCAAAGCGTGCCCGAAAGTTCTGGCAATCTGAATGGGAGGGAGAAAGCTTCATGGCCGTCGGAGCCAAGGATCCGGTTCTGGGCGTCCCAGTGATGAACCAGCTGCGCCAGATTATCAGAGGCTGTCCGGAGCCGATGGTTTTGGAGGAAGCTGGGCATTTTCTGCAAGAGTGGGGCGAACCGATTGCTCAGATCGCACTAAAACACTTTGGCGACACCAGCAGTGCAAAGGACGACTAACCCTGCCGCGACGGTAAGCTTTGGGTCTACTTCAGGTTCCATTCCGGACCTCGGTGCTATTGCAGTACAAGCCCCCGCCCCGCTGTCAAGCGGATGATCTCAGGACTTGGTTTTAGAGTATTTGAAAGAGGCAGGTCTGCTCATGGGCGAAAGCTCCTCAACACCCCTACCCGCTCGAGTAAAGTTCTTCTGACAGTGCCAGCCCAGCAACTACCACCAAATCAATGGTCTAGAACCTCGTTGGACTAAATCACAACCCGGCTCGTGACTTCCCAAGTACCTCTCTGTTCACGATGTTCTCTGGGGCGTCCCCCTGCAACAAACGGGCCACCTCGCGCGGCGCTCCGTGCTGTAAACCTTCGAACGCCTCGACCGAATACCAGGCGGCGTGGGGATTCAGGATGACATTGTCTCGGCCATGCAAAGGATGTTCCGGCGGCAGCGGTTCAGGGTCTGTCGTATCCAGGGCCGCGCCGGCGATTTCCCCATTGTCCAAAGCGGCAATCAGGGCGTCAGTATCAATTACCGGACCGCGGGAGCAATTGACGATCACGCAATCCGAACGCATAGCGCCGAAGGCTTCGCGCCCGATCATGCCCCGCGTCTGTGGCAATAAGGGGGCGTGAACCGAGACGAATTGCGAGGTCGCATAAAGCTCCTCCAGTGTCACCTTGCGTCCGGGGGCATCAAATTGGCCGCTGTCCACGAAAGGATCGAACCAGACGATATCCATCCCGAACCCATTAGCGCGTTTGGCCACCTCTCGGGCAATGTTTCCGAACCCGATCAGGCCGAGTGTGGTGCGAGACAACCGCCGCAAGGGTTTGGCGTCCATCACGGCCCAATGCCCGGCGCGCACACGGCGGTCGAGATAGGCAGTTTTGCGCGCTGCAGTCAAAAGCAATGCCATCGCGTGATCGGCGACCTCTTCGATGCAGTAGCTTGGGTTGTTGGTAACAATGATACCCGCCTCGGTCGCGGCATCCAGATCTATGGTATCCACGCCAATCCCGTATCGGGCGATGATCTTGCAGTTGTCCATCCGCGCCATCGACTTGGCCGTGATCGGTCCGGCATAGGTATTGAGCAGGGCATCGCAGGTGCTGGCGGCCTCCAGAAACTCATCCTCAGTCTTTGTTTGCATGGCAATCAGTTCTGCAGTCTCGCCAAGGATTTTCTCCTCGATATGCAGCGAGTCCCAGACGAAATCGGTGATTACAACATTGGCTTTGGTCATGGGTCCCTCGTCACTGTGCTGCTGCGCCGAACAGGTGTTTGCGGCTTTCTTCGCTGACGGTTGGTTTGGTGTTGATCGAGGTGCCAATCTCATAGCTGCGTTTGACAGCGGGGCGCTCGGCAATCGCGTCATGCCAGCGCTTGAGATGCGGGAAATCGGCCATATCCTGCCCTTGCTTTTCGTAGAGTATGATCCACGGCCAGCAAGCCATATCGGCAATCGAATATTCACCAGCGATAAAGGCGCGGTCTGCAAGCCGTTTGTTCAAAATACCGTAGAGCCGCCCGGTCTCCGCCACATAGCGTTTCTGGGCGTAAGGCACCTGCTCTGGGGCGTAATGATTGAAGTGATGGTTCTGGCCCAGCATCGGGCCCAACCCGGCCATCTGCCAATACAGCCATTGCAGCGTGTCCCATTTGCCCTTTGGGTCAGTGGGTAGGAATTTGCCGGATTTCTCGGCCATGTATTCCAGCATGGCCCCGGATTCAAAAAGCGAGATCGAGGCACCGCCGCCGATGGGATCATGATCCACCATGGCTGGAATTCGGTTATTGGGTGCAATTTTCAGAAAGTCCGGGGCGAACTGCGCACCTTCCGAAATATTGATGGGCTTGATCTGATAGTCGAGGCCACTTTCTTCGAGAAAAATAAGCGGTTTGTATCCGTTTGGAGTTGTCCAGAAGTATAGATCAATCATGGGCTTTCCTTTGGTGGGTCCAGAACGCTGAATGCGGTCTCGACGATGTCATCCATCCATGGGCTGAGATCGGGGTTGCGTGACAACACGCGTAACCCCTGTGCGGTGTTGACCAGATGCCGGGCGAGGCTTGAGGCGGAACGTTCTGTGGTGAACTGCCCCATCTCCTGCCCGCGTTTGACGAGGATTTCGAAGACGGTTTCGATGATCGAGATGCCCTTGGTCAGACCACGTGCGGTTTCGGCGTCGCGGCCCGTCAACTCGATGGCAGTGTTGGTCAAAAGACAGCCCGGGCCTTTTGTGCCGGTCGCAGTTTTGGCTAACCCGGCAAAATGCTCGCGCAGCGCGGCCCTTGGGTCGCTGGCGTCACTGAGGCTACCCAGGCGACCATCCTGAAGACGCGTGCAGTAGAGATCGAGTGCCTTATGGAACAAAGCTTGCTTGTCCCCGAACGCAGCATAAATGGCCGCACGGCTCATCCCCATGGCCTCTTCCAGCGCGCTGAGTGAGGCTCTTTCAAAGCCGTTTTGCCAAAAGACCTGCATGGCCGCCAACAGCGCCTCATCGTGGTTATGGGTGCGGGGTCTGCCCATTTCTCATGCTCCTTAATTATCAACCGAAAAGTATTTTACGGCCGATATCATGCCCCCGATACGGTGTCACCCGCGCCACCCGTCAAGAAAACTCAGAAGTTCCGCATTCACCCGTTCCGGTTGTTCCTCCTGTGGCAGGTGCCCACATTCCGGAATGGCCATCCCACGGACATCGCGGCCCATGCCTTTCCAGATATCCAGAACGTCAAACATGCCGCCCACAAGCTCGAAATCCCGGCCCCATAGGCTGAGGATCGGGCAGTCAATCAGGTGATCTGCATCCTCCAGATCCTGTGCCAGATCCTCTGCCCCTGCCCTGTAGTCGTTGAAGCCACCACGCAGCGCGCCGGGTTGGCTGTAGGCCCGGACATACTCGGCCACTTCCCAGTCCTGCATCATGTCCGGGTCGTAGGACCATGTTGAAAAGAAATGGCGTAGCCAGATTTCCTCGCGGCCTTGGATCAGCGCTTCGGGCAGGTCTGGCACCTGATTAAAGGTGAAGAACCAGTAGCCTTTGGCAATTTTTGCATCCATCGCGGTAAAGACGACGCGCGTGGGGATGTTGTCCATCACAACCAGCCGGTCAATCGCATCCCGGTGATCCTTGGCAAACCGGGTGCTGACGCGCGCGCCGCGATCATGGCCGACCAGCGCGATTTTTTGATGCCCCAAATGCGCCATCAACGCACGGATATCGGCAGCCATCGTGCGCTTGTCATATCCGGTGGCGGGTTTTTCACTGTCCCCATACCCGCGCAGGTCCGGAATGATAAGCTTGTAGTGCTGCGACAGCGCGGGCACCTGTTTGCGCCACGCAAAAGACGTCTCAGGCCAGCCGTGCAACAGGTAGACGGGTGGGCCGTCCCCGGCCTCCATCCAGCTGATCTTGATGCCATTGATCCGCGCGCTGTGCCGGGTCGTTCCCGCGATCTTCATGGTGTCCCCCAAGCCTTGACTGTCTGCCGCTGCTGACCCAGCCCGTCGATGCCCAGTTCGATGACGTCACCTGGCTGCAGGTAAACGGGGTTCGGCTTTATTCCCATTCCCACGCCGGGCGGCGTGCCAGTGGCGATGATGTCACCGGGTTCCAGTTGGTAGAACCGCGAGGCGTATGAAACGATCTGCGGCACACTGAAAATCAGCGTGTGTGTCGAGCCGTCCTGATATGTCTTCCCGTTCACCTTTAGCCAGAGCGGCAAGGCACCGGGGTCGGCGACCTCGTCCCTCGTGACTAACCAGGGCCCGACGGGGGCAAAGCCCGGAAAGCTCTTGCCTTTGGTCCATTGGCCGACCCGCTCCAGCTGATACTCCCGCTCGGACAGGTCATTGACCACGCAATAGCCCGCCAGATGCGACAGCGCGTCCGCCTCATCAATATACAGACCACCGGTCCCGACAATCAGGCCAAGTTCCACTTCCCAATCGCTTTTCTCAGACCCCTTGGGCAGGGTAATATCGTCAAATGCCCCGGTTGCCCGGCACCCTTTCAGAAAAATGATCGGTTCCGCGGGGGCGTCCATACCAGCCTCGGCCGCATGGTCCGAGTAGTTCAGACCAATGCAGATGATTTTGGAGGTGCCGGACACTGGCGGGCCCATACGCACCGGTTGATCAAGCAGCGGCAAGTCCGCCGGGTTCAGATTGGCAAGCCGCTCAAGCCCTGCGTCCGACAGGACCTCTCCGGCGATGTCATCGACATGCGCAGACAGGTCGCGCAACTGGTTGTCGGCGTCCACCAATGCGGGTTTTTCAGCACCCGGCTGGCCATATCGGACAAGTTTCATGCGTATTCCTTCAGATTTGCGGTGGGCAGCCGTCGATGGCGACCAGATGAAAGATTGCGGCGTTGTCGCGATATCGGATGATTTCCTGATATTGGTCCGAGCGGTAACAGGCCAAAGCGGTCTCAAAATCCGGGAATTCCGCGACAACCAGTTTCCGCCCGTCTTCCGGGCCTTCGAACGTCTGGCTTTCGCCGCCGCGTACGATATGCCGCCCTCCGAATTCCTTCAAAACGGCGGGCGACCGTTTACCATATTCCGCAAACGCTTTGGGATCATTCACGTCGACCCAGACAACCCAATAGGCTGGCATTACTCTTTCCCCTTTCCAGTGAGATAGGCACCGATCTCGCCCACGATGCCGCGACGAAACACCAGAACGCAGATGATGAAGATGGCCCCAAGCGCGACCTGAACCGGAAAGGCCGAGCCCGCGAGGATGTGTTCGAGCCCCACCACAAAACCTGCGCCAACCAGCGGGCCGAACACGGTGCCCAACCCGCCCAGCAGAGTCATCAGGATGACCTGACCGGACATTGTCCATTGGACATCTGTCAGAGTCGCCAGTTGGAACACGATGGGCTTGATGGCCCCCGCCAGCCCGGTCAGCCCTGCGGACAAGGTGAACGCCAGCAGTTTCAACCGGTCGACACGGTAGCCAAGTGAAATCGCGCGCTGTTCATCCTCACGGATTGCCTTGAGCGCCTGACCAAAGGGGGAATGGATCGCGCGCCAGACCACCCAGAAACCGATCAGAAAGACGCCCAGCACCGTGTAGTACATGGCATAATCCGAAGACAGATCGATCAGACCAAGAAGGTGCCCGCGTGGGATCGCCTGTATCCCGTCCTCGCCACCAGTAAAGGGGGCCTGAAGGAACAGGAAGTAGACCATCTGCGCCAGTGCAAGCGTCACCATGGCAAAATAAATACCCTGACGGCGGATTGCGATTGCGCCCATCACAGCCCCCATGAGTGTGGCCGCGAGTGTCGCCAGTATGACGGCCAGTTCCAGCGGCAGGCCCCAGGCTTTGATCGCGTGAGCCGAGAAATAGGAAGCCCCACCGAAGAAAGCGGCGTGCCCGAAGCTGACCAATCCCCCGAAGCCGATCAATAGGTTAAACGCTGTTGCGAACAAGCCGAAGATCAGGATCTTGATCGCGAAGATCGGATAGATCATGAACGGCGCTGCCATCAAAAGGCTGATCCCGACGCCCAGACCCAGCTTGGTCAACGATGTTGTGCGACGCGTCTCAAATGCCGTGCTTGCCATGTCAGTGCGCCTCTTGTCCGAACAACCCGGTGGGCCGGAAAATCAGAACGACACCCATCGCAACGAAGATCACGATATTGGCCGCTTCGGGGTAGAATACTTTAGTGAGACCTTCGAGAAGCCCAAGCCCGTAGCCGCTGATGATGGCCCCCTCGATCGAGCCGAGGCCACCGATCACCACGACCGCAAACACAACGATAATCAGGTTGGCTCCCATGGTCGGATTGACCTGAAAAATCGGGGCTGCCAACACGCCCGCAAGACCGGCCAGACCTGCGCCCAACGCGTAGGTCAGCGTGATAAGCATCGGAACGTTGATGCCAAACGCCTGCACGAGGGACGGGTTCTCGGTCGCGGCCCGCAAGTATGATCCCATGCGCGTGCGTTCGATCAGCAGCCAGACGGCCAGGCAGACAAGAACCGATGCGACGATGACCCAGGCCCTGTAATTGGGCAGGAACATGAACCCAAGGTTCTGCCCGCCCTGCAACGCATCCGGGATTGGATAAGGTTTGCCCGATACGCCGTAGAAGTACCGGAACCCCCCTTCGAGGATCAGTGCGATACCAAATGTCAGCAGCAGCCCGTACAGGGGATCGAGCGTGTAGATACGCCGGATCAGGCCGCGCTCCAGCACCGCGCCGAATGCGCCGACGAGCAGCGGCACCAGAATGAACGCGCCCCAATATCCGATCCCGGCATAGGTCAGCAGGAACCAGGCCGCAAATGCGCCCAGCATGTAAAGGGCACCATGGGCAAAGTTGATGACACGAAGAAGGCCGAAGATCACCGCCAACCCAAGACTGAGCAAAGCGTAGAAAGACCCGTTGATAAGCCCGATCAGAAGCTGTCCAAAGAGGACCGCAACCGGGATGCCGAAAACCTCACCCATGGTCACGCCTCAATTGCTGAGCGCGCAGCCAGAGGCTGCTTCTGACAGGAAGGCGACGTCGCCGGGGATCGTACGGATCAGGTTGTAGTAATCCCAGCGCCCGCTGCTGTCGTCAGGCGACTTAACCTCGGCCAGATGCAGGTCATAGACCATGCGACCGTTCGACAGAACTTTGCCCCCGTTTGCAAAGAAATCGTCGACCTCAGCCTCTCGCATCTTGGCTTGAACGGCATCGGCATCGTCTGTTCCCGCGGCCTCAACCGCCCGCAGGTAATGCAGGGTGGCGGAATACACACCGGCCTGAATGGCGGTTGGCTTGGCCCCATGTTCGGCCTCAAACCGTTCCGAGAATGCGCGGGCTTCGTCGGACTGATCCCAGTAGAAGCCGGTGGTCAGCTGCAGGCCCTGCGCCTGATCCAGCCCGATTGAATCCACGTCGGTCAGGAATATCAGCAACGAGGCCAGCGCCTGTCCGGTCTGTGTGATCCCAAACTCGGCTGCCTGCTTGATCGACGTCGCGGTATCTGTCCCGGCATTGGCAAGGCCGATAACCTGCGCCCCTGACGCCTGCGCCTGCAGCAGGAAAGCAGACAGATCAGCTGTGTTCAAAGGGTGGCGAACCACGCCAACAACAGAACCGCCATCGCCATCGACAACCTTCGAGACCTGTTCTTCCAGAGAATAGCCAAAAGAGTAGTCGGCTGTCAGGAAGAACCAGGATTTACCCCCGCCCTCAAGCACCGCTTTGGCAGTGCCGACCGATTGCGAATGCGTATCCCAGACCCAGTGAAACCCGTAGGGAGAGCACGCCTCGCCCGTCAGACGCGTTGTGCCCGCGCCCGTAGTGATATTGATCTTGTTCTGCGCGCGCGCCAGTTCCTGCACGGCCAGCGCAACCGAGGAATTGCCGATATCTGTCACCATATCGACGCCGCCGATATCGAACCATTCGCGGACAAGGTTGGTAGCGATGTCAGGCTTGTTCTGGTGATCTGCGGCGACGATCTCAATCGGTGCGCCCAGAACGGTTCCCCCAAAATCTTCGACAGCCAAACGCGCCGCCACTTCCGAACCGGGGCCCGACAAGTCGGCGAAGGGGCCCGAGCGATCTCCGATCACTCCGATCCGAACAACATCATCTGAAACTTGAGCCGACGCCATTGTTCCCAAAAGACCCGCGGCCAATGCAAAAGTGCATAGGTTTTTCATTACTTCCTCCCTAATCGGCGTGTGTTCACGCCTGTTTCACAGACCCAGACAGGCCTGAACGTCCTCCATTCTGTGATCCATTTCCGTTTCCGGGATGCGTTCGATCAGGTGACCGTCCTCGACCAGGTAATGCGCGTCAGCGACCGAACGGACAAAGCGCAGGTTCTGTTCGACAAGCAGGATGGTGAACCCCAGCTCTTTCAATTTGGCGACGGCGGCAGCGATCTGATCGATAATGACCGGTGCAAGGCCCTCGGTCGGTTCATCCAGAAGGATCAGGCGCGCGCCTGTGCGCAGAATACGCGCGATGGCCAGCATCTGCTGCTCACCACCCGAAAGCTTGGTGCCAAAGCTCTTGCGCCGTTCCGCGAGGTTGGGGAACAGCTCAAACAGCTCATCCGAAGACATACCGCCTGCCGCGATTTTTGGCGGCAGGTACAGGTTCTCTTCAACGGTCAGGCTTGCAAAAATCCCGCGTTCTTCGGGCACGTATCCAAGCCCAAGGCGCGCGATCTTGTGGGGCGGCAGGCCGATTGTTTCTTGCCCCGCAATGCGGACCGAGCCTTGACGTTGTTTCAGAATGCCGGTGATGGCACGCAGGATTGTGGTCTTGCCTGCACCATTGCGGCCTAGCAGAGTTGCGATCTCGCCTTCCCTGACCTGCAGGCCCGCGCCGAAGACCACATGGCTTTCGCCGTAAAACGCGTCCAGCGCCTCGATTTCCAGCAGAGCCTGCATCAATGCGCCCCCATATAGGCTGTGCGCACATCCGGGTTTGCCGAAACCTCAGCATAAGTGCCTTCGGCCAGCTTTTCGCCGCGCGCCAGAACGGTGATCTGATCGCAAAGTTCCGCCACAACGCTGAGGTTGTGTTCGACCATCAGGATTGTGCGACCCTTGACTGCATCGCGAATAAGAGAGGTGACCCGCGCGATGTCTTCGCGCCCCATACCCGCCAGCGGCTCGTCCAGCAGCATAACGTCGGGTTCAAGCGCCAGCGTTGTCGCCAGTTCCAGAGCACGCTTTCGGCCATACGACAACGTGCGGGCTTCTTCATGGGCCTTATCAGCCAGCCCCACGTCCTCTAACAGCGCCATGGCGCGCTGGTTCAGATCGTCCAGAACGCGTTCCGAGGTCCAGAACCGGAAAGTCAGCTTGGTTTTCGCCTGAAGACCAATCCTCACGTTTTCCAGCAATGTCAGATGCGGAAAAGTGGATGAAATCTGGAATGACCGCACCATCCCCTTCCCAGCAATCTCTGCTGGCTGGTCCTGGGTGATATCCTGCCCCATCAACAGAATTTGCCCCTGCGTCGGCTGCAGAAATTTGGTTATCAGATTGAAACAGGTCGTTTTGCCCGCGCCGTTGGGTCCGATCAGCGCATGAATCGTGCCGGATTTGACCTGCAAGTCGATGTCGCTCACAGCGAGAAAGCCTCCAAAGCTTTTGCTGAGCGAACGACATTCCAAGGCAAACGATGAGTTGTTCATTTTGTTTATCTACTGATATGTTTTGTAATCTGCCGCGCATCTAAGCGCGGCAGCTAAAAGTCAGATTAAGCCGCCGC
This sequence comes from Ruegeria sp. G7, assembly GCF_056535465.1. Taxonomy (NCBI): domain Bacteria; kingdom Pseudomonadati; phylum Pseudomonadota; class Alphaproteobacteria; order Rhodobacterales; family Roseobacteraceae; genus Ruegeria; species Ruegeria sp. G7. The sequence goes on along the minus strand of NZ_JBQFIL010000001.1, from coordinate 2,422,530 downwards.
AGTGTCCGACTTGGACCAGAGGTTTTTCTGGAACGGGGCGTCCACTTCGGTTTCGGCCAGGTGGTTCTGATAGTTCGAGATCACCTTGTAGGCGATCGCAACGATGATCTCTTGGATCGTGCGTTTGGTGTACCCGGCATCCAGCATCGCTTGCTGATCTGCTTCATCCACCCATCCACGCGACCGGGTGAGCTTGGCCGCAAAACTGCGCAGTGTTTCCAGCTTGGAATCCGCGATTGGGGCTCCCGTCCGAAGGGCTTGCAGGATGTCGTCAGGCATCTGCTCCATCTGGGCGATCGTGGAATGCGCGGCCATGCAATAGTGGCACTCATTTTCATAGTTGATGGACAGCAATACGATCTGACGTTCCAGAACAGAAAGCTCGGTCTTGGCGAACAGGTCACCCAACAGTTTATAGGCTTCCAGCATTACCGGGCTTTCAGCCATGATCCCATGCAAATTCGGAATGAACTTGTATTTCGCCAGACTGTCTTCAAGCATCGGCTTCGTGTCTGCTGGTGCGGTTTCAACGGAATAGATTGTGTAGTCCATGCTAGAGTCTCCTGACGGTTTTCTATTTTTTATTATCAACTGATCAGTTTGTAAATAGGCTTTCGAATTACCCCACGGTTAAGTTACCTTCAGCGGTTTATTTGCACTGTCCAAGAACTCGACCGTCGTAAAGCACAGAATCGAGGACCCTGTATTTTCAAGATCATGCGTCATGCTCTCGCCTGCACCGAACTGAAAATGCCGTGTCATGTGCTTATCGTACTCCATCTCGACGACCCGCCCGTCAGCATATTCAGACCGCGCACGCCCGGCCGTCGTCGCCGTCCAGAAGTAGTCTAAGACATGGGTATGAAAGGGCAATCTCTCACCCGGCTGCAATGTGATCTCCCATACACGCACCCGCTCGGACTCGCTCACCAAAGTGGATCCGACATGGCCATTCGAAGCCGCACGCCGCATTTCTTCATCTCGACCGGGATTGGGTTTGCTTCCTATGGATTGCGATGCATCAGACATGCTAGTGTACCCTTGTGCCAAGTGGTGGCGCTGTCAGCCAATCACTTTAATTATCATATGATAATAAATTTGGAAAGACGAACCTTGTCCGACAAGACATGCAATACGCCCAGCGCCAGTCCTCGCAAACGAATGAAAAAAGGCGAGCGCCGTCAAAAGATCATTGATGACGCAATTGTCTTCTTTGCTGAACAAGGCTTTGACGCGTCGACCCGACAATTTGCTGACTACGCAGGTATCGCACAACCGCTTCTGTACAATTATTTCCCGTCGAAGGACGCACTTGTCGAGGCTGTATATGAGCAGGTTTACGTGGATCAGTGGCGACCGGAATGGGACCAGATTCTCGCTGACCGAACGCGCCCCATCGCTGATCGCCTGAACGCATTTTATCTGAGTTACGTCGAAATAATCCATGACCCGGAATGGATGCGCCTTTACCTGCAGGCAGGCCTAAAATCCTTGGACATTAACCGGTGGTACATCGCCCTGGTCGAAGAACGGGTGATTCGCAGGATCATTCGCGAGCTTCGGATCGAGCACGACGCACCGGACGAAGCTCAATCCCCGATAACGCCGGGAGAGGTTGAAATGGTTTGGACCTTTCACGGCGGCTTATTCTACCACGGCGTTCGCCGTGAAATCTTTGGCGTAGAACGAATGGCCCCAAGCCCGACCGCGATCGACACGTCTGTTCGAATGTTGATTGCCGGTTCAGCAGATGTGATGGCAGGCTTGACTTAAACTTATCAACCGATAAGTAATATAGGTATTCCACGAGGGAGGATACCTATGTCTGCACTGTTTGCGCCCATTGAAATGGGCGATCTTACTCTGAGGAACCGAATTGCACTGGCACCACTGACCCGGTGTCGGGCCTCGATGCCGGGTTACGTTCCCACACCATTGATGGCCGAGTACTATGCGCAACGCGCCGGTGGTGGGTTTCTTGTCTCAGAGGCGACGAACGTTTCTGCTATGTCAAATGCGTTTGACGGTGCCCCAGGCATATTCACAGCAGACCAGACCGAGGCATGGAAGCAAGTCACCAAAGCGGTCCATGACAAGGGCGCGCCGATCTTTTGCCAGCTTTGGCACTCTGGCCGGGTAACAAATGACACCTTGCTTCATGGAGAAGCCCCAATTGCGCCGTCGGTCACGGATGCACGGGAAGAGCTACAAGTTTATGCGCTGGACCGTCAGGGATATTCCTACAAGGTTTCAGCCTCTCTGCCGCGTGAGATGACAGCCGAGGACATCGACGCCACAATCGATGAGTACCGGCAAGCCGCCCGCAACGCCAAGGCTGCGGGGTTTGATGGCATCGAAGTACATGCGGCCAACGGGTATCTGCTGCATCAGTTTCAATCGACCGGGACCAATTTGCGCAGTGACGCTTATGGGGGGTCGATCGAAAACCGCATCCGGCTAACACTGGATGTCGTTGATGCCGTCGCTGAAACTTTCCCAGCGGGTCGGATCGGCATCCGGTTTTCTCCGCTTGCGAAATACAACGATGTCGGGGACCCCAACCCTGCCCCCACCTATCAGGCTCTGGCTGCAGAACTACAAGCACGCGGTTTGGCCTACATACATCTCGGTGACACAAATGCCTGGATGGGTGCACCGGATTTGCCCGAACTCATCGACATGATCCGACCTGCGTTTAAGGGCACGTTAATCGTAAATGGGGGCATTGAGCCCGACGCGGCCGAGGCGCTGGTCGCGTCTGGGCAAGCCGATATCGTCGCCTTTGGGCGGGCTTATCTGGCAAACCCGGATCTACCGGAACGTATCCGGCAAGGTGCCACTTTGAATGAGCAACGACAGGAGAGTTTTTACGGCTACGCTCCGGCAGAGATCGGCTATACCGATTACCCAGCTCTTGAGACAGTTGCATAGAGCAATGGGAAAATCTGCGGTTATAATTGGCGGCTCTTTGGGTGGGTTGTTTGCGGCACATGCCTTGCGGACAACAGGCTGGGACGTGTCGGTGTTTGAGCGCAGCAGTTCCGAATTATCGGGGCGCGGGGCTGGCATAGTCACCCACCCCGAGTTGTTCGAGACCATGGCGCGTGTCGGACTTGATCCCGAAGCAAAAGTGGGCGTTCCAGTCTCGCGCCGGGTTTGTTTCAATACCGATGGAACGGTGGCACACAAACTGCCCTATCCTCAAATCGTCGCGTCATGGGATCAGCTTTATCGACTGCTGCGGGGATCTTTACCGGACGAATACTATCATCTGGGCGCAGGTCTTTCTGACCTCAGGCGATCAAATGGCCAGCTCATTACGCGGATCTCGGACAGAGATGTACCTTCCGATCTTGTGGTTGGGGCAGACGGTATACGCTCGACCGTGCGAAACCTGTTGGCGCCTGACATCAAACCCATTTACGCCGGTTACATCGCATGGCGCGGTCTGGTGGATGAGGCTGATTTAAGCCCCGAAACATGTTCTTACCTCATGGATAGCTTTGCGTTTTCGCTCCCCCAGGCGAGCAGATGCTGGGTTATCCAGTGCCGGGACCAATGGGTGCTGATCAAGTCGGACAACGACGTTTTAACTTTGTGTGGTATCGACCGGCACCTGCGGCTGTGTTGAAGACTTTGCTGACAGATCAAAACGGAAAGGTGTGGCACGACGGAATTCCGCCGCACTCTATTCGTGCCGACGTGATTGGGGAAATGCGGAAAGACGCTGAAAGGCTTTTGTCGCCGCAATTTCAGGAAGTTGTCCAGAAAACCGCGCAGCCGTTCTTGCAGCCTATTTTCGACGTGTCCGGCAAAAGGTTGTGGTTTGACGGTGTCGCCCTGATCGGAGACGCGGCCTTTGTTGCGCGCCCTCATGTCGGCATGGGCGTCACCAAGGCTGCAAGCGATGCGCTGGCTTTGGCGGAATTCGCCGAAACCGGGGACTTTGACCGATGGGGCAACATACGTCAGACAGCCGGGGCTCAAGCCGTTGAACGCGCGCAAAGGCTGGGCAAAGCAATAGGTCTAGAGGGCAACCAAGAAGTAACGCAGGTCCTGCAAGAAACCGCGACAAGTTTCTGAACCCGTGGGGCAGAAGAACGACACTCCGCTTCAGTTTCCCGGGATTGCAGGGCGTCGCGTTCTGGTTACGGGGGCGTCTTCGGGGCTTGGCGCTCATTTTGCACGGCTTTTCGCGGCAATGGGATCGCATGTCATCGCCGCCGCGCGGCGAACAGAACGGGTTCAAAAGCTGACGGCAGAATTAAACGCACAGGGTGGCAGGGCGACTGCGTTATCACTGGATGTAACATCACCCGGCGCGGTGCATCAAACCTTGAAAGGGCTGGATCTGGATATCGTGATCAACAACGCTGGCACGACGCTTTCAGCCTCTGCCTTCGATCACAGTGCGGAAGCCATCGACAACATCATCGACACGAACCTCAAGGGCGTATTTCATGTCGCCCAAGCCGCAGCGCAGGGTATGAAACAGCGTGGCACAGGCGGCAGTATCGTAAATGTCGCGTCGATTCTGGGCAGCAGGGTTGCGGGCCACGCCTCGGCCTATGCCGCATCGAAAGGTGGCGTTTTGCAACTGCCCCGGTCGCTGGCACTGGAGTGGGCACGATTTGATATCCGGGTGAATGCCCTCTGCCCCGGCTACATCGAAACCGATCTAAATCGTGATTTTTTCGCCAGTGACCCGGGGCAGGCATTGATCCGGCGCATCCCGCAACGCCGTCTGGGTCAGCCCGAAGATCTGAATGGCGCGATCTTATTGCTGGCCTCGGATCTGGGGCGTTTCATGACCGGCGCGGATATCGCTGTGGATGGCGGTCATCTGGTGTCGTCTTTGTAAAGGAAAACGGCAATGGATTTTACAATTTCTTCCGAAATTGAGGATTACCGCGCCCGGATTGCGCGATTTGTCTGCGATGAAATCCTGCCGGTCGAGGCCAATCGCGACAGTTGGGACGCCCATGGGAACATCTCCAAGACCTGGCTCCAGCCGCTGCGCGACAAAGCCCGCGCCGACGGTCTGTGGTGCCTGCAGCTGCAGCCCGAGACCGGCGGGCAAGGTCTTAGCAAAGTGGGCATGGCGGTTTGTTACGAAGAAATGAACCGCTCGATTTTTGGACCGGTGGTGTTCAACTCTGCCGCGCCCGATGACGGCAATATGATGGTGCTGGAAAAAGCAGCAACCGAAGCTCAGAAAGAGCGTTGGCTGAATCCAATCGTTTCAGGCGCAGTCAGTTCGTCCTTTGCCATGACCGAGCCCGCGCCGGGGGGCGGTTCCGATCCCGGCATGATGCTGACCACAGCCACGAAAACGGCAGACCGCTATGTGCTGCGCGGTCGCAAGTGGTTTATCACCGGTGCTGCCGACGCCAGCCATTTCATCACGCTGGCGCGCACTTCGGATGATCCACGCCGGGGCCTTACCGCGTTTTTGCATCACAAGGACGATCCCGGCTGGCGTCTCGTCCGCCGCATCGGGATCATGGGCCCTGAAGAGCACGGCGGCCATTGCGAACTGGTCTATGAAGACATGGAGTTGCCAGCCGATCGGGTGCTGCTGGGTGAAGGACTGGGCCTGAAGATAACTCAGATGCGTCTTGGCCCGGCGCGCCTGACCCATTGCATGCGTTGGCTGGGGTTGGCCAAACGCTGCGTTGAGGTTGCCACCGAGTACGCTCAGAACCGCCACGGCTTCGGTATGCGCTTGTCTGATCGGGAAAGCATCCAGATCAAACTGGGTGATCTGGCGATGGGCATCGAAATGGGCCGCCTTTTGGTTATGAAAGCCGCCTGGGCGCTGGATCAAGGCAGTTTTGCGCGCAAGGAAATCTCGATGGCAAAAATCCATGTGGCCAACTTGCTGCACAAGGCCGCGGATGTGTCAATTCAGATCAACGGCGCACGAGGCTACTCCACCGACACGATTCTGGAGTGGATTTACCGTTATGCCCGACAAGCGCGATTGGTCGACGGCGCGGACGAGGTGCATCAGATGGTCCTGAACCGCCACCTGAATGACGAGGGGCGCGACTTTTGGCGATGGCCATCGGTGGACCAATCGTAAACCATGTCTTTCATCCCACAAAAAGAGGGTCGGAATGAGCAGAATTGAATGTCACCGACTGGATCACTGGTTGGCCGATCGTCTGCAAGGCCCGGCTGATCTGCATGTACAACCGGTGCAGGGCGGGCAGTCCAACCCCACGTGGTTCGTCACATATGGTGATCGCAAACTGGTCCTGCGGAAAAAACCTGATGGTGATATTCTGCCCGGGGCCCACGCGATTGACCGCGAATATCGGGTGCTGCGCGCATTGGCAGACACCGATGTCCCCGTGCCCAAAGTACGATGGTTTGAAGAAGATCCAAGTATAGTTGGCACCCCCTTCTATATCATGGACAGGCTGGATAGCCGCGTGTTTTCTGATTGCACCCTACCCGGCCTGTCGCCCGACAACCGACGCGAGATTTACCTGAGCATGGCCCGCACAATGGCCCGGATGCACGCCCTGCTCCCGGATCAGATCGGTTTGTCCGATTATGGAAAACCGGGCAAATACTTTGAGCGGCAGATCAAGCGGTGGACCAGACAATACCAGGATTCGCCCGGCCCCCGTATCCCCGAATTGGACACGCTGATAAAGTGGTTGCCCGCCAACATGCCCGAAGATGACGGTGCTGTTTCTATTGCTCATGGCGATTTCAGGCTGGGCAACATGATGATCCACCCAACCCAACCGCGGGTCATCGCGGTTATGGATTGGGAGCTGTCCACGCTGGGGCATCCGCTGGCGGATTTGGGGTTTTGTGTAATCGCTTGGCTCAGCTCACCTGACGAATACGGGGGCATGCTCGGCACACCGTGGGCAGAAAACGGTATTCCCGCAATGGATGAGTTCATAGAAACTTATTACGCCAGCGCGATCCCGACCGCGCCATTGCGTCCGTTCCACATGGCCTTCGCCTTGTTCCGGTTTGCCGTCATCTTTGTCGGCATTGCTGATCGGGCGCGCGCTGGGTCGGCTGTATCGGGGGACGCCGCCAAACTGGCACCCCTGGCTGAAAAGTTCGCCAGACGCGCGCTGACCGTTATCGCCGACGATCCATAGTCTCAGAAGAAAGATGCGTAGAAAACATGCAGAACCCAACCCTGAGGCGCTCTGGATTTGGCAAGCCTTCAACCAAAAAACGTCAAGGCAAAAAGAACCCAAAATGACGATCGCCAACCGAGCGCCCAAGTTGCCCTCACAAGCCGGTTACCTTGCTGAAAACAACGGTCTCCAACCTTGAGACAGATATGGTGACGAGGCACAAGACTTACCAAATAGCTCCCACGCGAAAAGAGGTTTTTCTATGATTAAGTTTTACTTTCACCCAACGCCAAACCCGATGAAAGTGGCACTCTATCTGGCAGAGGCAAAACTACCGTTCCAAGTCGTGCCCGTCGATACGCTAAAGGGTGAACAGCACGCAGCTGACTTCACTCGGATCAACCCCAACGCCAAGCTGCCCGCAATCGACGACGATGGAACAATCGTATTCGATTCCAACGCCATCCTGCTTTATCTAGCAGACAAATATGACATGTTCGCTGGCCAGCCAGCAGATCGCGCCGAGCTGCTATCGTGGCTCATGTTCATAGCCAGTGGGCTGGGGCCATACTCTGGCCAGGCCGTCCATTTCCAGCATGCGGCGCCAGAAAAACTGGATTATGCAATCAATCGTTACCGTCGTGAGGTGCAGCGCCACTATGGTGTTCTGGATGCACGATTGTCGGATCGTACGTATCTGGTGGGTGACGAATATACGATCGTGGATATGGCGGCTTGGGGCTGGATTGACCGCGTGACGCCGGTATTAGGCGAAAGCGAGCTGGACGCTTATCCAAACCTCAAGACCTGGTTTGAGAAGATAGACGCCCGCCCCGCCGTGGCAGAGGCGCGTGAAGTCGGCAAGGATATCAGCTTCAAATCCGAACGTGATGAAGAAGCAATGCGCGCGCTGTTCCCACAAAACTATGACGACTGAGAAGGAAGCTTTTGCGGGGTCGACAGGCTTCTTAGGACGCGCGCACCGCTTATTGGGGGATGGGTCAAGCGTTCCGCTAATTCGACGAAAAACTGATGTCCATGTGGACACCGTTCATATAGAGGCGGCCCAAACCTGTGGTCAGCGCGCATTCCAGCGTTTCCGGCTCGACCTCTAACAGTGCTCGCAGCTTATGCTCGGCAACAGTCATATCACCGTCGCGCAGCGCCTCGGCAATCTCGCACTGGAGCTGGAAAACCGCTGGCCGGTCGGAATGCTCGATCCGAATTTTATCGACAAACCGCAGGCGTGCGGACAGGTTGCGTACAATCTGAGTAACAGCGTCATTGCCGCCAATTTCGATCAACCGGACATGAAAGGACTCGTGCGCCCGCGCAAGGTCGCATGGCGGCAGGGACGCAATGCTGTTCAGAATCTGACGGCTTGATGATACGAGGTCGTTCACCGCATCCGCGGGTGCGCGTTCCGCAACGCGCGGCAGTGTCGCCAATTCAATGTCCCGCCGTGCCTCGGCAAGGTTCAGAACACTTTGCAGCTCCAAGGTCCGGCAGTAAAATCCGTAGTTCCGCCGAAACTGGATCAACTCCTCACTCACCAGACGATTGAGCGCTTCGCGCACAGGCGTCCTGCTCACCGAAAGCGCCTCGGCCAGATCAACCTCGATTATTTTCTCTCCGGGGCGAAACCTGTATTCGATCGCCATCTCGCGCAGCGTCTCATAGACAGCATCCCCGGCCTTGGTTTGAGTTTTTGTCTTTTGCTTGGGCATGGCTACCTCGATCCGATGATCACCAGTATCACACCGAACAGGACAATTGAAATCCCGGCGACGCGCAACAGGCTGATGGGTCGCACAGTCATTCCGAATGCCCCGAAATGATCGATCAGGGCGGCTCCAACAAGTTGTCCGGCAACAATGCAGACGAAAAAGACCGCCGCACCAATGGCGGGTGCAACCGTTACACCGCCGAAAACAAACAAAAAACCTACCGCGCCACCCAGCAGTATCCACCAAGGCAGGGACCATACGGTCGACAGTTGAAATCTGGCTCCGGTCACTAGGAAGAAAGCGATCATCATCGCCAATGTGATCGAAACCGAAATAATCGAAGCCGCGATCGGCGTTCCAAGCACCCGAACAGCAGTCTGGTTGATGGCGGGTTGTGCAGCGAGTGCTGCGCCGATGAAAACGGCGATGGGGATCAGCTGCCAATTCATGCCTGCTCAGATCCTGCAAAGGTGTTCACCCGCAGAAGAAATGGTCTTATTGACACGCTCTCCCAAATATCCGCGTTGGCAATTGGATCTTCCGCGATCAAAGCGTCCACAGCGCTGCGGTCCGGGGCGTCGAGCAAAAAGAACGACCCTCCCATTGTCACGCCATCATCCTTGAAAAGCGGGCCGGAAATCAGGACCTGAATGCCGTGTCTGGCCGGGGCCTCGTGCGCATAGGAGCGATGGGCATCAATGACGGCCTGACGCCGCAACAGCGCATCGGGTTTGTCAACGGCGTGAACGATGAAATGCACGTTTGTCTCCTATCTGAATACAAGGCTGAGTGCGGGAACAAACAGCAAAACAAGGGTTACGACGGTCATCATGATTACGAATGGGAAAGTTCCAACAAAGATGTCGCCGAGGGTCGTGTTGCGGTCGGCGATTGTGGATTTCACCACATAGACCGTAAGGCCGAAAGGCGGCGTCAGAAGCCCGATTTCTATGGCAATCACCGTGACGATCCCGAACCAGATCAGGTCTCCGCCCAGCCCTTCAACAATCGGCAGCGTCAGCGGCAGCAGGATCAGCATGATCGAGGTGCTATCCAATATCATACCCATTACCACCACGATCCCCAGATAGATCATCATGAAGCCATAAAGACCGAAACCGGAATCGGTGAACAGCGATGTTACCTCTTGCGGGATGGTCGATAACGTCAGCATGCGAGAGTACATCGAAGCCGCCACGATCAGTATCAGGATCGAGACAGAAACGAGACCGGTATCTACCAAAACGCGCCAGAACCGGGCCCAAGTCAGCTTGCGCCTAGCAAGGGCGACCACCAAAGCCGCAGCCGCACCGGCGGCACCGGCTTCGGTCGGAGTGAACACGCCCGAGTAAATCCCGCCGAGGACGATCAACACCAGAAACGCAATGGGTCCCATTTTGCGTGCGGCACTGCCCCATGTTTCACCTTCGATCACCGTGGGTCGATCGGATTGCATCACAAGGCGGGGGCGGAAATGGGCCATCAGCCAAATCCCTGCACCGAACACCGTCGCCAGCAGAACACCCGGCACGATGGCCGCAAGGAACAGCGCCCCGACCGATTGTTCCGCCAAAACACCGTAGATTATCAACAGCAGGCTTGGTGGGATCAACATGCCCAACACCGATGACCCGGCAACGACGCCAAGCGCAAAGCGGTTATTGTAGCCGTTGGCAACCATCTGCGGCACGGCCACGCGTGAAAACACAGCAGCGGACGCGATCGATATCCCCGTGATCGCCGCAAACACAGCATTGGCTGCAACTGTGGCCATGCCCAGCCCACCCTTGATCCGCTGCAGCATCCATGCCGCGACGCGGAACGCATCTTTGCCGATATCAGCAACGTCCACCACCAATCCCATCAAAACAAACAGAGGGACTACTCCAAACAGATACCGGTTGATCGCGCCGTCTGCCGCGAGCGCCAACGACCTGACGGCAACGTTTGGATTATCGCGGATCAACCAGATACCCAGAAAAGAAAGCACGATCAGTGCGACCGCAATATGCGCGCCCGAGAAGATCAGCAGCAGCATGAAAGCCACAGTGACCATACCGATCTGCAAGCGGCTCAGATCGGCTGCGAACAATGCGTATCCCAGGATCAGCATGCCAACGAATACGAGGATATAGGGCCAGCCCTTTGGGTTCCGGATCACCGAATGACGAACCGTCAAAGGTGCGACACGGCCTTCGGATACAAGTGTTTTTATGTCCTTAAGAACCTGCACTGCAAACGCCAGGCAGGTCAGAACTGAGCCCCCGAACAAGCAGGCCTTTATAGGCCATATTGGCGCGGTAAAGACGCCCTGCGCGCCAAAGAACTCATCTTCGACCCATGCGTCCACCAGCTTGGGCCATGTTCCTTGCGCGATTACCGCAAAGACAAAGATCCCGGCCAGATGAAAGACGATGCGAATGAGCGCCGCAGCAAAGGGGCGTTCTTCCTCAAGATATCCGATCAGAATATCGGTCCGAGTCATCCGTCCCGTCATAAGAGCATGTGCCGCCTGCAGGAACACAATTGCCACAATCGAGTTTGCTACAATCTCGGCCACACCCTGAATAGGCGCATTAAGCACCGTGCGCCCGAAGATGTCGGCGCAAATCAGAAGCATCAGGCAGAAAATCCAGATCGAGGCCGCCCCGCCGACCACGCTGGTCAACTGGGCAACTCCGGCCTCTATCAGGTCAACTCGGCGACGAAAGGCGCGTTCGCTTGTCATGTCGTGCTGGCCTTAGCGCTCGTCCCAGGCGATCTTGGGTTCTAGCCCCGCCGCCCGCACTTTGGCCATATAGGCGTTGACGACCTCATCCGCATTCAGATCAGCGTTCGTCGCCGCCCACTCACCGGCGAGGTTTGGTAGTCCGGTCTTCCATTCCGCCAGGTCTTCGGCGGGCAGTTCGGTCACGATGGCACCGACCTCGGGCAGCTTTGCAAGAAAATCGTCATAACGCGCCATGACCTCTTCGGCATGAGCGACGGTATATTCCTCGCCCAGTTCCGTCAGTACCTTGCGGACATCATCAGACAGACCATCCCAAACATCCTTGTTGATCCCAAAGCCACCGGTCATCTGCGCACCGATACCCACAAGGGTTACGTAAGGTGCAACTTCGTAGTGCTTGTTGGGAAACGCGCCCGTGAGGATCACAACCATTCCATCGGCGACACCTGTCTGAATCTGATTGTAGTAGGTTGGCAGAGCACCATTCACCGGCACCGCTCCAAGATGCTTGATCCAGTTTGCGGATGGGCCCGGTGCAAGGATTTTGCGCCCTTTTATGTCTTCCAGAGAGTTAACGGGGAAATTGGTCATCAGGTGATAGGTCTCGACGCCGCTTGCGCCGAGGAACACGACGTTCTGATCGTCCCACGCCTCCTGCAATACTGGCAGTTCGCGGTGTAGCTCGTTCATGATTTCCAGCGTGGCTACCAGATCATCCGAGACAAAGGGGGTAAAGAAAGTCACGTTCTGTAAGGGCATTTTTGACCCTTCCCACATCGTGGCGACCCACCCGGCGTCGGTCAGACCGTCCCCAACCGCTTCCAGAGTATCCTTGAAGCCATAGAGCGAGCCACCATAAGCCTCTGTCCACTCGATTCGGTCTTCAGAGCCCATCGCCTCCAGCCGAGCGTTTGATTCCGCCACGATCAAGGTCGAGAGCTGGCCAACCCATGGTACGACCGTCGGATGGCTGGCCGACATCGTCAGGCTAAAGGTCTCGGCAGATGCAGCGCCGGCTCCAAACGTCATCAGCGCCAACGCACTCAAAAAGCGTTTCATGTTTTCCTCCCATTTGTTCGGCGGATCGCACCGCCATTCACCAAAACGTATCGCACTCACTTAAATTATACAATATTGTATTATATTAAATTACATGCCTAACTAGAACCGTTGATTCACGGAGGAGCCCTTGATGAGCAAAGAACACCAAATGGCGGATGAGGCGGCGCGCGCCATCGCGCAAGAGCTGCAGGACGCCCAGATCGCCGCCGATGCGGAAACCCTGCGCCTGCTTCTGACCGAAGCGCGCACGCACTATGGCTGGCAGGAAAAGGCAGTCGCTGATGAGACGCTGCGCGAGTTGTACGATATTGCCAAGATGGGCCCGACCTCGATGAACCAGCAGCCGATGCGCGTGCTTTTCGTGCAGTCGGAAGACGCCAAAGATCGGCTGGAGCCCGCGCTGTTCGAAGCCAATCGCCCAAAGATGCGCAGTGCTCCGGTGACAGCGATCATAGCTTATGACCTGAATTTCTATGAAGAATTGCCCAAGCTTTTCCCGCCCAACCCGGATGCTTCGGACATCTTTCGCAACAACGCGACTGCGGCGCAGGTTAACGCCTTCCGAAACGGATCCCTGCAGGGCGCTTACTTCATGATCGCCGCGCGAGCCGTTGGTCTGGATGTTGGTGCAATGTCGGGTTTCGACAATGCGAAGGTCGACGAGGAATTCTTTCACGGGACGTCGATAAAATCGAACTTCCTGTGCAACCTCGGCTACGCGGACACATCCCGAATTTTCCGCCGCCTGCCGCGTCTGGACTACGCAGACGTATGCGAAACGCTCTGAGCGAGAAGGAAGAATATCATGGCTGAACCGAAGATAACCAAGGACGACATCCTCGAAGCCTCTAAAGGCATGCTGCAGAAACAGCTCTACGTCGTTTTCACCACCCCGACGAACGGAATGGGTCCGGTGATGGAGAACATAGAAGAGCACCTGAAGTTTCAGGTTTCGTTGGAACAGCGCGGCATCATGCTGGGGGCTGGTCCGCATTGGGAAGAGGATGAGCACACCTGGCTTGGCGATGGGATGGTGATCATCCGCGCCGACAGCCTGGCCCATGCCAGGGAAATCGCAGCGACCGATCCGATGCATTCGTCCGGCGCGCGATCCTTCACCGTGCGGCCATGGTTGTTGAACGAGGGCCGGGTGAACGTAACCATCGATTTTTCGACAGGCAGGCATGCGGTCGACTAGGACAGAGGCGACAAAGCTGAGGGTCATCATTCAGCCGCCTGTTGATGCCCCGGCATGTCCGGCTCTCCCCGGGTTGCGTAAGCAAATCCGGGGCGGGCTTTTTGCGTGGCATGCCAGTCGCAAAGCGAGGCCGGTAATGTAATGCCAAAATCCAATCCACGGGCGCGGTTCAACCCGATGGCGAGGGCGATATCCGCGATGGTAAAGTCAGGACCGGTCAGATACCGGTCTTTTGCGACCTGATCCGCGACAAGCTGAATTGCACCCTGCGCCTTGATCAGAGCATCCTGCGCTCGCGTGTCATCAAGCGCAAGTGACCTGTCCCGATACACATCTATGAACAGCAGCCGCACCGGCGGCCAGAAGACAAGCGCAAACCAATCCAGCCAGCGATCAACATCGGCCATTGCGCGCTCGTCTGCACCATACAGATGCCCATGCTTGCGCGCGAGGTGGCGCAGGATCGCCTGACTCTCCCAAAGCACCAGATCGTCGGTTTGCCAGACCGGAACCGTCCGGTTTGGGTTTAAGGCAAAGAACTGTGCATTGTCGGTTCCACCAAAAGGGCCGCCAACCTCTACCTGTGCGTGGTCAACGTCTAGTTCATGCAGCGCCCACAAGACCTTTTGTACATTGGTCGAACTGCCGCGCCCCCAAAGTGTCGGTTTGATCTGGTGCCTCGTTATCATGACGGCCGCAGGCCCAAAATCTCGCGCGCCTCGGCTGGCGAGGCGACAGGTCGTTGAAACTTGGCGCATAGGTCAACGGTGCGCTTGACCAATGCGGCATTCGACGGCGCAAGAGTGTCTCGATCGAGCCTGATGTTATCTTCAAGACCGGTCCTGCAATGCCCTCCGGCCTCAATACACCATTCGTTCAGAACCAACTGGTTGGGCCCAATACCCGCTGCGCACCATTCAGCATCCGGGGCAAGTCGCCTGAGCGTTTCAACCATAAAATCAAACGAAGGTTTGTCCGCGGGCATGGCGTTTTTCACGCCCATGACAAACTGCACGTAAAGCGGGCCTTCAAGCCGCTCATCGGCGGCCATGCTTGCAGCCTGAAAAATGTGGCTCAGGTCAAAAGCCTCAATCTCAGGCTTGATATCGTATTTTTTGATCTCCGACGCCAACCAATCTACCAGTTGTGGCGCATTCTCATAGACGCGCGCAGGAAAGTTGTTCGACCCTACGGTCAGCGAGGCCATATCCGGGCGCAGCGGCAGCATCCCGCCACGCTCCTGCCCTGCGCCAGAGCGACCACCCGTCGAAAACTGGATAATCATTCCCGGACAATGCGCCTTTAGACCTTCTTGTAGCCGTGCGAACCGATCAGGGTCAGATGTAGGCGCTCCCTCGTCCGTTCTGACGTGGCAATGCGCTATCGACGCGCCCGCCTCGAACGCTTCCTGAGTGGATTCGACTTGCTCAGAGATCGAGATCGGAACGGCCGGGGTATCCGCCTTTTGTGGCAAAGACCCGGTGATCGCGACGCAGATGATGCAGGGTTTGGTCATCGCTCAGACCTTGGCCAGAACAAAGTCATGTTCGACGTCGTAATACCGGCCCTCAATCCCCAGGGCCTTGGCCTTTTCAGGATCATCCACGGGTTTGAATTCGGCCATCAGGCTTTCTTTGACGCCGAAAACCGCGTCCGAGTTGATGTATTCATCATCCGGATCAAAAATATGCGTGGTCAGCGTGTCGTAGCCGTCTTTTGCGATGATGTAGTGGAAATGCGCGGGTCGGTACGGATGGCGCCCAAGCTCTTTCAGCATCTTACCAACGGGGCCATCATAGGGAATGGGATAGTACTTTGGCTTGACCGCCAGAAAGTGATAGCGCCCGTCTGGTCCCGTTCTGAATTTTCCGCGCAGGTTATAGTCTGGCTGAATGCCCTTTTGCTGGACATCGTAGAACCCTTCATCATTGGCCTGCCAGACGTCGATCGAAACACCCTCAAGCGGTTGGCCATCGGTATCCAGAATGCGGCCATGCACCAGCATCCTTTCCCCTTTGCCGTCCAGACAGATATCGGCACCCATCTCAAGTTCCGGTACACCGTCGACATGGAACGGACCCAGCACGGTGTTCTCGGACGCACCGGTGGGCCGACGTGAATTGATAGCATCGACCAGCATCGAGACACCCAAAGTGTCACTGAGCAGAATAAACTCCTGACGCCAATCGGTGCACATATGCCCGGTCTGGGTCAGAAACAGGATGGCCTTCATCCACTCTTCCTGGCTCGGCTCGATTTCCTTTACCGCCTCATGGAGCTTTCGGATGATGACCTCCATCACCTCTTTGAGGCGCGGGTCGGGGCACTCGGCAATGCTCTCGATAACAACATCGGCCGAGTTTTCTTCGGTAAAGTAACCGTTGGTTTTACTAAACATTTCGAATGTCCTTATCGTGCGAGTATTCTGGTCAAAACGCGGCGCAGCTCTGCCCGTGGGTCGTCCGAGATAGCGTCCGCGCGCCACGCGACATGCTGATCGGGCCGCACCAGCAGACAACCCGTATCCGAGATTTCCGAGGCCCGTGCCCAGTCTCCTGCGTGGTCGACATAGGTCTGGCGCGGCCCGATAACGTGACAGCGAATGGGCATTCCGAACTCCTGCGATACCGCATTTGCGGCGGCCACCCAGGCCTCACCACCTATCCCTGTAAACACCGTGAATTCTCCGCGACCGCACAAATCCAGCGTCGAATGCTTGTTGCCCGTGTCGTGGTCAAACACCCAAACATGCGGAATGCGCGCACCCGGCCATGTTGTCGGTTGGTAGTGCAGTTCAGCATCCCGATCGAAACCGGGATCTGGCTGGCCATCCTTTTCGATGGCACCGGAGTCGTAGCGTTGGTTCATCTCGACACCATGCGCATCAAACTCGTATTTCTTGAAGGCGATGGCCTCGCGGATGGCCGCGCGCTGCGCCGCGGCCTCAGGGGTCGAGCCTGTACGGGCCTCAAGGTTGCTTTGCATCACCTCCGGGTCGACGCCTTCTGCCATGCCAAGCGATTCAAAGATCGGGCCGAATTCGCCAATGGACTGGTTTGCCCGCGTGACAATCTGCTTGGCAACCGGCGCGCGTTCTGCGCTGTAGCTGTCCAGCAGGCTCTCGCCGGCGTGGCCTTTCAGGACAGCTGCCAGTTTCCAGGCGAGGTTAAAGCTATCTTGAATTGACGTATTCGAACCCAAACCATTTGACGGCGGGTGCCGGTGCGCCGCGTCACCCATGATGAATACGCGATCCTTCTGCATATGCGTCGCGTACATATTGTTGACGGTCCAGGTGTTGGCGCTGATCAGTTCGATCTCAAGCTCGGGGTCGCCAACAAGCTGGCGCGCAACCTGTGTCGCCATCGCCTCATCCACCTCGGGCGCGGGTCGGTTGATGTCATACCCCCAGACTATCAGCCATTCATTCCAGGGGCGGACCATACGGACCAGACCCATGCCGATGCCCCCCACATTCGCGCCCGGTTGCATCACCCAATAGAGGACCGATGGCCGATGCGCGACATATTTGCTGAGATCGGCGCGAAACAGGATGTTCATGGACCCGCCGACGCCCATCCGACCTTCGAATGGCAATCCCGCATGTTCGGCGACCAGAGAATTGCCACCATCGGCACCAACCAGATACTTGGAGCGGATCGTGATTTCTTCGCCCGAGAGACGATCCAGACAGGTCGTCGTCACGCCGTCCCCATCCTGTTCATGGCGCAGGTATTCGGTGCTCATCCGTGCCTGAGTGCCACGGCGGCAGGCCGTGCCAAACAGGATCGGTTCCATGAAGGTTTGTGGCAGATCGTTCATCATGGTCGGGCTGGACAACAAGTGTTCCGCCTTCGACAAGGGGTGATTGCCCCAGCTTTTCATGCGCCCGATTTCCTCACCGGCGAGGCTTTCGCAGAACACGTTCTCGCCCATCAGATCCTGATGCGCAGCATGCATATAGGCTTCGGCCTCGACCTCGTGACCAAGGTCGCGCAACACCTCCATCGTGCGCTGATTGGTGATATGCGCCCGCGGCGTGTTGGCCAGCCAGCGATAGCGGTTGATGACCATGTTTTCGACGCCATAACTGGACAGCAAAGCAGCCGTTGCGGACCCGGCCGGACCGGTGCCGATGATAAGCACATCCGTTGTGATGGTGGCCATAAGCTCTCTCCCTTGTGCTTCGAAGTCCTCAGGACCGGGGGTCCCAGAGGCGGCCGTCATATTCGGCCTCATAGGCTTTGCCGTCCGGGTAGCTGACCAGTTCCAGCTGCATGCCCCAGGGAGCCAGGAAATAGACCCAGGTTTCACCGGCGCTGGGGCCGTCGGTCATGGTTGTCGGGTTGCCCAGAACCTCAATGCCCTTGTCCTGCAAATAGCTGACGGCCCCTTCCATATCGGTGGTGTAAAACGCGATGTGATGCCCGCCGATATCCGAGTTTCGCGGCAGCTTCGTATCCTGATCCGGTGCTGTGTATTCGAAGATCTCAAAATTGGCGCCATTGCCGCAACGCACCAGCCGCATCGTCGGAATTTCGGCCTTGGCGTCCACGTTCAGGTGGTCCGCCATCCAGGTGCTGTCACCGCCCGAGAACGGTCCCAGCGGGTAGAACACATTGCAGCCGATCACGTCCTGAAAGAAGGTGACGGCCTCATCAACGCTCGGAACTGTAAATCCCAAGTGGTCTGTGCCCGTCATTCCCGGCAGGGAACTGCCAGCAAATGCGCCAGTTCCCAAAGCTGTGACTGCGACCGTCAATGCGAGTGTTTTCATGGATCAATCCTCCTTGTTCAACTGCGCGCCAATCACCAGACGACGGCGCACGGGGAATATTTGAAGTCCGGTTTTCTCAGAGATCAGCCCCCAGATGCCGCGCGGGGCGAAGAGCATGACGGTAATCCCGATCAGCCCAAGCACCATGAGGTACCAGGAGCCGTAATCGGCCAGCAGGCTCTGCAAGATGAAGAAGATCAGAACGCCCAGGATCGGGCCTTCAATGGTACCGATACCTCCGATCACGACGATGAAGATCACGTAAGCCGTCCAGTCGGTGACCGAGAACGCCGCATCAGGTGAAATCCGCAGCTTCTGAACGTAGATCAGAGCACCGGTCAGCCCGGTTCCCGCGGCTGAGACGAGGTAGACCAACCACTTCATCCGCACCGCATCGACGCCGACGGATTTCGCTGCTTCGACATTGTCCCGGACGGCAGCCAGCGCCAGCCCGCGCTTTGTTCTGAGCAGCCAGTAGATGCCTGCAATCGTTGCGATCACCAGCGCCAATGCCAGCCAATACGTCAGGACATCCCGCGCCGCTGCGCCTCGAACGCCCAAGGTAGTTTGGATCCATTCCGTCGCCCACATCTCACGCGTGGCCGTGCGCGGCAGAGAGGTTCCGGTGCCGCCACCCAGCACTTTCCATTGGGCCACCAGCAGGCGCATGACCTCGGCGATGACCCATGTTCCGATGGCGAAATAAGCGCCTTGAAGGCGGAAGGCGAAGAAGGCTGTGGGTATAGCTACGATCAGGGCCGCGACGCCGCCCAGCAGGATCGCCGGAACCGGGTCCATACCTAAAAGGATGACCCCGCCGAACATGGCGTATGCCCCCATGCCCACGAAGGCTTGCTGGCCGACGGACACAAGGCCACCATACCCCGCCAGCAGGTTCCAGAACTGCGCGAGTACAAGCATGGTGAAGATAAAGAACAGGTCTTGAATCAACCCTCGGCTGGCAAATGTCGGCAGCAGGATAAACAGGACGATCAAAGCGATGCAGACCGCCCCCGCACTGTAGGATGCGCGGGTCTGTGTCTGGACGCGGTACAGTGAGGTATCAGCCATCAGTCCACCGCCCTCGGAAATAGGCCTCTGGGTTTGATTAGAAGCACGATGAGAAAGGCCAGATGACCGGCCAGGATTTGCCATTCGGGGTTGATCGCGGCACCCACGGTCTGCGCAACGCCGATGATGATGCCACCCGCAAGCGTGCCCCACAGGCTGCCCAGCCCGCCGATAATCACTGCCTCGAAAGCATAGATCAGGCGTGCGGGGCCGATATTGGGATCGAAGTTCGCACGCATGCCCAGATAAAGCGCGGCCAGTGTAACCACCAGCATGGCTATCGCTGTCGCTGTGGCAAAGATGCGTTCGGGACGGATGCCCATCAACCCAGCCGTGACCGCATCATCGGATGTCGCGCGGAAGGCACGGCCCAGCTCAGTCCGATAGAACAATTGGTTAAGCGCAACGATCACGAAGATCGCGGAGCCGAAGGTCAACAGAGGCAACACACCAAGGTTCAGCCCCCCCACCTGCACCGAGGCTGTGGTGATCTCACCCGCTGGCAGGCGCTGACTGTCGGCGGAAAACCCTTCAAGCAGCGCGTTCTGCAGAACGACGGACAAGCCAAACGTGACCAGCAAAGGCGGCAGGATGTCCGGCCCCAGCACACGGTTCAGCACGTGGCGCTGCAAGGCCCAACCCACGCCGAACATAATGGGGGCGGCGATGAACACCGCTAAAAACGGGGAAAGGCCCATAAGCGAGACAAGCAGCAGGATCAGGTAGGCAGCAAAGACGATCAGGTCTCCGTGCGCCAGATTGACCAGCCGCATGATCCCGAACACAAGGCTGAGACCAGCCGCGAACAGGGCATAAAGCCCGCCCAGCAGGACGCCCTGAATGATGGTGTCGATCCAGATCATGCGGCGGCCCCTCCGAAATAGGCGTCATGAATGGCCTCGCGGCTGAGCGTGTCTGCCGTGCCCTCTAGCGTGACGCGACCTTCCATCATGCAATAGACGCGGTCGGCGACCTTGAGCGCCTGACCGATGTCCTGCTCGACCACGATCAGGCTCGCCCCGGCCTCCTGAATGCGGGGGACGGCGGCGTAGATATCCTTGATAACCACGGGCGCGAGGCCGAGGCTGATCTCATCGCACAACAAGACGCGCGGGTTGCTCATCAACGCGCGGCCTATAGCCACCATCTGTTGCTGACCACCCGACAAGGCCGTGCCCGGATGGGTGCGCCGTTCTTTCAGGATCGGGAACAGCTCATAGATCGTCTGCAAAGACCAATGCCCCTGCACCTTGCGGCCATATGTTCCGATCATCAAATTTTCCTCGACGCTCAGCGATGGGAACAACTTGCGCCCTTCGGGCACCATCGCGACGCCGCGCCCCATGATCTCATCCGAGGTCAGATCACCGATGGGTTGGCCGTCGAACCGGACCTGATCCGAACCATTAGTCAGCACACCCGAGATCGAACGCATCAGGGTGGACTTCCCTGCCCCGTTTGCACCGATGATGGCGACGGTCTCGCCCTGTTCCAGATGGATATCCACGCCGAAAAGGGCCTGAAAATCTCCGTAATGCGCTGTCAGCGCCTGGGTTTCCAGCAAACTCATCAGACTTCAATCCCCAGATAGATTTCTTTGACTTCGCGGCTGTTCATGATCTCATCCGGATCGCCCAGACCAATTACCTTGCCGAAATCCAGAACCAACAGCCGCTCGACCACCGAGGTGAGCGCATGCAGCACATGTTCGATCCAGATGATCGTCACGCCGCTGGCGTGCAGGCCTTTGATCGTGTCGATCAGGGCGATGCATTCGGCGTCAGTCAGCCCCCCAGCGATTTCGTCCAGCAGCAGCAGTTTTGGATTGGTCGCCATCGCGCGGGCCAGTTCCAACCGCTTGCGTTGCAACAGACGCAAGCCACCTGCCGGGTCATTGGCAACGTCGGCCATCTCGGTCTGTTCCAAGATGCGGGCACAGTCCGCTTCGACCTCATGTTCGGACTTACCCTGCCCGTGCGTCGCAGCCACCAGAAGGTTCTCAAAAACCGTCAGGTGATCAAACGGCTGGGGGATCTGGAACGATCGCCCGATCCCGGACAGGCACCGTTGCATCGGCGGCACGCGCGACACGTCTGCCCCGTCGAATTGAATCGACCCGGCATCTGCCATGAGGTTCCCCGTTATCAGGTTGAACAGCGTCGATTTCCCCGCCCCATTCGGGCCGATGATCCCTAATGCCTGCCCTTGCGCGACGTCAAAGCTGACATCGTCGGTCACGGTCAGCGCGCCGAAACTTTTCGAGACGTTTTTGAGCGAGAGAATGGTCATACCGGTCGTCCTGCCCCGGATAAGACCGGGGCACTGGTTGCATTACGATCAGGAGATTTCTTCCATGACACCCGCAGTCGGAATCTCGGGCGCTGAGGAGTTATCTACGATCACAAGGTCGTAGCTGCCGTTGTCGAGCAGCCGCCACTGACCGCCGACCAAAGGCGTTTTCGCTACGTTTTGCGCGGCAAAGGGCGGCAGGCCCGCGCCATCAAAGGCGATCCGACCGACGATTGACTCCAACTGCGTTGCGGCGATGGCTTCGGCCACGGCATCGCCGTCACCCGCATCATCCACGCGGCCCATGACGTTGGCCGCCATTTCGAACAGCGCGTGAACAAAACCGATGGGTTGGGTCCATTGGCGGTTGGTGGTAGCCATGTATCCTTGCGCCAGTTCAGCCGAACTTGCACCTGTCAACGACGATGAGAACGGGTGCGTGGGCGACCACCAGACCTCGGAACTCAGGTTGTTGCCTGCATTGCCCAACGCCTCAACCGCCTGCGGGAACAGGATGGCTTTGCCGATGCTAGCGGCCTTTGGCGTGAAGCCCTGCTGCTTGGCTTGGCTCCAGAAAGTCGTGAAATCGGGCGGGATCGGCACGCCGGTGACGATCTCGACATTCGCCTGACGGAACGCATTGATCTGGGCCGAGAAATCGTCGGTCAGGTTCTGGTAACGCCCCGGATCAGTCAGTGAATACCCCAGTTCGGACAAGACTGGAGGGAAGCCTACATTCGGATCGCCCCAAGCGTTGCCGTCGCCGTCATTGGGGAACAATGCACCGACCTGTTTGTTGGTCTCGAGCTGGTTCCACATCGCGGTGAAGACCGAGATCACATCCTCCAGCCCCCAGAAGAAGTGATAGGCGTAGTAGAACGGCTCCCAGCTGGCTGGACCGCCTGGGTTGCCTTGTTGGCCGATAAACCACGGCTGCCACGGGGCTACAGTGGAAATACAGGGCACTTCCTCGGCCTCACAGGTCGAGGCAACCGGGTTGGTCGTTTCTGGTGTCGAAGCGACCAGCATGAGGTCGATCTCATCGTCGACGATCAGCTCGCCAGCGACATCTGCGGCGCGGTTCGGGTTTGACTGGCTGTCTT
This sequence comes from Ruegeria sp. G7, assembly GCF_056535465.1. NCBI lineage: Bacteria > Pseudomonadati > Pseudomonadota > Alphaproteobacteria > Rhodobacterales > Roseobacteraceae > Ruegeria > Ruegeria sp. G7. The sequence goes on along the minus strand of NZ_JBQFIL010000001.1, from coordinate 2,399,460 downwards.
TGACGATGACTTCGAAATTCGCACCGGCGTCGGACGCGGCGAAATTGTCGAGAATAAACTTGTCGGCCTCGGAGAAGGCGGCCAGAGGACCTGATTGCGGGCTGACATAGCCCAGCTTGATCTTGGCGCCCTGAGCGATAGCGGGCGCAGCGAGCGTTCCGGCGGCCAAACCGAGGCCGGTTGCCGCGCTGGATTGCAGCAATTTGCGTCGTGTGATCATGTGTCCCTCCCTTGACACGGTGAAGTCAAACGCTTGGGGCGTTTCCCGCCCACGCGTTTTGAAGAAGCGTCCGCAGCCCATCAGCAGTGACCGGCTGCGGGTTCCAATACGGGTTTTTGAGAGCGATTTCGGTGGCGCGATCCAGATCGGACTCTGACAGGCCAAAGTCTTTAAGAGCCATTGGTGCGCCCATGGATTTGGAAAAATCCCAAAGAACCTGGCCGGGCTCAGAACCTCCAAGAATGTCCGACACGGGTACCAACAGATCCGGTACACCCGCCGCGTTGTAGGCGATGGCATGGGGCAGAACGATCGCGTGGGTTTCCGCGTGCGGCAGATTGAAGGACCCGCCGAGCGTATGACAAAGCTTGTGATGCAGAGCCATTCCGACCAGACCAAGTACCGTGCCGCAGGCCCATGCACCACGCTGCGTTTCTCCTCTGGCTTTCAGGGCGTCGGGGTTTTCGACAATGATCGGCAGACCATCCGCAAACGCCTTTAGGCCGTCGATCGCCAATTCCGTGGTCTGATCCGTGCGATCCTTGGCATAAAGTGCCTCGGCAGCATGAGCCATTGCGTTCAAGGCGCTGGTCACTGTCATTGCGGGCGGCAATGACGCCACAAGTTCGGGATCGTACAGAATGACCCGCGGCAGAACCTTCGGGTCTGTCAGGGTAGTTTTGATGCCATCCTTAGTCTGGCCCAGGATCGGAGTAGCCTCGCTGCCGGCATATGTGGTCGGGATGGCGATTTGTGGCAAACCGGTCCGAAGGGCAATCGCCTTGCCTAAGCCAATCGTCGAACCTCCACCGATAGAGACAATGCTATCGGCATTGACTGACAACGCGTGTTCAACCGCTTCTTCGGTCACGCCAATCGGGGTGTGCATTGTTGCCCGAGTGAAGACGCCTGCAGCACGATCCCCAACGGTTGTCGCAAGCTCCATTGCCATATCGACTTGCTGAGGCGTCGACAGGATCAGCGCCTTGTTCGATCCCAGCTCCGCCAACTCCGCGCAGATGTCGTCGCGCAATCCTACGCCGAACCGGACTTTCTGACCATTGATGCTGGTGGTGCTGAGAGCCATTGGGCGGGTTCCTGACAAGCGACGGATTGCGGGTCTGGAGGGAAAGCTAGCAGGCAAAGACAGCACTCTTGATCGAATTTTCGACCATCAATATAACTTTGAGTTATGAAGCTTGATCCCAGACATCTCGAGATTCTCGCGGCTATTGTCGAGGCCGGAGGGTTGACCGAAGGCGCTGCTTTGCTTGGGAAATCTCAACCCAGTGTCTCCAGAAGCGTCTCTCTCCTGGAGGACAGGGTGGGAGAGCCCCTGTTCCTGCCGACCCGAAGACCATTGCAACCCACTGAGCTTGGTCTTGCGCTTGCGCAGGAAGGTCAAAGAATCCTAAGCGCGGGTCGCCATGCAAGTCGCGTTGTGGACGAACACCGTCAAGGCATTGCCGGTGCGGTGCGGGTTGCGGGTACGCCGATCTTCATGGACGGTGTTATCTCGAACGTGATTGCAGAGTTTCAAGCCGATTACCCCAATATTAGGATCGACCAATCCTATGGATACCCCACTGAACTTTTGTCGCAGTTGTCCGCTGAAACTCTGGATTTGGCCATTCTCCCCATGCGCCCGGCAGACGTGTCTGATGAGTACGAATTTCGTCAAATCCTGCCTGGTCGAAACGTCATTGCGTGCCGTGTTGGGCACCCATTGGCGCGCAAAAAGGAGGTGAAGCTGGAAGATATCACCGAGTATTCTTGGATCGCGCCACCTGCGAACAGCCCGCTGTTTCGTGATTTGCGAAACACGCTGGACGGTATCGGTATGCGAGACCTCAAAATCAGTTTCACAGGCGGGTCCTTGAGTGCGGTTGTGAACGTTCTGACGGGTTCAGACTCCCTAACCGTTTTGCCTTTTTCGGTGGTCTTCATGATGCAACGGCAAAAGACTCTGACAGCACTGCCGATAAAAATAGGTGACCCCGACCGGCACTTGGGATGCGTCACGCTCAGCGCCCGAAGCATGCCAGCCTCGTCGAACCGCGTGCTTGAGTTCATAAAGCTAAAGTTCGAAATGCTTGATCGGTTGATTTGTAGCGCGGAATAAACTCTCTCACCGGTCTAACCTGAAAAGACAAAGAGATTAACTTGCCTTGTGAAGTCTGCACTACGATTTAGACGGATGTTACTCAATGCATGCTGCCTCAGGGATTCTTGATGGATTTTTTGGACATATTGGTACTGTAAGACGAATCCTATCCAGAACAAAGCTGACGCCAATCGGCTGAAGCGGCGATACCTGTCAACTAGAAGCTGCCTCAGCTGGTCAGCGATCGTTCCCGGTTGAAGTGGTTGTAGGCGGACGAGTGGACGGCGGCGAACTTCTGCAAACTTCGTAAGCGCCTGAAATGCTGCATCGCGCGCACTCTTCGTCGAAACGGCGAGTGCGAGTTCTCTACGCAGTTGTTGAGCCCCTGCCCTCCTCAGCTCAAGTTCTTCTGACAAGGCCATTCGCTGCAGTGCAAGACTGTACGTTCTATGAATAGTCTCTGCTCGGGCCACTGGCCCGTATTGTCTGAACCTCGAAAAATTGATGTTGGACAAACGGGGGTTTTTCGTAATGGCTATAGGCCACAGATGCGAAGAATCGTAATGCCAAACAATCATCGCTTACTCCATACTCCGCAGCAAATCGCAATTGGTCTTAATGTTCGTTCGAAAAGAGGATTTACATGAGCAGCATAGATGTTTCCGTCCCGGACGGATCAAACCAGAGCGTTGATATCGCGATCTCGGAAGACGGGACTGCGGAATTGGGGTGCACTTACGAGATACCTGCCCGATGCGGCATCGCGGTCAGGCTTGCGCGGGGGCAGGTTCTCAGCATCGTCAATCCAAGCGGTCATCAGGTCTGTGACTTCTTCGCGTTTGCCGCCGGGAACATGGACGAACATTTGTCGATGCCCCATCTGCATACCTCGATTGCCTCAATCTTCCCGAAGGTTGGCGATGCCTTGGTCAGCAACCAGCGGAGACCCTTGTTGACGATCACCAAAGACACGTCGCCGGGCGTGCACGATACGGTTATCGCCTGCTGTGATCACGCGAGGTACCGCGAACTGGGCTGTAAAGACTATCACGACAATTGTGCGGACAACCTGCGCATGGCGCTTATCGCCATCGGGCTGAAGGCACCGCTTATCCCGGCCCCGTTCAACATCTGGATGAATGTGCCGCTCGAGGCGGATGGATCAACCAGCTTTGAACCTCCGGTCGCGCGCGCGGGCGACCGGATTTCGCTGCGGGCTGAAACCGATCTTATCGCCGTGATGTCGGCCTGTCCCCAAGACATGACACCTGTCAACGGCGAAGGGGTTACGCCGGACATACTGTCGTTCAGCGTATCGGCAGGCTGAACCTTTAGCGCGGAAACGCCAGTTCCGGCGAGTAGTTGTCAAAGCTGCTAAGCGTTTGTGCATTGCATTCTACCTGCCAGCGCGACCCTGGAACAACGGCAGAAATGCAAGGGAAAGCTTTGCGATAACTCTCTGTGCGCTCGTTTTCCTCAATCGCTATGGCCAAAATCCCGGCCACGACACCGTCTTGACGTTCGACCAGTCGGATCGCACCTTCCATCGTACCACCGGTCTCGACCCATTGATCGGCCAGTAGAACCCGCGTGCCTGCGCCAAATGCAGGTTTGCGCATCTCCATCTCCTGTGTGCGGCCAGAGTAATTTCCGAAACTCACCTTGTCAGTGTCCACACACAGTTTGCCGGCCTTTCGGATGGGCAGGAAACCCACGCCGGAACGGGCCGCAATTGCGGCCCCAAGCACAAAGCCCATCGCGTCCAGCCCACCAACAAGGTCATACTCAACGCCTTGCAGATCAGCCATCAGATCATCAAGAAGATCGTCGAAGGCCGCACCGTTAATATAGATCGAGGTCGGATCCAGCCAGGCAAACTTGTCCCCCTTTGTGTTCGGGGCCATAATGTTGAGATACCAGCGATCGTCGCGCGGGCCTTTGTTTCGTGCTGTCATGGTTTTTCTCTCTGTCCGAGGGAGCGTGTTACCTGCATCAATGCGTGAAGCCTTGCAGGGTTGATGTCATAGAAATTGCCTGCTTCATTGATACCTGTGGCAACCATGAAGCAATCTACATCGCGATAGCTTTCAGCATTCTCCGGCGTGATGCCGGACGCGATCGCGAGAGCCTTGTTCCCAATGGCATGTCGGAAGGTGGCAATCTTGCCAAGGTCCGCTTCCTGACCTGTCGCCACGCCCGATGTCGTGACAACGTCCATGAAGGCGCATGCTTCGCGGGCAGCATCCGCATAATGCCTAGGCTCAATCTCACGCTGTTTCTTGAAACAAGTGCCCCCGAAGTACAGGCCGTTCCAGCCGCTGTCCTCGTAAATCTGAGCAATTTCTCGTGCTTCGATGTTTTCGCCATGTTCGTCGATGCGAGCGTCATCGGCCCAGTAAGCATCGACAGTAATGCCTTCCGATGCCAGCGCCCCCAGCATCGGGAATGCCTCCTTCCCCGTGACTGCCAGAAAGTTGACGCCGATCCAAAGGGACGGATATGCCGCGCGCGTACTGCTGATGATGGGCAGGAAACGCTCGGGCTCGAAATCATGATTGATCAAGAAGCACCCGGCGGCGCCTGCACCTATGACCTCTCGCACATTCCGCAAGGTGCGTGGCAGATCGAGCACATGGATTACCGGCAGAACAACAGGCCCGGTTGATTTGAACAATTTGTGAAAAGCATCACGCTGCATAAGGGCAGAATAGGCAACATATCGGGATAACAGAAATTTATTATTGCAATCTATGGATTAGTATTCGAAATTCGATGACATGCGCGTCGTTAACTTGCCAACCGATCTGTTGCGAACCTTCGTCACCGTGATCGAGGTCAAGAGCCACACCCGCGCTGCCGATCTTCTCAACCGTTCGCAACCAGCGGTCAGCCTGCAGATCAAGCGTCTGGAAGACCTCGTGGGGTACAAGCTTATCCGACAGAAAGGTCGGACAATGCATGTCAGCGAAAAGGGCGAAGCATTGGCCATGCACGCAAGGCAGATTCTGCGGCTTAACGACATGGCCATGGGTCTTTTTGAAAGGCCGGATGCAGACATGGATCTGCGTATCGGCCTGCCGCTAGATTATGGCGTTCGGCTATTGCAGCAAGAAGTCACATCCCTAGCGAAAGAAAACGACGGGCTTAGGGTGACGATCAACTGCGATTTATCACAGAATCTGCACGACGCATTGATGCGTGACGAGCTCGACATCATTGTCGCGCTTTATCAAGGCGGCGATCCGCAGTTCCTTGTTCAGCAGTGGCAGGAACAGCCGGTTTGGGTGGGTGCCGACACCATTCGCCCAGACCAGTTCGACGACCTACCACTTGTGGCACATCCTCCGGGCTGCGTTTACCGCCAGCGGATGACAGATGCTCTGAAGTCGGTCCAGCGGAATTGGCGGGTGGTGTTCTCAAGTCCCAATATCGATGCAGTTCAGGACGCCGTACGCGATGGGCTTGGCTTTACGTGCCTGACGACGCCAACCACCCAGAAAGGCATGCGGCTGATTTCAGGGGACGAGGGACTGCCTGCTCTGGAACCCTTGCGAATTGGACTGTTCTATCGGCAGACCCGACTGGGCAGCTGGGGCAATCTGGCTGCGGAACGGCTGACCCGGACGATCGAAAACGTGCTGGTCGACAAGGTCGCCAGAGAGGTCTGACATAAGAAGGCTTAATGCATCCATTTCACGCATAAATTTCCTATGACTCCGGATTCTGAGTAGTCTTTGCAAAAGGGCTTTCCGCCCGTGTCCAAAGCCAAACGCGGGCGCAAAAAACGACCAGACAGCAGCGGAGTATGATTTATGAAAAAATCTCAAGAAAACAACAAGAAACAATATCTGAGAAGAGACGTATTGCGGATAGGTGGCGGTATCGCCTTAGCAACTCCTTTTGTGGGTCGCGCCTGGGCGCAGACCACTGAAATCAACATGCTGGCATGGTATGGCCATGGTGAACCCGACATGGTGGGCGCATTTGAAGAGGCCAACAACGTTAAGTTTGTGCCCAAATACTATGCAGGCGGGGACAATATGTTGGCACTAATCGCGCAATCGCCTCCTGGCACTTATGACATTATCTTATCAGATGGCGAGTTCGTGCAGCAACTGAACGCGGCCGGCTACATTGAGGAACTTGACCACAACGACTACCCCTTCGATGACATGTTGCACGAGGACTTCACGAAGTTCCCGGGCCACTGGGACGGAGACACTCTTTATTCGATGATCCTGCGCGGCGGGCACCTGGGGGTGTCCTACAACACCACCGCCCTGAGCGCCGAGGAAGCATCGAGCTATGAAGGCTTCTGGAAACCCGAACTGCAGGGCAAGGTGGGTCATTTTGACTGGCATCTGCCCAACCTCGGCATGATGAGCCTGAAGAACGGCAATGGGGCGGGACTCTGGGATCTCAATGACGATCAATGGCAAGCGGTGCAAGACACCACGATGAGCCTGCGCGAACAGGTTGGCGGGTTTTTCGATTACGGAGGAACCTTCAACGGGCTGAAGAATGGCGAGATGCTGGCAATGTGTGGCATTGGCGACTGGATTACTGGTGTGCTGGAACGCGATGGCGCGCCAGTGGCGTCGGTCATTCCCAAGGAAGGCGGCATTCAGTTCACCGAAAGCTACTGTATCGGCAAGGGCAGCAGCAAAACGGATCTTGTGAAGTCCTTCATCCAATACATGCTGTCACCCGAAGGTCAGGTGAAGTCAGCCCAGATGCTTGCTTATCCCGGTTTCTGCGTCACCAAAGGCGGTCGTGAACTGTTGCAGGAGGTTGACCCCAACGAGGCCAAGCGCAGCCACCAGATAGATGGCATGCCCAATGACCCGATCGCTCTTATAAACGAAGGGCGCATCCACTATCGCGACATTCCCAAACAGCAGACGCTGGAGGATTGGAACGACTTTTGGTCTGAATACAAGAACGCCTAAAGCGCTGACGGGCGGCCCGATCGGTCGCCCGTCACATGGCGAGGACTGAAGCACTTGAGACCAAAAAACAAAGTCGACCTTTATGCCCTGACTTGGAGGTTGCCCATCATTCTGTGGCAGCTGATTTTCTTCGTCGGGCCAGTACTGTTCATGATCGCTATTTCGTTCTTCGTGGTGAAGAACTATCGCATGACCGAGGCCTTCGAGTTCGTGAACTGGCAGCGGATGCTAACGCGCGGTTATTTCTGGGACAGCTACTGGTACACGCTGTTCATTGCGTCGCTGAGCGCCAGCATCGCCATGATGCTGGCATTTCCCGCCGCCTGGGCGCTGGCATTCCGCGCCTCTGAAAACCTGCGCCGATGGGCGGTGTTCCTGCTTATCATTCCTTTCTTCACATCCTACCTTGTGCGGACCTTTTCCTGGTACGTCATACTGGCCGAAAGTGGTGTTTTAAACGCCATGCTGGGCTATGTCGGCCTTGGGCCCTACAAGATGCTAAACACCCATTTCGGGACAGTGGTTGGTTATCTGACCCTGACACTGCCACTGGCGGTAATCCTGCAGACCGTGACAATGGCCAATATCGACAAGACGTTGGTAGAAGCAGCGCGCAATCTGGGATGCAAGCCCTTGGCGACGATCTGGCGTGTTGTCCTGCCGCTTTCAAAAACTGGGTTCATCGTGGCGGCCTTGTTCTGCTTTATCCTTGCGTTCGGAGATTTCGTAGCGCCCTTCTATCTCGGCGGTTCACAGGAACCGACGTTGCCCATCCTGATCCTCGACACCACCAAATCCGGCCAGCAATGGCCCCGGGCAGCAGTTGTTGCGATAATGATGATGCTGACGCTGTTCGCAGTGGCGTTCACCGCCATTGTGCTTGCGTATCGCAAACCCAAGGGAGCACGCTGATGCAGGGGCGCGGATTGAATGTCATTCTGGGTGTTTATGTAGCGCTGATTTTCACCTTTGTGTTTGCACCGATCTTCTTCAGCCTTGTTTTCTCGTTCAATTCACAACGCTTTCCGACCATCCCGCTGGGCGAATTCTCGACCGAATGGTACGTGAAAATCCTGACGGATCCAGATGTATGGCAAGCGGTCCGTAATTCGGTGATCGTGTCCCTAAGCACAGCCCTGCTGGCAACGACCTTGGGGTTCTGCACCGCTTACACCGACTTCCGCTACAACTTCCGCTTCAAGGGACCTTATCTCGCCTTGATCCTCCTGCCGCCGACCATTCCGTTGATCATCATGGCGCTAGCCATGCTCGCATGGTTGTCCCGGCTCGGGCTTTCGGGGCAACTGTGGAGCATCATCATGGCGCATTCCGTGCTAACCGCTCCCTTTGCAATGGCGATCATTCGGCTTCGATTGCACCAGATGGACCCTGATCTCGAAGCTGCCGCCTGGAACCTTGGAGGCACCGAGTGGCAGGCAATGCGTCATGTCATCGTGCCTTTCTGTCTGCCCGCCATCATCTCTTCGCTGTGCCTGACTGCGGCAGTATCCTTTGACGAATTCGCGGTGGCCTGGTTTGTCTCGGGCCTGAACAAGACGGTTCCCATCGTGATCCTCGAAATCGTTCAAGGTAACATTGACCCTCAGGTCAACGCCATCGGGACATTTGTTTTCCTGACCTCAATGACGCTGGTGGTCGCCGCTCAGGTGATTTTCATCAGCCGCCAGATCAAGAGCCATTCCTGACATGACTAAACCGCTTGTAACTTTCCACAATGTTGAAAAACGCTTTGATGACTTTGTGGCCGTACGGGATATGAACCTCGAGATCCATGAGGGAGAGTTTCTGGCCATCATGGGGTCGTCCGGCTGCGGCAAAACCACGACGCTGCGTATGCTCGCGGGTTTGGAGGCGCCGACGGGCGGCGAGATCCGAATTGCCGGACGCCTTATGAATGACGTCAAACCGCATGAACGGGACACGCCACTCGTTTGGCAGTCTCTGGCGCTATTCCCCTTCCTGACAGCGCGCGAAAATGTAGAGTTCGGGCTGAAGATGCGCGGGGTAGCCGCAGCGGAACGCAAGCGCAGGGCGCTGGACTGGCTGGAACGCATGCAGATCGCGGAGTTCGCCGAGCGCAATGTCGCAACACTTTCCGGTGGGCAGAAACAGCGGGTGGCGTTGGCCCGCAGCCTTGTGATGGAACCAAAGATGCTGCTTTTGGATGAACCTCTCTCTGCGCTCGACGCCAATCTGGTGATCCGGATGCAGGGGGTGCTGACCAAGCTGCAAAAGGAACTGGGTATCACGTTTGTTTACGTCACCCATTCACAGTCAGAAGCTTTCGCCATGGCCGACCGGGTCGTCATCATGAGCCAGGGCGACATCGCGCAGGTTGGGGCGCCCAAAGACATCTATCGCGCGCCGGCAAACCGTTTTGTCGCCGAATTCGTGGGGCGCAACAACATTCTGACCGGAGAGGTCTTGGGGGTCGACGCTAAGGGTACGCAGATCGCAACACCGCAAGGCACGTTCACCGCCCAAACTCCACAAACGGTGCCGGCAAAAGGCCGCTCGGTCAGCTTTGCAGTTTCGGCGGATCTGCTGACCTTGTCCGGAACAGAACCAGACACGGCCAACAAGGCGCAGGCCACCCTGATTTCTGAAGAGTTTATCGGTTCGGTCGTGACGCTTTTCCTCGAGGGTGCCGACGGTCTGGAGTTCAAAGTGCAAATGCAAGAGCGCGCGCTGTTGGAACTTGACCTGGAACCGGGCGCACATCTGTGGCTGGGCTGGGACACTGCCAGCGCCAATATTTTGCAAGAGGGCCTATAATGATCCGAAACCCGATACCCTGGCCAGGTGGCGCGAAATGCGCCGTGGCGATCACCTTTGACATGGATGCAGACAGCCTGATCCATGTTGCCCGCCCCGAAGACAGCCATCGCAGGCTCTATCCGACCTCGATGGGGCGTTACGGGCCGAACATCGCGGTGCCGCGCATTCTCGATACGTACAGACGCTTTGGTCTGAAGCAATCCTTCTTCATCCCGGGCTGGTGCCTGGAACAGTACCCGCAAACCATCGAGGCCATTCTCGAAGGCGGCCACGAGATCGGCCATCATGGCTGGATCCACGAAGACCCGATTACCACCTATGGGAACCAGCGCGAACCGTTCGAACGCGCATTGGAGGCCCATAAGCGTATTTGCGGCAGAACGCCAACCGGCTATCGCGCGCCGGTCTATAACATCACCGACGAAGTCGTGGAACTGATGCTGGAGCATGGGCTGCGCTATGACAGTTCGCTAATGGCTGACGACATCCCTTATGCTCTAAACGCGGCCAACGGCCAGCTTTACGAGATGCCTGTGCATTGGGGCACCGACGACTGGCCGCCCTTTGCTCATTACGACGAGATTGGCTATATGATGCCTGTGAAATCACCGTCACAGGGGCTCTCAGGGTTCTGGGAAGAATTCGAAGCGCAATACGAAGCCGGAGGGTTTTTCATGCTGATCGTCCATCCTTTCCTGACCGGGCGGCTGGCACGCTGGAGGCTGGTCGAGAACTGGATCGAAGAAACGCTTGAGAGCCGCGATGTGTGGTTCACGAGCCTGGCTGGCATCGCTGACCATATGGACAAGCTTTCGGCAGAAGGGACCTGGTCACCTTCTGTGGAGGTGCTGCCCCATTTCACGCAACCGCCCGCAACACAATGAGGCCCCCAGATGATGTCAGATGATGACAAAAGGCTCCTACGGATCGCCTATGAGGAGGCCAAAGCCGGCTTCGACGAAGGCGGCTGCCCGATCGGTTCAGTGCTAGCGCGCGGAGGCGAGGTTGTCAGCCAGGGGCGGAACCAGCGTGTCCAGGGCGGTGACCCGATCGCGCACGGCGAAATGGACGCACTGCGCAAGGCCGGACGCCAGAAAACCTATCGCGATACGGTTCTTTATACCTCGCTTTCCCCGTGCATGATGTGCTCGGGCACCATAGTGCAGTTTGGCATCCCGCGTGTGGTTATCGGTGACACCACGAATTTCGGAGGCAATGAAGAGTTTCTGCGCCAACGCGGCGTGGAAGTCGTGGTCGCCGAAGACCCGGATTGCATTGCGCTGATGAAGCGCTTCATAAACGAAAAACCGGAACTCTGGGCCGAAGACATCGCGGAATGAGCGATCCTTTCTTCCATCCCGTCTCAGGCTTTGATCTGCCGCGCTTTGCTGGCGTTCCTACTTTCATGCGTTTGCCGCATGTCGATCTCGACCACACGCGCCTGTCCGAAGTCGATATAGGGCTGATCGGGGTGCCTTGGGACAGCGGCACGACTAATCGTCCTGGCCCCCGTCATGGTCCGCGCCAGCTGCGCGACGCCTCTACCATGATCCGGGCACAGAACGGGGCCACCGGCGTGCGTCCATTCGAGGCCGCCAATTGTGCCGATCTGGGTGACGTGCCGCCAAATCCCGCGGATATCGAAGACAGCATGGCGCGGATTACGGCCTTTTATGACCGGGTCCGCGCTGCTGGTATCACCCCGCTGACGGCAGGTGGCGATCATTTGACAACCCTACCCGTCTTGAGGTCGATGGCGCGGGACCGACCGCTCGGCATGATCCACTTCGACAGCCATACCGACCTATTCCACAGCTACTTTGGCGGCACCATGTATACTCATGGCACCCCCTTCCGCCGTGCCGTCGAAGAAGGGCTGCTGGACCCGAAACGTGTTGTCCAAATAGGCATTCGCGGCACTACCTACGACATGGAAGACCGCGATTTTGCCGCCTCGGTGGGTATTCGCATCATACCGATCGAAGAGTATTTTGATCGAGGACCTTATGATGTCATGCAGGAAGCCCGCGACATCGTAGGCAACGATCCTACATATGTGTCCTATGATATTGATTTCGTTGATCCCTCCGTGGCGCCCGGAACCGGAACACCGGAAATTGGCGGACCAGGAGGGTTCGACGCTCTGCTTGTCGCGCGTCTCTTGGCAGGCGTCGATATCGTGGGGGCTGATCTCGTCGAAGTTTCCCCGCCATTCGACGCTTCGGGTGGCACAGCGTTTCTAGGCGTGTCAATCATGTTCGAGATGCTATGTTGCATAGCTTCCCGGAGGTGCGCCCAAAACACATAGCGCACACGTTCGGATTGCCTCCTGCACGACAACAACCCTTGCTTGTGAAAATGAACAGCAACCGGCACCCTATTCCGTCGAGGAAGCTTCTTAACAGAAGTATCAGGGGGGTCACTTCTGGATGCCGATTATCCCAGTACAGAGGTCAATTTTGCATGCCAGTTCACACGGCGGAGCGGATTTCTTAGAGTAATGCCAGAGCATTCCGGATACCTCTGAAGCCAATTGGCATTTGCCTCTGCAGCCTAGAGGTGGCTTCGAAGAGCTCAGGCATCGGTATGATTTGACAGATCAGAAACGACAATCCTGCCCAAGGAGATTGAGCATACGTGCAAAGCGAACCGACAAATAGCGCCGCGAACTGATGAGGCGGATTTCAATGACAGGTGTCTAACTACACTTCCGATAGCTGCGATTCCCGCCATACGGCAAGCGACGGTGTGTGACTCACACCAGAACACTCCAGCCGGACTCGCTGCGCCAACTCTACCCGGTCCCTATGTAGAAACTTAAACTTTGCCTCTGCCTGAGACCCGGCATGGGATGGCACACCGAAGCAGGCAAATCGCAAGCCCATTTGAGCTAGAAATATCGCCCCAAGTTTAGCCTCCAAACCCTTACGCTCATGACGCTAAAAATCTCGATAATGGGAACTTAAATGTATCTTCATGACATTTTAGCGCATTTAGCACTGCGGGTCCGGTGAAGTCGCGCGTGTCGTACTGACAAACACTGACCAACGGGTGACGATGACCAACCTCGTGATTGAACTGCCGCTCGTAAGCAAACAGTTGATCGTGGCTCATACCCAAATCCAAGCACCAACTCATATCGCCCAGCAACCGAAAGCTTCGCCACCCAGCCCGCGTCGCCTTAAAGATGCTATGCTCAATGTAGCGGCACATCTCTTCCCCATCAGGCAAGCCACTGCTCTGCAACAACTGGCCGGTTTCAATCGCATGGGGCAACCCGTCCCAAGCCTGACCGATATGGCCGAGGATTTCAGCACGCACCTTTTCTGTTGCGATCAGAAAGCAGCCGTCACCATTGCGTAGACCATCGGCGAGAAAAGGCACCGACCATTTTAGCCGGCCCAGATCGCTCTCATAAAGTGTGCAGATGTGATTTCCGTATTCAATGGCCACACCTTCCAATAACACCTCGCTCGGGCGGCCAACCTGAGATGCATCGCCGTCCGCCATGGCGTTGCCGTCCAAAAAGGCCATAAGATCCTCGCGGCGAAAACGACGTTCTTTCTTGACGCCAATGCGCTGACAAACCAAACGCCCTGCATTGGTCCAACGACGCAACGACGCCTCACTAACCTTCAGGATGGCTGCGGCTTCCTTGATGTTCAGAAGCTCGGTGCCTGGATCGTGCTGCTTATTCACTTTCACTCCTTGTGACAAGTTTTCGCCTCTTCTAACGGACGGCATTACGCGTTGATAATTTCCACAGCTTGTTGGTCTTAAAGGCAATTTCTACACAGTAACTGCTTTACCTGCCCCACTATATCCGACGGGATAGAGTGAACAATACCCATGGTATTTAGCTATACTTAGCTATACATTTCTATCCTTTCATAGATTTTATTGACAAAATGCCGCACTCGAAGCTAACGTTCATCACCAATGCGCACCGAATAATGCACTGCTGCCTAAATTTTATTCGGTAAATACGCCCGGCACCTATGCCCCGGTTTAACAGGGCTCGTGAAGCCAGGCTTTCAACAGAGAGGACGCACCACATGACAAACAAAGTCCGGCTTTTGCACCACCCGGCTTCACAGCCCTGCCGCACGGCTCTGCAATTCCTGATCGAAAATGACATCCCGCATGATGAGGAGGTCGTTGACATCACGACCAACATCAACGAACGGCAGGACTTCAGAGATGAATACAATCCGACTGGCCAGGTACCGATCCTTTGTGACGGCGATGTACGCGTCTGGGAAAATGTCGCCATTGGGCGCTATCTGAACGAGAAATATAACTGCGCCGATCACTGGTTCGGCGGTACGTTGCATGAACGCACACGGGTCAACATGTTCGTACAATGGTACGCCTATACGTTGCGTCTCGGCGGGGGGGCTTTCCATTGGACGATCTTCGCACCAATGATCTACGGGGCAGACAAGGATTTCACTGCCGAAGTACGCAAAGGTAAGCATCTGCTGTACGAGGCCATGGATCTGCTGGAAAACTACTGGCTGAAGGACACCGAATATCTGTGCGGCGACCAGATCAGCTATGGCGATTTGGCGGCGTTCCACGAATTCGTATCGCACGAGGCGGGCGGCATTATCCCAGATACCGCTTGGGCTAAGCATCCCAAGACACGCGCCTGGTTCGAAAAAATCTCTGAACGGCCGGCAGCGCGGCAGGTCAGTGAATGGCAATATGAGACGATCCGGCAGGTACTGGGCGGTGAATTGAAGGTGACCTTCACGCGCCGCACCGCCGTTTTGAAAGGCACCGAGGCGCATGGTGGCCACAACACCGGTCTGGTCCATACCGGCGACAAGCACGATTACATCGCCGAGGTTGAATCAGCGAGCTGATCCGCAGGCCACTTGGACAGATTGGAATGCCGCCCTGTTAGCCCAGGTGGCATTCCGATCCACCTTTCCGCCCGGACATGGTCTTTGCGGCGTTCCAGTTCAGAAAAGAAAGCACCGATTATGCGTACCCGTGCTGCCGTCGCCGTTCAGGCGGGCAAACCTTTGGAAGTGATGGAGGTGAACCTCGAAGGCCCCAAGGCGGGTGAGGTTCTGGTCGAGATCAAGGCCACCGGCATCTGCCACACCGATGAATTCACCCTGTCGGGTGCCGACCCTGAGGGTCTGTTCCCCGCCATTCTGGGCCACGAAGGCGCGGGCGTGGTGGTTGAGGTCGGCCCCGGTGTGACCAGCCTGAAGCCGGGCGATCACGTGATCCCGCTTTACACTCCCGAATGTCGCGAATGCGAATACTGCCTGCATCCCAAGACCAACCTGTGTCAGGCGATCCGCTCGACGCAGGGGCAAGGGTTGATGCCCGACGGAACGTCCCGCTTCTCGACCTTGGATGGTGATCCGATCCTGCACTACATGGGCTGCTCGACCTTCTCGAACCATACGGTTCTGCCTGAGATTGCGCTGGCCAAAGTGCGCGAGGACGCGCCGTTCGACAAGATCTGCTATATCGGCTGCGGCGTGACCACCGGTATCGGAGCCGTCATCAACACCGCCAAGGTGGAAATCGGCAGCCGCGCCATCGTGTTTGGTCTGGGTGGTATCGGTCTGAACGTCATCCAGGGCCTGCGTCTGGCCGGGGCGGATCAGATCGTTGGTGTCGATCTGAACCCCGCCAAGGTCGAGATGGCCACCAAATTCGGCATGACCGATTTTGTGAACCCCAAAGAGGTTGAGGGCGATCTGGTGCCCTATCTGGTCGATCTGACCAAGGGCGGCGCGGATTACACCTTTGACGCGACCGGCAATGTGGGCGTGATGCGCGACGCGCTGGAATCGGCGCATAAGGGCTGGGGTGAATCGATCATCATCGGCGTGGCCCCGGCCGGAGCTGAAATCTCGACCCGTCCGTTCCAGCTGGTGACCGGTCGGTCCTGGCGCGGTACCGCCTTCGGCGGCGCGCGGGGCCGGACCGATGTGCCGAAGATTGTCGACTGGTACATGGAAGGGAAGATCGAGATCGACCCGATGATCACCCACACCATGGGGCTGGACGACATCAACCACGGCTTCGACCTGATGCAAAAGGGCGAAAGCATCCGCTCGGTGGTTGTGTACTAAGGTTCTGAACTGGCGAAGAATGGTGGATCATAGATGAGGTCAAGCGCTGTATTGGGGTCTTGGCACATTGCCTTAACTCGACCAGTGGTCCGGCGCGCGACGCGCATCTCCCTGATCGTTGGTACAGTTTTGGCCGCGATCAATCATGGCGACCGCCTGCTATCGGGCGACATCGATCTGACAATGGTTGCAAAGATCCTGGTGACGTATTGCGTACCCTATTTGGTCTCAACCTATTCCTCGGTTCTTGCCATTCGCGAAAACAGCATCACTGAACAGATCCGTGACTAGGGCTTCCACTCGGTCCAAATACCGAGGGCTGAGATATTGCGCTGTACCTAACGGCAGTTGGAGCAGCACACAGCGTCACGTTTGAAACGGAGACCCCAAGAAGCCCTTGGCTGATCTATCGTGACAGACGACCTGGTATCCGACACCCGCAACCCTGAAATCGCAGCAGTTTTGAGTCAAACACCAATACATCAGAACCTCTATTCAAATGAACTGAGTGCAGTACTTCGTAACACCCAAAGCCTGGGCCCGGGTCTGAATACAACCGGTTGCTCGCAGCGCTTTGTTATGGATCAGCTGGCGCGCGATCCCCCTCCCCCTTCTTAGCGAATGCAAGGTCTGGAAAACGAGTGCGGAAGATTAAAAGGTCCAGGTTTCCGAGTAGGGGCGCAGCTCAATCTCATTGCTCCAGGCCGATCTCGGCTGCAAATAAGCATGCCAATAGCTGAGCGCCACGTCATCCGGGTGCGCCAGTTTCTCAGGGTCGTAGCGGTCGCCATAGCGTTCATGCATCACCGGAACATCCAGGTCGCAGTCTAGTCGCACATGAACGATATGAATGCCGTCCTTGGCATAAGCACGTGTCAGGCTTTGCGACAACGCTCTAAGACCGAATTTTCCGATCGCATAAAGCGGCATCTTACCTGACCCTCTGAAAGCTGCGGTCGAACTTGAAAAAACACACTGCCCCCGCCATTTCTGCGCATCGTGGGCAGCACTGCTTTTGCCGCCGCAAAAGCACCGATGACCTCGAGCCGCAAAGTTGCCTCCAGCGCCTCATAGCTCATCTCCAGAGGATCGATGGCCGTAAATGCATCACGCACATTGTAGATCAGCACATCGATCGGGCCCAGCTCACCGGCAGCGATTGACAGCGCCTCTTCAAGTGTCGCAGGGTCGGTCGCGTCTGCGCGATAGTATCGCACCTGTGCCTCAGGCCTCGCTTCAAGGGCCGCTGTCTTTGCTGCGTCACTACCCTGTTCAGTGCGCGAGACCAAAGCAATGTCCATCCCTTCGCTGCAGAATTTGCGCGCCAGCGAAGCGCCCAAGCCCTCTCCAGCTCCAATGATTGCACAGACTGTCGGCATAGCGTTCCTCAGTTCGCGGTTACAAATTGTTATGCGTCGTATAGGACGGCGCAGCGCACCTCGATACTCCAACGGTCCGGAGCGTCGTCTCCAACTGACGGGTCGGTAAAGGCGCTATGGAAACTGAAGGTTGAAGCACCCCCCGGTTGAGCGCTGTCTGCATTCGCCCCCTGCGAACGAGAGAGTTCACCAGCGGAGTCCCATTGCTTGATCAACAAGGCCTCATCCCGCGTCATCTCAGGGTAAAAGAGCCACTGATGCTGCTCCGAGTATTTGGCATAGTAATTTTCGCCGATCCGGTCCGCATAGTGGATTTCGAACACCACCAGATCCTTCGGACTGACCAAGGCTGCATCGCACAGAGCCAGAGGGTCGGTCATGACTGGGTTGTGGTCGATGTTACGCCACAAGTTGATGATAGCATAACGCCCCTTTCTGATCGCCTCGTCCACCGCATCCTTGTCGAGCAGCGTCCTCCCATCCCCTAAAATGAAACTGTAGGTATCATTGCCTGTCGGCGGCCGGGTCAGATCTCGCAGCCGCTGTGGTGCGCTGGTCATGGTGTAGTCGCCATGGACCATATGCAGCGGTGGCTGCACCTGTTGCCCACCAACAATCCGCTGCAAGTTTCGGTTACCCGAAACCGAACGGACATTGTGATCGAACGCCGCCACGACGTTAGCACCGGTAGCCTGCCGAATGATCTCTTGGCACTGAGGGTAGTAGCGTCGCACCACCTGCTGGTTATCAAGAAAGTCAATGTCGGGACCGTCCATCGGCCTCTGCAACAGCTCGAAACCGTTAGGGTCTAGCCGACGCCGCGCCGCACCGTCAAAGGCGCGGGCATCGCGCACGCGTATCTCGCGTCTATCGAAGGTCGTGCCAACCCATTTATCATCCGACCCACTGTTGTCGCGTCGTGTGTACACTTTGCCGTTGCGCAGCAAAGACGTCTGGGTTGAGGCATCCAGATAAGTGAATTCTCCAACCCGCTCAGCTTGTGCAATCAGGCTCATTTGCACTTCCTTCGAATAACGACCTTAAAGACATCGAGTCAGTTTGCTTTCCTGGCAAGAATTGTGAGTTTCTATTTCGATTAGACCGATGGCCATTTTGAGCAAAATTGGAAGAAATGGTTATCAATGTCTAACAAAGTATAATAAAATTAAGAAGCGATATGCTTACTTGTGAAGCCTTGGCCTACCGAGGCCAAGTGCGGGTTCAACATCGCGGCATAGCTTCCAACGGCACTATGGAAAGCTACAGGAGCCAATAAAACCTATACCTCAAAGGGTTGCCCACGCAGGCTGCCCTTAGCTGGCCTAAACGTTGTGCCTGGTGCTGTCAGACGAGTTCGAAGCAGTCTCAGTTTACTGCAGAAACTGTGAACCTATCCGGAACAAAGTGACGCCACTTGGCCAAAGCGGCGATGCCTGTCAAGTTGAAGGTTGCTCGGCTGGTCAATGATCCTTCCGGGTTGACGTGGTTGTGTGTCGAGGAATGGACGGAAACGGGCTTTTGCAGATTCCGCATTGGCCTGAAACGTTGCATGGCTCGTTCGCCTCGTCGAGGCGGTAGGTGCAAAGTCTCAACGCGGTTGTTTAGCCACCTGCCCATCTACTGTTTTTGGATTGCACCCATTTCTCTGAGCGCCGCCTTGTAGGAAGCAAAGCGATCTGTGACGATCTCTCCGGCGCAGCTATATCGCCTCATCAATTTCTTCAGGAATTTCAGTGCTGCGGCTTTGTTTCGTCGCTTGGTGACAACGACTTCCAGCACCTCGCCTTCGTGATCAACTGCCCGCCAAAGATAAGGCCGCTTGCCATTCACCTTCACGAAAACCCCGTTCAGGTGCCACTTCCATTTGGGGAAACTGCGCTGCTGCTGAACACGCTTCCGTTTGATCTCAGCAGCAAACATCGGGCCAAACCTGTTCCACCAATATCGGACAGTTTCGTCGCGCACGTCGATGTTTCGCTCGTGCAGCGAACTTCGACATTTCGAAGCAAGAGCGGAAATCGGATGTCAGCATCACTGCAAGGCGGATGATCTCGGGAGCGGTTTTGAAGTACTTAAAGAAGGCAGGTCTGGCCATCGGCAAGGCCTACGCAACCGCCCTGCCCCGCTCGGGCAAAGATCTTCTGACAAGCCCCTTTCAAAATACCTGACGATGGATGTTAGTTGGCGTCGACTGTTGGTACAAGCACGGTCTCGACAATGTTTGCGAACCAGGCCGCGCCGACGGGCAGAACCGCATCGTTGAAGTCATAGCGTGGGTTATGAAGAGGGGGTGCCTTCTCACCGGCCTTTGCCGTGCCAATGCGCGCAAAACACCCAGGGCGGGCCTGTGCCATAAAGGCAAAATCCTCACCACCCATGGCGGGTGGACGATTTTTCATCACCTTGTCTTCGCCAACCACCGCGTCGGCCGCATCCATGCCGATCTCGGTCGGAGTATCAGCGTTGATCACGGGTGGATAGCCGCGCCGATAGTCGACCGCCACTTCAGCCCCGACCGTTGCTGCAGCATTCTGCGCAATTTCGGTAAGCAGAGCTTCGATTTCATCCTGAACCTGGGGCTTGAGGCTGCGGACCGTTCCCGCCAGTTCGGCGACCTCGGGGATGACGTTGCCCGTGGTGCCTGCATGAAACTGCGTCACCGAAACCACACCGCTTTCCAGAGGGTCGATACGACGGGACAAGATCGTCTGGAGCGACAATGCAATCTGCGCACCTGCGAGCAGCGGGTCAACAGCATGATGTGGGCGTGCGGCGTGCCCGCCTTTGCCTGTGACCGTGATTGAAAACCGGTCGGACGCGGCCATTGTCGGGCCTTTGACCACGCTCATCACGCCTTCTGGCAGTAATGGGTCGTTGTGCTGGCCGAACACCATATCGGCGGGGAACTTCTCGAACAGTCCGGCATCGATCAGGCTTTTGGCACCGGCCAGCCCTTCCTCTGCGGGTTGAAAAATCGCGTGAACGGTGC
Organism: Ruegeria sp. G7; assembly: GCF_056535465.1. NCBI lineage: Bacteria > Pseudomonadati > Pseudomonadota > Alphaproteobacteria > Rhodobacterales > Roseobacteraceae > Ruegeria > Ruegeria sp. G7. Next base: position 2,378,919 of record NZ_JBQFIL010000001.1, on the reverse strand, counting down.
CCGAGAACCGGCGTGTCTGCGACAGGTATTTCATCGCGCCCAACAGTGTTGCGGTGTGTCCGTCATGGCCGCAGCCATGCATGACGCCCGGCACGGTCGAGGCCCAGGGTGCTTCGCCCTGATCTTCCATCGGTAACGCATCCATATCAGCTCGTAAGGCAACCGCACGATTGCCGTCGCCTACGCGCAAAGTTGCGACAATGCCGGTCTCAGTTAGGCGTTCGAACGGAATGCCCCATTCTGTCAGATGCCGGGCGACGAAATCCGAGGTCTCGAACTCCTTGTATCCCAGTTCGGGGTGAGCATGGAGATGTCGGCGCCAACCGGTCATTTCGCTGGCAAAGGCGGTAATTTCGGCAGGAATGGGCATAAAAACCTCAGGTTATGAAGTTGTCCGCCCCCTGCACACCGTGGTGGCAGGGGACGGTGTTGGTGTTCTGTTAAGACAGGGGATCAATCATCCTGGATTGAAGCCATTGCTTTGTTTATTTTGGCTTTTCTGACCCGCATGATGATCATGATGACGGTGAGGATCAGGATGGTCAGCGAGATTGGGCGCTGGAAGATGATCCAGAGGCCATCATTGTCCAGCAATTGTGTCTGGCGCACCGCGCGCTCCATGCCGCCGCCCAGAAGCAGGGCGATCATGAAGGCGGGGATGTTGTAGTTGTAGCGCCGAAACAGATAGCCGAGGACACCGAACAGAACCATGATCCACACATCGAACAAGGACGAATGCAGCACATAAGCCGACGAGACCGAAATCATCAGGATCAGCGCATAGGTGATCCGCGCAGGCACCGCCAGAATGATCCGTCCGATCATCGGGCTGAACCAGAAACCAACAACAAAGTAGGCGACGATGCAGAACAGCCCGGCACTGAACAACGCATAGATCAGGTTGGCATCTTCGGTGAAGACCTGCGGGCCAACGGTGATGCCATGGATCAGCATCGCACCGGCCAGCAGTGCCGCCTGCGTCGATCCGGGAATGCCCAGTGTCAGCAGCGGGATCAGGTTCGCGCCAGAGGTTGCGTTGTTGGCCGCCTCCGAGGCTGCCACGCCTTTGACCTCACCCTTGCCCCATTCGTCATCGGGCTTTGCCTGCCGTCTGGCCTCACCAAAGGACAGGAACGACGCAACCGAGGCTCCGATGCCGGGGAACATGCCGACCGAGGCGCCGATGAACATCGACCGCACGATGGTCGGCAGAACCCGAAGATAATCCGCAAGGCCGAAGGTATCGTCGGGCTTGCTGACTTCCTCTTTGCGATCCTTCTGATCTTTGTGCGAGGTCGCGCCAAAGTCTTTGACGGCAAACCGGTGGAACACTTCGCCGACCACAAAGATACCGATCAAAGCCGGCACCAGCGGCAGACCATCCATCAGCGGCAACTGGTCAAAGGTCATGCGCAGGTTGCCCGAAATTGGATCGAAGCCGACCAGCGCCAGCGTAATGCCGAACAAGGCACTGATGACGCCTTTGAGCATGGATTCACCGATGATGCTCGTGATCACTACAAAGGCGAGAACATAGATCGTCACCAGCTCAGGCGGGCCGATTTTGACGGCATAGACCGCCAAATAGGCCGCGCCAAAGATCAGCAGACATTCCGAGAAGAAGTCGCCCGTCGCCGATGCTGCCGTAGCAGCGCGCAGCGCCTTCACGGGGTAGCCCTTCCGCGCCAGCGCATGACCTTCGATCATGGTCGCAGCCGCAGAAGGGGTCCCGGGAGTATTGAAGAGAATTCCGGGGATCGAGCCGCCGAAATCCGATGATTTTGAGATCGTATACATAAGGATCAACGCAATCAGCGGATCCAGATAGAACGAGAAGGGCAACAACAGGGCAACGGCGGTTGTACCGCTAAGCCCGGGCACGGCGCCGACGAGAATACCCGCAACCGAGCCGATGATGGCGACAATCACAGCACTGGGGCTGGTGATGAACGCGGACATACCTTCCAGGAATGGAGACATATTCTATTTCCTTTTGATCGGTCTTTGGATGCGTTCAGAACGCGGCAAAGAAGTCGCGGCGCCATGTGGGCACCTTGTCGTTCAACCCGGTCGAAATCAGCGCGCCATCGCCTTCGGTGATGCCCAGAACGAAAAAGAACAGCAGATAGGTGATTGCGGTGAAAGACACTGCGATGATGGCCTGTTTCCGGCCAAACTCGCCTGTAAACAGGCTGACGGCGACAAAGCCAACGACCACAGTTGCGATGATATACTCCGCAGCCCAGAAGATGATTGGATAGCTGCAACCGACCAGCGCAATCAGGATCCCCCGACGGGTCATAAACGGCAGGTATGCATCCGGGTCTTCGCCCTCGACGTCTCTTTTGCGTGCAGCCGGTGACAAAATGACAACCGCCAGCAAGATGACAGCCAGTGTGATGATCGCGACAGCAAATGCAACGCCACTGTCCTGGCCAATAGATGCCAGTCCACCAACCGACAGAAGATCATATGCGCCCGCAAGAAACACAAGGATCATGAAGAGTCCAAACAGGATCTCACCGTCCAACCATTTAGGCATCTTTCTCTCCTTAAGTCTGATAACTGAAGGCGGTCGGCTTTAACCGCCTTCAGTCCGGTCTGAGGTGCTCTTACAGGGAGCCTGCAACGGCGTCGGTCGTCGGGCGCCATGCGTCCATCAGCTCTTTCATGTGCTCATGGGTTTCTGCGCCGTCCATGAACACAACATTCAGGTTCGCGTTCTTGACTTTTTCCTGAGTGGCTGGGTCATCGATGGCAAACTTGAAGGCGGCCGTCAGTTCCTCAATCACCTCGTCGGGGGTGTCTTTGGGAGCAAGCACGAGGTAGGGCGCGGGCATGGCGACAAACTCGGTGTTCTGTTCGGCGAAAGACAGCATGTCCGGGGCCAGACCATCACGTTCTTCGGCCATGACGCCGATGGCGCTCATGGTGTCGAGGTTGGCCAGGTAGTGGTGCGTGCCAACCACGCCAAAGGCTACCTGGTCGCCGATGATTGCGGCACGGGCCGGGGCACCGCCTGCAAACGGCACGTCCTGAACTTTGTCTTCAAGACCATTGGCCATCAGCCAGCTGGTCATCGCCACATCGGTGATCGAGCCTTTGCCGGTATGGGCCCAGCGAAGCGGGTCGCCTGCTTCATGCGCATCGATAATGGCCTGCTTCATATCGGCAACCGAGTTCAGGTTCCGCGCCTTGGGCGCAACAACAGCAAGGTTCGCCACGGCGACATGCGCCACCGGTTTGAAGTCGTTCAGAACGTCAACACCGGTTTCCTTGACCATGGTTGCGATCATGGCCGAGCCCGAGATCATCACAACGGTCTGGCCATCCGGCTTTGCCGGTTTGGTGAACTTCAGGCCAATCAGCTGGCCTGCGCCCGGACGGTTCGCGACAACGATGGGTTGGTTATCCAGCGCCTCGGTCAGCGCCGGGGCAAAGATGCGCGACAGCGTATCAAGGCCACCACCGGGCTTCGCGCCCACAACGATCGTGACCGGCCCGTTCGGAAAATTGTCGGCAGCGGTTGCCGCGCCGGTCATAGCGGCCAACGCGATGGTCGCGCCTGCCGCTAGGCTTTTGAAAGTTCTGTACATGGTTCACTCCCTTGGTTGATCTGTGCAGTATTGCGGTTGAAGTACGCATCCACGAAGCGGGTCAGCTTGCGCAGGATGTCATCGAAGAAGATCTTGCCTGCCTCGGCGCTGAACGGGACGTTCTCGCCGTTGATTTTTGCATCTTCGCAGATGTCCTCGGCAAAGACGGGGAGGTTGACCTCGAGATCCTCGAACTTGCCCTGATGCATGGAAACCAGAGGCAGCCCGGTCATCTCGCCCTTGCCCTCACGATAGACATCGCGCTGCTCAGGGCAGTCATCGGGGAAAAGATAGTGGCTGAGCGAGCCCATCGGCTCGGTCCCGTGGCCCTTGGCGCGGATGCCAAGCTGGGGATGCGCGCGGTTCCAGACATCATCGTCGAACTTACCCCAGACATTGACCGAGGGGATAATGATGTCGTGCTTGTCCCGGGCCAGTCGCAGCTGGTTGGCGATGATGGCTGTGTTGCCGCCATGCCCGTTCAGCACAAGGATGTTCCGGATCCCGTCGCGCACCAAGCCATCGACGATCTCGGTAAACACCGCGGCAAAGGTCTCGGCGCTCAGTGCTATTCCGCCGGGGCAGTGTTGGAAGTACGTGGCATGGCCAAAGGGCAGCGTCGGCACTGCGACGCAATCCGTGGCCGCAGCCAGACGTTGGGCGACAACATCAACCAGTCGGTAATCCCCCATGGGCGTATAGCGCCCGTGTGGTTCGGTCGAACCCACCGGGATCAGAAATGGCCTGTCGGCGGCAATGGCCTTGCGCGCATTAGGAATGGTGGTTCCGGCAAGCGTTGTCATCAAAGGACCTCCACGTTCGTGGCGTGTTGCGCCACCAGATCATCGGCACCGGACAGCGCGCCAAGGGTGGCTCCGGCCTTCATCTCGGCGCGACGTTGGGTGCTTGTGTTCTCTTTCGCCGCCGCTGCTTTGGCGAGCTCGGCCGCTTCGGTGCGGGGGATGCAGATCACGCCGCTTTCATCAGCCATGATCAGATCGCCCGCGTTCACGACAACCCCGCCGCAATTGACAGGCAGGTTCAGGCTGCCAGCAGGGCCAGTCCGGCGCGTGGTGATCGGAGATACGCCATTGGACCACACCGGAAAATCATGCTCGCGGATCTCATCGGGATCGCAAATCGGGCCATCGACAATGGCACCCGCCGCGCCCGCCTGCACCAGCCCATAGGCTACATTGCCACCAAGACAAGCCAGGCGGGTATCCCCTGCCCGGTCGATCACGACGATGTCGCCGGGACGCACCCGTCCCGACGCATAATGTAACAGAGTCGAATCCGGCGTGGGCAACCGCAGCGTCACGGCAGTACCCATGATCCGTTTGCCGTTCTGGCGCGGCGTGATGCGGTGATGATCCAGAAAACCGGCCCAGGTCAAATGTCCAACCGTGGCAACCGACACACCAGACAACATCGACAAGATTTCTCTGTCGATCTGATCCGGCATGGGGGCTATGTCATAGTGTCCAGCCATATGTTCGAACATTCCTAGTATTGCCGATGATTTTTAGTTTCATAAGTCAATTATTATTTTCGGTCAACAAAATTAATTTCGACTATTTTGTTATGCACGACCATATGATATCCATACGGAATGCGGACCGCTTTTCTGACCCATATTGCGCCCCCTGAGGCGAAAGAGCCGATCACCAACCGGATTTACGATTCGATTCTCGAGGATATCTGGACTGGAAAACTTGCCCCGGACCAAAAACTGAAGGTCCGCGAGCTAACCTCTGAGTACGGTGGAAGTTCAGGTTCGTGCCGCGAGGTATTGAACCGGCTTGCAGGCGAGCGTTTTGTGCAGGCAAAAGGCATGGCCGGTTTCAGCGTCCGGGGTCTCTCGTCAGAAGATCTGGTCGAGGTTCTCGATTTGCGGAGCCAACTTGAAACTCAGGCTTTTGTTCAGGCGATAAAGCATGGGGACGCCGAGTGGGAAGAAGGTGTGGTTCTTGCTTTCCACAGACTGGAGCGTGAGAGAACACGCAAGGGAACATCCTCGGTGGAACGAGAATACTACCACCGAGAATTTCATATGGCTCTGATCGGGGCCCACACATCCGAATGGCACCAATTCTTCATCCGCATTCTCAGCCTGCATTCAGAGAGATATCGCCGGCTGCTATTGCCCAACAAGATATTTGAGCCTGAGTATGTTCGCAGCGTCGACGAAGAGCACAAACAGATCATGAGCCTTGCACTCGAGCGTCGTGCCAGCGAGGCCTCGGATGCCTTGAAGAAACATCGCTCGAGATCCCGTGATGATCTGCTGGCGATTCTGGATGGCCACGAATTTTCCGCAGCTTGAATGGCGCGAACGCTCGCATTCAGGAACCGAAAGGACTATCGAACCTATGACCTCTCCCCGAATAGCTCTGATCCACTTCCATTTGGAAAGCAATCGCGCTGCCCCAACAACGACTCGCACGGATTTTGCTGCGCAGCGGCTGTCTATTGGCGATGATTTCGCTCGGGACCTTACCAAGCGACCGCCGGTGGCGTCAGCAGGAATAAAGGGTTTTTTTGAGACCTTTGGTGACTTCGAGCCCGTAGCTGTTTTTGCGGCCTTTGCGGGCGCTGGTGGCATGATGGATGGAGCCTTGCTCGACGAGCTATTGCAAGCGATCCGCGATGGGCTTCCTGAAGATGTGGATGGTGTTTATCTGGATGCCCACGGAGCCTGCATCGCAACCAACGACGAAGACCCGGATGGGACGGTGATTTCCCTGATCCGCGAAATCATCGGGGCCAGCACCCCGCTTGTGGTCACGCTGGATTTACATGCCCATGTCAGCCCGGCCATGATTGAAGGCGCAGATTTTATTGCAGCCTATCGAACCAATCCTCATATAGACCAATTCGAACGCGGGCAGGAAGCGGCCGTTGCGATGAAACGGCTGCTTAGCGGAGAAAAGACAGGACGTGCCTTGGTCCGCCTCCCCTTCATCCCGCCGTCCACCACTCTGGATACGACACGGGGACCATACGGGCGGCTTATGAAAGAAGCGGTGGCGCGCGCGGTCGATCCGGTTTGGAATGTATCGCTGTGTGCAGGCTTTTCCGTTGGGGATTCTTCTAAAGCTGGTGTGAACGTCACCGTCACGGCGGATAGTTCTGAAGTGGCGCTCGAAACGGCGCGCGACATCGGGCAGTCGTTTTGGGACGCGCGCGCTGAGTTTCAGATCAATCTGACATCGATTGGCGATGCGGTCCGCCTGATGTCTGATACCGGAAGCTCACGGATATATGCGGATGTGGCCGACAACCCAGGCGGAGGCGGGCGCGGCAATACGCTCTCCATTCTTCAAGCTATGCTCGGCGCGGATGTCAAGAACGCTTTGTTCGGGATGCTTTTCGATCCTGATCTGGCTGCCGAGGCAGCGGATCGGGGTGTAGGTGCGACGTTCCAAGCTAGATTCAACCGGTCTGAAACCGACGCGCATTCCGGTCGCCATTTGGCTGAAGTCGAAGTCCTGCAATTGGCGCATGGTCCGGTGAACTGCCGACGTGGTCTGTATGCAGGCGGGCAGCAAGACCTCGGTCAATGTGCGCTTCTGAAATGCAAAAACGTGCTCATCATCGTTGCAAGCATTCGCCGCCAGATGTGTGAACCCGCATTCATCGAGCGTTTAGGGTTGGCTATCGCTGATTACAAAACCATTGTGGTCAAATCCCGTGGTCATTTCCGAGCCGGGTTTGACGAGTTTTTCACGCCTGATCGCGTTGTGGAAATCGACGGGCCGGGCCTGACGTCTCCTGAACTGGCCCGCATAGATTTCAAGAAAACGCCGCGTCCCATTCATCCGATTGATCCCGGCGTCGAATGGTCGGCTGCGACGAATGGGCTGATGGCGGGTGAGAAGTAGGCGACAGCTCACTTAATTCATACCCTTTTTTATTCACATCAAGACCGGAGTCGAGTCATGAACCGAGAGCACCTAATCCTGCAGCGCGCCATCAAGGACCGGCTTCTGGACAATGAAACAACCGTGTTGGGGTTCATGGATCTCGACGGTCTGGAAAAGTCGATCAATGATCTGATCGCTGCCTTTCCCGACAATTTCCAGCACACCTTTGCGGTCAAGGCGAACTCGCTGCGTCATGTACTGATTAAAATCTCGCATTGCGGCATCGGGGCCGAGGTCGCCAGTCCCGGAGAGCTGACCATGGCGCAATCGGCTGGATTCGATATCTCGAAGATCATCTTCGATTCCCCGGCCAAGACCATGGATGATCTGCGGCAATGCCTGAAACATTCGATCGCGTTCAACCTAGACAACGAACAGGAACTGGAACGGGTCGCCGCGCTGATTGAGGATTACCCTAACTCTGAGGCCATCATCGGCTTTCGCATCAACCCGCAGATCGGCTCGGGCGCAATCTCGTCAACTAGTACGGCGACCAACACGTCGAAATTCGGCTATCCCATCGGGAATGCTGGCAACCGCGAGAAGCTGATCGAGTATTACCTGAAATACCCGTGGCTGACCTCGATCCACACCCATGCCGGGTCACAGGGCTGCCCGCTGGAACTGATGGCACAGGGTATCGGTGAATTAGTTGCCGTGGCCGAAGAGATCAACACCCGTAAGGGCGAACAGCAGATCACCCGGCTGGATATCGGGGGCGGGTTGCCGGTCAATTTCGCCTCGCCCGAGGTCAAGCCGACCTTCAAGCAATATTCCGACATCCTGCGGGACGCGGTGCCATTGCTGTTCACTGGAAAATACACAGTGAAGACCGAGTTCGGCCGCGCAATTGCCGCCAAGAACGGGTTCATGGCAACCCGCGTGGAATACACCAAAAATGCCGGAGGACGGCATATCGCGACCACCCATGCCGGTGCGCAGATCATGACACGCACGGCGTTCCTGCCTGCTGCATGGCCGATCCGGGTGGAAGGTTTTACACCGGACGGTGTGCTGAAAACCGATGACAAGGTGCAGACCGACGTGGCCGGGCCCTGCTGTTTCGCGGCGGATCTGGTGGCCAAGGACGTGCTGATCCCGCGGCTTGATCCCAATGACTATGTGGCGATCTATGACACCGGCGCGTATTACTTCAGCAACCATTTCGACTATAACAGCCTGCCACGCATAGCCGTCTATGGCGTCAGCTCCAAGTCAGGCGAGCTATCCATCGAACTGATCCGCCGCGCCGAAACGCTCAGCGAAGTCGTCTCAAATATGTCGTAACAAAAAAGGACCGGGCATGTGCGAATCCCGGTCCCTATCGTAGCGCTTGAAAGTTTTGACAGAATACGTGTTTTTGGACTGATCCAATACTGCACTCAGCCAATCCATCTGCGAGACGCTAATTCTCGATGAACCCTCTATTTTCGATTATTGTGATAATGTCGCCTGTAGTTTTGTCGTTTGGTTAAACAACTTTTCGACTGGCACTAAAGAAAAAATCTACGCTATAAGGATTTATGACATTATCTATCGGTTCGAACGCCGGCCAATCCGGACAGAGCGGTGAAACAAAAAAAGAGTCCGTAACCTATCGGATATACGAAGATATCTTAGAAGACATCCGTTCTGGTAAACTCTCCCCAGGTATGAAGCTGAAGGTTCGCGAGTTATCCGAAGCCTATCAGGGCAGCGTTGGGTCATGCCGCGAAGTTATGAACCGGCTCGCTGGTGAGCGCTTCGTCGAATCCAGAGGTATGACGGGCTTTAAAGTCCGGCGCCTATCTGCAGCCGAATTTACAGAGATCCATGATCTTCGCGACGCCCTCGAAGCCCATGCTTTGCGCGCTGCTATCTCGATCGGCGGACATGATTGGGAAGAGAGTATTATTCTCGCATACCATAGATTGACACGCAGCAAGACCGTCATGAAATCAACCATCGTAGACAGAGAGAACCTTCATCGCGAATTTCACCTATCTCTGATCGCCGCGGGTTCATCGGAGTGGCATCAGTTCTACGTCCGCATGCTAAATCTTCATGGAGAACGATACCGCCGCATTCTGCTACCCGATCGCATTTTGAACAATGAGTATTTGACCATGGTCGAAGCTGAGCACGGTAAACTTATGCAGCTTTGCCTTGATCGAAAGGCAAACGAAGCGGTCAAACTGCTAAAGCAGCACCGTTCGAGGTCAAAGAATGACCTGTTGGACGCACTCAATCAGTTAGAGAAGTGATCCTTCTGCACGCAAAGTAACAGGTTGTCCCCATTCGGGATTCTTTTTGGGCTAAGGCGGAGAAGCCTGGTACATACTTGAAGCCAACAAGGCACGTTAGACGACGATTGTATCCGGCTTGGGTGCTTTCAGACGAATTCGAACCAGTCGCAGTTTGTTGCCGAAACCGTGAACCTATCCGGAACAAAGCTGACGCCACTCGGCAAGAGCGGCGGTGCGTGTCAGTTCGAAAGCTTCTCGACTGGTGAGCGATCTTTCCTGCTTGAAGTGGGTGTAAACGGAGGAATGGACAGAGGCGAATTTCTGCAAACTTCGCATACGCCTGAACCTTTACATGGCGCATTCTCTTCGTCGGATCGGCAGGTGCGGGTTCTCAACGCGGTTGTTGAGCCACCTGCCCGTCTATTGTTTTTTCAGTGCACCCATCTCTCTGAGCGCAGCCTTGTAGGATGCGAAGTGATCTGTGACTAATTCTTCAGCTTTGCCGTGCCGCTTCATTAATTTCCTGAGGAATTTCAGCGCTGCAGGTTTGTTTCAACCTATCGTGACGACGGCCTCAAGCGCTTCACCTTCGTGATCGACGGCGCGCCAGAGATAGTGGTGTTTGCCGTTCACTTTCACGAATACTTCGTCTATGTACCATTTCCATTTTAAAAAGGCTCGGAGTTGCTGAACCCGTTTTCTTCGGATTTCTGATGCAAACACCGGATCGAACCTGTTCCAGCAGTATCGGATAGTTTCGTGGCTGACATCGATGCCTCGCTCGTGCAGCAGCTCCTCGACATTCCGAAGCGAGAGCGGAAATTGGATGTACAACATCACTGCAAGCCGGACGATCTTGGGAGTGGTTTTGAAGTACTTAAAAGGTGATCTCATTTTCATCCAAACAAGCTACGAAAGCCCACTGTCCACCTCAGCCCACGTTATTTTGACAAGAACTTCGTGTCTTCAATCTTGAGGATTGGGGCGCAACTAACAGCAGAAGCAAACTGAAAGCCGACGTAGGGTCTTACCACAGCGTCGGTCAAGTTGGGCTCTTTACAACCCTCGGAGCAGACGCTGCATTAGCCCCTGCCCCGCTTGCCACGACCTAGCCATCGGCCCAAAGCCGACATCCAGCAACAATCTAGGAGGTTGCAGCGCGAAGGGCATTCCGGACCTCCGCCGCCGCGTGGGGGGTGCCATCAGGGTGGTCTTGATCCGGCCGCCAGTTGCTCGATCAACAGATCCTGGCAACCGCTGGGGTCGTAGGGTGCCTTGTAAGCAGCCAGTGCGACACGTGCGAGCGGCGGCAGCACTAAGGATGGGTGTGCAGGAACCAAGGGCGACACGATCGAGTTAGCGGGCATCACAGTCAGTGCCAAACCTGCCTGAACAAGTGTTCTGACGCCGACGGGATGCGGGCTGAGATGAGAAACACGCCCCTTCATACCTGCGGCGTCCAATGCCCGCAGCGCGTGCCGCCGTAGATCGCGCCCGTCCGTCAGGAACGCCAATGGAATTGGCCCCTTTGATGGCATCTCAAAGTCTGGCGAAGAGGCCCAATGAAGGTCCATGGACTGGACAAAGGACCGAAAGCTATGGCGGCCCTGGTCCATCATGAATGCAACATCAATGTCGCCGCCTTCCAGCCGCTCTAGAAGACGATCGCTTCGGTCGCATTGGATCTGAATTTGAATGTCAGGCCGCAATCGCGAGAACGCGCCAAGGGATTGCGCAACAATTGACATTGCGAGCGTAACGGTCGTGCCCAGCCTGAGTATCTGTCGGGCATTGGCGGTTTGCATGACCTCTACCGCCTCATCGGAGAGGGACAGGATACGTCTGACATAGACCAAAAAGACTTCGCCATCTTTGGTCAGCGCAACTTTCTTGCCCCGACCACGAGAGACCAGCTGCTGTCCAAGACTGGCTTCAAGTTTGCTGATCTGCGCGCTGATAGCGGATTGCACTGTGTTTTGTCGTTCGGCGACCGTCGTAAAGCTCAACTCGTCTGCCAACATGGCAAAAGTGCGTAATTCTCGGGTATCAAATGAAATCTTCATTTTAGATTTTTAGAAGCACATAAAATCGTTTCACAGATTTACTTTAGTCCGATATGCGGGTGTCAAACAACCGAAAGCCCGCCCTTATGGATCAATCAGTTGCATTTTTTGCCGTAGCAGTACTCGCCGTACTGCTCACAGGTTTTTCCAAGAGCGGCTTTGGCGGCGGTCTGGGTGTGATGGCTGTTCCAATGATGTCGCTCTTTGTGACGCCGCAGTTTGCGGCCGCCGTGATGATGCCGATTCTTCTGGTCATGGATCTGCTGATCGTGTGGCGCTATCGCCTGACCTGGGATCGGCGGATCATTCTTGGACTGTTGCCGGCTGCCCTTTTTGGGTTGGGCCTGGGGAGTGTTTCGTTCCAATACATGGACGCAAATACCGTGAAGTTCCTGGTGGGGCTGCTGGCTGCGTTCTTTGTTTTGCAGTTCCTGATTTTGCGGCATCGTGATCAGCCCCACGGTCATACGCCAAGGCCGGTGGTGTTTGCGCTTGGCACGCTGTCTGGCTTTTCCAGTTTCATCGCTCATGCGGGTGGTCCGCCCGTAAAAGGGTATCTGCTTCAACAGCGGCTCGAAAAGTCATGGTTTGTGGGAACCAACACGATGTTCTTCTTCACGTTGAACTTTCTGAAGACCATTGCGTACGGGGCCTTTGGAACGCTGTCGATGTCCAGCTTGAAGATCAGTGCTATTCTATCACCGATTTTGTTGCTTGGGGTTTTTCTGGGATTTCGGCTGCACAAGGTGGTCGATCAAAGCATATTCGTAATGGTGGTCTATGTCTTTCTGGCGCTGACTGCTTTGAAGCTCCTCAACGACAGCGTATCAGCCTTTCTTGGGTAGCTAAAAAGCCGTGCGAGCTGAGCTTTCAAACGAGCAGACAGCAACCCAATGAGTCCGGGCGGCAGATCACACTAACTCGGTATCGGCCGAAGTTTCGTTGATCATCGTGCGGTCAACGAACTTAACTGACTTTTCGTTGTGGGCGTTTCGTAGATTCCCAAAGTCCCGGCCCGTCGCCAATTCAAACAACCACAGATCGACAATGCACTGCAGGAGTTTCACTGTCAGCGTCTACATCGAAGTTACTGCAGAGGGCGAGAACATCACGATCCTCAGAAAGCTGATTTGACAACTCAAGAATGTGAGACGTCTGACCTTTCCCTTCCGTCGTATCCGTTTTCCCGGTCGGGTTTTCGCTATCTGGCTAACGAGTGCTGCCTACCAAAGCCCTAGACCCTCGATCCGTCAGTTCTGCGTCATAGGGGATGCTCCGCCTGTAACCCAGGGGAATACCCCTAAGCACACACTTCTCCATTTGCCCGGCAAACAGGCATGATCTGGGCGCGAAAGTCGCCAGTCAACACCAAGCAGGAATGCCTCGATCGTTGTCCCAAAGCACCCCAAGTGCTCGACGAAGGTGTCGGTTTATTGCTTAAGGCGGTTGGGCAGATAGCAGTTCTCCAATTAGATAGGGGTCTTGAGCGCTTGGCTTCGGCGCTCGATTCCACATTGGGTTTGCGCATGTCTTTGACGGTCTTGACGCTGTGACTCCTGCGTGTTGCGAGCTGGCATCTCGTCTCCAATCGTTGGTGTCACGAAGAGCCGCAAACCCTCGCTTATTGGATCACTCTAAACTGTCCCATTGGACCTGACGTACGATACTCATGCTCGAGCAAACGGGCCGCCCAGCCATGCTCCTGTAATTCAAGCTTGAAATACCGACTGAGACTTTGGCGACCGCTCAATCGCCCGAACGTTGGCCAATTGTGAGAGTTACATGATCGCCCGAAAACCAGGTTCGCCCATATTCTATGGGTTGTCCATTCTGTTCGGTATTGATCGAAACCAGACGCAAGACAGGCGCACCGGGCCGCAAGCCGAGGTGGCCCGCGATTGTCTTGCTTGCGCGAACTGAATTGACCTCGGTCCACGCGCGAACATAATCGTCGATACCGTGAGCCGCAAACGCGGCAGTAACCGAGCCGGTGCGGTCAAATGCATCAAGCATGTTTGGAAAACGAAAGGCCGGGAAAATACAGCGATAAACGGAAATCGGCTGACCATCTGCCATCCTTAGCCCCTCGTTGACATGCACTTTGACGCCCGGCGAGATTTTCAGCGCTTTGGCTTCTTCGAGATCGGCGGCGCGTGTCTCACGAAACAGACTTTTGCGTGATGGTGTTTGCCCGATGGATTTTAGATTCTGATGAAAGCGTACACGATGACCGATGGTGTACTGGGTTGGCTTACGAACGACAAAAACGCCGGCACCCTGTTGCGTCCGCAGAACGCCTGCGCTCACAAGGTCAGCAATTGCGCGCCGCACGGTATGTCGATGCACGCCAAAGCGCGACGATAACTCAGATTCTGTAGGAAGCTTGTCCTCGGGAAGGTACCGACCACCAGCGATCTCGAAGGACAGAGTATCGCGGATCGCGGTCCAGACGGCATTCCGAGACATCAAGAACTCCTCTTGAGTGCCAGAGCTGTGAAGGACCAGAAATTTGAGTAGGTAAATTGGCACATTTCAACAAGCAAACGGATTAGGTCGAGAGCTTTGATACAGCCAAATTGCAACAGAATTATATGTGAACTGTCCTTGGCTGGGTCAATGATCAATCAGGCTGAATCGCCGCTGGGGAATTCAGCCCAATCGCCTTGAGTTACGGACTTCTATACAACAATCCAACTGACGTTCTTGCGCGCTGTATTTGCGGTGTCAGCGCCAGTTCAACCATCCCGACCTGCTCCAAGCCTCGAGAAAAATCATTGCCCGGTCAACCGCCCCGGTTTATCGCATTTCTCATCATCAGGAGGAGTTGAGATGAAAACAGATACACTCGGCATTGACCATATTGGATTGACCGTCGGAAATCTGTCAGCAACCCGCGATTTCTTTACCGACTGCCTTCTGTGGGACGAGATTGGTGGTAACGCAGATTATCCGGCAGCCTTTGTTTCGGACGGCCACTCACGCATAACGCTTTGGCAGCGTCTGGACGAGACAGGCAGCGACTTTGACCGGCGAGCCAACATCGGATTGCATCATCTTGCGCTCAAAGTTGGCTCCAAAGAGGTGCTGGATCGGTTATACACGCGCGTTTCTAGCTGGCCTGGCGTGGTGGTGGAATTTGCACCTGAGCCGTCGGGTAAAGGACCCAAAATACACTTCATGATATTGGAACCTGGCGGGACGCGTATGGAATTCGCTTTCGACCCCAGATAATGCGACAGCGGCCGCCGAAAGCCGAAACGAACCTGCAAAACCCGCGCTTTTACAAACTGCGTGCCGCACGGATCGGAGAATCACACGTACTCACATCAAACAGGCTGCTCTTTCTGCCGGTTGTCCAATACTAGACAAATGCGCTTATGGTCCGACAAATTTGCAAGTGATCGCTCATTTGCCTCATTCTATCCTATTGTTTTTATGTTATCATTTTTCTTTTCGGGGTGATGTCACAAAACCTTCTCAGTATTCGAACACCGTCTGACTACTCAGAACAGCGCCTTCAGCTTTCATGCTGAATGCCAAATCGACTGATTAGTTTTCATGGAGGACAACGGTGTTTGTGTCTCGACTATTTGCCGCTGCGCTTTGTGCGACGCTGCCTTTAAACTATGCTGCCGCTCAGGATTTGCCGACAGGCACATCCGATGATCCGGTGCGGGTCGTGATGGTGCCCGCCGAAATCGGTGCTCGCGATACGCTCAGTGATTACCGCCCTGTGTTCAATGCGATCACAGACATCTACGACATTCACTTTGAACTGACACTTGCGGATAGCTACGCTGCCGCCGTGCACGGGCTGTGCAACGATCAGGCGGACATCGGATGGTACGGTGCCGTGACCTTTGGTCAGGCGCACGAATTGTGCGGCGCTGAGCTTTTGGCTGTCGATGTCAAAGACAATGAGGCTGTGTACTATTCAGGCATCTATGCACGGCGGGATGCCGGTTTCGAAACGCTTGAAGACCTTAAGGGTCGCAGCCTTGCTGTTGGTGACCCCAATTCGACGTCCTCGTTCAACTTCCCTTTTGCGATGGTTCTTGAAGCCGACGTTGATCCAGTCAAGGATTTAGACAAAATCATCATCGCGGGAAGCCACACCAACTCGCTGGCGGCGCTGTCTGAAGGGCGCGTCGATGCGGCTGCGGCCTCTTTCGTTGCGTATGAAAAAGCTGTCACTGCCGGTGTTCTTGACCCTGCCGAGTTCATAGTTCTAGCCAAATCCGTAGGTATTCCGAACCCGCCAATGGCTATCAACACCAACCTCGACGATGATCTGAAAGCCCGCATCCGGCTTGCCTTCGGCGAAATCCACACAAAGGTTGACCCACAATTCGTGCGTGGCTTCGGCGGCAAGGTAGTGGACCGTTACGACACCGAATATCCGCTAGACCAAATGCTGGGAACGCTTGAAACGCTGGCTGGTCTGACCGACAGCCTGAAAGGTGAGATCATCGATAAAGCCGGCGAACGGTAGTGGTCAAAATCAAAAGCCAGGCTCGCGTCATCGGCGCCAGCCTTATTTTGGTCTAAAAGGATACGCCATATGCTTAGGTTCGATGGGATCACGCATGTCTTTCCAGATGGCACACGCGCAAGTCATGATGTGAGTTTTGACGTGCCGAATGGGCAGTTCTGCGTGCTCCTTGGCCCATCAGGCGCGGGAAAGTCTACAATCCTGAACACCGTCAATGGTCTTGTGATGCCGACTCAAGGCCGGGTTGTGTTCGAAGGCGAACCAGTGACGTTGAAGAACGTGGCAAAGATCCGCGGCCATATTGGAATGGTTCATCAGCAACTTCATCTCGTGCCGCGGCTCAGCGTGCTGCACAACGTGCTCGCTGGGCTACTACCGATCACGCCGACCTGGCGCGCGCTGTTCAAGCTTTTCCCTCAGGAGCAGCAAAGAAAAGCCTGCAGGCTTCTCGAAGAGGTGGAGTTGGAGGAAAAACAGCTCTATCGACGCGCGTCAGAACTGTCCGGGGGCCAGCAGCAAAGGGTGGCCATCGCAAGAGCCTTTATAAACGACCCGGATGTGGTTCTGGCAGATGAACCCGTTGCCAGTTTGGACCCCACAGTTAGCAGGCAGGTGCTGCAACTGCTGCGGGCCGCATCACGTCAGAGAAAAACCACCGTATTGTGCTCGTTGCATCAGGTCGAGTTTGCACTTGAATTCGCCGACAGGATCATTGCGTTTCGCGCCGGCGAGATCGTTTTTGACGGTTTGCCTGCCGACCTTTCTGCTGGCGTGCTCCGGCAAATCTACGGTGGAACCGACGAGCAGACCACAGGCATTCAGTTGGCTGGTAAACAAGCTGCTGTTGCAGACAGCGACATGCGCGTTTTGACTACAGTCTAGAAAGGGCCAATACATGGCGTCGATTGATCCGGCACGCCTCCCGTCCGAAACCTGGGAGTTACATCGCGCAATCTCTTCCCGCACCATCGGCGCATTGCTTGTCATTACGGTTCTTGCCGGATACTCCGCGCATGACATGGGGCTTGATAAGGCGCTGTCAGAAACATGGGGTGCGCTGCTGTCGCTCATAGGGATCGGAGAGTCCAGAGTTGTAAACGCCGCAACCGGGTTTCTTGGTCAGTCTTTTCCCATCCAAATCTCGACAAGCCAGGAAGTCAGCCGGATCGAGAATTTCGACCCGGCAAATCTGCCGCTGTTTTCCTACATAGAGCTTCAGACCATCCGCGAGTACAGCGCGCTGACCGGCGAGTTCACCGAGGTCGAAGCTGAGTTTCTTGTGCAGCCCATTGGGTATCTCGTCAAAGTTCTCGTGAAAATGTGGGAAACGATCGAGATGGCAATTTGGGGAACCGTCCTATCTGTCATTGTCGCCACCCCGCTCGCGTATTTTGCCGCGCAGAATTACACACCCAACTGGATCGTCTATCAGATTGCGCGCGCGATCTGCAGTTTCAATCGCGCGATGCCGGAACTGATCCTCGCGTTGTTCTTCGTGCTGATGTACGGGTTCGGGCCAATAGCGGGCATTTTTGCGCTGGCGCTGCACACAAGCGGTTTCTTAGGCAAGTTCTTCGCCGATGAGATCGAAAACTCGGATCCGGGACCGCAGCAAGCGTTGCGCGGCACAGGAGCGAATAGAATAAAGGTCCTTCGATACGCGGTTCTGCCGCAAGTTGCTCCTCAGTTCTACGCCTATGTGCAGTATATTCTGGAACGAAACATCCGGACAGCTACCGTTTTAGGCATTGTCGGAGCAGGCGGTATCGGGACCGAGCTCAAAGGTCGGTGGGATTTGTTCGACTACGGGCACGTGGCTACAATCCTTCTGGTTATCTTTCTCACCGTCGTCTTGCTGGAATTCCTGACGCAGAAGCTCCGGGCACGCGCAATCTGATGATCAGAACCAGCCTGTCTTTAGGAGACATTGAATTCCAGCTAGAAGGATTGTGCGTAGTCCAAAACTGAGCTGAGGCTGCCTTTGGTGTTTTCTGGTCGAGCGATAGTTCGAAGCCTTAGCTGGACACTAAAACCGATTGCCTTGCCACGTTTACTTTCTAAGCCTCAGGCCCTCTTACGCCTGCTGAGCACGTGTCCGAACCGTTCAGGGAAAACAAGAAAAGATCAAACAAAAGGCCATCAAAGCCCTTCTTCACCGCATATTTGCCGCACAATCAATCCAGTAAGACGGGTCACACTCCGTCATAGTTCAAAATGCAACTACCCGATCTTGTTACCCTGGCTCCAGACGCCTCGTAGTATGGGCGTTTTGTCGGTTTTGCGCACACACAGCACGTCGCCGCGCAAGCCTATGGCAAGCGCACCGCGATCAGTCAGTCGGGCTGCCCTGGCCGGGTTGCTTGTCACCGTGGCAATGGCGCGTGGAATGTCCTGCCAGATCTCAGCAAGGCGAAAGGCAGATAGCAACAGCGCGGAAGGCACATAGTCCGAAGACAAAATGTCCAGAAAGCCGGCATCGGCTAACTCGACCGCAGCAACATTGCCAGAGTGCGAACGCCCCCGGATCAGGTTCGGTGCGCCCATCATGACAGCGATTTCCTTTTCGCGACACGCTTCCGCCGCCTCGATGGTTGTCGGGAACTCTGCAAACGCTACACCGTTTCTGGCCGAGGTTTCGACGTGATCAGTCGTCGTATCATCATGGCTGGCCAAAACCGCGCCCAATCGGCCCGCCTCTGCTACGGCAGCCGTTTCGTGTTTCGCCCCAAAACGCTTCTGCAGGTCCAGCAGGTTCTCCACATGCGCGGCAAACTCAGTGTCATTCATTGCGCGTTTTTTGGTGATATAGGTTTTCAACGCATCCAGACTGCGGAACTGACGCTGACCGGGCGTGTGATCCATCAGGCTCACGATCCCGACCCGGTCCTCAGGCTTGAAACTACCAAGCTCATCAATCAGGGTTTCCGAACATATCTCGGCCCGCAGATGCAGGAAATGGCTGATCTTGAAGACCCCATTTGCGCGGGCTGTCAGCAGCTCATTGGCCAGTTCGCGGGCATAGTTCACGTTGCGCCCCTTACCGCCATGAACCGAGCCGACACGCATCGCGTCGAAAACGGTCGTGATGCCTGTGGATGCCAGCTCGGCATCATGGGCCATCAGGGCTGGCAGGTGCGGCCAGTGAACCTCGGGGCGAGGTTCAATGTGTCGCTCAACGTTGTCGGTATGCAATTCAACCAAACCCGGAAGGACCAGATCTCCCGCACAGTCGACAGCCCCAGCGGGCACCTTGTCGCCTTCTACGATCCCGGAAATAACGCCCCGTTCAATCGTGACTGCGCCGCGGACCAACTGATCGGGTAACACCAGCTGCGCATTGGCGAGGCATAGATCGCCGGACCTATCGCTGTCACAAGTCTTCGCCAGAGAGGATGCGGGAAAAACGGAATTCATATCACAATCTCGATTTGCGGTTTACTATGCTCCGCCCGATAGGCCTGTGGCAGAGTTCGGGGCCGCCTGGCCGGGGTGGTATGTGGTGCGCGGTGCGCCAACTTGATCTGACCGGGTTGCGTGACATCACGATGACACCGCGCAAATACAGGTTCCACCTGGGACTGTCCGGTCGGTTGCCGACGGACGCCCTGCCCATGTGGTCGGACGAGGTGATGCACAACCTGCCGACTCTGCACGGCCCACTTGCTCTGGATCAGATCGCCTTGTGTCACAAACGTCGGGAGGTGTGTTTCGAGGTGCCTCATCGCTATACGCTCACCGGTCGAAGCAAGGCGGTTGCACGGGCGATGGTCTCTTCCAGGGGGCCGTCATTGGCAAGCGTGATGACGTTTAGCCCTTCGGGCAGCGGCCTGCCTGCCTGTCCTAGTCGTTTTGCGATCTCCGCCTCCGACTCGCGGCCGCGTGCGGCCAGACGGCGTGCGAGTGTATCCGTTTGTGCGGTGATGTTCAGCACCACGATTTGGGGGAATTTTTCAGCCGCCTCAGCCAAGGCGCCCCGAGAAAAATTGACAAGGCAATCAACGCCTTCGCTCAGGCGCACTTCCACCAAACTGGGTATGCCATAAAAAAGTCCATGGGCCTCCCAATGCACAGCAAACGCCCCACGACGTGCCATTGCTTGAAACGCATCGGCAGAGACGGCGTCATAATCCTCGCCGCCTGCCTCTTTGGCGCGGGTGATGACGCGGCGCACCAGATGGACGTGTGGCAGAGCACGATGGATGCCTGCCATCACGCTGTCCTTCCCAACGCCCGATGGGCCAACCACCGCTATGAGGCGCCCTTGTGTCATGCCGCCAAACCCGGCGTAAAGCGCGTGATGTCGATTTCTCGGTCGCACACCCGCTTCCGCGCGCCCTCATCATGGAAAATCCCGATTATTGCGGCCCCGCGCGCTTTGGCCTCTTCGATCAGGGACAGCACCACTTCCCGGTTCGTCGCATCAAGGCTGGCGGTAGGTTCATCTAACAGCATCGCGGGATATGGATGGGCGAAGCCGCGGGCAATATTGACCCTCTGCTGCTCGCCACCCGAGAAGGTCGTTGGTGAAAGTGTCCAAAGCCGTTCGGGGATGTTGAGCTGGCTCAGCAGCGCCCGGGCGCGGTCCTCGGCCTGCTCAGCAGGTGTTCCAAGGGTGCGCAGCGGTTCGGCGACCACCTCAAGAGTCGGCACCCGAGGCACAACGCGCAGGAACTGGCTGACATAACCCAGCACATCCCGACGCAGGGCAATCACGTCGCGCGGTTCGGCCTGTACCAGATCGACCCCGCCGATGCGGATTTCTCCCGACGGCGTCAGGTAGTTACCGTAGATCATGCGCATGAGCGTCGACTTACCGGCGCCGGACGCGCCAGTGAGTGCCACACATTCGCCAGCAGCAACCGAAAGCGATACGTTGCTGAGGACTTCTATGACGGCACTTCCCTGATTGTGCAGGGTGAAGGTCTTGGAGACGTTGTTGAGCTCGATCATGGCTTATACCTGCAGAACGGAACTGACGAGAAGTTGGCTATAGGCGTGTTGCGGATCGTCGAGGACCTGATCTGTCAGGCCCGCTTCGACCACGCGGCCCGATTTCATGACCATCAGCCGGTCCGCCAGCAGCCGGACAACAGCCAGATCATGGGTGACAATGATCGCGGACAAACCCATGTCACGCACAAGGCTGCGCAGCAAATCAAGCAGGCGTGCCTGCACGCTGACATCCAGCCCGCCCGTCGGCTCATCCATAAACACAAGCCGCGGACCGGTGACCAGATTGCGAGCAATCTGAAGCCGTTGCTGCATGCCGCCCGAGAAAGTCGTTGGTCGGTCGTCGATGCGCTCGGCATCAATCTCGACCCGTCCCAGCCAATCGCTGGCCGTATCGCGAATATCGCCATAGTTGCGCGCACCGACGGCCATCAGACGCTCGCCAACATTGCCGCCTGCGGAAACACCCATGCGCAGCCCATCACGTGCGTGCTGGTGTACAAAGGCCCAATCGGTGCGGCCCAGCATGCGGCGTTCCGGTTCGGACATCGAGATGGTGTCGCGCGGCCCGTCGGTGCGGGTGTCGAAGATCACCTCGCCTTCATCCGGGGTCAGATGGCCCGCCATGCAGTTCAGCAAAGTGGACTTGCCAGACCCGCTTTCGCCGACAATCCCCATTACCTCGCCGGGATAAAGGTCGAAGGACACATCCGTACAGCCGATATGCGCGCCGTAGCGTTTGGTGATGTTCTGAACAGACAGCAAAGGTGTCATGCCGCGTCCTTTCCCTTATGTCCCGCTGCCTGCCGGGTCTCGCAATAATCCGTGTCCGAGCAGACGAACATCCGCCCGCCCGCGTCGTCCACAATCACCTCATCCAGATAACTGTCCGCAGCCCCACAAAGACCGCAGCAATAGTCGGCCTTGGAGGCTTCGAACGGGTGATCCTCAAAATCGAGGCTGACCACGTCGGTATAGGGCGGCAGAGCATAGATCCGCTGCTCGCGCCCCGCTCCAAACAGCTGGATCGCGGGCATGTCTGTCAGTTTCGGGTTGTCAAATTTCGGGATAGGCGATGGGTCCATCACGTAGCGTCCCTCGACGTTGACAGGATAGGCATAAGAGGTCGCGATATGCCCATGCCGGCTGATATCTTCGTAGAGCTTCACATGCATCAGCCCGTATTCTTCCAGGCTGTGCATTTTTCGCGTCTCGCTCTCTCTCGGCTCCAGAAAGCGGAGTGGCTCGGGAATGGGGACCTGATAGACGAGTATCTGTCCCTCTGTCAGCGGCTCTTCGGGGATGCGGTGGCGTGTCTGGATAACCGATGCATCGGCTGTTTTGGTCGTCGTCTCCACACCGGCGGTGCGTTCAAAGAAGGTGCGGATCGATACCGCATTTGTCGTGTCATCCGCACCCTGATCGATCACCTTGAGGGTGTCCTCGGGCGTCAGGACGGCCGCTGACACCTGTACGCCGCCCGTGCCCCAGCCATAAGGCATCGGCATTTCACGCGACGCAAAAGGCACCTGATAACCGGGAACGGCAAGAGCCTTTAAGATGGCCCGCCGGATCATCCGTTTGGTTTGTTCGTCAAGATAGGCGAAATTGTAAGCGTGATCGTTCATGTCAGCCCCCAGCCCGTTGAGCTTTTTTCACGTTGGACGCACCCGAATGGCGCCAGCCCGGATCGTCGACCCAAGCGAGATGTGGCTGCCAACCAATCGGCTCGCTGCGGATACCAAAAACGACCGCGTCAATGCTCATTCCGCAGCCTCCTGAACCTGATCCGCACCCGCTTCGCGGCGTAGTTTGCGCACAAGTTCCAGTTCTGACTGGAAATCGACGTAATGCGGCAGCTTGATATGTTCCAGAAAGCCAGTGGCCTGAATGTTATCAGCGTGATACAGGACAAATTCCGCATCCTGCGCCGGCGCGCCAACATTATCCTCGCCCAGCTCTTCCCATCGCAGCGCACGGTCGACCAAGGCCATCGAGATCGCCTTGCGCTCGGTCTGTCCAAAGACCAACCCGTACCCGCGGGTGAATTGCGGGGGCTCAGTTTTTGACCCTTTGAACTGGTTGACGGTTTCGCATTCGGTCAGGGTGATCTCGCCGATTTCGATGGCAAAGCCCAATTCGGGGATTTCCATTTCGACTGGCACAGAGCCGATCCTCAACTCGCCCACGAAGGCATGATTTCGGGCATAGCCGCGCTGCGTCGAATAGGCGAGACCCAGCGTAAAGCCCTCATCTGCGCGGGTCAGGGCCTGCAGGCGCAAGGCGCGTTCGGCAGGCATCTCCAGCGGTTCACGTGTCAGATCAGGGGGCGTCGTGTCGTCATGAGCGGCCTCTTCAATCAGCCCTTCGCGGTTCAGAAACTCCGTCACATGCGGCACATCTGCGGGCTCGGCCTCGCGCATTGGAGCCTCAGGCACATCGCCATCAGCGGCCAGCTTGAAATCCAGCAGCCTGTGCGTGTAATCGAAGGTTGGCCCCAGCACCTGACCGCCCGGCAGGTCCTTGAAGGTTGCCGAAATGCGCCGATCACAGGCCATCTCACCAGTATCGACCGGCTCTGATCCACCAAATCGGGGCAATGTGGTGCGATAGGCGCGTATCAGAAAGATCGCCTCGATCAGATCGCCGCGCGCCTGTTTGATCGCAAGCGCGGCAAGGTCAGGATCATAAAGCGAGCCCTCGGCCATGACGCGGTTTACCGCAAGGCTCAGTTGTTCGCGGATTTGCGCAATGCTCAGCTCGGCAACATCCGTGCTGCCCCGGCGTTCCTCGGCCAGCCAGGCATGCGCATTTTCAATCGCGCGCTCACCGCCTTTGACAGCTACATACATCAGGATACCTCGGTGGAACGCGGCAGGGCCGCAAGGTGCGCGCCGCAGGTGAATATGAAATCTAGCCCCAGAGGAAACAGCGCGCGGTTCGACCGGAATGCCTGCCGCTCCGGAAGGGACAGGACTGCGCTGCCTTGAATGCCGGGACCGGTCAGGTTTGCTCCGGCGGACCTCAGCTGGGGGCTTTCCACGATCAGCGTGGCCGAGCGGTCGGGGTATTCAGGGCTACCAACGGGGTAGGACGATAGCGGTGTCAGCGCGTCCCAAGATCCGATTGCGAACATGCAATGCGCCGGGCCTGTAAAGGGCGCGCCGGTGTGAAAGGCCAACCAAGCGCGCACTGCCTCGCAATCGGCCTCGCCCGCCAGATAAATCGGGGTTTCCCGGTCGCAGAGCGTCAGCAGAGCGCCACCCGCCGCGGGCGAGAGCGGAGAGGGCGGTGTAACCCCGCCGATGTCGTGGATGGTGCCGGGACGGGCCATCGCCTCCATCACACTGCGAAAGGCGTGTGCCGATTGGATCGCAGGATCCTCAAAGCCACCGGCCAGAATTTGCGCCTGCATCAGTCTTCTCCTCTGACCATGGTAAAGAATTCCACCTTCGTCGCCGCAGCCTTGGAGGCGCGCACGGCCTTGGCCTCGGTCTGCTCAGTTTGCAGGGGATTCAATACTGCAGCGCGCAATGTTTGTGCCGCCCCCGTCTGCATCAGCGCATCGACCAGCGCGGCGGCTTCTGCATCTGCCTTGCGGCGGCCCTGAATGTAAGCATGCCCCACTTCGCCGGTTTCCAGCGTCAGCGCGCAGCGGGTGACCGTCATCTCGCCCAGATTGAAAGGCGCGCCGGTAGCCCCTGCACGGGCGCGCACCATGGTACTGCCGATCTCGGGCGCGCGCAGCCATGTGAAAGCAGGTCGTGGCATGGCTGCGTCCAGCAGCACCCCCACCCTGCCCTCTGGCGCTTTGGCAAGAAGGCTCATCCATGACTTGCGCGGAAGATTTGCGTCAAAACTGTCTTTCATCTCGACAACTTTTCCAGATACTATACAACTATACATATCTTATCATATACGCCGCGCGAAGACAGAGGAGTTTTGTGAATATTGCGTGACGCTTTACGAAAGACACCGATCTGGAAGGCCATCTCTGACGCCCTGCGCAGCGATCTGGCCGAGGGGCGTTATGCCCCCGGAGACAAGCTGCCGACCGAAGCAGCCCTTGCCGAACGCTTTGGCGTGAACCGCCACACGGTTCGTCATGGGTTATCTGCATTGGTCGATGAAGGTTTGATCCGAACACGTCGCGGCGCCGGGGCCTATGTCGAAGCCACACCCACGCAATACCCCATCGGAACGCGGGTACGGTTTCATGAGAACCTGATCGCCGCAGGGCGCAGGCCCGGGAAACGGGTGCTGCATGTAGAGGAGCGCGCCGCGACGACAGGTGAGGCCGCCGCGTTGCAGATCGCACCAGTCGATCCGGTCTGTGTCTATCACGGCTTGTCATTGGCGGACGGTCAGCCCATTGCCGTATCCGAAAGCCTCTTTCCACTGGTGCGCCTTCCGGGCATCCATGCCGCGCTGCAGAGCTACAGCAGCATCACTGATGCACTTCATGCTGCAGGTGTGGCGGACTATACCCGCGTAACAACCCGATTGACGGCGGTACGCGCCACAGCCACACAAGCCCTGCATCTGCAGGTCGCCGAAGGGGACCCTCTGTTGAAATCATCGGGTGTCAATGTAGATGAACATGGGCAACCGGTGGAATTTGGTCGTACTTGGTTCGCCGGGGACCGTGTCACACTGACGCTTGAGAGCTAGCCTCATACTTCTCAAGAAACGCTTCGGCTGTCAGCGCACGGAAATCGTCAAGCGAGCGGCGCAACGCATCGTGCGACCAATCCCACCAGCCAAGTTCCATCAACCTGTCGGCGATGTCACGAGGTTGGCGCAATCGCAGCGGCCTGGCCGGTGTGCCAGCAACAATTGTGTAGGGATCGACATCTTTCGTGACCACCGCACCGGCTGCCACCACCGCGCCGTGGCCCAGCGTGACTTCGGGCTTGATCATCGCGCCTGCGCCGATCCATGTGTCATGACCAAGATATGCGATACGGGATTTGCGATGGGCAAAGAATTCCTCGTCGCGTGCCGCGTCATCCCAGTAATCGTCAGAGCGATAGAGGAAATGGTGGCAGCTGGCCGCGTGCAGCGGGTGGTCGGCGGCGCCAATGCGCGTGAAGGCGGCGATATTGACGAACTTGCCGATCTGCGCGTTGGCGATATCGGCGTACCTGTCGCAATAGCTGTAGTCACCTATCGCTGAATGGGCCACGCGGCTGCCCCTGCCGATCTCGACATAAGCACCGAAAGTGCTATCGGTGATCACACAATCAGGCTGAATGAATGGCTCATCTTCCGAAAGCCGCGCCATCAGTCTTTGCGCCCGATCAGTTTGCCGCGCAGCCAGCCAGAGAACCAGTCCATGAACATGACCATGATGATGATCAGAATGATGTAATACGCGACCTCTTCCCAGTCTTTCTGCGTCTGGATCGCTTGCGTCAGCATCAGGCCGATGCCGCCGCCGGTAATCGCGCCGATGATGGTTGCGGAACGTGTGTTGGATTCCAAGAAATAGAGAATCTGCGCCAGCAGCACGGGAACGACCTGCGGGATGACACCGAAGCGATACCGCTGCAACGGCTTAGCTCCGGTTGATGAGATCCCTTCGATCTGCTTCTGGTCCACGTTTTCCAACGCTTCCGAGAATATCTTGCCGAATGTGCCCGTATCGGTGATCAGGATTGCCAAAGCGCCTGTAAGGGGACCCGGCCCGAAGGCCCGTGCCAGAACCACCGTCCAGATCAGAGCATCCACACCGCGCACGAAATCGAACAGGCGGCGGGTGGCAGCGCGCAGCAGCATGATGGGCGAGAACCGCTTGGCCGCCAGAAACGACAGCGGCAGCGCGACCATCGCAGCGCCCATGGTGCCAAGAAAAGCCATCAGAATCGTCTCTCCGATCGCCCAGGCAACATCCTTGTGCCGCCACATGGCGTTGTTCCACCAGTCGGATACAGCGCCCTCGATGTTCGAGCGATCCGGGTCGAGACGCGCGCCGAACAGGATCTCGGCAAGTCCGTGGCCATGATAAGGACTGTCGAGGGTGAACCAGAACAGCTCCCATCCGGGGAAGTAGTTGAACACCTCGGTGCGCGCGCCGGTCATGGTTATGCGACCCTCGGGCGTGGTGATCCCGATCCGCCGCTCCGAGGCGGATATCCAGTCGGGCAGCTCGGACGGCAGGTTGGTCGTCAGGCGGCGACCTTCGGCCTGCACCTCGATCAATGGAAAACCCGGGATCTCAATCTCGGTCCGGTTACCGGGCAGGAACCGTACGATATGGTCCCGCCCCAGATCGATGGTGATCACCTGGTCACCGGACACCCATTCCGGTCGAAGACCGTCGGGATAGGTACCCTTGCGCTCGCCTTCCACAGCATAGGTCACATCACCCGAGCGATTATCGCGCGTAACGTGCACCTTGTGCGACCAGCTGTCCGAGGCCAGCGTCACGGCGTTGTCCAGATTGGCTCGCTGCGCAAGACCCGGAAGGTCGAACGCAAAGAAGATATAGGCAAGGTAAAGGACAATCACAGCCGGGATGCCAAAGCCGATCATGCGTTTGCGCTGAAACAGCTTTTCCGCCTCAAGCTTGGTGCTATTCAGGCCCGGGTTCACATCTATCGTGGTCATTGGCCCTGCCCTTCTGTCAGACGATTGCGGAAACGGCTGGAAACCTGATCGAAGAACACGATCGTGCTGAACAGCAAAATGAAGATTGCACCTGCTTCGTCGAACCGGCCCGGCCCCCAGGCCATGGCATTGCGCAGCTCATAGCCCAATCCACCCGCCCCAACGAAGCCCAGGATGGCGGAAGCGCGAATGTTGATCTCGAACCGCAGGAGTGAATAGCTGACATAGTTCGGCGCAACCTGCGGAAGAACGCCAAGCAGCATTTTCTGCGACCACGTGGCACCTGTCGATGCCAGGCCTTCGACAGGTTTCAAATCTGCGTTTTCGGCGACTTCTGAGAACATTTTGCCAAGCGCACCCGCGGTGTGAATGGAAATCGCGATCATCGCCGGAACTGGGCCGCCACCCAGCACAAAGATCAGGACCAGCGCTATGACGATCTCAGGCACGGCGCGCATGATGTCCGAGATACGACGAAATAACGGGATCAGGCGCGGCCATTTCGCCAACCCACGCGTTCCGAGCAGCGATAGAAACAGGCCACCGATGGCCCCGACCAAGGTCGAGACTGCAGCGATATTGATCGTCTCAACCAGCGCCGGGAAGTATTTCACAATCAGGCCAGGCAGGTCAGCACGTTTCTCCCAGGCCTCTGACAGAACTTCTGCAGGATAGTCTCCAATCTGATGCAAACCCTCCCAGAAGCCGCCTGCATTACGAGAGTCTGCGATATTGAAACCTGACACCAGCAGGACCACAAAAATCAGCAACGTGAGCCCGCCATACAGCCTGCGACGTTGAACCTGCGCCATATAGCTGGATCGAATGGTTTCAACGCTGTGGGGCGCTGTACCGATAGATATGTCTGCCATCCCGAACCCCGGACAAAGAATGACCGGCAACCCAAAAGGGTTGCCGGAAACATCAAACGACGGGCTTAGCCACCGATCTTGGCTTTGCGCGCCTCAACGATGGACGTGTAGGTATCATGGGATACCGGCTGGAAGCCCAGCGTGTCGCCTGCTGCCACACCGTAAGCGCAATCGGGGTCACGCTCGTGCAGGCCGTCAACCAGTTCGGTCATGGTTGCACGTACATCAGCAGGCAGGGCCTTGCGCAGAACCACGGGACCTTCGGGGATGACGTTCGATTTCCAGATTTGGACCATGTCGTTCATGTCGACCAGCCCCGCGTCAACCGCCTTGCGCAGCGCGCCCGAGTTGTACCCGTCTTCCCAGTTGCCCTGACCATCGGCCCAGGTGACGCCACCGTCAATGTCACCATTGTTTACGGCAACGATTGTCTGCTCGTGGCCACCGGTGAACTTCACCTCACCAAAGTACTCGCCCGACTCCATCGTGACGCCGTCCTTGTACTGCGGGATCTCGATCGAGGGGATCAGATAGCCCGAGGTGGAATTGGGATCGCCGAAGCCGAACACCTTGCCTTCCATATCGTCCAGCGAGGCAATACCGCTATCTTTGCGGGCAAAACCGATCGAGTGATAGCCTATGGAACCGTCCACGTTCACTTTGATCAGAACGGGCTCGACCGCCTCAGGGTCCTGCAGATATGTGGCAGCGTAAGAGGACGCGCCCAGCCAAGCCATGTCGATCGTGCCGCCCAGCAGGCCCTGGATCACGCCGTTATAATCGGCGGGCGCGAACAGCTTGGTCTCAACACCCAGCGCTTCGGTGGTGTAGTCCGCAAGGCACTGATACGAGTTCATACGGTCCTGAGCGTTTTCGCCGCCCAGGATTCCGATGCGGAATTCTTTGATTTCCTCAGCAAGAGCACCAGTGCTCAGCGCGGTGGTGGCGGCAAGCGCCAGTACCAGGGTCTTTTTCATCGTTGTCTCCGTTCGGTTTGATGAAGATGGCCCGCGACAGGCGCGGATAGAAACTGGCTCAGACGTAGGCTTCCGCTTCGCGGACCTCGGGCCTGTCCAGTGTTTCGATTTCGGTCGAGGTCGCGGCCTCGGAAAAATCCGCGCCCGCGCCGTAGATGTCGCGGGCCACACCCGTCGTCAGCTGTGCTGGCGTTCCGTCAAAGACGATCCGGCCATCGCGCATACCGATCACACGGTCGCAGTAGCGGCGCGCAGTATCCAGCGTATGCAGGTTGGCGATGACCATGCGCCCGTCTTCTTCGTGAATGGTGCGCAGAGATTGCATCACAACTTGCGCATTCATCGGGTCAAGCGACGCAATCGGCTCATCGGCCAGAATGATCTTGGGGTCCTGCATCAGGGCGCGCGCGATAGCGACGCGTTGCTGCTGTCCGCCTGACAGCGCCTCGGCCCGTTTGGGCGCTTGTTCGGCGATGCCCAGTCGATCGAGTATTTCGATCGCCTGATGGATATCCGACTGCGGATAAAGGTTGAACATCGTCGCAAAGGTCGAGCGTTTGTTTAGAGTGCCATGCAGCACGTTCGACACCACATCCATGCGCGGTACCAGATTGAACTGCTGGAAAATCATGGCGCAGCGTGATTGCCATTTGCGCTTTGCAGCACCGCGCAGCGCGGTGATCTCTTCACCTTCAAATGTAATCCGACCCGACGTCGCGTCGCTCAGACGATTGATCATGCGCAGCAACGTGGATTTGCCCGCGCCGGATCGGCCAATGATCCCGATCATGGTCGGTTCGTCCACCAGGATGTTCGCAGCATCCACAGCTGTCTTGTCACCAAACTGCTTGGTCAGCTTTTCGATTTTCAGCATATCGCCCCCAGGTTTGTGAGGCGGATAGAGGTTGAAAACGAAACTCCTGTGACGCTTTTGAATCGGTTTCTTTAAGTCTGCGCAAAAGATTTATGACAGGGCCCGGACAGTCACGCCGATAAAGTTCAACACATCCGAAACCGCTTTTAGATGCTCATTTTAGTTATCCACAAGGCGTCATAAAACTGTTACGGTCAGCGAAAGGAAAGATCAGGTTTTGTTCATGACACGTCGCATCGTCAGCATCTTCTGCCTCGGTTTTACGCTTCCGTCTGCCGCTTACGCACAGATGGCGGATGTACGCTGCGATGACAGTGCCCGCCTGACGCATACCCTGAAACAGGTCATGGGTGCCGAGCGTCAGGGTATGGGGTTACGCGATCCCGAGACAATGCTGGAAGTCTGGGTCAAGCGAACAAGCGGCGACTGGATGATTGTCCAGAACTACGCAAATGGTACTTCCTGCATCGTAGCCATGGGCGAACACTGGGAAGATGCGACATCAGGGCCCGCCTAATGCAGTTAGTTTCCAGCCGCCTTCCCTTTAACGGGCAGCAAACGTCTAAGCTTCTATAAGGCTCGCAAACCACAATAAACATCACGAGTGTCCGATTGGAACTGAGTTCTACGCTTTTGCTATTTGTGGTCACACACGAAGCAGATTTGTCAGAATGATTGAATTATGAACTGCAGTAGTAGGACGCCCGCGTCTGTGGCCTTGGGGTCTACAAGACAAAGTAGCTATATGCAGAATCCGCTCGTTCAATCAAATCGAAAGAGATCATAGGCCAAACGCCCAGTATTCTCTGATGGTTAGGACCGTTTGTGTACTATCATGTTACTTTTGCATTTGTGACGATCTCAGCGAGATTTTGAATTAAGATGGGACGCACCTGCCACTTTACACTTTTGGCAAGAACCCGGAAAAAGCTTCGACTGCATCGTTCTAGTCTTTAGTAGAGTGACCATCATAGGTCATGCTGGGAAATGCCAATGTAAATAACGGCCCTGAGCCGCCATTGGTCGGAGCCAATTATCGCTGCTCTGGGACCCGTCAAAGGAGACTTTAGCTACAATCGCGAGATTTGGTCACCGACGAACTGACGTCCTGTCAGACAAAGTGTGATTTCGTTGCGGCTGCGCGAGTTATGGCTTTGGTTGCCAAACCCTAAGCGGATTCGTTTGCGTCGTGGAATATCCAGACCATGCGATCAACGAACCAAACCTTGGGCCCGATCGAAAGCACCAAACCGCAAATTGTCGCCCACGGGTCGAGGACGATCAGACCCCATAAGAGGATCACCATTCCAACAGCAGAAATCGCGGTTAATATGTTGGCCATGCGGACGTGATGTTCAGCAATAGGAACCACACTGCGCTCGAGAAATAGTCTTTCGCCCATAACACCTTTGGCGGCCCAGCTATCCATCTTAGCCGGCGGACCAAACAGCCTCGGGTTCGCCCAAGTCCATAGGACCGCCAAGGCTAACGGTGCCAATGCCCACCAGCCAAGCCAGACTCGCGACCAGATCGCAAGTGCTATGAACGGCAGGCAGCTGAAGCGAGTATAGACGCTCCATGGGTTCGCGTGACGGGCCCACGCCTCATCGTCCATCGCCATCAGGCGCTCGGCTGCTTTGAAGATGTCTGCCATGACATAATCCTAGCGCGGAGGCCGCCTAAACACCATCCGGGTTCATAAGCCGGCTATTGGATTCTTCTACAGCAACTGACGTGTCGGGCTCGTTCCGGAGCCTAGAGCAAGCGCGGTGTCTTAATGGTAGGCGGACTCGTCGCAGGTATTGTCAACCCATACCAGCCATTGATCACCCCCTGACATGCCACGCAGCAGCTTCATCGAACCGGACATTCGCGGCCCAAGCGAGACAGGGAGGCAGTTTGGGGTCAGTCGGACGGACAAAGCGGGCCTATGTCACCCAGACTCCTTTGTCCGCTTCTACAAAACACCACGTCACTGATGCGGTGGATTGCGACCCGCTTGAATTTCCTGAACCCGCTCGGGCCAACTGGACCTAATGTAGGCGAGAATGTCCCAGATATCGTCGTTGGTGAGGATATCCCCAAATCCCGGCATGCCACTTGCAAAGCCGTCGACGCCGCGCGCGGCCAACGCGGCCTCGCCACCTAGTTGGGTGTATTCGAACAGAAGCTGGTTGTCGTGGTGCCATGTATGCCCGCTCTCATCATGAGGCGGCGCAGGCAGAATACCGTTGTCGTCAGGCGTCTGCCAATCCGGCTGTCCTTCGAGATTGACGCCATGACAGGACGCGCATTGTTCGGCGTAGAGGGTCTGACCATTGGTCAAGTCCCGGTCGTCCATTTCATGACCGGCACTTGCACTCGTAGCGAAGCTGAAAAATGTTACTATCAAAAAGTCGCGCCTGTTCATGCAATACCTCAGTTCGGTAGGGTCAAAACACTGGTGAGCGTCGCGGTTGCTGCAAGGACCACCAGAATGATTACGGCTTCGATTTCAATGGAGCGTGCCAGGTGGCGGGCGGCTTTGTTGTCCCCGGACTGCATGGCCGGAACGAAGCGGAGCTTGTTTGCGGCTGCCAACATCAGGACCGCGCCCACGAGCGCGAGTTTGATCAGCAGGGTTTGCCCGTAACCCGTTGTCATTAAATCCCACATATCGCCCAGCAACATCCAAGCCATCAGCAGTCCCGCCAAAATCAATACTGGAACAATAATCGAAGCCGCCTGTCCAAACCGATGCCCCAACATGCCTGCGTTGCTCAGATATTCTGGCCGTTGGGATAGGGCACGCAACGGTTCAAGTATGCCGACCCAAAACGCGATACCCAGAAGGTGAAAGAGCAATAGCACACGGACGCCGGTTATCTCCAACTCAGGGACATGCCCGATCTGGGCGAATGACCACAGGGCGATCATTCCACCGGTAAGCGCGATCCATTGGCCGAATAGTGGCATGAATACCCCGACTATCATCAATACCGCCCCGACAACCCGATAGACGAGAACGTCGCCAACCAGGGTCTGCCACAGCAGACCGAGCATTTCTGGATCAGTCATACCATCAGTTCCGCCCGTCAGGGCTGCACCGCGCAACATGAACCCAAGTACGGAGCCCGCAAACGCAAGCGCTGCCAACAGAGCAATCTGACCACGCATTCTATCATTCAGAGGCGACACCAAGTCGGTAAAAGCAGTCCGAATGATCAATAGACCAGTCGCACCACTAATGCCGACATACAGCATCAGCTTGGACAATATCGCGCCTATTCCCCAGATATCGGGCATGGTCAGTCCACTGTGAATGTGAACTCGCCTTGCATCGCGTGCCCATCTGCTCCCAAGCCTCGCCATTTGATGCGATAGGTGCCTCCGCCCATGCTGTGAAGCGGGATCGCAAATGCGCGCCCAAAACTTGTCTGATCTCCTAGGTCGAGCGTGACGGTATGAGCCTCCTGATGGATCATGTTGACTTTTGTCAGGCGAACATCATCCGCGAAATCAAAGCTGATCTCAGAAGGCACTGCGGTAACTGTCGCGTCGTTTTTGGGTGTAGTGGTGTCCACGCTCGAATGGGCAAATGCGCTTGTGGCAAGTGTGGAAATCAATGCAAATATGGTGAGATTCTTCATTGGGGGTTCCTCAGTTTATTCCATTGGCGCGCTGGATTTCGCGGATGTAGTCGATGACCATAACCACGTCGCCACGTGTCAAGCCTTCGACCGGAGGCATGTCGCCAAACTGCCAGTGGTGACTTCTGACGCCCATTGCGACCGCGCGTTGGAAGGACTCGTCTGCATGATGGCTGGGTTCATAGATAATATGGATCAGCGGTGGCCCTGCGCCTTCTACGCCGACCGCGTCGCTGCCGTGGCACGCGGCGCACGCGTTTTCGAATATCCGCTGCCCGATAGCTGCATTTCCTTCAATGGGCGGCATCTGTATGGCCACCATTGCATTGCCCTCAGCAGGTGCCGCCTGCGCGGCGTCCTCAACTGGGGCGGGACTTAGCGTGACATACGCAGCGATGGCTGCCACGGCGCAAGTGCCGATCAATAGATATTTTCGGTTCATGTACTGGTCCTAACCTTGTGTAACAGAGCGGTGCCGCAAATAAATCGCAGCACACCAGAACGTGTTCACTGCCATGAACAGCGTCGGAGATCTGTTTCAAATGTTAGGTGGCCTGTCCGGGCTGCCGGGTTCATTGAGCGTTGAGAGGTTTGTAACCTGCCATGCCGATACGACCGCAGCTTGACAAATTTTGGTTTCGGAAGATGGTGCCGTGAGCGCGAGAACATTACACAGGAATGGATTGCATCCTTCGTGTGCTACGCTATCCGGCTGATGCTGCCCGTCTTCGCTAGGAGCGACCAGTCTGTGGTCAACATGTTTCGCCTCAACACTGATAGCCACATGATCATTACAATGCCCGCCAATGCAATCATTGCACAGCGCATACGCTGTGCTGCCAAGCCCAGCAAAAAGTATCAGGAACAGCATAAGCGCTGTTTTGGCTATTGGACGAACGTACTTCACGGGGCGAACCTACCCCGGATACTGACCCAACACAACGCGCGTGCCAATGGGCCGCGACACGCCCAATACTCCACTAGCAGGTGCGCAATTGAAAAAGCATAGGGCAGGAAACACTCCCGCATATTTTTCTTCCAGTTGAAGTAGATCGCAGAGCTGATCCAGCCTCCCAACACACTTCAGCAACCGCCTTGCCCTCTTCAACCTGCTTCAAAACAAACGCCTTCTGTGCGTCCTTAGGTCTCGCTGCTTTCACTACTTCCGTTCCTTCTCCCAGCCTGGAATTCGTCTCGGAAAACTCTATACACAAATCGACGGAAAACTTGATTTCAGAGCAGCCTGAACGAATGGCGGCGCGTTGCCACCCTATATGACAGATGCCCAACGGTATTTCTCTAGGCCATCGCTCTCGCTGCAAAAGTCCTATTGTGGCTGTGAATTAATGAGACCGGAGCCCAACTTCGTCGCGATCACCAAGACAGTTCGGTTAGCTCAGAACTTTCCGACATAACCGTACAGTAGCCGCGCTTTTTGTATAGCTTATCTCTCTAATTCAAATACGTATTGAACCAGGCAATGGTCCGATCCCAAGCCAGATTTGCCATCTCTTCATCATAACGTGGCGTACTGTCATTGTGGAAACCGTGATTGGCGTTTTCGTAGATGTAAGCTTCGTAGATCTTGTCATTGGCCTGCAATGCGGCCTCGAACGCTGGCCAACCTGCGTTGATGCGATCATCAAGCTCTCCCATTTGGATAAGCAGCGGAGCCTGGATTTTCGCAACATCCTCGGCTGCTGGCTGCCGTCCGTAGAAAGGTACTCCTGCGGCCAGCTCCGGGTAGGCCACGGCAATCGCACTTACAACGCCACCGCCGTAACAGAAACCGACCGCGCCGACCTTGCCAGTGCTGTCTTCACGGTTCAGCAAGTACTCAAAACCGTTGAAGAAGTCATTCATCAACTCGACCCGGTCCACCGTCTTTTGCAGCTCGCGCCCATCCGCGTCATTGCCGGGATACCCGCCCACTGACGTCAGACCGTCCGGGGCCAATGCCATAAAGCCAGCTTTGGCCAACCTGCGCGCAACATCTTCGATATATGGGTTAAGTCCACGGTTTTCGTGGATCACAAGGACTGCGGGCAATGGGTCATCCACCCCGGCCGGTCGGACAAGATAGCCACGCACGTCGCCAGTTCCATTTGGCGAAGGATAGGTGATGTAGTCGGCATGGATGTCAGGATCATTGAACGAGACCTGCTGCGCCATCGCATAGTTGGGGCTGAGCATATTCAGCAGCGCGACCGCCGTCACGCCACCAACCGCAAATTTTCCGGCGCGATCCAGAAACTCTCGCTTGGTAATTTTGCCATGGGCGTAGAAATCATAAAGGTCCAACAATTCCTGGTCGAAGTCTTTTGCCGTCATTCGGGTCATAGCGGATCTCCTGATAAGACTGGTCTTTCAAATGCTGGGCTGCTGCCATCCGACTGATGGAACGCGATCCGTCGCAGAATTCGGCGACGCGTTGCATGGCGCACTATCTCACGGCAAAGCCTAAGTTTCGACCTCCCAGATTGGGAGGTCGAGTGGTTGATCAGTTCTGTTTAATTCACTGATGTCGGAAAACCGGCTTGTCCTTGGTTAACGTCGCCATAGTCAAAGTATTTGGCGTTGTTGTTTTGGAATTCCCAAGCGGCGTCCAACCAGCGGCGCACTGAAGTGTCGCCGTTTGCCTCGGCTTTTTCGGCCACCTTGTTTAACGCATCCGGCATTGCGGCGCGCAGCTCATCCAAAAGGCCTTGGGGCCATGTGAGGTGCTTAACTCCGGCCTGTTCCAGACGTTCGATCGCCTTGCCTTGGATGCTGAGCCGTTCTGCCTGCGTATCAAGAATGGCTGCCTTTGCCACGGCTTTGATCAATGTGCGCTCATGGGCTGGGACGCTTTCCCAAAAGCCCTTGTTCACCACCAGCTCGACCGTCAGCGTTGGCTGATGCCACGACCCGGAATATTTGAAAGGCAGGCCAACATCAGAAAGGTTGGCTTCGGCGTCAGTTTTTCCCTGCTGCCCGGATATGAGTTTCAGGAACTGAATGTCATCTGCGGGCATGTTCAGCTCGAACGCATCAATGTTTCCGTTCTGGAACATGGTGTGCGGGATCACACCCGGAGCGAAACCGCCAAAGGTAAGGGCTTCGGGCTCGAACTGAATAGGATTGTCAGGGTTTGTCGCGGGATCACACACCGCTGATGCATCCTCGCACCGAGTCTGGCGGCCTATGTTCGGCGTCGTGACGCCCAGTTTGGCGCAAGCTTCGGTCATGACCGCAGCAGCAGAGTCGGGCCAGCGGACGATCATAGGAGTTTCACAGATTTTCAGCAGCGCGTCTGCGTTGCTCAGATTTGCATCTGTATCCGGGTCGGGCAATGGATTGGGGAAAAAGCCGGGGCCCTGAGCGGTCGTGATCGCGACCGGTATCGTGACGACATTTCCATCGAAGGTTTCGTCGTAGATCTGCTGCTGCAGCTCTAAGCCACCACCATAGAACAGGAACGAGGCGTACTCGTCAGGAGCCATGCCAAATGGCAAACCGCCGGACAACATTTCACCAAACGCCAAACCGGATTCAGCCGGAATGGCCAAAGCGGCGTTGATACCCCCTCCGTCAGCCCCAGCCGCAACCGCATTGTACAGGTTACCCATAGCTTTTCGGTCGATCAGCTGCGGTTTGACATTGTGTTCGTCAAACGGATTGACTTTGCCCGAGGCGTGAACCTGAAAAGTGATCCCAAAAGGTTCCAGAATTTCATTCGCCTTCAAGACAAAGGCATTTCCGGGCCCGCCGATTGGGTGCGCCCCGCCCGGCGCGGCATCCGTGAATTGCAACGGTGCGTATCTTGATTGAACGTGGAACGTTGTTTCAGCAATGGCCTGTGAGGCAAGTACAGTCGTCGCGGCCGTTATCAGCGCAAGCGGTTGGCTGGACTTCAGTTTCATTGTTTTCCTCCCGTTTTCGTAAACCTGAATGTCCAACCATGAAATCTTCGTCGGGCTTTGCGTTTTATCCGCTTCGATCAAACCCGCGACACCGAAACGGTGACGCCGACAAAACAGCGTTGACGAAAGGCATTCATCCGCAAACGAATGTCGCAATTCATCTATATCCCCGCGTTAGTTCAACGCGGGATCAAGACAGCGAAGAAGGCTGAAAATCTGGACAGGACTAAGGTGTACTCGGCGCTGAATATCATTTTTTGAATGGCTGCTCAATCTTATTTTTGAATGATCGCTCAAAAATATTTAACGAGCTTCTTGCCTGTCAGAAAGCCAACTCAGGATAATGGCGCATGGAGTGGGCGCAGTTGGCGAGATTCTTTATGCTATCCAAGAGTCTCGTTGTGGACTTGCTTCCTATCAAACCCTCCGGCCTTCAATGGGATGTAAACGCTGTGCGCGCTTCGCGCTATTAGCGAATAATTGTAAGTGGGGAGAAGCTGACTTTCGCCGCACGCGCAAACGCTTTCGGTCATGTCTCCTAGAGCGGACTTTGGATGCGGAGTTAACCGGCTGTTGGCGGATGAGGTCAAATCGCAAGCGCTCCTGATAGAGAAACTAAAGCATCAACTGACCGGCCAGAACCGCCACAGATTTGGTTTGCATTCCGAGAGCCAGGACCAGCTCAATCTGACCTTCGAGGAAGGTGAGGAGATTGGCGACTCGGCACCGGAACAGGTCAATGCGAGTTTAACTCCCCATATAGATGCAACTGGTTCGAGAAAAAAATCTCGATGTTTGCAATCCGCGCGCCGGATTAGTGCAAGTCGCAACACATATGTGATCCGGTTGCAAGGGACAGAGCCAACCGTGTGAGAAAGCGTTCCGGGCGTTATGTCATATCAAGCAGAAACGCAATGATCAGGATGTATATCTCAATTTTGCAACATCTGCGATCCGCATTGGTTACATGGTTGGTCTTTGGGCCTTAGAGCGTGGATTATGAACCCATGAATTCGGCAAAGAAACTCTGTTTTGTCTCGCGAAAATGGCCTCCTGCAATGGGTGGAATGGAAACATACTCCAAAAGGCTGTCAGACGAGTTGGATGGTGTCACGACCATACGGCGACTCGTGTTGAAAGGTCACGCTGATGGATCCGTGCCCAGAGTTTCGGAGCTTATCGGTTTTGCAGCCACGACGGCTTTCAAGTTGATTTTCAGAAAAGGATCGTTTGACGTCATTCACGTTGCAGATATGGCAAGCTGGCCTTTGGCCTTGCTCGGGCGGCTTCGTTATCCACGCAGCCGTGTGGTAATTTCTGCGCACGGGACGGATGTGTCTTATCCGCGCCGGGGCGGCATCAAAGGCAGCGTATATGGTGGTTATTTGAAGCTGGGTGCGCGGCTACTCCGAAATGTGACGATAATCGCAAACTCAAAGGCTACGGCCAGATGCACGCAAAGCTACGGTTTCCACGACACGGTTGTGGTCCCGCTGGCGGCCGAAGTTGACAGTCCGCAACAAGCACGTCAGTCAGGCAGATCAATACTGTTTGCGGGGCGCCTGGTCCGTCGAAAAGGATGTGCCTGGTTTGTTCGGGAAGTGTTGCCGCACCTTCCCCCGCATATCACGCTAGATGTCGCAGGAACAATTTGGGATGACCAAGAGTTTTCAGCATTGAACACATCCAGGGTCAGGTATCTGGGGGTTCTGGATCAAAAAACACTATGGCAGGCTTACGCTGATGCGCTTTGTGTGGTTGTGCCAAACATCGATATTGAGAACGGAGAGTTCGAAGGATTTGGACTAGTTGCAACCGAGGCCGCTGCTGCTGGCGGAGTGGTATTGGCCTCACGGCATGCAGGGCTGCAGGACGCGGTTCTGGACGGACGCACCGGCTTTCTTTTACCGGTTGGAAAGCCAGCCGCATGGGTTCAAAAAATCGTCGAAATGTCAGGATGGTCGACTACGAAACGCCGCAACTTCATCGACTTTTCGCAAGCAAGCTGCGCTGATAAGTTTTCATGGAAAAGGGTTGCGCGTGATACCTTGGCTGTCTACGACTCCGAGCGTGACAGCGGTTTTCGTGGAGAGGTCATCGAATGACACGCCCACGATCTGGGATTGGTTTCAACCTTTTTTTGGCCAACAAGCGCCGAATTAGCTCTACGATAACAACGCTTAAGTCTCATCGTTTGCGTCCTTGGCTGCGCGCGGGTGGGCTATCGGTGCTCATCGGAGGGGCGGTTTGGTCGTACAGCAAACTTGGGCTTCATCTGTCCGAAATCTCTGGCTGGCTCTTGGTTTTGAACCTATTGGTTCTGTCCCCGCTGCTGCTTGTTTTGGCAGGCGTTTCGTTGATGGTGACGGCGAGAGTCCTGAATCTCAATATCCTTCTCTCAAAATCAATCGAGACTTCGGCAATGGCAAATGTCGCTGAGTTATTGCCCCTGCCTGGTGGTGCGTTTGTAAGAGGAGCCGCGCTTGTGCAGGCCGGTGCCGGAGTTAAACAAAGCGCAAGAATAGTTACATTGACTGCGATACTGACACTTTCAATGACGCTTGCGTTCTCAGCCTCTGCATGTGGATACCTTGGTGTTGGTCCTGGTTGGTGGTTTGCCGCCCTGGGTCTTGTGGGAATGATAACTTCGCTGCACTTGATCGCCCGCGAAACAGGACGACGAATGTTACTCGAACTGCTCGTCGTAAGGTTCGTCATTCTAGGATTGAGTACGTTCCGTTTGGCGGTAAGCTTTGCAACAATAGGAGTAGCTGCGTCATTCGGCCAGGCAGCTGTCTACACCGTCGCCACTTCACTCGGTTCGACAGTCGCAATAGTACCCGCAGGATTTGGGGTGAATGAACTGATTGCTGCCGCCCTTGCGACTCTGATTTCCGGCTCTCCGGCGGCCGCTTTTTTGGCGGTGGCGTTAAACCGTACTTTGGGGCTTATCGCGGGTGCCTTGGTAACATTTTCGGTGCCCTTGTTTCAACGCGTGAGACAATGACCAAGCAACTCGTCTTTATTGCTTCGGGCGGACGCACTGGAACGCAGTTCTTTGGCGATCTGCTTAGCGATGTTGTGTCGGATTGCTACTCTGAGCACGAGCCGGATATGTTTGCGGGATTCTCGAACCTTACATTGGAAAGAATCCACCAATTTGGATTCTGGCAAATGACGGGTGGGCGACTGCTTGGCAAAACTGGTGTGCGCGTCCTCGGCCAGCGTCTCTTAGAAAATCGGATTAGTACACAGCAGTGTGCGCGACGGATCAGATCCATTCGCGAGACATACCACTCGAGTATCCCACAGGCGCTTGTGATTGAAAGCTACTATGCGTGGTGGAGTCTGTCCGAACATATCAACGAAATCTGGCCAGGCGCCAAGATTGCCGGAGTGATTCGTGATCCGAGACATTGGATTGGTTCATGGCAACGGCATTCCTCAAAACGAAGAAATGGGGCGATCACAGAACTTTTGCCCCCCGGAAAGCTAACACCGGCTAAGCTTGGTGACTCGGATGCCGCCCAAATTTGGCCGACGCTCGATCAGGTCGGACGTTTGGCTTGGGAATGGGCACTGATATGTCGAACACTTGATCGTGCGGCGGCAATAAACTCAAACGTGAAAGTGTTTCGATTTGAGGACTTGTTCTCCGAAGACCAGACAGAACTAAATCGGTTTGTTTCCTTTGTCTCTCAGCATAAGGAAGGCCCTGCACACAAAATTGGTGATTTGAAATCAATTGTGGGCAAAGTGAGAAACTCTTCACACGGTTCTGCGGGAGATTGGCGCCAATGGAACGATGCTCAAGTTTCGGCGGTTTCTCATTTCTGTAGTTCCAAAATGAAGCAGCACGGGTATGCATCTGATCCTGAGTGGTTGATGAGAGTAAAAACTGCAACCGGTTCGAAATGAGTTCCTCGGCTGCTAATTTGTCCCACTATCTGCTACAAAGGCTTCAGTGCGGCCTCATTGCAGCCGTAATCCGCTCTTATTTCGACTTCAGGTGAGAGTATGTAGATCAGCCCGATGAAGCTTGTAATTCAGATTCCCTGCTACAATGAAGAAGAAACTCTTCCAGCGACACTCGCCGAGTTACCGCGTGATGTACCGGGGTTCGATAAAGTTGAGTGGCTCATCATTGATGATGGTTCAACAGATGGAACTGTTGACGTAGCTCGAAAGATGGGAGTGGATTACATTGTTCAGCAATCTCACAATCAAGGACTAGCCGCCGCCTTTATGACGGGAATCGACGCGGCTCTTAGGGTTGGTGCCGACGTCATTGTTAATACGGATGGTGATAACCAATACGATGCCTCATGTATCCCAGATATCACTGCTCCTATTCTTGCGCGCAAGGCTCAAATTGTTGTTGGGGCGCGACCAATCTCGGAAATCCAGCACTTTTCCATGGTCAAGCGCGTACTGCAAAAGCTGGGAAGCTGGGTCGTCCGCAAAGCCAGCGGAGCGGCAATTCAAGATGCCCCCAGTGGTTTTCGTGCAATTCACCGTGACGCAGCGATCCAACTTTATGTATTTGATCGATATACCTATACCCTTGAGACAGTTATACAGGCCGGCCGCCTTGGAATTCCCCTTCTATCGGTCCCGATCAAAGTTAACGATCCGACGCGTGAGTCACGCCTTATGCGCTCGGTTCCGCAGTATATCTTTCGCTCGACCAAGACGATTTTGCGTATAGCAGTCCTTTACAAACCATTTCGTTTCTTTTCCTGGCTGTCGTTGTTGATTATGCTGCCCGGTCTCGCATCGTTTCTCAGGTTTCTCTATTTTTTCGCAATAGGGCAGGGAAATGGCCATGTACAGTCGCTTGTCATTGGTGCCGCACTAATCGCGGCTGGTGTCGTATTTTTTATTGCCGGATTACTGGCCGATCTGATTGCTGCCAACAGGGTGTTGTCAGCTGACATTCGAAGCCGACTGTTGAAGGCCGAACTTGAGCGGAGCAGACAGCAGTGAACACCACTCTGAATTGGCTTAGTTTTTATATACTGTTTGGCATCAGCTTGTTTCTAATCCTCTTGGGCGTTTTGGCATCCGACGGGTTCTTCATTTTAGACGAGTTTATCTATTTTTCTGCAGCTCAATCGCTTCGAGACACAGGAAGTTTCGCTGTTTCTAACGGTTTTGAACAATTCGGGTCCGATGACCTTCGCCTTTGGTTGTTGGTCGAGGGTCCAGTGGGCCTTGTGTCGCAATATCCAATCGGCACAACGTTAGCCGGCGCTTCATTGCTTGGCGTTTTCGGGCAGAAGTCTCTGATCGCATTGAATGTGCTGGCCGGAATAGGGACGTTAATCTTCACGTTTGCACTCGCCAGGCGTTTGTTTCCCGGAAAAGTTGTGGGTGAACTTGCGGTAGTGTTGCTAACCTTCTGCACGTTCTGGGTAGAATACGTGGTGGGGCATTGGCCGCACTCGATCAGCATGATGACAGTGACCGCGGCTGTCTATTTCTTTGTTGCCGCCCTGGATCAGGAAAAAGGAGTAAATTTACACGCCATTGCGGCAGGCGCTTTAGTCGGATTTGGTGTGCTGTTTCGTTTGGAAGGCGTTCTCTTACTTCCCGGTATAGTAGCCTTGACCGTCTTATATGCGAAATCGCCTGTTAAGGTCTTAGCTTCGGGCATGATCGGGCTTGCACCCTTTGCGGTTCTGATGACCTGGTCAAACCTCATCCGTTTTGGCAGCCTCACGCCACTGTCTTATGGTTCGGCGGGTGGTGGGACAGACCTGGCCAGCTATTTTCCGCTGGGTGTTTTTATGAGCCTTGCGTTTGCGGGGCTTGTGGGGCTTCGTATCAAAGGCAGTTTTCGATCCTCCTCAATGTTGTGGGTCGGAGTATCTGCATTTGCCTTGGCCAGCATAGTCTTGTCGTCCCAGCTATTGGCCCTGGTCATAAAGTTGATCGAGGGGGTTCAGTCTCTCCTGATCGATGCCACTCGGCTGTCTGATCCAAGGAGCGGCGTTCAATCTGACCTAAACGGTACGTTGTCATTTTGGGGTTTACCCAAAAAAGCGCTAGGTCAAAGCCTGCCTTGGTTAGGCTGTCTGGCGCTGCTCGTCGGCTATCGATGGAAACAACAGCGGCGTAGCATTTTGATATTGCTAACAATTTGCACAATTTGGGCATTGCCATTTCTGTTGCGCAGTTGGCATGGTGGTCTCGGCTTGAATATGCGGTATTTTTTGCCGCTCCTTCCGCTACTGGCAGCCCTGTCCGCCTTTCTCATCGCGCATTGGGTTGAGCGGTTTGGCAACTTTTGGCTCATCACCGGGGCAGTTTTGGGTCTGTTTTTTTCGGTATTGTGGCACGCAGGTTCTTTCGGCAGCGTCGCAGTGTTTCACCAGATAACGACGACAAAACTGCTAACTTTGATCGGCCTCCTTTCACTCTTAGGCGGATTCTTTTCGCACCGCTCCTTCTCTGGTTTAGTGTTGTCAGCAGTCGGATTCGGCATGGGTGTCGCGATGTTACTTGCGTTCCAAGATTGGACGCTCTCGCAGCATCGTCGGGCAGAGATGGCATCCATGTCAGAA
The DNA here is from genome assembly GCF_056535465.1 of Ruegeria sp. G7. Lineage (NCBI taxonomy): Bacteria > Pseudomonadati > Pseudomonadota > Alphaproteobacteria > Rhodobacterales > Roseobacteraceae > Ruegeria > Ruegeria sp. G7. The sequence goes on along the minus strand of NZ_JBQFIL010000001.1, from coordinate 2,334,238 downwards.
AAATCGATGTCTCTTGAAGGAAACTTTGTGATTTATGCGCCTCCCGAAGCTCATTCTCATGCGTTACAAAACCCTGATCATTTATTGGCTTTACCCGACCGTGTTTCTGACAACTTCGATGCTGAATTTATCAAGTCGGCCTGCACACAAGGTTACCGGGTATTGATTTCGCCAAATTTGCTATCCTCAAGCAATTCTCAAATGCTCTTACCAACAAAAACCGCAAGCCAGCAGATTGATGGTATCACTGGGCTTGCTCAGGCGAATTGCGCTTCGATGCCTGCCCAACTGGCGGTCGAATAACCGCGAATGGTGCGATTGCGGCTAGTCCAGCGCAGCCCTTGTTGAGATGATCTCTGGATCTGAACTGAGGCACATGAAGGTTTTTGCCATTCACCTTCACGAAAAGCTCATCCACGTGCCACTTCCATTTCGAAAATGCGCGCAATTGTTGCACCGGCTTTCGCCTGATTTCAGAAGCGAACTTCGGGCCAAACCTATTCCACCAATAGCGGACGGTTTCGTGGCTCACGTCGCTGCCTCGCTCGTGTAGCAGGTCTTCGACATTCCGCAGCAAAAAAACGGAAAATGGATGTACAGCATCACTGCAAGGCGGATGAACTCGGGGCTGGTTTTGAAGTACGTGAAGGAGGCGAGCTTAGTTATTCCTAAATGCTATGCAACCGCCCTGCCCCACTAAAGCAGTTATTCTGACAAAACCTACATTTTGAAGATAATTTCGGGTTTCGCGCTCTATGGATCGCCGATAAATTTTAGTCCTACGTTCAGGTGGCTAAGCACTACCTGATGCGAATTCCGTTAGGTTGAGAACGAAAATTACTATAAGAATAACCATCGCCCAAAGTATGAAACAGACCATCGATCCAGCGAACCCTATTAAAATAATAGATGGTTCGTTCGAGCTTCTTGGTCGTCCGTTTAACTGAGAATACTTAATTTCTGCACGTCTGTTGACCAGAAAGGAAAAACTCCCAATTCCATAGGCATTCAGCAGGAGCGTCTTTCGTGAGGGGGCAACTCCTCTGGTGCGCTCATAGTATTCAACAAATTCATCTCTGAAGTTAAGTGATGGGAATAGATAAACGAGGATCAGATTAGCAATCGGTGCAGTCACAATAAAAAGGGTCATGTACCCGAATACAAACACGAGAATATAGGTCATTGGGCTCTATTATTTCCTTAAGGTCAGGAATGACCGTGTTTTCGGGCTATTCAAACGCTCACAAAAAGCTTTTAAATAGATGCTCTTGCTGCCGCAAGTGGTTGCACCAAACAACCAGTTGCGGCTTTGCATATGATTTGCCGATAAGAGGCGCTGGCCGAAGTATGATTTAGACTGGCATAGAATATAGATTTTGTTAGTAATTTTCTTGTTCATGGGTTCGAAGCATGTTGGAGCAACCGCTGACCAATTCACTGTCTGGACACTTCTCAGCCCGGGTCTAGTCTATTAACCATCAGGCCTACCGAAGGCAAAAATAATTCAGTTATCCTAAGATCTCAGTTGGTGAATAAAAAGGGACCAAATCCATCGCGCTGCAGGACAGAATAAGAGGCTCTGTAGTGGCCAATCAAGAAGCAGCCGATTTCCTTACATATATCTATCATTGGGCGCCAACGGGATTCATGTTTGAGAAGTCTAAGTTTATTGGTCAGGAGGGGTATTCCTTTTTACAAACGGTGCTCAGAAACACTCAGAGCGTTTTCTCCCAATATGGTTCTTCAATCATGCAGTGGTCGATCTACTCAGTGCGTTAGAACCTGTTCCAGGAAATTCCGCGTCCGTTCGTTTTTGGGACTGTCGAAAAAGCTTTCTGGGTCATCCTCTTCGATGATCTCACCAGCGTCCATGAAGATCACCCGATCCGCCACTTTGCGGGCAAACCCCATCTCATGGGTGACGCAAATCATAGTCATGCCTTCCTCGGCAAGCGTCACCATAACATCCAGAACCTCGCCGATCATCTCGGGGTCCAGCGCCGAGGTCGGCTCGTCGAACAGCAGAATATCGGGCTTCATGCACAGCGCCCTTGCGATGGCGACCCGCTGTTGCTGACCGCCCGAAAGCTGACCGGGGTATTTCGGTGCCTGATTGGCGATCTGCACCTTTTCCAGATACGTCATCGCAGTCTCTTCCGCTTCAGCCTGAGAGATCTTGCGTGCCAGCATCGGGGCCAGGGTGCAGTTCTCAAGGATCGTCATGTGGGGAAACAGATTGAAGTGCTGAAACACCATGCCAACATCCTGCCGCAGCTTGTCGATATTGGGATCTTCTGCGCTTATGGCGTGGCCATTGATCTCAATCAGACCGGACTGATGTTCCTCGAGCTGGTTGATCGTGCGGATCATGGTCGACTTGCCAGAGCCCGAAGGACCGCAGACAACAATTTTTTCACCCTTGCTTACGGTCAGATTGACGTTCTTTAGAGCGTGGAAACTGCCGTAGTACTTTTCCACGTGGCTGAGTCTGACGGCCGGAACTTCGGACATGGGCGCTCTCCCCTTCAGGTTTTTATGGCAGCAGTAACGATGATCTCGACTTTCAGTACAACCCGCGCCAATCGGGCTTCGCCACAGGCGCGGGCGGGCGCATGGCCCTCGGGGACCCAGGCATCCCAGACGGCGTTCATTTCGGCGAAATCCGCCATATCGCGCAGCCAGACAATGGCTTGCAAAATATGCTCACGGTCAGAGCCCGCCTTGGTCAGCAGGGCATCAATGCGCGAGAGACAGTCTTGCGTTTGCGCGGTTACGCTGTCACCGGCTCCGACCTGACCACACAGGTAAACAACACCGTTATGTTTGACGATCTTCGACATCCTTGTGCCGGTATGCAGGCGTTCGATCATGGCAGAAGTCCCCTGCCCTTCAGCGCATCGGATATCTCGTCCAAAATGGCGGGATCGTCGATGGCAGCGGGCATCTTGAATTCGGCACGATCGGCGATCTTCTGCATCGTGCCGCGTAGCACCTTGCCCGAGCGTGTCTTGGGCAGGCGTTTGACCGGGATGGCCGTTTTGAAAGCGGCCACGGCTCCGATTTGCTCTCGCATCAGCGCGATCAGCTCTTTTTCCAGCTCTGGCGCCTCGCGATTCGCACCATCGTTGGTCACATAAAAACCCAGCGGCAGTTGACCTTTCACCGCATCCGCCGCGCCGACCACGGCACATTCGGCGATGTCGGGATGCGCCCCGATTACCTCCTCCATCGCGCCGGTGGACAGGCGATGACCGGCCACGTTGATGATGTCATCCGTGCGGGCCATGATGAAGACATAGCCGTCCTCATCAATGATCCCGGCATCAGATGTGGCGTAGAAACCGGGGAACTCATTCATGTACGAGGTCAGGAACCGCTCGGGCGCGTTCCATAAGGTCGGGAAACCCGAGGGCGGCAGCGGAAGCTTGCAAACGATGTTGCCCAGCGTGCCGGGTTCAACCTCGTGCCCTTCGTCGTCCAGAACGCGGATGTCGTATCCCGGCATCGGTTTGCCCGGCGAGCCGTATTTGACCGGGAACTGTCCCAGCCCGACCGGGTTGCCGGACATGGCCCAACCGGTTTCGGTCTGCCACCAATGGTCGATCACCGGGCGCTGCAGTTTTTCCTCAGCCCATTGGATCGTTGCGGGGTCCGAGCGTTCGCCCGCCAGAAACAGCGCGCGGAACTTGGACAGGTCATACTGGTCGATCAACTGGCCCTTGGGGTCTTCTTTCTTGATCGCGCGGAACGCCGTGGGGGCCGTAAACAGCGCCGCGACCTGATGATCCTGAATAACCCGCCAGAAAGCGCCCGCATCGGGGGTGCCCACCGGCTTCCCCTCGTAAACCACGGTGGCGCAGCCATGCAGTAGCGGCCCGTAGCAGATGTAGGAATGCCCGACGACCCAGCCCACATCGGAGGCGGCCCAGAACACCTCACCGGGGTTAATTCCGTAATGGTTTTCCATCGTCCATTTCAGCGCCACCATGTGCCCGCCATTGTCACGCACAACGCCTTTCGGCTGGGCGGTGGTGCCAGAGGTGTAGAGGATATAGAGCGGATCGGTCGCCGCGACCGGCACGCATTCTGTCGTCTCTCCTGCCGCCTTTGCCGCACCGATCAGTTCGGCATAGTCCAGATCGCGGCCCGGGATCAGTTCGGCCCGTTCCATATCGCGTTGCAGGATCAGGCAATGCTCGGGCTTTGACGTGGCTTCCTCAATGGCCGCGTCCAACAGGGGTTTGTAATGTACGATCCGTCCGGGCTCGATCCCGTAGGAGGCTGAGATGATCATCCGGGGTTCGGCATCATTGATCCGCGTTGCCAGCTCATGTGGCGCAAAACCGCCAAACACAACCGAATGTATCGCCCCCAGACGAGCGCAGGCCAACATCGCGAACACCGCCTGCGGCACCATTGGCATGTAGATGACAACGCGGTCGCCCTTGCCAACGCCATGTGTGCGCATGACCGAGGCGAGCGCGCCGACTTCCGCCTGCAACTCCGCAAAGCTGAAGGTCTGGGCCGTGTCGGTGACCGGGCTGTCATAGATCAGCGCGGTGCGGTTGCCATGCCCGGCATCGACATGACGGTCGACACAGTTCCAGCAGGTGTTGCATGTGGCGCCCGCGAACCAGCGACCATAAACGCCCATGTCGGGATCGAACACCTTATCGGCTGGTTTGAACCAGTCTATCTGTTCAGCGGCCTTGCCCCAGAACGCCTCGGGCTCCGCTTGCCAGCTTTCATATGCCTCTGCGTAACTCATGACATCACGTAGTTCAGGCCAAGGCGGCCGCCATCGACATAGATCGTTTCACCGGTGACATAGCTGGCCTTTTTCGAGCACAGGAACGCCACCACATCCCCGATTTCCCGCGCCGTGCCCGCGCGGCCCATCGGCGTGCGCGACATCGCCATCTTATAGGCTTCGGGGTTGGCATTCACACCCGCCATCATCTCGGTATCAATCGAGCCGGGGCCGACCGCGTTCACACGGATGTTCTTCGGAGCCAGCGCCAGTGCTGCAACCTTGGTCAGTTGCATGACCCCACCTTTCGAGGCGCAATAGGCCGGGATCGCCGGGATCGCGACCTGCGCATTAACCGAAGACATGTTTACGATCGCGCCTTCTATGCCGTTATCAACCATGCTGGCCGCCACCCGTTGCATTGCCACAAAAACACCCCGCAGATTGATGTCCATCACACGGTCAAAGGCGGCGAGATCATAGTCCAGAAAATTCCCCGGCATCGCGACGCCCGCATTGTTTACCAGCGCCGAGACCGGGCCGTGATCAGCCTCAATCCTGTCAAACATCGCGCCGATGGCATCCACGTCGCCCATGTCACAAACCATTCCGACCCCCCCAACGGTGGCGGCGGCCTTGTGCACGCTGTCTTGAATGTCGACCAGAATGACCTTGTAGCCATCCTCGCTCAGCGCCTCGGCGCAGGCCAGTCCAATGCCCTGCGCAGCACCTGTCACAACTGCAATCGGAGTGTCAGCCATCTGCGTTTACCCTTCGAACCCATAGTCATTCTTTGCCTGTTCGGCGGTGATGAACCCGGCGGCCAGATCACCGGCCACGGCGTCACGATCCCTGTGTTCGGGCGCGCCATAACCGCCGCCGCCCGGCAGGCTGAGCCTCAGCCGCTGGCCGTTCCTGATCAGTTGCCGACCCTTGGCGCGCAGTTGTGTGCCGTCGGACAGCTCGACAGCACCGGCGCCACCGGCCAGCCCGCCATTGCGCCCGCGCGCGGGGTTTTCCACCCGGTCGAACATAGCGTTGAAGTAAAAATCGTACCCCGCACGCGGTTCGATCTCGATGGTCTGGCCCAGACCGCCACGCAGGGCCCCGGCCCCGCCCGAGCCTTCGCGCAGGTCCTTGCGCCAGACGGTGATTGGGCCTACATGCTCGGTCGCCTCAACGCTCATGGTCGATACGCCCGAGGGGAAAGCCGTGGCGTTTAGCCCGTCAAATTCGGGGCGCGCACCTGTGCCGCCCGAGTTGAACATTAGCACCTCACGGTTCGGTAGCCCGCTTTCGGGGTCGGATGCCCGCGCTGAAATCTGAATGTTCCAGAGCGCACTTGCCCCCTCGGCCGGAACAGTATCAGGCAGCGCCTTGTGCAGCGCACCCAGCACCACGTCTGGGACCAGATGACCCATCACATGGCGCACTGAAACCGGTGCGGGGCGTTTGGCCGCAAGGATGCAGCCTTCGGGGGCGGTGATCCGATAAGGTTCAAGCGAGCCGGTATTGTTTGGGACGTCCGGCGCAATCGCGCATTTCAGCGCGTAGCAGGCATAGGCGCGGGTATAGACCTCGGGGCAGTTCACGCCAAACCGGCTCATACCCGATGTGCCCGAGAAATCCGCCAGCAGCTGATCGCCATCGACGCTTAGGGTCACCTCCATGTGCACCGGGGCGTCATATCCATCGACCTGCATGGTCTCGTGATAAGTGCCCGAGGGGACCTTTGCGATGGCTTCCAAAGTCGCCTTGCGGCTGGTCTCGATGACGAACTCCGACAGGGATTGCAGGTCGTCGATACCGAACTCATCCATCATTGCCTGAAGGCGGCGGTCACCCGCCTCGTTACAGGCGGCCAGCGAGTACATGTCACCCACGGTCTGATCCGGGGTCCGCACATTGGCGCGGATTAACTCGATCAGCAGGGGCTGTACCTGACCGCGCTCAGCGAATTTGGTGATCGGGATCAGTAGGCCCTCTTCGAATACCTCATTGCCATCCGGGCCAAAGCCGCGCCCGCCGATATCCACCACATGCGCGGTGCAGGCGAAGTAGCCGATATGCGCGCCCTTGCGGAACACGGGCGTGACGACGGTGATGTCGTGCAGGTGCCCTGTGCCCAGCCAGGGATCGTTGGTGATGAACACATCTCCGTCGAACGTGTTCTGCGGCCCGATCTGCGTGGCGAAATGGGTGACGCTTTCGGCCATCGCGTTGACGTGACCCGGGGTGCCGGTCACGGCTTGGGCGATCATCCGCCCCTCGCGGTCAAAAAGACCCGCCGACAGGTCGCCCGCCTCGCGGACCGAGGTTGAAAAGGCCGTGCGGATCAGCGTTGTGGCCTGTTCCTCAACAACCGCGATCAGGCGGTTCCACATGATCTGATGATCAATATCTGACGTAGCCATGGCCTATGTCTCCTTCGCCAGCAACAGCAAACTGCCGTCGCCCTGCCCCACAGCGCGATAGCCTGAGGTAACGACGGTGGAGGTCTCGGACTCCACGATGATCGCGGGACCTTCGACAGCCTTGCCGGGGGTCATGCCGGACCGTTCAACCTCGCGCGCTTCGACCGATTTGCGCAGGGCGGCATCGAAAAACCGCCGCGTCCGTGAGACGGCCGCGTCCGTGCCGCTGCTATGGCCGACCACTGGATCGGTGTCCGGCAGCACGGTCGATACGGTCAAAAGCCAGTTCGTGATCTCAACGGCCAACCCGTCGATCACCCGACCAAACAGCGTGCGATAGGCCTGTTCAAACGCTTTGAGGATCAGCGATACATCGCAATCTTCAAACTGTTTGTGCGGCAGCGACACCGGGATTTCCCAACCCTGCCCGGAATAGCGCATCTGCGCGGTCAGGCGAATCTCGGTATCTGCCCCTTTGGCCCCTTCTTCGACAAAGGCGCGGGCCTCGGCCTCCATGTCGATCAGGGCGGCATTCACGGCCCCGGCATCAAAATCGTCCATGCGCTGGAACAGCCCGCGCGTGGCTTCAAAGCTGAACGGTGCCTTGAGGAACCCGATGGCCGAGCCGACACCTGCGCCCGGCGGAATGATCAGCGCCTTGATGCCAAGCTTTTCGCACTGACGACAGGCATGCAGCGGCGCACCGCCACCAAAGGCGATCATGGTGAAGTGTTCAATATCGCGACCGTTCTCGACCGTATGCACCCGCGCCGCATTTGCCATATTCTCGTCCACCAGTTCGGTGATGCCAAAGGCGGCATCGCCGGCAGGCAGGTTCAGCCTGGTCACCGCTTTTTCGGATTCTTCCGTTTGCAACGGGATCGCACCGCCAGCGAAATTGTCAGGGTCAAGACGTCCGAGCAACAGGTTGGCATCGGTCACGGTTGGCTCGGTGCCGCCGCGCCCGTAACAGGCAGGTCCGGGTTCCGATGCCGCCGACCGGGGACCGACCTGAAGCCGTCCCATACTGTCGACCGAGGCAATCGAGCCGCCGCCCGCTCCGATCTCAACCATCTCGACAACGGGCGTCGACACGGTCATGCCCGAGCCCTTCTTGAAGCGATAAGTCCGGGCAACCTCAAAGGTGTTGGCGGTCTTCGGCGTGCCGTCCTCAATCAGGCAAATCTTGGCGGTGGTTCCGCCCATGTCAAAGCTGAGCACTTTGTCCAGCCCATATGCCCGCGCAAAATCGGCGGCAAAAATCGCGCCACCGGCCGGACCGGATTCCAGCAGACGCACTGGCTGTTCCGTCGCAGTTTCGACCGAAATCAGACCGCCGCCGGAATGCAACATGAATACCGGAGCGGCCACGCCCATCTCTCGCAGGCGACCCACCAGACGGCCAAGGTAGTCGGCGACCTGCGGCTGGACATAGGCGTTGGCAATTACGGTGTTGAAACGGGGCAGTTCACGCATCTGCGGCGAGATTACCGAAGACAGCGAAATCGACAGTTCCGGCATTGCCTTGCGCAACGCTTCGCCCATCGCGACCTCATGCGCGTCATTGGCGTAGGCGTGCATCAGACCGATGGCAACGGCCTCGAACCCGCCCGCCTTGATCGTCTCCACCATCGCGTTGACTTCAGATTGGTCCAACGCCAGCAGGACCTCTCCGTCAGGGCCCATGCGTTCGTTCAGGGTGAACCGGTCCTGACGCGGCACCAACGGCTTGGGCAGGTTCAGGTTCAGGTCGTACTGCTCAAACCGATTTTCCGAGCGCATCTCGATCACGTCCCGAAACCCTTCGGTGGTGATGAAGGCGGTCTTGGCACCGCGACGTTCGATCAGCGCGTTGGTGACTAGCGTCGTGCCATGAATGACCTGAGCAATATCGCCCAAGGCAAGCCCGGCCTGTTCTGCGGCTTTGGTTATTCCGTCCAGAATGGCCTGTTCCGGCTGGCTGTAGTTGGTCAGTACCTTGCAGGTGGACAAGCCGCCCTGGTGCTGCAACGCCACATCCGTAAAGGTTCCACCGATATCGACGCCGACGCGAACATCAATCTTGCTCATGAGGATATCAAAGGCTCCTGAGGACTTGGTTGGCGGTGAAGGCCGTCTGATACAAGCGGGACATGATCGGGGCCGACGGGACAGTCGACAGCTCAGTCATCGGCAACGGCAGATCAGACGGATCCATGCCCGAGATCAGCTGGGCCATGCACTCGCCAAAGATCGTGCCGGTTGTTATGCCGCGCCCGTTATAGCCGATCGGGGTCAGCAGATTGGGGGCCAGTTGGTAGATACGCGGCAGATGGTCCGGCGTCATGGCAATTTGACCATGCCATGCCTCTTCGAATTCGACCGGGCCAAGTTCCGGATAGAGGCGCGCAAGCTGTTTCCTGGCCCAACGATGCGACAACCCGCGACCGACGGACCCGACAACTGTTCCCATAGAGCCGATGACAAGGCGATCATGGGCATCGCGCCGGATGCTGAACATGATCTGTCCCGTGTCCCAAATACCCTGACGGCCCGGAAGAATATGCGACATGTCCGCCTGCAGCGGTTTTGTTGCAAGTTGGAAGTAGTTGATCATGGTGAACACGCGGTTCAGGTTTGGCCAAAGGGTATCGCTGTAGGCATTTGTGCCCAGCACAACATACTTGGCCCGGACCGTACCCTTGTCGGTTTCCACAACCCATTTCCCGGCATCGCGCCGCAGATTGGTTGCGCACACACCTGTGCTGATCTCGGCACCTGCCCCTCTTGCTGCGCGCGCCAGACCACGGCAATAGCCCATCGGATTGATGGTTCCCGCCCTGTGATCCAACAAGCCCCCGTGAAAAGCGCTTGTTCCGGTTTTTTCCACCATTTCCCCGGCCGACAGAAGATCAACCGGTTCACCCAGACGTGTCCACTCGGCATGGCGCGCCTTTAGATCCTCGAAACCCGACGGAGCGTGAGCAGCGTGAATGGTTCCCGTTTTGGTGACCTCACAACGGATCTGATGTTTTTCGATCAGGTCAAAAACCTGCGAAGGACCTTCACCAAACCGCTTTACAAAACGCGGCCCATAGGTGTCGCCCAGCTTTTTCCGAACGGCGGCGGGGGGATGCCAGACCCCGGCGTTAACCAGACCCACATTGCGGCCCGAGCCACCGAAACCAATATGCCTGGCCTCAAGCACATGCGCGCTCAGCCCTTGCTCTGCACAATAAAGCGCCGTTGAAAGACCGGTGAACCCCCCGCCGACAATTGCGACATCCGCTTCCGCGTCGCCAGCCAACGGATTGCGAAAATCCGGCTCCTCTGCCGACATATCCCAAAGAGAGATCGGGCTGTCTGTATTCATGCGAGCGGACCCTCTTTTCTAACTATGAACATGCTGGGCAGTCAGGCGATTCCTGTTAACTTACGTTGCAACGATCTTATCATTGTGTCAATATATGAAAAATATGTTTTATATACCGGAACAATGACCATGACTAGACTTAAGAAAACAGCAGCCCAGATGGTGCAGGACTCGCGCGATCGCATCGAAGAGATCGAAACAGCAGACCTGATCAAAGCGGTCGATGATCCCAATGTCGTGATTGTTGACATCCGCGATGTGCGCGAGCGTCAGCGTACCGGGTTCATCCCGGGCAGCTTCCATGCGCCGCGTGGCATGATCGAATTCTGGGTCGATCCTGATAGCCCGTACCACAAGGATATCTTTGCGCAGGAAGGCAAGAAATATGTCTTTCACTGTGCGTCGGGCTGGCGGTCAGCCCTGACGGTTGCAACCCTGCAGGACATGGGCTTCGAAGCGGCACATCTGAAAGAAGGATTCGGTTCCTGGGAAAAATCCGGCGGCCCTATCGAGAAAGCCGATTGAATCCAGCCGGAAGCTGCGCCTCAGAGTTGGCGCAGTTTCTGGGTCACACCTTCTGCAGCGTGATGCACCAACATCCCCAATCGATCCTCGCCGCCGTCACTCATGTTGATATCAGGCAGTGAGATACCAAGCGCGGCGATTGCCTCACCGTCGGGCAACAGGATGGGGGCTCCGAAGCTCAGGATGCGGTCGCGGAACTCTCCGCGGTCAAACGCATAACCGCGTTTTAGCGTTTCCTGCATATCCTCGGCGACTTGTTCCAATGTCGTCAGGGTTTTGTCTGTGTACCGTGCCAACTGGCCCTCGAGCTTGTCGCGCAATTGATCAAAATTTCTCGACAGAATGGCCTTGCCCGTTCCTACGCAATGAATTGGGGCGCTGCCACCGACGGGATTCCAAGACCTGATTGGCTTCAGGCTTTCAACCTTGTCTATATAGATGACACTCAATCCTTCAGGCACCGCCAGATAAATCGCCTCACCGGTTTCCTGACTTAGATAGGCCATCTCAGGTGCTGCAGCAGCTCGCAGGTTGAGGTTTTCGACCGAACTGCGCCCAACCTGCCATGTCTTCAGCGTCGCGGCATAGGTCTTGTCATCAAGGTGTTTCACATAGCCAAGCGTGATCAGGGTCTGCAACAGCCGGAACGTGTTCGATTTTGTCAGTTCCAGTTCGCGCGACAGCTCGGTCACTCCTTTGCTGCCTTGATGCGCTGCGAGATTCTCCAGAATGGCAAGGCCTTTGGATAGGGTCGAATCCACCTTTGGGGCTTTTGGTGCTTCACTCACTGTTCGTCCTTTCTGCGCAGTCTGTTCTGTATAGCAGAACGGGAAACGGCTTCAAATGATGGTTGATCATGAACCGTCAGATCAGGCACTTCACCTTCGAAAAGGCGTATGTCCACCATGGTCGAATGTGACGCCGGGCTTTGGGTCAGGCTTGATGTGCGCAGATCATGGGTCAGGGCATTGGGGTTGCCGTGCCTGTCCCGTTCCTGAGGGGCATCATAGTCAGGGTCGTACCAGGCTCCTGTCCACAGGAAGACGCAGCCTTTCAGAATGTCCGGCGTCACACGAGCCCCGGCCAGACACCGCCCGCGATCGCTAAGAAGTTCCACGACATCGCCATCCGCGATCCCTTTGGCCGCTGCGTCGTCGGGGTGGATCAGAACTGGCTCCCGCCCCTGCACTTTCAGGCTGAGGCTATAGTCGCCATTGTCCAGCTGCGAATGCAAACGTGTGCCCGGTTGACCCGAAAGCAGATAAAGCGGCCGTGTGCCTGCTGCGGCATCGCGCGGCTCAAACCATGTCGGATGGCCGGGGCAATCCTCCAACTGAAACCCCGATATCTGATCTGAGAAAATTTCAATGCGCCCGCTTGGCGTCGGCAATGGATGCGCGCCGGGGTCGTGGCGGAACTCTGCCATGAACACCTGCGCCGGAGACGGATCGCGCAGTTCGACTATGTCGCCCTGAATGAAGGCATCCCAGTCAGGCAAGCTTTCACCGCTTGCCAATGCCGCGTCCTGTGTTTGGGTCCAGATCCGACGTAACCAGCCGTCGCAGTCCAGCCCGTCCGAGAACAGCTCGGCGTTGCCCATGCGGCTGGCGAGTTCTGTGTAGATGTCAAATTCGATCCGCGCCTCTCCGGGCGGTTCGGCGCTGGCGGGCATCGGGACCAGAGCGTTATCCGACTTGCCCCCACCAAAATCCGTCCGTTCCTGCGGGGCTGCAACTGGCAGAACGATATCGGCATGACGCGCCGTGGCAGTCCAGTTCAATTCGTTCACGATGATGGTTTCAGGGCGTTGAAAAGCCGCGTGCAGACGCCGCAGGTCCTGATGATGGTGGAACGGATTTCCTCCAGCCCACCAGATCAGGCGAATATCCGGGAAAACCCGATCTGTGCCCTTGTACGTGTAGGTGTCGCCGGGGTTAAGAAGCATGTCCGATATCATTGCCACCGGGATGAAGTCAGACACCGGGTTTTTGCCCTGCGGCAACGTCCCCCAGCGGAACGGACGCTCGATATTGCCGATATTGGCGTTCACACCGAAGCCGATCGTGTAACCGCCACCGGGCAACCCGATTTGCCCAAGCATCGCCGCCAGCGTGACGGTCATCCACAACGGCTGCTCGCCATAGTCGGCCCGCTGAAGTGCAGCGGCGCAGGTGATCATTGTACGGCCTGCCGCCATTTCCCGCGCCAGCGAAACGATGCGATCCGCAGGAACACCCGAGACCGACGCCGCCCATCGGGCGGATTTTGCGATCCCATCGGAGACGCCCATGAGATAGGCGGCAAACTTGTCGAATCCGACCGTATACCGGTCAAGGAATTCCGCGTCGTGCAGGCCTTCTGTCAGCAGCGTGTGCGCCAGTCCCATCATAACGGCGGTATCGGTGCCGGGCTTGGGCGGTACCCACTCTGCCCCGATCTCGGCATCGGCATCCGTTTTCAACGGGCTGAAGTTTACGAATTTCACGCCGGATACGGCGCAGGCTTTCAGGTTGTCCACCATTCTGTGGCGCGCCACCCCGCCATCGCTGACCTGTGTGTTGCGTGTGGCCATACCGCCAAACATCACCACCAGATCAGAGTGTTTGGCAATCACCGGCCATCGGGTGGCCTGCGCAACATGCGCTCTGAACGGGCCAGCAATGTAAGGCATCAGCACAAGGGCCGCGTTGTAGCTGTAATTGCCCTCAGAGCGAACAAAGCCGCCCTGCCCGTTCAGGAAACGCTTGAGCTGGCTTTGGGCATGGTGAAAGCGCCCCGCGCTTGACCAGCCATAGGACCCGGCAAAAATCGCCTGATTGCCATGCGCGTTGCGCACCCGGGTCAGGTCGGTGGCAATCAGATCCAGCGCATCGTCCCAACTGACCTCGACAAAGCTGTCGCGTCCTCGCACGCCCTCCCTTTCCAGCCAGCCGCGACGGACCGCAGGGCGCAGAACGCGCGCTTTGCCATTCAGGCTTGAAGCGATATTGCGGTTGATCTCAGAGGGATTCGGATCATCCGGGTGCGCATGCACTGCCACCAGTTTGCCATTTCTGGTTTCAGAGATACCCGCACCCCAGTGGTTACCTGTCAAGGTTCGGGAGGTTTCTTCGGTCACGCTACTGTTCCGATATAATAAACTGCTATTCCGAATATTGACACAATTTTAGCGGACTGTCATCATTCCGAAAGGCTTCAGAGGGCGCAAAAGTGCAGGACACCCCATTCAGTTTAGCAGACTGCCTGGTGCAGGATGGTCGGCCCGATCACGCAGAGGGTCGGCACGTGAACATGCCAATCGAACTTGGCTCAACAATGGTGTTTGACACCTTTGCAGCGTTCGATGCGGCCCGCGACGCCCGATACGAGAGCGGTACACTCTATTATGGGCGCTACGGAAACGCGGCAACGCACAAGCTGGAGCTGATGATGGAAAAGCTGGAAGGTGCGGAGGCGATCACTCTGACCTCTTCGGGCGTGGCGGCTATCACAACCGCGCTGATGGCCCTGACCCGGCCCGGCGGCCATGTTCTGGTCGCCGACAACGTATATGGCAATACACGGGCCTTTTGCGACGGGTTGCTGACACAACAGGGGGTAATGGTCGAATACTTCGATCCCTTGATTGGCCGCGAGATCGGCAATCTGATTCGTTCGGAAACGGCGGCGATCATGTTTGAAAGCCCCGGCTCGGGCACGTTCGAGATGCCCGATATCCGGGGCATAGCGGCCGCTGCAAAATCGGCAAATGTGCCGACCATCCTCGACAACACATGGGGGACACCTGTTTTCAGCCAGCCCCTGTCCTGGGATGTCGACATTTTGGTGTATTCCGGCAGCAAATACATCTCGGGCCATTCCGATTGCATGCTGGGCATCACGGCAAGCAACGCGGCATATGCGCAGGTTATTCGAAAAGCGGTTATGCAGATCGGTGATAAAACCGGGGGTCAGGAGATCCTGCTGGCTCTGCGTGGCCTCAGAACCCTGAAGCTGCGGATGGAGTATTTCGACAAGGCCGGGCGCGAGATGGCGATGTGGTTTGCTGCGCAGCCGCAGGTCAAAACTGTTCTGCACCCCGCGCTGCCCTCCTGCCCGGGTCACGGGAACTGGGCGCGGGACTTTACCGGGGCAGCGGGTCTGTTCGGCGTCATCTTCCACACAACCAGCGAAAGCGCCGTCCACGCCTTTGTTGATGCGCTGCATCATTTCGGAATTGGCGTCAGCTGGGGTGGATATGAAAGCCTTGCCTTACCCGTCACGCCCGTGCGCACGGCGACAGACTGGTCGGAAACCGGCCAGCTTGTCCGCTTCAATATCGGCTTGGAGGACCTTGAGAGCCTGAAATCGGACCTCGCCCGGGCGCTTCCTTTGCTTGACGAATAAGGAACCAGAATGCTCAACAAAATTGACCATTTCGCCATCGGTGCGGGCACACTTGAACAAGGCGTCGCAGCGATGAAGCAGGCCTTGGGCGTTGACGTGCCTCAAGGCTCCAAGCACGACGCCATGGGCACGCATAACTGCGTCATGCAAGCCGGGAACGACAGCTTTTTTGAACTGATCGCCATCGACCCATTGGCCCCCGATCCGGGCCGGGTCCGGTGGTTCACTCTGGACGATCCTGACACACAAACCCTCCTGAACGACCGCCCGCGTGCCTTGTGCTGGGTTGTGAATACCGACGATCTGGACGGCGTTATCGCTGCAAGCCCTGTCGATCTGGGCGAAGTCGTCAATTTCCAGCGCGGCGATCGAACCTGGCGTCTGACCGTTCCCAAAGACGGGCATCTGCCGGAAAACGGGCTGCTTCCGGCGTTCATTGAATGGTCTCCGGGTCCGCACCCGTCTAAGGGTCAGCAGAAGCTGGGCGTCACTTTGGCCAAAGTTCAGGTTCAAACACCGGATGCCGACCGCATGAAGGACCTGTTTGCGAAGCTGCAGATCTCGCATTTGGCCGACATATCCGAGGGTCCGGCCGCGCTGTCATTTGTTCTGGAAAGCCCGAACGGGACTGTAACGCTGGATTAAACGATAGGTGCCGCATAGCGGTGCCTTCGGTCGACCTGAGCCCAAAGCCGGATGGCCAGGTATCCATTACGATCACTTAGGTCATTCGCGACGCCGCCTCTGCGACCGGTGCATTTGCTTGCGCAGGGCAGCCAGAGAAGTTGGGGGATTACCGCTCAGCAACTTTCATACGCCGTTTGAGGTATTCACCATACTGGCCAAGCCCGAACAGGAAGACCCAGTAGATTGCCGCGACAAAGGCCAGAACCTCGATGTAATAGGGTGCCCATTCGCCCGTGCCAAAGGCCGCATTGGCCGAGGCGAGGATATCGAAGAACCCGATGATGATGACGATGGCGGTTTCCTTGAAGGTCACAACCACATTGTTGACCGTCGCTGGCAGCGCATGGCGGAACACCTGCGGCAGCACGATCCGCCCGAGGATTTGCCAATAGCTCAGCCCCAGCGCCTTGCCCGCTTCGAACTGGCCCTTGGGGATGGCCTGAAAACCGCCACGCAGAACCTCGGCCTGATAGCAGGCGAAGAATAGGCCGAAGGCGATGATCACCCGCCAGATCTTGTCCCCTTCCAGCCAGCTGGGCAGCAGGATCGGAATCACAACAGCCGCGGTGAACAGGGTTGTCAGCAGCGGCAAAGACCGGATCAGGTCGATCACCAGCGAGGCAAAGCCACGCACCACCGGCATTTCCGAGCGGCGCATCAGCGCCAGACCCAGCCCCATCGGCATCCCGATCAGCACCACGCTGGAGAACAGGAACAGCGTCAGCGCCAGCCCGCCCCACTGGTCGGTCGTGACCTGCGGCAGACCCAGCAGGCTGCCTTCCATCAGAAGGTAGTAGATGGCGAAACCGGCGATCCAGATGGTCGACAGTCGCCTGGCGGTCCAGGTCCACGGGAAACAGGAAATCACCACAGTGCCTATAATCGACAGGCATGCCAGGGTGGATCGCCAGTGCTCTTCATAAGGGTAAAGGCCGAACAGGATCAGACGGTGCCGCGCGTCGATAACGGACCAGCAGGCTCCGCCATGAGCACATTGCTCCACGTCATCAGCACTCCACACCGCATTGAGGATGCCCCAGTTCAGCGCCTGCCAGACCAGCCATGCGAGGCTTGCAAAGACGACAACGGTGATAACCGAATCCATCGGCGTGGCAAAAGACCGGCGGCGGAATTGCTGCCAGTCGAATTTACCGGAGAGGACCGCATCAGCCATATCAATGCGCCTTCAGTTTGAGGCTTTCGTTCAGCCAGTTGACGAATTGAGCAATCGAGAAGTTGACCAGCAGAAACGCACCCATAAGGATGGCGATCAGTTCCAGGGTCTGCCCGGATTGCGTGATCGAGGTTGAGACGATGTAGAACAGGTCCGAAAACCCGATGGCAACGCCGATCGTTGTGGCTTTCATGATGAAAATCCACTGGTTGCCAAGCGGCGGAATAATCGTTCGCAGTGCCATCGGCATCTTGATCCGCGCCCAGATCGCGCTCCGGGTCAGCCCAAGCGCCTCGCCAGCCTCGATCAGTCCCTTGGGGACTTCGGCAAGGCCGCCGCGCACAACCTCAGCGATATAGGCCGAGCCGTACAGCGTGATGGCAATAATCATGACCAGCAGTTCGGGAGAAATGGTCAGACCACCGACAAAGCGCAGACCCTTGAGTTCAGGCCACGAGATTGCGCCCTCGCCCGCAGGAACCGACAGGCCGGTTGCGATCAGGATCATGAAGAACCCCAGGCCGATCAGGGCGAGCGCAATCCTGAAAACGCTGACTTTCATCCGCGCCATGAAAAACGCCGCAGCGATCAGGGCCAGCACCATGAAAAGAGCAACGGTCAGTGATACGTTCAGCAACGGGATCATCAGCCCGCGATTGGACAGAAAGATCGCCTCACCCACGGACATCGCCTGTCTGGGTCCCGGCAGGTGGATCACGATGGCGTACCAGAAGATTCCCTGAAGGATCAGCGGAATGTTCCGAAACGTCTGGATATAGACGGCAGCTGCGGTTTTCAGCGCCGGATTGCGCGCGTCACGAAACGTCCCGATGAGGAAACCGAAAACAGTGGACAGCACAATGGTCAGGAAGCCCAGAAAAACCGTGTTCATGAACCCGATTGTCAAGGTCCGGGCATAGCTGTCGTTGATATCCCGCTCGATCAGCGAGAAAGAGTAGGACCAGCCGGTAGACCGCTCGAGGAACCCAAAGCCGCTGGCAAGACCCAAAGCACTCAGGTTTATCCTGGCACTTTGGATGGCACCGATAACGATAAGCGCGGAAAAAACGATCAGCCCGCTTTGGATAATCAGCTTGCGCCTGTTGGCGCGCGCCTTCAACTCGGATGCGTCCATGGCTTTTAATCTTCTGATTTTCAGGGAGAATACGGAGCCGCAATACCACGCGGCCCCGCGTCTAGGTTAGCTTTTAGTCAAGCTGCGGCGCGTACAGAACACCGCCGTGGCTCCAGAGGTTGTTCAAACCGCGTTCCAGTTTGTACGGGCTGTTGTCGCCCAGATTGCGGTGGTAGATTTCACCATAGTTGCCCATGGCCGCGATCATCTCTTTCGCCCATGTGTCGCGCAGCCCCAGACGTTCGCCCATGCCCGGTTCGGCGCCCAGCAGACGGGCGATTTTCGGGTTGGGCGGGTTGGCTGCCATGTCTTCCACATTCTCGGACGTGATACCCTCTTCTTCGGCAATCAGAAGCGCCGCCAGCATCCAGTTGGTGAAATCGACAAAGCCCTCATCCCCCTGACGCATTGCGGCCGAGATCGGTTCGTTCGACAGTTGATCATTCAGAATGACATGCGCATCCGGGTTTTCCATCTCGGTGGCACGCAGAACGGCCAGGAACGGGCCCCATGCCACAAAGCTGTCGCACCGGTTGGCCAGATAGGCAGCACGCAGTTCGGATGCCTTTTCATAGCTGACCATGGTGTGTTCGACGGCAATGCTTTGCAGATAGTTCGCGGCAATCCGTTCAATAGTCGTCCCCGCCTCGACGCAGATGGTGCCGCCTTCCAGATCTTTCGCTTCGGTGATGCCCAGATCGCCGTGCGCCATGAACTGTGCGCCTCCGAAGAAATAGGGGATCGAGAACTGCAGACCCAATTCGGTGTCGCGACCCATGGTCCAGCCGGTCGCCTTGATGATGACATCGACATCACCCGATTGCAGTGCAGGGAACCGCTGCGCCCAACTCAGAGGAACAATCTGGGCTTTGCTCGGATCGCCGAGCAGCGCTGTGGTCATCGCGCGGCAGAGGTCAATATCCAACCCTTTCCACTCGTTCTTATCGTTCACTTCGACAAAACCGAAATAAGACCCGTTATGGCCCGAGCACAACATGGTGCCACGCTCTTGGATTGCCTTGATCGTCGGGCTTTCCGCCAGTGCCAGGTCAGGGAACGCCATCCCTGCCACCACAGCCAAACCTGCCGCCAAACCTTTGATTCGCATTTTTCCAACTCCACTATTGTTCTGAATATCAGCACATTTGTATTGATATAGAGAATGTATAAGTTGACCCAGCGAGTCAATAGTTTCGAAACTGAGACTTAAGTTTTGTCGGAACGGACCGGTCGGACTTGCTCAGACTTTGAGCAATCAATGTTCGAGACCTCACGAAACGCGCCTTTGAAATCGAAATGCGAACTCCACCCGCCCTAAAAGAATCCGTCGACTTGATCGCGCGCGGGCGACTGATGTCACGTATTTCAGGACACACGGGGGTTTCGCATATCTCTGTATCGTCATCGGCCTGTTCTCTCGGCGTGTTGTCGGCTTGGCGGTCCAGTCGCGACAGACACCAGAACTTTCTTTGCAGGCTTTGCTGATGGCGATTTTGCGTAGAAAGCCCGAGCTTGGTCTGCTTATCCGCTCCGACCAAGGTGCCCAATTCACAAGCCGTGAATGGGCGGCGCTCTTGCGCGAATTCAATCTGGAACACTCCATGCACCGCAGGGGAATTTGCCATGATAACGCAGTGGCCGAGAGCTTCTTTCAGCTTCTGAAGCGGGAAAAGTCAGAGGGCCGAAGTCTCGTACCCACGCAGAAGCTAGGGGCACCTCAAACACCGATGTTAGCCAGAATACGAACCCAAACTCTTAGAACATCATGCAGTCTCCGCCCGGGGGAAGCGGCGGTGATCCTTCAGGCAAGGTGGGCGTGTAGTCAAATGTCACAATCTTCGCGCCGCCGTCGAATGCCACGAACAGTTGGTTAGATCCCGGCCTGATGGCGATGCCTTCCGGGTCAGTTCCGAATTCCAACAGACTTTGCTGGGCGAGCAGTTGGCCATCCGCCGTGAACTCATACAGGCTGTTTGATCCTTCCCAGTCATCAACGATCAGCATGTGACCGGTGCGTGGGTCAATCGCGATGCCCTGTGCCTCGCTTAAAGGGGGAGAGAGTTTCATGGTATCCAACCTCGCCGCCAAAGCACCCTCGGGAGTGAACCAGGACAACCGTTCGGGGTCATCCTCTACGGTTACGATCTGCCCCTTCGCATTGATCGCGATCCCCTCGGTGTCTGCGAACCCGCCGTCCAATCTGAAAGGTGCTCCGAGTGGCTCGCCATCTTTGGTGACACGTTGAAGACTGCCAAGACCATCGCCGAGCAACAAGTGATCCCCTTCAATAGCAATCGCTTTGATACGGAAGAGATCGCTGGATATGCGGCGCAACTCATCACCTTGCAATGTAACGAGAACGGCTTCGGGGCCCTCGTTCGCAATCCACAACCCGCAAAACGTCGGATCGTAGTCGAGACTTGCGGGTTGATTGAGCTCATAACGCCCTGTTTCGCGAAGCTGCAATGCCGTGGCCGGGGTCGACACAGCAAAAATCAATAAGGCAGTGGTCCTCACAAACACTCAGTATGCTCCTAACTGACGTAGAAATGTGGGACGGTGTCGTGACGGGTCAATACAAAGAACGATTGATCTCCTAACAACAGAGGCCACCACATTGCCTGGTCAGAGAGACAGAGAACGCCAAGAATAGGCGCAAGGTTGCGTGAGTTTAAACTTCCCGCGCTGCCAACCAAGGTGAAGAACTGGAGCAGTTTCTTGCATCGCTGCGAGACCCGAGATGCCATATCTCGCAACACCTATAGAGGGGTTTGTCGCATTACCACTCCCGGCGCTAAGTGCTACTTGGCTTTGGTGCTACCAATTGCAGAATTTGATCTGATTTATCCAATTTCACAGAAGGTTTGGTTTTGTGCCCAGAAACGCTCAAGCTTCGGCGATCAATGTGCCCCAACTGGAAAAGCCACCGTCTGTCTCACAGATGATCATCTCCATCCCGGTTACCGCATCGTTCCCGAAATAGCAGTCTGCAAACGCACCAGTGCCAACAAATGATAGGGTCAGGGCAACAAGGCCCAAAGCTGCAATCCTCTTCATGATACTCACTCCTTCAGATAAGCGTCATGTGGGAGTTGTTCTTTGCTGAAAGGACTTTGCTTTGATTAAGTTATTTTAATTTATGAGTGTCTCTGGAGTTGCCTCATCGGAAAGCAGCACGCTCTGAACGCTCGCCAAGGAACGGCGGGTTCAGCAGCCAAAATGAAGAAACCGCCCATCCGCGTTCAGGAATTGGCACTATTCGACCTCAAACGGTGTCAAGCAGACCTATTTGAAGATTACAGACATCTCTTGGGAGGCTTTCAGTAAAACCCAATCTCGTTGACATCTACACGGGCCTCGTGATCACGCCCGAAGGCTACAACTCCAACTGAAGTGATTTCGTCAGCAACCGGAATAGCGCGCAACATGGCGCCTGAAGCCCTAAAGCCTGATAGTGGTAAGTAAACTTCGGCCCACTCGTCAGAAGTTGCGAACTCGGCCTGATAGTATTGCCACGGAAGCACCGTGCCTCGCGTTCTGAGGTGAACGAAATATGTCTCGCCATTCCCCCGCACCAATAGCCTGACGCCTGATACACCTGCATCTGGCCGATCAGACAACTTGCGCCGGAACTGGATGAAGCCGCCGTTATTTTCCGTACTGATGGTTCCGGTCAGCCGCGCGAATGCAACATCACCTTCCGAACGAAACTGCACCTGGCCTGAAGAAACTCCCCCCATGACGGTGTCGGCAACGTAGTCCCAACGCGTCTCCGGAGACTTGGAGAAGTCTTCAGTTAATTTTTCATCAGCCTTAGCCATTGTGCATCCGATGATAACAAAACCTGAAACAAGCCCAATGAAATTGGCACGCATATTGTTCCTTCTCAATTCAGTATCGCAATGGAGAGGTTCAGCGCCGTGGCAAATGCGACCCATGCAAAGTAAGGCATGAAGGCCAGTGCGGAAACCTGATCTGAAGCCCTGACCCGAGCGATGAACATAGCGATCACAATCAGCAACCCGACAATGACTACAAGTGCAAACCATGGCAGTTGCAGTACAAAAAAGGCTGGGGACCACAAAAAGTTCAGACCCACCTGCGTCCACCACAGCTTCATCGCGGTCGAGCTTCGGTCTGTTTCAAACTGACGCCAACCAACCATAGCGATCAAGACATATAGCACCGTCCAAACTGGTCCAAAAATCCAATTTGGTGGATTGAAAGCCGGTTTAGAAAGCTGAGCATACCATTCGCCAGGTGCGGTCAGTGTTCCGATCAGGATACCGCCGCCCACCATGAGCGCAAGGAATGCTACGCGGATCAACCAATTGAACATTTTGGGATAGCTTTCAACAGTCCTTGGTCGTCACGTTCACAAGCGCTTCGGAAGAGAAGGTCGCAGTATTGGCCTCATCCGCATCGGTATAGGACACCGTGGCGCCTTCGATCTCGGACCCCGTTACGGTGATTTCGCGTTGCCCGATAGTGTCATCTACATCAATGGTAAAGGCGAGTGTGTCCCCGGCTGCGAGAGTGGCGATCTCAAGTTCAATTGTGTCTTGCCCGTCAACGACCGCTGGAATTTGCCGCAGAGCATCAGCACCCTCCACGAATTCAAGCGGTTGGTATACCTCTACACCTGCGCCTTGTTCGGTAACGTCGAAAATCAGACGTCCCGCAGATTGCGACAAGTCAATTCTGAGGGTCGAGGCTTCAACATCGCAAGCTCCGACATTTGTCAAAACAAAACGGTCTTTGGGTGCGCCTTCTATAAAGCGAATTTGCACGCCAGCTTGAAGCGAAGTAGCTGCAAATAATCCGAGGGTCGCTGCAAGAATACTCTTCGGGAGCATATTTATCTCCATTCTAAAGGTTTCCTGGTAGATACGCTTCGGCGGGTTTCTTGGATCAGGCTTACGTCCTTTGACCATCGTGGTTCAGTCGACAGGAACTTTCGAAGCTCCACGCACCGCTATCATAGGGGTTAAGTCAAAAAATGATCGCGCAGCATCGGTCACAATAGGTTCGTTGCCGAGTTCGAAGGCGACGCAGCAACGGCGACGATTGCATCGCCCATGAAGAGCATGGACGTCGTTAGCGCTCCGATAAAGTTACTGCGGTCGCAGCCCGCAGAGCTGCCGTTCGGTGCAACTGCTCAACTTGAGTGATGGCCAATGTCTTGAGAGCGGGTTTTCGTTGTGGCAAACGCTAAGGTTTGCGGCCAAGGTCAGGCAGGCTCGGCGGCAGCCGACAATCAGGATTTTCCTCTCGGCTCCAGTCGCGCCATCCTAGCCGGTTGCGATGGATGGATCACCCGCACAAAATCCCAACAAGTGTTACTACATACTGCCAGCTTTCACCCGCAGTAAGAAGTAAGTGCTAACTAACAAGGCAATAGGTTCTAAGAAAATCAAACGGGCAGCATGGCAAATCTAAAGAGACGAAGGCAGTTCTGCCGGCACAAACGAGCGTCGGTAGGCGTGTTTCCCGGCTTCCTAACGACAAAATACCGCTATTGTGTCGGATAGCTTACCTCTGAAGGACATGCTTCGTACGTGGAACTTAAAGCTTCCGGGCATTCGATCGCGTTCAGGCTATGCGGCTCGATACAGACACTGATGCTGAAAAAATAACTCTTCCCGTCGAGATTATTGATACACTGCAATTCTGGTGTCACACCAAAGGCATCCTTTATGGCGGCTTCAATTTTCGTAGTCTTCAAAAGCGAGCCAGAACCGGGGTCACTGGGTGTAATTCCAGCGCTCGTGAGTGCGGAAGTTACATTGAATTGGTCATGCAGCTTCGCGCCGATATCGAAGTACTGCTCCATATGCACTATACAGAACACGAGGGTCGCGGCTCGCGCGATTTCGCGCTATCTATGGCCGCCCAAAGAGACTGCGGTTTTCGGGCTGCTTGTTGTTAAGTTGATCCCCGCGGCCCTCATATACCCAAAGCGAAGAATGCTTTTACTCACAGATAAGTAAGCTGCCCGTCTTCGGAGTCCTTGGGACGGATCCGCTCCGGAGTTCTTGAGTTTTGGCAGTTCGCAATCCTACTCGGCACGAAACATCCCGATTTTCTGTAAGCAGACCTTTGGTCGGCTTGAAGGATGGGGCAGTGAGGGCTCACAGCGGTCGACCGACGGTTCGGTTCGCTCAGCCTAAGCCACTGCAAGTACCGGGCCGTCCAAGAGCCGAACGAGGTCACCGAAATAGCCACCTGATCGGGCAGGCAACGTGGGATCAGAAGTTATTGCGACGGCGAGGTTGCGTTCGAAGTGTGCTGCGATGATTTGGCCGCCATAGCCTCTCGCCAGGGCATAACCGGAAGACGACAGAAACCATCCGTATCCGTATGCGAGGCCTGACCAAGGGGATCGAGCGTGGGGTTTGGTTGAAGCCGCAATCCAACTTGTCGGAATGATCTGAGTCCCGTGAAATGCACCGCGATTACGCAGTAGGGTTGCGATCTCCAACATTGCCGTGGGTCTCATAGCCATCTCGTTTCCGCCAAGATAATAGCCTTGCGGGTCCCGCGTCCATGCCGGTATCTCGATTCCCAGCGGATCACCGAGCCTTTCTCGCGCCTGCCGAAGAAGGCTCTTCCCAGTAGCTTCAGCAAGAGCCGCCCCGAGGAGATGTGTTGAACCTGTTGAGTACAGCATGCGCGTCCCGGGTTCTGCCACCATCGGACGGGTCAGAGCGTCTGCAATCCAGTTTTTTGAACTTACCCAATCACCGTAGTTGGAGCCTGAAGTCCTCTCGAGACCCGCCCGCAGTGTCACTAAGTCCTCCATCGAGATCTCGGCTGCTCCGGCAGTGGCATCTGGTGGGAGAATGCCAGGTGCGACCTCGCCAAGAGTCGAAGTGACCGATGGGATTTCGCCGTTTTTGATCGCCACTCCGAGAAGCAAGGAGACAATGCTCTTTGAGCAGGATTTGATATTTGCCAGTCGGTTGAGACCGGGGCCGCGAGGTGCTTCGGCAAAGACTATGTCGTCGCCCCTTTTGACCTGAAGGGAATGTAGTTGCGGGAGCTGGCCAATCGCTTCGCTTAGTGCACTAGACTGTGCCTTCGCGATGTACGGAGCAGTAAGTGCAGCAGTTGCGGCTGCAACAAATTGTCGGCGGCTGATCATACCAGCACATGTGGCTACTTTTGCAGGAATTTCCAGTCGCGCTGGTCCATTATGTTGTGCAAGTCAATTGCTTTAGTCCCTGCGCAAGCTCCGGGCGGGCAAAGATACGCTCCGGGCTCGTTTCGGACCTCCGCGCTGTTGCAGCACAGGCCCCTGCCCCGCCACCAGTTGATAACGCAGACGGCCCTTTCCAGACCTTCATCCCATAGTATCCATGCTGCGGCGCAGCCCGTCGAACCTGATGGGGTGGATGGCTCCTGCTCCAACCGGCGCCGCAATGCGCCATAGTACTGTTGTCATGACTGCTATAAGAGGTGCCACCCAATGCAGGTTACAACAATTGGCATAGATTTCGCCAAGAACATCTTTCAGGTCCACGGCATCGCTGAAAACGGCGATATTGTTTTCAATCGCTCGATAAGGCGGGCGCAGCTTTTGGCTTTCTTTGAAGACCTTCCTGCTTGTTAGGTTGGAATGGAAGCTTGCAGTTCGGGCCATTACTGGGCGCGTCAATTGAGCGCTCTCGGGCAAGATGTCCGTTTGATCCCAGCAATTACGTGAAGCCTTACGTCAAGCGCGGCAAATCTGATGCCGCCGATGCCGAAGCGGTCTGCGAAGCCGTGAAACGCCCGACCATGCGGTTTGTTGCAATCAAAACGGAAGAACAACAATGCGTCCTATTCCTTCATCGCGCTCGTGATCTCATCGTTGGCCAGCGCACTCAGATCAGCAACATGTTGCGCGGGCTGCTGGCCGAGTTTGGAATTGTGATTACCCAAGGAATTGGCAGCGCGGTTAAATTTGCAAAAGATGTATTAGACAACGCCCGCCCAGATATTCCCGAAGTTGCAGTCGATGTGCTGACAATTTGAGTAATCAACTCGTCTCTTTGCACTTGCGGATCCGTTGGTACGAAATGCGTAAGCGCCTTCAGGCAAAGCAGAATCCACATGTGGCGCTGCTTTGAACCATACCGGGCGTCGGTCCGGTGACAGCTTCAGCCATAGCAGCAACGATCGGCGATGCGCGCCAGTTTAAGAACGGCCGAGAGTTCGCAGCTTGGCTTGGCCTGACGCCGCTCAACCGATCTAGCGGTGGCAAAGAGAGGCTGAGCAGGATCTCGAAGATGGGTGATCGATATCTCCGACGCCTCCTGGTCACGAGAATGACGGCTCGGCTGCGACAGATGAAGGTCAATCCAGATCGTGTCGACCCTTGGGCCATCGGACTGCTTGAACGCAAGCCAACTAGGCTTGCGACCGTGGCGATGGCCAACAAAACCGCACGGATCATTTGGGCCGTCTTGAAGAGGAACGAATACTACCTCCCACACTACGCCTGAAGCAAAGAAACAATAAACACCGAGACAGCAAGACCAGCGAGTCGATGGCGCACAGTCAGCCCGCCAACCAAGACACCCCGCCGAATGTCCGGGACACAACGTTGTCCGCGAACCTGTATGGGACTTGGTCTACGGAAACCATCAGGGCCAGCGGCCACATGTCCCGCGCAAACAGGCCGGACACATGTCTGCTTCTGACCAGCGCTAACTCATTCAAATACGTCTTGCTATGCAAGAGCAATCCACACAAGCCATTCGCTGCGAGCGCAAAACAAGGGCCGTCTCAACTCTAGAAATGCGGCACAGAACGGAAGTTCGCTGCTCAGATATCAAGTCCCTTTTTGATCCCATTGGCAATGGTTACCAGCGACGACTGTCGCCCCAAGTCAGCAGCGAGCATGGAAGTCTTTAAGAAGTTCCAAGTCAACAGAAAAACTAGTTTGCGACGGACGTACACTCTTCAGGCAGGAGGGTGACTGGCAAAGCAAGTCGAGTGGTCCACAAGCAGACAAATCCTCCCAAATAGCGCCTTGGCCGCCGTTCGCTGCAGGAGTAAAAGGCAGGGAGCCTCCAAACTCGCGGAATGCTAAACCCTGCCATAGTTACTGTTTGGGGCACCCGGTGGCAAAGTTTCCGCTGGACGCTGACGTACATTCTTTCACTGAAGCCGCATGCGGCTACCCCACCAAAAAAATGGGATGTATGTCAGTTCACAATTCCAAAACGAGTTCAGTATGGGCTCTAGCTTTTTAGAAACAATAACAAACTCCGCAGCATGAGCCCAAGAACCTGCCTAAGAAGTTATTAACTTGAATGATCGCAATGTTTCCCAATCCTCAACCGGCACGCTTTGGCTGGACTTCACCAGATGCAGATGCCGGAACCTAAGTGTTACGCCAATCAAGTCTTTTAAGGCTTCGGTTTCCGCAGCTTTGATTTCGGGTTTGATCGGACCATAGGCGACGCTGATATGCGGCAGGAACTCTCGAGGGCGCTGAGAGGCCGGCAAAACTCGCGCCAGCGCTGCTTGCTCGCGGATAAGGTTGGGCGGGGGCAACAGGTCCAGATACAAAGATTTAAAGAACAGATCTTCCGCCTTAATATCGGTCACGGTCAGTTTGTGGCATGAAAAGCCGGATGATACGCTTCCAAGGCGTGCAGTCAGCTCTGCCTCATCACCCGCAATGTCACCCATGAGCGTCACATGCGGTACAAAGGACGGAGCACCATGCGCATTGGCGAAAGTACTGATCCGGTTGCTCAACGCCGTTAGCTCCGGTTCCTCGGGGATCATCCAGACAGAATATGTTGCGACGTCGGCCTTCATGGTCAATGCGTTCCTCGTGAGATAAATTCCGGGGCGATTAAGACAGTTTCACCGGGTTTTGCCGGTCGATCCAATCTTTCGGAAAGCAGCCGCAATATCTCGGAAACGGTCTGGTCCATATCGTTGCGTATGGTGGACAACTGAATATTTGGCCATTGGGCAATCGCGATGTCATCAAAGCCCACCACAGACAAATCCGTCGGAATGTTCAGGCCAAATTCTTGCCGGGCCGCTGTCAGGGCACCCAGCGCCATTGCATCGTTTGCACAAAACAATCCATCGATACCGCCATTGCCGTTCAGGATCCGAGTAATGGACCGGTACCCGCCCTCATAGCTGTAGTCGGAATGTTCGATGATGGCTGGTTTCAAGCCCGCCTTCGCCAGGGCCTCTTCAAATCCGGCCATGCGTTCCTGGTCCGAGGAAAGGTGCTCCTGGCCGCCAAGATATCCAAGCCGAGTTTTCCCCTGGCTGATGAGCTCGGCAACGGCCAAATTCGCCCCGCGCGCATTGTCGCAACAGACGCAATCGACCCGTTCAGCCTGCATGATGCGACCGGATACGATCAGAGGAATGTTCAGTTTGGCACAGTGGATCGCAACTGATTCGTCTACGCTCCCGCCGCGCAGAATCAGTGCATCCAGCGGATACGCCAGCACTTCAAGGATCTCTGCTTCGGTCGTTTCGACGGACCCGCCGAGCACGACAGGCCACTTGCCCATCCGGTGCAATCCCTGCATCAGCTTGGCCAGAATCTCGCTATCGTAATGGTTCACCAAATCGCCGGTGACGATGGCCACAAGGTTGGATCGACCATTGCTTTGCAGCCCTGCCGCCAACGCGTTGGGCCGGTACCCAAGCTGCTCAGAAACTTTCAGAATTTTCTTTTTCTTATCCTCATCCAGCGGAGAGCCTGGCGTGAACGCTCGCGACACCGCTGAACGCGAAACACCGGCCGCCTGCGCAACCTGCTTCGCTGTAACGCGGCGTGGTTTGGAAGCTTTGCTTGTCGTCATGTTTCAGTCAGGTCTCTTTTTGATCGGTCACAGCTTCTTTTGTGAGTATCTGAAATTTTAGCTTGCGTCATAAAGGTGTCATTACTTACCGTTATGTGAACACGTGTTCACTACATTTGTAGCAGAATTATGGAAGATGCAAAATGAACCTTGCTCCGGTCGACTACGAAACCACCTCTTCTACTCTTGGTGCCGAGATACAGCTGCGCGGCTTGCGGGTAGGATATGCCGAGCAGGATGTGTTGTCGGACATCGACCTTGACGTTCGGGCCGGAGAGTTCATCGCTCTACTGGGAGCGTCGGGCTGTGGCAAGACCACGCTGCTGCGTGCGTTGGCTGGGTTTGTCCCGGTGCGTGGCGGCTCGATTTCCGTCGATGGTCAGGACATGAGCCACACAACGCCAGAAAAGCGTGGAATGGCGATGATGTTTCAGTCCTATGCCTTGTGGCCGCATATGAACGTGGCACAGAATATCGGATACGGGCTGAAGCTGCGCGGAAAAAGCAAAGCTCAGATTTCGGCGCGGGTGCAGGAGATGGCGGCGCTGGTGGGGTTGGGCGATCTGATCCACCGCAAGATCGGCGCCTTGTCCGGCGGTCAGCGGCAGCGGGTTGCGCTGGCACGGGCGCTGGCCATCGACCCGCCGGTGTTGTTGCTGGATGAGCCGCTGTCCAACCTCGATGCGGGTATCCGTGCGAATATGCGGCACGAGATCCGCAGCCTGCAACAACGGTTGGGGCTGACCACCGTCCTTGTCACCCATGACCGCGAAGAGGCGATGTCGATGGCCGATCGGGTGGTGATCCTGAATCAGGGGCGCATCGCGCAGGTCGGCACGCCTGAGGATGTGTTTCACACACCCGCAAACCCCTACGTCGCGCGGTTCATGGGGGCCGGAAACACCCTGACTGGTGAGGCTGATCTTGGCGCGCAGTTTGTCGATCTGAAAGTCAACGGCCAACGCCACCGCCTGCCGATCCCAGCCGCAGACGTATCCGGCGTTCATTTCCCACAACCCCAAAGCGGCCCCGTCGATATCCTGTTTCACAGCGACGCTGCACAGCTGGGTCAGGCGGCAGATAATGCCCTGTCATTGCCCGGAACGGTGGTTCAACATTCCTATCTGGGATCAGTCTATCGTCATGAAATTCAGGTCGGCGAGGCCCGGATCATGGCGGACAATCCCCACAAGATGCCCATCGGCTCGGCGGTCGATGTAAGCGTACCGGCCACGGCCCTTAGTCTGTTTCCTGCAAAGTCCCAGACAGCCGTGACCGGACCCGAGGCGGCGAGCCAGGCCGCGCAACACCTCTGAGACCCTGGAGAAACACCATGACTTCCAAAATTGCAAATCTTTTTGCATCAGCAGCGATGGCGCTGATCGCAACCAGTGCGGCGCAAGCCGAAAACGTGCTGAACGTGGCGTCTGGCGGCAGCCAGAATATGGTCGACTACGTCACCGACTATCTGGGCCCGCTGTTCGAGGAACAGAACCCGGGCTGGACCGTCAATGTGGTCGGCACCGGACCCGGGAACGCGGGTAGTCAGGCGATCCTTGAAAAGATCAAAGCACAGGCTGGAAATGACGCATGGGACACAGATGTCGTCGTTATGACTCAGCTAAAAACCGGCGAGATGGTGACCGAAGGCCTGCTGCAGCAATATGTCGAAGATATCGAAACCGGCAAACTGGCCACGCGCGACACGTCCAGAAGCGCTCTGGGCACGGATGTGACCGGCTATGTCATGCCGATGTTCCACAGCCAGACAGCGATCGCTTACAACCCCGATCTGGTTGAAAACCCACCCAAAAGCTTTGACGATCTGAAAACCTGGACCGCCGAAAACAAAGGCGCATTCGGTTATAACGGGATCAAGAACGGCATGTCCGGCGTCGCCTTCACCGCAGCCTGGATGTATGCCTATGCGGGCAACACCGATCAGCTGATGAATGGCCCCTATGACCCTGAGCTGAAGAACAGCTGGGATCAGGCCCTGAATGACCTGAAGGCGTTCAACGAAAACGTCACCTTTACCCCGGGCAACGCGGGCACCTTGGACATGATGAACCGGGGCGAGATCGTGATGGGCCCGGTCTGGGTCGATATGTTCTACACGTGGCAGGCCGACGGGCGTCTGAACCCAAATCTCAAACTACTGCTGCCCGAGCCGGGAATGCCGGGACAACCTTACTACTACGCTGTTCCCGCCAAGGCCGAAAATGCCGAAGCTGCCCGCAAGTTCATCGCGCTGGCCACCAGCCCCGACGTGCAGGCCGAGGGCATCGTCAAACGCTTCAACTGGTATCCGGGCATCGACGCCCAGCATGTCGAAACCGCGCTGGATAAAGAGGTCTGGGACAAGCTGTTCACCGACGTCACCCCGGAAGAGCTGGCCAACAAAGGCAAGCCGTTCCCACTGGGCCCGTTCTTTGACGATATCCGTGAGGCTTATGAACTGAAGGTTTCCAACTAAACTCCCAATAACGGAAACCTTGGTGCGGGCCTGTTTCGTTCGGCCCGCACCTGAACACTCTGGACCGGACAACGATGATCACACGTAAAACCTCTTTGGTTCTGGTTGCCCCGGCAATTGTGTTGCTTGGGCTGCTGTTTCTCTACCCCTTGGGCTATTCTCTGCTTTGGGCGTTCCGGGACGAGGAACTCGGCGGTTGGGGGCTTCAGAACTTCGTCAAGGCGTTTGGCCTTTATTCCAATGACATCCTGTTCACGCTGATCATCGTCACCCTGTCGACCGTTATCATCGGAGGCTTCTCCGTTGCCATTGGCGGTTATCTGACGCTTGGTGAAAACCGTGTTGCCCTTGCGGTGCTGCGCTGGCTGTACCGCTGGCCTCTGTTCATTCCCTTCGTGGTCGCCGCGCAGCTGATGCGGACGTTTCTGGCCAAGAACGGCATGATGAACAACATCATCGTCTCGACCGGATTGATGGAGCCGTTACAGGCGGCCAGCTATCTGGATTGGCGCGGCATCGTGATCACTTTCGTCTGGAAACAGACGCCTTTCGTGGCCTTGCTGGTCGCAGGCGCCATGGCCGCGCTGGACCGCTCCACGATCGAGGCAGCTCGCAATCTGGGCGCGTCCCGATTGCGCATCCTGTTTGAAATTGTCGTGCCACAAGTCGCCACGACGCTGATGGTCGGGTTGATCCTGTCCTATGTCGTGATGATGTCGGTGCTGTCCGTGCCGCTGATGATCAATGCGCAGACGCCGACCATGATCACCGTCGACATGGCATGGCGCATCAACGCCTATTCCGACTACGGCGTTGCCAATGCGCTTGGCTTCATCTCATATGCCATGACGGCCGTTATCGCTTGGATCTACCTGCGCCAGGGCGTGCGGGAAGGAGGCAAACCCGCATGACCATTCTGCGTACGACCGTAACGGCCATTCTGCTGGCCCTGCTGGCCTTCGCCATTTTCGGGCCGATCACCAACATGCTGATCTGGTCAGTGGCCGAAACATGGTATTTCCCCGCTAAGCTCCCGCAAAGCTACGGCTTTTCGTTCTGGGAGCGCGTGTTCCGCCCGCAGGGGAACGCCATGGAGTCACTATGGAGCTCGGTTCTGATCGCGCTGTTCACTGTGCTGGCCTCGTTAGCGGTCGCGATACCGGCGGGGCTGGCGCTAGGACGTGGCAGCCTGCCGTGGAGAACGTTTTTCCTGCTTCTGTTCCTCTTACCGCAGGCTTTCCCGTCCATCGCCGTGCACATGAACATCGCGCGAATTTTCTACGGGCTGGGCCTGAATGGAACCTATCTCGGCGTGGTTTTGGTCCATACGATCCAGGGTCTTGTGTTTTCGGTCTGGATCGCCACCGCTGCCTTTGCCGCTGTGGACCGCGAACTGGAGGAAGCAGCCGCCAACATAGGGGCCTCACCCTTTACCGTATTCCGCACCGTGACCCTGCCGCTTGCGCTGCCCGGCTTGATGGCCAGCGCCATTTTCGTGTTCCTCATCTCGCTGGACGAGTTCACCGGCACCTATTTTGTCGGCGTACCGGACGTGACCACCATGCCCTTGCTGCTGTTCACGGCGTCGATGGAAGGGAACTATCAGATCGCCTCGATCACAGCGCTTATTCTGCTGGTGCCTTCGGTGGGGTTCATGCTGTTCATCGAACGGTTCCTGAAATCAGACGTTCTGGCAAAAGTGGGAAGCTGACGTGACCGACATCGATGCCCGCCTGACCTTTGCCAAATCTCTCGCGCAGGAGGCCGGGGGCTTGGCCCAACGTCTCAGAAACGAACGTGGTGCCGAATTTATTGCTGAAAAAGGCCCGCAGGATTTCGTGACATTTGCGGATCGCGCGGTCGAGGATCTGATCCGCGGGCGGATTGCGGAGAACTGGCCATCAGACGCGATGCTGGGTGAAGAAAGCGGCGTGTCCGGCACTGGGCGGGCACTCTGGGTTGTGGATCCGATTGACGGCACCGCCAATTTCATGCGGGGTCATCGGGACTGGGGCGTTTGCATTGCTTTCTATGACGGAGACCGGATACCGCTGGGCGTGATCTGCGCCCCGGATATGAACATGCTGGCCTGGGCCGCCGCTGGTTCTGGTGCCTGGCTGAACGGAAAGCGGCTACACGTTTCGGACTGCGCTGAACCCGATCGTGCATTGCTGATGCTGGGCTGGTCGAACCGCCGCCCCGTTGCCGAGCATACTGCCCTGATCCAGACGCTGCTTGAGGCGGGCATGGAATACCGCCGCAATGGATCAGCCGCGATCAGTTTGCTGGCCGTCGCTGCAGGACAAGCCGAAGGATACTATGAGGCGCATCTGAACGCCTGGGATGCCTTCGCCGCTATTCCCATGATTACGGAAGCGGGAGGCCAAGTCGATTGCGACCCACTGGAAGACTTCCTGATGCATGGCAGCCGGGTTCTGGCTTGTGGCAGGCCCATGCATCCTACGATCAGAGAATGCGTGGAATGGAGGTAACGAAGGCACCGTTATTTCGATTCAAAGGCACTAACTGTGAATAGTTGAGAGTGGCCCAAACCCGCCATTGCGCAGGCAGTCTGACTCGAATTGAATCCTAAAACCCTGGCAAGCGCACTTGGCATCGCGGCCGATCATCTGCACCCCGATCTCACACACATCACCGTATCCTACGATCTGCGGCGTCGAGGCCAAGGTCATCGTCGGAGACATGGCAACGCAACCCGATCCTCACCTCCGCTCCATGCTGATCCGCGCCCATGGCTGGGCCCGTGATCTGAAGGCCGGGATTCAACTGATGGAGCTTGCACGCCGCGAAAACCTTACCGGCGCCTTCATCCGCACCCGCGCCCAGCTCGCGTTTCTCTCACCGAAGATTCAAGCCGCGATTCTCGACGGCACCCAGCCGCCCGAGCTCACACTCAAGCATCTGGTCAGCGTGACCCACTCACTTGACCGGGCTGAACAGGTGCACCTGTTCGACTTCTGACACCTCCGGATCCTGCGTTCCTGATACAACGTTTGCCCTCCCTGATCCGGCGAGAAAACTCCCTGTTCCAGTGCTGAGTGAGTTTCTCGTGTAAGCCACTGAAAAACATACAGCTCTAACATGAGGAACTCTGAGTTCCAGATCCGTTTCTTAGAAATTCCCTGTAAATCGATGGTTATCAGGGAAATGCCACCCAAAGCGACCCCGACAAAATGCGACACTGAGAATGGGGTCCGAATTGTGCTATGGATGTACGCTCCCCTCCGTCTGTGATTGAAACCACGTCCTTCAACGCGCGGGAAATACGCCACAATTCCGGGTCAGAAAACACAACTTAAGTGAGACAGGCATGAGTGGCAGTGCTGTCAGACAAATTCGAACTAGGCTCAACTGGGCCAATAGAGATGCCCCTTGTGCCACACCAAGTTCGCGACACTCTGCTAGAGCCGCGGCGCGCGTCAGTTTAGAGGTGTCTCTGCTGGTTAGCAATCTTTCCTGATTGAAGTGGTTGTAGATAGAGGAATGGAAGCAGGCGAATTCCTGTCGACTTCGCATGCGCCTGAAACGCGGCATGGCACGTTGCGAAGAGATGTTGCGAAGAGATAGAGGGAACGAACGTACAGCATAACAGCCAAACGGATGATCTCGGTACTAGTTTAGAAGTACTTGAATGGCGACCGACTATTCATGGATCGAGACTACGAAAACCCACTGCCGCCTCTACCCAAGCTCTCCTGATAATGCTTCTCAAAGGGCCAAGAATAGCATGCTAAGACCCTTTGAGAAATACAGTTTCTAGGATCCGAACATAGATCTAACAGCGCCTATCAAATCCGGAATTGGCCAATTTCCAGTGTTCCAGTTCTTGAATGCCCGCGCTTTGAATGAGCTTCCTGAAGATGGATGCCAGTGACGATGAGAGACCTGTTGCCCTCGGATCACCAACTCCCCCAGATTGTTCTGACGTTCGACCAGTTGTTTCACCGAGCGTCTTCCTGGCCGCTTGATGAACTGCGTTTGCAGCAGATAATGGGGTGATGATTTGAACTTTTTGCTAAAAACGCCGTTGGCAAAATCACTGGTTGCCGTATAGGCAATGGGCCCGTCGGTCTTACCTGTTTCCTTAAGGTCCCAGAATCCGAAGGAAGCAACAGACTCTCCAAACAAGCTTATGATTTTGAAAAAGAACTTGCTGCCTCCTATGATCTCGTTCTTCATCGCACTCGAACATAGTTGGACAAAAGGCACCGATTGGCTTGCCGTTGATATACGCCCGACGATCTCAAAACCATAATGAACATCGCCCGAAAGAACGATCAGCGGTTCGGGCTGCGCATCCAAAAACAGTTCGAATGCATCGATGAAATTGCGCGGGTTGCTGGCCCAGCTTTCCAGGTCGGCCGCAGTGCCCGACTCACGCCCAACGACGCGTTGGACCCATTCCATCGGTGGAAACCCGAAAATCGGCGCGGCTGCAATCACGATAAGGGGCTCACCGGAAGCTGAATTCTTGGATATCAGGGCGGTGAGCCGCGCACGTTCGCCGCTGTCTAACAGACGGGATGCATCCTTGAGGCGCAGAGTTGTCCAGGTGATTGGTCCGGTGAAACCCCTGTCAGCCCGATCAATATCAAGCGTTTTTGGCGATTCCTCGCGCTTAGTTCGAGTGTCAAGGAAGATCGCGGGTGGCGAGGTCGGGGCCGCAAATGACCAATCCGTTTTGATAAGGGTTGACCATGCATCTTCAGTCCCACGGCCGCGTGTTTCCGTAAACCTGCTGATGGTAGAGCGATACGTTTCGTCAAAAGCCTCAGGGTCGTTCCCCCATCCCTGAAACGCCCAATATGCCGCCATGCCATTCGTCAGAATTCTTTGCCCAGAACTGAATTTCGTGGCGTTCAGCTGCCATTCAGGATTGAGAAACCAGTCGTCGGTAACCTCATGATCGTCGAAGATCATGTAACAAATTGAATTGGCCAGTACCCGCCTGGCGCTTTTTGCCCCCAATGCGCCGTCGAGGACTCTCTTGCCGATGATCCGGTTTGAGAAATCCGCCTTGTCAAATGACGAGAAATTCCCCGCCTTCAGCAACGGCTCCCATAGGTCACCGTTCCAGGACATGATGTAGGTCGCCGCATACTCCGCAAAAGTCAGCAGATGATGCGGCATGTGCCCGGAGGTAAAAAAATGTTCGAGAAATTTCGAGCGATCATTGGTGTCGCTGTGCGCGGCGGGACTTAAGCCCGGAATTTTTCACGTTTGCCGTCAAAGAGCGCCTCGCGCAAGGGGCGCGTCAGGACTAGCAACTGACTGTCGACATCATCCGCATAAATCTGGTCGCCGCCGAGAAAGAAATACTGCGGCCGGTTTTTTTCGGTAGCGTCCTGCAGAATTTCATCGGCCGCTTTCATCATGTCGGGATTGGGCCCATGCAGTTTGCGACAGGAACCGTAAAGCGCCCGCAAATTGTTCTGGCCCCGGGCTCCAAGCATAAAGGTCGGCAGCCGATTTCCTTTAAGAAGGAACTGCCGGTAATCGCTGGATTTAAACAGCGGACGTTTTCCGTCAAGCCGAACATCGTAGAAATATGTCCGCCCTCGGTCCAGCGGCGTGTCCGGTTTCGCACTCAGCATGTAAATCCACATGTTGTCGGCCACCGCGACGGGGTAGTATTCGATCTTCGCTTTAACCGGGCCCGGTGAGGCTGGCGAATTACCATCCGTAAAGAGCATCAGATGTGGCGGATCAAGCAATTTGCTCGTCGCGAGCCACACCCAAACTTTTTCTGGAGTAGCCCGACGCACGATCGGGCCCGCAAGGATCAATGGCAAGCGCATCTTAGCACCCGAGCGTAAGCGACGGCACAGTGATAGCGCGTTTAGTCATCAGGCTGGTCGACCGGATGCCAGCGGCCATCTTCATCTTTGACCCATTCAGGCAGCGTATTGTCTTGTCGCAATTTGACCAACGTGGTCGGCACCCTAATTTCCCAAGGATCTCCGACAGGGACTTCGCCTGATCCCTCCGGGGTGGCCAGCGGCCCATCCCCAGTTTCGCGATTCCGCGCGGCCTCCACCTCATCCAGCATCGCTGCATATTCTTCCGAGGTGACACTGGGCTCGTCACCGCCTTCCCAAACACCACCCGTTTCCAGAAAGTGCAGCACCGCCGCCTCGTAACCCGGAGAGACTGCAAAGCGCACAAGGGCCGCCCCTGCGCTTACAAATTCTGCATGCAGCGGGTCCGTATCTTCGTAGAGCATTCGCGCCCAGGTATCCCGCGAGGTCCAGAAGTAGGGGAGGAGTTCCCACTGTAACTCGTTCCACTGAATGGCCTTCTCCCAGAAGCGGGCATAAACGCCTGCGCGTTCGGCTGCGTCGAAATTGAACTCCGCCGCTTGGGGCGAAAGATGCACGCCCGTGTTGGCGAAGTGCTGGCCGGTCATCATGGCGATCGACAAACGTTTAATCTCCCGCCGTTCGATCAGGCGGTTCTGGCCTGGGTTTCGGCCTTCGGGCGCGGCACCTGATCGTTCGGCTTTCAGGATCGCCAGCTTCTCTTCATAGCGTCCGCGTTGTGCATCATAACCACGCAGCAACGCGTCGTAGGTCTCAACCTGCCACTTCTCAAACGCGGCTTGTGTATGCACACAATGAATGGTCACGGTCGCCGAACAATTGAGAACGTTTACAGCATAGAATGCGACGGGCACCTCGCCAGCGATTTCGGGCAAGGTATCATGCAAATCGCTGCTGTCGGGTGAAGTTGACCCCTCGGCTCGTTTCTTGAGGTGCAGCGAATTCGATCCGACAGAGATATACGCCCGTCGTGTATCGCTGGTGAAGCCGTAGTGCAGGATTTTCGCGCTGCAGGAGACAGCCTTGAAACCCTCAGGCACATTGAGCAGCGCTTCGGAAGTGTTGTCTTCAGCCTCGCCACTTTGGGAGGTGAAGGTGAAACTCTTGCCAATGCGCGTAGCAAAAGCTGGCGGCGGTTGGACGCCTTCCGCTTCATAACGACGGACGTACTTTCCGTAGTTCGTACGTGTCAGATGCCCCGGGCCAAACGATGGCTTGATCGGTGGGGTCAAACCCTCCGGCTTGCCGATCTGATGCTCAATCGCCCGTAATAGCAGCGCCGATGGTTCGGGCACTACAAACTCGAAGAGCACCCGCAGACCGTAGTTGTAGACCTGAAGCTCATAGACACGATCGAGCCACTGATAAATGCCGGACAGATGTTCGGTGCCTTCGGTGTTGTCGAATCCGTGCTGGTTCTTCTCTTCAAACTCCTCGATAGTTTTTCGGGTTTGTTCGCGTCGTGTCCGCAGGGCAACTTTGGATGCTGTCCTTTCGGTCACCTCCTTTGCGTAGCTCGTAGCCAACTTGTTGATTTGCTCTTGTGACGTACCCGTCTCGTAGGCTGACGACACTTCGACCTGAACAAAGGGGCCATACCCAGCCGACACTGACCCGCCGATATTGAACTGCTTGTCTTCGCGCAGGGTGTTCTGCACTTCGCTTTGCATCTCCAGACGTTCGGTGGTCTGGAGGTCGCGTTCTTCCTCTTTTTTCTCCTCTTCTTCGAACACGAAGGTTTCTTCGGTCCGGCGCAGGCGTCGAGTTTCGCGGTTCCGAGATTCCGACTGCAATACATTCTCTACGTGAGAGATTTCTCCCGCCTCGTAGCGCTTGATCTGTTGGCGTGTAACCAGCAGATCACCCACACCAATGGGCTTGATGGGCCCGACCGTAGTCGGCGGCAGACTTGATGGGTCGAGTATGGTACCCATTCCCGGAAACAAAGGGCTTGCGGTTCCTGCTGCGGGCATGACGGCCGTTCCGGTGCGGATGCGCGGCCCGCCTCCATCGGCGGCATCGGTATCGGCATCGGTCAGCCTCAGCGTCGTCATCTGATGTTCAACCTCGATCCTATCCAGGACCTCGTCATATGGCATATCGGTGATTGCCAGGTTGAGTTCGCCCAGAAGTTCCTGAGTATCCGATGACAAGCGCGCCACGGCGGCCGGAGAAACACCGATAAACGAAGTTTCGTCAGACACATCATCTGCTTCATCACCGACCCGGGCGGATGCATCTGTTATGCTGCCACGGTCGGTCGTTCCACCACTCCCTGCAGCACTCAATGAATCTGGTCCGCCCGTCGAAACGCGCGCGCGACGCACCCGCTGAATACCCGAGCCGGAGAGACCGACAATTTCCGCTGCCGCCAGTTCAAGGCGTTTTGCCCGTGTCTCCATTTCTTCGATCGAGGGGTCTTCTTCAGGTGGCTCGGGCTCCTCTTCGAGTGCTATTGGGTCCGCCGGTGGGAACAGCTCTGGCGGCAAAGCGATCACTGCCTTGAGCAGCGCAGAAGGTTCCTCAAAATCAATACTCTCTGGATCCCGGACCAGCGTCTGCAACAACTCCGCGGCGCGCAGCATGTCCGCTGCGCGGCGGATCGGAACGGCTTCGGGTAGCACAGCCAGTTTCAACGCGATTATGAGATCCCTCAGAATGTCACGTATCTGGCCAAATTCATCATCTGCAACGATGTCCTGAACCGGTCGGTCAAAAATGGACAGCACCAGCGCCCGGGCTGCATCAAGGCTGCTCGGAGCTTCCCGGTCCCAAGCTGCAGCGAAACGGTTGAGCGGAAACCGACGTTCGATGTCATCTAGTTGTCGGGGCGCAGTGCTGTCGGTCAGATGCGCGCGTGCCACCGCGCGCACGGCAACCCGGGCGCGCGGTGATGCAGCGGCTGCAAGAATGTCTGAGCTGAACGAGGTGTTCAATTCCGCGAGAACCAATCTGTAGACGATCCGTCGCGGCCTAGGCGCACGGCCTACAAAGTAGCGAAAGAGTTCAATTGGGGCGACCATAAGAATACCATTTGCTTCAAAATACTACCCTGAAGCGTACACCCCTGCCTGATTCGCGCCAGAATTGAGGCGTCGTGGTGATCTTTTGAGCGGCAATTGGCCGAACCTAATGGGGCAGACGACGTGGTCGCGGGCTTGTCTGAGGTCCCTTGCGTATAGGTCGAAATGACACTCTTAGCATCTTCGGATAAGCCGATGTTCATCCGCAGTGCGGCGGAGTCAACGAGACAGCCCGAAATAACCAATGCAGCGCTATGCGCGAATGTCGGCTTTGCCAAAAGCGATCTCGATATTCAGTCGGTAGTACGCCGAGCCTTTTGACAAAGCTTCGTCGCATCATGTTCTCGCACGCGCCAACAGAAAAGCACTCAACCTGTCAGGTGTGGACGAAATTTGCGACCGAACCAAAGGGGGTATTTGTCTGGAAATAGTCTGTTGAGCGCATTCGTTCTGGGGCGGATCGTAGCGCGACGCTGACCAGCAGCACAAATTGCTTCAACAAACCGCTCTGGAGGCATTTTGGAATGTTCGTCACTTATTCGAACTGATTACTGTATTCCAATCGATCACGCGTCTCATTCAATAGCGTATCGAGCCACATTGGCTTCATTCCATTCGAAGCCCAACCCCGGGCGATTTGGTGGCGTTACTGTACCGTTTATCACATCGTAGGGGTCCTTCAGGATCGGGTTTGCCCAGTCGACCCATTCCAACCAATGCGCGGCGGGATCCGCACACATCAAATGAGAACTCGCCTCAGGAAACAGATGCGACGACACCGGCCATCCTGCCGCGCGTGCAAGACTGGATGCCTCGATCCAGCCGGTAATCCCGCCAATCTTCATGACATCGATCATGACCAGATCGAGAGCGCGGGCTTGAGTGGCCCGGGCCATATCACCCGGCCCCCAATGGTTCTCACCTCCTTGGATCGGGATAGGGGAAATCTCGCGCAATTCTGCCAGACCAAGATAGTTGTCAAAGGCAACCGGCTCTTCGATCCAGCCCAGATCATGCGCGGCCAATGCAGCGACACGTTGTTTTGCTTCGGCGACAGACAGACCCTGATTATAGTCCGTCACTATTGTTGTCGTTTCACCAAGGGCGTCCCGAACTTCATCCAAAACCGCCAGATCCGTCGCCACATCGGGGTACCCTAGCCTGACTTTCAGCGCTGAAAACCCACCATCTGCGATCAATTCCTTGGCTTCTCCCGCGACCTTGCCAGGGCCGATCAACCCCATGCCATTCGAGTTATAGGCAGGCAGGGCCTTGGCGACACCACCCAGAACCTCACATAGTGGTTTGCCCGCCGCTTGTGCCACGCCATCCCATGCGGCCATGTCGATCCCGGCGATAGCCATCAGGGTGATCCCCTCTGCGCCCAAAAGCTTGAACTGTCCCAAGAGACGTGAGTGCAAACCGCGCGGGTCCGCGCTGCTGCCCTCGATGACCGAAGCAAGATCGCACAACAGGGCGGTCGTAGCTTTCAACGCGATTGGCGAATAGGTAAACAAGTAACTTCGGCCGACCGTACCATCACTGCGTTCAAGATCGATAAGCACCAGTGGAGCCATGGTGACCTGACCCGTCATGACAACGACCGGGCGCCGCAACGGGACCAGAACGGGGCGAGCAGTCAGTTTTTTGATGGTAACTTCGGACACGGAAAGCGAGCCTTTCTTTCGTCGAGTTTTTCTACAACAGTGAAAGGCCATTCTGGGAACATTGGCGGTTTCGTCAACTGCCAGCGCGTTGACGAATAAACCTACATCACACCAGCCTACTCTTAGCGACTGAGTCAACGAACCGAGGCCAAAGCTTGGTACGCATCAAGAATCCCAATCGCAGCGTTCTTGGCAGGCAAATCGTTTCGAGCGAAAAACATGGTCCGGACGAGGTCTCAGGAAAAGTCGTTCAACTCTTCCGTCACTACCAACCGGGCAGTGAAATCAGATATGCCTTCTGCGGCGCGAGGGCGATCCCACGGTTTCAGCAATTCTAAACGCGATTGTTGAGCCAACTGCCCGTACTTTGTTTTTCGAGAGCGCCCAATTCTCTGAGGGCAGCCTTGTCGATAGCGAGGTGGTCGATGACGATCTTATGGGCGCGACCATACCACTTCATCAGCTTTCCGAGGAAATTCAGTGCTACAGCTTTATTTCGGCGTTTGTTAACAACGCCTTCCTGCACCGCGTCTTCGTGATCAAAAGCCCGCCAAAAAAATGCCGCGTGCCAATCACCTTCAACAAAACTTCGTCCAAGCGCCGCTTCCTTCTTGAAAAGGCTCGGAGTTGCTGGACCCGTTTGTGTCTAGTCTCGGAAGCGGACATCAGGCCGAACCTGTTTCAACTGTAGCGGAAAGTTTCGTGGCTCATGTAGATCCCGCGTTCATGCAGAAGATCTTCCAAATTCCGCAATGAAAGCGGAAACCTAATGTACAGCATCACAGCCGAACGGCTGATCTCGGGGCTAGTTTTGAAGTATTTGAATGGTGATCTTCATTTCATCCATAGAGGCTACGAATGTCCGCTGCCCGCCTCGCCCCAAATTCTTCTGGCAAGACCTTGAGCAAGTAAAAGTTGTCAATTGTTTTACCCATTCCCTTAGGTCTCAGAAACCGTCGTTGGATCAAGAACGTCGCGCAACACATCACCCAGCATGTTCAGACCCAGAACGGTAAGGGCAATCGCCAACCCCGGCACCAGAGCGGTCCAGGGGGCCAGATCCAGATAATCGCGCGAGGCCTGGATCATCAGCCCCCATGACGGCGTTGGCGGTTGGGTGCCAAGACCCAGAAAGGACAGACCGGCCTCGGCCAGGATCGCGAAGGCGATCGAAATTGTGGCCTGTACGATTACCGGTGGCAGGATATTGGGCAGGACATGCAGGCGGATGATCCGCCAATTGGTGGCCCCCTGGCTCCGCGCCGCCTCGATGAACGGCAGGCCCGAGACGCGCAGAACCTCTCCGCGCACGATCCGCGCCAGATAGGGGGTAAACGCGATCCCGATGGCCAGAATGGTGTTTTGCAGGTTCGGGCCCAGAACGGCGGCGATGGTCAGCGCCAGCAGAAGGGCGGGGAAGCTGAGGAACGTATCGACAATCCGCATCAGGATATTGTCGGTCCAGCCACCATAATAGCCCGAAATGATGCCCAAAGGCAGACCGACCAGAATCGACAATCCGACCGAAGTCACAGCGATCAATAGCGAGGTAGAGGCCCCCAGAAGCACGCGCCACAATAGCTCGCGCCCCAACTGATCGGTGCCCAGCAGGTGTTCGGGTGACGGTGGTTTCAATCGTGCGCGCACGTTGATGCCAGTGGTCAGTTCCTCGGGGATAAAGATCGGCGACAGGATCGCCATCAGCACAAAAATCGCGACAAGGGTCAGCCCGATCATGCCTTTCAGGGTCAGAAGCGCACGCATTTAGCTAAGCTCCACCCTTGGATCGAGGACCTTGTACAGGATATCAACCACAAGATTGGTCAGCATCACGACGGCGGCAATGACAAAGACGCTGGACTGGATCAGCGGGATGTCCCGATTGACCAGCGCCTGATAGGTCAGCCAGCCCATGCCGGTGAAATTGAACAGTGTCTCGATCACGATGATAGACCCGAACAGATAACCCAATTGCAGGCCCGCGACCGTCAGCACCGGTGCAATTGAATTGCGCAAGGCATGGCGAAAGATCACC
This sequence comes from Ruegeria sp. G7, assembly GCF_056535465.1. Taxonomy (NCBI): domain Bacteria; kingdom Pseudomonadati; phylum Pseudomonadota; class Alphaproteobacteria; order Rhodobacterales; family Roseobacteraceae; genus Ruegeria; species Ruegeria sp. G7. Next base: position 2,289,945 of record NZ_JBQFIL010000001.1, on the reverse strand, counting down.
GAACCCTCGGCCAGACCCTTGGCGCGGCAGACGCGGATGAAATCCTGACTCAGCACCTCAAGCATCGTCGAGCGTGTCATGCGGGTCAGTTGCGCCATCAGCGACAGGCCAAGCGCGATGGACGGCAAAAGCGCGTGTTGAACGGCCAGCCAGAAATCCTCGGCCGGGGAGGCATAGCCCGAGGATGGCAGCCAGCCCAGCCATTTGGCAAAGACTAGGATCAGCACGATGCCCCAAAAGAAATCCGGCAGCGAGATACCCGCCAGCGCAAGGCCGGAACCGGTTGCATCTTGCCAACGGTCGCGGTTGATGGCGCTCCAGACCCCTAAGGGGATCGCGCAGATGATGGCGATGGACAAAGACATCACCACGATCAAGGAACTGGCCACGATCTTTTGTCCGATCAGGGGGCCTATTGGCTCTTTGTAACGCAACGATACGCCCCAATCCCCCTGCAAGATGCCCCCGATCCAGCGACCGTATTGCACGACTAGCGGATCATTCAGCCCCAGGGACTCCCGAAGCCCGGCAAGGGCTTCGGGGTTGGACTGGGTGCCCATAATCATCGTTGCAACATCCCCGGGCAGGATGTTGGTGATGACAAACGTGGCGATAGAGATCAGGAAAAGCGTCAGGATCAAAAGCGCCACGCGTCGGACGAGATAGGTCATCTACGGATTGCCGTCACTGGTTTGGGTCTGGCCGGATCACCCCTCCAGCCAAATATTCTTGAATTGCAGGTTCGATCCGTTGGGATGCACCAACTTGTCCAGCCCGCCGACACCCTGACGCGCCCCGACTGTGCCGTTACGGAACCACAGCACAACGTCATGGGTTTCGTCCTGAACGCGCTGCTGGATGTCCTTGTAAATCTGCGCCCTCTCGTTCGGATCGACCACACGGCGCGCGGCGGCCGTCATCTCATCCAGTTTGGGGTCGCTGATCTGGCGATAGTTGAACGCGCCCTCGGAATTCCACAGCGAGTAGTAGAGGAAATCAGGCTCCCACAGAGTGAAGAAATTCATCATCGTCACCTCGTAATCCCGATCCACCCAGCACTGGCTGAGCCAGTCGGACCAGCTGAGCTGTTCGATCGTCGCATTCGCGCCACCCATGCGGAACCATTCCACAAGGATCTGCGTGGCCTCGACATGCCATGGATAGTTCGTGGTGACTTTGAAGACGAACTCCAATTCGCCCGGTGCAAACCCGGCCTCGGCCAACAGCGCCTTGGCTTTCTCAAAGTCCTGCGGGCGCGCCTTGAGGTCGGCGTTATGGGTGGGCGATGACGGGAAGCTGGGCGAACCGGTCACGACCCCCTGCCCCCACAGCGCGCCCTCGACCAGCGTTTCCTTGTCGATCATGTAATCCAGCGCTTGCCGCACTTTCGGATTGTCGAAAGGCGGCTTGTCATGGTTCATGTTCAGGAACGCCCAACTGAGCGGGAACCATGTCAGGATCTGCAGGTCAGAGTTGCCTTTCAACGCCTCGACACGATCCAGCGGGATGTCGTTGATCAGATGGAACTCACCTGTTTCCAAACCGGTCAGACGCACGGTAGGTTCCGTCACCTCGCGCGACAGGACCCCGTCCAGATAGGGCGCACCGTCCCAATAGTCGTCAAAGCGTACCAGTTCGACTTCGTTCCCGAACTCGCGCCGGACAAACTTGAAGGGGCCGCAGCCCACGGGCTGTGTGCCTTGCACCTCGCCCGACCCTTCGGGCATCACCACGCCCGCGCCGTTTTCGGCCAGCCGTGACAGGAAAGGAGCGTTCACCTGTTTCATGGTCACGACGACGGTGTAATCGTCCGGCGTTTCGATGCTTTCCACATCGTTGAAGACCTCGAAATTCACCGCGCCGGTGTCCGGGTTGCGGCAGCGGTCGAAGGAATACTTCACATCCGCAGATGTCATGTCGGAGCCGTCGTGGAATTTCACCCCCTGCCGCAGATGGAAGGTATAGGTCAGCCCGTCATCCGATTGCTCGAACCGTTCGGCTAAGCTGGGGATGACCTGAAAGTTTTCATCTATCGTGACGATGGCGTCATGCACGTTTTGCATCAGCCGTCCGGTTGACGCGGTACCGGTCTGGTGCATGTCCAGATTCTGCGTCGTTTCCGAGTGGCCCCAGATCAGCGTACCGCCCGATTTGGGCTCGGCCCGGACAGTACCCGGAAAGACAGATATACCTGCGCCAAAGGCCGATGCGCCTGCCATTATGCTTGTTGATTTCAGAAAATCCCTGCGTTTCATGGTCGATCTCCTATAGGTGCGGCCCACCCAGAACCGAAGGCCGCGTGTGCTTGGAACGTCGCATTTGAATGATCTTGCCCTACCGTAAAGAGCGGATAAGATATGTCAAAGTGAAATCCCCAGCTTTGGACTCTGCAGGGCTGTGCCCGGGAAGGAGCCGCCCGTTTGGTGGAGAAAATAAGCAAAAATAGAACTTTGGACCCCTTGCTCAGCGTGCGTGACCTGCGGGTGCGTTTTCGCACGGATGCGGGGATCGTCCGGGCGGTCAACGGGGTGTCCTTCGATGTTCTGCCCGGTGAGACGCTGGCCATCGTGGGGGAATCCGGCAGCGGCAAATCCGTGACCTCTCTGGCGCTGATGCGGCTGTTGCCCCAGCGCATTGCCGAGATCGAATCCGGCTCGGCCATGTTCGGCAACCGCGATTTGCTGCAGCTACCCGAAGCGCAGATGCGCGATATTCGCGGCGATGACATTGCGATGATCTTTCAGGAACCGATGACCTCGCTCGATCCAGTAATGACCGTGGGTCGTCAGATTGCCGAGGCGATCAGGGTGCATCAGGGGTTGAACCGAAAAGACGCCATGGCCGCCGCGATTGAGGCGCTCGATCTGGTCCGTGTCCCCGAGCCCGCCAAACGGGCGCGGCAGTACCCGTTTCAACTGTCTGGAGGCTTACGACAGCGCGTGATGATCGCGATGGCCATGTCGTGTCATCCGAAAATCCTTATTGCGGATGAACCGACCACGGCGCTGGACGTGACGATTCAGGCGCAAATTCTGAACCTTATGGAGGAATTGCAGGATCGCATCGGCGCGGCGATTATTTTGATTACGCACGATCTGGGGGTCGTTGCCGACATGGCCGACCGTGTGGCGGTGATGTATGCCGGGTCAGTTGTGGAACACGCGCCAGTGGCGGCGCTGTTCGATCAGCCACTGCACCCCTACACGCAGGGTCTGCTTGGATCGGTTCCCCGGCTCTATTCGTCACTTGAGGTCGAAACCGCGCCACGCCTGCAGGAAATCAGCGGCACAGTGCCATCCATGCGCGAAGAGCTTACCGGCTGCCCATTTGCCCCACGCTGCAGTCAAGCTACCGATATCTGCCTGCGCGACGCGCCCGCTCTGCAAGCGGCCAGAACCGGGCATGAGGTCGCCTGCTGGAACGCAATTTCCCCCGAGGTGGCCCATGCTTGATACTGGTCGAACATCCGAACCGGTGTTGGAGGTCGACGGGCTGGTCAAAACCTTCCCGGTCAATCAGGGCTTGCTTGGCGGCGGTGGAGGCATTGTGCGTGCCGTCGATGGTGTCAGCCTGTCGGTCCGGGCGGGCGAAACGCTTGGCATAGTTGGCGAAAGCGGCTGCGGAAAGACCACGCTTGGCAAGACGATCATGCGTCTGCTGCGCCCGGACGCGGGGCGGATCACCTTGCAGGGCAACGACATCACCCATCTGGATGAGGCCGGTTTACGCCCTCAGCGACGCAACATTCAGATGGTGTTTCAAGACCCGTTTTCCTCGCTGAACCCACGTCTGAAGAATGGCCGCATCGTGCGGGAACCGCTTGAGATTCACGGGATCGGCACCGCATCGGACCGCAAAGCGATGGTCCTCGACGCCTTTGCCAAAGTGGGTCTGCGGGCCGAGCAGGCCGACCGCTATCCGCACCAATTGTCCGGCGGACAACGCCAACGCCTTGGGCTGGCGCGAGCCCTTGTTCTGGAACCTTCAGTGATCGTCGCGGATGAGCCGGTCTCGGCGCTGGATGTCTCGGTTCAGGCGCAGGTTTTGAACCTGATGATGGATTTGCAGCGCGATATGGGACTGGCCTATCTGTTCATCTCGCACGATCTGGCCGTGGTAGAACATATCGCGCATCACGTCGCGGTCATGTATCTGGGCCGGATCGTCGAGATCGCGGATAAGCGCAAGCTGTTCTCGGCCCCCCAGCATCCCTATACCGAGGCGCTGTTGGCGGCTGTGCCGGTTCCACGCCCGGGCGCGAAAGGCAAGCGCCAGATTCTTAGCGGCGATGTTCCCAGCCCTGTGAGCCCGCCCGCCGGATGCGCCTTTCATTCCCGCTGCCCGTTGGCCCAACCCATCTGCGCGCAAACGCCTCCGGCGCTGGTGCAGACAGACGACAGCCACAGCGTCGCCTGCCACGTGCGCGCGCCTGGCTAGAGGGTTGGACGTTCGGCGGCGACGCCCAGCTTTGCCTCAAGCGCGCGGCCAAGGGTTATCAACCGCGCCTCATCAAACAACCCACTCCACAGCGATATTCCCTGCGGTACGTGATAGGTTTGCGGCGCGGCGCCTTTCTCTTCCACGACAAGTTTGCCATGGGCCAGCGACGGGTCCGATCTGGTTTCAGTCTGCAGGAACCCCGCGCGTAGGTGCAGGCAGGGATGACCAGTGAAATTGGTCGCCACAAGCATCGGCCCTGTCATGAACGGCCCGATCATCGCATCGACCTGCCCGAAGACATCGTCAAACACCTGCATCACCTTGAACCGCAGCCGATCCAGTTGCACGTGATCTACGGCAGACAGAAACCGCGCCTTGCGGAAGGTGTTTGGCCATGCGCCCGCGTCCTGCCAAACAAGCTCATCATCACGGTCGCTCAGGGTCAACTCCTCAAACGCAGCGGCGGCTTCGGCGAAAAGGATAGACATCAGCGATCCATAAGGCAGGTCTGGCAGGGTCAGAGGGACGACCTCAACGCCCAGACTGCGCATCGCCTCAAGCGCGGCGTGATCCACCTCGGTCGCGCCTTCATCTTCGAAAGCGGCGGGTAAATAGCCGACGCGCATGCCTTGGATAGTGGCGGTGGGGTCAAAGCCGAACGGAACGTCGATGCAGCTGAGGTCTGCCGGATCACCCCCGTTGATTGCGGCCAGAACCAGCGCGCAATCCTCGACCGACCGGCAAATCGGCCCGATCTTGTCCAGCGACCAGCACAGCGCCATGCCGCCTGCGCGGCTGACCCTGCCAAAGGTGGGGCGCAGACCGGTGGTGCCGCAGCGTTGCGAGGGGGACGTGATCGACCCCAGCGTCTCGGTCCCGATGGAAAAGCCGCACAGCCCCGCCGCCGTTGCCGAGGCCGACCCGGCGCTTGATCCGCTGGAGCCCTCTTCGATGTTGAAAGGGTTGCGGGTTTTGCCGTTAAACCAGATGTCGCCATAGGCCAGCGCCCCAAGCGTTGTCTTGCCCAACAGCACGGCACCTGCCGCGCGCAACATCTGCACGATCCGGGCATCCATGTTCGGCACCTGATCCTTGTAGGGCGTGGCCCCCCAGCTTGTGCGGATGTCTTTGGTGTCGAACAGATCCTTTAGCCCATAGGGGATGCCGTGCAGCGGCCCAAGCCAGACACCTGCCCCAAGCTGCGCATCCGCTGCGTCCGCTTCGGCTCGCGCAAGCTCGGGCGTGACGGTGACGAAACATTCCAGTTTCGGGCCCAACCGTTGGATCCGGTCAAGATAGATGTCAGTCAGCCTGCGGCTTGTCAGATGACCCTGCCTGATCCACTCGGCCTGTTGGGTGACGGGGGCAAAGGCGATATCCTCGTCACTGTCCGGCAACGGCCCCGCATCGGGCAGCGCCCAAGGTCCGCTGGCCGGTTGACGTGGCGGGACAAACCCGGGCAGGCGCGGGTCGAACCGGCTGGCCATCGGCAGGCTGTTGGGCAAAGGGGTCTTGCGCCGCTCCAGCGCCGAAAGGATCTGACCTTCGAAATTGTCGAGCATCTGCGCCCGCTCGTCACAGGTGTATTCCACTCCCAGCAGAGCCTCGGCTGCCGCAATCATGTCAGATGTAATGTCAGTCATAATCCGCCTTTTACTGATGTTCTGCCGAAACGAACTGCTCTGCCCAGAAAGGAACCGCGGCAAAGCTTTGGAGTTATTTCAACCGGATCATAGACGTCAGACCGGCGGACCGGCAAGCCAGCAGGCGGTAAATAGCGCCGAGGGCCTAGAGCTTTACAGGCTGACCATGCGGTTGCTGTCAGACGAGTTCGAAGCAGTCTCAGTTTACTGCAGAAACTGTGAACCTATCCGGAACAAAGTGACGCCACTCGGCCAAAGCGGCGATGCCTGTCAAGTTGAAGGTTGCTCGGCTGGTCAGAAATCTTTCCGAGTTGACGTGGTTGTGTGTCGAGGAATGGACGGAAGCGAAACTTGTTGTCTCGCGCAAATCAATCGGGCTTCAACTGAGAAAGGGAAAACGAAGAGGCGTCAAGCTGTTCCATTGGAAAGTCCATCATATCAGCGCTTAGACCGAGCGCTGCAATGTAGTCGCCGATGCGCTCGCTGCCATACAGGTGATCGAGTACGGAAAAACCCTGCGCAGCAGCAAAGTCAGATACTTCGTCGGGGGCAACGTTGAACAGAAAGGGTTCTCCTGCCCCCGCAACGGCTTCTCCGATGCTGTCGCTTTCGCCCATCGATTTGGAAAAACTCGCAGAAGAGGCAAAACTTGTCAGAAAACGGGTTACAGGCGACTGGTTAGACTTAACCATCTGATAGACTTTTGCGACCTCAGCAGGTGGAACATACTCCAATGAGACTTCGGCGATAAATACAGTACCGGCATTGTGGTCATAGCCGTGCTCCAAAAGCCTATTCAGCGTCGTCTCTTTCGCAAAATCTACTGCGGTATAGCGGATATTCGGCGGAACACCGAAATTACGGGAAATCAGCAAGCGTTTGGCGGCGATCGTTTCAGGCCGATCAACTTCAAAAACAGGGACTTGGCTGTACCTGCCCGACAAGCGCAGCCCAAGTGTGTCAAGCCCGGAACCAAGGACTACGATTTGTTCAGCACCATTGGCCACAGCTTGTTCGGCCCGGCTCTGCATGAAAGTCTTGCGCCACAAAACGGAAACGACAAGTCGCCGTGCAATACCATTTTCATCGGCGAAAGCGAGCGCGGATGGCCAGTCGGTCAAACCGTCAAGAATGCGCTGACCATCAACCGCCCCTTCGGCAAACAACCGCTCCGCAAAAGGATCATAAAAGACATCGCGATAGGCCGGGTTTCTATTCACCATGGCGCAAAAGGCACAGACGCCAAGCGCCGTTCGGCTCAAACCGGGTTGGGTTGTTTCCGGGACATAGAACACGGAGGTTTCCCGCGAGTTTACTAGCTTAATTCTCTTGAGATCATCTTTTTTGGTTCAAGTCAAAGATAGGAGGTCAACTCAAGGGGACATTCCAGCGTCCTCATTGAGGATTACAGGACATAATAGGATTGAAAACAAAATGCCCTTGACCGCATAGTTTCATGCCGAAGACCATTCGCGGTCTGGATGTTCTGCAGTTCTGACATTCAAACAACCTGGGACGTCGGTTGGTTTGGCCTCGAGAGCCGTCATTCGCGCGGGCGCAAGGAATGTGTAGTTTGGTGTGACACGAAACTGTCGATGGCTGATGCTCCTTCAAGTCCGCTTTCGTTGTGACTCGTTATCCTCGATGCAGAGTCTAGCTCGACACTCAAACTAGCGGCCAAGCCAAAAAACCGTTGGCGCACGGCCTCGGCGTATGGATTGGACTTCTCAATCGCTTCGAATACTTCTGGCGCATCGTCCTGAACCATGGAAATAGCCTCAGATAACAAATCAAAGCTCTTCGTTGTCATGCACGTTGGCAGCGGCCCCATTCTAGTGAGCACTTTGGCGATGAGGTGCGTGAGCCCTTGGACGACAGCAGCTTCTCGGTCATGTTCTTCTGGCGTCGTCATGATCACAACCAGACCGAGCGACTTGCGTAAGAAAGCTGCCAGCCTCAAATCTCGCTCTCCCTGAATGGAGCAGACTGCAATTTTAAGACCCTCAACACCTTTCGTGGCACTCTGAGGGCCGAACAAGGGGTGCGTGGCTACGATATCCACATAGTTCGGTAGCAAGCGTCGCATGATTTCAGTGGGAATTACTTTGACTGAACCAACATCGACAATCAGCGCGCCAGGTCTACATGCAACCGCGATCTCGCTGACAACCTGCTCAAATGAGGAGACAGGCGCCGCAATGAGGACCACATCAGCCTGCGATACGTCGCGCAATGATGCCAGGCGTACTCCTAGTTGCTTTGCGACCTTAGCAAGGCCGGTAGAGGGATCATAGGCTGAGATCTCGAAGTGTTGGCCGAGATGAAGGGCTGCGAGTTGTCCGAACGCACCGAAGCCCACGATGCCTAGCGACGTTTTTTGACTTATGCTTTTATTGTGCATTTTGCGACCTTTGAGTTTGCCACCCGGCACAAGGTCGTTTGCATGTTGACCGCTGTCAGGGGCAGCGGAAAACCAATGATAAATTGCCCGCAGCTATCGAAGCTGAGGATAATAGACCTGCGATGCAAAGAACGATCTGATCATGGCACCAGCGATAAAGCACTCAAGAGAGCAGAGTCAACGATGTTGCAGTCTGGCGGCTGTCGGTTGGAGTGTGGCTTTCGGTGGGTATGGGCTCTGAACAGACCTCTGCAACAACGCAGCATTCGTCCTAAACGCCCCTTTCTGGGGCTGAGGACGGCCCAGGGCCAGCATCCATCGGCTTGTCTCAATGCCGCAGTTGCACAGGTGTAGCTGCCGTTCGTCGCGCGTGTGAAATCCTGTAGAACTTCAACTTACGATCTGCAGACAAAGCCGCAGTTTGATCTTGAACGAATGCGTGTAAGTTCAAGGATAATCGAGGCAGCTTTGATCCACATTTCGAAATCATCCGGCACTTCGACCATCGCGCACCCTAAGAAAACCAACGCAACAGCCCCGGAGGACAATATGACAAAGATGACCAAACTGGCCCTAGCTGCCGTACCCTTTTGGGCCATGAGCGGGCCGAGCCTTGCGCAGGATGTCACAATCACCCTGCAATCGGCTTTTCCGACCAGCCTTCCGGTCGTCAACACGATCCGGCAGTTCGAAGCAGACGTCGAAACAGCCTCCGACGGGACAATCCAGATCGAGTTGGCGGAACCTGGCGCGGTTGTCCCACCGTTCGACATTCAACAGGCGGTCTCTGACGGCCAGATCGAAGCGGGCTATACCGCTGCGGCCTACCTTCATGGGTCCTTGCCCGTTGCGTCGTTTTTCACGTCGATGCCGTTCGGGCCGCAGGCGCTCGATTATATGGCTTGGTTCTACGAAGGCGGCGGGCTCGAACTCAATCAGCGTATGTATGACGACGCGGGCTTTGACCTTGTGACTATACCTGTAACTTTCACCGGCATGGAGTCGGGAGGTTGGTTCAACACACCCATCGAAGGGGCCGACGATTTTGCCGGGCTCAAGCTGCGCTGGACGGGGCTGGCCTCGGAAGTGCTGGCACGCATGGGTGCGGATACCGTGCTGATCGCAGGCGGAGAGATCTTTCCATCACTTGAAAGTGGCGCCATCGAAGGGACCGAGTTCAGCTTTCCCCAAGTGGATCTCGCGCTGAATTTTCCGGACGTGGCTTCTTTCTACTACTTCCCCGGCTGGCACCAACCCTCGACGATGCTTGAGTTGGTCATCAACCGCGACGTCTGGGACGGCCTGACAGACAGCCAGCGCACGATCATCGACATGGCGGCCAGAACCAACGCGATGCGTTCGGTCCTGCAGATGGAATACTCACAAGCCGCCGCCGTCGCGCAATTGGCAGAACAGGGCGTGGACGTCCGCCTTTATAGCCCCGAGACCCTGGACGGCCTCCGAGTAGCCTGGGACGCGCTTGTCTCCGAGATGGCTGAGGCCGACCCTTTTGTGGCAGAGGTCTGGGACAGCTTGCAGGCCGCGCGAACGCAAGAAGACGCCTGGGACGCGTTAACCGAAACACCTATGCAGCGCCCATGATCGACCGTCCCCGCGCGATCCTTGGGCCTCTGCGCCCGGGGGCAGAGTTGAGAGCCTCTTGCGCAACATGAATCGGGCCACAAAGGCCTCAGAGTCGTTCTCCGCGCTTGCATGATTGGCTAGTTGCAGCGCAAAGGACGCGGAAATGTGACCGCAGCGCGCATTAGTGGTCGCTTTTTGAAAGCGGTCCGTTGCGGGCCTTGAGTTTAACGTTTGATTTCTACATTCGCAGCTCGCATTCCAGACATTCGTCACAGACGCCCAATCCTTATGCTTTGATGGCGCCAGATGGGACCCGCGCGCACATTGATTGAAACGCCACTAGCTATTCGATACTTCGAGTTCGTAAGCCCCGATCATCTCCTGACCTGTTTGAAAAAAGAAGTTTTTGTAAACAAAATTGGTTACTCCATAGCGTTTGAGCTCTGCCTGTACAGATGGTTCAGCGTAGAGAAACACGACCTCAATGCCACTGTCATTGAGTGTCTGGATGGTTGATTTCAAAACGTACCCGGCGGTGTAGTCGACGTCGTCAATTGCAGAAGCGTCGATACAGAACCAGCGCGTCTTGTCTTCGATCGCGGCGGCGACCCGGGTGACCTCATTGGCAAATCGCTGCGCATTTGCATAGTACATTCCGTGTGAGAAGCGGTACACAATAAGCCCGGGCTCGAATTGCCCGGGTTGGTCGAGTGGTTGCGCCAACCACTCCCCATCAGGTGTTTTGGTGATGATGGAGTTCTTGGGCCGATATCCTTTGCGTGTATGATCGATCAGGGAAAGGACCATCGCAAAAATGATGCCCTGTTCAACCCCGGCGGCGACGACCACCGCGGCGGTGCCTATCGCGATCCAGAACTCGATGGGTGCCTGCACGAAGATAACGCGCAATCCGCGCAGGTCTATCAGCTTTAGACCAATCAGGAATACGACAGCAGACAGCACAGCCTCGGGCAAAAATGCAAGCGGCTGCGTCAGGAACAAGAGAACGAACAACACAACCAGCGCCGTGGTCAGTTGCGCGATCTGGCTTTGACCTCCGGCACCGGCAACCATCTCGGTCTTGGTCGGGCTGCCGTTGACGACGAATGTGGCGCTGAATGCCGCGCCGATATTGGCAATACCAAGCCCGACAAGATCGGTGTTCTCGCTGAACCTTTCCCCATAGCGCATGGCATAGGCCCGAGAGGTGGCGGCACTCTGCGCGAGGATCACCACGAGGATCGCCAGCGCTGTCGGCAGCAGTTGTTTGTATGTTGCCCATGTCCAGTCAACATCAGGGATCGAAAGCGAGGGCAGCCCGCCGGGCACGGCACCCAGCAGCGCGATCCCGCGCGCGTCGAAATCAAAATACCAACTGAGGCCGATGATCCCGATAACGGCAATCAAAGGCCCCGGAACCTTTGGGGACAGGCGTTTCGCTGCGATCACAATGCACAAGACCGCCGAAGCTATCAGAAACGTCGCCCAGCTGAGCTGACCGATGTTCTGGTAGGCGCTTGAAAGCTTTTGGATCGTGCCATGACCGCTTGTTTCAATGCCAAAGAGCCCAGGCAATTCGCCCAAGGCGACCTGAACACCTACACCGGTCAGGAAACCGACAAGAACCGTTCGCGAAAGGAAATCGGCAAGAAACCCAAGGCCAATGACTCGGGCGACGATCAGCAGAATGCCTGCCATCAGCGCCAAAAGCGAAGCAAGCGCCATGTACTCGGACGGGCCGCTCACCGCCATGCCCGCCAAGGCTGAGGCCGTGATGGCAGCGGTTGCCGAGTCTGCGCCGACAACAAGGTGGCGCGAGGATCCGAATATCGCGAACAGGGTCATCGGAATCAGGATCGTATAGAGGCCGGTAATCACCGGTGTTCCTGCAATTTTCGTGTACCCCATGACCTCGGGTATCGCGAGGCAGGCAAAGGTTATGCCAGCGAGGATTTCCGCCGAAAGCTTGCCCGCATTAATCGGCAGAACGCCCTGCAGAACCGGAAGGGATGATCCATGAGCATGGGGCGTTTTGTCAGACATTCAGATGCAGCACTTTCGGGTCAGCGCCGCCCTTGATCGGCGGCGGAAGCTATTTCTCGTGATCGCGTTGGCGTCTTTCGGCGGCATGGAACTTTTTGCGGATATCTTCGATTTCGACTGTGGGGTTGGGGAATTCCATATGCAGCGATTCCAGATATTCGCTGACAATTCTGGATATGGCCAGATTGCGAAACCATTTGTGGTTGGCCGGGATGACAAACCAAGGTGCCGCTTCGGTACTGCATTTCGACAGCGCCGCCTCAAAGGCTTTGGTATAGTCGTCCCAGAAAGGGCGTTCGGCATAATCGCTTTCACTGATCTTCCAATGCCGCGCGGGATCGTCAAGACGTTCACCAAACCGGCGTAATTGTTCCTCGGGGCTGATGTGCAGGTAGAATTTCAGAATATGCGTATCGCTGTCGCGCAGCAGCGCCTCGAATGCTTTGATATGGTCGTATCGCTTTTCCCAGACGTCTTTGGGCACCAGATTGTGCACCCGGACAACAAGGACATCTTCGTAATGTGAGCGGTTGAAGATCGCAACCTGACCGTTGGCGGGCGCGGCTTTGTGATAGCGCCACAGAAAATCATGGGGGGCTTCTTCTTTGGTTGGAACCTTGAACCCGCTGACCGTGCAACCCTGAGGATTCATTGCCGCAAGGACATGGTTTATGGTTCCGTCTTTCCCAGCCGCGTCGCGCCCCTGCAGACAGATCAAAAGCGAACGTTTCTTTTCCGCGTATAGCAGGTATTGAAGCGCGCCGATCTTTCTGGAGTATGCCTCGATCTCAGGCAGGGCGTGCTGATGGTCTTCGTGCTTGTCCCTAAAGTCAGCATCGATATCGTCGAGCTTGATCTTGCTGCCCGGCGTCACGCGAAATTTGTTGAAATAGTGCATGGGTCAGCCTTTCTATGCGTTTCAAGCCATTCGGCCAGCCGCGTTCTTAGAGGTCTGCAACCGGTGCATCATGGCCAGCTTTGCGACATCGAGAATAACCAGCCAGATCAGCATGTAGACCCAGACCAGACCGATCACCGCCCACGGGATCTGTTCGACAAACCACCCGAATCCGCACAGCGCGACCGCAATGGCTTGCGTGCCGATGATCGAGATCAACAGCGGGCGCGCAGGCCAGGGTCGGGCAAAGAAAGCCCCTCTTGATCGGACAACGAACAACAAAAGATGTCCGCCCGCTGCAAGTTGCAGAAACAAAACCGTCTGAACCTGCTCCTGTGTCAGCGAAATCCAAGCCTGCAGAGATGTGCTGTTAATCCAATGCATCCCTATCAGCAAAAGGCCAAAAGTCTGAACGATCGAAAGCAGCCCCATCAGGCTGGCACCAAGCAGAATACGCCGCATGTCCCAGCGGATGGGCTTTTTGGGCGAATAGGTGTTGTCATAGGCGATTGTCATGATCGGAACGTCATCAAGCAGCGCCAGCATAATGATCATGATGGGCGTCAACGGAGAGAAGCCGAATATGATCGTCGCCATCACCACGACGAACATGATGTCCAGCGTCATGGCGACCCGGTAGACGATGTAGTTCAGGATTCTCTCGAAGATGCGCCGTGCCTCTTCGATGGCATCGATGATGGTCGACAGACCGGGTGCGGTCAGAACCAGTGCCGCGGCGGCGCGTGCGGCGTCTGTCGCGCCGCTCACGGCAACCCCGCAATCGGCCTGCTTCAGCGCCGGGGCGTCATTCACACCATCACCGGTCATCGCCACGACATGACCGCGATCCTGCAATGCCTTTACGATGGCGTATTTATGCTCGGGAAAGACCCGCGCGAACCCATCCGCCCGTTCAACATTTTGCCCGACTTGTTCAGGCAGATGGCTCATGTCCATGTTGGATGTGAACAGGTCCGAAGCCGCCTGAAGATGTGCGCCCATCCCCAGCTGAGCGGCGATCTGGTCGCCGATTGCCACATCATCACCGGTTATCATCTTAACCGAAAGCCCGTGGTCCTTGGCCCGCTGGATTGTCTCCTTCGAGTCGTCGCGGGGCGGGTCGTAGAGTGACAGGATACCCAGAAACACCCAGGTTTTCCCGTTGTCATCCGAACGGGCGACACCAAGGGCGCGCATCCCTTTTGACGCAAGGTTCTCGACGTCATCTTGCGCTTTGCTAAGCTCTGCCGACCCCAGCGTGCACAGTTCCAGAATGACCTGCGGTGCCCCTTTGGTATAGCTTGCGTTCTTGTTCTTCAAATCGCTTACGTCGGCCTGAGTTCGTTTCGAAACCGGGTCGAAAGGAACAAACTTGGTCTGCTTGTACCCGGACAGGGCGTTAGCCTCGGGCAACCCCGCGATCACGGCCGCATCAATCGGATCGTCGCCATCGAACTGCGAAGCCAGCGCACCAGCCAGGATCAGTTCCTTTGCGTCCTTTGCACCAAAGACCACGGGGCCGCCCAGGCTCAGCTGGTTCTTCGTCAGGGTTCCGGTCTTGTCCGAGCACAAAACATCGACACCGGCCAGTTCCTCAATGGCTTCCAATCGCGAAACGATTGCCTTCTTCTTGGACAGGTTCATGGCGCCCAACGCGTTTGTGACGGTCATGACAGTAGGCATCGCCACCGGAATCGATGCGACGAGCAACGCCAGAACGGTCCTGAGGATATCCGCCGCCGAGGACCATCTCAACGAATGATCAACCACCATGTCGCGATAGAGTTCGGTGCCCACCAGAAGGAAGGCCAGCGCGATTGACAGGATGATCAGGAAATCACCGATATGCGTGACAGCAAGTTGGGAATGTGATGCACCTTTGCCCGCACCCGCCACGAGGCTGGCGGTTCGCCCAAAAAAAGTGTCCGCTCCGATGGCGATGACCACAGCGCTCATCTCACCCTTTTTGGCGATGCTGCCGGAATAGCCAACGTCACCCACTGCCTTCGAGACCGGAAGGGATTCACCTGTCAGCGCGGCCTGATCGATACTGACATAGTCGCCGTCGATGAACCGCACATCAGCTGGGACAACATCCCCCAGCTTGATACGCACCACGTCGCCGGGGACGATCGTCGCGGCATCAACTTGCGAATACGCGCCATCTCGCAAAGCCATGGCTTTGGGGGCCATCCCTGCCTTAAGCGCCTCGAGCGCGTCCGCAGCTTTGCGTTCTTGCCAGAAGCCGGAGGCGGCGTTGTAGGCCAGCAATACCATGATGATGAAAAAGTCGGACCAGTGACCGATCATCGCCGACAAGACGGCGGCAACCTCAATCATCCAGGGGATCGGACCCCATAAATAACCGAACAACCTCTGCAGATCGCTGACGTGGTTATCAGCCAGCTCATTGCGGCCATATTTGGTCAGCCGATCCGATGCCTCCGCCGACGTAAGACCGCTATCGGTGGTTGTAAGCTCTTTGAAAACGGCCTTCAGATCGGCGTTTTCCAGCCCAGGCCCAGTTCTTTGCCTTGGTGTGGATTGTGTCGACATCTATCCCACCCTCGGCACAAACCTGCAACAAAACAGCTTGCCTTGCAATTGCTTACGCAGGTTTGCAGTTTGCACAGAAACGGTATGAACTGAGCCTGCAGATAGCCTATTCACCCAGCCTTTCCATCAACCGAGCATAGGCTGTTTGCCCGCGTCGGAATGTTGGCAGGCGGAAGAACTCATCCGGGGCGTGTTGGTTTTCATCCTCGTGTCCGAAGGCAAACATGACGGCATGCAGGCCCAGCTCATCCAGCAAGGTCGACATCACGGGGATCGAACCACCAACGCGGGTTTTGTACGCGGGTTTGCCGTAAACCTCTTCGAGAACCTGTCCCGCGATGGCGGTTGCGTTGTGTCCGGCCGGTACAAGAAACGGGTCTGCGCGCCCCGGGTTGCGCGATACCTGAGCGGTGACACCCTGCGGGCAGTGGGCCTCGACATGGGCGGAAATCAGATCAAAGATCTTTTCAGGGTTCTGATTGGCTACCAAACGACACGTGATCTTGGCCGAAGCAACCGCGGGCAAAACGGTCTTTGTGCCTTCCCCCTGCCAACCGCTGGTCAGCCCATTGACCTCAAGCGTTGGACGAGCCCACAGGTTTTCACGTGTGGAGTACCCCGGCTCGCCCAAGGTTGCTGGCGCTCCGGTCTGGGCCAGATAGGCCGCCTCATCCCAAGGCACCCGCGCAATTGCCGCGCGGTCTTCATCCGTCAACTCGACGACATCGTCATAGAAGCCATCCACCGTGATCCGACCATCGGGCGATTTCATGCTGGCCAGCAACTGGGCCAATGCCATCGCCGGATTTGCGACACCGCCGCCGTGCATACCAGAGTGCAAGTCCGATTTCGCACCTTGAACCGAGATCTCAAGCGAGGTGAGCCCTTTCAGGCCCAGGACCAGCTGCGGCGTCTCCGTATCCCACTGGCTGCCATCGGCGGAAAAGATCATATCAGCCTGAAGGCGATCGAGATTTGCTTCGATAAAGGGTGGAAGGTCAGGAGATCCGATTTCTTCCTGACCTTCAAAGAAAAACCGCACGTTGACTGGCAGTTTCCCGGTCTCCGCCAGCAAAGCCTCGGCCGCAAGGATCGGGATAAACATGGCACCCTTGTCGTCGGTCGCCCCACGCCCGTAAATCCGGTCCCCGCGGATCGTCGGCTCGAACGGAGGCGATGACCAGAGCTCAAATGGTTCAGCCGGTTGCACGTCAAAATGGCCGTAGATCAGGATTGTGGGCGCATCGGGCCCAGCATGCAGCCAATCGGCGCAGACCACCGGATGGCCTGCGGTCTCCATCATCTGAACGTTTTCCATTCCTGCCGCGACCAACCGGTCAACGACCCACTGCCCGGCTTTTCGAACATCGCCCGCGTTTTCGGGCTTGGCTGAAACCGATGGTATACGAATGAAATCGCACAACTCTTCGACAAAGCGCGATTGGTGTGTGTCGAGATATTCGGTCCAGCTCATATCATGCCCTCTCTGATGCCACGCTTAACTTACGACACCAGATGTCGCCTGCAAGCCTGCTGAAGACTACCTAATACGCGTAACAACCCGGAATGGGCTAGCGGGACTAGTCGGCCCTTCCCGGACCTTAACCCCATAGTTTCCATGCGGCGGCGCGGCCCGTCGAACCTGCAGTTCGCTGCAAACGCAAAACGAACCATCGTACGTATTCACAGATCGCGCGCAAAGTGAGCTTTCGCTGCGTTCGGGCCAGTGGCCGCTGGTTAGTTGTAGTAAGGTGAATAGGCTTTCTGGAAGATTGTGAACGGAATGCTTAAATGCTTCGAGAATAGGGACAACAGACCCGATTGGACACCGATCGATGATAAGGAAACTGCTAGCTTTGACTTTAGCCGTACTAGCGGGAAACTCTTCCGCAATTGCAAACGAAAACGAAGTTTCACGCATGGCGCTTATTTCTGCATTCGAGCCAGAAATTGAAGTATTGCGAAGCCGTTTGGAAAACCCGCAGAGTCACCAAATAATAGGGCGCGAGTTTGTATCAGGTGAGCTTTCGGGAATTCCTGTCTTGGTGTTCTCCTCCGGGGTTTCAATGGTCAACGCTGCTATGACAACACAGTTGGCGCTTGATCATTTTGAAATCAGCGGGATTGTTGTTTCGGGCGTCGCAGGAGGCGCCGACCCTACGTTGTCGATAGGGGATATCGCCGTTCCGACCCAGTGGGGTCAATATATGGAGATGGCCTATGCCAGACAGACTGAAAATGGATACGAACTTCCTCCTTTTCTATCGTCTGATTTCCCCAACTTTGGAATGATGTACACGCTTAATATTGGCGTTTTTGAAGAGCTTGCCGGACATGGTGAGAGCCGCTTTTGGTTTCCCGCCGATAAAGACTTCTTGGAAGCCGCCAAAAGAGCGGCAGAGACTGTAAGTCTTACGAGTACGGATGCCGACGGTCGAGAATTGGAACATAAACCAGTAGTTCATATCGGTGGAGGCGGTGTGACGGGAACAGCTTTCGTTGACAATGCAGAGTTCCGCGAGTGGGCTCACAGTACATTTGATGCACGGGTCTTGGACATGGAAACAGGTGCGATTGCTCAGGTCGCCGATGCCAACGGTGTTCCTTTCCTCGCTTTCCGAGCCTTATCTGATCTCGCAGGTGGTGAATCCGGCGATAACCAGTTTGACATCTTTATGAACTTGGCGGGAGGAAATCTTGCCAATTTGGTCGAAGCCTTCTTAGACGAACTCAAGTAGAGCCTCTATTTAGGGCGAGGGCTCATAGCCAGCAGGTGACGGTAGCTGCCAACGCGATGGCTGAGACGGAGACCTTTGGGCACCTGTCGTATCGCGTCGCCAAACGACGCCATTCTTTCAGCCTTCCAAAAATAATCTCGATCCGAAGGCGACGTTTTTTGTATTTCACTGCTTTCTTTCGCTGCTTACGGCATGGGGTGCACGCGCGTACCCCTTTGTCTTTCACAGGTTCCCAGAACCATTCAGCGTCCAATCCGCGCTCCCCAAGCAGCCAAACGGGAATCAATGGATCCTGATCCTAGTGAAATCCTTCAATCGGCCCGGAGTTACAACCGATTTAGCCTCCATCTCGCTTCCGGCCGGTGCCGACCTTGGGCTTGGCCTAAGCTGCTGCAATCCCAGCCCGCTGTGAGGATATCCTGGCAATATGCGGTGTTAAGAACGATCTCGCTGAGCTGATCCCAAGCTTTCTTGCCGTAGTGTTCTGCGTTAGCGCATAGAGTCTTGCTAAGTAACTAAAGATCTACCTGAACCGCTTGCTTTGACCGCAGTAAGTAATTTGGAATTTGAACGCCTCAGAAATCTGTTTGCAAAGTGACTTGCAGCGCTGAAGTCGCGCACTGCAGTTCAATTAATGACCACGTTGGAAACAAGCCTGGTTCGTTTGTATTTTGTTTCTTCTGGCAAGGCTGCACTGTACCTTCCAGACAAGGGCGCTTCTAAAAAGTACTAGTGATGTACAGCAACGATGATTGGACGCTATGAAGGTGATTGTACGAATAGTCGGACGTGCCCTCTTGTCAGGCGTTATTATGATCGCGCTCTTGGGTTCTTTTTTGGCCCTACCCTTTTTCTCCGGCCTGCGCATTCCGGTTTTGGAACGCATGCTTTCAGAACAAATTGGCCAAGCTTTGTATATACGAGGAGATGCCAGCATCGTTCTGGGTGCGACGAGCCATATCCGTGCAACTGACGTGGAAGTCCCCAGCGAGACCATGGGCGATGTGAATTTGGCGGAATTGAAGGTCCTAAAGCTGGAATTGAACCTGCCAGCGTTGTTTTCAGGCCAGATTGATATCGACAACTTGATTTTGGATGGTTTGAAAGTTCGCATGCTGACCAACACAGATGGGAAGCACAGTTGGACGGCGAACAACCGGCCAGAGGTCAGCCTAACAGCTTTGGGACAGCAGAATGACACAGGCGGTATTCTTGATTTCCTGAGCGACAAAACAGCTGCATTCACATCAATTGCACTCGCCGTCGACAACGAGGCAACAGGCTTCGATTTCGATTTCCAGTTAACAAGCCTCAACCTGGATCAAGTGGATGATGATGCCGGTGTCACCGTGACAAGCCAAGGCACTGTGAATGGGCAGAACTTCCAGATCACGGGGGACTATCCACGGGGCAAGCCATTCAAGACAACCGCGGCTTTCGGAGCGATGACTCTCGATTTCAACGGAACCCCAATCACCTCCCAGAATGGTGGCGGTTTCGAAGGCAAACTGACGTTAAATACTGGCGAAATTGGAGATTTGCTCGAAGTACTCAAGCTGGATCGTGATTTTGAAGGTCAGGCATCCCTGGAAGCAGAAATACGCAGCCAGAACCCAAAGTTGCAAGCTACTGATATCTCTACAGTCATTAACCTTTCAAACGGCCAGTTGCTAACAGCTAAGGGAGCTATCGAAGATCTGCTGGGTTTTGAGGGTATCGACATGGCGGTTGATGGACGCTTCTATCCTGACGGAAATCCGCCAGAAACGGCCACGGATTTAAAGGATTTGAAGCTAACTGATCTTTCAACTCAAATCGTTGGTCGGGGCAACTCCCTTGAGTTTCAAGATTTCATTCTAACAACAAATGCTTTTGACAATGAGCTCAAGCAGATCGGCCCAGTTAGTATTGGTCGGGTATTTCGCTCTGATGATGGCAATTTGATGCTGGAAGACATAGCGTTGCTCGCCGGGCCGCAGGATCGGCCATACATCAACGCCCGAGGCAACATCAGAGACCTGCTGCGGCTGAAAGAGATCGACTTCAGCGGGACTTTGTCGATGCCAGCAACCCTGTTTTTTCGAGCTAAGAACGAGAAAAAAGCTAAATCACTTGGGAACATCGAAGGCAGCTTTTCTGTAGATGACCTGCAAGGGCACCTCAGCCTCAATGAGTTCGATGCGCAGACGGTTGAAACAGACATTTGGGACCTAAAAACTCAGGCAAAACTTGGAAACGTTAATGACTTCGAAAACCTTTCCTTCAACCTCAACCTTGACGTCAAAGACAGTTCCCAATTCCTGACATCAATAGGTCTGAATGAAATCAATGCAGGGCCGCTGCAGTTCAGTTTGTCCGCAAATGGAAAAAAAGACGAATTCTCAAGCGTTATTGGAATTACATCAGGAAAATCAAAACTGAGTGCAGAACTGAAGACCTCAGTCACCGAAGCGCAACCAATTACGCAAGGCAGTGTCTCCAGCCAGAGTATCGTGCTGAAGGACGTTCAGAATGCTATTGCCGTTATTTCGCAGCTTGGAACTGGTTTCCATCGAACCGACACCAAGGCGGCAAAAGCTACTGATATGATGGAATTGGAGGATTTCTTGCTCGACCAAGATGTCGACGTATCCATTGATATCAGAAGGATTGAAGGTCAGCGAGCGGTAACCAGCCTGTCGAGCCAGCTCACGGCGAAGAATGGCCTTGCCCAACTTGAGCCTGTCGACGTCACATATGATGGCGGCCACTTCTCTGGTTCGGCAAAGATGAACATGGTGAAGTCCCCGGAATTACTGTCAGTCCAAGGCACAATGAAAGATTGGAACTTGGTGGACGTTTTGAACGCGCTCAATGCTAAACTTGCGGCTGAGGGGCGGCTACATGGGAATTTTGAGTTCACCGGAAACAGGCGTTCAATAAACGCTTTCACTAACTCAATGAGAGGATCTGCTTCGATCCTGATGTCAAATGGTGGGATTTCCACCAGCCTTCTCGAATTGTCCGGTCTAGGCATATTTCCGTGGTTAATTTCTGAAGAACTCAGAAACGGGTACAGCAAGGTGGCATGCCTTGCCGCGCCCATCAAAATCGATGCTGGCTACGTTTCTTTCAATTCGTTTGTCGCAGAAACCAGGAAAGTCCAACTTGTTGCCCATGGCGATCTGGATTGGAAAAAGAACTCGATTTCAATCCAAGCCGAGGCCCGAAAACTTGGCAGGCCTTTGTCGCGGAGCGCCTGGCCTTTCGAAGTCGTAGGCACGCTAACGCATCCGAAGATCAAACTTCTTCACCACAATATTTATCAGAAACGCGCTGATGGCGCGAAACAGTTACCCCTGCACCGAAAATCCTGCATTCCGGACATAAACCAGTTGAGGCAATGATTGCTGCTCGCCCCAGCGCACTATAACCATCTGTTCAAACCGCCCAAGAGAGAGTTGCTGCGGTGGATATTTGCTTCGTTGCGGTGTAGGCGTAGGAAGGACGCATTTGCTTAGATCGCATGGCGCACAGTCGTATCCCGTATCCGATGCTTTAGAGTTACCAACACACTTGGTATGCCCAGAGCACGAGTTCGTTTCTCTTCCAAATCTGGAACCGATCTTAGCCGGAGCAAACGCCACGGAACTAGCCTCAATCCGAGGGTGCGACGAGCTGGATCAAACGGTTCACTAAGAATCGATCAGACGGAATGAGCCCCGAGCAGTTGTTGATCAAACCTCGGACTTCCGACTATGCAGCAGGCGGCGAACTGCACAGTCGGAAGGTTTGAAACAGCTGGCAAGCGGCAGATGGCGGGCCGACGCAAACCTTTACACGCGTTGCCTCAGTGCCCGCAAAGCCTTGTGGAAGGTTTTGGCGTGTATCTATTTGTCGTTGCCTTCTGCCTTCAGGATTCCGTCAGCCGAAGCGCCTGCAGTCAGATCGGCATCAGAAAAGGATCTGGTTTCCGGGAGCTCCAGGTGTAGAGAAGAGGTATGGTCAATTTCCAGTCGACCGTTGGCAAGGGTGTAGTCCAATACGTGCCCACCTTTACTCAAGTCGGTCGAAATAAAGTGAAGGTGATAACCTGGCACACCGATACCGACCGCATAGTCCGGACACCGAAAACCCAGAATTGTACCGTCCACATCAGTCAACTCAAACTCTGCCTGAGTTTTCACGACCTCCAGCAGAGGTTTATAGGGTTTTTCCTGCCGCACGACATTTCTATATTTGATGTGTTGGATGCGCCCATCAAATCGAACGGCGTAAAACAGATTTTTAGCTTCTGCTAACCCATCCAGCTGACTTTCAAAGGCCCGTTTTTCCATAGACCCATCCAGCGAAAGGAACACTGTGGGTTCGAAATTGATGACGGCGGCATAGGGGGTCAGGGCATCGTCACTTGCAACCATTGCTCTCCCGTTACAGTCAAGCCGGTAGGCCACACCGTCTATTACAATCATCTCCCCGTCGAGCGCATTGAATGTGCCGAGACCAAAGTCTCCGTGTTTCAGCAATTCACCGATAGTGACCGTTCCATCGTAAACACCCTGCATCACAGCACTCAGCAGCGATGCCTGATAGTACTCGTGCGCATGGCCGTTAGGCTCAAATCGCTGTTTGTTGCTATGGCTGGCGGCGGCCGTTGCAAAGGTGAGTTCTGTGTCCATAGTCATGAAACTCCATCACCGGGCCTTTCAGGTCAATTTATTCAATTTGAGTTGGTAGCGACCCGGCCCAGTGTCTCGCCCTTCATACAATCGATAATACCATAAGCACCTTTGGCTTCCTCGCGCCTCGACGACTAGTTTGGAGCGCAAAACAGACGACTGAAACGCGCACAAGCCTGACACCGATAGATACCAATCCAACAACCGCTTCGCGGAGCGATTGCCAATCGCGGCCTCCAAATCAATCGACATCAATTGATAGTGCTCTGGCGACTTCACGAATTAAGCTATTATTTTCCTTAACGAAATCTTGGCTTGTGGTGCGAATTGAAGTGATCGCTGACTTTGTATGCTCGAAACCGGAAACGCCCTCAACGTCATCTGGCGCTAGGAAGAAGGACTGTGTGGTAACGGAAGTGTCAATTTTCGACAGCTGTTCCAGTGTGTCCTGACTTATTGTGTCCTCGCCGCTGAATACAATTTGTAGTATTGGCGCCAACCAATCGATCACTCCGCCCGCTTCGGCCGTTCTGGAAGACACGATCGGCTGCGGTTTTGTACCAATCGATACAACAACAAAGTTCTTGTGATCCGGTAAATTTGTTCGCGCTTGCAAGTAGGCGATCTCACCCGGCGAGTTTAGAACTAAACCGGCATCAAAGAATGCACCGGTTGCATGCTCTCCTTTAAAGGTTATCGCAGGAAAGAACATCGGAGCGCTTGTCGCAGCGCCGATCAAAGCGCGCAGGTGAATGTTGCTGTCAACTTTGTCCCAATTTCGAAACGATCGGATTCTGTTTTCCTCCTGAGAAAAGACAGGGAACAGGGCGGGACGCAGCAATTCATTGAATCGCGAGTCTCCAAACCCGTCTCGAAAGACCTTCAGACGGCCTTGATTTGGTATTACGGGTCCGAACAAGCCTCGACCGGTCAGTACGGCATGATAAACGGGAATACCCAAAATATCCCTTGCATACTCGTCGTAGATGTCGATGGCTTCTGCGGCGGTAGGTGGCGGGCTGCCATCCAATCCAGGTTTGAACAACAGGGCCCCGATAATTGCACCTGTCGATGCACCCGTTACAAAATCAAAAAGCTCATGGGTGCGCTTTCCCGTTTCTTCTTCTATGGCTTTCAATATCTCAAGCTGTGACAAGCCATACAAAGCACCGCCATCCATTGCCAGGATTCGCACGACATTTGGACTATCCGTTTTCCAATCGACCGGGTCGGTGAAATCAGAAGTCTCTGGCCAGCCTGTCACCTGCACCCGATTCCCGATCAAATAGTTGGAGTAAGCTAGGACGCCGACGGCATATAGTCCCAGAGCCAGAACAAGCCAAATGAAGGCTTTTCCACAGGTTTCAAATAGGCGTTTCATTGTAGTGTTACGGTTCGGCTCTGCGGGTAAAGGGAATCGAGTTTGTCATGTTTAAACGTAGTCCGACTTTCGATGATGTTTGCTTAGAGATTCTAGAATTCGCCAGGAGCAGGTACATTTGCTCGATTAACAAGCATCAACGGCATGCGGCGTTCGGCTAAGTTAATTTTGATTAAAAGTACTCAAGGCACACTTGCAAGAGCGGGTGGATCAGCTAGGACTGGTCTCCGATGTATGAAATCGTTTTAGTCGCGCTGCAGGTTGTTGGTTTGTTGTTGCTTGCGGATTTCGCCAGTGGAGTTTGGCATTGGGCGATGGATACGCTGGGCACTGTTGACGCACCGATCTGGGGTCCAAATTTCGCTTTTCCAAATACGCGACACCATATTGATCCAACTGATATTCTCAAAATCCACTGGCTACACGACAGTGCGCTGCTTTTTACAATTGCTGTTCTAATAGCTTCTATTTCTTGGTTCTTCGGCGTTCTATCTTGGCAACTGGTCGTTTTTCTGCTGATAGGCAGCCTCTCTGAGCAAATTCACCGTTTCGCGCACGCACCGACTGTTCGACTGCCGGTGGTGGTTTCTTACCTTCAGCGCTTGGGTATCCTTCAAGATGGACGTCATCACTGGCGTCATCACACAGCTCCAAACACGACCCACTATTGTGTGATCACACCATGGGTAAACCCTGTGCTAGAGAGCATTGGGTTTTGGCGCGCACTTGAACGTATCCTTGTGCCGGTTTTTGGCGCTCCCCGCAGACCTGATCTTCAGAACCGTCCTTGGTACCGCGATCGTGCCGTTTGGAACTGAGTTCTGAGCTTTCACTATTTGTGCTCACACACGAAGCAGATTTTTCACAATGAGTGACTTATGAATTGCAGTAGTAGGACGCACGCATCTGTGGCCTTGGGGTCTACAAGACAACATTGCTATCTGCAGAATCGTCTCGTTAAATCAAATCGAAAGAGATCATAGGCCAAACGCCCAGCATTCTGTGATGGTTAGGACCGTTTGTGCACTATCATGTTACTTTTGCTTTTGTGACGATCTCAGCGACATTTTGAAGTAAGATGGGACGCAGCTGCCACTTTACACTTTTGGCAAGAACCCTGAAAAGCTTTGGCTACATCGTTCTAGTCTTTAGTGGAGTGGCCATTATGGGTCATGCTGAAAAATGCCAATGCAGCTAACGACCCAAAGCCGAACTTGGCTTCGGGGAAAAGCTGCAATCGCATTGTGCAAAGCGGGTATTCGTTGTGAAAACGACCACGACTCTGTTTCGTAGAAAATAAGAACTGCTGCAAGAACACAAAAGAGTAAGAGTGGAACAGTCTTACATAGACCTGTAATACTAGCGGCATGCACAAGTCCTGCCGCAGCCAGACGATCCTCCCGGGTGTTGAAACGATATCCATTTTCTCCGATCGTTCGTTTCCGCGCCACTCTCATGACGAGTTCGGTTTCGGGTACATCGCAAAAGGAGGCCAGAGAAGTTGGAGTCAACGCGGGATGGTGGTGGCTCAGGCTGGCGACACAATGACCGTCAACCCTGACGAGATGCATGACGGTCTGGTCCGCCAGGGTGAGCCCCGCGAATGGCATATGATATTTCTGACCAAAGAAGCGCTGTCCCAGTTGAATGATGTCCATCCCGACAAGGCTGAATTCACACTTCCAGTTAATCGCTCTAAAGAAGCCTTTTTGCGTACAAAAAAGGCTTTCTCAGTGTTGCAGTCTGAAGGCACCGACAGCAACGAAGCTGAGCAAGTGTTGATGTTGGCGCTTGCCCAGCAACTGGACCGGCGCCAAACGAACAAACCATCGGTCGTCCTGAACCGCTCGCGAGAGGTCCAGATCGCAATTGATATGATCTGTCAACGCTGGCAAATCCCCCTGTCGTTGGCAGACTTGGCTAACGCAACCGGGACCAGTCGGTTTCAGATCCTGCGAAGATTTTCCGACGAAGTCGGAACAACCCCTTACGCGTTCCTCACGCAGCATCGGCTAAAACGAGCCAGAGACATGATTTTGCTCGGAGTCCCATTGGCCGAAACAGCGGTTGCGTGCGGCTTTTCGGACCAAAGCCATCTAACCCGCAAATTCTCCCGCCAGTATGGCGTGACGCCCGGCAGCTTTGCCCGCAGAGCCACGTCCTAAGCTGCAATATCGTTCAATCCGACATCGATCGGATCTCCTAGTTTGGAAAAAAGACAAGGTGATCCATGCGCTTCGAATACTCGCCCTTCATTCAAACGAATTTCCCGGCCCTTACTACCTGTGTCATCGAACTCTCGGGCGTGCGGCCTGACTTCGACAGCTCAGCTTCGGTGGCGAAGTTCATTGCAATGGCGCTTAAACGTTTGGAACGAGAAAGCGAGGGTGCGTTCATTGAAATCCAAGCATGGCGTCGCGCCTATGCAAAAATGGGTCTGAAGCCGACACAGTACCGATGCGCTGCCGAAGCCTTGCTTCGCCGACTAAGAAAAAGCGGAGACCTACCAAAGCTGCATCCGCTGATCGATCTTTGCAATGCAGTTTCCGTTGCCTTCGCTGTTCCGGTTGCCGTTTTCGACATGGATCGTATTTCAGGTGATCTGTGTGTTCGACCCGCCGACGGCGACGAGACCTACCTAGCGTTCTCTGGGCAGAGTGAAACACCCGATCCGGGAGAAGTCATTTTTGCCGATCAGGATGGGAATGCTCATGCAAGGCGTTGGGCCAACCGTCAAAGCCTCAGCTCTGCTGTCTCACCCGAGACTACACGCGCCCTGATCGTTGCTGAAGCGCAGCATGAAGACGCTACCACCCAGATGCGCGCGCTACGAGACGATCTCATCACCACGATTGCCGATGTGGTTGGCGCCCAGGCCAATGGGCGTCTGCTGGATCAGCCAGGTGATGTTTTCGTTTCAAATATTTTGAAGGGCTTCTCCGGTGTGGATTGAGTACCTTATCACGTCCTTCGTTGTCGTCATCGCGCCAGGCACAGGTGTGATCTATACCGTTGCGGTGGGATTGGCACGAGGGGTTGCGGCCAGCCTTGCGGCCGCGATCGGATGTACTTTGGGTATCGTTCCTCACATGATGGCTGCAATCGCGGGATTGGCCGCGCTGTTGCACACAAGTGCGGTTCTTTTTCAGGCATTGAAGTGGCTTGGCATATTGTACTTACTGTTCCTTGCGTGGCGGATTTTGAGAGATGACGGTCCTATAAAGTTCGATGCTCAGGTCGACCAGACATCGTATCTCAAGGTTGCAACTACAGGGTTTCTGATCAACATATTGAATCCAAAGCTGTCGATATTCTTCCTGGCGTTTCTTCCACAATTCGTTACCGCAGGTTCAGCAACGGCTCTGCATCAGATGCTGCTCCTCAGCGTCGTATTCATGGTCCTGACGTTTGCGGTCTTCATCTGTTACGGTGGCTTCGCCTCAAAGGTTCGTTCGCGTATCGAACAGACTCCACTGTTTCTTGACTGGATGAAGCGTGGCTTCGCTGCAGCGTTCGTCATCCTCGGTCTACGGCTCGCTTTTGAAAGCCGCTAGCCCGCTGAACTGGGGGCCGTAACAGTATCCAAAGTCAGTCAAAGTGAAACGAACATTATGATTACACCTGAGTTCGCAGCAACGATGTCCCGCTACAATCAATGGCAGAACCGATCACTCATCGTAGCGGCGAGCCCTTTGACGCATGCGGATCGCTGGAAAGACCGAGGTGCATTTTTCGGATCAATCGCGGAGACATTGAATCACATTCTCTGGGACGATCGCATCTGGTTGGCACGATTTCGCGACGATACCCAAACCGTTGCCGAGATTGCAGCGCGACATCCGTATACAAACACGCCCGTAGATTGGTCGGACTATGTCGAACAGCGGGAAGCATTGGATGAAAAGATCGTTGGCTGGGCCGATCTGCTCACACTACAGGACCTCTCGTCCATCGTCACCTGGCAACGAGGGCATGACCGCGTTCAAACGACACTCGGTTTCAATCTGGTTCACATGATCAACCATCAGACTCATCATCGTGGTCAGGTTCATTCATTGCTGACGCAGGCGGGTGCAACGACGGAATCGACAGACCTTCAGATGCTTGGGGTCAAATAGCTATAGATGTAGATTGCATGCCAATGACATGGACTTAAAGACATGCGTCGAAAGAGTGGCAGGCGTTTCTTGGTGACGCCAAAGACCACATTTCTCTAGGGTGCTGCCAGACGAACTCGAACCAGCCTCAGTTTACTGCCGAAGCCGCGAACCCATCTGGAACAGAGTTGACGCCACTCGCTAAGAGCGGCGGCGCGGGTCAGCTTGAAGGTGTCGCGACTGGCTAACGATCTTTCCTGGTTGAAGTGGTTGCAAACGGAGGAATGGACGGAGGCGAATTTCTGCAAACTTCGCATACCTCTGAAACGCAACATGGCCCGTTCTCTTCGTCGAAACGGCAGGTGCGAATTCTCAACGCGGTTGTTGAGCCACCTGCCCGTCTGCTGTTTTTCGGTAGCACCAAGCTCTCTGAGAGCGACCCGATACGACGCGAAGCGATCAGTGACGACGTTTTCCACTTTACCATGTCGCTTCATCAATTTCCTGAGGAATTTCAGCGCTGCAGCTTTGTTGCGGCGTTTGGTGACACCGGCTTCCAGCACCTCGCCTTCGTGATCAGCAGCCCGCCACAGATAATGTCGCTTGCCATGTACCTTCACAAAACCTCGTCTACGTGCCACTTCCATTTCGAGAATGCACGAAGTTGCTGGACCGGTGCTGTCAGACGAATTCGAACCAGTCTCAGTTTGCCGCGGAAACTGCGAACCTATCCGGAACAAAGCTGACGCCACTCGGCAAGAGCGGCGGTGCGTGTCAGCTTGAAAGTGTCCCGGCTGGTGAGCGATCTTTCCTGGTTGAAGTGGTTGTAGACGGAGGAATGGACAGAAACGAATTTCTGTAAACTTTGCATGCGCCTGAAACGCTGCATCGCGCGTTCTCTTCGTCGGAAAGGCAAGTGCGAGTTCTCGACGCGGTTATTGAGCCACCTGCCCGTCTGTTGTTTTTCGAGCACGCCTATTTCTCTAAGCGCGGCCCTGTATGAAGCGAAGCGATCCGTTACAACTTTATCCGCTCTACCGTGTCGTTTCATCAATTTCCGGAGGAATTTCAATGCCGCCTGCTTGTTTCGGCGTTTGGTGACAACGGCTTCCAGCACCTCGCCTTCATGATCGACAGCACGCCACAGATAGTGCCGCTTGCCATTCACCTTCACGAAAACCTCGTCAACGTGCCACTTCCATTTAGAGAACGCGCGCAGCTTCTGAACACGCTTTCGTCTGATCTCTGCAGCAAACATCGGGCCAAACCTGTTCCACCAATATCGGACAGTTTCGTGGCTCACATCGATGCCTCGCTCGTGCAACAGATCTTCGACATTCCGGAGCGAGAGCGGGAAACGGATGTACAGCATCACTGCAAGACGGATAATCTCGGGGCTGGTTTTGAAGTACTTGAAGGAGGCAGGTTTAGTCATAGGCAATAGCTACGCAACACCCCTGCCCCGCTCAACACAAGTTCTTCTGACAAGACCATTCTCGAAGAACGAGACAGGAAGCGTAGCGGTCAACGCCGTTTGGAGGGAAACTCCGGCACCTTCGTTCCCAGTGAAAGAGAATATGCAGAGGCATTACGCCAGATCAGGCTCACCCCCGCGCAGGTCACATTGCTCAAAGCACTTACAATCGCAGGCAAGGACGGTCTGACCATTGGTCACTTGTCTCAGGCGGCCGGTTACAAATCGCGCGAGGCCTCAATCAAGGTCTTTAAGAAAATCGGTCTATTGATTGCGGAGTATCTAGAGCTCGAACTTCCCGAAGGCGGATCGGTACAGAATGATGGCGCCGCTCAGGTCCTTGCATTTTCTCACATCGAAAGTGACGACGAGCCAGCAACTTGGATTATGCATCAGGAACTGCGCGACGCTGTTCGTTCGGTTCTATGACGTACGTTCCAGCCCCAGCTCCTGTAGCGAACTTCGAACCGGAACAAATGCACGAAAGGTTGCTCACGTAGCTTATGTTGGAGAAAAGACCATATCCGCTCGACCTGATCTATGTACCTGTGAAACGGGCGAAAACGCTTGATCAGCAAAAAGTTCTGACGCTGGCCGAAGATATCCTGAAGAATGGCCAGAAGACCCCGATCCAGATACGCGCTGACAACAAAAGGTTCGTGCTGATTGAAGGTCTTCACCGACTAGAGGCTATCCGCGCCCTCGGCGGTGATACTATTGAAGCCTATTTGGTCCGCGCCAGACTACACTAAGCTCTTTTTGGGATTGGCGTTTGCCAAAGCCTCTGAAAAGGTCATCAGGCGCTGACTTTTTTCATCCCAAAGATGCAATCGTGCACAATGAAGGCTTTGATAAAGAGTAATTCGCTGGCAGTTTTCCAACTCGGAATGGTCACGCAAAACTTCGTTTAGCCGATAAAACGGTATGCGGCTGGCGAGGTGGTGAACATGGTGCACACCAATGTTGCCAGAGAACCACCGCAGGATGCTTGGCAAGGCATAGTGAGAACTGCCATAGAACGCGGCGTTCTGAAGGTTCCAGCCCTCTTCCCGGTCCCAGGTCGTGTGTTCGAACTGGTGTTGAATGTAGAAAAGCCAAATACCAATGGATGATGCTACAATCACGGTTGGAAGGAAAACACACGCCAACACCTCAAAGCCTCCGGCCCATAAAATCAGAGCCAATAACCCTGCAATTGCGGCGTTTGTTCCCATCGCACTTGCCCAATACAGCCAGCCTGACCGCATGAAACCAACAGGCAAGCGGTATTGAAAAAAGAACGTATATATCGGTGCAACACCGAACAGGAAGACGGGGTTCCGGGTCAGACGATACGCGGCACGCCCGAACCAATTCCGTTTCAGGTATTCCTCAATGGTCAATGTAGGGATGTCACCCATACCACGCCGATCAAGGTTACCGGTTGAGGCATGGTGAATCGCATGGCTTTGCCGCCAAACGTCATAAGGTGTAACGGTAAGAACACCCAGAACCCGGCCAGTCCAATTGCATGCGCTGCGGCTTCTAAAGAAAGATCCATGACCACAATCATGCATGATGATGAAGATACGGACCAGAAATGCGGCATTCAGGATGGCCAGCAATATTGCGATCCAGACGCTAAATGACAACGCAAACCACGCTAGGGCCCATAGCGCGAATAAGGGAAAACAGTGATCGCAAGTTCAAAAACACTGCGCTTCGCATCGGGCACACGGTATTGCGCGAGCACCCGCGTCCAGTCTTTAGGTTGCAACTTACTTGGTCTCCGACGGCTTATTGTCGCCCATTGTTCAAACGGGCACCCTTATGGGGTGCCCGTAAAAGGTCAGGCGAGTGCCAGATTGGCGGCGCTTTCGCGTCCGTCACGGCCAGCCTCGACGTCAAAAGTAACCTTTTGGCCGTCTTTCAATTCGCTAAGGCCGGAACGTTCAACTGCTGAGATATGCACGAACACGTCGCGCTTGCCATCTTCAGGCTCGATAAAGCCAAAACCTTTGGTTGAGTTGAACCATTTTACTGTGCCATTTGCCATGGTGGAAGTCTCCTAATACGTGCCGCCCGCATCATTGCGGCGACTCGGCGTGGTCGGTCTGAATCGAAAGACTGAACGCCGAATTGGGGAGACAGCAGGTCGAAAAAGAAAAACGTAAGCCTCGTGTATATGGACTTCGACTACGCACGATACAAGCCTTGATGCTTTGGCGGACAACAGAGAATTTGAGCCTGTCTGGCTTAGAACTAGGCAAGTAGAGGTGAAACCGTTGCTCTTCGATCCAAACTTGAAGGTGGCTTGTGTCAGCGGCACAGAAGACTAACGATCATTTTTGAGATATTAACCTGCTGCATACGAGACCGCGATAAGCGTCCGTTTTGGTGCCTTTGCGAGACTTTGCAAAGTCCGCTTTCTGCGCTTCACTGTCATTCGAACAGCATAAAGCATCCTGTGATATTGTATCGTGTCAACGTCGGGTTGTCGTTTTGGGCGGGCATGGCGGATCGGAGGATCAGCCATGGAAACCCCAAACTTACCTGCCATTCGTGCACTTAGCCCCGCTTGGAACAAAGGTCGCATCGTCGGTCAAAAACGCCCTCTGAAACCAAAACATGACTGGGCAATCCGAGTGCGCCTCGAGCTTTCTGAAAACCATCGCGATCTTGCGCTCTTCAACATGGCAATCGACAGTAAGCTCCGCGGCTGCGATCTGGTGAAGATGAAGGTGGCCGATGTCATGTCATCGGGTCAGATCAAGGAACGGGCTATCGACCGCCAGCGCCGGAAACCATCATCCCGATGGATCACAGGCCAATGATGCACTAACAATCAAATTGGACCAGTCAGATGAGGCTGCTCACTACTGATTTAGCACTTGTTTGAACGATTTAGTAAAAACCACTTGCGGGATCTGAGTGCGGCACATGGTTCACAGCTTTGACTGTCGTGGTGGCCATCATCGAAATGCGGGTCGGGTTTACGATTGTCTTTTCTTGGCCAGAACCAGGGAAACAGAAGATCTGTTGCACCTGGAAGCGAGGAGATGCGTCGAGACATTGGTAGGGTTCCATTTGTAATTGAGATGGATCGACCCTGCTCAACTCATCTCTTGCCAACCACCGACATGATCCAGACTACCCGTAAGTCATCCGTAAGTCCCTTGGCACAATAGACCTCAACAGGCATGCTAAACCACGAAGTCCTCTTACTCTTGTGGGTCTGTATGCCAGTTCACCCTTCTCTGTTTGCTGAAAAGCTGCGCCGCTGGCGTTTCGACAACGGCACCCACGGTCGCGTCACGCAAGAGCCATTGGCAGCGTTGTTAGATGTAAGTGTAGATGCAATCGGCAAATACGAACGCTCGCTGTCGTTCATTCGAGGTGACCTAGAGAGCAGATTGTCTGAAAGGCTGGGGTGGAGCATCGACGAAGTACTAGCTTGTCGGCTGGATTGGGAAGCACGACAGGGTAATTTTGTCGATTCAAAGTACCAATTGCTGGACGATGCACTGGTGGCCAGGCATTTTGATGGCTCTTACCGGAAGGCGATCTGCCACATGATCTCGACCGCAGACACGGAATTGGGTCGATTACCCGATGAGTTGGCCGCTGATAAGAGAGTTTTCCTGCCGATCTATCAAACCTACGGCGATCATTGGCAAATGGTTATCAGGGATGGTCGGATGGTCGCAAAATGGGCTCTGTTATTGCTTTTCCCAGAAGATGAAGCCGAATTTCGCGCGTGTAGGCTGCGTGAATCAAATCTATCCGTCGAGCGTGTACGACAACCTATCCTGCCGGGTACTTACTTCGGCTATTGCCCAGCCTTGATTGTTAGCCGCGGCCACGAAAGTGCAGCGCCTTTGTTGTTGTCGTCCTTTGTAACATACCTAGAGCAATTGGCTCGTCGCGATATTGTTCTGCATGGACTGGGCTCAATTAGCTGTTCGCCAGGCGGGGCTCAGGTGTGTCAGGACCTGGGAATGACCCGTCTTGGCGACTACTGGCTTGGACCGGATTACGGTGTATGGGAATTGCCTGGCTCGGCGGTATCCGCTTCACTTTTCGGTCGGCGCAGTCCAATGCTGCGTCAGGCCTACACCCAAGCCTTTCCAGGATAAATGCGGGTCAGGAGCTCAAATACATCGCCAAACATGGCGACGCTATCTCGGTGGTTCCCCGAGTTTGCAAAATCGTCGAACGGCCCAAACCTGCCATTGGCGGACGGGTCAAGAAGCTGCGGTCGCAGCCCGCATAGCCGACATTCGCCGCGAGTGCGAACTCCCGGCTCTGTCGAACTCACACATCGCGGACAACGCGGACAATAGACTCATGGCCTCCAACGTCCGTTTTCAATCGCGTTAACTTCTTAGGATGCCACCGGCTTGACGGAAAGCCAGACCCAAAAGCTCAGTGCGACAGCTGTCGCCGAAATGAAAGTCATGACGGTTCCCGGTACGAAGTTTACATAGCCGGGAAAATCGACGAACAGCAGATAGCCAACATCGGCAAGACCGCCGACCATGCCTGTCACCCAAATGGCCGTAATGCTTTGCCGCCAGATGAAGATTGCTCCGATAATCGTCGCGATGCCGAACCAACCTAAGTTCCATCCATGCTGGTTTAGTACGCCTTCCACCGCTGCGTGATAGTCCGCTTCGAGCACAGCTGGATCAATAGCATCGGCAATAGCTTGAAACCCACCAGTAGCATCGTTGGTCAGCACCATCACACCGGCAAGCGCATGCACCAGTCCCCATACAATCCAAAGGACCGCGGCAAATTTGAGCGCCAGCATTTGTGAGTTTGTCATGTTGTCTTCCTTGTCATTGAAGCCAGGATTGCATCGGGTTAGGTTGACTATATCCACTAATCAAAAAGGTAGACTTAGTCAACTAATGCAGGACGCCGATCTCGCTCTCCTTGTCGACCGCTTTATGCGCAAAATTCATTCCGGCCTGCAGGAACGCGCACCTGACTTTGATAGAGAGGCAGTGGGTCCCGGTGGGGGCATCGTATTAATGACGCTTGCGGATGCCGGGCGGATCAGCCTGAACGAACTCACAAAACGTGTCGCTCGCGATAAGTCTCAAATGACCCGTGTGATCCGATCTTTGGAAAACAAAGGGCTTGTTGGGCGAGAAACGGCACAAGATGATGCCCGCGTCAGCTTGATATTTTTGACGCCGAAAGGATCGGAAATTGTTGGCGAATTGATGCAGACAGTCGCAGAGGTTGTCAGCGAAATACTGGAGCCAATTTCAGAGAGTGAACGAAAGATACTTCAGTCGCTGCTCGCCCAGGTCGTTTAGAAATGCTCAGCAAGTAAGCGGTAAGCGGTGCGCCGATCACACGTCAGCGGTGTAATTCCAGGGCATCAGGCTGCTGATTTTGGACTGTTTGTGCCCATTTACGATTGCGGTCAGGGTTTGGGTGAGCCAGGCGTGCGGATCGACATTGTTCAATTTGCAGGTCTCGATCATCGAGGCGAGGATTGCCCAGTTCTGAGCTCCGGCCTCATGCCCAGCGAAGAGGGCATTCTTGCGGCTCAACGCAATCGGGCGGATTGTGCGCTCGACGCTGTTGGAATCCAGTTCCACACGACCATCATCCAAAAATACGGTCAGGCCTACCCAGTGTTTGGTAATGTAGCTCAGGGCCTCACCGATAGGAGACTTGGCGGAGACGCGGGAGCGCGTTTCCCGGAGCCAGATTTCCATCTGATCGATGATTGGTTTTGAGCGTTC
Source organism: Ruegeria sp. G7 (assembly GCF_056535465.1). Lineage (NCBI taxonomy): Bacteria > Pseudomonadati > Pseudomonadota > Alphaproteobacteria > Rhodobacterales > Roseobacteraceae > Ruegeria > Ruegeria sp. G7. The sequence continues at coordinate 2,254,291 of NZ_JBQFIL010000001.1, read as the reverse complement.
CTGCCGCGCTGCGTTCCGGGCGGCCGGGCTTTGGCCTCTGATTTCCTTTTCGATGCGGTAGAGGTCCCGGATCTGTGCGATGCCGTCATCGGCAATCGGGGTGGCTTTTCCAGCTTTTGCCACATCAAAGAGTTTACGGCGGGCATGCGCCCAGCAGTGGGCCAATTGGATCGCGCCTTCCTGCCGTTTGAGCAGGCGGTTGTATCCGGCGTAGCCATCGACCTGGAGTGTACCATTGAAGCCAACCAGGATTTGCTTTGCGTATTCTCCGGCGCGTCCCGGTGCGTAGGTGAAGGCCACGCCGGGCGGGTCTTCCCGCCCCAGGGTCGGTCATCGCGGGCGAGCGCCCAGAAGTAGCCGGTTTTGGTCTTCTTGCGGCCGGGATCGAGGACCGGAGCCACCGTCTCGTCCATGAACAGCTTTGTCGAGCGTTTTAGATCGGCCATCAGCGCGTCATGAACAGGGCGCAGCTCAAACGCTGCCCGGCCAACCCAAGCGGCCAGGGTCGAGCGATCCAGATCGATCCCTTGCCGGGCGTAGATCTGAGCTTGGCGATACAAGGGAAGGTGATCGGCATATTTACTGACGATCACCTGCGCAATGGTGGCCTCGGTCGGCATCCCACCGGGGATCAGATGCGCCGGAGCGGGTGCTTGGACGATCCCCTCTTCGCAGGACCGGCAGGCATATTTGGGACGGCGGGTGACGATCACGCGGAACCGGGCCGGAACGATATCGAGCCGCTCGCTGACATCTTCGCCAATGACATGTCGTTCAGAACCACAACCGCAGACCGTGCTTTCCGGCTCGATCACCTCTTCAATGCGCGGCAAGTGCTTTGGTAACGAGCCCCGGTTGCTCTGGCGCGGCGCGGACGTCTGTGTTGGCGTGACAAGCGGATTGGCTTCACCCTCGGCTTCAACCTGTGCAATCCCGGTTTCGATATCTTCCAGAGCCAGTTCGAACTGATCTGGATCGACCTTCTCAGATTTACGGCCAAAGAGCGCTTTCCTCAGCGCTGCAACCAGCGTTTCCAGACGCGCATTCTGCTCACCCTGAGCCACGATCATGGCTTTGAGCGCATCAATGTCGTCGGGAAGATCAGCCGCCGCAATCATGGATATGATCTACCAAAACGGGCATCCGGCTGCCTGCCCAAACAGGCGCGCGAGTCACTCTGCCGCAGTTGGTGGACGTGCTGACAACGCCTTCACTTTCCGCCAGTCCAACCCGGCAAACAGCGCCTCGAACTGGGCATGATTGAGCGACATCAGCCCGTCCCGGATCGCAGGCCAGGTGAATGTTGTCTCTTCCAGCCGCTTATACGTCATCACCAGCCCGGTGCCATCCCAATAGAGCAGCTTCAACCGGTCGGCGCGCTTCGAGCGAAAGACAAACACGGTTCCGGTGAACGGCTCCTTGCGCAACTCGTTCTGCACCAGCGCCGCCAGTCCGTCATGACCCTTGCGGAAGTCTACTGGCCTCGTCGCCACCACGATCCGCACCCGGTTCGACGGAAAGATCATGAAGCCCCGTTCAGCGCGCGGGCAATACTGGCGATCCGCTCAGGCGATGTCCCAGCATCCAGCCGAACGGTAACATCCCCATGGGCAATCTCAATCCTGTCACCGGGTTCTGATGGTGCCGCCGGAGCCTCGGGCTCAATCACGACCGGCGCAAATTCCGCTCCAGCCAAATCCGGCACCACCAATTTACCTTCTCGGGCCAGGCGACGCCATTCAGACAAATGGTTTGGACGCATGCCAGCGCGTCGGGCGACCTCGTTTACGGTCACCCCTGGAACCAGCGTTTCCGCAACAAGCTGCCCCTTGAGCTCTTCCGGCCAGCGCCGCTTGCCATCTCGACCGATCAAAACCTCATGGCCCGCAACGGACTCCAATCGTAGCTCCCGATGGACTCCCATAAATACCTCCAGCCAAAATCTACACTCCGCAGCGGAATCGCAGATCAGGCAGACTTCAGGAAGGTGGGGGGAGGACACCGCTTACAGTAAGCGGACCTACATCGCTATCACAGTATTCGGAACTATGGGCTCATCGCAGACCTCGGAGAAGACCCAGCATGAGCCCCTGCCCAGTTCTCCACGACATATCGACGGCCCAAAGCGGTCGTTCGATCTTGATCACCGTCGCTGCAGTGCGGTCCGTCAAAGGAGACATGGGTTGCGTGAGCGAAGCTCGAAGCCGGAGAGAACCCCAAAGAGGAATTGGCATTGCATATCGACTAGCCTTTACTGCCGCTTACTTGGCAAAGCCGCGGGCGCCAAAGCAGCTGTCCGCTGTGAATGCCAGAACCTAGTTCAACAAAACTCGGGGCTTGCGGGGCAGCTGTTAAGTCACCAGTCGGTTTAAATGGCACGGAGTGGCCGGCAGAAATTTGTTCGCAGTACTTTCTTCGAGAGAGCAAACGCTTGGATTACAGTTCCAAGTAACCTTGTCACTTCATCCGCAGATTGGTGGAAACCACGTTCGGTACGCGGTCAGTAATTCTTTCACTTATAGACCATTGAAAACCGACCAAAGTCATCACTTTAGACCGTTAGGCAGTTCCTCGCTCCACTTTCGCAATTCGTCGAGAAACCCAAGTGCCGTGCGGCCAAGATCAGTGATAGAATACTGCACGGAAACCGGCGCGGTATCCATCACGTGTCGGCTCACTAGCCCCTGATCCTCTAGCTGGCGCAGCCGCTCGGCAATCATCTTTTTGCTGGCCCCGCCGATCATCCGAGCAAGATCGTTGAAGCGCACCGGACTATCCTTCAAGTGCCATAGGATGGACCCGGTCCATTTGCCTCCGATGATCCGCATGCCCCTTTCAATCGCGCAGGGCTCCTGACAGGCCTCTGTCACAATTCGGCGCCCTTTCACGTCTTCGTCCACCCGCGCCCGCATCGTTACCCTTTCCCGCATGTTTAAGGTTACTAAAAGTATACTGGTTGATTTTCTGCACCTCAACATTCAAATGCTCCCAACCCCCTCATACGTCAAGGGGTTCACACAGTGCACATATAGGATATGGACATGAGTAAAATCCTGATCGTGAACGGCACTCAGCCGTATGAGTTCGCCCCTGGACAATTGAACGCCAGCCTGGCCAAACGCGCAGGCAATATGCTGGCCGCAATGGACCACGAAGTACGCATGACCACCGTCGCTGAGGGCTATGACGCAAATTCGGAGGTTGAGGCGCATGTTTGGGCAGATACGGTCATCATGCAGTTCCCGGTAAACTGGATGGGCGTCCCATGGATCTTCAAGAAATATATGGATGAGGTCTACACAGCCGGGATGGATGGCCGCCTATGCGCAGGCGACGGTCGCACTGCCAACGCATCAAAGGCCAATTATGGCTTGGGTGGATCACTGCACGGCAAGACATACATGTTGTCAGTAACACTCAATGCACCAAAAGAGGCATTCGACAACCCCACCGAGCCGTTCTTTGCCGGAGCAAGCGTTGATGATCTGCTGCGCCCGATACATCTGAACGCCAAGTTCTTCAGTATGCAGGCTCTACCGACGTTCGCTGCCTTCGATGTTATGAAGAACCCCGAAATCGAGGCCGATTTCGCTCGATTTGACGCGCATCTGAAAACCACTTTTGTCGAGGTCGAAAATGCCCCAGCATGATATTCACCTTTATACCGCAGGCACGATGAACGGCTACAAACCGGTCATTTTTCTGGAAGAGGCAGGTATCCCCTACGACCTGACCCATATCAACTTCTCCAAACAGGAACAGAAGGCACCGGACTATTTAGCGCTGAATCCGAACGGAAAGATCCCAACGATTGAGGACCGTTCGGAAGGCCGCGCGATATTCGAATCCGGTGCGATCTTGTGGCATCTGGCTGAGAAATACGGAAAATTCCTGCCGTCGGACCCGGTCAAGCGGTCCGAGGTTATGCAGTGGATGCTGTTTCAGGTCGGCCACGTGGGACCAATGATGGGACAGGCAATGTATTTCCAGCATATCGCCGCCCCCAATGGCCATGAAGAGCCGTTCTCGATCCGTCGCTACGTGGACGAAAGCCGCCGATTGATGGAGGTGATGAATACGCGTCTGGACGGGCGTGACTGGATCGCAGCGGACGAATACACCATTGCTGACATGATGCTGTACCCCTGGGCGCGTGCCTATGTCTGGGCCCGAGTGGATGTGTCGGACCTTCCGCATTTGAACGCCTGGTTCGACCGGATTGATGCCCGACCCGCTGTGCAGCGAGCGCTGACCATCCCCAAGGCCAACCCACAGTTCTGGGATGCTGACGCAGATGCCAGCGCCTTTGCCAAAGAAAATGCAGCGCGTTTTTCCGGCGACGTGAAAGGAACCTAAGCCATGCCAGTTGCGCCCTCTATCCGTGTCGATGTCGTGTCAGACGTTGTTTGTCCATGGTGTGTGATTGGCTACCACCAGCTCGCCAAGGCCGCCCGCGACACCGGCGTCGAACTTAATATCCACTGGCACCCATTCGAGCTGAACCCTCAGATGACAGAAGGCGGAGAGAACTTGCGCGACCATCTGGCATCGAAATACGGGACCACGTTGGAAGGCTCGATCCAAGCAAGAGCTCGCCTGACCGAGATGGGCGCAGCACTGGGATTCACGTTCAATTACGCCGATGACATGCGTATTTACAACACCTTCCGCGCGCATCAATTGATTGACTGGGCTGCCGAGCAAGGCAAGGGCCACGAAATGAAGCAGGCCCTTTTTTCGGCGTTCTTTACACGCCGCGAAAACGTCTCGGACGTACAGGTTCTGACCGAAGTGGCTGGTAGCATCGGGCTGACCCGCGCGGATGCGCTGAACATGTTACAAAGCCAAGATCGGGCCGACCACGTACGCCAGAAAGAGCAATTCTGGATCAGCCAAGGTGCTCGGGGTGTGCCCGCGATGGTGTTCGACCAACGTCACCTTGTGACCGGCGCGCAGGGCGAGGAAAACTACGGTCGTATCCTGCTGCATCTACGAGACGACAGGGCAGCGTGACACCCTTGAATACCAGGCACTTCCGGCCCAAAAACCCACGATCGGACGGTTGTTGCCCGGCATGCCATCGCTGACCAATCATTGTGGGGGTTGCATGACGTAGGTCTCCGCGACAACCTTCATCTTATAGCAACAAATCAATCGGGGTGGCCGCATGCTGGTCACTACAGTCGTTCAACCTGGAAGAGTTTCTAATTTATGGCACTGCATGAACACCCCATTTGGCGGAAGCCGCAACATCATCAAGACCTCGACCACGCGCACGACCACGTCCACTGGGCCGAGCTGTTCTATGACCTGATCCACGTCGTGACCATCTTCTTGCTGGGCAACTATCTATCCCATCATCTCGATTTGCATGGGTTTCTTGTGTTCGCTGGGGTCTTCGTCACGCTCTGGTACGCATGGGGCGAACTCAGCATATTCAACTCGATCTACGTCAGCACCGATTTCTGGCACCGGCTGATTATGGCCGTGATGATCTGCACGGTGATGTTCATGGCAGCGGCGATCCCGGCTATCGACGGAAAGGGTTGGGTTTTCTTCGCCTTAGGATTTGCCGCGAACAGGGCCATGATTGCTGCGCTGTACTATCGAGCTCGGCGGGCCAATTCATCAGGCGAGTCAATGTCCACGGCCCAGATCCGCAATTTCTCGGTCTTTGCATTGGTCTTTGCGATCACGGCGTTTTTGCCCCCGCCACTTGCCTATTGGGTATTCGCGGCCGGTATGGTGGCCACTCAGGCAATGTACATGATCCCCGGTGTCACCGTCCTGCGATTCGAGCGGTTTGTCCCGCGCCTTGGCCACATGGCTGAGCGGTTTGCTCTGTTAACGCTGATCGTATTAGGCGAAGGATTCTTCAAACTGGTCGTCACCCTTTCGGAAAAAGGAATTTACAAAGTATCACCGGACGTACTGGTCAACTTCGTCATCGGTGGCGTTTCGATGTTCGTGATGTGTTGGATCTATTTCGACTTTGTCGGCAATGCGAAACCAAAGGACAAAAAGGTGTCGACATTGGTAATCTGGTGGCTTGCGCACCTGATCTTGATGCTTTGCGGCGTCATGGTCGGCGTAGCACTTGCGGCCGAGGTCAAAGTCGGGTTTTGGGAACCATATCCGACCGAATATGCCGCCATTGGCTGTTTCGGGCTCGCCGGTTACATCGCCATGCTTTGGGTGCTTCAGAATGTCTTAGAACACCGTTTGGCGTCGGATTTCGGGCGATGGGATGTACGAGTGTTTGGGATAGTACTGGCAATAGCCTGTTTCTTTGTCGTCCCACATGTCCCCTCTTTGGTTGGCAATCTGATTTGGGGGACAGCTTTGCTATCGCAAATCGCGATCCCTTTGACGCGCGCTTGGGCGAAGTTTCGAGATGAGTGAGGCTGTTACAAATTCGGGCCGTCTAAGAAAGAAAGTCTATTGGTGGCTCGAACGCCCGGACCGGGCGGCCACCGGCCCCTGGTTGCTTGAAATAGCTCTGATTGCGCTAATTACGCTGAACGTGACCGCCGTTATCCTGGAGACGGTCGACTCCATCTATGCCCGTTGGGGCCTAGTGCTGAGCCTCTTTGAGGGTCTTTCTCTGTTCGTATTCGTGGTCGAATACGCAGCGCGGCTGTGGGTTGCCACCGAAAACCCAAGTTACAAAACGCGCGCTGCGTGGGCCGCTTCCCCGATCGCCATCATCGATTTACTCGCGATTTTGCCTGCGCTGCTCTACTTGATCTTCCCGGTTGACCTGCGGCTATTGCGAACCTTCCGCATGTTGCGGCTACTCAAACTCACGCGTTACTCACCTGCACTCAGCATGCTGCTTGCTGTGTTCGAAGAAGAGGCTGGCGCATTCTTTGCGGGTTTTTTCATCCTGATGGTGATGCTGATCTTCGCTGCTAGCGGTGCTTGGCTGGCAGAGCACGAGGCGCAACCAGAGGCATTCGGCTCGATCCCAGCGGCGATGTGGTGGGCGATGGCGACGCTGACGACTGTTGGCTATGGCGACGTGACCCCCGTGACGGTCGCCGGTAAGGTCTTCGGCGCGGCGATCACGGTGATTGGCATCGGTATGGCCGCGTTGCCTGCAGGGATCATCGCAAGCGGACTCAACGACCAGTTGCACCGCCGACGAACCAGCCTTGAGCGCGAGTTTCGAAAAGCGCTGGAAGATGGCGATATCTGCGAGGCGGACGAGGCAGACATCGATGCCATTCGCAAGCAGTTAGGCCTGTCGCGCCGCGCCGCTGATCATATCCGAAACCGCGTGCATGCCGAGACGGTTTCACAGGCCGATAGTTGTCCCGCCTGTGGCCAAACAGTGCCAAAGGCCAAGCCCTGAGCAATCATCTGGGTTCTGCACCTGTCTGATTTGCCGAACCCAGCAAGCTGTCCACCGGGTCCGAGATTTGCTGGGCAAAGCCGTCAGCCAACTCCTTGTCGTTCGCTTTTCCTTACATCACCCCAATCACATCCATTGAAATGCAAAATACTGCATCGCTCCGATCGATTGGGGAGACTAAGGGCGGTAGTCGATGTTCTTAAATGATTGCGTAATCCACTGATAAGGCTCCGCTCGGTTTTCTGCCGTTAGGGCACAAACCAGAAACGGAGCAATGGGTTCAGAGCGGACCATCGAAATACAGTGAGAATGGCGGATCACCCAGATTGTGACAGTCATCAAAACCGGTGAAGTTGCTTGGCGACCCGATAGGTATTGGCATAGGCCTTGACGGAAGCCTCAATGGGGTCGGCGTAGCCGCCGCCGATCGCCATTGAGACCGGGATGCCGCGGCCTTTGCATGCATGCAGCAGCGCCCGATCGCGCTGGATGAGCCCATTATGGGTTAGCGCCAGCCGCCCTAGACGGTCAGCGGCAAGCGGATCAACGCCGGCCTGGTATAGGACGAGATCCGGGCGAAATTCGAACACAGCCGGCAAGTGGTCGTTTAAGGCGCGCAGGTAATTCGCGTCGCCGGTGCCATCCGGCAGCGCAACATCGAGATCTGACGGAAACTTGCGGAACGGGAAGTTCTTTTCGCCGTGCATCGAAAAGACGAAAACCGATGGATTGTCAGCAAAGATTGCCGCGCTGCCATCGCCCTGATGGACATCGAGATCGATGATTGCGACCCTTTCGGCCTTGCCAGTCGCAAGCAGGTGGAGCGCCGCGGCGGCCTGATCGTTGTAGATGCAATAGCCAGAGCCAAACGTGGGATGAGCATGGTGCGTACCGCCAGCGAGCTGCCCTGAGAGACCGTACTCATGAGCTGTTTCAGCAGCCGCTATTGCGCCACCCGCCGTGGCGCGAACCCGTATCACGAGTTCTGGGCTCCACGGAAAGCCAATCCGTTTCATGGCCTTTTCTTCCAGTTCTCCGCTTTCAAACTGCGCGACAAAACCGGCGGCGTGCGCGCGCAGTATGGCTTCATCACTGGCTGGCACAGACTCCACCAGCTGCGACGTCTGAAGAATATTGTCTTCGAGCAGCAGCTTGCGGAGCATTTGGTACTTACCCTTCGGAAAGCGGTGTTCGGAAGGCAGTGTAAGGGAATATCTGTGAGGCGCGTAAAATCTCATGACTTGGGTGAAGAGGAACTCAGGTAACGCGCCAGAACATAGCCGACCTCTTAACAGATCGGCAACGTCAGCCGCAGATTGCTCACGGCGTTACTTGCCGTTCTGGTGCTTTCCGAAAACCCGTTCAGCTCTCTTGTCCTCTTCGAACACCAGTTCAGGCACAACGACTTCCCAACTGGCGCGTTTCATCAGGTGATGAAAACGCTCATCGGCATCTTTCTTACGCCAATTTATGATGGCTGCGATCTCGCCGGTGACAAGCTTCGTGCAACTCGGGGGCGTAAATGCTTTTGCCATCCGCCCGAGGACCCGCCCTTGAATATCCTCGATCTGCAAGCGATCTCCAACACTGGCGAGCTTGATTGGCGCGCCGACCTGCGCTTCAGCGATCGCGTCATGAACAATGTGCCGATCGCTTTGGCGCCCTGCAAATGACAGGTCGACCATCTTCATTTCTGGCGATTGAACGAACCGGCGCGGGCCAGGGACTGTCGCCAAGTCGGGCACCACGTGCCGCTTGACGACGGAAGGTGACTCGGTGGGAAGGTATTCGTGATTGTCGTTACTCATGACGATCAAATTGCGCCGCGCACGTGTCATGGCGACATAGAACAAACGCCTCGGCGCGTCCTGAACTTCGTTTCGCGAGGGCCGTTCCCAACCACCATCCAGGATCACGACATCGTCAAATTCGAGGCCTTTCGCGCGATGCGCCGTCAACGGTGCTGTTAGACGAATTCGAACCATTCTCAGTTTGCTGCCGAAACCGTGAACCTATCCGGAACAAAGTTGACGCCACTCAGCAAGAGCGGCGGTGCGTGTCAGCTTGAAAGTTTCTCTGCTGCTCAGCGATCTTTTCTGGTTGAAGTGGTTGTAGACGGAGGAATGGACGGAGGCGAATTTCTGCAAACTTCGCATACGCCTGAAACGCAGCATGGCTCGTTCTCTTCGTCGAAACGGCAAGTGCGAATTCTCAACGCGGTTATTGAGCCACCTGCCTGTCTGCTGTTTTTCGGTAGCAACAAGCTCTCTCATAGCGACCCGATACGACGCGAAGCGATCCGTGACGACGTATTCCGCTTTACCGTGTCGCTTCATCAATTTCCTGAGGAATTTCAGTGCTGCAGCCTTGTTTCGACGCTGCGTTAAGACGGCCTCAGGCACCTCGCCATCGTGATAGGCTGCACGCCAGAGATAGTGGCGTCTGCCATTCACCTTCACGAAACCTCGTCCACGTGCTGCTTCCATTTGGAGAATGCGCGCAGTTGCTGAACACGCTTCCGTCTGATCTCAGCAGCAAACATCGGGCCAAACCTGTTCCACCAATATCGGACGGTTTCGTGGCTCACGTCGATGCCTCGCTCGTGCAACAAATCTTCGACATTTCGAAGCGAGAGCGGGAAGCGGATGTATAACATCACCGCAAGGCGGATTATCTCGGGGCTGGTTTTAGAGTATTTGAAAGAGGCAGGTCTGCTCATGGACAAATACTACGCAACCGCCCTGCCCGCCTTAAGCAATGTTACTCTTACAAAACCTCAAGCGGCGTTGGAACCACGGTGAGTCTGAAACCGACAAAGTTCTGTGGTACCGCGGAGAACAAGGCTAAAATGAATGGGCGTTTGACTACATTTAACCTTATTTTGTCGGCCGCCCGACTCCATCAGCAGGGTAGAAGGTTTTGGCAAGAACGACCTGCCGACCGTTTACCCGCAAGGCATCAGATTCCAAGGTTAATCTCATCAGGTACGTTCTGATAGCAAACGGGTCGCAAGAAACGACGGATCGAGAGTGTCCCCACACTGGTTGCCCCGAAATTGGTCGACGCCGGATAGGGACCGCCATGCACCATACTGTCGGCGACTTCGACTCCAGTCGGAAACCCATTGAACAAAACACGTCCGGCTTTGCGTTCCAATATCGGCACTAATTGAGCCGCATACTCGGTGTCTTGGGAGTCCATATGCAAAGTCGCGGTCAACTGGCCTTCAAGCGCACATGCGATAGGGGCGAAAGCATTGATACTTTTGGCAACGACCACAACTCCTAAGGGTCCGAAGACCTCATGCGACAAGACCGGGTTGGCTTCAAAAGCGTCGGCCGAAACCCTGTAAAGAAAGGCACCTGCGTCGCGGTTCGTTGTTGTTCCAGAAATCACCGTCGTAACTTCGGGCGCAGAAGCGATACGATCACGACCCTCGCAAAACGCTTGGGCAATGCCATCTGTCAGCATGGTTTGCGGGGCCGTATCCTGCAGCGCTGCGGCAGCCTTGGCAATGAATACCTCGGCGTACGATCCTTCAGGCACAATGGCAATTCCGGGATTGGTACAAAACTGACCCGCCCCCATGGTCAAGGACGCGGCCCAACCTTTTGCGATTTCGGGACCGCGTGACTTAAGCGCTTCGGGCAACAGGAACATAGGGTTGACCGATCCCAGCTCACCAAAAAACGGAATAGGCTCTTCACGCGCTGCGCATAGGTCGAACAAGGCACGGCCACCGCGCAAAGACCCTGTGAAACCGACCGCTTTGATGAACGGGTTCTGGACCAACGCTCCACCGACCGCGACGCCGCCGTCCTGCACAAAGCTGAACACCCCCGGATGCAAATCGAGAGACTGTCGGGCTGCGTCGATGGCTTCGGCCACGATCTCGCCCGTGCCCGGATGCGCAGGGTGGCCTTTGACTACTACAGGACACCCTGCCGCCAGAGCAGCTGCGCTATCACCGCCAGCGGTTGAAAAGGCCAAGGGAAAGTTCGATGCACCAAAAACGGCCACCGGACCGATCGGGCGTTGCAGCATTTTCAGATCCGGGCGTGGCAAGGGCTGGCGATCCGGCAAGGCAGCGTCGTGACGATAATCCAGATACGCACCATCGCGGATGTGGTCGGCGAACAGGCGCAATTGTCCCGTGGTTCGGCCGCGCTCACCTTCAAGCCGAGCGGCAGGTAGACCGGTTTCAGAGCAGCCGATTTCGGTGATCACTGACCCGCGCTTTTCGATCTCATCGGCAATGCGGTCCAGAAACACCGCGCGTTCTTCGCGCGTTGAATAACCAAAGGACCAAAAGGCCGCCTCGGCAGCCGCACAGGCCTGCTCGACCAGTACCGCGGTGCCTGCCGAATAGGTTTTTGCATCGCCGGTCGCTGGGCTGGATTGAAAGCTGCCTTCGCCTGCCAACCATTCTCCGGCAATTAAGCTGTGTCCGTTCATGAAAAAGTCCTCAGATCAGTTTGCGGGCGGCAAGGTTTTTCATCAGTGCGCTGGTGCCAAAGACCCAGGGCGGGCATTCGGTGGAGAGCCGCACAGTGTTAGCCAACCGCCCGAGTGCGGGGTTCGATATTTCGACCAGATCGCCCATTTTATGGGTAAACCCGCCGCCGGGTGTATCCCGGTCCTGCGTGGGCGAAAACAGAGTCCCCAGCATCAGGAAAAACCCATCCGGATATTGGTGATGCGCGCCACGCGCCTGTCCGACAAGGTCTTCCGGATCACGACTGATTTCCGCCATAGAACTGGAACCGTGCAGGTCGAAACCTTCTTCACCAGTAACCCGCAGCGTCAGTTCGGTTTGCCGGACATCATCAAGATCAAAGCCGTCATCGAAAAGCCTCAGCATCGGTCCAAGAGCGCATGAGGCGTTGTTGTCTTTGGCTTTGCCTAACAACAGTGCAGAGCGCCCCTCGACGTCGCGCAGGTTCACGTCATTGCCAAGGGTAGCACCCTTGATACTTCCCGCGCTGTCCACGGCAAGAACAACCTCGGGTTCCGGATTGTTCCATGTCGAGACCGGATGCAACCCGATGCTTGCGCCGTAGCCCACTGCCGACAGGGCCTGCGATTTTGTGAAGACCTCCGCGTCTGGTCCGATGCCGACCTCGAGGTACTGCGACCAGACACCTTCAGCGATCAGGGCGTCCTTCAGGGCCATCGCTTTGTCTGACCCAGGTTCCACGGCGCGCAAGCTGTCGCCCAAAATCTCCGTGCAGCGGGCGCGGATGGCCTCGGCTTTGGCCGGGTCGCCCTTGGCTTTCTCTTCGATCACGCGTTCCAGCATCGACGACACGAAGGTCACACCGCAGGCTTTGATCGGTTGCAGGTCAGAGGGCGCCAAAAAATAAGGCTTGGATGAGTCCGGTGCCTCGGTTGAATTGGCGGCGACCTCCTCAATACTGCCAATGTTTTTGCCATCTAAGGTTTGCGCGACCGCAGCCGGGTCGTCCAATTCCAACAACTCCTGCATAGTCGGTAGGTCTGAAGAGGTGAAGTCGATCAAGTGGTCGTCCCGCCGCACTACCAGCGCTGGACCTTGCACTTGAGGCAGCCATATACGGCCCACGAATGTTCCGGTGTCGGGTAAGTTCAGTGTCATTTGGTGTTTCCCAGAGAATAGAGTTTGGACATAAGGGTGTCAGCCTGATCGCAAATGGCCCAGGTCAACGACATGTGGTCCGCCCCGTCAATCACGTGCCAATAGGCGTTTTCGGCTTGCGACATCAGCGCACCGCCCCGCAGGTACTCGGGCGTTTCTGCGCTGCCGTTGATGTAGAGAACGGATGGGCGGGTTCCGTTTGGTGACAAGGAAAAAGCCGTCACTTCATCCAGAGTCAGACCCAATTCCGATTGCAGAAAGGACAGACGTAATGGAGTCAGATCATACAAACCACTGATCGACAGAACCCCGAGTGTCCGATCCGCCAACATGACATCGCTCAGGGCGGACAGGGCAAGATGCGCCCCGGCGGAATGGCCGACCAAAACGAACCGCGATGCGGGAAAGGCCTCCGCCAGTGTTCGCAGGGCCGACTTGACGTCCGCCACCACGCCTGCCAGCCGAACCTCGGGCATCAGCCGGTATTCTATGTTGGCAACGACCGTACCGATCGGCAGAAACCCCGGCATCATGAAGCGATGGGTTTCCGCCTGCAGCGCTCGCCAATAGCCGCCGTGGATGATCACCGGCAACACTGTTTGAGGGCCAGTGCCTTCGACCCACTCCACCCATTGCCGCGGATGATCGCCATAGTTCGCGCGTGAAAACCGCAACTGTTCGGCGACGGCGTCACTTTCCTGCTTCATACGATCCAGCGCATCGGCAAAGTCAGGAATTATCTCGGAGAACTTGAACTGACGGTCCCAGTAAGCCTGCATGATCAGCTCTCTTGTTCTTTGATCTGCCCGTATGCCTGCTCCAAAGCACGAATATGCATATCGCTGGCACCGCGTGTCGCACTCGGAATCATTCCGATCAGCGCAATGCTGCTGGTCGAGCTTTCAACGGGGATCACAGCAACACTTGTGCGGCGGGCGACCGAACCTTCAAACCAGCGTAAACCCAACTTTGAAACATCGCCGATCACAAGGTCTGGGATGGCTTCGAAGCTATAAGACGCCTGCACCGGAATACCGCGCGTCTCACGCCCAACCGTGTGTGGCCCCATGCGCAACTCCATATCCTGTGCGACAGCAACAAAGGATGTGAGTTGGGTGTTCTGGCGCAATTGCAAAAGAACAGGTTGCACCAGCGGAGCCATCCTGCCAATGCCAAATCCCTGTAGACCAACCCGAATGGCGGACATGCCGGGCAGGTAATTGCCCAGTGCGTCTCGGCGCAGCATCCCCTCGGCCTCAAGCGTGGCGGTATGACGATAGCCGCTGCTGGCGGGTACCCCCGCTGCTCGGATCAACCCAGCCGGAGAGGCATAAGCATCTCGCCCCGGAGCTATCATGAGGGCTTCAAAAACGTCGACTGCGCGGGCATAGGCAGAATGGGTCATCCCGTGGCACTCCCTTCGATGGATCGTTTGTCTCGACGCAAGGCGGGGCCTTGCGAGAGGATTGCATCATCCGGCAAATCCCAGGCAACATGCAGTTCGGCCCAGCTGTCAGCCTTGACCGAGGCGGTTTCCAATCCGCGTGGCAACACGATCTGCACGGGCTCTTCGACGCGCTGTGGCACTGTGTTGCCGTCAAGAATATCCAGTGCTAGCCCCAGCGCTCGGGCGCCCATGCTGGCTGGGTAGTCCAACGCGGCCATAGGAACTTTGTGGAGCAAGCACAATTTGTACATCTCGTTCAGGTCACCGCCGGTATGTGCTGGTATGTCCAAACCGGCATCCAGAAACCGTCGGACCGAGCCAACCCCTTGCAGACCACTGTCACACCAGATCCCGTCCGGGGGCCGGCGTGCCTCGGCCAGCACTTTGTCGATTGCGCTATAGCCGCCTGCTTCGGTCCAGTCGGTGTAGCTGACATTTTCAACCCTGATGCCTGGGAATTCAGATAACACCGCCAGCGCGGCCTGTTGTCGCCTCAGGGCAGGGCTGGCCCCATCAAGCCCACTGAGCATCCAGACCCGACCCTGTCCCGTCAGTGTCTCTGCCATCCACTGGGCGCTGATGCGTCCAATCCGGCTGTCTGATGCCGTGACAAATGAGACAAGCGAAGACCGGTCATTCGGCCGCCGGTCTATGGCTACAATCGGCAGGCCCTCAGCAGCCAGCTCTGATAGACGGTCGCTGAGTTTTGTATCATTGACCGACGTTATCGAGATAAGCAGCAGATCTATGCCCTGCGCAATGATTTCATCTATCTGGGCAAGCTGCAAAGCCGGGTCATCCTTGGCATCCAACACAATCAGAGCTTCGATCTGGGAATGCGCAATCCGTTCCGCGTAAAACAGGCTTTGCAGCATGGCGCGACGCCACGCATTGCTTGTCGATGCGTTGGAAAAACCGATGCGGTACGGGGCTGTACGTTGATATCGACTGGCGTCGACAGTCCGCACCAGCGCTGGGTCCCACTCCAGATCAGGAACGTTGCTCTGTGTTTCTGATCCTTGAACGCCCAGCCGCGCAGACAGCTTCCTGTCTTCCATAGGTTCAGGGGCCTCAAGTGCGGTAAAGATCATCTGCCGGGCTTTTGGTCCCAGGCGCAGAAACCCATGGTCGAAACGTTCGAGCCAACCCGCTGCCGCCATCGCGCGTAGCAGACCAAAACCGGTAGAGCGGGCAACGCCCAGATCTTCTAGGATGTCATGCGTGCGGCGCGGCGTATTACAGGCGTCGAACCCTTTTAGGATCGATGCAATGCGCTGCACGTTTGATTTGTGATCCTGGGACATGGGCTCCTTCCCGTTCAGCTCTGCGACCGTTTCATATAAACGGCCGCGGCGAGAATAATCAGCGTGCCCTTGATCACCAACTGCAACTCGATGGACAGACCAAGTATCACAACGATGTTGAACAGAGACACAAGGATCAGCGCCGCCATCAAGACGCCCGGTACCGAGCCTTTGCCACCCGAAAGCGCAGCGCCTCCAATCACAGCTGCGGCGATACTGTCCAGCTCGTACCCACGCCCGGTCCAGTTGTCGACAATGCCGACATAGCCTACCAGAAACAGCCCTGCGATGGCGGCCAAAACGCCCGAGATGACAAAAGCCATGACAACCAGAAACCGCGTCGGCGAGCCGGTCATATAGGCGGCTTCTGGGCTGTCTCCGTAGAGTTTCAGGCGGCGGCCAAAGACGGTGCGTTCCAACAGCCAGTGCATTCCGAAGCCCACGATAGCCAAGGCGATCAACGCCACGGGTATACCAAGGATGTCACCTGTGGCGAGCCAGCGGAATGTCTCCGGCAATGTGCCTCCTGGTGCACCCTTGGTGTATGCAAAGCGAATGCCCTGCAACACGATCATCGTTGCGAGCGTGGCGAGAAAAGGAGTCACCTTACGATAGGCCACAAGGTAGCCGTTGATCGCACCTATGAACGCGCCCAAAAGCAGGCCTATGATGAAGATCAAAGGGGTCGAGTCGATAAGTGAGGTCGATAGCACGGCAACCGTTGCCATGATCGATGCGACCGACAGGTCGAGTCCCCTGACGATGATGACGATCATCTGACCGATCACCACAAAGCCCAGTGGAGCGGCTTGAATCAGGATGTCCTTCAGGTTCGCGGGTGTCAGGAAGCGGGGCGACAGCGCTGTTGTCACGGCCCAGATCACCGCAAGGAAACCCAGCAGAATCAGCAACTCTCGCCTTTGGGTCGCGCGAACAGTTGCACGGTTTGGTTTAACTTTATCAGGGTTGGTGGCGGTCGCGGTCATGACTTGCTCTTTCCTGCAAAGAATGAAACGGCGGCGATGATGATCAGACCTTCGGCAATCCACTGGTAGTAGCTGGAGATGTTCATGAAGTTCAGAACATTAGCCAAGAACGCCAGCAGGATCACCGCCAGCGCCGTTCCCAGAACGCCGCCTTTGCCTCCAGCCAACAACGTCCCGCCGACAATCACCGGTGTGATCGAGCGCAGATCGAACCCGACGCCCGCGCGCGGGTCACCGACGCCAAAACGCCCGGTCATATACATCGCGGCCACGGCGCAGAGCAGCCCAGACAGAGCGTAGATCGCAACTTTGGTCTGTTTAACCGGCAGGCCAGAGACGGCTGCAGCGGCTTCATTGTCGCCGATGGCGTAGATGCGGGTACCAAACGTCGTGCGCCACAGCATGAAACCGATCAGCAGATACAGCGCGATGACAAACAGCATGCCGTAGGGCATCACGCCCAAGCGGCCGTAGGTAAAGTCCTCGAAGAACAAAGGGACCGAGCCCGACGGCTGCCGGGTGATCAACAGCGCAACACCTGCAAGAATTGTCGAGGTACCGAGCGTAGTAATCAGGGGGTGCACACCGACATAAGCCGTGATGCCTCCGTTGATCATCCCGATGAGAATGCCCAGTGCAACCACTGTAGCAGCAGCCAACAACAAGGTCCCTGTTGTGTCGCCGGCTATGGCTGCGAACACCACGCAGAGGAAACTCAGCGCCCCGGCATAGCTGAGGTCGATGCCGCCAGATAGTATCACAATGGTTTGTGCAAGGGCGACAATCGCAAGGGCCACCATTTGGTCCTGAACGTTGGCCATGTTGAGCGAGGTTGCGAAGCGGTCCGAGGCCGAGATGCCAATCACAAAGACGATGGCAATCAGGGCAACAACGACTAGATGAACGGGTTGCGCGCGCGTGGCGCGTGCGATCGTGCTCATGCCGCTACTCCATGATGGGTTGAGGTTTCGGCGGCGGCAACGGTGATGATGGCCTCTTCTGAGATCTCATGCCCGACCAGTTCTTTGGCCAGTTCACCGTCGCGCATAACATGCACGCGGTCACAAAGCCCGACGATTTCAATCAACTCAGACGAGATGACCAATAATGCCATGCCCTCATCAGCGAGTTCGCGTAGTGTCTTGTAGATCTCGGATTTCGCGCCGACGTCGACGCCGCGTGTTGGCTCGTCCAGGATCAACAGCTTGGGCCGGTTCTCAAGCAGCCTAGCGATCAGAACCTTTTGCTGGTTGCCGCCCGACAAGGCCGAGATCGGAAGGCCCACGTGATCAACCACCACACCACGCCGCTCTTTCAATACAGCAGCGCGGCGCTCTTCATACCCCGGAGGAATGGAGTTGTGATGCACGCCGAATCCCGGTGTCGTCGCGGCAAAGTTGCGCGCAACCGAAGAGTTCAGGAACAACCCGTCATCCTTGCGGGATTCCGTTAGCATAAGGATACCTGCCTCGATGCAACCTGCTGGATCACGATGGGGCATCGGCTCTCCCATCAGAGTGACATTTCCGGTTGACTGGGCTGCCCCAAAGAGCGCCAGCGCCAGTTCCGTCCGGCCCGAGCCAACCAGACCCGCCAGCCCAACGATCTCACCCGAGTGAACGTCCAGATTGGCGGGCGGAAGGTGCGGAGCTACCACAAGGTTCTCCACCTCCAGCACCTTCTCACCCGCCGTCGGGTTCGCGGCCTTGTGCGGGAAGAGGTCACCAAGCTCGCGCCCAACCATGGCAGCAATCACACTGTCATGGGTGTAATCCGTAGTCGGCCCTTTCGAGGTCACGACCCCGTCTTTGATCACCGTGATGTCGGTGCAAATCTCGAAAATTTCATCCAGCCGGTGTGAGACATAGACAAGGCCCATACCCCGTTCCCGCAGGTCATTGATAATGCGGAATAGGTGCTTGGTTTCGTTCTGACTTAGCACAGCTGTTGGTTCGTCCAGGATCAACACTTTGGTTTCGACCCGCAGCGCTTTGGCAATCTCGACCATTTGCTTGTCGGCAACCGACAGGGTTTCAACAAGATCGTCTGGGTTTAGAGAAATCCCCAGATCGTCCAGCAGTGCCTGGGCATCGCGTTTCAAAGCTTTTCGGTCGATTAGGCCCATTTTAGTGCGCGGCTCGGCCCCGAGATAGATATTCTCGGCAATCGACAAGGCACCCAAAACCGAAAATTCCTGATGCACAACGGCAATCCCGGCAGCGAGGCTCTGACGCGGATCGGACCAACCCGCTTCCTTGCCTTCGAACTCCACATGTCCACCGGTCGGCGTGTAGAGCCCGGTCAGCAGCTTGATCAGGGTCGATTTCCCGGCTCCGTTCTCACCGCACAGCGCGACGGAATGATGGCCATGGACTTCGAACTCGATCCCCTTGAGCACTTCATTGGGGCCAAATGATTTGCTGAGGCCGCGCGCGGCCAGATATGGCTGTGCCATTGTTCTTTCCTCCCGTGGTGGCGGGGCGATGCGGTGCCGCCCCAGCCTGTGTTGATCCCGTTTACTTGGGATAGACCGCCGAGAAGGTGGCCGGATCGTAGTCGGTCCCAACGCCCGAAGACATGATGACCGAGCCCGGCTTATCCATCAGCGCATAGTCCGCAACGAACACGTCCGCCTGCACCGATGGGGTTTCGTGCCCTTCAGACACCACAACCTGCTGGTTCACCTCGATCCGCTTCGGGATGCCCTTACCGTCGAGCACGTCAAACAGAACTTCAAAGGCCCGCGCGCCCATGGCTGGCGGATAATCGATCCCTATCATCGGGACATCGTTGTTAACTGACAGCTGATACATCGCGTTGAAGTCACCACCGGTATGCGGTGGTATGGTGCCCGCCTCGTAACCGGCCGCCAAGAAAGCTTCGATCGAGCCCGAACCTTGTAGACCCGAGTCTGCCCAGACGCCCGAAATCTCGTCACCATATTTCTGGATCAGCGCGGACATGATCGTCTTGCCGTTGGCGGGCGACCAGCTGGTGTATTGGGTCTCAAGAACCTCAAGCTCCGGGAATTGGTTGAACACTTCCATTGCAGCTTGAATACGTGCCTCGGCGGGGGAGGCTCCGGCGAGCCCGCCCAGCATCACGACCTTGCCTTTGCCTTCCAGTTTTTCAGCCAACCATTGGGCCGAAATCCGACCCAGAGCCTGATCTGACGCGGTGACAAAGCTGATGAAATTCTCGTCCGACGGGACCGAGCGGTCAACCAAAACCACCGGAATGCCCTGACGTTTGGCGCGGCGAATAACCGGATCCATCGCCTCGGCCGTAGCAGGTGAGATCAACAGGATGTCAACGCCTTGCGCAATCAGGTCCTGCACATCAGCAGCCTGTTTACTGGGGTCGTCATTGGCATCAGTGATGATAAAGCGGCTCAGCTTGTCGGCGTTGCGCTCGGCTGCCGCTTCGATGCCGTGGAGCATTGCCACGCGCCATGGATTCGAGATCGAGGCATTTGAGAAACCGATCGTATACGGGCCCTCTTTTTTATACTCGGCGGCGTCATAGATTTCCGACGCGCCCGGGTTCCACAGAAAGGTGCGCGGCACCCCTTGATATCCCTCCGCCATCGCCGATCCGGCAAACAGCCCCAGAGTCACGGCGGCTGCCGCGGTTTTCAAAATACGCATGCGTTTCCTCCCTAACGTATTGATTTTATTCGGCAGCGCGGATCAAACCGCCTGCATTGATGCCGATCCGGGGGTCTTTGAACATCACCCCGTCCTTCATAATCATCGACAGATTGTCCTGATGCTGAACCAGACTGACATCCTGCGTGACATCGCCCTTGACCAGAAGCAGGTCAGCCAAAAAGCCTTCCTTGACCTGACCGATCTGATCTTCCATTTGCATCAACTGCGCGCCCACTGTGGTGGCGCAGCACAGCGCCTCGATGGGCGAGTAGCCGAAATAACGAACGAAATGTTCGAGATCACGGGCGTTCTGCCCCATCGGAGTGATCGCAAAGCCATAGTCCCCGCCGACTGCCACGCGCAGCCCACGTTTGCGAATTTCTTGATAAGTGGCACAAGTGGCATCGAACTTGCGGAACAAGTTCATCTGTTCTGCCACTTCTTTGGTGAGGCCGACAGCATCACCCTCGCGGGTTGCGTTATGTACAAGACCAAAGGCTGGACCCAATATAACGCGATCCTTTGCTTCCTCGAGCATGTCGAGCGCTTCCTCATCGGCGAAATCGCAGTGATAGATGCAATCGACTCCATGGCGCACAGCCATCTTTACGGATTCTGATGACCGAGCGTGGGCCGCAACTGTTTTGCCATATTTCCGGGCCACGGCCATGAAGGCGGCCAGTTCATCATCTTCTAGAGGCGTGATTTCAGCCCGCGCGAACGAGACGAACTCATCGCCGGAAATATTGATTTTCATGTTGTCGACATTGTCGCGCACGCATTCCCGCGCAACTCGGCGCATCTCAATGGGACCGTCTGCAACCAAACCGAAGCTTTCCTGATAGATGTGGCGCTTGCGCTCATCTCCCAAGCCCGCGGTCGTCGTGATCTCGGGGCTTGAGGCTCGCATACGGGGACCGTCCAACATCCCTTCATTGATTGCATCCCGCGCCGTCACACCCAACATCGGCTTGGCCGAGGCTGCCTCAAAGATAGACGTGAACCCATGACTTAGAAGAAGACGCAGATTTTGAGCGGTCAGCAGCATATGCTGTTCGGGACAAAGCTGACCAAGCTCCCATGGCTCGCCAACGCCCGTAAAGCTGGGATGGCAGTGACCTTCGACCATGCCCGGCATCAGAGTGTGGCCCGTGCCGTCAATCACCTCACCTGAAACATCCACCGAAGTGTCTTCGCCTTTGGTAACTGCAGTAATCTTGTTTCCTGTAATCGTGACCGTTCCGGGGTAGCGTGTTTCCGATACGCCATCCCAAATCTGCGCCCCTTTAATAGTGATTTGTGACATGTTTTCCTCCCTGCCCGCTGGAACTCAAACGTTGCGGTCGAGGAAAATCTGCATCAAATCTATATCATTTATTAGAGCCAAAGAGCTGATACAATACCATATATTAGACTATCCCAAAATAAGGGCTAACTATTCCACATCCGAAAACTGGGAAAAGGTGATATTCAAGTTGACGCTCGGAAGGAGCGCCTAAACGCCGCGTTTATCACAACGCGCGGGTCATGTTGCATCGGGCAGAAAACCTTTCACAAAACACAGCCGTTTCAGTACTTTGGGGTATTCAGAAAGGCGAGATTCCGAGCTCCAATGCTCATTTGAAACTCTGCCTCGTCACCGACAGTTTGCAATCTTGATTGAACGATCTGGAGAGTTTGAAATACCACTATCATGAACGCGTCGGGTGACTGCTTTGCGGGTGCGCCGCTACCAGACTTGCGAATGTCGCGCGTGAATAGTTCCCGCCCTGACAGTTGTGTGCTTTCGAACAGTCGGCACTTCGCTTTCAGCTGGTCGAGCACTTTTCCCACGAACGTCTGCTTCGACGCTGTTGCCATTACTATTGGCGATCGCGGCGAATGACCGCTTCCCGCCCCACTTCCAAAAACCAAGGTTTCGTCGGGCAGTTCAAGGCCGCCTTTTGGCCTGGAACTTTGTTTTCTGTTCTACCGCCGTCTGATCCGCTCGCGATTGCGTTCACGACGTTCGACATTGATCTGGTGATCACGACCCAGTGCCCGGTAGAATCCAAGTCCTTTGGACCAGTTCAAGAACTGAGAGAAGCTGTCGACCTGATCGTCGTTGCGTCCGCGCGGAAAGGACTGCATCTCGCGTTTGAACACCGCCAGCCAGGGCGCGTCGGCAGGCAGGTACACCTTGCCCTCTTCGACTGGACCGCACGCGGACTGGAACCGGGTCTCCTTGTCCTTGTCAGGTCTAATGCGCTCATAACGTCGACGGTCATCACGAAACAACTCGTCCAGAAGCGGCTTGCCCGAGGCCGCATCTTCGATCAGAACGCGATCGGGATCCCAACGGCTGACAAGCTGCAGCGCCTTGGCTTTCAGGTCCGGGTAGTCGACCTGCCCGCGCCAGACGTCGAGCAGGAACCACGCGTTTTCGCGGAAGCCCCAGGTTGTGCAGACAGAGAAGTCAGACCGGGGATCCGCAGACATGCCCGTATCCCAGCTCTGAACAACCAGTTGGAACCAGCGCCGGTCCTCGACGGTCTCGTAGGTGCCAAACCATTCCCAGCGCAGAGGCGATCCATCCGGTGCAATCGGGTTCTGCTGATACTGGCAATTGAACACCGCTGCGCCCATTTCGCGACGCTTGGTATCCAGCGTATCCTGATCCAGACGCGACGGGCACAGCAGATCCCCAGGTTTGCGGCGCATGATCTTTCCATGCCCAAGAGGAACCACCTCATGCTCTTCAGCGATGGCAGGCAGGTTCAGATGCCGATAGGTTCCACGTTCAAGCAGGTAGCCCGGCGGATCCATCTCGTGCAACCGCTGTGCAACCATGACAACGCGCCCTTCGGACGGGTTGTCAAAACGCGACAGCAAGGTCCCCTCAATGAATTCCTGTGCTTTGATCAGTTCGGCCTCGGAGCCCGCATCTCCGGCTTTCAACAGGTCATCGATGATGATGTAATCAGCACCATGTCCAGTCACAGAACTGCCGATGGAGACAGCCTTACGGCTGCCTCCTTGTGTTGTGCGGATTTCTTCCGAGGTGTTGCCCTTTTTGGCCAGTCGGGTTTCCGGGAACATGTCCCGATACCAGCGTGCGGACATCACCCGGCGACAATCCTCGGAATGTTTGCGCGCAAGATCCAACCCGTAGCTGGCAACGATTATCTTTGCGCTCGGTGAGTGCCCGAGGAGATAGGCGACATAGGCAATGGCCACGGTGACTGATTTCAGGCACCGGGGCGGGATGTTGATGATCAGCCGCTTGTTCTCACCGAGACGCACATTGTGCAATTCGTGACACATGGCCCGAACATGCCAGGCCGGATCAAAGCTGCGGTCCGTCCCCTGGTGCAGCGTGTCAAATACGCGCCACACAAAAGGAAAGAAATTGTCCCGGCAAACCTCGCGCGCGGCTTGCCGGACCATTTTGGGATCAGGAGCCGTCATCTTCCGCCCCCCCATCCTCAGGACTATTGTCACCGTCCAGTTGGCCGGAAAAGTAGTCTTGGAGGATCTCATAATCGATCTCTTCAGGCCCGTCCAAAACAACGCCTGCCTGCTCACTGCGAGCATCCGCCTCGCCGAACAGATCGGCATCGAGCTTGAGCAGCGCCATCAGCATTTTCACATCCCCTTTCAACGCGCTGGCCGCGACCCGCTTGGCAATTGCCTCGGCCTTGGAAATCCGAACCTCCCGGCTGCCTTCACGGACAGTAATCTTGGTTTCCAGCTCGCGTTTCAGACTGGCATTCACGCCTTTGGCACCTTTCGGTCGTCCTTTCGGATTTCCGGATCGGCCTTTCTTAAACTGGGTTGCTTTGGGCGGTTTGCCGTAGCCGACCACGTAATCCTTCGTATCTTCAGACATGGCCCACCTCCTGCTCTGAGGGGGCATCGGCTGCCCCAGAATGCACATCGAACGTCTGGCCGGTCACCGCGTGCACGGCGCTCTTACCGGTCATCTTCTGCCAACGGCAGATGGCGACATCGACATAGGCCGGATCAAGCTCAATAAGCCGCGACTGGCGCCCGGTTTTCTCTGCCGCCAGCAATGTCGCGCCAGAGCCGCCAAAGGCATCCAGCACAACATCACCGCGGTGGCTCACATCCAGGATAGCATCCGCCACCAAAGCTGTCGGTTTCACCGTGGGATGATCCGCGAGATCCACTTCGCGCCCTGCCCCAAAACTATTCACACCGGCATAATCCCAGACATTGGTCCGGTTGCGCCCGTGTTTGCCCAATTCGACATTGTTGATATGCGGCGCACCCGGCTTCTTAAATATGCAAACCAGCTCGTGCTTGGACCGGTAAAGGCTGCCCATCCCGCCATTGGTCTTGTTCCAGACGCAGAAGTTGATGAGATCAAAGCTGACGGTCTTACCGGCGGCGATCAACTCCTCGATGTGACGCCAGTCCATGCAGATCATCGCGATGCCTCCGTCCGGGAGACAGTCAAACAACCGTTTGATCACCTCTGAGAGAAAGCCACGGAATTCGCCGTCCGACATTTCTCCGGATGCCATGGCAAACTCGCGATGATCGCCGCGGGTGCCACAGCGGACATGCCCATTGACCGGCACGTTGTAAGGCGGATCGGTAAAAACCATCTGCGGGGTCTCGCCATCCAGCAAGGCGTCGTAGCTTTGGGCTTGCAAGGCGTCTCCGCAAAAGATGCGGTGATCTCCGAGAACCCAGAGGTCGCCCGGCTGGGTTATTGCAGGCGTCGCGGGGTCCGGCGTCTTAACTGTTTCCGTTTCAGTCTCTGTGGCGTCGTCCGCGCCGTCGATGATGATGTCGATCTCCGGTGTCTCGAACCCGGTGATATCCAGATCAAAGTCGAGCTCGCCATCAAGGCTGAGATCCATCAGATCAGCAAACTCGATCTGCAGTGCCGCTTCGTTCCAGTCGGACAATTCCGCCAGCTTGTTATCCGCGATCCGCAGAGCGCGCACTTCTGCGTCTGACAAGTGATCCGCGACAACAGTCGGCACGGACGTCAGTCCCAGAACCTTGGCGGCTTCATAGCGGCCATGACCCGCGATAATAGTACCGGCAGCATCCAAAAGGATCGGAGTGACAAAGCCAAACTGTGCGACCGACGCTTTCAGTTTGTCGATGTTCTTGGCCGCGTGCACGCGGTTGTTGTTGGCGTAAGGCTTGATCTGGCTGATCTGGGATTGGATGACTTTGTCCGCCATCCAGATCGGCGTGTTGGACGCCTGCACGTCACTGTGGGTTTTCTTGACAGACATTGCCGCCTCCTTCCATTTGACGCTTTTGAGCGTCGACAAGAAAGAATCGTGTTGGGAAATCGGAGAGAGCACGACTAGCAACTCTCCGGACCAATCGATCCGGTTTGTTGCCCCTTCGAATGCTCTCTGCGGAAACCTGTGTTTCCAATGAGTGCTGCCTGCGGGAGCAGTTTCTCGCCCTGATAGTCCGGGCGATTGGGTTGAATGTAGGTAACATCAATACAGGACGCAACCCCCAAACCAAAAGTAACCAATTAAAATTGTTGACGAATAATCGGGGGCACGGCAGCAACGCCCTGTGAAAAACATCCCTTTTCGGATTGCCCCAGAAAGAGCTGGACAGTTGTTGCAAACCACGCATCACTGAACCCAAGCCCGAGCCATTCGGGCGCTCCTCGGTACCGGGGTTCGGCATTCCGCCAACCCTAGAACAGAGGAGACAATGCATTGTCCAAATCCAAACAGACCAAAATTGACAAAGTGCAACATTTGCTGCGCCGCCCGAGTGGTGCCAGCCTGGAAGCGCTTTGCAAAGCAACAGGGTGGCAGCCTCATTCGGTCCGAGCGGCATTGAGCGGACTACGGAAGAAAGGCGCGACGATTGAACGGCGGACATCTGACAAACCAAATGGACCATCCACGTATCACCTGACGGGTGGAGCAGGAAAAGAGTCATGACCAAGACCAGCGATGTCGCCGATCTGGCCACCATGGGTCGGTCGGATCTGGTCACACTTTGGCGGCAACTGTTTGATCAACCCGCCCCCGCCATGCTCAGCCAACCTTTCCTGCGCCGCTTCATCGCCTTTGAGATGCAGTCCCGCCGTCATGGCGGGCTGTCTCGACAGGTCAAAGCCACGCTGGAAAAGGGCTCTGATAAAAAAACCCGGCCTACCTGCCCCGCCCTTAAGCCTGGCGGGCGCCTGCTACGCGAGTGGAATGGCGTGACCCATGTGGTCGATTTAACAGGGAATGGTTTTACCTGGAACGGTCGGTCCTATCGCTCGCTCTCGGCCATCGCCCGAGAGATTACGGGAGCGCATTGGTCGGGGCCGCGTTTCTTCGGACTCTCTGGCAAGGGGGCCAAATGAACCCGCGTCGCAAAACCCGGTGCGCCATTTACACGCGCAAGTCGTCCGAGGATGGTCTGGACCAGGACTTCAATTCGCTGGACGCGCAATATGAAGCCTGCGCAGCCTATATCGCCAGCCAGCGTCACGAAGGTTGGACCTTGCTGCCGAACCGCTACGATGACGGTGGCCTGTCGGGCGGCACACTCGAGCGCCCCGCCCTGCAGCGCCTGCTTGAAGAGGTCGATGCAGGGCGCATCGACATGATTGTGGTCTACAAGATCGACCGGCTGACCCGGTCGCTTGCCGATTTCTCCAAGCTGGTTGAACGGCTGGAACGGGCAAACTGTTCCTTTGTGTCTGTCACACAAGCGTTCAACACCTCCTCATCCATGGGGCGGTTAACCCTGAATGTGTTGTTGTCATTCGCCCAGTTTGAACGGGAAGTCACCGCGGAACGTATTCGCGACAAGATTGCTGCGTCGAAGAAAAAGGGCCTCTGGATGGGTGGCAATCTGCCCCTGGGTTATGATCGGCATCCCGATCCGAAGGCAAGAACGCTGGTGCTGAACGAAGAGGAAGCCAGAACGGTTAGGCATCTCTTTGATCTTTATGACGAGCTGGGGTGCCTGCGCAAAGTAGAAGACCGGGCAACCGCTCATGGGCTGCGGTCAAAACGGGTTGTTCGGGCGAATGGCAGCGTGAAGGGGGATTGTCCGCTGTCGCGCGGCCAGATCTATTACCTGCTGCGCAATCCGGTATACCTCGGAAAGATCCGGCACAAGGATAAGGTCTGGGACGGACAACACCCGGCGATCATCGACCAAGGTATCTGGGACCGGGTGCAAGAAAAAATGCGCCAAGCGTCGCAGCGATCCCGTGCAGACCCCACACCAGATGCGAGCCAACACTCCAATGACCCCGGCGCCTGGCTCACCGGTCTGCTGCAGGACGAAACAGGTGATCGGTTGACGCCGACCCACACCACACGCAAAGGCCGACGGTTGCGCTACTACATCTCCAATCGTCTGATCTCGGGTGGCAAGGATATCTCCGGCTGGCGGTTGCCCGGCCCGGCGCTGGAAAACGCGGTCATTGATGTCATCGTCAGACATCTGCAAGACGCCGGCGCGACGCACCAGATACTGACGCAGCCGGAGGCCGCGTCCACCGACGCAGTGCAGGCCGCAGTTGCGGATTTGGTAACCCGGCTTCAACGCCAAGGCGGTAAAGTCGGCGCTGCTCTTTTGGCCAAAGGCAAAATTGCACGCGGGCAGATCGACCTCGAATTGGATCGTAAATCCCTGTCAGGCGCATTCGGCACCACGGCCGATCATCTGCACCCGGACCTAACCCACATCACCGCATCCTTCGATCTACGCCGACGCGGCGTCGAGGCCAAGGTCATCGCCGGAGACATGGCACCCCAACCCGATCCTCACCTCCGGTCCATGCTGATCCGTGCCCATGGCTGGGCCCGTGATCTGAAAACCGGAGTTCAACTGATGGAAATTGCGCGACGGGAAAACCTCCCCGGCGCCTTCATTCGTACCCGTGCTCAGCTCGCCTTTCTGTCACCAAAAATTCAGGCCGCGATTCTCGACGGCACGCAGCCGCCGGAACTCACGCTCAAGCGTCTGGTCAGCGCGACCCACCCACTTGATTGGTCCGAACAGGAACGCTTGTTCGGCTTTTGACACCGCGAATTCCGTACTCCCTGATACTGCATTCGCCTTCCCTGAACCGTCAGGAAAATTCCCTGTTCCCGCGAGAAAATTCCCTGTTCCACCTTTCAGGGAAAACCCGGCAGAAACCATTGTAAAACAAACAGTTCCGACAGGATACATGACGGGACTCAGACCTGTTTCACGGAAATTCCCTGTAAAATGCAAGTTATCAGGGAAATCCAACCCAAAGCGACCCCGCCAAAGTGCGGCAGTGAGACTGCGGCCGAAATTGCGCTCTGAGTGTACGATCTGCTCCGTCTCTGATTGAAAGCGTACGCGCCAACGCGCGGGAATTGCGGCACAATTCCGGGTCAGAAAACACAACTGAAGTGAGACAGGTATGAGTGGCGGGGAGACAGGGATTCGAACCCTGGGGACGCTCTCACGCCCAACGGTTTTCAAGACCGCCGCATTCGACCACTCTGCCACCTCCCCGCGTGAGGCCGGGTCTAAGCGCAGATGCCGGCAGAGGCAAGCCATAAAGCGGGATTTATTGCCGAAGCGAAACCAGCGCTCTTTCCATGGACCGGCACCCGCGTTATGATCCGCGTATCAGACCGCACGAGACTGGCAACAAGAACCAGCGCGACGCGGTTGGGGCGCGGCCTTGAAGGCCTGGTCAGGCAAGGGATGAGACAATGAAGCGAGCGACTGGCACACGCTTTGGGCCACAACGGCTGGCGTTTCTGGCCGTGAGTTTGGCGGCTTTGGCAGGGTGCGAGGAAGGGTTCAACCTGCAGCCCCCCGAGGCCGAAGAACAAACAGGCGAAGACGCCGACAACACGAACAGGTTTGAACTGTTCCCCGAGGCCAACGCCTCGAACCAACGTGACGTGGAAGCCCCCGAGGTGTTTCAGGTGACCGAAGCGGGCCTTTGGGATGGACGTCCTTCTCTGGGCGGTGTCTGGGTCGCACATCCTGATGTTTCACAACCCGAACGTGTGCTGATCAAGAATACGGCCAACAATAAATCTGTGACCGGGGCCCTGTTCCGCCGCGACCGGAACCTGCCGGGACCTGCGCTGCAGGTGTCGTCTTCTGCCGCATCACAGCTGGGCATGCTGGCCGGGGCACCTACCCGGATCGAAGTGGTCGCGTTGCGGCGCGAAGAAGTCGCGCCCGCTCCGCCGCCAATCGCAGATGATCCTGCAACACCCGACGTCACAGAGGAAGACGCCGCGCCAGCCGACATTGCCGAAGCAGACACCCCCGAGAAGCCCGCCAAGCGAAAGTGGTGGCAAAAGAAACCTGCGGAAGAAACTGCGGCCGCGGCGGCGGTCGCAGGCGCAGCGGTGGCTTCGGCTGGTGAAGAGGCGGCTGAAACGACTGTCGACGCGGTCGATACCGTGGCCGAAACGGCGACATCCGAAGCCCCGGCAAAGCGCAAGTGGTGGCAAAAGAAGGCCCCCGACGAGACGATAGCAGCCGAGGCAGAAGTGACGACCGCGCCGCTAGCGGAAACCGGGACCGAAGCCGCTTTGGCCAGTGAGCAGACAGCAGCCGCTACTTTGTCTGACCCGGACGTCACGCCTCCGGTCGAAAAGCCGGCCAAGCGGAAATGGTGGCAGAAGAAAGATCCCAATGCCATCACCGAAACCCAACTGGATCCGATAGCAGGGGCCGAGGCAGCCATTGAGGCGAGTGCGCCGACAAGCGCAGCTGCAGCCGCTGCCGCCGCACCCGAGGCGACCGACGGATTGGCGAAGCCATTTGTTCAGGCTGGCACGTTCAGTGTCGAGGCCAATGCCAAAAGCGCGGCGGACAAAATCCGGCGCAATGGCATGGCTGCTCAGGTGGCCGAACTGAAAGGGGACGACAACACCGTGTGGCGCGTGCTGGTTGGTCCAGCTTCGACCCGGGCCGAACGCCGCGCTTTGTTGAACGACGTCAAAGACCTCGGCTTTACCGATGCCTTCACGGCCAAGAACTGAGATGAGGAGGCCCACAATGCTCTCTGCACTGCGATCCACATGCCTTGCCTTTGGGCTATCGGTACTGGCACTGCCCGCTCTCGCCTTTGATACAACGGCGCGAGCCGCATATGTGATGGACCAGAAAACCGGTACGGTGCTGCTTTCGAAAGACGCCGACCAGCCGTTGCCTCCCGCTTCGATGTCCAAGCTCATGACGCTCTATGTCGCGTTCGAGGCTCTGCGCGACGGGCGTCTGACGTTGCAGGAGACCCTGCCCGTCTCGGAACATGCCATGAGCTATGGCGGCTCGACCATGTTTCTGAACACGCAGGACCGCGTAACAGTCGAGGACCTTCTACGAGGGATCATCGTGCTGTCTGGCAACGATGCCTGCGTGGTGATTGCCGAAGCCCTGAGCCCAGATGGGACCGAGGCCGGTTTTGCCCGGTTCATGACGCAACGCGCGCAGCAGATGGGCATGAACCAATCGAACTTCGCAAATTCCAACGGCTGGCCCGCCGCCGGGCACATGATGTCGGTGCATGATCTTGCCATTCTGGCCGACCGCCTGATCACCGATTTTCCCGAATACTATCCGCTTTTTGCCGAAGAAGAATTCGAATTCGATGGCCGCGCGCCTTCGAACTCGCGCAACCGCAACCCGCTGCTGCGTCTGGGCATCGGAGCGGATGGGCTGAAAACCGGGCACACGCAAGAGGCCGGATATGGCCTGGTGGGCTCGGCCAAACAGGGCGACCGCCGGGTTGTGTTTGTTCTAACGGGCCTCGACAGCACGCGTACCCGCGCAGAGGAGGCTGAGGCCGTGGTTAACTGGTCGTTTCGAAATTTTGTCGAGAGGACAGTTGCCAAAGCGGAAGAACCGGTAGCACAAGCCAAGCTATGGATGGGCGCCGAAAAGACGGTTGGACTTGTCCCGCAAGAGGACCTGACCCTTCTGTTCCCCGTTCTGGGCGAAAAGGACATCAAGGCCGAGGTTGTTTATGACGGTCCCATCAATGCGCCGGTGTCAAAAGGCCAGCAACTGGCCGAGCTTGTGATCCAACCCGAAGGCCTGCCGGAAATCCGCCGTCCGCTTGTGGCCGACCGGGACGTTGCGCAAGGCGGATTTGTTGTGCGCATGATGACGGTTGGCGGCATCGTTCTGAAAGACGTGATCAATATCCCGTTGGAGCAAATGTGACGCCGCGCGGAGTATTCCTGACCTTTGAAGGCATTGACGGATCGGGAAAATCCACTCAGGCGCGCCTGCTGGCCGAACATCTTCGCGCCGAAGGCCGCGAGGTCGTCCTGACACGCGAGCCCGGTGGATCAGCCGGGGCCGAAGAAATCCGCGCTTTGGTGCTTCAGGGGGACCCGGATCGCTGGTCTGCCGAGACCGAGATTCTGTTGTTCACCGCCGCCCGGCGCGACCATCTGGAACGGACCATCGAACCCGCTCTGGCTGCTGGCAAGGTGGTGATCTGTGACCGCTTCGCCGACAGCACCCGCATGTATCAGGGCCTGTCGCGCGGGGATTTGCGCGGGATGGTCGATCAGCTGCACGCACTGATGATCCAGCGTGAGCCTGATCTGACCCTGCTGATCGATATGGACCCCGAAACAGGTCTGTCGCGCGCAAAGGGACGTCAGGGCACAGAGGAGCGCTTTGAAGATTTCGGCCTTGAGCTGCAGCAAAAAATGCGCGCTGGCTTTTTGGCGCTCGCGGACGAGTTTTCCGACCGATTTCACGTTGTTGACGGCAACCGGGACATGGACAGCGTCGCGCAGGATGTGACAGATATCATTACAACAGTCCTGCGATGAACGAGACATGAGCGACGAAATCCCATCCCCGGATCAGGCCCTCGGCGCACCGCACCCGCGCGAAACGGTGCAACTGTTCGGGCAGGACGCGGCCGAACGGGCCTTTCTGACCGCCTATACCTCGGACCGGTTGCATCACGGCTGGCTGTTGACCGGTCCGCGCGGCGTTGGCAAAGCGACGCTGGCATGGCGTATCGCGCGGTTTCTGCTGGCGACACCTCCGGCAGATGACGGCGGGCTGTTCGGAGCCCCTCCGCCGCCCGAGACGCTTGAGATCGCCCTCGATCACCCGGTCGCGCACCGCATCCTGGCCGGGGCAGAGCCCGGATTGGCCGCGATCACCCGCTCGGTCAACGATCAGGGGCGTCTGCGCAATGAGATCGTCGTTGATGACATCCGCAAACTGGGCCGGTTCTTTGGTCTGTCCTCCGCCGATGGCGGACGGCGGGTCGTTATCGTGGATTCAGCCGATGAGATGAACACCAGCGCCGCCAACGCGTTGCTGAAGATGCTCGAAGAACCGCCCGCGCGTACGACCCTGCTGTTGATCTCGCACCAACCCTCGCGTCTGTTGCCGACCATCCGGTCCCGTTGTCGAACCCTGCGCCTGTCGCCTCTGGGGGTCGAAGACATGCAGGCCGCGCTGGCGCAGACCAGCGCGGAACTGCCCGCGCAAGCGGACCATCTGGCCGCCCTCGCGGCAGGCTCGGTCGGCGACGCGGTGCGCTTGATCAATCTGGGCGGGCTGGACCTCTATGCCGAACTGATCGCCATTCTGGGCACCCTGCCCCGGCTTGACCGGCAGCGCGCGCTGAAACTGGCCGAAACCGCCGCCCAGCGCGGCGCGGCTGAACGGTTCGACCTTCTGTTATCACTCATCGACATCGCCCTGTCCCGCCTTGCCTTGACCGGCGCAACCGGCGCGGCCCCTATGCCCGAAGCCGCCCCAAATGAGGCGGAAACGCTGGCCCGCCTTTCGGGCTCTGCGCACAAGGCCCGCCAATGGGCCGAGGCCGCCGCGCTGATCACATCACGCGCGCGGCATGGGCAGGCGGTGAACCTTGACCCTGCCTCGCTTGTCCTAGATACGGTGTTCAAGATACAGGAAACCGCCGGTCACAACTGATGAGCCCCACCCCCGAAATTACCGACAGCCATTGCCATCTGGACTTCCCGGATTTCGACGGCCAGTTGGACGACATCGTATCCCGCGCAACTGAGGCCGGCGTAACCCGCATGGTCACCATCTGCACCCGCCTGCGCAACGAACCCACCGTGCGCGCCATCGCCGAGGCCCACGCGCCGGTCTTCTACGCCGCTGGCACCCACCCGATGAGCGCCGCAGACGAGCCGATGGCCACGGTGGATGAACTGGTCGCGCTGGCCCGTCATCCAAAATTCGTCGGCATCGGCGAAAGCGGGCTGGACTATCACTACACGGCGGAGTCGGCAGAGGTGCAGCAACAGTCGCTGCGCATTCATATCGAAGCCGCCCAGAAAACCGGCCTGCCGCTGATCATCCACGCGCGTGCGGCAGATGACGACATGGCCCGCATTCTGGCCGAGGAACACCGCAACGCGCCCTATTCCTGCGTCATGCATTGCTTCTCATCTTCGGCGGAACTGGCCCGCGCGGCGCTTGATCTGGGCTTTTACCTGTCCATGTCCGGCATCGCCGCCTTCCCCAAAAGTCAGGAGCTGCGCGACATCTTCGCCGCCGCGCCCATCGACCGCATTCTGGTGGAAACCGACGCGCCCTATCTGGCCCCTCCGCCCAACCGTGGCAAACGTAATGAGCCCGCCTATACCGCCCACACCGCCCGCAAAGGGGCCGAAGTGTTCGGGGTGGACTACGCCGATTTCGCCGCTCAGACGCAGGCTAATTTCGACCGGCTATTCACCAAGGCCGCCACGTATAAGGTCGCCGCATGAGCGAGATACGCTGCACGATCCTGGGCTGCGGTTCATCCGGTGGCGTGCCCCGGCTGGGCGGGCTGTGGGGGGCATGCGATCCCGACAATCCCAAGAACACCCGCCGCAGATGCTCGGTACTGGTTGAACGCGACGGGCCGGATGGTACCACGTCTGTCCTGATCGATACCTCGCCAGACATGCGCAGCCAGTTGCTGAGCAGCGGTACGGGGCGCTTGGACGCGGTTGTTTACACCCATTCCCATGCGGATCACACCAATGGTCTGGACGATCTGCGGATGATCTTCTTCAACATGAAGGCGCGCGTCCCGGTCTGGGCTGATGGTGATACGCAGAATGATCTGCTCAGCCGGTTTGGCTATGCGTTTGTGCAGCCCAAGGGCTCACCCTACCCACCGATCCTTGACCTGCACACAATCGACGGCCCGTTCGAAATCGACGGACCGGGCGGAGCGATCCCGCTGCAACCCTTTCTGGTCAATCACGGGATGATCGACGCGCTGGGATTCAAGATAGGGAACCTCGCCTATCTACCTGATGTTTCAGAGATTTATGACGACGCATGGGCTGAGCTACAGGGCCTCGATTGCCTGATCATCGACGCCCTGCGCCGCACGCCCCATCCCACCCACGCGCATCTGGAAAAGACGCTGGGCTGGATCGAGCAACTGACCCCGAAACGCGCCATTCTGACCAATATGCATATCGATATGGACTATGCCACGGTCGAGGCCGAAACCCCGGACCACATCACGCCCGCCTTCGACGGGATGGTGATCCGGCAAGCGCTTTAGGGGGCGGGTCGCTGGCCGCCTCCGACACTCTGCCCACGGCTTTGCCATGTTCCAAAGCCTGATTGACGTCATCCTGCCGGTCTTTCTGGTGATCGGCGCCGGGTATCTGTCAACGCGACTGGGGTACTTCCGCGAGGTCCATATCGACGGGTTGATGAAGTTCACACAGGGCTTCGCCATCCCCTGCCTGCTGTTTCTTGCAATCGCCAACCTTGACCTCAGCGCCAGTTTCGATCCCCGGCTGCTGGGCAGTTTCTACACCGCCGCCGGTCTGTGTTTCGTCGTCGGTATGATAGGCGCGCGCCTGATCTTCCGCCGCGACTGGGAGGATTGCGTCGCCATCGGTTTCTGCTGTCTGTTCTCGAACTCAGTCCTGCTGGGCCTACCGATCACCGAGCGCGCCTATGGCCCCGAAAACCTGACCGGCAACTTCGCGGTCATCGCGTTCCACTCGCCCTTTTGCTATGGCGTGGGCATCACGGTCATGGAAGTGTTCCGGCACCGGGGCCACGGCGGCGCACAGATGATCAAATCCGTGCTGACCGCCATGTTCAAGAACGCCCTGATTCTGGGAATCGGGTTGGGTTTCATCGTCAACCTCTCGGGCCTCGGCATCCCTACCGTGGTGGATGACGCACTGAACCTGATCACTCGCGCCGCACTACCCGGAGCGCTGTTTGCTCTGGGCGGCGTGCTGGTGAAGTACCGCCCCGAAGGTGATCTGCGCGCGATCTTGTTTGTTTGCGGCATCTCTTTGATCCTGCACCCCAGCCTCGTCTGGCTGTTCGGAACGTCGCTATCGCTGCCCCAGGACCTGTTCCGTTCAGGTGTGCTGACCGCCGCGATGGCACCGGGTTTCAACGCCTATATCTTCGCAAACATCTACGGGCGCGCCAAACGGGTCGCTGCTTCGTCGGTTCTGATCGGAACAGGGGCGTCTATCCTCACCGTCTGGCTTTGGCTGACCCTTTTGGGCTGACTGCCGCATTGACTTTAGCCGTCATCGTAACACCTATCGCGTGACAAAACCGGAGCTCGAATATGCCAAACGCTGTCATCGTTGCCCATGGCCAACCTTCTGACCCTGCCCCCGCCGAAGACGCGCTTGCCTCGTTGGCCGCTGAGGTCGATGCGCTGTGTCATCGGGTCAACGTGCGCTCGGCCACTTTGGCTGCTCCGCAATCGCTCGAGACCCGACTTGATGACCTCCCCGAGGATACCGCAGTTTACCCGTTGTTCATGGCGCGCGGATGGTTTGTCACCAGCGCCCTGCCGAAGCGGATCGGTCAACGGCCCGTACGGATTCTTGATCCCTTGGGGATTGATCCCGAACTTCCCGGTTTGGTCGCCGATGCCCTGCGCACTGTCCTGCAAGACAAAGGCTGGAACGCTGAGAGCACTGATTTGATCGTAGCGGCCCACGGTTCAGGGCGCAGCGCCAATCCCGCCCGCGTCGCGCAGGCGTTCACTGACGCCGTGGCGCAGAAGCTTCCGTTCAAAACCGTCCGCACCGGTTTCGTTGAACAACCCCCATCGATCGCCGATGCGGCGGCAGACGCGGGGCAGCAAGCAATCTGCCTGCCCTTTTTCGCCTGCACCGGTGGGCACGTGCTTGAAGATGTCCCGCAAGAGCTTGAGCGCGCCGCGTTCGGCGGTCACGTCATGCCCGTAATATCCGAACTACCGCAGGTGCAGCGCCACATCGCCAAAGTGCTGGATCGGCTTTGACCAAATTGAAGCCGTAGCAATCAACTCGGCTGTTGCGCGCCGGATAGCGCGCAATAAAACCGATGACAGGAGCGACCGCCCCGTTTCGCCGCATAAAGCGCCAGATCCGCAGCGTGCAGGATATCGACCGCTTTCGCTGCTTCGAACTGTGTCGATAACGCAGTGCCGATGCTGCACGAAACCTGACACTCCGCCCCTTCGAACTGCATTGGCTCACACAGCCGGGCGATCAGGCGGCATGCGATTCTGTCCAGCTTATCGACATCTGTCATGCCTTTGAAAATTAAGACGAACTCATCGCCCCCTACCCGAGCTACCGTATCATCCCCGCGCGTCTCGGCCAGCATGATCTGGGCGGCCTGTTGCAACACATAGTCACCTGCAGCATGCCCGAGACGGTCGTTGACCGATTTGAAAAAATCCAGATCAAGGTGCATCAACGCAAAGCTTGCCTTCATCGAGATCAGGTGCCCCAGCAGGTGATCCATTGCACGGCGGTTCCTGAGCCCCGTCAGAGTATCGGTATAGGCCTGCTCTTCCGCAGCAAGCTTGGCCCCCTGCAAACGCAAATTCAAAGAACGCGACGCCTCCATCGCGGCGGATTTTGCTTCGACCAGATACAACAGCTCGATCGCAAGATCGGTGCCAGAGAAATCCGCACTTGTCAGCGCATAATCCCGCACCGCGTCCAGGATGGAGATGCCGAAGGACAGATTAATTATCGCACCACCACCCGGCAGGGGCGCAATCAGCCCCTTCAGCGCGGTGCGGGGCGCGTCCTGAAATCGTAAATGAAGCTTGGTGCCATGCGTCGCAATCAATGCCGTAAGGCTAGTCACAGAACGGGGCCGTAAGAGCTCGAAGATGTCCAGAAAATAGGCTCCTGCCATCGAACTGTCGGGACGCAGTTTCTGTAAGGTCGGACCGACCCGCACAATCCGACCCGCATCATCGATCTGCACGAACATCGGGCAGAGCGTTTCCAGAAGCGGTGTCAGCGCATCTGTCGATGTCATACCTGTCGCCCCCCCAGATCGAAATGGCGCCCTTGGGAAAATGCGCTTTCGATCAGGATGATCGAAATCACTTCGGCATGACTTTGTTGCCCTTCATAGGTTAAGATAACCAGCGCCCCATAATCATCCGCCATAGCGCGCAATACCCCGGTCATAACGCTGGAAAACCCTGGCAGGCCCGGAGCGCAATGCAACCGATATTCGGCGGGCGAATGCTCCTGCAACTCAAGCGCTGGCAACACCAGATCCGAAACCGCAAGCCGTACCCGGTCCGACAGGTCATCCAGTGAATGAAGAAACTCAACATAGCTTACGCCGCCAAAGCGCAGCAGGCGGCGCAACCCCTCCATGTTCGGATGCGAAACCAAATACGTTCCCAGATCTTCCAGAAACTCTGTTTTTGGCCGCTCCAGATCGGCGCACAACGCGTCAAGAACGCGGCTAGAGACATCGGCGTCATAGATAAGCATCGCCTCAAACTCTTCAAAATCCAAACCTGCGGCTTGCATCGCCTGCTGCCAACATGGGCGGCCATAGGTGGCGCACACAAAGGATTGAATCGCCCTGTTGATCAGCCCATGCATGAAAAGCCCCGGTTTGGATACCCGTGACAAGTGAACCCAGAAAGCTTAACAAATGCCCAAAATCCCACATCGGATCATGACAATACGATGTAATCTCAGCCTGAGATGAAAGGCGATCAGAAGTCGGTCGGGGCGCCTCCTTCAGCCTTGCGGCGGGTCACGAAGTCAGCCAGTTCTTCGCGGATGGCCTCATCCAGCGCGGGCGGCTCGAAACTGTTAACGATCTCTTTGAACATCCTGTGCGCCCGCTCGGCAGTCCAGATGCTGCCTGCGACCTCCCAGGCCTCGAAATTCTTCCAGTCGCTAAGGAACGGCTGATAAAATGCCGTTGTGTATCGATCCTGTGTATGCTGGATGCCAAAGAAATGCCCGTCATTGCCCACTGCCCGAATTGCATCCAATGCGATCTCATCCGGCCCTGTGGCGTTGATCTCAGGCTGCATATAGCGCTGGATTTGCTGCAGTATCTCGCAATCCATAATGAACTTTTCCGGGCTCGCGATCAGCCCGCCCTCAAGCCAGCCCGCCGCGTGATAGACCATATTGGTCCCCGACTGCACCGCCGCCCAGAGCGAGTTCGACGTCTCCCATACCGCCTGTCCATCCGGGACATTGGCCGCGCATACGCCCGACGACCGCATCGGCAGCCCGTAAAACCGTGCCATCTGTCCGGTCATCTGGGTGGAGCGCATGTATTCCGGCGTCCCAAACGCGGGCGCGCCCGATTTCATGTCGACATTCGAGGTAAACGTCCCGATCACACAGGGGATGCCGGGCCGGACGTATTGGAACAGCGCAATCGCGCACAGGGCCTCGGCCAGCGACTGCGCCACCGCCCCGGCCATAGTGACAGGTGCCATCGCCCCGGCCAAAGTGAACGGCGTCACCACGATGGCCTGCCCGCGCCGGGCCAGTCGCAGACAGCCGTCAATCATCGGATGGTCATGTTTCAGCGGCGAGGTCGAGTTGATGTTGGTATACATACGGGGCGATGCCTCGAATTCCTCGTGGCTGAGGCCGCCGGCGATGCGCACCATCTCCATCACGTCCTCGACGCGTTCTTTGCCCAGCGAATAGGCGTGCATCGCTTTGTCGGTCAGCGTCAGCTTGTCATAGAGCACATCCAGATGACGAATGCTGGCATGTATATCCACCGGCTCGACCGGGTAACCGCCCGCGAAATGGATGCAGTTGAAATATTGCGTCAGCTTCAGCAGGTCCTGACACATCCGGCGTGTGCCCGGAACCTTCTTGCCAATCTCCATGTCCCAATAGTTCGGCGGGGACGAGACATTGCCGAACAGCATCGTACGCCCGCCGACCTCGATCGTATGATCGGGATTGCGCGGGGTGATGGTGAAGCTGCTGGGGGCCTTGCGCACCATCTCCATCACAAAGTCACGGCCCATGCGAACGTTGTCACCATTGATGGTGCACCCGGCCTCGCGCAGGATGCCAATGGCTTCCTTGTTGTAGAACTCGATCCCGATTTCTTCGAGGATGCGCATCGCGCCCTCATGGATCGCCTCGATCCCTTCGGGGCTCAGCGGTTCGGTTGGGCGGTCGATGTTAACCGGCGGGTTCCACGGCATCTGATCGATCACGGCACTGCCGCGCCGGGCGGCTGCCCCCGCGCGACCACCGCCGCGACGTTTGCGAGTATTGCTGTCGGCCATGGTTTCCTCCGGGCACTGCTTTTCCCAAGCAAGCCCGGAAGGTTGTTCTATGGCCGCTCTGTCTGCGACACCGCGTGTCGGTTTTGCCGTGTGAAGCGGCGATTTTCAGCGCAGATGGTTAACTGTTAGACAGCCATGCGGGAATATGCCCGATGTCCGGCAGCACGACATCTGCCAGAGGCTCGAGTGTTTCAGCCGGGGCCATTCCGGTCAGGACACCGATGGTCACCATGCCCGCGGCCCGCCCGGCCTCAAGGTCATGCAGGCTGTCGCCCACCATCGCGATGCGCGACGGATCAACGTCGATATGTTTGGCAAAGGCCAGCAATTGCCCCGGTCCGGGTTTGAACCCGTGCCCGCTGTCATATCCGGCAACGAAATCGAAATGATCCTGCACCCCGACCGATGCAAGATGCTGCAGCGCGGGCATCTCGCCATCATTGGTGGCGACGCCCAGCTTCAGCCCGCTTTGCCGCAACCCCTCCAGAAACGGAGCCAAAGGCACCGATGGGATTTGCCGCGCCTCGGCCGAGGCCCGATTCAGTGTCTCCACGAGGTCAGATCGCGATGTTTCAGGCAGATGGTGCCGCAATGCGTCTGCCACCTCGTCGACTGTGCCTGCAATTACAACGCTGTCGGCCTCGTAAGTCTCTTGTGCAAAGTCGAACCCGATGGCCTTGCCCATTTCAACCGCGCGCTCTGCGTCGCCTTTCGACAGACGTTCAAGCGCAACGCGCCCGAAAGCGCCCCAGGTAGCGGCAAAGTCAAAAAGTGTACCGTCCTTGTCGAACAAAAGGGCGTCGATGGGCATAGGGGCTCCTGCAGATTAGGTCCAGTGCATGTCCGATGCGCCCGCCAGCACCGCGTGGGCCTGACCAGGCAGATCGTAGGGGACGGAATTGGCGTCACAAAAGGCGATCACCCACGAATCGTCAAGCATCAGGAAATCGAGAACCGACGTCAGGAACTCGACCTCGCCCGCGCGGGCACGCAAATCTTCGGCGGACGCACCGCTGGCACCTAGAAAAACAGGCAAAAGCTCTTCGTTTCCGACCAGCCAACCCAGCACGTTCAAGGCCAGAGTTTCGGCGGAATTGGCAGAGATCGGCATAAACTGGCCCCGGATCGTGTCTTGGAAAGGGTTTGTTAACCAGACTCATAAACACTTTGGCAACGCATGCAATCTAACGGTGAATGGCTATGTCTGTGCAAGGCACCATACTCGTCCTCGACGGTGTTTCGACCAATCGCATTATGCTCAAGGTGCAGCTGACTGCGGCCTGGTATCATGTTGCGCAGGGCGAAAAGCTCTCTGGGTTGGCGTCGCTTGCGCGGCGGACGCGACCGGATCTTATCCTTACCGCGCAGACTTTGCCAGATGGTACGGCAGCCGACGTGAAAAGGATGATGCAGGCCGAGCCTGCGCTTGCGGATATTCCCGTGGTGGCCATTGCCCCACAAAACGACAAGGCCGCGCGGTTGCGCGCACTTTCCGACGGGCTGGATGATGTGCTGGGCTATCCGCTCAAGGATACGTTGTTATTGGCCCGTATTCGCAGCCTGCTGCGCGCGCGGGCTGACCGGCATGACCTCGACGCGCGCGATGATCCGCAATCGATGGGCTTTGCAGAACCACCTGCGGCCCTGATCGCACCTGCGCCGGCTGCACGGATCGCACTCTTGACGTATTCGCCCCGCACCGGCGCGTTATGGAGCAAAGCCCTGAGCGGGCAGACCCGCCACCGGCTAAGTGCCCACACCCTGCCAAACCTGCGCGGTGTGCTGGGCGACGTTCCACCGGACGCAATCATAATCGAGCTTGGAGCAGAAGCGGCTAGCCTGAAACTGCTGGCCGATCTGCGTTCTCGCAGCGGCACTCGACACACGGTTCTGATCGCGGTTCTGCCGGATGAGGATACGAACCTCGCCGCCGAGGCGCTGGATCGCGGAGCGGATGCCGTCTGTCTGGGTGGGTTCAATACAGATGAAATCTCGCTGCGGCTGGAAACCCAGATCGCGCGCAAAACCCACGATGACCGATTGCGGGCGACTTTGCGCAAGGGATTGGCCGAGTCGCTGACCGATCCCCTGACCGGATTGCACAATCGACGCTATGCCATGCGTGCGCTCGAACGGATCGCCCAACACTCCTTATGCAGCGGACACAGCTTTGCGGTGATGTTGGGCGATCTCGATCATTTCAAGTCCATCAACGACCGCTACGGGCACGCCGCCGGTGATCTGGTCCTCTGTGAAGCGGCGCGCAGATTGGAAGCCGCGCTTAGACTGCCCGGTTTCGTAGCCCGTATCGGGGGTGAAGAATTTATGATCGCACTGCCGCAGACCTCGGCACAGAAGGCTTTGCGACAAGCTGATATCATCTGCGAAAGCATATGCAGCAGACCCTTCCCGCTGCCTGATCAGGCCACGCTGATTCCGGTCACAATCAGCATCGGCCTCAAGTTATGCGCGCCGCCGGAGCTAACCGCCAGCCAAGACGTAAGCCCGGTGAACCGCCTGCTTCAGTCCGCGGACAAAGCGCTTTATGCGGCGAAGAAAGCCGGGCGTAATCAGGTGCAAATCCGCAAAAGCGCGGCGTAACGGGCCAGTCGATCAATCGCGCTTTTTGTGCTTGCGCGGCCCCTGCTTGACCACCTGCTCCAAACGGTCGGCATATACGGCGCGCTCTTCATCCGTCATGACCGTGACTTGCGTCAGCCATTGATCGTGCAGCGCCTCTTGCAGGTCCGAGGTCGCGCGCGCCTGCTGCGCAAGCAGTGCCTGAACGGCAGTCGGCTCGAACGGGACAGCCCGCAGGGCCTGACTGAGCGCTCCAAAATCCTCTTCACGCCGCTTGGACCCCTTACCCCGCAGCACCGACAACTCGCTACGTAGCGCTTTGCGCTCGGTTTTCGGCAGTGCGTAGTACAAGGTCGGACCGAATCCCGGCGGGCCTATCACCCGGTCCCTGTCCTTGAAACGCAGCATGGTACCGATGACAACACCAGCCACCAGCAGGTTAATGGCCAGCGAAACAACCAGCAAAATCGGCATCCATCGGCGTTTGGGTGCAGGCGTATCGGTCATTCCGCATCCTCCAGATAATCATCGTCGAAATTCAGATCGGCCATCAGATATGTCGTGTCCGAAGAAACCAAGAACTCAGCCGGGTCCGGCAAAAAAGTCGGGGCCGCGAAACCGATCCAGACGCCCGCCGCGCTGGCGGCCACAAGACCGCCCAGCCCCTGCCAGCCACCAATGCCTCGCAGGCGCTGTCGCCACGAGGGCGCGGTTCTGGTCTTGCGCGCCAGGCGCACCGCCTCGGCATCGGTTTCGATCCGAACCGCAAGCGCGTCAGGCAGCACATCGCGCGTCGCGCGCGCCTGCGCAAACAGATCCTCAAGTTCCGTGTCGTGATCAGCCATGTTCATACCCCAGTTCATCCTTGCGCCCGGCCAGTATCGCCGTCAAAGACCGTTTTCCCCGTGCGGTCAGACTTTCCACCGCCTCGACAGAGATATCCATGATCCCGGCAATCTCGGGATTGGACAATTCTTCGATATGCCTCAGAACAACCGCCTGCCGCTGCCGGTCCGGCAATTGATCCAGCGCCTCTTGCAAAGCATCACGGCGCGCGACCTCTTGCATCTGCTCGACCACGCTGGCGGCACCGTCCTCGGGCTCGGGTGCGTTCTCCAGCGGATCGGGCCGTTTCCTGCGCCGCAGGTCTACGCACAGGTTCAGCGTCACGCGATAGAGCCAGGTCGAAATCTGCGCCTGCCCCGGCACCCAGTCCGGCGCGATCTTCCACAGGCGCATCATCGCCTCTTGCGTCACATCC
Organism: Ruegeria sp. G7; assembly: GCF_056535465.1. NCBI lineage: Bacteria > Pseudomonadati > Pseudomonadota > Alphaproteobacteria > Rhodobacterales > Roseobacteraceae > Ruegeria > Ruegeria sp. G7. Next base: position 2,210,576 of record NZ_JBQFIL010000001.1, on the reverse strand, counting down.
TCGGCCTCTGCCCGGTTGCCCAGCATCCGCAACGCGACCGAATAACAGCGGGGGCCCAGCCGGTCGGTCAGCAAGCGGGCCGCCGCGCCATCGCCATCAGCAAACAGGCCCAGCAACGCCTCGTTGCTGGGGTCGGGCATGGCGGGTGAACCGCCATGCGCCATGTCCGGGTCAGAGGTCAGATCCTCCATCCTGCATCAGTTGTTGTCGGTATCCGACTTCTGATGCCGCTTGTGCTTGCCGCCCATCCGGTCCTTTGCATCCGCATATTCCTGTTCCGAGATCGACCCATTTCCATCGGCATCGATGCGTTCGAACATCTTGGAGGCACGGCGCGGTTTGGGCAATTCATCTTCGCTGAGGAACCCATCTGCGTTTGCATCGTGCTTTTCGAACATCTTCGTCACACGCTCGTTGGCCTTGACCTGAGCCGCCGCTTGCATTTCTTCGACGCTCAGCTGCCCGTCTCCGTCCGCATCGGCCGAGGTGAATTTCTGCATACGCTGCTCAGTGATTTCGGTCAGCGTCACCTGACCATCGCCGTCGATATCCAGCTCCTCAAAGCTCACGCGCGGCCCTTTGGCAAAGGCCGAAGTCGCAGTGACCGCAACGGCGGCCCCGACGATCGCAAAGATGAAGGTTTTGTTTTTCATGACTTATTTCCCTGATAAACGCGGCCCTGTGCCGCCGCTGATACTGTTCAAACGCGGGGCCGGCAGGTTTCCGTCGCCCGTGGTTCAACTTTTTTGCACGCGGTTTGAAACAGCCCCGTTTCCTGTTAGGTTGCGGGATGCCGCCGCAAAGCGACGCACCCCCTTTCCCGAAGGCCCCGGCCTGGCCTATATCGCCTCAGGACAAACGCGCGAGATTCAAATGACTGATCAGACCATCGATTCCACGATCGAGGAAGACCGCCCGACCAAACCCGCCCTGATCCGGGGGTTTCGGTGCAAATGCCCCAATTGTGGCGAGGGCAAGCTGCTGCACGGCTATCTCAAGGTGAACGACGCCTGTTCGCATTGCGGGCAAGAGCTGTTTCACCACCGCGCCGATGACGGGCCCGCCTATCTGACGATCCTGATCGTCGGGCACCTGCTGGCGCCTGCGTTGCATGTCTCTTACGTGCATTGGCGGCCTGATCCGTGGACCATGGCGATCGCGTTTTCGATTGGCTGCGTGGCGCTGTCGCTATATCTGCTGCCCCGCCTCAAGGGCGCGGTTGTGGCCTATCAATGGGCGCGACGGATGCACGGGTTCGGCAAATCCGCATGAGTGCGGACAAAACCGCCATTCGCAATGCCGCAACGGTGATTGTCCTGCGGGACAGACTGGGTGATCCGTCGATCCTGATGGGGCAACGGGGGGCCAAGGCCGCCTTCATGCCGAACAAGTTCGTCTTTCCGGGCGGGGCAGTTGATCCGGCGGACGCAGATGTGCCGCTGGCGTCCCAACTGCCCGATCTGTGCACCGACCGCCTGTCGCAGCAGTCTCAGGCCGGGTTGCAAAACGCTCTGGCCGCCGCTGCAATCCGCGAATTGTGGGAGGAAACCGGGCTGATCCTGGGACAACCCGGCACTTGGCAGGGCGTCGTGCCAACGGATTGGCAGAGCTTTGCTGGAATGGGCTTTGTCCCCTCGGCCTCGGCGCTGCAATTCGTATTCCGCGCTGTCACACCGCCCGGGCGGCCCCGCCGGTTCGATGCGCGGTTCTTTCTGGTCGATGCGGACGCCATTCAGGGCGATCTGGATGATTTCACCCATGCCTCGGATGAGCTGTCTCATCTGCAATGGGTGAAAATCCGACAGGCCCGCGAATACGATCTGCCCTTCATAACCGAGGTCGTTCTGGCCGAAATCGCCGCCCGCGCGGCAGACCCGAACCCGCCCGAAACCGTGCCCTTCTTTCTGAACAATGAAGAGGCCAGCCTGTTCCTGCAGCTTCGGGGCTATCCCATGCCGTATGCGGATTAACGCATCCGGCTGACCACCACGGTGACCTCGGGTTTTTTGCCGATCTCGGCCTGTGCGGTCTGGCGCGCGATCCGGCGCAGGCCTTCTTCCAGCTTGTCATCGTCGCGCAGAGTCTTGGCCCCGGCCCGCATCAGAAACTGATTGAGGTCTTCTTCCAGCACCTCGACCAGCCCGGCACGGGACGATCCCATCTCGGGCAGGCCCATGGTGTCGCACCAGGGTTCACCCAGCGGTTCATCCTCTTCATCCAGAATGACCGTGATGGTGATGTGGCCGTTCAGCGCCATGCGGATGCGGTCGCGCACAACCCCATCCAGCGCACCAATCTTCACCGAGCCATCCAGATAGGTCCGACCGGTTTCAATATAGTCCGCCACCTTGGGCGCATTGCCGGTCAGGTCCAGCATGGTACCGTTCACAGCCAGTATCCCGGTGCGTCCACCAGCTTCGGCCAGCTTGGCATGTTCGCGCAGGTGGCGGTGTTCGCCATGCATCGGGATCACCATCTGAGGATCAACCAAAGAATGAACCCGCTCCAGATCGGGCCGGTTAGCGTGGCCCGAGACGTGATACAGACCCGAGCTGTCGTCGACCACATCGACGCCTTTCTCGCTGAGCTGGTTGATGATGCGGATCACACCCCGCTCATTGCCGGGGATGGTTTTGGACGAGAACAGGAACAGATCGCCCTCTTTCGCCTCAAGCCCGCGATACTTGCCCCGCGCCAGTTGGGCGCTGGCAGCGCGACGCTCGCCCTGACTGCCGGTCACGATCAGCATCAGGTTCTGACGAGGCACGTCGATGGCCTCTTCAGCGCTGATCACCTTGGGGAAATCGGTCAGGATACCGGTCTCGGTCGCCGCCTCGATCATCCGCCGCATCGCGCGGCCCAGCAACACGACCGACCGCCCGGCCCGCTGCCCGGCCTCGGCCAGCGTCTTCACCCGCGCCACGTTCGACGCGAAGGTCGTGGCGATCACCATCCCGCTGGCCTCTTGCACCAGACGGGTGATCTCGGGGCCGACCTCGGATTCCGAGCGTCCGGGATGGGCTGAGAACACATTGGTGCTATCGCAGACCAGCGCCTTGACACCCGACTTTGCGACCTCGGCCCACAGGTCGGCGTTAAACGCCTCACCCACCACCGGGTCAGCATCCAATTTGAAATCCCCCGAATGCACGACGCGGCCCGCAGGCGTGTCGATCACCAACCCCGCGCTTTCGGGGATCGAGTGCGATACGGGCAGGAAGCCAACCGTAAATGGCCCCGCCTTGATCTGCTCGGGCCACGCAGACGCGGTTTGCACCGCCTCGGTCGGGTGGCCGTGTTCTTCCATCTTGCGCCGCGCGATGTTGGCGGTGAAGGCGCGGGCATAAACCGGCGCGCCCAACGCCTCATAGCTGTGGGCAACCGCGCCGACATGGTCTTCGTGCGCGTGGGTGATAAAAACCGCCTCAAGCTGGTCGGCGCGTTCTTTCAGCCAGCTTATGTCGGCAAAGATCAGGTCAACGCCGGGCGAGGTGTCCATGTCCGGGAACGCAACGCCCAGATCGACAAGAATCAGACGCTCCTGACCCGGTTTGCCGTACCCATAGACATAGGCATTCATGCCGATTTCGCCTGCACCGCCCAGCGGCAGATAGATCAGTCTCTCGTTGCTCATGCTGAGCCATTTTCCTTGTTATAGCGATGGATCACGGTCAGGCCGTGCATCGTCAGATCGTCTTCGAATTCATCAAACAGCTCAGCCGCCTGCTGGAACAGCGGGGCCAACCCACCGGTCGAGATCACCTTCATCGGGACCCCGGACTCACCCTTGATACGGGCGCAAATCTCGCGCACCAGACCGACATAGCCCCAGAACACACCCGACTGGATACATTCCACCGTGTGCGTACCGATCACCTTTTGCGGCTTCGATATATCGACATGCGGCAGCGCCGCTGCAGCCAGATGCAGCGCCTCAAGGCTAAGGTTGACACCCGGCGCAATGACACCACCGACATAGGCCCCGTCATGAGCCACAACATCAAAGGTCGTCGCAGTGCCGAAATCGACCACGATCAGGTCTCCGCCAAACCGCTCATATGCGCCCGCCGTGTTGACCAGCCGATCCGGCCCCACCTGCGTCCCTTCATCGACACGCGGGTTGGCGGGCAGCAGGCAGTCGGGCTTGCCCACGACCAGCGGGCGGCATCCAAAAACCGATCCGCAAAGACACGCAGGTTGAACACCACCCGCGGTACCGTGGACGAGATAATTACATCGGTAATATCCGCCTCGATCCCGTAGTGCTTGACCAGTGTGGAATACCAAGTGAAATACGCATCCGCCGTGCGCGCATGATGGGTCGATGTGCGCAGGGTGCACAGGAACTTCTCGCCATCCCAGATCGAGAAAACGGTGTTTGTGTTGCCGCAATCAATGGCCAGAAGCATTTGCGCCCCCTTTAGAAATAGACATCCGCGGCAGGTATGCTGACGCGGCCCTTGGCGGTGTTTAGGACAAGGTTGCCGCCCGCGTCCACCGTTTCGAAGGTTCCGACCGTCTTGGACGTTGCGGTACGGGCGGTGATGACCTCACCCAGCCGGGCCGCTCGGGCCAGCCAGGCGGTGCGGATGGGCTCGAACCCATAGGTGGTGAATTGGGTTTCGTAACGGGCGAAGGCTGCTGCCAGCTCGGTCAGGAAGTCTTCGGGCGACACCTGAGCACCGGTCTCGGACAGCAAAGACACGGGCCGCACCGCTCCGGGTTCGACTGTGTCCGGTGTGGGGGCCTCGGACAGATTGACACCGATGCCGATGGACAGGTGCATCACACCTTTGCCCTGCCCGGCACTTTCCAGCAATATGCCGGCCAGCTTCCCGCCGTTCAGCAAAACATCATTGGGCCATTTCAGCGCCAGTCCCTGCGCACGACCGGTCACCGCCACGCAGGCATCAAACAGCGCCAGCGCTGCCACAAAGCTGCGCAGCGCAGCCTGCTCGGGCGGTCCATCGGGCCGCATCAACAGGGTTGTCGCAAGGTTTCCCTTGGGATTGGCCCAAGCCCTGCCCCGACGCCCGCGCGCCGCCGTCTGGTGATGCGCCATGATCCAGACCGGACCCGTCGCAGTGGGTGCGATCCGTGTGGCTTCGTTCAGTGTGCTGTCGACCTGCTGCAGCACATGCAGGCCGTATCCCTGCGGCCAGTCGCTCATGTCAAAAAGGCCCGGTCATGCGACCGAGCCCTCTGGGTCTGCTGCGCAACCGGATCAGTTGACAAGCGTCGCCGCCGCAGCTGCTGCTGCGCCTTCCACGCCGAACTGATAGAACACGCCGATCAGCATCAGCGCGGCTGACCCCATCAACGCCGTCCAAAGAACCGGAGAGGAACGTGTTTCGATCGGGTCTTCGTTCTCGGCGCCGAAATACATGTAGAACACGATCCGCAGGTAATAGAACGCACCGATCACCGAGGCGATGGCCGAGACGATCACCAGTCCAAACAGGTCCGCATCGATCCCGGCCTGCCAGACGCCGAACTTGGCAAAGAAGCCCAGCATCGGTGGGACCCCCGCAAGGCTGAACATCAGAATCAGCAGGGCCAGTGCCTTGCCCGGATCACGTTTCGAGAACTGGCGTAGCGCGTCGATATCGGTGACCGGCTTGCCGTCACGCTCCATCATCAGGATGAAGGCGAAGGTGCCGATATTCATGGTCACATAGATGGCCAGATACATCAGCATCGCTTTGACGCCCATTTCCGTGCCCGCAGCCAGACCGATCAGCGCATAGCCCATATGGGCGATCGACGAAAACGCCATCAGCCGCTTGATGTCCCGCTGTCCGATTGCCGCAACCGCGCCCAGCAGCATCGACAGGACCGACAGGAGCACGACGACTTGCTGCCAGTCCTTGATCACACCGCCAAACGCGTCGTGCATCAAGCGGGCGAACAGCGCCATGGCCGCCACTTTCGGCGCGGTGGCAAAGAACGCCGTGATCGGCGTCGGAGATCCTTCGTAGACGTCCGGTGTCCACATATGGAACGGCACCGCAGACACCTTGAACGCCAGACCGGAAATCATGAAGACCAGTCCGAACAACAGGCCAATCGAGACATCTCCATGATGGACCGTCTCGATGATGCCCGAGAACAGCGTGGTGCCGGTAAAGCCGTAAACCAGCGACGCGCCATAGAGCAGCAGACCCGAGCTGAGCGCGCCGAGTACAAAGTACTTCAGACCCGCCTCGGTGGATTTCGCACTGTCACGGCGCAGAGCGGCCACCACATAAAGCGACAGTGACTGCAGTTCCAAGCCCATATAAAGCGACATCAGGTCACCGGCACTGACCATCATCATCATGCCAACAGCGGCAAGGGCGACCAGCAACGGGTATTCAAACCGCAGCAGGTCGCGGCGGGCCATGTAGTCCTGGCTCATCAACAGGACCGCGGCGGCGGACAGCAGGATCGCGACTTTTGCGAACCGGGCGAAACCGTCATCCACGAACATACCGTTGAAGGCGACGTTCACACCGTCGCCATTCATTGCAATCCAGATCGCCAGCACCGCCATCAGGCCCGAGGTGGCCCAGACCAGCACCGGTGCCAGCGCGTCCTTGGTGGTGTAGACGGCCCCCAACAACGCGGCCATCGCATAAACCGCCAGAACAATTTCCGGCATGATAATTGTCAGATCAGCCTGGATCATGTCTCCAAAGCCTCCTTAATGCGAGGCGGCCGTCTGGGTCGCAGCCTCAGCCGCGGCCAGAGCCGTGTCGTAGTTCGAGATTAGCGCAGCGGTCGATTGTCCGATCACATCAGTTACCAGCGATGGATAAACACCCAGCAGAATGGTCATCACGATCAGCGGCGCAAAGATCAGACGCTCACGCGAGCTCATGTCGGTGATGGCTTTCAGGCTTTCCTTGATGAGATCGCCAAAGACCACACGGCGATAGAGCCACAGCGCATAACCGGCCGAGAAGATCACACCGGTCGCAGCCACGGCCGTCACCCATGTATTGACCTGGAATGCGCCCATCAGGGTCAGGAACTCGCCGATAAACCCGGAGGTGCCCGGCAGGCCCACGTTCGCCATGGTAAACAGCATGAAGACCAGCGCATAGGCGGGCATGCGGACCACCAGACCTCCGTAAGCGTCGATGTCACGCGTGTGCATCCGGTCGTAGATCACGCCGACGCACAGGAACAGCGCGGCCGAGATAAAGCCGTGGCTGAGCATCTGGAAGATTGCACCGTCAATGCCTTGCTGGTTCGCCGCAAAGATGCCCATGGTCACAAAGCCCATATGCGCGACCGAGGAATAGGCGATCAGCTTTTTCATATCCTCCTGCACCAGCGCCACCAGCGAGGTGTAGACGACAGCGATGGCCGACATCCACAGCACCAGATCGGTCATCACCGCCGATCCCACAGGGAACATCGGCAAGCTGAACCGCAGGAAGCCATAGCCGCCCATTTTCAGCAGGATCGCCGCCAGCACGACGGAGCCCGCAGTCGGGGCCTGAACGTGTGCATCCGGCAACCATGTATGCACCGGCCACATCGGCATTTTCACCGCGAAAGAGGCGAAGAAGGCCAGGAACATCAAGGTCTGCATCCCGCCGACGATATAGACGCCCAACACGCTGAACCCTTCGGACGAGAACTGATGGCTCATCAGCGCTTCGATATCGGTGGTGCCAGCGTCGGCGTACATTGCGACCATCGCGACCAGCATCAGCACCGAGCCAAGGAAGGTATAGAGGAAGAACTTGAAGCTGGCGTAGATGCGGTTCGCGCCGCCCCAGATGCCGATGATCAGGAACATCGGGATCAGACCAGCCTCGAAGAACAGGTAGAACAGTACCAGATCCAGCGCCATGAACACGCCCAGCATCAGCGTTTCCAGCAGCAGGAAGGCGATCATGTATTCCTTCACGCGGTCGGTCACGTTCCAACTGGCCAGAATGGTCAGCGGCATGATGAAGGTCGTCAGCAGCACGAACAGAACGCTGATACCGTCCACGCCCATCTTGTATTTCAGGCCTAGCAGCCACTCACCCTCTTCCACCATCTGAAAGCCGGTGTTGTTGGGGTCAAAGCCGGTATAAATGCCGATGGACACAAAGAACGTCACAGTCGTTGCAACCAGTGCGACCCATTTGGCGTTGCGCTGCGCGGCTGCATCTTCGCCATGCAGGAACAGGGCCAGAATGCCTGCGGCGATGGCGGGGATGAAGGTGACAATAGATAGGATATTGTCCATTAGTGTGCGCCTCCGCCGATCGACATCCAGGTGACAAGGGCGGCGATGCCCAAGACCATCCAGAAGGCATAAGTAAAGATGTAACCGGTCTGAGCTTTGCCCGCGAGGCGGGTGAAGAAGGGCACCACGCCCATCGCCACTCCGTTCAGGAAGCCGTCGATCGTATTGCCGTCACCGCGTTTCCACAGGAAGCGGCCCAAAGCCACGGTCGGTTTGACGAAGATCGCATCGTAGATCTCATCAAAGTACCACTTGTTCAGCAGGAACAGGTAAAGCGGACGCTGGTTTGCTGCCAAACGCGACGGCAGCGAGGTGTTCACGACATAGAACCAATAGGCCACGATGAACCCAAGCAGCATCGCAACAAAGGGCGAGACCTTGACCCATTTCGGAGCCGCGTGCGCGTCGTCCAGCACATGGTTATCGGGCGCCATATAGAGTGCACCCTCGCCCGGCTCACCCACAAAGACATAGTGATGATCGCCATGGGCATCTTTCTCACCATGGCCGTCATCCGCATGAGCGTCCCCGTGTTCATCGTCGGCATGAGCATCATCCCCATGCGCCGTATCCGCCGCGTGGTCTCCGCCCTCGGCATGTTCCGAAGCCTCCGCAACTGGAATACCGTAGAACTTGCCGACCTTGTCCGCATGGCCGAAGAAATTGCCGTACCAGAGCATCCCGGCAAAGACCGCGCCCAGAGACAGTACACCCAGCGGGATCAGCATGACCTTCGGGCTTTCATGTGCATGCTCGTGGGTATGTTTGTCCCCGCGCGGCTCACCATAGAAGGTCAGGAAGATCAGACGCCAGCTGTAGAACGAGGTGAACATAGCCGCGATGACCAGCATCCAGAAGGCATAGCCTGTGCCGCCCGCATAGGCGCTCTCGATGATGGCGTCCTTGGACAGGAACCCGGCAAAGCCGAAGGTGGTCAGCGGAATGCCGACACCGGTGATGGCCAGCGTGCCAATCATCATCGCCCAGAACGTATAGGGGATTTTCTTCCGCAGCCCGCCGTATTCGGTCATCTCCTGCTCATGGTGCATCGCGTGGATCACCGAACCGGCCCCGAGGAACAACAGTGCCTTGAAGAATGCGTGCGTCAGCAAGTGGAACATCGCCGCCGAATACATGCCGACGCCAGCCGCGACAAACATGTAGCCCAACTGTGAACAGGTCGAATAGGCGATGACGCGCTTGATGTCCGTCTGCACCAGACCCACGGTCGCCGCAAAGAACGCGGTCGAGGCCCCAAGGAAGGTGATGAACCCAGTCGCACCCGGCGCGAACTCCATCAGCGGCGACATGCGGCAGACAAGGAATACACCTGCGGTCACCATGGTCGCGGCGTGGATCAGGGCCGACACAGGCGTCGGGCCTTCCATCGCGTCCGGCAACCATGTGTGCAGGATCAACTGCGCCGATTTACCCATCGCACCGATGAACAGCAGGACGCAGATCACCTCAACCGCGTTCCATTCGCCCCAAAGGAAATGCAACTGCGTTTCCGACAGGGTCGCTGCCGAAGCAAAAATGTCCGAAAAGTTGATGCTGTCGGTCAGCAGGAAGAGCGCAAAGATGCCCAGAGCAAAGCCAAAGTCGCCGACCCGGTTGACGATGAACGCCTTCATCGCCGCCGCATTGGCCGACGGCTTGCGATAGTAGAATCCGATCAACAGGTACGAGGCGACGCCCACGCCCTCCCAACCAAAGAACATCTGAACCAGATTGTCCGCCGTCACCAGCATCAGCATCGCAAAGGTGAAGAAGGACAGATAGGCGAAGAAACGCGGCTTATAGCTTTCGCCCTCGCGCCATTGCGGGTCGTGATCCATGTAGCCGAAGGAATAGAGGTGAACCAGCGCCGAAACCGTCGTCACCACGATCAGCATGATCGCGGTCAGCCGGTCCAGACGAATGGCCCAGCTTGTCGACAACGAGCCGCTCTCGATCCAGCGCATGATCTCGATCTGTTGAGTAACGCCATCGAAGGTGAAGAACACGATCCACGACAGCAGACAGGCCAGAAACAGCAGGCCCGTTGCGGTCCACATGGCCGCTTTCTCGCCGATAAAGCGCCAGCCAAACCCGCAGAGCAGCGCGCCCACCAGCGGGGCAAAGAGGATGGTGGTTTCCATAGTTCTCTTAGCCCTTCATCATATTGACGTCTTCAACCGCGATGGTGCCACGGTTGCGGAAGAAGCAGACCAGAATGGCCAGACCAATCGCCGCCTCAGCCGCCGCAACGGTCAGCACGAACAGCGTAAACACCTGCCCGACCAGATCGCCGAGGAAGCTGGAAAACGCCACAAGGTTGATATTCACCGCCAGAAGCATCAGTTCGATACTCATCAGCAGGATGATGACGTTCTTGCGGTTCAGGAAGAGACCGAAGATGCCGATGACGAACAGCGTCGCCGCGACCGTAAGATAGTGTTCAAGTCCGATCATCGTCTTAAAGTCCCTGCCCCGGTTTCACGTCCTTCAACTCCATCGCCTTGGCCGGGTCGCGCATCATCTGGCCGATGATGTCCTGACGCTTGATGTCCTGACGGTGGCGCAGGGTCAGCACGATTGCGCCGATCATCGCGACCAGCAGGATCAGGCCCGCCAGCTGGAACAGAAGGAAGTATTGATCGTAAAGGATGACACCCAGCGCCTCGGTGTTGTGGCGATCCGCTGGAACCGGCTGGGCCAGATTGGCCGCCGCGCCCTGCGCGCTGTCCCATGCTCCGAAAGCCATGACAAACTGCATCAGGATGACCAGACCGATCAGCAGGGCCAGCGGCATATAGCGGGCCATCTCGGCCTTTAGCTCGGCAAAGTCCACGTCCAGCATCATCACCACGAACAGGAACAGAACCGCGACCGCGCCCACGTAGACGATGATCAGCAGCATCGCCACGAACTCGGCCCCCAGCAACACGAACAGCCCCGCCGAGGACAGGAAGGACAGGATCAGCCACAGGACCGAATGCACAGGCTGACGGCTGATCACGGTGAACAGCCCGCCGGTGATGGCGCTGATGGCAAACAGGTAGAAGGCAAAGACGGTCATTGATCCTCATCCTCGTTATCGCCCAGGACCTCTTGCGCCAGATCCAGCGCGCGGGTCATGGCCGGGATGCCGGCAAAGACCGACATCTGACCGATCGTTTCCACGATCTCTTGTTTCCTCGCCCCGGCCTCCAACGCATGGCGTACGGTCTGGCGCACAGCGGTATCGGCCTGTGCGCCCTGACAGGTCAGCCCAGCCAGCGTCAGCAGCAGACGGGTCTTGGCATCCAGCCCGTCTTTGTTGACGGTGTTGCCAAACATCATCTCCATGATCTCTTTGGGCATGGTCGGCCAAAGGGCCTCAAACCCTTTGGGCGAGAAATTCTCCATCGCCGGGTTCATCGCCTTGGCCATGTCCTGCGCCTGCTTCATCATCAGCTCAAACGGATTTGTCGGCGTGTCACTCATCTGTACGGCGCGTCCATTTCCAGATTGCGGGCGATCTCGGCTTCCCAGCGTTCGCCGTTGTCGAGCAGTTTTTCCTTGTCGTAGAACAGCTCTTCGCGGGTCTCCGTGGCGAATTCGAAATTCGGACCTTCGACGATGGCATCGACCGGGCAGGCCTCCTGACAGAAGCCGCAATAGATACACTTGGTCATGTCGATATCATACCGCGTGGTGCGGCGGCTGCCGTCTTCGCGCGGCTCGGCGTCGATCGTGATGGCCTGAGCCGGGCAGATCGCCTCGCACAGTTTGCAGGCGATGCAGCGTTCCTCGCCGTTTGGATAACGGCGCAGGGCATGCTCACCGCGAAACCGCGGGGACAGAGGGCCCTTTTCGTGCGGGTAGTTCACGGTAGCCTTGGGGGCGAAGAAGTATTTCAGCCCCAGTTTCATGCCGACCCAAAAGTCTTGCAAAAGGAAATATTTGGCGGCGCGGGTATAGTCGATTTGAGTCATATCAGCCTCCTACGCTCCAACGGGCAAATGCGCCCCAGAACCAGTCGAACCTTGCAGCGAAAGCCACGAAGACCACCCAGGCCAGCGAGAAGGGCAGGAAGACTTTCCAACCCAGCCGCATCAGCTGGTCATAGCGGTAGCGGGGCGTGATTGCCTTAACCATCGCGAAGAGGAAGAAGAAGAACGCCATTTTGGCGACCATCCAAAGCACGCCGTCCGGCAAGCCCGGGATCGGCGACAGCCAGCCACCGAAGAACAACAGAGTTGTCAGGGCGCACATCAGGAAAATGGCGATGTATTCTCCGGCCATGAACAGCAGGAAGGGCGTGGCGGAGTATTCGACCTGATAGCCTGCGACCAGTTCCGATTCCGCCTCGGGCAAGTCAAACGGCGGGCGGTTGGTTTCGGCCAGTGCCGAGATGAAGAAAAGGAAGACCATCGGGAAATGCGGCAGCCAGTACCAGCTGAAGAAACCGAACGAGCCATCTTGTGCGCGCACGATGTCTCCGAAATTCATCGAACCGGTGGATATGATGACGCCGATAATGATCAAGCCGATGGAGACCTCATAGGAGATCATCTGCGCCGCAGACCGCAGCGAGCCCAGGAATGGATACTTTGAGTTCGACGCCCAACCACCCATAATCACGCCATAAACCTCCAACGAGGATACGGCAAAAACGTAAAGAATGGCGACGTTGATATCCGACAGAACCCAGCCATCGTTGAACGGGATCACCGCCCAGGCTATCATCGCCAGCACGAATGACGTCAGCGGTGCCAGCATGAACACCGTGCGGTCTGCACCTGCAGGGATCACAACTTCTTTGACCACATATTTCAGCGCGTCAGCCACCGATTGCAGCAGGCCGTAGACGCCCACCACGTTGGGGCCACGACGCATCTGGACGGCGGCCCAGATCTTGCGGTCGCCGTACACAAGGAACAACAGCGAGATCATCACGAAGGCAACAACGGCAAGCACTTGCGCCAGAATGATGATGGCTATTCCGCCTGGGGTGTTAAAGAAATCAGCCATTGGTCCTCACACCGTGGGTATTCTGTTGTCCGCGTGCGATGCAAAGGCCAGTTGCCTGCGCGATCTGCGGCTGGGTCGGCGCGTTGGTGTAAACAGCATCTGATGCTGCAGCGCCACCCTTAATCTTCGGGTCCACACGCATTTCAAGCGCGGCTATCTGCCGCCCGGCCGCCACGCCCGAATACGATATGAAACAATTTGAGCTCATTCCGCCGCGATCTTCCCGGATTTGCGGCCCTGCGCCTGCGCCGATAGCTCGGCCATCAGTTCCGAGGCGCGGGCAATCGGGTTGGTCAGATAGAAATCCTTAACCGCATAGCGGAAGCTGGCTTTGCCCAGCGGGCCGGCATCGAGGGCCTGAACCTCATTCTCGATCACCGAGTCGACTTCCGCCAGATGTGGAACGGCTTCGATCAGAGCCGTGCGCAGTTGCGCCAGCGAGTCGTAGGGCAGTGTTGCGCCCAATTCTGCGGACAGCGCGCGCAGGATCGCCCAGTTCTCTTTGGCCTCACCGGGCGCAAATCCGGCGCGCATGGCCAATTGCGGGCGGCCTTCGGTGTTCACGAACAGACCGTTTTCCTCGGTATAGGCTGCGCCCGGCAGGATCACATCGGCGCGGTGCGCGCCGCGATCACCGTGGCTGCCCTGATAGATCACAAAGGCCCCTTCGCCGATTTCGACCTCATCCGCGCCGAGGTTGTAGATCACATCCGCCGCGCTGATGGCCTCCATGCCGCCTTCATTGGTGGCATCGACATCCATGGCACCGACGCGCGACGCGGCAGTGTGCAGTATGATCAGGCCGCTTTCGGTATTTGCGGCAATGGTTTGAGCAGCGGCCAGAACGGCAGCTCCGTCAGCCTCTTGCAGGGCACCCTGGCCCACGATGACCAGTGAGCGCTTGCCCTTGATCTCATCATCGCCGCCCATGTCGACCACTTGTTGCAGCGCGGCCCGGTCATCCCCGATGTGGTGGTACTGATAGGTCAGATCGACCGCAGGACCAACCACGGCGACCTCAGCCCCATGCGCCCAGGCTTTGCGAATGCGCGCGTTCAAAACCGGAGCCTCGTCACGTGGATTCGTGCCAATCAGCAGAATGCGCTCGGCCGTTTCGATATCCTCGATAGCAGCAGTTCCGGCATAGGCACCCCGGTTGCCCGCAGGCAGCTTGGCCCCATCGGTGCGGCATTCAACAACACCGCCCTGCCCTTCGATCATCTGCTTCAGCGCAAAGATCGCTTCGACCGGAGCGAGATCGCCCACAATGCCCGCAGGTTTCTCGGCCCCTTTCAGCGCCTCAGCAGCCTTGGTCAGCGCCTCGGGCCAACTCGCGGCGCGCAGCTTACCGTTTTCACGCACATAAGGCCGGTCCAGACGCTGGCGGCGCAGGCCGTCCCAGACAAAGCGCGTCTTGTCGCTGATCCATTCCTCGTTCACGCCATCATGGTTGCGCGGCAGGAACCGCATCACTTCGCGGCCCTTGGTATCCACGCGGATGTTCGAGCCCAAGGCGTCCATTACATCGATGCTCTCGGTCTTGGTCAACTCCCAAGGACGGGCGGTGAAGGCATAGGGCTTCGAGGTCAGCGCCCCAACCGGGCACAGATCGATAATGTTACCCTGCAGGTTCGAATCCAGCGTCTGGTTCAGATAGGAGGTGATCTCGGCATCCTCGCCGCGCCCCGTCTGGCCCATCTGGGTGATCCCGGCGACCTCGGTCGTGAACCGCACGCAGCGGGTGCAGCTGATGCAGCGGGTCATCGCGGTATCTACCAGTGGTCCCAGATCCAGATCATCCACTGCGCGCTTGGCTTCCTTGAACCGCGAGCCCGAGACGCCGTAGGCCATCGCCTGATCCTGCAGGTCACACTCACCGCCCTGATCGCAGATCGGGCAATCCAGCGGGTGATTGATCAGCAGGAATTCCATCACCCCTTCGCGGGCCTTTTTGACCATGGGTGAGTTCGTCTTGACCTGCGGGGCCTGCCCTTCCGGCCCCGGACGCAGATCACGCACCTGCATCGCACAAGACGCGGCGGGCTTGGGCGGGCCGCCGACAACTTCAACCAGACACATCCGGCAGTTTCCGGCAATCGACAGACGCTCGTGATAGCAGAAACGCGGCACCTCGACCCCGGCTACTTCACAGGCTTGGATCAGGGTCATCGCGCCATCGACTTCGATTTCCTGCCCGTCGATATTGATCTTGCGGAGGTCAGACATCGCCTAGTTCGCCCTCAAATACACGCCGATGGCGCTGTTTCTTTCGATCTCTTTCTGCCCCAATGTGCAGAAAGAATTGGGATTTTCGTAAGACACACCGTTCTGCGCCAGATAGGCTTCGCCCTTGGCGCGCATCCGGTCTTTTTCAGCATCCGAGTCGACATAGGCCCGGATTTCGCTATCCGAGTATCCCAGCTTATTCGCTTTGGATCGCAGATCCCACATCACGCCAATCGCCTTCAACCGACGCCCGCTGATCGACGGGCAGTACTCGGAAATCTCATTTGCGATGGCGATGTAATAGAGTTCGTTATCGATCTCTTTGACATCGCGCAAGGGGGGCTTGGCCTCGGCCGCGACCGGCAAAAGCACAGCAGTGACCACAGCAAGCGTTTTCAGACCAAACATGGGGTTTCCTTTCGTCTTGGGTTCCCCAAGACGCACCCCATCCGCACTGTCAGGCAATAGCGCCCAGCCCGTTGGCCCGTGATATCCGATAACGCGGCTCATGGGCGCTGGCACGATCCGGCAAAGGTCAGCTTGTCATTCTCGATCCGCAGGTTCTGCGGCTCGGTATCCGGACCAAGTGTCCAATTGATCCGGGACGAGCCGAAATTCTGCACACAGAATCGCGTCGCTTCGAAACGACCCGCCTCGCGCGCGCCATCGACCGAGGCCGAAACGCCATTCACCGTGACAGTGAAATCTGTTGGCATCTTCTTCTTGTCGACAGACTTCGCCTTCGCGCGGAAGACCTGCCCATCAAAAGCGACTCGCTCGGGGTTCGACACGGCCCCGCCACATGCCGAGAGCAGCAAGACTGCGGTCAGGGCGCAGACGACAGATCGTGTCACGCGCATCTGCCCCTTTCGCTGATGTCCGCCGATGGCGCCATTTTTTGCAATCCGTCTCAGCATCACAGCACCACTGTCATTCCGCCGCCATCGCGCCCATGCGGCCCGATTTTTGCGCCTTGATACGGTCCTCGATCTCTTCACGGAAGTTGCGGATCAGGCCCTGGATCGGCCATGCCGCAGCATCACCAAGGGCGCAGATTGTGTGACCCTCGACCTGCTTGGTCACGTCGAACAGCATGTCGATCTCTTCCAGTTCGGCCTCGCCGCGCACCAGACGATCCATCACGCGCATCATCCAGCCGGTGCCTTCGCGGCACGGCGTACACTGACCGCAGCTTTCGTGCTTGTAGAACTTCGACAGACGCCAGATCGCCTTGATGATGTCGGTGGACTTGTCCATCACGATCACGGCGGCGGTGCCAAGGCCCGAGCCCAGCTCTCCGCGCAGATAGTCGAAATCCATGATCGCATCCCGCATATTCTCACCGCGCACGCAAGGCACGGATGAGCCACCGGGGATCACCGCCAGCAGATTGTCCCAGCCGCCGCGAATGCCGCCGCAATGGGTTTCGATCAGTTGCTCGAACGGGATCGACATCGCCTCTTCGACGACGCAGGGGTTGTTCACATGGCCCGAGATCGCAAACAGCTTGGTGCCAGCGTTGTTCTGACGGCCAAAGCCCGCGAACCAGTCCGCGCCCCGGCGCAAGATGGTCGGCACAACGGCGATTGACTCCACATTGTTCACCGTGGTCGGGCAGCCGTACAGGCCCGCGCCCGCCGGGAACGGAGGTTTCATCCGGGGCATGCCCTTCTTGCCCTCAAGGCTTTCAATCAGGGCGGTTTCCTCACCACAGATATATGCGCCCGCGCCGTGATGCAGGAACACATCAAAATCCCAGCCTGACCCAGCCGCGTTCTTGCCCAGCAGTCCCGCATCGTAGGCTTCGTCGATCGCGGCCTGCAGCGCCTCACGCTCGCGGATATATTCGCCGCGCAGGTAGATGTAGCAAGTATGTGCATTCATCGCGAAAGAGGCGATCAGGCAGCCTTCGATCAGCGTATGCGGATCATGGCGCATGATCTCGCGGTCTTTGCAGGTGCCGGGTTCGGATTCATCCGCATTCACCACCAGATAAGCCGGGCGACCGTCGCTTTCCTTGGGCATGAACGACCATTTCAGGCCGGTTGGAAAGCCCGCGCCGCCACGACCACGCAGGCCTGAATCCTTCATCGTCTGGATAATCCAGTCGCGGCCCTTGTCGATCAGGCCAGCGGTGCCGTCCCAATGCCCGCGGGCCTGCGCGCCTTTCAGAGTGCGCTCATGCATCCCGTAGATGTTGGTGAAGATCCTGTCCTGATCCTTCAGCATCGCTCAGTTACCCTTGGCTATCCTGACGCATGCGCCAGAGTTGAAAAATGTTGACACCCGCATAGATGAACCCTGCCAGAGCGGCAAAATCAAATAGCAGCGCATAGCGCCCGGGCATCCCCAACGCGGGGCCGATGAACAGCGTCATGCCAAGCCAAACCACCATCGTCACAGCGATGACGATGCCGATATGTCGGCCCTTGCGGGCTATGGCCAGTTCCTTGTCCTTGTCCATCTCATCCCGATGCCCCTTATGGGCACCTGTTTAGTCCTCGTAAGTGCCGTCTTCCTTGGCACGTTTGGCGAATTCGGTCTCTTCCCCGGCGGCCAGCTTGGCCGCCTGTTCGATCCACCCGTCGCGTTCGATCCGGCCCTTGAACTTCAGCCGGGCATCGACCCACGCGACATGCGCCGCAGTCCATTTGGCGATCTGGTCATAGTGGTAAAAACCCAGCTCGTTCAGCGTCTGTTCCAGCTTCGGCCCCACGCCTTTCAGCATCTTGAGGTCATCCGGCTTGCCGCCTCGCGCTTCGGTCAGCGTGTCGGGCTGTTCTTCGGCCTCCTGTTTGGCCTTCGCTTCCTCAACCTGTTTCACCGCCGGTTTCGCAGGTTCAGGCGCTTTCGGAGGTTTCGCCGCAGCCGCAGCCCCAGCCTGTGCGCCATCCTTGCCCAGCCAAGGCGTCAGAATCGGAACCTCGGTTCCATCGATCCGCTTAACCGTATCACCCAGATCGCTCGCCAGTTGGACGCTGGCGTTATACTGCGTCCGGCCACTGTCATACTCGGTCAGACTGGTCAGCCCCTTCAAAGGCTCAGCCGCATAACGTCCATTCTGCGGACCCGGCGTAGGCACCTTGCCCGCGACAAGATCATCAAGGATGCGGCCAAAGCTCTCGGTTGTCAGGTCCTCGTAATAATCCTTGCCAATCTGCGCCATCGGAGCGTTTGTGCAGGACCCCAGGCATTCCACCTCTTCCCAGCTCAGCTTGCCGTCGGCGGACAGCTCATGCGGCTTGGCGGCGATCTTTTCTTTGCAAACCGCAATCAGATCCTCGGCCCCGCAGATCATGCAGGATGTCGTGCCACACACCTGAATATGCGCTACCGACCCAACCGGTTGCAGCTGGAACATGAAGTAGAACGAAGCCACCTCAAGCACGCGAATATAGGCCATGCCCAGCATTTCGGCGACAGATTCGATGGCCGGGCGGCTCAGCCACCCCTCCTGCTCTTGCGCGCGCCACAGCAGAGGGATCACCGCGCTGGCCTGACGGCCTTCTGGATATTTGGTAACCTGCGCTTCGGCCCATTGCTGGTTCGCTGCGGTGAAGGCAAAGCTCTCGGGTTGTTCGGGATGCAGACGGCGGAGCATTAGCGGTCAATCTCTCCAAATACGACGTCCATGGTGCCGATGATTGCGGCGACGTCGGCCAGTTGGTGGCCTCCGGCGACATGGTCCATGGCTTGCAGGTGCAGGAACCCGGGCGCGCGCAGTTTGGCACGGTAGGGTTTGTTGGTGCCGTCGGCGACCAGATAAACGCCGAACTCACCCTTGGGGGCCTCGACGGCGGCGTAAACTTCGCCCGCAGGGACATGGAAGCCTTCGGTATAAAGCTTGAAGTGATGGATCAGGCTTTCCATCGAGGTCTTCATGTCAGAGCGTTTCGGCGGAGTGATCTTGCCGCGCGCCAGCACATCGCCGGGGCAATCGCGGATTTTCGCGATGGCCTGACGGATGATCAGCAGCGACTGCCGCATCTCTTCCATGCGCACCAGATAGCGGTCATAGCAGTCGCCGTTCTTGCCGACCGGGATCTGGAACTCGAACTCGTCATAGCATTCATAGGGCTGCGCGCGACGCAGGTCCCAAGCCAGACCCGAGCCACGGACCATAACGCCCGAGAAGCCGTATTTCTGGATGTCATCTTCGGTCACAACACCGATGTCAGCGTTGCGCTGTTTGAAGATGCGGTTTTCGGTCAGCAGACCGTCGATATCGTCCAAAACGGTAGGGAACTCATGGCTCCAAGCCTCGATATCATCCAGCAGTTCGGGCGGCAGATCCTGATGCACACCACCCGGGCGGAAATAGGCGGCGTGCAGGCGAGCACCGCAGGCACGCTCATAGAACACCATCAGCTTTTCGCGTTCCTCAAAGCCCCAAAGAGGTGGGGTCAGCGCGCCCACGTCCATCGCCTGCGTCGTCACGTTCAGCAGGTGGTTCAGGATACGCCCAATCTCGGAATACAGAACCCGGATCAGCGAACCCCGGCGCGGCACTTCCACGCCGGTCAGTTTCTCGATGGCCAGACACCAGGCATGTTCCTGATTCATCGGCGCCACGTAATCCAGACGGTCGAAATACGGCAGGTTCTGCAGATACGTCCGGCTTTCCATCAGTTTTTCGGTGCCACGGTGCAGCAGGCCGATATGCGGGTCGCAGCGCTCGACAATCTCGCCGTCCAGCTCAAGCACAAGACGCAAAACCCCGTGCGCCGCAGGGTGCTGCGGGCCGAAGTTAATGTTGAAGTTGCGGATCTTCTGTTCTCCGCTCAGCGCGTCCGTGCTGCCGTCATCATATCTTGAGCCGTCCATCAACGCCCTCGTTTCTTCTTCGCTTCGACCCGAACCCGGACCTTTTCCGCCTCAGCCGCCTTGGCAGCGGCCCCGGCCAGCAGAACCCCAAGCGCACCCAACGCGATCAGTTCCCCCAACCCCATCAGCGGCGCTCCATCTCTTGCAGTTTCATGGCCATGATCCAGATCAGGATCAGCGTTCCAATCGGGATGACGCAGGCGACAACCCAGTATTTCTCGATCCCGAAATGCGGTAGCAGTTTCAGCATCGGGATGATCGTGGCGACCGTGACGGCAATCCAGATCAGGAACTCCATGACTTACGACTCCTGTTTTTCATCCCCTGGCAGAATGTAATTCGCACCTTCCCATGGGGACATGAAATCGAACTGGCGATATTCCTGCACCAGATTGACGGGTTCATAGACCACGCGCTTTTGCGCCTCGTCATAGCGGACCTCGGTATAGCCGGTGGTCGGGAAATCCTTGCGCAGCGGATAGCCCCGGAACCCATAGTCGGTCAGGATGCGCCGCAAGTCCGGATGGCCCGAGAACAGGATACCGAACATATCGAACACCTCACGCTCGAACCAATTGGCCGAGGGGTGCACGTCGACGATCGAAGGAACCATGTCATCCTCGCGGATTGAAACCCGCAGGCGGATGCGCTGGTTCTGATACATGGACAGGAAGTGATATACGACGTCGAACCGCTTGGCCCGCTCAGGATAATCGACGCCGGTGATGTCCACGAGGGTCGAGAACTGGCAGTTCCGGTCGGATTTCAGGAATTCAATGAACTCCACAAGGTTCGACAGGGCCACATCCACGTTCAACTCGCCATGGGTCACATCCCACGACAGAACACAATCTTGCCGTTTCAGCTCCAGCTGCGCGCCGAGTTCTTTGAGCGCTTCACTCATTGCCGCCCTCCTGCAGAACTTCGTCATAGAACGTCGCTTCTGCATCGTAAGACTTGAAAAATTTCGCCATAAAGTCGGGCATAACCGTCTTTGCGGCTTCCTTACCCGCAAACGCCGTTACAGCCGCCATGTCCCGCCACTTGCTGAGAACAACAACATGGCAAGGGTCTTGGTCGCGCCGGACCAGAAAAGACACGCTTTTGAACCCGTCAACGGCCTGCATTCCGGGCAACGCGCGTGCGCGAAAGGTATTCACCCACTCAGCAACATCGTTCCGAGCGACAACGGCCTCCCAGCGCCTGACAACCGCATCACTCATCGAACGATCGTCCCTGTGCGGCGGATTTTGCGTTGCAACTGCATCAAACCGTACAGCAACGCCTCAGCTGTCGGCGGACAACCGGGAACGTAGATGTCCACAGGTACAATCCGATCACAGCCGCGCACGACGGAATAAGAGTAGTGGTAATAGCCGCCGCCATTGGCGCAGGACCCCATCGAGATCACATAGCGCGGCTCGGGCATCTGGTCGTAAACCTTGCGCAGCGCCGGGGCCATCTTGTTGGTCAATGTGCCTGCGACGATCATCACGTCCGACTGACGCGGGGAGGCACGCGGTGCGATACCGAACCGTTCGGCATCATAGCGCGGCATCGAAGTATGCATCATCTCAACCGCGCAGCAGGCCAGACCAAAAGTCATCCAGTGCAAGCTGCCGGTCCGCGCCCAGTTGATGATGTCCTCGGTCGAGGTCAGCAGGAAACCTTTGTCCTGCAGCTCGGCGTTCAGGGCCTGAGTGGCGACTTCTTTGTCGACGCCTGCGGTGTTTGCACCCGTCATCACTCCCATTCCAGGGCCCCTTTCTTCCATTCATAGGCAAAGCCGATGGTCAGAACGCCCAGGAACACCATCATCGACCAAAAGCCGGCATCACTGATGTCCTTGAAGCCGACGGCCCAGGGGAACAAGAAGGCAATCTCGAGATCGAAGATGATGAAGAGAATCGCCACCAGATAGAATCGGACGTCGAATTTCATCCGCGCATCATCGAAGGCATTGAAACCACATTCATATGCGCTCACCTTCTCGGGGTCGGGATTACGAACGGCGAGGACCACAGCAGCCAGAATCAGTACGATTCCAAGGCCCACAGCAACGGCCAGAAACACCAGAATCGGGAGGTACTCCCGCAGCAGGTCTTCCACGTATAGCTCCTTTCCTGCGCAGGCCCGAAAAGGGCGCGCCGTCAATTGGCGTGTTGACTGGCCATTCTCTATCCGCGCAGGGTCAGAGGGTCAACCGAACACAAACGCGCAGGTCCGTATTGTTACAGTCGCCCCGACAGCGCTGCCGATGCCAGCGCAGCATGCGGGCTGATCGGCTAACCCGTCCTATTCCATTCAGGTTTTCGCTTGTCAAAGAAGGCAGCGATCCCCTCTTTGGCCTCGTCGGTTTCCCAACGCGCGACAAGCTGTTGAATGGTGTGGTCAATCACCGCATCGTCGATGCGCGGACCAAGCGACCGGATCATCTGTTTGGCAGACGAAACCGCACCTGGCGCGCAAGCGAGATAGGGCGCGACCTCGGCTTCGACGGCCTCGGCCAATGCCTCTGCAGGCACGGTTTTGGCCAACAGCCCGAGATCAACGGCTTCTGGCGCGTCAAACAGGCGGGCTGACATGAAAACGCGGCGCGCCCGCGCCTCGCCCATACGGGCAATAACATAAGGGCCGATCGTAGCTGGGATCAGGCCCAAACGGGTCTCGGTCAGGCCCATCTTCAGGCTGTCGGCGCCGATCGCAACATCACAGACCGAGGCCATCCCCACACCACCGCCAAACGCATTCCCCTGAACCGCCCCGATCAGCGGCTTGGGCAGCGTATTCAGCGCATTCAGCATCTCGGCCAGCTTACGCGCCTCGACAAAGCGCGTTTCAGGATCGGCGGCCATCTGCGCCTGCATCCAGCCCAGATCACCCCCGGCGCAGAAGCTTTTGCCGGACGCGGCCAGAACGACCACCCGCACCGCGTCATCGCTGGCCAATTGCCCTGCGGCTTGGGTGAGCTCGGCAATCATCTGCGCCGACAGAGCGTTGTGTTTTTCGGGGCGATCCAATGTCAAAGTGGTCACGCCACGCGCATCGGTGTTCAGTGTGATTGTGTCGAACATATCCTACTCCGCCCGCATGGCCCGCGCCATGTCCGCCGCCTGTTCCAGAACAGCCGCGTCCAGACCGGTTTCATAGCCCAGCCGCTCCAGATGTGCGGCTACAGCCTCGGTCGCGACATTGCCCGCCGCACCCGGAGCATAGGGGCAGCCGCCCAGCCCGCCCACGGCGGCATCAAACACCCGTACGCCCAGCGCCAGCGAGGCGTCGATATTGTCGATCGCCCGTCCGTTGGTGTCATGGAAATGTCCAGCTAGCCGGGTGACTGGTACACGTTCACGCACCGCCAGCAGCATATGGGCGATCTTGTCCGGGGTCGCCTGCCCGATCGTGTCGCCCAGTGAAATCTCATAGCAGCCATGGGCGAACAGCGCATCCGCCACCTCGGCCACTTTCTCGGGCTGGGTCGGGCCTTCATAGGGGCAATCGGTCACGCAAGAGACATAGCCCCGGACCGGCAAATCGATATGGCGCGCGGCCTCCAGGATCGGCACAAACCGCTCGATGGACTCGGCGATGGTTGCGTTGATGTTGGCTTTCGAAAACCCCTCGGATGCCGACGCAAACACCGCAATCTCATCCGCTTTGGCCGCCAGCGCATCCTCATATCCCCGCATGTTCGGTGTCAGCGCCGCATAGCGCACGCCGTCGGTCCGGGTGATTCCGGCCAGCACATCTGCGCTGCCCGCCATCTGCGGGACCCATTTCGGAGAGACAAAGCTCGCCACCTCGATCCGGTTGAACCCGGCACGGCTGAGGCAATCGACCAGAGCCACCTTGTCAGCCACCGGAATCTCGCGCTGTTCGTTCTGCAGACCATCGCGCGGCCCGACCTCGAATATCTCGACCCGTTCTTTCATCAGCGCATCCCTTCCCGGCTTCTTCTCATTTCAAATACGGATGACTGTGCCACGCAATGCAACGCCCGAACAGATCAATCCTCGGCCAGCCGGACCAGCGCCGCTCCGGCCTCGACCTGCGCACCTGCCTCGGCCAGCACCTCGGCCACCACGCCATCGCGGGCGGCCAGCAGCGCATGTTCCATCTTCATGGCTTCCAGAATGGCCAGACGGTCGCCCTCCTTCACCTCTTGCCCTGCCGAAGCAAAGACGGCCTTGACCAAACCCGGCATCGGCGCCTCGATGACATTAGTGTCACCCGCCGCGCTGGCGTCACGGTCCAGCGGGTCAACGACCTCAAACACCTGCCCGTAGTCGTCGAAAACCGTGACGACATCACCTGAAACCGCAACCTGCGGCATCGGCGCGCCGTCGATCAGCCAGCGATGGTCGACCCTGCGGGCCTCGACCGTGGTGCCATCCACCTGCCAGACCTGCAGGTCAGGACCATGAACTTGAACATCCAGATCAATACGCTCTCCGTCGCGCATAAGCGCAACGGCCCTGTGCAACGGGGCCCAGAGGGTAAAGCCGCTGTCCTCGACCACATCAACCAGACCGGCCGCAGCCATGGCAGCGGCCACCGCCAGCGCGGGGTTGGGCGCGGGTTCGCGCACCAGTTCTTCCAGATCACGCCCGATCAGGCCGGTATCGACATCGCCCGAGGCAAACCCCGCATGCCGCGTCAGCGCGCCCAGAAACGCAAGGTTGGTGACAGTGCCCGCGACCTGCGTTCCGCGCAGGGCGGTGTCGAGCTTGGCCAACGCAATCTCGCGCGTTGCGCCCCAGACCACCACCTTGGCGATCATCGGATCATACCAGGGGCTGATCGTGTCCCCGGCCCGCACGCCACTATCGGCGCGGCACTCTTGCGGAAAGTTCAGATGGGTCAGAGTACCCGTCGCGGGTAAAAAGCCCTTAGGCACATCCTCGGCGTAAAGCCGCGCCTCAAAGGCGTGCCCGCCGATTGACAGATCACTTTGCTGTTTCGGCAGGCTTTCCCCTGCCGACACGCGCAGCTGCCATTCAACCAGATCGACGCCCGTGATCGCCTCGGTTACCGGGTGTTCGACCTGCAGGCGCGTGTTCATCTCCATGAACCAGAACCGGTCCGGGCGCAGCCCGTCCGAGGCATCAACGATGAACTCAACCGTCCCCGCGCCCTTGTAGCCAATCGCCTCAGCCGCGCGCACGCCCGCCTGCCCCATCGCCGCGCGCATTTCAGCGGTCATGCCGGGGGCCGGAGCCTCTTCAATCACCTTCTGATGCCGCCGCTGCAACGAGCAGTCGCGTTCGAACAGATGCACTGCGTGGGTGCCATCGCCGAACACTTGCACCTCGATATGGCGGGGCTTGGCGACGAATTTCTCGACCAGCACGGCGTCATTTCCAAAGGCCGTCTTGGCCTCACCGCGCGCGCTGTCCAAGGCCGCTGAAAAATCCTCGGGCCGTTCGACCAACCGCATGCCCTTGCCACCGCCTCCGGCAACGGCCTTGATCAGGACCGGATAGCCAATAGTATCGGCAGCCCCCGCCAAATGTTCGGGATCCTGATTGTCACCATGATAGCCGGGCACGACGGGAACGCCCGCGTCCTCCATCAGCACTTTGGCCGCGTCTTTGAGGCCCATCTTTCGGATCGCCTCCGCAGAAGGCCCGATGAAGGTCAGACCCGCAGCTTCGACCGCATCCACAAAATCCGGGTTCTCGGACAGAAATCCGTAGCCGGGGTGGATCGCCTGCGCGCCCGTGTCGAGCGCCGCCCGTATGATCACGTCGCCCTTCAGATAACTCTCAGCCGGGGCCGCACCGCCAATATGCACGGCCTCATCCGCCATCTGCACATGCTTGGCCGAGGCATCCGCGTCAGAATAAATCGCCACGCAAGACACGCCCATCTTCTGCGCGGTTTCCATGACGCGACAGGCAATCTCTCCCCTGTTTGCAATCAGGATTTTGCTGAACATGGCTTACCCCTCAACCCCAAGATCTTCTACAAGTCGGAACCGTTCACAAAGCAATTCCATTTCGGGATCAAACCCGCCATTTCGCTCGAAATACCGGCGGTGATCTTCGCGCCAACCCTCAAGCGTCTCATTTTCGCCCTCGGCCAACGCAAAATCTTCGGTCACATCGCAATACCGGCAGATCGAAACCTCAACCGTTTCAATCACCAGCGCCGGACGGTCGTCCCACTCCAAAGCAATGTCCCGCCGCCCCACAACAGGCGTGTCGGCGCTGCCTTCGGGATAGTCTCGCAAAGCACCGCAGGTTGCCGTCTTCCGGCCTGATCGCACCAAAGCCAGAAGTTCGGCGCTGAGCGCTGCGTTATCGCCGAACTTGAAAGTCTGCGCACCGGGATAGCGGGTTTTCAGGTGTTCCAGATCGCTCATCTTACATCCTGAACACGCCGAAACGTGTCTCCTCAATCGGGGCATTCAGCGCGGCGCTCAGCGACAGGGCAAGCACATCGCGCGACTTGCGTGGGTCGATGATACCATCATCCCACAACCGCGCCGAGGCATAGAGCGGGTGCGATTGCTCCTCGAACATCTCCAGCGTCGGGCGTTTAAATTCGGCCTCTTCCTCGGCCGACCACGAGCCACCCTGCCGTTCGATCCCGTCGCGCTTGACGGTGGCCAGAACGCCGGCCGCCTGCTCGCCACCCATCACTGAAATCCGCGAATTGGGCCAGGTCCACAGGAACCGGGGCTGATAGGCGCGTCCCGCCATGCCGTAGTTCCCAGCCCCGAATGAGCCGCCAACCAGCATGGTGATCTTCGGCACAGATGTCGTCGCCACAGCGGTCACCATCTTGGCCCCGTGTCGCGCGATGCCTTCGTTCTCGTATTTGCGGCCCACCATGAAGCCGGTGATGTTCTGCAGGAACACAAGCGGCGTCTTGCGCTGAGAACACAGCTCGACAAAATGCGCACCCTTCTGCGCGGCCTCGGAAAACAGCACGCCATTGTTGGCGATGATCCCCACCGGGCAGCCTTTGATATGGGCAAAGCCGGTCACCAGTGTCTCGCCAAAGCGCGGTTTGAATTCATCGAACCGAGAGCCGTCGACCAGTCGCGCAATCACCTCGCGAATGTCATAGGGCGTCCGCAGGTCAGCCGGAACAACGCCCAGGATTTCCTCGGGGTCATAGGCCGGGTCCTCGGGCGTCTCGAACTGTAGGCCGGGCTTCAACCCGGCACCGCCCAAAGATCCAACGGCCCGACGCGCCAAAGCCAGCGCGTGGGTGTCATCCTCGGCAAGATAATCGGCCACACCTGACAGGCGCGTGTGCACATCGCCGCCGCCCAGATCTTCGGCGCTGACCACCTCTCCGGTCGCGGCCTTGACCAGAGGGGGGCCGGCCAGAAAGATCGTGCCCTGTTCCTTCACAATGATCGTCACGTCCGACATCGCAGGCACATAGGCCCCACCCGCCGTGCACGAGCCCATCACGACAGCAATCTGAGCAATACCCTTCGCGCTCATCCGTGCCTGATTGAAGAAGATGCGGCCGAAATGGTCGCGGTCGGGGAAGACCTCATCCTGATTGGGCAGGTTCGCCCCGCCGCTATCGACCAGATAGATGCAGGGCAGATGGTTTTCCTCGGCAATCTCCTGCGCGCGGAGGTGTTTCTTTACGGTCATCGGATAATAGGTGCCGCCCTTCACGGTGGCGTCGTTGCACACCACCATGACCTCACGACCCTGCACCCGGCCAATCCCCGCGATCACCCCGGCGCAAGGCGCGGCGTCGCCATACATCCCATGCGCCGCCGTCGCGCCGATTTCCAGAAACGGAGACCCCGCGTCCAGCAGGTTCGCAACCCTGCGCCGAGGCAGCATCTTACCCCGAGAGACGTGCCGTGCGCGAGATTTCTCGCCCCCGCCGATGCGGGCCGCTCCGGCGGCGGCGGAGATTTGAGCCAGCGCGTCGAGATGGGCCGCGCGGTTTGTTTTGAAACCCTCGGAGGTGGGCATAAGTTTGGATGTGAGTTTCATAAAGTTTACCACTCAGGATAGGTTCGAAGCTTTGGGTGCTCTTCCGCAGGAATATCCCCATACTTATTTCGATAGGTTTCAGAGAGGTCACGGTAATAGGCGAGATGCGTCAGAGGCTCATCAATGACCCTCTCGAACAGTTTTACGAAAACCTGATCAATTGCCCAAACATCGAAATACATCTGTGAAAGGCAATCAGTGTCAAAGAACGGATTGCGGCCCTTATACTTGATTTCTCCCTTGTTTTGAGTGTGGGCCATTCGGTTGCGCGTCCTATTCAGTTCCCAAATGTCCGATAGCTCCGGCCACGGCGACATCTTCACTGATGCTTCCAACAAACTCATCGCTGTACCCATCGGCAGCTTGCCAACCGCAGAATTGAGGACCTTGGCTTTTTGATCCCTTGTCTGTTCGTCAGAATATAAAATTGTTCCCCGCAGACCGTGGTATAGGAATCTCTTCAACTGAAATTCTACCGAGAAATGAAGGTCCAATATCGCGGACCTGATGCGATGTTCATCCTCTGAAAGCTCTGAAACCCATGAGGAAATCGTGGAAACAACCTCATCTTCTTGAAGGCCTAGCATTTTTGAGTAGCTAGAGTTTTCGGTCATTTACTGGCCTCCCCCGCTGCACGCGCCTTCAATTCCTTCCGGATCACCTTCCCCGTCACCGTCATCGGCAACTCCTCCAGAAACGCCACCTCACGCGGATAGGAATACTGCGCCAGCCGGTCCTTGACCCACTCCTGCAACTCCGCGCCAGTAGCCTCTGTCCCCGGCTTCAACACCACATAGGCCTTCACGATCTCGGTCCGCAGCAAGTCCGGCTTACCGACCACACCCACCGTCGCCACCGCCGGGTGGGTCAGTAGACAATCTTCGATCTCAGCCGGGCCGATGCGGTATCCGGCAGACGTAATCACATCGTCGTCGCGGCCCACGAAGCGCAGGTAATCACCCTCCCAAACACCACGGTCTCCGGTGATCAGCCAGTCGCCTCGGAACTTCTCAGCTGTCGCCTCAGACCGGTTCCAGTATTCCAACAGCATCGAGGCCGAACCGCGCCGGATGGCCACGTCGCCCTCATCATCGGTCGGATAGCCATCCTCATCGATCACCGCCACATCATGCCCCGGCACCGGTTTGCCAATGCAGCCGGGGCGCACGGGGAAATCCTCGGCACAGGAGGACACAACCATATTGCATTCAGTCTGACCGTAGAACTCGTTGATCGTCAGGCCGAACGCCTGCTGCCCCCAGGCCAGCATCTCGGCCCCCAGCGGCTCACCCCCCGATGCCACCGAACGCAGGCCCGGGATTGATTGATCCGCCGCCTTCAGCATCCGCAGCGCGGTTGGTGGGAAAAACACATTCCGCACCCCACCGCGCGCCACCACGTCGGCGCAAGCCTCGGGCGAGAACTTCTCAAGCCGCGCGGCCACGACGGGGATGCCCAGCGCCAGACCGGGCATCAACACGTCAAACAGACCGCCGATCCAGGCCCAGTCGGCGGGGGTCCAGAGGCAATCGCCCGGGCGCAGATGATTGTGGCTGATCGAAACACCCGGCAGGTGCCCGGTCAGAACCCGATGCCCATGAAGCGCCCCTTTGGGGCTGCCGGTGGTGCCCGAGGTATAGATCAGCACGGCAGGATCCTCGGGCCCGGCATCAACGAAGGGCACCCGATCGCCGTCCCGCCCAGTCTCGTCCACACTCAGCGACCGCGCCAGATCACCGACCAGCGCTACACCCTCATCATCGGTCAGAACAATGCGCGCGCCCGAATCTCCGATACGCGAGGCAAGTGCATCCCGCTTGAACAGCTTGAACAAGGGCACCGAAATCGCGCCGATCTTCCAGATGGCAAGGTGCGCCGCCGCACACCAGGGTGATTGGCTCAACAACACCCCCACCCGGTCGCCAGGCTGAACATGGTCCAGCAGACCCCGTGCGATGCCGTCGGTCATCTCGTGCAACGCGCCAAAACTGATGGCGTTGGCGCCGCCATCTGACAGGTCCAGAATCGCGGTCTGATCCGAAGGGTGTGACAGGCATTGGCGCGCCATATTCAGCCGGTTCGGAAGCGCCCAGCTTTGATCAGGATGCAAACCCGGTATGACGTCAGCGGGACGCATCTGTATTCTCCCTTGTTTTGCAAAGATTTAGGTGTCCAAGGCCCGCTGCACTCATCGCGAAAACTTGATGCAGATCAGGGTCCTGCACCCGCGATGCCCTCACAAAGCGGGTATCAACAAAACCATAGGCATGAAAATGATCAAAACACTCGCCGCTTTGACCCTTTCGACCGCGCTTGTCGCGCTGGCTGCCCCGGCCTTCGCCCAATCTCAGGGTGACTGGACCGTCGGTGTCGGTGTTGGCTATCTGGACCCCAAGTCCGATAACGGCACGCTGGCCGGACTTGACGCTGACGTTGACTCGGACACTCGTCCGATCTTCACCGTCGAATACTTCATTCAGGACAACCTCGGCATCGAATTGCTGGCCTCGACCCCCTTTAGCCACGATGTCTCGCTTGGAGGCACCGAGATCGGCAGCGTCGATCACCTGCCGCCCACCCTGTCGTTGAACTATCACTTCCCGACTGGCAGCGCCTGGACGCCTTATGTCGGTGCGGGCGTGAACTACACTATCTTCTTCGATGAACAATCGTCTCTGGGCGACCTCGAGCTTGATAACTCGGTCGGTATCGCGCTGCAGGCCGGTGTGGACTATGCCGTTTCGGATGCGGGTGCGGTCCGTCTGAACGTGCGCTGGTTCGACATCGACTCGGACGCCACCCTGGACGGTGCCGATATCGGAACCGTCGAGATTGACCCATGGCTGGTGGGCGTGTCCTACGTTCATCGCTTCTGATCCAATCGCCAAAAGGCCCCGTGGTTCGCTGAACCGCGGGGCTTTTTTCACAGCATTTCGTTCATCATCTCGCGGCCAATCAGCATCCGGCGAATCTCGCTGGTGCCTGCGCCGATTTCCATCAGTTTGGCATCGCGGAAAATCCGGCTGACCGGCGCATCCGACAGGAACCCGGCACCGCCCAGCGCCTGAACGGCCTGATGCGCCTGAACCATCGCCTGCTCGGACGCATAAAGACAACACGCCGCCGCATCCTGACGGGTCACATCCCCCCGGTCACAGGCTTTGGCAACCTCATAGACATAAGCCCGCGCCGAGTTCATCGCGGTATACATATCCGCAATCTTGCCCTGCATCAGCTGGAACGACCCGATCGGTTTGCCGAACTGCTTACGCTCGGCCAGATAAGGCATGACCTCATCCAGACAGGCCGCCATGATGCCGGTGCCGATCCCGGCCAGCACAACGCGTTCATAATCAAGACCGGACATCAGAACGGCAACGCCCCGGCCTTCTTCGCCCAGAACATTCTCGAACGGCACTTCGACGTCTTCAAAGATCAACTCGGCCGTGTTCGACCCGCGCATCCCAAGCTTGTCGAAATGGGGCGAGGTCGAAAATCCCTTCATCTCTTTCTCGATCAGAAAGGCGGTGATCCCCTTCGATCCCGCCTCAGGGTCGGTCTTGGCATAAACCACAAGGGTATCCGCGTCCGGCCCGTTGGTGATCCAGTATTTGTTGCCGTTCAGCCGGTAATGATCGTTGCGCTTTTCGGCGCGCAGCTTCATCGACACCACATCCGACCCCGCCGAGGGTTCCGACATCGCCAGAGCACCCACATGATCGCCCGAAATCAGCCGCGGCAGATATTTCTGCTTCTGCTCCTCAGAACCATTCAACTTGATCTGGTTCACGCACAGGTTCGAATGCGCCCCGTAGGACAGCGAAACCGAGGCCGAAGCCCGCGCCACCTCTTCCACCGCGATGGTATGGGCCAGATAAGACATTCCCGCCCCGCCATATTCCTCGGGCACCGTGACGCCCAGCAGGCCGAGGTCTCCCATCTCTTTCCACAGCTCATTCGGGAACGCGTTGGATTTGTCGACCTCTGCCGCCATCGGCTTGACCCGTTCCTGCGCCCAGCGGTGGACCATCTCGCGCAGGGCGTTCACGTCCTCGCCCAGATCGAATTGCATTGTGGCGGTAAACATGCGGGCCTCCTCCGACCGAGTTAATGAACAAGTGTTCAATAACCAGATACCAGCGATTCCACCTCTGGTCAACGACGTCGCGCCGACCAACGCAAAACGCCGCCCGGCAAGGGGCGGCGTTTACCAAAGGATCGAGCGTGCGCTGAAAGCGCACTCCGCCGGATTACGACTGATAGACCGCGCTGACCTCGGCCCGGATGATCCGCGCGATCAGGCGACAATCCTCAAGCGAAAAGGTCAGCGGAACACGCATATCCATGATCCCCGCCAATATCCGGTCACTCGCAGGCATCGGCGCACTGTCCGCATAACGCCAACTGTCGTAGCGCGAGGTAAAGCCCGAAGGTTCCGCACCGCCAAACCACTTCAACTCCACCCCACGCCCGGCGCACCGTCGGATCACCTCGGCGATCCGCTCTGACGACCAGTCCAGCAGCAGGAACTGGATCGAAGAGCCGACATAGGTTTCCTGCTCAGGACGCTCCACAATCGTCAGACCCGGCGTGTCGCGCAGCCCACGCTCAATCTCATCATAGCGCTCGTTCCAGCGCGCAACCTGCCGATCCAGATCCCGCAACTGCGGGCGCAGGATCGCGGCGCGCAGATTGTCCATGCGCCCCGACACATTGGGCGTCGTGTACTTGATCTGCTCAAACACTTCGGGGCCCGGGGCCGCCAGATGGCGTTCGTACAGCATATAAGACCCCGAAAGCATGGTGGCCTTTGCCGCCAGTTCCGGATCATCGGTGACCAGCAAACCGCCTTCGCCGGAATTCACGTGCTTGTATGTCTGGCACGAGTAACAGCCCACAGCCCCCTGCCGACCGGAAAGCTGCCCCCGCCATGCAGCGCCCATCGTGTGCGCACAATCCTCGATCACGACCACTCCGGCAGCATCGCACATCTGCATCAGCCGATCCATGTCACACAGATGCCCACGCATATGGCTCAGCATCAGCACATGCGCCTGCCCCAGCTTGGCCTCAAGATCATCCAGATCAATGGTCAAAGTCTCGGTGACACCCACAAAGACCGGTTTTGCCCCTACCGATGCAATCGCCCCCGGCACAGGGGCCAGCGTGAATGCATTGGTCAGAACCGGATCCCCCGGCCCGACACCCACGGCCCGCAGGGCGGTGGCCAGGGCATACCCGCCCGACGATACTGCCAGACAGTACTTCGCCCCCATCTGGGCCGCAAATTCCTGCTCCAACAAAGCAGTCTCGCTCAATTCGCCCGGCACGACGTTATAACGGTGCAGACGACCATGGCGCATCACGGCCAGAGCGGCCTCGATCGCGTCTTCCGGGATGGGTTCCTGCTGGGTAAAACTGCCAGTGAATGTCTCGGTCATGACTTTGTTCTGGGGCTGCTTGCGGTCAGCGTCAAGAGATCACGCCGCCGCTCCGATCAAATCGGAGACCAGTTTCGGCAAATCATCAAAATGATGCAGCAGCGCCTCGGGCTCCAACGCGGCCATATCCTCGCCCGAAGGGCCGAAGGTGACCAGCACCGAAGGCACACCCGCCGCCCGCGCCGTATTCCGGTCGGTATCGGAATCGCCGATCAGTATGCAGTGATCGGGATGCCCACCCGCGCGCCGCGCCGCTTCGCGCAACGGCTCGGGATCGGGTTTGCGCACCGGCAGCGTATCCGCCCCCACCAGCGATGCGAACGTGTCCCGCACACCCAACCGGGTCAGCAGAAGATCAGCCAGGCCCTCGGGTTTGTTGGTGCAAATGCCAACGCCATAGCCCGCTTGCGCAAGCGCCTCGACGGCATCCATGGCACCGGGATAGAACCGCGTGTGCGTGTCAATCGCCTCAGCATAAGCCTCAAGCAGGACCGGATAGTAGTCCAAAACCGTATCCTCGGCATAGGCCCCGACGCGCTTCAGGCCATGGGTCAGCATCATCCGGCCACCGCGCAGCGCGACGCCTGCATCCTGTTCGTGCACCAGCACATCGCCGTGCCCCATCTGTCGGAAACAGTGATTGGCCGCAGCCAGCAGATCACCGGATGTATCGGCCAATGTCCCGTCCAGATCGAAGATCACCGTGCGCATGTTACCCCCTGCCTCAGCGGTTTTTTGCCGTGTCATGTTGCAAACGGCAATCTTGTTTGATGGGCGAACCGCTTGCGCCTTTGACCTCAGCGGATAAAACGGGGCGCAACAAAACACAAAGAGAAAACGATTTCATGACGACCGCCCTTATCATTCTTGCCGCCGGGAAAGGCACAAGAATGAATTCTGACATTCCCAAAGTCCTGCACCCGATCGCGCAGGTGCCCATGCTGGTCCACGCCATGCGCGCCGGTGCCGTCCTGTCGCCCGAACGCACCGTGATCGTCACCGGGCACGGGGCCGAGGCGGTCTCGAAAGTGGCGCAGGCCGAGGACGAAAACGCCCGGATCGTGGTGCAGCAAGAACAGCTTGGCACCGCGCATGCCGTCGCGCAGGCGCGTGACGCGCTGGACGGGTTTGACGGCGATGCGGTCGTGCTGTTTGGCGACACCCCCTTCCTGCAGCCCGACACTCTGGAGCGGATGATCGCTGCACGGGCCGAAAATGATCTCGTCATCCTCGGGTTCGAAGCCGCCGACCCGGCGCGCTATGGCCGTCTGGTGATGCAGGGTGACACGCTGGAGCGGATCGCCGAATACAAAGACGCCTCAGATGAAGAGCGCGCGATAACCTTCTGTAATTCCGGCCTTATGGCCTGCCATGCACAAACACTGTTCTCGCTGATCGACGCGGTTGGCAACGACAATGCGTCGGGTGAGTATTATCTGACCGATATCGTTGAGATCGCGCGCAACAAGGGCCTGCGCGTCACAGCAGTCGCCTGTGACGAAGCACAGACATTGGGCGTGAACTCCCGCGCTGATCTGGCCTCGGCAGATGCGGTTTTTCAAGCGCGCGCGGGCAGAACTGCTGGATCTGGGCGTGACATTGATGGCCCCCGAGACGGTCTATCTGGCCGCAGACACCATCATCGGGCGCGATACACTAGTCGAACCAAACGTGGTCTTCGGCCCCGGCGTCACCGTCGAAAGCGGCGCCACGATCCGTGCGTTCTCGCATCTTGAGGGTTGCCATGTCAGTCGTGGCGCGACCGTTGGCCCCTATGCCCGGCTGCGTCCGGGCACCGAGCTGGCCGAAAACACCCGCATCGGCAATTTCGTCGAGATCAAGAATGCCGAAATCGCCGAGGGCGCGAAAGTCAATCACCTGAGCTATATCGGCGATGCCTCGGTAGGCGCTGCAACAAATATTGGGGCCGGTACGATCACCTGCAACTATGACGGGGTGATGAAACACAAAACCACGATTGGGGAAAACGTGTTCATCGGGTCCAACACGATGCTGGTCGCTCCGGTGACACTGGGCGACGGCGCGATGACCGCAACCGGGACGGTCGTAACCAAGGACGTGGAACCTGACGCCCTTGCCCTGGCGCGCGCCAAGCAGGAAAACAAGCCCGGCTATGCGCGTAAACTGTTTGATATGCTGAGGGCGAAAAAGCGCGCCGCGGCAAAGGAGCCTGAACGATGTGCGGAATTGTAGGTGTTCTGGGCAGTCACGAAGCAGCCCCCATTCTGGTCGAGGCGCTGAAACGGCTGGAATATCGCGGCTATGACAGCGCCGGGATTGCCACCGTCAATGATGGCGTGCTGGGTCGCCGCCGGGCCGTGGGCAAGCTGGTCAACCTGAGCGACCTTCTGGTGCATGATCCGCTGCCCGGCAAGTCCGGCATCGGTCATACCCGCTGGGCTACCCACGGCGCGCCGTCGGTCAGCAACGCGCATCCGCACAAGGCCGGACCGGTCGCCGTGGTGCACAATGGCATCGTCGAGAACTATCGCGAGCTGCGCGCCGAACTGGCCGAGCACGGCATCGGCTTTGAAACCGAGACCGATACCGAAACCGTCGCCCTGATGACCGAGCTTTACATGTCGCGGGGCATGGCACCGGTTGATGCCGCGTTCAAAACCATCGACCGGCTTGAGGGCGCGTTCGCGCTGGCCTTTCTGTTCAACGGGCAAGATGACCTGATCGTCGCGGCCCGCAAAGGCTCGCCGCTGGCGATTGGCCACGGGGACGGTGAAATGTATGTCGGATCGGACGCAATTGCGCTTGCGCCGCTCACCGATCGCATCACCTATCTGGAAGAGGGCGACCGCGCCGTTCTGACCCGCGCCTCGCTTGAGATTCGCAACGGCGCCGGCGAGATCGCTAACCGCGAGATGCGCCAGATCAAGCTGGATCAGACGCGCGCGGACAAAGGCGGTCACAAACACTATATGGCGAAGGAAATCGCAGAGCAGCCTGTGGTGGTCGCCGAAGCGATCCGCTCGTATCTGCCGACCGGCGGTGATCAGATAGTCCTGCCCGAAGGGCTGGACTTTGCCAAGCTTGACCGGTTGACCATGGTTGCCTGTGGCACGGCATTTTATGCCTGCCTGACCGCCAAATACTGGTTCGAGCAGCTGGCCAAAATGCCCGTCGAGGTGGATATCGCCAGCGAGTTCCGCTATCGCGAACCTCCGATCACCGACCGGACGCTGGCGCTGTTCGTCAGCCAGTCGGGCGAAACCGCCGATACGCTGGCGGCGCTGCGCTATTGCGAGGGCAAGGCGGACAAGATCGTTTCGGTGGTCAATGTTCCCGAAAGCTCGATTGCGCGGGAAAGCGACATCGCCCTGCCGATCCATGCCGGGGTTGAGATCGGCGTGGCCTCCACCAAGGCCTTCACCTGCCAGCTGAGCGTGCTGCTGATGCTGGCGTTGAAAGCCGCTGCAGATCGCGGCACCCTGACCCCAGCAGAATTGGCGGACCATGCCGCCGCGCTAAGGGGATTGCCTTCGGTTCTGAACACGGCGCTGGACGAAAACGACGCGATCCGCAAATCCGCCCAGCGCCTGTCCGAGGCGCGCGACGTTCTGTTTCTGGGGCGCGGCCTGATGTATCCGCTGGCCATGGAAGGCGCGCTGAAACTGAAAGAAATCAGCTATATCCACGCCGAAGGTTACGCATCGGGTGAGCTCAAGCATGGCCCCATCGCGCTGATCGACAAGCACATGCCTGTGGTCGTCATGGCCCCGCGCGATGCGGTGTTCGACAAGACGGTCTCGAACATGCAAGAGGTGATGGCGCGTAAGGGCAAGGTCATTCTGGTCTCGGACGACGATGGCATCGCCGACGCCGAAGACGGGGTCTGGAGCACGATCCGAATGCCGCATGTCCATCCCAGCCTTGCTCCGATCCTCTATTCGGTGCCGGCGCAGTTGCTGGCCTATCACACCGCCGTTGCCAAAGGGACGGACGTAGACCAGCCCCGTAATCTGGCGAAATCCGTGACGGTCGAATGAGCGCGGCTCTGCTCAGGACCCATCTGGATCAGATCAAAGCCCATGCCGACCCGGCGCGGGCCGAGCAGGTCGCGGCTTATCACAAGGTTGACCGCGCCTATCTGGGCGTCGCCAATCCGATCCTGAACGATCTGACCAAAGAATGGCGGCGCGAGCTCGACCTACCCGAGCGGGTCGAACTGGCCTCGGCCCTTTGGCAGACAGACATACACGAAGCCCGCGTGGCAGCGGCGAAGCTGCTGACTCAGGCGCGCATCCGGCCCGATGACCGCGTTTGGGACCTGCTGCAAAGCTGGTTGCCCGATTTTGATGCCTGGGCCATCGCCGATCATGCCTGCATGGCGATGCAGAAGCGATTGTCTGCCGACCCATCAAGGCTGGATCAGGTCGAACAATGGACGCTGTCCGATCATATGTGGACCCGGCGCGCGGCCTTGGTCGCCACCCTGCCCTGGACGAAGCAGAACCACCCCAAGCCAGAGGATCTGGCATGCCGAGACCGGGTACTGGGCTGGGCGGCAGGCTATGTCCCCAACCGGGATTGGTTCATTCAGAAAGCCGTCGCATGGTGGTTGCGCGAATTATCCAAACATGACCCCAAACGGGTGATCGATTTTCTGGACCAGCACGGCATGGCGATGAAGCCCTTCGCCCGGAAAGAGGCGGGGAAATACCTGCGGGACTAGTCTGAATAGACTTCCAGCTCGACCAGTTCATCGAACGGGATCAACAGGGCGCGCATCGCCTCAAGCGACAAACGACTGCCGCCGCCTTCCGGCCCGCTCGCAGGCACGAGCGTAACATAGGCCTGCGCCCCGGTGCGCGGCACGACCACGCGGCCATTGAGTTCGACCTCCACCAACGGCGTCTGCAACCAGCGCCCCGGCGTGTTCGGATCCCCCAGACCCGCAACCGTCCTTTTCGCGCCGACCCATCTGACATCGTCCACGGCCGGAGCGGGCGTCTGCTCGACAACTGCAGCAGTCGGAGCCGCCTCAGGCTGCGCAGGGGCGCTTCCGAACACCCGATCCGTTGTCGACCGGACCGCATCGCACCCTGTGATCAGGCCACACAGCAAAAGAAACACATATCTCATATGCAAAACGTAAGGTCCTGCGCTTATCTGTACCAGTCCAAAACGCAGATCACACTTGCCGCGTACCCACCCGCGCTTTACCTATAAGCCATGACAGCTCCGCTTATCGACCCGTTTGCCCGCGCCATCACATATCTCCGCGTCTCCGTCACGGACCGCTGTGATTTTCGCTGCGTCTATTGCATGTCCGAGGACATGAAGTTCCTGCCCAAAAAGGACCTGCTGACGCTGGAAGAACTTGACCGCATGTGCACCACCTTCGTGAACATGGGTGTCGAAAAGCTGCGCATCACTGGCGGAGAACCTTTGGTGCGCCGAAACATCATGTCCTTCTTCCACAACATGACGCGGCATCTGGACAGCGGCGCGTTGAAAGAGTTGACACTGACCACCAACGGCTCGCAACTGCACCGTTTCGCGGATGATCTTTATGCGGCGGGCGTGCGCCGGGTGAACGTCTCGCTGGACACGCTGGACGAAGACAAGTTTTCCAAGGTCACGCGCTGGGGCCGCCTGAAACAAGTGCTGAACGGCATCGACGCGGCGCAAAAAGCAGGACTGCGGATCAAGATCAACGCAGTGGCGCTGAAGGGTTTCAACGAACCGGAACTGCCGCGGATCACCGAATGGTGCGCCGAGCGCGACATGGACCTGACGTGGATCGAGGTCATGCCCATGGGCGATATCGGCAACGAGGATCGGCTGGATCAGTACTGGTCCCTGAAAGACGTGCGCAAGGAATACGAGAACCACTATACCGTGACCGATCTGGCCGAGCGCACCGGCGGCCCCGCCCGCTATGTCCGTCTTGAAGAGACCGGCCAAAAGATCGGCTTTATCACACCGCTGTCGCATAACTTCTGCGAAAGCTGCAACCGCGTGCGCCTGACCTGCACCGGAGAGCTGTATATGTGCCTCGGTCAGGAAGACATGGCCGACCTGCGCGGCGCCCTGCGCGACCACCCCGATACCGAAGAACCGCTGGAACAGGCGATCCGCGCCGCAATTAACCTCAAGCCCAAGGGCCATGATTTCGACTATTCCCGGCAGGCTGTCGACGGCCAGATGAGCCGCCACATGAGCCACACAGGCGGCTGATTTGCCCGGCCCCGGCGGACAGCCGACGCTGTTGTACAAGCTGTACTGCGGCCTGACTTCTCTGGTCGGCCCACTGATCTGGCGTAAGGTGCGCGCAAAACTGCAGACCGCAAACGTGCCCGAACAGCGACAGCAGGAACGGCTGGGCTATGCCAGCCTAACCCGCCCCAACGCTCGCCTGATCTGGTTCCACGCCGCCAGCGTCGGAGAAAGCCTGTCCGTCCTCAGCCTGATCAAGCGACTGGGCGAACGCCTGCCCGATGCTGAATTCCTGATCACGTCGGGCACCCCGACCTCCGCCGAGTTGATCGCCAAACGCCTGCCCCCGCGCACGCGCCATCAATACCCTCCGCTCGACAGCGGCGGACCGGTGCGACGGTTTCTGGACCATTGGCGACCGGATGCCACCATCTTCGTCGAAAGCGAAATCTGGCCGCGTCTCATCGTCGAGACCTCAAGACGCGGAACACCGCTGGCCCTGCTGAACGCGCGCCTGTCCGAGAAATCCGTCGCCGGTTGGACGAAGCGCCCCAAGACTGCCCGGTTCCTCCTGAACCATTTCTCCCTGTTCCTGACCCAGAACAAGAAAACCGCCAGCAACCTGATCGCTATGGGTGCCGCTCCTGAGAAGGTACAGCCCGGCACCAACCTAAAGGCCCTGTCCGACCCACTTCCTGTGGACACAAAAACTCTGTCTCAGATCACGCAGCAGATCGGCGATCGCCCGGTCTGGATCGCCAGTTCCACTCATCAGGGCGAAGAAGAAACCGTTCTCACCGCGCATAATGCCCTGCTCGACCGCTGGCCCGATCTGCTGCTTCTGCTGATCCCGCGCCACCCCGAGCGCCGCACCGAAATCGGTGATCTGATCCGTGCCCAAGGCCTTACACATGCCCAGCGCAGCACCGACCAGCCCATCACCGGACATACTCAAATCTACATGGCCGACACGCTGGGCGAGTTGGGCACATGGTACACCCTTTGCCCGATCGTCTTCCTCGGCGGCTCCCTCAAAGAGATCGGAGGCCACAACCCCTTCGAACCCGCGCAAGCCGGGGCCGCGGTCCTGACCGGCCCGGGCACCTTCAACTTCGCGGAAACCTTCGCCCCGCTGATAGAAACTGGCGGCGCCATCGAGGTCCAAACCGCGCCCGATCTGACCAAGGCCGTCGACCGTTGGCTCTCGGACATCAACGCGCTGACCAAAGCCCGCGCCGCCGCCCAGTCCTGCGTCAACACCCAGGCCACCGCGCTGGACATGGTCATCGAAACCCTGTGCGCCACGCTCGACTTGCGTGCACCGGATCCCTCTTCATCTGGCTAAAAATATCCCGGGGGTGTGGGGGCAGCGCCCCCACGCTGTCCATCAGGCTGCAGGCATCCGTTGCTCGACAATCTCGGCCCACCAGCTACATCCCGCCGGAATCGCCTCATCGTTGAAGTTGTACTCCGGGTGATGCACCATGGCGGTATCGCCATTCCCCACCAGAATATACGCCCCCGGACGTTCTTCCAGCATAAAGGCGAAATCCTCGCCCCCATGACCAGCGGCGCGTCATCGCAAGCCCCCGATACAGACCGCGCCACGTCTGCGGCAAATTCGGTCTGCTCATCGCTGTTCACCATGACGGGATAGCCCCGGATATAGGTCACGTCCGCAGTCCCGCCAAAGGTCGCGGCCACTCCGGCGCAAATCTCGTTGATCCGGGTCTCGGCCAGATCGCGCATTTCTTTGCTCATGGTGCGCACGGTGCCCTTGATCTGCACCGTCTGCGGGATCACGTTGAATGCCTTCGAGGAGGTCTCGAACGACGTCACCGACACCACCACCTGATCAATCGGGTCGGCATTGCGCGAGGCAATCGTTTGCAACGCCAACACCGCCTGCGCCGTCATCACGGTCGTATCCACCGTCTCCTGCGGTTTGGCGGCGTGACCTCCGCGGCCCTCGAAGGTGATGTCAAACTGGTCGGTCGCCGCAAAGAACGAGCCCGGGCGGATCGCAAAACTGCCGACCGGACGACCCGGCCAGTTGTGCATGCCGTAGACCTCCTGAATGTTCCAGCGCTCCATCATGCCGTCTTCGCACATCTCACGACCACCGCCGCCGCCCTCTTCTGCGGGCTGGAAAATCACCACAACGGTGCCATCGAAATTGCGCGTCTCGGACAGGTATTTCGCCGCCCCCAAAAGCATCGCCGTATGGCCGTCATGGCCACAGGCATGCATCGCCCCGTCGGTTTTCGAGGCATAGTCCAGCCCCGTCGCCTCATGGATCGGCAACGCATCCATATCCGCGCGCAGACCGATGACTTTGCCCTTGGTGTCGGACTTGCCCTTGATCACGCCCACAACACCGGTCCGTCCGATCCCGGTCACGATCTCATCGCAGCCGAACTCTTTCAGCTTTTCGGCCACCAAGGCGCTGGTGCGGTGGGTTTCGAACAGAATCTCCGGGTTTTCGTGAATATCCCGTCGCCATGCGGTGATTTCATCCTGCAACTCGGCAAAGCGGTTTTTGACTGGCATCTCTTCTCTCTCCTATTTCAAGCCGCCGGCATCCGGCGCTCGACCATTTCGGCAAACCAGGAACATCCCATCGGGATGATCTCATCATTGAAGTTGTATTCGGGGTGGTGCAGCCCGGCGCTATCGCCATTGCCCAGAACGATGAAAGCCCCGGGGCGTTCTTCCAGCATGAACGAGAAATCCTCGCCCCCCATCACCATAGGCGCTTCACCACAGCTGCCGCCCACGGAAACGGCGGCCTCAGTCGCATACCCCGTCTGCTCCTCGGCATTGATCGTCACCGGAACGCCGCGCTTATAGGTCACTTTGACCGTGCCACCGAAGGTCTCGGCGATGCCCTGAGCCACCTCGGTCAGTCGCGCTTCGATCAGGTCGCGCATGTCGTTCGAATGCGTCCGCACAGTACCCTTCACCTGCGCCGACTGCGGGATCACGTTGAACGCCTTGGACGAGGTCTCGACCGACGTCACCGACAGAACCGCCTGCAAAATCGGGTCCGCGTTGCGCGATACAATGGTTTGCAGCGCAACAATCAACTGAGACAGCATGACGGTTGTATCAATAGTCTCCTGCGGCTTGGCCGCGTGGCCTCCGCGCCCTTCCAGATGAATGTCGAATTCATCGGCGGCTGCCAGCAGAGGCCCAGAGCGGATCGCAAACTGACCGGTCGGCACACCGGGTACATTGTGCATGGCATAGACTTCCTGAATACCGAAGCGATCCATCAGACCGTCCTTGCACATCGCCTCGGCTCCATTGCCGCCCTCTTCGGCAGGCTGAAAGATCACGATGGCCGTGCCGTCAAAGTTCCGCGTCTCGGACAGGTACTTCGCCGCGCCCAGAACCATCGCGGTGTGGCCATCATGGCCGCAAGCGTGCATGGCGCCTTCGGTCTTGGACGCATAGTCCAGCCCCGTCTGCTCCTGCATCGGCAGCGCATCCATATCGGCACGCAACCCGATCACGCGGCCCTGCGTATCGGTCTTGCCCTTGATCACCCCTACAACACCTGTGCGGCCAATGCCGGTCACAACCTCATCGCAGCCGAATTCTTTCAGCTTTTCGGCGACCAAAGCACTGGTGCGGTGGGTCTCATACAGGATTTCGGGGTGCTGATGGATATCCCGCCGCCAACCGGTGATTTCCTCGTGCATTTCGGCAAGTCGGTTCTTGATTGGCATCTGATCCTCCCAAATCAGGCGACGGGCAATCGTCGTTCCACCAGCTCAGCAAACCAGCTGCATCCGGCGGGAATGGCGTCGTCGTCGAAGTTGTATTCCGGGTGATGGCACATCGCCGTGTCCCCGTTTCCGATAAAGATGTAGGCTCCGGGCCGTTCTTCAAGCATGTAGGCGAAATCTTCGGACGGCATGATCGGATCGGTGCTGTCATTGATCTTGCCCGCCACGGCCTGCGCAGCCTCGGCGGCATAGATCGTTTCGTCGTACGAGTTCACCGTCACCGGATAGCCCGGCGTCCACGTCATCGTGGCCGACGCGCCGAAGGCCGAGGCGGTGTCTTCCGCAATCCGGCGCATGCGGTCCTCGGCGATTTTCCGGTATTCCGGATCCAAAGTCCGCACCGTGCCCTGCAGCCGCACCGTATGCGCGATCACGTTCGAGGCGACGCTGTCCGTCACAAACGTCCCCACCGTCAGCACGACACGCTTGATCGGATCAACGGTGCGCGACACAACTGATTGCAAAGCCACAACAATATGCGAGGCCACAAGGGTCGTATCCACCGCTTCATGCGGCGCGGCGGCG
Organism: Ruegeria sp. G7; assembly: GCF_056535465.1. Classification (NCBI taxonomy): domain Bacteria; kingdom Pseudomonadati; phylum Pseudomonadota; class Alphaproteobacteria; order Rhodobacterales; family Roseobacteraceae; genus Ruegeria; species Ruegeria sp. G7. The sequence goes on along the minus strand of NZ_JBQFIL010000001.1, from coordinate 2,166,379 downwards.
TGACCACCTTTGCCCGTGACGACGATTTCAAACTCATCGGACGAGGCCAGCAAAGCGCCGGGCCGGATCGCAAATTCCCCGACCGGCAGGCCCGGCATATTGTGCATTCCGTAAACTTCCTGAATGCCCCAGCGCTCCATCAGCCCGTCCTGACACATGGCCAGACCGCCTGCCCCGCCTTCTTCCGCGGGTTGAAAGATCAGCACAACCGTACCGTCGAAATTCCGCGTCTCAGCCAGATACTGCGCCGCGCCCAGAAGCATCGAGGTATGACCGTCATGCCCACAGGCATGCATCTTACCCGAAACGGTCGAGGCATAGTCCAGCCCCGTCGCCTCTTCAATCGGCAGCGCATCCATATCCGCCCGCAGCCCGATCACCCTACCTTGCGTGTCCTGTCGTCCCTTGATCACTGCCACCACGCCGGTCTTGCCGATCCCCGGTGTGATCTCGTCGACGCCGAACTCTTTCAAACGGTCGACCACAAACCCTGCAGTTTCTTCGACGTCATACATCAGCTCGGGATGCATGTGCAGATGACGACGCCATTTGGTGATCTCGCCATGCATCTCGGCGAGCCGGTTCTTGACGGGCATCCTTGACCTCCGATCAGAGTGTTATTCGCTGAGCCGTTCTACCAGACGTTCCATGAATTTTTGGCCTGCGTTGAATTGAGAAATCGTAATGAACTCATTTGGCTGATGGGCCTGTGCGATATCGCCGGGGCCGCAGATGACGGCGGAATAACCCGCCTCCTGAAACTGCCCCGCCTCTGTGCCATAGCTAACCACATGGCTGGCATTGTCCCCGGTGAGCGAGCGCACCAGCATCTCGGCCTCACCTTCGGTTTCTGGCACCAAGGCAGGCACTGCGAAATGGTCGGTGACATCGATGCGCGCCTCGGGGTGAACGGCTTGCATCCGGGCCTCGGCCTGTTTCACCTGCTCAAGATAATCCGCGCGCCATTGGGCCGCGCTTTCCCCCGGCACCACGCGGAAATCCATCATGAAGCGGCAATCCTTGGCGGTGATGTTATGCGCGGTACCGCCTTCGATCATGCCCACATGGCAAGTTGTCCAGGGCGGGTCGAACACTGCCGCGATGTCCGAGGGCTGCGCCGTCCTGTTCTGAGCATTGCGCTTGTTGGCCCAGTCGATCAGCGGCGCGGCCTCCATGATCGCGTTGACGCCGGTGTGCATGATCGAGCTATGCACCTCGAACCCAACCATATGCGTGTCATAGCCGAACCCACCCTTGTGGCCGGTCACGGCCTGCATCACCGAAGGCTCCCCCACGATCACCGCCGAGCCCTTTGGCAGCACCCCTTGCATCGCCTCAATCATCGGCGGGGCACCGGTGCAGCCGACCTCTTCGTCAAAGCTCAGCGCCAGTTGCAGAGGGCGATTGATGCCGGCGTGATGCGCCTCGACCAGTGCCCAGATCGCCAAAGCGTCAAAGCCTTTCATGTCGCAGGTGCCGCGCCCGAAATACTTGCCGTCTTTCTCGGTGACGATGAATGGATCAGTGTCCCACGGCTGGCCATCGACCGGCACCACATCCGTGTGACCGGACAGAACAATCGCGCCTTCTTCCCACGGGCCGACATGCGCGAAAACGGCTGCCTTGTGCGGCTGCTCCGGGTCCGGCCAGCGATGCGGCTCGATCCCGTGGCTGCGCAGATACTCCTCGACCCAGTCAACCAATGGCAGATTGGTTTCGCGACTTACCGTTGGAAAAGAGATCAGCTTGGTCATGATCTCAAGCGGGCTCAGGCGTTGGGACATTTAGTTCAGTATCCGCTGTCGGTCGTCAGCACGAAGTGACCCGGTTCAACCTCGTTATACTGCGAGGGTTCGGGCGCGTAACCAATCGGATGAATTGGCGACGGGATCGGTTTGAAGTTCAAGTCTTTTTCCGATTTTCGCTTGTTCGGATCAGCAATCGGCACAGCCTTCATCAGTGCCTGCGTGTAGGGGTGCTGAGGATTCTCGAACACCCGCGCTCGCGGTCCCAGCTCGACAATCCGACCCAGATACATCACGCCTACATGGTGGCTGACACGTTCGACCACAGCCATATCGTGGCTGATGAACAGATAGCTGAGGTTCAGTTCCGATTGCAGCTCCATCATCAGGTTCAGAACCTGCGCCTGCACCGAGACGTCCAGCGCCGAGACCGCCTCATCCGCTACAATCAGCTTGGGGTTCAGGGCCAGCGCGCGGGCGATCGCGATTCGCTGACGTTGACCGCCCGACATCTCATGTGGGAAGCGGCGCATGAAGCTGCGCGGCAGTTGCACCTTGTCAAACAGTTGCGCCACCCGGTCCTGCAATTCCGACCCCGAGGCGACGCCGTAATTGCGCATCGGTTCCGCCACCTGATCGACCAGTTGCATCTGTGGGTTCAGCGAGGCGAACGGGTCCTGAAAGATCATCTGCATATCCAGCCGCGCCTTGCGCAGGCCCGCCGGATCCAGCTTCATGATATCGACGCCGTCCAGATCGACCTCACCCTTCATCGGCTCGACCAGACGCAGGATCGAGCGCCCGGCTGAAGACTTGCCGCAGCCCGACTCACCCACAAGGCTGAGGGTCTGACCGCGGTTGATGGTGAACGACACATCCTCAACCGCGTGCACGTTCGAAATGGTCCGCCGCAGCAATCCGCCTTTGACCGGGAAGCGCGTGGTCAGGTTTTTGACCGTCAGCAGCACATCGTCAGTACCCGGAATCGGCGCGATGTTCTGGCCTTCGACACCCAGCAACTTCATCGGCTCGGGCGCGGCCTTGCCCTGCATCTCGCCCAGCTTGGGCACCGCAGCCAACAGCGCTTTGGTGTAATCGTGCTGCGGGTTTTCGAAGATTTCGGTGACCGTGCCTTCTTCGACCTTGTTGCCCCGGAACATTACGACCACGCGGTCGGCCATCTGGGCCACTACAGCCATGTCATGGGTGATGAACATCACCGCCGTGCCGGTTTCGCGCTTGAGCCGGTCCATCAGGGCCAGAATCTCGGCCTGAATGGTCACATCCAGCGCGGTCGTGGGTTCATCCGCAATCAGCAGGCGCGGTTCGCAGGCCATGGCCATCGCAATAACGACGCGCTGCCTCATGCCACCCGACAATTCGTGCGGGTATTGCTTCAACCGCCGCTCGGGCTCGGGGATGCGGACCTGCCGCAGCAGCTCCAACGCCCGCTCCTCGGCTTGTGCCTTGGACATATCCTTGTGGATGCGCAGCCCTTCGGTCAGCTGCCGCCCCACCGTGAACACCGGGTTCAGGGCGGTCATCGGCTCCTGAAAGATCATCCCGATCTCATTGCCGCGAATCTGTTTCATCAGATCCTGATTGGCATCGGCCAAATTCATCTCATCGCCATCGCGGCGATCAAATAACAATTGCCCGCCCGCAATCTCGCCCCCGCCGAACTCGACCAGTCGCATCAACGACAGCGAGGACACCGACTTGCCGGACCCGGATTCGCCAACGATACATACAGTTTCACCGGGGTTCACCTCGAACGAGACATCCTCGACGCCGACCACCGGACCGTCCTTGGTCTGAAACTCGACCCGCAGTTTTTTGATCTGGGCAATAGGCTGATCCAGCACGCGCGCTCTCCCCTTGGCGGCTTTTTGGTTTGAGTGCCAAACGCTAAGGCGGGGGGGCGGGAAAAGTCAAACCCATTGCCGGTTTTCCTGCAGGCAAGGCTTGCAATTTTCTAAAACTCTGTTTCGATACGCCGCGTAACCGCTTTGGGGAGAAGACGGAAAACACGTTCGCGTGACTGCCGTTATCGTTGTTTTTCAACGCATTAAACCCCATTGCGGCAACGCCTAATCCGCGGGCATCGCGGAAAAGACCGAGACACGAATGTGTCCAACATGGAGTGTATGATGAAAATCAAAACCCTTTTGCTTGGTGCGATTGCAAGCACGGCAATGGCCCCGATGGCCTTTGCCGAGCGCGGATCGGACGGCAATGTCAGCATTATTTACTGGCAGGCCCCGTCGATCATGAACCCGTTCCTGTCGGGCGGCACCAAGGATGTGGAAGCAGCGTCGCTGGTGATCGAACCTCTGGCGCGCTATGACCAGGACGGGAACATGGTTCCGTTTCTTGCGGCTGAAATCCCGACCGTTGAAAATGGCGGCGTCAGCGAAGATCTGACAACGATTACATGGAAGATTGCACCCGGTCTCACCTGGTCGGACGGTACGCCGTTCACGTCGGCAGATGTGAAGTTCACCGCTGATTACTGCATGCACCCCGAAGGCGGTTGTGCGCAGGTGACCAAATTCGAAGGCGTCACCTCGGTTGAGGCCGTGGACGACCTGACGGTCAAAGTCACCTTCGATGCACCGACACCCTTCCCATACGGCCCGTTTGTGGGCGGTGAAAGCCCGATCATTCAGGCCGCTCAGTTCGCCGATTGTGTAGGCGCAAAAGCCCCCGAATGCACCGATGAGAACTTTAACCCGATCGGCACCGGGCCGTTTGTCGTCACCGAGTTCAAGCCGAACGACGTGATCACTTTTACGGCCAATGAGAATTATCGTGATCCGGCCAAACCGGCCTTTGCGTCTGTGACCTTCAAAGGCGGTGGCGATGCGACAGCCGCAGGCCGTGCTGTCATGGAAACCGGCGAGTTCGATTACGCCTGGAACCTGCAGCTGGCACCCGAAGTGATCGCTCAGATGCAAGAAGGCGGCAAGGGCACTCCGGTCGCAGGCTTCGGCCCGCTGGTCGAGCGTATCATGCTGAACCAGACCAACCCGTCGCCCGATCTGCCGGAAGGCGAGCGTTCGACAGCCAAGCATCCGCATCCGTTCCTGCAGGATCCTGCGGTTTACAAAGCCATGTCCATGGCCATCGACCGCCCGCTGCTGGTCGAGATCGGCTATGGTCAGGCTGGCAAGGTGACCTGTAACTGGGTCCCGGCTCCGGCTGCGTTCAACTCGACCTCGATGACCTGTGATACGCAGGATATCGCAGGCGCAAACGCGCTGCTGGATGAGGCTGGCATCGTAGACACCAATGGCGACGGCATCCGTGAAAAAGACGGCGTTCCGCTGAAAATCGTCTATCAGACCTCGACCAACGCTGTCCGTCAGGATTTCCAGGCGCTGATCAAGGAATGGTGGAGCCAGATCGGCATCGAAACCGAACTGCGCAACATCAACGCATCGGTCTTCTTCGGTGGTGATCCGGGCTCGCCCGATACGTTCCAGAAGTTCTATGCTGATGTTGAGATGTACGCCAACACCTTCAACGGCACCGATCCGCAGTCCTATCTGGGCAACGGTCTGTGCGACAAGGCCCCGCGTCCTGAGACGCAGTGGCAAGGCGAAAACATCAGCCGCTTCTGCAACGAGGAATTCGACAGGCTGCACGGTCAGCTCGCCGAAACCGCCGGTCTGGAAGCCCGCGCCGAGATCGCGAAACAGCTGAACGACATCATCGTTCAGAACGGCGGTATGATCCCGCTGGTACACCGTGGTCGCCTGTCGGCGCACTCGAACACGCTGGGTGGCGTTGTCCTGAACGTTTGGGACAGCGAACTGTGGAACATTGCGGACTGGTACCGCAAAACCGGTTCCTAAACCTTAGCCTTGCAAAACTGCGCCCCGGTCCATATCGGGGCGCAGTCTTTTGCACGCCACCCCAACAAGAAGACGCATATAAAGGCGCCTCTTAATGCTTAACTTTACCATTCGACGACTGGTGCTGGCCGTACCCACGCTGCTGTTCATCAGCCTCGTCATCTTCCTGCTGTTGGAACTCGCCCCCGGCGACCCGATGGCGCAGGTTCCGCTCACCGTTCCGCCTGAAGTCAAAGAGAAAATGCGCGAGGCGCTTGGCCTCGGCCAGCCGATGCATATCCGGTTCTGGAAATGGATCGTGCAGTTCTTCTGGATCGAACCTCAGGTTCTGGTCGACCATATGTTCGGCACCACTTTCTCCGAAGGTGACCTGCGCGTGATTTCGTGGCAGACCCGCTCACCCGTCATGGACATCGTCGTTCAGCGTATCCCGCAGACCCTGTGGGTTGTTGGCACCGCCTATGTGGTTGCCATCCTGATCGCACTGCCCATCGGCATCTATTCCGCCTATCGCCAGTATTCCTGGTTCGACCAGATGGGCACATTCGTGTCGATGGTCGGTTTCTCGGTCCCGCCCTTCTTCTCGGGCGTGCTGGTGATCGTGATCTTCTCGGTCCAGCTTGGCTGGTTCCCGTCGATCTATGACACCACCCATGTGGTCAACAGCTGGGACAGCTTCGTCGTGCAGTTGAAACAGATGATCATGCCGGTGATGGTTCTGGCGCTGCAGATCACGGCGCAGCTGAGCCGGTTCATGCGCGCCTCAATGCTGGACAACCTCAATCAGGATTACGTCCGCACCGCCCGCGCCAAGGGCCTCAGCGAATACACCGTCGTCATGGTCCACGTCCTGCGCAACTCGATGATCCCGGTGGTCACCGTGATCGCGCTGGGTATTCCGGCCATCTTCGGCGGGGCCATTATCACCGAGCAGGTGTTCAAGGTGAACGGCATCGGCCAGTTGCTGATCGGGGCCATTCAGGCCAACGACCTGCCGATGGTGCAGACCCTGACCTTCATCTTTGCCGTGTTGATCGTGCTGTTCAACCTGATCGCCGACGTCCTGTACGGCATTCTGGACCCGAGGATTCGCTATGACTGATACCGATAAATCAGACACGCTGATCCCGGACGAAGGATTGGCCGCCGCCTCCACTGCCGTTCCCGGTGCGGGCACAATAGAGGAACTGACCACCCCTCCCCGCAGCCAGTGGCGGGACGTTTGGGATCAGTTCAAAACCCACAAGGGCGCGATGATCGGGGCGATCCTGTTCATCTTCATCGTCGCGGCCGTGTATCTGGGTCCGTTTATCTGGACGATCGACCCGACCCAGATCGACATCCGGTCGCGCAATCAGGGGCCCAGCCTTGCGCATCCGTTTGGTACCGATCAGTTGGGCCGGGACATTCTGGCGCGGATGATGTCGGGCGGTCAGACCTCGGTTTCGGTCGGCATCACCGCAATGCTGCTGGCGCTGTTTCTGGGTTCGTTCATCGGCGTTCTGGCCGGGTTCTTCAAACGGCTGGACGGCCCGCTGATGCGCCTAACCGACCTGTTTCTGGCACTGCCCCTTCTGCCCCTGCTGCTGGTCATGATGCTGTTGTTCCGCGAGCCGCTGTCGGCAGCTTTCGGACTTGAGCGCGGCATCTTCATCCTGATCGTCTGCGCCATCGGCATCACCTCGTGGATGCCCACCGCGCGGATCGTGCGGGGGGACGTTTTGGCCATCAAGGAACGTGAATTTGTTCTGGCCGCCCGGTCCATCGGCACCAGCAACAGCCAAATCATCACACGGCACATCCTGCCGAACGTGCTGTCTCCGATCATGGTGTCGGCAACGCTGGGTATCGCCACGGCGATCATCACAGAAAGCGCGCTGTCCTTCCTGGGCCTTGGCTTCCCGCCGGATTTCCCGACATGGGGCCGGTTGCTGTTCGATGGCGTCGACTACCTGCAGCAATACCCCGAGCGTGTGTTCTGGCCCGGTCTGGCGATCTCGCTGACCGTGCTCAGCGTGAACTATCTGGGCGACGGCCTACGCGACGCACTGGACCCGCGTATCCGCGGACGCTAAGCGAACCTCAGTCGGCGCGCTTCAGCGCGCCGGCCAACAGGATGATCAGCACGGCCAGCGGCAACAGAACCGCAAAAGCCAGCCGCAGGGTCATCAACTCGGCCAGAAACCCGATCAAAGGGGCCCGATCAGCAACCCTCCGTAGCCCAAAGTTGCGACGCTGGCGATCGCCTGTCCGGGTGGCACGTCCGGGTCGTTGGCGGCGCGACTGAAGGCCAATGGCATGATCACCGCATATCCCACACCCATCAGCGCAAAGCCTGCCAGCGCCGATCCGGGCTGCCCTGCTGACACCACGCCAAAGACGCCCAAAGCGGCACATATCCCCCCAAACCGGGCCGTAGCAACAGGACCAAACCGGGCGATGACCACACCGCCCGCAAGCCGAAACACAACCATAGTCACGGAAAAGACCGCATATCCAAGCGCGGCGACGCTCTCGGCTGCACCTGTCTCATCACGCAGGAAAATGGCGCTCCAATCCGCAACTGCCCCTTCCCCCAACGCGCCGCACAGCGCCGTGAACCCGACCAGAACCAAAGCCCCCGACGGCAAGGCGAACACCGATCCCGGTTCCGAAACCGTGCGCTTTGAGGTCCAGCGCACCCAGGACAAACCAAGCGCAAGCGCCACCACGATGCCACCGGCCAGCAGAAAATGCTGCAGCACGGTCAGGTCCATCTGAACCGCACCATACCCGCTGAGCGCACCCAGCCCGGCCCCAAGGCTCCACATCGCGTGGAACGAGGACATGACCGGCTTGTCATAGGCCTGCTCAACCTCGGCCGCCCAGGCATTCATCGCCACATCCATCGAGCCATGGAATGCACCAAACACAAACAAAAACGCCGCGAGCAACCAGAACCCGCCCGCAAAGGCCAACAGCACCAGCGAAAACGTATAGAGCACGGCGATCACACGCGTTATCGCGACCGCTCCGAACCTGTCGGTCAGACGTCCTGTAATGGGAAACGAACACACCGCGCCCGCCGCCATGAACAGCAATCCCAGCCCCAACGCCTCATGCGTCAGCTCCAGCTTGTCGCGGACCGCAGGGATACGAGACGCCCAGATACCAAACAGCGCCCCGTTCAAAATGAACATGGCGGCAACAGCGCGCCACGCAGCCACAATACCGATCACAGAAGGCCCTCGCGAAATCCGTAAAACGCCGCCCGTTCTACAGATCATTCATCGATTGGCAAAGACAGCTATTCCAAACGCTTGCGAACTCTGCGAACCGCAAACCAAACGGCAAGTACAACAGGCAGCGTCACGATCGCTGTCAACATGCCCTTGCCGATGCCGGCCTGCGTCAGCGGGTAAAGCACGTAACTCACCAGCGAAACCGCATAATAACTGATCGCCACGACCGAGAGCCCTTCGACAGTATGCTGAAGCCGCAACGCCAGATCGGCACGGCGATCCATGCTTTCAAGCAAGGCCTGATTCTGTGCGCTTCGCTCCACATCCACCCGGGTGCGCAGCAGCTCTCCGGCCCGGATTGCCCGATCAGACAGCGTCTGCAACCTGCGTTCGGTCGACTTAACCGTGCGCATGGCAGGATCGTAGCGGCGCATCATAAAATCAGCAAAACTCTGACCGCCCTCGAAACGGTCTTCGCGCAGCACCTGAATCCTCTGATTGACGAGGGCCTCATAAGCCCCTGTCGCGCCAAATCTGAATGAGCATTGTGCTGCGAGCGTTTCAAGCTCGGTCGACACAGACAACAGGTCCGGCAGCAACGCATCAGGATGGGCGGCATTGTCAGTCATTTGCCCCATCAGTCGCGTCAACTGTCCATCCAGCTCTGAAACGCGCGGCGCCAACTGCTTGACGCGGGCGAACCCCAGCATCGACATCGCCTTGTAGGTCTCGATCTCGCACAATCGCTGAATGATCCGCCCGGTACGGCGCTCTCCGGTTCCTTTATCAACGAACAACGCAAACCGCATGTGCCCGGCCGGATCGATGCGAAAGTCGCTGGCGCAAATGGCCGAGTCATCCAGCACGCGCGCAACGGCCAGGCTTTCTGGTTCAAACCAGTCACTCAAAGCTGCACGCACGGCATCATCCGACCCACGCTCAACCACCCGCACCATGGCCGAGGTCACCCGCTGGCCGGGGCTGGTCATCAGCCAATCCGTTGGGAATACCTCGAAATCGGCGGGGTTGAAGGGCCGGTCACTGACATTCTGCGTGATCGAGGTATAGGTTACGAATTCCGTATGTTGCTCCCATTTCAACCAATGACGCCCGATCTGGCCCGCATAATGGGTCGCCTCGGGCTGCGGGTGCTGCGCCCCATGGCGATCCAGCAGATCTATCAGGTGCGCCATATCTTTATCCCGATCCCGCGCCACTGCTGTGGTGGGCTTTTTGATCGCCAGAAACACCACAGTGCACGGTGCCGAGGCCGTCGGAAAAGGTCGCGCGTGCAACTCATTGGCCAGCGCATAGCGCAGCGGATGGTCATCAATGGGCGTCATCTGGGGCTCCGTTAGGTCGAGCGTACTATACGCCACAGGATAGATACATCAATTATCTTTTTATTTCATACGCTTACATGGATACCACGGTATGCAAGCCCGTTATCTCACTGATTTGGCTCCCATAGCTCGATCGGGTTACCCTCGGGATCATGTATCCGGGCAAATTTTCCGACCTCACTGTCCCAATCCGGGTGCGTTTCCACCACGATGTCGGCTGCCCGCAGCTGCGCGATCATAGCGCCCAGATCATCGACGCGGAAATTGATCATCCATTGCTGCTCTGCCTTGCCGAAATACTCGGTGTCCCGAGCGAACGGCGCAAAGACCGTATATCCCTCGCGCTGCTTCCAGGGCACGGGGTCATAGTGGTTGACGCCAAGATGCGCCTCATACCAATCCCGCAAAGCCTCAGGATCATGGGCCCGAAAGAAAACCCCGCCTATTCCGTTTACTTTCTGCATCTCCACCTCCGGCCATCAGGTTCCACCCCAGAATAACACACTCCGCTCGCTTCATCTGGCCAGAAATATCCTGGGGGTTTGGGGGCAAAGCCCCCATTCAAAAAAAGCAAAGAAAAGGGCGCCTTCTGGCGCCCTTTACGATCGTATTATGCCAGCCGATTCAGTCGATCATCGGCAACAGCTTGTCCAGCGACGCTTTTGCATCGCCATAGAACATCCGTGTGTTCTCCTTGAAGAACAGCGGGTTTTCGATACCCGAATAGCCAGTTCCCTGACCACGCTTGGACACGAACACCTGCTTGGCCTTCCAGCATTCCAGAACCGGCATTCCGGCGATGGGGCTATTGGGATCTTCCTGCGCCGCAGGGTTCACGATGTCGTTCGAGCCGATGACGATGGCCACATCCGTGTCCGGGAAGTCATCATTAATCTCGTCCATCTCCAGTACGATGTCATAGGGTACCTTGGCCTCGGCCAGCAGCACGTTCATGTGTCCAGGCAGACGACCGGCAACCGGGTGGATCGCAAAACGCACCTCTTTGCCCTTGGCACGCAGCTTGCGGACCAGCTCAGAGACCGATTGCTGCGCCTGCGCCACGGCCATGCCGTAGCCCGGGATGATGACGATGCTATCGGCGTCGTTCAGAGCGGCTGCCACACCATCAGCCTCGATGGCGATCTGCTCACCCTCAACCGCCATCTGCTCGCCCTGCGGGCCGCCAAAACCACCCAGGATCACGCTGACAAAGTGGCGGTTCATCGCCTTGCACATGATGTAGGACAGGATCGCACCCGACGAGCCCACCAGCGCACCCACCACGATCAGCAGGTCATTGCCCAGCGAGAAGCCAATCGCCGCCGCAGCCCAACCCGAATACGAGTTTAGCATCGATACCACCACCGGCATATCGGCACCACCGATGCCCATGATCAGGTGATAACCGATGAACAGCGCCGCCAGCGTCATCAGGAACAGCGGGAAGAACCCACCAGACGCGGTGTACCAGATCAGACAGATCAGCGAGAGCCCCGCCGCAGCCGCATTCAACGCATGACCGCCCGGCAGCTTGGTCGCCGCCGACGTCACCTTGCCCGCCAGCTTGCCATAGGCCACGACCGAGCCGGTAAAGGTGATCGCCCCGATGAAGATGCCCAGGAACAGCTCGACATGCAGGATCGAAACCTCGGCCGCCGTCTTCTTGGCGATCAGCTTGCCGAATTCGCCCAGCCCGGACAGCTCAACCTCTTTCGCGGCATCCGCGATGGCGAACAGCTCGGCGACGTTCAGGATTTCGAAATGGGCGTTATAACCTACGAACACAGCCGCCAGACCGACAAGGCTGTGCATCGCCGCCACCAGCTGCGGCATCTCGGTCATCTGCACCCGCTGCGCCACATATTGACCGATCAGGCCACCGCCGATCAGCAGCAGCAGCGACAGCAGCCACAGGCCCGAGCCCGGACCAACCAGCGTAGCAAAGACCGCCAGCGCCATACCGACGATACCATACCAGACCGCGCGCTTGGCACTTTCCTGGTTCGACAGACCGCCGAGGGACAGAATGAAAAGGACAGCCGCAACAACATAAGCGGCAGAAGTGAAGCCAATCATATGCCCGACCTCCTTAAGATTTCTGGAACATGGCGAGCATGCGCCGGGTTACGAGGAAGCCACCGAAGATGTTGACCCCGGCCATAAAGACGGACAGCGCCGCCAGCAGAATGACCAGGAACGATCCCGATCCGATCTGCATCAACGCTCCAACGATAATAATCGACGAGATCGCGTTGGTGATCGCCATCAGCGGCGTGTGCAAACTGTGCGAGACATTCCAGATCACTTGAAAGCCCACAAAGATCGCCAGCACAAAAACGATGAAGTGCTGCATGAAACTGGCCGGAGCGATCAGCCCCACCAACAGCATCAACGCGCCGCCGACACCCAGCAGGGTGAACTGCTGTTTTGTCTGCGCCTTGAAGGCCGCAATCTCTTGCGCTTTCTTCTCTTCCGGGGTCAGTTCCTTGACCTCGGGCTTTTTCTGCGCCGCAATCGCCTGCACCTTGGGCGGCGGCGGCGGGAAGGTGATCTCGCCTTCGTGCGTCACGGTCGCGCCCCGGATCACGTCATCTTCCATGTCGTGGTTGACCTTGCCGTCCTTCTCAGGCGTCAGGTCCGCCATCATGTGACGGATGTTCGTGGCATAGAGCGACGAGGACTGTGCCGCCATCCGGCTGGGGAAGTCGGTATAGCCGATGATGGTCACGCCATTGTCGGTCACGATCTTCTCATCCGCGACGGTCAGCTTGCAGTTGCCGCCCTTTTCTGCCGCCAGATCGACGATGACCGAGCCCGGCTTCATCGCCTCGACCATATCCTTGGTCCAAAGCTCGGGCGCTTCACGGTTCGGGATCAGCGCGGTGGTGATCACGATGTCCATCTCAGGGGCTAGCTCACGGAACTTGGCCAGCTGCGCCTCGCGGAACTCGTCCGACTGGACGGAGGCATAACCACCGGTCGCAGCACCGTCCTGTTGGTCTTCTTCGAAATCCAGATACACAAACTCGGCACCCATGGATTCGACCTGTTCGGCCACTTCGGGGCGCACGTCGAACGCATAGGTGATCGCACCCAGCGAGGTCGAGGTCCCGATCGCGGCCAGACCGGCCACGCCCGCGCCAACGATCAGCACCTTGGCAGGCGGGACCTTGCCGGCGGCCGTCACCTGACCGGTAAAGAAACGGCCGAAGTTGTTGCCCGCCTCGATCACCGCGCGGTAACCGGCGATGTTGGCCATGGACGACAGCGCATCCATTTTCTGAGCCCGGCTGATGCGCGGCACCATTTCCATAGCAATGACGGTCGCACCCTTGGATTTGGCTAGTTCCATCCCCTCTTCATTCCCGGCAGGATTGAAGAACGAAATCAGGGTCTTGTCCTTGGTCAGACGCTTCAGCTCGGTCTCGGACGGCTGACGCACCTTGGCGATGATATCCGCCGCTTTCCACAGCGCGGCAGGGGTCTTGATGACCTCGACACCGGCGGCCTCATACGCGGCGTCTGAAAAGCCGGCGGCAGCGCCCGCGCCTTTTTCGATCAGACACTCATAGCCCAGTTTCTGCAACTGCGCCGCCGAGTCCGGGGTCATCGCGACCCGGTTCTCGCCTTTGAATATTTCTTTTGGCGTTCCAATTTTCACCAGTCGGTTCCCCCTAATTTTCGGTTCAGGCCAGGTGGGTATCCGGCATTGTTCGACAAGCCGACACTTATCTTGCGCAAGATTGTTTCGCAAGCGCAGCAATAGTGACGCTGTGTCATGATCCCCACACCCTCAGATCCAGCGCCGGGTCTTGCGTTCATAGCGCGCAAAGTCGGCACGGAAGGTGCGACGCAGGCGGTCTTCTTCCGGGATGATAAAGCGCCGTTCCAGCAGCCAGACAAAGACCGGGATCAGCACCAAGGACAGCACCGCGTCAAAGCGCAGGATCAGCCCCGCCAGGATCAGGACATCGCCCAGATAGATCGGATTGCGGCTGCGTTTGTAGATGCCGCTCTGGACCATGGCCGAGGGCGTTTCGTGCGGAATGACCGTTGTCTTGTGACGCCGGAACTCGACCACTGCCATCAGGGCCAGAATAACGCCGCCACCGATCAGCACACCGCTGAGAAGATCGGTCACTGCACCATCCAGCGACAGGCCCAAGGGCAGCACACGCGCTTGCGTCCAGGCAAGCGCAGCAAAGCCCACAAGCCAGACAGGCGGTATATCAATCAGGCGCATGGCATTCCTTAGCACGGCGACACCCAACGGCACATGTCGCTTCTGATCGACGTCCTACCGCTTTCTGACCCCAATAGCAAAAGCACAGGGTGTCGCATCGGGATAGGGCCCGGCCCTGGCTGTATCAATGGACAGGGCTGACGGGATCAGATAGGCCATTCATAACATCACCGCCTGTGAAAGCTTCAGCCTTACCATGACCGATTTTGCCAAGACCAAATCCATGTTCCACCTGCCCGACGGGATGATCTATCTCGACGGCAACTCTCTGGGTCCGCTGCCGAAATCTGCGGCTGGCCGGGTGGACGAGATGATGCAGGACGAATGGGGGCAGATGCTGATCACCGGCTGGAATAAAGCTGGCTGGATGGGGATGCCCACGGGTCTGGGTGACCGCATCGGAAGGCTGATCGGGGCAGAACCCGGCAGCGTTGTCGTGGGAGATACCCTGTCGATCAAGGTCTATCAGGCTGTCGCCTCGGCACTGGAGTTGAATCCGACCCGCAAGGTTGTTCTGTCCGACAATGGCAACTTCCCCTCGGACCTTTACATGGCCGACGGGCTGCTGCGTTCGCTCGGGCCGGATTATGAATTGCGGGTGGTCGATCCCGAAGACGTAGCCGCTCAGATCACCGAAGAGGTCGCGGTGTTGATGCTGACCGAGGTCGATTATCGCACCGGCCGCATGCACGACATGAAGGCGCTGACGGAACTGGCCCATGCAAACGGGGTTGTCACGGTTTGGGACCTCGCCCATTCTGCCGGCGCCATTCCGGTCGATCTGTCCGGGTGCAACGCCGATTTCGCTGTGGGCTGCACGTATAAATACCTCAACGGCGGCCCCGGCGCGCCGGCCTTTATTTATGTGGCTCCGCGTCTGTCGGATCGGGTGCGCCCGGCGCTGTCGGGCTGGCTGGGGCACGAATCTCCGTTTGCCTTCGACCTCGATTACCGTCCCGGTGCCGGGATCGAGCGGATGCGGGTCGGCACCCCTCCGGTCATACAGATGGCAGCGCTGTCAGCGGCGATGGATATCTGGGATACAGTCGAAATGATCGACATCCGCGCCAAATCCATCGAGTTGACCGAACTGTTTATCGCACGGGTCGAGGACACCTGCCCCGGCCTGACGCTCGCCAGTCCGCGCGATCCGCAGCAGCGTGGCAGTCAGGTGTCCTTCCGGTTTGAGGAAGGTTATGCCGCCATGCAGGCCCTAATCGCGAGCGGTGTCATCGGCGATTTCCGCGCACCAGACGTGATGCGGTTCGGCTTTACGCCGCTTTATGTCGACGAAAATGACGTCGAGCAGGCGGTTGAGATTCTTGCCGATATCATTACCAACAAGCTTTGGGACAAGCCGGAATATAAGGTCCGTCAGCGGGTTACCTGACCTCCAGCCCCGCACCTAGCAGTTCGGCCAGCTGAGAAATACGGCGTTCGAATTCGTCCGCGCTGGCGGCGGTCAGCTTGACGCCCATGAGGGTCGCGGTGATAGTCTTGGCCGTTTCCTCGGCCCCATTCGGCAGACGCACGCGGCCCGCCTCATCCTCGCGCCGCAGCCAATCAGCATAGAGCGTCGTAAGCGCAGCCTCCCCCTCGGCCAGAATGTCCGAGGCGGTGGATTTGCTGGTATCGAGCATCTCGACCCCATGGGGTGAGGCAAGAATGGCGGCCATCCCGTCGATCTGCGCCTCAATCGCGCGCGCCAGCCGACCGGAGACGCTGCCATCACCGGACAACGCCCGCGCCACATTTTCAATTTTATCAGCGTAGTGCGCCTGCGTCAGGCTGCGAACGATCGCCTCTTTGTTCTTGTAATGCAGATACACCGCCGGGCGCGACATGCCCGCGCCCTTGGCGATGTCATCCATTGATGTCTTGCGAAACCCATAGGTCGCAAACGCCTCGAGCGCCGAGGCCAGAATTGCCTGCTGCTTTGGATCGTCCAGTTTGTCTTTCATAGATTTGCTCTGACACTAATTGTCTATTTTGTCAATTGACAACCTGACATTTTTCGATAATTATGTCAGAAACCGTCACAGCCAAAAGAGGTGCGCCATGGCGACCGCCCTTAAGATCAACGGAAAGACCCATCAGGTCGATCTGCCCGACGATGTCCCCCTGTTGTGGGTTCTGCGCGACGAGGTCGGCCTGACCGGTACCAAGTTCGGCTGCGGCGTGGCCGCTTGCGGGTCTTGCACCGTGCATATCGATGGCGAGGCCGTGCGATCCTGTCAGGTCGCCCTGTCCGATGTCTGGGGCGATGTCACAACCATCGAAGGGCTGGGCACGCCGGACGCGATGGCGACGATCCAGCAAGCGTGGGTCGATCATCAGGTGGCCCAATGCGGCTACTGCCAGTCGGGCCAGATCATGCAGGCGGCAGCGCTGCTGGCCGAGAACCCCGCGCCCACGGACGCCGATATCGACGAAGCGATGCAGGGCAATCTGTGCCGCTGCGGCACCTATCCCCGCATCCGCGCCGCTATCCACGACGCCGCATCCAAGCTGAAGGAGGTCTGATCCATGGCAAGCATCGGAAAAATCCTGCGCCGCACCTTCCTGATCGGCTCGGCCGCCATTGTCGGCGGCGTGGCCTTCGGCGCATATTACGTCACCCGCCCCGCGGCGAACCCACTGAAACCGCGTGACGGTGAAACCGCGCTCAGCCCGTTTGTTTTGATCGACCAGCAGGGCGTCACACTGTTCGCTCCGCGCGCCGAGATGGGCCAGGGCGTCATGACCACATGGGCCGCCCTGATCGCCGAGGAACTGGACGTCGAACTGGAAGATATCCGCGTCCTACACGGACCGGCGGCGGCGGCTTACTACAACCATGCCCTTGTGGGCGAAGGCCTCCCGAACAAGGGCTATGACATCTCGGATTTCCAGCACAATCTGGGTGAGGCTCTGGGTGTTCTGGGCCGGACGCTTAGTTTGCAGGTCACCGGCGGCTCGACCTCGATGAAAGACGGGTTCGAGCGGATGCGTATGGCCGGTGCCACCGCCCGCGAGACACTGAAACAGGCAGCGGCGGATCAGCTGGGCGTGGACCGCGCGCAGTTGAAAACCGAAAACGGCGCGGTGGTTGCCCCCGACGGCACCCGCATCCCCTATACCGAACTGGCCGAGGCAGCTGGCCAGATCGAGCCACCCGAGGTCGCGCTGCGTGATCCCTCCGAGTGGCGCCTAATCGGCAAATCCCTGCCCCGCGTCGACATCCCCGGCAAATCCACGGGCACCGCAACTTTCGGCATCGACGTGCGCCCCGAGGACCTGAAATTCGCGTCCGTGCGTATGAACCCCAAGCTGGGCGGCGCCATGAACGGCTTTGACGCAAGTGCTGCCGAATCCATGCCCGGTGTCGAAAAGATCGTCGATCTGGGCACTGGCGTCGCGGTGATTGCGAACAACACATGGCTCGCCATGCAGGCGGTCGAAGCCATCGACGTGGACTGGGGCGATGCCCCCTACCCGCCCGAGACCGACGCCGTGTTCGCCAAGATCGCCGAGGCGTTTGACGTCGCCCCGAACTCGACCATGCGCGATGACGGCGATGTTGACGTTCTGCCCGACGGCGCGACCGAGATCACGGCGGACTATACCGTGCCCTATCTGGCCCACGCCACGATGGAGCCAATGAACGCCACCGCGCTTTATACCGGCGACAAGCTGGACCTGTGGTGCGGCAATCAGGCCCCAACCCTGATCCAGATGCGCGCGGCCAGCACCGCCGGTCTGGATACCGAAGCGGTCGAGATCCACACCACCTATCTGGGCGGCGGCTTTGGTCGCCGGGGCGAGCTGGACTTTGGCGAGATCGCCACCAAGGTCGCCATGGCCATGCCCGGCACGCCCATCCAGACCACCTGGAGCCGCGAAGAAGACATGCGCCACGACTTCTACCGCCCCGGGGCGATGGCCCGGATGCGGGGTGCGGTCAAGGATGGCAAGGCCGTGCTGATCGATGGCAAAGTGGCCTCGCAATCCCCCACCCAGCAAGCGGTCGAACGCTACACCGGCTTCCCCGGCGGCGGCCCCGACAAGGTTCTGGTCGAAGGCTTCTTCAACCAACCCTATTCGGTGCCCAACTACCGCATGGCCGGGCATATCGCCGATCTCGCCGTGCCCGTGGGCTTCTGGCGCTCGGTCGGCAACAGCCACAACGGGTTCTTCCATGAAACCTTCATGGATGAGATGGCCCATGCAGCCGGACGCGACCCGCTGGAGTTCCGACTGGAACTGGCCAAATCCGAACACGCGCCGTCAGCCGGGTGTCTGGAGGCTGTCCGGGAAATGTCAGGCTGGACCGGCAAGACCCCCGATGGCGTGGGCCGCGGCGTGGCGCTGGCCTACAGCTTCGGCACCCCGGTCGCGCAGGTGATCGAGGTGGTGGACGAGGACGGCACCATCCGTATCTCGAAGGCCTGGATCGCCTGCGACGTGGGCCTTGCGCTGGACCCGGCCACGGTCGAGGCGCAGATGATCGGCGGCATGATCTATGGCCTGTCGGCGGCAGTGTCGGGTGAGATCACCTTTGCCGATGGCGAGGTCGAGCAATACAACTTCCCCGATTATGACGCGCTGCGGATGCACACGACGCCCGCGACCGAGGTCCGCATCCTTGAGACCAACAAACATCTGGGTGGGGTCGGTGAACCCGGTACGCCTCCGTCGATGCCTGCGCTGGGGAATGCGCTGTTTAATCTGACCGGCGAGCGCGCCCGCAGCCTGCCGCTGAACCAGCAGTTCAACCTGCTGGTCTGACCGTCTCAGGCAGAACGCTGCAACCGCGCGGCGTCTCTGCCTGCGGCCCAGCTATATACGGCGCGGCCGAATTCTTCGAACAAGGGGCGCGATACCGGATCATTGGCCGCATCCCATTCGGGGTGCCATTGCACCGACAAGGTAAATCCGGGCGCGCCCTTAATATAGATCGCTTCGGGCGTGCCGTCCGGCGCATGACCGTCGATCACCACATTCTCACCCAGCGTCTTGATCCCCTGCCCGTGCAGCGTATTGGTCATGACCTCGCAAGCGCCCAGCAACCGGTGAAATACGCCTCCCTCGGTCAGCGTCACAACATGGCGCAGCGCGAATTTTTCTTCCAAAGTCCCGTCAGGCGGCATCCGGTGGTTCAACCGCCCCGGCAAATCACGAATTTCAGGGTAGAGCGTGCCACCCATGGCGACGTTGACCTCCTGAAATCCCCGGCAAATTCCGAAAAACGGCTGCCCCCGTTCGGCGCAGGCCCGGACCAGAGGCAATGTGATCGCATCCCGCGCCCGGTCGAACTCACCGTGTGCCTCGGTCGCTGGCTCTCCATATTCCTCGGGGTGAACATTCGGGCGGCCTCCTGTCAGCAGGAAACCATCACAAACTTCCAGCAGTTCGTCGACCGAAACATAACGCGGATCGGCAGGGATCAGCAGAGGGATACAATCTGACACGTTCGACACGGCATCTGAATTCATCGTCCCGCCCGCATGGGTCGGATACTGATCGTTCATCAGATAGGAATTTCCAACTATTCCGACGACGGGGCGCGCCATGTGCTGTCCTTCGTTTCAATCGCATTTGGCAAAACCTATCGACAGGCATGGCCCTGCGCAACGGCGCAGGACCTGCATGTCAGCGCAAGCGCGTGTTCAACCGCGCACAAATGATGAAAACTTCGGCAGCAGGTCAGATTTCGCCCGTCAGCCCTGCGGCTTCGATGCCCGCAAGCGCCGCCTGCGCGTCGTTGTCCGAGGTATCACCTGTTACCCCAACCGCGCCAATCACCACACCTTTGCGATCCCGCAGCAGCACGCCACCGGGCACCGGAATGACCTGTCCGCCGTAAACGCCGTTTACTGCAGCCATAAAATAAGCCTGCCCCTCGGCCCGCGCCATCTGTGCCGTACCCGCCATGCCCAACATCACAGCGCCATATGCCTTGCCATGGGCAATCGCAAAGCGACCCGGTGCAGCGTTGTTTTCACGCTCGAACGCGATCACATGCCCGCCCGCGTCCAAAACCACAACCGACAAGGGTTTCAATTCCATCTCGCGCCCTTTCTCCAGAGCCTTGCGAATGATGGTACGCGCCTTGCGTAAAGAAATAAGCATTCCCGATCCCTTTCATCTGGCCAAAAATATCCTCGGGGGAGCGCGAGGGGGCAGACAGCCCCCTCGTTCCTGCCCTCGCCGCTAGCCCAGGCTGGCCTTCAACTCCAGCCGACGCGCGTGCAAAACCGGCTCGGTATAACCCGACGGCTGCACCCGGCCCCGGAACACCAGATCACAAGCCGCCTGAAACGCGATTCCGTCAAAACCCGGTGCCATCGGGTGATAGGACGGATCTCCCTCGTTCTGACGATCCACTACGGCCGCCATTTTGCGCATCGCTGCCATCACCTGCTCCTGACTGATCAGATCATGATGCAGCCAGTTGGCCAACGCCTGCGAGGATATCCTGCAAGTCGCCCGATCCTCCATCAGGCCGATATCGTTGATGTCCGGCACTTTCGAACAGCCCACGCCCTGATCGACCCATCGCACCACGTAGCCCAGAATGCCCTGAGCGTTGTTCTCGATCTCGCGGTTGATCTCGTCCGCGCTGAGATTGCGCCCGCCCAAAAGCGGTACGGTCAACAGGTCATCCAGCGTCCCGCGCGCGCCACCAGCGGCCAGCGCGTCCTGACGCGCCTGTACATCGACCTTATGATAATGCGTTGCGTGAAGGGTTGCGGCGGTGGGTGACGGCACCCAGGCACAAGAGGCACCGGATTGCGGGTGGCCGATCTTGGCCGTAAGCATATCCCCCATCCGGTCAGGCATCGCCCACATCCCCTTGCCGATCTGCGCCTTGCCTTTCAGGCCGCAGGCTAAACCGATATCGACATTGCGATCCTCATAAGACGCAATCCACGGCGTGTCCTTGATATCGCCTTTGGGCAGCATCGGACCGGCCTCCATCGAGGTATGGATCTCATCGCCCGTACGATCAAGGAACCCGGTATTGATAAAGGCCACCCGCGATTTCGCAGCGCGGATACATTCCTTGAGGTTGGCCGAGGTCCGGCGCTCCTCATCCATGATGCCCAGCTTCACCGTGTTGCGCGGCAGGCCCAGAATATCCTCGACCATGTCGAAAATCTCGACGGCAAAGGCAACTTCCTCAGGTCCGTGCATTTTGGGCTTAACCACATAGACCGACCCGGTGACCGAATTGCCGCCCGCGCGTTTCAGGTCATGAATGGCGATCAACGTGGTGCAGAGCGCATCCATAAACCCTTCACCAATTTCGCGACCTTCTGCGTCCAGCACGGCTGGATTGGTCATCAGATGGCCGACATTGCGCACCAGCATCAGCGACCGCCCCTTGAGCGTCGAAGACGTGCCATCCGGGGCCGTGAACGCCAGATCGCCCGCCAGTTTGCGGGTAAAGGTCCTGCCGCTTTTGCTGACCTCCTCGGTCAGGTCCCCTTTCATCAGGCCCAGCCAGTTTTCATAGGCTGCCACCTTGTCGGCCCCGTCGACACAGGCGACCGAATCCTCGCAATCCATGATCGTGGACAGCGCCGATTCCAAACGGACATCTGCAATGCCCGCCGGGTCCGATGCACCGATAGCGCTGTGCGCATCGATTCTGATCTGGATGTGCAAACCGTTGTTACGCAGCAGAACGAACTCGGGTTTCGCCGCCGCTCCGCCGTAGCCCGCAAACTGCGCGGGATCAGCCAGCGTGGGCATCAATGCCCCGTCCTGAACACTCAAGCCCGAGACATCCGCCCAAGACCCGAAGGCCAGCGGCACGGCCTGATCCAGAAAATCCTTGGCCCAGGCGATCACCCGCGCACCCCGTGCCGTGTCATAGGCCTTGCCTGTCGGCACATCGCCCAGCGCATCCGTGCCGTAAAGCGCGTCATACAAGCTGCCCCAACGGGCATTCGCGGCGTTCAGCGCAAAGCGGGCATTGGTGATCGGTACGACCAATTGCGGACCAGGGATCAGGGCGATCTCGGGATCGACATTCGTGGTCTCGATCTCGAAATCTCCGCCCTCATCTACCAAATACCCGATCTCGCGCAGGAAGGATTGATATTCGCCCGGATCAATGGCGAGACCCCGCCGTGCCGCGTGCCAGCCATCAATCCGGCCTTGAATATCGGCGCGCTTTTCCAGCAGCGCACGGTTCTTCGGCCCCAGTTCATTCGCCAGGCGCGCCAGACCCGACCAGAACTGCTCTGCAGACACATCCGTACCCGGCAGCGCCTTATGTTCTATGAAGTCGACCAAAACCGGGTCAATCTGCAACCCGCTGCGGGTCTGTCTGCTGCTCATCTCCCGAATCCCCCAATATTGTGTGCCATTGTATGCGGTCATCAATTAGGGCGTTCGTTCGCTATAGGCAACTTGTGCCCCTGCGTTCTGGCCTGTCGAAACTGCGCGAAGCTGTTTCAAATCCAACAAGCCAATCACCATTGGTTGCAGCCACAGGACGAAGACCCTAACGTCGCGCCAAAGTCCCGGATGATGATGAGGCCCCCGATGCGCGACGCCACCCCCACCACGATCTATCTGAAAGACTATACGCCGTTCGGCTATCTGGTGGACAGCGTACATCTGACCTTTGATCTGGCACCGCACGCCACGCGGGTGACCTCTCGCATCGGGTTCCGTCCCAACCCCGAGGCTAAGGACCGCAGGTTCTTCCTGCATGGCGAAGACCTCAAGCTGATCCGCGCCGCGATCGACGGGGCCGCGATCCAGCCCGAAGTGACCGACGAAGGGCTGACCGCGTCGGTGCCCGACGCACCTTTCATTTGGGAGGCCGAGGTCGAGATCGATCCCGGCAACAACACCGCGCTGGAAGGGCTTTATATGTCGAACGGCATGTATTGCACCCAATGTGAGGCCGAAGGGTTCCGCAAGATCACCTATTACCCCGACCGCCCCGATGTGATGTCCACATTCACCGTGCGCATCAATGGCGATCTGCCGGTGTTGCTGTCGAACGGCAACCCCACGGCCAAGGGAGACGGCTGGGCCGAATGGGTCGATCCCTGGCCCAAACCCGCCTATCTGTTCGCGCTGGTCGCCGGAGAGCTGATCGCCCATCCCGGCCAGTTCACCACCATGTCGGGCCGTGACGTCGAACTGAACCTCTGGGTCCGCCCGGGCGACGAGGGCAAATGTGCCTTCGGCATGGAAGCCCTGAAGAAGTCGATGAAATGGGACGAGGACGTCTATGGCCGCGAATACGATCTGGACGTGTTCAACATCGTCGCCGTCGATGATTTCAACATGGGCGCGATGGAGAACAAGGGGCTGAACATTTTCAACTCCTCGGCTGTGTTGGCCAGCCCCGAAACCTCGACCGACATGAATTTCGAGCGGATCGAGGCGATCATCGCCCATGAGTATTTTCACAACTGGACCGGCAACCGCATCACCTGCCGCGACTGGTTCCAGCTGTGCCTCAAGGAAGGGCTGACCGTCCATCGCGATGCGCAGTTCACCTCGGACATGCGCTCGGCCCCGGTGAAACGCATCCATGACGCCATCGACCTGCGCGCGCGGCAATTCCCCGAGGATAACGGGCCTCTGTCGCATCCCGTGCGGCCCGAGAGTTTTCAGGAAATCAACAACTTCTACACCTCGACCGTCTACGAGAAAGGTGCCGAGGTCATCGGTATGCTGAAGCGGCTCGTGGGCGACGAGGCCTATGGCAAGGCACTCGATCTCTATTTCGACCGCCATGACGGGCAGGCCTGCACCATCGAGGATTGGTTGCAAGTGTTCGAAGACACCACGGGCCGCGACCTCAGCCAGTTCAAGCGCTGGTACAGCCAATCCGGCACCCCGCGCGTGTCGGTGCGGGAGGATTGGGCGGATGGCACCTACACCCTGACGCTGGGCCAACGGACCGAGCCGACACCGGGACAGGACGACAAGCAGCCTCAGGTGATCCCGGTCGCCATTGGCCTGCTGGGTCCGAACGGGGATGAGGTACGCGCGACCGAGGTGTTTGAGCTGACCGTGGCAGAACAAAGCTTTACCTTCACCGGCCTTGCGGCCAAGCCCGTGCCTTCGATCCTGCGCGACTTCTCGGCCCCGGTGATCCTTGAACATGAGCCGTCGAATGCCGAACGCGCCTTCCTGCTGGCCCATGACACCGACCCCTTCAACCGCTGGCAGGCGGGGCGGTCGCTGGCCGAGGACACGCTGCTGCGCATGATCACCGATGAGGCGACACCGGATGCCGATTATCTGGACGGCTTGCTGGCCGTTCTGCGCGATCAAACGCTGGATCCGGCCTATCGCGCGTTGATGCTGGGCCTGCCGACGCAATCCGAACTGGCCGCAGCGCTGCATGACAAGGGCGTCACCCCCGATCCGATGGCAATCTGGGCTGCGGTTGAAACCCTGCGTCAGGCCACCGCCCAGCATGTTCAGGACCTTCTGCCCCGGCTGCACAGCGAAACGCTGGTGGATGCCCCCTATGAACCGGACGCCGAGCAATCGGGCAAACGGGCCCTTGGGGGTGCTGCGCTGGCGCTGACCTCGCGACTGGATGGTGGCGTCAAGGCGGCCGAGGACTACGGCCGCGCCGACAACATGACACTTCAACTGACCGCCCTGTCCTGCCTGCTGCGCGCGGGCAAGGGCGAAGCCGAGCTGGAGGCGTTTTATGACCAGTGGCAGCATGACCGGCTGGTGATGGACAAATGGTTCGGACTGCAGGTT
This sequence comes from Ruegeria sp. G7, assembly GCF_056535465.1. Lineage (NCBI taxonomy): Bacteria > Pseudomonadati > Pseudomonadota > Alphaproteobacteria > Rhodobacterales > Roseobacteraceae > Ruegeria > Ruegeria sp. G7. Next base: position 2,141,236 of record NZ_JBQFIL010000001.1, on the reverse strand, counting down.
GCGATGACAGGCCCCGAAAAGACGGTCGAAACCGCGCGCAAACTGTCCGAGCACGCTGATTTCAATTGGAAAAACCCCAACCGGTTCCGCGCGTTGATGGGGTCTTTGGCGGGCAGTCATGCGGGCTTCCATCAGGCGGACGGCGCGGGTTATGCGCTGCTGGCAGACTGGCTGATCAAGCTTGACCCGGTGAACCCGCAAACCACCGCCCGGATGTGCAGCGCGTTCCAGACATGGAAACGCTATGACGCCGACCGTCAGGCCCTGATGCGCGCGCAACTGACTCGCATCGCGGACACGCAGGACCTGTCCCGGGACACCACCGAGATGGTGTCGCGCATCCTCGGCGCATGACCCCGTTCCGGTTTACTCGGCAGAACCGGAACCCGCGCACGGTTCTGATCCTGATCGGCATCTATGCGGCGCTGATCGGGCTGATGATCGTGTTTGACGCGGTCTGGTGGCTGATGGCCCTGCTGGCCCTGACCACCCTGCCCGCACTGTGGGATGTCTTCAAAGACACCAGCGCCGGGATGGAACTGACCGGCGATACCCTGCGCTGGCACAGCGGTCAGCGGCAGGGCGAACTGAAGCTGGCCGAGGTTGACCGGTTCCGCTTTGACACGCGCTGGGACTTTTCGGTGCGTGTCTCGGCGATGCTGAAATCGGACAAACGCGTGCGCCTGCCGGATGAATCACTTCCACCGCACAAGCAGTTCGAAGAGGTCCTGACACAGGCCGGATTTGCGGTCGAGCGCCATCATTTTAGAGTATTCTGAAACGATCCCCCGATTTCGAGCCGGATTGGTCGCGGAATCCTCCGCTCGCAACGTTGTTTCCTTGATTTGCAATTAATTTTTGGCAAAACTGAACCGGTTACACGTTTGTTCCAGTTCGAGTTTCGCCATGTTTCGGTCTATCAGGGCAGTTTCTGCCCGTCTTTTCGGTTCTTCTAATCCCACCCCAACGCCTCTGCCTGCGTCGGTCGCCGATGCCACGGCATGGCTTGTTGCCTCGGGTCAGCTGAACATTCCCATCGCTGAAACGGATGCTGATGATGCGATCGCGCATCAGGTGATCGAGCGCGGCCGCTATCTGGCGCGGCAGGATATGTGGGCCGAGTTGTCGCGCGAAATGCGCGCCGCCGACGCGGCCCGCAAGACCACGCCCTGCGGGCAGCCCATCACCGATCTGCTGGCCTTTGGCGCCCGCTCGGATGTGGTGCTGGCGGCCGAACATGCGCTGTCCGACGGGAAGGAACTGTCGGATTATGATCTGCTGGGCGGAATCTCCGAGCTGGAAGGCGAAGTTCAGAACCACCCCGACGATCCGATGATCGCGCTGGTGGTGGCTCTAGCGCATATCGATCTGGCCTGGGCCTGGCGCGGGACGGCGCAATCGGATGCGCTGCCGACGCTGCATCGGTCCCGTTGTGCGGCGCATTTCGACCGCGCCGCCGCGTTGATGCCGCTGAGCCGCGCAACCATGCCCGACAGCCCCGCCGTTGCCGCGGCGGATTGCGCCTTGCTGGCCGGTCACATCGACCCGCGCACCCGCGTCGCTGACAAATACGAAGCCCTGATCACGCTGGACCCGCAGAACCACCGCCACATGCGCGCCATGGGGACCCACCTGCTGCCGCGTTGGTTCGGTAGCTATGAGCAACTTGAGGTTCAGGCCCTGCGCAACGCCGCGCGGACCCAGAAGACATGGGGCGCAGGCGGTTATACCTGGGCGCAGTTCGACGCCATCGCACTGGATGATGAGGCCTGCGCGCGGGTGGATGTCGAGTATTTTATTGAAGGATTACAGGATATTGTAGCGCGCCGCCCGGATCAACAGACGATCAACCTGCTGGCGGCCTATTGCTCGGTCACCCTGCAGAAGGGCATGGGCCGCAGCCCCAAGGCAGACGTCGCCCGCAAGCAGATCTGCGCCGCCGCAGACTGGTTGATCCGCGATCACCTGACCGAGCTGCACCCGCTGATCTGGGCCCACGCGGCGAACGGGTTCAACAACAGCCTGCGTGTCAATTCGGCTGAACGCTTTGCCGCCCGTGGCCGCCGCGATGCGCTGCGGGCCATCGCAAACCTGTTTCGCGACGAGCTGCGCAGCGGCCAGCGCGTGACGTTTACGCCGACGGGACTGCAGTTCTCGGCGAATTAAAGGCAGAACCCCTTGCCCCTTTGGCGCGCCGGGCCTAATACGCAGGCTTAGACTTCTGCGGATATGAGGCGCGCCATGCTCGACCTGACATACGAAATGCCCAAAGTTAAAACCATTGCCGGGGCCAAGCACGATTGGGAACTGGTGATCGGGATGGAGGTGCACGCTCAGGTCTCATCCAATGCCAAGCTGTTTTCCGGCGCGTCGACCCAATTCGGGGCCGAGCCGAATTCGAACGTGGCGTTCGTGGACGCGGCGATGCCGGGCATGCTACCTGTGATCAATGAATATTGCGTGGAACAGGCGGTGCGCACCGGGCTGGGCCTGAAGGCGGATATCAACCTGAAATCGGCCTTTGACCGCAAGAACTATTTCTACCCCGACCTGCCGCAGGGATACCAGATTTCCCAGCTTTATCAGCCTATTGTGGGCGAAGGCGAGGTTCTGGTCGAGATGGGCGACGGCACCGCGCGTATGGTTCGGATCGAGCGTATCCACATGGAGCAGGACGCAGGCAAATCGATCCACGACATGGACCCGCATATGTCTTTCGTCGACCTGAACCGGACCGGTGTTTGCCTGATGGAAATCGTCAGCCGTCCCGATATTCGCGGACCGGAAGAGGCTGCAGCCTATATCGCCAAGCTGCGTCAGATCATGCGGTATCTGGGCACCTGCGACGGCAATATGCAGAACGGCAACCTGCGGGCGGACGTGAACGTTTCGATCTGTTTGCCGGGCGCGTATGAGAAGTACCAGGAAACACAGGACTTCTCACATCTCGGCACGCGCTGCGAGATCAAGAACATGAACTCGATGCGGTTTATCCAGCAAGCGATTGAGGTCGAAGCCCGTCGCCAGATCGCCATCGTGGAAGCTGGGGGCGAGGTAGAACAGGAAACCCGTTTGTACGATCCCGACAAGGGCGAAACCCGTTCCATGCGGTCCAAGGAAGAAGCGCACGATTACCGCTACTTCCCCGATCCCGACCTGCTGCCGCTGGAGATCGAACAAGCGTGGGTGGACGACATCGCCGCCAAACTGCCCGAGTTGCCCGACGCCAAAAAGGCACGGTTTATCGAAGCGTTTGGCCTGACCGACTATGACGCTTCGGTCCTGACCGCCGAGGTGGAAAGCGCCGCGTATTTCGAGGATGTCGCCAAGGGTCGCAACGGCAAGCTGGCCGCGAACTGGGTCATCAACGAGCTGTTCGGCCGGTTGAAGAAAGAAGACCACGACATCACCGACTCGCCCGTGTCTCCGGCACAGTTGGGCGGGATCATCGACCTGATCGCCTCCGATGCCATCTCGGGCAAGATCGCCAAGGACCTGTTCGAGATCGTCTATACCGAAGGCGGCGACCCGGCGCAGATCGTGGAAGAGCGCGGCATGAAGCAGGTGACCGACACCGGCGCGATTGAGGCCGCACTGGATGAGATTATCGCCGCCAACCCGGCACAGGTTGAAAAGGCCAAGGTGAATCCGAAACTGGCAGGCTGGTTTGTCGGTCAGGTGATGAAGGCCACCGGCGGTAAAGCCAACCCCAAGGCGGTAAACCAATTGGTCGCCCAGAAGCTGGGATCGTAAACCCATTGTGAACCACCCGACGGAGTCAGGCCATCGGCTTGACTCCGTTGTCATTTAGCCCCTTTCTTCGGCAACAAAGAGGGAGGGCACGATGCAGAACAGATTTGATCAGGAACTCGAAACCCGGCTGATGCGCTATGCCGCCATCGACAGCCAAAGCGATGAGACCTCGCCCTCGACCCCCAGCACAAACATTCAGTTCGACATGCTGCATCTGCTGCAAAAGGAATTGGCCGAGATCGGTGCGCAGGATGTTGAGATCACCGGCGACAGTGTGGTTGTGGCGACGATACCCGGCACGGCTGAGGGCCCGACGGTTGGCTTTCTGGCCCATGTAGACACCGCCCCGCAATTCAATGCGACCGGTGTGAAACCGCGGGTGATCAAAGGCTATAACGGTGGCGATATCACCTTTCCTGACGATCCTGATCTGGTTCTGTCCCCCGAAGAGCATCCCTATCTGGCCGAAAAGATCGGCCATGACCTGATCACCGCCTCGGGCACCACGCTGCTGGGTGGTGATGACAAGGCCGGCGTGTCGATCCTGATGACGATGGCGCGGCATCTGATTGAGAACAAAGACATCGCCCACGGCCCCATCCGCATCGCCTTTACCCCCGACGAAGAGATCGGGCGCGGCGTGACCGAGCAACTGCCCAAGGACCTGAAAGCCGATTTCGCCTATACGCTCGATGGGCAGGACGTGGGCGAGATCGAGTACGAGAGCTTCTCGGCGGATCGTGCGGTGATCAACATCACCGGCGTGTCGATCCACCCCGGTCTGGCCAAAGACAAAATGGTCAACGCCGCCCATCTGGCCGCAAAGATCGTGCAGACCCTGCCGCAGGCCACCATGACGCCCGAGGTCACCGACGGGCGCGAGGGGTTCATTCATATCACCGACATGAACGGCGGCTCCTCCGAGATGGAGATCAAGCTGATCCTGCGCGATTTTGAGATGGAGGGGCTTGAGGCCCAGCGCGACATCGTCCGTCAGGTCTGCGCCGCCGTGCAGGCAACCGAGCCGCGCGCGACCATCACCTGCGACATCTCCCATCAATACCGCAACATGCGTTACTGGCTGGAAAAGGACATGACCCCCGTCGATCTCGCCCGCGAGGCCTGCCGCGAACAGGGTATCGAGCCCGTCTCGGTCCCGATCCGGGGCGGCACCGATGGGTCGCGTCTGACAGAATTCGGCACCCCGACGCCAAACATCTTCACCGGGATGCAGTGCATTCACGGCCCGAAAGAGTGGATTTCGGTGCAGGACATGGCGTTGGCGACCGAGGTTTGCCTGTCGCTGGTCGGCAAAGCAGCGCGGGGCTAAAACCACAGTACACGCCGAAATTCGCCTAAACACGATCTTGGCTTTCACCCGGCGGTCAAAGTGTTAACGTTCCCGGACACAGCAATCAGGACCTGTTGATGCAGCGCTACGAATACAAAGTTGTCCCCGCTCCGCAAAAGGGCACCAAGGCGAAAGGTGTGAAAACGCCAGAGGGCCGGTTTGCCACGTCGATCGAGCAGCTTCTGAACCAGATGGGACAGGATGGTTGGGAGTATCAGCGCGCGGAACTGCTGCCCAGCGAGGAGCGCTCGGGCCTGACCGGGTCGACCACCAACTGGCGCAATGTACTGGTGTTTCGCCGAGCGGTCACCGAAGACGCCCCGCGGGTCGAGCCGGTGGAAGAGGATGATACCCCAACCCCGCGCCCGGTGCCGGGCCCCGATGAGGTGCTGACCACGCCGCCTGCGGCCCCTGCCCCGATCTCGGAAGCGCCGCAGGACCCGCCGCTGACGCTGAAAGCGTCGGACGAGGTCGACGCCGACGCGGCCAAAGACAAGGCCTGAACCCGGGACATGATGTTTCACCCCGCTCACGCGGGTGTTTCGTGTATGTGAGCGCGATTGCAGGCAGATTGGGTCTGAACCCAATCGGAGGATGCCATGTCGATCTCACGTCGTAGTTTCACCGCCTTGCTGGGGGCCAGTGTCGCCCTGCCCACCGGGCTTCGGGCCCAGGAAGATCCGGTGCTTGAGGCGGTACGATCCACGCTTTACGGCGGGCGGACCGATTTTGAGGCTTCGATGGCCTTTCTGAAAGAGCGTGGCAACCCCGATGTCGTCCCCGCCCTGCTGACCGGATTGCGGTTCGCCCGGCGGCGCGAAGACGATATCGCCGAGGTGATGGATGCGCTGACCGGCGAATCCATTGGCCCCGATTGGTTTGAGTGGATGTTGTGGCAGGAAAGAAACCCCCAGATCGTGCCACACGCGTCGCTGATTCCGTTCAAACGCGAGGTGTTGCTGGGGATCGACGATAATTTCGACCTGTTCCTGCGGCCCGAGTACCTGCAGCGCGACAAGATGAAGATCCGGCTGGAAGAGATTTCCTGGGGCGGCGTTGTCAAAGATGGCATCCCGTCACTGGACAATCCCAAGCTGATACCGGCGGCGCGGGCGGATTACATGAAAGACGATGATCTGGTCTTTGGTGTCTCGATCAACGGCGATGTGCGGGCCTATCCGCTGCGGATCATGGGCTGGCACGAGATGTTCAACGAGGTGATTGGCGGTGTGCCGGTCGCGCTGGCCTACTGTACGCTATGCGGTTCGGGCATTTTGTTTGAAACGCAGGTCGAGGCGCGGCGCAAACCGTTCGTCTTCGGCTCGTCGGGATTCCTGTATCGATCAAATAAGCTGATGTTCGACCGCGAGACGCATTCGCTGTGGAACCAGTATACCGGCAAACCGGTCGTTGGCCCCCTGGTAAACAGCGGGATCGAGCTGAAACAGCGCCCGGTGGTGATCACCCGTTGGGACAGCTGGAAAGCATCGCATCCCGACACGCAGGTGCTGTCGCTCAGTACCGGGTACCGGCGCGACTACGGATCGGGCGTGGTGTATCGCGAGTATTTCGCCTCATCCGAGTTGATGTTCCCCGCCTTGGTGGACCAGCGGGTTCACCGGCAAAAGGACTATGTGTTCGCGGTGCGCCAGTTCGGGGCTGCACGCGCTTGGCCACTTGAGGCCTTCAAGGGAAAGCCGGTGATCAATGACGCGATTGGTGGGCGTGCGCTCATGCTGATGGGCGATCCTGACAAACGCAGTGTTCGCGCGTATGAACGCGGCGCGCATAGTTTCCGCGCAACCACGGATGGCGGGCTTTTGGACGAATCAGGGGCCAAATGGACCGTCACAGAAGAGGCGCTGGTCGCCCCGGACGGCACGCAGTTGCCACGCGTCGCGGGTCATATTTCTTACTGGTTTGCCTGGGACAATTATCTGGGCGATGCGGCCAGCGTTTATGGCGGCTGATCAGGAGTGTTCTTCGGCCGCCGTTGCAGCCAGCGCGCGGTTATAAGCCTTGAGCGCGTCAATGTGATAGAGCGCGCCCACCGGGTTTTCGCAGCCGTCCTTGCCGACAATCACCACCGGGATACACGGGATGTCATCGCGGTCGAAATAGGGCATGGCGGCTTCGAGCGTGGCATTCGCTCTGACGCAGAGCCCCTGTTCGATCAATGCCAGCGCCTCGTCCTTGGTGATTGATCTCGCGTCGCCCAGTGGCCGCATGACCGCGCCAGCGCGCAGCATGCCCAGCAGGTACGCTTGCGGCCCGGCAGCCAGATGCACGTTGCGACGCTCGAGCTGGGTCAGGAAGAACGACCGGTCCACAAGGCGCGAAGCCAGCGCCGTGGACATCGACACCGACACCATCACGGCAAGGCCGATCTGCCAGTCTCCGGTCAGTTCAAAGACGATGAGCGTCGTCGAAATGGGCGCGCCCAGTACGGCCGCCGCTACCGCGCCCATCCCGGCAAAGGCATAGAGCGTATGGGTGCCTGACACGTCCGGCAGTAGACCGGTGGCGATAAGGCCAAAGGCCAACCCGGTCAGCGCGCCGATCATCAGTGAAGGCGAGAACACCCCGCCGCCCATGCGCCCGCCCATGGTGATGGCCACGGCAACAGTTTTGATCACCGCGAACAGGATCGCTGTCGTCAGGACAAGATCTCCGGTCAGGGCGCGGATCGTAGTCTCGTACCCGACGCCGATAATGTGGGGAAACCAGATGGCCAGAAGGCCAAGCATCAGACCCGAGACCCCCGGCCGCAGCCAGCGCGGGAGGGACAGACGGTTCTGGATATGCGTCCCGATATCCTCAGCAAAGAAGATCGAGCGCATCAGAACCAACGCCACCAGCCCGCAGATCAGACCGAGGATCAGGAATGCGGGCAATTCGACATAGAATTGCAGCGATCCGGGGGTGTCCAGCGTGAATTCCGTGACATCCCCATAGGCCAGCCGGTTGATCACTGTCCCAGCGACCGAGGCAATCACGATGGGCGCAAAGGCATGCACAGCAAAATGGCGCAGCACGACCTCAAGCGCGAACAGCGCCCCAGCGATGGGGGCGTTGAAGCTGGCCGAAACGGCGGCGGCCACGGCGCAGCCCAACAGGTCTCGGCCAGTGATACCGTCCGCGTTGATCCGGTCGCTGACCCAGGTCGAGATAACCCCGGCCATATGTACAACCGGTCCCTCCCGTCCCGTCGACCCGCCCGAGCTGAGCGTGATCAGCGATGCAAAGAAGGATGCAATCCCGGCCTTCTTTTCGACCCGCCCATCGATGATGGCCGAGCCCTCGATTACATCCGCGACCGAGCGCACACGCCCGTCATCGGTAAAATTGTGCAGAATGACCCCGACGATCAGTCCACCGATCATAGGAATCAGCAATATCCAAAGCCAATGAAGCTTTGCCGCGTGCGTGTGCAGGAAAAGGATGTCTTCGGTGTCGTAGAGATAGGCCTGCAAGGACGAAATCGCCATGCGGAACCCCAGCGCCATGAAGCCCGCCGCGATCCCGATCAGCAGCGCAATGAACCAGAACTGGATCTGGCTGGGACCGCGATGCAGCATCACCCGCCAGCCATCCCGCAAAGCCGAGAGGGCCTGATTGAGCTGATTGCGCAGCACGGTGCGGGTTGATTGGGTCATTGGCCCTCGTCGAGGTGATCACCTGACCCTTAGTAAGCCACGCGGAGGGCTTAGAAAAGTCGGTTCACAGCAAGATGTTCAAGGAAGGCGCATTATGCATCCAACAGGGCACGGGCAGCGGCGCGCGCCTCTTCCGTTATCGTATCGCCTGCGACCATGCGGGCGATTTCGTCCACGCGGTCGGGATCGGCCAGCGGGATGACGGTGGACAGGGTCTGATCTCCGGCCACTTGTTTCTGCACCCGCCAGTGATGCGCCGCACGAGCGGCCACTTGTGGCGAGTGGGTGACGACCAGCACCTGCCCACCTTGCGCCAGCGATGCCAGACGACGACCCACCGCATCCGCCGTTGCCCCGCCGACGCCACGGTCGATCTCGTCAAAGATCATGGTGCGGGCGCTGTCCTCGCCGGTCAGGCAGACCTTGAGCGCCAGCAGAAAGCGGCTGAGTTCACCGCCCGAGGCGATTTTGTTCAGCGGGCCGGAGGGCGCGCCGGGGTTGGTGGCGACGGTGAAGGCCACCGCGTCAGTGCCTTCGGGGCCGGGATCAGCGGGGGTGATTTCGGTTCGGAACACGGCGCGTTCCATTTTCAGGGGCGCGAGTTCGGCCATGACCGCCTGGTCCAGCGCGCTGGCCGCGGTCTGGCGCGCGGTGCTGAGCGCTTGGGCCGCTGCATCATACTCAGCCTGCGCCGCGTCGACGGCGGCGCGTTTGTCGCTGAGGTCGGCGTCGCCTGCGTCCAGTCGGCTCAGGCGGTCGCGCAGGGTATCGGCGAAGGCACCCAGATCGTCGGGGGCGACGTCGTGTTTGCGGGCCAGCGCGCGGATGGCGAACAGGCGTTCCTCGGCCTGTTCCAGTTCCGCCGGGTTGAAATCGAGCGCCTGCAGGCAGGTGTTGACGCCGTCCTGCGCCTCGCCCAGTTCGATCAGGGCGCGGCCCAAAGCGGCGATGGGTTCCTCAAGCTGGCCGCCTGCATTGTCCGAGACCCCTTCGAGCCAGCGCACGGCGTCGGCCATCGCGCCTTCGGCCCCATCACCGCCCAGAAGGGCAAAGGCGCGGGCCACGTCGTCGCGGATACGCTCGGCCCCCTGCATCATGCGGCGGCGGGCGTCGAGTTCGGCATCCTCGCCCGGTTGCGGGTCAAGCTGGTCAAGTTCGCCCACGGAATGACGCAGGAATTCTTCCTCGGCGCGCATGGTGGCCAGCGTGGCTTCGGTCTCAGCCAATGCCTTGCGAGCGCGGGACATCTGGGCCCATGCGGCGCGGACGGCGCCGATGTGATCCCCTGCCCCGGCATAAGCATCCAGCATGGCGCGGTGGCCGCGCGGGTTCAGCAGACCGCGATCATCCTGCTGGCCGTGCAGTTCGATCAGAGTTTCCGACAGGGCACGCAGCACCTCGCCCGAGCAGCGGCGATCATTGACCCATGCGGTCTTACGCCCCTCGGCCGTGTTTACCCGCCGCAGGATCAGCTCTTCGCCGCCGGGCAGACCTGCCTCGGCCAGAACCCCATGGGCGGGGTGATTTGCGGGCAGTTCGAACTCGGCTACGACCTCACCCTGCGCAGCACCCTGTCGGACCAGTTCGGCACGCCCGCGCCAGCCCAACACAAAGCCCAGCGAATCCAGCAGGATCGACTTGCCCGCCCCGGTCTCGCCGGTCAAAGCGTTCAGACCCGGCTGGAAGGTCAGTTCCAACCGGTCGATGATCAGCATATCGCGGATATCAAGGGCGCGCAGCATCGGGTCTTTAGCGTCCCTCGGCCTTAGCCATGGCGGTTACAACCACTCACCCTTGATGGTCTGACGGTAAATCGTGGACAGCCAGTTGTTGCCACGGCTCTTGAGGTCCAGCCCGCGCGACGTCAGCAATTTGTAGCCGGCATCGTACCATTCCGAAGACTGATAGTTGTAGCCCAAGATCGCCCCTGCTGACTGCGCCTCATCCACCAGACCCAGCGCAAGATAAGCCTCGATCAGGCGATAGAGCGCCTCGGCGGTGTGGGATGTCGTCTGGAAATCCTCAACCACGACACGAAAGCGGTTGATGGCAGCGGTAAAGTGATCCTGACGCAGATAATAGCGCCCAATCTCCATCTCTTTACCCGCGAGGTGATCGAACGCCAGATCGAATTTCAGGATGGCCGAGGTGGCGTACTCACTGTCAGGATAAACCTCAATCACCGTGCGCAGAGACTGAAGCGCCTGGAAGGTCAGCCCTTGGTCACGACCGACCTCATCGATCTGGTCGTAATAGCTGAGTGCCAGAAGATACTGGGCATAGGCCGCATCTTCATCCGTTGGATAGAAGTCGATAAAGCGCTGCGCGGCGGCGCGGCTTTCTGCATAATTCCGATCATTGTGGAACGAAAACGCCTGCATAATCAGCGCGCGCTTGGCCCAATCGGAATAGGGATACAGGCGTTCCACCTCCGAGAAATACCACGCTGCATCGTCCGAGCGATTCTGCGACAGCTCATATTCACCCCGCGTGAATATCTGTTCAGGCGTGAACCCTTCGAGGTTCTGATTGCGATCTGCACCACGGCTGCTGAACAGGCCATTGTCGCCACATGCGGTCAAAACCGCCGCCAGAAGAAGCGCGCCTGCGAACCTGACTGCCGCCTTGGTACCAACCATTCCGCCCATCCTTGTCGTCTTTCTTAGCGGGATTTGTCCCTGATCGGACCTTGGTCTAGCACATAAAATTCCGGGGCAAAACGCCTTATGCACCCTCGTGACGCAAATGTCGCCAGAGTTGATCGGGTGTCAGGCGACCTGCGGAATCTCGCTGCGGACAAGGCCCTGACCCGGCAGACGCGCGGCCTGTTCCGGCGTGCACAGGATCGGACGCACCGCGCCAGGTGTTTCAAACAGCTTGCGCAACAGTGTGTTGGTCATCGAGTGACCCGACTTTTCCCCGATAAAGCGCCCCAGAATCGGGCCGCCCGCAAGGTAGAGATCTCCCAAGGCGTCCAGCATCTTGTGGCGCACGGCCTCATCCGCGTGGCGGAAACCGCCCGGCGTCAGCACTTCGTCACCCTGCACGACCACCGCGTTGTCCAGTGTACCACCCAGCGCCAGCCCGTTTTCGCGCATCGCTTCGACATCCGTGCGGCGGCAGAAGGTACGGCTGTCACAGAGTTCACGCGCAAACGCACCGTTGCACATATCCAGAACCTTGGTCTGGCTGCCGATGGCGTCGTCTTCGAAGTCGATGTGAAACTCGATCTCAAGCTTGTCGGCAGGCACGATCGATGCGCTTGCACCCTCACGCGACACAGTGACGGGCTTCAGCACCTCATAGGCCAGAACCGGGCTCGCCTGACGGCGCACACCCTTGGCCATGATCCCACGCACGAAATCAACGGACGAGCCATCCATGATCGGAACCTCGGGACCATCGATCTCGATCAGCGCATTGTGGATGCCACATCCGGCCAGAGCGGCCATGATATGTTCAATGGTCGATACCGACACACCCGCGTCGTTGACCAGCCGGGTGCAGAGCGGGGTGCGTTCAACCACGTCGTAGATCGCAGGGATCAGCGCATTGCCAAGCTCGATATCGGTCCGCTTGAACCAGATCCCGTGACCGGCAGCCGCCGGTTTGAGGACCATCGTCGCAGGCTTGCCGCTGTGCAGCCCTGTGCCTGTAAACGTGACCGATGATTTGAGCGTATGTTGCAAGGTGAACCTCAGCGCGTGGTGTCCAGCCTTTGGGTGGCTGTGTTGGACACTCAACTAAGGAAGCGGGCGTTAAGGCTCAACTCACTCTTTGCAACCGATTGAAACATGAATGTGACAGATCGGCAAAACCCTGCTTAGCGCCTGTCAGGGTCCTGTTTTGTAACGATAAAGGGTCGCCAGATGGCGACCCCTTACAGTGATTTTGTTACCGTGGTCAGTTGGCTTGACGGCGCAAGAAGGCCGGAATTTCGATACGTTCCTGATCCGGGTCCGCCTCTTCCCGTGCAGGTGCCGTTGCGTCAGATGCCCGCATCGCCGGTTGCTGACGCGCCGGTTGGGCCGGAGTATCGGCGGCGTGGCCGGTCATCCGATCGATCAGACGGTTAAAGCCAAACCGGGGGCGATCCTCGGCCGCAGGTTGCGGTTGGGGGGCCGGTTCACGCGGTGCTTCAGCCGCCGGACGCAGACGGTTTTGCGGCACTTTCTGCACCGCTGCCTGCAGCCGTTGCATCGCCTCGGGCGACGGGGTGCCGGGGGTCGGGGCACGCGGCGCAACATACGCTTCAGCCGGTTCTTCCTGCTCGGGCTGAGGCTCGAACTGGGCCACCTGAGGCTGGTAGGCCGGGGGTGGCAGACCATCATCGTCCTGCGCGGCGGGCTCTTCGTGCCAGCCTTCGTTCAATTCGACATCCTCGATCGATTCAAACAACGTGGGGGCGATGTTTGCGTCTTCAGCGGCGGGGGCCTCATCCGCGGCGACTTGTTCGGGGGCTGGTTCTTCTGCCGAAACAGTACGGGTCAGCGGGGCCGACATCGAGCGGCGCGCAACCGGTACGTCGTCAGTTTTCTCGCTGGCGTCGATGCCGGTGGCAACGACCGAAACGCGCATGCCGCCTTCCATCTCGGTATCGAGGGTCGAGCCGACGATGATGTTGGCCTCGGGGTCCACTTCCTCGCGGATGCGGTTCGCCGCCTCGTCCAGTTCGAACAAGGTCAGATCATGCGCACCAGTGATGTTGATCAGCACGCCCTTGGCCCCCTTGAGGCTGATTTCGTCCAGCAGCGGGTTGGCAATGGCTTTCTCGGCGGCCTGAATGGCGCGGTCTTCGCCGGTCGCCTCACCGGTGCCCATCATCGCCTTGCCCATCTCGTCCATCACGGCGCGAACGTCGGCAAAGTCGAGGTTGATCAGGCCCGGACGCACCATCAGGTCGGTCACGCCTTTGACGCCCTGATAGAGCACGTCGTCGGCCATCGAGAACGCCTCGGTAAACGTGGTCTTTTCGTTGGCCAGACGGAACAGGTTCTGGTTTGGGATGATGATCAGCGTGTCGACGACCTTTTGCAGCGATTCAACGCCGTCCTCGGCCTGACGCATCCGCTTGGCACCTTCGAACTGGAAGGGTTTGGTGACTACTCCCACGGTCAGCACGCCCAGTTCCCGCGCGGCCTGCGCGATGATCGGAGCCGCCCCGGTGCCGGTGCCGCCGCCCATACCGGCGGTGATAAAGCACATATGCGCGCCCGCCAGGTGATCCACGATCTGTTCGATGCTTTCTTCGGCAGCCGCAGCCCCACGGCGGGCCGTGCACCTGCGCCCAGCCCTTCGGTGACCTTGACGCCCAGCTGCACCCGCGCCGACGAGCGGCTTTGCTGCAGCGCCTGCGCGTCGGTGTTGGCGACGACAAATTCCACGCCATCCAGCTGCTTTTCGATCATGTTGTCGACCGCGTTGCCGCCTGCCCCACCAACGCCAAATACCGTGATCCGAGGCTTAAGTTCGTCGTGCCCGGGCATCGAAAGATTCAATGTCATGCTCTGTCCGCCTGTTTTATATGTTGCCGCAAAATGCGGTTTTTTCTGACCTATCCACAGATGATTTTACTGTGTCATTTCGGAAACGTCACCAGAAAAATCGCAAGAATCCACAAAATATGGAGGAAATAAGGCAGCAAACAGCGGCATTTCGCTGTGACCGCCATATGTTGCGGCGAGAGCTTCAAGTCATACTACGCGCCGAAAGACCCCACCCGCCTGGATGCGCGTGCGGACACTGGTAGCTCACTTGTTCTGGTCGCGGAAAACTGCTCAATGTCCTGCCGCTGGGCCTCTGCCGGGCCTTGTGGATATCTTGCGGGATTCCGGCGCGCGCTGCAACCGATTTCTTTAGCCAACCGGGGCACTTGGGCAATTCAGGCCGTCCTCGGTGATGCTGCGGACCTCTTGCGTTTCGCTGCCGACGAATCTGGCCAGCCGTACCATCAGGCGGTCGTTGTGCAAGAAGGGCCACCAACAGACCGGCAGGCCATTTGGGGCATCGTCGTAGAGAAAGCAGATTTGACCGTTGGGCGTGGAGATCTGACCATAGACGCAGCCGCGTCCCTCCATCCGCCAGACGGACAGAGTCGGGCTGAGGAATTCCTCGGTCCCCACCAGCATACCGCTGCGGATTTCGTGGAAGGTGATGGTTTTGCCGACCACCGCGTCCAGAAACGCGTCCGGAGAGATCAGGGTTTGGGCCGGAGCCATGGCGGGCCACAGGGCCACGCCAAGGGCTGCCCGGCGCAGGGCTTTACCAGTTGTCACGGAACCAGCGCACGGCGCGTTTGAACGGGCGCGCGGCGTAGGTGTCGACGGGGATTTCGAAATCCCACCATTCATCCTGCGGATGCGCAGCAAACAGGCTGAGGCCCACAGCCGACGAGAACCCCGGCCCCGTCGCCGATTGCGGCAGGCCGTGCACGCGCAACGGGCGGCCAAGGCGGACGCGTTGGCCGAGGATACGGCTGGCCAGCCCGTCGAGCCCCATGATCTGACTGCCGCCACCGGTCAGCACGATCTGCTGACTGGGCAGGTGATCGAACCCCGCGGCGTCCAGACGGGTGCGGACCTCTTCGAGGATTTCCTCGACGCGGGGGCGCATGATTCCGATCAGCTCGG
This sequence comes from Ruegeria sp. G7, assembly GCF_056535465.1. Lineage (NCBI taxonomy): Bacteria > Pseudomonadati > Pseudomonadota > Alphaproteobacteria > Rhodobacterales > Roseobacteraceae > Ruegeria > Ruegeria sp. G7. The sequence goes on along the minus strand of NZ_JBQFIL010000001.1, from coordinate 2,125,847 downwards.
CGCGGCTGACGGTGCGGCGGTCGTGTTCCCAATCGCCGGTATCGCCGCCGATATCGATCATGTCGCGGTCGTCGGCCCCGGTGGCGTGGACGCCGCCGTTGAAGGTCTTGATACGTTCGGCCACCGCTGCGGGCACGCCAAGGCCCATGGAAATATCGCTGGTGACATGATCGCCCCCCATGCGCACGCAATCGGCATAGATCATGTGTTTCTTCATGAAGATCGACACGCTGGTGGTGCCGCCGCCCATGTCGATACAGGCCGCACCCAGTTCCTGTTCATCCTCGACCAGTGCGGAAATCCCCGACACATAGGCCGAGTTCGCAATCCCCGCCAGTTCCAGATCGCAGCGCTTGATGCAGCGCACGATGTTCTGGATCGCCACCGCGTCGACGGTGAGCATGTGCATATCCACGGCGAGGCTTTGCCCCAACTGACCGCGCGGATCAATCAGGCCCGAGCGGTTGTCCAGCGCGAAATTCACCGGCTGGGCGTGCAGCACCTCGCGCCCTTCGCCGTAATCCGGCACGTCGCAGGCGTTCAGAACACGGCCGACCTCGGCCTCGGTGACCAGTTGGCCCTCCAGATCGACTTGCGCATCCAGACCATAGGAGCGCGGGTTCGCGCCTGAAAAGCTGGCAATCACGTGGTCGACGCGGATATCGGCCATCTTCTGTGCGGCTTGCAGCGCGGTGCGGATGGCGCGTTCGGTTTCCTGCATCGCGGTGACTTCGCCAAACTGCACGCCGCGCGAACGGGTGGTGGCCGCGCCAATCACACGGAAACCGGTCTGACCTGCCATCGAGCCGATCGAGTTGTCCTCGGACAGCCGCCCGGTGCCGTCGAAGCGCAGCACGAGGCAGGCGATTTTGGAACTGCCCACGTCCAGAATGGCGACAACGCCGCGTTGCATGGCCTGCCGGCGCATCTGCCGCATGGCCCGTTGGGACTGATAAAGATCGGTCATCATGGTCGTTACTGCCCGCTACTCACATCTACTTTTGTGTTCCACCAGTCTTCGCTGGCTGTTTTGTTCATTCGAATGGTTGGCCGCTGTCCGAGGCGCATATCCACCGCCACCACGTCGCGTTCCAGAAGGTCCTGCACCTCGTTCACCGCCAGCACGCGTTCCAAGGCGCGCGCGGGGCGGTCGGTGGGCAGCATGATGCGCTGGTTGCGATCCAGCACCAGATCCCAGCGGCGTTCGCCGATGCGCACCAGACCGCGGACGCGTTCGCCCAGACTGCGCGCGGTGGTCAGGATCTGCAGCGCTTCGGGGACGTGTTTGTCGGCACCCTTGCCTGCGATCAGCGGCAGGGTGGCGTGATCGGCGCGCGCGGCGATACGGTCCACATGGGCCCCGGTTTCGTCCAGCAATTCGATCCCGTCGCGGGTGCGCCAGACGATCACCGGCTGGCGTTCGACCACGTCCACCTGCAGGATGCCGCCGGGGCGGATGCGCACGGTGGCCGATTTCACCGGGTCCAGCCCGGTGATGGTGTCGCGGATTTGCTCGACATCCAGATCCCAGGAACTGAGCGGGAAATCGAGCGGCACGACCTCGCGGATATCTTCCGACAGCGCGGTCCCTGCCCCGTCGATGGCCATCAGGTTGACCATGAATTCGGGCCGTTCCTGAATCGAGGTTTTGATGTCGGCGATATAGGTGCTGACGGCCTCGCGCCGGTCTTCCGAGGCGAAATAGCCGCCCACCGCAGCGACCACGGCCAGCACCGGCAGGCCGATCTTCAGCCCGCGCCGGATGCCGGGGGTAAGCATCCAGCGCTGAAAACGGTAGCTGAGGCGCGAGGGCGCGGGGTCCGACGCCTGCGCGCGGCCAAACAGGCGCGCACCGCGCAGGCGCAGTTTGGGTTCAGGTTTGGGATCAGGCCGAGGGGCCGCGGCGAAATCCGCGTCTGGCCCCGCAAGGGCTTTGGTCCGGTGGATCACCGGTGCGCGGGTGGCGGTCAGCGGTCGCATGAGGCATCCTCCACCATCCAGGCGCACAGCTGGCCGAATGTCATGCCGCAATGCTCGGCCTGTTCGGGCACCAGCGAGGTCGGGGTCATGCCCGGCTGCGTGTTGGTTTCCAGCAGGAACAGACCATCCGCGCCGAGGCTGTCATCCCAGCGATAGTCGGTGCGGGTCACGCCGCGACAGCCCAGAGCGTTATGGGCCTTGACCGCATACTCCATGCAGCGGTCAAAGATATCGGCGGGGATGTCGGCGGGCAGGACGTGCCACGATCCGCCCGGCTTGTACTTGGCGTCGTAATCGTACCAGCCGCCATCGGTCATGATCTCGGTGACGGTCAGGGGGCGGTCGCCCATGACGGTCACGGTCAGTTCGCGGCCTGCGACGTATTTCTCGACCATGATATGCTCGGGCATGTCCTCGGACAATTGCGGGGGGCCGTTCGAGCCTTCGTGGACGATATAGATGCCGACGCTGGAGCCTTCGTTGTTGGGCTTGGCGACGTAAGGAGGTTCCATCACGTGGACCTCGACCACCTCGACCTTGGGCACGATCACGCTGGGCACGATGGGCAGGCCCTCGGTCTGGTAAATCTCTTTGCTGCGCTGTTTGTCCATCGCCAGCGCCGAGGCCAGCACGCCGGAATGGGTGTAAGGAATGCGCATCCATTCCAGCAGGCCTTGCACACAGCCATCCTCGCCCCAGCGGCCATGCAGGGCGTTGAAAACCACATCCGGCTTAATGTCCAAAAGGCGCGCATAGAGGTCGGGACCCGCGTCCAGTTCGACCACTTCAAAGCCTTCTCCCACAAGGGCGGCTGCGCATTCGCGCCCGCTGCTGAGAGACACCTCGCGTTCCGCCGAGGGGCCACCCATCAATACCGCCACTTTGGGGTTTGTCCTGCTCGACATACCCAATGTGCGCCTCAATGTCCCCGGACCTTATGTGGTGGTCCGTACTGCGTTTATGCCTTTGATCCGTCGCCTGAATTTGCCTGATTTTGGTCTGACGGTTGGGGCTTTATTATTCCAGCGGATCACCGACCCGCATGATTTCCCACTCTAGCGTGATGCCGCTTGTTTCGTAAACCTTTTTTCTGACCTCTTCGCCCAGACCTTCGAGGTCTGCGGCGGTCGCGTCACCGGTATTGATCAGGAAATTCGAATGCTTGGGGCTCATCTGCGCGCCGCCAAGCGTGGCCCCGCGCATTCCGGCGTCGTCGATCACCTTCCATGCCTTGAGGTCGTGGACATCATCGGCCTTGCCGGTCGAGGAGAACCCGGCGGGGTTGCGGAAGGTCGAACCGGCGCTGCGGTCTTTGGTGGGTTGGGTTTCGTCGCGCTTTTGCAGTTGCGCTTCCATGCGGGCGTGCAGCTCGGCGGGATCGCCTTTGGGGCCTTGGAACGTGGCCGAGATCAGCACCGCGCCTTCGGGCAAGTCGGACTGGCGGTAGCGGAAGTTGAGGTCTTGGGGTGAGAGGTCTTTCACCTCTCCGGCCCGCGTGACGATGGTGGCTTTTTGCAGAACGTCTGCGGTGTAGCTGCCGTAGCAGCCTGCGTTCATGCGCACCGCGCCGCCGATGGAGCCGGGGATGGTGCGCAGGAAGGTTAGATCAACCCCCGCATCCGCGGCCTTGCGCGCCACATGCGCGTCCAGCGCCGCCGCTCCTGCGGTGACGGTGGTGCCGTCGATCGAGATCGTGTTGAACCCGCGCCCCAACCGGATCACCACGGCACGCAGCCCCCCGTCGCGGACGATCAGGTTCGATCCGACGCCCATGGGGAAGACCGGGGTATCTGCGGGCAGGCCGCGCAGAAACGCCTGCAGATCTTCGGTATCAGCCGGTTGGAACAGGTAATCCGCAGGCCCTCCGACACGCAGCCATGTGAGGTCGTTGAGCGGGCGGCTTTCGGTGAGCTTTCCACGAATATCCCAGTTTGTCATCAACGCGATCTTCGCCACGAGAGTCTTCCCCAAATCCAACCGATTAGTGAGAAAACACCTGCTATCAGCAACCCCGCCCAAAAGACAGCTACAAAAGCAGTCTGAACGTCATGAGAGATGCTGCGCAAATAAAGTGTCAGCCAAGAGAATACTGAAACCCACGCTACACCTAAAAACTGGCAAGTTGCATTCTTGTTTTGCAAAGCCAGAATTCTGAAGAAAAAAATAAAAAATGCCGCCAGCGTCAGCGCAATCAAATAAAGCAAAAGCACAAACTCTAGCCCCCGATACTCTTTCGTATCCAACGGGTCAGGTAAATCACCGGCCAGCGCAGCACGGACATGCCCATCGCCAGCACCAGCAGCCCGATCCACGGGCCGTTTTCATATGTGACATAACCCAGAATAGGCACGCCGACAGCGATCAGGAAATAGGCTCGCCGCCAATGGTTATCCTTGCTGGGCAGCATCGCAAGCACGTTGGCGACCAACCCCCAAAGACCGGCAAGCGCGATTGACCAGTTCATTCCTGCACCTCACGTCCAGTCCATTTGCGCCAATAGTAGCGGATCGGATTGCGAAACATCGAGACGAACCCGGCGAGCGCAAGTAACCCCACAAACCAGCCATAATCATAGCCTAAGAACACAATTAGCGCCGGGGCACTGACGAACAGCACGATACCGGGCGGGAATTGCAGCCGCATGGGGAGCATCGCCACTATGGTTGAGGCGAAGACCCAGAGGCAGGCGATTATGAGCGACAAACTCAAGACGCTCCTCCTGATGGGCCTTGGCCGTGATGACCAAAGATGTCTGTTGGAGTGTCAAGCATCGCGAAGCTCTTGAGCTGCTGACTGTTTTTTTCTGCGCCAGAGGCCAGCGCAAAAACCTGCGAATAGAAACGGAAGCGAATTCAACGCAATAAAGGCCGCAAACTTTGCACCGATGGAAACCTTAGTATCCGGGCCGTAAAGTACGTAGAGCAAAAACCCAGCAATCAGAGCGATCACCCCAAGCATAACCCACCTGGGCAAGACTCCGATCACAAACCCCAACCCAAACAATATCAATATGCCAAAAAACGCGGTCATGCGACTAGTCGCTCGGGCAACCCATTGGCCCAAGCGCTGATCGTACCGGCGCCCAGACAGACGACCATATCCCCCGGGCGGGCCTGCTCGCGGACAAGCCGCGCGAGGTCGCCTTCATCCAGAATTGCTCGGGCGTGGCGGTGGCCGTGGCGGATCAGGCCCTGCACCAGCGCGTCGCGGTCGGCCCCTTCGATCGGGTCTTCGCCCGCCGCGAAGACCTCGGCGATGGCGACGACGTCGGCGTCATTGAAGCAGGTGCAGAAATCGTCGAACAGGCCGGACAAGCGTGAATAGCGGTGGGGTTGATGGACGGCGATGACGCGGCCCTCGGTCGCCTGACGGGCGGCTTTCAGGACGGCGGCGATTTCAACCGGGTGGTGGCCATAATCGTCGATGATGGTGACGCCGTTCACTTCGCCAACCTTGGTGAAGCGGCGGTTAACACCACCGAAATTGGCCAGCGCGTCGCGGATCTCTGACGCTTTCATGCCCAGATGACGGGCTACGGCCACCGCAGACAGAGCGTTCGAGACGTTGTGGTCACCCGGCATTGGCAGGGTGCAGCCTTCGATTACCTTGTCTTCGTATTGCAGGTGAATATCGAAATGGGCGACGCCGCCCTTATAGGTCAGGTTCTCGGCCCGCACATCGGCCTGCGCGTTGAACCCATAGGTGCGCACGCGGCGGTCGGTGATGCGGCCCACAAGCGCCTGAACCTCGGCATGGTCAGTGCAGCAGACGGCGAGGCCGTAGAAGGGCAGGTTCGAGACGAATTCATGGAATCCGTCGCGCAGCTGATCGAAATCGCCCCAATGCTCCATATGCTCGGGGTCGATATTGGTGACGATGGCGATGGTGGCGGGCAGGCGGTTGAAAGAACCGTCGCTTTCATCGGCCTCGACCACCATCCATTCGCCCTGCCCCATTCGCGCGTTCGAGCCGTAGGCGTGGATGATGCCGCCATTGATGACGGTGGGGTCGAAATCGCCCGCGACCATCAGCTCGGCCATCATGGTTGTTGTGGTGGTCTTGCCGTGGGTTCCGGCAATCGCGATGTTCGAGCGCAGGCGCATCAGTTCGGCCAGCATGTCGGCGCGGCGCACCACCGGCAGGCCTTGCGCGCGCGCCTCATCCAGTTCCGGGTTGCCCGGTTTGATCGCGGTCGATGTGACAACCACGGCGGCGTTTTGCAGGTTTTCGGCGCGCTGGCCTTCGAAAATCTCGGCCCCCAGCGCAGCCAGACGGTCGGTGATCTTTGATGCCTTCAGGTCCGAGCCCTGCACTTGGTAACCCAGGTTCAAAAGCACCTCGGCGATGCCCGACATCCCGATCCCGCCGATGCCGACAAAGTGGATCGGTCCGACGTCCTGCGGCAGTTTGGTGGCTGGGGTCATGGGGTCTCCTTCTGCGCGAGGTGTTCGACGAGGGCGGTCAGACGCTCGGTCGCATCCGGTGCCCCAACGGACAGCGCGGCATGGGCCATCTTCTGGGCGGCCTCGGGGGTGGTGAGAACCGTGGTGATTTGCTCTGTCAGCGCGGAAACGTCAAGGGCGTTTTCGGGGATCATGATCGCCCCACCCGCCTGCACCAGCCCACGCGCGTTGGCGGTTTGGTGGTCGCCTGCGGCGGTGGCCAGCGGGATCAGGATCGAGGGTCGCCCGATCACCGAGATATCGGCGATGCTGGACGCGCCCGATCTGGAGATCACAAGCTGAGCATCAGACATACGGCGCGGAACGTCGTCAAAGAACGGCTGTACATCGGCGCGAATGCCGTGATCAGCGTAGAAGGCCTTGACCCGCTCACCGTCCTCATCCCGCGCCTGATGCGAGACGCGAACGAAGCCGCGCAGGTATTCGGGCAGCGCTGCAAGCGCTCCGGGCACCACGTCGCTGAGAATGCGCGCGCCTTGGCTGCCGCCCATTACAAGGACAGACATCGGGTAGTCGCCGGGCGGGATATAGGGCGCACCGGCACGGTCCAGCACGGCGGCGCGGACCGGGTTGCCGGTGTGGACGCCTTTGGAGCCGTCGGGCAGGTCCGTGGGCCAGACGCCGCAGGCCACTTGGGCCACACGGGTCGCGAATATCTGGTTCACGCGACCCAGAACCCCATTCTGTTCATGGATCATGCGCGGGAGTTTCAGCAGCGTCGCCGCACTCAAAGCCGGGATCGAAGGATAGCCGCCAAAGCCCACCACCACGTCCGGTTTATCGCGCATCATCTGCGCCGCCATGCCGGTGACGCCTGCGGCGATCTTGGGCCCGACCAGCATCTTGGCCGCCAGACCGCCACGGGCGAAGGTAGCCGAGGAAGCCTCGACGATCTCAACGCCTTCGGGGAACGCTCCGGTATAGCGCGCACCGCGCGGATCGGTGGACAGGCGCACGCGCCAGCCTTTGTGCAGCATCGCCTCGGCCAACGCCTGTGCCGGGAACATATGGCCCCCGGTGCCGCCCGCTGCGATCAAAAGATAGGGCATCAGCCTCGTCCGCGCAGAATGTCGCCCAGTTCGCCTTGAGGGCGCGAGCGGGTGAAGGCCAGCAGCATGCCAACGGCGATGCCGCCCGCGATCAGGGACGAGCCGCCATAGCTGACAAACGGCAGCGTCATGCCCTTGGCGGGCAGCAGGCGCACGGCGACGCCCATGTTAATCATCGCCTGCACACCGAACATGCAGGCCAGACCGGTCCCGGCCAATCGGATGAACATATCGCGCTCACGCATCAACCGCAGCAACGACCGCACGACGATCAGTGAATAAAGCGCGATGATGATGAGAACGAGGATCAGGCCGTATTCTTCGGCCGCAACCGCAATGATGAAATCCGTATGCGCATCGGGCAGCGACCATTTCACCTGCCCCTCACCCACGCCGACACCGAACAAGCCGCCCTCGCGGATGGCATTGGTGGCGTAGCCAAGCTGCGTCGTCGGGTCGAGTTCCTGATTGAGGAAACCGTCGATGCGGCGGGCGAAGTGTTCGGAATTGGAATAGGCGAACATGCCGCCCAGAACCACGGCTCCGGCCATTCCGACCAGCAGCAGCATGGGCGCGCCGGCGACGAAATACATCACGCCCCAGCCAAAGAGGATCAGGCAGGCTTGCCCGAAATCGGGCTGCATCACCAGCATCGCCACAATCGCCATGCACAGCGCAAAGGACCACAGCCGCCCCGGCGGGCCGTTGATTTCCTGCGATGCGGCCAGCAGCCAAGCGGCGACGACCACAAAGCCGGGTTTCAGGAATTCCGACGGCTGCAGCGAGGCAAAGCCCAGCGAATACCAGCGCACGGCACCCTTGCCGAAATCGGTTCCGAAGATGGGCAGGAAGGCCAGCGCCACAAAGGCCCCCAGAAAGCCCAGCACCGCCAGACGTCGTACCAGCGTGGGCGACATCATCGAGGTCAGCAGCATCGCCACCAGCGCCAGCCCGCCAAAGATCGCCTGCCGTTCGACATAGTGGAACGGATCGAACCCGTTGCGCCCTGCCAGCGGTGGCGACGAGGCCAGCCCCAAGAGCAGCCCGATGACAAACAGGATCAGAACGCAGGACATCGTCCAGCGATCAATCGTTCGCCACCACTTTGGTAGAATCGGTTCGCCGCGCTGGTCCTGGACCGCGCCATACACCATCTCAGTCATGAGATACCGCCACTATCTGCCTCGTTAACGTCCCGTTTTCGGGATCTGTTTGAGAGTCTACAGGTGTTTTTACGTTTGGGCTAGGGAAATAAGGGAAAATCTCTGCTTAACAGGGCAACCTCAGCGGGCCGCCCAGAGATGGGACATTGATGCCACCGTCACAGCCTTGGCTTGGGCGCGGCGGGCTGGCCGGAATCGCCTGAATTCGGCTCTCCTTTGGGCTCGATCAGCACTACCTTGACCTCGGTTTCGGCACGCGGCCGATGCACGACGCCTTTGGGAACGACGCAAATCTCTCCGGCGCGGACGGTGTGCGAGGGGTGGCCTTCGATATCCATGATCATCTCGCCCTCAAGCACCAGAAAGAAATCATCCGTGGTGTCATGTTTGTGGAAGGGGAATTCACCCTGGAATTTCACGACCATGATGTCATTGTCGTTGTAGTCAGCGACGACATGCGGGTCCCAATGGCTTGAAAACAGGGCCAGCTTTTCCTTCAGGTTGATCGGTTTCATGTGGGTTCCATCCGATGTGCAGTGACTGGGCAGGGTTCACCCCGTATCAATCGGAAACGCGCAGGCATTTTGCAAGACTGCGCGGACCAACACAGCCCATGGGGCCTTGTCTTTCGCGCCGATCCAAGCCATCCCCGCCGCATGACCTATGACACGATCATCCTCGGCGCTGGCGCGGCTGGCATGATGTGCGCCGCCAAGTGCGGTGGACGCGTGCTGGTGATCGACCATGCCAAGGCTGCAGGCGAGAAAATCCGCATCTCGGGCGGCGGGCGATGCAACTTTACCAACATGTATGCGGGGCCCGCCAATTTCCTGTCGCAGAACCCGCATTTCTGCAAATCGGCGCTGGCGCGGTATACGCAGTGGGATTTCGTCGATCTGGTGAATAGCCATGGCATTGCGTGGCACGAGAAGACTCTGGGTCAGTTGTTTTGCGACGGATCGTCAAAGCAGATCATCCAGATGCTGCTGGACGAGATGGATCGCGCCGGAGCGGAGTTGTGGGTTCAGACCGAGATGAAAGACCTGCGCAAGACCGAAGGCGGCTTTGCCCTGGAGGTTGAGCGCGAGGGGCAGCGCACCCCCCTGACCTGCCGCAATCTGGTGCTGGCGACCGGCGGCAAGTCGATCCCCAAGATGGGGGCGACGGGTTTGGCCTATGATATCGCGCGCCAATTCGGGCTGCAGGTGACCGAAACCCGGGCGGCGTTGGTGCCGTTCACCTTCTCCGAAGGTCGCTTCAAGGACCTGTCGGGCGTGTCCCTGCCCGCGCGTCTTGCGAATGACCGCACCAGCTTTGACGAGGCTTTGCTGTTCACCCATCGCGGCCTGAGCGGGCCTGCGGTGTTGCAGCTGTCCTCGTACTGGCACGAGGGTGAGGCGATCCGGGTCAACCTGATCCCTGATCTTCCCCTGTTCGACCTGCTGCGCGATCAGCGTCAGGCCGGAGGGCGCAAAGCCCTGACCACGGAACTGGCGCGGCATCTGCCTGCGCGGTTGGTTGAACATCTTGGCCAGCATATCCCGATGGCGGGCAATCTGGCGGATCAATCCGATGCGGCGCTGACCGATCTGGTCGCAGCACTGTCCAACTGGCACCTGACTCCCTCGGGCACCGAAGGGTATCGCACCGCCGAGGTGACGCTGGGCGGGATCGACACCGATGATCTGTCGTCAAAAACGATGGAGGCCAGGGATGTCCCCGGCCTCTATGTCATTGGCGAAGCGGTGGATGTCACCGGCTGGCTGGGCGGCTACAATTTCCAGTGGGCGTGGTCCTCGGGCCACGCCGCAGGATGCGCCATCGCAGGCCGTTAGCCTACAACATTGTAGCCACGTCCGCGCATGCAGTTGCGCACGATGACTTCCTTGTTCTGGTTCTTGTTGATCACGTCCGCGCCCGCGCCCACCAGCGCGCCGGCAACAGCTGCGCGGCCTAGGTTGTCGCTGCTGTCCTGCACAATCCCGGTCACAGCTGCAGCACCCGCAGCGCCGATCGCCGCGTTCCCTGCGGTTGATCCGTCAACGCTGGCTTGCGAAGCAGCCAATTGCTGGCATTGCGCCAGATCAGAGTTGTAGTTCGGCCCAACGGGGCCGTCGATCACAGGCTGATAATTGGCGCCGGTATTGGTGCAGGCCCCGGCAGCAAGCAAGGCGGGAACGATTAAAAGAAGTTTACGGTTTGGCATTGTCATGACCTCGTGTTGAATTTCCTGAAGGCAAAAACCAACTCAGGTGGCGCGTCAAGCGGATAGGGCTGCAGCTTCGCCGAACCGGCGGTCAATTGCAAACACCCCGCGCTCAGAGGCGTTTTTGCACCTCGGCCACGAAATCATCGCCGCGTTGCTCGAAATTGTCATATTGGTCGAAACTGGCCGCCGCCGGGGCCAGTAGGACGGTTTCGCCCGGTTGTGCGTCCGCCATGGCCTGTTCGACAGCCTCGGCCATGGTGGTGCAGACCTGCGCCTGTGGCTCGAGCTGCATGGCGAACCCGGCAGCCTCGCGCCCGATGACATAGGCCTTGATCACGTGGTCGGCAGCGGTGTTCAGGGCCTCCAGCCCACCCTCTTTTTCAAGCCCGCCGCAGATCCAGCGGATCTGTTTGAACGCGCTCAACGCTTTCAGGGCGCTGTCGACATTGGTGGCCTTGGAGTCGTTCACATAGGTCACGCCATCCGCCTCGGCGATGATCTGGCTGCGGTGCGGCAGGCCGGGGAAGGAGTGCAGCGCATCCTCGATCACCCGGGGCGCGAGGCCCAGCGAGCGGCAGGCGGCATAGGCGGCGCACGCATTCTGGTGGTTATGCGTGCCGGGCAGGCCCCTAATGCCGCGCAGATCGATAGAGCCCGCCTGACGACCCTTACGGTATTCCGCAAGGTACCCTTTGCGCGCAAAGACCTGCCAGCCCGGCCCGGTCAGCTTGCGCGCGACCGAGACGCGGATCACCCGGTCATCCGTCGGGCCTTCGGCCAGTTGCCCGGCCAGAAACGCGCCCTCGGCCTCGTCAATACCAATCACGGCGCGATCGGGTCCGCCCTCGGCGAACAGGCGGCGTTTGGCGGCGAAATAGCCGCCCATGCCGCCATGGCGATCCAGATGATCGGGCGAGAGATTGGTGAATACCGCCACATCCGGGGTCAGCGCCCGGGCCAGTTCGGTCTGATAGCTGCTGAGTTCAAGCACCACGACCGAGCCATCACCGCCCGGGTCGATATCCAGAACGCCCCGCCCGATATTGCCCGCCAGTTGCGAGTCGCGCCCCGCCTCGGTCAGAATATGGTGGATCAGCGCGGCGGTGGTCGATTTGCCGTTCGAGCCGGTCACCGCGATGACCCGTGGCGGGGTGTCGTAATTGTTCCACTCGGGCCCCGCAAAAGAGCGGAAGAACAGCCCGATATCATTGTCCACTGGAACGCCCGCCTCCAACGCGGCGGCCACAACGGGGTTTGGTGTCGGATAAAGGTGCGGGATACCCGGGGAAACGATCAGCGCGGCGATCGCGTCAAACGCCCCGTGACGGCGCAGATCGGCGCAGGTGAACCCTTCACCCTCGGCAGCCTCACGCGCGGCGGGGTTGTCATCCCAACAGACCGGCTCGGCCCCACCCGCACGCAGCGCCCGCGCGGTGGTCAGACCCGACCGCCCCAGCCCCAGAACTGCAACTTTCTGTCCTGAAAACCCTTTGACCGGGATCATGCCGCCCACCTTCATCGTCTAGAAATCAGCGCCACCCTGCACCGAAGGATTTGCCAAAGGCAAGGGCGCGTTCAGGCTCGCGCGACAGCGCAAGCCGGGCCCAACGGGTGGCAGGGGGGCCGCAGGCCCTCCGAACCCGGCGGGAGCGTTACCGAACCTTCAGCGTCGCCAGCCCAATCATCGCGAGGATCAGCGAGATGATCCAGAAGCGGATGACGATGGTGGGCTCGGCCCAGCCCTTTTTCTCATAGTGGTGATGGATCGGGGCCATCAGGAACACCCGCCGTCCCGTCCGCTTGAAATAGAGCACCTGAATGATCACGCTCAGCGCTTCGACCACGAACAGGCCGCCGACCACGGCCAGAACCAGCTCGTGCTTGGTGGCCACGGCGATGGCTCCCAGCGCACCGCCCAGGGCCAGCGATCCGGTGTCACCCATGAACACCGCTGCAGGAGGGGCGTTGTACCACAGGAAGCCCAGACCTCCGCCGAACAACGCGGCGGTGAAGATCAGGATCTCCCCTGTGCCCGGCACGTAGTGCACGTCGAGATATTCGGTAAAGTCGACCCGGCCCACCGCATATGCGATCACGCCAAGGGTCGAGGCCGCGATCATTGCAGGCATGATGGCCAACCCGTCCAGCCCATCGGTCAGGTTCACCGCATTCGCCGCGCCTACGATCACGATGACCGCGAAGGGGATATAGAACAGGCCCAGATTGACCAGCGTATCCTTGAACACCGGCAGCGCCAGTTGGTTCTGCAGATCCGCCGGGTGGTGCAGCGTCGCCCAGAGCGAGGCCAGAACGGCGATGATAATCCCCAGCGCCAGCCGCATCTTGCCCGACACGCCTTTGGTGTTTTGCTTCGACACCTTGGCATAATCGTCGGCAAAGCCGATGGCCGCATAAGCCAGCGTCACGAACAACACCATCCAGACATAAGGATTGTCCCAGCGCGCCCAGACCAGTGTCGAGGTCACCAGCGCGCCCACGATCAGCAACCCGCCCATGGTGGGCGTTCCGGCCTTCGAGAAATGCGCCTCGGGCCCGTCATCGCGGATCGGCTGGCCCTTGCCCTGCTTGCGGCGCAGCACGTTGATCAGGGGTTTGCCGAACAGGAACCCAAAGATCAGCGCGGTCAGAAAGGCGCCCCCTGCGCGGAAGGTGATATAGCGGAAGAGGTTCCAGAAATCGCCTCCATCCGACAGGGCGGTTAACCAATAAAGCATACCAATACCTTTCTTACGCACCGGGCATGGATCACGCGCGCACTTGCCCCATTTTCCGCAGACCGTCAACAATCTGCGCCAATGCCATGCTGAGCGAGCCCTTCGCCAGCACCGCATCGCCATCGCGAATGAGTTCGGGCAGACGCGCGGCCATCTCGGCGCTGGTCTCGGTCCAGAGCCCCCGTTTGCCTTCGGGCAACGCCTGATGCAGCGCCTGCATCAGCGGGCCGATGCAATGGACCTGATCGACCTGCGCCATTGCGCCGACATCCGCCATCGCGGCATGCATCGCCTGTTCCTGCGCACCCAGTTCCTTCATGTCGCCCAGAAACGCGATCTTGCGTTTGCCTTGTGAGGCGGCCAGCACGTCCAAAGCGGCCTCCATCGAGGTCGGGTTGGCGTTATAGCTGTCGTCCAGCAGTTCGATCTGACCCTCGGACAGCGCGATCACCTCGCGCACGCCGCGCCCCTTGACCGGAGACCAGCGGCGCAGGCCCGCGATGGCCTGATCCAGATCGACGCCCATCTCGACACACGCCGCCAGAGCGCCCAGTGCGTTCATGGCGAAATGCGTACCCGCCGATTGCACGTCGAATCGGATGGGCTTACCGCTGACAGTTCCTTGCGCCTGCAAGTTGTCCGGGCCCTGCTCCACCTCGGTCAGGGCATAGCCTTGCGCGGCGCGGCCAAATTCGACAATCTTGGCGCCTTTGGCCTGCGCGCAGTCGCGCAAGATGTCAGCGTGGTCGATATCGGCGTTGACGATGGCCGCTCCGCCCGTTGTCAGCCCGTCAAAGATCGCGGCCTTTTCGTGGGCGATGCCCGCCACGTTCTCGAACGCTTCCAGATGCACCGCCGCGACGGTCGTCACCAGCGCCACATGCGGTTGCGCCTGACGGGCCAAAGGAGCGATTTCGCCCGGATGGTTCATGCCGATCTCGATCACGGCGAATTCGGTGTCGCGCGGCATACGGGCCAGTGTCAGGGGCACGCCCCAGTGGTTGTTGTAGCTGGCGACGCTGGCATGGGTTTTGCCTTGGGTTTCCAGAATGCTGGCCAGCATTTCCTTGGTCGAGGTCTTGCCGACGCTGCCCGTCACTCCAACCACGCGCGCCTTGGTCCGGGCGCGGGCGGCCTGCCCCAGCGCCTGAAGCCCTTGCAACACATCATCGACAATCAGCAACGGCGCATTCTCGGGCACGCCTTCGGGGATACAGGACACCAGAGCAGCCCCGGCACCCTTTTCCAGCGCTTGCGCCACGAATTCATGACCGTCGCGGGCGGCCTTGAGCGCAACGAACAGGTCGCCCGGTTGCAAGGTGCGGGTGTCGATGGAGACGCCGTTCACCTGCCAATCGGAGGTCGCACGACCCTTGGTGGCCTCGGCGGCCTCGGCTGCGGTCCAGAGCGTCATGCGACCCTCCCGTCCAAAGCGGCGACCGAGATGCTGGCCTGTTCCACATCGTCAAACGGCAAAACCTGATCACCGACGATTTGACCGGTTTCATGGCCTTTGCCTGCGATCAGAAGCGCATCGCCCGGTTGCAGCGCGTCGATGCCGCGCAGGATGGCCTCGGCGCGGTCGCCCACTTCGGTGGCCTCGGGCGCGCCCAGCATGACGGCGGCGCGGATGGTGGCCGGGTCTTCGCTGCGGGGGTTGTCGTCGGTCACAAAGACCAGATCGGCGTTTTCTGCCGCCGCCTGCCCCATGAGCGGGCGTTTGGTGGCGTCGCGGTCGCCGCCCGCGCCAACGATGGCGATCAGGCGGCCCATCACATGCGGGCGCATCGCCTTCAGCGCGGTGGCGACGGCGTCGGGCGTGTGAGCGTAATCGACAAACACCGCTGCGCCGTTTTCGCGCGTCGCGGCCAACTGCATCCGGCCCCGGACGGTGGTCAGATGCGGCAGGGTTTCGAATACGCGGTCGGGGTCTTCTCCGGCGGCGATGACCAGACCGCAGGCCAGCAGGACGTTTTCGGCTTGAAACCCGCCGATCAGGTTCAGGCGGGTTTGATGGACCTTGCCCTTCCAAGAAAAGCGCAGATCCTGCCCGGTCGCATCAAAGCGTTGATTCAGAAGGCAAAGATCGGCACCCTCGGGGCCGACGGTGAAGATATTCTGTCCGCGCGCCTCGGCGATTTGGCGCACTTGCGCGCCCTTGGGATCGCTGAGGTTGATCACCGCGACGCCGTCCTCGGGCAGCACCCGGTCGAACAGACCGGCCTTGGCGGCGAAATAGGCCTCGAACGTGTCGTGATAGTCTAGATGATCCTGCGTGAAGTTCGAGAACCCAGCGGCGGCCAGATGCACCCCGTCCAGACGACGTTGTTCAAGGCCGTGGGACGAGGCCTCCATTGCCGCGTGGGTCACGCCATTCGCGGCGGCCTCGGCCAGACAGCGGTGCAGCGTGATCGGTTCGGGCGTGGTGTGGGCCAGCGGGGCGGTCCATGCGCCCTCGACGCCGGTGGTGCCGAGGTTGACGGCGGCAAGGTCCAGTTCGGTCCAGATCTGGCGGACGAAGCTGGCGACGGATGTTTTGCCGTTGGTACCGGTGACCGCCACGATGGTCTGCGGCTGCGCGCCGAACCACAGCGCTGCGGCCCCGGCCAGCGCCTGGCGGGGGTCTTCGGTGACGATCAGCGCGGCGTCCGAGGCGGCCAGTTCCTGGGCGGCGCTCTCAGCCCCTTCGGCGTCGGTCAGGATCGCGGCAGCGCCCATGCGCAGGGCGTATTGGATGAACTCTCCGCCATGGACGCGGGTTCCGGGGAGGGCCGCGAAGAGGAACCCATCCTTCACCTCGCGGCTGTCAACCGCCAGTCCGGTGATGTCAGGATTCGCCCCGCCCCGTGCGGTCAGGGCCAGTTCGCTGAGTTTCTTTGACTGATTGCCCATGACCCACCTTTCGCCGGACAGCCTAATTTGAGGTCAGCGTTATAGCAGCGCGCGCCTCAGGCTCAAGCCGGGGTCTGAGGCCCAACAAAGGCGCAATGCGCGCGATCAGTTCGGCGGCAACCGGCACAGCCGTCCAACCCGCTGTACGGCGCTTTTCGCCATAAGCCACGATGGACGGTTCATCCAGCGTAACAATCAGCACATATTTCGGATCATAGGCCGGGAAGATGGTGGCGAAGGTGGCGATCACCTTGTCATCATAATAGCCACCGCGCGGCTTGGGCTTGTCGGCGGTGCCGGTCTTGCCCGCCACATCATAGCCTGCCACATCGCCAAAGCTGGCGGTGCCATCCGTGACCACCTTGCGCAGCATGTTCTGCGCCTGTTTCGCGGTGTTTTCGGAAATCACGCGGGGGCCGTATTGCGGACCGTTGCGGCGCAGGATGGTTGGGCTGACATAGTGCCCGCCATTGGCAATCGCCGCATAGCCGGCGGCCAGATGCATCGGGCTGGTCGACAGGCCGTGGCCGTAAGAGATGGTCACAGTGCTCAGCTCACCCCATTTCTTGGGCTTGAGCGGTTGGCCGCCCTTGGCCTCGACAATCTCGAACGGGGTCGGGTCGAACATGCCCAGCGCGTTCAGGAAATCCTGTTGCCGCTGCGCGCCGATCTGCAGCGCCAGCCGCCCGGTGCCCCGGTTCGAACTGTGGACGATCACATCGGCCACGCTGATCTCGCCATAGTTCTTGCCGTTGAATTCACCGATTGGGAAACGACCGATCTTCATCGGGCCAGAGGTGTCGATGATTGTGTTGGAATTCACCAAGCCAAGCTGCACAGCCTGCGCGGCGGTGAAGATTTTGAACACCGAGCCCAGTTCATACACGCCCTGCACGTAGCGGTTGAACAGCGGGCTGTCCGAGGGATCAAAGCCCGACGTCGGTGGGCGTGGGCGGTCGTTTGGATCAAAAGACGGCAGCGAGGCGGCGGAAACCACCTCACCAGTATGCGCGTTCATGAGAACCGCAGACGCACCTTTGGCGTTCATGATCTTCATGCCGCCATAAAGCACCTGCTCGACGGCGGCCTGAACGGTCAGGTCCAGCGACAGTTGCAGCGGCTTGTTGCCGTTGGCCGGGTCGCGCAGATAGTCGTCGAACTGTTTCTCGACACCGGCCACGCCGATCACCTCGGCGGCGCTGACGCCTTCGCGGCCAAAGCCCGAACCACCCAGAATATGCGCGGCCAGCTTACCATTTGGGTAGAGACGCATTTCGCGGGGGCCGAACAGGATGCCCGGATCACCGATATCATGCACGGCCTGCTTCTGTTCGGGCGAGATGCGCTTCTTGATCCACAGGAACTTGCGCTTGCCGGTGAAGTCCTTGACCAGACGTTCTTTTTCCAGATCGGGGAAGATCGCAACCAGTTGGTCGGCGGCGGCAATCGGATCGATCATCAAGGGCGGTTGGGCGTAAACCGAATAGGTCTCCAGATTGGTCGCCAGAATGCGGCCTTCACGGTCGACAATATTGCCGCGCTGCATCGCGATGGAAGCCCCCGGTGCGCTGGCCAGCGGCTCCTGCGCCTCAGAGGTTGCAAGAACGCCCATGCGGAAGCCCACGACCGAGAAGGCGCAGAAGAAGAAGAGGCCCAGCACCAACAGGCGACCCTCGGCACGCGCGCGGGCGCGGTCTTTCATGTCTTCGTGGCGTTTGCGGATGTTCTCGCGTTCAATCGCCTTGGGGTTTTCGCCCTTGGCACGGGCGTCGAGAATACGGGCCAGCGGGCGGAGCGGTGTGCGGGTCATGGGAACTGTACCTCGCCCAGCGCCTGGATATCGGTGATTTCCTGCAGCTCAAGCGGATCGACGATGGGCAGGTCGGGGTCTTCGCCATAGGCAATCTGATCGGCGCGGCCAAACTGCTCAGCCCGCAGAGGCAAGAGGCCCAGACGTTCGAAATTGAGATCCGCCAGTTCCCGCAGGCGGTCGGGCCGGTTCAGATAGGCCCATTCTGCATTCAGCACCGCCAGGCGCGCTTGCGCAATTCCAATCTCGCGCTGCAGCGTCTGGGTTTCCTTCAGCACCTGCTGCGTTCGGTAGTTCTCTTGATACGCCCAAAGCGCTAGCCCGAATACGGAAAGGGCTGTCAACACATACAATATACTCTTCATCTTCCCCGTCCCCCCAGTTGCGGCATCCCGATGGCGCGGGCCTCAATTTCCCCCGCCGGAGCCTCGGTGCGGATCGCGACACGCAGCTTGGCCGAGCGCGCGCGCGGGTTTTCCTGCAATTCCCGCTCATCCGGCCCGACGGCCTTGCGGGTCTTGAGCGTGAATTGCGGCAGTTCCTGTTCCATCTCGGGCGCATAGCGGTTGGCGCGGCCCGTCTTGCCTGCGCGCGATTGGAAGAACCGCTTGACCATCCGATCCTCGATGGAGTGGAAGGTCACAACGGCCAGTTGCCCGCCCGGTTTCAAAGCGCGTTCGGCGGCCATAAGGCCCTGAAACAGTTCTTCATATTCCGCATTCACCGCAATCCTCAGTCCCTGAAAGCTGCGCGTTGCCGGGTGCGATTGCCCGGGTTTGGGGCGCGGCAGGCAGGATTCGACGATCTCGGTCAGACGCAGAGTCGTGGTGATCGGTTCCTCAGCCCGCGCCTTGACGATGGCCTTGGCAATGCGACGGCTGGCGCGTTCTTCACCGAAATGGAACAGGATATCAGCCAGTTGCACCTCGGTCGCGGTATTGACCAGATCGGCGGCGCTTTCGCCCTGCTGGCTCATACGCATGTCCAGCGGGCCGTCCTTCATGAAGGAAAAGCCGCGTTCGGCCTGATCCAGTTGCATGGACGAGACGCCGAGGTCCAGCACCACGCCATCCAAATCTTGCGCATATTCATCCATGCGCGAGAACACACCCTGCTGCATCACCAACCGGTCACCATAATCCCCGGCCCAGTCTGCGGCCATCTCAAAGGCCAGCGGGTCGCGATCCACGCCGATGACCTTCTCGGCCCCGGCCTCAAGCAGGCCACGGGTATAGCCGCCCGCGCCGAATGTGCCGTCCAGCCAGACGCCAGACACGGGTGCCACAACGGCCAACAACGGGCGTAGAAGAACAGGGATGTGAGGGTTCGATGAGGTCTGAGCGCCGGCCATGCCGTCACCCATCCCCAATGGCGTCAAGATACTGCATCGGATCGAAATCCTCGGGCAGATCGTCGAGCCATTCCTCGGTCGCGGCCAGTTCGTCGGCCTCGTAAGTCTCGGGTTTCCAGATCTGGAAGGTGTCACCGGCGGCGATAAAGAATGCCTCGCCCTCAAGGCCGATCTTGTTGCGCAGCTTGGCGGGCAGGACCAGACGGCCCGTCTCATCAACGTTGGTCGGGAAGGACTGACCATGGAACAGCCGCTGCAACATCCGGCGCTGCATCGAGCCACGCGGCAAAGCGTCGATCTTGTCGTCGACCTCGTCAATTGCCTGCATCGTATAGCATTCAAGGTATTTGCGGCGGTGATCACCATAGACAATCACCAGTTCAGGATTGTCACCGGGCTGCCAGTTGGGGTCGGACGCTTCAAGCACACGGCGAAACGAGGCCGGGATCGAGACCCTGCCCTTCGTGTCCACCTTATGGTGGCTTTCACCTCTAAACCTGCGCGCCAAGACGACTGTCCCTTTCGCTTGCGCCCCACCTCAAAATTCACGTTCCCCCCGGAAGTAAAAACGGCGGGTTGATCTGCTGCCACTGATCAACCCGCCGCATTGACCCGCTGAGCGGGATGTCCAGCTGCGCGCGCCACCTGGGGGGATGTCTGCTCGCCCGCGCGCCGGATCTGTTAAGTGATGAAAGCGAGATGCCTGTATGAAACCTGTTTTTGTATTTTTGGTTCGGGGTCGTTTGGCGCCCCTTTAACTGTCCTCGCCCTCATCGGGTAAACAAGGGATGCCATGGGAATTCATGGAAAGCAACATAAATTTACGGCGCGAAATCCTCGCGCGACCAAAAAATAAGGTGAAGATAATCTTAATTCGCGAAGATCGTCCCATAAATTGGGTTAAGGACTCACAGCAATACTATATATGCGCAAACTGATGCCGAAGAATCTTATCCCACGATTTCCCATAATTTTTTCAATCTGATGATAAATCGAGGCTCACCACCCACAAAACCCAGCTGTCGACGACGAATCACAGGCCCCGTGCAGGTCGATCCCATGCCGGTCCCATGCCTTCCCGTATCATCACCACGACATGGATCGGATCGGCATCGCATGCCTCTGCCGCCCGCAAGAGCTAACGTAACATGCCCAAACAAACGCCAATGCCGCCCAAGGGATAAGCACCCACACTCATGGCTTCTAAACCGGGAAAATACCAGCAGCGCGCGAAAACCTATATTTTTAAGGCAATTATTAGGCTGAGCGGGATTGTCCTGACAATCCATGCATTTGCTGCATAGCAGCATTGACATTGTGGGCTATTGTGCAATCGCAGCATTTGCCTATTTTCAATCTCAAGCAAGCGCCGGACGATGTCGGCAGCAACAAGAATGAACGGATGATGAAGATGGCAGTTGCAAGCACACAAACAACCCTGAAGGGCGCTCCGGTATTCGGGATCGCAGCCCTGGTTGAAACCTTGAAAGCCCGCGTAGCGCGCTATCGCCTGTACCGCCAGACGGTCAACGAACTGTCGGCTCTGTCCGACCGCGAACTGGCTGATCTGGGCTTGCACCGCTCGATGATCCGCCGGCTGGCCCTGCAGGCCACCGAAGACCACGCCGCGCAGTAAGCGCGACACGAAACCCCGAGATCAGGTCCGTCCTCCTCCCTTTCGGACCTGTATTTCAGCGGCAGCGTCTCTCCTCCTCCCTGACGTTGCCGCACCTTATACCGGCCCAGATCGCCGGAACCTGATACATCGGGGCTCTCCTCCTCCCTGCCCCGATGTTGAAAGCGCGCGGCGACGTCCTCCTCCTCCCTGACGTCGCCGCGTCTTCCTCATACCGGGATCAAACCCGGGTTCGGATACATCGGGGCTTCCTCCTCCCTGCCCTGATGTAGAAAAGAACGGCGGTTCCCCTCCTCCTCCCTGGGAACCGCCGTTTTTCGTTTTTTGCGCACAAGATGTAAGCTGGGGCCGTGAACGATTTTTCAGGAGTATCCCATGGCTGCCTATTTCATCGCCCAGATTTCCATTCATGACCCGGACGGGTATCAAAAATACCTAGAAGGTTTCATGCCGATCTTTGACCGGCACGGCGGCCGCCTTCTGACCGTTTCATCAAAGCCTGTCGAGGTGATCGAAGGCAGTTGGGCCGAAGACGGCATCGTCTTGATGGAGTTCCCCGACATGGCCGCAGCCCGAGCGTGGAAAGATGACCCGGACTACGTCGCACTGGCCAAGATCAGGCAGAATACAGCAAGCGCAAATCTGGTGCTGGTCGAGGGGTTGTAGAGCTCAGAACGGCACGTCGTCCTTGGCGGTCAGGAAACGGGACACAACTTTCTTTGTCCCGGCCTTGTCGAAATCGACCTCGACCTTGTCGCCCTCGATGCCGATCACCGCGCCATAGCCGAATTTCTGGTGAAACACCCGCTCGCCCAGCGTGAAGCTGGCCACGGCGGTCGCATCAATCACCGTATTCCGGCTTTCTTTAGGCTGAGACATCCCGTACTGCCCCTGCCGCGCCTGCATCCGCTTCCAGCCGGGCGAGTTATAGACGTTCGCCTCGGCTGCGCGGGTCTCGATACTGGCCGTGACCTGCCCGCCGCCATAAAGCCCCGGAGGCGTCAGAACCTCAACATGATCCTCGGGCAATTCGTCGATAAAGCGCGAGGGCATCGAATTCTGCCACTGCCCAAACACCCGCCGGTTGGCCGCGAAGGAAATGGTGCAAACCTCTTCCGCGCGGGTGATGCCCACATAGGCCAGCCGCCGTTCCTCTTCCAAACCCTTCAGCCCGGATTCGTCCATCGAGCGCTGAGACGGGAACAACCCATCTTCCCACCCCGGCAGGAACACGGCGGGAAACTCCAGCCCCTTCGCCGCATGCAAGGTCATGATCGAGACCTTGGCCCCGTCGCCGTCTTGCTCGTTGTCCATCACCAAGCTGACATGCTCCAGAAACCCCTGCAGGTTCTCGAAATTGTCCAGCTGGTTGACCAGTTCCTTGAGGTTTTCCAACCGCCCCGGTGCCTCGGGTGTCTTTTCATTCTGCCAATGGGCGGTATAGCCGGATTCGTCCAACACGATCTGCGCCAGTTCGATATGCGTATGCTCGGGTTCGCCATAGCGGATGGGTGAGACGCCATCGTCAATGACCGTCTCATCATCGACCTCGATCCGAGGCCCGCGCGTCATCGCATTCCACCGCGCCAGCCCGTCGATCAATTCGCGCAGCGCCTTGGCCCCTTTGCCTTTGATCAGAGCATTGTCGACCGCGATCCGCGCGCCCTCGACCAAAGACACACCGTTTTCCCGCGCCACCACCTGAATCGTCTGCTGCGCCTTGTCGCCAAGGCCGCGCTTGGGCGTGTTCACGATCCGCTCGAAGGCCAGATCATCCTCAGGGCTGACGACCAGCCGGAAATAGGCCATGGCATCGCGAATCTCCATCCGTTCATAGAACCGAGGGCCACCGATCACCTTGTATGGCAGACCGATGGTCAAAAACCGATCCTCAAACGCGCGCATCTGGTGCGAGGCGCGGACGAGAATTGCCATTTCATCCAAGTTCATCGGCCGCACACCGCGTGTGCCGCCCTGCATCGCGTCGATTTCCTCGCCGATCCAACGCGCCTCTTCCTCGCCGTCCCAATGGCCGATCAGCCGAACCTTTTCGCCTTCTTCACGGTCAGTCCAAAGCTCTTTGCCCAAGCGACTTTCATTGCCGCGAATGACGTTCGATGCAGCCGCGAGAATGTGTGGAGTCGAGCGGTAGTTTTGTTCCAAGCGCACCACGAAGGCACCGGGAAAATCTTTTTCGAACCGCAGGATGTTGCCCACCTCGGCCCCGCGCCAGCCATAAATCGACTGATCGTCGTCGCCAACGCAGCAGATATTCTTATGCCCCCCGGCAAGCAGGCGGAGCCAGAGGTACTGGGCGACGTTGGTATCCTGATATTCGTCCACAAGGATGTAGCGGAACCAGCGCTGGTATTGCTCCAACACGTCCGGGTGGGTCTGGAAAATCGTGACCATGTGCAGCAGCAGGTCGCCGAAATCCACCGCGTTCAACTCTCGCAGGCGAGTCTGATACTGGGCGTAAAGCTCTATACCTTTGTGGTTGAAGGCCCCAGCATCCGCTGCGGGCACCTTGTCGGGCGTCAGGGCACGGTTTTTCCAATCATCGATGATGCCAGCCAGCATCCGCGCGGGCCAGCGTTTGTCGTCGATATTGGCAGCTTGGGTCAGTTGCTTCAGCAGCCGCTTCTGGTCGTCTGTGTCCAGAATGGTGAAGTTCGACTTCAACCCCACCAGTTCCGCGTGACGCCGCAGCAGCTTGACGCAGATCGCGTGGAACGTGCCCAGCCACGGCATCCCTTCGGCGGGTCGACCCAGCATGCGGCCCACGCGCTCTTTCATCTCGCGCGCGGCCTTGTTGGTGAATGTCACCGCCAGAATCTCGTTCTCGCGCACCCGATGAGTTCTGAGCAGATGCGTGATCCGCGCGGTCAGCGCCTTGGTCTTGCCCGTCCCGGCCCCGGCCAGCATCAGCACCGGGCCATCCAGCCGTTCGACCGCTTCGCGCTGCGCCGGGTTGAGGTCGTTCAGATACTCGGCAGACGCCGCAGGCATCGCCCGCGCCGACAGCGATGCGCCCTCGAAGGCGTCCATTTCGTCAAAACTGCTCATGGGTCCAAACTACGCCGGATGCGCGCCAAGGGAAAGGGTTTGTTCACGCCTTGTTCACAATGAATTTGCAACGTGATCCGTTCAATTCTAAGCAATCATCCCGACGCCATTAACCCTCTGTCAAACCTTGCCAAACATCCTGATCCCATTGCTGTGGGAGCGCGGGTTATGAAACAGAATGACATGGCGGGTCGGACCTCGGCCCTGAAAGTTGCGGGCATCTCGGTGATGCTGATGATGCTGACGGCGCTGGCGGGCTGGGGGATTTACGCGATCCCGGCCCCGGTGGTCGACCGGATGCTGGAATCGGACCTGCGGCATCGCGCAGCGCAGTTGAACCAACAGGTAACAAGCCATCTGCACGATGTCGAGGCGACGTTCAAACACGGCATTCTGGATGATCATGATGAAGAGTTTCTGGAACTTTTACCCGAAACCTCGGACATCTACCGGTTCAAGCTGTTTGACAGTCGGGGCCGCGTGTTCTGGTCAACGCGCGCGGGGGATGTCGGGACGGTCAACTCCAAGCCTTATTTCACCGAAATCGTCGCCGCGGGTGGTTCATATTACAAGCATGAGGAAAAGCCGGTTTCCGAAGTCAGCGGCCTGAACCACGAGATGATGGTCGGATCAGGCAAGAAAACCTGTCACGTGGCCGAGATCTACACCCCGGTCATCAAGGACGGTCAGTTACTGGGCGCGATTGAGTTCTATTCGGACATCACTCCGCAGCGCGATCTGTTCATCACGCGCGTCCGGTGGTCGCTGGCTGTGCTGTGCGGCGTGGCACTTATGGCGCTGACGGCGGTGATTCTGGTGATCTACCGGACGAATCGGACACAGGTGCGCGACCTGCGGGTACGCGCGGCCAAAGAGCGTGCGTTGATGGACGATCAGTTGCGTCTGGCACGCGAGGTACGGCTGCTGGGAGAACTGAACGAATGGCTGCAATCCAGCCGCTCATTGGATGAGCTGTTCGACATGGTGTCGCGCTTCATGACCCATATCCTGCCCGAGGCCGAGGGTAGCGTATATGTCTACTCGAACTCACGTGATGTGCTGGATGGCTGCGCCAGCTGGAACGGCGGGACCCACAAGGCGCATATCCATCCCGAGGGATGCTGGGGCCTGCGGCGTGGCCGGACTTATGAATTCGGAGCGTCCGAGATCGATTTCGTCTGCGAACATGCGGAACCGCATGACGGGCGGCCCTATTTCTGCTTTCCCATTCTGGCCCATGGCGAGACCGTCGGCCTGCTGCATCTGCGCGCCCATGAGGACAGCGACGCGGCGTTTCATGACAGCAAGAAACTGGCTCAGCTATGCGCCGAACAGATCAGCATGGCAATTGCCAATGTAAGAATGCGCGATCAGTTACATGATCAATCGGTGCGTGACCCTCTGACAGGGCTGTTCAATCGCCGTCACATGACCGAGACATTGCGCAAAGCAATCAGCCGCAGCCAGCAGACCGGCGCTGCGCTCAGTCTGATTGCGGTAGATGTCGACCATTTCAAGAAATTCAACGACACGCACGGGCATGACGCGGGCGACATGGTTCTGCGCGCGGTGGGCTCAGCGTTGGAACAGGGGTGCGACCGGGATGAGGTCGCGTGTCGGATCGGCGGCGAGGAATTCATGCTGATCCTGCCTGACAACACGCCCGACGACGCTATGACCCGCGCCGAGCAGCTGCGTCAGGCTGTTGAGGCGGTCTCGGTCCGATATGGCGAAAAGTCGCTGCCGCGCATCACCATTTCGGTCGGCGTGGCGCACTATCCGGCGCATGGTGTGATGCCGCAGGATTTGATGCGCGCGGCCGACGACGCGCTTTACGCCGCCAAGGATAAAGGGCGCAACCAGGTTCAGGTCGCACGCGCCGGTATGACCCAAAGCCCCGCCGCAGAAGCAGGCGATACCCCCGCGCCAGAACCAAAGCGGGTGCGACGGTCTTAGGCGGCATGACGCATGTCAGATGCTTGCACTGAGGCTTGCAAGCCACGCCGATCGATTCAGGCGGCGGATTACAGAAGCGATTTGTGATCGAAGTACAGAGCGGCCTCTTTGCAGTCTCTGGCCCCGCGAAAAACTGCTGTCCCAAGTCGCCATCGACGCACGCGGGACGCAGGGTCGAACGGATGCGTCTGCCGGAAGAATCAGCTCTGCTACCCACCCACCGATCAATGTCGGAGATTGAAGGCCACGCTGAATCACGCGTAGGCTGCAACAAGTCAATTTTTGCAACAAAAATACAACATTTGATGCTGCGGCGCAGCATGTGTAAAAGAAAAGCGCCGATGGGCGGCGTTTGCGAGCGATAACATGCCGGTTCTACCCAGAACTACAGATATACGTGGCCCTATTGTCCGCCTAATCACAAGGCCACACCTATAAAGACCGGGACCTGAAATGACAGACTTCAAGAAAATCCTGATCGCCAACCGCGGCGAGATTGCGATCCGCGTGATGCGGGCAGCCAATGAGATGGGCAAGAAAACCGTCGCGGTCTTCGCCGAGGAAGACAAGTTGGGCCTGCACCGGTTCAAGGCGGACGAGGCGTATCGTATCGGGGCCGATCTGGGTCCGGTTGCGGCCTATCTGTCGATTGATGAGATCATCCGCGTAGCCAAAGAATGCGGCGCCGACGCGATCCATCCCGGTTATGGTCTGCTGTCCGAGAACCCGGATTTCGTGGATGCCTGTGTGCAGAACGGCATCACCTTCATCGGGCCCAAGGCCGAAACCATGCGCGCGCTGGGGGACAAGGCCAGCGCCCGGAAAGTGGCGATTGCAGCGGATGTGCCGGTGATTCCGGCCACCGAGGTTCTGGGCGACGATATGGCCGCCATCAAAAAAGAAGCCGCCGAGATCGGTTATCCCCTGATGCTGAAAGCCAGCTGGGGCGGCGGTGGGCGCGGTATGCGCCCGATCCTGTCCGAAGACGAGCTGGAAGAAAAGGTGCTGGAAGGCCGCCGCGAGGCCGAAGCCGCCTTTGGCAATGGCGAGGGTTATCTGGAAAAGATGATCACCCGCGCCCGCCACGTTGAGGTTCAGATTCTCGGCGACAAGCATGGTGAGATTTATCATCTGTATGAGCGCGACTGCTCGGTCCAACGGCGCAACCAAAAAGTGGTGGAACGCGCCCCTGCCCCATATCTGACCGAAGAACAGCGCGCAGAAATCTGCGAGTTGGGCCGCCGCATCTGCGCCCATGTGAATTATGAATGCGCAGGGACCGTCGAATTCCTGATGGATATGAACACCGGCAAGTTCTACTTCATCGAGGTCAACCCCCGCGTGCAGGTCGAACACACCGTCACCGAAGAGGTCACGGGCATCGACATCGTGCAGGCACAAATCCTGATCGCCGAAGGTAAGACCCTGGCCGAGGCCACCGGCAAGCCCAGCCAGGACGATATCCGCCTGAATGGCCACGCGCTGCAGACCCGCGTGACGACAGAGGACCCGCTGAACAATTTCATCCCCGATTATGGCCGCATCACCGCCTATCGCTCGGCCACCGGAATGGGCATTCGTCTGGATGGCGGCACGGCCTATGCGGGGGGCGTAATCACGCGGTACTATGACTCGCTGCTGACCAAGGTCACTGCTTGGGCGCCCACGCCCGAGAAAGCGATTGCGCGGATGGACCGCGCGCTGCGGGAATTTCGCGTGCGCGGTGTCAGCACCAACATCGCCTTTGTTGAGAACCTGCTGAAACACCCGACCTTCCTGTCGAATGAATACACCACCAAGTTCATCGACGAGACGCCAGACCTGTTCCGTTTCAAAAAGCGCCGCGACCGGGGCACCAAGGTTCTGAACTATATCGCTGACATCACCGTCAACGGTCACCCCGAGACCAAGGACCGTCCGATGCCGCGCCCTGATCTGAAAGAGGCGCGCCCGCCTGCGCTGAAGGCGGAACCACAGATGGGCACCCGCAACCTGCTGGAGCAGAAGGGCCCTCAGGCCGTCGCCGACTGGATGAAAGCGCAGCGTCAACTGCTAATTACCGATACCACCATGCGCGACGGACACCAGTCACTGCTGGCCACGCGGATGCGGTCGATTGATATGATCAAGGTCGCCCCGACCTACGCCGCGAACCTGCCGCAGCTGTTCTCGGTCGAGTGCTGGGGCGGTGCGACGTTTGATGTGGCCTATCGTTTCCTGCAGGAATGCCCGTGGCAACGCCTGCGAGAGCTGCGCGGTGCCATGCCGAATCTGATGACCCAGATGCTGCTGCGCGGTGCCAATGGGGTGGGCTATACCAACTACCCCGACAACGTAGTGCAGGAATTCGTGCGTCAGGCCGCCAAGGGCATCGATGTATTCCGTGTGTTCGACTCGCTGAACTGGGTCGAGAATATGCGCGTGGCGATGGATGCGGTCGTTGAGAATGGCAAGGTCTGTGAAGGCACCGTCTGCTACACGGGCGATATTCTGGACCCGGACCGCGCCAAATATGACCTGAAATACTATGTCGGCATGGCGAAAGAGCTGCGCGATGCAGGCGCCCATATTCTGGGCCTGAAAGATATGGCGGGTCTCTTGAAGCCGGCCTCGGCCAAGATCCTGATCCGGACACTGAAGGAAGAGGTTGGCCTGCCGATTCACTTCCACACCCACGATACCGCCGGTATCGCCAGCGCCACCATTCTGGCCGCGTCCGAGGCGGGTGTGGACGCTGTGGACTGCGCGATGGACAGCTTCAGCGGCAATACCTCGCAGGCCACATTGGGCACCGTGGTAGAGGCGCTGCGCCATACCGAGCGCGACACCGGGCTGGACATCAAGGCGATCCGCGAAATCAGCGACTACTTTGAGGCGGTGCGCGGTCAGTATGCGGCTTTTGAATCCAGTCTGCAGGCCCCCGCGTCCGAGGTCTATCTGCACGAGATGCCCGGTGGTCAGTTCACCAACCTCAAGGCGCAGGCGCGTTCTCTGGGGCTAGAGGAGCGTTGGCACGAGGTTGCCCAGATGTATGCTGATGTGAACCAGATGTTCGGCGATATCGTCAAGGTGACGCCATCATCGAAAGTGGTCGGCGACATGGCGCTGATGATGGTCAGCCAGGGCCTGACCCGTGATGATGTGGAAAACCCCGCCACCGATGTGGCGTTCCCTGACTCTGTCATCGACATGATGCGTGGCAATCTAGGCCAGCCTCCGGGCGGGTTTCCGGATGCGATCATCAACAAGGCGCTGAAAGGCGAGACGCCCAACACAGAGCGCCCCGGCAAACACGTCGAGCCGGTCGATCTTGAAGCCACCCGCGCCGAGCTGTCCAAGCAACTGGAAGGCAAAGAGGTCGATGATGAGGATCTGAACGGCTACCTGATGTATCCCAAGGTCTTCCTGGACTATATGGGCCGCCACCGGACCTATGGCCCGGTCCGCACCTTGCCCACGCGCACGTTCTTCTATGGCATGGAACCGGGCGAAGAGATCACCGCCGAGATTGACCCCGGCAAGACCCTGGAAATCCGCTGTCAGGCGATCGGCGAGACCGATGAAAACGGCGAGGTCCGCGTCTTCTTCGAACTCAACGGTCAGCCCCGTGTGATCCGGGTGCCGAACCGCCTGGTCAAAGCCTCGACCACGCAGCGCCCCAAAGCCGAAGTTGGCAACCCCAACCACGTGGGCGCACCGATGCCCGGGGTCGTCGCGGTAGTCGCCGTTTCGCCGGGTCAAGAAGTGAAAGAGGGCGACCTGTTGCTGACCATCGAAGCGATGAAGATGGAAACCGGCATCCACGCCGAGCGCGATGCGGTGGTCAAGGCCGTCCACGTCCAGCCCGGCGGCCAGATTGACGCCAAGGACCTTCTGGTCGAACTGGACTAACGGGTTATCTTACAACACTGAAATGGGCCGTTCGGGGAACCGGGCGGCCCTTTGATCTATGAACCGGAGGAAGCATGATGCCGTCCATCACCCCAATCTACGCTGCAGTGTTGGCGATGCTGTATATTGCCCTCAGCTTTATGGTGATCAACCAGCGCCGCAGCGGCAAGATTTCTTACGGGGATGGGGGCAATGCTGACATGCTAAAGGCGATCCGCACCCATTCCAACTTTGTGGAATACACGCCATTCGCCCTGTTGCTTATCCTTATGGTCGAGATGCAGGGCGCGACTGGCCTGACACTGCACCTACTGGGGCTGGCTCTGCTGGCAGGACGCCTGCTTCATGCCTATGGCTTTGGTCGCAGTCCACAGATCGTGATTCTGCGTCAGATCGGCATGGTCCTGACGTTCACCGCGATCCTGATCGCCGCGATGGCGAATCTCGTGCTGGCCCTGTAGCCGCACGCTCAACCCATGAGGCTCTGCGTGTTGACCAATGCTGCGGCCGAGGGGGCTGGTCGTCCCTCTGCCAATTCATCTTCGGTCTTGGCACAGAACACCGTGGTCAGCACAATCAGCACCGCCAGAACCGCCACCTTAATATCTGCAATATGTGCCATTTCGTTCGTCTTGCCCTTCGTTTCGCCGAAACCCATGGGTGTTTAACGGCTCTGCGCCGACATTCCGTCGAAAGATTTTTGCGGGTTTTTGTGTTTTTCCGCTTGCAGCCTCGTGTGGGACTTTATACATCCCTCCTCACTCAACGGCGCGGGCGTAGCTCAGGGGTAGAGCATAACCTTGCCAAGGTTAGGGTCGGGCGTTCGAATCGCCTCGCCCGCTCCATTGAGAGGTCTTTGGACCGACACAGTATCTGATGCGGGCGTAGCTCAGGGGTAGAGCATAACCTTGCCAAGGTTAGGGTCGGGCGTTCGAATCGCCTCGCCCGCTCCAGATACCAACCTTTCCCGAACATGCTGGTTCTTTTGCCGGGCTTGCGCCATGCTGGTGGCAACGCAGTATTTAAGGCAACCCTCATGTCAGATTATGTCATTCGCCCCCTCACCGCCCCCGAAGTTCAGCATGCTGTCGATTGGGCGGGGCGCGAGGGGTGGAATCCGGGTTTCCACGATGCGGAGTGCTTTCGACCGACGGACCCCGATGGGTTTCTGGGCGGATTTCTGGATGGCGAGATGGTCGCCTCGGTCTCGGCGGTGAATTATGACGACGCATTCTCATTTCTGGGGTTCTACATCGTCAGACCCGAGTTTCGCGGCTCGGGGCATGGTCTTGAGATCGCCCAGCACGCGCTGGCCCATTGCACCGGTCGGAACATGGGGCTGGATGGGGTGGTTGAACAGCAGGACAATTACCGCAAATCCGGTTTCACCTTTGCCTATAACAACTATCGCTTTGGCGGGACCAAGCACGGGATTTTGGCGGCACTTGGCGCTCAACCCGTGGCGCAGGTTGCTGTCCTGAACCACCTTTCAGACGATCTGGCCGCCTATGACCGGCAATTGTTCCCTGCCCCGCGCAATGTGTTTCTGCGCGACTGGCTGAGCGCGCCCCGCCATACCTCGCGCGTATTTGCCGAAAACGGCGCGATCAAAGGATACGTCACGCTGCGCCCATGCCAAAGCGGGTATAAGATCGGGCCGCTATTTGCCGACACTGCCGAGATTGCGCAGGCTCTGCTGGTGTCGGTCCTTGCCGATATTCCTGACGAAAATGCACTGCAGGACGTTTTCATCGACATGCCGCAACCCAACGCCGCCGCCTTTGCGCTGGCGGATGCGCTAGGGCTTGAGAAGGTATTTGAAACCGCGCGGATGTATTCGGATCACCAGCCGGATATCGATCTGAACCGGATCTTTGGCGTCACCACGTTTGAGCTGGGCTAGAACGCTTTGAACGTGATCGTGGTCAGCGAACGTTCGATATTGGGAATCACCAGCAGGTTTTCGTTGATGAAGTGGCCCACATCCTCGGACGCCGGGATATAGAGCTTCAACAGCAGATCATATTCGCCACTGGTAGAGTAGAGTTCCGAGTGGATTTCGCGCAGCGCGATGTCTTCGGCCACTTGATAGGTGGTGCCGGGTTTGCAACGGATTTGGATGAAAACGCAGGTGGACATGGGCCAGGCCTTGTTGGTTCGTGTTGTCCGCAGGCTGGCACGGGGCGCGTCCGGGCGCAATCCCCTGCAACAGTTTGCGGCGAAGGCTGAAAGCGGTCTGGATAGGCCGCCCGTCCGCGTCTATAAGCGCCCCTGTAGCAAAAGGAATTCGCCCATGCGCAGCGCAAAGATCAGCCGCCAGACCGCCGAGACCGAGATCTCGGTCGAGGTCAATCTTGACGGCACCGGCCAGTATGACAACCAGACCGGCGTCGGGTTCTTTGACCACATGCTGGACCAGCTGGCGCGCCATTCGCTGATCGACATGACGATCCACGCCAAGGGCGATTACCACATCGACGACCACCACACGGTCGAGGATACCGGGATCGCACTGGGTCAGGCTTTGACGCAGGCCTTGGGCGACAAGAAGGGCATTCGTCGGTACGGAGAATGCCATCTGCCAATGGACGACGCACAGGTACGGTGCGCGCTGGACCTGTCTGGGCGTCCGTTCCTGATCTGGAACGTGGACCTGCCGACCCAGAAGATTGGAACATTCGACACCGAACTGGTGCGCGAGTTTTTTCAGGCGCTCAGCACCCATGGAGGCATAACGCTGCATATCGATCAGCTGCACGGATTCAACAGCCACCACATCGCCGAGGCCGCATTCAAGGCCGTCGCCCGCGCCTTGCGCGATGCGGTCGAGACCGACCCGCGCAAAGCGGATGCGATACCGTCGACCAAGGGCGCGCTGTAAGTGCAGCCCGAAAAGTGGGCGCCGGTTTTCGGACAAGTTGCGCGCAGAAAGGACTCAAATGCTCACCGCCATTATTGACTACGAGAGCGGCAATCTGCACTCGGCGGAAAAGGCGTTTCAGCGCATGGCGCGCGAGGTGGATGCGGGTGAGGTCGTTGTGACCTCGGACGCGGATGTTGTGGCGCGGGCGGATCGTCTGGTTCTGCCCGGCGACGGGGCTTTTCCCGCCTGCGCCGCCGAG
This sequence comes from Ruegeria sp. G7, assembly GCF_056535465.1. Classification (NCBI taxonomy): domain Bacteria; kingdom Pseudomonadati; phylum Pseudomonadota; class Alphaproteobacteria; order Rhodobacterales; family Roseobacteraceae; genus Ruegeria; species Ruegeria sp. G7. The sequence goes on along the minus strand of NZ_JBQFIL010000001.1, from coordinate 2,092,524 downwards.
CTTCGGGGCCACAAAGGCATCTATGACGCGATGGTTGAGGCGGTCGAACAAAAGGGCCGGCCGTTTCTGGGCATCTGTGTCGGGATGCAGCTGATGGCCTCGAAGGGCCATGAATACACGGCAACCGATGGTCTGGGATGGATTACTGGCGATGTTGTCAGGATTGAGCCCTCAGACAGCACCTTGAAGGTGCCGCATATGGGCTGGAACGATCTGGTGCTGGAGAGCAGCCACCCGGTCTTTGATGGCGTGGCATCCGGAGATCACGCCTATTTCGTCCACTCCTATCACTTCCGCGTCACCGACCCGGCGCAGCGGCTGGCCTATGTGGATTATGGACAAGAGGTCACGGCCGTCATCGGCCGCGACACGATGCTTGGAATGCAGTTTCACCCCGAGAAAAGCCAGGATGTGGGCCTGCACATGATCGGAAACTTCCTGACCTGGACGCCCTGATGTTTACTGAACGCGTGTCCAGGTCTGCCCGCGACAAACCAGACCACCCGCAACACATCCTTTGACGGTCAGCTTGTTCTGCCCGTCCAGCGCCATTTTCGAGTTGTAGGTCTTGTCCCGGTCCGGCGCCCAGATCTTGCCATCGCCATAACTGCCATCGCCTTCGGGCACCATGTCCCAGATGATCTGCTTGCCAAGGTTTTCGTAGTTCAGTGACTGATTGCCCGCTGCATCGAACGCGCTGTCGATGGTTCCGCAAATCGCGCTGCCGCAGGGCTGGATCGAGACGTGAAGATAGTTCCCCTCATCCCCGGGCTCGGTCTTCCACAAACCGTCGACCGGATCGGCCAGAGCGACGGTGGACAGAACCGACAAGGATGCTGCTGCGATGAATGTGCGTTTCATTAATTTCTCCCTGTTTCGCGGCCAGTCTGACCCGGCCATTGCTATCGGGCAAGAATGACCCCGCGTCGCGTTGCATCCCCTGCCCCGCCTGTGCGATATCCCGCGCGGATAACTGACATATAGGGCCGCCTGACATGATCCTCTACCCCGCTATCGACCTGAAAGACGGCAATGCCGTGCGCCTGCTACGTGGTGAGATGGACAAGGCCACGGTCTTCAACGAAGACCCCGCCGCACAGGCCCGCGCCTTCGTCGACGCGGGCTGCGAATGGCTGCATCTGGTCGACCTGAACGGCGCCTTCGCAGGAGAGCCGGTCAACGCCGCGCCCGTCGAGGCGATCCTGAAAGCCTGCAACGTACCCGCACAATTGGGCGGCGGCATCCGCGACATGGCCACGATCGAGACCTGGATCGAGAAAGGTCTGGCGCGCGTGATACTGGGCACCGTCGCCGTCGAGAACCCCGATCTGGTGCGCGAGGCTGCCAAAGCTTTCCCCGGCAAGGTCGCAGTGGGCATCGACGCCCGCAACGGCATGGTTGCCACCAAAGGCTGGGCCGAGGAAACCGACGTGCAGGTTACCGATCTGGCCCGCAGCTTCGAGGATGCGGGCGTCGCCGCGATCATCTACACCGACATCAACCGCGACGGCGCGATGCAGGGGCCGAATATCGAGGCTACGGCGGCACTTGCGCAGGCGGTCTCAATCCCGGTGATTGCATCGGGCGGCGTCAGTTCGCTGGACGACCTGATCGCCTTGCGCGATTGCGGGGTTGAACTGAACGGCGCGATCTCGGGTCGCGCGCTCTATGATGGCGCGATTGACCTTGCTGAGGCCATTCGCGCCCTGAGCTGAGTTACTGTGCGGCAGCGGCGGTCAGTTTCGCCAAAGCGCCGCGCATTTTCTCTATGACCGGGGAATTTTCGACATCGTCGAAGTCATCCATCGTCTCTTTCGGGTCCTCATAGATCAACCAGACCTGCCCGTCAGCGTCCTGATAGGCCTGCACCTTCAGTGGCAGGAACAGCCCCGCACGCGGGTCAATCTGCATGGCTGGCGTGCCCAGCGCGGGGTTGCCAAAGATCAGAACCTGATTGGGCGGGATCGGCGTGCCGACCTTTTCGGCCCCAGCCGCATGATCGATGCGGGCAAAAACGGTGGCGCCAGCGTTGCCCACGGCAGCCTCAAGCGCGTCCAGCGCCTCGGCCACGGATTTGTCGGTTTTTACGGTGATGATGTCGTCTGCCATGGCGGACAGGGTGCCTCCGAAAGTAAGAAGTGAAGCCAGCAAAAGATGTCGCATAGTTATATTCCCTTTGGTGAATTTCATCTCTAATTTCCACAGCTTCGCGCCATATCACAATCACAAGTCTGGCATCGGCAGGGCTTTGCCGGTAGAGGTGCGCTCAACAAAGGACGCCGCATGCTGAAAACCCGCATTATTCCTTGTCTTGATGTTGCCGATGGCCGCGTGGTCAAGGGCGTGAATTTCGTTGGCCTGCGCGACGCGGGTGATCCGGTGGAATCGGCCAAGGCCTATGATGCCGCCGGTGCGGATGAGATCTGTTTTCTGGACATTCACGCCACGCATGAGAATCGCGGCACCATGTTCGATGTGGTCCAGCGTACAGCCGAGCAGTGTTTCGTGCCTCTGACCGTGGGCGGCGGCGTGCGGACCAAGGATGATGTACGCGCGCTGCTGCTGGCAGGCGCAGACAAGGTCAGCTTTAACTCGGCCGCCGTCGCCAATCCGGATGTTATCGCCGAGGCGGCAGACCAGTTCGGCAGCCAGTGCATCGTCTGCGCCATCGACGCCAAAACCGTAAGCCCAGGAAAGTGGGAGATTTTCACCCATGGCGGGCGCAAACCAACAGGTATCGATGCCGTTGAATTCGCCAGAACAGTTGTCGCCAAGGGTGCAGGGGAAATCCTACTGACCTCGATGGACCGGGATGGGACCAAGGCGGGCTTCAACCTGCCTTTGACTCGCGCAATCAGCGATGCCGTGGACGTTCCGGTCATCGCCAGTGGTGGCGTTGGCAATCTGGACCACCTGGTCGAGGGCGTGACCAAAGGCGGTGCCAGCGCCGTATTGGCCGCCTCGATCTTTCATTTCGGCGAATACACCATCCGCGAGGCCAAGGAGCACATGGCCGCCGCAGGCATTCCGATGAGGCTGACATGAGCATCCTGCACGATCTGGCCACCACGATCGAGGCCCGCAAAACCGCCGATCCCGACAGCAGCTGGACCGCAAAGCTGTTGGCCAAAGGCCCCGAGAAATGCGCTGAGAAATTCGGTGAAGAAGCCATCGAAGCCATCATCGAAGCGACCAAGGGTGACAGGGAAAAACTAACATCTGAGGCCGCGGATGTCCTCTATCACCTGCTTGTCATGCTGGCGGCAAGAGAGGTGCCGCTGGACGATGTTCTGGCCGAACTGTCCCGCCGTCAGGGCCTCAGCGGCATCGCCGAAAAGGCCGCCCGCCCCAAAAGCTGAGTGGACGGGTTCCGCGCAAAGCCCATGCCCGCTATAATCGGGGATGCGCTGCAGATGATTTAAAGGGCATGCGAATGATCAGAGCACTGATTTGTGCAACCGTCCTTTTCTTGCTCGCGGCCTGCAGTGCCCCACCCCAATCCTCTGGCGATCAGGTCCAGAGACTGGCAACCGAAATTCAAAGCCTCGACCCTGAGATCGACCCGGAAGAGGCGGCGCGGGCCGCGCATATTGCCTATGCCTATACGGCGCAGCTGGCGCGGGAATACCAGATTACTGACCCGCCGCTAATCCACAATGCCAAGGTCAACAAGGGCCTGCGCCCCCGCGGCCTATGCTGGCATTGGGCCGAAGATATCGAGCGGAGGCTGGATCAGGAAGGGTTCGAAACGCTGGAAATGCACCGGGCCATCGCAAATGCCGACAACCCGTTTCGCATCGATCACAGCACCGCCATCATCAGCCGCAAGGGCCAAAGCCTGTACGAGGGCATAGTGCTTGATCCATGGCGTCATGGCGGCGTGCTGTTCTGGTCACCGCTGGTCAAGGACACAAAATACGACTGGGTGCCGCGCGCGGTCGTCATGCGCAAACGAAGCATTGAGCAGTACGGCGAGTTGAAGCCCTACACCGGCAACTGATCGTCACAGCTTGGACGAGATGATCCCGGTTGCAAACCCGCCCATCCGCAGCTCGCCGAACAAACGCTGGTATTCGATTTTGGGACAGCGGTTCATCACCACATCCACACCGCGCGCCTGCGCCTTGGCTGCCGCCTCGGCATGTTCGACGCCAATCTGCATCCAGATGGTGCGAAGATCCGGAAACGCCTCAAGGGCTTCGTCAACGATGGGCGGCACAGCCTCAGAGCGGCGGAAAATATCGACCATGTCGACCGGTTCGGAAATCTCGGACAGGGACGCCCGTACAGTCTGCCCAAACAACGGTTTACCCGCATGGCCGGGATTGACCGGTATCACCGTATACCCCTTCAAAGACAAATAGCGCGCAACATAATAGCTGGGCCGTACCGGGTCCATCGACACACCAACAACCGCAACCACTTTGGTGCGCCGCAGAATCTGGGTCAGAAAATCATCGCTATAATCCGCCATGCCAGCACCTTAGGCCTGTGCGCCTAAAGAAAAAAGCGCCCAGGTGATTAACCTGGGCGCAAGGTGTTGGAACGAGGGACAGTGAAATGACCCGCGGCAGTTCCATTCCGCGGTCACTGTGACATTTAAGCATGACTTCGTTAAAAAAAAGAGGGGGTGCGCATTTTTGTGATGACAGATCACGAAAAGCGGAACTTCGCCACTTTTCTAGTAGAGGACCTCGGGCCAGTGAACCTCGGCCCGGCGGATATTTTGCGCTACATTCTCGCGCCAAATCCGCTCAATCTCAGCTGAATGTGCAAGATAAAGCTTGCCGTCCACGATCTGCCACGCCAGCGGGTCGGTGCTGCTCAGCTCTCCATCCATCATCGCATAGGCGCAGTAGCCGCCGAACTGCGGGGCAAACGCGCGTGGGTTCTGTTCGAACCGGTCCCGGTTTTCGACGGATGCAAATTGCCAGCGGGTGCCCTTCCAGATCAGAGCGATCTTCGAGTCGCCTTGCACCGGCTCTTTGTCGCGAAAATACGAAACGGCATCATAACCGGATATCGCGACCCCATCATCGGCGTAGAACATCGCTTTTTCCTGCGCATGGGCAACGGGCGCGAGGGCAAAACAGGTCAGGCTGGAAAGAAAGAGGCGTCGGGACAGCATTGGTGATTCATCGGTTCAGATTTGAAGAGTCTAAAATGCCTGTTTAAGCCAGCCGCCGAAACCCATATGACGCCGATGTGATCAGATGCTAGTCAAATACATCCTCTATAACGTCCCACGCCTCGTCCAAAACGCGAGAAAACAGGCTTCTCTTCTTCTTTTTCTTGTATTTTGCAGGTTTTCGCCCCGGTTTATAGCTGGGCTTGGGCCTTTCCGGCAGCTTGGCCTTTGGCACCATCTTCAAGTTATGCAGCGGCGCACCGCAGCTGGCGCAGCTTAGTTCGTGCTGCTGCTTGCCCCGCAGGACAAGCGCAGCGCGGGTGCCGCAGTAGCAGCAGGTGGCGATTTTATGCGAGGTGGAAATAAGAACCTCCTGTCATCTGGGCTGTGATGCATATAGGGCAATTGCGGCAGCATTTGAGACATTAAGCGAGCCAAAGCCCCCCGCCGCGTCAATCTTGACCAGTTGATCCACCGTCTCTTTGGTCTTTTGCCGCAGACCCGGCCCCTCTGCACCAAACACCAGCGCGACGGGGCGATCCTTTTTATCCTGCAGGGCGGTTTCGATGGTCTCGTCTGCCTCACCGTCCAGCCCCAGCACCAGAAATCCCATGGCCTGAAGCTCGACAATCGTATCGGCGAGGTTGCGCAAGCGCAGGTAGGGTTGCCGCTCGAGCGCGCCACTGGCAGTTTTCGCCAGCGCCCCGGTTTCGGGGGCCGCGTGATGCCGGGTGCCGATCACCGCGCTTGCCCCAAGCACTTCGGCCGAGCGCAGAATCGCCCCGACATTATGCGGGTCTGTCACCCGGTCCAGCAGCAGCACGCGCGGGTTTTCCCGACCGATACAGTTTTCGGCCAGCCCGCCCCAATCCAACGGCTTGACCTCAAGCGCTGCGCCCTGATGGACCGAGCCGGGGTCGATCGGGGCCGTAAACTTGCGCGGGTCCGCCATCTCGGGCGTGATCCCAGAAAATTCAATGGCTTCCGCCAGCTTATCGCTAGCGTTTCGGGTCACGATCAGGCGCAACTTCTGCCGCTTGGGGTTCATCAAGGCATCCCGAACAGCGTGCAGACCGAACAGCCAGACGGTCTCGGAAGCCGCAGCTTTGCGCGCCTGTTCCTTCTCGACGACCCACTTTGGTTTTTTCATGTGACGGGCCTCCGGGCCGGTAATTCGGTTTCCTGCGTCAAAGCGGTATTTTCCTGTTGACGCCCTTTAGACGCGCTAGTAATCACGCCTCCACGTCAGGTGCAACGCCTGACAGTGGGCGACAGGCCGCAAGGTGTGGCAGGGGACTGTAACTCCCTCGCGGAGACGCACGCCTGGTTCGATTCCAGGGTCGCCCACCATCTTCTTCCGACACAGGTTTTCGACATGCCAGACCCGATCTGCGCTATTCCGAAACCGGCGCGAAAGACAGCGACATCACGGTGCTCTCATCAAAGCGGTATGGGGCCGATAGAGTAACCTGACGCGTTTGATCAATATCCTTGGGTGCCTTTCCATCTGCCTCCCACACCCTCAGCGCGGGGCCAGGTGGCTGAGAGCGGAGGGCATCATGGACCGGCCGACCGGGGGCAAGATAAGCCATGTTTCCTGCCACCCAGTTCTGAGCAATGACGGTTGTTCCTGAGGGGGTTTGCGCCAAAATTTGTGGTGTCAGAACCGCAAAAGGGGCGGCGCGCTTGGCATCCCCGGCGAGATTGTGATGCAGCATCGCTGCGGCGATCAGAGCCGCAAAACCCGCGCTCATCTGGGAAAAGCGCCGTATGCCAAGCTTTCCGGTTCGCGGCAGCACCCACAGCGCAAATACGGGGCCCGCAAAGATCAGAACGGGTTGAAGCCACCGATCCTTGATATTGGTGCTGCCACTGGCAACCACGATCACAACCATCAGAGCCAGCGACCAGACCAGGCTGCGCACCATAAAACGCAACAGGTCATCCGAAACCGCTTGCACCCCCTGTTTGCGATACAGCAACCAAAGGGCTCCGAGCACCAGCAACAGCAAAGACACGAACCCAAGGGCAGCCGCAAACAGCTCGACAAGGCCTTGCGCCGCAATCAACAGGGACAGCCCCTGATCCGTCATCTCGAACTTGCGGGCGCTCGCAAACGCAAGGTCCGGATTGCTCAGAACCCAGAGCAGTGTTGGCATCATCAGCAAAACGGCAATCCCCAGCGACAACAAAAACCGAGCCGAAAGAAACGGCTTTCGCGTTGCCGGATCACAGAGCGCCGCAAGAAGCATCGCCAGAATTGCAATGGCATAGTTGTATTTCGACAATCCGCCCGCCGCCATTGTCACGCCCAGCAGAACATAGCCTCGGGTCGAAGGGTTGCGGATCAGGTGCCAGATCGTCGCAAAGCTGAGGACCGAGCAAAGATTGGCCAGCACGGTATGCGTCAGTGCCCGCTGTGATTCCCAGCTGATCTGGTAGAACATCAGCAAGGATAGCACCGCCACCCCCGCCATGAGGGGTGTCTGCCGGGTGCGCATGGTCAGGTACAGCGTACAAACGGTGGCAAGCAATATTCCGTTTTTCAGCACCGACAGACCCAAAAGGCCCGGCCCCGTGATCTGAAACACCACCCATTGCAGCCACGCATACAGCGGCAACTGCGGGCCGTACCCCCAGGCCAACTGCCTCGCATCCAGAAAAACCTCGGCCTCATCCAAGCCAAGCGCCCCGCCGCTGGCAAGCCTCAGGACGACATGAACCGCGAAGTAAGCTGCAAAGAGCAACAACCAGAACCGATCACTGTCCAGCAGGTCTTGCCCGCGGCGGCGAGCAGTAGATTGTAAGTTACAATGGCCCACCCCGGACTGGGTCATAACGCGCCCCGGCTTTTCGGCGGGTCCGAAACGTCGCTGGACCGCCAAGTGCTTCGCTATAAGCAGCTAGCACCGAAGCGGTGGCCTAAGTCCAGTTGTTTTAACCTTCATTGCAACGCGCTGGCGCGCCATGGTTCCAAACCATGCACGTCGGCACTCAGGCTGTGCGTTGTGCGCTGCTTTTCGCAGCACTGTCGATCCAATCGGTCAGGCTGCCGAGGTCGGGTTCAAGCGCGTCAGCCATACCGCCCGCGAACTCTTGGAAGCGTTCGATGTTCAGTTGATTCAGGCCAACCAATACGGGGATCTCACGCTCGAGCGCGTCGGCGATGAGCGGGCGGAAACCCCGGCCGTCGGCCTCGTGCTTGCCGAACTTGTTGATGATCAGCAGGTGCGGGCCGTTGTCCAGCGATTGCGTGACCAGTCCTACTGCGCGCTCCAGCTCACCCGTGTCCAGTCGGCAGCCGCGCGCATTCTTGCCCAGCGATTGCGAGATGCGAATGGTCTCGCCCGTTGGCAGCACCTTAAGGTCCATGTCGCATTTATAGCCTTCGGCGCATTCGGTATTGGTTTGCACCACGCCGGCCAGCGGAGTGCCCGCATCGGTCAGAGCCTCAGCAAAAGCGCTAAGCAGGCGGTCGGTTGCGCCGCGATCGGTGGTTGTGACATAGGCCAAGTGCATTTTGGGACCTCAGTTCTTCGGTTATGACGTTTCAGATAGCACGGGTTTGCTGGTTCGACCACTCTGCCCGCCTATGGCAGCGGCGACAGTCCGATCACAGCTTCGTGCAGGGACAGGAGAGCCGCCCAGACGGCGATGGTTGCAAGCCAGACCCACAGCCTTGGCCAAGGACGCGGCGCGCGCAGGGACAGGCGCGCGGTGTTGCGGGACAGGCGATGCCATTCTGACCCCATCTGCCGCGCGGTGCGACGGTCGATCAGGGCCATGCCCATCGCAGCGAACCCTGCGAACAGGCCAAACAGGATGACATGCGACAGGCTGCCATTGGCCAGAAGATGCGCGACGGCCCACAGCATCAGTGCCACAAGGATCGGATGACGGGTGGTACGCAGGATGCCGGGGTTTTCAGGATCGAAGGGGCGGTTCCCCAGCCCTCCGAAGGAAAACGGGTTCTGGATCGACAGGCCCGCAATCGCCAGCCAGCACACGATGGGCATGATCAGCATCGGAAGCCAGCGGAAGATTGTGAACGGTGGAATGACCTCGACGTAGGGCGCGTTGGCGGCGGCGATGATCAGCCAGCCCAGTACGGCCAGCGAGACCAGCGAATAGGTGGCGAAATAGCCGGTACGGCCCAACGTGCCGATCAGCCAGCCGCGCACCGCCGGGCGGGCCGGGATCATGTGGCTCAGCAGGAACGTGGCGAGTGCTGCGAGGAAAAGGCCCCAACCGGTCATGAGTGTCTCCGAACGTATTGCGCCCGGTTTAGGCCGTGCAGGGGCGTCGGTCTTTGTCCGAAATCAAGTGAGGCACAGGGGCGGCTGCCCGCCCCTGCTCTGTTTCATAGGCCCAGCGCTTTGCGGCGTTCCTCCGCAAACCCCTGCACCATACGGTCGGCGATCAGCGCGAGGATGGCCATAGCTGCCCCGGCTGAGATGCCAAGCCCCACATCCGCCTGCCCCAGCGCCAGATAGATCGACTGGCCCAGACCGGTGGTCCCGATCAGCGCTGCGATCACCAGCATCGCAAAGGCATAGAGGATCGTCTGGTTCAGCCCCAGCAGGATGGTCGGCGCGGCATAAGGTGCGCGGACGTCGCGCATAATCTGCCACTCGGTCGCGCCGCTGGAGATTGCAGCCTCCATCATCTCATCCGGCGTGTTGACCAGCCCGTGCCGCGTGTACCGGATCATCGGGACGATGGCGTAGGCGCAGATGGCAAGGAAGGCCGAGAACTCGCCGATCTGAAAGACCATCAGCACCGGGATTAGGAACACGAACAGAGGGATGGTCTGCAGCATGTCGCAGATCGGGCGCACGATAGTCCAGACCGGCTTCCAGACCGCGCTGGCCAGACCGATCAGCCCGCCGACCACAGCGCAGGAAAACACCGCCGCACCGCTGAGGTAGAGCGACAGCAAGGCGCGCTCCCACAGACCCGAGACAAGAATGGTGCAGAGCAGACCCACCGACAGCGCAGCCAGACGCCAGCCACCCGCAACCCAACCCAGCGCGGCAGCGCCGGTCAGGACGAAGGGCCACGGAAGGTTAGCGATGCCGGTCTCCAGCACTCCGATCAGGATCAGAACGATCAGACCTCCGGTCAGATGCCCGCGCCATGCCATCAGCAGCGCGATTGCGGCAGCGGCGGCAAAGAGCCCGTAGCTCATCGTCGGCGTCCAAGCAAAGCCCCACGTGAAGGGCAGCACCGCCTGATCCAGCCCGATCCGCAGCGGCAGCAGCACATAGAACAGCGAGTTGTTCTTGAGCGCATCCAGCCACGGCCCGTTGGCCTGCGTGAACGCGGTCAGGCCGCTGTCGATGGTCGCGGCCAACGGGTCCAGAACGGTCAGCTCAGACGGGTTCGGCAGCCACGCCCAGAAGGCGGCGGTGAACAGCACGGCAAAGCCCAGCATCGCCCAAACGACACGTTGGTCATAGCGTTTGCGCTCGGTCGCCAGTGTGCCGCTCATCCGGTCGATCACCACCGCAAAGACCACGATGACCAAACCCGCCATCAGAGATTCGCCGAACTGCGCCTTGCGCATGGTCAGCAGGACCTCCCACCCGATATCGTTGAACCCCCCGATGACGGCAGCGATGATCACCATCGACAGGGCGGCCATCAGGCATTGGTTCACGCCGACCATGATCTGCGTCGTGGCGGCGGGGATTTCGACTTGGAACAGTTGTTGGAACCGTGTGCCGCCGGACATGATGGCGGCCTCTTTGATCTCGGGCTCGACCCGTTCCAGCCCCAGCATCACGTTGCGCGCCATGGGCGGGGCGGCATAGATGGCCGAGGCGATCAGGCCAACCACCGGACCAAAGCCAAAGAGCAGCAACAGCGGTGTCAGATAGGCAAATGTCGGCACGGTTTGCATGATGTCCAGCACCGCCTGCACGAACGCTTTCACCCGCGGCACTTCGTTGGCGAGAATGCCAATCGCGCCGCCCATGATCAGCGCCACGGGCACGGACACGGCGACGAGGGCCAGGGTGTTCATGCTCTCGGCCCAATAGCCCGAGGCCAGCACAAAGCTGAGCCCCAGAAAGCCCAGCGCCGCCATCGGCAGCCCGCCCAGATACCAGCCCAGCGCGGTCACGATGCCGATCAGGATCGGCCAGGGCGTGTTGCCTAGCACATAGTCAGCGGCGTTCATCGGATAGGTCATCAGGTCCGAGAACAGTCTCATCGCCGGTTTGATGCCGTTCAGGAACCAGTCGAGAAACGCTCCGACCCATTGGGTGGCGGGCAGTTCCCATGCGGCGGGCCATTTGACCAGCCACGGAGCTACGCCCTCCAGCGCGAGACATACCGCGCCGACGATCACGGTGATCAGCGCCGCCTGCGCACCTGCGGTCAGGCGCGCCTGCTGCGCAGGGATATCCAGCGCCGTCATGCCTCGTCCACCTGCAACGCAGCCGCCAGATCGGAGGGGTGCACGGTGCCGACAACTTTGCCCTCGGCATCGCGCACAGGCACGGGTTCGTACAATTCCATGCAATGCGCCAATGCCGCGTCCAGTGTCATCGAGGTCGTCAGACCCGGATCATCCGGGCCGCACTCGGCCTCATCCCGCATGACCGAGGCGACCTTGGCGTGCTGGCCCTTGGCTACGTCCTTTGAAAATTCACGTACATAATCGTCCACCGGGCGCAGCACGATATCCGTGGGTGTGCCGATCTGAACGATCTTACCGTCGCGCATGATGGCGATACGGTCAGCCAGTTTCAGCGCCTCTTGAATGTCATGGGTGATGAACACGATGGATTTCTTCAACGTCGCCTGAATGCGCAGGAATTCATCCTGCAACTGCCGGCGGATAAGGGGGTCGAGAGCCGAAAACGGCTCGTCCAGAAACCAGATGTCCGGGTTCACGGCAAGGCTGCGGGCGATCCCCACGCGTTGCCGCTGACCGCCCGAAAGCTGCCGTGGAAAGCTGTCTTCGCGGCCTTCAAGACCGACCAGAGAAATGACTTCCTGCGCGCGCGTCAGACGTTCCTTTTTGCCGACACCCTGCACGCGTAGCGGATAGGCCACGTTCTCGGCCACGGTCATATGCGGGAACAGGCCGAAATGCTGGAACACCATGCCCAGCTTTTTGCGCCGCAGATCGGTCAGCACCTTCTTGGACGCGCCCATGACATTTTCGCCATCCACACGAATCTCGCCACCCGTGCCGGGCAGCAGTTGCGAGATGCAGCGGATCAGCGTCGACTTGCCCGAGCCGGACAGGCCCATGATGACGAACAACTCGCCTTCCTGCACCTCGAAATTGGCGTCCTGAACGGCAGGGATGAACCCACCTTCACGCAGATTGGCGGCGGCTTGGTCGGCATCATCCCCTGACCGAGACAGCGCGTCGGTCAGGGCCTTGTCTGCGCCGGGGCCAAACACCTGCCAGAGATTCCGGCAGGCGATGGCTGGCGTGTTTGCGTCAGTCACTGATGTCAGCTCACTGGGTTGCTGCGTCAACGACGGGGCGCCATTTGCCCTCGTTCTCGGCCATCCAAGCGGCGACGACTTCCTCGACCGAGCCGCCGTCGACGTCGATCGCGCCCATCATCGGCTGCTGGTCTTCGACCGACAGCTGGTAGTTCGACAGGATCTCATAAGCGGCGGGCCATTTGTCGGCCATGCCGCTCCAACCGGCTTTGAAGATGCGCGAGGGCGAGAAGTCACAATCGTTTACCGCGTTCGGGTTGGGGCCCCAGGACGGATCATTGAAACAGGCCTCTTCACCCGCAGGCAGGTCGACGAACTGCACATCATAGGCGGACATCGCCCAATGCGGTTGCCAGAAGGTGATCAGCAATGGCGACTTGCGCTCGGTCGAGGCGCGGAGTTCGGCGATCAGAGCGCCTTCGGACCCGGCGGGAACTGCTTTGAACGGCAGCTCAAGCCCGGTCATGCGGTCCGCGCCGGGTGTGCCCCAATCGGCGGGGTAATCGACCAGACGGCCTCCGGGCAGGGTTTCCGCCGTGGCGAAGACCTGCGCGCAGTCTTTCAGGGCTTCCCATGCGGGCAGGCCCGGGCACAGGTCGGCCACGTGCGCCGGGTAGGCAATGCCTTCCTTGGCGTCGAGGCCCAGATCACCAATCTCGACCACGGTGCCTTCGTCGATCTTCTTGGCATACTCATCGGAGACGTTGGACGACCAGATTTCCAGCGTCGCGTCGATGTCGCCATCGGCCAGCGCCTGGAACTGGTTCATCATCCCTGCGGTGACGTATTCGACGTTGTAGCCTGCGGCCTTCAGCATCTCACCCGCCACATGGGTGGTGACGTGCTGGCCGGTCCATTCGTTGATCGCCAGTTTGATCGGCTCGTCCACCGCGCCCATGTCGGCGGCATGGGCCGACCCGGCGACGGCGAGGGCCAAAAGGCTTACGCTTAACTTTTTCATGATTTTACTCCCTGTTTTGTTCTGTTGCCCCTGCCGGAACCCGATGGCCCGGGCGGGGAAATCCGTGGTGACTGCACCTGTCGCAACATGCACAAATTCGACCGGAAAGTGAAAGGGAACCGTGACCCCGGACGAAACTTTCCGCGCCGGTTCTGGTTCTGCCCTCCCTTGGGGCCGTATTTGCAGCTTGTTATACGCTCCTGGTATCGTTCTTGCGCTAGGTTAGGGATATTGATTGACTAGTCAATTATAAAACACCCCGTGGCGCAGCAACGTCACGTTCGCCCTTGCCAGACCGGCCCCAACCAGCCCAACCTTGCACAACGGAGGGATCAGGCGATGCATCACTTTGACGACATCTTTGCAATGGCCGCCAAACGACACGGCGGCCCTGATGCGCTGGAAGGCAAGCTGGAGCGGCCCAAACCAGTTGCCGAACTGGCTACCATGCCCGAGGATCGGTGGCTGTCGATCATCACCAAAACCGTGTTTCAGGCAGGCTTCAACTGGAAAGTCATCGAGGCGAAATGGGAGGGATTCGAAACTGCATTCGACGGGTTCGACGTCGGGCGCTGCGCCTTCATGGATGATGAGAAGTTCGATGCCCTGCTTCAGGACACGCGGATTGTACGCAACGGCACCAAGATTGCCGCCGTGCGCGACAACGCCGCCTTTCTGCTGGAGCTGCGCGAAGAAGGCGGCGCGGGGCAGGTTCTGGGCGGCTGGCCCTCGTCTGATTACATCGGCCTGCTGGCGATGCTGGGCAAGCGCGGGTCGCGGCTGGGCGGGGCGTCGGCGCAATATGCGATGCGCTTTGCGGGGCGGGACAGTTTCATCCTGTCACGCGACGTGACCGCGCGGCTGATCGCCGAAGGGGTGATCGACAAGGCCGCGACCTCGAAAAAGGCGATGACGGCGGTTCAGGGCGCGTTCAATACGTGGATGGATCAGTCCGGGCGCTCGTTGACGGAAATCAGCCGGGTTCTGGCGATGAGCCTCTGAAAACGGGTTGCAGAGCGCAGCGGGCGCTTTAGATTTTGCGATATGGTCCGACCTCTGCTGATTTTGATCCTGCTGTTCTTTGCATCCTGCGGTCGCCCCCTGACCGAGCATGAACGCGCCTTTGCAACAAGGCTGCACGGCGATACTTTGAACCTTGATCGCGTGCGTCTGGTCGAGGGGGCTCCGGTTGCGGCGATCACCTATACGCGCAAGGCCCGGCCCCGTCTGGCCTGCCGCGAGCGGATTTTGCCACCGGTGAAAGAGGAAACGGTGACCGGCAAACCCGCCGGGGTGGCGCTGTTCAACCGGGTCTATTTCACCAAGGACTGGTATCTGGACGACTACATGGCGCAGTACCCCGAGCGGGTGAATCTGATCGCCGCCATGCTGCTGGCGCATGAACTGACCCATGTCTGGCAGTGGCAGAACCGCGAGACGACAGGCTACCACCCTCTGCGCGCCGCAGCCGAGCACGGGCGCAGCGATGATCCGTATCTGTTCGACCTCAATACTTCGCCCAACTTCCTGTCCTATGGCTTTGAACAGCAGGGTGCCATTGTCGAGGAATATGTCTGCTGTCGCGCACTGGACCCGGATGCACCGCGCACTAAGCGCCTGCACGACATGCTGAGCGCCCATTTCGATGTCTCGGCCCTACCCGGCAGCCGGCGTGAAAGCGCCGTGCATCTACCATGGGCGGGGGCCAAGGTCGAAGGCATTTGCCGCTAAATCTCAGTCCTCTTGCAAGGTCTGCAGATAGGCGACCAGATCAGCGATGGGTTTACTTGTCAGGATCGGCTGTCCGGCGGGCGTTTTGATCGCCGTATCGTTTCCCTCAAAATAGGGTCCATAAACCGGCATCGGACTGCCGTGACTGACCAAAGGATCACGCCCGTCGATCCGTGCCACTACGCGAGCGGTTGGAAACACACCCTCTGCGTTGGCCAGTGTCTTGAGGTTCGAAGGCTGGATCACAAGCACTCCGGCCATGGGCCCGTGCCCGGTTGCGTCCAGCCCGTGGCAGGTGGCGCAATAATGCTGATAGAGCTCGGCCCCCATCTCGACGTCCTGCGCCAGCGCGGGCTGTGAAATTGCGGTGAGTGCGCTCAGCGACATAGCGCCAAGTATCCATCGTGTCATCGCTTTTCTCCCTTCTACCTTGCAAATCGAGACTTGCCCGGCACGCCTGCTGGCGCAATGATCCAGATCAACGAAACCGGCGCAGGGGTAGAAGGCCATGACACAATACGCAGCCATCATGCTGGCCGCCGGGATCGGGGTGCCCATCCTCGCCGCGCTGAACGCCGCGCTGGGTCGGCTGATCGGGTCGCCCAACGCGGCGGCGGTCATTCTGTTCGCCATCGCTTTTGTCGCCTCGGCCCTTGCGCTGTTGGTGCTGGGCGGAGGTGACGCGTTCGCAAAACTCGCTGAGGCCCCCAGGCATCTGCTGTTGGGCGGGGTCCTGATCGCGTTCTACGTGCTGTCTATCACCCATGTGGCCCCGCATTTCGGGGTCGGCAATGCCGTGTTCTTCGTGCTGTTGGGGCAGTTGATCAGCACGGCAGCGATTGACCATTTCGGCCTGTTCGGCGCGCAGGTCACGCCGCTGACGCTGATGCGCGCGGGCGGGATTGCGGTGATGGCGCTTGGCGTGGCGATCACGCAACTGGCCTGAGCACGCCCCCGTCCAGCCGCACCACCCGGTCCATGCGCGCCGCCAGATCAAGGTTGTGCGTGGCGATCAGCGCCGAGAGCCCCTCATCGCGCACCAGCGCCATCAGCGCGGCAAACACCTGATCCGATGTCTCGGGGTCCAGATTGCCCGTCGGCTCATCTGCCAGCAGCACGCGCGGTTTGTTGGCCAGCGCCCGGCAGAAGGCCACTCGCTGCTGTTCTCCGCCGGACAAGGCGGCGGGCCGGTGACCAGCGCGTGCGGCGACGCCCACCCGATCAAGCAGCTGCATCGCGCGGTCCTGTGCGGCTTTCTCAGACGTGCCGTTCGCCAGTTGCGGCAGCACGATGTTCTCCAGCGCGGTGAACTCGGGCAGCAGGTGGTGGAACTGGTAAACAAAGCCGACATCCTGTCGCCGGATCGCCGTACGGGTGCGGTCACCTTTGTCGGTTGCGCCCTGCCCCGCGATCTCGACCGAGCCCGTATCGGGTGTGTCCAGCAGACCGGCGATATGCAGCAGCGTGGATTTGCCCGCGCCCGAGGGGGCAACCAGCGCCACGGCCTCACCTGCGCGCAGCTCCAGATCGGCCCCGCGCAGCACCTGAACCTCGCCCGGGGTGCCCTGCAGGTAGGTCTTAGTCAGGCCATCAAGCTTCAGCGTCACATCACTCATAACGCAGCGCCTCGACCGGGTTCAGCCGCGCCGCGCGTCGGGCTGGGAAATAGGTGACAAGGAAGGACAGGCCCAGCGAAAGGGCGATGGCCTTGAGGACGTCCGACAGGTGCAATTCGGCTGGCAGCGCATAGATGCCGCGAATGGACGGATCCCAAACGCCGCCGCCCATGACGTAGTTCACGAACGAGAAGATCGGGTCGATGTAGATCGCGAAGAGGCAACCCAGAACGACCCCCATCGCCGTCCCGATGATGCCCGTGAAGGCCCCGCAGATGAAGAACACACGCAGCACCGACCCTTCGCTGAGGCCAATGGTCCGCAGGATACCGATATCGCGGCCTTTGTTCTTCACCAGCATGATCAGGCCGGAAACGATGTTCATCGCCGCGATCAGCACAAGGATCGACAGGATGATGAACATCACATTGTCCTCGACCTCCAACGCGCGCAGGAACCCGCCCGAGGCGTCCTGCCATGTCCAGATCTGGCTGCGCTCACCAGCGGCTTCAAGGATCGGGATCAGGATCGGTGACAGATCCTCGGGGCGGTCGACCATCACTTCGATTTCGTCAGCCACGCCTTCGCGGTTGAAGAAGCTCTGCGCCTCAGCGAACGGCATATAGACGCGGGTGCGGTCGATGTCATAGCGCCCAGCGGAAAAGACATAGACGACCTCATAAGCGTTCACGCGCGGGGACGTCCCGAAGGCGGTTTTGACCCCGTTGGGCGAGGTCAGCTTGACCCGATCCCCCACCGTGGCCCCGATGGACCGCGCAACGCCCGAGCCGATGGCGATGCCATCCGCGAACCGCGACAGGTCACCATAAGCCTGATCACTTTCCGCAATCCCCGGCAGGTCGGCCAAATCATCGGGGCGGATGCCGAACACCTGCACGCCCGCGCTGCGGTCGGCATTGGTGATCAGCACCTGCCCTTTGACCAAAGGCGCGGCACGTTCGACCCCCGGAACCTGCGCGATCCGGTCCGCCATGCCGTCGAAATCGGCGATGGTGCGATCCAGTCGTCCTTGCGCGTTGACCTCTCCGGCTGAGAACACGGTGACATGGGCGTTCGCACCCAGAATGGTACCCACGAATTCCGACCGGAACCCGGACCGAACGGCCAGCGTCGCGATCAGCGCAAACACCGCCAGCGTGATCCCGATCAACGAGATCCAGGTCATCACGCTGACGCCACCCTCGGCGCGGCGCGCGCGCAGATAGCGCCAGGCGATTTTCCATTCGAATGGGGCAAAGGGTGGGGGTGAACTGGCCATGGTGCCTCGGGGCTATCGGTTTGGCGCGACCCTCTCGGCATTTCGCCCGAGGGTCAAGCCGGTTCTCGCCCAACATGCACGCGTCGGCAAATGAAGGGCGCGCAGGTCCGCCGTACACCGAACGCGCGCCGAATCGACCAAGGGCACTCTGTCATCACGTGAATATGCATCGTAAGGACACCACCATCGGTTGTGACCCTCTTCACAGACAAAGGCTTATTGTTTCAGCTATGAAGTCAATGTGAAGCGTTAGCGGCTCAACTGAGTCACAATCGCAACATTGGATGCGCAATATTATGTCGCAAATTGATTAATGCAGGAAACATTGTACCCTTATTTCGGGGGACACATTTTTAAGAGTGAAGAGCGGAGGTACGCTCAATGGGTATTCAAGAACACATGGAAGGATCGGGCCCTATTTTGGCCCGTCAGGCATCTACGGAACTGGATTGTGAAAGTGCTGCATTGTTGCGGGCAGCGATCCGGCCGTTGTTCAGCAGCGCAGTCAGCTGGGCCAGTCTCGCCGACATTCTGAGAGAGAAGGGCTATCATCTGGCCTTCCGTCAGGGGCGCCTGTGCATCAGCGACCATACGACCGGAAAACGCATCTGCGGATTGCGCTTTCTCGGCTTTGAATTGCGCGATCTGGTTCGGCGCATGGGACGCCCCATCGTCGTCGCACGTGGCAGCGACGCAGACGGGGACATCGTGACTGCGCGCCCGACGTCCTAGTCTTTTGACGTCAGGCCTGCATCGACCGGATCAGGCGATGCCCTCATAGATTTCAGCGACTTTAGTCACCGCGGCCTCCGGGCTGAGTTCTTCGCTTTCGCCAGTTCGGCGACAGGTCAATTCGACAACACCGTTCTTCAAACCGCGCGGGCCGACAGTGATCCGCCACGGCAGGCCGATCAGGTCCATGGTGGCGAACTTGCCCCCTGCCCGTTCGTTGCGATCGTCATACAGCGGTTCCAGCCCCAGCGCAGTCAGCGCGCCGTAGAGCTTGTCACAAGCCGCATCCGCTTCTTCATCGCCCTGCTTTAAGTTGACGATTCCACAGTGGAACGGCGTCACGCCTTCGGGCCAGATGATGCCCTTGTCATCGTGGCTGGCTTCGATGATCGCACCAATCAGGCGGCTGACGCCAATACCGTGGCTGCCCATATGCACCGGAACCGGCTTGCCATCGGGTCCTTGGACCGTTGCGCCCAGAGGTTCGGAATACTTGGTGCCGAAATAGAAAATCTGCCCCACTTCGATCCCGCGCGCGACGCGGCGGCGTTCCTCAGGGATCTGGTTGAACAGCGCCTCGTCATGAGTCTCATCAGTACGAGCGTATTTCGAGGTGAACTCTTCGAGGATCGCCTGACATTGCGCGCGGTCATCATAGTCGATCTGACGGTCTCCAAAGGTCAGGTCGGTGACAGCGCTGTCATAGAAAACTTCGGACTCGCCCGTATCAGCCAGAACCAGGAATTCATGCGTGTCATCGCCACCGATGGGCCCGGAATCCGCGCGCATCGGGATGGCCTGCAGGCCCATGCGCTCATACGTGCGCAGGTAGCTGACCAGATGGCGGTTGTAGGAATGCAGCGCGTCCTCTTTGGTCAGGTCGAAATTGTAGCCGTCCTTCATATAGAATTCGCGCCCCCGCATCACGCCGAAACGCGGGCGGATTTCGTCGCGGAACTTCCACTGGATCTGGTAGAGCGTCAGCGGCAGGTCTTTGTAGCTGCTGACATGACCCCGGAAGATATCGGTCACCAGTTCCTCGGCCGTGGGCGTATAGAGCATGTCGCGGTCATGCCGGTCTTTCATCCGCAGCATTTCCTGACCGTAATCATCATACCGCCCGGATTCGCGCCACAAATCCGCCGATTGCAGGATCGGCATCTGGATCGCGATGTGCCCTGCCTTGGCCTGCTCCTCATGCACGATGTTTTCCAGCTTGCGCAGCACTTTGAAGCCCAGCGGCAGCCAAGAATAGATGCCCGCAGCCGCCTGCTTGATCATCCCGGCGCGCAGCATCAGCCGGTGGCTGACGATCTGAGCCTCGGAGGGGTTTTCCTTGAGAACGGGCAGAAAGTAACGGCTGAGGCGCATGGTTTAACCTTCAAAGGTGAATTTGGACGTCGAAAGGTGATTATGCCAAAGCCCCGCCGGGGGCAATCATGCTTTGGCGTTTTTGCGACCGCCGGCACGTCGCAATTTTTGTTGACCCGTCAGTCAGGAAAATAAAATGTGTCGGAAACTTAGAAACGTGAGGCCCCGATGCAGACCATTACCGAACCCGCCCGGCAAATCCCGATTGTTCACCAAACCGACATTCTGGTCGTGGGCTCCGGCCCCGCCGGACTCGCCGCCGCCCTTGCCGCCGCCCGTGCTGGGGCCGAAGTGACAATCATGGACCGGTTCGGCTGCATGGGCGGCAACATCACCGCCGTGGGGGTCGAGGGTTTTGCCTGGTATCGCCACGAACAGACGGTCGAGGCAGGCGGCATCGGCATGGAGTTTGAGACCCGCGCCAAGGAAATGGGTGCCGCGGTGCCCGAAAGCCAATCGCTCAGCTATGAACTGGACAGCGAAGGGTTCAAGCTGGTCGCCGATCGTCTGATCGAAGAGGCTGGTGTGCATCCCATGCTGCACCGGCAATTCGTCGCTCCGATTATGGAAGGGGATCGGATCACCGGCGTCATTACCGAATCCAAGGCCGGGCGCGAGGCGATTTTGGCCCGCGTCGTGATCGACGCCACCGGCGATGCCGATGTGGCCCATCGCGCGGGCGCGCCGACGCATAAGACTGCGCCGGAGAAGATGATGGCGGCCTCGGTCATGTTTCATCTGGCCGGTGTCGACAAGCGCGCCTTTATGGAGGGCGTCAAAGCTGATCCGCAAACCTACAAAGATTGGGGCGGCGGCGGTGAGTGGAACATCGAAACTTCGGGCAAAGAGGACGACATGTTCTCGCCCTTCGTCCACAAACCGTTCCAGCAGGCCATCGATCAGGGCCTGATCCCACCGCATCTGAACACCATCGCGGGCACTTGGGGGGCGATGCACGATACCGGAGAGCTGACCTACATGAACCTGATCCATCTGGATCAGATCGACGGCACCGACCCCGACAGCATGACGCGCGGCGAGATCGAAGGGCGTCGTCAGTCCATGTTGGCAATTGAGGCCCTGCGGCGCTTCATGCCCGGGTGCGAAAACGCCCGTCTGCGCAATTTCGGCATGACCATCGGCATCCGCGACACGCGCAAGATCGACGCCGTTTACAATATGACCGAGGATGACGCTCGCCATCAGGGCCGGTTCGAGGATACGATCGGCATCTACCCCGAATTCATCGACGGCTATGGCATCCTGATCCTGCCGACGACGGGGCGGTATATGCAGATTCCATACCGCTCGATGCTGCCCAAAGGAATAAGGGGCCTGTTGGTCGCGGGCCGCTCGCACGGGGCGGATCGGGTGGCTCACGCGGCGACGCGCAACATGGCCTGCTGCGCAGTCATGGGTCAGGGAGCGGGCATCGCTGCTGCCGTATCGCTGCAAAGTAATCAGGAGCTTGACCGCATGAACCTAGCACCGGTGCATCGGGAACTTGAACGCCAAGGGGTCAGGATCGCCTGATGCAGCACATCCCGACCATCGACATCTCGCCGCTGGCCGATCCCGCTGGCGCATCCTATGACCAGACCGTCCGACAGGTCATGGAGGCCTGCACCGGCATCGGGTTTCTGTCGATCACCGGTACCGGCATATCTCCGCAGACTGTAGATCAGGTCCGGCAGGTCGTCCGCGCGATCTTCGACGTCGATGAGGCGCGCAAATGGGATCAAGCGATCACCCGCGAGAATTATCGTGGCTATATCCCGATGGGGTTTTTCTCGCCCAATGATGGCTCGGGCACGGCGGATAAATACGAAGGCTACAAACTGCACCATGAGGTGCCCGAGGATGCGCCGATCCAGCAGGATTGCGCACTCTATGGCCCGAACCTCTGGCCCGCCGAGGTGCCGCAGGCCCGCGATATCATCCTTGATTATTGGCAACAACTGGACGGGGTGGCCGATCTGTTGCTGCGCGCACTGGAAACCGGCCTGGGCCTGACGCCGCGCACGCTGCGCGATGCGTTCCGCGACCCGATGACCAACATGACGTTGCTGCACTACCCTCCGCAGGCCCCGGATGAGCGCGGCTATGGCATTCACCCGCACAAGGACACGGATGCGCTGACCATTATCGCCCCCGACCCGGTGGGAGGGCTTGAGGTGCAAACGCGTGATGGCGGTTGGATCACGCCCGACTGCCCGCCCGTAGGCTTTGTGGTCAATATCGGCGACATGCTGGAGCTTTGGTCCGGCGGGCGATTGAAATCGACTCCGCATCGCGTGGTTAATCGCTCGGGGTGCGAGCGCTATTCCTTCCCCTATTTCGCTGTGCCCCGCCATGATGTGGTGGTCACACCTTTGCTGCCTGCCCTTCCCGGCTTTGACCGGCCATCGGTGCATTGCGGCCATTGGTCGGCCGAGATCTGGCGCACCAACTGGCCTGATGAGGCGGCCACCAAGGACACGCCCGAACTGGGCACCTTGACCGACTGAGACGCAAAAACCGTGCCCCATGATCCGCTTGCATCGCGGGGCATCATGGGCCAAGAACACGGCAACGCTGTGCAACAAGGGAATGCGCCATGGCTTTGCCGGTGAAGGATCAGTTCAGATACTGGGGCATCGCCGCTGTTGTCTTTGTTGTGCTTTTGTACCTGCTGGGCGACGTGCTGTTGCCCTTCGTTATCGGCGGGGCAATTGCCTATTTTCTTGATCCCGTGGCCGACCGTCTGGAAAAGCTGGGGCTTTCGCGCATGGCGGCCACCGGCATCATCACGGTCGTCGGCGTTTTGGGCTTCGTGCTGATGATCCTGATGGTTGTACCCGCGCTGATCACGCAGCTGCTTGACCTTATCGACATATTGCCCAGCCTGTTCAAAAGACTGCGCACCTTTGTCGAAACGCAGTTCCCGTCACTTCTGGACCGCGAATCCAATACGCATCAGATGCTGGTCTCGTTCGGGGAAACGCTGAAATCCAAAACCGGCGATGTGCTGCAGGGCGTCCTGGCGTCGCTCGGCTCGGCGATCAACGTCGTGGTACTGCTGGTCATCGTGCCGGTGGTAGCCGTTTACATGCTGATGGACTGGGACCGGATGATCACCCGGATCGGAGAGCTGCTGCCCCGTGATCACGCCCCCACCATCAAGCGCTTGGCGACTGAGATCGATGCGGTTCTTGCGTCCTTCGTGCGCGGTATGGGCACGGTCTGTTTGATCCTTGGCACCTATTACGCGGTGGCGCTGATGCTGGTCGGCCTGCAGTTTGGCCTGATCGTCGGCTTCATCGCAGGGCTGGTGACTTTCATCCCCTATCTGGGCGCGCTGATCGGGGGCACTCTCGCCATCGGGCTGGCCCTATTTCAGTTCTGGGGCGACTGGGCCCATGTTGGCATGGTTGCGGGTATCTTCGCGATCGGGCAAGTCACCGAAGGTAACTTCCTGACCCCTAAACTGGTGGGCAGTTCGGTCGGCTTGCACCCGGTCTGGCTGCTGTTGGCGCTCTCGGTCTTTGGCGCATTGTTTGGTTTTGTCGGCATGCTGGTCGCCGTTCCGGTGGCCGCCGCCTTAGGGGTACTGGCGCGGTTTGCGACCCAGCAGTACCTGAACAGTCGCCTCTACACAGGTCTCGAAGGGCTGCAGCAGGACGACGAATAAATGGCCACTCAGCTGAGCTTTGATCTACCGTCCAAGACCGCCTTGGGCCGCGAGGATTTCTTTGTCTCGCCTGCCAACGCGCTGGCGGTCGCGATGATCTCGGCCACCTCGTGGCCCGGCAACAAGCTGGTGCTCAGCGGCCCGGCGGGATCGGGCAAAACCCATCTGGCTCATGTCTGGGCGGCTGAAACCGGCGGGCGGATTGTGCAGGCAGCAGCCCTGCGTCATGACGAAGTTCCCGGTCTGGCGCGCGCGCCTGTCGCCGTCGAAGACGTGCCGTTGATCGCCGCCGATGCCGAGCAGCAGAAAACCCTGTTCCACCTGCATAATCTGGTTCTGGCCGAAGGGCACGCGCTGCTGATGACAGGCCGCTCGGCTCCGAATCTGTGGCACCTGCCGTTGGCCGATCTGCAAAGCCGCGTCGAAGGCGCGCATCACGTGGCCCTTGAGACCCCCGACGACGCGTTGCTGGGGGCCGTGCTGGCAAAGCTTTTTACCGACCGTCAGTTGAACCCGGGGCCGGATGTGATTGCCTATCTGGTCAAGCACATGGACCGCAGTTTCGAAGCCGCAGCTCAAATGGTCGAGCAACTGGACGAGATTGCGCTGAGCGAAAAGCGCGACATCACCCGTGCGCTGGCGGTACGCCTATTGAACACAGAAGCGGAACAATCGGATGCGTGCAATTGACCGCCGCAGGGCGATCTCGCATCCTGACGCCAATGAATACCTGGGGACACCATGACCAAAATCGCCGAAACCGATTTCCCCGATCACGGGCTGTTCGGAAAGCCCTTGTTCGAAGATCCCGGCGCGCGCGCGCTGTCACGGGTCGGGGTTGTCGATATCGGATCGAACTCGGTCCGGATGGTGATCTTTGACGGCGCGGCGCGCTCTCCTGCCTATTTTTACAATGAAAAAGTGATGTGCGAACTGGGCGCGGGCCTGTCCGAGACCGGGCGCCTGAACCCGCAGGGGCGCAAACGCGCGCTGGCTGCACTCCAGCGGTTTCAATACCTTGCCAAGGATCTTGGCCTGCCCGCTCTGCACGCGGTCGCCACCGCCGCGGTGCGCGAAGCCAGCGACGGGCCCGAATTCTGCGCACAGGTCAGAGCCGAGACCGGCCTGATCATCAACGTCGTCGATGGCGAGGAAGAGGCCCGCCTCTCCGCGCAGGGCGTTCTGCTGGGCTGGCCCGGCGCTTACGGGCTGATCTGCGATATCGGCGGATCTTCGGTGGAACTGGCCGAAATCGGCGGTGGCAAAGTCGGGCGCCGCATGACGTCGCCGCTTGGGCCGCTTAAGCTGCGCGACATCAAAGGCGGCCGTCAGGCCCGCAAGGCATATATCAAGACAACGCTGGAAGAGATGCGTGACCGCATGGGCCCCCAGCGCGATCGTCTGTTTCTGGTTGGCGGCAGTTGGCGCGCCTTTGCGCGGCTGGATATGCTGCGCAGCGGCTATCCGCTGAACGTCTTGCACGAATACCGCATGACACAGAGCCAGGTGCGCGAGACCATAAAATTCATCGAAAAACACGACCCCGAAGACCTGCGCGCGCAGGCGGGGGTTTCAGGCTCACGCATGGCGCTGATCCCTTACGCAATGGACGTGCTGACCCGGTTGATCCGCACCTTCAAGCCCAAGGACATCGCCATCTCAAGCTATGGCATCCGCGAAGGCCTGCTGTATGAGCAGATGCCCCAACGCCTGCGCGACCGCGACCCACTGATCGAGGCCTGTCGCTTTGCCGAGGCCAAAGACGCGCGCCTGCCGGGCTATGGCAAGCACCTGTTCGAATTTGTGATGCCTCTGTTCCGCTCGGCCCCCGAGCATCGCGTGCGCCTGATAAAGGCCGCCTGCCTGTTGCATGATGTCAGCTGGCGCGCGCATCCCGACTATCGGGCCGAGGCCTGTTTCGAATACGTCACCCGCGCCAACATGAGCGGGATCAAACACTCGGAACGCATATTCATCGGTCTCGCGCTTCAGCACAGGTACCGCAACAAGCGTGAGGGTAGTCGGTTCGTGGACTTATATGAGCTGCTGGATGAGCGCGGGCAGGAACAGGCCGAAATTCTGGGCAAAGCACTGCGCTTTGGCGCGATGCTATGGATGCAGCACGATGCAACGATGGGGAAGCTACGCTTTTATCCCAAAAAACAACAACTTGAACTTCGTCTTCCAAAGGCCGCCGGACCCTTGTTCAATGAGGTAGCAGAGGCGCGGTTTCAATCGCTGGCATCGGCGCTGAAATCTGATCCGCGCGTCATCCTGCGTGGATAGTCAGATATCCGTAAACCCGTCCGAAGGCGCCTCGGGCGGCACCTCTTCTTCGGGTCGCACCGCAGGCTTTTTACGGATGATGATATCGCCATTTGGTAGCATCTGAGGCGCTTCATAGGCGCTCCAATCCTGCACCTGACCGGCCAGATCCGCTAGGGCAGGCCCCATTTCCCGCATGAAGGATTGCAAAGCCGGACCAAGCTGGTCGGCAAAGCCGCGCAGATCTTCGATCGCCGGTTCCATCTCTTGCCTCAGGCCTTCAAGAAACAGCTCGGCACCGCGCTCCATCAAAGACTTAGCTGTGTCGTCCTCAGCCTGGGCAGGCAAGGCCATGGCGGCGCACGCCCCACAGGTCAATATCAATCGTCGCATGCGAATAATATAGGCAAGGCCGATGCAGGTTGAAAGGTTACAAATCGATATCCAACGTGACCGGGAAATGATCGGACGCCGCAAGCAAGGCCTCACGCAGTTCGGGTGCCCGCCAACAGGCCGCATCGCGGAACGGGTGCCAGATGCGCCAATTGGGGGTGTGAGCTTCCAGATCCTTGCTGATCATTATGTAATCCAACAAGGCTTCGAGATAGCGCCCCTCGTCAGGGCGCGCAAAGCGCGCCGTGGCCGGAATCGAACCGGGCCGGGGTCCCAACGCACGCGCCGCATGGGGGTCATGGAGCCCCGCCTGCAAAACGATCTCGACCGACGAGCGGCCAAACAGATGTTCGAACTCATCAAGGCCCGGCCCGTCATTCAGATCGCCCAACAGGATAACAGAATCCTGCGCAGCCAAATGCTGTTCGACTCTCCGCGCCAGCCATACAGCCTGAGCAAGTTGCTTGCGGCGGTTGGCGATGGATATCCGGATCATCTCATCCCGTGATCCCGCCCCGTGAGGGGCCTTGGACTTCAGGTGTGCTCCGATCAGGCGGAACGCGAAGCCCGAAGCCGTCGTGACGGCCAACTCCATCGGCGGCTTTGAAAACTGCACCCGATCCTCGGTTGCATCCACATCCAGATCAATGCGGAACTCGGCATCGAAACGGGGTGCATTATCCGCTTGCTGTGGCGCATGGCGGGGTTTGAGCATATCGGGATCGTATAGCAGCGCCAATTCCTGATGGGTGGTGTTGGCGAACCCCATGATTGCCTGACTCGTACGCAGCTTGAACGCATCCGCAAAGTTCTGCAGTGCCCGCACGGTGTTTTGGGTTTTCCCGGTGTTTGGCGCCTCGACAATCAGCAAAGCGTCGGCGTCAATCGCCGTCAGCACTGTCGCGATCGCCTCTATCTGTCTGGCCTTGGTCACATCGTGACGCCCCGACCAGCTTTCATCGACGATCAGATCGTCATTGCGGTCAAACAGGTTGGCAAACCATTCGATATTGTAGGTCGCCAGCCGCATGGATCAGGCTTTGGCGCCGTTGATTTCATCCCATGCACGGTTGATGTCTATCATCTTTTTCTCGGCCAGCCGCACCGCTTCCTCCGGGACACCACGCGCGATCATCGCATCGGGATGTGTGTCGCGCACCAGTTGACGCCAAACCTTGCGAATTTCGGTCAGCGGCGCGTCGCGGGCCACACCCAGCACCGTGTAGGGGTCTTTTGGCGCATCCGGCACAAAGCGCGCGCGCAGCGCCATGAACTGCGCATCGGTCTGGCCGAAAATACGACTGACCTCTTCCAGGAACTCGTTCTCGTTGGGATGATAGAACCCATCGGCCATGGCGATGTGAAAAAGCCCCTCCATCAAATCGCAGAGTGTTGTGCTGTCTTCTGCAAACATTCCGGCGATCTTGCGGGCATAATCCTTATAGCCCGCGACATCGGTTCGGGCCATGTCGAACACCTTGGCCGCGCCGTCCTCATCTTCGGGCGCGATCCGGAAAACCTCGCGGAAGGCGGTGACCTCGTCACGTGTGACTTGACCGTCAGCCTTCGCCATTTTTGCCCCAAGTGCCACGACTGCAATCGCAAAGGCCACCGAGCGTTCGGGCGGCGTTCGCAGTTTCTCGAAAACTGCGGTCAGGCTTTCGCCTTGGGCAAGCGCGTTCAGCGCGTCGGCTATTCTGGTCCAGATCGACATGAGCGCACCCTAGCGCGCCTTGGCGCAACTGTCAGGTGCGACAGATCACTGCGGGCCGAGTATTTTCTGCATCAGCACAAGATCCAGACGTTGCCCCCATTTGAACCCGACCTGTGGCATCAGACCAACCTGTTCGAAGCCAATTGCCGAATGAAAAGCGATCGCTGCCGGATTGGCGGAGGAAATGCCTGCAATCAGGACATGCACATTGCGCTCTATCGCAACCGCCTCCAATGCCTCCATCAGCGCGCGGCCCGCGCCCTGCCCCCGGGCAGCAGGTCTCAACTGGACCGAATGCTCTTGGCATTGCGCGTAGCCCGGTCCTGATCGGAAAGGGCCATACGTGGCAAAGCCTGCGACCACGCCGTCACGCTCCGCCACCAGGTAGGCTGGCCCCCGGCCGAGGATATCCGCGGCCACGCTTTCGGCTCCGCGCGTGTCGGTCGTGAAGGTGAACAATGTGTCGCGTATCGTGCTGTTTGCGATTTCAGCTATCGCAGGCGCGTCTTCGACCTTCGCCTGCCGAATGTTCATTCGAGCACGCGCACCCCATGAGGTGTCTCGATTTCGGCCCTTAATGCTGCCGGGCCGCTGTCAAACACAACGGACTCCAACGCGCCCAGCGCTTTTGCAAGATCCAGCGCATCCGGATGGCACACGACCAGTCGGCGCAAACGGCAGCCGCTGTCCGACAGCATCTGCGTCGGATGCAGATCGCCTTGCCACTCGATCAGTGCCGGGAAGAGGTTATCGTAAGGCAAACGCCCATTGGGGGGCACAGCCATCTGCCAGCGCAGCGCCCCCCGGTTGAGATCAATCGGCTGACCCACCCCATCGGGGAAGATGGTCAGAGCCGCGTGGATATCAGGGACGCTGCAAATCCAGTTGGTTAAGCGAGGCGTCCCGGCAAACCGGTCCAGATCGAACCAGCGTGTACGCTGCGGGTTGGGGGCATCAGGATCGATTGCGATCGCCTCAAGATACAGCCCGTCCCGCAGGCCGAGAAGCCGGTTATGCGTTCCGAACTTCTCGTGCTTGCCGCCGTCCTGCAAGTGCACGCCCAGTACCTGCTCGATATGGGCCGAAGCCTCTTCCAGCGATGCACCTGCCACGGCCAGATGATCCAGTTTCATAAGCGTCCCCAATTACAAAATCTTCACCGAAGATTTTGTAGCATAAGATTTTTCGACGAAAAATCTTGGTCTATGCCCGCGCTTGGTTGATCAAACGCAGGATGTCCTGCGCGGCTTCGGGGATGTTGGTGCCCGGGCCGAAAATCGCTTTGACCCCGTGATCATAGAGGAACTGATAATCCTGCTGTGGGATCACACCGCCGCAGATGACGATGATATCTTCAGCACCAGCCTTTTTCAGCTCTTCAACCAGTTGCGGGGCCAGCGTCTTGTGCCCGGCGGCCTGCGAAGAAATTCCGACCACATGCACATCATTGTCCACAGCATCCTGCGCCGCTTCGGCGGGCGTTTGGAACAACGGCCCGACATCTACGTCAAAGCCAATGTCCGCAAAGGCGGTAGCAATCACCTTGGCCCCACGGTCGTGTCCGTCCTGCCCCATCTTCACCACCAGCAAACGCGGGCGGCGGCCTTCGGTCTCGGCGAAATCCTCAATAGATTTCTGAATCGCCGCGAAACCCTCGTCCCCTTCGTAGGCTGCGCCATAGACACCGGCCAGAGTTTTCACTTCGGCGCGGTGACGGCCGAATTCCTTTTCCATTGCCATACTGATCTCTCCTACGGATGCGCGGGCGCGGGCGGCCTCGACCGCAGCAGCCAGCAGGTTTCCACCCTCGCGGGCGGTCTTTGTCAGGTTGTCCAGAGCTTGTTGGCACGCGGCGTCATCGCGGGTGGCACGGATACGTTCCAGCCTTGCAACCTGAGCCTCGCGCACAGCGACATTGTCGACATCCAGAATATCGATCGGGTCTTCCTGTTCCTTGCGATATTTGTTGACGCCCACGATCACCTCATCACCGCGATCGATCATCGCCTGACGGCGGGCCGCGCTCTCTTCGATCCGCAGCTTCGGCATTCCGCTGGCGACGGCCTTGGTCATGCCGCCCATGTCCTCGACCTCTTCCATCAAGGCCCAGGCTTTTTCGACCAGTTCATTGGTCAGGCTTTCGATGTAGTAAGAGCCCGCCAGCGGATCGACCACGTCAGTCACACCGGTCTCTTCCTGCAGCACCAACTGCGTGTTCCGCGCGATGCGTGCTGAGAAATCGGTGGGCAGCGCAATGGCCTCGTCCAATGCGTTGGTGTGCAGCGACTGGGTGCCGCCCAGAACCGCGCTCATCGCCTCATAAGCGGTGCGGATGACGTTGTTATAGGGGTCCTGTTCCTGCAGCGATACGCCCGAGGTCTGACAGTGGGTTCGCAGCATCTTGGAGCGTTCGGATTTTGCCCCGAAATCGGTCATCACCCGGTGCCACAGCGTGCGGGCAGCGCGCAACTTGGCGATTTCCATGAAGAAGTTCATGCCGATGGCAAAGAAAAAGGACAAACGTCCAGCGAACTTGTCCACGTCCATCCCGGCCTGCGTCGCGGCGCGTACGTATTCGCGGCCATCGGCGAGCGTATAGGCCAGCTCCTGCACAAGGTTCGCCCCGGCCTCTTGCATGTGATAGCCCGAGATCGAGATCGAGTTGAACTTGGGCATCTCGTTTGAGGTATAGTCAATGATGTCCGAGATGATCTTCATCGACGGCTCAGGTGGGTAGATATAGGTGTTGCGCACCATGAACTCTTTCAGAATGTCGTTCTGAATGGTGCCGGACAGAACTGCCTTGTCATGCCCCTGTTCCTCACCCGCCACGATGAAATTGGCCAGAATCGGGATCACCGCACCGTTCATGGTCATCGACACCGACACCTTGTCGAGCGGAATGCCGTCGAAGAGAATCTTCATGTCCTCGACGCTGTCGATCGCGACGCCAGCCTTGCCGACATCCCCGACAACACGCGGATGATCACTGTCATACCCCCGGTGCGTCGCCAGATCGAAAGCAACCGAAACACCTTGCTGACCCGCAGCCAGATTGCGGCGGTAGAAAGCGTTCGATTCCTCGGCCGTCGAAAATCCCGCATACTGACGGATCGTCCACGGGCGACCGGCGTACATGGTCGCCTTTACACCACGTGTGAACGGCCCGAACCCAGGCAAAGAGCCCATATGAGGTAAATCCGCAGTGTCTTCCTGCGTATAGAGCGGTTTGACGTCGATGCCTTC
Organism: Ruegeria sp. G7; assembly: GCF_056535465.1. Classification (NCBI taxonomy): domain Bacteria; kingdom Pseudomonadati; phylum Pseudomonadota; class Alphaproteobacteria; order Rhodobacterales; family Roseobacteraceae; genus Ruegeria; species Ruegeria sp. G7. Next base: position 2,060,951 of record NZ_JBQFIL010000001.1, on the reverse strand, counting down.
CAGCGTTTCCTTGGTCAACTCGTCTAACGAGCGTCCGCGCAGCTCTTTCTCGGCCAGCGCGCGCCAGTCATTGGTATCAGTCATATCGGATTCCTCTCGTCGATTCGGGTTTCGGCCGGGTCCTGCCCGCCGGAATTGGTGTTTGTAAGGTGCATCAGCCGCGCCAGCCCACCGGCCCCAGAGGCCAGCCAGTCAAGGTCCTCAGCGTAATCGCTGAGCAGTTTGACGGATTGCTTGGGTTTGAAACTGTGCTTGCGCGCGGCACGCACCGCGTTTCGCCATGTATCGCTGAAACTGCGTGGCGCATTGCGCCCGGTCGCCAGACGCAATTGATCGTGTGGGCGCCCCGCGAAGTCTTCAAACGGAAAAATCTGCAGGCAGGCATTCGGAAACGCACCGCCAATATCACAGATAACGTCCTGCCAGCGCCGCATGCTGCGGACAATCTGCCTCCAGTTATCGGGTGTGGTTGGGGCGTGGCCCCGCTTGGTCAAATAGGCGTCAGCCGAGCTCCAATAAGCATCCTGTGCCCTTATGTTCAGGGCGATTTTGATTACCCGAGCGTCAAATACCTCGGCCAGTCGCTGCGCGCGCTCTTTCGCCTTGGGATAAAGTGACTTGAGCCGGAAGTTACCGCTCATCGTACCGACGAAATTCTCCTGACTGATGATCAGTTGACGAACCCCGCCTTGTTCGCACAGCCGCAGATCATGCAGGATCCGCGTGTGCGCCTGTGGTGTCAGGTCCCGCAGGCTGTTCAAGCCGTTCTCGCGCGTGCGCTCGGGGCCCCAATAGCCGATGCCCTCTTGCGCAAGGTCCGCGCTGTTGGCGCTCATATACTCCTGAAAACTGGAGGTCGCGCAGCGATGCGCCCCAAAGTGAAGGATCACGTCCATCCGCTTTCCTTCTTGATCTGCGCAACCGCTGCGTAACCGCACGTGACACGCGCCAAGGGACCTGTGCTTTGGCGGGGCTGAAACGTGACGCGCAATTTTTTGATGCACAAAGGCATTTCGCCAGTCGCATTCGTCCGGGCAACGGCTATATTCAAGGGAACAGGAGGCCATATGACACGCACGCTTGCCCTTGTTTTTTCGGCTTTATTCCCGCTGGCTGCGATGGCTGCCGACGGGTCGGCACCCGCAGATGATGCCTTTGTGCAGCCCGTCGGGGACAGCACACTAGACGAGTTCCTTTGGGTCAACCGCCCCATCGTTGTGTTTTCAGACACCCCGGCTGATCCCCGGTTCCAGCAGCAGATCGACATGCTCATGGACGGCGAGGCGGCAATGCGGGATCGCGATGTTGTGGTTCTGACTGACACCGACCCCTCGGCGCGGTCTCCGATCCGGTCGCAGCTGCGTCCGCGCGGATTCCAGATGGTGTTTGTCGACAAAGACGGCGTGGTCAAACTGCGCAAGCCCTCGCCCTGGAGCGTGCGCGAGATCGGTCGGTCTATCGACAAAACCCCCCTCCGCGAACGCGAGATCCGCGAACGGCGCGAGGGCGGCTGAGCACTTTCGCCACGCACGAAGGGCCCGGCGCGCAGCGCCGGAGACTCCGTTTGATATTGCGAAAGCGCTGACATCATCACTCGAACTCGATGATGACATCATCCACGGCGAGGCTGTCGCCGGGGCCCGCATTGATCTTGGAAACCACGCCCTTCTTCTCGGCGCGCAGGATGTTTTCCATCTTCATCGCCTCGACAGTACACAGCGCTTGGCCTTCCTGAACCTCTTGCCCCACTTCAACATCAATCTTGACGATCAGACCGGGCATCGGGCAGAGCAGCATTTTCGAGGTATCAGGCGGCAGCTTCTCGGGCATCATGCGCGCCAGTTCAGCCTGACGCGGTGTACGCACATGCACTTTCATATCCGCGCCCCGGTTACGGATGCGGAACCCGCCAGAGACCTTCCCAACCTTCAGCACAAGCGGGCTGCCATCGACCTCCAGCACGGCCAGCTGATCTCCGGGCGTCCAGTCCGAGGTGACGCGTGACGTGGTCCCATCAGCGAAGGTCACCGTCGACCCATCCTTATCCGCATCAATGGAAACGGCAAACTCCTCGCCCTGCAGCGTGACAACCCAATCAGAGCCAACCTTGCGCTCGTGGTTATCCATTCGGCCCGAGACGCGCGTGCGGCGAATCTCGGCCACACGATGCATTGCGGCGCACGAGGCCGCGATGCGACGCAGGTCTGCCCCCGGCAGGTCGACGCCTTCGAACCCCTCAGGATATTCCTCGGCAATAAAGGCGGTGGTCATGTCGCCGCTGACAAATTTCGGATGATCCATCACGGCCGACAGGAACGGCAAGTTGTGGCCAATGCCTTCGACCTCGAAGCTGTCCAAGGCAACACGCATCGCCTCGATCGCCTGTTCGCGGGTCGGAGCCCAAGTACAGAGTTTGGCGATCATCGGATCGTAATACATGCTGATCTCGCCGCCTTCATAGACGCCGGTATCATTGCGCACAGCGGACGGACCTTCGGGCGCATCGCCCTGCCATTTACCATTGACCAGCATCGGGCCAGCAGCCGTTTCCTGCGGCGGACGATAGCGGGTCAGACGACCGATCGAGGGCAGAAAGCCGCGATACGGGTCTTCGGCATACAGACGGTTTTCGATGGCCCAGCCGGTCAGCGTGACATCGTCCTGTGTGATGGTCAGCTTTTCACCAGCGGCAACGCGGATCATCTGTTCCACCAGATCGACCCCCGTGATCAGCTCGGTGACTGGGTGTTCCACCTGCAAGCGTGTGTTCATTTCAAGGAAGTAGAAGTTCTTTTCCCCGTCCACGATGAATTCCACCGTCCCGGCGCTGGCATAGTTCACCGCCTTGGCCAAGGCGACCGCCTGTTCGCCCATCGCCTTGCGCGTCTCGGGGTCGAGGAACGGCGACGGTGCCTCTTCCACCACCTTCTGGTTCCGGCGCTGGATCGAGCATTCACGCTCACCCAGATAGATGCCGTTGCCATGGCTGTCGCACAGAACCTGAATTTCGATATGGCGCGGCTGGGTCACGAATTTCTCGATGAAGATCCGGTCGTCGCCAAAGGAATTCGCGGCCTCGTTCTTGGACGACTGGAAGCCTTCGCGCGCCTCTTCATCATTCCATGCGATCCGCATCCCCTTGCCGCCACCCCCGGCGCTGGCCTTGATCATCACCGGGTAGCCGATGTCGTTCGAGATCTTGACCGCCTCATCCGCATCCTCGATCAGCCCCATATAGCCGGGCACGGTCGAAACCCCTGCATCCTGCGCGATCTTCTTCGAGGTGATCTTGTCACCCATGCTTTCAATCGCACCGACAGGCGGACCAACAAAGGCGACGCCTTCGGCATCCAGCGCCTCGGCGAATTTCGAGTTCTCGGACAGAAAGCCATAGCCGGGGTGCACCGCCTGCGCGCCGCTTTGGCGGATGGCATCCATGACCTTGTCGATCACGATATACGACTGGTTCGCAGGCGGCGGGCCGATATGCACCGCCTCATCCGCCATCGAGACATGCAGGGCGTTCTTGTCGGCGTCCGAGTAAATGGCAACGGTGCCGATACCCATTTTGCGCGCGGTCTTGATGACACGGCAGGCGATCTCGCCCCGGTTGGCGATCAGGATCTTGTTGAACATGGAACGTCCTTTGTCTTGGTGTTCTGGAAACGCAAAACGCCGCCGCAGGGCGAAAGCCCCACGACGGCGTGATGCGCGATGACCGACGGGGTCCGAATGGCCCCGATCAAATCGGTGTTAGTTGCAGTTGTTCTGCGTTTTGCAATACAGCACGTTGCCAGCGGCACCAACGGCCGCGCCCAGCAGCGGGTCCGCGCTGAGAACCGCCGCGCCGACCGCACCGGCACCACCGCCGATGATGGCCTGTTCGCCGGTCGTGTCACCGCAGGCCGCGAGGCCCGCGCAGGTCGCAAGCGCGAGAAGAATTCTTGAGTTTTGCATAGGTACTGCCCTTTCAGGTTCCTTGACTTGTTTTCAGCCACATGCCGAAAGCCTGCCTTGTTATGCAATATCAAATGACGTGATTCCGCCTTATGCGCAGCTTTTTGCCGCTTTTCGGTTGTGTTTTCAGGAAAGAAAAACGCGGGCAGGACCATGTGGGGTTCACAAGCCTGCCCGCGGAAGGAAGGGGTACGGAATAGTAGGTGCTTGTGCGACGCAGGCAAAGTAGTGCCGCACTGCGCATTCAAAATGCACGGTACAATTATGGGCGCAAACCAGACATTGTTTCCAAACAACTTTCCGGCTGAAACTTGCCCATCTGGCAAAAGCCCGCGCAAATTTGCGCCTATGCCGGGTTTAGGCCCAAATTCGGTCAAAGCCAGGGATGCCGTCACATTCCCGTTACAAATAGTGCGCGATTGACCAACCGTGGCGTTCTCATGATCACGGCGGATCACGTGTACCTGCCTCGAAAAACACCTTTTGCGCAGCAACTTACGCGCTCGCGTCACGCCCCTGTGACAGCGATGAGAGCTCTCGACACGTTTGCTTGAGCATTCGCGGTGATTCCCTCCCGATTTGGTGATTTCCATCGCAGAGGCTTGCGTGAAACGTTGGCCCTGCACACTCGCACACAAGGAAGTATCCCCATGATATTTAAGGGTAAAACCGCAAGCCTGCTTGCTGCCAGCGCGCTTACCGCGACCGGTCTGCCAGCCTTGGCGCAAGATGCTCAGACACAGGCTGAACTGGACGCGTTGCGCGCTCGGGTCGAAGCACTGGAGGCCACCAATCCCGGATCGGGCACGGGTGATCTGCAGATCGGCAATACGACGCTGGACGTCTATGGCTATGTCAAAGCTGACTTCTTCTATGACTTCGACTTCGATCAGGGTGACACGGCGTTCGTGAATGTCGTGGGCGAGCCCTCGGCGGCGACCAGCGGCACCTTTGGCGCTACGGTTCGTCAGTCGCGCATCGGATTGCGCACCAGCACCCCGTCGGGTGTCGGTGACATCCAAGGCCAGCTTGAGGTCGACGCGTTCGGATCGGACGGCACGGCCGAATTCCGCATCCGCCACGCCAACATCCGCATCGGTGAACAATGGCTGATCGGCCAGTACTGGACCAACTTCCAGCCGCTTGACACCTATCCGACCTCGGTCGAATTCAACGGCCCCGTCGGTATCGCTTTTGCGCGTGTCCCGCAGGTGCGCTACACCAATACCATTGGTTCGAACACCACATTTGCCGTCTCGATCGAAGAGAATGTCGGCGGGTCGGATTCGGATGATCCGGTCTTCACCGCGTCTGCCGAATACAATGACGGCAAATACATCGCACGCGGCGCGTTGCTCTACGGCAAGGCCGAAGGGGACGGGACCGAAGTTGATCAGACGGGTCTGACCCTTTCCGCCTCGGCCCGCCTGTGGGAAGGCGGCCTGATTCAGGCCAACTATGTCACCGGTGAAGCGCTTGGCCCTTGGCTGATCGGTCTGGGTGATGCTGTCGTCGGCGGCGAGGCCAACGATGTTGACGGCTTTACCCTGGAGCTGCGTCAGCAGTTGGGTCCAAAGTGGAACGTTGGTATCGCATATGGTTACGAGGACTACGACCTGCCGACCTCGACCGGCACGCTGTCGTTCACCGAACTGGAAACGATCCACGTGAACGCCTTCTACCAGTTGACGGACGACCTGACGCTCAGCGCCGAATACATCTACGGCGAGCGGAACGATACGATCTCTGGTGACGATTTCGACGCCAGCCGTATTCAGTTGGCTGCACAGCTGAACTTCTGAAGCACGCACAGCACCCTGCCCGCTCGCGGGCAGGGTCACTTTTTCATGACCCGGAAACAGGTTATGTGCGGCCCCGTTCAACACACTCAGCCCATCCCGTCGAAAATCTCGGGAAACGATTGGCGCGCGGCATCTGGGTCAATCACCAATAAAGCGTCATAGCTGGCCGCATCAAACGGATCTTCCGCCGCGATCACCTCTCGACCGAACAGCCAGCTCAGCCGCCCGGCGTCCAGATTGCCGCGTTCAAACGGCTGATCACCAAAATGGGTCCAGAGAGCCTCCATGAACGCCGCATCGGCGCGTTTGTCCGCAGGTTTGCGATCCCGAAAGCGTTCACGACGGGTCAACGGCGTCACACCCTTGGGATTGGCGCGCCGGATGGTGAATTGGAAATCGGTACCTGAGAGGCGACCGGGGAAACCGCGATGTTTCAGCATATCGGGGCTCGTTTCGAGAAGGTATTGATAAGACGACAGAAGCCATCTTGCTGCGGGGACAGAGCGGTCATACGCGCCTCCAGTGATTTTCAACCTGAGATACCCTGACATTGAGACTTGCCATGTTCAGAGCCCTTCCCAGATACACGTGGATTGCTCTAGCCGGTAGGCCTCGAAGAACTGAGTTGCATCAGGCTCCGAGGTACCGAACTCGATAGGTCGATCCGAAAACGAGATCACCACACGCGCAGGTTCAAGTGCATGTTGGGCGACGTAGGGAACTGCCAGCGTCTGGCACAGATGTTCCATATCGATTACCGCAACATCATAGGTGATACGCCCGGCGGTCGACCCGATCTTCGGGGCGATAAAGCGGAACCGCAGCCAAAGCTCACCGGGATTGTGGTCCAGCAGAACATTGCTGAGTTCCACCGGCTGGCCGGACGGCACGGGCAAAAGACGATCCGCCGCTGCAGGACCCGCCATATATGCGGCCAAGGCCGCACAGGTCCAGGCACGGGCCCGACCAAGACGGGCTCGTCCCGCTGGCATCGGCTGCTTCGCCCCAAGGGCGCGTGCCGGGTTATGTCTGGCAGAGTTGGTCATGAACAGCAGAGCGTCGCAGCGACCCCTTAAAGCGGAATGTTGTCGTGCTTTTTCCACGGGTTCTTCAGCTGCTTGCCGCGAAGGCTGGCAAAGGCACGCGACACACGGCGGCGGGTGGATTGCGGCATGATCACCTCATCCACAAAGCCGCGCTCTGCCGCCACAAACGGGTTGGCAAAACGGTCTTCATAATCGGCAACGTGCTGCGCGGTCTTCTCGGCGTCATCCAAGTCTGCGCGGTGGATGATCTCGGTCGCACCTTTCGCGCCCATCACCGCAATCTCAGCCGTGGGCCAGGCATAGTTGAAATCACCGCGCAGGTGTTTCGAGGCCATCACAACATAAGCACCACCATAGGCTTTGCGGGTGATCACGGTCACCTTCGGCACCGTCGCTTCCCCGTAAGCATAAAGCAGCTTGGCACCATGCTTGATCACCCCGCTATATTCCTGCTGCGTCCCGGGCAGAAAGCCGGGCACGTCCACCAGCGTCAGAATCGGGATTTCGAAACAGTCACAGAAGCGCACGAACCGCGCCGCCTTGCGCGAGCTGTCGATATCCAGACACCCGGCCAAAACCATGGGCTGGTTGGCTACAACACCAACGGTCTGCCCTTCCAGACGGATGAAGCCGGTGATGATGTTCTTGGCAAAGTCTTCCTGAATCTCGTAAAAATCAACTTCATCGGCGATCTTGGTGATCAGTTCCTTCATGTCATAAGGTGAGTTCGGGTTTTCCGGGATAAGCGTATCCAGCGAGGTTTCGACCCGGTTGGGTTCATCAAAGAACGGGCGCACGGGCGGCTTCTCGCGGTTGTTGAGCGGCAGGAAGTCGACCAGACGGCGCACCTCGGCCAAGGCCTCGACATCGTTTTCAAACGCGCCATCGGCCACCGAGGATTTCTTGGTGTGGGTCGATGCTCCGCCCAGCTCTTCGGCCGTTACCACCTCATTGGTCACGGTTTTAACCACATCAGGGCCAGTGACGAACATGTACGAGGAATCTTTCACCATGAAGATAAAATCGGTCATCGCTGGGCTGTAGACCGCCCCGCCCGCGCAGGGCCCCATGATCACGCTGATCTGCGGAACCACGCCTGATGCGGTCACGTTGCGCTGGAAGACTTCGGCATAGCCCGCCAGCGAGGCGACGCCCTCCTGAATGCGCGCACCGCCCGAGTCGTTGATGCCGATGATCGGCGCGCCGTTTTGCACAGCCATATCCATGATCTTACAGATTTTCTGTGCGTGGGTTTCCGACAGCGAGCCGCCAAACACGGTGAAATCCTGGCTGAACACATAGACCATACGGCCATTGATCGTGCCCCAGCCGGTGACAACGCCGTCGCCAGCAGGCTTTTGTTTTTCCATTCCGAACTCGGTGCAGCGATGGCTGACGAACATATCGAATTCTTCAAAGCTGCCTTCGTCGAGCAGCAGTTCGATCCGCTCGCGCGCGGTCAGCTTGCCACGCGCGTGCTGCGCATCGATCCGTTTCTGCCCACCGCCAAGCCGGGCGTTGGTGCGGCGGTCTTCAAGCTCGGAAAGGATATCTTTCATGACGGTTGTCCCCTATGGAATTTTGCCAGACCATAGCGGCAGCAGGGCATAGGCCAAAGACATTTTCCGCAAATTTGCAAATCTTCCGCAACACATCTTGCAAAAAATGCAAAATTGCTAATTAACACAACAAGCCGCAACAGCAGATGGTAATTCCTGCGCGCAGGCTCTAAAGGTGAACCATGCAGTTCAGCACACCCTCAGTCAGTCGTACACCGCCCACCCTTGCAACGCTTGTGTTGCTGTCGGGCCTGTCGGCACTGAGCATGAACCTGTACCTGCCCAGCCTGCCCTTTATGGCGACCTATTTCCAAACCGACTACAAGACGATGCAGCTGTCGATTGCGCTGTATCTGTTGGTCAACGCGGTGCTGCAAATCCTGATCGGCCCGCTTGCCGACAAAGCGGGGCGCAGACCGGTCCTGCTGTGGGGGCTCGGGTTGTTTCTGCTGGCCACGCTGGGCTGCATCTACGCTCCGACGATCGAGATATTTCTGGCCTTCCGCATGAGTCAGGCGGTGATCGTGGTGGGTATCGTCCTCAGCAGAGCCGCTGTGCGGGATATGTACACGCAGGACAAGGCAGCCTCGATGCTGGGATATGTCACAATGGGCATGGCCGTGGTCCCGATGCTCGGCCCCGCGGTCGGCGGATTGCTCGAAGAAGCGTTCGGTTGGAAAGCCAATTTCTGGCTGCCTTTCGGGCTGGCCGCCCTCGCCCTCTGGCTGACCTATCAGGATTTTGGCGAAACCGCCGCCACCAGCGGCAAAACGTTGGTGCAGCAGTTCCGCGAATATCCAGAGCTGCTGACCTCCCCACGCTTCTGGGGCTACTCGCTGTCCTCGGCTTTGTCCTCTGGGGCCTTCTTCGCCTATCTCGGCGGTGCTCCGTTCATCGGGACCGAAGTGTTCGGCATGACCGCAGCCGAGGTCGGCGTTTACTTCGGGGCCCCGGCCCTTGGGTACTTCTTCGGCAACTTCATCAGCGGGCGTTATTCGGTGCGCTTTGGGGTCAATCGCATGGTCCTGTGGGGCTGCTGGCTGAACGCCATCGGCGTCCTGATTTCGGCCACCCTGTTTCTGGCGGACATGGGCACTGCGCTCAGCTTCTTCGGCCTGATGACATTTGTCGGGCTGGGCAATGGCATGTCGATCCCCAACGCAACAGCAGGAGCGCTGTCCGTCCGTCCGCATCTGGCCGCCACGGCCTCGGGACTCAGCGGGGCGATCATGCTTGGCGGCGGCGCAGGCCTCAGCGCCTGGGCAGGTGCTTTGCTGACTCGCGACACTGGCGCAATGCCCCTGCTGTGGCTGATGCTGGCAACCTCGATCCTGGCGATTTTTGCAATCGGCAGCGTCATCTGGCGCGAGAAGCAGCTCGGTCTCTAGGCACTTGCGCCAAAGGGTTTGCAAAGTTAGCCTGAAAATTCAGGAAACTTGCAAAGAACCATCATGGCCACCCAGAAACTCTATGCCGGCGCCAAGCTGCGCGAAATGCGCACGCGCCTGACCCTGACCCAAAAGGAATTCGCCACAAAACTGGGCGTTTCTCTGCCGTACCTCAACCAGATGGAGAATAACAACCGTCCGATCTCGACCACGGTTGTTCTGGCGCTGGCGCAGGAATTCGGCATGGATGTTACCGAGCTCAGCACCGGTGACAGCGAACGGCTCGTTTCCGACATGCGCGAGGCGCTGGCCGATCCAGTGTTTGCCGACATGATGCCGCCCCTGGCTGACCTGCGGCTTACCGCCTCGAACGCGCCAGCATTGGCCCGGGCCTTCATCGAGTTGCACCGCAGCTATCGTCAGACCCACGAACGGCTCGCCTCGCTCGACGAAGCTTTGGGGCGCGAGGACGCCCGCATTCAGGCCAGCCCATGGGAAGAGGTCCGTGACTTCTTCCATTATTGCGACAATTACATCGACGCCGTCGACCGTGCCGCCGAACGGTTCGCAGCCCGCGCAGATGATGCCGGAAGCATCCGCCAGGCGGCCCTGAACAGCCTGTCGGAACGCGGTATTCACGTAACCTTTGGAGATACCGAAACCCTGCGCAGCTACAACGCGGCGGATAAGACTCTGCGCCTGTCTTCACGCGCAACCCCGCAGACCCAAGTATTTCAACTCTTGCTACAGGTGGCGCTGATCAGCCAGGACAAGCTGCTTGAGGCCACGCTCGACTTCGCCCGTTTCCAAAGCGAAGAGGCGCGTGCGATTGCCAAGATCGGGCTGGCCAACTACTTCGCAGGAGCCTCGCTGATGCCCTACGCGGCGTTCCTGTCTGCCGCGCAAGAGTACCGCCATGATCTGGAACTTCTCAGCAACCGGTTTGGGGCCTCCATCGAACAGATCGCCCACCGCCTGTCGACCCTGCAACGGCCCGGAGCCAAGGGTATCCCGTTCTTCTTCGTCCGCGTCGATCAGGCGGGAACCATAACCAAACGCCACTCGGCCACGCGGCTGCAATTCGCCCGTTTCGGCGGGGCTTGCCCGCTGTGGAACGTCCACCGCGCCTTTGAAACACCAGGCCATTTTCTGCAGCAGCTGGCGGAAACGCCCGATGGCGTCCGCTATATCTCACTGGCCCGCGATGTGTCTAAATCGGGTGGCTCGTTCGGCGCGCCGGTGCGCCGTTACGCTATCGCTCTGGGTTGCGAAATCCGCCATGCCGAAGCGCTGGTCTACGCCGACAACCTCGACATCACCAACGCCAGCGCGTTCGAACCCATCGGCATCTCGTGCCGCATCTGCGAGCGCCAGACCTGCCATCAACGCTCGGTCCCGCCATTGGAACGCCGCTTGACCATCGACGCCCATACCCGCGGGACTTTGCCTTACGAGGTCACCTGACCTTCTTCTGTTCTAAAATACCTCGGAGAAACTGCCGATAGCGACGGGGGCAGAGCCCCCGCCCTGCTCTTACCCTTTCGACAAAATCGCCCAAATCGCATCCTTGAGTGCCGCACGTTTCTTGCGCAGCTCAACCTCGGCCAATTCCTCCATGGGCTCGACGTTGGTTTCGGCCCGATGAACGATGCGATTGACCTCATGATATTCATCCGCAAGGCGCGCGAAATGCGCGTCCGATTGCTTGAGCTGGCTCATCAATTCGACCTTGTCAGGGAATTCCTCGGCCAGTTCATGCGGGGTGTGGGACATTCGATGCGCTCCTATATCTGCGTTACGTCCCAAGACTAAAGATGCCGCGCAGGTGTTACTTTGACCCGGATCAAATCCGGGGCAAAGAAGGTCGGGAATTATCGTTGTGCAACGGCCCATTCCGGATGAATCCAAGGCCGATCGTTGGCCTTTGGCAATGCATCCCTGCCAAGAAGGTGATCAGAGATTTTCTCACCCACCATGATCGAAGGTGCGTTAAGATTGCCATTGGTAATCTGAGGAAAGATCGAACTGTCGGCCACGCGCAGCCCGTCGACTCCGATCACGCGGCCCTGCGGGTCCACTACGGCCTGTTTGTCGTCCGCCCGCCCCATACGGCAGGTGCCGCAAGGATGGTACGCGCTCTCGGCATGTTCTGCGATGAACGCATTCAACGCGTCATCGCTTTGCGCGGCAGCGCCTGGCTGTATTTCCTTGCCCGCAAATGGCTTGAACGCCTCTTGTCCGAAAATCTCGCGGGTCAGGCGGATGCAGGTTCGGAAATCCTCCCAGTCCGTTTCATGGCTCATGTAGTTGAACCGGATCACAGGTGCGTCCTCGGCCCGCGCCGAGCGCAAGGTCACCGCGCCGCGTGACGGGGATCGCATCGGTCCCACATGCGCCTGAAACCCGTGCCCCTCAGCCGCCGCCTGCCCATCATAGCGTACCGCCATGGGTAGGAAGTGATACTGAATGTCGGGATATTCCACACCCGGCTTCGACCGGATAAAGGCCGCACTTTCAAACTGGTTCGAGGCCCCAAGCCCTGTTTTGGTAAACAACCACTGCGCCCCGATCATCCCCTTGCTGAGCAGGTTCCAGTGTTTGTAGAGGGTGATAGGCTGCAACGAAGCCTGCTGAATATAAAGCTCCAGATGGTCCTGAAGGTTCGCCCCAACACCGGGCCGATCCGCGACCACCTCGACCCCATGCTCGGCCAGATGCGCTGCCGGGCCGATGCCCGACAACATCAGCAGCTTGGGTGAGTTGATTGACGAAGCCGCAAGCACCACTTCGCGCCGTGCCCGGATGAGCTCGCGCTTACCGCCGCGGATCAGTTCGACACCGGTCGCGCGTCCGTCTTGGGTCACAACCCGCGCGGCCAGCCCGCGCACAATCTCGCAATTGTCCCGCTTGAGCGCGGGCTTCAGATAAGCATTGGCCGCAGACCAGCGCCGCCCTTTCCAGACGGTCTGCTCCATCGGGCCAAAGCCCTCTTGCTTTTCACCGTTATAGTCGCCTGTGACCTCATAGCCGGCTTGTTGACCGGCATCGACAAAAGCCTTGAACAGAGGGTTCTCTCGCGGACCGCGAGAGACATGCAACGGTCCGTCGGTCCCGCGCCATGTGACATCGCCCCCGTGGCCGCCATCATGCCAGGTCTCCATCCGTTTGTAATAGGGCAGCACGTCCGCGTAAGACCATCCATCCGCGCCCATCTCGGCCCAGGTGTCAAAATCGCGCGCGTGACCACGCACATAGACCATCCCGTTGATCGAGGATGATCCGCCGATCACCTTTCCCCTTGGGCAGGCAAGGCGGCGGTTGTTGAGGTGCGGTTCGGGCTCGGATCTGTAGCCCCAGTCATAGCGAGACATGTTCATCGGATAGCTGAGCGCCGCCGGCATCTGGATGAACGGCCCTGCATCGGTGCCGCCGTGTTCGATCACCAGCACCGAAGCTCCGCCTTCGCTCAGCCGGTAGGCCAACGCGCATCCGGCGGATCCGGCGCCGACGATGACAAAATCTGCTTCCATATTCGTGTCTCCGGTCCCGCGCGGGCCAAGATTTTTCGTCGAAAAATCTTTTTGCCTCCGGCGGGAGTATTTTCAAAAAGATGAAGAGGTTACTCGCCGCGCGGGTAGCGCTGGTTTTCTTCCACAACGTTCAGGTCCATGTGGTTGCGCATGTAGCGTTCCGAGGCTTTCTGAAGTGGCTGATAGTCCCACGGATAATAGCCACCCTGCCGAAGTGCTTCATAAACCACCCATCGGCGGGCCTGACTGGCACGGACCTCGGCATCAAAGCGGTACAGATCCCAGCGGGCCTCGGATTTCGCACGCAAGGTCTGCAAAGTGCCCGCGTGCTCGGGGTGCGTTGCAAGATTGCTGAGTTCATGCGGGTCACTCTCGAGGTCGAACAGCTGATCAGGGTCCAGCGCACAGCGGTTGTATTTCCACTTGCCATACCGCAACGATACCAGCGGTGCGTAGGAGGCCTCGGCGGCATATTCCATGGCCACCGGGGCGGTGCGCGCGGTGCCCTGCGCCAAAGGGACGAGATCTTCGCCATCAGTCCAAGGCGCAATCTCGGCCATATCCACGCCTGCAAGCGATCCCAGCGTCGGTGTCACGTCAATCGTCGATACCGGGGTGTCAATCCGGCCCGCAGGCAGGTCGGGTGCCGAAATCATCAGTGGCACACGGGCCGAGCCTTCATAAAAGTTCATCTTGAACCACAAGCCGCGCTCGCCCAGCATATCGCCGTGGTCCGAGACAAAGAGGATGATGGCCTCCTGCCGTGTGCTGTCGAGTACTTCAAGGATCTCTCCGATCTTGTCATCCAGATACGAGATGTTCGCAAAATACGCCCGGCGGGATTTGCGGATGTCTTCTTCGGTAATGTCGAAGCTACGCCAGTCATTGGCGTCGAAAATACGTTTGGAATGGGGATCCTGATTGTCGTAGCCGATATCAGAAACCTCGGGCAGAAGGTGCGCGCAATCCTCGTAGAGATCCCAGTATTTGCGCCGCGCGACATATGGATCATGAGGATGGGTGAAACTGACCGTCACACACCATGGGCGCGCATCCTTGCCGCGCGCCAAATCGTAAAGCTTGGCCTTGGCGTTGTAAGCGACCTCGTCGTCGTACTCCATCTGGTTCGAGATTTCCGCAATGCCTGCGCCGGTGACCGAGCCCATATTGTGGTACCACCAGTCGATCCGCTCACCGGGCTTGCGGTAATCGGGTGTCCAGCCGAAATCAGCGGGGTAGATGTCGGTGGTCAGGCGGGCTTCAAACCCGTGCAATTGATCGGGGCCGACGAAATGCATCTTGCCGGACAGGCACGTATAGTATCCTGCACGCCGTAAGTGATGCGCATAAGTCGGGATGTCACTGCGAAACTCTGCGGCATTGTCGTAGACCCCGGTGCGTGACGGCAATTGACCGGACATGAAGCTGGCCCTGCCCGGCGCACATAAGGGCGACGCGGTGTAGGCGTTGGCGAACCGGGTCGAGCGTTCCGCCAGTTTCTTCAGGTTTGGAGCATGAAGCCAGTCGGCGGGACCGTCAGGAAAGAGGGTTCCGTTGAGCTGATCCACCATCAGGATCAGGATGTTCGGCTTTTTCATTTTTCAGCCTCGAGGAAGGTCTCAAGAACACGCAGGGCGTGGTTCACCGCAAGTTGTGGCTCTTGCGGGGCGTTGAGAGCGGAGTGGATGTAAAGCCCGTCGATCAATGCGATCATATCCTCGGCTGCCTCGACCGGGTTCTGCATCAGCGGGCGCAGGGCGTGGATCAGATTGGACCGGATACGCGCCTGATAGATCTGCCAAAGGCGCAGCGCATCGTCGTTGGTCTGCGCAAGCACGTAAAAGGTCATCCATGCCGCGATTACGTCGGGCGTAAAACACGAGGGCGCAAAGCAGGCCCGGATGATGGCCTGTGCACGCGCATTTGCAGGCGCAATCTCAAGCTGGGCGCGTGCTTCAGATCCGAAATCAGACAGGATGCGGCGCATGGCGGCCAGAAAAATCTGCTCTTTGCCGCCGAAATAGTGATGGGCCAGCGCGCTGGACATTCCCGCGCGTTTTGCAATCTGGCTGACCGTAACGTCGAGGGATTTCTGCACACCAAGCTCGGCAATCGTCGCTTGGACGATCGCCTCGCGCCGGATCGGTTCCATTCCGAGTTTCGGCATCTGAGCCCCTCTGCCACATCTGTTGATGCAGAAAAGCTAAGGCGTTTTTATTGACCCGTCAATCAATAACCTTTTTCAACGCGCTGCGGGTGGGTTTTCGGACCCTTGCACCGGCGTCGGAGGCCTGCGCATGATCCGCGCTTCGCGCCAGGTGATGAAACTGAGTGCGCCCAGGATCAGGGTACCTCCGGCGATCACCCAGATGTCGATACGTTCGTGAAACACCAGCGTACCCAGCAGCGTAGCCCAGATCAGTTGCAGGAAGGTCATCGGCTGCGTCACCGCCACCGGAGCCGCCTGCAGGGCCAGCGTCATGAAGTAGTGCCCGGCGGTCGCAAAACTGGCGACGACAAACAAAATCCCCATATCGCGCAGGCTGGGCGGCTGCCACACGGCGATGGCGAAGGGTATCAGCGCAAGCGTCACCCAGATCGACAGATGCGCCACCACCACCGAAGGTCGGATATCGCGGACAAGCACCTTGGCCAGCAGATAGGAACCGCCCAGTGCAAGCGTCGTGCCCAGCATCGCCAGATGGCCGGGCAAGACCTCTCGGAAACCGGGGCGCAGGATGATGATGACTCCGACCAATGCAACACCGATGGCCGCAATCCGGCGGAAAGCCAGCTTCTCACCCAGAAACAGAGCAGCGCCTAAGGTCACGTAAACCGGCGTCAGGTAATTCATCGCGGTGACCTCGGCCAAAGGGATGCGGGTCATTGCGAAAAACCACAGCATGACGGCAACGGCGTGAACGATGCCACGCAGGCCGAACAGGGTCAGATTGCGGCGAGTCAGGCGGGTTTCGAAAATTGCGCGCAGCGCCGGAAGCAGGAAAACCAGCCCCAGAACATATCGCAAAAATGCAGCCTGTATCGGGTTCATGCTGGTGCCAAGAATCTTCACCAGCGCATTCATGCCCACAAAAGACAGACCTGCCGCCAGCATCCAGAACATGCCGGTCAGAGGGCGATAGGTTTCGGGGTGTGCGTTCATAAAAACGGTTGAACACCGGAATTCAGCCGGGAACAACCCTTCACATGACAACAAGTTTCAGTGCGATCAGCAACATGACAACGCCGATCAACGCATCCAGCAGCTGCCACGCGCGTGGGCGCGCAAATACAGGTGACAGAATCCTTGCGCCATACCCCAGCGAGAAAAAGAACACAAAGCTCGACGCCATGGCACCCACGGCAAATCCCAGACGGTCATCATATTGTGCCGAGATTGACCCAATCAGCACGACCGTATCCAGATAGACATGCGGATTCAGCCAAGTGAACGCCATCAGCGTCAGCAAAGCGGTGCGCAGACTGGTGCGCTGACCCTGACCCGGCTGCATCGCGGCCCCGCCCTGCAACGCTGACTGAAAACTGCGCAGCGCGTACCAGATCAGAAACGCGGCGCCACCGTAACGCATCACCGGTTCAAACCACGGTACAGCCTTGGCAAGAGTACCGAACCCCGCCACCCCGGCGGCAATCAGTATCGCATCCGAGACCGCACAGGTCAGGCACAGCACAAAGACATGCTCGCGCCGCAGCCCTTGCCGCAGGACAAAGGCATTCTGCGCGCCGATCGCAAGGATCAGGCTAAAGCTCAGGGCAAAACCGGCGATCAGGGACGGGAACATGCGACCTCCTATTGGTTGCGCTATTGACTACAGCTTGCTCGCGGACCTATCAAATTAAAGATAGTAACCTGAATTAAGTACAGCTAATGCTACTGGACCCGCATCACCTGTCTGCGCTGTCTGCCATCTTGCGCCATGGCAGCTTTGACGCCGCGGCGGCAGCGCTTTCGGTCACTCCATCGGCGATTTCACAGCGGATTAAGGCGCTTGAGGATCGGGTCGGGGCGGCGTTGATCAACCGCGGAACGCCCTGCACCGCCACGCCGACCGGATTGCGCATTGCCCGCCATGCCGAGGATATCGGAATCCTTGAGGCGCAGTTAGCGCGCGAAATCACGCTGGATCGCACCGAGGGCCCTGCCCGCGTGCGCATTGCGCTGCCTGCCGATGTTCTGGCCACCTGGTTCATCGACGCCATGGCGCAAACTGACGATATGCTGTTCGATCTGGTGATTGACGATCAGGATCACTCGGCCGACTGGCTGCGTCGCGGAGAGGTCAGCGCTGCGATCACAGTGGGCGGCCAGTCAGTCCCCGGTTGCGATGCGGTAGCGCTTGGAGCGCTGCGTTATCTGCCAACTGCAAGTCCAGCGTTCATGCGCAAGTGGTTCGCCGATGGCATTCATGACCAAACGCTGTCGCGCGCGCCCTGTCTGGTGTTCAGCCGCAAGGACAATCTGCAAAAGACCTATCTGGCCGCACATACCAGCGGGCGCATCTCACCCCCGTCGCATTTTTTGCCCTCGTCGCAAGGCTTCGTCGAGGCCGCAATCGCCGGCTTGGGCTGGGGAATGAACCCCGAAGGGCTGGTACGTGACGCGATATCCGAAGGGGCACTGGTTGAACTGATCCCGAACACTCCGCTGGACATATCATTGACATGGCAGGTCGGGCGGGTTCTGGCCCCTGCCCTGATGCCGCTGACACGTGCGGTCCAGCGCGCAGCGGCCCGGGCGCTGATCCCGCCACGTTAGGCGCGCGATACCTCGGGTTTTGGCGGCTGTACAATGCGATAGCATGCAAACGCCGCCCACAGGCTGACCAGCACGATGAACGCAATGGCCGAGGCAACCTCGTGCATATGAGCCACCGCCGCCATCGCCGCAGAGAGCAGCACCCCGGCCAGCCGACAGATCGCCTTGATTGCCGCCGCGCCCTGCACGCGCTGGTCTTTTGGAGCAACGTCCAGGAAATACAGCTTGCGCGCGCTGCCGATCCCGGTTGCCGCAACCGATACGATGAATAACGAAATCGCGTGCAGATGGATCGCATGATCGAGATGCAGGTAGTGAAAGCCCAGCAGCACGATCCCCGTCGCCGCCACCATCAGGGTGCCTGTGACCATCACCGCGCGATGAGATTTCATGTTCACAAGCTGCCACAACGGGGCCGAAACCAGATAACCCGATGCCGACGAGATGATCATGGCGGTCAGCCCCTTGGCCGACGCGTGATGCGCCTCGGCCGCGATCAATGCGAAAAACGGCACCGACAGTGTGACGACGACCAACGGCAGACGCATCACCATATAACGCCGGAACCAATCCTGTTCGAACATCCTGACAATGCCTGAGACAACGTCGCGCAACGATGAGCGGTGCGGTTTAGTCGCCCCGTCGGCCTGCTTCTCAGGCGCGGTTTCCGCCATCCCCAGAATACACAACGCGGAAAACAGGAAGAACAGCACCGACGCGACGATCACTGCCGAATGGCGTGAAAACGGTGGGTTCTCTTTGGTGATCTCGTGCAGCAACAGCGCCAGCCCGATCGCACCAAGGCCACCTGCGCCAAGCTGCAAGTAACGGATGACCATCCGGGATTTCGATTTCAAGTGATCCCCGAACAGGTCAGACAACATCAGCGCCTGGCTCTCTTCGATCAGCCCAATCAGGAAAAACGCCATGACGAAAGCAATCGCCGTCAGCGGCACACTTCCGGTGGCAGCGATCAGCAGGGCCATCAGCAGGCAGCCACCGATCCCGATTTCAGTCAGGGCGACACCCCGTTTCTTGCGGGCCTGCGCCGCGATGGGGCGCGCAAAGAACACGTCCGAGATCATGCTGCCGACCATGCGGATCGACACCAGCGCCCCGGCGAGAAACATCGGCAACTCCAGCGACACCGCCAGAAACGGCAGCACGACCGAGGGGCTGCCCAGCGTCCACGCGACCTGCGACAGGATGCTTTGCCCTGCCAGAACCGGCACATTGCGCCGTCCGGGGTCCGTGGTTTTTGATGCCATCTGCGCTTGACCTGTGTCGCGCCCTTCGCGCTACCTAAGTGTTTGCAGCGACTGTATAAGGGCGAACAGCGTGGGCCAAGGCCTCTGAAAACGCAAAACCCGGCTCTGGGCCGGGTTTCATGCTTCTTTTCGTGCCCAACTATAGCTGGGCCATTACCTCGTCGGTCGCCTCGAAATTGGTAGTCACGCGCTGAACGTCATCGTCATCTTCCAGCGCGTCCACCAGCTTCATGAGCTTTTGCATGTCTTCCAGACCCAACTCGGTCGTGGTGGTGGGTTTCCACACCAGCTTTGTGGATTCGGATTCGCCCAGCGCAACTTCCAGCGCGTTGGACACATCGTTCAGATCGGTGTCGGCGCACCATATGATGTGACCGTCTTCCGAGCTTTCGACATCCTCGGCCCCGGCCTCGATCGCGGCTTCGAAAATCGTGTCCGCGTCCCCTGCATCCGCCTGATAGACAACCTCCCCCTTGCGGTCGAACATGAACCCGACCGAACCGGTCTCACCCAGATTGCCGCCATTCTTGGAAAAGGTAGACCGTACGGTCGAGGCCGTCCGGTTGCGGTTGTCGGTCATCGTCTCGACGATCACGGCGACGCCGTTGGGGCCATAGCCCTCATACCGGATTTCTTCGTATTCGTCGCCTTCGCCCGCAACCGATTTCTTGATCGCGCGGTCGATCACGTCCTTGGGGACCGAGTTCGACTTGGCCTCTTTCACTGCCAGACGCAGGCGCGGGTTCTTGTCGGGATCCGGGTCGCCCATCTTGGCGGCCACGGTGATCTCTTTCGACAGTTTGGAAAACAGTTTGGACCGCGCGGCGTCCTGACGTCCCTTGCGGTGCTGGATATTGGCCCATTTGGAGTGGCCTGCCATGGTGCGTCCTCGTCATCATGTTTGCGTGTTCGGCGCTCATATAGACGTTTGCAGGGGATGGGATCAAGAGACCGGCTTGCCCGACCCGCGCCTGAGGCTATGGTGGCGGTATGACGACAGATCAGATCATTCTTTTTTCCCTTTTCATCGCTGTGTTCGGAATGCTGCTTTGGGGGCGCTTCCGGTACGACCTTGTGGCCTTCACCGCACTGATGATCGCGGTGACGCTGGGCGTGGTGCCCGTGGATAGTGCCTTTGCCGGGTTTGGACACCCCGCCACGATCATTGTCGCCTTGGTGCTGGTGGTTTCGGCCGGTCTGGTGCGCTCGGGCGCGGTGTTCATGATCACACGAACGCTGGTCGATGCCTCGCGGGGCCTCGGCGCCCACATCGCGCTGATGGGCGGGATCGGGGCGGTTCTTTCGGCCTTCATGAACAACGTCGCGGCGCTGGCTCTGTTGATGCCGGTCGATATCCAGACCGCGCGCAAGGCGGCCCGCCCGGTCGGGCTGTCGCTGATGCCGCTCAGCTTTGCGACGATCCTTGGGGGGATGGCGACGCTGATCGGGACACCGCCGAACATCATCATCGCCTCAATCCGGGCCGAAACGCTGGGCGAACCGTTTCATATGTTCGATTTCGCCCCAGTGGGCGGGATCGCGGCCATTGCTGGTCTGGCCTTCGTCGCGCTGATCGGCTGGCGTCTGATCCCCAATCGCGGCGTGCAGCAGGAAACATCCGAGGTGCTCGCCGAATACATTGCCGAGCTGACCATCCCGCCCGAGTCGCCTCATATCGGCAAGCGGGTTAGTGAACTCTATGAGGCTGCCGAGAAATCCGACGTCGCGATCATCGGACTGATAAGGGATGGCAAGCGCCGCTATGGCCGCTCGACCCACGCCACGTTGCACGAAGGCGACGCGCTGGTGCTTGAGGCGCGGCCCGAGGCGCTGGATGAATTCCGGGCCGCGTTGAACCTCAATTTCTCAGACACGAGGCGGCAGGAGGTTCTGACCGCCGAGGGCGACGGGCTGGAGGTGATCGAGGTTGTCGCCCCCGAAAGCGCCCGCATCACCGGGCGCACCGCGCAGGCGCTGGGGTTGGCGTGGCGGCAAAGCACAGTGCTGATGGGCATCTCGCGTCAAGGGCAGCGCATCACCAAACAGGTCCGCAAGACCGAGGTTGAGGCCGGGGACATCCTGCTGCTGCTCTGCCCACGCGACCGAAGCGCCGATGTGACCGAGTGGCTGGGCTGTTTGCCGCTGGCCGAACGGGGCCTGAACGTGACGGCCAATGACAAGGCATGGCTGGCGATTGGCCTGTTCGCGGCTGCCGTGCTGGCCGCCAGTATCGGGCTGATCTATCTGCCCATCGCTTTGGGTCTGGTGGTGGTGGCCTATGTGCTGACCAAGATCATGCCCATCGCCGATATTTACAATCATATTGAATGGCCTGTGGTGGTTTTGCTTGGATCGATGATCCCGCTAGGCAGCGCTTTGGAGACCTCAGGCGGCACAGAACTTATTGCCAACGCGCTGATCCAACTGACAAACGGCCTGCCCGCATGGGCCATCCTGACCGTGCTGATGGTGGTCACCATGACCCTGTCGGATGTGCTGAACAACACCGCAACCGCCATCGTCGCCGCCCCCGTGGGAATCCAGATGGCCCGCACGCTTGAGGTCTCGCCCGACCCGTTTCTGATGACGGTGGCCGTGGCGGCCTCGGCGGCGTTCCTGACGCCCATCGGGCACAAGAACAACACGCTGGTTCTGGGCCCCGGAGGCTATCATTTCGGCGACTACTGGCGCATGGGCCTGCCGCTTGAGGTTCTAATCATCGCCGTTTCGATCCCCTCGATCCTTGTGTTCTGGCCGCTTTGATGGGTAAAGGCAGCGCATGAAACGCTTTCTGATCCTGCAACTGCGCCCGGAAACCGATGCCTCGGATGCCGAGTATGCTTCGATTCTGGACAAGACCGGCCTGACGCCTGACCAGACCCACCGCATCCGGCTTGATTGCGAGGACCTGCCCGAGGGGCTGGAGGTCACCGATTACGCCGGTGTCATCGTCGGCGGCGGACCGGGCTGCGTCAGTGACGATCCGGCCAGCAAATCTGCGCTGGATGCGAAGATCGAAGGTGCGATCATGGGGCTGATGCCGCAGATCACCGCGCAGGATCATCCCTTCATGGGCTGCTGTTATGGCTTGGGCATTCTGACCGCGCATCTGGGTGGCGACGTCAGCAAACGGCAATATGGCGAACCGGTCGGCCCCTCAGATTGCCGCCTGACCGCGGATGGCGCGCAGGACCCGCTGACCGCTGGCCTGCAACCGGAATTCGAGGCCTTTGTCGGCCATAAAGAAGCAGTGCAATCCCTGCCCGATGGCTGCGTGCATCTGGTCACCTCAGACCCCTGCCCGTTCCAGATGATCCGCTGGGGGCAGAACGTCTATGCCACCCAGTTCCACCCCGAGGCCGATGCGCATGATTTCGAAGAACGCATCCATATCTACAAGGATCACGGCTATTTCCCGCCCGAAGATGCGCAAATCCTGATTGATATGTGCCATGCCGCCGATGTCACCCAACCGGGCGAGATTCTGCGCCGGTTCGTGCAACGCTACGGGTGACCCAACGGAGCGGTTGCCTGATCCACGACCCCTCGCATAGGCTGGCCCGAACGGCTTTGGGAGGAGTTGTTCTTGGACCTGCTAATCAATGTCGGCCTGCCGCTGTCGCTGGCCATTATCATGCTGTCTTTGGGTGTCGGGCTTGAGGTCGCCGACTTTCGCCGCGTCCTGACCCGAGGCTACCCCTTTGCCATCGGCGCAATCAGTCAGGTGGTGCTGATCCCGCTGGCCGCGTTTGTGGCCGTCAAACTGTTCGCGCTGCCACCCGAGATTGCCGTGGGGGTCATGCTGCTCAGCTTCTGCCCCGGCGGGGTGACCAGCAACATCCTTACGAAATTCGCCAAAGGCGATGTGGCACTTTCGGTCAGCCTGACGGCGGTGATCAGCCTGTTGTCTATCGTCACCGTTCCCATTCTGGCCGCATGGTCCATCGACTATTTCATGGCAGAGTCGGCGCCAGAGGTTTCAATCGCAGCGCTGGCAACTGCGCTGTTTCTGATAACTACGCTTCCAGTCGCAATCGGTGTCAGCCTAAGGCATTTTGCAAAGCGGTTCGCCACCCGGATCGACGCCCCTCTCTCAACGCTCGCATCGGTCCTGTTTGTTCTGATCGTCTTGGCCGCGCTGGCCGGAAACTGGCAGTTCTTCATCGCAAACCTCAGCTCAATCGGCGTTGCGCTTGTCGCGTTGAACATCGCCCTTTTGCTGGTTGGTCTTGGGTTGGCACGCGCCGCAAATCTGACATGGGCCGAGGCCAAGACCATCTCGATCGATACGGGTATCCAGAACTCGGCAATGGGCATTACCCTTGCAGCGCTGATCACCAGCACAACCACCGGCTTCAGCCCTCTGGCCGTGCCCGCCGGCGTCTATGGTATCACAATGTATGTGGTCGCCGCGCCCTTTATCCTCTGGTTCCGCAGCCGCTGAAAGGACAACCCATGACCAACAACACAGCAGACGCAATTGTGGTCGGCGGCGGGCTTGCCGGTCTGGCTGCGGCGGCAGAGTTGGGTGATCGTGGCAAGCGAGTGATCATCGTGGATCAGGAGCCCGAGCATTTCCTCGGCGGGCAAGCGTTCTGGAGCCTTGGCGGTCTGTTCATGGTCGACACCCCGGAACAGCGGCGCATGGGCATCCGCGACAGCCACGATCTGGCCTTGCGCGACTGGATGGGTAGCGCGCAGTTTGACCGGGATGAGGACGCCTGGCCCCGCAAATGGGCGCAAGCCTATGTCGAGTTTGCCGCCGGCGAGATGCGCCCATGGTTGCATGAGATGGGCCTGCGCTGGTTCCCGGTCGTGGGCTGGGCCGAACGCGGCGGGTCTTATGCGGACGGTCATGGCAACTCGGTCCCGCGCTTTCACATCACATGGGGCACTGGGCCGGGTGTGCTGGAACACTTCATCCGGCGGGTCAAAGAACACGTCAGCGCCGGGCTGATCCAGATGAAATTCCGCCATCAGGTTAGCCATATCATCATGCAGAACGGCTGCGCCAAAGGCGTCTCCGGAGAGGTTCTGGCCGATGACACCGCCCAGCGCGGCGGCAAGACCAACCGCGATGAGGTGGGCGAGTTCGAGGTCTACGCGCCCTCGGTCATCGTCACCTCGGGCGGGATCGGCGGCAATTTCGAGATGGTGCGCAAGAACTGGCCCCGCGACCGGCTGGGTGAGCCGCCCAAGGATATGGTCGCAGGTGTACCGTTCCATGTGGATGGCCGCATGATTCCGATCACCGAAAAGGCGGGCGGTCATGTGATCAACGGCGATCGGATGTGGCACTATACCGAAGGTGTGCGCAACTGGGATCCGATCTGGCCCGCGCATGGCATTCGCATCCTGCCCGGGCCAAGCTCGATGTGGTTCGATGCACGCGGCAATCGTCTGCAACCGCCCTGCCTGCCGGGGTTCGACACGCTGGGGACGCTCAAAGAAATCCTGAAAACCGGCTATGACTACAGCTGGTTCGTTCTGACGCAAAAGGTGATCAAGAAGGAATTCGCCCTGTCGGGGTCCGAACAGAACCCCGATTTCACCTCGGGCAGTTGGATAGAGGTCATCCGTCAGCGCATCCTTTCAGGCTCAAAAGCCACCGGGCCGGTCGAGGCGTTCAAGGAAAAGGGCGAGGATTTCGTCGTCGCCCACACCCTGACCGAGCTGGTCAGCGGCATGAACCAGCTGGGTGGAGGCCTGATCGACGAGGCACATCTGCGCGCCCAGATCGAGGCGCGGGATTCGCAGGTCGATAATCCGTTCTCGAAAGATGCGCAGATGATGGCGATTTTGGCCGCGCGGAACTATCGCGGCGACCGGCTGATCCGCACAGCCAAGCCGCATAAGTTCCTCGATCCGTCAAACGGCCCGCTGATCGCGGTCAAGCTGCATGTGCTGACCCGCAAGACGCTGGGCGGGCTGCAGACCAACCTCGATAGCCAGATGATCGGTGCCGACGGTCAGGTTGTCCCCGGCTTGTTCGCGGCCGGAGAGGTCGCGGGCTTCGGCGGTGGCGGCTACCACGGATACAACGCGCTGGAGGGCACGTTCCTGGGGGGCTGTATCTTCTCGGGCCGCAATGCGGGGCGGTCGCGGGCCGTAGCCTGATTAAGGCGTGCGGATGAATTTCAGAACAGGCTCACCCGCGGCATCCAGCAGCACCAGACTGTCGCCCGCCACCGCATAGGCGGTTACGCCCTGCAAGGCGGCGAAGAACTGATCCTCGACCTCTTCCAGCGCGGGCGGACAGGCCATCAAGGTGGCCGCCATGTTGTCCGGGAACTCAAGGCCATCACCCGACAGCTCAACCTGTCCCATGAAGCGGTTGCAGCCTCCGAATCCGCTGAAGGACCCGCCTTGGGCAAACGACAGCGTTGGCGGGCGTTCGGCATTGACGACTGCGCCATCGATACCAATAGCAGTCCAGTTGGTGTCTTCCAGCGTGGCCGCACCCTGCCCGCTGACCTGCACCAGCACAAGATCTGTGGAATCCCCGGCTCCGTTGGTCAGAACCGGATGAACGGTGTCGGTGGTAAACAGCAGTTGGTTCCCGCGCACGATTGAGGCGCGGACCGCATAGGTCATGCCATCGCGGATCAGCGCGTCATCAAAGCTCAGTTCGAATTCGGCCGGTACCCCGGTCAACGCATAACGCTGCGCCGCCAGAGTCACCGCTGGCACATCGGCCAGCGAGATATCCTGAAGCTCAACATACAGCGTCGCATCCTCTGGCACCGCGATCCGTTCGCGATAAGTCGCGGTTCCGGTGACCGATCCGGCATGGCTCTGGCTGCCCAGAAGGGCCAGCACGACGGCTCCGGCCACGATGGCTTGTCCGAGTTTGGGAAACGGCATGATCCCATCCTTTCGCATTCATCTTGCAGCAAACGTTTGTGCACCGGTCGCGGTTTACAAGACCCGGACCCTTACGTTCGGCGATTCCGCGCTGGTTGCTAGAGCGGCCAAATGAACGGGATCAGCAACGAGGCCAGCAGACCCACCGTCAGATTCAGCGGCACACCGACCTTGAGAAAATCGGTAAATCGGTAGCCACCCGGGCCATACACCATCATGTTTGTCTGATAGCCGATGGGCGTCGCGAACGAGGCCGAGGCCGCGACCATCACTGCCACTACCAGCGGGCGTGGATCGATCCCCACCGCCTGCGCCAGCGAAATCGCGATGGGTGTGACGACCACAGCGACTGCGTTGTTCGACACCAGCTCGGTCAGGACCGAAGTCAGCAGATACACCGCCCAGATGATCAGGAAAGGCGGCAGCATGCCCAGCGCGGGGGCTACCGCCTCGACAATCAGTGACACCGCCCCGGATTTGTCCAGCGCCGCGCCGATGGCCAGCATCGCAAAGATCAGCGCCAGCAGGCGACCCTCGACGAACGAGAACGCCTCATCCGCATCGATGCATCGGGTCAGCAGGACCACGGCAACGGCGATAATCGACAACAGCAGGATCGGCGCGACACCGAGCCCGGCCAGCGCTACAATCCCGACCAGCGCCCCAATGGCGATCGGGGCATGGCTGCGCCGGAACGCCCGTGCCGAGGGCTGGGTGACGTCAACCATATCCATATCGGCGGCCAGCTTCTGAATATCGGCGGGCGAACCTTCCAGCAGCAGCGTATCCCCCACGCGTACCGTCAGATCATCCAGTTGACGCCCGATATTCTGGTTGCGCCGATGCACCGCCAGCACATAAACGCCATACCGACGACGCAGACGCATGGCGCCCAAGGTGCGCCCGACCATCCGGCATCCGGGTGTAATCAGCACCTCAACCGTCTTGGTTTCAACCGCCGAGACCTGATCGACCCGCTTGAGTTCCTTGTTCGTTTGCAGGCTCAAAAGCTCTGTCATCTCTGTCCGCAACACGACCCGATCACCCAACTGCAGCTCAACACCTTTGAGGTTGCGCCGCAGCGACTCGTCGCCCCGAACAACGTCGATCAGCCGCACACCGGGACGTTTGAACAGCTGAACGCCAGTGACCTCACGCCCGATCAGGTTGCTTTCCGGGGGGATCACCGCCTCGGTGAAGAACTTCATCTTGGACCGATCGCTGAGCATCTCGGCCATGCTGTCACGGTCAGGCAGAAGGCGAGGCGCGATGAAGCGCAGATAGACCATGCCGTAGAGCACGACAGCGATCCCTAGCGGAGTTACTTCGAAAATGGTAAACGCTGTCATGCCCTGCGCGCGCGCCACACCATCAACCAGCAGGTTGGTCGACGTTCCGATCAGCGTCAGCGTACCCCCCAGAATCGCGGCATAACTCAGCGGGATCAACAGCTTCGAGGCAGGAACGTCCAGCGTCCGCGCGATCTGGATGAAGACCGGGATCATCACCACCACCACCGGCGTGTTCGACACCACCGCCGAGGCGACAACAACGAAGCCCATCAATAGGGCTATGGCGATGCGTGGATTGACCTGTGCCTGTTTCTGCGCGACCGAGGTGAATGCATCCAGCGCGCCCGTTCGCACCAAGGCCCCCATGATGATGAACATGGCCGCAATCGTCCACGGGGCCGGGTTCGACAGCACCGCGAGCGCGCTTTGGTAGGGCAGAATGCCGGTGGCCAGCATCAGCGCGGCGCCGCCAATGGCGACGACCTCGGTCGGGTAGACCTCGCGCAGAAACATGATGAACATGCCCGCGACAATCATCAGCGCCAGTACCGCGCTGCCCGTTTCTGTCAGTTGAAGGAGTTGCATTCTTGGTATTCTGTCCGAACCCTGACCTGGCTTGCGCGCCCGACGCTCAGTGTCTCGCATTGCGCGCGGCAGGGCAAGCCTGACATGGGTTTCAGAGACCTGCCTGCTGCAACCGCCCGCCCACTCGGACCATCTGCACAGATTTTGCGCGCCCGTCCCGGTCGTCGGTCTCGACGAACACACCGCTCAGTGTGGCCTCGCCGTTGGCCGGCGTGAACCGCGCCTTGGGCATTCCGGTGATAAAGCGGCGCATCGGCTCTTGCTTGTCCATGCCGATGACCGAGTCGTAATCTCCACACATCCCCGCATCGGTCAAATAGGCCGTGCCGCCGGGCAAGATTTGGGCATCTGCCGTGGGCACATGGGTATGCGTCCCCACCACAAGACTGGCACGGCCGTCGCAATAATGGCCCATCGCCATCTTCTCGGACGTCGCCTCGCAATGCATATCGACGATGATCGCATCCGCCTGCCCGCCGCGCGGGTGCGATTTCAGGATCGGCTCGACGCTCGAGAACGGGTCATCGAAGGGCCGCTTCATGAACACCTGCCCCAGCACCTGCACCACCAGAACCTTGCGCCCGCCCGGAGCCGTAAACAACCGATGCCCCCGCCCCGGCGCGCCCTTGGCGAAATTCACAGGGCGCACGATGCGTGGTTCTTTCTCGATGAATTGCAGCATGTCTTTCTGGTCGAACGCATGATCGCCCAGCGTGACGCAATCCGCCCCCGCATCCAGCAACAGCTTGGCGTGATCCCCGGTCAGCCCCATCCCGTTCGAAGCGTTCTCACCATTGACCACAACGAAATCCAGCCGCCATTCGTCGCGCAGACGTGGCAAATTCTGCTGTATGGCCGCGCGCCCCGCGCGCCCCATGACGTCACCCAGGAATAGTATTTTCATATCAGCGGTCCTAGAGACTGTCGGCAGCAAAAACAATACAGCAAGCACGCGCACCCGTTTGCCGTCGCAGATAGGGGATCAGAAGCTCAGCACGCGGCTTTCGGTGATCACCATATCCAGCGGTTGATCGGTGGGCTCCAAAGGCAGGCCTTCGTCCTCTTGCGCATCAAAAGCAAAGCCGATGGCCAGCGTCGGGCGTTTGGCGCGCAGACCTTCCAATGTACGGTCGTAGAACCCTCCGCCATAGCCCAGTCGCCCGCCTTGTGCATCGAACGCCACCAACGGCACGATAAGGATTTCCGGATCGAAGTAGTCATCAACCTCGGGGACCTTGGCACCGAAAGGGCCATCCTTCAGCGCGCCCTCGGGCGTCCAGCGCGAAAAGCGCAGCGGTTGGCCTGCGGCCTGAATGACCGGCACGCCGACCGGGCCATAGGCTGCGGCCTCGGCCATTGCGGGCAGCGGGTCGATCTCGGTGCGGATGGGCATGTAGCCCGAGATCGGGACGCCGCGGTGCCCGGCCAGAACCTCGGACAAGCGCCCCGCCGCGCCGGGCGGGCGGGCGTCAAAGGCGGCTTTGCGGCGGGCAAAGGCCGCTTTACGCGCGGCAGCTTTGATTTCAGTTAGATCGGTCGTATCGGTCACAAGAGCACCACGCTGGCAAGGCCAAGGAAGATGAAGAACCCCATGACATCCGTTGTGGTCGTCACAAAGGTCCCCGACGCCAGCGCCGGGTCAACGCCCAGACGGTCCAGCACCACCGGTACTACCGTACCTGCAAAGCCCGCGATGATCATGTTCACGACCAAGGCCGATCCGATCACGACACCCAGCAAGGGCGAGTCGAACCACATCATTCCCACCGTGCCCAGCACGATAGCGAAGCATAAGCCGTTGAGCATCCCGACCAGTAATTCCCGCCGGATCACACGGCCCACATTCGAGCCCGTCAGGTCACGCGTCGCCAAGGCGCGCACCGCAACCGTCAGCGACTGTGTGCCCGCGTTGCCACCCATCGAGGCCACGATGGGCATCAGGATCGCCAGTGCAACAAGTTGATCAATTGCCGCTTCGAACTGCGAAATCACCAGCGACCCGCAGATCGCCGTGACCAGATTGACCGCCAGCCACGGCAACCGTCGTCTGCTGGTCGCCGCCACACTGTCCGAGATCGAGCTTTCGTCGGACACACCGGCAAGGCGCAGCATGTCCTCTTCATATTCTTCGTCCAGCACGACCATCGCATCGTCAATAGTGATCACCCCGACCAAGCGCCCATCCCCATCCACCACAGGGGCCGAGATCAGGTGGTATTGGTTGAACGCATAGGCCACATCCTCTTCATCCTGATCCACGGGGATGCTGTGCAATTCCTCATCCGCAATCTCATGCAACGGAACCTCGCGCCGCGCCGCCATCAGCTTGCCCAGCGTGACCTGCGCCACGGGTTTCAGACGCGGGTCGACCAGAATGACGTAATAGAACTGCTCGGGCAGGTCGTCATTGGCCCGCATGAAATCGATGGCCTGCCCCACGGTCCAATGCTCGGGCGCCATGACGACCTCGCGCTGCATCAGGCGGCCTGCCGAATTTTCGGGGTAGGACAGCGCCTGTTCCGCCGCGATGCGTTCGGAATCCTCCAGCGCCTCCAGAATGGTCTCCTGTTGCGGCTCTTCGAGGTCTTCCAGCAGGTCGACGACATCGTCGCTTTCCATGTCCCGGACGGCCTCGGCCAGAACATCTGGGTTCAGAACGCCGATGACCTCTTCCCGAACGGACTCATCCAGTTCCGACAGGATATCCCCGTCAAATTCCTTGTCGTACAGTCGGATCAGTCGGGCGCGGTCATAAGGGTTGATCTGCTCCAGAAGGTCGGCGATGTCGGCGGCATGCAGCGGCTCCATCAGCTCGATCAGCTTGTCGCGATCCTCAACATCCACCGCGTAGAGAATCGCCGCGACAGTGCGCCGGTCCAGCGCATAGGCGTCCTCGTCCCGGGGCTGATCGTTTCCGGCTTCGTCAATGCCTGTGGTCATGCTCTGCCCCTTATCCCGAGTGATTGCTTCTAGATAGAAGAAGCAGCTACCGGAAAACAATGACAATGCTTGGATTTACCCACAAGTTTCGCCCCCCTATGCTGCGGAACGGTCCCAAACAGGCGGAGAATACGGCAAATGGCGCAAAAGACGCTTTTGAAAGGGCGCGTACTGAGCTTTGATAGCTCGCCATTCGAAGGCGAGCCGACCGAGGCGGCAACGGTGCATGAGGCACTCGTGATCGAGGACGGACGCATCGTCGCGCTTGGCACAGCTTCCGATCTGGCGCACGCGCACCCCCAGGCGGAGGCGCAAGACTATGGTAGCCATTTGATCATGGCAGGCTTTGTTGATCCGCATGTGCATTATCCACAGACGGCAATGATCGCCAGTTGGGGCAAACGGCTGATCGACTGGCTGAACAGCTACACCTTTCCCGAAGAGATGAAGTTCGGAGATCCCGAATATGCGTCGGAGATTGCCAACCGCTATCTCGATCTGACCGCCGCCCATGGCACCACCACCATGTGCAGTTTCTGCACCATCCATCCCGAAAGTGTAGATGCGTTTTTCTCGGTCGCTCAGGCGCGCGGCCAGAGGGTGGTTGCGGGCAAGACCTGCATGGACCGCAACGCGCCCGAGGGCCTGCGGGACACGGCGCAGACAGCTTACGACCAATCGCAGGCCTTGTTGGAGAAATGGCACGGGATCGACCGGCTGTCTTACGCCATCACCCCCCGGTTTTCGCCCACATCAACGCCCGAACAACTTGAGGCGATGGGTGCGCTGTGGGGTGAGTATCCGCATTGCCTGATGCAAACTCATCTGTGCGAACAAACCGATGAGATCGAGTGGGTCCGGTCGCTTTTCCCCGACGCGCGGGACTATCTGGATACGTATGAGCAGTTTGGTTTGCTGCGCAAAAACGGGCTTTATGGGCATGTCATCCATCTAGAACCGCGCGAACGGGATCGACTGCGCGAGATGGAGGCGGCGCTGATCCATTGCCCGACTTCGAACACCTTTATCGGCTCGGGCCTGTTCGACATGGAAGGCCTGATGCGCGATGGACATCGCGTGGGGCTGGCGACGGATACAGGCGGCGGATCGAGTTTTTCAATGCTGCGGACCATGGCGGCGGCGTATGAGATCGGGCAGTTGCGCGGCACGCCGCTGCATCCGGCCCAGCTGTTGTGGCTGGGAACCGTCGGATCTGCTCGGACACTGCATATGGACGATCGCATCGGCAATGTCGCGACGGGCATGGAGGCGGATCTGGTGGTGCTCGACCTTGCTTCGACTCCTGCGATTGCCCAGCGCGAAGCCCGTGCGAACGCACTGTGGGAAGCGGTTTTTCCCACGATCATGATGGGTGATGATCGGGCTGTGGCGGATGTCTGGATCGGTGGCGCTCGGGTAGCTGAGTGAGGGGGATGCGCCTGCGGCGCATGCCTCCGGCGGGGATATTTTTGGCCAGATGAAGGGCGGACCCGCTACGCGGCTAGGGTGCGCGCGAGGCGGTTCTGGGTTTCGATCACTTTGGGCAGGTCGATTGTGGTGATCTGTCCATCGCGGACAATTTGGCGGCCTTCGACGAAAAGGTGTTTGACACGGGTTGGGCCAGCCAGCAGCAGGGCCGCAGGATCCCAGCTGCCTGCGGTTTCGACACCGCTTATGTCCCAGATCGCGATATCGGCGCGCTTGCCCGGCATCAGGCGTCCGCAATCGGGGCGGTTCAGCACATCCGCGCCGCCTCGTGTGGCGATTTCAAGCGCCTCGCGGGCGGACATGGCATCCGCCCCGCTCGAAACCCGCTGCAAAAGCATGGTTTGGCGCGCCTCAATCACAAGGTTGCCACTATCGTTGCTGGCGGAGCCGTCGACTCCCAGCCCGACAGGGACGCCCTGATCGCGCATGGCTCGGATCGGGGCGATGCCCGAACCGAGGCGGCAATTCGAGCAAGGACAATGGGCGACACCTGTTCCCGTGCGGGCGAACAGGTCGATTTCGGCCCCATTCAGCTTGACGCAATGGGCGTGCCACACGTCTGTACCGGTCCAGCCCAGGTCTTCGGCATACTGACCGGGGCGGCAGCCGAAATTGTCCTGCGAATAAGCGATATCTTCTTCGTTTTCAGCAAGATGTGTATGCAGCATCACACCTTTGTCACGCGCCAAATTGGCCGTATCGCGCATCAGGTCGTGGCTGACCGAGAAAGGAGAACAGGGTGCCAGCCCAACGCGGCACATGGACCCGTCCCGTGGATCGTGGAAGGCATCAATGACCCGGATCATGTCCTCCAGAATTGCGGCTTCGGTCTCGACCAGCGCATCAGGTGGCAAGCCGCCATTGCTTTCACCGATGCTCATCGCGCCGCGTGTCGGGTGGAAACGCAAGCCCAGCTCGGCAGCGGCGTGGATCGTGTCTTCCAGCCGCGCCCCATTGGGGTAGAGGTAGAGGTGATCGGCGCTGAGCGTGCAGCCTGACAAAGCAAGCTCTGCCAGACCGATCTGGGCAGAAACAAACATCTCATCCGGGCCGAAACGTGACCAGATGGGATAGAGAGTTTGCAGCCAACCGAACAGCAGCGCGTCCTGCCCGCCGGGCACCGCGCGAGTGAGGGTCTGATAAAGGTGATGGTGCGTGTTGACCAGGCCCGGTGTTATCACACACCCGGCGGCATCGTGAATCTTTCCACCGGTGGCCAGGTGTTGGCCGATTTGGGCAATCTTGCCGTCGCGGATCAACAGGTCGGCGCCGACAAGCTCTTGTCGCGCATCGTCCATCGTCAAGATCAGATCGGCATTTCGGATCAGGCATTCGGTCATCGTGCACTCCCGCATCAGCCCGTCTCATGCGTGGAAGTGCGGGGCTGGTGGAAAACGGGCGCAAGAACCAGCCGGGCCCGAGTTTACGAGCACGCGTGCCGTGCGGCAACCCGTTTCAATACTGGCGCAGGATATCCAGCGCTGCGGCATGAAGTTCGGGTGTCGCGGCTGCCAGCGCCCGCCCCCCGTCATGAGCGGGGTTTCCCGACCAGTCGGTGACGACGCCTCCGGCGGCTTCAATCACCGCGATCGGGGCCTGGATGTCATAGGCATTCAAGCCAGCCTCAATCACCAGATCGATCTGCCCGGCCGCGAGCAATGCATAGGCATAACAGTCCATACCGTAGCGCGTCAGTTTCGCCTGCGACGCAACCGCGTGAAAGCCAGCCCCCTCGGCCTTGGTGCCGACTTCGGGAAAAGTAGTGAAAACAATCGCCTGATCCAGACTGCGCGTCGCGCGTGTTGCAAGTTTCGTCTGTCCTAACGGGCCTTTGACGAACGCCTGCCCGAAGCCGCCCACGAAACGTTCACCGATATAGGGTTGGTCAATCACCCCCATTATCGGGCCTGCCTCGGTGCTCAACGCGATCAGCACACCCCATGTAGGTGTCCCGCTGATGAACCCGCGTGTCCCATCGATCGGGTCCAGAACCCAGACACGCCCTGACGTGCCATCGCTTTGCCCGAACTCTTCGCCCAAAATGCCATCGTCCGGGCGGTGTTTTGACAAGACAGCGCGCATCGCCTGTTCCGCGGCGCGATCCGCTACGGTGACCGGATCAAACCCATCCGCGAGCTTGTTGTCAGTTTCCAGATCGGTCTGGCGGAAAAACGGGAGTATGGCCGCCCGCGCCGCGTCGGCCATTTCTTCGGCAATTTCAAGATCACTCAGCGGGGCGTTTTGCATGGCCTACCCGTGCGGTCCGCGCCCCGAGAAGTCAAGTCGATAGTCTCAGGCCACGTCGCTGAGAACGCGGGCCAATTCGAACAAGCGACGGCGCTGGTTTTCCGGAATGGCGTAGTATGAGCGCACAAGATCGAGCGCTTCTTTGTCGCCCATCAGATCTGCGGGAACCGATTTCTTGTCGGCGTCCGATTTCTGCGACTCTTCCAGACCTTCAAAAAAGAAACTGACCGGAACATCCAACGCCTCGGCGATGTCCCAAAGGCGAGACGCGCTGATCCGGTTGGCACCTGTTTCGTATTTCTGGATTTGCTGAAACTTGATACCAACTTGCTGCGCCAACTGCTGTTGGGTCATGCCAATCAGCCAGCGGCGATGCCGGACGCGTTTGCCCACATGGACATCGACGTGATGGGTCATTGGTAGTCTCCTTTACACAAACACCTGTCCGGGAAACGCGACAGCAGCCATGACCGCTAGACTAGCGGCTCGCTGCTTAAGAACTCCCTAATTCGGATCGTGCCCCCCGAACAGCACCATAAGGTAATATTGCCGCAATGGAATTTTTTTTCAAGCGGGTTGAATCGGCGAATGCACATAGTGGTTTGTGGTTGTGTCGCGACTTTGAGATCACTGTGTTTCCAGAGGTGATACAGTGGCGGCTGCTACTCAACGGCGTGTCTTATTGGAATTGACAAAGCGCTCGCACCCCACGCCTATTACCGCCGAAACCCGGAGATTATCGATGCTGGCATACCAAATCGCAACCAAAGGAAGCCCCGCAGAACTGCGCGAGGTGGCCTTGCCTGCGCTCTCTGACGGGCAGATCCGCGTATCGATCCACGCGTGCGGACTGAACTTCGCGGACCTGTTGATGCTGAAAGGCACCTATCAGGACACACCCGATGCGCCGTTTACGTTAGGCATGGAAATCGCTGGGATTGTTACCGAGATCGGAAACAATGTGCAGGATTTGCGGCCCGGAGATCGCGTGGCTGTCTATTCCGGTCAGGGCGGGCTTGCCGAATCAGGAGTGTTTGATGCCGCGCGCGCCGTTCCGCTGCCCGACACCATGAGTTTCGAAGATGCCGCTGCGATCCAGATCGCCTATGGCACAAGCCATATTGCCTTGGATCACCGGGCGCATTTGAAACCGGGCGAGACGCTGTTGGTGACGGGGGCAGCCGGCGGGGTTGGGTTGACCGCGGTCGAGGTTGGCAAGCTGATGGGCGCGACGGTCATCGCGCAGGCACGCGGCGCAGACAAGTTGCGCATCGCCCAGCAAGCCGGTGCAGATCATCTGATCGACGCAAATGAGGACCTGCGTGCCCGCGTGTTGGAACTTGGCGGTGCCGATGTCGTTTATGAC
Organism: Ruegeria sp. G7; assembly: GCF_056535465.1. Taxonomy (NCBI): domain Bacteria; kingdom Pseudomonadati; phylum Pseudomonadota; class Alphaproteobacteria; order Rhodobacterales; family Roseobacteraceae; genus Ruegeria; species Ruegeria sp. G7. Next base: position 2,024,842 of record NZ_JBQFIL010000001.1, on the reverse strand, counting down.
GCGATTGGCGGAGACGTTTTCAAAGCGGCTTTTCGCGCGACAAATCCCGAAGGCCGGCTGCTTCCAATCGGGTTCGCAGGTGGCGATGTTCCGCAGATTCCGGCTAACCATCTTTTGGTCAAGAACCTCAGCGTGATCGGTGTCTATATCGGAGGGTATCTGCGCTTTCGCCCCGAAATCGTCCGCAATAGTTTCGACACCTTGTTTCGTTGGCATGCCGTCGGGAAAATCAAGCCACATATCAGCCACGTCCTGCCCCTGCGCGAGGTCGAACAGGGGCTCGAGCTGTTGCGGACGCGTCGATCCACCGGCAAGGTCGTGATTCAGATCAACTGACTGCCTTGAGCGGCTGCGCGCCGTTGCGCGAGAAGTTCTGGCGCAGCAGATTGGCAAGTTCGGCCACATATTCTTCGCGGACGCGCTCGGCCCCGTAGAGGTTGATGAACTGGACCGGCAAATCCGGCAGCGTACCGCCATGGTCGATCAATTCCTGATGGTGGGGCTCGGTGCCCTCCAACAGAACCCCGACGGCAAGATCCGCGCTGACCGTGGCCTCAACCGTGCGATCCGAATCGCTGTCGATGCTCATATCCCAATCAATACCGGCCTGGTCCAGCGCCGCGGTGGCAACCGGGCGGAAGATACAATTCCGGCAGAACCCAAGGCGCAAGGGCTTTTGCCGCCACGCTGATCCATTCAGCGCCCCGACCCAGCGCAGAGGCATCTGGTGCAGAGTTTCACTGCCTTCACCCCTGCCCGATTCTGTGGTCAGAATCAGATCGAACGCCCCGCGCGCGAACTCCTCCTTCAAATCCCGCGTGTTGGATGTGACCAGGTTGACGCTGACTCTGGGGAAACTGGCGTTGAAGCGTTGCAGCACCCTTGGAATGAACGGATGTACGACGTCATGCGGCACACCAAGGGCGACCTCGCCTTCAAAGGCCTGATCCGTCAAACGTCCAATCACCTCGTCATTCAGGGCGACCATGCGCCTCGCATAGGCCAGCAATTGTTCACCAGAAGCCGTCAGGGCAATGGTGCGGCCAGACCGATCCAGCAGTTCAAGACCCAGCAGATCTTCCAACCTCTTAAGCTGCATTGAGACGGCAGATTGCGTCAGATGCAGGAATCCCGCGGCTCGTGTCACGCCACCATGATCAGCGACAGCCACGAAAGAGCGCAAGGTGGTCATATCCAAATTTCGCATCTTCACGATTCCTTATGAGACAGTTCATAAACATTCATTTTCAAAATATGTCAGTGTTCTCCATATAGATCAAGGAAATTGATTGATATGCGATGTATCATCATCCAAGCATGAAAGGGTAACAATCATGACCTATATAGTTGTTTCAGCACCCCGTCGCGCCGCACCGAAGGCGCTGCGCGCGCGGTTGTACAAATTGCTCAGCCTGTCGCGGCAGCGCCGTGCGCTGGCACAGTTGGATGAGCACGCCTTGGACGATATCGGCATCACCCGCGCTGAGGCGGATGCAGAAGCCAAACGCCCGCTCTGGGATGCGCCCGACAACTGGCACAAGCAGCTGTATTAACTGAGGAATGTTGCGTTTTTGCTGGCAATTCAGGCCTTACCGCCAAATTTGCTGACAGTTTTGCTGAGTTTTAAGCGCAAAACCCTTGAAACAGAGCGCGCACTCTCCGATATTTGCTGGGAAACGCGCCTGCAATCGCAGGATGAGAACAGAACAGCAGAGGGAGACCCCTATGGCACAATATGAGACGATCCGGACAGCAGCCGGCGCGCGCGCTGCCGAGATTGACGAGGGCCTGCGCGCCCATATGAACAAAGTCTACGGCACGATGTCCGTAGGTATGCTTATTACAGCGCTCGCCGCTTGGGCGATTGCGGGACTGGCAATGACCAGCGATCCCAGCAATGCTGTCGCGCAGATTGGTGCCGATCGTTATCTGACCAGCTTGGGTGGCGCGCTGTTCCTGTCGCCGCTGAAATGGGTGATCATGTTCGCACCGCTGGCCTTCATCCTGTTTGGCTGGGGATCTCTGATGCGCCGCGGCTCTGCAGCGGCCGTTCAACTGGGCTTTTTTGTCTTCGCGGCCGTGATGGGCGTGTCGATGAGCTCGATCTTCATGCTGTTTACGCCCTATTCGATCACGCAGACCTTCTTGGTGACTGCGATTGCCTTCGCTGGGCTGAGCCTCTATGGCTACACCACGAAGCGCAACCTGAGCGGCATGGGTACCTTCATGATGATGGGTTTGATCGGCTTGCTGGTCGCAATGGTCGTGAACCTGTTCCTGCAGTCGGGCGTGATGATGATGGCAATCTCGGCCATCGGTATCCTGATCTTCGCTGGACTGACGGCTTTCTACACTCAGGACATCAAGAACACCTATGTGGCTCATGCGGCGCATGGCGATCAGGAGTGGTTGGATAAAGCCGCGTTCGACGGCGCGCTGAGCCTGTATATCTCGTTCCTGAACATGTTCCAGTTCCTGCTGATGTTCATGGGACAACAAGAATAAAGGCTGATCAAGGTCAGACCAAACGTTCAGGGCCGGTCTTACAGACCGGCCCTTTCTTTTTTTGCAAGCGACTTGCTGATTGATCGCAGCGCATAAAAAACCCGCCAAACCGGCGGGTTTTCATCTTTTTTGTCAGATCGTGGTTCTATTAACTGCAGTTCAGAGGAACCGCAAAACCAGAGCTACGCTCGGATGAGCCTTTGCGGAAAACATCACCCGCTGGCAGGCAGCCTGTAAAGCGTTCGGTTTGTTCACCGAAGGCTGCGCCGATCGAGTTATCAACTTTCGTGCTGTTATTCTCAGTACGCAGGACGCCGAACAATTGTCCGTTCACGCTTACGGTGCTGAGAAAAAGATTGGTGTCGCTTCCGGAAAGCTGCACTGCGTTGGCATCCGAACGCCCGCCATTGTCGATGGCAACACCTGCTACCTTCTGCGGCTCAACCTTGTCGGACGAAACCTGGACTGTGGGAAGCACGGCCAACTCAGCCGGGATGTTGGTTGCGGGTGGCACGAACGCAACGGCGCCTTTGACGTCCGATACGGTGCGCGGCTCTCCATCGATGCCTGTGAACCCGACACCTTCGCGGTTGAACGGATCTTCGCAGGCCGAAAGGCTTAGGACAGCAAGGGCGGGCAACAGGATTTTTTTCATGGCGGTCAACATTTTGGAAAGGGTTGCTAAAGCCTAGTGGCACCGCACGCCAAAAAGCAAGCCGCTGCGGATCAGAACACCCAAAGGGCTGATGCGCCCCTGCAACGCCCCTGCGCACACCTGAAACCAAAAAAGGACCCTGCAACGCAGAGTCCTTTTCCGAAAATTCGTGTCAGAGGGCAGATTACTTGATCTTGCCTTCTTTGTACTCGACATGCTTCCGAGCGACCGGATCGTATTTACGAATGGTCATTTTCTCGGTCATGGTGCGCGCGTTCTTCTTGGTCACGTAGAAGTGGCCCGTGCCCGCGGTCGAGTTCAGACGGATCTTGATTGTCGTCGGCTTCGCCATGGTTATCTCCTGCGTCCGAAAAGGCAGGGGCCTTTCGGTTGAATTCCTATGAGCGTGCGCTTTTACGCGCTGCACCGCCCATGTCAAGGCCAATAGCACCCCGAGGACGCGGGTTTCGCATCCTCGCTTTAGGATGGCAGGGTCGGAGCCCCCATATATGTGTGGATCTGATCCCGCTCGGCGTCCGAGAGCCCAAGTGCCGTTGCCAGTTGCAACAGATAAGACGCTTCTTGCCGGTTATCCAGCCGAATCGCTGCCAGTGACGTGGCATAGACCTGCGCCTTCAACGGTGCTCCGGCATCCGCAGCCAGCGCCATGACGTCCACCGGGGCTTCAATCTGTGCCAGCACGTATGTACGTTCTTCGTCGCTGATATCGTCGCCCAGCTCGCCCAAAATGGTTTGCTTTTCGTGCTCATCCAGTTCGCCGTCGGATTTGGCGGCCTGGATCATGGCGCGCAGCATCAATTTGGCCTGTGCCTCCATTGCGGCGCCCGCGGGCGTACCACTAAACACGGTTTCCATCATGTCTGCAGTCTGCTGACCACTGGTTTTTGCAGCCCCTTGCATGGCGTTCAAGAGCCCTCCAAGGCCCGCCGCCCCTGCTTCCCCGCCACCAAGCCCCATCTTGCCGATTATGTCTTGAAGGCCAGCCGCGCCACCGGGCATGCCGAATTGTTCGGCCATCTTGCCCAGTTGCTCCATTCCAAAGCCCCCACCCGAGCCTTGCATCATGTTCTGCAAGCCTGCCATACCGCCCATATCTTTGTATTTCTCTAGCCCTTTTGCCGCCGCGAACCCAACTGCAACGGATGCCAATGCCTTCATAAAACTCATTGTCTTTCTCCCGCGGTCTCAAATCCCATGCACGCAACCTAGCATTTTGCACGGGTCGAGAACACAGGGGGTGTGTATGGGCAACGCCTGCGTGGTCATTGGTGCGGGTGTCGTATCGCGCGGAGGGCCTGTAAGCCGGATCCTGTTCCGGGGTTGCCCCCTTTGATGACCATTCCTCTAGGCCGTGCATTGCTGCGCGGCTCGAGCTGCCAACCCGGTCCCTCTCGGCCAAGGCGAGCCTAGCGGCGGTATCGGTTTGCACCGACCGGCCCGCGCGGGGACCCTATTCGGCATTGCTCCCGGTGGGGCTTGCCGTGCCGCCGCTGTTGCCAGCGGCGCGGTGGGCTCTTACCCCACCGTTTCACCCTTGCCACACGAGTGTGGCGGTCTGATTTCTGTGGCGCTTTCCGTCGGGTTTCCCCGCCCGGGCGTTACCCGGCACCGTTGCCTTGTGGAGTCCGGACTTTCCTCTCGGGTCTTGCGACCCCAGCGGCCATCCGGCCCTCCGCGCGAGGGGTGGGGTATGCGGTGGATCAGGCGGCGTCAAGGGTGATTGGGGTGATGAAGGGGCCAGCCCCTTCTTGGCCTGCGGCCAATTCAACCCCGGGATATTTTTGGCCAGATGAAGTTTGGATCAGGTTGGGTCGTGGGTTGGACCCAGTACTTTGAGGTCATCGGGGTGTATTGGTCCGATGGCCCAGGGACGATAGCGTAGGCGGGTAGCGGCAAGGAGCGTGGGCTCATCCGTTGGGGCGGTGTAGCCGCGGGTTTCCGCGAGGGTGCGCAGGGTTGTGCCCGTTGGCGTTGTGGTGCCGCGTGGAGCGGCGAGGTGCTGGCGTTCCAGTCGCTGCCAGTCGAACCGGGGGCCGGGGTCGAATTTGCGACCGGGGGCCATGTCGGAATGGCCAATCACACCTTCGGCGGGGATGGCCCAGCGTTGCATGATCTGCGGCAGGACCTGTTCGAGCATCCGCATTTGCGGCTCGGAAAACGGCTGATTGCCGCGATTGTCCAGTTCGATGCCTATCGAGCGGGAGTTGATGTCGGTTTGCCCGTGCCATTCCCCTGCCCCGGCGTGCCAGGCGCGGTCTTCTTCGCACACGAGTTGCCAGAGCGTACCATCGCTGCCGATCAGGTAATGGGCCGAGACTTCGGGGCCGGGGTCGCAGAGGCGTTCTAGGGCCGAACGGGCGTTCTCCATCGCGGTATAGTGGAGCACGATCAGCGAGGGTTTCAGCCCATCCCGGCGGGGGCCGAAATTGGGCGATGGGTGCCAGATCGGCGAGAGGTCAGTTGTTGACGGCACTGCGGAACGCGCTGGGGTCCCAGCCGCAAGCGTAACCGTCGCCGTCCGGGTCCAGCCCTTTGCGGTCGCGTTGCGGGCCGCCATTTGACAGGAACTCGATCTGGGCCTGATCGGGAGAGGCGAATTGCGCGCAATTGCGTTCGGCTTTGGCCTGCAGATTGAACCCGGCGCGGCTGTAAAGCTGGGTGCCGACGGGGTTTGAGGTGCTCAGCGCGTATTGCACGATGTTGGGCTGCCCGTCCGAGCCGCGCTGGGGCACGGCGGTGGGAGCGATGACCTCATAGGTTTGGCGGTTTTGTTCGATCCGGGCCGCGTCGTCATCGATGCTGCGGCGGTTCGAGACGGCCTCGAAATCCTGCTCGTCAGAGATGGCGGTGCTGTTGGTCGCCGTCAGCGGTGCCACGGGCGCTGCCTGCCCGGACGTGTTCGCCAATGCGATCGCCGTCTGGTTGGCAATATCCGACGCATCGCCCGTCGCCGTCCCTTCCGCCGTGAGCGGTTGTTCCGAGATCGCCTCGGGCGGCAGAAGCGGGTTGCCGGCCAAGCCCTGTCCGGCCAGCTCAGCCTCGCGCTGGGCCTGATATTCCGGCGTATTGAACCCGGTACCCGAAACGGGCGCGACGGTGTCGCAGGCCACGACCAGCCCGAGGGCCGGGATCAGAAGCAAATTGCGCATGAGGCTGCTCCGGTTGTCTATCGCTGTCTCGGGCCCGAGGCTTACCACCATTTGGCGGGCTTGGCCACAAACCCCGCCGCGCTTTCCAGCGCATAGGCGGTGTTGAGCAAATCACCCTCGTCCCATGGGCGGCCGATCAGCTGCAAGCCCAGCGGCAGTCCTTGTTTATCGAGACCTGCGGGAACCGAGATACCCGGCAGGCCTGCGAGGTTCACTGTGACCGTGAAGACGTCGTTCAAGTACATTTGAACGGGATCGGCCTCGGTCATCTCGCCCAAACCGAACGAGGCGGATGGCGTCGCAGGTGTGAGAATCGCATCGATGCCAGCAGCGAAGACATCTTCGAAGTCTTTCTTGATCAGGGTACGGACCTTGCGGGCGCGGTTGTAGTAGGCGTCGTAGAAGCCTGCGGACAGAACATAGGTGCCGACCATCACCCGACGCTGAACCTCGTGACCGAAGCCTTCCGCGCGGGTCTTTTCGTACATCTCAGTGATGCCATCGCCCTGCGCCAGATGCGCGCGGCGGCCATAGCGGACGCCGTCATAGCGGGCGAGGTTCGACGACGCCTCGGCGGGCGCAATCACATAGTAAGCAGGCAACGCGTATTTGGTGTGCGGCAGCGAGATATCGACGATCTCGGCGCCCGCGTCTTTCAGCATGGCGGCGCCGTCAGCCCACAGTTTTTCGATCTCGGCGGGCATACCTTCCATGCGGTATTCCTTGGGGATACCGATTTTCTTGCCCTTGATGTCGCCGGTCAGCATCGCCTCGAAATTCGGGACGGCCAGCTCGGCGCTGGTGGAGTCCTTAGCATCGTGACCACACATGGTTTCCAGCATGATCGCCGCATCGCGGACGTTCTTGGTCATCGGGCCAGCCTGATCGAGCGAGGAGGCAAACGCGATGATGCCCCAGCGCGAGCAACGACCGTAGGTGGGTTTGATCCCGGTGATGCCCACAAAGGCGGCAGGCTGGCGGATCGAACCGCCGGTATCGGTGCCGGTCGCCGCCAGACACAGATCAGCTGCCACAGCCGAAGCAGACCCACCCGACGAGCCGCCGGGCGTCAGCTGCGCATCATCATTGCCGCGCCGCCACGGGCTGACGGCATTGCCATAGGTCGAGGTTTCGTTGGACGACCCCATCGCGAATTCGTCCATATTCAGCTTGCCCAGCATCACCGCACCGGCATCGGCCAGTTGCTGCGAGACGGTGGATTCGTATTCCGGCTTGAACCCATCCAGAATTTTCGAGGCCGCCTGCGACGGCACGCCCTTGGTACAGAACAGGTCCTTGATGCCAATTGGCAGGCCACACATCGACGGTGCGTCGCCCGCCTTGATCCGCTCATCCGCAGCCTTGGCGCGTTCCAGCGCAAGCTCGGGTGTTTTGTGGACAAATGCGTTGAGCGCATCGGCGTCGTCAATTGCCTTGAGACAGGATTCGGTCAGCTCGACCGAGGTCACATCACCCTTGCGCAGCGCTTCGCGGGCCTCGGCCAGGCCCAGTTTGTTCAGATCGCTCATGTCTTACTCCACCACTTTGGGGACTGCGAAAAAGCCCTCGCGCGCGTCGGGGGCGTTGGCCAGAACCTTGTCCTGCTGGTCTCCGTCAGTGACCACATCCTCACGCCGTTTCAGGCGCATCGGCTCGACCGAGACCATCGGCTCGACACCGTCCACATCGACCTCGTTCAGTTGCTCGATAAACCCAAGGATGGTGTTGAATTCGGACGCCAGCGCGGGTAGCGCGTCATCCTCGACCTTGATCCGGGCCAGTTTGGCCACCTTGGCGGCGGTGCTTTGGTCAATCGACATCGGAAAACCTCATATACGCTTAGACAGGGCGTTTACCCGTCTGCCGCAGCACCCGCAAGACCAGTGCGCGCATGGGCGTTTCAATTCGCCTTTGTCCTCATCGAATAGCCGATATGCGAAAAAGTAAACCGGTTAGTTCATTTTGCTCTTGAATAATTAAACTGAACTGTTCATTTCATGATGACGAAACGCTCAAACCCGGAGAATTCAAATGAAAACCTTCGTGACTGCCATTGTTCTGTCTGCAACTGTTCTGACCGGCCCGGCCATGGCGCTGAGCTTTGACATGACCCCTCTGACCCGGACTCTCACCTTCCCCGAACCGGTGTCCGAGCTTGTGACCAAGGGCCTGTCCGAGGCAGGCAAGTAATCCTGCCCGGCGCGCCGGATCAGTCCTCCCACCCCCCCTCACCTGATCCGGCGCGTATGCAATTGACTGCTGCACAGGCAGCGACAAGCCGTTAGCATGGTTCCGAAAATCAGCCGAACCGCCCGACGCGGTTCAGGTCAGCCAACGGAGCCAAGTATGAGCACTCGCAAGCAAGTCGTTCTGGACGCAATCGATGCGGCCAACGCGCAGGACCCCAACCTCGAAGACGGCCAGCCCGAAGCGCTGCTGTACGGCCAGCGCATGAGCGCCGAGCTTGACCGGCTGTTCCCCGACGCCTCGGACGCGCTGCAGATCGCCGCGCGGGGGCAGCATGTCGAACGCTGGAAACTGAAGCGGGCGGAATATCCCGAAGGTCGCGCCGGTTATCTGGCCTGGCGCAAGGCACAGGGAGTGTTTCATGCCGAGGTGGTCCGTGCCCTGATGGAGCAGGCCGAATACGGTGCGGATCAGATCGAAGCCGCCGAGCAGATGCTGCGCAAACAGGGAATCAAGCGTAACCCGGAGGTTCAGGCGCTTGAGGATGTAATCTGTTTCGTATTCCTGAAATGGTATTTCGCACCTTTCGCGGCCAAACATTCGGCCGAGAAAATCCAGCGCATCGTCGAAAAAACCGCCGTCAAGATGTCAGTCGAAGGGCGCGCGCGGGTTCTGGACGAGTTCGATCTTCCCGATCATCTAGCGGCGGCGTTCCGCGACTAGGCGCGGCGCATCAGGTGCCGCCGATAGACCTCGATCATCCAGCCGAGCATGGTGGCGTTCAGGATGTGCCACATGAAGTGCGTGCCCATTGGCAGGTGGGTGCAGGTCGGCTCATCCAGCGCGCGGAAGGTGATCGAGGCGATCAGGATCATCGCTCCGATCGCCAGGCCGGCTGCCGTTTCCGGCGTCTTGCGGCGTAGCAAGGCGGCATAGATGAGAATCAGCAAGGGCACCGGCGCGTAAGCCGCTGAGCCCCCCAGCCCGGGCACCCATTGGAACATGGGGATAGTGAGGGCCGCATAGGGAAAGAACAGAGCGGTCAGCCCAAGTGCGTATGCCGGACGCATCCCCCAGACATCACGGTTCACGGCGAAGATATAGATCAGGATGAACAGCAGGATCGGCACAACATCGGCCAGCGCGGCCCAGACCTGCGCATGGGTGTGGAACAGGTAACTGCCAATACCGATCAACGCCAGCACCGCCACCAGAGCCATCGCCAGCGGCATCCCCTGCCCGCGCACGCGCCGCCACATGATGAACGCCGCGACCAGAAACGCGGCGTTGGTTACGGCGTTTACCGGCTCGGCCCAATAGGCGGGCGACAGGCGCTCGCAATAACCATCGATTTCCTGCGTCCAATCCATGGATTTTTACATAGCCGATGCTAGGCTGGCTCCAAGCCTAAATTGGGAGGATTTTTCATGAATATCATCTGGCTGGGACATGGCAGCTTTCGCATTGAAACCGCAGGGCAGGTTCTGCTGATCGATCCATGGCTGACCGGCAACCCGGTGCTGCCCGAGGATCAGCACGATGCAGCAGTGTCGGGCGCGACGCATATCCTGCTGACCCACACCCATTTCGACCATGTCGCCGACGTGCTGCCGCTGGCCAAACATCTGAACGTGCCCGTCGTCGGGCAATATGACCTGATGGGATACTGGGCCGAAGCCGAGGGGATCGAGACCGTCGGCTTCAACAAGGGCGGCACGGTTGATCTGAACGGGGTGAAGGTCTCGATGGTTCCGGCCTCACACAGTTCGACCTTTTCCACGCCGGATGGCTTGCGCGCGGGCGGCACCGAAGTGGGCTATATGATCGCTGCCGAGGGTCGCATGGTTTATGTCTCGGGCGACACAGACATCATGGCGGATATGGAGTGGATGGGGGACTACTACAAACCCGACATCGGCATCCTGTCGGCGGGCGGCCATTTCACCATGGACATGAAAGGCACGGCCTATGCGGCCAATCGCTATTTCAACTTCAAGACCGTCATCCCCTGCCACTACAAAACCTTCCCGATCCTCGAACAGTCGGCAGATGCGCTGAAAGGCGGTCTGCCGGGGGTCGATGTGATCGAACCTGAGGTGATGCAGGCCATCACACTCTGATGCCCGCCTCGGATTTCAGCTCGCAGGAATATGCGGACCGTCTGGCCAAGACCCGCGCAGCCATGGCCCAGCGCGGGATCGAGACCCTTCTGATCACAGATCCGTCGAACATGGCGTGGCTGACGGGCTATGACGGGTGGAGCTTCTACGTGCCGCAGATGGTGATCCTGCCCGCCAAAGGCGCGCCGCTCTGGTGGGGGCGAACGCAGGACAAGGCGGGCGCGGCGCAGACCACATGGCTGGAAGCGTCGGACCTGCTGGACTGGCCGGAAGAACACGTCCAACACCCCGATCACCACCCCGTTGATGCGCTTGTGATTGCCTTACGCGAACGCGGCTGGACCTCGGGGCTGGGGGTCGAGATGGACAACTATTATTACTCGGCCACCAGTCATCGCATTCTCGAACGCGCTTTCGGCGCATTGACCGACACCACCGGCCTTGTGAACTGGCAGCGCGCGGTCAAAAGCGACGCCGAGATCGGGATGATGCGCAAAGCGGGCCGGTTGACCGCTCATATGCACGGCGTTCTGCGCGACGCGTTTCGCGAGGGGCTGCCGAAGAACCAGCTTGTCGCCAAAGTTCAGGCGGCGGGGATCGCAGGCTTACCGGGCCTCGCCGGCGATTACCCCGCGATCGTGCCGATTGCGCCCTCGGGCCCAGAGGCCTCGGCCTCGCATATCACCTGGAATGACCGCCCTCTGACGCGCGACGAAGCGACCTATTTCGAAATCTCGGGCTGCTATCACCGTTATCACTGCCCCGCCAGCCGTAGCCTGTTTCTAGGCGATCCACCGGAGGACATCCGCCGGGCCGAGGCCGCCGTTCTGACCGCCATCGACGATGCCTTGGCCGCCGCGCGTCCGGGCACCACCTGCGAAGAGGTCGCGGCCTGCGTCTATGACAGTTTTGCCCGCGCCGGGTATGTCAAAGCCAACCGCACCGGCTATCCCATCGGGATGAGTTATCCACCCGACTGGGGCGAACGCACCATGAGCCTGCGACCCGGCGACAAGACAGAACTGCAGGAAAACATGACCTTCCACCTGATGCCCGGCCTGTGGACCCCGGACTGGGGGTTGGCAATCACCGAGAGCTTTGTGGTGACGCCGGACGGTGGCCAGCCTTTGGCGGATATCCCACGCGAGATGGTCGTCAAATCCTAACCGCGCTGCGCCGCGAAAAAGCGTTTCAGCAAGGCGGCGGCCTCCTCAGCGGCAATCCCGTCGTAGACCTCTGGCCGGTGATGTGTCTGCGGGTGCGAGAATACCCGCGCGCCATGGGCGACGCCGCCGGATTTCGGATCGGATGCCCCATAATACACGCGCCGGATGCGCGCCGCCGCCAGCGCCGCCGCGCACATGGCGCAGGGTTCCAGCGTGACATACAGATCGTGATCCGGCAGCCGCTCTGACCCGGCCTGCGCACAGGCCGCACGCAGGGCCAGTATCTCGGCGTGCGCCGTGGGGTCGTTCATCTCACGCGTGCGGTTGCCGTCAGCGGCCACCACCTGCCCGTCCGGCGCGACAATCGCCGCACCGACTGGCACCTCGCCCCGGTCTGCCGCCGCCTGCGCCTGTTCCAGCGCGAGTTTCATGTAGGATCGGAACTCCATGCCTCTGACTGCCTCAGAAACCTGTCTTTCGCAAGCCGCCGGGATGCGCTATGGCCGGGGGATGACAAAGACCCCTCCTCCCGGCGACCGGATCGCCAAAGTGCTGGCCCGCGCCGGCGTCGCCTCGCGCCGCGAGGCTGAGCGCATGATCGAAGCCGGTCGTGTGACCGTGAATGGCAAACCCATCAACAGCCCGGCGTTGAATGTGACCGCCAAAGACAAGATCACCGTCGATGGCAAACCGGTGTCCGAGCCGGAGCCCGCGCGCCTGTGGCTATATCACAAGCCGCCCGGTCTGGTGACGACCGCGCGCGACGAAAAGGGCCGCAAGACGATCTTTGACGACCTGCCTGAGGATATGCCGCGGGTGATGAGCGTCGGGCGGCTTGACCTGAACTCGGAAGGGTTGCTGCTGCTGACCAATGATGGCGGCATCAAGCGCAAGCTGGAACTGCCCTCGACCGGGTGGCTGCGCAAATACCGCGTGCGGGTCAACGGACGACCCAAGGACGAGGATTTTGAACCGCTGCGCAAGGGGCTGGTGATCGACGGAGAACGCTTTCAGCCCATGACCGTGACACTGGACCGTCAACAGGGTGCAAATGCTTGGCTGACCATCGGTCTGCGCGAAGGCAAGAACCGCGAAATTCGGCGCGCCATCGAAGATATCGGCTATGTGGTGAACCGTCTGCTGCGGGTCTCTTATGGCCCGTTCCAACTTGGTGATCTGAAATCCGGTGCGGTCGAGGAAATCCGCCGCCGGGTCATGCGGGATCAACTGGGGCTGGAGGCCGAGGATGGCCAGAAACCACCCCCCAAACGCCCCGCCCGGCCACAGCGCAAAAGACCGGCGATCGGCAAGAAAACTCGCAAGTGATGCGGGTTATTCAACCTTCCCCCTAGCGCCAAGCCTGCGCATCGCCTAACTTTTCTGTGATAGCCACAGTTGGGGGGCACCATGTCCGGGACCGGAGTGCAAAAATTGGCCTATGCGGCCTTGCTGGTGCTGCTGTTCGGCGTCTGCAGCGGATTGCTAGGGGGCCTGTAGAGACATGGCCAAACGGTACGGCGGCAAATTCAGCCCTCAAGGTGAGGGGCCTGCGCAGGACCAGCCTCAGCGCGGCCAGTTCGATGGCGCCCGGGTCGAGCCTGCCGGTGCGCGGGCGAACATCCTGTTCATCCCGGCGATCCCGCTGGTGTTTCTGTCGCTGAACGATGGTGCCATCGGCATGACCATCGGCTTGGTCGCAGCCGGGCTTCTGACCGCCGCGGCCTTCCTGCTGCGCGAAGGGTTGCGGGCCGAAGCAGCCTATAACGCGCGCCGCACCGCGCGCAGACCGGCCTTTCCGCGCAAGATGTTTTCAAGCGTTCTAACCGGGTTGGGTGCCGCGCTGGCCTCATACCGGACCGAGTTTCTGGACGCCGAAACCGCCGCGCAGGCCAGCCTGCTGGCCCCCGTACTGTTTGGCGTCGCGGCAACGGTTTTGCACTCAGTCTCGTTCGGAATCGACCCGCTGAAGGACAAGGGAATGGAAGGGATCGACACCTTTCAACAGGACCGCGTCGCACGAGTAGTTGAGGATGCCGAGACCCATCTGACCCAGATGACTGACGCGATCAAACGCGCCGGTGATCGCCGGATCGAAGCGCGGGTTGAACGCTTTCAGGACACCGCCCGCGATCTGTTCCGCACGGTCGAGGAAGACCCGCGCGATCTGGCCGGGGCCCGGAAATACCTGACGGTTTATTTGCAAGGTGCGCGCGATGCGACGGTGAAATTCGCAGACGTCTACGCCCGCACCCGCGACGCGCAGGCGCTGCAGGATTACACCGCCCTACTGGAGGATCTGGAACAGAATTTCGCGGCGCGAACGCGGAAAATGCTATTGGATGACCGCAGTGATCTGACGGTTGAAATTGATGTGCTGCGCGACCGGTTGCAGCGCGAAGGCGTCCGGTTGGACTGACCGGCCACTATTTGAGCGAGGATTATCCCCATGTCCGATGAGATCAAGAACAAAGCCGTCGAGGCCGAAACGCTGGTACAGGAAGTCACCGCCGTAGCCCTGCCCGAGCCGAAAGCACAAATCGTTCCGCTTGAGGAGGCCGATGAACCCGTCGGCGCGGAAATCCGCAAGCGGATGAACGAGATCGACATGGACAACACCAACTCGATCGTGTCCTTCGGGTCTTCGGCGCAGGCCGAGTTGCAGGAAATCAGTCAGGCGATGCTGGCCGATGTGCGCAACAAGGATGTGGGGCCTGCGGGCGACAGCCTCCGCAATATCGTGACCACGATCCGCGGCTTCTCGGTCAGCGAACTGGACGTCCGGCGCGAGCGGAGCTGGTGGGAGAAACTGCTGGGTCGCGCCGCGCCTTTTGCCAAGTTCACGGCGCAGTATGAAGAAGTCCAAAGCCAGATCGACCGCATCACCGATGATCTGCTGGGGCACGAGCATACGCTGCTGAAAGACATCAAATCGCTCGACCTGCTTTATGAAAAGACGCTGGAATTCTACGATGAACTGGCGCTCTATATCGCGGCGGGTGAGGAAAAGCTGACCGAGTTGGACAGCCACGACATCCCGGAAAAAGAGGCCGAAGTGCAGGCCGCGCCCGAAGACCAACAGGTGATGAAAGCGCAAGAGCTGCGCGACCTGCGCGCTGCCCGCGATGATCTGGAGCGCCGGGTTCACGACCTGAAACTGACGCGTCAGGTGACGATGCAGTCTCTGCCCTCGATCCGTCTGGTGCAGGAAAATGACAAGTCGCTGGTGACCAAGATCAACTCGACACTCGTGAACACCGTACCGCTGTGGGAAACGCAGCTGGCGCAGGCCGTCACCATTCAGCGCAGCGCCGAAGCAGCGGCGGCTGTGCGCGATGCAAATGATCTGACCAATGAGTTGCTGACCTCGAACGCGGCCAATCTGCGCGAGTCGAACAAAGCAATCCGCCAAGAGATGGAGCGTGGGGTCTTTGACATCGAGGCCGTCAAACAGGCCAACGCGGACCTGATCGGCACGATCAACGAAAGCCTTGCGATTGCAGACGAAGGCAAGGCCAAACGCGCCGCGGCCGAGGAAGAGTTGCAGAAAATGGAAACCGAACTGCGCGACACACTGGCGGCAGCCAAGGCCCGGCAGGACGGGATCGGCGACAATGCCGGAACGGCGGTTCCCGGCTAAAGGGACGGTACGCGTGCGGCGGCTTTCATGGATCAAGACTGCGGTGCTGGGCTTTTCGCTGCTGGCGCTGGCCAGCTGTGACGAGGCTCTGACCACCTCGATCACACCCGAACCCCGCCCGGCGCAGCCTCAGGGGCCGAGCAACGCGTATGTGCCCCCCTCTGCCGCAAGTCTCGATCTGGCGCGGTATTACCAAAGCGTGCAGAACAATCTGCTGACGCGCGGGTTGCTGCGCACGGATGGGGGTGGCCCGGATACGCCCTATGACGCCGACGATCTGGCCCGCAATTTCGAGACGATCGCCTTTTACAACGAATACCCGACGCAGGTGGTTTCGACCAGCGGCGGTGGGACCAGCCGACAGCTGAGCCGTTGGTCCGGCGCGGTGCGGATCAAGCCCGAATTCGGCCCCTCGGTCGCGCCCGAGGTACGGCAGTTGGATGCGGCCCAGATCGGGTCCTATGCCAATCGCCTGTCGCGGCTGACGGGTCATCCGGTTTCGACCGTCAGCCGCAATGCGAATTTTCACGTCTTTGTCGCGGGCGAGGATGACACGGATTATGTACAGGCGCGGTTGCGGCAGCTAATCCCGGGTATCGGGCAGGCGCAGCTTGATCTATTCGATAAGCTGCCGCGGTCGTTTTATTGCTTCGTCTTTGCCTCGGCCTCGACCGGGTCGCCGCAGACCTATACGCGGGCGGTCGCACTGATCCGGTCCGAGCATCCCGATCTGGTGCGGCTCAGCTGCATTCATGAAGAGATTGCGCAGGGGCTGGGCCTGCCGAATGACAGCCCTCGGGCGCGGCCCTCGATCTTCAACGATGATGACGAGTTTGCCCTACTCACCAGCCATGACGAAAAGCTGCTGACCATCCTCTACGACCCGCGCCTGCGCGCGGGCATGACCGCTGAGGAAGCCCGCCCGGTGGTCCGTATCATTGCACGCGAATTGATGGGGCAGTCGCTCTGACCCCGAAGACAGGAGAAATCCAATGGGAATTTTTGATTTTCTGACCGGCGAATTTATTGACGTCATCCACTGGGTCGACGACACCCGCGACACCATGGTCTGGCGGTTCGAGCGTGAAGGCCACGAGATCAAATACGGCGCCAAGCTGACCGTGCGCGAGGGTCAGGCGGCGGTGTTTGTGCATGAAGGGCAGTTGGCAGATGTATTCACGCCGGGGCTCTATATGCTTGAGACCAACAACATGCCGATCATGACCACGCTGCAGCACTGGGATCACGGGTTTCAGTCGCCCTTCAAGTCCGAGATTTATTTCGTCAACACGACCCGCTTCAACGATCTGAAATGGGGCACCAAAAACCCAATCATGCTGCGCGATCCCGAGTTCGGCCCGACCCGTATTCGCGCCTTTGGCACTTACACGGTGCGCGTCAAGGATGCGGCCAAGTTTCTGGTCGAGATTGTGGGTACCGATGGTGAGTTCACCATGGATGAGATCAGCTTTCAGATCCGGAACATCATCGTGCAGGAGTTCAGCCGCGTCATCGCGGGGTCGGGCATCCCGGTTCTGGACATGGCCGCCAACACCGCCGATCTGGGCAAGCTGATCGCGGCCGAGGTCTCGCCCGTTCTGGACGGCTATGGGCTGGAGATGCCCGAGTTCTACATCGAGAACATCTCGCTGCCGCCCGCGGTCGAGGCGGCGCTGGACAAGCGCACATCGATGGGGCTGGCTGGAGATCTGGGCAAGTTCACCCAGTATTCAGCGGCTGAGGCCATGACGGCGGCCGCCAATAACCCCGGTCAGGGCGGCGGCATGGGTGCCGGTCTTGGCATGGGCATGGGTATGGCGATGGCGCAGCAGATGTCGAACATGGCAGCGGGTCAGCCGAGCGGCCCGTGGGGCGGTTCCGCCCCCGCTGCCCCGCAACCCTCGGCGCATGCGGCACCGCCCCCTCCTCCGCCGGTTGAGCATGTGTGGCATATCGCCGTGGATGGGCAGACCAGCGGGCCATTCTCAAAGGCCAAGATGGGGCGCATGGCCGCTGACGGAGAGCTGACGCGCGACACCCATGTCTGGACCGCCGGTCAGGACGGTTGGAAAAAGGCGGGCGACGTGCAGGAACTGGCGCAACTGTTTACGATCCTGCCGCCTCCGCCACCGGGGGCGTAAGGTGATTAACAAACCTATCGACACGACACCTTATTCGACAAGGGTTTATGTGCACGCCGTGAATCTATGTGCACTATTGGGTTGCCCTGCCTATGTGGGGTCCTGGCTTCTCCTCGAAGCTCTGCGCCGTGACAGCTGGGACCCGATGTTAGGGCATTTCGTTATGTGGTCCATTCTCGGACTCCCGTTTGCCTTCTTGATCTCGTGGACTCTTGTCACACCGGTTCTGCACGTTTTGATGCGTAAGACGGTTAGTTATCTTCGTGCCGCCTTATGGGGAGCGGGCATTGGCCTGAGTCTTGTCGCGCTTGGCATAGCAATCGGCCGTTATTTGGGCTGGCGACAATCCAACAACCCAAATTTCGGTTCAACTATTGGCGGTATTGGGGCTGTTCGTTCGATTGACGGAATCCTGACACCCTATGGATGGTGGGTACTGGCCCAGAATTCGGCTGCTTTCTTCGTGATCTGCGTTATGAGCGCGCTTTTGGTGCGTTGGCATATCGGACCCGGTCGCCATGAATTCCCCAACGAGAACAACCTATGACAGACGAACACCGCTTTCCCTGCAACCAATGCGGGGCGGATTACCGGTTCAACCCCGGTGACGGGACGCTGACCTGTGATCATTGT
Organism: Ruegeria sp. G7; assembly: GCF_056535465.1. Taxonomy (NCBI): domain Bacteria; kingdom Pseudomonadati; phylum Pseudomonadota; class Alphaproteobacteria; order Rhodobacterales; family Roseobacteraceae; genus Ruegeria; species Ruegeria sp. G7. The sequence goes on along the minus strand of NZ_JBQFIL010000001.1, from coordinate 2,006,628 downwards.
GGTCATTCCGAACCCATCGGTGCGGGCCCCTGGGGCGGCGCGAGCCTGCGCGAGCTGGATTTTGACGCTGCGATAGCGGAACGTCTGCCGGACAGCGAGATCGAAGAAACCCGCGTTCTCACTTGCCCGAACTGCGCTGCGCAGGTCGAATTCGACCCGAACACTCATGCCGCCGAATGCCCGTTCTGCGCCACTCCGGTCGTGACGGATACCGGTGTGAGCCGTCATATCAAGCCGCGTGGCGTTCTACCCTTTGCGCTGGATGAGCGCAGTGCACACAAGGCGATGGGCAACTGGCTGGGGCGGCTTTGGTTCGCTCCAAACGGGCTTAAGGAATACGCCCGCAAGGGGCGCAAGATGCAGGGCATCTATGTGCCCTACTGGACCTTCGACGCCGACACCAAGTCCAGCTATCGGGGGGAGCGCGGCGTCGTTTATTACGAAACCCGGACCGTCATGCGGGATGGGAAACGCGTGCAGCAGCAGGTGCCCAAGGTGCGGTGGAGCCCAAAATCTGGACGCGTGGCACGGTTCTTCGACGATGTGCTGGTGCTGGCCTCTCGGTCGCTGCCCAAGTCCTACACCGACGCGCTGGAGCCATGGGATCTGCCCGCGCTTGAACCTTATCAGCCCGAATATCTGGCCGGTTTTCGGGCCGAGGCCTATACGGTCGAGTTGCGAGAAGGATACTCCGAGGCGCGGGCGCATATGGCCCGGGTGATCGAACGCGACGTGCGGTTCGACATTGGCGGTGATCGCCAGCGTATCCATGCGGTCGATACAGATGTGCGCGATGTCACGTTCAAACACATTCTTCTGCCGGTCTGGATGGCGGCCTACAAGTATCGCGGCCAGACCTATCGCTTTGTCGTCAACGGGCGCACCGGTCGCGTTCAGGGTGAGAGGCCATGGTCCGCGATCAAGATCACCATCGCGGTTGTTCTGGGCCTTCTGGTCGCTGCTGGCGTTGGATATCTGGTGGCGACCGGCCAGCAATAGCCTTGCGCATCGCGCGCCCTGACGTCATCTTCGCCCCGATCAGACCGGAGGCACCCGTGACATTCACAGCGTTGAACCAGTTGCTGCACGCGCGCCAGTCCTGCCGTGCGTTTCGGCCCGATCCGGTGCCGCGCGATCAGATCGAACAGATCGTGTCCAGTGCCAGCCGTGTGCCCAGCTGGTGCAACGCGCAGCCTTGGCAACTGACGATAACAACCGGACCCGAGACCGACGCGTTCCGCGCGGCCCTTCTGCAAGAGGCGACCAGTGGCACCCCGGCACCGGACCTGCCCTTCCCGACCGGCTATTCCGGTGTTTATCAGGAACGCCGCCGCGCCTGCGGATGGGCGCTGTATGACGCGGTGGGGGTTGAGAAAGGCGACCGCGCCGGTTCGGCCCGGCAGATGATGGAAAACTTCACCCTTTTCGGCGCCCCACATTGCGCGATCCTGTCAAGCCCGGCAGAGCTGGGCGCCTACGGCGCTATGGATTGCGGAGGGTTCGTGACGGCGTTCACTCTGGCGGCGCAGGCGTTGGGCGTGGCTACCATCCCGCAGGCCGCAGTTGCGTCGTATGGCCCATTTCTGCATCGCTATTTCGACATCCCTAATGATCGCCTGATCCTCTGCGCGATTTCATTCGGCTATCCCGATCCCGACCACCCCGCAAATGCGTTTCGAACGGATCGCGCTGAGGTCAGTCAGATTGTCGACTGGCGCGGATAAACCAGCACTTCACCAAGCGAGAAACACAATCATGCGCGCTTTGCTTCAACGAATTTCCCGGGCCTCGGTGACCGTCGACGGCTCGGTCATCGGTCAGTCGGGACCGGGATTGATGATCCTTGTCTGCGCGATGCAGGGAGATGGCGACGCTCAGGTCGTGCAGCTGGCGGAAAAGGTCGCAAAGCTGCGGATTTTCAAGGACGAAGCGGGGAAGATGAACCGTTCGATTCTGGACGTTGGGGGCTCGGCGCTGGTGGTCAGCCAGTTCACGCTGGCCGCAGACACCTCGCGGGGCAACCGGCCCGGATTTTCCGCAGCCGCCCCGGCAGCTGAGGGCGAACAGTTATACGAGGCTTTTGCCCGTAAACTCGCGGCTCTGGGTATTCCGGTGGAAACCGGAGCGTTTGGGGCAGATATGGCGGTGGAACTGGTCAATGACGGGCCGGTTACGATTTGGATGGAAAGCTGATGCAGACGTCACAACTGGCTTTGGACTTCTGGCGCGCTGGCGTTGCAGCCGTTGACGGCTATCGCGCGACCCTAGAGGCCACGCGAGATATGGACCGCCCCGATCAGATTCTGGCGGTGGGCAAAGCCGCAGGTGCGATGGCACGCGCAGCGGTGGAACGGTTCGGTGATGTGCCCGCTCTGGTCGTGACCAAGGATGGACATGGCGACGGGCTGCCTGCGCATATCCGGGTGATCGAAGCATCTCACCCGGTTCCCGATGCCCGTTCACTGACCGGGGGCAGTGCGCTGCGCGAAGCTGTTGAAGGGATGCCCACGGGCAGCCATGTGCTGCTGCTGGTTTCGGGCGGCGCGTCGTCTTTGGCCGAAGACTTAATGCCAGGAAACAGCCTTGAAGATCTTGCGGCGCTGAACCGTCAGCTGCTGGCGGACGGGCTGGATATCGGCGCGATGAATGCGGAACGGCGCAAACTGTCCCGGATCAAGGGCGGCGGGTTGTTGTCGCATTTCTCAGGGGCAAAGGCGACGGTTCTGGCGATCTCGGACGTGCCCGGTGACGATCTGGGCGTGATCGGGTCCGGTATCGGATCACTGCCGGACGCGCCTGCGTTTTCGGCGCAGACCTCGATCATCGCATCCAACGCCCATGCGCGCGACGCGGCTGCACGGGCGGCGCAACAGGCCGGGCTTGAGGTTCTGGCCAATGAAGAGGCGATGCATGACGACTATCTGACCGTCGCGACCCGTATCGGCGCGCGGCTGCGTCAGATGCCCAACGGCGTGATGGTGTTTGGCGGAGAGCCTACGGTGGTTCTGCCCGCCTCTCCCGGTCGCGGCGGGCGCAATCAGGCGCTGGCGCTGGCCCTGGCGCGAGAGATTGCGGGGCAGCCCGGATTGACCGTGATCGTCGGCGGCACCGATGGCACGGACGGGCCGACCGACGCCGCCGGGGCCATTGTGACCGGAACCACGTGGAAACCTGAGGCCGAGGATTATCTGCAGCGCGCCGATAGCGGCAGTTTCCTCGACACGGCGGGGGCGTTGCTGGTCACGGGGCCGACTGGAACCAATGTCATGGATCTGGTGATTGCAATCCGGGACTGATCTGACATCTTGGCCGGGTCCCTTTTCGGCCCGGAGATCAGACACATGGCGCAGCCCCCCAACACACTTCGCGAGATCGAGGACATCGCCGATATGGGCCTCACCATGCCCGACGGCTGCCGCCTGTCGGCGCGCGTCTGGCGGCCTGTCGATGCGCTCGACCACCCGGTTCCCGCGATCCTCGAGCACCTGCCCTATCGCAAACGCGACAGCACCGCGACCCGTGACGCGCTGACCCATCCGTGGTTCGCCAAGCGCGGCTATGCCTGCATCCGCGTCGACATGCGCGGGAATGGCGACAGCGACGGGCTGATGGAGGATGAATACACCCAACAAGAGCTGGATGATGCCGTCGAGGTGATCCGCTGGCTGGCCGATCAGCCATGGTGCAATGGCTCGGTTGGGATGATGGGGATCAGCTGGGGTGGGTTCAATTCCCTGCAGGTCGCGGCGATGCAACCCGAGGCTCTAAAGGCGATCATCACGTTGTGTTCGACGGCGGATCGGTATGCTGATGACATCCACTACAAGGGCGGCTGCCTGCTGAACGAGAATCTGGGCTGGGGCGCGACGATGTGGTCCTATTCCTCGCGCGCGCCGGACCCAGCGTTGCGGGACAACTGGCGTGATCTCTGGCTGAAGCGGCTTGAAAACGAACCCTTCCTGCCCTCGGTCTGGCTGCGCCATCAGGCGCGAGATGCCTATTGGCAGCATGGCTCAGTCTGCGAGGATTTCAGCGCCATTCGCGCCGCCACACTGGCAGTCGGCGGCTGGGGGGACTCCTACAAGAACACCGTGCCGTTGCTGGTTGAGGCGCTCGATGCTCCGGCAAAAGGAATCGTTGGCCCTTGGGTCCACAAATATCCGCATTTTGCCGTGCCCGAGCCGCGCATCGGCTTTCTGCAAGAGGCGCTGCGCTGGTGGGATCATTGGCTGAAGGGCGAGGATACCGGGGTTGCGGATGATCCTGACTATCGCGCCTATGTCATGGACGGCGTGCGGCCCGCGCGCTGGTACAACGAACGGCCGGGAAGATGGATTGCCGAGGCCGAGGGGGCGACCTCCCACCTGCCCACAACGGCGCTGCGCCTGACGGATAATGGTCTGGGCAGCGATGGGCCGTTGGATATGCGCATCCGGTCGCCGCACACCTGCGGGATGGAGAGCGGCGAGTATTGCGCGATCTGGCTTGGCCCCGACATGCCCGGCGATCAGCGGGGCGACGACGCTTTGTCCGTCTGTTTCGACGGCCTGCCCCTGGAAACAGATACCGAGATCGTTGGCGCGCCGAAAATCCGGCTGCGGCTGAGCGCCGACAAACCGCAGGCGCAGATTGCGGTTCGGCTGAACCATATCCACCCGGACGGAGCCTCGACCCGGATCACATATGGCGTGCTGAACCTGACCCACCGCGACAGCCACGCCGAGCCAACTGCGCTGACGCCCGGAGAGGTCTATGACATTGACATTGACCTCGACCATATCGCCTATCGCATGCCCAAGGGGCATCGCTTGCGGGTCGCCGTTTCAAGCGCCTACTGGCCGCTGATCTGGCCGTCACCCGAAACTGCCGAACTGCATCTGACAGGCGGCGAGATCATCCTGCCGACCCGTGAACCGGGCTGCGCGGATGAATGTGCTTTTCCTCCACCCGATGCTGAGGCCCCGCGCGCCGTCACAACATTGCGAGAGCCGCGGAACGCGCGTCGGGTCGAGACAGATATGAACTCGGGCCTGACCCACCTGATTATCGATGATGACTTCGGCAAGGTTCGCGACGAAATGCATGGGCTGATCAATGGAAGCTCTGCTTTCGAGAAATGGTCGATTCACCCCGATGACCCTCTGTCCGCGCGTGGCGAATGCCGCTGGACGCAGGAGATGGAGCGTGATGACATCCAGCTTCGGACCGAAACGAACTGTGAAATGTGGTCTGATTCGGAGCATTTCTTCCTGCGCGCCGAGATAAACGCATATGAAAACAAAAATTTGATATTTTCGAAAACGCTGGAGGACACTATCCCGCGTGACGAAATGTGAATTTAAGGTTCATAGAGCGACGGATTATTGCTTGCCCGGCGGCCTGAAATGCGCCTAACTTGACTCAAGCGTCAATAAAAAGCCCGACAACGGGATGGCCATCCAACCAATTGGGAGATTTCTGGATGAACGATCAACTCACTCACATGTCTAAACTCGTCGCGGCAGGCAGAATGTCGCGACGTGAGTTCATGGGCCGCGCTGCGGCCTTGGGTGTATCCGTCGCAATGGCGGGCAGCGTATTCGCAACCGCAGCGCGGGCCGCTGGACCGGTCAAAGGCGGCACCATCCGCGTCGGCATCCAGGGCGGCGGCTCGTCCGACAGTCTTGATCCAGCGGTTGCAGCCAACGCCACCGCGACGCAGGTCATTCGCCTCTGGGGTGAACCGCTGCTGGAGCTGGACCCCGACGGAGGCCTGTGGCCGCGTCTGGCCGAAAGCTTTGAGGCATCGGCAGATGCGCGCGTCTGGACGTTCAAGATCCGCTCGGGCGTGAATTTCTCGAACGGGAAGCCGCTGACGGCAGATGACGTTCTGGCGACGATGGAACGCCATTCCGGCGAAGATACGAAATCGGGTGCATTGGGCATCATGCGCGGCATCCAAAACATGAGCGTCGATGGGGATCTCTTCATTGTTGAGCTTGAAAAGCCCAATGCCGACCTGCCCTATCTGCTGACTGACTATCACCTGGTGATCCAGCCAAATGGCGGCAATGACGACCCGACCGCCGCGATCGGCACCGGCCCTTACACCCTTACATCGGTCGAGCCCGGCGTGCGCTTTGTCGGTGAAAAGAACCCCGAATACTGGGATGAGAACGTAGGTCATGCGGATACGATCGAACTGATCGTCATCAACGACGACACCGCCCGCGTTGCGGCCCTGCAATCGGGTCAGGTGCACATGATCAACCGCGTGCCGCCGCGCACCGCAAATCTGGTTGGTCGCGCACCGAACATCACCCTGCGCACCACTTCGGGTCCGGGACACTATGTGTTTATCGCACACACCAACACTGCGCCGTTTGACAACAAGGATCTGCGGTTGGCGCTGAAATACGGCATCAACCGTCAAGAGATGGTCGACAAGATCTTGTTCGGCTATGGCTCGGTCGGGAATGACACGCCGATCAACAGCTCGTACCCGCTGTTCACCGAGTTGGAGCAGCGCGAGTATGACCCGGACAAGGCCAAGTTCCACTTCAAGGAATCCGGCTATGACGGGTCGATCTTGCTGCGGACCTCGGACAACTCGTTCCCCGGCGCACCCGACGCAGCGGCCCTGTTCCAGCAGTCCTGTGGCGCCGCCGGTATCAATATTGAGATCAAGCGCGAACCCAATGACGGCTACTGGTCCGAGGTCTGGAACAAGCAGCCGTTCTGCACCAGCTATTGGGGCGGACGTCCGACACAGGACTCGATGTTCTCGACCGCCTATCTGTCGACGGCGGACTGGAACGATACCCGCTTCAATAACGAGCAGTTCGACCAGCTTCTGTTCGCCGCACGCGGCGAGCTGGATGAAGGCAGCCGCAAGCAGATGTACGCGGATATGTCCACCATCCTGCGCGATGAGGGTGGTCTGATCTGCCCGATGTTCAACCAGTTCGTCGATGCGACAACGACCGATGTAGAAGGTTGGGTCGAGGCGAAGAACGGGTTCGACCTCAACAACTTCTACGCTCCGATGACCATGTGGGTTGCTGCCTGATATGGGAGTCGCGATGAAACTTGTGGTCCAGCGCGTTGCGCTGGGCCTTTTGCTGTTATTGGCCGTATCCGTGCTTATTTTCGCCGGTACGCTCATCCTGCCCGGCGACGTGGCCCAATCGATCCTGGGCCAGTCCGCAACGCCCGAAGCGCTCGCCAATCTGCGCGAAGAGCTTGGATTGAACGAACCTGCCATTACCCGCTATTTCGACTGGCTGTTTGCTGCATTGCAAGGTGATCTGGGCACTGCACTGACCAATGGTCGCGACATTGCCGAGAGTATCGGTCAACGCATGTCGAATACCCTGTTTCTGGCCTTTTGGGCCGCCATTATTTCGGTGCCGCTTGCGATCCTGCTGGGCCTGATCGCGGTGCGCTATAAGGACCGCTGGCCGGATAAGCTGATTTCAGCCGTGACGCTGGCATCGATCTCGATCCCCGAATTCCTGATCGGCTATCTGCTGATGTACTTCATCGCTGTGAAACTGGGCTGGTTCCCCTCGGTCGCGATGATCGGCGATCATATGAGCCTGCTGCAGAAGCTTCAGGCCATCGCGCTGCCCGTCATGGTGCTGACGCTGGTAGTGCTTGCGCATATGATGCGCATGACCCGCGCGGCGATCCTGAACGTGATGCAATCGGCCTATATTGAAACCGCGGAACTCAAAGGTCTGACCGGGTTTCAGGTGATTGCGCGTCACGCCTTTCCGAACGCAATCGCGCCCATTGTGAACGTCGTGATGCTGAACCTCGCCTACCTGGTGGTTGGCGTCGTCGTGATCGAAGTGGTCTTTGTCTATCCTGGCATGGGCCAGTATCTGGTGGACCACGTGGCAAAACGTGACGTGCCGGTGGTACAGGCCTGTGGCCTGATCTTCGCCGCCGTCTATATCGGCCTCAACATGGTTGCGGACATCGTCTCGATCCTGGCCAACCCGCGTCTGAGGCATCCGAAATGAAGAACATTCCAATCTCTGCACTGATCGGTCTGTTCCTGACGGCCCTCTACTTTCTCATGGCACTGTTCGCCCCGCTCATCGCGCCTTATGGCATGGCGGAAATCGTCGGTGGTGTATGGGAACCCTCCAAGATCGAGATCATGCTTGGGATAGCGCCCGAAGGTTTCACCGAGTCGAATTTCTGGCTGGGTACCGACAATATCGGCCGCGATCTGCTAAGCCGCATGATCTATGGCGGACGCACCACCATCTTCATCGCGACTGCTGCGACGATCTTGTCCTTCGTGACCGGCTCGGTCCTGGGCTTCTTTGCAGCCGTAATGGGGGGCTGGGTTGATCAGGTCCTATCGCGTTTTGTCGATCTGATCATGTCGATCCCGACGCTGATCTTCGCCCTTGTGGTGCTGTCGGTGATGCCGGTGACCGTGCCGATCCTGATCGTCGTGATGGGCCTGCTGGATTCGACCCGTGTCTACCGTCTGGCGCGTGCCGTGGCTGTCGATATCACCGTCATGGACTATGTCGAAGCCGCCCGTCTGCGGGGGGAGAAAATCGCCTGGATCATCTTCCGCGAAATCCTGCCAAATGCCCTGTCGCCGCTGGTCGCGGAAATGGGCCTGCGGTTTATCTTTGCCGTTCTGTTCGTCTCGACCCTGTCGTTCCTGGGCCTCGGCGTGCAACCGCCCGAAGCTGACTGGGGTGGCATCGTTAAGGAAAACAAGGAAGGCATCGTCTACGGCATTCCCGCCGCCCTGCTGCCCGCTGTTGCCATCGCGACCCTGGCAATCTCGGTCAACCTTGTGGCTGACTGGGTCCTGAACCGCACCACATCGCTGAAAGGAGGCCGGGGATGAGTGATACCCTTCTCAAGGTCCGCGACCTCAAAATCGGCGCGACCGTCTATCCGCCGGGGAAAAGCCCCATGACATCGAGATTGTGCACGGGGTCAGCTTTGACCTTGAGCGCGGCAAGGTGCTGGGGCTGATCGGCGAATCCGGGGCTGGTAAATCCACCATCGGTCTGGCCTCGATGGCCTATGGCCGGGGCGGCGTAAAGATTACCGGCGGCGAGGTCTGGGTGAACGGGCGCGACATTCTGAAATCAGGGCTGCGCGACATTCGCAGTCTGCGCGGCGGCGAGGTCACTTATGTCTCGCAATCCGCCGCGGCCTCGTTCAACCCGGCCAAAAAGATCATGGATCAGGTGGTCGAGGCATCCGTCGAGCACAAGAAATTCTCGCGCAAAGCAGCCGAGGCTCGTGCGCGGGAATTGTTTGCCAAGCTGGGTCTTCCAGACCCGGACAATATCGGCGAACGCTACCCGCACCAGGTTTCGGGCGGGCAGTTGCAGCGTTGCATGACCGCACTTGCGCTGTGCCCCGAACCTGATCTGGTGGTGTTTGACGAGCCCACCACGGCGCTGGATGTGACCACACAGATCGACGTTCTGATGGCGATCAAAGAGGCGATTGCAGACACCGGTGTTGCCGCGCTTTATATTACCCACGACCTTGCCGTTGTCGCTCAGGTCAGCGATGACATCATGGTTTTGAAAATGGGTGATACGGTCGAATACGGCACCACGGATCAGATCATCAATAATCCGCAAGAGGACTATACCAAGGCGCTGGTCTCGGTCCGGTCCATCGAGCATGAAGAAAAACAGCCCACGCCCGAACCGGTGCTGCAGGTCGACGGTATCACCGCCCGTTACAAGGGGCTGAATTTCGACGTCCTGCACAATGTCAATGTCGAGCTTCATCCGGGGCAGACGCTGGCGGTTGTGGGCGAATCCGGCTCGGGCAAGTCCACGCTCGCACGGGTGATCACCGGCCTGCTGCCGCCCCGCGATGGTGAGATCACCTTTGCCGGGCGCAAGCTGAGTCCCGATCTGAAGGGTCGCTCGATCGAAGACCTGCGCGAGCTGCAGATGATCTATCAGATGGCTGATGTCGCGATGAACCCGCGTCAGACGGTCGGTACGATCATCGGACGACCGCTGGAGTTCTACTTCAACATGCGCGGTGCCGAAAAGCGCAAGCGGATCATTGAACTGCTGGATGAGATCGAGCTGGGCGAGAAGTTCATGGATCGCTATCCGGCGGAACTGTCTGGTGGCCAGAAACAGCGTGTCTGTATCGCGCGGTCCCTGGCGGCCAAGCCCAAGATGATCATCTGTGATGAGGTCACCTCGGCGCTCGATCCGCTGGTGGCGGATGGCATCCTGAAACTGCTGCTGGACCTGCAGAAGATCGAGGATGTGGCCTATCTGTTTATCACCCACGATCTGGCGACGGTGCGCGCGATCAGCGACAGCATCGCGGTGATGTATCAGGGCCGTGTCGCGCGGTATGGTCCGAAATCACAGGTGCTGAGCCCGCCGTTTGACGATTATACCGACCTGCTGCTCAGCTCGGTCCCCGAGATGCAGCTGGGTTGGCTGGAAGAGGTGGTCGCCCATCGCAAGATGGAAAGCGCCGGGAACTGATCGCTGCACGCGACAAAATCATGAAACCTCGAAATCCCGGCGCGTTGGTGTCGGGGTTTTGCTATCCCGGGCGTGAATAGGCATCCATTGGGCAACAGATCCCATAGCGTCTGGGGCAGTATGAATTCAAAGGGGCCGAGCCATGGACCGCAAACTTCTTCTCATCATCCTCGACGGCGTCCCATGGCGTAATTTCCGCCGGTTGTTCGGCAATCTGGAAGGCTGGGTCGATAAGGGCGACGCCCGCGTGTGGAAGCTCCGCTCGGTGCTGCCGTCTACCTCGGCCAGTTGCTATGCTTCGATCCACACGGGCGTCACCCCGCAAGAGCATGGCTGCACCGGCAACGGCAATGTCTTCCGCCTGAGCCACAAGGACGTGTTCAGTCAGGTGCGCGAGGCCGGGGGTGTCACCGGGGCCGTTACGCATAGTTACTGGTCGCAATTCTTCAATCGTCATCCGTTCGATTATGTGCGGGATGTGGAGTATGATGAACCGGACAGCAAGACCATCAATCATGGCCGGTTCCATACCATGACCGGCTATGGCAAAGCCAACCAGATGACCCCCTGCGACGTGGATCTGTTTGCGACGCTGACCAACCTGTGCCTGCGTCATGGGCTCGATTATGGCATTCTGCATACCTGCACGCTGGACAGCATGGGGCACCGGTTCTTCCACGACTGCGAAGAAATGGATCACGCCTGTTTCGTGATGGACGAGATGCTGGCGCCCTTTATCCCGAACTGGCGCAAGTTGGGTTATGAGGTCATCGTTACCGCAGATCACGGACAGGACGAGCGCGGCCACCATGGCGGGCGCAGCCCGCTACAGCAGGAAACGGCGCTGTATTATTTTGGTGACGCCGAAGGCCCCGAGGCGGATGCTGTGATCGATCAACTGCAACTCGCCCCAACGATTCTGACCAGGATGGGCGCCCCTGTGGCGGAGACAATGAAGGCGGAACCGTTCTTGCGCTGAGGGTTTTCGTCCGAACTTCCAACCAGTGCGCCATCTATGCGCCAAGTGTTCACAGTTGTGCGCCTAAGGCAGCCCAAACCGTCATTTCTTCGTCCGCGATAGTCAATGAAACCCGTCAACGGCCATCACCTGCTTTTCGCAGGATGTAAACATGCTGCCATCTGGCAACGGTCGCCCCATCCGAGGCAAGCATCCGATAGGAAAGACGGGCCAGCGCTACATCTGACACAAGTTCCTCGACCGAAAGCAGCTCCCCCGTCGGCTTCGTGATGCCTTGCTTTCGGTAGAAATCCATGAGAGCCACTCAATGGCTTTGAAATGCCTCGCGATCCATGGAAAAGTTACCTGTCGGGGACGGAAACAAACCAACTTCGTCCCAAAGCTCGACAAGTGCCGACACGTCTTCGCGCGCAAAGGCATCTATATAGGCCGCAAAGAACCGCCCTATCTCGTTCTCGATATCTGATCGTGTGTCGTTCATGTGTTCGTCTGCGCAAAATTTATCCGCGTGCGGTCACGAGCAGATACCTCATTCTATTCGTAGGACCAAATCCCCTGCCCCAGCGCTTCAATCGCGACCGATATCCGCTCAAAGCTGTCTGCGGCACGTCTGACGGTTGTCCTCGCACGCAGGTAGCCGTGGATCAAACCGGGTTCGTTGATCCAATGCGCCTGTCCTCCGGCGGCGGTGATCCGGTTGCAGTAGGCAGCGCCGTCATCGCGTAGCGGGTCGCAATCGGCGGTGATGACAACCGTTGGTGGCAGACCCGAGAAATCGGTGTCTTGCAGGGGTGCAAAACTCGGGTCGTTTTCGGGCATATCGCCCCCGCAGCGGAGGTTCTGGTAGAACAAGACATCATCGCGGGTCAGCATCGGCGCGTTAGCATGTTCGAGGTAAGAGCCTTGCCCGGTATCCCCGCCCAGCCCCGGATAGATCAGTACCTGACCCAGCAGAGTATCCAGACGCCCGCGGCCATGATGCGCCACAGCCGCTGCGAGGTTGCCTCCGGCGCTGTCGCCAGCCAATACGATAGGATCACCGAACGCCGCAGCGGCCCAGTTCGTGGCCGCCCAACTGTCCTGAAACTGGGCCGGGTGGACGTGTTCCGGGCAGAGCCGATAGTCCACCGCAACGACCCGGTATCCCGTTTGCGCGCAAATCTCAGCGCAGACATCGTCATGGCTGTCCAGCCCGCCGACGACGAAGCCGCCGCCGTGAAAATAGATGACGCTGCGGGTTGGATCGCCTGCGGAATAGATGCGCACAGGTACGCCATCTGCGTCGCTGTCCTGCACCTCAACCCCCAGTGGGCGGGGTTGGCGGAAATCCTGACACATCACGTCATAAACGCGGCGTTGATCTTCGATGGACATGCCCACCGCGTCGTCGGGATAGCTTTCGGCGGTGCGACGTATGAACGCCCAGGTTTCTTCGTCGATCAGGCGTTCATAATCCATTGTCCCTCCGAAGATTTAGTCTGACCACTCCCACGGCCGGGTGAATGATCCCAGCACCTTGGCCACATCGTCCTCGGAAGACCCGTTCGCGTCAAGCTGCGCGACAAGGCCGCGTTTCTTATCGTCGATGACGGACACGACACGGGCACTGACGCCAGAGGTTTCCAGTGCACCATTATAGATGCGCGTGATAGCCTGCTTGCGCAGATCGGGTTTGAACACTTTGCCCACGGCAGTCTTCGGCAATTCGTCCAGAATGGTCATGTGCTTTGGCTGCGCCGCGCGTTCGTGGACGTGGACCTTGCAATAGTCCATCAGCTCTTTTTCGGTGACCGACGCGCCATCGACCAGTTCGACAAAGGCGCAGGGCACTTCACCGGAATGCGCATCCGGCTGGCCGATAGCCCCGGCAAACGCAACGGCCTCGTGACCTAACAGAGCCTCTTCGATCTCGGCCGGGTCGATATTGTGACCGCCGCGGATGATCAGGTCTTTGGCGCGTCCCGTGATCCACAGATAGCCATCCTCGTCAAACCGCCCCAGATCGCCGGTGCGCAGATATGTGTCGAAGTGATAGAGGTTGGTGTTCTTGTCGGCCTCGGTATAGGTGTTGCCCGGAAAAACACCGGGGTTCGAGATACAGATCTCACCGATCTCATCCGTGGCGCATTCCTTGGGCCCGTCCGCTCCATCCTGCAGGATTTTGACGTCCGTGTAGGGGAAAGGAATGCCGATCGAGCCGATCTTTTTCTCGCCATCCACCGGGTTGCACGAGACCAGACAGGTGGCCTCGGTCAGACCATAGCCTTCGACAATGGTAACACCCGTGGCTTCTTCGAAGCGCCGGAACAGTTCCACCGGCAACGGGGCCGAGCCCGAGAAGGCGGTTTTTACGCTTGAGATATCCGCATCCACCGGGCGCTGCATCTTGGCCGAAATCGCGGTTGGTACAGTGATGATGAACGATACCTGCCAGCGTTCGATCAGTTTCCAGAAATTGTCGAACACCCCGTCGCCGCGATAACCCTGTGGGGTCGGGAAAATCACATGCGCGCCTGAGGACACCGCGGCCATTACGATCACGTGCACGGCGAACACGTGGAACATAGGCAGGGGACACATGATCACATCATTTTCGTCGAACAGCAGCGTATTGCCCAGCCAGCCATTGTAGATCAGGCCTGAATATTTGTGCTGCGCCACTTTCGGCATACCGGTGGTGCCGCCGGTGTGAAAGTAACACGCGACGCGGTCTTCGGTGCTGTCTTCGAATGTCAGTGTTTTAGGCTGCTTGTTCAACTCGGCATGGAAATTCTTGTAATCCGCATGGGCCAGTTTTTCCTTGTCGCCCATCTTGGGACGCAGAAGCGGTACGATCCAGGATTTCGGCGGCGTCAGATAGCGGTTCAGGTCGATTTCCAGAATGGTGTTCACGCCGGGCGCATGGCGCACCGCCTCTTCGACCTTCTGGGCCACATCCGTCTTGGGGAAGGATTTCAGCGTGACCACGACCTTGGCCTTGGTCTCGCGCAGGATCGCCGCGATCTGTTCGGGTTCCAGCAACGGGTTGATCGGATTCACGATCCCCGCAACCGCGCCGCCCATCATGGTGACCAGCGTCTCGTTACAATTGGGCAGCACATAGGCCACCACGTCCCTTTCCCCCACGCCCAAGGATCGGAACAGGTTGGCCGCCTGATTGACCTGCCCCAGCAGTTCGGACCATGTCAGCGTCTCAGCCTTGTCAGTCGGGCCCGAGAACAACTGAAAGCTGATCGCCTTGTGGTTCGGGAATTTGCCTGCCGTCCGGGACAGCAATTGATGAAAGGTGACGGGCACATCCCGATCCTCCCACGCCATCTCTTGCTCGATGCGTGCCTTGTCTTCGAATCCCACAAAGGCCATGTGGCTCCTCCCCTTATGTCTCCCGTGTTGTGCACGGGCTTGTGTCTCGCCTCCAAGATGGAAGCAAAACGGAACCCGTGCAAGCGAGGGCTTAGCTTTCAGGTGGGGGAAAATGTAGAATGACGCTACGGCGAAACGCGATATGCCCGAGCGTCACTTTATTCAGCGGCCACCCCGTCGGTGAATTGCAGGCGGGCCAGACGAGCGTAAAGACCGTCCTGCGCGACCAGATCGTCATGGGTGCCTTGCGCCACAATGCGCCCCGCTTCCAGCACGATGATCCGATCAGCTTTCTTCACGGTCGCCAACCTGTGCGCCACGATCAAGGTCGTGCGGCCGGCCCGCATGGTGTCAACGGCACCTTGCACCGCCCGCTCGCTTTCCGCGTCCAGCGCCGACGTCGCCTCATCCAGCAGCAACACCGGAGCATCCCGCAGGATGGCGCGCGCGATGGCGATGCGTTGCTTCTGGCCGCCCGACAGCATCACGCCACGCTCACCGACGAAGCTGTCGTAACCTTCCGGCAAGGCAGAAATGAACTCATGCGCGGCAGCGGCTCGGGCAGCGGCCTCGACCTCGGCATCTGTCGCGTCAAGGCGGCCGAAGCGAATGTTCTCACGGGCCGAGGCCGCAAAGATCACAGGGTCCTGTGGCACCAGCGCCATGTGCTGTCGGAATTCGGCGCGATTCAGGTCGCGCAGGTCTAGCCCGTCAAGGCTGACCTGCCCCGCATCGGGGTCATAGAACCGTTGGATCATCTGGATCACGGTTGTCTTGCCGGCACCGGACGGGCCGACAAAGGCAACGGTTTCGCCCGGTTTGATCTGCAGCGACAACCCATCCAGCGCCACGATGTCGGGGCGCGCGGGATAGTGAAATGTCACATCCTCAAAGCGGATTTCGCCGCGCAGGGGCGCAGGCAGAGCTTTGGCCTGAGACGGATCATTCACCGTATCCTGCGCGTTCAGCAGTTGAACCAGACGTTCCGTCGCCCCCGCAGCACGCTGCAATTCGCTCCAGATTTCCGACAAGGCCGCCACTGAGCCCGCCATGATAATCGAATAGATCACGAACTGAATCAGCACGCCTTCGGTCATAACGCCGTTGCGCACGTCATTCGCGCCCATCCACAGGACGCCGACGATGCCCGAGAAGACCAAGAAGATCACAATCACAGTCAGCACAGCGCGCGTCTGGATGCGACGCAAAGAAACTTGGTACGAAGTTTCTGTCATCTCTCCGAACTGCGCGCGGCTGGCCTGTTCATGGGTAAACGCCTGCACCGTCTGCACCGCGCTCAGCGCTTCGCCCGCATTGCCGGATGAGGCTGCGATCCAATCCTGATTTTCCCGGCTGATCACCCGCAGCCTGCGCCCCAGCACCAGAATAGGCACGATCACCAGCGGGATCAGCAGCAGAACCATCCCGGTCAGCTTGGCCGAAGTCAGCAGCATCAGCACCAGCCCGCCCACAAACATCAGAAGATTGCGCAGGGCGATGGACACCGATGAGCCCAGTACAGACTGGATCAGGGTGGTGTCGGTGGTGATGCGGCTCAGGACCTCTCCGGTCATGATGCGTTCGTAAAACTCGGGACTCATGCCGATCACACGGTCGAACACGGCCTTGCGGATATCGGCCACCACCCGCTCGCCCAGCCGGGTCACCAGCGCATAGCGAATGCCCGTGCCGATCGCGAGGATACCGGCAATGCCAAGGGCTGCCAGAAAGTACCAGTCCAGAAGCTCTCCGTCCTCGATGCGGAAATTGTCGACCACGCGACGCACGGCCAGGGGCAAGGTCAGCGTCATGCTCGCCGTCAGGATCAACGCCAGCGTCGCGCAAATCATCAGCAGCCAGTAGGGCTTCATGAACGGCCAAAGCGACCGCAGGACGCCAATTTTTTTCGAACCGGCCCGTTCTTCATGCGCACCGGGTGCATTTGCTGGACTGGCGGAGCGTGTTCTTGCCATGTCTGGCCCTTGTATTCTGGTCTCAGCCCCTATCGGGCATCAATCCCCGCTTCATGGCGATGCAGGTCCATGGGGTCAAGCTTTGGCCGCCCATCGGGCCGCAATCCGGGCCTTTTGACGCAATTATCATGTGGGGAAGAACTGGAGCGGGCGGCGGGAATCGAACCCGCGTCATTAGCTTGGAAGGCTAAGGTCTTACCACTACACAACGCCCGCTCAGCACTAGGGCTGACTATTCCATGCGCCAGCAGGCGTCAAGAAGCGAAATCACCCGTTTGCAGCGTTTTGCCGTCTTGCGGTTTGCCTGCTCGCAGCGGCGATCACGAAAATGTGTTATGGTGTGCAAATCCGCATCGCGTTGGCGCATTGGCGGATTTATTGTGGGGGGAGTTTCAGATGACCGATTTTGACCTTGGCACGTATGAACGCAAGATCACCACCGCCTCGGCAGATGCGCAACGCCTGTTCGATCAGGGGCTGATCTGGCTGTTCGGATATAATCACGAAGCGGCGGCGCAGTGTTTTGAGCAGGCCATCGCGCTGGATGCGGATTGCGGCATGGCCCATTGGGGTGTCGCCTATGCAATTGGTCCCAACTATAACAAACCGTGGGAGTTTTTTGAGCCCGACGAGAAAGTCGCGACGTTGAAGCGCGCGCATCAGGCAATCGACGCCGCGATGGCGCTGCGCGATAAGCTAACGCCCGTTGAGTCAGCGCTTATCGAGGCCATCGCCCATCGTTTCCCCACCGACCCCGAGATCGAGGATTATGCGCCGTGGAACGACGCCTTCTCGGATTCGATGCGCAAGGTTTATGGCGACTATCCTGACGATCTTGAAGTCTCGTCGATCTTTGCCGAGGCGCTGATGAATCGAACCCCTTGGATGCTGTGGGATCTGAAGAACGGGGTGCCTGCCGAAGGGGCCTCGACCACCGAGGCGCAGGAGGTTCTGGAGCGCGCCTTTGATGCCCTGCCCGGTGCATGGGACCACCCCGGCCTGCTGCATATGTATATCCACCTGATGGAGATGTCGCCGACGCCTGAAAAGGCGCTGCAGCATGGCGACCGGTTGGTCGATCTTGTGCCCGAAAGCGGCCATCTGGTGCATATGGCCACGCATATCGACGTGCTCTGCGGCGACTATCAGAATGTCGTCTGGCGCAATCACCGCGCCGCTGAGGTCGACAAAAAGTACGAAGCTATGGCGGGGGGTGAGAACTTCTATACCGTCTACCGCGTCCACAATGTGCATTTTGAGGCCTACGGCGCGATGTTCCTCGGCCAGCCCGAAAAGGCCCTTGCCGCGTCCGAGGAACTGATGCGGATGTTGCCCGACAACGTGATCCGGTTCTTTCCCGACCTGTTCGAATCCTTCTATGGCAAGAAAATCCACGTCATGGTCCGGTTCGGCATGTGGCAGGAGATTCTGGACGAGCCCCTACCCCAAGACACCGAGCTTTACAGCTATACCACCGCCGCGATCCATCAGGCCCGCGCCGTGGCGCTGGCCAATCTCGGGCAACTGGACGCCGCGCAAGAGGCCCGCGGGCAGGCCGTTCAGGCGCGTCAGGCGGTCCCGGAAAGTCGGCTGGTTTTCAACAACACCGCCGAAGACGTCCTGATGATCGGCGAGGCGATGATGGACGGAGAGATCGCTTTCAAATCCGGCGATCACGAAGGCGGGCTGGCCCATCTGCGCCGTTCGGTCGAATTGGATGACGCGCTGGTTTACGACGAGCCATGGGGCTGGATGCAGCCCACGCGCCATGCGTTGGGGGCGTTGCTGATGGAGGCCGGTCAGTTCGAAGAGGCCGAGGCCGTCTATCGCGCCGATCTGGGGCTGGACAACACGCTGGCACGTGCCTGCCAGCATCCCCGCAATATCTGGAGCCTGCACGGGTTGCACGAATGTCTGGTTCGGCGCGACGAACAGACCGAAGCGCGGCATATCAAGCTGCTGCTGGATCAGGCCTCGGCCCGCGCCACGGTGCCGGTGCATGCCTCCTGCTATTGCCGCAGCAAGGCCAAAGCGGCCTGATCCACGTGCAGTCTGGGCGGAAACACACGCGTCTGCGCGACGTTTGAGCCTGTTGTTATTCTTCTGTCACACTCGCGCACTACATCCGCTTTGGAACTTCAACCCAGACAGCCGGGAGCTATCCATGACCGACATCGACCCCACCACACTGTCCGCAGACGATTGGGACGAACTGCACTTCCCCCGCCCCGAAGAAAACGACTTTGACCGCGTGGTCGAAAGCGCCATCTCGCGCCGGGGCTTTCTGGCCGGTGTTGTGGCCTTTGGCTCGGGTGCTGCAGCTATGGGCGCAGGCCTTATGGGCTCGACCTCGGCACAGGCGCAGGCGGCGTCGCGCTTTGCGTTCACCCCGATCCCTGCCCAGACCGATGGCACCGTGCATGTGCCGGAAGGCTATGAGTGGAAGATGCTGATGCGCTGGGGCGATCCGCTGTTTTCTGAGGCCGATGGCTATGACCTGACCGATGGCGGCGCGGTCGAGAACTCGGACAAGGTCTTTGGTGAGAATACCGACGGGATGGAGACCTTCTCGTTCCAGGGTCACGAGTTGATCGCGATCAACCATGAATACCCGAACCGCAAGATCAACCTGCCTGCCGCGCAGGACGGTGTGCCTGCAAATGCTGGCGACGTTCTCAAACTGCAAAACCTGCAGGGTGTAACCGTGATGGAAATTACCGAAGGCCCCGAAGGCTGGTCCGTCGTGAAAGACAGCCCCTTCAACCGCCGCATCCACCACAACACCCCGATGAAGATCGTCGGCCCCGCCGCCGGTCACGACCTGCTGAAGACCGACGCCGACCCGACCGGCACCGCGTCGCTGGGTACCATGAACAACTGCGGTTCGGGCAAGACGCCGTGGGGCACCTATCTGACCTGCGAAGAGAACTTTAACGGCTACTTTGGCTCGTCGAACGAAAACGCCAGCTATGACCCCAAGGTCGCCGATGGCATGACGCGCTATGGCATCAAAGCCGAAAGCTGGAACGGGTATGAGTTGTTCGATCCGCGCTTTGACACCTCGAAAAACCCCAACGAGCCGCATCGTGCGGGTTGGATTGTCGAGATTGACCCGACCAAGCCAGACAGCACGCCGGTCAAGCACACCGGTCTGGGCCGTTTCAAGCACGAGAATGCCGAAGTCACGCTGGCAGCAGACGGTCGCGTCGTGGTCTACATGGGTGACGATGAGCGTGGCGAATACCTCTACAAGTTCGTCTCGAACGCGGCCTATGCCCCCGGTGTCGATACTGAGGCGCTGCTGAACGACGGCACGCTCTACGTTGCGAAGTTCAACGACGACATGAGCGGCGAGTGGCTGCCCCTGACGCCGGAAACCACCGGCATGGACCCGGCCGAGATCCTGATCTTCACCCGAATGGCCGCGTCGGCAGCAGGCGGCACCACCATGGATCGCCCGGAATGGGTGGCCTCCAGCCCCGTCGCGGTCGAGGCCTATTGCTGCCTGACCAACAACAAGAACCGTGGTGTGAAGCCGAATGCGGGTGGCGACGATACCTCGGCCAACGGCCCCAACCCGCGCGAGGCCAACAAATACGGCCAGATCGTGCGCTGGCGTCCGGCACAGGATGATCACGCGGCCACCGGTTTCGACTGGGATCTCTATGTCATGGCGGGCAACCCGACAGTGCATTCGGACGACAAGGCCGGATCGGCCAATGTGAACGAGGGCAACCTGTTCAACTCGCCCGACGGTATGGCCATCGACTCGACCGGTTTGGTCTGGATCCAAACGGACGGCAATGACGACAACGAGGAAGACTTCGCAGGAAACGGCAACAACCAGATGCTGGTTGGCGACCCTGTGACCGGCGAGATCGTGCGCTTCATGACCGGCCCGAACGGGTGTGAGGTCACTGGTCTGGCATGGTCGACCGACCTGCGGACGATGTTTGTCGGCATCCAGCACCCGGGCAGCAACTGGCCCGATGGCGGCACACCACGCTCGTCGGTGATCGCGATCAAGCGCACCGACAATGGGCTGGTCGGCTAAGCACTTTGCATCTTAAGACGCCCCTGAACGCGGGTTCGGGGGCGTTTTTCGTTTCGGGTCAGATATCCTGCCCCGGCGGATCAAGCAGCCCACCGGGTGCGAGCAACGCGCGCTCGGACAGCCATGGGTTCAGCTCAAGCGCATAGGTCAACGCCTCCCGCGCCTCCTCCAATCGCTTCAGCCCCAGCAACGACAGCGCCCGCCCGCTCAGCGCGGCCACATGGTTCGGCGACAGCGCAATCGCCCGGTCCAGATCGACAAGGGCCGCGCCATAATCCTGCTGCAGATAGTGGGCAAACGCCCGCTGGTTATACCCTTCGGCAAAGTCGGGACAGTAGGTGACCAGAGTGTCAAACTCAGCCAGCGCACCGGCCAGATCCCACGCCTCGCGCAGCGCCATGCCGCGATCCAGCAGGGTTTGCGACCGCGCATCCGGCGCATCGGTCCACAGCTGCCACATCTGACCGGAGATACCGCGCGCCTCGCCCTCGGACGCCGCCCCCTGAGCCTGCGCGATCAGGGCGTCGATGCCCGAGATATGGTCCGGGGCTGCCGGACACTCGGCTGAGGCCTGCGTGGCGACGATCATAAGAACAAGAGCGGATGCAAGTTTCATCCCCTCTAACCTGATCCCCGGCGCGTTCAGGTCAACCGCTTTCTAACGGACCCAGCAACCCGGCCTCTTTCACCGCCTCCATCGCCACGAAGGTGGATGTGCTGGCCACATGCGGCAAGGATGAGATTTTCTCGGCCAGAACAGCGCGGTATTCCGACATAGAACGCGTGCGGATTTTCAGCAGATAGTCGAAATTGGACGCGATCATATGCGCCTGTTCGATTTCACCGATACGGCGCACCGCTGCATTGAACTCGGCCAGCGCCTTTTCGCGGGTATCGGTCAGGCGCACCTCGACGAAAGCCACATGATCCAGCCCCAGACGGATCGGATCCAGCATGGCGCGATAGCCGGTGATGACCCCGTCAGCCTCAAGCCGCTTGAGCCGCGCCTGCGTGGGCGATTTCGACAGCCCAATCCGGCGCGCCAAATCAGCCACCGAAATCCGGCCATCTTCGGCCAGCGCCATCAGGATCGCCTGATCGAAACGATCCAGGCCGGATAAGTCCTTTTGCACCCCATACCTCCAAAAAATCAGTCCATACGACCAGAAAGGTCGAAATTTCAGGCCATTCTCCTGCTGAGCCATAGATATATTAGGCAAAACCTCCGGAGTACACATGTCACACAGCCTGCGCACCAAAATCGATACTCAGACCTATGCCGATCAATCCGCTGTTCTGGACGCTCTGATCGCCCAAGCCGATCTGGACGACGCCAATCGCAACACGATTTGCGCGGCAGCGGCCCAACTGGTTCGCGACATCCGCTCCAGCACCTCGCCCGGCATGATGGAGGTGTTTCTGGCCGAGTATGGCCTGTCCACCGACGAAGGCATTGCGCTGATGTGTCTGGCCGAAGCGCTGCTGCGGGTGCCCGATGCCGATACCATTGATGCGCTGATCGAGGACAAGATCGCGCCCTCGGACTGGGGCAAGCATCTGGGGCAGTCGTCATCCTCGCTGGTGAACGCCTCAACCTGGGCGCTGATGCTGACGGGGCGGGTTCTGGACGAAGACAAAGCCTCGCCCGTTGGTGCGCTGCGCGGGGCGATCAAGCGTCTGGGTGAGCCGGTGATCCGCACCGCCGTCAGCCGCGCAATGAAGGAAATGGGCCGTCAGTTCGTACTGGGCGAAACCATCCAGTCGGCCATGAAGCGCGCCAAGGGGATGGAGGACAAGGGGTACACCTATTCCTACGACATGCTGGGCGAGGCCGCCCGGACCGAGGCCGACGCCGCCCGCTATCACCTGTCCTATTCCCGCGCCATTGCCGCCATTGCCGAGGCCTGCATTCACAAAGATATTCGCGAAAACCCCGGCATCTCGGTCAAGCTGTCAGCGCTGCATCCGCGTTATGAACTGGCGCAGGAACAGCGGGTGATGGACGAACTGGTCCCTCGTCTGCGCGCGCTGGCGTTGCTGGCCAAGGCGGCGGGCATGGGCCTGAATGTCGACGCGGAAGAGGCCGACCGCCTGTCCCTGTCGCTGCAGGTCATCGAAGAGGTCATGGCCGAACCTGCGCTGTCAGGCTGGGACGGGTTCGGTATCGTGGTGCAGGCCTACGGCCCGCGCGCCGGGCTGGTGCTGGACACGCTCTATGAGATGGCAGAACGTCATGACCGCAAGCTGATGGTGCGGCTGGTGAAGGGCGCGTATTGGGATACCGAGATCAAGCGCGCTCAGGTCGAAGGCGTCGATGGGTTTCCGGTCTTCACACAAAAGGCGGCAACGGATGTGTCTTACATCGCCAACGCCCGCAAACTGCTGGGCATGACCGACCGCATCTATCCGCAATTCGCCACCCATAACGCCCATACGGTCAGCGCCATCCTGCATATGGCTGACGACCAGCCCTTCGAATTTCAGCGCCTGCACGGCATGGGCGAGACGCTGCATCAGATCGTGCGCGATCAACAGACCTCGCGCTGCCGTATCTACGCGCCCGTCGGGGCGCATCGGGACCTGCTGGCCTATCTGGTGCGGCGTCTGCTGGAAAACGGTGCGAATTCATCCTTTGTGAACCAGATCGTTGATGAGGACGTCGCCCCCGAAACCGTGGCCGCCGACCCGTTCCTGTCGGTGCAGACACCCGCCACACCGCTGCCAACCGGGCCTGAGCTGTTTGCGCCAGAGCGTCCGAACTCGAAAGGGTTCGATCTGCACCATACGCCGACGCTGGACCGGATTGATATCGCGCGCGATGCCTTCCGCGCCCATCATTGGTACGCGCGGCCATTGTTGTCTGATGACGCTCAACCCTTGGCGGACGCCCCGGTGATCAACCCGGCGCAACCGCAGGACCGTCCCGGCTCGGTCGCCGCAGCCAGCCCCGAGGATGTGGAACTGGCGCTGGCCAGCGCCTGCCCGTGGCAAGCCCCGGCAGAGACACGCGCCGCTGCGCTCAACAAGGCCGCTGATCTGTATGAGGCGCACTACGGAGAACTGTTCGCCTTGCTCGCCCGCGAGGCCGGGAAGTCCCTGCCCGATGCGGTGGCCGAGCTGCGCGAAGCGGTGGATTTCCTGCGCTACTATGCGGCCAACATTCCCGACGCCAAACCCGCGGGGATTTTCACCTGCATCAGCCCGTGGAACTTCCCGCTGGCGATCTTCACCGGGCAGATTTCGGCGGCACTAGCCACCGGTAACGCCGTACTGGCCGCCCCTGCCCCGCAAACGCCGCTGATCGCACATCGCGCTGTCCAATTACTGCACGAGGCGGGCGTTCCCCGCGATACGCTGCAACTGTTGCCCGGCGGGCCGGCTGTGGGCGCGGCGCTGACATCGGACGAACGCGTCTCGGGCGTGGCCTTTACCGGCTCAACCGCGACCGCGTTGAAAATCCGTTCGGCCATGGCCCAGCATATGCGCCCCGGTACGCCCCTGATTGCTGAGACCGGTGGCCTGAACGCGATGATCGTCGACAGCACCGCCCTGCCGGAGCAAGCCGTTCAGTCGATCATCGAAAGCGCTTTCCAGTCCGCAGGCCAGCGCTGCTCGGCGCTGCGTTGCCTCTATCTGCAGGAGGACATTGCCGAGGACGTTCTGACCATGCTGCAAGGTGCAATGGACGCCCTGAACGTCGGTGAGCCATGGCTGATCTCAACCGATTGCGGCCCGGTGATCGACGAGCAGGCCCGACAAGGCATCGCGGATCACATCTCCAAAGCCCGCGCCGAGGGTCGGGTTCTGAAAGAAATGCCCACACCGCCTGAGGGCACGTTCATCGCGCCCACCCTGATCGAAATCCCGGGCATCGCCGCGCTGGAACGCGAAATTTTTGGCCCGGTGCTGCATGTCGCCCGTTTCAAAGCGCAGGAGATCGACAAGGTCATCGCGGATATCAACGCCACCGGTTATGGCCTGACCTTCGGCCTGCACACCCGCATCGACGACCGGGTCCAGCATGTGACCGAGGCCATCCACGCAGGCAACATCTATGTCAACCGCAACCAGATCGGCGCGATCGTGGGCTCTCAGCCCTTCGGGGGTGAGGGTCTGTCGGGCACCGGCCCCAAGGCGGGCGGACCGAACTACATGGCCCGGTTCTGCGCGCCGGATCGGCAGACAAGTTCGACGAACTGGGAAACTGGGGCAGAACCCGGCGCGCCCGAGGGGCAGCCCGCGCCGCCGCGCACCCAATCGCTGCCCGGCCCCACCGGCGAATCGAACCGTCTGACCGAATACGCCCGCACGCCGCTGCTGTGCATGGGCCCGGGGGCAGAGGCTGCGCAGGCGCAGGCAGATGCGGTCAAGGCTTTGGGCGGGACGGCGATCCGGATGACCGGAGCACTGGATTTGCACCGACTTGAAAACCTGACAGGTTTCGCGGGCGTTCTGTGGTGGGGCGACGACGAGACCGCCCGCCAGATTGAGCAGCATCTAGCGCGGCGCGATGGCCCGATCATCCCGCTGATCCCCGGCAAACCCGACCGCGCGCGCGTTCTGGGCGAACGCCATGTCTGCGTCGACACCACCGCTGCCGGAGGCAACGCCGCCCTTTTGGGTGGTGCGGCATAACCGGACCTTGACGCTGGGCGGTGAAAAGCCCAGCGTCGCGCCATGTTTCCGATCCGTGATCATAACCCCTCGGGGCGTACTCCGTTCGTTGTCTATGCCCTGCTGGCCGCCAACATACTGATCTTCCTTAGCTATCTGGGGATTATGGAGGATGCACGGCTGCTCAACCGGTTCTATTTCGACTATGCCGTCATTCCCGCGCGCATCTCGGACGGCTTTGCGCTTGAAACGCTCGTCACCTCGATGTTCCTGCACGGGGGCTGGATGCATCTGGCCGGGAACATGCTGTTTCTATGGATATTCGGCGATAACCTCGAAGACGAGATGGGGCACCTGCCGTTTTTGCTGTTCTATCTGTTGGCCGGTATCGGTGCAGGGCTGATCCATGTGATCTCGGCCCCCGGATCGGTGGTGCCGACGATTGGAGCCTCGGGTGCGATTGCCGGTGTGATGGGCGGCTATCTGCTGCTGTTCCCGAAAGCGCGTGTGGATATTCTGCTGATCCTGATCGTCTATTTCCGCGTCTTCACCATCCCTGCTTTTGTCATGCTGGGCGTCTGGCTGGGTCTTCAGTTCATGGGCAGCCTATCCAGCGACCCCGATCAGGGCGGCGTCGCCTATTGGGCCCATACCGGAGGGTTCTTTGTTGGGCTGATCCTGTGCATTCCGCTATGGCTCAGGCGTGGCGGGACCGGGTTCTGGAACCGCACGCACGGCCATCCACCGCATCCGGAACACAAATACAAGCTGTCGCGATCACGCATCCCCAAGGTGCCGCGCCGCTAGCACCTAGTCCGCAGGCAACCGCCCACCGCTGAGATGCGTGATCTCACGCGCAGCACTGGTGACCAGCGCCCCCAGTTCCGGCGCGCGATCCATGCTGAACCGCACCGTCGGTCCCGAGACTGAAATGCCCGCGCAAGGCTCACCCCTGTCATCAAAGATGGCCGCGCCGATGCAGGACATGCCCTCATAGCGTTCTTCATGATCATGCGACCAGCCGCGCTGACGGGTTTGGGCCAGATCCTGCAGCAGCCCCGTGTCCGGCAGAAGCGTGCTGCCGGTAAACGGGATCAGCTCAGCCGCGTCCAGCGCCTTGTTCAACCGGTCTTCGCGCATCGCCGCCAAGATCGCCTTGCCCGTGCCCGAGGCATACATGGGCGTCCGCGCGCCCGGCGGGAAGAACGCGCGGATGGGGTTCTGGGTTTCGACCTGCCCAACAAACACGACCGCGCCGCCGTCTGGGACAGCCAGATTGGCGGTCTCACCGCTGTCCTGCATCAGACGCCGCAGGATCGGCCTGCCGACCTCAAGCACGCTGTTCCGGCGCAGGAATGAAGCTCCGGTGCGATAAGCCTCGATCCCGATCATCCATTCCTGCCGCTCATCATCGAAGGCGACGAAGCCATGTTTCTGAAGGGTCACGAGGATGCGGTGGGTGGTCGCGGTCGGCACCTCAACCGCGCGCGCCAGATCGCTGAGCGCGGCGCGCTCTAGTCGCGCAACCGTGGTCAGAACCCCCAGCGCGCGGTCCAGCGATTGCATCGTCCCGGCTGAGCTTTCCTTGAACAGCGATTTCGGCCTGCCGCGCGGCCGTTTTTGTGAGTCCATGGTGCCCGAACCCTCCGGTTTCTTGCCTCGCTCAGAAGCGATGTGTTTTTTGCTTACAATTTTGAGAAACTAAAAATCATTATATTTCATGTGGTTGAATTTTACCTATCCAAAATGAAAATATTTTTCAAGAAAATTGCAAAACCCTGATGCTCAGGCGACACTTGAGGCGAGAGCAAAGGATAAGTGTCATGTCAAACCAGAACCCGGTTTTCATTCCCGGCCCGACCAACATCCCCGATCGCCTGCGGTTGGCAATGCAGGTACAGACGCAAGATCACCGCGCGCCGGACTTTGTCGAGACATTTTCACCGGTCCTTGAGGACACAAAAAAGGTGTTCGGCACCAGCGATGGGCAGATCGTCACCTTCCCCGCCAGCGGCACTGGCGGGTGGGAGGCTGCGATCACCAATACGCTCAGCCCCGGCGACAGGGTGCTGGTGGCGCGTTATGGTGTGTTCAGCCACCGCTGGATCGACCTGTGTCAGCGGCATGGGTTGGAGGTACAGGTCATCGAATGCCGCTGGGGCACAGGCGCACCCGCCGACCAGTTCGAAGCAGCGCTTAGGGCAGATACATCCCACCAGATCAAGGCCGTTCTGGTCACGCATAACGAAACCGCAACCGGCGTACGTTCGGACATTGCGGCGGTGCGCAAAGCGATAGATGCCAGCGATCACCCCGCGATGATGTTTGTCGATTGCGTCAGCTCGCTGGCCTCGATGCCGTTCGAGTTTGACCGCTGGGGCGTGGACATCGCGGTCTCTGGGTCGCAAAAGGGGTTCATGCTGGCCACCGGCATGGCAATCCTGTGCGTCAGCCCCAAGGCGCTGGCCGCGATGGAAACCGCCAGCCTGCCGCGCACTTTCTTTGACTTCGGGGATATGATGGCCGCGAATGCCTTGGGCGGGTTTCCCTATACGCCGCCGCTACAGTTGATCTACGGTCTGCGTGAAAGCCTGAAGATGCTGTTCGAAGAGGGGTTGGGCAACGTCTATGCCCGCCACCACCGACTGGCCGCGGGCGTCCGGCGTGCCGTCGAGGCATGGGGCCTGACGCTGGTCGCCCAATCGCCGGAACTGTATTCGGACACTGTCAGCGCGATTTATGTGCCCGAAGGTTACGACAGCAACGCGCTCACCGATCATGCGTTCAACGCCTATGGCGTATCTTTCGGCATCGGGCTGGGCGAGTTGAACGGCAAGGCCTTCCGCATAGGCCATCTGGGCAGCCTGACGGATGTGATGGTTCTGTCCGGTCTCAGCACGATCGAAATGGCGATGGCGGACCTGAACTATCCGATCAAGCTGGGCAGCGGCGTCGCCGCGGCGCAGGACTATTACCGCACGGGCCCATCGGGCCACGCCAAAGCCGCAGCCTGAGGAGGAGGGGATGTTGGATCACATACCAGCGGCAGACCTGACCATCGACGACATGCGTACCGCGCATGAACGGATCAAGCCGCATATCCGCCTCACGCCCATCATGACCTCGGATTATCTGAACGAGCTGACCGGTGCCCAGTTGTTCTTCAAATGCGAGAATTTTCAGGAGGCAGGCGCCTTCAAGGTACGCGGTGCCTGCAACGCCGTGTTCGGCCTGAGCGATAAGATGGCCGCCAAGGGCGTCTGCACCCATTCCAGCGGTAACCACGCGCTGTCGCTGTCTTATGCGGCCGGACGGCGGGGCATCCCCTGCAACGTCGTCATGCCGCGCACTGCACCGCAGGCCAAGAAAGACGCCGTGCGCCGCTATGGTGGGACAATTACCGAATGCGAGCCTTCAACCTCGTCCCGCGAGGCAACCTTTGCCGAAGTACAGGCGCGGACGGGCGGCGCGTTCGTGCACCCTTACAACGACCCGCGCGTCATCGCTGGTCAGGCCACCTGCTCGGCTGAGATGTTGGAACAAACGGGTGGCGTCGACGCCGTCATCGCGCCTATCGGCGGTGGCGGGATGGTTTCGGGCACCTGTCTGACGGTCTCGAATCTAGCGCCCGGCACGGCAATCTACGCGGCCGAGCCCGAGCAGGCCGACGATGCGTATCGGTCTTTCAAAGCGGGTCATATCATTGCCGATGACGCACCCAAAACAATCGCCGACGGGCTGCTGGTGCCACTCAAGGAAAACACCTGGCACTTTGTCTCGAACAACGTGACCGACATCTTCACCACCTCGGATGCTGAGATCATCGACGCGATGAAACTGACCTGGAAATACCTGCGAGTGGTGATGGAGCCGTCCTCGGCGGTGCCGCTGGCGACAATCCTCAAGAACCCGGAGGTCTTCCGCGGCAAGCGCGTTGGCGTGATCATCACCGGCGGCAATGTGGATCTGGACAAGCTGCCCTGGCTGAACGGGTAAGGAAAAACAGGATGAACAAACCTATGAATATCGATCAACTCGAAGTTGGCTATGACATCCCCGCCGCGATTGGCATGGATGAATCCGAGATCCAGACCCCGTGCCTGATCCTCGATCTGGACGCACTGGAACGCAACATCCAGAAGATGGGCGACTATGCCAAGGCGCATGGGATGCGCCACCGGGTGCATGGCAAGATGCATAAATCCGTGGATGTCGCGAAACTTCAGGAACGCCTCGGCGGCGCGGTTGGTGTCTGCTGCCAGAAGGTTTCCGAAGCCGAAGTATTCGCACGCGGCGGCATCAAGGACGTTCTGGTCTCAAACCAGGTGCGCGACCCGGTCAAGATCGACCGTCTGGCGCGACTGCCCAAGCTGGGAACCCGCACGATTGTTTGCGTCGACGACGTGCAAAACGTGCCAGATTTGTCTGCCGCTGCGGTCAAACACGGCACCGAGCTTGAGGTTTTTGTCGAGATCGACTGCGGCGCGGGCCGCTGCGGGGTGACGACTACTCTTGCCGTGATCGAGATCGCCAAGGCCGTTGAAGCGGCCCCAAACCTGAAATTCACTGGGATTCAAGCCTACCAAGGCGCGATGCAGCATCTGGATACCTATGAAGCGCGGAAGGACAAACTGGATACCGCAATCGCCATGGTCAAAGATGCCGTTGACGGACTGAAAGCCGAAGGGATCGAATGTGAGCTGATCTCGGGCGGCGGAACCGGTTCGTACTATTTCGAAAGCAATTCAGGCGTATACAACGAGTTGCAGTGCGGCTCTTACGCGTTCATGGACGCTGATTACGGGCGCATCCTCGACAAGGATGGCAAGCGGATCGATCAGGGCGAATGGGAAAACGCGCTGTTCATCCTGACCAGCGTGATGAGCCACGCCAAGGCCGACAAGGCGATTTGCGATGCGGGCCTGAAGGCGCAGTCGGTCGATAGCGGCCTGCCCTTCATCTATGGGCGCGATGATGTGGAATACCTGAAATGCTCAGACGAGCATGGCGTGATCGGTGACCCGCAGGGCGTGCTGAAGGTCAACGACAAGCTGCGGCTGGTGCCCGGGCACTGCGACCCGACCTGCAATGTCCATGACTGGTATGTGGGTGTGCGAAACGGCAAGGTCGAAACCCTTTGGCCGGTATCCGCGCGTGGCAAGGCCTATTGATCCATAAACGAGTGTCAGAGCGTGCGCTCTGAGCAGCCCTTCTCTTGTTCAATCTGAAAGAAAGACACATGCGATGATCATCGTTCCTGAAAAGGAAATCGGCGCGCTGTTGGGTCGCAAGGAAAGCTATGCTGCGGTTGAACAGGTGTTTGCCGCCATGGCCGCAGGCGACGCCTACAACTTCCCGGTTGTGCGCGAGGCGATTGGCCACGCGGATGCGCTCTATGGATTCAAAGGTGGGTTTGACCGTGCGAGTATGAATCTCGGCCTCAAGGCCGGAGGATACTGGCCCAATAATCTTGAGACAAACGGGCTGATCAATCACCAATCCACCGTGTTTCTGTTCGACCCCGACACAGGCCGTGTCCGCGCCATCGTGGGCGGCAACCTGCTGACCGCGCTGCGAACGGCGGCGGCTTCGTCAGTGTCGATCAACCATCTGGCGCGTAAGGATGCCAAGGTGATCGGGATGGTGGGCGCAGGGCATCAGGCCACCTTCCAACTGCGCGCCGCATTGGAACAGCGCGCGTTTGAAAAAGTCATCGGCTGGAACCTGCACCCCGAGATGCTGCCCAATATCGAAAAGGTCGCGGCAGAGGCAGGGCTGCCGTTTGAGGCGGTCGACCTGCCCGGCATGGCGCAGGCGGATGTGATTATCACCATCACCTCGTCCTTTGCGCCAACACTGATGTCCGCGCATGTCTCAGACGGCACCCACATCGCCTGCATGGGCACTGATACGGTCGGCAAGCATGAAGTCGCAACCGATCTGATCGCCCGTGCCAGTGTATTCACCGACGAGGTCGCGCAGGCGGTGACCTTGGGCGAAAGCCAGCATGCAGTCGCCATCGGAACCAAAGCGGAAAGCGATATCCGCCAGATCGGAGAGGTCATCAACGGCACCCATCCCGGACGCATCTCCGACCATGAGGTCACGGTCTTCGATGGCACTGGCGTCGGGTTGCAGGATCTTGCCGTGGCCAGCGCAGTGGTCAATCTGGCGGTTCGACAGGGGATCGCGATCGAGGTCGACTTCTAAACCAAAACGCGCGCCCGAACCGGACGCGCGCTGCGATCAACAGACCGGGGTTGCGGGTCAGCCCCGGATCACTTTGGCAAAGGTGTCAAAAATCGGCTCGTTGGCGCAGATCACTTCGCCATCGTCAAGCACGCTGCCTTCGGGGTTCAGGGCCTGAACAAACCCGCCGGCCTCTTTCACGATGATGATGCCGGCGGCGACATCCCATGCGTTCAGCCGACGCTCCCAAAAGCCTTCGTAACGGCCAGCGGCCACATAGGCCATGTCCAGTGCCGCAGCGCCCCAGCGACGCACCCCGGCGCAGGCGGGCATCAGGCGCGCCAGATCCTGCAGGGTCGCAGGCAGGTCCGAGCGGCCACCGAATGGCAGGCCGGTCGAGAAAATGGATTCGATCATGCGGTGACGGCCTGAGACACGGATGCGCATATCGTTCATCCACGCGCCCTCGCCCTTTTCGGCAAAGAACATCTCGTCCTTGGCGGCATCATAAATCACACCGGCAACGATCTTGCCTTTGTGTTCCAGTGCGATCGAAACAGCCCAGTGCGGCAGCCCGTGCAGAAAGTTCGTGGTGCCGTCCAGCGGGTCGACAATCCAGCGGCGGGTCGGGTCTTCGCCACCGATCGTGCCACCCTCTTCAGCCAGCCAGCCATAGGTCGGACGCGCGCCCAGCAGTTCCTCTTTCAGGATCGCCTCGGCAGCGATGTCGGCCTTCGAAACAAAGTCACCCGCGCCTTTCATCGACACCTGCAGGTTCTCGACTTCACGAAAATCCTTGACCAGAGACCGCCCCGCCTTGCGCGCGGCTTTGATCATGATGTTGAGATTTGCACTGCCAACCATTGTCCATAGGCTCCTGTCCGGTCAAACCGCGCGTATACTGATGCAATGCAGCCTTGCCAAGAGGAATGATGCGCATGGCTGCCCTGCGCCGGGCGCTACTGTGATTGCAGCGCGCGTGCCTCTGTGCGGGCCAGCTTTACCAGTTCCTGAACAAAGGGTTTTTCAAGGTCCTCTGTACGCACCGCAGCATAAAGCCTGCGGGTGATCCCGTCCTTGGTCAGCGGGCGGGTAACATAGTCGGAATTGTACTTCACCTCGCGCACCACCCAGTCGGGGAGCACGGAAATCCCCCGGTTCGAGGCGACCAGCAGCAGGATCACCGCCGTCAGCTCGACCTGCCGGATTGCGGCAGGTTCAACCCGCGCCGGGATCAGCAACTGGCTGAACACGTCCAGCCGGGTGCGTTCGACCGGATAAGTGATCAGGGTCTGGCCCCGGAAATCCTCGGCCTCGATATAGGGTTTTTCGGCCAAGGGATGGGACGAGGCGGCGACGAACACCGCGTTATAGTCAAAAAGCTCTACAAACTCGACGCCGGGCAGGTCCTCGGGATCGGATGAGACAACCAGATCGACCTCTTCCTTTTGCAAGGCTGGCAACGCATCAAAAGCCAGGCCGGGGCGGATATCCACGTCGACGTCCGGCCATGACTTGCGAAACGATTCGAGTACCGGAAACAGCCACTCGAAGCAGGCATGGCATTCTATGGCGATATGCATCCGGCCCGTGCGTCCGTCGCGCAGGGATGAGAATTCTTGCTGCATCGCCTCGACCTGCGGCAGGATTTGCTCTGCCAGCCGCAACAGGCGCAGGCCCGCCGCCGACAGCTTCATCGGCTTCGACCGGCGCAGGAACAGTTCGACCCCGGCCTGATCCTCTAACCCCTTGATCTGATGACTCAGCGCGGATTGCGTGATGTTCAGCTGATCGGCGGCCCGCGCCAGCCCGCCGCATTCGTGGATGGCTTTGATCGTGCGCAGGTGGCGGAATTCGATATGCATATCTCATGCAGCTCATGTTGTTCTTGAATAATATGAGTTTGTCTCACAATGATTCAAATGGCACAAGAGCGGAAATGACAGATACAGAGGCCGCCATGACCCAGCCCGAGATTTCATTCGAGTTCTTTCCGCCCCAATCTTTGGAGGCTTCGTTCCGCCTGTGGGACACCGTACAAACACTGGCCCCGCTCGAGCCGCGATTTGTCTCGGTTACCTATGGTGCGGGCGGCACAACGCGCGAGTTGACGCGTGATGCGGTCGCGACGCTGCACAAATCCTCGGGCCTGCCGGTGGCGGCGCACCTCACCTGCGTCGACGCCACACGGGACGAGACACTGGCCATCGCCGACGCCTTCGCGGCGGCAGGGGTGCGCGATATCGTGGCGCTGCGGGGGACCCGCCGAAAGGGCAGGATCGATTTGTTCCGCATCCGGACGGGTTTGCGAACTCTGTCGAGTTGATTTCAGCACTGGCCGAAACCGGGAAATTCAACATCCGCGTCGGTGCATATCCGGATATCCACCCCGAGGCGCAATGCGCGCGCACGGATGTCGACTGGCTGAAGGCCAAACTGGATGCTGGCGCGGACGAGGCGCTGACCCAGTTCTTCTTCGAGGCTGAAACCTTCTTCCGCTTCCGCGATGCCTGCGAAAAGGCGGGCATCGACAAGCCGATCGTGCCCGGCATCCTGCCAATCGAGAACTGGAAAGGGGCGCGCCGCTTTGCCCAGCGCTGCGGGACGCGCATCCCGGCATGGGTCGAGCAGGCCTTTGACAAGGCCCTGCGCGATGATCGCGAAGACCTATTGGCCACCGCGCTCTGCACCGAGCTGTGCTCGGACCTGATCGAGGGCGGCGTGGACAAGCTGCATTTCTATACGCTCAACCGTCCCGAACTGACCCGCGATGTTTGCTTTGCATTGGGCATCACGCCGCGCGCCGACTTGCAAAACGTGGCCTGAGGCAATGACGGATCGGCCCGCCGTACATGGCGGGCAGAACACCATATCGGCGACAATCGAAACACGCGCCCGCTAACTGTTGAGTATGCCCTGCCTAATACCCGGTAAAATTTGACAAAAAAGTGACCATTGGCACTCTGGGTCCAGTGTAGTTTTAACGAGTATTGTGAGTATGGAGCCAGTGAGCAAGATCAAGGCTCGGACCGACGCGTTGCAGGTTCTGGGTCTTGCCCAAAACGCCAGTGCGGACGAAATTCGAGAGGCCTGGCGCAGAGTCGCCTTCCACGACCATCCCGATCATACCGGCGGGGATTATGGCGGGTTTTCGCAGGCCAAGGCGGCCTATGACTACCTGCGCAAAGAGGGGCTGACCCTTCATGGGGCCCAGGGGTCGTCAATGCCGCGCCGACCGCGCCTGAAAAAGCGCGTGATCGAGCTGGGCCCGGATCAGATCGAGGCTTGCCGCGATCTTTTGAACCCCGAGCGCGCGCTGACGGATTTCTCGAACGACACGGGCGGAATGCGCAAAGACAGATCGTCAGACCATGTGCCCGAGGCGATCGGATGCTTTGGCCGCGACCTGACATATTTCGTGGCCTCATCGGTCTGCGAAGGGGCCAACCGGGTTGCGCTGCCAACCTCGGTTCTGGCCAGTTGCCGAAAGGCCGAGACAGAGATTTTGACCTTCCAGTCCAAAAGCTCGGGCTCGGGCGAAATCGTCATCCCCGACCCGATCCGCGAGCGTAAGTTTCCAGGCGCAAAAAGCGTTAAAATCCGCTTTGAAGCGGATCAGGACATGCGCGACACCTACGAACTGGCCGGATAGTGCAAGCAAACAAAAAGCCCGGCCTTTGCGGCCGGGCTTCTTGCTTCAGGTCCGAGGGGGTGATCAGTTCGAGATCGGGCCTTCCGAGGTAAATTTCGGGATCACGCTGGTCGAAGCCGCAGCAGGTTCGATACCCGGCCAGTTGCCTTCGGCCAGATTAATGTTGCCGGGAATGTCCTCTTCGAAGAAACCAACGACAACATCGGTGATGTTCAGGTACAGCTTGTCGTCGACAATCCGCCACAGGTGCGGGTTGGCCGGAACTTTGCCGCCTTTCGAAACACCATAAGCGCAGTGCCCGTCATATTGGGGGGCGTAATAGGCCGGGTTTTCAAGGAATCTGTCACGGTTTTCTTCGCTGGCGAACGCCCAGGTTGCGCCATTGTATTCGGCGGTGATATCCGCCCGGCCACGCACGGCCTCGGGTTGCGATTGGCCAACAGGCGCCTGATCCAGGCTGCGATAGGCAACGACGTCATATCCTGAGACGGCGAATCCGGTGCCATCAACATACTGATCCCCTGCAAAAGCGGGTACAGCAAAGGCCAATGTTGCGGCAAGACTCAGCGCAAAGCGTTTCATATGATTGGTCCTCATATCCTTACGGTTTCAGCGAACCCGGCTTGATGGGTCTGCTCAGACAATAGGGGGTTTTCGATCGGTGCGAAGACCACCTCGCGCCGCTGTGACATCAGAACGTGATTCGTGAGCCAATCCGTGCCGAATGTTACAAAGTTTGCGGCCGGACCGGGGTTGGACTTTGGGTTCTGCAATATTAGCTGTGGGTGCAGCGGCCTTGGGGGCCGGTTCTGAAGGAAAGGCATGAGATGAGCGAACAATCCACCTATACCCCTCCGAAGGTTTGGACATGGGACAGCGAAAGCGGCGGTCGCTTTGCCAATATCAACCGCCCCATCGCCGGGGCCACCCATGACAAGGACCTGCCGGTCGGCAAGCACCCGATGCAGCTGTATTCGCTGGCCACGCCCAACGGCGTCAAAGTGACCGTGATGCTCGAAGAGTTGCTGGCACTGGGCCACGAGGGGGCCGAATACAACGCCTGGCTGATCAATATCGGTGAAGGCGACCAGTTCAGCTCGGGCTTTGTCGGGGCCAATCCGAACTCGAAAATTCCTGCGCTGTGGGATCGGTCGGGCGAGACCCCGATCCGCGTGTTCGAAAGCGCCTCGATCCTGTTCCATCTGGCCGAGAAATTCGGCGCGTTCCTGCCCGCAAGCGGACCGGAACGTACCGAGACCATGAACTGGCTGTTCTGGCAGATGGGCAGCGCGCCCTATCTGGGCGGCGGCTTTGGCCATTTCTATGCGTATGCGCCCGAAAAGTGGCAATACCCGATTGACCGCTTCGCCATGGAGGCGAAACGCCAGTTGCATGTGCTGGATCTGGAGCTGGCCGAGAAGCCCTATATCGCCGGTCCCGACTATACCATCGCCGATATGGCGATCTGGCCGTGGTACGGGCAGTTGGTTCTGGGCCGTCTCTATGACGCGGCAGAGTTCCTTGACGTCGAAAGCTATGAAAACGTCATGCGTTGGGCCAAAGAGATCGACGCCCGCCCGGCGGTTCAGCGCGGCCGTATGGTCAACCGCGCCTTTGGTGAGCCGCACACGCAGCTGCACGAGCGCCACGATGCCAGCGATTTCGAGACCCGCACGCAGGACAAGCTGGCTCCGGCGGATTAAGCGCTTCGCCGACTATTTCAGAATGGGGGGCCGTTCGGGATCAGAACCCGGAGCGGCCCTTTCCATTTGCGGGGCCTGCGGTTGCGGCAGATCGAACCGCAGCCCGACCTTCGCCAGCGCAGCGGCGGCGGGGTCATCCGGCGCGAAGAACCCCACATCCAGCGCCCCGGCTTCGATGCCTGAGAAGGTCAGAGCCTCGGACACCGCACGGGCCAGTGCGGATTGCGCGCCCTCGACAGCGGCGACAAAGCCCAGCAGATGGCCCTGACCGCCATCCTGCGTTCTGGTCCCCACCAGAAACGCCGCAGCGGCGAGCCCTGCAGCGGTTGCCAGTTTAGCGTCTAACGCGGTCAGCAGGACGTCGGGCAGGCCCGCAGGCGGCGTGAATTCGGCCAGCTGTTGCTGAACTTCCTCGGGACCGTGCTGAAGCGTATCGGCCAGCCACGCCAGCGCCTCGGCCGGGATCAGCATCGAGGATGGCGCGGCCTCAAGGTTCAGCCCCAGCCCGATCCCTTGTCCCGCCAGCATCGACGAAAGAACCCGGCCCGAGAGCGCCACATACGGCACCGGGCGACCTGCAAACCGCGCAAGCCGCTCCTCGAGGTCAAAGGCCAGCACGAAACGCCCGTCTGCAACGTCGAATAACTCGGGCGAAATATTCTCGTCGCGCGCCTCCTCGGTCAGCATCAGGAACAGCTCACTATCGGCAAGCCGTTCGAAGAACCGCAACCGCGCGGCATCGTCCTGCGGGGTTGCCTCCATCGCGGCATGGGCGGCGTCCAACGCCGTTGTTTCAGCCATTCATCACCTCTTGCACCCGGGCGCGCAGGACCGGCAGCAGGTCGGCCTCGAACCACGGGTTCTTCTTCAGCCAAGCCGTATTGCGCCACGACGGATGAGGCAAGGCAAAGACCCGCGGCGCATGGTCCCGCCACCGACTGACAGTCTCGGTTACGGGCGTCTTGGCCCCAAGGTGATACTTGTGCGCATGACCGCCCACCAGCACCGTCAGCGGCACGTCCCCAAGCTCGGCCATCACCTTAGCATGCCATGTCTTCCCGCAAATCGGCGGTGGCGGCAAATCCGCCTTGCGGGCGTTGTAGCCGGGAAAACAGAACGCCATCGGCACGATCGACACCCGGTCTCGGTCATAGAAGGCGGCCTCGTCTACCCCCAGCCAGTCGCGCAGGCGGTCCCCTGACGGGTCGGTGAAGGGCCTGCCGGATTCGTGCACCCGCGCGCCAGGAGCCTGCCCTGCGATCAGAATGCGGGCTCCGGGGCGGAACCATGCCACCGGGCGCGGCTGGTGCGCGGTTTCGGTCTGGGCAAACTTGTCTGCGCAAATACGGCAGGCGCGGATATCGTCGATCAGTGAAGTCATGCGGTCATCTGGCGCTGCAAATTTCACCGGGTCAAGGCAGCGGCACCCCGCGCCCCTGCCGATACAGGTGCGCGCTGCAACACTTCGTCGTCATGGCCTCGGATGTGCATTGATCATTTGTTTCATATTTCGACATAATGTGGCCAACATGGATCGGTAGCACCCACGCTTTCAAACCGACAACACTTCGAGCGATCTACAGGCCGCGCATGCTGGAATTTGACAATGTCAGCAAGTCTTTCTGGACCGGAACCCGCCGCAAGGTGATTCTGGACCGGGTGTCGTTCCGGGTCGAACTTGGCACCTCGCTGGGCGTGTTGGCCCCCAATGGGACCGGCAAGACCACGCTGATCAACATGATGGCGGGGTTGGAAAAACCTGACGAAGGTGTGATCCGGCGTGACTGCCGGGTGTCGTTCCCCATGGGCTTCACCGGCGGAGTGGCCAAGCGGCTGTCGGCGCTTGAGAATGCGCGCTACATCGCCAAGATCTACGGCATGGATCCCGACTATGTCGAAGCCTATTGCAGCTGGCTTTGCAATCTGGGTGAGTACTTCAACCAGCCTCTTGGCACCTACTCCAGCGGCATGCGGGCGCGATTCACCTTTGCGCTGATGCTGGCGCTGGATTTCGATATGTACCTGATTGACGAAGGGATGCCCTCGACAACGGACGTCGAATTCAACAGGAAAGCCGGTGCCATTTTGCAGGAACGCCTGCGCACCACGACGCTTGTGATCGTCTCGCACAACCCTGCAGTTCTTGAGAAATTCGCGCGGCAAGCGGCGGTGCTGCTGGATGGCCAGCTGTATATGTTTGAAACCTTGGAAGAGGCGAAGCAGCTTTATGACTACGAAGCCCAAGGCTAGAAAGTACAATCCCGACCGCACACCAAGCGGTGAGGGCACTGCCGAGGCGCGCGCCAATGCCATGGCGCGCATTCGCGAGGCGACTCAGACGCCGCAGGCTGCAAATGATGCCCAGCCGGGTACCGAACTGGACGCGATTAAGCGCGAAGGGCTCACCGGTCGCCAATTGCGTGTGGCGCGGCGTTTGGCACAGAAAAACGGCCTGGCGGCGACTTCGGACTACGATGCGGTGCGTCTGCTGCGCCTGAAGGGGATCGACCCGTTTCAGCGGGCCAACCTGCTGGACTTGGCCGCAGTAGATCCTGCGCAAAACGAAGCGCAGGACAATATCAAAATCCACCTGCCTCAAACTGCAAAAGAAGGTCAGACAAATCTGCCCGGCCCCGAGCTGAGCCCCACGCAGCGGCGCGAATACGAGATCGGTCAGATTCAGAAAGACATCGCGCGCCGTCGCCGTCGCAAGCTTATGATGCTGTTCGCAAGGCTGGCTGCATTTGTCCTGCTGCCGACCTTGATCGTTGGCACCTATTTCTACCGCATCGCGACCCCTATGTATGCCAGCGATTCCGAATTTCTGATCCTTCAGGCCGATGGCGGCCCCGGCAGCATCGGAGGGTTGTTGGCCGGTACGCAATTTGCCACGACGCAGGATTCGATCTCGGTTCAGTCGTTTCTGGAATCAAAAGAGGCTCTGATCCTGCTTGATCGCGACGCGGGCTTTACCGATGTGTTCAAACAGGAGTCGATAGACCCGATCCAGCGGCTTTCCCCTGACGCAACGCTTGAAGAGGCTTACAAGACCTTCAAGCGTATGATCACAATCGGATACGATCCAACCGAAGGTGTGATCCGCATGGAGGTTGTGGCACCCGACGCCGCGACCGCAACCCAGTTTTCCGAGCGCTTGATTTCTTATGCCGAAGACAGGGTCAATGCCCTTTCGGAAAAGAAACGCGAAGACCAGATGCGCGATGCGGTCGCCAGTTTCGACGCTGCGCAAGATGCCCGCCGGCAGGCGCAAGAGGACTTGATCGAGCTGCAATTGCAGGGCGCTATTCTGGATCCGCAAAGTGTCATCGCCAGCCTGCGCGGGCGCATCGATCAGGTCGAAGTCGAGCTGCAGGATAAAGAACTGCAACTGGCCGCCCTGCTGGATAACCTGCGCCCCAATCAGGCCAAGGTGGACGGCACCCGTGCAGATATCGCGCGGCTCGAAGTGGTTCTGGAGGAACTGAATGCCGAGATGCTGGATGTTTCCGCAGGCGAAAACTCGCTAGCACGGTTGAGCGTACGAATTCAGATGGCGCAGGCCGATCTGGCGGCGCGGGACATGATGCTGCAAACCGCGATGCAGCAAATGGAATCCACCCGAACCGAGGCCAACCGCAAGGTGCGCTATCTGACCGTTTCCGTGAACCCGGTGCCCAGTCAGGAACCCAGCTACCCGCGCAAGTTCGAAAATACGATTTTGGCTTTCCTGTTATTTGCTGGTATCTACCTGATGATCTCGCTTACCGCGTCGGTCCTTCGTGAACAGGTATCCTCGTAAAGACTCATGAAACATGTAAAAATCGCCGACCTGACGGTTGGCAACGATCTTCCGCTGACGATTATCGCCGGCCCCTGCCAACTTGAATCCGCCGATCACGCCCAGATGATCGCAGGCACCATGAAAGAGGCCTGTGACGCCGCAGGCGCGCAGTATGTGTTCAAGGCGTCTTACGATAAAGCCAACCGGACGTCCTTGTCAGGCAAGCGCGGGATGGGGATCGACGCCGGACTGCAGGTTCTCGGCGATATTCGCAAGACCATGGGCATCCCGGTTCTGACAGACGTTCATACCGAAGCTCAGTGCGCGATTGCGGCCGAGTCTGTCGACATCCTGCAAATCCCGGCGTTTCTGTGCCGACAGACGGATATGCTGCTGGCGGCGGGCAATACCGGCAAGGCTGTGAACGTGAAGAAGGGTCAGTTTCTGGCCCCCTGGGAGATGCCCAACATCGTCACCAAGATCGAAAGCACCGGCAATCAGAATATCCTGCTGACCGAGCGCGGAACATCCTTTGGCTACAACACTTTGGTTGCCGATATGCGCTCGCTGCCGCAGATGGCCAAAACGGGGTATCCGGTGGTCATGGACGCCACCCATTCGGTGCAGCAACCGGGCGGTCAGGGCGGATCCTCTGGCGGACAGCGGGAGTTTGCACCGGTCATGGCGCGGGCGGCGGTCTCGCTTGGTGTTGGTGCGCTATTCATCGAAACGCATCAGGACCCCGACACCGCGCCCTCGGACGGCCCCAACATGATCCCGCTGGATCAGATGGGCCATCTGATTGACACATTGATGCGCTTTGATGCGCTCGCCAAAGATAACCCGATTCAGATTTAACGATTGAGATTTGTAATGACCAAACCCCTTGCCGAGGTGACCCAGAACACCTGGAGCTTTCTGCGCGACCCGATGATCAAGCCCACCGGCTTCCGCGAATATGACGCGCGCTGGAAATACCCGGATGAGATCAACCTGCCCGGCATGACCGCGCTTGGTCTGGGTCTGGGCACCCAGATGCACAAACGCGGGATCGAACCGGTGATCGCGGTCGGTAACGACTATCGCGACTATTCGCTGTCGATC
Organism: Ruegeria sp. G7; assembly: GCF_056535465.1. Classification (NCBI taxonomy): domain Bacteria; kingdom Pseudomonadati; phylum Pseudomonadota; class Alphaproteobacteria; order Rhodobacterales; family Roseobacteraceae; genus Ruegeria; species Ruegeria sp. G7. The sequence goes on along the minus strand of NZ_JBQFIL010000001.1, from coordinate 1,964,723 downwards.
AAAAACGCGCTGATCGTGGGGCTGATGCAGGCGGGTATTCAGGTCAAGGATATCGGCCCGGCGCTGAGCCCAATGGCCTATTTCGCGCAGTTCCATCTGGACGTTCCTGCAGTCGCGATGGTCACCGCCAGCCACAACCCGAACGGCTGGACCGGCGTCAAGATGGGCTTTGACCGCCCGCTGACCCACGGCCCGGATGAGATGTCGGAACTGCGCGATATCGTCCTGAACGGTGAAGGGGTCGCCCGCCCGGGTGGCTCTTACGAGTTTGTAGATGGCGTCAAGGAGGCTTATATCGACGATCTGGTCGGCGACTTCAAAATGTCCCGCCCGCTCAAGGTCGTTTGCGCCACCGGCAACGGCACCGCCGCCGCCTTTGCACCAGAAATCTTTGAACGTATCGGCGTTGAGGTCGTGCCCAGCCACACGCAGCTGGACTATACCTTCCCCAACTACAACCCGAACCCCGAAGCTATGGAGATGCTGCACGACATGGCCGACACGGTCAAAGCCAGCGGCGCCGATCTGGCGCTGGGGTTCGACGGTGACGGTGATCGCTGCGGGGTCGTGGATGATGAGGGCGAAGAGATTTTTGCCGATAAGGTTGGCGTCATCATGGCGCGCGATCTGGCCAAGCTCTATCCGAACGCGATCTTTGTCGCGGATGTGAAATCCACCGGCCTTTTTGCCAGCGACCCCGAGTTGCAGGCACGAGGGGTCAAGGCCGATTACTGGAAAACCGGCCACAGCCATATGAAACGCCGGGTCAAGGAAATCGGCGCGCTGGCCGGGTTCGAGAAATCCGGTCACTACTTTTTGGCCGAACCGGTTGGACGTGGCTATGACTGCGGCATGCGCGTGGCAGTGGAAATCTGCAAGCTGATGGATCGCAACCCGGATCAGAGCATGTCGGACCTGCGCAAGGCGCTGCCCAAGACCTGGTCGACCCCCACCATGTCACCCTATGCCGCCGATACCGAGAAATACGACATCCTGCAGCGGCTGGTTGACAAGCTGGTCGCAAAGGCCGACGCGGGAGAAACCCTCGCGGGCCGCGCGATCAAAGAGGTCGTAACAGTCAACGGCGCGCGGGTTATTCTGGACAATGGCAGCTGGGGGCTGGTGCGCGCGTCGTCCAACACGCCAAACCTTGTCGTGGTCTGCGAAAGCAGCGAGAGCGGAGCCGAGATGCGTGCGATCTTTGCCGATATCGACGCTGTGATCCGCACCGAACCCGGCGTTGGCGACTACGATCAGACGATTTGATGATCCGGGGGCGTGATGCGCCCCCGATCAATCCCCGCCGAGCAGTTTCAGAAGACCTTTCTTGGCCTCTTCCTCGAGCTTCTTCTTCAGCGCATCCTCAACCTGTTCCGTGTCGGTTATGGTCGTATCCAGCTCGTCACCCACCTTTTTCAGAACCTTGCCCTTGGCGTCATCTTCAAGGTCCTTGAGCTTACCCTCTGCCGCCGCCTCGATAACTTTGGTGAGGTCAGGCTTGATCGACGGATCGCTCCATGGCCCCACGATCCGCACCGGGACCGAGATGCCCTGACCGGAGTTGGCCCGCAATGCGACGGGGGTGAACAGGTAGTCAATGTCGCGCGCGCCGAGCCCCACGCGGCCCGCCCCATCGGCGCGGAAATTGTCTAACTGCATCAGCAGGTCGTTATTCCTCAGATCGCCGTTTTGCATCGTGAAACTGGCCGTCAGGCTGTTGAACACGGTCGTCCCACCCGACCCCTCGCCCCGGCCCATCAACCGATCAAGGTCAAGACCCGAGATCACACCCTTGCCCACCGCGATACTGCCCTTCCCGCTGAGCGAGCGCATGATCTGATCCTCGGTCTGCCCGACACCTAGAAACTCCAGCGTGCCCGAGCCGGTGCCGGACAAGCGCTTGATATCGCCCAAAGTGGTCAGCGCCTCATTGATGTCGATATTGTCGGCTTTCAGATTGCCGCCGACCGACAGCCCATTGCGGTTGTTTGCAACGACCTGACCGTTCAGGTGACCGCCAAACAGCGAGGCCGGGTGCATCTTGAGCACGGCGCGCGACCGATCAATGCTGAGTGTCAGGTCACTTTTGCCAAAACGCATGCCGGGCACAGCGATTGAATTGGCCTGCAGGCGGATACTGCCATCGGCCAGCCCCAGAAATGAGGCATCAATGGACTGTTTCGACCAGCCATCTGAAGCCGCCCCTCCGTCCGAGGTATCCGCTCCGCCAACTTGCGACAAATCGAGATCGCCAGCGTCAAGGCGCGCCGTCACCTTGGGCGGGTTGGCGATTTGGATATCAGCCTCACCCTGCAATCGGTTGCTGTCCAGAACAGCCACCATATCGCGCAGTGAGATCCGGCCATCGCTGGTATAGGTCATCTGACCCGAGACCAAGGCCACCTGTCCCAGCCCCTCGGGCACCTGCACACCGCCCTGCCCGAAGGCTGCCAGCATCTTGTGGGTGTCGCGTGCTGTGACAGTGGTCTTGCCATCCATTTCTCCGGCCAGATTCACCCGACCCGAGAACAGAACATCTCCGCCCGGTGCGGTCAGGCTCAGCTCCAGCGGCGTGACCGCACCGCTGGAAAAGGCAGGCAGGTCGGGGATGGTCAGGTCAACCTCAACGGCACCGCCGGGCACTGGCATGCGAGCCTGCAGCTCCATCGGGTCGGTGATATCTGGCCAGCGGGCGGACAGATCGACATTGGCGAAGTCCATGCTGACCGCCCCGTTTTCAAGGTAAATCAGCCGGGCACCGGTCAGTTCCAGCCGTTCCAGCGTGATGGGACGGCTCTCGACCGCTTGCGCCGATGCACCAGAGACCTCCGAGTTTCCGGGCTGGTGCAACTCCCAGTTTCCGCGCCCGTCTGTGCGTTCGAGCCGCAGAACAGGGCGATCGGCCAACACTCGCTTGATGCGGATGTCGCCGGACATCAGGGCCGCGGCATCGACCCCTACCGCCAGGCTTTGGGCGCTCAGCATTGGCTCGGACCCGGCCCAGGGGGCGTTGCCGAAGGTGACGGGCCCCGTCTCCATGCCCAGAACCGGCCAGAAGGACAGCCGCACATCACCTGACAGGGTCAGGTCGCGGCCTGTCTGCGCCTTGACCTGTTCCGCCAGAATGGTCGCCAGTTTGTCACCCGGCATCAGCAGCAACGCGCCAATCACCAGACCGAAGGCCGCAACCAGAAGAAAAACAATACGAATGAGCCACTTCATGGGTCTGCCTTTCCGGCTTATCTGCTCTGGTCCAAGTCAGCCCTGTGCGGGCGGCATTTGCAAGGGGAAGCTTTCCCCTCTATATGCCCGGCCATGAGTACGAACCCGCCAAACCTCCGCCCTGATCTGGCCCCTTCGGCCCAGATCACCGACACGGCCCGTCGCGGCCAGCCCACCCTTGGGATGGTGTCTTTGGGATGTCCCAAGGCGCTGGTCGACAGTGAGCGTATTCTGACCCGGCTGCGCGCCGAAGGATACGGCATTTCACCCGATTATGCCGGGGCCGATGCCGTGATTGTGAACACCTGCGGGTTTCTGGACAGCGCCAAGGCGGAATCGCTTGAGGCCATTGGCGAGGCGCTGGTCGAAAACGGCAAAGTCATCGTGACGGGCTGTCTGGGGGCCGAGCCTGACTATATCCGAGAACATCACCCGCGTATTCTGGCGGTCACGGGGCCGCACCAGTACGAACAGGTGCTGGATGCCGTCCATGCCGCCGTTCCGCCCGATCCCAACCCTTATGTCGATCTGCTGCCCGCCTCAGGCGTGAAACTGACCCCGCGCCATTACAGCTATCTCAAGATTTCCGAGGGCTGTAACCACAAGTGCAAGTTCTGCATCATCCCCGATATGCGCGGTAAGTTAGCCAGTCGCCCGGCCCATGCTGTGCTGCGCGAGGCCGAGAAGCTGGTGGATAATGGTGTGCGTGAGCTTCTGGTGATCTCGCAGGATACCTCAGCCTATGGGCTGGATCGCAAATACGATGTGAACCCATGGAAAGACCGCGAGGTTCGCAGCCACATCACCGATCTGGCGCGCGAGCTGGGCCAGTTCGATGCCTGGGTGCGGCTGCACTATGTCTACCCCTACCCCCATGTGCGCGAGTTGATCCCGCTTATGGCGGATGCGGGCTGCAATGTGCTGCCCTATCTCGACATTCCGTTCCAACACGCCCACCCCGATGTGCTGAAACGCATGGCGCGCCCGGCGGCTGGGGCCAAAACGCTGGACGAGATCGCGGCATGGCGCGCAACCTGCCCCGATATCACCCTGCGGTCGACCTTCATCGTGGGCTATCCCGGCGAGACAGAGGCCGAATTCCAGACCTTGCTGGACTGGATGGACGAGGCGCAATTGGATCGCGTCGGCTGTTTCCAGTACGAAAACGTTGACGGAGCCCGGTCAAACGACCTGCCCGATCACGTCCCCGCCGAAGTCAAGCAAGATCGTTGGGATCGTTTCATGGAGAAGGCGCAGGCGATCTCCGAGGCGAAGCTGGCCGCCAAGGTCGGTCAGACGCTGGACGTGATCGTGGATGAGGTCGATGACGAGGCCGCAACTTGCCGCACCAAATCCGACGCGCCCGAGATCGACGGGAACCTGTTCATTGACGAAGGGTTTGAGGGTCTGAAACCCGGCGACATCGTCCGGGTCGAGGTGGATGAGGCCGGGGAATACGACCTGTGGGGGCGTCTGCTGCCCACGACCTGAGCGTTCAGAGCAACCCGATCAGCGCAAACACCCACGCAACACCTGCAGCGATAGCCGTCAGCGCAACCGCAGCACTGGCAGCATCCTTGGCTTGCCCGGCCAACGGGTTCTGGTCGGTCGAGGTATGATCGACCGCACGTTCGATGGCGGTATTGAACAACTCAGCAACCAGAACCAAGACGCCCATGATCAAGATCAGCGCCCGATCCGCCGAATTCAGGGGCAGCAGAAAAGCAAACGCCAATGAGATCAGATTGGCCCAGCCCCAACTTCGAAAGGAGTACTCATCGCGCCACGTCGCGCGCAGGCCCTGCCAGCTCCAACGGGTGCGGTCGTTCAGGCGGTTGAAGAAATTGCGCATAGGTCTGTCCGATCGACATGAGTGATCACAGATTCAGCAGAGGAAGGCGAAAGGCAAGAAAAAACCGCCCCCAAGGGCGGTTCTGATGATGCGACTTCAGGCGGCCCCGGGCGAGACCGCCTGAGAGCATCTTATTGCGTGACTGGATTGCAGACGGTCTGCCCCGCTTCGGTTGTGGCAAGTTCATAGCCTGCCGCACAGCTGGGAGTGCCGAACTTGTCATAGTCGGGCTGGATGAATACCGGGGTCGGCTCTTCTTGCTGCGAACACGCAGTCAGCACGAATGCGGTGGCACAGATGGCAGCAAATTTCAGTTTCATGTCCGTCAATCCTCTATTACTTTTCTGATATTGCCCGATTTTTCAGGCCACTCTCAGAATAAGACCAACAGGTTGCTCTGGCAACTGACTTGATCACATAATTGTGAATGAGGCGAAACTGCGCTGTCCCACCGGTCGGCTGTGGCGCTCTGTCCTTTTTGTCAGAGCGTCCTAAACTGAGGTGAAGACATCAGCAAATCACGGAGAAGCCAAATGTCAGATGCACCAATCATTGCCCAAAAAGGGCCGTACGCGGTCGAGGTGAATGCGGGCAAGACCTATTTCTGGTGCACCTGCGGCAGATCTCAGCGCCAGCCATTCTGTGATGGCTCTCATAAAGACACCGGTTTGGAACCCATGAAATACACGGCTGAGGGCGACAAGAAACTGTTCTTCTGCGGTTGCAAACACAGCGCGAAACCACCGCTTTGCGACGGATCGCATTCCAAGCTTTAACGCCCTTACCGCAGGTCGTTCAGCGACTTTGCATTGGCGCAGAATGCAGGTGCCTCTTCGGCACGCTCCTGTTGCTCGGCAAGCCAGGCCTGACATTTCTGACTACAATCAGACGCGCGACACTGCGTTACGATCCGTGCGTATTCGTCGGGCGTCAGCTTGCCTTCGGCTATAGCTTCGGTCAGGGACACCCCCATGCAGCGCGCCACCGAGCGCGTCAGCCAGAAGTGCGTATCGATTTCACCCAGTGAGGTCCGTGGCATTTGATCACCTATCCATCTCGGGTTTTTAGCGCGGCGAACCGGTCCCTATTGGGGCAAGTGCAAGGCGCGTGGTCTGCAGTTTGATTGTCATTCATCCAGTCAGGACAGGCGCGCGCCCATTCGCAACCTCGGCATTGCTGGATCATCTCGGCCCAATCCTGCTGGCTCAGGTATCCGTCTCGATGCGCTGCAACCACGTCGGTGCCAGTGGTGCGTGCCATGCGCAGCACCAGCCTGAGATGCGTCATCACCTGACCAAGCTGAGTCATGCGGCCCCCCGAAGTTAAGGCATCAATCGCTTCAAAAGCTCTTGGTTTCGGCAGTATTCCGGTGTGCGCGATGCAACCTGCGTTTCCGCAAGAAACGACTCGCAATGACCTGGGTTTGGACATTCCGTGCAACGCAGCACGGCCTCGGCTATATCATCGACTGGCAACGCGCCATCAATAGCGGCCTGTTGCAGATCTACGCCCAGCGTTGTGGCCATTTCGTCCACAAGACCGGCATGGCGCTTGAGCGTTTCGCGATACGACATGCGCTTTCCTTTCCCTGTCACGCTTGGGGAAAGGCTATACAATCGGGCCACGGGCGCCTTGACTCAGGTCAAAGGCCCAAATGATCCAGATAGGCGCGGGTGGCATCCTGCACCCTGCGAAACCGGTCTCCGCCCAGTTTCTTGCCGCCATACCAACGGGTTACGATGATGACATGATCGGAAAGCCCGGCTCGTTCCATCATTCGCAAAATCACCATCGCCGCGCCGGATTCGCCATCATCGGCCTTCAACGCCCCTGTTGGCAGGATTGCAGCCCAGGTGTTGTGGGTGGCTTTTGCATATGCTTTGTCAGTCTTCAGATCAGCCAAAACCGCATCCACCTCGGCCCGGCTGGTCGCCCGTGCCCCTGTCACGGCGTATTTCGACCCGCGGTCGCTCAGCACCACGCCCAGCTGTGTCAGTTCCATCATCATTGCAAGCCCAGTCGGCGTGCTGTCGTCAGCACAGCTTCAACCCGTTGGGCATTCGGCGGGTGCGTCGCCAGAAATCGATCACCCGGGTCCGGAATGCGCTGGAAAAAGGCCATGCCGACCAGCGGATCATACCCTGCCGCATGCGTAATCACCGTGCCCAGCTGATCCGCCTCAAGTTCAAATTGCTGCGTATAGTTCTGAACCCCGACCTGAGCGCCGAGTTTTTGCGCACGTTCGATACCTGCCGCATTCGCCCCGCGCTGGCGCGCCAGATCACCGAAGATACGTGCGCTTTCCTTGGCATTGGCGGCCTGACGCGCGATGTGATCCAGAATATGATGCGCTGCCTCATGGCTCATGACAAAGGCAATCTCATCGGCATTCTGAGCCGAGCGGATCATCGGTTGCGTAAAGATGATCAACGGGCGACCATCATCGTCAAGTGTCTGGAAGGCATTCGCCGGCGCCCGCGGATTGAGATCGACCAGAACCACAAAGTCGCAGTTCGCCGTTGACGATTGGCGGCGACACTCTTTTCCAGCGGCTGACGCAACATCGCGCCCCACCTGTTCAAAGCTGCGCGCACTGGCTTTCTGCGCTGATGCGCCGGGCCGCCAGTCTTCAGCCGGAACAGCGACCACCGACTGCGAACCGCATGCAGCCAGAAATAAAACCAGCGTAAGGGCAAGACGGCGCATCCGGGATCCTCTCAGTCATTCTGACCGTTGGTGAGCATAGCGCGCCTGGCGCGGCGGGACCACAGCAGATTGCACCTGTGCCGGGTTGCATTACTGCCTCGTGATCGGCACTCTGCGCATATGTTTTCAATAGAGCACGAATTCGACTCGACGGTCATTACGCTGGTGGATGAAGGCCCCAAGCCTTTGCAGGAAGATATTGTGATCAACAGCTTCGCCGAATGCGTCACGATCGAGCAACTGGACCCCCGGACCGATCAGATTCAAAAGATCACCTTGTCACCCGAACAGGTACGTGATCTGGCCGCCGCGCTGGACCTGCCCGAAGGGGTTTACCAGATTCGCGAGACGGACCCCGGCCAGCAATAGCTGCTGCTTTCGGGCCGGACGGCCCATCGCCACAGGTATTTCCAATTGAATTTACCGCCCTTTCAGGGGCAGGTTGCCCTTGAAAGAGGATGGCGTACCTCCGACATACAGACTGCCCATGTGAAGGATTTTAACATATGTCCCTGAAGAACCAAGCTGCGCTTGATTTTCTGCACGCGCGCCGGTCGCGCCCGGCCAAGTCGCTGGTGGCCCCGGCCCCCACACGGGACCAGCTGTTGCCGCTACTCACCGCCGCTGCGCGCAGCCCGGATCATGGCAAGCTTGAGCCGTGGCGCTTTGTGGTCATCGCAAAGGAGGCCATGCCGCGTTTGGCCCGACTGACGGAAAGCTGCGGTCAGTCTTTGGGCAAAACCGAAGAAGAGATCGCCAAGGCGCGCAGCCAATTTGATATGGGGCATCTCGCGGTTGCGGTCATCGAGGTGCAGAAACCTTCTGAAAAAGTGCCTGCGATCGAGCAGACCTACTCTGCCGGTGCAGTCTGTCTGGCCCTGCTGAACGCAGCCTTGGCGGCCGGATGGGGCGCGAACTGGTTGTCGGGGTGGCAATCCCATGATCATGCTTTCGGCGAGGCCGCCTTGGGGTTGGCCGATAACGAGCGGATCGCCGGGTTCATCCACATCGCGACCGAAGGCTCGGTCCCGCCCGAACGCCCGCGCCCCGATGTCGAGGCGCTGACTCAGTGGGTCTCGGAATGATCATCGTTCAATCCTTCCTGCTGGCGCTTGGCCAGATCGGAGATCCCAGATTCCGCCGCGTGCTGCTGCTGGGTGTCGGCCTGACCTTTGCGCTGCTGGTTGCCGCCTACGCCGGGTTCTTGTGGCTGATCAACGCCTTGGTGGGCGAACAGGCCACCCTGCCGATCCTGGGTGAGGTGACGTGGCTGAACGACCTGCTCAGCGTGTCGTCGTTCCTGCTGATGATGGTGCTTTCGGTTTTTTTGATGGTGCCCGTCGCATCGGCCATTACGTCGATGTTTCTCGACGAGGTGGCCCAAGCCGTTGAGGACAAGCACTATCCCGGCCTGCCCCCCGCCCAGCGCATTCCCTTCGGCGACGCGTTGCGCGATACGCTCAGTTTTCTCGGTGTGTTGATCGTGGCGAACCTGCTGGCGCTGATCCTGTACGCGTTCTTCACGCCCTTCGCCTTGTTCATTTTCTGGGGCATGAACGGGTTTCTGCTGGGGCGAGAATACTTCACCCTCGCCGCGATGCGCCGGTTGGGGCGCGACGGCGCGAAAAAGCTGCGGGCCAAACACGCGACGACCATCTGGGCCGCAGGTATCTTGATGGCCATTCCCTTGTCGGTGCCGCTGGTGAACCTGCTGATCCCGATCCTTGGGGCCGCGACCTTCACCCATATCTATCACGGGCTGTCCGGTACGCGGGCCTAGGCGCTATTCGCGCGGCTCCAACTGGTTCAGCCAGTCAAAATCGCGTACCGAGATCAGGCCCGAGATGATGATCCCGGCGATAATCGCCCACAAGATCACCGTGATCCCGGTGGTAATCCAGAGCTTTTTCTTCATGTGATGCACTTCCGGCGCACCCGCATGGGTGCCCGGAACGATATCGCCCAGATCACCCTGCGTCTTGATCCGGACCGGCAACACGACCAGCAGGGTCAAAAACCAGATGACAGCGAACAGAACCAGCGCGGCGGTGATCGTCATCGGCGTCAGACCTGTTCCAGCTCAACAAGGCAACCGTTGAAGTCCTTGGGGTGCAGGAACAGTACCGGCTTGCCGTGTGCGCCGATCTTGGGTTCTCCTGTCCCCAGAACACGTGCTCCGGTCTCCTTCAGGTGGTCGCGCGCGGCAATGATATCCTCGACCTCATAACAGACGTGATGGATGCCACCGGCGGGGTTCTTTTCCAGAAATCCGTTGATCGGGCTGTTTTCGCCCAAAGGATACAGCAGTTCGATCTTGGTGTTGGGCAGTTCGATGAACACGACGGTAACCCCGTGATCTGGCTCGTCCTGCGGCGCGCCAACCTTGGCACCCAAGGCGTTGCGATATTGGGCCGAGGCGGCCTCGAGGTCCGGCACCGCAATGGCAACATGATTGAGACGACCGATCATGGAACTCTCCTTCCGTTCTGCGTTGCAGCGGTTATGGGGGCTGACCGATGAAAGGGCAAGTGCGCCAAAACGCGCGTTAACCCTGTATTAGCCGGAAGTTCCTAGCGTGAAGCATCTGCTAATCAGGAGTTCTGCCATGGACGATTCGGGACCTTTCGCCCCTCAGACGCTTGCCACCAAGATGCGGCCGCTACTGGGCCAGACGATCCTTGTGGTTGAAGATAGTCGCTATGCCTGCGACGCAATAAGACTGATATGCCTGCACAGCGGCGCGCGTATCCGGCGGGCGGATTGCCTGCAATCGGCGCGGCGACATCTGCAGATCTACCGCCCCTCTGTCCTGATCGTCGATATGGGGCTGCCGGATGGGTCGGGTGCCGATCTGATCGCAGAACTCACCCATGCGGTGCCGCGTATCAGCGTTATTCTGGGGCTGTCGGGTGACGATAACGCCAGATCGACCGCAATGCGTGCCGGGGCAGACGGTTTCTTGGCAAAACCACTTAGCTCGGTCGCTTATTTCCAGAAAACCATCCTCGAACTCTTGCCCGAAGACCGCCGCCCCGGCGGGCTCGAGGCCGTGCGGGATGAGGTCGTCTACCCCGATCCACTGGCCTATCAGGATGACATGGCCCATATCGCAGACCTGCTGACCGGTCCGACCGATCAGCGCACATTCGACTACGTCGCGCAATTTCTGCAAAGCGTGGCGCGGGATGCGCAGGATACGGTGCTGGCCGATGCAGCAGGGCAGCTTGCCCAATCGCAGGTGCAGGGCGCGCCGGTGACAGCACAGGCGGCACGGGTCGCCGGGCTGGTGCAAGAGCGACTGGAACGGCAGGAGGCGATCTGAAATGCTGACCGCCTATTTTGTGACAGCAAGCATTCTGTGCATCTGGGTCTATCGTCAGACGCGCCTGACAGCAAAAAGCATCCGAAGCAATCGTAGGGACATCGCAAACCCGTTGGAGTGATCGTGCGGTTGCCCCAAAACGAAAACCGCCCGCACAAGGCGGGCGGTTTCGATCAGTCTTGCGGGATCAGACGCAGGCCCAGCTCCATCAACTGATCCGAGGTCGGATCAGAGGGTGCGTCCATCATCAGATCCTCGGCGCGCTGGTTCATCGGGAACATCATGACCTCGCGGATATTGGCCTCATCGGCCAGCAGCATCACGATCCGGTCGATACCAGCCGCACAGCCCCCGTGGGGTGGTGCGCCGTAGTGGAAGGCATTGAACAGGGCCCCAAAGCGGGATTTCACTTCGTCCTCGCCATAGCCAGCCAGTTCAAAGGCCTTCAGCATGATCTCAGGCTTGTGATTCCGGATCGCGCCCGAGACCAGCTCATACCCGTTACAGGCCAGATCGTACTGATAGCCGCGCACGTCCAGAGGATTGCCCTGCAGCGCCTCCATACCGCCCTGCGGCATCGAGAACGGGTTGTGTTCAAAGTCAATCGCGCCGGTTTCTTCGTCCTGTTCGTAGATCGGGAAATCCACGATCCAGGCAAAGGCGAAGCGGTCTTTCTCAGTCAGGCCCAATTCCTCGCCGATCACGTCGCGCGCTTTGCCAGCCACCTTCTCAAAGGCTTTCGGTTTGCCACCCAGGAAGAACGCCGCATCGCCGATGCCCAGACCCAGTTGTTGGCGGATCGCCTCGGTACGCTCAGGCCCGATATTCTTGGCCAGCGGGCCTGCTGCTTCCATCCCCTCGCCCTGATCGCGCCAGAAGATGTAACCCATCCCCGGCAAACCTTCCTTCTGAGCAAAGGCATTCATACGGTCGCAGAACTTGCGACTGCCACCTGTCGGCGCGGGGATGGCGCGGATTTCGGTGCCGTCCTGCTCCAACAGCTTCGCGAAAATCGCGAAGCCACTATCGCGGAAGTGGTCGGAGACGACTTGCATTTTAATAGGGTTCCTCAGGTCGGGCTTATCAGTGCCGTACCACAGTGCCGAGTCCTTATAGGAAATCTGCGGCCATTCCTGATCGACTTTGCGACCACCACCGAACTCTTCGAACACACCGGTCAGAACAGGCTGGATCGTGTCGAACACATCCTGCTGTTCGACAAACGACATCTCCATGTCAAGCTGGTAGAAATCGGTGGGCGAGCGGTCAGCCCGCGGGTCTTCATCGCGGAAGCACGGCGCGATCTGGAAATACTTGTCGAAGCCCGACACCATGATCAGTTGCTTGAACTGCTGCGGGGCCTGCGGCAGCGCATAAAACTTACCCGGATGCAGGCGCGACGGCACCAAGAAGTCGCGCGCGCCTTCCGGCGACGAGGCCGTGATAATCGGCGTTTGATACTCGCGGAACCCCTGATCCCACATGCGTTTACGCATGGATGCCACAACGTCCGAACGCAGGGTCATGTTCTGCTGCATCGCCTCACGGCGCAGGTCTAGATAGCGATAGCGCAGGCGGGTTTCCTCGGGGTATTCCTGATCGCCGAACACCATCAGCGGCAGTTCATCGGCTGCGCCCAAGACTTCCAATTCCCGCACATAAACCTCGATCTCGCCAGTGGGCAGTTTCGGGTTCACCAGTTCGGGGTCGCGCGCTTTGACCGTTCCGTCGATGCGGATACACCATTCCGAGCGCACTTTCTCGAGCTCGGCAAAGGCGGCGCTGTCACCGTCGCACAGAACCTGCGTCACGCCGAAATGGTCACGCAGGTCGATGAACAGCACGCCGCCGTGATCTCGGACACGATGCACCCAGCCGGACAGGCGGACGGTTTCACCGACATTGGCGGCGGTCAGAGCGGCGCAGGTGTGGCTGCGATAGGCGTGCATGAAAATATCCCTTCGGGCGCAGAATTCGTCGCGCCGATACACCCTGTCGGGCTTGGAAAGTCAAGGCAGCTTGGACGTCAGAACGGTCTTTGCACATTGCCGGAATAGAAATAGACGCCCAGACCGGCAGCAAAGATGATATTGCCCGCGATCGCATGCAGCAGAACCGCGTACAGGAACGACCCGCGCTGGCGATAGGCCCATGCAAACAGCACCCCTCCGGCGAAGGTCATCGCAGCGACGATCCAGCTCCAATACATCAGATGCGCCAGCGAAAACAGCGTTGCATTCCAGAGATATGCAGGCCGCCCGTCAGGCAGGATCGCGTGGTAGCGGCGGAAGAACAGGGTGCGAAACAGCAGCTCTTGCGGCAGGGCCGAGGCCAGCGGGTAGCCGATCCAGATGAACGCCAGTAACTCGGGCCGGTGTTTCAGCAGCCCGAAGGCCGCATCGGGTCGCGCGATCAGCACAAGCGCCGAACAGAAACCCGCCATCGCAATCGTGAACAGCAAAACCTCGGCCCAGGACCAGTTGCGCCAGCCATAGCGTAGCTCGGCCCAGGAAAACCCGGGCGTATTGTGCAGTAGGACAATGCCCAGACCCGTGAATGCAAAGAGCGCCGGGAACATCCAATCCGGCGGGAAGAGTACCGCGATCAGGACCGGAACTGCGATGTAGAACAGCGCGAATTCCAGCCTCAGCCGCTGCATCTGTGCAGGGCGCGCGGCCCAGTCGCTTTGTCTGCTCACGGTGTTACAAGCTCCGCCCGGATCAATCCCCGCAGGGAATTGCCGATATGGATGGTTTGGGCATTTTGCAGATCGGTCAAGGTCAGTACGGTTTCAATCGCGGCTTTCTGATCCAACATCTCCTGCCGCAGGACCCCGGGCAGAACACCGCTGGACAATGCTGGCGTCAGGCGGCGGCCATCGGGCATATCAAGAAACAGGTTGGTGATCGTGCCTTCGCACAGCTCATCACGTTCATTCAGGAACAGCAGTTCATCCACACCTTCGGGCAAAGCCGCCCGCGCTTTATCATAGACCACGCGGCGGGTGGTCTTGTGGCGCAACCAGATATCCGACGACGATAGACGCTGTTCCGCCACGCTTACCCTCCAGAGCGGCGGGTTCGCCGCAAGTGCTCCGGTGGCCAGTGCGAAGCCGCCGCCTGCGTCCAACGTCAGGCGGCAGCGCAGCGGGGCCTCGTCTGAGGCCGCGTGCAATGCCGTCAGCGCCGCAGCCCGATCGAATGAAATCCCGAAGGTTTGGGCAGAACGCGCCATACGCGCCAGATGGCTGTCCAGCCGCACAAAACCCTGCCCCGGCCGAAAAGCAAGCGTTTCGATCAGGCGGAAATCAGGGTCAGCTGGTGGGCGAAGCGGGCTTTCCATAGCGCCTCCTCATATTCCGATGGGGCGGTGCTGTCCCAGACAAGGCCGCCGCCCACGTTCAGGGTCGCCTTGCCGTCTTCGACCATGAGGGTGCGGATGGCCACGTTGAACTCGGACCGCCCGTCCGGCGCGGCCCAGCCGATGGTGCCGCAATAGACGTCGCGGGGCCACGGCTCCAGCTCCGACAGAATTTCCATCGCGCGAATCTTGGGCGCGCCGGTGATTGAGCCGCAGGGGAACAGCGCCGCCAGAATATCCGACAGGCCCACCCCAAGGTGCAACTGCGCCTGCACCAGCGAGACCATCTGGTGAACGGTGGCATAGGTTTCCACCTTGAACAGTTCGGGCACCTTGACCGACCCGGCCAGCGCCACGCGGCTGATGTCGTTGCGCAGCAGGTCGACGATCATCAGGTTCTCGGCCCGGTTCTTTTCGTCCGTGGTCAGAAATGCACGGCGGCGTTCATCCTCGACCGGATCTTCGCTGCGCGGCTGGGTGCCCTTCATCGGGCGGGTTTCGATCCGGCCCTCTGCATCGGTGCGGAAGAACAACTCGGGCGAGCGGCTCAGCAGGTCGGGCAGCCCGTCTTGCTCGACCAGCGCGCCATGACCAACGGGTTGGCCCGCAGCCAGCGCGGCGTACAACGCGGCGCTGTCGCCGGTGACTTCGAGGTCGATGGGGAAGGTCAGATTCGCCTGATAGATATCGCCCGCACCGATGGCGTCATGCACCTTGCGGAAGGCGTCCGTATAACGCGCCTCGTCCCAACGGGGCTGAAACGCGGTCACGCCACCGGTATCGGCAGACAGTCCAACGCGGTCGGGCGCATCGAACACGCCAAAGCACAGCAGCGGCAACCGACGCCCCTCGGGCAGGCGATCCGCAAGGCGCGGCTCAAGCACATAGCCCAGCTCATAGCTTGCATATCCCGCCAGCCATGCGCCATCCGCGCGCGCCTGATCCAGCGCCGCCAGGGCCTGGGGCACCTCATCCGCGTTATCGGCGCGGATGATTTGGGAGGGACGCTCGAACCGGGTACCACGCCCGGCTGGTCCTTGATCGAAACGAATACGCAAGTGCATCCTCATTTGCCGTGCTGCGCGATATAGAGGATACGCCAGCAGGGGAAAGGGGGGAAAGCGGCAATTTCACCCTTGTTTCCGATACCTCTTGCACCTTTTCGCGCGGTGCCTATAACGCAGGACAATTTGGGCGCTGGGGCGGTGCCCTGACTCGCGGACAATCGAAGGAACAAGGCCATGCCGAGAAGAACCGACATCCAGTCGATCATGATCATCGGGGCAGGCCCCATTGTTATCGGTCAGGCGTGCGAGTTCGACTATTCCGGCGCTCAGGCCTGCAAGGCGCTGCGCGAGGAAGGCTACCGGGTCATTCTGGTGAACTCGAACCCGGCGACGATCATGACCGATCCCGGGTTGGCGGACGCCACCTATATCGAGCCAATCACCCCCGAAGTGGTCGCTAAGATCATCGAGAAAGAGCGCCCCGACGCCCTGCTACCCACCATGGGTGGTCAGACTGGCTTGAATACATCGCTCGCGTTGGAAGAGATGGGCGTGTTGGAGAAGTTCGGCGTCGAGATGATCGGCGCCAAGCGCGACGCGATTGAAATGGCCGAAGACCGCGCCCTGTTCCGCGAGGCGATGGACCGTCTGGGTCTTGAGAATCCCAAAGCAACCATCGTGACTGCCCCCAAGCGCGAAGATGGCTCCACCGATCTGGATGCAGGCGTGCAGATGGCGCTGGATGAGCTGGAAGAAATCGGCTTGCCCGCCATCATCCGCCCTGCTTTTACCCTGGGCGGTACCGGCGGCGGCGTGGCCTATAACCGTGAGGATTACATCCACTTTTGCCGCTCGGGCATGGATGCCTCGCCGGTAAATCAGATCCTCGTCGATGAAAGCCTGCTGGGCTGGAAAGAATACGAGATGGAGGTGGTGCGCGACACCGCCGACAATGCCATCATCGTCTGTTCGATTGAAAACGTCGATCCGATGGGTGTGCACACCGGCGACTCGATAACCGTGGCCCCTGCCCTGACGCTCACCGACAAGGAGTACCAGATCATGCGTAACGGCTCGATTGCCGTTCTGCGTGAGATCGGGGTCGAGACCGGTGGGTCGAACGTGCAATGGGCAATCAACCCTGATGATGGCCGCATGGTCGTGATTGAGATGAACCCGCGCGTGTCACGGTCCTCGGCACTGGCCTCCAAAGCGACCGGTTTCCCGATTGCTAAGATCGCCGCGAAGCTGGCCGTCGGCTACACGTTGGACGAGTTGGACAACGACATCACCAAGGTCACCCCCGCCTCATTCGAGCCGACCATCGACTATGTCGTCACCAAAATCCCAAAATTCGCTTTTGAGAAGTTCCCCGGTTCCGAACCCTACCTGACCACCGCTATGAAATCGGTGGGAGAGGCCATGTCGATCGGCCGTACCATCCACGAATCGATGCAGAAAGCGCTGGCCTCGATGGAATCTGGCCTGACCGGGTTTGATGAGATCGAAATCCCCGGCCTGAGCGTGGGTGTCTGGGACGAAGCCGACGACAAGGCCGCCGTGATCAAGGCGATCAGCCAGCAGACGCCCGACCGTCTGCGCACGATTGCTCAGGCCATGCGTCATGGTCTGTCCGATGATGAAATCTTCGGCGTCACCAAGTTCGACCCGTGGTTCCTTGCGCGCATCCGCGAGATCATCGAGGCCGAGCGTCAAGTGCGCAAAGAAGGTCTACCGATGACCGAAGACGGCATCCGGAAGTTGAAAATGCTGGGCTTCACCGATGCGCGTTTGGGCAACCTGACGGGCCGTGACGAGGACAATGTCCGCCGCGCCCGCCGCAATCTGGGTGTGAACGCCGTCTTCAAACGCATCGACACCTGCGCGGCCGAGTTTGAAGCCCAGACGCCTTATATGTACTCGACCTATGAGGCCCCGATGATGGGTGAGGTCGAATGCGAGGCGCGGCCGAGCGACCGCAAGAAGGTTGTCATCCTCGGCGGTGGTCCGAACCGGATCGGTCAGGGGATCGAGTTCGACTATTGCTGCTGCCATGCGTGCTTTGCGCTGACCGAGGCGGGGTATGAGACCATCATGGTCAACTGCAACCCCGAGACGGTCAGCACCGACTATGACACCTCGGACCGTCTGTATTTCGAGCCTCTGACCTTCGAACACGTCATGGAAATCCTGACGAAAGAGCAGGAAAACGGCACACTGCACGGCGTCATCGTTCAGTTCGGCGGTCAGACACCGCTGAAACTGGCCAACGCGTTGGAAGCCGAAGGTATTCCGATCCTCGGCACCACCCCCGACGCGATTGACCTGGCCGAAGACCGGGAACGCTTCCAGGCGCTGGTCAACGAGCTGGGCTTGAAGCAGCCTAAAAACCGCATCGCCTCGACCGATGAACAGGCGCTTGAGATCGCCGAAGAGATCGGCTTCCCGCTGGTGATCCGCCCCTCGTACGTTCTGGGTGGGCGCGCGATGGAGATCGTGCGCGATATGGATCAGCTGCGGCGTTACATCAACGAGGCCGTGGTGGTCTCGGGCGATAGCCCTGTGCTGCTCGACAGCTATTTGGCCGGTGCGGTCGAACTGGACGTCGATGCGCTGTGCGATGGCACCGACGTTCACGTTGCAGGCATCATGCAGCATATTGAAGAGGCGGGCGTTCACTCGGGCGACTCAGCCTGTTCGCTGCCGCCTTATTCGCTGTCGAAAGAGATCATCGAGCAGATCAAGGATCAGGCCTTCAAACTGGCCAAGGCGCTGAACGTCGTGGGTCTGATGAACGTGCAATTCGCGATCAAGGATGATGAGATTTACCTGATCGAAGTGAACCCCCGCGCCTCGCGCACCGTTCCGTTTGTCGCCAAGGCGACCGACAGCGCGATTGCCTCGATCGCAGCGCGTGTCATGGCCGGTGAGAAGCTTTCGGCCTTCCCGATGCGTCCCGCTTACCAAGAGGGCAAAGACACCAAGATCGCCGACCAGATGACGCTGGCCGACCCCGACATGCCTTGGTTCTCGGTCAAAGAGGCGGTCATGCCCTTTGCCCGCTTCCCGGGTGTCGACACCATTCTGGGCCCCGAGATGCGCTCGACCGGCGAGGTTATGGGCTGGGACCGCGATTTCCCGCGCGCCTTCCTCAAGGCGCAGATGGGGGCCGGGATGGTGCTGCCGTCCTCGGGGCGTGCGTTCATCTCGATCAAGGATGCCGACAAGGGCAAAGCGATGCTTGAGGCCGCCAAGGTGCTGATTGAACAAGGCTTTACGCTGGTCGCAACGCGTGGCACGCAAAGCTGGCTGGAAGAACAGGGCGTCGCCTGTGAGGTGGTCAACAAGGTCTACGAGGGCCGCCCGGACGTGGTCGACATGCTGAAAGACGGTCAAGTGCAACTGGTGATGAACACCACCGAAGGCGCGCAGGCGGTCGAGGACAGCAAGGCCATCCGGTCCATCGCGCTGTATGACAAGATCCCCTATTTCACCACGGCTGCCGGATCGAACGCCGCCGCGCTGGCGATCAAGGCGCAGGCCGAAGGGGATGTTGAGGTCAAATCGCTGCAGGGCTGATCCGTCAGCCGACCGAATGGAAAAGCCCCGGTAACGCGCCGGGGCTTTCTTCGTTACAGCACCGGCTGAGGTGCTCGTTGCCGCCGTTCGTCCCTTGCGAAGAACAGCATATAAAAAACTGGCGCAGCGACCATGGTCAGGATGGTGGCAAAGGCCAGACCCCCCATAATGGTGACTGCCATAGACACAAAGAACGCATCCGTCAGCAGCGGTGCCATCCCAAGAATGGTGGTGATCGCCGCCAGCATGACAGGGCGCAGACGCGAGACCGAGGCCTCGACGATGGCGGGTTTCAAGGCTTTGCCGGTGGCCCGGACCAGATCGATCTCCTCAACCAGCACGATGCCGTTCTTGATCAGCATGCCCGACAGGCTGAGCAGACCCAGCAGCGCGGTGAAGGTGAACGGCAGACCGGTGCCCAGCAAGCCAATGACCACGCCGTTCACCGACATCGGAACCAGTAGCCAGATGATAATCGGCTGCCGGATCGCGTTGAACAACAACACCGAGATCAGCACCATAATCAGCAGGCTCAGCGGCAATTGCCGCCCAAGGCTGGCTTGCGCGTCACCCGAATCCTCGAACTCACCGCCCCATTCCATGCTGTAGCCAATGGGCAGTTCCATCTGTTCGATGGTGCCGCGCACCTCGGAATGGACCTGCGCGGCGGTCATGTCGGCGGGAATGTCCGCGCCGACGGTTATGGTTAGAACCCGGTCGCGCCGGTGCACCAGAGTGTTGAGCGCCTTGTATTCGAACCCGTCTACCATCTGCTCGATCGGGACGAACCGCTCCGACTGATCGGAATAGACCACCTGATCGACAATCGAATAGTCTCCGTCCGCCGGGCGGCGCAGGATGATCGGGATCTGGCGGTCACGTTCACGCAGAACGCCACCGGTGATGCCATCGGTCGAGAATTGCAGCGTCGCGGCAATATCTTCGCGCGAAACGCCCGCGGTCTGGGCCCGTTCCGTCGCATAGATCGGCTGCACCGCCAGTTCCTGTTCGCGCCAGTCGTGATGGACATGCAGTGCGTTGGGGGACGCCGCTGACATCCGCGCCACAGCTTCCTCGGCCAGTTGCCGCAGAACCACCGGATCACTGCCCGAGAAGCGCGCCTGAATCGGGTCGCCTCCGCCGGGGCCGAAAATCAGACGCTTGGTGCGGAATTCGCCTTCGGGGAACTGAGCCGAGCCAAAGGCCTCTAGATCGGCTTGCAGGGCGGGAATATCGTCCAGAGTTTCGGTGCGGATGATCATGTGACCATAGCTGGGGTTCGGCTTTTCCGCAGCATAGGTCAGCATGAACCGCGTCGCCCCCTGCCCCACAAACGTGGCGACCGAGACGACGTCATCACGATCTGCAAGCCAGTCTTCAAACACAGCCATATCTTCGGCCGTGCGCGCAATGGGCGTGCCTTGTGGTAGCTTGTAATGCACGAAGAACAGCGGCGTGTTCGAGTTGGGGAAGAACTGCTGTTTCATCAACCCGAAGCCCGCGAAACAGGCCACGGTGATCCCGATCAGCGCCGCCACCACCAGCCAGCGGAACCGCAGCGCCCAGTTCAGGATCGCGCCATAGGCGCGGAACAGAATGCCACCATAGGCGTCGATCTCACCCTCTTTGCCCTGTTTGAAGAAATAATGCCCCAGCAGCGGCGTAACCGTGATCGCCAACACCCAGCTGAGCAGCAGTGAAATGCCGATGACAGCGAACAGCGAGAACAGGAACTCTCCGGTCGCATCAGGGCTAAGGCCAATGCCCGCAAAGGCCATGATCCCGATCACTGTCGCGCCCAGCAGCGGGATTTGCGTCTTTGACGCGACCTCTTCGGCCGCATCGCGCGAAGACTTTCCGCGCAGCATCGCAATCTGCATCCCTTCGGCCACAACGATGGCGTTGTCGACCAGCATGCCCATGGCAATGATCAGCGCCCCCAGCGAAATCCGCTCCATCTCGATCGAGAAGATCGACATGAACAGCAGCGTGCCCACAACGGTGAGCAACAGGGTCGAACCCACAACGATGGCGGCGCGCCAACCCATGAATATGCCCAGAACCGCAACCACGATGCTGACCGACATCGCAAGATTCAGCAGGAAAGCGTTCGAGGCCTCATCGACAACAACATGTTGCTGATAGATGGGCAGGATTTCGACACCAAAGGGAATCTCGGAATCCAGCTCGGCCAGTTTCGCATCTGCGCGCTGGCCGACCTCGACGATGTTTTCCGTGGCCAGCCCGGCGATGCCGAGTGTGAAAGCCTCGGTCCCGTTGAAGCGGATCATGATATCGGGGTCATTCTGCCGACCGCGATACACATCGGACATATCAAACAGGTTGACCACCTGCCCCTGCGAACCCACCGAGAGCCCCGCAATCGCCGAGACGCTGTCCGAGCCTTCTGCCGTCAGAATTGTGGTCCGGTCACTGTCTGACCGCAACGAGCCCGAGGCATTGACAGAATCCGCGTTTGCAATAGCCTCGTTGATCGCCTGCAAGGGCACGTTCTGGTTAACCGAGATTGACAGGTCCGGTTCGATGAATATCGCCTCGTCCGGCAGGCCCTGAACCTCGACATCGGCGACACCCCTGACCGTCAGCAATTCGCGGCGCAGGAAGGTGGCCAGATCGTGTTTCTCGGCGTCCGAAAATCCGTCCGCCGTGACCGCATAAAACAGGCCGAACACATCGCCGAACCCGTCATTCACATAGGGGGCACTGACGCCCGAAGGCAGACCCCGCGCGGCATCGCGTACCTTGGCACGCAGCCGTGTCCAGATGTCAGGCAATTCACTGCCGTCATAGGTCGACTTGATCTCGACCTCGATCAGCGACTGACCCGGCTGGTTGACCGAGGTGATGACATCCACCTCGCCCATCTGTTGAATGGCCGATTCCAAAGGTTCAGAGACTTCCAGCGCCACCTGCTCGGCGGTGGCACCGGGGTATTGAGTCGCGATAACCGCCTGTTTGATCGTGAAGGCCGGGTCTTCAAGGCGGCCAAGCGACATGAAACCCCAGATGCCGCCAAACAAGGCAATCAGGATGAGAAGCCACGTATAAAGCGGTCGGTCAATCGAAGCGCGTGCGATCTTCATAAATCCGCCCCTCAGTTCGAGAAGCCGACGAAGCGGCGAACGGCCTGCCCGTCGGTCAGCGCCCCACCGCCTGCCACGATGATTTCCTCACCATCCGACAGGCCCGTCAGCACCCGAACATCACCGCTTTGGGTGGGTTCGATGGTGACGGGAACGCGGCGGACCGTGCCCTCATCCGCGCCAACTGGCGAGAAGACCAGTACGCCCAGCGCACCGCTTGCATCGGCAACAATAGCGGTCGGAGGAACGAATATACCCGTGCGTTCATCCTGCACCTGCACCGTAACAGTGACCGACGAGCCCGGTAGAATCTGCAGTCCCTCAGGTGGTGTCAGGCCGAATTGAATGCGAAAGGTCTGGCCCACGCTCGAGGTTTCGGCATCGAATTCGCGGATCTCAAGCGGGAAAATTTCATCGCTGGCCGGGAATTTCGCGGTGATGGTGATGTCATCCTCCTGCCCCGAACGTTGGAACAGGATTTCGGGCACATCGACCTCGATGCGCAATTCGGACATATCGTGGATACGCACGATGGGGGTCCCGGCAGACACCGTTGCAAACGCCTCGACCGCACGGCTTGAGACCAGCGCATCGAAGGGTGCGGTCAGGGTGGCATGTTCCAGTTCGTATTCCGCATCACGCACCGCGATCGCAGCAAGCTGCGCCGCTGTTTCGGCATCATCGACAGCCACCTGGCTGGCTGCCGTGCCGCGCAGGCGCGACAGGCGGGCTACCGTCCGGTCGGCTTGATCCTTCTGCAAACGGGTGCGATCGCGTTGCAGTTCGAACGGCTCCTGATCCAGTCGGGCAATCAGCTCGCCCTTGGGAATGACAAACCCTTCGGTCACGGGCATCTCGACGATCTGGCCTGCGACCTGAAACGCCAGATCAACGGTCTGGCGCGCGGCAACGCGGCCAAAGAACTGGCGCGAAAAGCCGGGTGTGGTCTCGCTGACCTGCATGAGTTTCACGGGTTTCGCGGCGTCCTGCGCAGCGGCGGGGGCAGTCAGAACGGCCAAAGCAAAGCCGACAGAAGTCAGGAGTTTCATTTCTTCAGTCCCTCGGGAATTCCGGTTTTCAGAATGTTGTCGCGGATTTTGCGCGCCAGACGCGCAAACTCGGCAGTTTCTTTGGCGTTCAGGCCGGACGCGCTGTGAAACAGCTCTCCGGCCACGGCGACCAGCATGTTGCGCGCCTGTTCGCCCTGCTCGGTCAGAACCAGAAGCCAGGCGCGGCGGTCTTCCGGATCGCGCTGACGGGTCAGATACCCGGCCGTTTCCAACCCGTCCGCCGTGGCCGTGATCGTCGACGGCACGGTCAACATATCCGCAGCCAGCACCCCCATCCGCTTGGGCGCATCCAGTTTGATCAGCATATGACATTCCTGATGGTTCAGGTCCGTTTCGATGCGGTCAAAGCTTTCTTCAAGTTTCCAGTACAGCGCATAGACCCCCATCATCGCCTGAATCTCAGGGCTGAGGCGTCCCAACCGGCTGCTGATATCATCTGACATTAGGCCACTCCGTCCGAGTCGCGTGGGAATATACTTCGAATTATGAACTATTCAAGTTTCGAAGCGGATGGTTCCGCATTCCCTTGGGTCAATACACCTTGATCAAAGCCTGCAGTGACTGCATTTTGTGCAGATCATGAACTCAGGACCCGCCATGTACACTCCTGCAATCACCGGAACCGGTGTTTATACGCCCGAAAATGTCATCACCAATGCCGAACTGGTCGAGGCGTTCAACGCCTATGCCGATCGGATAAACGCACAGAATGCCGAGGCGATTGCAGCGGGAGAGATGGAACCGATGCAGCATTCATCGGAAGAGTTCATCCTCAAAGCATCAGGGATCGAGAACCGGTTCGTGATGGACAAGACCGGCGTGCTGGACCCAGAGATCATGCACCCGTCGCTACGCCAGCGCAGTGATGACGAACCCGGGATCATGACCGAGATGGCGGTGGATGCCTGCCGCAAAGCGCTGGCGCAAGCCGGGCGCAGCGCAGAGGATGTCGATCTTGTGATCTGTGCCGCCTCGAACCACGAACGTGCCTATCCGGCGATTGCTATCGAGATTCAACAGGCCTTGGGAATCGGGGGGTTTGGGTTTGACATGAACGTGGCCTGTTCTTCGGCCACGTTTGGTATTCAGGCGGCGGCGGATATGGTGCGCTCGGGCTCGGTCAGGGCAGCATTAGTGGTTAACCCCGAGATCTGCTCGGGCCATCTGGAATGGCGTGACCGCGATTGTCATTTCATCTTCGGCGATGTTGCGACGGCCACCCTGATCGAGCGTCTGGACGACGTCAAAGGACCGCATTTCGAGATCCTGTCGACCCGCTGCGCCACCGCTTTTTCCAACAACATCCGCAACAACAACGGTTTTCTGCGCCGCTCGCGCCCCGATGGTCTGGTGGATCGCCGCGACATGCAATTCATGCAAAACGGGCGCAAGGTGTTCAAAGAAGTTCTACCGATGGTCAGCAAGCATATCAGCGACCATATGGACGCCGAGGGCGTGGCCAGCAGCGATCTCAAGCGCCTGTGGCTGCATCAGGCCAACAAGACCATGAACGACTTCATCGGCAAAAAGGTTCTGGGCCGCGAACCCGAGCCGGGTGAACAGCCCAACATTCTGCAGGACTATGCCAACACGTCCTCGGCGGGATCGATCATTGCATTCTCCAAACACTCGGATGACCTGAGTGATGGCGATATCGGCCTGATCTGCTCGTTCGGTGCGGGCTATTCAGTCGGCTCGGTCATCGTGAAACGACACGGCTGAGGCTCGGTTCGGGCTTGTTCAAGATTTCTTAACGCGGGCGCAACCGCTCCTTCACGTGACGCGCACACATCCCATTCGGATGCCCGGCGCATTCAGGTGATAGAGCGAAAGGAGCACCCCGTTATGCAACGAACCAACCGCGTTGGACTTGCGACTTTGGTTACGGTGCCGTTTATCGGCATCATGGCGACCAGTGCCGCTGCGAGCGAGCCGCAGGTTTGTACCGTCAACATCGCACGTGCTGCAGCAAATGCCGGTGACTATGGCGCGCTATGCGGATGTTCACATGTAACGCCCGGATTTGTGTCTTATTTACAGAAGCGTTCGGATTTTGAGACGGTGCTGCAAAACACCTCGCAACAATGCCTTGGATTGACGGCATTGCTGACGGACCTGCCGACCGCGTCAATCGCCGCCGCAAATGCAGGTGAGGATCGCAACAGCGACGGACCGGGCGGCGCATCAACTTCGGGCGGCGGAGGGGGCACCAATGGTGGCACCGGCGGCGGTTCGGGCGGGGGCGGTGCCCCCGGAAACGGTGACACGCCCGGAGATGGCGGCGGAAACCCCGGCAACGGCGGTGAGACGCCGGGCAAAGGTGGCGACAAACCCGGCAAGGGTGGCGGCAAAGGCGGAGACAAGGGTGGCAAAGGCGGCGGCAAAGGCGGCCACGGAGGCGACAAGGGCGGAAAAGGTGGCGGCAAGGGCGGCCACGGTAGCGACAAGGGTGGCAAAGGTGGCCACGGCGGAGACAAGGGTGGAAAAGGCAGCGGTAAAGGAAAACGCTAAGCCAGCAGCGATAGCGGTCCGCAGGCGGTGGATCTTGGGCGTGCCAGAGGCGTCAATGGCGTAACGCTTTGAATGCCGGGTTCTGTTCTGGCCTTAAAGAAAGTGTCCAGCTGTCAGCTGACGCTTTCTTCTTCCAGATGCAGCTTCATCTCAATCAAAACCTGTTGCAGCAGGCTGGTTTCTTTCAGCAGGCGCTTGGCTTCGTTAACCGTGATGATCCCGTCTTCGATCGCCGACTGATACTCTGTCATCAGCATCGCGAACCTCTGGCTGAGCGCGATCACGTCCGAGTTCACTCCACCCGTGCGCGGGCTGTTTGAATTGCGCCCATCATAAGACAGGGTGATGTTCTTGAGATCCGCAAGCGCAGCTGTCACATGCGGGTAAGAGGCTGCTTCTTCCAGCCGGGCGACCGCGTCAACGGGCATGAACCGATCCGCGTGCTCAGGATTGTCAGAATAGTATCGACCCAGCGTCGCTTTGGACTTTCCAGTGATCTCACACGCCGCTTCGATTCCGACATCTTTAACCAATGCCTCGGTATGCTTTTTCAGATAGGCCCCGATATCTGCCATTTTGCTACCCTTGTTACCTGCGCTCCTGCCCCCCTGCCTGTCCGTGCCGGGGGAAAGGGTAGGGAAATTTCCCATATTCGAGTCATAATTGAAATGCCATTAATTGACTATCCCTCAGATATGCAGGGATTTTGTGAGTGAGTGGCGGCCGTTCGTGCCGGTAATGAGTAAAAGCAGGGCAAGATTATTCGCCTTGCGTGTTAAGGCCGCATGTAGGCCGACGACGCCGCTGTTGAGGGCGCGGGGTTCTCCATCCCCAAGAGCATCTGCTCGACCTCGGCAGCTGCAATGGCGGCGTCGCTTTGAATTGCACATAGGCGGGCTTGTCCCGGCGGAATGCCGCAATTAGACCGTACGCTATGGCAAAGCTCTACTTTAACTATTCCACCATGAACGCCGGTAAATCGACCGTGTTGCTGCAGGCTTCGCACAACTATCGTGAACGCGGCATGCAGACCTATCTGATGACCGCAGCGGTCGACGGACGCGCGGGCAAGGGGCGCATTGCGTCGCGGATCGGGATATCGGAACAGGCCGATACATTCCGCCCTGACGACAACGTCTTTTCCATGATCGAGAGCCGGATGAACCAAGGCGCGATTGCCTGCGTTTTTGTGGATGAGGCGCAATTCCTTTCGGACGAACAGGTCTGGCAACTGGCCCGCGCGGTGGATGATCTGAAGGTCCCAGTTCTGGCCTACGGATTGCGGGTGGATTTTCAGGGTAGGCTGTTTCCAGGCTCTGCGGCTCTGTTGGCGCTGGCCGATGAAATGCGCGAAGTCCGCACCATCTGCAAGTGTGGACGCAAGGCAACCATGGTGATTCGTCAGGACGACAACGGCACCACCATCACAGAAGGTGCGCAGGTCCAGATTGGCGGAAATGAAACCTATGTTTCACTGTGTCGTAAACACTGGCGCAAGGCGATGGGCTTGTGACCGGGACGCGAAACAGATCCCGGATCAGCGGCTTTTTCAGTGCATCCGCCCACCGACGGGCACTTTGCCATCCGGGCCGATCAACACGATCTCACCGTTTTCGTCCGGCAGACCCAGAACCAGAACTTCGGACATGAACTTACCGATCTGACGCGGCGGGAAATTCACAACGGCCATCACCTGCTTACCGATCAGATTGGATG
Organism: Ruegeria sp. G7; assembly: GCF_056535465.1. Lineage (NCBI taxonomy): Bacteria > Pseudomonadati > Pseudomonadota > Alphaproteobacteria > Rhodobacterales > Roseobacteraceae > Ruegeria > Ruegeria sp. G7. Next base: position 1,937,274 of record NZ_JBQFIL010000001.1, on the reverse strand, counting down.
GATCATAATGCGCGGTGATCTGGGCCGAGGTTTTACGCTCTCCGATCTCGTCGCCGAAATCGATCCACATCTTGATCGCGGGTTTGCGCGCCTCGGGATAGGGCTCGGCACGGGTGACCTCGCCCACGCGGATGTCGACCTTCAGAAAATCATCGAACGAAATCTCACTCACGAGACAACTCCTTGGAACGATTGGTTGCAGCCCCCACGGCGCGGCGCAGCAGGTCGGGGAAACCGGTGTCTTCGTGCATCAACACCTCAAGCGCAGCTTGTGTGGTCCCGTTGGGTGACGTCACGTTGACCCGCAATTGTGCGGGGTCTTCTTCTGCCGCCAGCGCCAGCGCCCCTGCCCCGGCAACCGTCGATTTGGCCAGTTTCATCGCCAGATCATGCGGCAAACCCTGGGCCTCACCCGCTTGTGCCAGTGTTTCGATCAGATGAAACACATACGCCGGACCCGAGCCACTGACCCCGGTGACCGCATCCATCTGCGCTTCATCCTTCAGACGCACCGTTTCGCCAATGGCCGACAGCAGGCCCTCGGCCAGAACAACATCCTCGTCGGAGGCTTTGGCGTTCCCGACCAGCGCCGTGATTCCTTGCCGCACTGCCGCTGGTGTGTTCGGCATGGCGCGAATGATGGGGGTCTCTGCGCCCAGCACATCTTCAAATGTAGCCAGAGAGGTGCCCGCCGCGACGGATATGAACAGACTACGACCCCCTCCCAGCGCCTGAATGGCAGGCAGGGCTTCACCCATCATCTGCGGCTTAACGGCCACCAGAACCACCGCGGGGGATTCGGGCAGGGCTGTGTTGATGTTGACACCCTGCGCCTTCAACCAATCCGAGGGATAGGGATCAATAACCCAGACCGACGCTGCAGGCAGACCATGGTCCAGCCAGCCAGCCAGCATGGCCGAGCCCATCTTGCCGCATCCCAAAAGCACAAGGCCCTGTTCCGCGACACGCGAGATATCCATGATTGCCCCTCCCCTATTTGGTTTGGGGCAAAGCTTTACGCGCGGCCATAGGCCTCTGCAATGGCGACTTGCATCGCCTCTTCCGGGCTGCGGTTGCCCCAAGTGACCAGCTGGATCGCGGGATAGTAGCGCTCGGCGCTCAGCACGGCGGCGTTGATCATGGTGTCGATTTGTTCGGGGCTGGCCATTTGGCCGCCCGCCAGCACCAGACCATAGCGATACACCATCAGTTTCTGATTGGCCCAGTATGTGAACGCCCCGGCCCAGCACTGATCGTTCATCTTGTTCAGCAGCTCATACAGCTCGGTTTCACGCTCGGCCGGTGGTTCCATCTCGAAGGAACAGACCATGCGCAGCGTTTCGTCATAGTTGGACCAAGCCAGTGTAATTGAATAGGTGCGCCACTGGCCTTCAACGGCCATGGCAATCTGATCATCCCCGATCCGGTCAAAATCCCAGTCGTGATGTTCGGCAAGATGTTCAACAATGTCGATCGGATGAAGGTCTTCTTCGAGATACTGCTCGGAAAGGGCCATAATGCCACCTCACTAATCTCTAGCATTTTGGGGCTGGCAGCGCCCCAGCGCTAGTTGCCTGCTCTACAAGCCGGGCTTCCCCAGTCTGTCTGTACTAAATATGGTGCGATGTGGCTGAGACTCTGACAACCCCCATTTTTGGGGATAACAGCAATAAGTTGTGGACAGTTGGCAACGCCGATCAAAATATTGGCGTGTTGCGCAGCTTTGACTTGATTAAATTCTGCCAAGCGGCATGATGCACGGCATCGCGCAACCCATGCCGGATTGCGCGATCAATTTCTTCACCCGAAATTCTGAATGGGACTTACTTGTCCAGCTTTGCCTCAAGCGCGGCGATGCGTTGTTCCAGCGCCGCGTTTTCCTCGCGTGCTTTCTGCGCCATCGTACGAACGGCGTCGAACTCTTCCCGCGTGACAAGATCGCGATCCGCCAGCCAACGATCCATCATCGACTTCATCGCGTTCTCAGCCTCTTCCCGCGCGCCCTGGGCCACGCCCATGGCGTTGGTCATCAGTTGAGACATATCGTCCAGAATCTTGTTGCGGGTCTGCATGGCTTTCTCCGATTTCGCAATTGCTCTCTATATGGGTAAAGAATAGCGCGGGCTCAAGGTTGACTTGCCCCGCAAACCCCGGGCAATGAGACGCACATGCAGGCTGTTCTGAATTTTCCCGATCTGTCTCCCGAGCTGTTCTCGATCTCTTTGTTCGGGATGGATTTCGCGCTGCGGTGGTATGCCCTGGCCTATATTGCGGGCATTGTGATCGCGTGGCGCATGGCAGTGGTGGCGCTGCGCAGAACGGCGCTCTGGCCCAGCCAAACCCCTCCGATGCAGCCGGAACAGCTTGAGGATCTGGTCACCTGGATCATTATCGGCGTGATTCTGGGCGGGCGGCTTGGCTTTGTTCTGTTCTACCAGCCGGCCTATTATCTGGCGCATCCGGTTGAGATTCTGATGGTCTGGCAGGGCGGCATGGCCTTCCATGGTGGGCTGTTGGGCGTGATCATCGCCACATATCTGTACGGCAGACGGCACCAAATCCCCCTGCTTTCGCTCGCGGATCTGGTGGCCCATACCGTCCCCCCCGGCCTGCTGCTGGGGCGGCTGGCCAACTTTACCAATGCCGAGCTTTGGGGCCGCCCCTCGGACCTGCCATGGGCCGTGATCTTTCCGGGCGCGGCAGCGCAGGACTGCCCTGATGTGATCGGGCTGTGCGCGCGGCATCCCTCGCAGCTATACGAAGCCCTGCTTGAGGGGCTGGTGCTGGGGCTCGCACTGATAGGGCTGGTCTATCGGCGCGGCGCATTCAGTCGGCCCGGTCTGGTCATGGGCATCTTTCTGGCCGGCTACGGCGCAGCGCGCTTTTTCGTTGAATTCTTCCGCCAGCCAGATGCACAATTCGTTGCGCCCGGAAACCCGTTGGGTCTGGCCTGGCATGTCGGAGGGTATGGCCTGACCATGGGGCAATTGCTGTGTCTGCCGATGATCGCGATTGGTCTTTGGTTCGCCTTGCGCGCACGGCGCACAGCATGAATCTCAAAGACCACCTTCTGGCACGCATCGAGAACGATGGCCCGATAAGCGTCGCCGACTACATGGCTGATTGCCTGCTGCATCCGGTTCACGGCTATTACAGCACACAGGACCCTTTCGGCGCGCAGGGCGATTTCGTCACCGCCCCGGAAATCAGCCAGATGTTCGGTGAGGTGATCGGCCTGTCTCTTGCACAAAGCTGGATCGATCAGGGGCAGCCCAACAGATTTGCGCTGACTGAGCTTGGCCCGGGACGTGGCACCCTGATGGCGGATATCTTGCGCGCGACCCGTCAGGTCCCGGGCTTCCATGATGCGGCACAGATCACATTGCTCGAAGCGTCTTCGGCCTTGCGTGAGATTCAGGCGGCGACGCTAGGTGCATATGAACCGCAGTGGGTCGACCGCATCGACGCCGTTCCGGATCTTCCGATATTTCTGATCGCGAATGAATTCTTCGACGCTCTGCCCATTCGTCAGTTCCTGCGCGACGGGACGGGCTGGCGCGAGCGCTTGGTCGGGCGCGATGACGATACGCTGTCTTTCGGCCTCGGCCCGCGCGCCGCGCAAAGCGCGTTGGGCCATCGCCTGACCGACACAAATGACGGCGACCTGGTAGAACACTGTGCCGCCGCCATCCCCATTCTCAGCCATATATCTGCGCAGATCGCCCGCAATGGCGGTGCCGCGCTGATCATCGACTATGGAGACTGGCGATCACTTGGCGATACGCTGCAGGCGGTTCGCGCTCATAAAACGGTCGCGCCGCTTGATGCGCCCGGACAGGCGGACCTGACAGCGCATGTCGATTTCGAACCCCTGGCTCTGGCCGCCCACGCCGCCGGCTGCGCACATACCAAACTCACACCGCAGGGAATGTTTCTTGAACGGCTTGGGATCACTGCGCGCGCTCAGTCACTCGCGACATCGCTGAGCGGTGCTCAGCTTGAGACGCTGATCGCAGCACATCGGCGGTTGACGCATCCCGATGAAATGGGAAACCTGTTCAAAGTGCTGGGCCTCTACCCACCCCACGCCACGCCGCCACCGGGACTGGAACCATGACGCTGGAAATTCTGACTTCAGACACATTGTCGCCGATACAGCACGGGTTTTTCAGCCGCCGCGGCGGCGCATCGTCGGGCATCTTCAGCGGCCTGAATTGTGGCACCGGCTCTTCTGACCTGGCCGAGGTCGTTGCCCTGAACCGCAAGCGTGTCGCCGACGCGATGAAAGTCGCCCCAGAGGCCATGATCGGGGTACATCAGGTGCATTCGCCAACCGTGATAACCGTCGACGGTCCTATTTCAGGCGACAAGCCCAAAGCCGATGCCGTGGTCAGTGCGACACCGGGCCTGGCCCTGACGGTTCTGACGGCCGATTGCCAACCGGTTTTGTTCGCCGATCCTGACGCAAAGGTGATCGGCGCAGCCCATGCCGGATGGCGCGGTGCTTTGGACGGCGTGCTTGAGGCGACGCTGGACGCAATGGAAGCGCTTGGCGCGAAACGGGAAAACACGATCGCGGTGATTGGCCCAACGATCTCGCAGCGCGCCTATGAGGTGGGCCCCGAGTTTCTGGATGACTTCGTCGCTGGCGCACCAGAAAACACACGTTTCTTTGCAAATGGACGGGGGGATCGGATGCTGTTTGACCTGCCCGCCTTTGGCCTGCACCGCCTCAGGCAAGCTGGCGTCGGACAGGCAGAATGGACGCGACATTGCACATATTCCGATCCCGACCGCTTTTATTCCTATCGGCGCGCGACCCACGCCAATGAGGCCGATTATGGCCGCCTCATTTCCGCGATCAGATTGTAACTCTGACGCCAAATAAGGCAAAACTGCCCAGCTTTCGCCACATTCTTTGTGTTTATCTAAGGCAGAATCGTCACAAATTTTAGCCAGTGCTCAGACGGTTACCCGGAATCGGGGCAAGTGAGCGCTGGGAACGCGAAAAAAGAGGTACTTGAAACCTTCATTTTGTCCTCAATTCATCCCGGTGCAGCCTTATGAGTGCCGCAAATCAGCGTCACATTGGGTTCATAAACGGAAACCGGGGCGGTTTGCTCCATCGAAGCAGGACAAAAAATGAAATCGAAATCACGCTTTCTCAACGCCGTTTTTGCGGCTGTCAAAGACCAGGAACTGGAAATGCCCTGGAAGCGGGTTTCAAGTCACTCTGTCAGAGTCGCGCGCCGTCTGGCCGCACGTCGCTGACATAAGCACCCCACGAGGCCAGCTGCCGGCCTCACGGGCATAGCGCATATCGGGGGGACTCCGGTCCGGTATGTGCGGTCGTAGATGGGATTTGCGACCATGGTTTCGGAGTTGTGTCTGCGCAGGCAATTGATGCCTGCGATTTACGAGTTTGTCTGGGGGGTCATGTACTTGGCCAAGATACTGTTATTTTCTAACGCGGCGCGGTGCTTTTGCGACGTCCAGTCTGCGTTTGCCCTTTTGATTAAAGACAAAGAACAAGGTCGTCCTGCGGGACTGCACGGGGGTTCAACCCGTCAGGGCGAATTTTAGAGGGGACGGAATATACATGAGTATTCCAAATTCGCTGGCCCGCGCGGCCAGAAACGCGGTCGGTACATCTGCACTGCTGCGCGATACACCGCGTCCGACAACTACACCCAAGGCGCAGCTGCGGCGCTATGAGGTCAGCTCTTTGCTGAAAAACGGGGATGTTTCGCAGACCCGTCATATCGCCCCGGCTTTGCCGATGTTCGAAGACGCCTTTTGCGCATTCACGCGCGGCTCTTTGGTGGAAACGCCCCAAGGCCCAATGGCGATCGAAGACCTGCTGCCCGGCGATGAGGTTCTGACGCAGGACGGCGGGTCCGAGACGGTTCTATGGAAAGGGTCGGTCACACTGATCCCCGGGCGCGAAGATTCGCGGGGACGTACCCGCCCGCTGACCCGGATCATGGCCGATACCTTTGGTATGCAAAAGCCAATGTCCGGCGTGATCGCCGGGCCCGCAGCGCGCCTGCTGCATACGCCTGCCCATTTGCGGCACCTGAATGGTGGGCAACCGATGCTGACACCTGTCCACGAGTTTCAGGACGGCACGGGTGTCATCGAAACCCTGCCGCCCACTCCGGTAGAGCTGTTTCACATCTGTGTCGCGCGCCATTCGGTCATTCGCGTCGATGGTCTGCAGTTCGAGACCTATCATCCGGGCGCAAATGCGGTGCGAATGATCAGTCACTCTTTGCGTTCGGTCTATCTGAATCTATTCTCACATATAGAATCGCTCAGTGACTTCGGACCGCTGCTGTTGCCGCGTGCCGGAGATGGCGAAATCGATGCGCTGACTGCGTAAAATGTTAACGAGTACTGCAAGTGTGGGGGCATCATGCAGCTATTACTAAGTTGGATCTGTTATATGGCCGTGGCGGCCCTTTTGCCGCCCTGCGCAACCAATCAAGGCAATGTCAGGCTCAGGCCGTCCGGTTCATCCGGTCTTCCAGCACGTCAAATGGTACGCCTGGCTCGTCTTTTGCGCCTCGGATAACAAGCGAGGTCTTGACGCTGGCCACGTTCGGCGTGGTCAGCAGCTCGCCCGTCAGGAACTGTTGAAAGCTGCTGAGGTCGGGTGAGACGCATTTGAGGATAAAATCCACTTCGCCGTTCAGCATGTGGCATTCGCGGACCAACGGCCAGTCGCGGCAACGGTCCTCGAAGGCGCTGAGTTCGGATTCAGCCTGGCTTTCCAGCCCGACCATGGCAAAAACCTGAACCTCAAATCCCAATTCGCGGGCGTTGACCTCGGCGTGGTAGCCGCGGATATATCCCGAATCCTCAAGCGTGCGGACACGGCGCAGACAGGGTGGCGCAGAAATTCCGACGCGTTTGGCAAGCTCGACATTGGTCATCCGGCCATCGGCCTGCAGTTCCGCCAGAATCTTGCGGTCGATTTCATCCAGCCGAGTCGTGACCATTTAATGCTCCTGAAGTTTTCAGTTGTTATAGCAGCAGGTGTGACGGGCGCAATTATATTTCACAACCGCGCAATATTCTTTATTTCACATATAGGTTTTTCCAAGCCCAGCACAGTGCCGGTGCAAATCGGGTATGCAACAGGAAGGGGCTTTAAGCGCAGACAACGGGTCGTTATATCGAACCGCACTGGACAATTGTCCAGAAGGGCAAATTGAGTGGGGATACCATGGCCGAAACACGACACACCAAGGTTCTGATCATCGGATCGGGACCTGCCGGATACACTGCGGGCGTCTATGCCAGCCGCGCCATGCTAGAGCCGATTCTGGTGCAGGGGATCGAACCGGGCGGGCAGCTGACCACCACGACCGAGGTTGAGAACTGGCCCGGTGACACCGAAGTGCAGGGCCCCGACCTGATGGTCAGGATGCAGGACCACGCCAAGGCGATGGGTTGCGAAGTAATCGGCGATATCATCAGCGATTTGGACCTCAGCCAGCGCCCCTTCACTGCAAAGGGTGACAGCGGCACGGTTTATACCGCCGATGCCGTCATTCTGGCCACCGGGGCGCGTGCCAAGTGGTTGGGCCTGCCGTCCGAAGAGAAATTCAAGGGCTTTGGTGTCTCTGCCTGCGCCACCTGCGACGGGTTCTTCTATCGCGGACAGGAAATCGTAGTCATCGGCGGCGGCAACACCGCAGTCGAAGAAGCCCTGTTTCTGACCAATTTCGCCAGCAAGGTCACTCTGATCCACCGTCGCGACGAACTGCGCGCCGAGAAGATCCTGCAGGACCGGCTGTTCAAAAATGAGAAAATCGAGCCGCTCTGGTTCCATCAACTGGAGGAAGTCGTCGGAACCGATGCGCCACTGGGTGTGGAAGCTGTACGCGTCAAGAACGTGAAGACCGGTGAAATCACTGAAATTCCTTGCAAAGGTGTCTTCGTCGCAATCGGTCATGCCCCCGCCAACGAATTGGTCAAGGACACGCTGGAAACCCATATGGGCGGCTATGTGGTCACCAAACCGGGCACCACGCAGACCTCGATCCCGGGCGTGTTTGCCGCCGGGGACCTGACCGACCATGTCTACCGACAGGCTGTGACCAGCGCGGGCATGGGCTGTATGGCCGCACTGGATGCCGAACGCTTCCTGGCCGAGAACGATTGATATGATCACAGAATTCTCCGGTCCGGTCTGGAGAATTCTGTTCCGATCGCAATCGGACAGCCCACTATGCCGTGCGCGCGCGCCCGAAGGCCGGTTTCATCATTCGGGACAATTCGCTCTTTATGCCTCGCTCAGCGTCGAAGGGGCCGGGATCGCCATCCGGCGGTACATATCATCCGATGATCCGCCGCGCGTTCTGCAACACTTTCAGGTCAACGGCGCGCAGATGATGGATTTCCGCGGGCAGCCCGATGTCTCGGTTGTGTGGCAGGACACACGAGAGCGCGGTGATCCCGCGCCAACATGGCAATATTCTGATCTGGCGCGGGCCGAAGGCGCAGACGGTTTGCTTTACAGTTCGCGATCGCGACCGGACCTTAGCCATCTGGTCTTGTTCAAGGTCCACCGCCGCCTGATCGCGCCGTTGGGCAACGCTCAGCTCTGGCGCCCGCATGATGGGGCGCCCACGTCTTGACCGCGACGCGGCGGCATATCAGGATCACCTGAGGCAAAGCGAAAAACGGGTGAGCTTTTGGAGAATGCTCTTTGGCGCGGCGGGTGGATCAGCCGGCTCAGGATCGCAAGCGGTCTGGTGCTGTTCGTCTTTGCGTTTTTTCACTTTACCAATATCGGCCTCGGCCTGTTTCATACAGACCTGCTGCACGGAATGCAGGATGGCCGCAAAACCGTATCCCGTCACGATCTGGTAAGCCTGCTTTTGTACATCTCGCTGCTGGTCCACTCTGGCCTGGCGCTGTTGTCGATCGCACAGCGCAGGACGCTGCGCATGCCGTTCAGTGTCGCGCTGCAGGTGATCTTGGGCCTGCTCATCCCGCTGCAACTGATCGCTCATGTGGTCCATACCCGCTATGCGCACGAGATCTACGGGGTGAACGATGAGATGGGCTATATCATCATCCTGATGTGGACGGGCACAGCGATCTGGATGCAAAGCCTGCTGCTGTTGCTGGTCTGGGTGCATGGTTGCATCGGCCTGCATATGTGGCTGCGCATGACGTCGTGGTGGAACAAGCTTGTGCCTTATCTGATCGGTGTCGCGGTATTTGTCCCCGCCTTCGCGCTGGCTGGCGTCCTGACCGAGGGGCGCCGCATCTGGGCCGACTTCGCTGATCCGGACCTGCGTGAGCAATACATAGATCACTACAACTGGCCCTCGTCCGAGGCGTTTCAGGACATGTCTGTGGTCGAGGACAACACGCTGGCCGTGTTCTGGACGCTTCTTGCCCTGACTGCGCTGATTTATCTGGGCCGTAAACTGTGGCGGCGGCGGCATTCGGTGCGCATCCGATATGTGAATGGCCCAGAGGTGGTCTCGGAAAAGGGCCTGACCCTGCTAGAGATGTCTCATGCGAATGGCATACCGCATACCGCGCTTTGTGGCGGCAAAGGCCGCTGCACGACCTGCCGCGTGGTTGTCGAGCAGGGGGCCGACAGCCTTCCTCCGCCGACCGAGATCGAGGCGCGCAGTCTGAAAGCTGTTGGTGCCCCGAACGGCACAAGGCTGGCCTGTCAGATGCGCCCGACGGACCCCATGACAGTGTTTCGCGTCTTTCGCCCGGATGGCGCACGTCACCGCGCGCATGCAAGTCAGGGGCAGGAACGGCAATTGGCGGTGCTGTTTCTGGACATGCGTGGGTTCACCGCCCGAACCACAGGGCAACTGCCTTACGATATCGTATTCCTGTTGAACCGGTTCTTCGACGCCATCGTGCCATCGATCACCGCGGAAGGCGGCGTTGTTGACAAATATATGGGCGATGGGCTGCTGGCTGTGTTCGAAACAGCAAACGCCGCAAGTTCCGCGCGTGCGGGGCTGAACGCGGCAGCCGGTATCGGGCGCGCATTGGAGCGGTTCAACCAGCAGCTTGAGGCCGAAGGCAGTCAGCCCGTCCGCATCGGTATGGGCCTGCATCTGGGCGACCTGGTACTGGGTGAAATCGGTGCGGCAAAACATGCGCCTCGCACGATCATTGGCGACGCGGTGAACGTGGCCAGTCGACTGGAAGGCGAAACCAAAGCTCTGGGCGTCGAACTGCTGGTTTCCAACGATGTTCTGGTCGCCGCTGGCCTGACCTGTAATCCCTCTGATCTTCGTGATTTCCAGCTGCGGGGCGTTACGGCCCCTGTCCCAGCCCTGCCCGTTCCGCATGCTTCAGCGTTACAGCAGCAGATCACGCCGCAAGAACGAATCGCCTAAATATACAAACCCACGCAGCCACACTGAGGAGATTCGCCGCAATTATGCAGGCAGACAGGAACATCGTTCCATTCGCCGAAAAAACAGCGCATATCGTCCTTTGTTGCGATGCCCCTCTGGACTTCGCTGTCGCCCCGGTGCAAATCGCCATCCAAACACGCCTTAAACCACACGTAAAACACCACGTCCAAAAGAGTTTTCCGATGACGATGCTTGCCAATCTGGCCCCAATCCCCGAACTGTATGTCTCATACGAGTCTGCCCAGAAACTGAAGATCGAGGCCGCTGACCTGACAAGCTGGGATCTCAGCCCGCGTCAAATTTGCGATCTTGAGCTGCTGATGAATGGCGGTTTCAACCCTCTGAAAGGGTTCCTGAGCGAGGCCGACTACAACAATGTGGTCGACAACATGCGGCTGGCAGATGGTACGCTCTGGCCGATGCCGATCACGCTGGATGTAAGCGAAGACTTCGCCGAGACGATCGAACTGGGTCAGGACATTGCCCTGCGCGACCAAGAGGGCGTCATCCTCGGCACCATGACCGTCACCGACCGCTGGACGCCCAATAAGGCGCGTGAGGCCGAGAAAGTGTTTGGCGCGGATGACGATGCCCACCCTGCGGTGAACTACCTGCACAATGTGGCTGGCAAGGTCTATCTGGGTGGCCCTGTGGTCGGCATCCAGCAGCCGGTTCACTACGATTTCCGTGGTCGTCGCGATACCCCGAACGAGTTGCGCGCTTATTTCCGCAAGCTGGGCTGGCGTCGCATCGTGGCGTTCCAGACCCGCAACCCGCTGCACCGCGCGCATCAGGAACTGACCTTCCGCGCCGCCAAGGAAGCGCAGGCCAACCTGTTGATCCACCCCGTTGTTGGCATGACCAAACCGGGCGATGTCGATCACTTCACCCGCGTCCGCTGCTATGAGGCGGTACTGGACAAGTACCCGGCCTCGACGACCTCGATGTCGCTGCTGAACCTCGCCATGCGCATGGCTGGCCCGCGCGAGGCGGTCTGGCACGGGCTGATCCGCGCCAACCATGGCTGCACCCACTTCATCGTGGGCCGCGACCATGCCGGTCCGGGCAAGAACTCTGCGGGTGAGGATTTCTATGGCCCCTATGACGCGCAGGACCTGTTCCGCCAGTTCCAGGACGAGATCGGCGTCGAGATGGTCGATTTCAAACACATGGTCTATGTGCAGGAGCGCGCCCAGTACGAGCCCAATGACGAGATCGAGGACAAGGACAACGTCACAATCCTGAACATCAGCGGAACCGAACTGCGTCGCCGCCTGTCAGAAGGTCTGGAAATCCCCGAATGGTTCAGCTTCCCTGAGGTTGTGGCCGAACTGCGCAAAACTAAGCCGCCGCGCAGCCAGCAAGGTTTCACCGTGTTCTTCACCGGCTTCTCGGGCTCGGGCAAATCCACCATCGCCAACGCGCTTATGGTCAAGCTGATGGAGATGGGCGGGCGTCCGGTGACGCTGCTGGATGGTGATATCGTGCGGAAAAACCTGTCCTCGGAGCTGGGTTTCTCGAAAGAGCACCGCGATCTGAACATCCGCCGCATCGGCTATGTGGCCTCTGAGATCACCAAGAATGGTGGCATCGCCATCTGCGCGCCGATTGCGCCCTATGCCACGACCCGCCGCGCCGTGCGCGAAGAGGTCGAGCAGTTCGGTGCCTTCTGCGAGGTGCATGTCGCAACCTCGATCGAAGAATGCGAACGCCGCGACCGCAAGGGCCTGTACAAGCTGGCGCGCGAGGGAAAGATCAAGGAATTCACCGGGATTTCTGACCCCTATGATGTGCCCGCGAACCCCGAACTCAGCGTTGAGACCGAGAATGTCGAGGTCGACAACTGCGCCCATCAGGTTCTGCTGAAACTGGAAAGCATGGGCCTGATCGCAGGCAACTAAGCCTACGCAAGTCAAACAGCCCTCGGTCCTCCGGGGGCTGTTTTCGTTTCAGCGCCCGCATTGCCGCCGCTGGGTGAAACAGATTATAGCTTGGACAGGGGTACTTGCAGGCGCGATCAATCCATGGGGCAAACTCTGCCGACTATCGCCGGTTTCTGGCACGGCTCGGACCTGTCCTGGCTTGAGGTCCTGTGCATCCGCTCGTTTCTGGACAACGGGCATGCCTTCGTTCTCTACACCTCAGATCACGTGGGCGGCGTACCGCAGGGCGTCGATATCCGCCCCGCTTCGGACATTCTGTGGCCGCCGCCGTTTGACCTGAAGGAAAACATCCGTCACCGGGTCGCAGTGTTCTCGGATATTTTCCGGCTGCACCTGCTGCAGAAAACGAATTTCATCTGGGTCGATCTGGATGCCTATTGCGTGCGACCTTTCGATTTCGACACCCCTTATGTGTTCGCCCCAACAGGCGACGGGTCCTACCCGAACGGCGTCCTGAGGCTGCCGCCCGACTCGCCAACGCTGGTGCAGATGCTGGAATTCATCACCTCGGAGAACCCGACCCAGCCGTGGCGCGGATCGCGCCTGCACCGGATCAACCGGGCACGCGTTCAGAACGGCGAAGCCTGGGGGATCGAGGCGCTGTCATGGGGCTGCTCCGGCCCCAAAGCGCTGAGCCATTTCCTGCGCCAAACCGGAGAGGATCAGCACGCCTTACCGTCCGAGGCGCTCTACCCGCTGGCGGTCGAAGAGTTATGGAAGCTGCATGATCCCAGAGTTCCGCTCGACCAGATCGAGCGTCCGGGCGTCCACTCTGTCCATATCTACGGTCATCAGAAAAAGTGGCTGGCCACGCAGCGGGCCGGGCTGCCGTTGCCCGGCTCGTATCTGCAGCGGCTCTGCCAGCGACATGCAATTGACCCGGCCCAAAACCCCATTGCACGGCTTGAGTGGATGAAACCAAGAGCCTGAGCGGGTCAGTCCGGCAAATTCACCTGCCCGCGCATCAGAATATGGCCGCGCCCGGCGACCTTGATCCCGGTCATCGCCTCCGCAGGCCCGACACGCGTCACACGCGCTTGACCGGGGCGGCCCATGTCATGGCCCTGTTCGGCGATGAAGGTCTCTTTGTCCATCAGGCCGTGGCTCCACAAATACGCCGCCATCGCGCCGGTGGCCGATCCGGTGAACGGGTCTTCGGGCGGGCTGGGCGGGGCCATCAACAGGCGGGAGAAGGTATCGCCCTCCGCCGTTGCGCCCTGAAGCGTGACCAGAAACGGCTCGGCCATGTCATTCCCCAGGAAACCGGCCTTCTCAGAGATTTTGCCCAACGCCGTCGTATCCAGCTTTGCAGCCCGCAACGCCGCATGATCGCGCAGGACGGTGATGCAGAAGGGCAAGCCCGTCGACACGAATTGCGGCGGAGAAATAATGTCCCCGGGCGACAGATTGGTGGCTGCGGCAACCAGTTCTGCCGGCACGTAGTCGCCAAACTGCGGGGCGACCTGTGTCATCTCGATCTCGTCACCATTCAGCCTGATCGACACGATCCCCGCGCCGGTCTCAAGCGTCAGGGCATCGCCCTGAAACAGACCACGAGACCGCATCGCGGCGACGGTGGCAATGGTCGGGTGCCCGGCAAAGGGTATCTCGCGGCTGGCAAGGAAATAGCGGATCCGGATATCGGCGACGTCAGAGGACCCGGTGAAGGTGCATTCTACCAAAGACGTCTCGCGCACATAGGCCATGCAGACAGCATCCGACAGCCCCGCCCCGCCATGGACCACCGCGCAGCCATTGCCGCCAAAGGCCCGGTCACTGAAGGCGTCTACCCAATCGAAATCATACCAGCCCACGCGCGTCCTCCAACAAAAAGCGTCGCCGCATGTTTCACCGGCAACGCATCAAATGTCACGTTATTTAGGCTGAACGCGGGGCCGTCTAGTGTACGGCCACCGGGGACAGGTCATGTTCGCGTGCCAGCACAAAGGCCAGCTTGCGGTCGGCGACCAGCGCCAGTTGCTGCCCATCAGAATCGTGGACGGCGTATAGCTGATCCAGATCGCCCGCCTGTTCTCGCACATCGCGCGGCAGGTCGGCCACATCGACGGCCTTGACGTAAACGATCCGATCCCCTTCGGTGTTAAGCTCAATCGGCGTATTCATTGCTCTTACCCCTTCCGTATGTTGATTGTCTGAACCACGGTTTCAGGCACGGCGCGGGTCAGGTCCACATGCAGCAGACCGTTTTCCATGATCGCCTCGCCCACCTCGACCCCGTCAGCCAGCACGAACATGCGCTGGAACTGGCGTGCCGCGATGCCGCGGTGCAGGAATATGCGCCCCTCGCTGTCGTCGCGCTGACGGCCCCGGATCACCAGTTGGCGATCCTCGATGGTAATCGACAGGTCCTCTTCCGCGAACCCGGCCACGGCCAGGGTGATGCGATAGGAAAAATCCGAGGTCTGTTCGATATTATAGGGCGGGTATCCTTCGTTTCCGGCCTTTGCAGACCGTTCCAGAAGGCGTTCCAATTGCTCGAACCCCAAAAGATGCGGGTATGAGCCCAAGGTAAGTTTCGACACGTATTTTCGTCCTTCATTGTCAAAGCGACGTATTCTGCGGCCCCATCATCGGCAACCGCGTGTTATAGAATATGGGAAGATACAGGGATGTCCACAAGGTCTGGCCGGATAAACCCTGACACACTATCTTGTGTCGCAAGCACCACTTGAAACACTGAGTCGCCCATGAACGCGCCCACCGATCTTTCGATGAAAACCGATGAAGTCCTGCGGGTGGAGCTGGAGGTCTTTCGCCGCCAGCACCGCGATCTGGATGAGGCGATCGAGGCGCTGCAAGCCACTGGAACGTCCGATCAGTTGACGATCAAGCGGCTGAAAAAGCAGAAATTGCGGCTGAAAGACATCATCCGCCTGATCGAAGACCGCCTGACCCCCGATATCATCGCCTGAGCGGTGCGGAACGCATTGCCACATATGCGGATTTGGCTATAGTGCGCGCTCTTTCCGAAGGCAGGGACATTAGCGGATGAGCGATGTGAAAGTGGGGATCATCATGGGCAGCCAATCGGACTGGCCCACGATGAAAGAGGCCGCCGATATTCTGGATGAACTGGGCGTTGCCTATGAGGCGCGTATCGTATCCGCCCACCGCACACCAGACCGCCTGTGGGATTACGGCAAAACCGCCGTATCGCGTGGCCTGCAGGTCATCATCGCTGGCGCAGGCGGGGCAGCACATTTGCCCGGCATGATGGCCTCGAAAACGCGCGTGCCGGTGATTGGCGTGCCGGTGCAGACCCGCGCGCTATCGGGTGTGGATTCGCTTTATTCCATCGTGCAGATGCCCAAGGGCTTTCCGGTCGCCACCATGGCCATCGGGTCCGCCGGAGGGGCCAATGCGGGGCTGATGGCAGCAGGCATTCTGGCGCTGCAGGACGCCGCGCTGGCGGACCGGCTGGACGCATGGCGCGAGGCGTTGTCGGCCTCGATCCCCGAGGCACCGCAGGGATGAGCCGCATCGGCCTGATCGGCACCGGCCATATCGCGGCCCCGATCGCGCGACTAATGGCTGCAAAAGGTCATGACATCTGGGTCACCGAGCGCAATGTGCAGGTCTCCTCGGCCCTGCAAGCCGAGCTTGGGGTCAGTGTGGGCACCCCACAGCAGGTGATCGACGCATCGGATATCGTTTTCCTTTGCCTGCGCCCTCAGGTCGCCACAGATGTGCTGACCCCGCTGACCTTTTGCGCCGATCAACAGATCGTTTCGGTGATGGCCGCAGTTTCACAGGCGCAGCTTTCGACGCTCTGCGCGCCTGCATCGGATTTCGTACAAACCATCCCGCTGGGCTTTTTGCAGACCGGAGGTTGCCCTCTGGCCGCCTATGGCAATGACCGCCTGCTGGCAGAGTTGTTCGAACCCGAGAACCCCGTGGTGAAGGTTGCGGATGAGGCATCGCTGAACGCCCATTTTGCCATCTGCGCCATGGTGCCCGGTCTGCTGGACCTGATGGCCACCGGGGCCGAGTGGTTGGCCCGTCAGACCGGCGACAAGGACGGGGCAGAATTCTATACCACGCAGCTAATGTCAGGCTTTCTGGCCGCGATGCACAAGGGGCAAGCAGGCCAGTTGGCAACCGAGCGCGACGCGCTGGCGACCGAGGGCACGTTAAGCCTACAGATGACGGATACCCTGCAGTCCGGGGGCGCGCATGATGCGTTGCGCGCCGCTCTGACCGCGATTGGCAAACGATTGGAGACCTGACGATGGCAGAGATGCTCACCCCCGGCGCAACGATCGGGATATTGGGCGGCGGTCAGCTGGGCCGGATGCTGTCAGTTGCGGCGGCGCGGCTGGGGTTCAAGACCCATATTTTTGAGCCCGGCGCCAACCCGCCCGCTGGTCAGGTTGCAGATCGCGTCACAACCGCTGCTTATGATGATGAGCAGGCGCTGAAAACCTTCGCGGATGCGGTCGATGTGATCACCTATGAGTTCGAGAACATCCCGACGCAGGCGCTGGATTTGCTCGAAGCGCACCGCCCGATCCGTCCGGGTCGTGAGGCGCTGCGGGTCAGTCAGGACCGGTTGACCGAGAAAGACTTCCTGCAAGGGTTGGGCCTTAAAACCGCAGCTTTCGCGGATGTCACGGATCTGAACAGCCTGCGCGACGCGGTTGATCAGATCGGCACCCCCGCCATTCTGAAGACCCGTCGTTTCGGCTATGACGGCAAGGGACAGGCTCGGCTGCGCAGCCCCGAAGATGCCGAGGCCGCTTTGGCCGATATGGCGGGCGCTCCGTCCATTCTGGAGGGGTTTGTGGAGTTCAGCCACGAGGTCTCGGTCATAGCCGCGCGTGGTCTGGACGGTCAGGTGGCTTGCTTCGATCCGGGTGAGAACGTGCACCGCGACGGAATCCTGCATACGACCACGGTTCCGGCGCGGCTGTCTCCGGCACAACGGACGGATGCAGTGTTGCTGGCGGCCAACATCCTGAATGCGCTGGATTATGTCGGCGTCATGGGGGTTGAGTTGTTCGTCACGCCGCAGGGGTTGATCGTCAACGAGATTGCGCCGCGCGTGCATAACTCGGGTCATTGGACGCAAAACGGCTGCGCCGTGGATCAATTCGAACAGCACATCCGCGCCGTGGCGGGCTGGCCTTTGGGCGACGGGCAGCGGCATTCGGACGTGGTGATGGAGAACCTGATCGGTCACGATATGGACCGTGTGCCTGATCTGGCACGCGAGCGCGACGTGGCGCTGCATCTGTATGGCAAGGCCGAGGTTAAGGCAGGCCGGAAGATGGGGCATTTTAACCGGGTTCTGCGCTAGGAGAATCGCGCGTGCCGCGCGATGCCTCCGGCGGGGATATTTTTGGCCAGATGAAGCTTGGATCAGCGCAGAAAACGGCTGGCGATTGCGCCGCTGAGATAGCTGATTTGGCCTGCGGACATGGTCAGCGCAACACGATGGGTTGTGGCATCCATAACGACCAGATCGGCGCGTTTTCCGTGCGACAGCTCACCGCGATCCGTCAAACCCAGCACACGCGCGGGACCTGACGAGAGCAGCGCCCAGGCAGTGGCCAAGTCGCACAGCCCCGATTTGGCCAGCATCAGCGCCGCGCGGCGCGGGCTGGGATAGTGGTAATCCGAGGCCAGCGCGTCGCACAGCCCCATTGCGATCAGGTCCAGCGCGCTGGCATTACCTTTGTGCGAACCGCCGCGCACAACGTTGGGTGAACCAAGAATAATATGGTCGCCACCTGCCCGGGCGGCTTCGGCAGCCTCGGGCGTTTCGGGAAACTCGGCGATGCCCACGCCACGCCTGCGCCATTCGTCGCGACCCTGCTGCGTGGCATCGTCATGGCTGCCCATGCGAATACCGCGCTCAGCTAAAGTCGCGCACAGTGCGTCCAGCGCCGCTGGCACCTCGGCCCCGCGTTTGTGCATGGTCTGCAGCATCTCCAGATGCTTTTCGGGACTACGCCCTGCCTTCAAAGCCTGCCCAGTCAGACGCGGCGGCGTACGTCCCTGCGCCAGACGGTCATGCGGCAGATGGTCGTTGAAAACCACATAAGGAACGCGCCAGTCCCTGATCCGGCCCGGCAGGTCCGGGTAATCATCCAGCATATGGGTTTCGAAACGCAGCTGCGGGATCAGATCGGTGACAAGCTCGGCCTTTACCGAGTCAATCGCGGTAAACACCTGCGCCGCGAAATCAGGCCCCCGCACACCGCCTTCCCAGCTATAAAACTGCGCCATCACCGCGGTCGTGATCCCGTTGGCGGCAAGCTCTGCTTCGGCTGCAACGATCCCCTCACCCATCTGTTTCATCGCACCACGGCGCGGCGCGATGTGGCGTTCGAACCCGTCGCCGTGCAGATCGATGATGCCAGGCAAAACACGGTACCCCGCAAGGTCAACCCGCCGCCCTGCTGCGCTGTCTTGCACAACCCCATCGGCAATCGACAGATCGGCATGGGTCAGGCCAGCGCCCGGCAGCAGAACCTCTGCCCCGGTGAAAGTCAGGTCCAGCTTCGTCATTGCGACGGCTCCGAGACAGGTTCCGAGCAGTCCTGCCCGATACAGATCTGATCGATGATGCCCTGCACCCCGTCGAGCCAGGTGATCTCGGGAGAGAAACGACCGAATTCAATGAAATGAAGTGTCTGGGCCATGACCTGCGGGTTATTCATCATAAAGGTATGGGTCACAGGCAAGACGATATGATCGAGCATGCCCTGAACCCGTGTGGTCTCGACCGAGACCTTGCCATCGTCTGGCCCGTCGATCAGGGATGAGAACACAGGGTTCAAAGAGTTCTCGCCAGCAATCACGCC
Organism: Ruegeria sp. G7; assembly: GCF_056535465.1. NCBI lineage: Bacteria > Pseudomonadati > Pseudomonadota > Alphaproteobacteria > Rhodobacterales > Roseobacteraceae > Ruegeria > Ruegeria sp. G7. The sequence goes on along the minus strand of NZ_JBQFIL010000001.1, from coordinate 1,918,095 downwards.
CAGATCAAAATCCACGGGCGGCAGACGCCGCGGGATACCTTCGGGACCGGTCCCAAGTGCCAGACCGGCGGGGCCATGCAGCATGCCGAAAACCTCCCATGCACCCAATTCATCCACCAGCTGGCTCCCTTGATTCGGCGGCCCCAACATGACCACACGACCAAGATTCTCGGGCGTATGATCCTGCAGCCAATAGCGCAGTAGGATGCCACCCATAGAGTGCGCCACGACATTGACTGTGTCATCGCCACAAGCCGCAAAGGCGTCGGGCAAGGTCTGGTTTGCAAGCTCTGGAATCGGCAGGTCGGTCGATGGGTATCCCGGCCTGACGACGGTGTAGTCATGGGCGCGGAACAGCTGCTCCATCACCGCGAAAGACGCCTCGGTACGCGCAAGCCCATGCAGCAGCACGACACATTTTGCCTGCGCCGCGATGGGGACGATGAGCAACACTATGACAATCAGGAATTTCATGCCCGCCAGATAAGCCCTATCCGGGCCTGAGGGAACCCCTAGCCTCGGTTCAGGCGCACCACCGCCAGTGCAATTCCACCCAACACCAATCCCGCCCCCAGTAACAGGCGCAGGCTGGCCACTTCGCCCAGTAGCACCACCCCTGCAGCAATGGCGATGACCGGGACACTGAGTTGCACGATGGCTGCCACGGCGGGGACCAACTGCGGCAGCACACGATACCACAACGCATAGCCCAACCCCGATGTCACAGCACCCGACAGCGCGGCCAGCCCGTAGCCTGCCGCGGTCATCTCCCAGGCCCCACCCAAGGCAAGCAAGGCCGCGCCGGTTACTGGCAACGCCACGACGAAGTTGGCCGCTGTGCCCGACAGCGCATCGGGCTCAGACCGCCCGGCGATCGAATACGCCGCCCATCCGATCCCCGCCAAAGTCATAAGACCGGTCCCCACCGGGTCCACCTGCAGGGCTCCTGAAGGCCACAAAACATAAACCAGCCCGCCCAGCGCAATGACCGCCCCCAAAACCTGCCGTCCCGACGGGGCAGCGCCGGAAGCGGCCCCAGCCGCGAACATGGTGATCTGCACGACGCCGAACAGGATCAGCGCGCCCAACCCCGCATCCAGAGTCAAATAGGCAACTGAAAATCCGATCATATACAGCGATAGCGACCCTGCCCCCACGAGTCTTCGCCTGCTGAGAACAGGGACCGAACCACCCCTCAGCAGCACCAAGCCAGCCAACACCACGGCGCCACTCAGCACCCGAACGACAGCAAACCCCGCCGGGTCACTGGCCCCGCTGTCAATCGCCAGACGGTTCAGAATGGAATTCGCCGCAAAGGCGCACATGGTCAGGGCGGTCAGCAAAAACAATCGCATACCAACCGCATAGCCGTTTCGGCAGCGTTTGCACACTCACTTTCCCACAGCCCAGACCCGCCCAGCCTTCATCTTTTCAAAAATACTCCCGCCGGAGGCATGACCGCGCAGCGGGCATTCCAAACGCAAACGGGGCCGCCAAAAGGCGACCCCGCTCGTAAGCACTATGGCCTAAGCAGCTTACATCATGCCGCCCATGCCGCCCATGTCGGGCATGCCACCGCCAGGCGCCGCGCCTTCTTTGGCGGGCTTGTCGGCAACCATTGCTTCGGTGGTAACCAGCAGGCCAGCAACCGACGCCGCGTCTTCCAGAGCGGTACGGACAACTTTGGCCGGGTCGATCACGCCGAACGAGAACATGTCGCCATATTCTTCGGTCTGCGCGTTGAAACCGAATGCTGCATCGGACGATTCACGGACTTTGCCCGCAACAACCGCACCGTCAACACCTGCGTTCTCGGCGATCTGGCGCAGCGGCGCTTCGATGGCTTTGCGAACGATGTTGATACCCGCGTTCTGGTCAGCGTTTGCACCTTCCAGAGTTTCCAGTGCTTTACCGGCCTGAACCAGAGCAACACCACCCCCGACGACAACGCCTTCCTGCACAGCAGCGCGAGTTGCGTTCAGAGCATCGTCCACACGGTCCTTACGCTCTTTCACTTCAACTTCGGTCATGCCGCCGACGCGGATCACAGCAACACCGCCTGCCAGTTTGGCAACGCGCTCTTGCAGCTTCTCACGGTCGTAGTCCGACGAGGTTTCTTCGATCTGAGTGCGGATCTGAGCAACACGTGCTTCGATCTCGGCTTTCTCGCCAGCACCGTCGACGATGGTGGTTTCGTCTTTGGTGATTTCGATTTTCTTGGCGGTGCCCAGCATGTCCATGGTGACGGACTCGAGCTTCATGCCCAGATCTTCGCTGATCACCTGACCGCCGGTCAGGATGGCGATGTCCTGCAGCATGGCTTTGCGGCGATCGCCGAAGCCCGGCGCTTTGACAGCAGCAATTTTCAGGCCGCCGCGCAGTTTGTTGACAACCAGAGTCGCCAGCGCTTCGCCTTCAACGTCTTCCGCGATGATCAGCAGCGGCTTCTGCGACTGGATCACCTGCTCGAGCAGCGGAACCATCGGCTGCAGCGAGGACAGTTTCTTTTCGTGCAGCAGGATCATGCAGTCGTCGAGCTCTGCGATCATCTTGTCTGCGTTGGTGACGAAGTAAGGCGACAGGTAGCCACGGTCGAACTGCATACCTTCGACAACATCGGTCTCGGTTTCCAGACCTTTGTTTTCTTCAACGGTGATGACGCCTTCGTTGCCAACCTTCTGCATCGCGTCTGCGATCTGCTGGCCGATTTCGGCTTCGCCGTTGGCAGAGATGGTACCAACCTGAGCAACTTCGGCCGAGTCTTTGACTTCGCGCGAAGCCGACTTGATGCCTTCAACAACCTTGGCGGTCGCCAGGTCGATGCCACGCTTCAGGTCCATCGGGTTCAGACCCGCTGCAACCTGCTTCAGACCTTCGCGCACGATGGCTTGGGCCAGAACGGTCGCAGTGGTGGTGCCGTCGCCAGCTTCGTCATTGGTGCGGCTGGCGACTTCTTTCACCATCTGCGCACCCATGTTTTCGAACTTGTCTTCCAGTTCGATTTCCTTGGCAACCGAAACACCGTCTTTGGTGATGCGCGGCGCGCCGAAGGATTTGTCCAGAACCACGTTGCGGCCTTTGGGGCCCAGGGTCACTTTAACCGCGTCGGCCAGAACATTTACGCCTGCCAGCATGCGGTTACGGGCATCGGTGTCGAATTTGACGTCCTTTGCAGCCATGTCGTTTCTCCTTGAGAAATAAGTTTGGAATGAAGATCAGAGTGAAGCGCGCGGGCTTACTCGATGATCCCCATGATGTCGCTTTCTTTCATCATCAGCAGCTCTTCGCCGTTGACCTGAACCTCGGTGCCCGACCATTTGCCGAACAGGATCTTGTCGCCAGCTTTGACCGCCATTGCGATCAGCTCGCCGCTGTCCTTGCGTGCGCCTTCGCCGGTTGCGACGACTTCGCCTTCGCTGGGCTTTTCTTTTGCGCTGTCAGGAATGATCAGGCCGCCTGCGGTTTTCTCTTCGCTTTCAACGCGACGAACCAGCACACGGTCATGAAGCGGTTTCAATGCCATCTTTGCAGCTCCTTGGGCTCAAAGTTTGTTAATCCTCCCCTCGCCGATTGGCGGGGCGTTAGCACTCAAGGTCATCGAGTGATAACGACGCATAGCTAGGGGGTCACCCGCGGTGAGTCAACAAGATGTGAGAGATTTTTTCACCAAACAGCTCAGTCGGGCTGATCCCAGCTGTAGGCCCAGTGTTTCAGGCCCTCTCGCCCGGCTTCGGTCAAGCAATAGACACCCTTTGCAACCTTGTTGAACCAACCATAGTGATTGTCATACATCACACGGGTCGCAGTACTGACGCCGGTGGCTTGCGCGACTGCGGCGCCTTTGGTCGCACCATGTTCCGCCAAATGCGCCGCGCATTTCAGCGCGTCCTGACGATAGGCAGTCACGATTCCATGCCGGGTCGCACCGCCGGAATTCGGATCGCCTTGCAGCCGCTCAAACTCGCGCAGCAGACGCTGGGTTCGGGTCTTGCTTTTGCGGGGCGCGTAGGATCCCGGATCGCACTGCACCTCGACCACGCCATCTGCGCGCACGGTGATCAGCCCCAGACCCAACCGGCGGCACAGCGCCAGATTGTCCTTCAACGCCCGGCGCGCGCTACGCCCCGTGGGCTTACACACCCCAAGATAGACCTGATCGGTCACCTTCAGCCGCGTGATCGCCTGATGAAACAATGCAAGGCTGAACCTCAGCTTGAGTTCCACGATAACAGGTTCTCCACCCTCGCGGATGGCGACGATATCAGCGGCACCCACCTCGCCCTTGACGGTATAGCCTTGCAGTTCCAGCAGGGCTTTGATTGGGAGATAGAGGTCCTGTTCGCGCTTCATGCCGCCATGCTATGCGGTTTCGCGCGGATTGCCAGCCGCTGGACACATAGATAAGTCTTGGTCAAGAAATCAGCCCCAAGAAAGAGACCCAATGCGCTTGCTCAGCCTTTGCATCGGCCTTCTGTTACCCCTCACCGCGCACGCCGCCTGCGAAGGGCGTGACCTGAGGCTGGACCTGTCGCCCGAGATCAGGGCCGAACTGGATCAGACCGTCAACGCGATTCCCTTCCCCGAAGGCAATCACTGGATTGCGCAGAAGGGCGATACGGTCCTGCATCTGATCGGAACCCTGCATACCAATGACCCTCGCATGGGGGCCGTGATCGACCGTCTCACCCCGACCCTCAGCACCGCCGATGCCTTCTATTTCGAAGTCACGCAGGCCGAGATGGACGCGTTCGAGCGCGATCTGGCCAATGATTTCAGCCCGGTTCTGATCACCTCTGGCCCCACGCTGATCGACCTGATGCCCGAGGAAGACTGGGCCGCGCTCTCTGCCACTCTGGCCGAGCGCGGCATCCCGGGCTGGATGGCCGCCAAGATGCGCCCATGGTTCCTCAGCATGATGCTGGGCATCCCGCCCTGCCTGATGGATACCCCCGATTTCGACCGCGGTATGGATACGCGCCTGACCGAACTGGCAGAGGCCCACGACATCCCGCAATTCTCGCTCGAGCGTATCGAAGACCTGATCGCCATGTTCGACAGTCACTCGCTTGAGGAGCAGGTTGCCTCGCTGACCAGACTGGCCGGCGCATTGCAGGCCGGCGATGATCAGATGATCACCATGGCCAACACCTATCTCGACGAACAGCACGCCCTGATCATCGAGCTTGCCAAGCTGCAGGGCCTTGAGGCATCAGGGCTGACGCCAGAAGAATTTGACGCCGAATGGCAAAGCTTCGAGGATCAATTGTTGGTGCAGCGAAACGCCAACTGGATGCAGAAGATTCTCGCCATGAAAGATCAGACAGTCGTGATTGCGGTCGGGGCTGGACATCTGAACAATGAGTACGGGTTGCTGAACCAATTGCAGAACGCCGGATACACGTTGGAACGCGCCCCTTTCTAAGATTTCAGACCAAGGGTCGCAGCAGGTCGGCTTGCGGGTGACAAGCCCGATCGACCGCCCTATAAGGCGCGCAAATCCACATTCCTTCAAGGCGCAGACATGACAATCCAAGTTCTTGGTCACAAATCCCCCGACACCGACTCGACCGGCTCGCCCATCCTCTGGGCCTGGTATCTGAACGAGATCAAAGGCGAGGCAGCCACTCCGGTTCTGCTGGGTGAGCCCAACACCGAAGCCAACTTCATGCTGCAGCGCTGGGACCTGCCCAAGCCGCAGATCATCGAAGACGTGGCCGAAGGCGCGCCGGTTGTCATCGTCGACACCAATAACCCTGCAGAGCTGCCCGCCAGTATCAACAGCGCCGACATCCGCGCGATCATCGACCACCACAAGCTGGTCGGTGGTCTGGAAACCAAAGGCCCGATCGATATCACCGTGCGCCCCTTGGCCTGCACGGCCACCATCATGATCGACCTGATCGGCGACGATGCTGCCAAAATGCCCGACGCGGTCAAGGGCGCAGCCCTGACCTGCATCCTGTCGGACACGCTGGAGTTCCGCTCGCCCACTACCACCGCGCATGATCGCGCCGTGGCCGAGAAGCTGGCCGCCGATCTGGGACTGGACGTATCGGCCTACGCCGCCGACATGTTCGCCGCGAAATCTGATGTATCGTCATTCTCTGATGCCGAGCTGATCCGCATGGACAGCAAGGAATACGAGGTCGACGGCACCAAATTCCGCGTCTCGGTCCTGGAAACCACCGCACCGGGCGTTGTGCTGGACCGCAAAGACAGCCTTGCAGCATCGATGGTCGACGTGGCCAAAGAAGATGGTGTGGATCAGGTTCTGCTGTTTGTCGTCGACATCCTGAACGAAGAGGCCACCTTGCTGGTGCCCAATGATCTGGTGAAAGGCGTCGCCGAAAAGAGCTTCGGCGCCTCCGTCCAGGGCGACGTCGTCGTCCTGCCCGGTATCATGAGCCGGAAAAAGCAGATCATCCCGAACCTCAAGGTTTGATCCCAATCCCACAGGGCGTCCCAAGCGGACGCCCTTTTCTTTTTGCGAGGCTCTGCCTCGCGCTCCGGGATATTTTTAGCCAGATGAAGTGCGGACCCCCTGCTTCATCTGGCCCCAAAATATCCCGGGGGAGACGCGGCTTGCCGCGTCGGGGGCAGAGCCCCCTCTGGCCAAACAAGGCCAGCTCTGCCATAGGCTTGGGTATCTCACAGCAATGCCACATGAGGGGCCTATGACCCGGATCATCTCTTCCCTTGCCGAAATCTCAGACAACTACAAAGCGCTATTCGTCGATCTGTGGGGCTGTGTGCACAACGGTATCACTGCTTACCCCGAGGCCGTGGCCGCCTTGCAGGCGTATCGGCAGAGTGGCGGTCTTGTGGTGCTGGTCACGAACTCTCCCAAACCACGTGCCGGGGTGGCTGAACAGCTTGCGCAGTTCGGTGTTCCCAAGGATGCCTATGACACGATTGCAACCAGCGGCGACTCGGCGCGGTCGGCGATGTTTCGAGGAGCGGTGGGTGAGAAAGTCTATTTCATGGGCGAGTGGCAGCGCGACGCTGGCTTCTTTGAGCCCCTGAAGATTCTGGATCATCCAATTCACATCGAGCGCGTGCCGCTGGATGAGGCCGAAGGCATCGTGTGCTGCGGTCCGTTTGATCCGATGGCCGATCCGGCAGTGAACCGGCCTGATTTTTTGTATGCCAAGCAAAAGGGCATGAAACTGCTCTGCGCCAATCCAGACATTGTTGTCGACCGGGGTGAGATCCGGGAATGGTGTGCGGGGGCGCTGGCGCGGCTTTATACCGATATGGGCGGCGAGAGCCTGTATTTCGGGAAACCTCACCCTCCGATCTACGATCTGGCGCGCCGAAGGCTGACGGCGCTGGGCGTCGATATCGGGGATTCCGAGATTCTGGCCATCGGCGATGGGCCCCAAACCGACATCGCGGGCGGGATGGGCGAAGGGATTGATACGCTGTTCATCACCGGCGGGCTGGCAGCAGCAGAGACCAAAACGTCGCACCACCCCGATGAGGACGCACTAAGATACCACAATGAAAAGGAAAATATAAATCCGACCTTCTCTATCGGTCGCTTGCGTTAGTCAGAAAAAGCTTGATTTTCTGCAGTTGCGAAGTAATAAAGTTGCCGAAGGGTGACTTATGATGGACTTTTGTTACCCGCAAGATCTCGAATGAGGGCGACATGTTGGACAACCTTCCGCGCGGAACGATTTGTATCGAAGACATTGAAATGGGTATGTCCCGACACCTGCGTAAGGTGGTGACGGACGAGGATATCGAGATGTTTGCCGAGGTCTCGACGGACCGCAATCCGGTGCATCTGGACGATGACTATGCCCGTGACACGATCTTTGAAGGCCGCATTGCGCATGGGATGCTGACAGCAGGCCTGATCTCGGCGGTGATCGGAGAGCAACTTCCGGGACATGGCACTGTCTATATGGGCCAGTCGCTGAAATTCCTCGCCCCGGTGCGCCCCGGCGATATGGTCTATGCCGAGGTCAAGGTGATCGATATCGACTTCTCCAAGCGCCGCGTGAAGCTGGATTGCCACTGCGCGGTCGATGGGAAAAAAGTCTTGGTGGGTGAGGCGATGGTGCTGGCCCCCAGCCGTAAATTCGACTGATCCCCCGCCTGATCCGATCTGCAGCTTGAACCTGCCGGGCAGTCCCGCTAGGCAATCTTCATGCAGATCATACGTGACTTCCAGTTTGTCGAGCCAGAAGACCGTGGTGCCAGCGTCGCCATAGGGAATTTTGACGGGGTTCATCTTGGGCACCAATCCGTCATTGAACTTGCGCGCAATGCTCACCCCGAGGCTCCGCTGGGTGTGATGACCTTTGAGCCGCATCCGCGGGAGTATTTTGCCCCCGATGCCCCGCCCTTTCGCCTGATGCGTGGCAATGCCCGTGCGCACCGGTTGCAGAAACTGGGCGTGCAGAAGCTTTATGAGTTGCCGTTCAACGCCGCCTTGGCCGGTCTGACGCCAATCGAATTTGCCCGGAACGTGATTTGCGATGGGTTGGGTTTGGCGCATGTGGTCGTTGGCGCCGATTTCTGCTTTGGCAAAGGGCGCAGCGGCACGCCGCAGGACCTGCAACAGTTTGGCAACGAGATGGGTTTCGGTGTCACGATCGCCCCTTTGATGGAACGGTCCGAGAATGTGGTGTCGTCCACCGCGATTCGGACGGCCTTGTCCGAGGGCCGGCCGCGCGATGCTGCCGCAATGCTGGGGCACTGGCATCGTATCGAGGGCAAAGTTGTTGGCGGAGAACAGCGCGGTCGCGAACTGGGTTTTCCAACAGCGAATATGTCGATCGAGGGGCTGCACCCGCCGAAGTTCGGCGTTTATGCCGTGTTGGTCGACGTGCTGGACGGCCCGCATCGGGGCAGCTATCGCGGGGCGGCGTCGGTGGGGACACGGCCCATGTTCAACGGCGAGGTCCCCAATATCGAAACCTTCCTGTTCGATTTCTCGGGCGATCTGTATGGCGCAACGCTCTCGGTCGGGTTGGTGGAATACTTGCGCCCCGAGATGACCTTTGACGGCCTCGATGGGTTGATTGCCCAGATGAGCGACGATTGCACCCGCGCCCGCGCGCTTTTGGCTGCCCCATGAGCAAAGACCCCATCGACCGTACGGGGCTGACCCCGCGTTTTTGGGAGCGTAAGCCGCTGCAGAAGATGAACCCGCGCGAGTGGGAGGCGCTGTGTGATGGGTGCGGCAAATGCTGCCTCAACAAGCTGGAGGATGAAGACACGGGCGAGGTTGCCCTGACCTGTGTCGCATGCCGCCTGCTGGATGACGAAAGCTGCCGCTGCACGCAGTATGACATCCGGCATCAGTTCGTTCCAGAATGCATCGTGATGCGCCCCGACAACATCGACAGCCATGCCTATTGGCTGCCACAGACCTGCGCCTATCGGCTGCTGTGGGAGGGCAAGCCCCTTTACGACTGGCATCCGTTGATATCTGGTACGCCGGACAGCGTTCATGCCGCAGGCATATCCGTGCAGGGACGCACCGTATCTGAATTCGAAACCCCCTTGGAAGAGTGGGAAGACTATATCATAGAGGAGCCGAGCTGATGCATTTTGCCTCTGACAATTCCGGGCCTGTCCACCCCGAGGTACTCGCCGCTTTGGCCGAAGCCAACCAGGGCTATCAGATGGCCTATGGCGCGGACACTCTGATGAATGAGGTGCGCGATCGCATTAGAGGTATTTTTGAGGCTCCCGGCGCGGCGGTGTATCTTGTGGCGACGGGGACGGCGGCGAATTCTCTGGCTTTGGCCACGCTGTCGCAACCGTGGGAGACGGTGTTCTGTTCCCCCGTGGCGCATATCCATGAGGATGAATGCAATGCGCCCGAGTTCTACAGCGGGGCCAAGCTGACCCTTGTGCAAGGTAGTGACAAGATGAGCCCCGACGCGCTGCGTCAGTCCATCGAAGGCGAAGAAACCCGCGGCGTGCACGGGCCGCAACGAGGTCCGGTTTCCATCACGCAGGTGACCGAGCGCGGGTCGGTCTATACGCTGGAAGAACTGCAGGCGCTGTGCGGGGTGGCCAAGACGTATGATCTGCCTGTCCATATGGACGGGGCGCGGTTTACCAATGCTTTGGTCGCTCTGAACTGTTCTCCGGCAGAGATGACGTGGAAATCCGGTGTCGACGCCGTCAGTTTCGGCGGGACCAAGAATGGGTTGATGGGCGTCGAGGCGGTGGTGTTCTTCGATGAAAGCAAAGCCTGGGAATTCGAGCTGCGCCGCAAACGCGGAGCGCATTTGTTTTCCAAGCATCGCTATTTGTCGGCGCAGATGGCCGCCTATCTCAGGGACGATCTTTGGTTGAGATCGGCCCGTCAGGCAAACGCCAACTGCGCGCGTCTTGCTGGTGGTTTGCGCGCCGCCGGGGCTGCGTTCTTGCATGAACCTCAGGCCAACATGATCTTTGCGCGCTTCCCGCGTCGTCTGCATCGCAAGCTGCACGACGCAGGTGCAATATATCACCTATGGGGCGACACGTTGGAGGGCGCGGATGAAGATGAGATGCTCGCGTGCCGTCTGGTGTGTGACTGGTCTATATCGGCGGATCAGATCGATCAATTTCTGGGCTTGTTGTAAGGGAGTTGGGGGCTCTGCCCCCGTCGCAGCAGGCTGCGACTCCCCCGGGATATTTATGGCCAGATGAAGCAGGCGGACTGTGTCACGCCTTTAGCGTCGCGAGGTGACGGTCGAGGTCGTCGAGGCGGTCTTGACCCCAGAAGCGCTGGTCATCTGGCGTGATGTAAAAGGGCGCGCCGAAGACACCGCGTTCTACGGCTTCTTCGAGGTTGGCTGCGTATGTTTCAGCGCCCGCCAGCAGGCCGGTATCGGCAAGGTTCGGATCGAACCCCGCTTGCGTCAGGCAATCCCGGATCACACTGTCATCGGCGATGTCTTTTTCCTCGGCCCAGCAGGCACGCAGCAAAGAGTGGCACAACTGCCCGACATCCCCCGAACCCTCTTGAGTGGCAGCGATCACTGCATATGAGGACGGAGCCATATTGGTCGGCCAGTGGGCGGGTTTAAGGTTAAAATCCATCCCCAGGTTTTTGGACTGACGCAGGAGTTCCTGCGCGCGGTACTCGGTGCGCGAGATATGTCTGTCCTTGGGCGGGGTGCCCCCGGTTCTGGAAAACAGTGCCATGATATCGAGCGGTTTGTAGTTGATGGTCGCACCGTGCTTTGCCGCAACCTCTTCCAGCCTTGTGCCCGCCAGGTAGGAATAGGGCGAAATTGTCGCAAAATAGTAGTCAATCTGGGCCATGTTCACTTTCTCCGCTGCGTTACCTTTGCGGGACGGTAAGGCCATGCTAAGCGGTGTCAACATCACGAATCTGTCACATTGCCATTGCTGCCCGGGGAAAATCAGCCGATGCCGACACTTCACGAACCCAAGCTTATCGCTGGGAACGCAAATCTTCCGCTTGCCAAAACCATTGCCCGCCGCATGAGCCTGCACCGCGGCGTTGATCAGGGACTGGTCGAGGCGCGGGTGGAACGCTTCAACGATGGTGAGATTTTCGTCGAGGTGTTCGAGAATGTGCGCGGCGAGGATATGTTCATCATCCAGCCGACCTCAAATCCGGCCAATGACAACCTGATGGAATTGTTGATCATCGCTGACGCCCTGCGCCGGTCGTCCGCGCAACGCATCACTGCCGTGATCCCTTATTTTGGCTATGCGCGGCAGGATCGCCGCACCAAGGCGCGTACGCCCATCAGCGCCAAGCTGGTGGCCAATATGCTGACCGGAGCGGGGATCGAGCGTATTCTGACCATGGACCTGCATGCTGCGCAGATTCAGGGCTTTTTCGACATGCCGGTCGACAACCTTTACGCCTCGCCGATCTTTGCGCTGGATGTAAAGAAGCAGTTCAAGGGGCAAATGGATGATCTGATGGTGGTGTCGCCGGATGTCGGCGGCGTGGCCCGCGCGCGGGAATTGGCCAAGCGCATCAACGCGCCGCTGTCGATTGTGGACAAACGCCGCGAGAAGGCGGGCGAAGTGGCCGAGATGACCGTGATCGGCGACGTGAAGGATAAAATCTGCCTGATCGTGGACGATATGTGCGACACGGCCGGCACCCTCTGCAAGGCCGCTCAGGTGCTGATCGACAATGGCGCGAAAGAGGTTCATTCTTACATCACCCACGGGGTTATGAGCGGCCCGGCGGTTGAGCGCGTGACCAACTCGGTGATGAAGTCTCTGGTTCTGACGGACTCGATCCAGCCCAAACCTGAGGTCGCCAATGCGCCCAACATCCGCATCGTGCCCACCGCGCCGATTTTCACGCAGGCGATCCTGAACATCTGGAACGGCACCAGCGTTTCGTCCCTGTTCGAGGACAAGACCCTGACCCCGATCTATGAATCTCTTTACCATATGGATTGAGCGGGAGGCTCAGACGTGACCGGGAACAACCGTATCGTTCTGTCCAGCGACCACGCTGCGATTGAACTGCGCCAAGCCATCGCCAAACATATTACCCAACAAGGGTGGGAGGCCGTCGATATCGGGCCGACCACCGCTGAAAGCACGCACTATCCGCTGCACGGCAAGGCCGCAGCCGAGATGGTTGTTGCCGGCGATTGCCGTTTGGGCATCATTCTTTGTGGCACTGGGCAGGGCATCATGATGGCCGCCAACAAGGTGCCCGGCATCCGGTGCGGGGTGTGTTCAGATGCGTTTTCAGCCCGGATGATCCGTCAGCACAACGATGCCAATATGTTGTCCATCGGAGCGCGCGTCATCGGCGAGGGACAAGCGCTGGATATTGTCGATGCGTTTCTTTCTGCCGAATTCGAGGGCGGCCGCCACGCGACGCGGGTGGACATGATCGAGGCAGGCTGAAGACGCTGTTGATCGTCCGGGGGAACCAGAAACCTACGAGATGTCCCAATCATCCGCGTGAGAGACCTCTCCGATCGCGGTCCAGATTACGCGTATACGTGCGATGCGCGTGTCCGACCACGTGCGAAATACGGCGCTGAACCCCTGTGGTGTGATGTCTTGCGCCTGAACCTCGGCACGCAGGGCCGATGACGTGTCCACATCCCACAGCGAAACGCTGATCTGCACAGTCGGAGCTGATCGGAATGCTTCGCTAAACTGGACGCTTGTACGCCGTTCACGTGCGCCCTCGCCAGTCCACATCTCTCCGCCGTCGGCAAAATCCGAGAACAGAACAACCTCGCCCTGATCGATACCAATGGGGTGGGTATGAAACTTCTTCATCGTGTCGTCTTTTCATTCAATTCCGGCACCTTACCGCGCGCCTTTGACGAAATCACGACAAAAAACGGCCCCGCATAGCAGGGCCGTTTCGAATAAACTGACATGAGCCGTTACAGGCTCATATGCGTTCCAAGAGCTTCCATGTCGGCCAGCAGTTTGGCGGCATCGTCGACAATGGTCTGATCGTCACCAGCCTTTGCGGCCTCGTGCGAGGCGCGGGCTTCGGCGATCATGTCATCCAAGTGCGACCGGGTCACTTCACTCACCGGAATGGCCTTTTCGGCCAGAACCGACAAGCTGTCGCCGTTGATCTGGGCAAACCCGCCTGTGACCAGGTATTCGCTGGCTCCTGCGGGTGCCTCAACCTTCAGCAGACCGGGGCGCAGCGTGGTGATGGTGGGGGCATGATCGGGCATTGCCGTCATGTCCCCGTCCGCGCCGGGGAGCTGGACCGCGGTGGCCTCAAGCGAAGCAAGGCTCCGCTCGGGGCTGACGAGGTCGAATTGCATCGTGTTTGCCATCAGGGATACTCCTTAGGCGGCTTCTGCGGCCATCTTTTCCGCTTTGGCGATCACTTCGTCGATGCCGCCAACCATCAGGAAGGCCGCTTCGGGCAGGTGATCGTATTCGCCAGCCACAACAGCCTTGAACGATGCGATGGTCACGTCCAGAGGAACCTGAACGCCTGGCGAACCGGTGAAGACTTCGGCAACGTCGAACGGCTGCGACAGGAAGCGCTCGATCTTACGGGCACGAGCAACGGTCAGTTTGTCTTCTTCCGACAGTTCGTCCATGCCGAGGATGGCGATGATGTCCTGCAGCGACTTGTAGCGCTGGAGGATCTGCTGAACGTCGGTCGCAACCGCGTAGTGCTCTTCGCCCACGATTGCGGGGTCCAGCAGACGCGAGGACGAGTCGAGCGGGTCAACCGCAGGGTAGATACCCTTTTCCGAGATCGCACGGTTCAGAACGGTGGTCGCGTCCAAGTGCGCAAACGAGGTTGCCGGCGCGGGGTCGGTCAAGTCGTCCGCAGGAACATAAATGGCCTGCACCGAGGTGATCGAGCCAGACTTGGTCGAGGTGATGCGTTCCTGCAGGGCGCCCATGTCGGTCGCCAGTGTCGGCTGGTAGCCCACGGCTGACGGAATACGACCCAGCAGAGCCGAAACCTCGGAACCCGCCTGCGTAAAGCGGAAGATGTTGTCGACGAAGAACAGAACGTCGGTACCGGACTGGTCGCGGAACTGCTCAGCCAGGGTCAGACCGGTCAGAGCAACACGCGCACGCGCTCCCGGAGGTTCGTTCATCTGACCGTAAACCAGCGCAACCTGAGATTCCGACAGATTGTCGGGCTTAATCACGTTGGATTCGATCATCTCGTGATACAGGTCGTTGCCTTCACGGGTCCGTTCACCAACACCCGCGAACACCGAGAAGCCCGAGTGCACTTTTGCGATGTTGTTGATCAGTTCCATGATCAGAACGGTTTTACCAACGCCGGCCCCGCCGAACAGGCCGATTTTACCGCCTTTGGCGTAGGGGGCCAGCAGGTCAACAACCTTGATGCCGGTGACCAGGATTTCCGACTCGGTCGACTGTTCGTCGAACTCGGGCGCGGGCTGGTGGATCGCGCGGGCTTCGGTTGCTTCGACCGGGCCTTTTTCGTCGATCGGCTCGCCGACCACGTTCAGGATGCGGCCCAGCGTGGCGTTACCAACCGGAACCGAGATCGGAGAACCGGTGTCGGTTACGGCCTCGCCACGGACCAGACCTTCGGTCGCGTCCATCGCAATGGTGCGGACGGTGTTTTCACCCAGGTGCTGAGCAACTTCCAACACAAGGCGCTTGCCGTTGTTGGTGGTTTCCAGCGCGTTCAGAATTTCAGGCAGCTGATCTTCGAAGTGCACGTCGACGACGGCCCCGATGATCTGTGTGACTTTGCCTTTTGCATTCGCCATGTTTCGTCTCCGGTTTTCTTACAGCGCTTCGGCGCCGGAAATAATTTCAATCAGCTCGTTGGTGATCACGGCCTGACGCGAGCGGTTGAACTGGATCGTCAGCTTGTCGATCATCTCACCCGCGTTGCGTGTCGCGTTGTCCATCGCGGACATCCGTGCACCCTGTTCAGACGCTCCGTTTTCGAGCAGAGCCGAGAAGATCGCGGTCGCAACCCCCTTGGGCAGCAGGTCGGCCAGAATGGCCTCTTCGCTGGGCTCGTAGTCGAAAATGGCACCGCTGTCGTCGCCCTCGGTCTCTTCGAACGAGGCCGGGATGACCTGCTGTGCCGTCGGGATCTGGGTCACAACGTTGACGAACTTCGAGTAGAAGATCGTGGCAACATCGAACTCACCCCCGTCAAAGCGGGACAGAACGTCCTTGGCGATGTCCTGCGCATTGGTGTAACCGATACGCTTGACCTCGCTCAGGTCGACGTGACCAACGAACAGATCGGCAAAGTCGCGTTTCAGGGCATCGCGCCCCTTCTTCCCAACGGTCAGAACCTTGACCGTCTTGCCTTTGCCGCGCAGCTCTTCCGCCTTTTGACGGGCCAGCTTGGCGATGTTCGCGTTGAAGCCGCCACACAGGCCGCGTTCAGCTGTCATCACAACCAGCAGATGGACATCATCACTGCCCGTACCACGGAGCAGCTTGGGGGCGCTGTCGCTGCCCCCGACCGACGCCGCCAGCCCCACCATCACGGCATTGAACCGTTCAGCATAGGGGCGCGAGGCTTCGGCAGATTCCTGGGCACGGCGCAGTTTTGCAGCCGCGACCATCTGCATGGCCTTGGTGATCTTGCGGGTCGATTTGACCGACTCGATCCTGTTTTTAAGGTCCTTCAGACTAGGCATCGGAACCCCCTATCAAGCGAAGGTCGCGGCGTATTCGTCGATCGCTGCCTTAAGCTTGTCCGCTGCGTCACCTTTGATCTTCGGATCTTCGTCGGTGATCCACTTGAGCAGATCGGCATGCTTGCCGCGCAGGTGCGCCAGCAGACCGGCCTCATAGCGGCCAACATCCGAGACGTCGATCTTGTCGAGGTAACCGTTGGTGCCAGCGAAAATGACGCAGACGATTTCCGCGTTGGTCAGCGGCGAGTACTGCGGCTGCTTCATCAGCTCGGTCAGACGCGCACCACGGTTCAGCAGCTGCTGAGTTGCGGCGTCGAGGTCCGAACCGAACTGCGCAAACGCAGCCATTTCGCGGTACTGAGCCAGTTCCAGCTTAACCGGACCAGCAACCGATTTCATCGCATCGGTCTGAGCCGAAGAACCCACACGCGAAACCGACAGACCGGTATTCACGGCAGGACGGATGCCTTGATAGAACAGTTCGGTTTCCAGGAAGATCTGACCGTCGGTGATCGAGATCACGTTGGTCGGAATAAACGCCGAAACGTCACCACCTTGGGTTTCGATAACCGGCAGAGCGGTCAGCGAGCCTGCACCAAAGTCCTCGTTCAGCTTCGCCGAACGCTCCAGCAGACGCGAGTGGAGGTAGAAAACGTCACCCGGATAGGCTTCACGTCCGGGCGGACGGCGCAGCAGCAGGGACATCTGACGATAAGACACAGCCTGCTTCGACAGGTCATCGTAGATGATCAGAGCGTGGCGGCCGTTGTCGCGGAAGTATTCGGCCATCGCAGTCGCCGAGTAAGGTGCCAGGAACTGCATCGGCGCCGGGTCGGACGCGGTCGCAGCAACAACGATCGAGTATTCAATCGCGCCGGATTCTTCCAGCTTCTTCACCAGCTGCGCAACGGTCGAACGCTTCTGACCGACAGCCACGTAGATGCAGTACAGTTTCTTCGACTCGTCGTCGCCTGCTGCGTCGTTATAGACTTTCTGGTTCAGGATGGTGTCCAGAGCCACAGCAGTTTTACCGGTCTGACGGTCACCAATGATCAGTTCCCGCTGGCCACGGCCAATCGGGATCATCGCGTCAACCGATTTCAGGCCGGTTGCCATCGGCTCGTGCACCGATTTACGCGGGATGATGCCGGGGGCTTTGACGTCTGCAACGCCACGCTTGGAGGCATTGATCGGGCCTTTGCCGTCCAGCGGGTTGCCCAGACCGTCAACAACACGGCCCAGCAGCTCGTCACCGATCGGAACGTCCACGATCGAGTTGGTGCGCTTGACGGTGTCGCCTTCTTTGATGTCACGGTCAGAACCGAAGATAACGACACCGACGTTGTCGCTTTCCAGGTTCAGGGCCATACCCATGATGCCACCGGGGAATTCGACCATTTCACCGGCTTGCACGTTGTCCAGGCCGTATACACGGGCAATCCCGTCACCGACGCTCAGCACGCGGCCGATCTCGGCCACTTCGGCTTCCTGACCAAAATTCTTGATCTGGTCCTTCAGGATTGCAGAAATCTCTGCAGCTTGGATTCCCATTTATCCGACCTCTTTCATTGCATTCTGTAGGGAGTTCAGCTTCGAACGGATCGAGGTGTCGATCATCTTCGAGCCCACTTTAACGACAAGACCGCCGATGAGGCTTTCATCCACGGTCGCATTGATTGTCACGGTCTTGCCCACACGCTCGGACAGCGTTTTGGACAGTTTATCCAGTTGAGTCTTGGTCAGTGCCTTGGCCGAGGCGACATCGGCGGTCACTTCGCCGCGCTCTTCGGCCAGCATGTCGCGCAGAACCTGCACCAGTTGCGGCACAACGAACAGGCGGCGTTTCTGCGCCATCAGACCCAGCGTGTTGCGCAGGATCGGGTTCAGACCCATCTTGTCGGCGACTGCGGTGATTGCGCCTTCTTGTTCAGCGCGCGAAACCAGAGGCGAAGCGATCAGGTCACGCAGTTCGGCGCTTTCGCCCAATGCTGCTGCCAGATCGTTGATGCCGGTTTCCAGACCCGCCAGGTCATTATTCTCTTTCGCGATCTCGAAGATCGCAGTGGCATAGCGCTCGGCGATGCCTGTGGAAATCGAAGCTGGTTCGGACACGTCCACCCTTCCGATATTTGAGGCCCCGATTTCGGGTAGCGGCCGCTACCTTGGGGCGTGAGAAAACCCCGTCCATGTAGGGCGGGGATCAAAATCACCGGGGATGTAGCAGAGGTATTCCAACCTAGCAATACGCTATAGCGGTAACATACTTATCCACAAACCCTTAACTTTCAGACACTTACACCAAGTGCGACCCTTTGGACCGGTTGGGGCAGTTGAAAAATGTTACGAATATGCAGGTTTTTGCGATTCCTGTGACTTTTTTCCCGCAACTTTCGCCGCGTCAAAGATCCGCCTCAGGCGGGCTTCAACAGCCCGTCCAGCGCTTTGATCGGACGCTTGGCGGTGTCCTTGGTCACGCTGCCGCTGGGCGGGCGGATCAGCTTGCTGGCCTCGACCATGAGCACACCGCCCGCCATGACGGTCGGGATGCGCTGGCCGGTTTTTTCGATCAGGCTGCCCGATTTCAGCCAGAACCGGCGGAATGAAGGCGGCAGGTACAGCGCCGAACAGTGGTTTTCGGGGACGAAATGATGCTTGCGCAGAAGGTTCTCAAGCTGCGTGGCAGAGTAAGGATGCCCAAAGCCAAAGGGCGTCCGGTCCGACCGCGACCAAAGCCCGGCCCGGTTCGGCACCACAAACAGCGCCCTGCCCCCCGGCCCCAGCACACGCCAGCATTCCTCAAGCACCTTGCTGGGCTGTTCCGAGGTCTCAAGCCCGTGCATCACCACCAATTTGTCGACATGCCCTGTCTCGATCGGCCAGAGCGTTTCTTCGGTCAGAACCGAGACATTGGGCATCCCCGCCGGCCACGGCATCACGCCCTGCGGCCCTGGCATCAGCCCGATCACCCGCCGCGCATCCGCCAGATAGGGTCGCAGCAGAGGCACGGCAAAACCAAACCCTGCAACGGTTTGCCCTTTGGCTTCGGGCCACAGATCGACCAACCGCCCGCGGATCGCCGCCTGCGCAGCACGGCCCAGCGTGCTGCGATAGTAAAAATTCCTCAGATCCTGCACATCAAGATGCATTGCGGACACCCGGTCAATCGGCTTAGCTGGGCACAGTCTAGCAATGAAAGGGCAAAAGGCCATGCCTCTTGAGATCGTCACTATTCCTTGCCTCAGCGACAATTACGCCTTTCTCGCCCATGATCCGGTCAGCGGTGAGACCGCGTTGATCGATGTGCCCGAGGCGGAGCCGATTCTGGCGGAACTGAACGCACGTGGCTGGCGGCTCAGCCATGTCCTGCTGACGCACCATCACTGGGATCATGTCGATGGCCTGCCCGGCATTCTGGAAAAACACCCCGCGCGCCTGATCGGCGCGAAGGCCGATGAACATCGTCTGCCGAAACTCGATCAGTCTGTGGTTGAGGGGGATAGTTTTTACATCGGAGGAGAGCCTGTCGAGGTTCTGGATGTCTCGGGCCATACCGTGGGGCACATCGCTTTTTATATGCCGGTCTCGGGCGCGGTTTTCACTGCCGACAGCTTGATGGCGCTGGGATGCGGGCGACTGTTCGAAGGCACACCTGCGCAGATGTGGGCCTCTCTCAGCAAGCTGGCGGCACTGCCGGACGAAACAATCGTGTGTTCTGGACATGAATATACCCAGTCAAACGCCAAATTCGCCCTGACCGTCGACCCCGACAACCCGGCCCTGCAGGATCGAGTCGCCGATATCAACCGCGCCCGCGCCGCTCAGGAGCCCACCGTTCCCTCGGTTCTGGCGCTTGAAAAGGCCACAAACCCGTTTCTGCGCGCGGCCGATCCGGCGATTCAGGCGCATCTGGGCATGGAAAAATCTGACCCTGCGTCGGTTTTTGCGGAAATCCGTGCCCGAAAAGACCGCTTTTGATGCGTTTCAACCCTCTTCACGGCCACGGTCACAGGAAATGTGACTGTCAAGTGAAAGAAAACCCTTGAAGCCGGGCCACGATCAACCAAACTCTAATAGTATGAGGACATGGTTGGGATGGGGATCCGGCCGATGCTCGGACCCCCTTCCGGCCCAATATAGAGGAGCACCCGCGTGCCTTCATTCTCGAGCACATTGGAACAAGCCATCCACGCGGCCCTTGCGGCGGCGAATGAACGGCGACATGAATTCG
Organism: Ruegeria sp. G7; assembly: GCF_056535465.1. Taxonomy (NCBI): domain Bacteria; kingdom Pseudomonadati; phylum Pseudomonadota; class Alphaproteobacteria; order Rhodobacterales; family Roseobacteraceae; genus Ruegeria; species Ruegeria sp. G7. The sequence continues at coordinate 1,897,767 of NZ_JBQFIL010000001.1, read as the reverse complement.
CAACGCTAGAACATCTGCTGCTGGCGCTGCTGGAAGAACCCGATGCAGTGCGCGTCATGAAAGCGTGCAGCGTCGATCTGGACGAATTGCGCAGCACACTGGTCGAATTCATCGACGAGGACCTGTCAAACCTCGTCACAGATATTGACGGGTCCGAAGCGGTGCCGACGGCGGCTTTTCAGCGTGTCATCCAACGCGCAGCGATCCATGTGCAAAGCTCGGGCCGTACCGAGGTGACCGGGGCCAACGTCTTGGTTGCCATCTTCGCCGAACGCGAAAGCAACGCGGCTTATTTCCTGCAGGAACAGGACATGACCCGCTATGACGCGGTGAATTTCATCGCCCATGGCGTTGCCAAAGATCCGGCCTACGGCGAAAACCGACCGGTCACCGGCGCGGATGAGGTGGAAGATGAGGCGCAGACCACATCTGGCGAGGCAGACCAGAAAGAAAGCGCGCTGGGTAAGTATTGCGTCGACCTGAACGCCAAATCGCGCGCCGGCGACGTCGATCCGCTGATCGGCCGCTCGGACGAGGTGGAACGCTGCATTCAGGTGCTGTGCCGCCGCCGCAAGAACAACCCGCTGCTGGTGGGTGATCCGGGTGTGGGCAAAACCGCCATCGCCGAGGGTCTGGCCCACAAGATCGTCGCCGGTGAGGCCCCGGATGTTCTATCGGAAACCACGATCTATTCTCTCGACATGGGCGCGCTGCTGGCGGGTACCCGCTATCGCGGCGATTTCGAAGAGCGGCTGAAGGCGGTCGTGACCGAATTGGAAGATCATCCAGATGCGGTGCTGTTCATTGACGAAATCCATACCGTGATTGGTGCCGGTGCCACATCGGGCGGTGCCATGGATGCATCGAACCTGCTGAAGCCTGCCCTGCAGGGCGGCAAGCTGCGCACGATGGGCTCGACCACCTATAAAGAGTTCCGCCAGCATTTTGAGAAAGACCGTGCGCTGAGCCGTCGGTTCCAGAAGATTGACGTGAACGAACCTTCGGTCGAGGACAGCGTGAAAATCCTGCGCGGTCTGAAACCCTATTTTGAAGAGCATCACGCGATCAAATACACCGCAGATGCGATCAAAACGGCTGTGGAGCTTTCGGCGCGCTATATCAACGACCGCAAGCTGCCGGACAAGGCCATCGACGTGATTGATGAAGCCGGTGCCGCGCAACATCTGCTGGCCGAAAGCAAGCGTCGCAAGACCATCGGAGTGAAAGAGATCGAGGCCGTCGTCGCCAAGATCGCGCGCATTCCGCCGAAGAATGTGACCAAGGATGATGCGGAGGTTCTGAAAGACCTCGAAACCTCGCTGAAACGGGTGGTGTTCGGTCAGGATGAAGCGATTGAGGCGCTGTCCAGCGCGATCAAACTGGCCCGCGCCGGTCTGCGTGAGCCCGAAAAGCCCATCGGCAACTACCTGTTCGCCGGTCCGACCGGTGTGGGTAAGACAGAGGTTGCCAAACAGTTGGCGGATACGCTGGGTGTCGAGCTGCTGCGCTTCGATATGTCGGAATACATGGAGAAACACGCCGTTTCCCGTCTGATCGGCGCACCTCCGGGCTATGTCGGGTTCGATCAGGGCGGTCTGCTGACCGACGGCGTCGACCAGCATCCGCACTGTGTGCTGCTGCTGGACGAGATCGAGAAGGCGCATCCGGATGTGTTCAACATTCTGTTGCAAGTGATGGATCATGGCGAGCTGACCGATCACAACGGCCGTACGGTGAACTTCCGCAACGTGGTCCTGATCATGACCTCGAACGCGGGCGCGCAGGAGCAGGCCAAGGCCGCCATAGGCTTTGCCCGTGACCGTCGCGAGGGCGAGGATACCGCCGCGATCGAACGCATGTTCACGCCGGAATTCCGCAACCGTCTGGACGCCGTGATCTCGTTCGCGCCGCTGCCGAAAGAGGTCATCCTGCAAGTGGTCGAGAAATTCGTCCTGCAGCTTGAGGCGCAATTGCTGGATCGCAATGTGACCATCGATCTGACCCCCAAGGCCGCCGAATGGCTGGCCGACAAGGGGTACGACGACAAGATGGGCGCCCGCCCGCTGGGTCGCGTCATTCAGGAGCACATCAAGAAACCTCTGGCCGAAGAACTTCTGTTCGGCAAGTTGGCCAAGGGTGGAGTGGTGCGTGTCTCGGTCAAGAAAGGTGATCTGAACCTTGAAATTCTGGGACCCGACCAGCCTCGTATTCCGGGCGATAAACCTCCGCTGCTGACAGCGGACTGATTTAAAGACCTTAGAAACAAACTAACGCCCGCCCTTTCGGCGGGCGTTCTCTGTTTAACGCTCGGTCAGTTTCAGCTCGATCCGGCGGTTCTGCGCGCGGGCTTCGGGGGTGTCGGCGGGGTTGACCGGCTGGAACTCGCCAAAGCCGTTGGCTGCCAGCCGATTGGGCGGGATACCCAACGCATCCACCATGAACCGCACCACCGACAGCGCGCGACCCTGGCTAAGTTCCCAGTTATCGCGATACCGCCCGCTGCCCGCCAATGGCACGTTGTCCGTATGCCCGTCGACCCGAATGACCCAATTCAAACCCTCGGGGATTTCAGCCGCGACAGTTCTCAGGATTTCGGCGACCTTCGCGACCTCCTGACGACCTTCGACAGAAAGCGTGGCAGAGCCCGTGTCAAACAAGACCTCGGACGAAAACACAAAGCGGTCGCCTTCGATGCGTACGCCTTCCTGATCACCCAATACATCGCGCAGTCGCCCGAAGAACTCGGACCGATAGCGTTGCAAATCTTCCGCCTGCGCAGTCAGTTCCTGATTTTGCCCGGCAAGCCTTTCCGCCTCGGCCTCGAGCCGGACGCGTTCTGCCTCTTCCAGCAGGCGGCGGCGGCGCTCTTCCGAGGCGGCGCGGGCAAGCGCTGCGTTCAGGTCCTGGCCCAGCGACTGGATCTGAATCTCGGCCGCCGCGTTGCGTTCCTCATAATCGTCCAACAGCGCCTGCAACGATCCAAGTTGGCCGCGCAGCGCAGACATCTGCTGGTTCAACAAAGCTGTCTGGCGTTGCGCCTCGGTTGAGATTTCTTTCTCTGACGCGAGTGCCTCCTGCGCCACAGCCAACAAGGCCGCACGCTCTTCAGCCAGTGAACTTTGCTCATCTGCCTGCGCCTGCGACTGCGTCTGCGCGTCCAGTGCCGCTTGCAATTGCGCCTTCAGTTCATCGGGATTCAACTCACCGAATTGCCGCTCAAGCTCGGCTCTGGCTGCCTGTGCTGCGGCCAGTAATGTCAGGGTTTCTTCCGCTTCCTGTCGCTGCGCCTCGAGCGCCAATGTCATAGCGGTCAGCTCGGCATCCGCATCCTGAAGCCGGTTCCGCAGAGTTTCGGCGGCGGCGGCTTCCGCGAGACGCGCGGCTTCCTCATCGCCTAGCTGCTGCTGCAAATCGGCAATCTGACCCGCCTGCGTGGCCTCGCTGGCCTCAAGATCGGCCACCAGCGCCTCAAGCGCCTCGCGACGGGCCGCGGCAAGACGGGCGGCTTCGGTCTGGGCATCAATCTCGTTACGGCTTTGGGCCAGAGCGAGGTTCAGGGCCTCCTGCTCGTCCAGTAGTGCTGCGCGCTCTTGCAGCAAGGCATCCTGCTGATCAACCAAGGTGGCAATATCGTCCCGCGCGCGTTCCTGATCGGCCAGCAATGCTGCAACCTGTGCCTCAAAACCCGTGATCTGCGACTGCGCCTCAGACAATTCGTCCTCGACCTGTCCGAGAGTTGCGTTCAGTGTGCCCAACCGTGCCTGCAGACGGCTGTTTTCGCGTTCTTCCAATCCCAGCGCCCCAGCCAGGGCTGCGACCTCATCCGACAGCGCGGTCAGTTCGTCCTCTTGACCCGAAATAGTTTCGCGCAAAACAAACTGAACGATCATGAAGATGGTCAGCACGAAGGTGAGAACCATCAAAAGCCCCGTCATCGCATCGACGAAACCGGGCCAGACCGAGCCCGAGAATCGATGACCGGTGCGGCGCGACAGGGCCATCTTTTATTCCCCGTCCGAAGGTGTGCGCACAGCCCCGCGCGGAAGCGTCAGAGCCTTGACAAGCAGTTCGAAATCCTTGCGCAGCTCGTTCATGCTGTCCTGACGACCGGCAGATATCTCTTCCAGAATGCGCAGCAACTGGACGTCCATCGAGCGCAGGCGCATACGACTTTCGGCATCAATCCCCTCACCCGCGCCATGTTCGCGCATGTGATCCAGCAAAGCATCCTGCCCCAGCGCCACGCGTTCCAGCGCGGCGGTGACGCCTTCGGTCTGGGCCTGCCGTTGGTTCATGTCAGTGATCGCATCCACCAGATGGCCCAGTTTGGCCGAGACCTGGGTGCGGTCCGCCTCATGCGCCGAGAAAAGGTCCTGCAGCGCATCCATCTGTTCGGACATCGCATCCAGCACTGGCGTCAGAACCGCCAGCTCCGCGCCCCCTTCATCCCCCGCCGCAAAGCCGACGCGGGTGATCGAGGACAGCCATTCCTCTAGCTCGCGATAAAACCGGTTCTGGCCATGACCCGCGAACAGCTCCAGCAGGCCGACGATCAGCGACCCGGCAAGCCCCAGCAGGGACGAGCCAAACGCAACGCCCATGCCCTGCAACTGAGACTCCAGCCCGGTCATCAAGCGGTTGAACACCGCCAACCCTTCCTCGCCTTCCTGCGGGTTCAGGCTGCGGATGGTGTCTACGATGGCCGGAACCGTGGTCGCCAGACCAAAGAACGTACCCAACAGGCCCAGATAGATCAGGACGTTGGTGATATAGCGCGTGATCTCGCGTTCTTCCTCGACCCGTTCAGCCACAGAGTCGAGAATCGACCGGGTCGAGCTGGAACTGATCTGGGACCGCGCCCCACGCGCCCGCAACAGCGACGCCAAGGGGGCCAGCAGTTGCGGCGGGCGCACGTCGTCGCGTTCAACACCGCCGACAAAGGCCTCGATCCAGCGAACGGAACCGATCAGTTGCGTCACCTGCAGGAAACAGGCCGCCACACCAATGACAAAGACCAGCAGGATGAATCCATTCAGGTACAGGTTGGCCTGAATCACGGGCAGCACATAAGGCAGGGCCATGAACACGCCAAGGCCCGACAGCCCGATTGCGATCAGCATCATGAGGATTTGACGGATCGGCTGCGAGAAATGCGGTCTCACGCCCTGTTGTGCCTGCGCCATGCGCGTGGCTCCCGGTATTGTCTGCTCTGGGCTGAACCTATCGAAGTTCCGGGCATGACGCCAAGGGTTTATGCGCTGATTGCGCGGACCCGTTGCGACAACCACTCAAGGTCGGGGTCATGTAGGCCGATCTCGCTCAGATGTGAAGCGGTGTTGTAGAGGTATTCGTCGTTAGGACCGCGCCCACCGACGGCATGCGCGATGATCTGGGCCTGCTCTTCCAACGGCAGGCCGCCACAATACTGAACATGATGCGCGTCGATCACGTATGTCACCGCGTTGACGACCTCACCGGCGTCCAGATGCACGTCCAGCATTCGCTCAAGATAGGCGGATGAGATCAGTTCGCGCTCGCGCAGTTCCGCTAGCGTGCGGTCTTCATGCCCGGCCTCGACGGCAAGCGCCAGACCGGTGCAGCGGGCCTCGGGCTGTTCGTCCAGGGCCAGCACCAGACCGGGGTCTTCCTCGGTGCCGCGATGGTGGATCGAACGCATGCAGAACGACCGGGCATAGCCGTGCAGCGTGGCGCGTTCGCTGCGGGCCACCGGAAAGCCGGGATTCCACAACAACGATCCATATCCGAAAACCCACATCGTCATAGCTCTGGTCCTTGCCCGTTTGGCCCTGTAAACACCAAATCCGAGGCAGGAAAAAGGGCCATTCATCATGCGGCGTCTGATACGCGTACTTGTGTTCATTGCCCTCGCGTGGAGCGCCTATTGGTTTGTCGCAGGCTACGGGCTGCGCAATGCCATCACCGGGTGGTTCGATCGCCAGCAGGAATTGGGTTGGCAGGCCGATTATTCGGATGTCGCCACCGCCGGGTATCCGCTGCAGCATATCACCCGTCTGAACAATCCCGCACTTGCCGATCCAGTGAACGGCACCGCCTGGAGCGCCGACTGGATCGAGTTCGAAAGTCCTGCCATCTGGCCGGGCCGTCAGATGCTGCGCTTTGCCAGCACACCACAGCGCCTGTCCTATTTCGACCAGACCACCACCGTTCAGGCCGAGGGGATGCAGGCCGAGTTGCACCTGCAACCCGGTGTCGCGCTGGTGCTTGAACGGATGGCCCTGACCGCCGGGCGCTGGCTGATCTCGGATGAGCAGGCCCCGCAGGCTGGCGGGCAAAGCCTCAGCCTGATCATGGCGCAATCCGGAACGCCCAAAAGCTACAACATCACCGCCAAAGTCGATGGCTTCACACCGGGCGAAGAGTTGCGACGGCTCATGCGCTCGGCTTCCTCTCTGCCGCAGTCCTTTGAGACGCTGGAGCTGGATAGCTTTATCACCTTTGACAAGCCATGGGATCGCAGTGCGCTGGAACAGGGTCGCCCGCAGCCGGTCGCGATTGACCTGAGGCTGGCCGAGGTGAAATGGGGCGAGCTACGGCTGTTCGCAACCGGCGAACTGGACGTTGACGATCAGGGCATCCCCACCGGAGAGATCGCGGTCAAGGCCGAGAACTGGCGTGACATGGTGGCTATGGCCAACGCTGCAGGGGCGCTACCGGATCAGGCGGTTGATCCGGTGACGCGGGCGCTGGGGTTCATGGCGGGTCTTGGCGGAAATCCAAACGCGCTGGATATGCAGCTGAACTTCCGCGATGGGTTTGTGGCTTTGGGGCCGCTGCCTCTGGGCCCCGCACCGCGGCTCATTCTGCGCTAACGGCAGTAAGACCCTCTGCGATAACGCGCTGTATCCAGATGGAAATGGTCGCGGTGATAGCGATCTGCATATGGTCCCAACACCGTTCCAAACGGTCCACACGCCCCACGCCAGACTTTGACCAGCTGCTTCTTTGATGGATTTTTGCGCCAGCCCTTCAGCACCGTCACAACCTCACCATCCGCCATCCGGAAACCCGAAATATCGATCGCCCGGCCCTTACCATGCTCGGATATCCGGGCCCCCTTTTGGTTATTTCTGGTTCGGCAGGCGTAGTGCGCCGCGACCTGCAGTTCGACAACCGGTCCACGTCGCTTGAAGGTCGGCTTTACGCTCTTTTCCACCCATTTGTTCAAGGCCTGCGCCGTGCCACAGTCCATGGTCGAAGGACGACTAAGCTTGACCCCCGCGACCGAGGTGATCTGAACCGCGTCCTTGATCCCGCAGGCCTTGATCTTCCCAGTCACCCGGCCAACAGGCGTGCCCTGAATATCAACATCGCCACACACCGAGCTTTTCCGCAGCTTGCGTTTTTTGAACAGAATCTTCTGCTCCATTTCCTCGGACCGCAGATAGGGCCGGATCGAATTTTCCGGGCCCAGAAATGGCAGGTCTGACGGTCGGGCAGCAGCAGCCGTCACCTGAGGCGAAACCGGTCGCAGTGCTGGCCGGATTTTTGCTGGAACGATGACCGCCCCCGCATCCGATAACGTCGGGCGTTTCAACGGAACAAGAGAGGTTTCGGGTGCCGCCGCGTGAACAGTCGTCGCCAGAACGACGAAACCAATTGCAATACAGCCGCTCAACCCTGTCATGTGGATGCTTTCCCCCGTCCGAAATCCGGCGCGTCTGTATCCTGCCCGGCGTCAATGATGCCCCGCCGGATGGCGCGGGTGCGGGTAAAGTAATCGAACAGTTGCTCTCCGTCACCTGTTCGGATCGCGCGCTGGAGCGCAAAAAGCTCTTCCGTGAAGCGGCCCAGAATTTCCAGCGTCGCATCTTTGTTTGTCAGGAACACATCGCGCCACATGGTCGGGTCCGAGGCTGCGATCCGGGTGAAATCCCGGAAGCCAGCCGCCGAGTATTTAATAACCTCGGTATCTGTCACCCGCCGAAGATCGTCGGCAACACCAACCATCGTGTAGGCAATCAGGTGCGGCGCGTGCGACGTCACCGCCAGCACAAGGTCATGGTGATCGGCATCCATCTCATCGACATTCGAGCCCATGCCTTCCCACAACGCACGCAGGCGGGCGATGGCATCCGGGTCCGACCCTTCGACCGGCACCAGCAAGGACCAGCGATTGTCAAACAGTTCAGCAAACCCGGATTCCGGCCCGGAATGCTCGGTCCCGGCCAGCGGGTGGGCCGGGATGAAATGCACGCCTTCGGGGATGTGAGGCGACACCGCCTCAATCACATGACGCTTGACCGAGCCCACATCCGAAACCGTCGCGCCCTGCTTCAGGACGGGTGCCATCTGTTCTGCAACCGCACCCATCGCACCGACGGGCACGCAGAGCACGACCAGATCGGCCCCCTCAACGGCCTCTTGCACCGTTTCACAAACGCGGTCGCACAGACCGATGCGGCGCGCGGTCTCTCGGGTCGCATCCGAGCGGGCATAACCAGTGACCTCTCCGGCCAGCCCTGCGCGTTTCATCGCCCAGAACATGGACGAGGCGATCAAGCCCAGCCCGATCAGCGCCACACGGTCATAAATCTGGCTCATGCAGCGCCCCCTTTGAACGCGGTAATGGCTGCAACCACACGGCGGCAGGCCTCTTCATCGCCCACGGTGATCCGCAGCGCGTTTGGCAGGTTGTAGCCCGCAACCCGTCGCACGATCAAACCCTGAGTTTTGAGATAGTCATCGCAGGCCTCCGCCTCGGCCTGATCGGCAAAACGGGCAAGTATGAAATTGGTACAGGACGGGTCCGAAGGCACACCGATCTTGGCCAGCTCATCCGACAACCAGACCCGCAGGCGCGCATTTTCGGACTGGCAGAATTGCAGGTAGTCTTCATCCTGCACCGCAGCCTCAGCGGCCGCCAAGGCGGTCAGCGACAGGTTAAAAGGCTGACGCACGCGGTTCAGCACATCAATGATCTCTTTCGCGGCATAGCCCCAGCCCACACGCATCCCCCCAAGCCCGTACACCTTTGAGAACGTCCGGGTCATGATCACGGTCTCGAACCGATCCACCAGCGCGGCACCGCCGTCAAAGCCATCGACAAACTCGGCATAGGCCCCATCCAACACCATCAGACAGTTGCCGGGCAGGGCCTTGGCTAGCCGTTCCAGCTCGGCCTCGGGGATCATGGTCGAGGTCGGATTGCCCGGGTTGGTCACGAACACGATCCGCGTCTTGTCGGTCACAGCGTTCAGGATATTGTCGACATCCACCTGCCGATCCCGCTCGGGCACCATAACCGGCGTGGCCCCAGCCATGCGCGCGATGATCGGATACATGGAAAAGCCATGTTCGGTATAGATCACTTCATCGCCAGGCCCGGTATAGGCTTGCGCCACGAACTGCAGTACCTCATCGCTGCCGACGCCACAGATCAACCGATCCGCATCCAGCCCGTGCCGCTGAGCGATCGCCGCCCGCAGGCTGGCGTGATCGGTGCTGGGATAACGGTGCAAGGTAGCGGCACTGTCGCGCACGGCCTCAATTGCCTTTGGACTTGGCCCAAACGGGTTCTCGTTCGAGCTGAGCTTGATGACCTCGGCCACCCCTGCCACATGGGACTGACCGCCCTGATACAGCGCGATGTCCATAATGCCGGGTTGGGGTATGGGTTTGGTCATGAGGGGCTCCGTTCCTTGCGCCCCTCATACCTGTCTCAACGGGTTGAGAAAAGTGGCAATTCCCTCAGGCCGCCTTGAAGCGGGCCGTCGCCGGATCGGCGTCATAGAACGGCGCATATTCCTCGGTCCGGCGCGACAGGTCATTGACGCTGTCGACGATGAACTGAACCGTCTCTTCGCTCATAAGATACGAGAAATTCAGCCGCACCCAGCCGGGTTTCTTCATCTCTTCACCCGCCGACAAAGCCGCGTGCAACTGGTCCGAGGTTTCGCGATCAATCCCCAGCAAACGGTGCGCATAAGGCCCCGCGCAAGCACAGCCACCCCGCGCCTGTATCCCGTAGATATCGCTGAGCATCCGCGTGAACAGCTGCTGATGCACGGGCTGCCCGTCGCTGTCCCGTACAAGGAACGAGAAGATCGGCAGACGATGCGCATTCTCGGTCCCCAGCAAGGTCAGGTGCGGATTGTCCGACCAACCCTCGATGGCCATCTTGTTGTAAAGCGCTTCGCGCCGCGCGATTTCGTCGGTTCCGACCGCATCCTTGACCATAAACGCCAGCGCCGCGCGGATGTCGCCGATGACATTGGGCGTGCCCGCCTCCTCCCGCGTCGCAAGATCGGTGCTGTAATCATGCCGCCAGGGCGAAACAAAGCTGACGGTGCCCCCACCCGGCCAGCTTGGACAACTGCGCTGAACCGCATTCTGATTGACCACCAGCACCCCGGACGCCCCCGGCCCGCCCGGAAACTTATGCGGCGAGACCACAATCGCATCCTTCCGCGCGCCATCCGACCCCATATCCATCGGCAGGTACGGCCCACCACCCGCATAATCCCAGACCGCCAGCGCCCCATGCGCCTTCAGCAGCCGGGTTACCGGATCAGGATCAGTGATGATGCCCGTGACATTGGAGGCCGCCGAGAACGATCCGATCACCAGATCAGCACCCGCATGTTCGACCAGAGCCGCCTCAAGCGCCTGCATATCCGGCCCACCGTCCGCTGCCTCAGGGATTTCCACCACCTCAGCCTTGCTTTCTCGCCATGGCAAGATGTTTGAGTGATGCTCATACGGCCCGATCAGCACAACCGGTCGGTCAGCCTCTTGCACTCCCAGCAGACTGACCAACCGGTTGAGGCCCGCGGTGGCACCGGACCCGGTGAAGATCACCGCATCCTCTTCCCTGGCACCAACAATGCGGGCGATCTCGGCCCGCGCCTCGCGGCGCAGACGGGTCATATAAGACCCACAATACGAGGCTTCGGTGTGGCTGTTGGCATAAAACGGCAACACATGCGCAGTCACAAAATCCTCAACCTGCCGCAACGCGCGACCCGAAGCGACGTAATCCGCATATACAAGCGGCACATCCTGATGCAGACCCGGGATGAGTACCCCCTCACCAATCAGCCCGTCGCGCAGAGTATTTCCGTGAATGGCAGATTGAATATCCGCGCGAAAGATGGACAGGGTCATTGCACAATCTCCGTATTGCTAAACTCAATGTGATTGATGCGCCGCGCGGAAACCTCACCTATTTTTGTATCTTGTTGGTATTTTTTGTGTCATATGATCTCTTGTGGAAGATAAAATCGATCAAATAGACAAACGCGTCCTGAAAGAGCTGCAGAAAGACGCCACACTGTCCCAACGCGAGCTGGCGGATCGGGTCGGCCTGTCCCAGAACGCCTGCTGGCGACGGCTGAAGGCCCTGAACGATAACGGGGTGCTACAAGGCTCATCCGCCAGGATCGCGCGTGAGAAACTGGGGCTGAACCTCGTGGTCTTCGTCATGCTCCGCACCCGCCACCATTCGGCCGAGTGGCTGCAGGCCTTTCGCAGCCATGTGCTGACCATACCCGAGGTGGTAGATTTCCACCGCATCGGCGGCGATTATGACTATCAGCTCAAGGTCGTCACACAGGATATGACCTCATATGACAAGGTCTACCAACGCCTGATCGAAAAGGTCGAACTCGACAGCGTGACCTCCTACTTCGCCATGGAGGCCATTGCCGAAGGCCGCCCCCTCCCAATCTGATCCAGATCTTCATCTGGCCAAAAATATCCCGGGGGAGTCGCACAGCGACGGGGGCAGAGCCCCCATCCAAACAAAAAAGACCGCGCTGAAAGCGCGGCCCTTGTTTTCTCGATATCGGCGAAGATCAGTTCTTCGCGTAGAATTCGACGACCAGGTTCGGCTCCATCATCACCGGATACGGCACATCGCTCAGACCCGGTGCGCGCACGAAGGTCGCGGTCATTTTCGAGTGGTCGGCATCAATGTAGTCAGGCACATCACGCTCAGCCAAACCGACAGCTTCCAGAACAACGGCCAACTGCTTGGACTTGTCACGCACTTCGATCACGTCGCCTTCTTTGACGCGGTAGCTGGGGATGTTGACCCGCTTGCCGTTCACCTTGACGTGGCCATGGTTCACAAACTGACGCGCAGCAAACACGGTCGGTACGAATTTGGCGCGGTAAACGACCGCGTCCAGACGGCGCTCCAGCAGCCCGATCAGGTTTTCACCGGTGTCGCCTTTGACACGCTCGGCTTCGGCATAGATGCGGCGGAACTGCTTCTCGGTCAGGTCGCCATAGTAGCCTTTCAGCTTCTGCTTGGCGCGCAGCTGCAGACCAAAGTCCGACAGCTTACCCTTGCGGCGCTGGCCATGCTGGCCGGGGCCGTATTCACGACGATTGACCGGGGATTTCGGACGACCCCAGATGTTTTCGCCCATCCGGCGGTCGATTTTATACTTGGCAGACGTGCGTTTGGTCACGGCTGATCTCCTTCTTTAGGTCGAGGCCCGTTCAGGCCACTATGAAGGGCGTTGTCCTCTTGAGGTTTCCCCCATGACAGGCATCCCCTTGCGGGGGCCACCAACACCAATGAAGTCGCGCTTATATCCGGGGCTTTGGCAGAGTCAACACGTCTCGTTACCTACTGAACGAGATTCGGCCCATTATTATCTGAGGTCAGATTACTCTGCCGCCAGCGTCGCCATGCCAGGAGCCACTCTCGCAAGCGGCTGCGCTGCGGCTGGGAACGCGACAACGGTGCTGTCTGCTGCCCGGTGGATCACGGCAGGCTCGATCTGATCCGCAACAGCGCTGATCCAGAATTCCTGACCAGCCTGCGGTGCTTCGTTCTCAAACACCAGGACCGGTGCAGTTTCGCCCAGAACCGTCGCCAATCGGGCCACGAATTTCTGTGCACCATTCGAGAATTCAATCCTGTCCAGATCCGAACTCACCTGAACGGCTTCACCCTGCAACCAGCGCGCAATATCCGAGAGCTCGTCGCATAACACCTGACCTCGCAGATCGCCACCAAATTCGGTTGTCAATTGAAACGCGCGACCTCGCCAAGACCAGGACGCCCCTACAGACACCAAACCAAGAGGTGCCGCCTCAAGACCGTCAACTTCTGTTTGAGACCAAGAAATAGCTATATGACCGTTTGTTCCGGTTCTCATCTACCCGCCCGCACTTTTACTCATCCCACCATTAACAATTTCTGTCTATCAATGATGAAATGGGCAGAAAAGAGACCGAATTGCAGCATTCACAAAAATGTTGCCAAAGAACAAACTCACTTTGAGACTAAGCATATCGTCTCGCGATGCGGTTTGGATTTTGGACGCTAGCCTCGCGGTGAGGACGTTAAGCACGCAGTCTGGTGGGCTTTTTGTAGATTGAACGGGCTGTTTGGATATTGGTTGCGGGAGCAGGATTTGAACCTGCGACCTTCAGGTTATGAGCCTGACGAGGTGAGGACGTTAAGCAATTGATCCAGTGGATCAATTGTAGTCTGCACGGGCTGTACTGAGATTTTCTGACGCTGGTTGCGGGAGTAGGATTTGAACCTACGACCTTCAGGTTATGAGCCTGACGAGCTACCGGGCTGCTCCATCCCGCGACACTTTTTTGTGGCCTACCGCCTATTCGGCTACTTGAGGCCGGGTCGTATTCTGCTGATCGTTTAGAGAGACTGTTGGGCTTTTACTAGGTTTGGCGGTGACCTACTCTCCCGGGGCTTAAGCCCAAGTACCATTGGCGCGGCAGTGCTTAACTTCCGGGTTCGGGATGGGACCGGGTGTTTCACTTGCGCTATGACCACCAAACCGAGGAAAAGCCCACGTCGCTGTTTTTGCGGAGCAAAAAAGCGACGGGTGGCAGGCAGCGTATTCGCTTGCGAATACGCGTTGCCACTCGGTTGTGTTTCAATCAACATCGCGGCTTGGCGCTGCGACGTCATCCATGTTCAAGGTGTGTATGCTTTTGGTGATTTGTCTTTCCATTACTGGATCAAATCAAGCCTATCGGGCGATTAGTACCGGTCAACTGAACGCATTACTGCGCTTACATCTCCGGCCTATTGACGTGGTGGTCTTCCACGGCCCTCAGGGAGACCTTGTTTTGAGGGGGGCTTCCCGCTTAGATGCCTTCAGCGGTTATCCTGTCCGATCATAGCTACCCAGCACTGCCGTTGGCACGACAACTGGTCCACCAGTGGATCGTTCACCCCGGTCCTCTCGTACTAGGGGCAACTCCTCTCAAGTCTCCTACACCCACGGCAGATAGGGACCGAACTGTCTCACGACGTTCTAAACCCAGCTCACGTACCTCTTTAAACGGCGAACAGCCGTACCCTTGGGACCTGCTCCAGCCCCAGGATGAGATGAGCCGACATCGAGGTGCCAAACACTGCCGTCGATATGGACTCTTGGGCAGTATCAGCCTGTTATCCCCGGCGTACCTTTTATCCGTTGAGCGATGGCCCTTCCACTCGGGACCACCGGATCACTATGGCCGTCTTTCGACTCTGCTCGACTTGTCAGTCTTGCAGTCAGGCTGGCTTCTGCCATTGCACTCAACGAGCGATTTCCGACCGCTCTGAGCCAACCTTCGCGCGCCTCCGTTACGCTTTAGGAGGCGACCGCCCCAGTCAAACTACCCGCCACGCAGGGTCCCGGATCCGGATAACGGACCGCGGTTAGACATCAAGAGTGCGAAGGGTGGTATCTCAAGGGAGGCTCCACGGATACTTGCGTTTCCGCTTCAAAGCCTACCACCTATCCTGCACATCACAATCCTGATGCCAGTGCGAAGCTGTAGTAAAGGTGCACGGGGTCTTTCCGTCTAACCGCGGGAAGCCTGCATCTTGACAGGCAATTCAATTTCGCTGAGTCGATGTTGGAGACAGCGGGGAAGTCGTTACGCCATTCGTGCAGGTCGGAACTTACCCGACAAGGAATTTCGCTACCTTAGGACCGTTATAGTTACGGCCGCCGTTTACCTGGGCTTCAATTCAAGGCTCTCACCTCTCCTTTTAACCTTCAGGCACCGGGCAGGCGTCAGACCCTATACGTCGTCTTGCGACTTCGCAGAGCCCTGTGTTTTTAATAAACAGTCGCCACCCCCTGGTTTGTGCCCCCAGCCCCTAGTTGCCTAGGAACCGGGCCTCCTTCTCGCGAACTTACGGAGGTATTTTGCCGAGTTCCTTCAACATCGTTCTCTCAAGCGCCTTGGTATGCTCTACCAGTCCACCTGTGTCGGTTTAGGGTACGGTCTCATGGAGGGCTATTTCCAGGAACCACTCAGCAGCCCAATCAATCCGATAAGATTGAACTACACCTGTGATCCGTCACATCCTCCTGGCCCAGGAATATTAACCTGGTTCCCATCGCCTACGCCTTTCGGCCTCGGCTTAGGGGCCGGCTTACCCTGCTCAGATTAGCTTTAAGCAGGAACCCTTGGACTTTCGGCGAGAGTGTCTCTCACACTCTTTGTCGCTACTCATGTCATCATTCTCACTAGTGATCTCTCCACGGGATCGCTCACGCGCCCGCTTCATCGAAAGCCTCTCTCCTCCAATCTGCCCGAAGGCATGAAGGAGGAATGAGACTATGTCACACTACGCTCTGCTACCGATGCTTACGCATCCCTAGACTTCGGCTCATGGCTTGAGCCCCGTTACATCTTCGCCGCAGGACAACTTATTTAGACCAGTGAGCTGTTACGCTATCTTTAAAGGATGGCTGCTTCTAAGCCAACCTCCTGGTTGTTTTGGTCGTCCCACCTGCTTTCCCACTTAGCCATGAATTGGGGGCCTTAGTCGTAGGTCAGGGTTGTTTCCCTCTCCACTACGGACGTTAGCATCCGCAGTGTGTCTGCCATCTAGTACTCCCGGGTATTCGGAGTTTGGTTAGGATCAGTAAGCCTGTGGGGCCCCATTACCCATCCAGTGCTCTACCCCCCGGGGTATTCGGATGACGCTCTACCTAAATAGATTTCGCAGAGAACCAGCTATCTCCGAGTTTGATTGGCCTTTCACCCCTAGGCACAGCTCATCCCGATCCTTTTCAACGGATGTGGGTTCGGTCCTCCAGTAAGTGTTACCTTACCTTCAACCTGGCCATGCCTAGATCACTCGGTTTCGGGTCTGATCCCACGAACTCATGCGCCCTATTAAGACTCGCTTTCGCTACGCCTACACCTAACGGCTTAAGCTTGCTCGTAAGACCAAGTCGATGACCCATTATACAAAAGGTACGCCGTCAGATCTCGAGGATCCTCCGACTGATTGTAGGCGTTCGGTTTCAGGTACTGTTTCACTCCCCTCGTCGGGGTGCTTTTCACCTTTCCCTCACGGTACTGGTTCGCTATCGGTCAGCAAGGAGTACTTAGCCTTCGAAGGTGGTCCTCCGATCTTCAGACAGAATTTCACGTGTTCCGCCCTACTTAATACGTCCATCAAAGCTTCCTATACGGGGCTGTCACCCGCTATGGCCACGCTTCCCAACGTGTTCTAGTCACTTATCTGGCTCGGCTGGTCCCCGTTCGCTCGCCGCTACTAGGGGAGTATCAATTGATTTCCTTTCCTCCGGGTACTTAGATGTTTCAGTTCCCCGGGTTTGCTCTTAAAACCCTATGTATTCAGGTCTTAAGTACTTGGTTAAGCGACATATTGATTATCAGAGATAACAATATGAAGCTTTCAAGTGGGTTGCCCCATTCAGAAATCCATGGATCAAAGCTTATTCTCAGCTCCCCATGGCTTATCGCAGAGTATCACGTCTTTCATCGCCTCTTGCTGCCAAGGCATTCACCAAACGCCCTTCTCGCGCTTGATTTGATCCAGAAAAAGAAAGACTGGACTTGCGAAGCAAGTCCATAACGGGTCGGAAGCTGGAACAACCAACCCCTTTTCCTGAACCAAAAGCATACTTTCCCGCTCTTCATCCTGGAACCCACACTTCCGATGTCGGTCGGACCCGTGTGGAAGAATGAAGAACATGCATAACTGTTAAGTTATGCGGGTTAGTGTACTTGACTTGGACAACTCTGTTCGTTTCAGCCGGGATATTCAAAGAGGGACGAGGAAACATCCCTAATCAAACCTCCTCACTATGTGTGCTACCGCCTATTCGGCTACTTGAGCACGTGAGGACCAACTGAGATCAACGCCACACTCGGCGCGATCAAACAGTGTTGATTGATTTCTCTCTAAACGATGTCAATTGCGGCGACTTTCGAAGAAAGTCGTCCGGTGCGAGGCAGCGTATTCTCGAAGAGAATGCGCGTTCGCACACCATAGTCTGTAAGAACAGACATCTCAGCATTCCGCAAAATGCTCAAAAACCTGTTCTGTTTGGATATCAGGCCAATCCGGAGAACCGCTCTCATTGCTTTTGCAAGCAAAAGCAACTGCCGCTCCGCACTGCGTGGAACCGTTGTTCGTCGTATTTTGCTTTGCAAAATAAGACGGTGGTGGGTCGAGGAGGACTTGAACCTCCGACCTCACGCTTATCAGGCGTGCGCTCTAACCACCTGAGCTACCGACCCAGCTGATTTTGCTGCCAGCAAAATCGGCGTCGCCGACAGGCGTTGCGAAGCAATGCCGAGAGGGCCAGCCCTACGTGGTTACAAGGGCCAAATCCTGGTGGAGCCTAGGAGGATCGAACTCCTGACCTCCTGAATGCAAATCAGGCGCTCTCCCAGCTGAGCTAAGGCCCCTTGAAGAACCCTGCATTCAGGGCTCAGTGTCTGAAGAGATATGAGGACGGCTCGGTCCATGAGTTTGACCAACTTTGTTTGTTGATCTTCTGCTAAGTGTTCCACGATCAAGAGCAAGCTCAAGATGCCAGGAACATCCTTAGAAAGGAGGTGATCCAGCCGCAGGTTCCCCTACGGCTACCTTGTTACGACTTCACCCCAGTCGCTGATCCTACCGTGGTCCGCTGCCTCCAAAAGGTTAGCGCACGGCCGTCGGGTAGAACCAACTCCCATGGTGTGACGGGCGGTGTGTACAAGGCCCGGGAACGTATTCACCGCGTCATGCTGTTACGCGATTACTAGCGATTCCGACTTCATGGGGTCGAGTTGCAGACCCCAATCCGAACTGAGACAGTTTTTTGGGATTAACCCATTGTCACTGCCATTGTAGCACGTGTGTAGCCCAACCCGTAAGGGCCATGAGGACTTGACGTCATCCACACCTTCCTCCCGCTTATCACGGGCAGTTTCCATAGAGTGCCCAGCCGAACTGCTGGCAACTAGGGATGTGGGTTGCGCTCGTTGCCGGACTTAACCGAACATCTCACGACACGAGCTGACGACAGCCATGCAGCACCTGTCACCGAGTCACCGAAGTGAAAGGCCCATCTCTGGACCGGTCCCGGGATGTCAAGGGTTGGTAAGGTTCTGCGCGTTGCTTCGAATTAAACCACATGCTCCACCGCTTGTGCGGGCCCCCGTCAATTCCTTTGAGTTTTAATCTTGCGACCGTACTCCCCAGGCGGAATGCTTAATCCGTTAGGTGTGTCACCGAATAGCATGCTACCCGACGACTGGCATTCATCGTTTACGGTGTGGACTACCAGGGTATCTAATCCTGTTTGCTCCCCACACTTTCGCACCTCAGCGTCAGTATCGAGCCAGTGAGCCGCCTTCGCCACTGGTGTTCCTCCGAATATCTACGAATTTCACCTCTACACTCGGAATTCCACTCACCTCTCTCGAACTCTAGACCAATAGTTTTGGAGGCAGTTCCGGGGTTGAGCCCCGGGATTTCACCCCCAACTTTCTGGTCCGCCTACGTGCGCTTTACGCCCAGTAATTCCGAACAACGCTAACCCCCTCCGTATTACCGCGGCTGCTGGCACGGAGTTAGCCGGGGTTTCTTTACCTGCTACCGTCATTATCTTCACAGGCGAAAGAGCTTTACGACCCTAAGGCCTTCATCACTCACGCGGCATGGCTGGATCAGGGTTGCCCCCATTGTCCAAGATTCCCCACTGCTGCCTCCCGTAGGAGTCTGGGCCGTGTCTCAGTCCCAGTGTTGCTGATCATCCTCTAAAACCAGCTATAGATCGTAGGCTTGGTAGGCCATTACCCCACCAACTACCTAATCTAACGCGGGCTAATCCTTTGGCGATAAATCTTTCCCCCGAAGGGCTCATACGGTATTACTCTCCGTTTCCAGAGGCTATTCCGTACCAAAGGGCATATTCCCACGCGTTACTAACCCGTCCGCCGCTCACCCCGAAAGGCGCGCTCGACTTGCATGTGTTAGGCCTGCCGCCAGCGTTCGTTCTGAGCCAGGATCAAACTCTCAAGTTGAAAGCACATTGCTGCGCTATCCTTGACGTTCGAACCTCTGCACATCCTTGATTGTGCTACCGCCTATTCGGCTACTTGAGCACAGGTAGCTTACGCTACGCTGCAGCTACCAAACCGCACAAACGATACCCCCAACCCGGCTAGGCCAAGGGACAATCAAGAGTCATCTGTTTGATGTACACAGATCTCCTAAGAAATCAGTGAACCACTCAAACAGTGAAGCTGACACTCTATAATCGGCGCTACCGCTTACGCTACTTGAGCGCAAAACAATATAACCTAAGAGCGCGATATACAGACATTCAATCCGTCGAAACGAACCAAACCGCCCACATATCTCTTCAGTTATCCATCAATGTCAAAGAACAAAACACCCAGAGCCAAAAATCAGACCAGTGCGCCAATCCCTCAGCGCGCCCGCCTAAACCTCAACCTCAGATGCCCCCAGTCTCTCCCGAGCGTCCAACCGTCTCTCCGGCCCGTCTCCGCTACCACCGTAGCGTCCCAACAACAACCTCAGCTGCGCCGGTGAAGGGGTATTTACGGTTTGGGTCCGAGACCTGCAAGTGGAAAAAACATGAAACTCGATAAAAAACTGAAATTATTATTTATCCATTACTTATCAAAAGCTTAGATCAAGACAAGTAATTCAGTCCTCATATCTTCGCCCCAACTACAAGCGATAGATCGCACCAAAACCTGCTTATTCACACATATACCCACAGACTCGGCCCCGAGTCAGGCGGAGTCGACCTGCCGCAAGCGGATCAGAAAGGGCTGAATCGGCAGGCGCAGGGCCAACAAGCCCAGAATCGTCGTCAGATAGAGCAATGGTTCGATCTGAAAGCCTTTGGCCAGCATCACATAATGCAAAGCCCCCAGAATCGCGGCCACGTAGGTCAGACGATGCAGATTGCGCCAACGTGGACCGAGGCGGCGCACCGACCAGTTATTTGAGGTGATCGCAAGCGGCAGCATCAGAACAAATCCCGCCATCCCGACAGTGATATAGGGCCGTTTGATGATATCCGCCCAGATCTGGCTGGGGATTTGCACGTCCAGCACCAGCCAGACCAACAGATGCAGCGATACATAAGAAAACGTCAGGATACCGATCGCCCGGCGGAACTTCATCAGGTTCAGCCCGACAAAGCGCCGCAAAGGCGAAATCGCCAGACCCAGAATCAGAAGCTGCAGCGCCAACTCGCCAAACTGATGCTCCAATGCCTCAATCGGTTCCACGCCGAGGCCTCCGGTCAGCCCCTGATAGAATAGCCACGGCGCAGGCAGAGCGCCCAGCATGTAAACGGCCCAGACAGGGACCCGGCGCAGGATGTCATTGAGGCGTTGCATGGTCTCAGTAGTATTTGGCCAAATCCATACCTTCGTAAAGGCTGGCGACCTCGTTCTCGTATCCGTTGAACATCAGGGTCGGTACGCGTTTGGCAAACAGGCCGCCTCCTACCTGCCGTTCCGACGCCTGAGACCAACGTGGGTGATCAACGTTCGGGTTCACGTTGCTGTAGAATCCGTACTCGCGCGGGCCCGCCATGTTCCAACTGGTGGGCGGCTGCGTGTCGGTCAAGGTGATGCGCACGATGGATTTGATCGATTTGAACCCGTATTTCCAAGGCACCACCAACCGCAGCGGCGCACCGTTCTGGTTCGGGATCGTCCTGCCGTAAATGCCGGTGGCCATGATCGTCAGCGGGTGCATCGCCTCGTCCAGGCGCAGACCTTCACGGTAGGGCCATTCAAGCACCGGGAAAGCAACTCCGGGCATTTCATCTGGGCGATAAGCCGTCTCGAAGGCGACGTATTTCGCACCCTCCTGGACGCCCGCCATATTCAGCAGATCAGCCAGTTCGAACCCATCCCATGGTATGACCATCGACCACGCCTCGACGCAGCGAAAGCGATAGATGCGCTCTTCAATGGTCATCTCGGACATGATATCCTTGAAGTCATACTCTCCGGGGCGGTCAACCAGACCATCGATGGTGACGCTCCAAGGCTCGGTCACCAGTGTGTGCGCGTACTTCGCCGGATCATCCTTGCGGGTGCCGAACTCATAATAGTTGTTATATGATGTGATCTCTTCCCACGTATTCGGCTCCAGCGTTTCCGCCGCTGCACCGGGTCGCGCCATCCCAGCCAGCCCGACACCTGCCAGCCCGGCCATCACTTGCCGCCGGTTCAGAAACGCCGCCCTTGGCGTGACGTCGGCATGTGTCAATGTGTTGGTCCAGCGGTGCGCCATGTAAGTCTCCGTAAACAGTCTGCCTCGGGGTAGAGGTAGTCCGCTCATAGCACAGAGCCAGGGAAACCGGCGTAACGATTGAGCGAAGAGACTGTAACGAAACGGGTGCGGCTTTCGCCCCTTGCAAGAGGAGACCATTGCTTGGCCTTCGCGAGGCTGCGGCCATACGCAATGGTTGCATCTCAAAGCACGGGTGCGGTCCCGTTCACCAATCGCTGCGCATCATCGTAGATTTCGTTGACAATGTCAGCCGCAGTCATAACGCGACGCACCTGCGCGACCCCCTGCCCGGCCCAAAGCGACATGGCCTCGATGTCGCCCGTGGTGCCGGTCAGCGGGGTGTAGCTTTGATAGCGCAGCACATCTTCTCCGGTCGGGCGGTGTCCGATAACCTGTCGCTCGTCAGGGCGTGTGCCGGTTTCAGGGCGACCCGCCTGCCGCCACCTGTCAGAGGTCGTGTTGGCCAGAGCGCGATGCGGCGCATCCGGCCAGCCGCCGTCATAGAGATCATGGTACCATTCGGTCTGGGCCTCGGAGGCCTGCAATATCCGGTCGAGATAGGTTTGATGGACCGTTGCCTCGCGGCTTGCCAGAAACCGCGTCCCGATCCAGACACCGGACGCGCCCAGCATCATCGCCGCCGCCATGCCTCGGCCATCGGCAATACCGCCAGCGGCGATCACCGGGACCTGCACCGCATCGGCAACGGCAGGGATCAGGGCCATCGTTGACACCTGCCCCCATACATGGCCTCCGGCCTCCCAACCCTGTGCCACAATCACATCGGCGCCCGCATCGGCGGCCACTTTGGCCTCTTCGGCGCTGCCAATGCTTGCCAGCACAACCAAACCGCCGGCTTTGGCAGTTTCGACCGCCGCAACGTCCATACCCCAGAACAACGAGACCGCATGGACCTGCCGGTCAATACAGGCCCGCAACTGGTCCTCATAGGGAAACGAGAGGTTCAGGTTGACCGCAAAATTGCGGTCCGTCAGCGCGCGGATTTGATCAATCCCGGTGTGCACCTGTTCAACCGGCCTGCCCCAAAGCGGGATTACGCCATATCCTCCCGCGTTCGAGACCGCCGCCACCAGCTCAGGCCCCGCCGCGCCTGCCATCGGGGCCGATAGAATGGGTTTTTCAGCATTCAGGATGTGGCGCAGCTTTGCGTTCAACAGTCTTCTCCCCAAGATCAGAGATGAGCATTGGCGGCAGGGAAACGCGCGTCAAGCTTATCTTCGGGCTCGCGTCACCAAAATCTGGGCACGTCAGGAACTGCAGGCAAAAGAAAACCCCGCTCTGTGGGCGGGGTCTTCCGAGTATCACGTTTTAGTGTACCACAGCATCATCCGGACGTGGTCGGTCCGAGGTGCCCAGCCTGTCGCCGATGATCAGGCCATCTGGCCCGGCGGTCACGGGCACTGTCTCGCCGTCCCTGATCTCACCGGCAAGCAAGGCTTCGGCCAGCGGGTTCTGCAAGGCGCGCTGGATCACGCGCTTGAGCGGTCGGGCACCGAAGACCGGGTCATAGCCTTCGTTGGCCAGCCACTCCTTGGCACCATCATCCAAAGCCAGTTCGATCTTGCGGGCGGCCAGACGTTTTTGCAGACGCGCCATCTGGATATCGACGATGCCATCCATATCGGCCCGCTTGAGCCGGTCGAAGATGATGGTTTCGTCCAGACGGTTCAGGAATTCCGGCCGGAAATGGGCCCGGACCGCATCCATCACGTCCCGCCGCGCCTGCGCGCTGTCGGCCCCTTCGGGCAGTTGGCTGAGAGCCTGAGACCCAAGGTTCGACGTCAGGATAATCAGCGTCTGCTTGAAGTCTACGGTGCGGCCCTGACCGTCGGTCAGAACGCCATCGTCGAGAACCTGCAGCAGCACGTTGAACACATCCGGGTGCGCCTTTTCGACCTCGTCAAACAGCACGACCTGATAGGGTCTGCGCCGCACGGCTTCGGTCAGCACACCGCCTTCGTCATAGCCGACATAGCCCGGAGGGGCGCCGATCAGGCGGGCAACCGCGTGTTTCTCCATGAACTCGGACATATCAATGCGCACCATCGCGTTGTCGTCGTCGAACAGGAAGTTCGCCACGGCCTTGGTCAGTTCGGTTTTACCGACGCCGGTCGGCCCGAGGAACAGGAAGGAGCCCAGCGGGCGGCCTTCGTCATTCAGACCGGCCCGCGCACGGCGCACGGCGTTGGCGACGGCCGTCACCGCCGCATCCTGACCGATCACGCGGGAATGCAGATCGTCCTCCATCCGCAGCAGTTTCTCGCGCTCACCTTCCAGCATTTTCGAGGTCGGGATACCGGTCCAGCGCTCGACGACGCTGGCGATCTGTTCCGGACGCACCGTTTCCTCGGCCATCATGGCGTTGCTTTCGGCGTTTTCGGCCTCGGTCAGCTTTTTCTCAAGCTCGGGGATGACACCATAGGACAGTTCCCCCGCCTTCGCGAGGTTGCCTTCACGCTTGGCGATCTCCAGATCAGCACGCGCTTTGTCGAGCTGTTCTTTCAGATCGCGCGCGCCAGCGAGCTTATCGCGTTCAGCCTGCCACTGGGCGGTCATTTCGGCGGATTGCTCCTGCAGGTCGGCCAGATCCTTTTGCAAGGTTTCCAGACGGTCCTTCGATGCCGCGTCATCTTCCAGCTTCAGCGCCTCTTCTTCGATCTGCATCTGCAGAATCTGACGATCCAACTGATCGAGTTCCTCAGGCTTGGAATCCACTTCCATCCGCAGACGCGAAGCCGCCTCATCGACCAGGTCGATGGCTTTGTCGGGCAGGAAGCGGTCGGTGATATAGCGGTGCGACAGGGTCGCCGCCGAAACCAGCGCCGAATCCGAGATGCGCACGCCGTGGTGCAACTCGTACTTTTCCTTGATGCCGCGCAGGATGCTGATCGTGTCCTCGACGGTTGGCTCGGCCACGACAACGGGCTGGAACCGGCGCGCAAGGGCTGCGTCTTTTTCGACGTATTTACGGTACTCATCCAGCGTGGTCGCGCCGATACAATGCAACTCACCCCGGGCAAGCGCGGGTTTGATCAGGTTGGCGGCATCCATCGCGCCGTCGGATTTACCCGCACCGACCAGAGTGTGCATCTCGTCGATGAACAGGATGATCTCACCAGCGGCCTCGGTGACCTCGGTCAGAACCGCCTTGAGGCGTTCTTCGAATTCACCGCGATACTTCGCACCGGCGATCAGCGCGCCCATGTCGAGCGCGAGCAGCTTCTTGTCTTTCAGCGATTCCGGCACGTCACCGTTGATGATGCGCAGGGCCATGCCCTCGGCAATCGCGGTTTTACCGACGCCGGGTTCCCCGATCAGAACCGGGTTGTTCTTGGTACGGCGTGACAGAACCTGCATCGAGCGGCGGATTTCCTCGTCGCGCCCGATGATCGGGTCGATCTTGCCTTCGGCCGCTGCCTCGGTCAGGTCGCGCGCGTATTTCTTGAGCGCGTCATAGCCTTCCTCTGCCGACGCGGTGTCAGCGGTGCGGCCCTTGCGGATATCGTTGATCGCCTCGTTCAGTTTCTGGGCGGATACGGCCCCGGCCTCCAAAGCGTCCTTGGCTTTGGATTTCACCATGCACAGCGCCATCAGCACCCGTTCGACCGGCACAAAGCTATCGCCCGCCTTGGTGGCGATCTTCTCGGCTTCGTCCAGCACCTTGGCGGTCTGGCCGTCCATGTAGATCTGGCTGGCGTCGCCGCTGACCTTGGGAATCTTGCCCATCGCGGCATCCAGCGCCTCAACCACGCGGTTGGGCGCGCCGCCTGCACGTGTAATCAGGTTGCTGGCCAGCCCCTGATCGTCATCCATCAATGCCTTGAGTATATGTGTGGGCTCCAATCTTTGGTGCCCTTCGCGCAGCGCAATGGTCTGCGCCGCCTGCACGAAGCCTCGTGCCCGCTCGGTGAACTTGTTCAAGTCCATATTATTCTCCTTTTCCAAGCGCCCTGAATGTGATACGCCCGCTTGGCGGCACGCGTCGGTCTGGGCCTCACATTCAATCTGGGTAATATCGACGTGTATTCAAGAGTGTTTTGTCACAATTACGCAGTCAAAATTCCGCGCTTGCAAAACCCTAGCCGTTTGTCACAAAACAATGATAAGAACTCGGCTTCTAAAGCGGCACCCACTGATCTTGTTGACTGAACTCCGCACCTGTTTGACACAACAATGGTCGCCCACAATTGGCGATCCCAGCCTGATCGGATGGCTCACCGTTGCGGCCTATGCGATCGCCGCACTCTTGTGTCTAAGAGCCCTACGTTCTTCAGGTGCCCGCTGGTTCTGGCTGATCCTGTCGCTGCTGTTGTTTGCGCTCATGATCAATAAACAACTTGATCTGCAATCAGCCCTGACCGCAACAGCACGATGTCTGTCGCAGCTTCAGGGCTGGTACGACGATCGCCGCTCGGTCCAGATCGGCTTTATTCTTGTCGTATTGTTCAGCGGGGCCTGGGCCGCACTTGTCAGCCTGTGGCTGCTTCGCAAGCATCTGCGCGAAGTGGGTATAGCGCTGATCGGATTCATCATTCTGATCTGCTTCGTTCTCATTCGCGCAGCGGGATTCCACAATTTCGACGCTCTGATCAGCGCCGAAATTCTATCGATCCGCATCAACTGGTTGCTGGAGCTGTCGGGCATCACACTGATCGCGCTGAATGCCGCATGGGTTGCCCGGCGAACTTAGCCGCGCGGGATAGAATAGACGGAATAGCCGCCGGTCTCAGCCATCTTTCGGGCGTCATACATCTCCAGCAGGGACTGCTCGGCGCTGCTGCCGGTGGGACACGAGACGAGATCGGCGGTATGATCCAGGAAATCGATGGTAAAGGCGCTTTCGCCGGTCAGCTGGCACCAGTCATCCTCGGACCGGTAACCGCCCGACAGCGGCAGGTTGTCATTGGTCGGGGCCGGGGCGGCGCTTGTTTCCGGCGGATCGCTTTCGGGGGCATCGTCGCAGGCGGCCAGCATCAGGGCTGCGCCGATCACAAATATCTTCTTCATCACTGTGTCCCTTGTTTTGAATGCTGCCAACATAACATAGCGGCGGAAATTATGCGTGACCTGCGTCACCCAGATGGACAGAGCACGCGGAACCCGTTAGGACGCAGACGTTTGCCAAAAAGGAGCCCGCCCATGTCCGATGATCGCCTGATCGTAGCCCTTGATGTTCCCAACGCCCTGCAGGGGCTGGCCATGGCCGAGCGGCTGGGGGATGCCGTATCCTTCTACAAGATCGGGCTGGGGATGCTGACGGGCGGCGGGCTGGCGTTGGCCAATGAGCTGAAACAGGATCACGGCAAGCGCATCTTTCTGGACATGAAGCTGTTCGACATCGGCAACACAGTGGAAAACGCCGTGCGAGGTCTGGCGCAGTTCGATCTGGATTTCCTGACCGTGCATGGCGACCCGCATGTGGTGCGCGCGGCCAAGGAAGGGGCATCCGGCAAGGACATGAAGATTCTGGCGGTGACCATCCTGACCTCGCTGAACCGCGACGATCTGGATGCCAGCCTGCTGAAAGCGGGCGACGTGCAGGAGCTGGTGGTCGAACGCGCAGCAAAGGCGTTCGAGGCCGGGGCCGATGGCGTCATCGCCAGCCCGCAAGAGGCCGCGCTGATCCGCGCCCTGCCTCAAGCCCAGGGCCGTTTGATCGTCACCCCCGGCGTGCGCCCGGCGGGCGCAGCCTTGGGCGATCAGAAACGCGTGGCAACCCCGGCCAGCGCCATTGGCGACGGCGCGGACCATATCGTCGTGGGCCGCCCAATCTATCAGGCAGACGATCCGAAAGCCGCAGCCGAGGCGGTTCTGAACGAGTTAAATTCCTTGACACGGCACTAACAGGCAGGGCGGAAGCAGGTGCAAACCACCGCAGCTCCGCCCTGCAAGCAGTTGACCTTAGGTCAGTTTCCGCTCGTTCTGCGCCAAATCGACCCTGTGCCCGAAAACACACATGAAACATTCGAGTTCCAGCAAGCAGCGCTTGCACCTATCGAAAACACCCAATTTGCGCGAGTCTCGGGGCAAGACACTCCCCAACGGGCCGTCTCTTCCTGAGGTCCGTTACCTTTCCCCCCGCCGATGCGGGGGGTTTTCTTGTCCAGAAACCAACCGCGCTTTTGCTCACCGACACACACTGGTATAAACATCGTCCCGACCAGAACCGAGTGGAGCGCGGAATACGGAATGCCCGGTCTTTGCCGAGATTGCCTAACCACCCTGACCGACGAGCGGCGGTGCCCGTCCTGCGGTAGCCCGCGCGTGAAACACCAT
This sequence comes from Ruegeria sp. G7, assembly GCF_056535465.1. Classification (NCBI taxonomy): domain Bacteria; kingdom Pseudomonadati; phylum Pseudomonadota; class Alphaproteobacteria; order Rhodobacterales; family Roseobacteraceae; genus Ruegeria; species Ruegeria sp. G7. Next base: position 1,869,911 of record NZ_JBQFIL010000001.1, on the reverse strand, counting down.
CCTGAACTGTTTGACCTGACCATCGCGCATATGGATTGCGATGCATTCTACGCCTCGGTTGAAAAACGCGAAAACCCCGAGCTGGCCGATAAGCCTGTGATTATCGGCGGCGGCAAGCGCGGTGTGGTGTCCACCGCCTGTTATGTCGCGCGCATTCGCGGCGTGCGCTCGGCGATGCCAATGTTCAAGGCACTGGCTTTATGCCCCGATGCGGTGGTGATCAGGCCGCGTATGTCGCTGTATGCCAGCGTCTCGCGCGAGATCCGGGCGATGATGGATGAGCTGACGCCGGATGTGGAGCCCTTGTCGCTGGACGAGGCCTTCATGGACCTGTCGGGCACCCGGCGCCTGCACGGCGCGCCACCTGCGGTGATGCTGGCGCGGCTGGTCGAACGGATGAAGAATGAACTGGGGCTGACGGGCTCGATCGGGCTGAGTCATAACAAGTTTCTGGCTAAGGTAGCTTCGGACCTCGACAAGCCGCGCGGATTCTCGGTAATCGGCAAGGCCGAGACGGCGGAATTCCTGCACGACAAACCGGTGCGCCTGATTTGGGGCATCGGTCCAGCGGCGCAGGACACATTGGAACGGGCGGGCATTCGCACCTTCAGCGATCTGCTGCGCTGGGATCAAGAGGCGCTGACGGCGCGGTTCGGCTCGATGGGGTACCGCCTGTGGCATGTCGCACGGGGGCAGGACAAACGCCGGGTCTCGGCCCATACGCCGATGAAGTCGATCAGCAACGAGACCACGTTTTTCGAAGATACCGCCAGCACCGATATTCTGGACGGGCACATCTGGCGCCTGTCCGAGAAGGTAGCTGATCGCGCCAAAGCCAGAGGGCTGGCCGGGCGTGTGGTGACGCTGAAGCTGAAGCGGGCCAATCACAAGATCATCACGCGCCGAGTATCCTTGCGGGATGCCACCCAGATCGCCGACCGGATTTACCGAACCGCCCGCAACCTGTTTGATCAGGTGGGCGATCAAGGGCCCTATCGACTGCTGGGCTGCGGCCTATCCGATCTATGCCCCGAGGATCAGGCGGATATCTTGGGCGATTTGCTTGACCCCGGTGCCGCGCAGCGGTCGCAAGCGGAACGCGCCACGGATGAAATCCGGCGGCGGTTCGGGACAGATGCCATCGTAAAGGGGCGCGCGTTGCGCTGATCTATTCAGCCGCCAGTTGCTGAGGTTCGGCCCCGATCGCCGCGATTTCCGCGGTCACCTGCCGAAGCAGATCCCGGAAGGCTTGGAAATTGCCGTTCGGCTGGATCGTCCCTTCGTTCATATAGAGTGATCGGTCGATCTCGATCTGAATGGCGTGCTGATGGCGTGCAGGGCGCCCATAGCGTTGGGTGACATAGGCCCCGGCAAAGGGTGTATTGCGCACCACGTTCAAACCGGCCGAGGCGAAAGCTGCCTCGATCTGATCAACGATCACACCCGAGGCGGAGGCTCCGAATCGATCACCCAACACGATCTCGGGCCTAGAACTTCGGGCACCACTGGCCATGGCAACGGCCTCATGCGGCATCGAGTGGCAATCAATCAGAATCGCCTGCCCGAACGCCGCGTGCGATTCGCCCAGCAGTGACTTGAGACGCTGGTGATAGGGTCGCCAATAGGTGTCTATGCGCAGCCGCGCCTCGTCCATCGTCAGCTTGCCGTCATAGATCGCGCGCCCGTTCGCAACCACGCGGGGGATCACGCCCAGCCCGGACGCGACACGCGGGTTGTGCCCTTGCCGCCGCGCGCCTTGAATCAAGGCAGGGTCCAGCTCATCCGCGCTGCGGTTCAGGTCAAGATAGGCCCGTGGCATCGACGCCGCCAGCAACGGCGCGCCAAAGGTAGCGGCAGAATCGAACAGCTGGTCAACATAGGCATCTTCCGACGAGCGAATCGCATGCCGGTTCAGAACCGACCGCTGCAACAGAGACCCTGGATAGGTTCTGCCGCTGTGCGGAGAGGCAAATACCACGCAGGACGTGCGCTCGGCAGGCATATCCAGTAGATAGGCAGCGTTGGATGCGGGTTTGGTCATGAGCTCTCCGTTATTCGCATTGAACATAGACCGGAAAATAGTTCTTCCAAACCCCTTGATCCCCCCAACGACTCCTTTTATAGACCCCGCTACCGGCGCGGGGTTCCGCGCCCCATTTCGTTATGGGGCAGGTCTTGCAACGGTTTCATGGGCGGTTAGCTCAGCGGTAGAGCACTTCGTTGACATCGAAGGGGTCACAAGTTCGATCCTTGTACCGCCCACCATGAATTCACTGTTCCGGACTTCCCGGGGCACCCGATTAACCCAGGCGCTGGCCACGTCTTTGATGAAGGCGCCGCAGATTGGAGACAGACCCATGAAGGTCAAGAACTCGCTCCGCTCGCTCAAGAACCGGCACCGTGATTGCCGGGTTGTGCGTCGCAAAGGCCGCGTCTACGTGATCAACAAGACGCAGCGCAAGTTCAAAGCACGCCAAGGCTGAGAACGGCACATTCCGAATAGAAAAACCGCGCTGACTCAGCGCGGTTTTTTTGTTTTCGGCTGGTTCATGACCAGTCCCCGATCGCATCCCGATTTTCGAAACGTTCCCTTTCGCAGATACGCCCCGCCATCCACAGTGACAATTTGACCAACTAATTTTGTCGGAATTTCTTGCATCTTCCATGGAATCGTTTAATTGACCAAATCAGTCGGGTTATTGCCCGCAGCGTATTCTAATCTTGGGACACATCATGCTGAAATCCTCTACCTGTATCGCCGCCGCGCTGACGGCACTGATTGCGACTTCTGCAGCTGCCGAAGGTGAGCTGAATCTCTATTCCTCACGCCACTACGACACGGACGAACGTCTCTATTCCGATTTCGAAGAGGCCACCGGCATCACGATCAATCGCATTGAAGGCAAAGCTGACGAGCTGATCGCGCGCATGGAGGCCGAGGGCGCGAACTCTCCCGCTGACATTCTTCTGACCGTTGACACCTCGCGTCTGGCCCGTGCCAAGAATGCCGGCCTTCTGCAGGCCGTAGACAGCGCAACTCTGGAAGAGCGCATCCCGGCAAACCTGCAGGACGATGACAACCAGTGGTATGGCTTCTCGCAGCGCGCGCGGATTATCTTCTTCGATAAGGCCGAGGTGGCCAATCCGCCGGCAACCTATCTGGATCTCGCTAAGCCCGAGTACAAAGGTCTGGTCTGCATCCGGTCATCCAGCAACACCTATAACCAGACGCTGCTGGCCTCGATCATCACCAATCACGGGACCGAGGCCGCGAAGTCCTGGGCCGAAGGTGTCGTTGCCAACATGGCGCGTGACCCTCAGGGTGGTGACACCGATCAGCTGCGCGGCATCGTATCGGGCGAGTGCGAGATCGCCGTATCGAACTCTTACTACTTTGCGCGTGCGATCCGTAAGGATGTGAAAGGGCTCAGTGCCGACATGGATATGATCGGTGTGCAGTTCCCCGCACAGGATGCCGAGGGCGCGCATATGAACCTGTCGGGTGCAGGTGTGGCAGCGAACGCACCCAACAAGGACAACGCGGTCAAGTTCCTGGAATACCTGGCCAGCGATCAGGCGCAGGTTTATTTCTCAAACGGCAACGATGAATACCCCGCCGTAGAAGGCGCGGCGCTGGCCGAGAACGTGGCCGCGCTGGGTGAGTTCAAGGCCGACGAAGTGAACCTGTCCGAGGTTGCCAAGAACATCCCCGAAGCGCAGAAAATCTTTAACGAGGTTGGCTGGAAGTAAACTCCATCCCGTTTGGACAATCGGAAGAGCGCGGCGCAAGCTGCGCTCTTTTTTTGTTTGCGTATGATTTTAATTTAACCAATAATCCCAAATATGATCATGATTCCCATATTTGCTCATGTTGGATGACCTTGCGCATCGTCTTGCCGCACGATTGAATGAGCTGCGGCAAGGTCGCGGCTGGTCGCTGGAGCAGCTGGCCGAACACAGCGGCATCAGCCGGGCGACCCTGTCGCGGATGGAGAAGGGCGAGGTCAGCCCGACGGCGGAAACGCTGGGCCGGTTATGTGCCGCCTATGGCCTGCCCATGTCGCGCCTGCTGATGATGGTCGAGGACAGTTTCGACCCCCGTGTACCCTTCGAACGCCAACCCGAATGGCGCGACCCCGAGACCGGTTTTACGCGCCGGTCGGTTTCGCCCCCGGCTTCTGGGCTGAGCGGCGAGGTGTTGGAGGGTCACCTGCCCCCCGGCACCGTGATCAGCTATAACACACCGCCCAAGCCGGGCCAGGAACATCATCTGATCCTTCTGGACGGCGGGCTGACGCTGACGGTGGATGGCACCGAACACGTGCTGAGCGGCGGCGATTGCCTGCGCTATCACCTGTCCGGCCCGACGCGGTTTGAAACCGGATCCGCGCGCGGGGCGCGGTATTTGCTGGTGCTGATATGATCACGCGCCTGAGCCCGGCCTTTTTCGACGGCGCGCTGGATGATCTGACGGAGATCCTACATCGCTGCGTACATACCGGGGCCAGCATCGGGTTCATCCTGCCGTTTCCGCAGTGCGATGCCCGCGCCTATTGGCAGGATCGCGTGGGTCCCGATGTGCAGGCCGGGGCGCTGGATCTGTTCGTGGCTTATGGCGAGGGCCGCATTCAGGGCACCGTGCAACTGATCCCCGCCACCATGCCGAACCAACCCCACCGGGCGGATGTGGCCAAGCTGCTGGTCCATCCCGACGCCCGCCGTCGCGGGTTGGGTCGAGCGCTGATGGGCGCGTTGGAGGATCGCTCCAGAGAGATGGGGCGCAGCACACTGGTGCTGGACACCCGCAGCAGCGATCCCTCGCGTCTTCTGTACCAATCATTGGGCTTTCAGATTGCCGGAGAAATCCCGAATTATTGCCGCAACCCGTTCGAGGACCGGCTGGAGCCGACGACCTATATGTATAAAGAGCTAACCTAACCGCCGGTTCTGCGCACATTGGCGGCAAAGCAATAGCCAATGCCGTGGACCGTCTTAATGAAAGTTGGGGCGGCGGGGTCGGGCTCGATCTTCTTGCGCAGGCGGGCGACGTGGACGTCGATGGTGCGGTCACCGACGATGGTTTCACGACCCCGAGCCTTGTCCAGCAGCTGATCGCGGGAAAACACCATATGCGGGTTCGAGACAAAGGCCTGCAGGACGTCGAACTCGGTGGTGGTCAGGGGCGTGGTTTCTTCGGCCCCGGTCGCAGTCAGGGTGCGTTCGTTTACGTTCAGCACCCAGTCGCCGAAGGTGATCAGAGGCATCTCGGCCCCGTTGACGGGTTTGTCCTCGGGGCGGGCGCGGCGCAGAACGGTGCGGATACGGGCCAGAACCTCGCGTGCCTCGAAAGGTTTGGTGATGTAGTCGTCGGCCCCGAATTCCAGCCCGACGACGCGGTCGAAAATCTCATCCCGACCGGACAGCACGATGATGGGAATGTTTGAACTGACCCTGAGTTCGCGCGTGATGTCGAACCCGTTGCGCCCCGGCAGGCCGATATCCAGCAGGATCAGATCAACCTCTTCCCGCGCAAGCACCGCATCCATGGCGGTGCCATCCGCCGCGCAAGAGACCTGACAGCCCTGCTTTTCCAGATAGCGCTGCAAGAAAGATGTGATCTGCGGATCGTCATCAACAACAAGGATATGTTCTTTGACCATACGGGCTTCCGAGCAGGCTGATTCAGCTGGCGCAAGAGTGTTGTAGCCGCAGGCGCTTTGACCTTGCAAGCGCTGGACAGAAAAGGTCATAGGGACAGCACCGCGTCAGAACCGGATAAAGTCCAGCGCCTCGCCGGCTGGCAGCGCCTGGGTCTCGGCGCGAATAACCGCCAGACCGTCCGCCTGCGCCAAGAGCGCAACCCGACCGCTATACGAAGCCGCCATCAGCCGTAGGCGCGGCGTGCCGTCGGGGGCGATCCCGTCGATGCGCACGGGGCGGTATTCCTGACGACCGGCACGACGCTCCAACGGCTCGGCCAGAACGGCGTGTTCCGGAAAGCGATCGGACCGGTGCAGACCGGCGCGGCGGGCCATCATTTGCGATCCGATGATCTGCCATGTGATATAGGCCGAAACCGGATTGCCGGGCAGGCCCACGTAAAGCGCATCGCCGCGACGGCCGAACATGATCGGTTTGCCGGGCTTCATGGCGACCTTCATCACGTCGACCTCGCCGCCGATCTCGGCAAAGAGGCGCGGCATGTGATCTTCGTCGCCGACCGAGACGCCGCCGGTGGTGATGATCAAATCGGACGTCTCGCAGGCTTCGCGCAGGACCTGTTCCAGAAGGGCGGGACTGTCCACAACGGGGCCACGGTCGGTCAGGTCGATCCACGGCTTGTCCAGCAAGGCCAGCAGCATGTAGCGGTTCGAGTTGTAGATCTGGCCCGGGCCGAGGTCTTCGCCGGGCTGACGCAGTTCGGAACCGGTCGAGAAGATGGTGACCTTGAGCTTGCGGTAGACCTTGACTTCTCCGTATCCCGACGAGGCCAGCGCGGCGGCTTCGCGCGCGGTGATCTCGCAACCGCGCCGCAGGATGGGCGCGCCGGCCTGCAGGTCCTCGCCTGCGCGGCGGATATGCTGGCCGGGTTTGGGGCGGCGGCTGAACCGGATGCGGTCGGGGGTCGCGTCACAGTCTTCCTGCATCAGCACCGCATCAAACTCGGGCGGCACCGGCGCGCCGGTGAAAATGCGCAGGGCGCTGCCTTGGGGCGCGTCATGGGCACCGCTGTCTCCGGCGGCAATGCGCCCGGCGACGGGCAGTTCGAACAGCGGCCCTTCACCCAGATCGGCGGTTCGGAGCACATAGCCGTCCATCGCCGAATTATCAAAAGCGGGCATATCGACCTTGCTGGAGCAATCCTCGGCCAATACCCGACCGATGGCTTGCGCCAGCGGCAGCGTCTCGGTGTCCGTGAGGGGGTCAGCAACGGACAGTCCGCGCCGCAGCGCGTCGTCAACGGTCAGGTACATATGGGCGTGGCGGTCGCAGGCGCATCCATCAGCCATTTTGGGCCTCCATATAGGCGAAGAGTTCTTCGAAGCCGGCCTGCTCGGCCTCACCCAGCTTGGGCAGGTAAGCCTTGGCCTCTTCGAGGTTCGAGCTGGGGTCGCCAACGACCAGCAGCATCACCATGCCGTGGCGGCCATGCACACGGCAGCGGATGCCATAGACGCCCTCTTTCTCGAAGGTCAGGTCCATCTCGGGCTTGCCACGAATTTCAAAGCTGCGGGCACCAACGGGGATCATGCGGGTGATGGCGGTCACCGTATGCCGCCCGGTCGAGCCCTTGAAGCGCACGGTTGCGCCTGCAGGGACCTGCAGGAACTTGGGTTCGAACCGGAACGCATGGGCCGGGGTATCGGCGTTGAGGTCGATGATCTGATGCACCACCGCGACCTCGGGCAGGTCGTCGGCCTGTGCGGCGGGGCCAAAGGCCATCGCCCCCGCCAGGATCGCCGCAGTCAGTTTCAGCGATATGTTCATCTGTCCCTCCGGGGTTCACGCCGCCCGGGAGTCGGCCCCCAGCAGATCGGCCAATGCACTGATCATCACCGGCCATTGCGCGCGGCGGTTTTCGTCGCGCAGTTCGGTCAGCAATTGGCGACCAATGGACACCACCGCAGGCGCGCTGTCATTGACATAGGTCACGATCCGCTGCTCGGGGTTGGCCATCAGGAAGGGCACGATGGCGGCGCCGGCCTGATCGGGCGCGGTTTCCGACAAGAGCCGCATGGCCGCCTGCCGCACCGGGGCCGAGACGTCATCCAGCAGGCTGCGCGCGACATCTGGCGTACCGTCCCAGCGGGTCAGGATCTGCATGGCGTCGATGCGGAAGGCGGTATCGCCGGTTTTCACCATCGCCCGCAGCTTGCCGCGCAGGCTGTCCTGCGGTGGCAGATCGGCCTGTTGCAGCAGTTTCAACGCCTGCAGCGAGAGGCTTGAGTCGGTGTGCGACAGGCCCTTGGTAATCAGGTCCACCAGTTGGTCGTGCTCCAGTTCCACACCGTTGCGGGTGACCGCGGCGGCCAGTGCCGAGAAACCCTGTTGCGCGATCTCGGTCTCGGGGTCCTGTGCAATCTGGGCCAGCATGATCTGCATCCCCGGCACCTCGCCCAGCAGACGGATGGCGGATAGGCGTGTTTCCCGCTCCAGCGCTTCGGCATTGTCGTCCAGCGCGACGCGGCGGCGTTTGGGGTGGCGGGTCGCCTTGGCCAGCAGCGCCTGTTCGCGGGGGGTCAGCGGTTGCACCTCATCCTCTTGCGCTTCCTGCGTCATTTCTGCCGCGATGGCGTCGTGACCGAGGATCGCGCCGAGGCTTGAGGTCGGGCCGTTCTCGCCGCCTTCCGAGACGTCCAGCCCGGCCTCTTCCAGCGCGGCGATGTCGGTTTGCGTTGTCTCTTCTTCGGGGGCTTCCTCGGCGGCCACAGGCATCGGGGCCAGCGCGAAGGACAGCAGCAATTCACAACCCTGCTGCTGGTTCACATGCGGGCGGGCGGTGTCGGTGACGATCATCGCCAGCGAGGCCACGGCCTTGAGCCGCACCGACCGGAAGGGCGCACGGCAGGCGCGTTGCAGCCATTCTGCCGCCTCGCGCAGGGGCGAGGTCGCCAGCGCGTCGACGATGGCCCATTGGATGCGCTCGGCCTTGAGGTCGTCCGCATCGACCGAAAACAGCGCGTTCAGGCGATCGGCCACCAAGTCCGGGGCCAGCGCCGCCAGCAGACCCAGTGCCTGCGCCGAGACCTCGGGCTGTTGGCCGGTGGCGAGGAAATCCAGTACCTGCCAACGCAGGTCTTCTTGATCCGTGATCGGCGTGTCGCGGTCCAGCCGGTCGAGCAGCGCCAGTTGCACCTTGGCACCGGGGTCGCGCATCATGCGATCCAGCAATTCGGGTTCAGAAAAGCCGGACTGGGTCAGGGCCGCGATGCGGATATCCTCGACCGCATCGGTCAGCGCCTGTTCGACCAACGCCGGATCGCCGGGCATCAGCGCCTCATAGGCGATCAGGCGCACGGCGCCGTCCTTGTCGGCGATGGCCTTGCGCAGGATCGCTTCGGCCTCGGCCCCGCCGATGGTGGCCAGCGTGCGCAGGGCGCGGTGGCGCAGGCGGCGGTTTTGGGATTGGGCGAACACGCCCAGCGTCGGCACGGCGGGCTGGCCGATCCGGCCCAGCGCCTCGCACGCCACATCGCCCAGCTCTTGCCCGTCTTCGTCCATCAGCGCCATGACGATGGGCTCAATGGCGGCAGCGTCGCCCATGCGACCCAGCGCCTTGATGGCTGCGATCTGGGTGTCCAGCCAGTCGTCCCATTCGTCTTGGTGCAGCTCGTCTTCATCCCATGTGATGTCCTCGCCGCGTCCGGTCACAAGCGTGCGCAGATAGGGGGCTGCATCTTCGGACTTCAACTCGGCCAGAGCTGTGACGCAGGCCAGTTTCACCTCGCCGCAGGGATCGTGGATCAGGTTTTCCAGCAGTTGGGGTGCGGCGTCCTGCACGCCCAGCGCGCCCAGTGCTTGGGCCGCGTCCTGACGGACGTCTTCGTCATCATCCAGCAGCGCCTCGACCAAGGCCGGACTGTTGGCGGCACCGATGGCGGTCAGCGCCTGAATGGCGCGCAAACGGATCACGTCATAGTCGGATTTCGCATATTCGGAAAACAGGCCAGCGGCCTCATCGCGCAGGGCGGTATCGGATTTCAGTGTCATATCGGGTCTGCCATGTTTTGCGTTGGGACAGGTTGGGTGAAAGTGGAAGACAGGTTTCCCAACCGAAGCCTGCCTTCCATGTGGTCCCTTCTGCAGTGGGACCAGACCCGAGGGGCGGCATGGCGACCGCCCCCCGGAAAGACATCAGGCGATGTCGCGCGGTGCGAAGGACATCGTGCGGAACGAGGTCTTGTAGGGGCTCGGCCCCAGTTTCCGCAGCTTGGCAACGCCCATCTTGTAGTTGTAGTTGCCGCTGATCCAGTCGACGATCCGGCCCTCAAGCGCGTTTGCCGGCTGCTGCATATGCAGGAAGTCCATGTAAACAACGCTTTTCTTGATGGCGGGCGTGACCATGGCCACGGCGGTGATCGCCGCTTTGGTCAGTTCGATATGCCCGTTCTCCATCAGTTTCGAGAACTGGAAGTCATCGCCTTCCACACCCAGCAGCGTGGTCTTGTTGCCCGGAACGCGTTCCGAATAGACCATCACATAGTCGCCGCTTTCGATGCCACGCTCGGCCGCATCGTCGGGGTGAATCTCGACCCAGTTCTCCGGCCAGCGCTGCACGATATACGGGCGGCGGCGGTCGTCAAAGCCGGACTGCCAGCGTTCGTTGATCCGACCCGAGGTCGCCCAAAGCTCGCCTTCGTCCTTGTTGGGTTTCAGCCATTCCCAATAGTCCGAGAACAGGCCCCACGGAGACTTCTGGATGTTGCACTTACCGGTCTGGCTGTTGAAATGCGTCAGCTTCTTGTTGAACACATCCGCGCCAGCCGCACCGGTCTCGGGCAGTTCGCGGGTTGTGTCGTGCAGACGTTTGGTTTCAATCAGCGTGACCCCATCGGCATCCAGCATGACCGGGCATTGCACCCCATCGGTGCCAAACTCACGGACCTTCTGGTGCAGGGTTTTGCCCTCTTTCTTGGCCAGACGGTGCACCGCGTGGAAGTCCTTGCGCGACCCGCGGGTAAAGCGCACGGCCTCTTCCGCGACCTCGTTCGAGTTCTGCCAGTCGAACCCGTCAAAGCCCATCCGCTGTGCCAGTTGTGCAATGATCCACCAGTCAGGTTTCGCCGCACCGGGGGCATCGTAGAACTTCTGGTACAGACGCAGACGGCGTTCGCCGTTGGCGCGCAGGAAGTCCTCTTCACCCCAGGTCGCTGCGGGGAACACGATGTCGGCGTAGCGGTTGCCGATCGGGTCCTGCAGATAGATGTCCTGGTTGATCACCACCATACCGCCGCTGTCGGCGCGGGCCTTCAGCGTGTCGATCATCTCTTGCTTGTCGAAGCTGGCGATCTGATGCGGGTTGCGGACGGTCAGTTCCTCGAACTTGTCGGCCAGTTGCTGGCTGCCGCACATGGACTGGATCCATGTGGTACCAATCACATGGGCCATACGGGTATGACCTGCGATCAGATACCGGTCGGTATCCATGGCGCGGCGACGGCGACCGGGCAGTTTCTCGGGCGATTTGTTGCGCGGGTATTTCCCGCCCTTCACGCCGCCCCGCTGGTGACCACCGGCCCGGCCAATGACCTGACCCGGACGACCGCCACAGCCACAGATGATACCCAGAGCCGAGATCGCCTGCGTGTTGCCGGTGTTGTTGGACCAGTAGAACCCTTTCTCGATCATGACCGAGGTTTTGGGTCGCGTGCCATCCGCCTTGGGTTTGGCCAGCCATTCGGCGGCAGTATAGATTTTCTGCACGTCGATTTCGGCCATGGCGGCAGCATTTTCAGGCGAGAACTCGTCTTGCGACAGCAGCCACTCTTTCCAGTCCTCAAACCCTGCGGTCTGGAACTTGCCCCAAGTCGTCCGCCACTGCCATGGCGTGTTGCGGGTGCCCTGACCAAAGCCGGACGAGCTCTCCCACTTGTTATTGACCCATTTCTTGATCCAGTCGCTGTCTTCCCAGCCATTTTCCACGATGACGCGGGCGATGGCGTTGACGACCAGCAGGTCGGTACCGGGCAGAACGTCGATATGCAGACCGCCCATTTTCTCAGCATGGGCCACACCGGCAGACCGGCGCGGGATCAGATAGATTTCTTTCTGACCGTTCTGCATCCCCTTCATCATCCACTGGGTATAGAGGATGGTCTTGGTCTCATACGGGTCGGTACCGCAAACCAGAAGGGTTTCTGCATCGCGCCAGTCTTCGTAGGACGGGCCGAAGTTGTCGAAACCTGCATCCCGGAAACCGGGGGTCGAGGTTACGTCGGACGGCGTGTCGTGGAAGGTGAAGTTCGCGGTGTTGATATGGCGCAGCGCGTATTTCGAGATCGCATAGGTGTTCTCGATATACTGATAGCTGAAGGTTTTCACGCCATAGGCATTGGTGCCGTGCTTGGCGATGACATGGTTGCCCACCTCAGCCGCCACATCCAGCGCCAGATCCCACGGAACCGGCATCAGCGTGCCATAGATCCGCATCAGCGGTGTCTTCAGACGGTCGCGTGTCGGCGTCTGCGGGTTATAGCATTTCTGTGCGATACACCCGCCCCGCAAGGAACTGTCGCCGTCGGTGTTGACGTATTGCGTGTCCTTGTCAGGGATGATCACCACATGGTGCGGCTGACCTTTGTGCAGAACGATATTGTGCTGGTTCGGCGCGACCCATGCACCCAGCGGTGCAACGGGAAAATCCTCGCCAAAGGCGTTTTCGTCCGCAGTTGGGCCACCTGGTTTGGCCGTCACGGGCCAGCGGTAGACTTTGTAACCACAGGCCACGATGCAGTAGTCGCAGGCGGTCGAGATGACCTCGGCCCTTTTGGGCGGCAGCGGGACGTTGGTTTCGGGTACGTAATACGGGGTTGCCATGATTCCGTTTCCCTTATGCAATGAGGTTGTCGTAGCGGCCGTAGATCAGGCCGAACATGCCAACGGCGTAGATATCGTCACCGTCCAGTTCCAAAAGGACCTGCGGCAGCGACTGATAGGCCTGCCCCGAGACGAGGATGCCGTGCCGTGTCACGTCATAGGTGGACAGGTGCAGCGGGCACGGGCCCAGCACCTTATGTTCAGGCTTGTAGCTGTCATACATCGACCCGCCCTGATGGGTGCAGGTGAGGTTGAAGGCCACAACATCCTTTTGCGGACCAATGCCGCCGCCGCTTTCCACGCCGGTCTTGACCAGGATCGAGTCCGAATAGTCGCCCTCATCGGGGTAGTAGAACTCGACCGGAACATCCTGTTCCAACTCGGACAGTTTGCCGATCAGCTTGCGCGGATAGGTGGACACAAGGGCAGGAACCTGTTCGGCCTGACCGTGGCGGGTGGGCATGGCCACCATCACGGCAAAGGTTGTTGCGCCCGAGGCGAACAGGAACTGGCGGCGGTTCACGGTGCAGGCCTTTTTGGCCTCACCCGTACAACTGCATCCGGTTGCGTTATGATCTTTCATGACGCTTACTCCTCTGCTGCCGCGGGAAGCGGCTGGTAATCCGGCAGATCAGGTTCTTCGACCAGAATCTCGTCGCCGGACAGGGATTTCAGGAAGGCCACCAGATCCGCCTTTTCCTGATCATTCAGGCCAAGCGGCTGGATCAGATCGGATTTGGTTGCTGCGAATTCGTTTTCGCCACCGCCCTGGTTGTAGAACTCGACAACATCCTCAAGCGTCTCCAACATGCCGTTATGCATGTAGGGTTCGGTGTAGAGGGTGTAGCGCAGGCTTGGCGTGCGGAACTTGCCCAGATCGGCCTTTTCCTTGGTGCGGAAATAGAAACCGGGATCGTCCTTGGTGTGGCGGTAGAAATCCTCGGTCGAGCCTTTGGAATAGAGCTCATACCGGAAGGTCACTTGCGCCAGACCGTCATCTTCCCAGCCGCTATAGGGCGGAACGCCGGTGTTGTAGTATTTCTCATCCGACAGCAGCGCGCCGTTGTGGCATTCGGAACATTGCGCCTTGCCGGTAAACAGCTCCAGCCCGCGTTTCTGTTCCTCGGTCAACGCCGCATCATCCCCGCGCAGGTAGTTGTCGAAGGGCGTGTCGGTCTGAACGATGGTGCGTTCAAACGCAGCAATAGCCCGCCATGCGTTGCCGATGCGTGGCCACTGGTCGCCGAAGACGTCGTTAAAGCGTTCGACATATTCGGGGACAAAGGCCAGACGGGCCTCCATCATGTCGGATTCACCGTTGCCCGCGACCGCACCGCCAGCGGCGGATTTGGCCTGACTTTCGAGGCTTTTACTTGAGCCTGCCCAGAACAGCTTGCCGTAATAGGCCGAGTTCACAACCGTCTGGCTGTTACGCCAGTGGGTCGTGCCCGGATAGCCGAACGAGATCGGCGCTTCGACGTCCCAGCCCACATCGGGCAAGTGACAGGCCGAACAGGGTGTTGTCTCGTTCCCGCCCAGACGCGGATCGAAGAACAGCATCTTGCCCAGTTCGATCTTGGCTTCGGTCTGCGGGTTGTCCAACGGGATGGGCGGCTCGCCCAGCGCTACCAGCGGCGCATCGGGGTCAGGGTCTGCCCCGCCAATACCGGCCTCAATCTCCATGCTGTCCGCAGCAAACGCTTGCGAACCGATGGCGGCAAACAAGGCAGCGGTGGCGATTGTGCCTGAAAGGTAAGACTTAAGGTCTTTCATGGGTCCACTCCTCAGTTTGTCGTTTCGCGCCAGTTTTCGATCGGCGCATAGTCCGTATCGATTTCCTCGGCGACGAAGTCAGGACCGGTCAGCGGTTCGCCGGACAGTGCCTTCAGGAAGGCCACCAGCTGCGCTTGTTCGGTCTCGTTGAGGCCAAGCGGCTTGATGCGCGGATCCTTGTTTTCATCATCACCGCCACCGGCGTTGTAGAAGGCCACCACGTCTTCCAGCGTTTCCATCGTGCCGTTGTGCATATACGGCGCGGTATAGGTCAGCTCGCGCAGCGTGGGGGTCATGAAGGTGCCGAACGTATCCGCGGTGTGGGTGCGGATATAGGCGCCCGGATCGGCGCGCAGGTTCATGTAGTTCTCGACGCCGAGGAACTTCATCATCGTCACGAAGGTGATGTGACGTGTCGGGTCCGCCCAGATGTCGGGATTGTCGCCAACGCCGATATTGTGCGGCAGGTCATCCGTGAACCGCTCGCCCGAGTGGCACGAATTACAGCCGCTGGCGTTGAACAGCTCATAGCCTGCCTTGGCCTCATCCGACATCTCTCCGGTGTCGAAGGGCGCGCCGCGCGAGATCAGCGTTTTCAGATATTCCGGGATCGCGTTGCGGACACCACCGTTCGAAGGCTCGCCAAATCCGGCAGCTTCGAACATTTCGACGTAGACCGGGTCCTGCTTGATGCGTTCCTGCATCAGACGCATGTCCATGTTCATGGAGTAGGTCTCGGTGATGCTTTCGCGGGTCACGTCGTTGAGGTTGGTCCCTATGCGCCCGTCATGGAACCACGCGGCGCGCTTGGCGCTGTTGATCAGCGTCGGCACGTTGCGGAAATGCAGGTTGCCGGTATAGGCGTCCGACAGGGCCTGCCCGTCGGTGAACCCGTTCTCCGGCTGGTGGCAACTGGCACAGGCCAGCGCGCCGTCGCCCGACAGTCGCGGATCAAAGAAAAGTCGTTTGCCAAGGGCCGCCTTGGCTGGGTCGAACTCTATGGCTTCTACCGGGCCCGGCTCATCCGCCTGGGCCTGGTGAACCGGGAGCGCGACGCCCATCGTCAGCAGCGAAACTGTCGAAAGCGCCGAGAACCATGTTCTGGCTTTGGTCATCATCTAAAAGCCCCTTTTTCGCTAGTCCGATCACTCAGTTTGGACGAGGATCGGCTAAGCGAAACCTAAGGGGCAGATGTTTCGTGGTGATTTGATCAGGGTTAAAGACCGTGAAAAGATGTTAAGAAATGTAACGACGCCTAGCCAACCGAAGACCGGATAAACCTTGCAAGTTGTTGTATTTCTATCGGTTTTTGCGCCATTATAAGATTGTCGGCGTTTGACAACTTATCCATGTCATCGAAATAACTACTGATCAGAATCGCCGGAACATCACCGCGTGCATCCCGGGCCGAGTCGATCAGACCTGTGCCCATAAGCCCGGGCATTTTGAGGTCGGTCACAATCACATCATAGCTGTCAGGTGCCGCTTCAAACGCATCCTTTGCTTTCAGGGGATCGGAATACGCCTCGACCCGATACCCGTAGCGGGTCAGCAAGGTGCGGGTTACGTAAAGTACGTTTTCGTCATCATCGACCAGCAAGACCCGCTCTTGTCCGGTAATCGCCGCGACCTCGGCTTGTTCGGTCTGGCTGAGTGCAGGCATGAGCGGGTAGAACAAACTGAAGAGGGTGCCCTCGCCGGGCGCGGACTGTAGCTCGACCCGGCCATGACATTCTTCGACGCTGTTGCGAACGATGGTCAGGCCAAGACCGGTCCCCTTACCCACCGGCTTGGTCGAGAAAAATGGCTCGAATACCTGCTGCTGCAACTCGGCCGACATGCCGGGGCCGGTGTCCTGGACATCCAGGCGGATGACCCCGATGGCCTCGTCCGGAAGATCATCCAGCGCATCGCTTTCTGCCTTGGAGATGCGCAGCACAACTTCGCCGGGTTGATCGCCCATCGCCTCGAAAGCATTGTGGCAAAGGTTCAGCAGGGTCTGGAAGAACAAGGTCCCGTCAAAATCCGAGAACGCCTGGTCGAGGTCGACGTCAAATCGCGTTTCGACATTTGGCGGCGCGGATACCGATATCAGATCCAGCGCCTCTTGCGTGGCCTTGACCATATCACCGCGCGTCGGGTTGCGCGGGCGCTGTCGGGCGAAAGTGAGCATCTTGCGCACCAAAGCCTGTGCCCGGCGTGCGGCGATCCGAATATGGTTGACCGACGTCTGGATGTCGGCGTTCTCATCTGCATCCATCTCGATCAGATCGGCGTTTCCGGTAATGCTCATGAGCACGTTGTTGAAATCATGCGCGACCGAGCCCGCCAGAATGCCAACGCCTTCCATTTTCTGGACTTGCGCAAATTGCTCGTTTGTACGGCGCGCCTCGGTCAGGTCCTCGCCGATGCCAATATAGTGCGTGATCGTCCCATCCTGCCCAACCAACGGAAAGATGGCTGTCGAGACCCAGTAGTGTGTTCCATCCTTGCGCAGGTTCCGAAAAACCCCGTACCAGCTCTGGCCATGCGCCAGACGCTCTTTCAGATCGCTATAGACGCCCTGCCCGGAATGGCCTGATTGAAGCATGCGCGGCGTATGGCCATACACTTCGTCCGAAGTATAACCGCTAAGCTCAAAGAACTTGCGGTTGGCGTACTCGATCTTCAGATCCGTGTCGGTGATCAGGATCGAAGCCGGGCTTTGTTCAACAGCGCGCGCCAGTTTGCGTTCCGCCAACTCGACCTGTTCGCGCAGCGCAAGCTCTGTCTGCAAGCGGTGATTGGTGCGCAGGATGTTCGCAATCAGCAAGGTCGTCAAAACCGCAATCACACCCACGACGACGATCAAACCGACCAGCAGGACCGAGAAGTTGCGCACCAGCCGTTCGCCATCGGAAAACGCGCGCACCATCCCGGTGAGGCTGCGATCACGCTCGGCGATCCAGAGTTGCTCCAAAGTCGCCAGCGCCGCCAGCGCATCGCTGTCATCGACCCGGACAAGCGCATCAATTTCCTCGGCGTTCAGCCCTGCCGCAATGCCCGCTTCAATGCGGGGGACGTTGCCGATGTACTCATGAGCCACGTCCTCGATTCGCTTCAGAGCCTGCAATTCGCCGGCAGAGGTGTTCGCCGCGCGATAGGCTTCGATCGTGTCCAGCAGATTGTCAGATTGCTGCCGCAGGGTTGGGCCATATTCTGGATCATGGCGTAGCACATAGTTCTTGAAGTTGTGAATCAGACCGCCATAGCCGAAATACTCGCGGATATCGGAAATCCAGTATCCGCGCGGTGTGGTTTCGGACGAATAGCTTTGCCAAGCTTGCCGCATATCCCCAATGCGCCCACCGGTCTCACGTGACATATACAGAAACGCTGACAGGATCACCAACAATGCCACGCCGATACCGAACGCAACCGCAAGCAGGCGTCTGAGGTAAGTCTTCGGCGATTCGGTCTCGTCGGTCATGTCTGCGCCAGCCTCGGGTTTGGACCTGCGTTCATGTGTTGACGCGTTGTGGCCGCCAGCGTGTTCTTTCGCAATATCCGGTCGCTGCGGCCCTTGCGCGCGGCCTAAACGTCGATATCCAGTGCCAGCGCGTGGATACGCGGCACGATATCGCCCAGTGCCTTATGTACGGACCGATGACGCGCCACGCGGGACTGCCCTGCAAAGGCCGCCGCACGAATACGCACGTTAAAGTGGCTTTCGCCGCCTTCCTGATAGCCGGCATGACCGCGATGGCTTTCACTGTCATCAACCACCTCCAGCTCGCGCGGATCGAAGGCCACCTGCAGGCGATCATGGATTTCCTTGGTCACACTCATTTTTGTGCTCAGCAGCAAATTAATTGCCGCCCCCCTCTTCTACTTTCGGCTCCTTAGATTAAACTGCTGCCTCCGAGTCGAAAAGATGCGTTCGTGAGGTTGAGCAGATGGTAAAGTCAGATCCCTTCGGGTTCGATATGTCCGTGTCCAGCGCCAAGAAAAAGAAGCCGCGCGGGCGCCGGGGGATGTCGGGTGCGTCCGAAACCTCGACCCGAATCTGCGACCATGAGGGGTGCGAAGAGGCCGGAAAGTTCCGCGCGCCCAAGGCCCCGGATGTTCTGGATGACTTCTTCTGGTTCTGCCAGCAGCACGTGCGTGAATATAACCAGAAATGGAATTTCTTCGACGGCACCACCGAGGCCGAATTGAACGCGCAGCGATCCAAAGACAAGGTCTGGGAGCGTGAGACCAAACCCATGGGCGACCCCGAGGCCCGCGCCTGGGCCCGTCTGGGCATCGAGGACCCGCATCAGGTTCTGGGCGAGAACGCCACCAAGAACCCCGGCCGCGCCAATTCCGGCGGCCGCCGCCTGCCCCCCACCGAACGCCGCGCCATCGAGATCCTCGAGGCGCAGGACAGCTGGTCCAAGGCCGAGATCCGCAAGGCCTATAAGAAACTGATCAAGGTGCTGCACCCGGATATGAACGGCGGCGACCGATCTCAGGAAGAGCAGCTGCAAGAGGTCGTCTGGGCCTGGGATCAGATCAAGGACAGCCGGAGTTTTAAATAAGCCACCGGACTAGGCGTCTTGATCTGTCGGACCTTCGCCGGGACCCTCTTGTCTGGTGCCAAGCCCCACTGAATTCAACTTGCGGTCCCCTGAATTCGGGTCGATCATATAGTACAGGAACACCGGGTGCTCGTGGCGCAGGATGTCGTACCAATACGCAAAATCATCTGCCAAGATGCGGGCCCTCAGCGTGTCGTTGTGAACAGCTCCAATCGTGTCGGGGAACATAGCAGGGTAGAAGTGAATCCACCCTTCTGCGACGTCTCCATGTATCGGATTTCCTGTTAGATGCAGCTGAAACTTCGCTGCGCTGGGGTTTCGAAGGTTGGTGCTGGTAGAAACCCGGTATTTCTGAATACTCATAATGCTCATCGCTGTCCCCTTTCCCGGCGGATCCCGATCGGATCGTTTGTGCCAGTGCGTCATCACTTTTATGACAATAGCATATTGTCGGGCCTCGACCTCAGACCGGGCAAGGCGTCTGACCAAGGGCGGAGTTTGGCCTCGGCTCTCGAAACCACGCATCGCCGGAATGAAGTCGCCTCTTTCCCTTGCCCTTGCCCGCAATATGTTGCACCACACACGGGTTCAAACCCGGTGAACGGGCCAAAGGATAAGGACAAGGCGCATGGCTGACGGATCGATCGACATCAACGCAAAGCCGACCGAGGATATCTCGGTCCGTGACGTGTTCGGCATTGACAGCGACATGGCGGTCAAGGGCTTTGCCGAGCGCAGTGATCGTGTCCCGGCCATTGACCACACCTACAAGTTCGATCCCGAGACCACGCTGGCCATTCTTGCGGGTTTTACCCATAACCGCAGGGTGATGATCCAGGGCTATCACGGCACCGGGAAATCGACCCATATCGAACAGGTCGCTGCGCGTCTGAACTGGCCTGCGGTGCGGGTGAACCTCGACAGCCATATCAGCCGGATCGATCTGATCGGTAAGGATGCAATCAAGCTGCGCGACGGCAAACAGGTGACCGAATTCCATGAGGGCATTCTACCCTGGGCCCTGCGCAACCCCGTGGCCATCGTGTTCGACGAATATGATGCGGGCCGGGCGGATGTGATGTTCGTGATCCAGCGCGTGCTGGAGCATGACGGCAAGCTGACCCTGCTGGACCAGAACGAGATCATTACGCCGAACCCCAACTTCCGCCTGTTCGCCACCGCGAACACCGTGGGTCTGGGCGATACGACCGGCCTGTATCACGGGACGCAGCAGATCAACCAGGCGCAGATGGACCGGTGGTCGCTGGTCTCGACGCTGAATTATCTTAGCCATGATGCCGAGACGATGATCGTGCTGTCGAAGGCGCCGCATTACAACACCGAGAAAGGCCGCAAGACCGTCAGCCAGATGGTGACGGTGGCCGATCTGACCCGGACGGCGTTCATGAATGGTGATCTGTCGACGGTGATGAGCCCGCGGACCGTGATCAACTGGGCGCAGAATGCCGAGATTTTCCGCGATGTCGGCTACGCTTTCCGCCTGTCGTTCCTGAACAAATGTGACGAGTTAGAGCGCCAGACGGTCGCCGAGTTCTATCAGCGTTGCTTTGATGAGGAATTGCCTGAAAGTGCAGCCTCTGCGAGTTTGGGCTAGGGCTGTGAATTGCGCCCGTGCCGGGTGCAATGCCTCCGGCGGGGATATTTTTGGCCAGATGAAGGGGGATCCGGTTTCACTTTGAGGCACCGGATCGCTGCAGCACAAAGGGCGTCTGAACATGGTGCAGAAGAACGACAATCCTGCTGATCCGTTCAAGAAGGCCTTGGCCGAGGCCACCAAGGTGATGGCCGACGACCCCGAATTGAACGTGACCTATACGGTTGATCCGTCGGGCATGACGGGTGAGTCGATGCGGTTGCCTCAGGTCTCGCGGCGTATGACACGGGAAGAGGTATTGCTGGCGCGCGGGACGGCGGATGCCTTGGCCTTGCAGCGCAAATACCATGATGACGCGACCCACGCGCGCTATGCACCTCCGGGAGATATGGCGCGCGATTTGTATGAGGCCATGGAAGTGGCCCGGTGCGAGGCGATGGGCGCACGGGACATGCCGGGGACCGCGTCGAATATCGACGTCAAGATCGGGCATGAGGCGATCCGGCGAGGGTATGACCAATGCAAGCAGCCTGCGGATGCGCCTTTGGCCGTTGCCGCCGGTTACCTGATCCGGCATCTGGCGACGGGGCGGGATATGCCGCCTGCCGCAGAGAACGTCATGAACCTGTGGCGCGGGTTTATCGAGGAACAGGCTGGTGGTGTGTTGGAGAACCTCGACGAGGTGCTCTCGGATCAGGCCGAATTTGCCAAGTTCGCGCGGCAGATGATCAAGGATCTGGGCTATGGCGACCAGCTGGGGGACGACCCCGACGAACTGGACGACGAGCAGGAAGATCAGGCCGAGGACGACGCCGAAGAACAGCCCGATCCCGACAGCACCGGGCAGGATGATCAGGACGAACAGGACGCCGACGCAACGCCTGAGCAGACGCAGGAAGAGCAGCAGGATCAGTCTCAGGCCCAGGTCTCGATGGATGAGATGGCCGATGAGGAGATGGGAGAAGAGGCGGAGATGCCCGAAGGGGAAGCTCCGCTGGAACCCCCTGCCCCACCGCCAGCGTCCGAGGCCGATCCGGATTACAAGGTTTATCTGAACACCCATGACGAAGAGATCGCGGCTGAGGATCTTGCGGAACCGGCTGAATTGGAGCGGTTGCGCGCCTATCTGGATCAGCAATTGGAGCCGTTGAAAGGCGCAGTGAGTCGTCTGGCCAACAAGCTGCAGCGCCGGTTGCAGGCGCAGCAGAACCGAAGCTGGGAATTCGACCGCGAGGAAGGCATTCTGGATGCCGGGCGTCTGGCGCGGGTTGTCGCCAACCCCACCACCCCGCTGAGCTTTAAGGTCGAAAAGGATACCGAGTTTCGCGACACGGTGGTGACTCTGTTGCTGGACAATTCGGGATCGATGCGAGGGCGTCCTATCTCAATTGCTGCGATCTGCGCCGATGTTCTGGCGCGCACGCTGGAACGCTGCAATGTTAAGGTCGAAATTCTGGGCTTTACCACGCGGGCGTGGAAGGGCGGTCAGGCGCGTGAAGCGTGGCTGAACGATGGGCGCCCGCAACAGCCGGGGCGTCTGAACGATCTACGCCACATCATCTACAAGGGCGCGGACGCGCCTTGGCGGCGGGCTCGGGACAATCTGGGTCTGATGATGAAAGAAGGGCTGCTGAAGGAAAACATCGACGGTGAAGCGCTGGAATGGGCGCATCGTCGGATGCTAGCGCGGCGTGAACAGCGCAAGATTCTGATGGTGATTTCGGATGGCGCTCCGGTCGATGATTCAACGT
Source organism: Ruegeria sp. G7 (assembly GCF_056535465.1). Lineage (NCBI taxonomy): Bacteria > Pseudomonadati > Pseudomonadota > Alphaproteobacteria > Rhodobacterales > Roseobacteraceae > Ruegeria > Ruegeria sp. G7. The sequence goes on along the minus strand of NZ_JBQFIL010000001.1, from coordinate 1,847,676 downwards.
TGAGCGTGAACCCCGCGAATTATCTTGAGAAACATCTGCGCGACGTGATTGCGATGGTGGAAAAGCGCAAGATGGTTGAGCTGCTGGCTATCGGGATTGGCCATGATGTGACGCGGTATTATGACCGTGCGGTGACGATCACCGACGTGGAACAGCTGGCCGGAGCCATGACCGAGCAACTGGCGGCGTTGTTCGACAGTGATCCGCGGGCGCGCGCACGGGTCATGGGAATGAAGCGGGCCAGTTAACGACTTGTCTTTGGCGATGAACGCTTAGAAGCGTCCCCTTCAAACGCGAATTGGTCGATGGCCGCACGCTGACTAGGGCCGCAGCTTTGCCTTGACGGGCTGAAACATGGACCGTTCCGTTGTCTTTTCTGTGGATTGTATCGCGGCGACATGCGGCGCGATTGAACGCGCTCAGCAGATAAGTGACGAAACGCGCCCCTCTATTCCGACGAATAAAGACTGTTCTGTCGCAACGCTGCCGATGTCGCCTCAATCGCGCATTCATTGTGGGATGAGGATGCCTGTCGCGCGCGCCTTTAGATACCGCATGGCGTTCCGGTAAGCGACGACCAACAGAGCATCTGGGCGCTGGACATTTCTTGGCGCAGGCCGCAGGTTTGCGCGCAGCAAGACCGACGCATGAGGCCCCTTGATGTTCCAGAGTTTCGAAGTGACTGCGCGCCCTGAACAGGGCCCGCCGCGGCTGGCCGCATTGCGGGCCGAGATGGCACGTGAAGGTTTGGATGGTTTCCTGATTCCCCGTGCCGATGCACATCAGGGTGAGTATGTGGCGCCTCGGGACGAACGACTGGCATGGCTGACCGGCTTTACCGGGTCTGCAGGGTTTTGCGCTGCGTTGACCCATGTCGCGGGCGTTTTCATCGATGGCCGCTATCGCACTCAGGTGAAGGCGCAGGTTGCCGCAGACTACACTCCGGTCCCGTGGCCGGATGTCAGCCTGAGCGCATGGTTGAAAGAACAGTTACCAAATGGCGGCAAGGTTGGCTTTGATCCCTGGCTGCACGCCCAAGGACAGATCGCCAGCGCACAGAAGGATCTTGAAGGCAGCGGCGTCACCTTGGTGCGATGCGAAAATCTGGTCGACCGGATTTGGGACGATCAGCCCGCCCCGCCCATGAACCCTGCAAAAGCCCACCCGCTTGAGTTCGCTGGGGAAGGTGCGGACAGCAAGATCAACCGTCTGGCCAAAGTTCTGGCAGTCGCCGGTCGATCCGCGGCAGTGATCACGTTACCGGACTCGATCATGTGGCTGCTGAACATCCGCGGCTCGGACATCGCTTACAATCCGGTCGCCCATGGGTTTGTCATTCTGCACAGCGATGGGCGTGTCGACCTGTTCATGGCCGCTGTCAAACTGTCCGAAGTGGCGGATCACCTGGGATCTCAGGTGACGCAGCACGAACCCGAAGCGTTTCTTGCGGCCGTTGAGGCGCTGGAGGGCGCAGTTCAGGTTGATCCGAACACCGTGCCGCAGATCGTCGCCGATGCGCTGGGGGATCGAATGGTCGATGGCGGCGATCCCTGCGCCCTGCCCAAGGCTTGCAAAAACCCCGCCGAGATCGCCGGAAGCGCCGAGGCACATCTGCGCGATGCGGCTGCCGTCATCGAACTGCTCTGCTGGCTCGACGCACAAACACCGGGCAGCCTGACCGAAACGCAGGTCGTGTCGCGCCTGGAAGAGAGCCGCCGCCGGGACAATGCGCTGCAGGATATCTCGTTCGATACGATTGCGGGCACCGGACCGAATGGTGCCATCATGCATTATCGCGTGACCGACGAAACCGACAGCCGGCTGGAGGATGGTCATCTGCTGGTGCTGGACAGTGGCGGGCAGTATCTGGATGGCACCACGGATATCACTCGGACCATCGCCATCGGTGAGGTAGGCGACGAAGAAAAGACCTGTTTCACCCGCGTGCTGAAAGGCATGATCGCCATGTCGATGCTGCGCTGGCCCGTCGGCATGGCCGGGCGCGATATCGAATGCGTGGCCCGCCTCCCGCTCTGGTTGGCGGGACAGGATTTCAATCATGGGGTGGGGCATGGCGTGGGCGCTTACCTCAGCGTGCACGAGGGCCCTCAGCGTCTGTCGCGGGTCAGCCATGTGCCGCTTGAGCCGGGTATGATCCTGTCCAATGAACCCGGATACTACCGCGAGGGCGCGTTTGGCATTCGTCTGGAAAACCTCGTGGTGGTGGAAGAGGCCCCTGCATTGCCCGGTGGCGATGACGAGCGGGCCATGTTGCGGTGGCGGACGTTGACCTACGTGCCTGTCGACCGGCGTTTGATCGTGGTCGATATGCTGACCCGCGAGGAACGCGCGTGGCTGAACGCCTATCATCACGACGTTGCGGAAAAGATCCGCCCACGGCTGGGCGAAGCCGCTCAACTGTGGTTGGATGCCGCAACTGTGCCGGTCTGACACCAGATTGTTACATAAACTGGGCAAGGGGTAAGCCCGCACAAGACCAGGGAAGGAGTAGACATGACCAATCAGATCACGATCCGCAAAGCAGCAGGCAAATGGAGCGTCCGGTCAGGCGGTGCCATTCTGGGCGAGACCAACGCCGCACTTGAGCTGCTGGACGGAGATAAAGACCCTGTGATCTACTTTCCCCGGTCCGACATCGCCATGGCCTTTTTGGACCAGACCGACAAGGTGACCCACTGCCCCGGGAAAGGCGATGCCACTCATTTTTCCATCGTGAACAAATCGTCGGTGACCGAAAACGCTGCGTGGAGCTACGAGAACCCGGTCGATGCGGTCGCCGAGATCAAGGACCATCTGGCCTTCTACCCCGAAGACTCGATCAAGGTAGAGCAGCTTTGACACACAGCTCGCGCGACCTGCGCGATTAACAGAACCGAAAAGATCAGATAGGCTGCGGGCATTGCTTTGAGTGTTTTGCCCGAGGGTCTGCTTTGAAAAAAATCGTAATATGCTGTGATGGCACCGGCAATGAGATCAAGGAAAACCAATCCAATGTTCTCAAGTTCTACCGCGTCCTGAAGGAAAGCGATGACCAGATCGGCTTTTACGATCCGGGCGTCGGAACAATTTCCAACAGCGGCGCATGGAGCCGGTTCAAAAACCAGATCAAGGGCGTCTTCGGGCTGGCCACCGGTTATGGGCTGGATAACAACGTGCTGGATGCCTACAGGTTTCTGCTGCGCCACTACGAAGACGGTGACGAGATCTATCTGTTCGGCTTTTCACGCGGCGCGCATACGGTGCGCGTGCTGGCCGGGTTCATCAACATGGTTGGCCTACTGCATGCGCATCAGCAACATCTGTGCTCGTACGCGCTGACCGCTTACAAACAATCGGCGGCTCAGGACAGATTTGATCTGGCATGGCGCGTGCAAGAGGTTTTGGACACCCGGCGCGTGACGATCCGTTTCATGGGGTGTTGGGACACTGTCGCCTCGGTCATCGTGCCCCGCCCGGACCGGATGTACCTGCCTTCGCTCGAGTCGCTGCCCTATACACACACCAATCCCTGCGTACAGGTGTTTCGCCATGCCTGTGCCATTGATGAGCGACGGCGCATGTTCCGTCTATCGCGCTGGACCGAACCGCAATTGTTCAAGGTTCATCCTTTCGTGGATGATGAAGATGCAGCACAGCAAGACATTCAGCAGGTCTGGTTCGCGGGCGTGCACGGCGACAACGGCAGCGGCTATCCTGAACAGGACAGTGGCGCGGCGAAATACCCTTTGGGCTGGATGGTTGATGAGGCCCGCACCCACGGTTTGGAATTTCGTGAAACCATGGTCAACCGCCTTGTTCAGGGCGAGACCCCGAAGCATATCAAACCCGGCAGCAAGCGCGACTATGCCGCGCCCAGTGCTGAGGCAATGCTGCACGACTCGATGACCTTCTGGTGGCGGATCATCGAATATCTGCCAAAGCGCAAGAAGTGGCATGATGATCCTGAAATCCGCAAAGAACGCGGCTTCTACCTTCCGATGAAAGAGCCACGCTTTATCCCGGAAGGGGCCTTGATCCATTCATCCGTGCACGAGAGGATGAAGTTGAACCCAGGCTACGCGCCCGAGAATCTGCCCAAGGACGAACCGAACTCTGCGAGGGACATATGATAAAGTCGACGATCATATTCATAACACTTGTGGCCCTGTCACCTGCGGTCGCGCTGGCCAATACTGGTCTGGCCAATCCTGCAGCGACCTACTGCATTGCGCAGGGCGGGCTTTACGGCATACAGGACCAGGGCGACGGTCAAACCGGAATATGCCAGCTGTCAGACGGTACCAAAATCGATGCCTGGGCCTATTTTCGCGAAAACCACACGGATCACACAAGTGAAGGCTTCGCCCGGCTCGCCAACCCTGCAGCGACATACTGCATCGAGATCGGTGGCAGTTACCGGATTGAGGATACCGAAGACGGTCAGGTGGGCATTTGCACAAAACCCAATGGAACGTCGCAGGATGCGTGGGCTTTGTTTCGCGCGGACAACCCCCAAGCCAACTGAATGCCCGCTGCCCTAGACCGAGAACAGTCGTCGCTTTGATGCACGAATTTCGCGCGCCTGTTGTTCTTGTCCTTTGCGAAACGAGCTTTCGACAAAATCCATATGTTCGCGGGCAGCCTTTTCGGCGCGCTCGGGCTCGCCGTCCAGAATGGCCTGCGCGATCTCTTTGTGTTGCGCCAGCAACCGTTCACCCGATCCGTCCATCGTTCTGAGAAACCGGCGATTGTAAAAGACACCCTGGCGCGTGAGGTCGTAAACCGAAGCCATCATGTGGATCAAAGTGGTGTTCTGGCTGGCATCCACTACAGCCCCATGAAGCCGAATATCGGCCTCTTCGCTGGCGTCAGCATCGTCGAGTTCCCACGCCCTTTGCATCGCTTCCATGATCTCGGAAATGCGATCCTTGTCCGATTGCGTGGCCCGCTGCGCCGCCAGCCGACTTGCAAACGCTTCCTGCTCGCGCCGGTATTCCAGATAGTCATAGAACGCCCTGCCGTGCCGGGCATAAAGCGACAAAAGCGCTGGCGACATCGCCCGCCCCGTCAGCGATGCAATGAACGTGCCTTCGCCATGACGCACCGTAACCAGCCCTCGCTTTTCAAGCACATGCAGCGCCTCGCGCAGCTTGGGGCGCGAGACTGACATCGCCTCGGCCAGATCCCGTTCCGAGGGCAACCTGCGGCCTTCCTTCAGTATGCCATCGACGATCATTGTCTCGATCTGCTCGACCACCGCATCCGCGATTGATTCGTGCCCTACAGGCTCAAAAGGACTGTTCTTGGTCATCTCGACCCCGCTGCGTTTCAGATATCTGTACTTTTTTAGTTGTATATAAAATTTACCACTTAATCGGAGCATTGCAAGAAAAAATACCCAGAATTACGGATACTCGATAGTCACCTATCCCATTGTTAAATATCAATTAGGCAAAATGATACCTTAATTTCTCGATTTCGAACGCCCCCGCAAATCGGGTCAATAACTCGGGGATGAGGCAGACAGTGGTAAATAAAGTTGTTGACTATTTAGCATGGTAAAAAATATTTACCTCTTCGTATCACCGCAATCGCGGAGAGTATGTCCGCCGATCCCATGGCTGACGCATATCTGGAGGAGAACCCATGAAAACCACCCTGACATCGCTCGCCGTTGCAGCCTCGTTGCTGGCCGCCCCGGTTGCCCACGCCGCCGACAAGATGCTGCTGAAAACCCCGATTGCGTTTTCGACCGCCCTGCCCGGCCTGGGCTCGCCGATCCCGCGCGTGGCTGAACAGCTGGACCTGATGTCCGGCGGCACGCTGAAGATGAAGGTCTATGAGCCCGGCAAGCTGGTTCCGCCGTTTGAAATTCTGGATGCCGTGTCCTCGGGCAAGATCAACTCGGGCTACACCACCGCCGGTTACTGGGCGGGTAAGATCCCGGCTGCGCCGCTGTTCTCGGCTGTGCCCTTTGGCCCCGAGGCGGGCGAATACATGGCGTGGCTGTACTACGGCAACGGCATGAACCTGTATCAGGAGATGTATGATCAGGCGGGTTTCAACGTCCATGTCATCCCCTGCGCGATCATCGCCCCCGAAACCTCGGGCTGGTTCGCAACTGAGATCAACAGCCCCGAAGACCTGAACGGCCTGAAGATGCGCTTCTTCGGTCTGGGTGGTGAAGTGATGCAGAAGCTGGGCGTTGCCACCTCGCTGCTGCCCGGTGGTGAGATCTTCCCGGCGCTGGAAAAAGGCGCGATTGACGCGACCGAATTCTCGATGCCCGCCATCGACGCGCGTCTGGGCTTCCACAAGCTGGTCAAGTACAACTACTTCCCCGGCTGGCACCAGCAGGCCACCGTGTTCGAGCTGATGATCAACAAGGACGTCTGGAACGAAGCCAGCGACCAACACAAGGCGATCATCGAAAACGCCTGCAAGGCGTCGATGGCCGACAGCTTTGCCGAAGGCGAAGCGATCCAGCACGCCGCCCTGCTGGACAACGTTGAAAACAACGGCGTTCAGATCAAGCAGTGGAACGACGAGATGCTGGCCACCTTCCGCGCCACTTGGGAAGAAGTAGCCGCCGAGCAGGCTGCCAACGATGAATTCTTCGCCAAGGTTCTGACCGACATGAACGAATTCCGCGACGGCTATGCCGTGTGGAAAGAGAACGCGTTCCTCCCGCGCAAGTGATCCGATCCCTTGCGCTGATCTGGGGGCGGCATCCTTCCGCCGCCCCCAGACCCTTCTGATTTTCGACCTTTTTCGAACACTCCCGGGCGCATTCACGTCCCCACCGCCTAACTCTCGAGGAGGAGACAATGGCCGAGACCCAGCGTCATCAGGACGACCCGATTGAAGTCTATGAAAGCATCCTTGAGCATGGCGAACCCGATCGCCAGAAACTGGCCGTTGCCATCGACAATGGCGTCAAGGCGGTCGGCCATGTTGTCATGTGGGCCAACCTGCTGCTGGTGGCCGCCATCGTGTCGCAAGTGGCGATGCGCTATCTGCTGAACCAAAACTATCCCAAGCTGGACGAGATTCAGTGGCATTTCTACGGGCTGGTAACGATGATCGGCATCTCGTATGCGCTGGTCACCGACAGCCATGTGCGGGTCGATTTGCTGCATATGCAGCTCAGCCAGCGGGCGCGTCGGGTTATCGAGATCATCGGGATTTTCACCCTGCTTGTGCCGTTCATCTATCTGATGATCGATCAGGGGTATGATTATTTCTACGAAAGCTGGCGGGTGAATGAATCCTCGGACAGCCCCACCGGTCTGCCTGCCCGCTGGGCGCTGAAAGGCGTGATCCCGGCCAGCTTTATCCTGCTGGCGCTGGCAGCGGGCGCGCGGCTGATCCACGATTTCCACGCGCTGTTCGCCAATCTGGACGAAGAACGTCAGGGCAAGGGCCTGCGTCTGATCATCTGGGCGCTGCTGGGCTTTGCCGTGGTGGCAACCGCGCTGACCTTCCTGGTGGAAACGACCGAGGAAAAGCTGGTCATCGCCATGTTCCTGACCTTCATCGCGCTGCTCTTCACCGGCTTCCCCGTCGCGTGGACGCTGGCGGGTGTCGGCGTGGCCTATTGCGGGCTGGCCTATCTGTTCGACAACGGCATGATGAACTGGACCGGGCTTGAGGAAACGCTGACCGGTCTGGATTACCTGACGCTGGGCGCGGTGGTGAACCGGGTCTATGCCACCATGTCCAACGCGGTTCTGGTCGCCCTGCCGATGTTCATCTTCATGGGCCTGATGCTGGACGAATCCGGTGTGGCCGAGCGTCTGATGACCTCGATGCAGCGCCTGTTCGGCACGGTGCGCGGCGGGCTGGCCATCACCGTGACGATGATCGGTATCATTCTGGCCGCCTCGACCGGCATCATCGGAGCCTCGGTGGTGCTGCTGGGCGTGCTGTCGCTGCCCTCGATGATGGAGCAGAAATACAGCCCCTCGCTGGCCGCTGGTGTGGTCAGTGCCTCGGGCACGCTGGGCATCCTGATCCCGCCCTCGATCATGCTTGTGATCATGGCCGACCAGATGGCGTTGTCGGTGGGTGACCTGTTCATGGCCGCCGTCTTCCCCGGCGTGATCATCGGCGCGCTGTACCTGACTTATATCTTCGTGATCGCCCTGATCAAACGCGACGTGGCCCCGGTGCCCGAGGGCGCAAAGCGCCCCGACTGGGCCGCCGTCAACGACGTGCTGATTGCCGTTCTGCCGACGCTGGCGCTGATCCTGGCGGTGCTGGGTTCGATCTTTGCGGGCCTGACCACACCGACCGAAGCCTCGGGCGTGGGCGCATTGGGTGCCACTCTGCTGGCGCTGGGGTATCGCAAGCTGACGCTGGCGAAACTGGTGAACGTGCTGAAAGCCACGTTCAACACCACCGCCTACATCTTTGCGATCTTCCTGGGCGCGACCGTATTCTCATACGTCCTGCGCGAACTGGGCGGCGATGCGCTGATCGAAGAGATGATCCAGGGCACGGGGTTCGGCCCGAACGGCACCGTCTTCATGATCCTGTTCATCGTCTTCTTGCTGGGCTTCGTGCTGGACTGGATCGAGATCACGCTGATCGTCTTGCCCCTGATGCGCCCGATCGTGAACGGGCTGGGTCTGGATATCGAAGGCTTCGGCGTCATGGATGAGCCCGCGCTGGTGTGGTTCGTGATCCTTGTGGCGGTGACTTTGCAAACGTCATTCCTGACACCTCCCGTTGGATTTGCGCTATTCTACCTGAAAGGGGTCTGCCCGCCCGAGATCAAGCTGACCGATATCTACAAAGGGATCATCCCGTTCGTGATCCTGCAGCTGACCGGTCTGTTCTTTGTCTTCCTCTGGCCGCAACTGGCCACGTGGCTGCCCTCGGTCGCGTATTAAGGAGGGCTTCGGGATGACCGATACCGATCTGATCCAACGTCTTGGGGCCATTTGCGGGCGGCGGCATGTACTGACCTCGGCCCGCAGCACCCGGCGGTTTCGCCGGGGGTTCAGATCGGGCGAAGGCGATGCGCTGGCGGTAGTGCAACCCGCCACGCTGCTGGAACAATGGCAGGTGCTGCAGGCCTGTGTTGCCGCTGACAAGGTCGTCATCATGCAGGCCGCCAATACTGGCCTGACCGAGGGATCGACCCCCAAGGGCCGCTATGACCGCGACGTGGTGCTGATCAACACGCGGCGGATGGATGATCTGCACCTGATCAATGACGGCAAGCAGGTCATCAGCTTTCCGGGCAGCACCCTGTTTGCGCTGGAAAAGCTGCTAGCCCCAATCGGGCGGCAGCCGCATTCGGTGATCGGCTCTTCGTGCATCGGGGCCTCGGTTGTGGGCGGGGTGTGCAACAATTCGGGCGGGTCGCTGGTTGAACGCGGCCCATCCTATACCGAGCTTTCGCTGTATGCCCGCATCACGCAGGACGGCCAGCTGGAGCTGGTCAACCATCTGGGCCTGCAACTTGGCGACACGCCCGAGGACATCCTGACCCGCCTTCAGAAAGGCGATTTCAGCGCAGCGGATATCGAGACCGACAACCGCAAGGCCTCGGACACCGACTATGCCCGGCGCGTGCGCAATGTGGATGCCGATACCCCCGCCCGCTTCAACGCCGACAAGTCCCGCCTTTACGAGGCTGCGGGCTGCGCCGGAAAGCTCGCCGTCTTCGCCGTCCGGCTGGACACCTATCCCAAGAACGATGCCGAGCGGACGTTCTATATCGGTGCCAAAGAGACCAGCGCGCTGACCGAACTGCGCCGCCGCATCCTGTCGGGCTTCAAGACCCTGCCCGTCAGCGCCGAATACATGCACGAAGAGGTGTTCGACATCTCGGACCGCTACGGCAAGGACACGATGGTGATGATCGACAAGCTGGGCACCGACCGGCTGCCAACATTCTTTGCGCTGAAAGGCGCGGTGGATGCGCGGCTGGAGGGCATCCCCGGCCTGTCGAATTTCACCGACCGGTTCATGCAGTTCGCCATGCGCTTTTGGCCCGATATTCTGCCCCGGCGGATGCGGGCCTATCGCGAACGCTATTCCCACCACCTGATCCTGAAAATGCGCGACGGCGGCATTGACGAGGCCCGTGCGTTGTTGCGCGAGATGGTGGATGACGAACAGCTGGATTTCTTCGAATGCGACCCGCGCGAGGCCAAGATCGCCGGTCTGCACCGCTTTGCCGCCGCCGGGGCCGCGATCCGCTATATGAAAGTGCACGCGCATGAGGTCGAAGACATCATCGCGCTGGACATCGCCCTGCGCCGCAATGATGTGGACTGGTTCGAAGAGCTGCCTGCCGAACTGACCGATCAACTGGTCGGCAAGCTGTATTACGGGCATTTCATGTGCCACGTTCTGCATCAGGATTACATCGTGAAAAGGGCGCAGACCCCAAGGCGCTCAAGACAGCGATGCTGAAAATTCTGGATCAGCGTGGTGCCGAATACCCTGCAGAACATAATGTGGGCCATCTGTATGCCGCCAAACCGGATCTGGCCGCGTTCTACAAATCGGTCGATCCAACCAACAGCATGAACCCCGGCATCGGGAAGATGTCGCGGAACAAGCATTATAGCTGACGCACTTTTGGACGACGAAAGACTCGACTCTGCATCTGTGGAAACCTAAAAAGAACAAATGTAGAACATTTGGTTTCCGACATGCTCGATGGCACCCGACGGCGTATCGTTTCACTGTGGTTTCCCCGGCTGGCAAGCGACCGGGCTTTGCGACTGCGCCCTGTGGGTGGGCCGTTTGTTCTGACGCTGAAACAGAACAATGCAAACCGGGTGTATTGCCTGAATGTGCAGGCCCAGCGGCAGGGGCTGGATCGCGGCATGCCCTATTCCGATGCCCGCGCCTTTTGCCCCGATCTGCAAAGCCGACCCGCAGACCCTCAAGGGGATCATCGGTTTCTGCACGCCCTGCGCCGCTGGGCGACACGCTATTGCCCCTGGGTCGGGTTGGAAGGCGCAGACGGGCTGGTTCTGGACATCACCGGGTCGGCGCACCTTGCAGGCGGGGAAGAGGCGATGCTGACCGATATGCGCAGGCGTCTGGCCCGCGCCGGGCTGGCGGTACAGATCGGCCTTGCCCCGACACGCGGGGCGGCCTGGGCCCTGGCGCATTATGGCGAGGGGGTCGCGGACGAGGACACGCTGAACGCCATCCGCGCCCTGCCGGTGGCGGCGCTGCGGCTGGATGAGGACACCTCGATCGCGCTGCAGCGGCTGGGCTTGCGCCGGATTGGCGAGTTGGCGCAAACCCCGCGCGCGCCGCTGACACGCCGGTTTGGCCCCGAGGTGCTGATGCGGCTGGATCAGGCGCTGGGGAACCAGCCCGAACAGATCACGCCGCTGGCCGATCCGCCCCATTACGGCGTGCGTATGACCCTGCCCGAGCCCATTGGCCTGCTGTCTGACATGATGGCCGGGGCGGAACGGCTGCTGGAACGTCTCTGCGACAAGCTGAAAGCGCAAGAGATGGGCGCGCGCAAGCTGTGCATGACCTTGCGCCGGGTGGATCAGGATCACCAACAGGTCGAGCTGCGTCTGGCCCGTGCCTTACGCGATCCGCATCGCATCCTGCCCCTGTTCGAACGCGGGCTGGCCGAGGTCGAGGCGGGCTTCGGGGTCGATCAGCTCCGGCTGGAGGCGACGCTGGTTGAGCCCCTGCCGGTGCGCCAGATCAGTCGCGTTGCAAGTCAGGACACGAATCAGCTGGACGACCTGATCACCCGCATCGGGACACGGATCGGGTTAGAGCAAGTGCGGCGCCTGTTACCCGCGCAAAGCCACATCCCCGAACGCAGCTTCATCATCTCGCCCGCCGCCTATTCCGACCCCGCGGGTGGATGGGTCGCCCTGCGCCCCCGCCCTCTGCAGCTGTTTCCACCAGAACCCATCGCAGGTTCAGGCCCGCACCCGCCGCGCCGCTTTCGCTGGCGGCGGATATCGCTGACCACAGGCCGCTCGACCGGGCCCGAACGCATCTGCCCCGAATGGTGGCTGGAAGATGAGAACTGGCGCACCGGCCTGCGCGATTACTGGCAGGTTGAAACCCGGCAAGGGCGGCGGTTGTGGCTGTTTCATACCCCGCAAAATCCGGGATGGTTCGTGCATGGGGAATTCGCATGACCAAACCGACCCCGCCCAGCTCGCACGCGCAGGACCCTGGCTATGCCGAGCTGTGCGTGACCACCAATTTCACCTTCCTGACCGGGGCCTCACACCCCGAAGAGCTGGTGACCCGCGCGGCAGAACTGGGCCTGAAGGCTATCGCGCTCACCGACCGGAACTCATTGGCCGGGGTGGTCAGGGGCTGGAGCGCGTTGAAAGAACTGCGGCGCGAGGCGGAAGGCGCGGTTCAGATCCGCTCGCAACACCGGGTGGATTCCTCATCCCGGCAAGAGGTGGGGCATGTGCAACCACTCGACAAACCGGACGTGCCCGTCCTGCCCAAGCTGATCGTCGGCTGCCGTCTGGTGCTGCGCGACAGCGCGGTGCACTGGTTGGCCCTGCCCCGCGACCGCGCCGCGTATGAACGGCTGACCCGCCTTCTGACGCTGGGCAAACGGCGGGCTGAGAAAGGAGAATGTCATCTGGACATGCAGGACATGCTGGCGGCCTGTCAGGGGATGATCCTGATCGCGCTGCCGCAGGCTGGGGTGCAACAGGCCATCCCGGATATTCAAAGGATCAGGCGGCAATTTCCCAACGCGGTCTTTCTGGGTGCTGCACCACGCTATGACGGCAGCGACCGGTCTTATCTGGCAGCTTGCGCGCAGGCCTCACAAAAGGCCTCGGCCCCCATGGTGGCGGTGGGGGATGTGCTGATGCACCGCGCCAGCCGCCGCCAACTGGCCGATGTACTGACCTGCATGCGCGAACACATCACGATTGACCAGATCGGCACCCGCGCCCTGCCCAACGCAGAACGACGGCTGAAAGGCCATGCCGATATGGCCCGGCTGTTTCAGGACCATCCCGGCGCGCTGCGCCGCACACTGGAAATCGCAGACCGCTGCAGCTTTGACCTGAGTGAACTGTCCTACGAATACCCCGACGAGATCGCCAGCGCCGAAACCCCGCAGGCGCGGCTGGAACGGCTGGCTAACGAAGGGTTGAAACGACGCTATCCCGATGGGCCGACTGAAAAGGCCATCAGCCTGATGAAAAAGGAACTGGCACTGGTCGCGGAACTGGACTTCCCGGCCTATTTCCTCACCGTGCACGACATTGTGCAATTCGCCCGCTCGCAGGGCATTCTGTGTCAGGGGCGCGGATCAGCCGCTAATTCGATCCTGTGTTATCTGCTGGGCATCACCGATGTCAGCCCCGACATGATCGCGATGGTGTTCGAGCGTTTTGTCTCAAAATACCGGGGTGAGCCGCCGGATATCGACGTGGATTTCGAACACGAGCGGCGCGAAGAGGTGATCCAGTGGATTTACGAGAAATATGGCCGCCACCGCGCGGGCCTGTGTGCTACGGTCATCCATTTCCGGTCCCGCGCGGCAATCCGTGAGGTGGGCAAGGTGATGGGCCTGTCTCAAGACGTCACCGCAGGCCTGTCCGGCCAGATCTGGGGGATGAGCAACGGCGGCGTTGACGCCGAAAGGCTGCAGGAACTGGGCCTCGACCTCAAGGACCGGCGCCTGATGCAAACGGTCCGCCTGATCGGCGAGATCATCGGCTTCCCGCGCCACCTGTCGCAGCATGTGGGCGGGTTCGTCATCACCAAGCAGCGGCTGGATGAGCTGTGCCCGATCGAAAACGCCGCGATGGAAGACCGCACCGTGATCGAATGGGACAAGGACGACATCGATGCGCTTGGCATTCTCAAGGTCGATGTTCTGGGGTTGGGGATGCTCAGCTGCCTGCGCAAGACGTTTGATCTTATGCAACAGCACGAAGGCCGGACCCTTAGCATCGCCACCATCCCGCAAGAGGATACGGCGACCTATGACATGCTGTGCGCCGCTGATGCGGTGGGGGTGTTTCAGGTCGAAAGCCGGGCGCAGATGAACTTTCTGCCCCGGATGAGGCCGCGTGAATTCTACGATCTGGTGATCGAGGTCGCCATCGTCCGCCCCGGCCCCATTCAGGGCGATATGGTGCAGCCCTATATCCGGCGGCGCAACGGGCTGGAAAAATCCGAACCTTTCGGCCCCGCTTTGGAGGAGGTGACACGGCGCACGCTGGGCGTGCCGCTGTTTCAGGAACAGGCCCTGCAGATCGCCGTGGTTGGCGCAGGGTTTTCAGCGGAAGAGGCCGACCACCTGCGCCGCTCGCTGGCCTCGTTCCGGCGCATGGGGACCATTGGCACCTATCGCGACAAGTTCATAACGGGGATGCTGGACAATGGCTATTCCCCCGAGGTCGCCGACCGCTGCTTTGGCCAGATCGAAGGCTTTGCCGATTACGGCTTTCCCGAAAGCCATGCCGCAGCCTTTGCCATGCTGGTCTATGTCTCGGCCTGGATGAAATGCCACCACCCGGCGATTTTCGCCTGCGCGCTGCTGAACTCGCAGCCTATGGGGTTTTATGCCCCGGCCCAGATCGTGCGGGACGCGCGCGAGCATGGGGTCGAGATTCGTCCGGTCTGCGTCAATGCCTCGGAATGGGACAATCTGCTGGAACGCCGCGCCGATGGGGCGCTGGCCCTGCGGCTAGGCTTTCGCCAGATCAAGGGGTTCAAGCAGGAGGACGCGGATTGGATCGTGGCCGCGCGCGGCAATGGGTATCCGGACCCCGAAACGCTGTGGCTGCGCGCAGGGTTGCGCCCCGATGTGCTGACCCGTCTGGCCGAGGCGGATGCGTTCTCCGGCATGGACCTGACCCGGCGCGACGCCCTGTGGCATGTCAAAGCCATCCGCAGCCGGGCCACCCTGCCGCTGTTCAATGACCCGATCGATGGTGAAAGCATCAATGAGCCGCAGGTAACCCTGCCCGCCATGCATCTGGGCGAGGAAGTGGTCGAGGATTACGTCTCGACCCGCCTGACCCTGCGCGCGCACCCGATGGAGCTGTTGCGCCCGTCCATGCCCGGCCTTGTGCCGCATGCCACGCTGCAGGACATCCCGCTGGGCCGCTACAGCGTCTGTGGGCTGGTGATCACGCGGCAACGGCCGGGAACCGCCTCGGGCGTGATCTTTCTGACGCTTGAGGATGAAACCGGGGTCAGCAATGTGGTTGTCTGGCCCAAGGTCTATGAGCGTTTCCGTCGGATCGTGATGGGCGGGCGATTGCTGCAGGTGCGCGGTTATCTGCAACGCGAAGGGATCGTCGTGCATCTGATCGCGCAGGAGATCACCGATATGTCGCACAAACTATCCGAACTTGGGCATCCGATGGACGAAGCCGTCGGCATCACCCAACCGCAAGCGGATGACACGCCGCGCCCCCGACAGACCGCATCCAGTGCCCGCCATCCGCGCGAGCCGGCCAAGCGGCTGTTCCCGAGCCGGGATTTTCACTAAGGTGCCTAGCCCTCGATTACCTTGCGGGCCACGCGGAAGCACTCCAGCGCCTGCGGCACACCGCAATAGATGCCGATCACGTGGATGATGGCGCGGATTTCTTCGGTGGTGACGCCGTTGTTGATGGCACCCCGGCAGTGGATCTCCCATTCATGCATCTTGCCCAGCGCGCCGATCATCGACAAGTTCATCATCGACCGCGTCTTGGCGTCAATCACGTCGTCGCCCCAGCCGAAGCCCCAACACCACGCCGTCATCGCTTCTTGAAACGGGCGGGTGAAATCGTCGGCGGCGGCCAGGTTCTTTTCCACGTATTCCGCGCCCAGCGTTCCCTTGCGCTGCTCCAGACCTTTCAGGAACAGGTCTTCGTCAAATGTGCTCATGATCCGGTCCTCTGAGGCTGTTCGTCGATGGCGTCGCGCATCCATTTCTGCAAATGCATGACGGGGTGTTCCGAGTTTACGCCGCCCTTGGGGTCAATCACCAGCGGACCGGGGCGATAGCCGCGTGAATGCAGGCCGCGCTGTACGGATTCGACAAGTCGGATATCCTCTTCCACCGTGGTTGCCCGATCCTGCGCGGCAAGTTGCCGTATCTTTTGATCGTCCACGCCACCCACCGAATACCAGCCGCGCCAGACCACCACATGATCGGCATCCACAGCGCGCCAGTGATAGGTGTTCAGCACGTTCCCCGGATAGACCTGAAACGAAAACATCGGCCACAGGAACCAGCTGGAGTATTCATCAAAATGCTTAAAGCCTGACTGAATGTCGTAGGTCATGTTCTCAAGGCTCTGACACTCGGTCGTGTGCCGCAGGCACATGCCCTGAGGTTGGATGTCATAGGTCTCAGGCCGAACCACTCCATTCGCGAAAGTCGGGTGGTTGAGCGAGCAGTGATAGCATTCCGAATAGTTCTCGACCGACACCTTCCAGTTGCAAAGCTCGGGTATCTCGACCCATTCCAGTGGCTTCAGGTCAGCCCAATTGGGCACCCATTCCTCAAGCTCGGCGCGGGCGTTCGGGAACCAGTCATCCATGGGCGCGGCGTCGGGGTCGAGGTTGACAAAGACAAAACCCAGAAACGCTTCGCTGCGGACCTCGTTCAGGCAGACCGAGGATTTGTCGAACCCTTCAACCGCCTTGAGGTTCGGCCCCGCCCGTAGCTCTCCGGTCAGTTCGTAGGTCCAGGCATGGTAGGGGCAGACAACGACGCGCGTCGTTCCGGTGCCCTCGACCAGTTGGTGCGCGCGGTGTTGGCAGACATTGTAGAACACACGGATCTTGTCGTCGCGGCCCCGGATGGCGAACAGGTCCTGCCCGGCGACTTCAAACGCGACGTAAGCGCCCGGTTCGGCCAGTTCCGAGGCGTGGCAACCAAACTGCCACGTGCGCGCCAGCAGACCGTCTGTTTCCATGCGAAAGACGGCTGGGTCTGTGTAGTAGCGGGCCGCAAGAGATTGGATGGGTGCTGTCACGTGTCCTCCGAGTGGTAAAGGCCAAGCTGATGGCGGCGTTTGTGAAAGGTCTCGACCCGTTCGACGATCTCATCGCTGGCGACGGCAATCACGAAGGACAGCAGCGTTTCCAGCAAGGCAACCGTACTGACCGAGGATGGGAAGAACTGCGGTGTATCCGCCGAGATGACGAACCCATGGTCAGCCGCGCGCAGGATCGGGCTGGCCGGGCTGTCGGATAGGCCGACGATCTTTAACCCCTGTTCGCGCGCAACATGCACCGCCTCGACCACCTCGTTGCGATACGGTTTGCAGGTCATGGCGATCAGCACGTCACGCTTGTCCGCCCAAGCCAGATCATCGATCGGGTTTGATCCGGGGCGCGGGATAGCATGGAACTGCACCATTCCGGTTGAGGCCAGATAGACGAAGTTCCGCGCGTTCGAGTTGTTCACGCCCACGCCCAGCACGAAGACGTTGCGCGAGTTCCAGATGTCTTCAGCGGCGGCTTTCAACTGCTCGGACGAGATATTAGCAAAGGTCTCCTCGACATTGCGCAGGGCGTCCTGAACCATATCGGCATAAAGCCCACCCATGTTGCCAGACTTGCGAATGTCCTGCAGCCAGCGGGCACGGTCGGGGAAATCAGCCTGACCCCGCCGGATCGCCTCGCGGAAAGGCACACGGAAATCCTCGTAACCTTCAAACCCCACCTGCCGCGCCATGCGGACGATGGTGTTGGGCTTCACGTTTGCCGCCTCGGCGATCTCGCGCACGGTTGAAACCCCCACGTCACGGGGGTTTTCCAGCACATAAGTCGCGGCTTTGCGCGCCTCGGGCGTCAGCTCGGACAGTTCATCCGCCAGCCGTTCGAGAATCGTATCTGATACATTTGTCCCATTCATGATTGACGATGGTACTTTTGTTTGCTTACGCTGTCGAGACAAAATCGACTCAGAGGAATGATCCGATGGCATCTGATTTCCCGACCCACGCACGCGTGGTTATTGTGGGTGGCGGAGTGATGGGCGTGGGCCTTGCCTACCACCTTGGGCACGAGGGCTGGGGTGCGGACACCGTGCTGCTGGAAAAGGCCGAGCTGACCAGCGGCAGCACCTGGCACGCGGCGGGGCAGATCACCCATTCGACCTCGAGCTTCGGCTTGGGCAAATGCGTCGACTACAATATCGGGCTCTATTCCGGTGCCTTGGAGGCCGAGACCGGGCAGGCGGTGACATGGCATGGCTGCGGCTCGTTCCGGCTCGCCTATACCGAGGATGAAATGGACTGGCTGCGCCACACGCTGTCCGTGGGCCGCTCGCTGGGTTTCAACATAGACCTAGTTGGCCCGGACCGGGTGGCCGAGTTGCATCCGTTTTACAATCTGGAGGACGTGCTGGGCGCGCTGCACACGCCTGATGATGGTCATGTGGACCCGACCAATGTGACCATGGCGATGGCTGCGGGCGCGCGTCAGAAAGGCGTCCGGATCATCCGGCATTGTCAGGCGACCAACATAACACAGGCCGAAAACGGCGAATGGGTTGTTGAAACACCCAAAGGCACGATCACCTGCGAGCATGTGGTCAACGCGGGCGGCACCTATGCGCGGCAGATGGGCGAGTGGTCGGGCCTGCAACTGCCGATGACGTCGATGACGCACCATTACTTCGTGACCGAACCGGTGCCCGAATTCGAGGCGCTGGACAAGGAACTGCCGGTGATCCGCGATGACAAGAAGGTCTCGGGCTATATCCGGATGGAGCAAAAGCGCGGCCTGATCGGGATTTACGAGAAAGAGAACCCCAATTCGGTCTGGCACGACCATTGCCCGTGGGACTATGAGAACTGGCTGTTCGATGCGGATTACGACCGGGTGATGCCGTGGCTTGAGGAAAGCCTGAACCGGATGCCGATCTTCGCCGAGCTTGGCATTCAGCGCGAAGTACACGGCGCAATCAGCCATCCCCCGGACGGCAACCCGCTGATCGGACCTGCGCCCGGCGTCCGGAATTACTGGTGCTGCTGCGGTACGCAGATCGGGATCGGCTGGGGGCCGGGTCTGACGCGCGAGTTGGCGCGATGGATGGTGCATGGCGCTGCCGATATCTCAATGCGCGAATATGATCCGCGCCGCTTTGGCAGCTACGCCACGAAAGACTGGCAGGTGATCAAGGCCGAGGAAGACTATTGCCTCCGTCACGAAATCCCCTTCCCGCATTTCAACCGGCTGGCAGGTCGTCCGATCAAGCCGTCACCTTTACATGAGCTGCTGAAATCCAAGGGCGCGGTGCATGAAGAGGTCTACGGCTTCGAACGCCCTCGCTGGTTCGCCCGCGATGGCGTGGCGCAGCAGGATCACTACTCTTTCCGCCGAACGCCAGCCGACGTCATGGTCGCGCACGAGGTCAAAGCGGTGCGCGAACGGGTCGGCGTCATGGACCTCACCGCCTTCACCAAGGTCGAGGTTTCAGGCCCGGGTGCCTATGACTTGCTGGATCGTCTGACCGCGAACCGGATGCCGCAGAAGGATGGCTCAATCACCCTGACCCATATGTTGAACCGCCGGGGTCGGATTGAGTTGGAAACAACCATCGTGCGCATGGCTCACGATCGCTATTACCTCGTCTGTGCAGCATTCTTCGAACAACGCCTGCTGGATCATCTGGCGCAACAGCGTAACGAAGAAGAAGTCACGATCACCGCGCTTTCCGCCGATTGGTCGGCCTTGTCCCTGAACGGGCCAAGGTCGCGCGATGTGTTGGGCGCTTGCACAGATGCTGACCTCAGCAATGCCGGATTCCGCTGGCTCTCGGCGCAGCAGATCAAGATTGCAGGCCACGATGTCTGGGCCTTCCGCATGTCTTATGCCGGAGAGCTGGGTTGGGAACTGCACATGCCCAATGCCGCCTGTCTGGACGTCTACAACGCGCTCTGGGCTGCAGGAGAAACCCATGGGATCACCGATTACGGCAGCTTCGCGATGAATGTGATGCGCATGGAGAAAGGCTTCAAGGGAGCCGGAGAGCTGACCAACGAGGTGACACTGGCCGAGGCCGATGTGTTGCGTTTTGCACGAACAGACAAGGAGTATCTGGGCAAGGACAAAACCCTGAACACCGACTTGCCTTGGATCTGCGCCTATCTCGAAATCGAACCGGACGGAGAGATCGACGGACATGGCGGCGAAGCCGTATTGCTGGACGGGCGCGTAGTGGGCTCGACCGCATCCGTGGCTTATGGGCACACAGTCGGCAAAATCCTCGCCTTTGCTTACATCAAACCCGAAGCCGCCGCAGCAGGCACCGAACTGCAGGTCATCATCCACGGCACCCCGCGTACCGCGCGCGTCTTGTCCGAACCTGCATATGACCCGCAAAGTCTGCTGCCGCGCACCGATGCTGCGCTGGAAGCCGCGCAATGACGCAGCCAGCCACCATGCAAGCCATGGTCACGATGGGCCACGGTGATCTGGATCAGATGGTCTGGCACGAGAACTGGCCCTGCCCCACCCCCGCCCCGGGCGAAGTATTGATCCGGGTCGGGGCCTGTGGGTTGAACAATACCGACGTGAACACGCGATCCGGCTGGTATTCGAAAACCGTGAGCGATGCCACGACCGGAGGCGCCTTCGACGACGTGGGCAAGGATGACCCGACATGGGGCGGCGCGCCTCTGACCTTCCCGCGCATTCAGGGCGCGGATGTCTGCGGCCAGATCGTCGCCATTGGCAAAGGCGTCGATCCAAACCGCATCGGCGAGCGGGTGATCACCGATTGCTGGCTACGCGATGCCGTAGATCCGACAAACAAGGACAAAACCGGGTATTTTGGATCAGAACGGGATGGCGGATTTGCACAATACACGACGATCCCCGCGCGCAACGCCATTGCGATCCAATCCCCCCTGTCGGATGCGGAACTGGCAACATTCTCCTGCTCGTATTCGACAGCCGAAGGCATGCTGACCCGCGCAAATGTCAGGGAAACCGACACGGTTCTGGTCCCCGGCGCGTCGGGTGGCGTGGGCGGCGCATTGGTGCAACTGGCCAAACGCCGCGGCGCACGGGTGATCGCCATGGCGTCCGAGGCCAAACACGCCGACGTTGCCAAGCTCGGCCCCGACCGCATCCTGCCCCGGGCACCCGATGACCTGCGCACCGCGTTGGGCGATGAAAAGATCACCGTCCTCGCGGATGTGGTGGGCGGGCCCTGTTGGCCTAAACTCATAGACATCCTCGAGCGCGGCGGGCGCTATACCTGCTCGGGCGCGATCGCAGGTCCGATGGTCGACTTTGACCTGCGCACCTTCTATCTGCGCGATCTGACCTTCACCGGCTCGACCGTGATCGACCCCGAGGTCATGCAGAACCTCGTGCGATACATCGAAGCGGGCGAGGTCAAACCCGCCCTTGCCGCGACCTATCCGCTGCGCGAGCTGCATCAGGCGCAATCCGCGTTCATCGCCAAGAAACACACCGGCAACATCGTAGTCATCCCATGAAAATCACCCGTATCCGCATCTACCAGACCGGGCTGCCTTATGTGGGCGGCGCGTATGTCTGGGGCGCGGGGAATGCGATAGAAACGGCGACGGCCTCGGTCGTGGTCATCGACACCGATGCAGGGCTGCAAGGCTGTGGCGAGTTCACGCCCTGCGGTGAAAACTACATGATCGCCCACTCTCAGGGCGTTCCGGCACTGGCAAAACTGATCGCCCCCGACCTGCTGGGCGAAGACCCGCGACAGGTCGGGCGGATCGAGCAGCTGATGGATCAGCTGGTACAGGGCCATGGCTACGCCAAGGCTCCGTTTGATGCGGCCTGCTGGGATATCCTCGGGCAGGCCTGCGGCCAGCCTGTTTGGATGCTGCTGGGGGGCAAGCTGACCGATGGCGCGCCGATGTATCGGGTCGCACCGCAGAAGGCGACGGATGAAACCATCGCCGAGATGAATGCCTATCGCGATCAGGGCTATCGCCAGTTCCAGATCAAGGTCGGCGGTGATTGGGCGGCCGATATCGACCGGATACGCGCAACCGTGCCGCTGCTGAACGCCGGGGAAACGGCGATGGCGGATGCCAATCAGGGCTGGCGCGTCGACAATGCGATCCGAGTGGCGCGGGCGACAAACGATCTGGACTTCATACTCGAACAGCCTTGTCGAACCTATGAAGAATGCCAGCAGGTCCGCCGCGTCGCGGATCAGCCCATGAAGCTGGACGAATGCCTGACCGGAATGCGCATGGCCCAACGGATCGTCGCGGATCGCGGTGCCGAAATATGCTGCCTGAAAATCTCAAACCTCGGCGGGCTCAGCAAAGCGCGGCGGGTACGCGATTACCTGATCGAAAACCGCCTCCCGGTGGTCGCCGAGGACACTTGGGGCGGTGAAATCGCCACCGCCGCCGTCGCCCATTTCGCCGCCTCAACCCCGCCCAAGTATCTGCAGAACACCACAGACCTGATGAATTACAACACCCGCTCAACCGGGATCGGCGGCGCGGTGGCGCGGAATGGCAAACTCCATGCCCCCGACACACCCGGCATGGGCGTCACGCCTGACTTCGACAGCATCGGCCCTCCGATCGCAACCTACGAGGCCCCGTGATGATCCGCCCCTTCATCTGGCCAAAAATATCCCGGGGAGTGAATTGGCCAAAGGCCAAGAGAGGGGCTGGCCCCTCTGCTCCCGCCGCAGCCAAATCCGACTGGTGGTTAATATGAAGATCACAAAACTCTCTCTCTGGTCCATCGACCTGACCAGCCACGAAACCTACTACATGGCCGACGGCAAGACCTGTGCCACGGTCGAAACCCATGTGCTGTGTCTGGAAACCGATACGGGCCTGAAAGGCTGGGGCGAGGTCTGCCCGATTCCGCATTACCTGCCTGCCTTCGCAAAAGGCGTCCCAAGCGCGGTGGCCGAGATGGCACCCGAGATCCTCGGCATGTCTCCGTTTGGCGTCGATGCGCCAATGCGGAAACTGGATGGCTTTCTGCAAGGTCATGCCCACGCCAAGTCGATCGTCGATATCGCTTTGTGGGACCTGTTCGGGAAAGCCACGGGGCAACCGGTTTACGCCCTTTTGGGCGGGCGGGCCCAAAAGGACATGCCGCTTTATCACTCCATTACCTGCGTCGCCCCGGATGAGATGGCGCGGATCGCCCAGGCCGCCTATCAAACTGGTATCCGACAGTTTCAGGTCAAGCTGGGGGTCGAAGGCGACTGGCAGGCCGACGCAGAAAGACTAGCCAAAGTGCGCGAGGCTGTGGGCAATGGCCCGCTGGTCTATGGCGACTGGAACTGCGGGGCCTCGCGCCTGCAGGCCACCCGCACCGGGCGCGCTGTGGCGCATCTGGATGTCATGCTGGAACAACCCTGCAAGACGCTCGAGGACTGTGCCGCCGTGCGTCAGGCCACTGGGCTGCCGATGAAAATCGATGAAAACGCGCATGATCTGGCGTCATTGCTCCGTGCCTCGGAACTGGGCTGCATGGATGCGGTTGCGTTGAAGCTGTCGAAATTCGGTGGCCTGTCGGCGATGCGCCGCGCCCGCGATCTAACCGTGCATCTGGGGGCCGAAATATGTGCCGAATGCACCTGGGGCTCGGACATTGTGACCGCTGCCTCGTTGCATTTTGCCGCCTCCACACCGCATGGCTCACTGTTGAACACCTGCGATCTGTCCGCTTACGTGTCACCACGTCTGTGCCCGGATGCGCCGGTGCGCACAGATGGCCGGATTGCACCGCCCGACGGTCCGGGGTTGGGCGTAACGCCCGACCCCGACCTCCTTGGAACCCCGATTTTGGAAATGGCCTGACAGATGCTGAAACTTCACACTCAATCCGAATGGATCGCCCGCGCCGAACAGGTTCTGCCCGCCGGAGGGTTTGGCAATTTCGACCCCGGTATCCTGATCGCGCGCGGCGAAGGCAGCCGGGTCTGGGACGAGGATGGCAACGAGTATGTTGACTATCTGATCGGCTCTGGCCCGATGCTACTGGGCCACGGCCACCCCGAGGTGATGGAGGCAGTACTGGAACAGCTGCCCCTCGGCATGACCTTCTTTGCCAATAATAGCAAAGGCGTGGAACTGGCCGAGGCCATCGTCAACGCCGTGCCGTGCTGTGAACAGGTGCGCTTTGTCGCCTCGGGCGGCGAGGCTGATATGTACGCGATCCGTCTGGCGCGCGCTTATACCGGCAAGGACAAGATCCTGAAATTCGAAGGCGGCTATCACGGCATGAGTGCCGAGGCACAGATGAGCCTCGCCCCCACGAAACGGGTGAATTTCCCGCAAGCGGTGCCCGACAGTGCCGGTATCCCACAAGGTGTCGCGGATCAGATGCTGATCGCCCCTTACAACGACCTTGAGGCCGTCGCAGCGCTGCTAAACGAACATGACGACGTGGCCGCAATCATGGTCGAGCCTTTGCAACGGATTATCCCACCCGCGCCGGGTTATCTGCAGGGGTTGCGCGGTCTTTGTAACAAACACGGCGTGTTGCTGATCTTTGATGAGATCGTTACCGGCTTCCGCCTCGCCTATGGCGGCGCACAAGAACGTTACGGTGTGGTGCCCGACATCTGCACTCTGGGCAAGATCATCGGCGGGGGCTTTCCTCTTGCAGCGCTTGGGGCCAGCGCCGAAATCATGCAGCATTTCGACAAGGACAAGGTCGGAGCCGAAGGTTGGCTGATGCAGCTTGGTACCCTGTCGGGCAACCCGGTCGCCGCCGCTGCAGGTTTGAAAACCATGGAGATTCTGGCCCGCGACGGCGCCTACGACCACCTGCGCGAAATCGGGCGCAAACTGCAGATGATGCAATCCGACGCTTTGACCAAAGCCGGAATTGCACATCAGATTTGCGGAGATGAGACGCTGTTCGACATCTATTTCACAGAACAGACCTGTCGCGACTATCGCAGTGCGACCCACGATGATCCCGCTCGGAACGCGCGCTATAACGCCGTGTTGCGCGAAAAGGGCGTGTTCAAGTCTCCGGGCAAACTCTACCCGTCGCTGGCCGTAACACAGACAGATTTGGACCTGACACAAGAGGCGGTAAACGCCGCCGTTGCGGCGATATCTAGCCCCTAGCGGCGCATCGACTGGCCATTGTGGAAAAGATGCACTTTCTCGGGGGCCGCCGTTACAGACACACTCTGACCGCGCAGATTGCGCTGAACGCCCGGTAATTTGGCGATCACAGCCTCGCGGTCTTCAGGGGCCGCGAAGTAAAGCAAGGTGACCTCGCCCAGCGCCTCGGTGAAATCGACCACGCCAGAGTAGATACCCTCGCCGTCCGTCATCACCATATCCTCTGGTCGGACACCGATATTGACCTTTTTTCCTTCATCTGCCGCTTCGGTCCGGATCGAAGACACAGCGACCCCGCCATCCTCAAGAGCTACGGTAGTGTTTTCTCCGGTTCCGGTGATGGTACCCGGCAGCAGGTTCATGGCGGGTGAGCCGATGAACTGAGCCACGAACTCGTTGTCGGGGGTTTCATACAGCTCCAGCGGCGTGCCGACCTGCGCGATGCCCTTGTTGGCCAGAACCACGATGCGGCTGGCCAGCGTCATCGCCTCGACCTGATCGTGGGTGACGTAGATCATGGTGCTGTCGGGCATCGCCTCTTTCAGGCGCGCGATCTCGATGCGGGTGGCCACGCGCAGGGCGGCATCGAGGTTCGAGAGCGGCTCGTCGAACAGATAAACCTTGGGATCGCGCACGATGGCGCGGCCGATGGCAACCCGCTGACGCTGCCCGCCTGAAAGCGCCTTGGGCAAGCGATCCAGCAGCGGTTCAAGCTGCAGGATCTGGGCGGCGCGTTCCACGGCCGCATCGACCTCGGCGCTTGGCATCTTGGCGATCTTGAGCGCGAAGGCCATATTCTCGCGCACCGTCATATGCGGATAAAGCGCGTAAGACTGGAACACCATCGCGATGCCCCGCTGCGCGGGCGGCACATCGTTGACCACCAGCCCCTCGATCTCGAGCGTGCCGCCGGTGATCTTTTCAAGGCCCGCGATCATCCGCAGCAAGGTGGATTTGCCACAACCCGAGGGGCCGACGAAGACGATCAGTTCGCCCTGCTCGATCTCGAGGTCGATATGTTTCAGGACATCGACCGGGCCATAAGATTTGGCCACATCCGTGAGCTTGAGTTCCGACATGGTTTACCTCTTTTCCCGGGCCAGCAAACAGAATTGAGCGGCGTTCAGCACGACCGTGCCGTCCCCGTGAACGCCGCCCAATTCCTCCCCGATCACGTGCCAGTCGCCGCCGGGCAGGGTCACCTCGGCGGGGTCTGATCCCAGATTGAAGGCGCAGAACACCTGTTGCGCTGCATCTTCGCGGATGAACGTCAGCACCGATCCGGACTGCGCCATCCCCGACTGCGCCCCGGACATCAGCGCCGAATGCGCGTGACGCAGCGCGATGGCGCGGCGGTAGTGGTGCAGCATCGACGCCGGGTCCTGCTCCAGCCGGTCCACCGCCCGCTCGGCCTGAGGCGAGCTGACCGGCAACCACGGACGGCCTGTGCTGAACCCGGATTGTTGGTCCTGCGCGGCCCAGACCATCGGCGTGCGGCATCCGTCGCGGCCCTTGAACTCGGGCCAGAATTCGATGCCATAGGGATCCTGCAGATCCTCGAACGCCACGTCGGCCTCGGGCAGGCCCAGTTCCTCACCCTGATAGAGGCACGCAGACCCGCGCAGACACATCATCAGAACCGCGTGCTGCCGGATCGCCGCATCATCCAGCCCCCAGCGTGAGGCATGGCGCTGCACGTCATGATTCGAGAAAGCCCAGCAGGGCCATGCGTCGCCTGCCTTGTCCTCAAGCTGATTGAACACCTGCTTGGCATAGGCTGCGGTCAGCGCGCGCTTTTCAAGGAATTCGAACGCGTAGCACATATGCATCCGCTTATCGCCGGTGGTGTATTCGCCCATGATCTCAAGCCCGCGCTGCGCATCGCCGACCTCACCCAGACAGGCGCGGCCTTCGTATTCGTCGGTCAGGGCGCGCAGGCGTTCGAGGAAGGCGATATTCTCGGGCTGACTTTTGGAATACAGGTGATCCTGATGGTTATAGGGGTTCACCATCGGCGCGATCGAGGCATTGCGCTGATCCATCGGCAGGCCGGGATTGTCGCGCAGCTGCGCGTCGTGGAAATAGAAGTTGATCGTGTCCAGACGGAACCCGTCGACCCCCAGATCAAGCCAGAACCGGGCGACATCCAGCAACGCATCCTGCACGTCGGGGCAATGAAAGTTCAGGTCCGGCTGCGAGGTCAGGAAGTTGTGCAGGTAATATTGCAGCCGCCGCGCATCCCATTGCCAGGCCGAGCCGCCAAAGATCGACAGCCAGTTGTTCGGCGGCGTCCCGTCAGGTTTGGGATCAGCCCAGACATACCAATCGGATTTCGCGTTCTCGCGGTCGGCGCGGCTTTCGCTGAACCACGGGTGCTGGTCCGATGTGTGCGACAGCACGAGGTCGATCATCACCTTCAGCCCATGCGCATGGGCCTGATCCAGCAATTCCTTGAAATCCGCCATGGTGCCGAACATCGGATCAACATCGCGGTAATCACTGACATCATATCCGAAATCCTTCATCGGAGACTTGAAGAACGGCGAAATCCAGATCGCATCGACCCCCAGCGAGGCGATATAGCCCAGCCGCTGGGTGATGCCCCTGAGGTCTCCGATCCCGTCGCCATTGCTGTCCTGAAAGCTGCGCGGATAGATCTGATAGATCACGCCGCCGCGCCACCAGTCCGACTTTGCTTCGGTTGATTTGAATGCTGTGGTTTGCACGTTCATCACACGCCCTTATTTTACGGACCCGGCCAGCAGACCGCGGACCAGATATTTTTGCATTGCAAAGAAGACCACCAGCGGCACCGCGATCGAGACAAACGCTGCCGTGGCAAGGATTTCCCAGTTGCCGCCACGGGTGCCCAACAGCTCGACAATACGGTTGGTCATCACCGTGGTCTGGCCGGTGGCATCGATCAGGAACACCTTGGCGACCAGCAGATCGTTCCATGTCCACAGGAACTGGAAGATCGCAAACGAGGCCAGCGCCGGGAAGCTGAGCGGCAGGATCAGTTTGGTGAAGATCTGGAACTCGGTCGCGCCATCGACCCGGGCGTTTTCGATCAGATCGCGCGGCAGTCCGGCCATGTAGTTGCGCAAGAGGTAGATCGCCAGCGGCATCC
The DNA here is from genome assembly GCF_056535465.1 of Ruegeria sp. G7. Classification (NCBI taxonomy): domain Bacteria; kingdom Pseudomonadati; phylum Pseudomonadota; class Alphaproteobacteria; order Rhodobacterales; family Roseobacteraceae; genus Ruegeria; species Ruegeria sp. G7. Next base: position 1,819,491 of record NZ_JBQFIL010000001.1, on the reverse strand, counting down.
CGAACCCGGTATGCGCCAGCCAGACGCCCAGATAGCCTTTGGGTATCCCGATATTCAGGTGAAGTTTCAGCAGCGGGATCAGCGCCAGTTGCAAGGGAACAACCAGCAATCCGACCACCGCTGCAATCAGCAGGGCGCGGCCCGGGAAATCCATCCATGCCAGCGCATAGGCCGCAAAGGCGGCGACAAGGATCGGGATGATCGTTGCCGGGATCGTCACAGTGAGCGTGTTGAAAAAGGCCTTGCCCATGCTGTCGGTGCTGTCTTCGGCCAGCAGCACCTTGTGATAGTTGTCGAGCGTGAATTCGGGGGGCAACTCGGCCGTCACAAAGACACGCGCGCCCCGGCTGCCCGAGAATTCCTCGGGGTTTTCCATCCGGTAATTGCCATCGGCATCGACGGTGATCGTGCCACCCCGGCGCAGCTCGGCGGTCTCGCCCGGCGTGAACGCATCGACCGCGCGGGAACTGACGCCCCATTTCGAAATCTTCGCCGTGACACCTGCATCAAACAGATTGCCCTCGATCACATAGAGCCCGTTCTCCAGCACCTGCGTCTCGGGTGCGGCGCTGCGCAGGGTCAGGTTCTGCTCGGACGGGAACAGCGACCGCCACCAGCCGCTGGTCGCGATCTGATCCGCCGTCCGGAAGGATGAGATCAGCAAACCCAGCGTCGGAAACACCCACAGCACCACCAGAAACAGGACCGAGGCATGGACCACCCATCTGAGGGCCGGTTTGGTTCCTGCAATATCGTTCATGCCCACCCCCTATTCCATTTCCTTGCGCGCATTGCGCACGTTCCAGACAAGGATCGGCGTCACCAGCAGCATGATCACCATGGCCGAAGCCGATCCCACGCCCCAGTCATTGGCGCGGAACAGCTTGTCGAACATATAATTGGCCAGAACCTGTGTTTCCCATTGCCCGTTGGTCATGGCGAATACGATGTCAAAGACCTTGAGCACGGTGATGGTGATCGTCGTCCACACCACCAGAATCGTGGTCTTGATCTGCGGCACCTTGATCTTGAAAAAAATCTGGAACGGGTTGGCACCGTCCAGAATGGCGGCCTCGATGGTTTCCTCGGGGATGCCACGCAGCGCAGCCGACAGGATCACCATGGCAAAGCCGGTCTGAATCCAGACCAGAACGATCATCAGAAAAAAGCTGTTCCAGAACGGGATGGTCAGCCATGTCTGCGGCTCGGTCCCGCCAAAGAAGATGTAAAGCGCGTTCAGGATGCCGATCTGATCCTGTTCCGCAGGCCGTGTGTCATAGACCAGCTTCCAGATCACCGAAGCCCCCACGAATGAGATCGCCATCGGCATGAAGATCAGCGCCTTGGCCACGTTGCCCCAGCGGATACGATCCGTCAGCTGCGCCACCAGCAGCCCGAACGCGGTCGACATCGCCGGGACCACGATCAACCACAGCATGTTGTTGCGCATGGCCTCCCAGAATTTCGGCTCGGCGGCCATCTGGCGATAATTGTCCAGCCCGACCCATTCGTAGCCGCCGCCGGGGATGCGATCGGTCAGCGACAGGCGCAGCGTCTCGACCACCGGGTAGGCCAGATAGAGACCCAGCGCCAGCAGCGCGGGAAACAGGAACAGCCAGGGCCGGATCATGTTGGCGCGGTTGATATTGCGACCTGCATTCGGCCCGCGCGCCGGCAACAGAATCTTGTCGAGAAACTGGTTCGACAGGTAGAAATAGCCCACACAGCCCGACACGCCGATGGCGATGGTCAGCAGGCCCTGAAGTGCCGGATGCATGACGCTCTCCGTTGCGAAAGGGGGATTGGGCGGCCTGACGCGCAGACCGCCCGCTGTCAGACGCGCTTAGTCCAGCGCATCCCAGGAGGATTGGATTTCGTCGGCCACCTCTTGCGCGGGCTTGCCGCCGGCGTAGTCGACCATGCCGGTCCAGAAGGTGCCCGCACCCACACCGCCCGGCATCAGGTCGGACCCGTCAAACCGGAAGGTGGTCGCGCCCAGCAGGATGTCGTTCATCTTCGCCAGCGTGGGATCCGAGAACAGCGACGTGTCGACGCCCTTATGCGGGGTCAGGAAGCCGGTCAGCTGCATCCATATCTCATGCGCTTCGGGCGTTTGCAGATAGGTAATCAGATCATGCGCCGCGGGGCTGTCATTGGTGATCGCCCAGAGCGTCCCGGCCCCCAGAACCGGGCTACCCAGATCCTTGCCTTCATAGGCCGGGAAGTAGAAGAAATCGACATCCTCACCCACAATGGTGCCTTCGGGGAAGAAGGCCGGAATGAACGAGGCCTGACGATGCAGATAGCATTGCGGGGGGGAGCTGAACATGCCCTTGGGGCTGTCGCGGAAATCAGTGGTCGCCACCGCGCCCGCGCCGCCAGCAACATAGTCGTCATTGCGGGCGAACGCTCCGAATTCCTCGATGGCTTCGATCACTTTGGGGTCGTTGAACTTCATTTCGTTGGCGACCCAGGCATCGTAATCCTCGGGCGATTGGGTGCGTAGCATCATATCCTCGACCCAGTCGGTCGCCGGCCAGCCGGTCGCGCCGCCGGACCCCAGACCGATGCACCACGGCGTCTCGCCGTCAGCGACGATCTGGTCGGTCAGCGCCTTGAGCTCTTCCATCGTCGTCGGGACCTCATAGCCTGCGTCCTCAAAATTCTCGGGCACGTACCAGACCAGCGACTTCACATCGACCTTGTAGAAGAACCCGTACAGGTGGTCCGCCCCGTCCGGCCCGGCATAGGTGCCCAGATCGACCCAGGACTGACCGGCGGCATAGTTGTCGCGAATCCAATCGGCGGTGCCGTCACCCAGCGGGGTCAGAAAGCCCGACTTGGCCATATCCGCCGCCAGACCGGGCTGCGGGAAGACGGCGACGTTCGGGGCCGATCCGGCCTCGGCATCGATTCTGATCTGCTGCTCGAAACTGTCCGAGCCGACATAGGCATATTCATGACCCGTCGCGGCGGCGAAGCCATCCAGAACCTTTTCGACATTTTCCTGGTCCGGCCCAAGCCAGGGCCCGAACACGGTCACCTTGTCGGCCTGCGCCGCGCCCGCCATCAGGGCGAACGTGGCCGCGCCTGCGTAAAGCGAGTGTTTCATGAATTTTCCTCCCACTGTGTTCCGCGCGTCGAGATTCTTTTTCAAAGCGCTTTGGACAATCAGGTTTATCCGCTAACATTTGTGCCCTGTCAACATTTCGTTAGCTCTTTATCAATTTTCAGGCGCAATACGCACGCCGTGACGAAACAGGTTGACGACGGAAGAGATTCACAACACAACTCTATCAGCCCAAATTTGAAGGCGCTTTGAGAATATGAACCTAAAGCAACTATCGGAAATCCTCGGTCTTTCGCAGACGACAGTCAGTCGTGCATTGAACGGCTACCCGGAGGTGAAAGAGGATACGCGCATTCGGGTTCAGGCCGCCGCCGACAAGCACGGATACCGCCCCAACAGCCGCGCCAAGGGGCTGGCAACAGGGCGCTCTATGGTGATTGGCCATGTGATTCCAACCTCTTCGCAACACGAGATGGTCAACCCTATCTTCGGGGATTTTGTTGCTGGCGCGGCCCAGAAATACGCTGAAAACAACTATGACATGATGTTCACACACGCGCCTGACACATCGATCGAAGCCTCATATCGCAGTCTGTTCAATCGTGGCGTGGTCGATGGCGTGGTGTTGCAGGGGCCCAAAGTGAATGAGCCCCGGATCGCGGTTCTGTCGCAGATGGGCGTGCCGTTCATTGTTCATGGCAGATCGACCGGGGCCGATATGCCCTATGACTGGATCGATGTGAACAACCAGCGATCTTTCGAACGCGCGACCCGGTTCCTGATTGACCTTGGGCATCGGCGCATCGCACTGATCAACGGTCTGGAAGAAATGGATTTCGCCCAGCGCCGCAGAAACGGCTATATGGCTGCTCTGGCTGAGGCCGGCATTGCGCCAGATGCGGACCTGCTGCGCAGCGCCGAAATGACCGAGATTTATGGTCATCAGACCGCCTGTGAAATGCTCAGGCGCGATGATCCTCCGACCGCCATACTGGCTTCGTCCATTATCTCGGCCGTTGGCGTACGACGTGCGTTGGAAGAGAACGGCCTGAGGATGGGGCATGATGTATCTGTTATCGCCCATGACGATGATTTGTCCTACATGCGCAATGGCAGGGATGTGCCCATTTTCACGGCGACACGCTCGTCCGTGCGCCATGCCGGAGAACTGGCCGCAGAAATGCTGATCGAACGCATCAACGTCCCGAACGCCCCTCCTAAAACATGCCTATTAGAAGCCGAGTTGGTTGTCGGCAGTTCAACGGGCCCGGCACCACAAAGGTCTTGATATGAAACACAAACGCGCAGATTTTCCGCCAGACTTCCTGTTTGGTGTTGCGACCTCGGCCTATCAGATCGAAGGGCATGCGCAGGGTGGCGCAGGGGTGACCCACTGGGACAGTTTCGCCGCCACACCGGGTAATGTTGCACAGGCTGAGAACGGGGATGTGGCCTGCGACCACTACAACCGGTTCGAAGAGGATTTTGACCTGATCCGGGATGCAGGTTTCGATTGCTACCGCTTCTCGACCAGCTGGGCGCGGGTTCTGCCTGAAGGGCGCGGACAAGCGAACCCGGAAGGGTTGGATTTCTATGACCGACTGACGGACGCGCTGCTGGAACGTGGCATCAAGCCTTGTGCCACGCTGTATCATTGGGAGCTACCCTCGCCGCTGGCCGATCTTGGCGGTTGGCGTAACCCCGATATCGCGGGATGGTTTGCAGACTTTACACAGGTCATCATGGGGCGTATCGGCGACCGGATGCACAGTGTTGCGCCGATCAATGAACCTTGGTGTGTCAGCTGGCTGAGCCATTTCGACGGTCACCACGCCCCCGGCCTGCGCGACGTCCGCGCGACCGCCCGCGCGATGCATCACGTGCTGCTGGCCCATGGTCGCGCCATTCAGGTGATGCGGGGGCTGGGCATGTCCAATCTGGGCGCCGTGTTCAATCTGGAATGGGCTGAACCGGCGGATGACAGCGACGCGGCCCGGACCGCGGCGGCGCTTTATGACGGGATATACAATCGGTTCTTTCTGGGCGGCGTGTTCAACAAATCCTACCCCGAGAATGTTCTTGAGGGTCTGGCGCCCCATCTGCCCGCAGGCTGGCAGGATGATTTCGACGTGATCGGGACGCCTGTCGACTGGTGCGGGCTGAACTACTACACCCGCAAGCTGATCGCGCCTGCAGACAGCCCGTGGCCGTCGTTGACAGAAGTGCCGGGCCCCCTGCCCAAAACCCAGATGGGATGGGAGATCGACGCCGCTGCGCTTTCGCGCTTCCTGATCCGCACCGCAAAAGACTACACCAGTGATCTGCCGATTTACGTCACTGAGAACGGCATGGCGAGCCCGGAGCGGAGGCAGGATCAGGACCGCATCGACTATCTGGATCAGCATCTGGCCGAGGTCCGAGCGGCGCTGGATGCGGGCGTACCGGTCAAAGGATATTTCGTCTGGTCACTGCTGGACAATTACGAATGGGCGCTGGGATATGAAAAGCGTTTCGGGCTGGTCGATGTGGATTTCGACACGCTGCAGCGCACGCCCAAGGCATCTTACCACGCGCTGCAACAAGCCCTGTCGCTCAGTTAGCGTAGCCGCCGACGCAAATGCCGGCGGCCACAAAAGTCACTCGATGAAGGTGCGCGCCAGCCGGTCGCGCAAGGGCTGTGCCAGATAGCTGAGAGCGGTACGCTCGCCTGTATTCACAAACAGGTCCGCAGGCATGCCCGGCACCAGATCCAACGAGGCGACCTGTTCGGGCTGCGCCTCATCCAGCTTGATTTGCGCCAGGTAATAAGGCTGCCCGGTGCGGTCATCCTCAAGACTGTCGGCCGAGATATCGGTGATCTTTCCGGTCGCCTCGGGCACCTCACCCTGATCGAAGGCCGACAGGCGCACGCGGGTGGATTGGCCGACGAACAGCTTTTCGATATCGGCGGTGTTCACCCGCGCTTCGACGATCAAAGGTTGATCGGCTGGAACAATGTCCATAATGGGCTCGCCCGGACGCACAACGCCACCCGAGGTAAACACCGTCAGGCCGACGACCCGTCCGCTGACCGGAGCCGTCACCGCAACGCGTTTGCGCCGCTCGGCAGCGCCGACATACTGCGGCTCAAGCGTGGCCAGCAGCGCCTCGACCTGCGCCAGCTCGGTCGAAACCGCCTCGGCGCGCTGGGTCTGCTGGCCGATGCTGGCCAGTTGCAGTTCGCTGATCTGGTTGCGGGCCTGCGCCTCTTGCGTGGTCAATGAGGCCTCGACCCCAATCAGACGCTCGACCTCAACCCGGCGGCCGTTGACGCGGTTGGCGGCGACCAGACCTTTGGCCTGCAGGGTCTCCAGATTGCCCAACTCTTCGCGGGTGATGTCCATCTGGCGGGAGTTGGCCTGACGCTGCGCTTGCAGCCCGGTGATCTGGTCCTGCAGGTTGGCGATCTGCTGGTTCAGCAGATTCTGTTCCGCCGCGCGGGTGCGCCGTTCTGCGTCGAACAAAAGCTTTTGGGTCAGGAATGCGTCTTGCCAGTCACCACGATCCATTTCGACACGCATCATCTGATCGACATCCGCGCGTTCGAACCGGCCTTCGTCACGGATCTGCGCCACCAGACGGGCGCGACGGACCGTCAGCTCGCCCAGTTGGCTTTTGATCACGTCCAGATTGACGTCCAGATCGGTGCTGTCTAGTTCGACCAGCGTCTGCCCCGCCTCAACCAGATCACCATTGGCGACCAGAATGGTACGCACGATGCCGCCGTCCAGATGTTCGACCGTCTTGCGGTTGCCCTCGACCACGAATGAGGCCGGGGCGACAACCGCGCCGTCCAGTTTCGACGCCGCCGCCCAGTAGACCGAGCCTCCGACAAATCCCGCCACGATCAGAAGACCAAGGATCACAAAACCCTTGATACCTGCACCGGGGGCCTTCTGTTCGACCCTGTTATAGTCCTCAAGGCGCAGAAGACCTTGATCGGGGCTGTTGTAAACTGCAGGTGTCATTGGGCTGCTCCTTTCTGTGCGGGCTGCTGCGCGTCATGCGCCGCGATCTGAGGGGGGGCCTGCGGCGGCAGGCCGGTCTGCTGCCGCGGACGCAGGATATCGTCTTTGTTCCCAAAACCGGTCTGCGTCCCTTTGCTCAGCGTCAGGACCTTGTTCACCGCTTCCAGCGTGCTGGGGCGGTGGGTCATCACAAAGGTGATCGCCCCGCGCGCGCTGGCTGCACGGATGGCGTTGCGCAGGGCAAGCTCTCCTTGCGCATCAAGGTCCGAGTTCGGTTCGTCCAGCACCAGAATGAACGGGTCGCCATACAACGCACGCGCCAGGGCGATACGCTGACGCTGGCCCCCGGACAGGTGGAACCCATCGCCCAACTGGGTGTCATAGCCATCAGGCAGGTTGCTGATCAGGCCATGCACATCGGCTGCAACGGCAGCTTCGAACACCTTGGCGTCATCGACCGAGGTCGCAAAACGGGCAATGTTCTCGCGAATGGTGCCGTCGAACAGCTGCACGTCCTGCGGCAGATAGCCAACCATTTGGCCGAGTTCTTCCGGGTCCCATTTCGCCATCGGCGTCCCGTCCAGCCGGATCGCGCCGCGCTGGGGCGTCCAGATGCCGGCAAGCATCCGCGCCAGCGTGCTTTTGCCCGAACCGCTGTGACCGATGACGGCCATGACGTCACCAGCCGATAACGCGAACTCGATATCGCTGATCGTTGCATTGCGCGCCAACGGCGGACCAGCCTGAGCGATCACGGTATTGATCGAAAACTGCGGACGCGGCAGGCGCAGGCGCTTGGGTTGCGCGGGGAATGCCTCGTCCAACGCCCGCAGGTTTTTGTAAGACCCGCGCGCCGCCAGAAAACCGCGCCATTGGCCGATCAATTGGTCGATCGGGGCCAGCGCGCGGGCCAGCACGATGGTTGCCGCGATCATAACACCGGCGGTGGCCTGTCCAGTGATAGCCAGCGCCGCGCCCAGACCCAGCATGCCCGATTGCAGTGCCATACGGATCGTCTTGGACAGAACCGAGAAACTGGCGATGCGGTCGGCCACGCGGGTCTTCAGCGCATGGGCATCCTGTTGCAGAGCTGTCCAGCGACGGGCGAGATCACCATTCATGCCCATGGCGTGGACAAGCTCTGCATTCTGCTCACTTGTGGTGAACAAAGCGTCGGACCTGCTGCGCGCGCGGGATGCGTCCTGCATGACGCCGGCGGCGCGCGAATTGTTGATCAGGGCCAGAATTGTGAGGGTCAGCGCTCCGGCAAGGCCAAGCGCGCCCAGATAGGGGTGCAGCATGTAAAGCACCGCCAGGTAGATCGGAATCCACGGCGCATCGAAGAACGCAATCAGCGTGGGCCCCGAGATGAAGTCGCGCAGACCGGTGATGTCTGCGGCCGGGTTATCCCCGGCTGCGGATTTACCCTGCAGGCGGCGACGGATCGAGGCCTGCAACAGCGGCGCGCCGATCTTCAGTTCGAACCGCGCACCCAGCCGGTTCAGGATGCGCACCCGCATCAGGTCCAGCAGGCCGGTGACAAGGAACACGCCACCCAGCAGCAAGGTCAGGGCGATCAGGGTGTCCATGTTCTGACTGGTCAATACGCGGTCATAGACCTGCAGCATGTAAAGCGGACCGGCGAGCATGAGAAGGTTGAGAACAAGGCTGAAAAAGCCGATTGCGAAAAAGCCACCTCGTAGCGAGGCCCAGGCTGTTTTGACGGATGATTTTTTCTGAAACATGACGGTGATCTCTTTTCAGGGTGAATGGGTGGCGACCTGCGCCGCCACCCCTTGGTCTTTTGATCAAGCGACGAAGTCGTCGTCTGTCAGGTCGCTGGCATTGACGCCCGCCAAACGGACCGAGTTGTCCGAGGAGAAGGACAGAACCACGTCGGCCCCATCCTGGCTGACGTTCAGCGGGCCTTCGAAGTCACCGAATGCCAACTGGTCGAAGCCAGCCTGGAAGTCCTGAATGACGTCGTTGCCGAAGTCGCCCTCGAACACGAAGGTGTCGTTGCCTGCGCCACCGATCAGGATGTCATCGCCACCCTCACCGTTCAGCACATCGTCACCCGCCTGACCGCTCAGGGTGTTCGACCCCGAGTTGCCGGACAGGATGTCGTCACCACCATTCGGGCTACCTGCGTTGTTCGAGCCGCTGATGTTCTCGAAACCGAAGACCTGATCCAGGGTGGCACCATCCGGCGCGTTGACCTGGGCAACACCGTTGCCATCCTCATCAAGGTCCAGAACAACGCCCGGGCCTGCAGTGAACAGCGCGGTATCGATGCCTTCACCACCGATGATGATGTCGGCCCCACCGAACGAGTGGATCGCATCGTTTCCGGCACCGCCGTCGAGTACATTGAACTCGTTGTTGCCAAGCAGCAGGTCATTTCCGCTGGTGCCGATGACGTTTTCAAAGTCATCGACTTCTGCAACGATCACCCCGTTCTGGATGATTGCACCGTCCTGCGGACCTTCGTCGCCATTGCCAGCCGGGTTCGGGGCCGGACCGCTGAGGTCCAGATCAACGGTGACACCGTTGAAGCCCGACACATCGATGGTGTCGCTGTCACCCGAGCCCACAACCCGCTCGATCGAGCTGAGGATGTCGGTCTCGATCTGGTTGTCGATGACGTCCAGCCCAACAACTCCGGTGCCGCCCACGGCGTCCACATCCAGCGTCGCGCCTGCATCGACCAGCGTGTCCTGAACCACCGGGCCATTCTGACCAGCAGGTGCGTTGTGCAGGTGGATGGCCGAGACAACACCCGGGATCGGGGTCAGCAGATCGGCTTCGTTCAGACCGGTGACGCTCAGTTCGCTGGAATAGGTGACCTCACCGGTTTCCAGGTTCTGAACAACAACAGCCGTGGCAAAACCGGTCGCCTCACTGTCGGACAACGGTCCAGGCTCTTGCGCCGCATCCAGCGGACCACTCAGCGTGATGGTACGGATACCGTCCACGGTGACATCGCTATCGACCAGCAGTTGGCCGCGGATCTCACCACCTGGGAAGTCTGCTGTGTGGATGTTGTAGTACAGGTTGTTGGCTGCAGCCTGTTCTACAAACGCCGCTCCATCCGCAATGGCCGAGCCGAACTGGCCAGGTGCCGTCACGGCCTGGTTCACAACGCTGACGTTGAACCCGGTGTCACGGACAGCCGTACCGTTGCCATTGGCATCCAGGCTGACTTCGACAGACACATCCAGATCCGAGAAATCGGCTGTGTCAAAGCCTTCGCCACCCTCGATGAAGTCGTTTCCGAGGCCGCCGACGATCACGTTGTCACCGTTACCAGTGATCAGAACGTCATCACCAGCTCCGCCGTCGACGACACCATTGATCTGACCGAGGTCTACAACGATGTCGTCTCCGGCACCCAGCAACACGTTACCATTTACTACACCTTCGTCATCGTTAACGAATGTCACTGAGCCTGCCTCGGTCGCGTCGATCGCGTTGATCTGACCGCGGATTTCACCTTCGTTGATGATGGCACCCAAAAGCTCGAGCCCGCCATCGATGCGGATACCGGCTGCAGCGTCGCTGTCTTCAGACCCTGCGATCAAGCCGCTGTTCTGCACCAGACCGGCAAAGCTTGCGTCTTCGACATTGCTGAACAGGCGCAGGCCGTCGCCAACCTGATTGCCTTCGGTTGCGTCGCCGCGACCCTGGAAGGTGCCTTCGTTGAAGATCGCAGCCGAAACCACGTCCCCATCCACATCGCCGGTTTGCAGCGACACAGCCGAGCCTCTGTAGTCAAAGCCCGCATCCACGAGACCGGTGTTGGTGAAGGTATAGTTATCGGCTGTTCCGTCAGCGTAGACAGTCCCGTTACGCTGGTCGCCTGTGCCCAGAATATCACCTTCGTTGCGCACATCCAGACCAAAGCCGTCAATGTTCAGCGCGCGGCTGTCCGAGGTCACGATGCCCGTGTTCAGGAACGACCCGCCCGAGTGATCACCCGTGCCGAAGTAGACACCGTTCTGCACCCCTGCAATCAGGCCCGAGTTGGTCAGCGTACCCCTGAAGTTCACATCGTTGACGACGCGCACACCGGCGACAGTACCGTTTGCGCCTTCCGACAGGATGGTTCCAGTGTTGGTGATGGTGGCATCGGTTGTGCCCGAGTTGCCGACATTGCCGACGCGCACACCGTCACCAGCCAGACCAACATTGGCGGCAGCATTGCCACGACCGATGATGATACCGTCATTTTCCAGCGTGAAGGTGTTTGCACCGTCTTCGGCCCCGCCGATTTCGGCACCAACGCCCGAACCCTGATTGCCGTCGCCCGCATCGATCAGACCATTGGCCAGATTGCGGACCGAGAAGTCATCCGCCGTGCCATCGGCATAAACCGTGCCGTTGCGCTGATCATCGGTGCCCAGAATGGTACCACCGTTGGTCAGATCAACTCCGGTGCCGTCGATGTTCACCGCGCGGCTGCCCGACTGGATGGTGCCAAAGTTCAGCACGTCCAGATCATGCTCGGCCTCACCGATATACAGACCATTGCGCACACCTTCGATCACACCGGTCGAGGTGTTCAGGATACGGCCCTCAGCTGCTGCGCCGTCGGCGATGCGGATACCACCTGCGGTGCCCTGATCGCTGTCGGACGAAATCAGGCCGCTGTTGACAATGTCGGTTTCCGAGATTGTACCTTCGGCACCATTGTTGATGCGGATACCGTCACCGGCGCCGGGCGTGTTCGACGCTTCCTGACCACGACCCTGAATGGTCGCGCCAAATCCGTTGAACAAGGTATTGGACACGCGGTCACCAACCTCATCACCGACCTGGAATGACACGCCCGCGCCGAAGTTTTCTGCGCCCGCGTCGATGGTGCCACCGGTAAAGTTCGAAATGGTGACGTCTTCGGCGGTCGAGTTGGTGTAGATCGTGCCGTTGCGCTGATCGCCAGTGCCGATGATGTCGCCAAAGTTGCGAACGCTGACACCTTCGCCCTGAATATCAACTGCGCGGCTGTCCGAGGAAATCACGCCGCCCCGGAAGTTGTCCAGAGTGCCCGAGCTGCCTGCGCCCGCAAACTGAACGCCGTTAAACTCACCCGCGATCTCGCCAAAGTTGCGAATGTCGGCGCTGCCGGTGACCTGAATGCCGGTGGCCAGCGCGTCGGGGCCCGAGTTCGCCTCGATGCTGCCTGAGCGGAAGTTGAAGACCTGCGCGTTTTCACCTTCGACCGAAACGGCCGCCACGGCGTTGTTGGTGGTGATCTGGCCAAAGTTCAGAAGGCGCGCGAAATCATTGTCCAGAACAAAGGCCGGGGTGTTGTCGACCACGGTGTTCTGAAAAAAGCCGTTGGACAGTGTCTGCCCGTCACGGACCGTTTCCTGGGCCAGTGACGAGGTCGTCAGCAATCTGGCGCGCAGGGATGCGAGAAAGTCGGAAAGCATTGGGAATCTCCCTGATGAGTTCAAATCGGACGGACATCAAACCCGGGGCCGTTTGTCCGCTGTCTCATCAGTTGCGGGTCGCCATAAGCTTTTGAAATTCTTCCTTTGAATGGGGCATATAACCTTCGCAAATAGTCACATAACCTGCGAGGTCGTCAGAAATTTAGTGCATTTTTGTCAGATACTTAGATCTCAAAGACTGTCACCGCGCATTTATTCGGTGACATGAATTCACGAATTAGTTGGGCTATGTGATGTTCGGCAGCGGTGATTTCCATATCCGATCAGCCGCGCGGGACGCATCAGCTGTTGGACGGGATGGGTCGTTTGACCAGATTCGCGTTGCGCGACGCAACAGTGCCATGCGGCGGATCAAGATGGATTTGCCTGCTCATCGCCTCGATAATCTCAGGATTGGGATATTGGGGTCGTGTCAGGGCCCCCAATTCGCGCATATTGCCCTTGTCATCGAACGGCAGAAAAGTCAGTCCAAACCCGTCGCGTTTGAACTGCTCCGCGGCGATGGCATTGACCATGGTGCAGGCATCGCTTTGCGCCACATACCGGCAGACCGTTTCGAACCGGGCGGTCGTCACGTCAATCCCGGTTTCTTCAGCCACGGTATCCGAGGCCTCTGGCAAGTCTTGTTCCAGATCATAACCGAAGGATATCGGGAACCGGATCAGCTGATCTGCGGGAACTTCATGCGCCCAGATGCTGCGTTTGCTACTCAGCGGATGACCTTTTCGAACCCCCAGATACAGCGGCTCTAACCAGAGCGACGTGAAATCCATCGGGCGGGTCGAGCCCCGGTAAATCTGATCAAAGCTTTTGCGCGCAATAAACGCCATGTCGACCGAGCGGTCCTCGACCATCTTGGCCAGCGCGACGGGATATTCCTCGACGATGATGATCTTGCGATCGGGAACCGCCTGCGCAAACAGCGCCCGAAAGTAGTGGGACAGGTAGGCTGCCAGTGTTGGTGTCATGCCAAGGCGTATCGGTGGCAGTTCGGACGTCTGATGGCGACGTGCAAGATCGCCGATCCCATCGACAATCTCGATCACCTGTTTGGCTTGGGTCACAAGCTCCTGACCGAAGGGCGTCAGCTGAACACCGTCCTTGCCCCGATCAAAGATCGCAACCCCAAGCTCTGCCTCAAGCTTTTTGATCTGGTTCGACAGCGCCGGCTGACTGACCGCCACCGCCTGCGATGCTCGTGTGAAGTTCTGATGCTCTGCCACGGCAATGACATAGTGTAGATCGCGAAGGTTCATGTCTCGAGGCTCAAATCAGCTTTCTGCACATGCGAGCACCATAGCGCGCCATGCGAAAGGGCAACGGCACCTGCCGTCAGGTGTGCCCTCGAAGCCTGCCCGCCCGGCGCGCGACAGGCAATCGTCTTTTGCCATGTTGTCGGATTCGTGAGGTTTCGTGTCCCCTCACCCGTATTCAGCCACGATCGCCTATGGCAACACAAGCACCGGCGTTTCGCGGCGCACCAACACATCCTGACTACCGCGGCTCGAGGATAGTCGAACCGCCAGCAGCCTTGCGTCGGCGAAACGTTCGAAATAGGCAAACCGAATCGTCTCAACCGCCGCGATGTCTTCGCATTGCAAAACGTAATCGGCATTGAACGCATTGTTATTCGATGCAGCCTGACCCGCGCTTTCCTCCTGACCAAACGCATCGCCCACCAATGCAACATTGGCCGAAGCAGTCATGCATCCTGCCTCTGGCGGGAACTCAAACAAGGTCAAAGGATCTGCAAGATCCGAAATCGCATCCGCGACACGCGCCCGATCCTTGTCGCTATCGGCCGGTTCCTCAAATCCCACGATATCGCTGCCCGGCACGTCCAGCGCCAGTGTGATCCCGGTTTCTGAAAACGTCAGGTCCAGACGTCCACCATCATTCCGGTTGGCACTGGATGAATGAGCCGCCTGAGACATCAGCGCGATACAAGAAAAAAACAAGACGACAGCCGCGCGAGTCATACCAATCACCACTCAGAACACAGTGTATTCTAGTAAATTTGCGGCACCGTGCAACTGTGAGACGATTATCTGAACCCACCATTTATGGCGGGGCAGTTTCGGTGCTGTTTTCCGACAAAAAAACTCAGGTTGACTTTGTTGACTAATTCTATCAAGAATCTTCCTACACGTTTCGCCACCCTGCGAGGCGAAAAGCCGATTTTTGAGAAAGACCAAACCCCATGACCAAATTCCTCGCCGCGACCAGCGCACTGACCTTGTGCCTTGCCAGCACCGCCGTCGCCGAAGCGCCCTCTAAGACCGATGTGCTAAGCACCTATGCAAACATCGCCGAAGCCAAATACGAAGACAGCCTGATCGCCGCCAGAACCCTGCAAACTGCAGTGAACGCTTTGATCGCCGCTCCGTCAGATGCCACGCTGAACGCCGCCCGCGCTGCCTGGGTCGCCGCCCGCGTGCCCTATCAGCAGACCGAGGTTTATCGCTTTGGCAACGCCATCGTGGATGACTGGGAAGGCAAGGTAAACGCTTGGCCGCTGGATGAAGGCCTAATCGATTATGTGGACGCATCCTACGGCGGCCCGAGCGACGAGAACGAGCTTGCCGTGCTGAACGTCATCGCCAACCCCAGCTTCGAGTTGTCGGGCGAAACCATCGACGCCTCTGCGATCACACCCGAACTGCTGTCCGAGACGCTGCACGAGGCGGACGGGATCGAAGCAAACGTAGCCACCGGTTATCACGCCATCGAATTCCTTCTGTGGGGTCAGGACCTCAATGGCCACGGCCCCGGCGCAGGCAATCGCCCGTATACCGACTATGTTCAGGGCGACGCGTGCTCGAATGGGAACTGTGACCGCCGTGCACAGTATCTGAGTGCCGTCACCGATCTGCTGATCCAGGATCTGGAATGGATGACAGCCCAATGGGCCACAGGGGGCGCCGCCCGCGCGGCCCTGTCGGCCGACGAGACCGCCGGTGTCAGCGCCATCCTCACCGGTATGGGCTCTTTGTCCTATGGCGAACAGGCTGGTGAGCGTATGCGCCTTGGCCTGATGCTGAACGACCCCGAGGAAGAGCATGATTGCTTTGCCGACAATACCCACAACAGCCACTACTATGATGGACTGGGTATCCAGAACGTCTATCTGGGCAGCTACACCCGCATCGATGGCACGCCGGTCTCGGGCGCGTCGCTGTCGGATCTGGTGACCGCCACTGACCCGGCGCTGGATATCGAGATGAAGGCCAAGCTGGCCAACACCATGCGGGCGCTGGGTCGTATCAAATCAACTGCCGAGGCAGGTTTCGCCTATGACCAGATGCTGGAACGCGGCAATGCGGGTGGCGAGGCGCTGATCATGGGAGGTGTCAACAGCCTGATCGATCAGACCAAAACGATCGAACGCATCGTGACCCGGCTGGAACTGGACCAGATCGATTTCGAAGGCTCCGACAGCCTCGATAACCCGGATGCGGTATTCCACTAAACGCTCAGGCCGGGCGCGTTTCGCAGACGCGCCCGGCATCGAGTCACGTGGTATTGCTTTCTGACACTGGACGCGCACAAATTAACTGACTATTTAACTAGGATATCATCAAGCAGGCTGAGTCACCATGATTATATGCCACTGCACCAACATCTCGGACCACGACATCCGCGCCGCGATCGACTGGATGCGCTCGGCTGATCCGCAGGCCATCATCACGCCGGGCAAGATTTACCATGCGCTTGGAAAATCAGCGGATTGCGGCGGATGCATGCCGCTTTTCCTAGACACGATGCGATCCAGCGATAGTCTGGAAGTCCCCATGCAACTGCGGAAATTACGGACCGCAGTATCACAGGAGAAAGCACATGAAGGGCGACCCCAAGGTCATCGAATACCTCAACAAATCCCTGCGGCATGAGCTGACGGCGGTCAGCCAGTATTGGCTGCACTACCGCCTGCAGGACGACTGGGGCCTCAGCGGCATGGCCGAAAAAAGCCGCGAAGAAAGCATCGAAGAGATGCAGCACGCAGACAAGTTGATTCAGCGGATTTTGTTCCTTGAAGGGCACCCGAACCTGCAAAAGCTGGACCCCCTGCGGATCGGGCAGACCCCAAAGGAAACGCTGGAATGCGACCTGGCCGCCGAGATTGACGCGCGGGCGTTGTACAAGGAAGCGCGCGAATACTGTCAAAGCGTCGGAGACTATGTCTCGATGGCGCTGTTCGAAGAGTTGATGACCGACGAAGAAGGGCACATCGACTTTCTGGAAACGCAGCTCGACCTGCACGAAAGGATCGGCGAAGCCAATTATGCGCAACTTAACGCATCCAAGATGGACGAGGGCGAGTAATCTCGCGCTCATATCGGTGGCCCTATCAGTGGCCACCTCTTCCCTTGCCGCAGATATCGCACCCCCCGAGCTGCAAGACCTCCACCTGAAAACCCAGCCCAGAACCCAGGCCGAGCGCGCCCGGATCGACGCAGCCACCGCCGCGCCGTCGGATTTCAGCGTGCCGCAGCGGTTCGAAGACTTGTCGGCTGGCGCGGCCACCGTTCGGGTGCGCACCGATGCGGATGCATTCTCGCAACCCTCGGCCAATATCAGCTTCGAGCAGGAGTTGGACTTTAAGGTTGGCAATGGCCTTTTCAAGAAAATCTGGGTCTCGTCTCCGTCCTCGACGCTGGCGTCGGATGGGCTGGGGCCGCTGTACAATGCGCGCTCCTGTCAGCGCTGCCATATCAAGGACGGGCGCGGACACACGCCGAACGGGCCGGATGACAACGCGGTATCAATGTTTCTGCGGATCTCGATCCCCGGCGCGCCACAGGACGCGCCAGCCGAAATCGCGGATTACATCGCTACACTGCCCGATCCGACCTATGGCGGACAGATGCAGGACTTTGCGCTGGCCGGGCACCCCGCTGAATATCGCCTCGACATCCATTACACAGAAATCCCCGTTGATTTGTCCGATGGCGAGACGGCCTCACTGCGCAAACCGACCTACACAGCCGCCGATCTGGGCTATGGCCCGCTGCACCCGGAGGCGATGCTCAGCCCGAGGGTTGCGCCGCAGATGATCGGGTTGGGGCTGCTCGAAGCAATCCCGGTTGAGGACCTTTTGGCCAATGCCGACCCTGAGGATACGGATGGCGACGGTATCTCAGGGCGGCCCAACATCGTCTGGTCGACCGAATTCGATGCGCCCATGATGGGCCGGTTCGGACATAAGGGCGGGATGCCCACGGTGATGGAGCAATCGGCGGCAGCCTTTGCCGGGGATATCGGCATCTCCAGCCCCTTGTTCCCGGCCCCCCACGGCGATTGCACGGACGCGCAGGTCAGGTGCCTTGGCGCGCCGCATGGCGATAATGATTCACGCGGGTTTGAGATCGATCAGGTCGGCATGGACCTTGTGGCCTTCTACAGCCGCAATCTGGGTGTGCCCGCGCGACGTGATACGGATGACCCGCAGGTGCTGCGCGGAAAAGAGGTGTTTCACACAACCGGCTGCGCGTCGTGCCATACCCCTGCCTATGTCACCCACCGGATGCCCGACCGGCCCGAGCACAGTTTTCAGCTGATCTGGCCCTATACCGACCTGCTTTTGCACGACATGGGCGAGGGTCTGGCCGATCACCGCCCCGAGGCCCGCGCCACGGGACGCGAATGGCGCACGCCGCCACTGTGGGGCATCGGTCTGACCGAACGCGTTTCGGGCCACACCCAGTTCCTGCATGACGGGCGGGCGCGGTCATTACTGGAAGCGATCCTGTGGCACGGTGGCGAGGCGCAGCCCGCACGCGATGCCGTCGTGTCGATGCCAAAAACCGACCGCGACGCCCTGATCCGCTTTCTGGAAAGCCTCTGACATGCGCCTTCTTCCCGTTGTCGCCGCTCTGCTACTGCCATTGGCCGCTGCCGCGCAGGATCGCGTGCCGATCCTGATGGATGTAGCCGAAAGCCACATCCTGCCGCGCTTGTCCAACCTGACCGAGGCAACGGCTGCCCTGTCGGCTGCGGCTCAGGCGGATTGCGCGCCCGACTCGACCGCGCTGCGTACCGCTTATGGCGCGGCCTTTGACGATTGGATCACGGTCAGTCATCTGCGCTTTGGCCCCAGTGAGGTGGATGATCGTGCTTTTGCCCTTGCCTTCTGGCCCGACACCAAGGGCTTTACGCCCAAAGCGCTGGCCGGGCTGATCGCCGCCGAGGATGCAGCGGTCGAAGACGTCCAAGCCTTTGCAGAAACCTCTATCGCGGGTCGGGGGTTCTTTGCGCTGGAACGGATGCTGTATGATCCAACGATGGTGGAGCAGGGCAAAGCCGCTTATCGCTGCGCCCTGATCCGCGCCATTGCAACCGATATCGACCGCAATGCCGATGCGATTGCCGCAGACTGGCAGGACTACGCCCCTGCCCTGACACAGCCGGGTGGCGACAGCCCCTATAGATCCGGCGACGAAGCAATGCAGGAGCTGTTCAAGGCGCTGACCACCGGCCTGCAATTTACGTCGGAAACCCGACTGGGTCGTCCGCTGGGCACGTTTGATCGCCCCCGACCCAACCGCGCCGAGGCACGCCGGTCGGACAGGTCTCTGCGCCATGTTGAGCTGTCGCTGATCTCGCTCCGTGATCTAGCGATACGGTTGGCCAATGATCACCCCGAGATTGCCTCGGACCTGGCCGCAGCCTTTGCCAAACCCATCGACCGGGCACAGACGCTGGACGATCCGGCCTTCGCCGGGGTCGCTGACCCGCAAGGCCGCATCCGCATCGAGGCCCTGCAGCAATCAATTGACAACATCCGCGCCATTACCGCGACGAGACTGGGCCCGACCCTCGGCATCAACGCCGGTTTCAACTCACTGGACGGAGACTGAGCCCCGTGACCTCGCGCCGCCACTTCCTTGCCGGGCTTGCCGCGACCAGCCTTGCGCCAGTCAAAGGCTGGGCCGCAGTCGGTGCGCCCGCGTTTCTGGCCGCAGGCCTGTTCCCGGATGGGTCTTACAGGCTTGCCGGTCTGGATGGGAAAGGCGCGATCCTGTTCACTCTGCCCCTGCCCGCACGGGGACATGCCGCCGCGGCGCATCCGTTGAAAGCGCAAGCCGTCGCCTTTGCCCGCCGTCCGGGCACCTTCGCGCTTGTGATCGATTGCGCCTCGGGCGCGCTGATCGAACGGCTGGAGGCCCCGATTGGACGCCATTTCTACGGCCACGGCACGTTTTCAGCTGACGGCAGCCGGTTCTATACCACCGAGAACAACTATGACGCCGCCGAGGGTGCCATCGGCATCTGGGACGCCGCCAGCTTTGACCGGCTGGGCGAGTTCCCCTCGGGCGGGATTGGCCCCCATGACATGCGCCTGATGCCGGATGGCCGAACGCTGGTCATCGCCAATGGAGGCATCGAAACTCATCCCGGCACGGGTCGCACCAAGCTGAACCTGCCCGTGATGCAGCCCAACCTGACCTATACCGATCTGTCGGGCATGATACACGAGCAGGTGGAACTGCCGCGCAGTCTGCACAAGAACTCAATCCGTCATCTGTCCGTGCGCGCTGACGGGCTGGTGGGCTTTGCCATGCAATGGCAGGGCAGCTTGACCGAACACCCGCCGCTGCTGGGTTTGCACCGCCGGGGTAACACTCCGCGCCTGCTATCAGCCCCTGAAATCCATCAGAGCACCCTGCAGGGCTATGCTGGTAGCATCGCCTTTGCTGCCAATGGTCGGACGGTCGCAATCACCTGCCCGCGGGGCAATGCGCTGCATCTGTTCGACGTCTCCAGTGGGCGCCTGACCGGTGCGTACGCGTTGCAGGATGTCTGTGGTCTGGGCGCTGGCCCCGATGGGCTTGTGTTCTCGACTGGCACCGGTCTGTTCGGGAATTTGAACCGCCATCCCCAGGTCACCGCGCGGCCTGACTGCCAATGGGACAACCACCTGATCCCTATCCGAAGTTTCGTGTGAAACTCGGCATTCTCTGTCACATAGTTTACACTTGGACGAATCAAACTGCTGGCTTATTGGCGGGCGCGAAACCGGCACCTACTAGTCAAGGACCTGAGTGATTGAAACACACGCCCGACGCACCGCATTCCATCTACGGGGTTGAGAAATGGGGCAAAGGCCTCATCGAGGTGACAGAGCAGGGCGAGATCGGTCTGCGGAACCCCATGCACCCCGAAGCCGCCGCGATCAGCCTGCCGGGCATCCTGTCCGATCTGGATGACCGGGGGATCAAAGCCCCGATGGTGCTGCGCGTGACCTCTTATCTGGAACATGAGATCGCGCATCTGAACGAAAGCTTCCGCGATGCCATCGCGCGGGTGAACTACAAAGGCTCTTACCGGGGTGTTTTCCCGATCAAGGTGAACCAACAAGCGCAGGTCGTGGACCGGATCGTCGAGTTCGGCAAGAAATACAATTACGGGCTGGAAGCAGGCTCCAAACCTGAACTGGTCGTGGCGCTGGCCCACCGTCTGGCCTCCGAGGCACTGATCGTCTGTAACGGCGTCAAAGATGCCGAGTTCATCCAACTGGCCATCCTGTCCCGCAAGATCGGCTTCAATACGGTCATTGTTCTGGAAAGCCCGAAAGAGGCTGACACGGTGATCGAAGTCTACAAGGAGCTCGGCATCGAACCCCTGATCGGCGTGCGGGTCAAACTGACCAACCAGATCAGCGGCAAGTGGGAGGAAAGCTCGGGCGACCGGTCTGCCTTCGGCATGAACACCGACCAGCTGGTCGCCACGGTGGACAAGCTGAAAGCGGCGGGCCTGCTACACTGTCTCAAGCTGCAACACTCGCATCTGGGCAGCCAGGTGCAGGACGTCAACGATGTGCGCCGCGCCGTGGGTGAAGCCTGCCGCTACTACACCGAACTCACGCGCGAGGGCGTTCCGCTGACCCATCTGGACCTCGGCGGTGGCATGGGCGTAGACTATACAGGCGAGAAGAAAGCCGCCGAGAACTCGATCAACTACACGGTCGAAGAATACTGCGCCAACGTTGTTGAAACCGTCGCCTATGCAATGGATGAGGCCGAGATCGCCCACCCCACGCTGGTCACCGAAAGCGGCCGCGCCGTGGTGGCGACCTCATCGATGCTGGTCTTCAACGTGCTGGAAACCACGCTTTACGATGCGCCTACCGCACCAGATGTAGAACCCGACGACAACCATCTGGTCTCGGACCTTGCTGCCGTACACGGATACCTCAGCAGCGACCGCCTGCAGGAATGCTGGAACGACGCCACCTTCTACCGAAACGAGCTGCGCGCCCTGTTCCGTCGTGGATACGTGGATCTGCGCCAGATGGCCCGGGCCGAGCGTATCTATCTGTCGCTGATGGCCCGCCTCAAGGCTCTGGCCGCCAGCGACGATCTGGAAACGGATGTCGACGACCAGCTTGAGAAAGTGGCTGATATCTACCACTGCAACTTCTCGCTGTTCCAATCCCTGCCCGATGTCTGGGCCATTGACCAGTTGCACCCGATTGTGCCGCTGCAAGGGCTGAACACCGTACCTGACCGCCGCGCCGTCCTGTCCGACATCACCTGCGACAGCGACGGTAAGATCGACCGTTTCATTCTGGCCGACGGCGTCTCGCCCAGCCTGCCGGTGCATTCTCTGCCCGAGGATGACGAATACTTCATGGGCGTCTTCTTTGTCGGGGCCTATCAGGAAACGCTGGGCGATCTGCACAACCTGTTCGGCGACACCAACGTTGTCACCATCGACCTGCGCGCCGATGGCGGGTTCGACCTTTTGCACGAGCAAGAGGGCGACACGATCAGCCAGGTTTTGTCCTATGTGGAATTCGACCCGCAGGATTGCGTCGCGGCTTTCCGCAAAATGGTGGACGAGGCGATTTCGACCGGTACTCTGCAAGCCAAGGACCGCAAAACCCTGATGGGCGCTTATCGCGACTCGATCAACGGCTACACCTATTACGAATAAGAAGGAGACAGACCATGGGCAAAACACTGGTTGTCGGCGCGGGCGGCGTATCCCACGCAGCCGTGCATAAGATGGCGATGAACTCGGACATCTTCACCGAGATCACTTTGGCCAGCCGCACGAAATCGAAATGCGATGCCATCGCCGCAGCCGTGAAAGAACGCGTTGGCGTTGAGATCAAGACCGCCGAGCTGGACGCCTACAAGGTCGAAGACACGGTCAAACTGATCAAGGAAACCGGCGCCGAGATCCTCGTGAACCTCGCCCTGCCCTATCAGGATCTGGTATTGATGGACGCGTGCCTTGAGGCGGGCATCCACTACCTCGACACCGCGAATTATGAGCCCGAGGATGAAGCCAAGTTCGAATACCACTGGCAATGGGCCTATCAGGAACGCTTCAAAGAGGCCGGCCTGACCGCCATCCTCGGTTCGGGCTTCGATCCGGGCGTAACCAGCGTGTTTGCCAAATGGCTGAAGAAGCACAAGCTGGACACGATCCGCCAGATCGACGTGCTGGACGCCAATGGCGGCAGCAACGATCAGGAATTCGCGACCAACTTCAACCCGGAAATCAACTTGCGCGAAGTGCTGGCTGAGGTCCGCCACTGGGAAAACGGTGCATGGCAACACAGCCCGGCCATGACCCACAAGGTCGAATTCGACTTCCCCGCCATCGGCCCCAAGAACATGTACCTGATGTATCACGAGGAACTGGAATCGCTCTCGACCCACTTCCCCGAGATCGAGCGCGCCCGCTTCTGGATGACCTTCGGCGACGCCTACATCACCCACGCTAAAGTGCTGGAAAACGTGGGCATGACCCGCATCGATCCGGTGATGCATGACGGCAAGGAAATCATCCCGATCCAGTTCCTGAAAACCCTGCTGCCCGACCCCGGCGATCTGGGCGCAGAAACCAAGGGCAAGGCCTGCATCGGCGACATCGCCACAGGGCAAGCCAAAGACGGCTCGGGCGAGAAAACCTACTACATCTACAACATCTGCGACCACGAGGAATGCTATGCCGAGGTCGGCTCTCAGGCCGTCAGCTATACCACCGGCGTCCCCGCCATGATCGGAGCCGCACAGGTCCTGAAAGGCAACTGGCGCGAGCCGGGCGTGTGGAACATGGAACAGCTGGACCCGGACGATTTCATGGACATGCTGAACACCCAGGGCCTCCCGTGGCAGGTCCACGAACTCGACGGCCCGGTAGAATTCTAGATCCAGAACTTCATCTGGCCAAAAATATCCCGGGGGTCCGGGGGCAGAGCCCCCGGCCTCTCCACAATCGGAGACGCCGGCAATGTCCGACATGATGACCACCCAAGCGGGCGACGCCAAAGCTTTCCGCAAGTTCGACCTTGCCCGCGTGCCCACCCCCTGCTTTGTGGTCGACGAAAAAGCAGTCGAACGGAACCTGACCATCCTCTCCGAGATCGGCACCCGCTCCGGCGCGCATGTCCTCAGCGCGCTCAAAGCGTTTTCCATGTTCTCACTGGCCCCGCTGGTGCGCCAACACCTCGGCGGCACCTGCGCCAGCGGCATCTACGAGGCCCGTCTGGGCCGCGAGGAATACGGCGGCGAGGTTGCAACCTTCTGCGCCGGCTACAAGGATGCCGACATCGACGAAATCCTTTCGCTCTCCGATCACATCATCTTCAACTCTCCGGTGCAAAAGGACCGGTTCCTTGCCAAAGCCCAAGCCGCGAATGTGCAAGTCGGCTTGCGCATCAACCCCGAGCATTCCGAAGGCGAGATTCCCAAATACGATCCCTGCGCACCCTGTTCACGCCTCGGGACACCCGTCAGCCAACTGTCCGAAGACACTCTGATCGGAGTCGACGGCCTGCACATGCACACCCTCTGCGAACAAGGGTTTGAGCCATTGCAGCGCACCTGGGCTGCCGTTGAGCCAAAACTCAAACCCTTCCTCGGCCAACTTAAATGGCTGAACTTCGGCGGCGGTCACCATATCACCCGCGACGACTACGACCGCGACGGGCTGGTCGGATTCATCAAATCCATCCGCGCGAAATACGATGTCGCCATCTACCTCGAACCCGGCGAGGCCGTTGCGCTGGACGCGGGCATTCTGGTCGGAGAAATCCTCGACTTGCCCACCAACGGCATGACCCTTGCCATCACCGATATCTCGGCCACCTGCCACATGCCCGACGTGATCGAGGCCCCTTATCGCCCCGCCCTGATGGACGAGGCCGAGGCGGGCCACACCTATCGCCTCGGCGGCCCATCCTGTCTAGCGGGCGACGTGATCGGTGATTATACATGGGACAAACCGCTGGAGATCGGGCAACGCTTTGCCTTCCTCGATCAGGCACATTACTCGATGGTCAAAACCAACACGTTCAACGGTGTTCCCCTACCGACCATCGCCCTATGGAACAGCGAAACGGACGAGTTGAAGATCATCAAACAGTTCGGTTATGACGACTTTAAGGACCGCCTTTCATGAGCATTTTCCTCGACAGTGAACTGACCGAAGCTGAGCGCTCGGAAGACGCGCGCTTTCGCGTGATCCCGGTGCCGCTGGAACGCACGGTGTCTTATGGTTCTGGTACAGCCAAAGGCCCTGAGGCCATCATCGAAGCCAGCAATGAGCTGGAGCGCATCACCGGTCATGCCGAGCCCTGTGTCGAAGGCATTTTCACCGAAGACCCGTTGGACTGCGAAGGCCCTTTGCCCGAGGTCATGGAACGCCTCGCCCAACGGACCGAGGCCGCCATTCGCGCGGGCAAAGTGCCCGTAACTTTGGGCGGAGAACACTCACTCAGCTATGGCGCGGTGATGGGCGTGGCGCGCGCGCTCAACCAGCCCGTTGGGATCGTGCAAATCGATGCGCACGCCGATTTGCGCAACGCGTATCAGGGCGAGAAGCACTCGCATGCCTCTGTGATGCATCTGTTGGCCGAAGAAGGTGTCCGGCTTGCTCAGTTCGGCGTCCGCGCCTTCTCGGTGGAAGAGGCCCAAAGTCGCCTCAAGAACCATGTCTTCCACATCGACGCCGAAGAACTGGTCACCGGCAATATCCACGCCGTCGATCTGCCAGAGGATTTCCCCGAACTGGTCTATGTCAGTTTCGATGTTGACGGTCTGGATCCGTCACAAATGCCCGCCACCGGAACGCCCGTGCCCGGGGGGTTGGGTTACTATCAGGCCCTAAGACTTGTCGAACACGCGCTTAAAGGCAGGACATGCGTGGGTTTCGATGTGGTTGAACTGGCGCCCGACGGCAACGCAGCCTGGGATTTCACGGCGGCACAAATCGTCTATCGGCTGATGGCCGCTTGCTAAGACTCGGCAGCCGTCAGCCCGATCGCGTCGCCGCGTGGCCTGCGTCGGAACAGCGGGCGCCCGGCGAGAGACAGAAACACAACAGATAACGCAACCCCGATCGCCGCCGGCATATACAGCAGAAACCATAGCCGTGGAGCATCAATCACAACGGGGGCCACAAACCCCCGGACGCCCTCCAGAAGCACCAGAATGGTGAATGCTCCAAATATCTGCGGCCAGAGTCCAAAGCGCGAGAAGCTGCCCAGCATCAGCGCCGAATAGCCCACCAGTGCAACGGCGATACAAATCGCGACCCATGAGAAGCGCTGGTGCAACTCCTCAACCAACTGCCCAACGGAATGCTCATCCGACTCGGCGACCGCCTCGATATCCTGCAACAACTCGATGGTCGGAATGGCTTCGCGGCTGCGCAGGCCGATATCCGTATCGCGGGTCAACTCCGAAATGTCGTATGAGGCATCCTCGAACAGGGTCGAAGACAACGTGTTTCCCTGCTGATCGTACCTGAGCGCCACTCCGTCCAACATCACCAGATGAATGCCCGAGGTTTGGTTGACCAGATACGCCGTGGTGCTCGAATAACTCACAGGATTGATCTCATCCCGCCGATCCGAGACAAAGACCTCGTGCAGGGTGCCATCCAGATCGATATCGCCGATGTAAACGGTCACACCTTTGGCCGGATGTAGAAATTCCCCCTCGTTAAGCAACTGCGCTGTCACGTCACCCGCCACCTCGGCCTGCCGCTGCTCAAGCTGCTCGACCGAGGCAGGGCGCAAGAACACGCTGATGACAGCCATCATCAAGCCCGCGCACAGACCAAACATCAGGACAGCGCGCGCCAACCGCCAAGGGCTGGAGCCCGTCGCCAGCATCACCATCATCTCACTTTCGCGGCTTAACCGGTTGGTCGCATAGACCGCTGCGGCAAATACCGCCATCGGCATCACCGTCCGGATCAAGGTGGGCAGCGTCAAAGCGGTGAATTCCAGAAAAACCAACGCCGATTGGCCGCCGCTGATCACCCGATCAAACAGGCTGACCGAGCGCGTGATCCAGAAGACCCCGACAAGTACGAGGGTGAAAAACCCAAACAGCACCAGCAACTGCCGCAGGAAATACCCATCAAAACGCGACATGCGACCTCTTTGTTGGCAGTTGGCATCGTGGGCGGACCTTAAGCCATTCGGCGGGCCGAGGAAACCGCGATTACGCCCGGTCCGTGTCGGCGATCAGGATACGATGATGCCACAGCCAGCGTTGAATGCGCGCGGCCCGGGCCGGATCCAGAACGCCCGCCCATAGCGCTGTGATTTCTGCAGCGGTCGCAGCGCCCTGCAATCGTTGCAACAGCGGCCCCAGTGCGACACCCTCCAGATTGGCCACCGGGCGCGGCAGATTGGGGTGGCTCAGGACCAGGCCGGGTTCAATCACGCGCGCGCCCTGCACGCCAGAGGTGATCAGATTTGCCTCAGGCGACAGTTTCAACGCCTGCTCGGGGTGCATCGGGTCCGGGTTAGCGTCCGATTCCAAGAGTTTGAGCCAATCGACGGGTTGCGCCCGCGCCGCCCAGAAGGCGGAGGGCGTCACCGCCTGCTGTCGCGCGTAGAAATCTGCGGACAGGGCAGCATGGGCCTGCACACGCTCGGCCCGCCTGTCTGCGTAGAAGGACAGGGCCAAATCGTGATGCTCGGGTGCCTCTAGCAGGGTGTTGACCACAGCCGCCGCCTGCACGGCTTGCGCCATCGCCAGTTGAACCCCTTGCGAGGACAGCGCATCGACAGAAAAGCTGGCCTCGCCCACCCGCAACAGATCGCGCGATGGGGGCGTCGTCTCGACCCGGCTGGTCGCATCGACACGCCGCACCGGCCCGATGCGGCGCTGTTCCAGACAAGGTGACAGCAGGGTCGATTGCGCCAGCAGGTTCAGATAGAGATCACGCCGCCCTGCAGGCGAGAGCCCGGTGCACGTGTCGGGATCGACAAAGACCATCGCATTGATCACGCCGCCGGGCAACACCGCGCCCCAGTACCAATGCGAGGCACCTGCCTCGACCCGGGCCTGGGGGCCAAAGCCCGGTGGCACCCGCCAATAGGCATAAAGCGCTATCAGGGGCTGCGAGGCCGGGCGGAACCGACGGCCTAGCCCCGCCTGCCGCCCTGCTGCGTCCAGAAGAATCTGCGCCCGAACCTTATAGGTGTCGGTCTCGGTGCGGATGGGTATGTTCCATCCGGCCCGCACCCGCGCCGGGCGGTAGACCCGCGCGGGCTGGATGACGTGAACGCCTGCGGCCTGCGCAGCATGCAGCAGCGCCGCATCGAATTGGCCACGGTCCACCAGAAGACCCGGCTGATCACCATCCGTCCCGCGCCGCTCGAACGCCCCGGCCCAATGCAGGATCGAGCCGTTTGCACGCAGAAACCCGGCCTGCGCGACGGCATCACCCAACCCCAGCAGGTTCAGGATCGGCCAGATTGACGGGGGCAGAGACTCACCGACATGCGGACGCGGGAAAGATTGGCGTTCGATCAGGCAGACACGGCGACCGAGTTGCACCAGCCTCAGCGCTGCAGCGCTGCCTGCCGGGCCGCCACCGATCACGCAGATTTCGGTTTCGATCGTCATACGCTCAGGCAGAGGCCGCCTGTACCGGCGCACCGAAATAATCCGGGCGCGCTTCGGACAGGCGGACATAGGCCTGCAGGCAGTAATGCAGCCAACCGCGAATATAGTCGCAGGCGGGGCGTCCACGATGGATCACCTCGTGATGACATCCGCCGCCGCACAGGTAACGCGCCCAGCAGGTGGTGCAGGGGGATTGGGTGTGGACGTGACGATCCGCCAGCCAGCTCTCGCGCCGCAGGTCGGGGCCATCATAGACATTTCCCATGGCCCCCGCGTCGTCTTCAACAAACCGGTGGCAGGCGAACAGGCCGCCATCGGCGGACACGCCGAAATAGCCGCCCCCTGCCCCGCAGGCATAGGGGCGGTGCGTACCACGATGGATTTCCTGCATCGCCGCCGCCATGTTCGAAAACGGATAGCGCTGACCATCGATCACCGCCGCCTCGAACACCTCACCGCAGCGGATCATCTGGGTCAGCATCTCGTGTAGATCGTTTTGGTCCAGCTCATGCTGACCGTTGGGCGAGGCCAGCATTGGCGAGAACCCTATCGAATGGAAGCCCATCCCCACGAACTGGTCCAGCGTTTCGGGCAGGTTCATGTTCTGCGGCGTCACAGTCACGCGCGCGCCAACCTGCATGCGATGTTGCGCAGCCAGCAAAGGCTCGACCCGTTTCAGGATCGTGTCGAAACTACCCCGGCCACCGCGATTGGGGCGCAGTTTGTCATGGACCTCGCCCACCCCGTCAAGACTGATGGTGACCGCAAAACCATGGGCCTCGAAAAACGCTGCATCCTCGGGGCGCAGCAAGGTGCCATTGGTGGTAATCGAGAATCCAACGCTCAACCCGTTGGCCTGCGCTTGCTCCACCGCATAGTCGGTGGTTCGCTGCACCAGATCGCGGTTGATCAGAGGCTCACCGCCCAGAAAAGCGAGGTTTATGCGCACGCCGGGCTCTGCCTCGGTCACCAGCCGGTCGACCGAGGCTTTGGCAACCCCCCATTCCATATTCCGCGCCGGGCCACCAAACTCGCCGCCCGCCGCATAGCAATAGGTGCAGGCCAGATTGCATTTCTGCGCCACAGCCAGCGACAGCGACCGCACCGGCATGTCCTGCGGCGGCGTGTCATCGATGAACGGCGTTCCATCCAACCCCATCGAGCTGAGAAAATCATCCTGGCCCTTGGTGTCCATCGCCTCAAACCGGCCCGCCGTGCCCTCCGGCACATCGAACACGCGCGAGCCGTCGACAGCCAGCATATGACCCCCATGCTCGGTCTCAAAGAAATGTACCTGCGCGGCGGGTGGGATCACGCCTTGCCCCCTTTCCAGAAGGGAATGCCGATCCCTTTTGCAGCCAGCGCCTCGCCCTCGATCCGGAACAGCTTCATGTCGTCGCGGACCTGCTGAATATAGGTCTGAGACTCTTCAAGCTTTCCTTCGGCCTCAAGCGCATAGGCCTTGGCAAGCCCGTCCTTGACCTTGGCATACAGGTCCAGCGCGGTCTTGGCTTCTGCTTCGGTTCCCACGTCAATCTTGCGCAGATAGGCGGGCGTGCCCTCGCCGGTGTCGTACTTGGCCAAAACGTCCTTCATCTGGCTAAAGCGCAGGAAATGCTCGTCCCCGTCGGTGTCGATCCGCACCGCCAGCGCATAGAGGCGACGTTCGGGGAACAGCTCTTCTTGCTTCAGCGTCGCCACGCATTGCGCGTAGGCCCGGTCGATATAGCCGCCGGGGCGCTCGATCTCGATGAAATCGGTCAGTGCCTCAGCGGTCAACGGCCGCAGTTCGCGGGGTTGCGTCTTACCCTTGCCTTCGCCCGATGGCAGGGTTTCCGAGGGCGTCAGTACGGGTTCATATCCCTCGGGCTCCAACTCCCACAGCAACTGGTTCGCCCAGCGGATATGGGTCATCTCGCCTATCGCGACCTCCAACACCGAGCGGCGGGCAAAGATCAGGTCATCCTTCAGTGTCGGCCACTTATTGGTATCCACCGTCTCAGGGTCCGTCAGCGAGAAATAGGCATAGAGATACTGCAGGCTCAGCGTCATCTCCATCGGGGCCAGAC
This sequence comes from Ruegeria sp. G7, assembly GCF_056535465.1. Taxonomy (NCBI): domain Bacteria; kingdom Pseudomonadati; phylum Pseudomonadota; class Alphaproteobacteria; order Rhodobacterales; family Roseobacteraceae; genus Ruegeria; species Ruegeria sp. G7. Next base: position 1,789,011 of record NZ_JBQFIL010000001.1, on the reverse strand, counting down.
GGGTCCTGAGGTCTTTGACCATATCCTCGGGCGAGTCATAGGGTTCGACACCGGGCAATTCCGGATCGACCTCATAAACCTCGCCGGTTTCGCGGCCTTCGACCACGATTGGCAGCTCGCTCCACATCTGGTTCACCTGATAGTGGTCGATCTGATAGGGGCGGTTTTGTTCCACCGTATTCAGCGCCGCCACATTGCCGGATGGCGACTTGTCCGAGCGCAGCCAGTCCAGATACGTCTCGGCCTCAATGGGGTTCTTCGACTGCCCCGAGGGCAGCTGATCGTCATGCGCAACCTCGGCCATCACCACGTCGGGGTGGTTCGAAGGCCAGTAATGGCAGCCGCAATCGCGGAAATCATGGGACCACGGGTTGCACAGGCTTTGCGTCAGCTCGCCGGGATCATAAGCCTCGCTGAATGCGCCGGCCTCAGTACGGTATTGGCGGCGATAGCCGTGCAGAACAACCTGTTTGGTGTCCACGATGCCTTCGTGGTTGCGCCGCTCCAGCGCGATGCTGATCGGTTTATCATCGCCGCATTCCAGACTGCGGATAAAGCGCCAGACCATCAATCCGTCGTAGGGCGTGCCGTCTTTCTCTTGGAACGTGATACGCTTGCCGCTCTGTTCGACCCAGGACAGGAACCAGCGCCCTTGGCTGAGCTTCGTGCCCACATCGCCGCTATAGCCCTCAAGCAGGGTCTGCACCCATTCCTCGGGGCTGTTGTCGGGCAACATCGGATCGTAGAAGTAGTCGACAAAGACCAGATGGAAGCCCTGCGTGTTCTTGGGTGCCTCGGGCACGGGGCTCAGCGGCACGCGCACGGCATTGAACACCAGACCGGGGAAGAAACGCCGGTCGAGGTTGCGTACGTCCATTTCCAGACCGGGGAAACAATTGCCCACCGATCCGTCCAGTCGCGTATTGTCAGGGTTTCCCGGCACCTTGAAGGCCGCGCGCGCGGTCAGGTTCCGGGGCGTGATCTCGGTCTGTACCGGCTTTGCGGGTTCATCGCCCATGGCGACCAGATAGTCGATAAACGAGATCACCAGATGGTACTGCCTGCGCGACAGGGACAGCGGATAGTAGTTGGAATCGCGCATATAAGGCGGCATCCGCGCGTCATGCATTGAATCGCGGATGTTGCGCGGGTCCCGGAATTCGGGGTTCGGGGCCTGATCCGGGTTGGGGTCGGTTTCAAGCTCTTGCAGGATGCCATAGGGCGGGCGCAGCAAGGTCTTCACGAAATCCGGACGGCGGCGCAGGAAATCCAGCAGGTTGGCCTCGTCAATCAACTGCTCATGCACGAATTTCGTGGCGACCGTATAGGGCAGACGGTCGTTGGGCACCGAGTTCGAAAAGACCGAGGCGGGCTGCGGACGGATCAGTTCATCAATCTTGTCCGGCGGCCTTGCGTCTTCTGCCGTCATGGATTTCGCGTTGGTCGAGGGCAGGCCCGGCGTCGGGGAAATCCCGGTCTTGGCCTGCAACTTGGCATTGTCTTTCAGACCCTGCGCGCGGATATCGTCGAGATTGATCAGGCTGTTGGTCTCGAACGCGCGGCGGAAGATGTCGACCACCTCGGCCTTGGCCTGCTGAAAATTGTCTTCGGTCACCGAGATCAGCGACAGATCACGATCAGCCAGATCATCTTCGAGACTGTAGAACGGTCTTGCGTCCGGCGCGAAATCGGGCGGGCCGGTCATGATTTGCGCACGCGCGGTCAGACGCTCGCCACGCACCGCCAAAGTCGCCTCGATCACGCCATCGCTGGTGTCATCGGCCACACCCCAGGACTGGTCATTGCCGACGCGGGCACCGTCGTAGCTGTCATGCGGCTCGGGGTCGTCCGAAGTGCCGGACATCATGATCCATTTCGACCACGGGGTGTCGGGGTTCAGAATGCGGTTCTGTTCGGGCACAATTTCGTGGATGCGGCCATATTCCGATTTCGCCGGGTCGTTCTGATATCCGGGCACGGCCAGCGTCGCCGGACCATAGGCCGCGTCAGGCGGGCCATAGACCTCGCCCTTGGGCGGCATAAAACGCAGGCGCAGGATGCTGCGGTCAACGAATTCGCCCTCGACCGGTTCATCATGACCCTGCACCGGATGGATCGCGCGGACCGAGCCCAGCGGGATCGGGTTATGCTCATAAACCATCGGCTGCTGTTCAGAGGTATAAGGGCTGAAGGCCAGCAGAGGTTTCGGCGTGAAATCCTGCCCCGCAATCTCGACCCGTGCGCGGAAACCGCAGGCCGCATCGCCGGTTCGCCGTTCAGCCTTGGTGTTTCCCACGGTGACCGTATAGCGCACATTTTCCAGCGACAGACCCTGTTCGTCCAAAAGGTCCAGCGTGACCGGCACTTCGTACTCCTTGCCGGTCTCGGCATCGTGCATACGCGCCCAAAGCTCAAAAAACGGGGCAACCGGGCGCAGCGCGCCGCCTTCATCACGAAAGCGGATCGTGTCGGGGTCGGGCAGATATGCGGTGACGCTGCCATCCTCAACCTCGCGCAGGGTTATGTTCGACCGGATGACCGTCTTGTTGTTGCCATGGGCATCCATATCCTGCTGCCATTCATAGCTTTCAAGCGGTGTTTCGCCCGGCCCCAAGCGGGCAACCGCGATAGGCGGTAGAAAGAAAATCTCTTGGATCGTGTCCATGCTGGGCTCTCCCCCGTTTGGCCGTGGCTGCCCCCGCTTTCAGGGGTTCGAATAGTCCTCATAGGTGATGGTCGGGTCGTCAAAGATCGACTCGGACGGGTCCCGGATAATCTCGGGCGGCGCGTCATCCGGCACCGGCGAAATGCTCTGCTGATAGTGGAAGAAATCATGCGGATCGAATTTCTGCTTCACGAACAGCAGCGAGTTGAAGTATTCGCCCCAGTATTGCCAGCGATAGTTCTTCTGGGTCCGGCGCGGGTAATTCTGATAGACGCGATCGATGAAATAGCCTTCTTCGGTCATCAGCTCCATGAACCCGTCGAGCCACGGCACCACGGTTTCTTTTTCCTCTTCCGACAGCCAGAACACATCGACATAGAAATTCAGCGATACGTCGCGATGGATAAAGGCATTGCCCTCTTTGCCCAGCGGCACCCGGTTGATCGTTCCGCCATAGGGTTCGATCGCAACCGCACCATAGGCATTGGGCGTGCTGTCCAGGTAATCCACAACGCGCTGCCATTCAGCCTCGGAGAGCTGGCGTTTGATATATCCCGCCTGTTTATCCTCGCGGGCCTGATCAGGCACGACAGGGATGTCGTACTTGTCGTCATAAAGCCAGGAGTTGATTTCCTGATAGGTGCCGTAGTTTGCGTCATCCTCACCCATCTCGCCGCCGATTTCATCGCTCAGCAGTGGTTGGACGCAGGCCTTCCCCTCGTCGGGCGTCCCATCATAAAGCGCAGACAGCAGCAGCACCTTCCTGTCCCCTTGATAGGCCAAAAAGATATAGGCTCCGAAACGGTCATCTTCGCAGGTGCTCATGTAGTTGGCCTGAAGAAACTCCAGCGCCTTGGCGGCCTTTTCCAGCGGCCAGGTGATGTGACAGCCCCAGACCTTGTACAGCGGGTGCAGCTGAAAGCGGATTTCCAACAGGATACCGAAATTGTTGCCGGTCCCGCCCCGGATCGCCCAGAACAGATCGGGGTTGGTATCCTTGTCGGCAATCACGATACTGCCATCCCACAGCATCACCGTGACGCCCAGCACATTGTCACAGGCCATGCCGTAGCGGCGCGAGGTAAAGCCATAGCCGCCACCCATCATGAAACCGGCCACGCAGACATCCTGACAGGCCCCGCCCGGCACATGCAGGTGATACGCGTTCAGCTCAGCATTCAGCATCTTGAACGGTGTGCCGGGCCCCACATAGGCCATCGGCACATCGGGGTCGACGGTCACGTAGCGCATCTTGCTGGTGTCCAGCACCATCTGGTTGTTGACCGAATACCCTGCCGTGCTGTGCCGACCGGATCGCGCCACGACCCACAGGTCATGTTCACGCGCGAAGGCGAGGCTGTTGCGCACGTCCTGAATGGTTTCGCAATAGACAATGATCTCGGGATAATCCTGAAACGCCGGGTTCCAGACCTGCCGGTCCCGGTTGTATTCAAGGTCTGCGGGCAGTGTGACCGTGCCAATCAGCTTCTTCACAAACGCGCGTATCTCCTCGCCCGGGATCGAGTGATATTGCTGCAATGCCAGATCGGTGCGGCTTTGCGCCACGATATCCTTGGCCAGAAGGGTTTTGCTGATCTTTTTCATCGGGTCTCCTCACACCACACAAGCGGGGGCGCCGGACCGATGTCTCAGCGCCTAAGTGTCGAATTTTAGGTATCAACCCCTATGTGCCCGTGCCCAAGCTGGCAGCAACAGGCCCCTTCGGTCAAGTGGTCGTTTCCATTAACGCCTGCGCGTCCTTGAGGTCCGGTAGTTCGGCATCCTGTTGAAAATGCGACAGGGCGGTGTGCAACACCTCGCCCGAGGGTTCCCCGCGACGTTGCCGCCATTCGGCCAGCGCAACCGCCGCGCGCAGTTCGTAAAGCCATGCACCCTGCTTTTGCGCCGTCTCGATCGCGCGTAAAAAAACTGGTTCGGGATCGCCGCCGGTTCTTGCAATCAGTTCAGCCTCGATCCGGATTTGCTCGGCCTCGGCCCATTTCTCTTCTGACTCGCGCCGCACCTGCGCGGATTGCCTCAGGGTGTCTTGCGCGCCTTCATAATCGCCTGCGGCAATTTCAAGTTCCGCAATCAACGAAGGGAAGAAGCTCTTGTAGTTGCCAGCCCCAATCGCCCACCAGTCCTTGGAGGCCTGACGCAGGTTCTCGATCTGCTCAAGGTCACCGGTTTCGGTCGCCTCGGCCCAACTGCCCCATAACCGCGCAATTGTCGCCATGAACGGCAGCGAGTGCTGTTCGGCAATCTCGGACAGGGCCTCAACATCCTGTCGCAAAGCAGGCAAATCGCGCGCCAACAGGTGCACCTTGCACATATAGACCAGAATCTGCGCCACACTGTGGGCATGCTTGAGGTCCTTGGCCCACGCCAAAGCCTTACGTTGCACATTCAGAGCCTCTTGACGACGCCCCATCAGGCAATAGCAGGTCCCCAGAAACGCCGAAGTGATCGCAGCATGGTCGGTGCCATAAACATATGCCAGTTGGCCGTGCTGTTCGAAATCGTAAAGCGACCAGGCCTGCTCTAGATGGCTTTGCGCGTCGGGCAAATGTCCCAGATGCAATTGCACCGCACCCATGGCGCGGTGGCCGACCATACGGTGCTCGGTCTTGCCGCTTTCGGCAGCAAGGTCCAGAATCTGTGCCGCCACATCCTGTGCCATCCGGTATTCGGCGCGCACCAGATGAAAAGCATAAAGACCGTTGAGCACCGGGAACAGGCGCTCGGTTTGCTCGGCGCGATGGCAAAGGTCGCGCAGACGGCCATAGGCCTCGCCTGTCGCATCCCCGGAAATGCCGCTGGTCGAGCGCAGTACGCCCGCGCGCAAGATCTGAATGTCGATCTCCTGCACATCGCGTTCGCGGCTTTTGGGCAGATCGGCAAGCTGTTCCAGTGCCGTGGACAGATGAGTAAGCGCTTCGGTCAGGGCCGAACGTTCGATGGCGCGACGCCCGGCGCTTTGCCAATGCATCACGGCCTCGCCGGTTCGATGAGCCAGCGTATAGTGCTGCGCCAGAACCTCGGGCTGGGTTTGCGCCAACTGAGGCTGGCTTTCCAGAAGTGCACCGGCTGCGCGGTCATGCAAGACCTGCCGCTCGGTCCGCAGCAGGCTGTCATAAGCCATGTCGCGGATCAGGGCGTGGCGGAAGATGAACTCGTCTTCGGTCGCGTCGGGTGCTTGCAATATGATGCCCGCCGAAGACAACTGATCCAGACCAGCCTGTAACACCGCCGGCGACAGGATCGAGACCGAGGCCAGCAGCGCGATCGAGAACTGCCGCCCAAACACAGCACCGGTCTGCGCCACCTCTTTGGCCATGCCCAGCCGGTCCAGACGCTCCATCAGCGAGTCCTTCAGCGTACTGGGCACAGAAAGCGATGGCAGCGGACCACGCAGTGCATAACCCTGCTCCGTCAGCCGCAGCTGGCCCGATTCCAGAAGACCCCTCGTAACCTCTTGCACATAAAGCGGAATTCCATCCGTCTTGGCCGCGATCAGGTCACAAACTTCGGCAGGCACCGTATGCCCGCCAGCCACTTCAGTCACAATCTCGGCCACATCGCGATTGGCCAGACGCTTGAGCGGCAAATGCAAAGTGTTTTGATGATGCCCCCAACCGGGATCAAATCCGGGACGGGCGGTGACAACCATAAGAACCGGTAGTTCGCTGATCCGTTCAATCACACGCTCGGTCAGCGATACTGTTGTCGGATCCACCCAATGCGCATCTTCAAACAACACCAGAACAGGTTTTTCTTGGGCTAAAGCAACAAGCTGCTCGATCACCGCATCAAGCGTGCGTTCCAGTTTGACTTGCGGCGGTAAATCCAGAGGGCCAAGTTCTTCGTCCGCGTCGATGCTCAGCAAATCCGCAATCAGGCGCTGATGCTCGGGCGGATGATGGCGCAGCAGATGTGATAGCTTCCTGAGCTTCTCGCTATCGTCGTCTGTCGTTGCGAACCCTGCCGCACGCTCCAGATGCTGAATCACCGGGTACAGCGCCGAGTTGGCATGGAAAGGCGAGCACTGGAAGTTCAGGCGCAGCGCCTCTTGCTCTTGCACGAGTTGACTGAGACCCTCGATCAGACGCGACTTGCCAATACCTGCCTCACCCGTGATCAGCACAGATTGGCCAGCGCCTGTACATGCCTCATGCCATTTCTCACTGAGCTTGCGGAACTCAGACTGACGTCCGACCAGTCGCCCGGCACCGGCATCCGGCATGATGTCAAAGCGTCTTTCTATCCGTGCCTGCCCTGTGACAGTCCAGGCCTGAACCTTCTCGGAAAACCCCTTCAGGGCGAACGCGCCCTGATCCCGTAACTCAAAGGCATTCCCGATCAGACGCCGGGTCGATGGGCTGATGATCAGCGTATTGGGCTCGGCCAACCCCTGCAGTCGCGCGGCCAGATTGGGCGTGCGGCCCATGACCACATCATGTTCCTTCAGCCCCTCTCCGTGAATTTCGCCCACCACGACAAGGCCGGTCGACACCCCGATCCGCGCCTTAAGCTGTTCTTCCCCGTCAATACGGCGCAACTCGTCTAGTATGTCCAACCCGGCATGCACCGAACGCGCCGCCGCATCCTCAAGCGCGTGCGGATAGCCGAAATAGATCATGGCCCCATCGCCCATGAAGCTGGCGATATGCCCGCCAAAGCGCGCCACTGACGTCGAACAGATTTCTTTGAAACGACGCAGCAGCTCGCCCAGATCTTCTGGATCCAGACGTTCGGACAGCGCGGTCGAGCCCACCAGATCGACGAACATCACCGTCAACTGCCGCCGTTCGGCCACGATCTTGCCCCCACCCTGCACCGGTGCCGGGGCCGCATCGCGCGCTTGCCCCAGCGCCGCCATCAGCCTGCGGCGCGGCCCCAACGGCAGGCCAAGATCAATCAGGTCATGTTCCGACAAATGCGCCAGATCGGCGCGCGTAACTTCGTTCGACGCAAAAACGGGCGCATATTTCGACAGCCCGAGTTCTTCAAGATATGCATCGATGTCAGTCATTATCCCCCGAGTCCCCGCTTCATCCCGAGTCCCCCAACCCGGTCAGGCTCCTGCGCCTTCAAAAAAACCAGCAACTCTAGCACGTTATCTGGACTGCTCTGATGGCGTGTCCGGCAGCCTTGTTCAAGCTTTTTCTTTCTTTCCCGATACGTCAAGTGCATTGCCGACCTCGCGCGATGGTATCTCGTGCGGTTATGGCAATTTTTTGACGATTTCGAAGGAAATGGCAGGGGCAGCAGGGTTCGAACCCGCGACCTACGGTTTTGGAGACCGTCGCTCTACCAACTGAGCTATACCCCTAGGCTGGGCCTTCAGATATTCCAGTGCAGCAGAGGACTCAAGAGGCTTTTTACTTTTGCTGTCAGTTTGCCCGCCGACAAAAAAGTTGCGCCCGGCGCGCAGTTCTTTAAGACAAGGCTCGACCAGCCAGAAGGACCGCAGCCTTGAGCCTCCGCAAGAAAATCGCTGACAGCGAAGCTGTGCTGAACTGGGTCGCGCGTCGGATCGCCAGTTACATCCGGCTGGTCCACCGCACCACGCGCTGGCAACGCATCGGTTACGAGGAACTGGACCAACTGGCCGAGCAGGGCGAACCGGTGATCGTGGTTCTATGGCACCAGCGATTGGCCCAGTCGCCGTATTTTTTCCCGCTGGACAAAGCGCGCATCTGTTCGATCACCTCTGCCGCCCGGGCAGGCAGTATGGTTGGGCGGGTTCAGAAGCTGTTCGGGATGGACACAATCGCGATGTCCAGTCGAAAACGCCATGTTGCGCTGTCTCGCGAAGTGCTGGGTAAGATGAAACAGGGCATCTCGATCGGCATCGCCGCCGATGGTCCGCGCGGGCCCGAGCGGGTGTCTTCAACCGTGCCGCTGGTCTGGGCACGCACATCGGGCAAACGGGTGTTCGGCATCACCTACTCTGCGCGGCACGGGCGCGAGGCTGGCACGTGGGATCGGCTGCTGATGCCCCGCCCCTGGCGCAACGAAGGTGTGTTCCTGTGCCGCGAATGGACTGATCCGGTGCCCCGCAAGGCAAGTGAGGATCAGATCGAAGCGCTGAGGCAAAGCCTCGAGCAGCATATGAACGACATCACAGCCGAGGCTGATCGGATGGTCGGGCGTGCCCCCTGGCAGCCAAAGGCGTGATCACGCCCGCCCTTGGATCACTCTGCGACGCGACAGGCTGACTCGGTCTGCGCTGAAGCGGCGCGCAACCGTTCGCGTCGAAAGTCGCTGACCGTGCAATCGACTTCCTGCTCGCCGTCGCTCAGAACAGCGGCGCGCATGTCGTCCAGATCCTTGCTATGCAGAATTTGTGCTCCGTAGTTCAGGAATTCATAACCAAACATAACTTTCTCCCCTTGATCTCGGCGGTCGCCTCGCGCGCTCCGCGTTTGCTGTTACGGATCACAGGTGGGGGGTCGGCTTTTGGATAGGATGGAGGCAAGATTAAGATTGCTCAATCGGCAGTCAGAAAGCGAAGTGCAATCGCCAGTATCGCTAAAGAAAAAGGCCGCCCCCGTTTGGGACGGCCTTCTTTGGTTCGGTGGTGTGGGCTCTCATTGCTCTTTCAGAGCAACTGCCGCCCACCAGTCGGCAGAGCCGACTTACTCGATGATCTTCGACACGCTTTTCTGGTGCGTCTCGGGATTATTGAATTCAAACAAAAAGGGCGTCCCGAGGGACGCCCTTTCCGTCTGATCATTCGCTTGCGCGAATTATTCAATAATCTTCGACACAACGCCAGCACCGACGGTGCGGCCGCCTTCGCGGATGGCGAAGCGCAGGCCGTTTTCCATCGCGATCGGTGCGATCAGCTCAACGCCGAACGACACGTTGTCGCCGGGCATGACCATCTCGGTGCCTTCCGCCAGGGTCACAGTGCCGGTCACGTCAGTTGTACGGAAGTAGAACTGAGGACGGTAGTTCGCGAAGAACGGAGTGTGACGACCGCCTTCTTCCTTGGTCAGGATGTAGGCTTCGGCTTCGAACTTGGTGTGCGGTGTAACCGAACCCGGCTTACACAGAACCTGGCCACGCTCAACGCCGTCACGGTCAACACCACGCAGCAGGGCGCCGATGTTGTCGCCTGCTTCACCGCGGTCCAGCAGCTTGCGGAACATTTCAACGCCGGTGCAGGTGGTTTTCGAAGTGTCGCGGATGCCGACGATTTCAATCTCGTCGCCAACGTTGATCACGCCACGCTCAACACGGCCGGTCACAACAGTACCACGGCCCGAGATCGAGAACACGTCTTCGATCGGCATCAGGAACGGCTGGTCAACAGCGCGCTCAGGGGTGTCGATGTAGTCATCAACAGCCGCCATAAGTTCCTTGATTTTCTCTTCGCCGATTTCCGGGTTGTTGCCTTCCATCGCGGCCAGAGCCGAACCTGCGATGATCGGAATATCGTCGCCGGGGTAGTCGTAGCTGGACAGCAGTTCGCGCACTTCCATCTCAACCAGTTCCAGCAGCTCTTCGTCGTCAACCTGATCCACTTTGTTCATGAACACGACCATCTTCGGGATGCCAACCTGGCGGCCCAGCAGGATGTGCTCACGCGTCTGCGGCATCGGGCCGTCAGCGGCGTTCACAACCAGGATCGCGCCGTCCATCTGAGCGGCACCGGTGATCATGTTCTTGACGTAGTCGGCGTGGCCGGGGCAGTCAACGTGCGCGTAGTGGCGGTTCTCGGTCTCGTATTCCACGTGGGCGGTCGAGATGGTGATGCCGCGCGCTTTCTCTTCCGGCGCACCGTCAATCTGGTCATACGCTTTGAAGTCACCGAAATACTTGGTGATTGCTGCGGTCAGCGTGGTCTTGCCGTGGTCAACGTGGCCAATCGTGCCGATGTTGACGTGCGGTTTTGTACGCTCAAACTTTTCCTTTGCCATTCCTCAGGCGCCCTTTTGCGATTTGGGGGACCCTTGGTCCCGTGGTTACATCTGCGCGCGCGAGATATTTGGTTCAAAGGGGAAAATCAAGCACATCCTGCGGGAAATACGACCTTAGGTCGGATTTTGCGTGACCTCGTTGGTCTCAAGCGGCTGGATCAGGCTGGGACGCTTGTCGAACCAGCCATCATCCTGATGTTCTTCGGCAAGCCATTCCTCGACCCGGTCGGCAACCTTCAGGGCCAAACCGCTCATCTGCTCTTCTTTGGTCCGTGCATTTCCCGATCCGGCCAGCGCACTTTCTCCGGTGGTGTCTTCCAGCACCTGGAACTGCTTGCCCTTGGCCAGGAACTCTTTCTTTTCGACGTCATAGACATTGACCAGAACAATCGCAGTGCTTTTGGGATTGTAAATCACCGGAATACCCGGAGGGGCCAGCATATAGCCTTCCAGACTGATGCCGATGTCATATTCCTGCGTACCTTCGTAGCGACCAAGCCGGATATCCACCGCGTTCTGGATCGCTTCGGTCCATTCGTCCGGAGTAGCATCCCGCGAGACCGGCCCCTGTACCGCCTTATCGGCGAAGGCATAATTCACGCGCAGCTTGAATTCACCCAGCGACTCGGGTTCTTCGTATACTTGCGTCTGGCTACATGCGCCCAAAAGGGCCAACCCGGTGATCAATGTCAGAATGCGCAGCATGTCTCTTGTTCTCGATAGGCCTGTTTTCTTTGGATGTAGCGCACCGATATGGGGTGTGCCAAGCGGTATCGGCAGATTTTCACCAAACGGGCCGCTTGATCACGAAAACTTATAGTCGCGCGGGAAGCCATAGGGGGCCTTTTTGCCAACGCCTGCGCGCTTGGCCAGCCATTGGGACATATCCGCCTCGTGCCGGGTTTTATCGCCACCCATGGACCATTTCAGACCCTCTTCCCAGTTGAAGGTGGTGATGTCGGACAGGCCGCCATCCAGTTCCAACGTGCCCTGACGGCCCCTAGCCATATTGTATTTCTGTAGGCGGACGCCTTTACCGCGGGTCATCTCGGGCAGTTCCTTGGTCGGGAAGACAAGGAACTTGCCGTTCTGCGAGACAACGGCCACGTGGTCGCCCTCGACCGGCTTACAGATCATCGCTGTTTCGTCGCCCTTGACGTTCAGCACCTGCTTGCCGTTACGGGTTTGGGCCAGCACCTCATCCTCGGGCACCATGAAACCGTTGCCGGCATCCGAGGCCACCAGCAGCTTGCGCCCCGGCTTGTGGATCAGGATGTCGACGATCTGCGCCTCATTCGGCAGGTCGACCATCAGACGCAGCGGTTCACCCATCCCACGCCCACCGGGCAGGTTGGCGGCGCTGACGGTGTAGAAGCGGCCGTTTGAGGCAAAGACCAGCAACCGATCCGTGGTTTCAGCGTGGAAGATGAAACGCGGGCCGTCGCCGTCCTTGAACTTCAGCTCACGCTTCAGGTCGATATGGCCCGTCATGGCGCGAATCCAGCCCATCTTAGAACAGACCACCGTGATCGGTTCCTTGTCGATCATCGCCTCAAGCGGGACTTCCTCGACCTGCCCGGCCTCAGCAAACCGCGTCCGGCGCGCGCCGCCTTCATAATCTTTGCCGAAGGTCTTTTTGGTCTCTCTCAACTGCTCGGCAATCTTGGCCCATTGCAAGGCCGGGTCAGCCAGCAGGTCTTCGAGGTTGGCGCGCTCCTCCATCAACGCGTCGCGCTCGCGTACCAGCTCCATCTCTTCCAGACGGCGCAAACTGCGCAGGCGCATGTTGAGGATAGCATCGACCTGAACCTCGGACAGTTCGCCCTCACCCGGCTTGGGCGAGACGTAGTCGGCCTCGCTGGTCGCGCGGACGTGATCGATGCCCCAATCCTCGCGCATCAGCGCGGCTTTGGGGTCGTCGTCATAGCGGATGATGTCGATCACGCGGTCGAGGTTGAGGAAGGCGACAATAAATCCCTCCAACACCTCAAGCCGGTGGTCGATCTTGCCCAGACGGTGACGCGAGCGGCGGATCAGAACCTCTTGCCGGTGATCGAGAAAGGCGCGCAGCACTTCCTTCATCGAACACACTTTCGGCGTTACACCATCGATCAGCACGTTCATGTTCAGGCTGAACCGCACCTCAAGGTCCGAGTTGCGATAGAGCATGCCCATCAGCACCTCGGGGTCCACATTCTTGGAGCGCGGTTCGAGGATCAGGCGGATGTCGTCAGCGGATTCGTCGCGCACATCCGCTAGGATCGGGATTTTCTTGGTCTGGATCAGTTCCGCGATCTTTTCGATCAGCTTGGATTTCTGAACCTGATAGGGGATCTCGGTGACCACGATCTGCCACTGGCCGCGACCGAGGTCTTCGACCTCGAACTTGCAGCGCAGACGGAACGAGCCACGCCCGGTGCGATAGGCCTGCGCGATATTCTCGGGCGGCTCGACGATCACGCCGCCGGTCGGGAAATCCGGGCCGGGCACATAGTTCAACAGCGTGTCGTCGCGCGCATCCGGCGTTTTGATCAGATGCAGACAGGCATCACATAGTTCCGAGATGTTGTGCGGCGGGATATTCGTCGCCATGCCCACCGCAATACCGCTGGCCCCATTCGCCAAAAGGTTTGGAAACTGCGCAGGCAACACGACCGGTTCGGTCAGAGTGCCATCATAGTTGTCGCGGAAATCGACGGCGTCTTCGTTCAGACCTTCCAGCAGCGCCTCGGCCACGATGGTCATCCGCGCCTCGGTGTAGCGCGAGGCCGCCGGGTTATCGCCGTCGATATTGCCGAAATTCCCCTGCCCGTCGACCAGCGGGTAGCGCACGTTGAAGTCCTGCGCCAGACGCGCCATCGCGTCGTAAATCGCGGCATCACCATGCGGGTGATAGTTGCCCATCACGTCACCCGAGATTTTCGCCGACTTACGGAATCCCCCCGTCGCACTGAGTCGCAGCTCACGCATCGCATAGAGGATTCGCCGGTGAACCGGCTTCAGCCCGTCGCGCGCATCGGGCAAAGCGCGGTGCATGATGGTAGACAGCGCATAGGTCAGATAGCGCTCACCAATCGCGCGGCGCAGCGGTTCGGCTACCTCGCCCCCGTTCTCGGGGGCCTCCATGTTGGGGTCGTCGATCGTGTCGTTCATACATGATGTGGTACAACGCAACCGCGCGCGGGTAAAGCAATCGGCGCATATTTTGCTGGGGACAAGTCGGGCTTTTTGCAACAGGGGGAGGCAAGTACCGGTTTTCCCCCATGTTTTCGACTCGGGCCCGGAATTATGGTAAGCTCTCAATCATTAAGTCTGCTGCCTTTTATTGTTGTTACGATTGCCAGGGGGTGCGCCATGACGCGCGTTATTATCATCACTTTTGCCATGCTCGGTTGGAGCTTTTATGTCATGAGCGGGGGCCGGATTTCGAACCACGCGGCACCCGCGCAGAGCAACCCATGCGCGTTGCCGCAACACCTGATCCGATTCAGACCTCGCAGGCCCAAGAGCTTGTGACCAACGTCGCCGCGCGCCCGGTGCAGGCGCGCGTTCAGCCGGAAGCCCAAACCGAAGAGAGTGAGGCAGTGGTTGTCTTGACTCAGGCCGCGGCTGATACGCTGTCGCAGCCGACCGCCTTCGACGATCAAGGCGCAAGTTTTACGCTGGCCTCACTCGAGGAAGGACTTGCCGGGCTCAGCCAGGTGGCGCCCGATGTTCAGGATGACGCCACGCCCGTGCAGCAGGTGATCGAGCCGGAAAAGGACGTCCGCGAGATTGCCGGCACCCGCGTGAACATGCGCGATGGTCCCGGCACGATCTATCCCATCATTGCCAAGGCGGTGATCGGCCAGCGGGTCGAGGTTCTGGGCGAGTCCGGCACAGGCTGGCTGCGCCTTCGCCTTTTCCCTGAACAGAGAGTGGGCTGGATCGCCTCATCCCTGGTTCGAAAGCCAACAAACTGACGCAACTGTGTCATTGTCCTGACCAGAACCACGCCATAGCTATGGGCGAGGCACACAGGTGGGGACGATATGCAGAAATCGATTCTGATCACAGGCTGCTCATCCGGCATCGGTCTGGACGCGGCGCATGGAATGCGGGCGCGCGGTTGGCGTGTCTTTGCGTCCTGCCGTCAGCAGCGCGACTGTGATCGATTGCGCGCACAGGGGTTTGACAGCCCGCTGATCGACTACACCGATGCAGACAGCATCACGTCAGGCCTGCAACAGGTGCTTGAAGCGACAGGCGGCACACTGGACGCCCTATTCAACAACGGTGCCCACGGCCTGCCCGGCGCGGTCGAGGATGTTCCCACAGACGGCTTGCGGCTTATCTTTGAAACCAATGTCTTTGGCTGGCACGAACTGACCCGTCAGGTGATTCCGGTGATGCGGGCACAAGGGCACGGGCGGATCGTGCAGAATTCTTCGGTTCTGGGGCTGGTCGCGTTTCCATGGCGCGGTGCCTATGTGGCCACCAAATACGCAATCGAGGGGCTGTCTGATACGCTACGGCTGGAACTGCGAGAAACCAATATCAAGGTCATTCTGATCGAACCCGGCCCGATCACCTCGAAAATCCGCGAAAACTCCATCCCTGTTTTCGAACGCTTTGTGGATTGGCAAAACTCGGCCCTGCGTCAGCGGTATGAAAGCGCGCTGCTGAAGCGCTTGTACGAATCCTCTGGCCCCGACAAGTACGAACTCCCCGCCTCGGCTGTAACCGCAAAGCTGGCCCATGCGGTCGAATCCCGCCGGCCCCGCGCCCGGTACTATGTCACGACCCCGACCTATATCGCCGGTTATCTGCGCCGCATTCTTCCGACCCGCGCCATCGACCGCATCCTCTCGGATATCTGAGGCGAAATTACCCGTTCGCTTTTGCTTGGTTTAGGGCTACATCAGGCGCAACGAAACAAAAGACGGACGGTGACGTTATGGACCTGTTGATGGTCGTATTGCTTCTGGCCATGGCGGCGGTCGTCGCTGTGCTGGTAATGGGCATTGCCAATTTCGGAAAACCCGGCAAAGACGCCGCGATGAGAAGCAACAAGATGATGCGCCTGCGCATCCTGTTTCAGTTTATTGCCGTACTGCTGATCGTGCTCTACGTCTATCTGCGCGGACAGGGAGTTTAACAGATGGTCGTTCTCAACAAGATTTACACGCGCACCGGCGATGATGGCAAAACCGCGCTCGGCAATGGTGAACGCGTCGCCAAATACTCGGGTCGCGTAGCAGCCTATGGCACCGTGGACGAGCTGAACTCGTTCGTCGGCGTTGCGCGTACCGAGGCCGAGGGTGAGGTCGAAGCCGCCCTCTCGCGCATCCAGAATGACCTGTTCGATCTGGGCGCAGATTTCTGCCGCCCCGACATGGATAAGGATGCCGAAGCGGAATACACCCCTTTGCGCATCGTGCCTGCCCAGATTGACCGACTTGAGGCCGAGATCGACGCCATGAACGAAACACTGGAACCGCTGCGCAGTTTCATCCTGCCCGGGGGCTCTCGACTGGCGGCGCATTTGCACGTGTGCCGTACCGTCTCGCGCCGGGCCGAGCGGCTGGCGGTCGAGTTGACCAACATGGAGCCGGTGAACGATGTTGCGGTGAAATACCTCAATCGTCTCAGCGACTGGTTCTTTGTCGCCGCGCGCTGCGCCAACAACGACGGGCGTGACGATGTCCTGTGGATTCCGGGCGCGAACCGCTGATCTGCGCGCCCGGCGGAAATAAAATTTCGTTTCCTGTCGAAAAAATGACAAAACGCGACGTCCCGAAACCATGACGTGACGATTTTGCTCTGTTGCCGGGCATCACGACTCGCTATCTAGGCCAGCGAGAGCATTGGTGGAGTCGCCTCGCGGCTTGCCGTTTTTGTAAGGAGCTTACGCAAAAATGAAGGTACTTGTGCCTGTCAAGCGCGTGATCGACTACAACGTGAAAGTTCGCGTCAAAGCGGACGGCAGCGGTGTTGATCTCGCCAATGTAAAGATGTCGATGAACCCGTTCGACGAGATTGCGGTTGAAGAGGCGATCCGCCTGAAAGAAGCAGGCAAAGCTGACGAAGTCGTTGCCGTTTCCATCGGCGTGAAGCAGTCGCAGGAAACGCTGCGCACCGCGCTGGCCATGGGTGCAGATCGCGCCATTCTGGTCGTCGCCGCCGATGACGTCCACACTGATATCGAGCCTCTGGCCGTTGCCAAAATCCTCGCCAAAGTGGTCGAGGAAGAGCAGCCGGGCATCGTTCTGGCGGGCAAGCAGGCGATCGACAACGACATGAACGCCACCGGCCAGATGCTGTCGGCCCTGCTGGGCTGGTCGCAAGGCACCTTCGCGTCCGAGCTGGACATTGAAGGCGACACCGCCAAGATCACCCGTGAGGTTGACGGCGGTCTGCAGACCATCAACGTCAAGATGCCAACCATCGTGACCGTTGACCTGCGCCTGAACGAGCCGCGCTATGCGTCGCTGCCCAACATCATGAAGGCGAAGAAAAAGCCGCTGGATGAGAAAACCGCCGCCGATTATGGCGTCGACGTCACCCCGCGTCTGGAAATCGTCAAAACCGACGAACCGCCCGCACGCGCTGCCGGTATCATCGTAGGCTCGGTCGACGAGCTGGTCGGGAAACTCAAAGAAGCGGGGGCTGTGTAATGGCTGTTCTTCTTCTGGCTGAAGTCAACAATGGCGAGCTGTCGCTGGACGCCACCGCCAAGGCTGTCAACGCTGCAAAAGCTCTGGGCGACGTGACCGTTCTGGCCGCAGGTGGTTCGGCCGCTGCTGCCGGTGAGGCCGCCGCCAAGATCGACGGTGTGTCCAAGGTTCTGGTGGCTGAGGATGCCTCGCTGGGTCATCGTCTGGCGGAATCGACAGCGGCCCTGATCGTGTCGCTGGCTGACGGGTACGAGCATATCGTTGCCCCCGCCACCACCGACGCCAAGAACGTCATGCCGCGCGTGGCCGCGCTGCTGGACGTCATGGTGATCTCGGATGCGTCCGGCGTGGTTGACGGTTCGACCTTCGAGCGTCCGATCTATGCGGGCAACGCGATCCAGACCGTGAAATCGAATGACGCCAAGAAGGTTGTCACCCTGCGGACCGCCAGCTTCGATGCAGCGGGCGAAGGCGGCTCGGCCCCGGTCGAAACCATCTCAGTTCCGGGGTCCGAAGGCCTGTCGGAATGGGTCGAGGACAAGGTGGCCGAAAGCGATCGTCCCGAGCTGACCTCGGCTGGCGTTGTTGTTTCGGGCGGCCGTGGTGTCGGTTCGGAAGAAGACTTCAAGCTGATCGAAACCCTCGCCGACAAGCTGGGCGCTGCCGTTGGCGCGTCGCGTGCCGCCGTTGACTCGGGCTACGCCCCGAACGACTGGCAGGTGGGTCAGACCGGTAAGGTTGTTGCGCCGGACCTGTATGTCGCTGTAGGCATCTCGGGCGCGATCCAGCACCTCGCGGGTATGAAAGACTCGAAGGTCATCGTGGCAATCAACAAAGACGAAGAAGCGCCGATCTTCCAGGTTGCCGATTTCGGTCTGGTCGCCGACCTGTTCCAGGCCGTGCCGGAACTGACCGAGAAACTCGGCTGATCCGAGGCCGAGATTTTTCGTCGAAAAATCTTGCAAGGCCCGCCATTGGCGGGCCTTATCCATTACAGGTCAAGATCCTGAATTGTGCCGGACAAAACTTCCGCAATCCGGCGGTGTGTGGCGGGACCAATCATATGCTCGGCCATGGGCTGTTGCAGCGTCCCAAACAGCACATCCTCCAGATCATCAGACATGCCCGAAACGTGCGCCTGCAGGGGGACAATCTTAGCGCAAAAGGGTTTCAGCGCGCTGAGCATGAATGGCTCAATGGTCAATCGGGCGTCCAGATCAAGCGCCAGAACCACCACGGGGCATGTTATCCGCGATAGAACTGTCTGAAGATGCTCGATCCAGCTTTGCTGCAACGCGCGCCGGATTTCATCAAAACGACCATCCGAATGCGCCTGCAGACGCGCCAGAAGATGGCCGACGAAGTGGATATCAGTGAAGTCCTCGTCGTCATAGAGCGCTGTCAGCTCGGGCGTCGGGGCCACGAAACGGTCATTGCGGCGGGGGTGGACGCGATAGAAGCGGTTGGACTGCCCACCCAGATCCGGCAATTGCAAAACGCAGAGCGCAGCCCTGTTGACAAGGTCGATCAGGCCTTCGTCCTGCACCAACGCCTCTGCCCCACAAAAGAGGTCGCCAAAGTTGATGCATCGACGGCCAATCCGCCCCTGCAGGATCGCGGGAAAAGGACGTTCGACGAATCGGCCAAAGGTCTCAGCGCCCCCGACGCAGGCAATGTAAGGCCGGGTCAACGCCCGCTCTGGCCCCCGGAAACGCAGTTTCGACGCACCATAGCTGCACGTCAATTCAGCGGCATCACCCCCGCTGCTCGATTGATAGCTCATCACACTCACCCAAATTTTCACCCGCTGCCATCTTGGTGCCGCAGGTCTTGAGAAAACCCTAATGCGCGCATTTGAAGCGAATTTGACCGGTCCGATCCCCTTGCCGCCCACCCGCAACTGCCGATAATGTCGCCCATAACCTGCGAGCAAAGGCACCAGAACATGGATGTAAAATCAGTCGGAGTGATCGGCGCCGGACAGATGGGCAACGGGATCGCTCATGTCATGGCCTTGGCGGACTATGATGTCCTGCTCAATGACGTCAGCCAGGAGGCTCTGGATGGCGCGATGGCAACGATTGAGGCCAATCTTGCCCGGCAGGCTTCGCGCGGGAAGATTTCCGATGCGGCATTGCAGGCCGCGCTGGGGCGGATCACGACGACACTGAACCTGCCGGACATTGGTCAGACAGATCTGGTGATCGAGGCCGCGACCGAGCGGGAAACTGTCAAGCAGGCGATTTTCGAAGACCTTCTACCGCACCTGCAGCCACACACGATTCTGACCTCGAACACCTCGTCGATTTCGATCACCCGTCTGGCCAGCCGCACCGACCGGCCCGAGCGGTTCATGGGGTTCCACTTCATGAACCCGGTGCCGGTGATGCAACTGGTAGAACTGATCCGTGGCATCGCCACCGACGAACCGACGTTCAACGCCTGCAAGGCGGTTGTGGATCGCTTGGGCAAGACGGCGGCCAGTGCGGAAGATTTCCCGGCCTTTATCGTCAACCGCATACTGATGCCGATGATCAATGAGGCGGTTTATACGCTGTATGAAGGCGTCGGGAATGTGCAATCGATCGACCAGTCGATGAAGCTGGGGGCTAATCATCCCATGGGGCCGCTGGAACTGGCGGACTTCATCGGCCTGGATACGTGTCTGGCGATCATGAACGTGCTGCATGACGGTTTGGCAGACACCAAGTACCGCCCCTGCCCCCTGTTGACGAAATATGTCGAGGCCGGATGGCTGGGGCGTAAGACCGAGCGCGGGTTTTACGATTATCGGGGCGAGGTTCCGGTGCCGACACGGTAGTAAATTGAGAGGGCCAGCCCTCTCTTGAGCCTTTGGCTCAATTCACTCCCGGGATATTTATGGCCAGATGAAGATCTGGATCAGGTTTTGCCCAGGGCCATGGTGTGGTCGCGGAGCCAGGCCATGAACCCGCGGGGGTCGCGTTCCAGCAGCGCCATATCCTCGTCCGATATCGGGTCTCCGATTACCGGAGATTGTGGTTTGTTGCAGGAGCGAACGATTTCGTGCAGCAGCAGACCCTGACGCAGGATTGGCGAAATCTGATTGGCGATCTGGTACCAGCGCGAATTGCGGCCCGGGAAGAAGATCGGCACGACTTTGGCACCCGAGCGACGGATCATCTTGGCCGTGAAGACGTTCCATTCCCGCTCGATTGCCGGGCCGAACCAACTGTCCGAGGACATCACCACGCCCGAAGGGAACAGGGCCACGACGCCGCCATCGGCGAGATGTTTCATCGCTTTGCTGCGCATTTCCAGCATTTTGGCTTGCGCTTCTGGGTCATGCGGGAAGGGCACGGGGATCATGAACGAGGTCGCGGCCTCATCCAGGCCGGTCAGGACCGAGCGGGTCAGAATGCGATAGTCGCTGCGGACCCGGCCGATAAGCTCGGCGAAGATCATGCCATCGACCATGCCATGTGGATGGTTGGCAACCACGACCACCGGGCCGTCTTTTGGAATACGCGCGATCTGCTCGGCCGGGGTTGTCAGGTCGATGCCCATGGTCTTGAGCGCACCGCCCCAGAATTTCTGGCCGCGATAATGTTCGTTCTGCTTCTCGAACTTGTTGACCATGCGCAGGATGGTCAGCTTGCCGGTGCACCATTCGATGGCGCGGATCGCGGTCGAGGTCCAGGCATCGTCGAACGAGTTGGCGTAGGTCAGTGTCCTGCGATCATAGATCTCGCCGTGATCGGTGTCGTGATCCACCACCGGACCGGTCTTGGTATCGTGCGTGGTTTCCGCCAATTGCCTGGTCTTTCTGTCCTTGGTGTCGCGGTCGTCAGAACCCTTCACCGAACTTGTCGTTCACCAAAGTCTCCAACGCTTCTGCCAACGCCTCAGCATCCGGGCCGGACGTCTCGACGTCAATAGTGGTTCCGCGCGACGCTGCCAACATCAAAAGACCCATGATGCTATCACCCGAGGCAGAAAGTCCGTCGCGCGATACTTCGGCCCGGGCGTCGAAGCCTTCGACCACCTCGACCAGCTTGGCCGAGGCGCGGGCGTGCAGGCCCTTTTCATTTATGATTTTCAAACTCTTGGTAGTCATATGAATCTATCCGGTATCAATCCAGCGTCACATTTTGCGCATTGATGTATTTTCGTCCAGCTTCCAGCGCCAAACGAACGGCCTCGGCCAGTGGCAGGTGGCGACTTTTGGCCAGTTTGATCAGCATAGGCAGGTTGGCCCCATAAAGGATTCGCCGATCCTGCGGCGCGCAGGCCCGCAGACTGAGATTCGACGGGCTCCCGCCAAACAGGTCGGTCACGACGACCACGCCATCACCCTGATCAACCTCGTCTGCGGCGCTGCAGATTTCATTCTGCTTTGCTTCACGGTCGTGATCGGCCTCAATCGGGATGGCGATCAGCCCGGGCTGCGTTCCAACCACATGCTGCGTGGCGGCCAGATATTCCTGTGCCAACCCGCCATGTGCAACAATTACGATCCCGATCAACCCGGCCTCACATTCAACGAACGACGTTCCATTTCGCGGTGCCTAATTGACACCTGCTGGCCCGCCTCCGCAAGGGCCTTCGCAACCGCTTCGGACACAGCGACCGACCGATGCTGGCCTCCGGTGCAGCCGAAGGCGACGGACAGATGCGCCTTGCCTTCGGCCTGAAAGGCCGGAAGCAGTTCAACCAGCAGGTCCACGACCCGATCAAAGAAGGCGCGATAGTTCATATCTGACTGTACATAGGCCGCAACGTCAGCGTTTCGACCGTCCGCGGCGCGCAATTCGGGCCGCCAGTAGGGGTTGGCCAGAAACCGGCAGTCAAACACCATGTCCAAACCTCGCGGCAGGCCGCGTTTGTACGAGAACGACTCGATAGACACGGCCAAATGCCGCCCACCTTCGGGGGCGAACCAGCGCTCTACCTCTTCGCGCAACTGGTGAACGTTCAGCGCGGTGGTGTCGATCAGCGTGTCAGCGATTTCCCGGATCGGTGCCAACAGCTCTTTTTCCTGCGTGACGCCTGTTTCCGGGCTTGCGTCGGCGGCAACCGGATGGCGGCGGCGGGTTTCAGAGAACCGGCGCAGCAAGACTTCATCACTGCAGTCCAGATAAAGGACTGTCAGATCAACCTGCTCCATCCGTCCCAGTTTCGCCGCCAATTCGATGAACCCGATGGTCGAGAAATCGCGGTTGCGCGCATCGATTCCCAATGCCATCGGGCTGCCCGGTGCAGAGCTGTCCATAAGCCGCGACAGCAGACCCATTGGCAGGTTGTCGATGGCCTCGAACCCAAGATCTTCGAGAACGTGGATCGCGGTGGACCGGCCCGCGCCCGAAGGCCCGGTTACCAATACGGTGCGACGTTGCGCAGTCATGTGTTCGGCCATTCGGGGCTCACGCGTCCCAGTTTCAGAAGTTGCAGCAGTGCTGCGGGTAAGTTGGGCACGTTGGCGGCGCGAAGCAAGGGAACAGTTTGCCCCAGCATTCTCACATTCACGGGTTCCGGCAGGCGGGAGGGTTCGGCATGATCCAGATCCACCACATAGGACAGTCTCACGGCCCCGGCCGCCTCGGCTTGCAAGAGGCCGATACCCCGTGCTTCGATCAGACCCTGCAGATGTAGGGCCGGTGTCGCGAAGACCTGTGCGTCATGGGTGGCAAGCTCGACCCTGTCGTCTGCCACCAGCTGCGCACCCAGCGCCATCATCTGAAGCGCCAGCGCAGATTTTCCGGCTCCGGAGGCCCCGGCGATCAGCAGGCCCGCATCACAGACTGCCACGCAGGATGCGTGGACA
This sequence comes from Ruegeria sp. G7, assembly GCF_056535465.1. Taxonomy (NCBI): domain Bacteria; kingdom Pseudomonadati; phylum Pseudomonadota; class Alphaproteobacteria; order Rhodobacterales; family Roseobacteraceae; genus Ruegeria; species Ruegeria sp. G7. The sequence goes on along the minus strand of NZ_JBQFIL010000001.1, from coordinate 1,765,959 downwards.
GTCGCCTTGTCCTTTTCTGCAATGTCCGAAAAAAGCGCCCCGCCCATAACCTAGACTGGCAACCCGACCACAAACCGCGCGCCCAACGGCTCCGAGGTGATGTCCGCTTCGGTCGGGCGGATGTTCTCGGCCCAGATCACACCGCCGTGGGCCTCGACGATTTGTTTCGAGATCGCCAGACCAAGACCCGAGTTATTGCCGAAATGCTCCTCGGGGCGTTCCGAATAGAAGCGTTTGAAGATCTTGGTCAGCGCCTGATCCGGGATACCTGGGCCTGTATCTTCGACCACAATAAGCACACGATTGTCGCGGCGGCGCACCCAGACGCGGATCGCATCCTTGTCTTCGCAGAAAGAGATCGCGTTGGTGATCAGATTGACAAACACTTGCGCCAGACGCGCCTCAAGCCCGTTGACCACGATTGGGTCGGAAGGCAGATCGGTGATGTAATCAACGCCTTTGGATCGGGCCTCTTCCCCCAGGTACTGACCAATATTGTTCAGCAGATTCAGCAGATCGAAGGGTTGCTCTTCCTCTTTGACAAGCTCCGCATCCAGACGTGAGGCATTCGAGATATCGCTGACCAGCCGATCAAGCCGCCGGACGTCATGTTCGATCACACCAAGCAGCTTTTCCCGCTGATCGTCGCGCTTTACCATGCGCATGGTACCGACAGCAGATTGCAGGCTGGCCAGAGGGTTCTTGATCTCATGCGCCACATCTGCGGCGAACTGTTCATTGGCGTCGATGCGGTTATAGAGAGCGCTCACCATTCCTCGCAAAGCCTGGCTGAGGCGGCCGATCTCGTCCGGTCGAGCACTGAGGTCGGGGATGCGAATGCGGCCCGGATTGACCCCGGCGCCGCGGTCCTTGCCCATTTCGGCCGCTGAGGCCAGATCGGCCAGAGGGTTGGCGATGGTCGACGCCAGAACAAGGCTCAGACCGATGGAAACCAGAAGGGCAACGACGAACATCTGCAGAATGCGCTCCTGCTCTTTGCGAGCCAACGCATCGACTTCACCCGCCGGACCGGCCATCGCGACAGCACCCACCGGCGCATTGTCGAGCAAGATCGGAGCCACAGCGACGATCACGGTCTGCCCCATAGCGTCCTTAACCGCCTGAACCTGCATCCCGCCATCAAGCGCTTGCGGGATCATCTCTTGAACCCGCTGCGCCAGGGTGGGCGGATCGACCTCGGCTGTGCCGCTGAACACTGAAGAAATACCGGTCCAGACCGCATTCAGCGCGTCGCTGATCAGCGTGCTACCGGTCGAACTGTCTGCGTTTTGGCGCAGGAGATTGGGAAGTTCCGCGCTGGCCGATGCGCCGCGTGTCCAGCCGATCAGCGTACCTGATCCGTCATAGACAAATACCTCGCCGCCTTCGGGAAGGCTCAGGCCAGCCAGCGTATCGCGTACATCCAGCACCGCGGCACCGCCCGGCACGGGCTGGCGCAACTGGGTTTCGAAAACGTTGCTGACAAGCTGCGCGTCACCGACCAGATTGAGGGCCGTCTGCTGCACCCTTTGTTTGCGGGAATCGTCCAGATACAGAAGTCCCGCAACCAGAATGACCAAAGCGATCAGATTGAACGTGATGATCCGACGCGCCAAGGGCGAATGGCGCAAAGTAAAAAGGTTGCGGCGCGAGCGTTTGGCACTCAGCTCCGCAGCCTCGGGGTCTTGGGGGATAACCCAGTCATCCCCAAGCACGACATCGGCGTCGCGCACTTGATTGGCGTGTTCAGTATCGCGCACGAGACCCTTTTACCCCTTAAAAACGGCCGCGCCTATTCTTCGTTATACCGGTACCCGATGCCATAAAGCGTTTCGATGGCCGAGAACTCGGGATCAGCGGCGCGCATCTTTTTGCGCAAACGCTTGATATGGCTGTCGATGGTCCGGTCATCCACATAGACCTGATCATCATAAGCCACATCCATCAGTTGATCACGGCTTTTTACAAAGCCGGGGCGCTGCGCCAGTGCCTGCAGCAACAAAAATTCCGTCACGGTCAGCGACACATCGTTGCCCTTCCAGCTGACCGCATGGCGCAGCGGGTCCATCCGCAGATCGCCGCGCTCCATCACTTTGGTATCACCGGTCGCGACGCTGCCTGCATCACCGTCGACCGCCTCTTGGCGGCGCAACAGCGCGCGGATGCGTTCAACCAGCAGACGCTGCGAGAACGGCTTTTTGACATAGTCATCCGCACCCATGCGCAGGCCCAGAACCTCGTCGATCTCGTCATCCTTGGAAGTCAGGAAAATCACCGGCATCTGGGTCTTCTGCCGCAGACGCTGCAGCAGGTCCATGCCATCCATGCGCGGCATCTTGATATCCAGAACGGCCATATCGGGAAGCTTTTTGTTGAAAGCGTCCAGCGCAGCCTGACCATCGTTATAAGTCTCAACCTCAAAGCCCTCGGCTTCGAGAGTCATGGATACGGACGTCAGAATATTTCTGTCATCATCCACCAGTGCAATCTTTGACATCGGGTTGGCCCCTCATTCCTGCTCACATACGCGGTATTCCGCTTATTAGTAGGGTATTTTTGTCTTTTTTAAGGCCGCGAATCAAACTGTATCTGAAATCCGTGAGAATGTTGCCACACAGTTGCGGCAAAAAAGCCCTATCGTCGCGCGAACGGGGCCTGCTTTTTCGGCGACCCCAAATTGGTTGCGCTAAACTGATGGCTGGTTGCGCTAAACCTTCTGCACCCGCCTGTTCATGCCCTAAAGCTGCATGTTAAGACGCGACCAACCGCTGGCTGTTTCCGGCATCTGCCCCAATCTTAGGCCGCCCGGCAAAATCGCCCGCGCGCCACCACAGGAGAAGACACACATGACATCTGGACGGGTTAACCCGCAATTCCGCCTCGAGGATCAGGGCATCGAGGGTCTGGGCAATGTCTATTACAACTTCATGGAACCGGCGCTGATCGAAGAGGCGCTGAAGCGCGGCGAAGGCACCCTTGGCAACGGCGGGGCCTTTCTGGTGACCACCGGCAAGTTCACGGGCCGGTCGCCCAAGGACAAGCATGTCGTCAAAACCGACAGCGTCGCCGACAGCATCTGGTGGGAGAACAACGCCGCCATGAGCCCCGAGGGCTTTGACGCGCTGTACGAGGATATGCTAGCCCATATGAAAGGCCGCGACTATTTCGTGCAGGACCTCGTGGGCGGGGCCGATCCCAGCTATTCGATCAATGTACGCATGGTGACCGAGCTGGCGTGGCATAACCTGTTCATTCGCCACCTTCTGCGCCGCCCGGATCGCGAGGATCTGGACGATTTCACCGCAGATTTCACCATCATAAACTGCCCCAGCTTTCTGGCCGACCCGGCCAAACATGGCTGCCGCAGCGAGACGGTGATTGCGCTGAACTTCGACCGCAAGCTGATCCTGATCGGTGGCACCGAATATGCGGGCGAGAACAAGAAATCTGTGTTCACGCTTCTGAACTACATGCTGCCGGAAAAAGGCGTTATGCCGATGCATTGCTCGGCCAACCATGCCGTCGGCAACCCTGTCGACACCGCCGTGTTCTTCGGCCTGTCGGGCACCGGCAAGACAACGCTGTCCGCCGATCCCGCGCGTATTCTGATCGGAGATGACGAACATGGCTGGTCCAAACGTGGCACCTTCAACTTTGAAGGCGGTTGCTACGCGAAGACCATCAACCTGAACGCCGAGGCCGAGCCGGAAATCTATGCGACCACCTCGAAGTTCGGGACCGTCATCGAAAACATGGTCTTTGACCCAGAAACGAAAGAGCTGGATTTCAAGGATGACTCGCTGACGGCCAACATGCGTTGCGCCTATCCGCTGGAATACATCTCGAACGCGTCGAAGTCGGCCTTGGGCGGGCACCCGAAGAACATCATCATGCTGACCTGCGATGCTTTTGGCGTGCTCCCTCCGATTGCGCGGCTGACACCGGCGCAGGCGATGTATCACTTCCTGTCGGGCTTTACGTCCAAAGTGGCCGGGACCGAGCGCGGCGTGACCGAGCCTCAGCCGACCTTCTCGACCTGCTTTGGGGCGCCCTTCATGCCGCGCCGCCCCGAGGCCTATGGCAACCTTCTGCGCGACAAGATCGCCCAGCATGGCGCGACCTGCTGGCTGGTTAACACCGGCTGGACAGGCGGCGCTTATGGGGTGGGCAGCCGTATGCCGATCAAGGCCACCCGCGCGCTGCTGACCGCCGCGCTGGAAGGGTCGCTGGCCGATGCGGAATACCGCAAGGACGCGAATTTCGGATTTGACGTGCCCGTCTCGGTGCCCGGAGTACCCGAAGTCCTGCTTGACCCGCGCCGCACCTGGGATGACCAGACAGCGTTCGACAAACAGGCCGAAAAACTGGTGAAGATGTTCGCGGAAAACTTCGAACAGTATCTGCCCTTCATCGACGAAGACATCAAAGCGGTCGCGATAAGCTGACCGAAAAATGGGGGCTGAAACAGCCCCCATCCCCTGCAGGCTTACGTTGCGGAAACCTTGCCCACGCTGTCAGGCGCGTTGCGAAAACATCAGAATTAAGCTAATTCAGCATACCGAAAGAAACTGGGCGATCCGGGCGATCTACTCACACCCGCGCTTCGGAACGCCTGCCTGAAGTAATGATTGATTCCACATGGGGATGGGTGTCGGATTGATGTGTTGCAAGGGATTTTGCCTTTCGACGCGGCTCGGTCGGACGCGAATAAGAACAGGTAGACCATGACTGAAATTTCAAAACTCGCCGAATTGCGCAAACTGATGCAAAGCATGGAACGCACTCTGGGCCTCGAAGAACTGAGCCCGGTCGAGCGTGACATCTACTATGCCGCCGAAGAGTTGTCGAAAGCCGATCGCGAAGTGCGCACGTTCGGCCTGATCGAACACACGCTGGTTCAAAGCGTCTCGCGCCCGACATTCTTTCGAGCGCTGAAATCGCTGGTGCAAAAGGGCTATCTTTCGCAAAGCGGCAGCGCAAACCGCGGGCGGTATGTCGTTCATGCCCCCAGGTGATCCGCGTCCCTCGATGCGCATGGGCTGACGCCGGTGCGCAGATGGGTCTCTGATACATTCTTTGCCTCTTTGGCCTATGTGGCGGCATCGCTTCTCACGTTCGAGGTTCTGATGCCGCTGCAGAACGTGTTTTTCCCTGAATACCCCAGCCGGGCCAGCCTGCTGTTTCTGCCCCATGGCGTGCGCGTTCTGACAGCGTGGTTGCTGGGCTGGCGCGCGATATTTGCGCTTTTGCCAGGCGTCTTCATCGTATTTGCCATGATCGGCGGGTGGGATGTGTTCCTGCCAAGTCGGTTGCTGGCCATCGCAATTGCGGTCACCACCGTTCCGGCCGTGTTTTACGCCTGCAAGGCATTGGGTTGGGATCTGTTTCCCCGGCCCGACCGCAGCCCCTGCTGGCTGTGCATCATGGGCGTTGGCATCGTCACCTCGTTCCTTGTGTCGGGCCTGACCAACATGGCATTCGGCAGCGCGACGGCCGAATACATCGCCTATCTGATCGGAGATATCTCAGGCCTGTTCTTCCTGATGCTCGGCCTGCACTTTGCGTTCCGCTTAGCCGAGCGGCGCAGCTAGCCAGTCAGGCCGCGCCTGAGAAGGTTCAGCCCGGCAATCAGCAGCACAAACAAGGTAAGCTTGCGGAACTGCGCCTGATCGATGCGGTCCTGCAAGAACTGGCCGCCTCTCATTCCGGCCAGCGCAGGCAGGATCAGCAACGCAGAAAACACCGCCGTCTCGGCACGCAATATGCCCGAACCCAGATGTGCCACAACCAGCGCCCCGGCCCCCAGACCATAGATCACGCCCTGCACGCGCATCTGATCTTTCTTCGGAGTATTCAGCGCCGTCAGGTAAGCCACAGTCGGCGGCCCCCATACGCCCGAGATACCGCCAACGGCACCGGCTACGGCACCCACCATCGCCTCAACCCTCAGTGAGGGTGCGCGCATCACCAGCTTAAGCCCCAATAGCTGAACCAGCGCGAAGAATGAAACAGGCACACCCAGCATCAGAAGAAAGGTCTTTGGTGACAGCAGGTTGATCAACTGCGCACTGGCCAGCAAGCATAACAGCCCGACCCCCAAAAACACCCGGAACTGTCGGATCGAGGCAACAGCCGCCGGCGCCCCCTCGCGCAGCGCCTGCACGCCATTGGTAACCAACGTGGGCAGAATCAGACCCGCCAGCGCCAGGTTCGGCGGAAGCATCATGCTCAGGCCCGATACCAGCACCATTGGCATCGCAAAACCAACCATACCTTTGACCCAGCCTGCGACGAAAGCAACGATCAGTGACAGGTAAAACTCTTGCGGTGACATCAATGAAAACAGGTCCATTGGCCCTACATATCACCCCGGATAAATTCTGCAGCGCAAAATCGACCAAGCAATTTTTGAACTTTTCTTGGTCATCTGGCGTATTTTTGTTGCGCTGCACGTGCAGCATGATATGACCAGACAACCCAGTAAAGGACGTGATTCATGGCCCATGACGGACAGGATATGACGAACATGACGCAACCCGCGGTTTTGCCGGATCTCCTGACACTCAGTGCAGCCGCTTTGCCCGCCGTCGAGGCTGTGTTCGACAAGGCGCGCGCATCAGTGCGTACGATGGTAACAAGCGGAGACCGCGTCTCGGGTGCGCTGATTGAGGCGCATCAGACCGCAGCGCATGGTTTGGCGTGGCTGGCCACCTATCACCAGTCGCTGCAGCAGATGCAGCGCTGGGCCGAAGCGCTTGAGGCCGACGGCAAATTCGGTGAGATGGAACAACTGCTGCATCAGATCGCCTTTGGTGAATACCTGCATCAGATCGCGGGCGGCATCCCGATGAACCAGGGTGAGGTCGTGCGCCTGCAGGACCTTGGCCTTGGTTGGGACGCTCTGTCGGGTTTCCAATGTCCCGAAGTACAGACTCTGATGGCGCAGGCCAATTCGCAGGCGGCTCGGACCCGTCTGGTCGCGCTGATGCAAGATCAGTCCGGCGCGACCATGTTCGGTGCCTCCGGCCTGGACGAAGAGCTGGAGATGATCCGCGATCAGTTCCGCCGCTATGCGCAGGAAAAGGTCGAGCCCAACGCCCATGAGTGGCACCTCAAGGACGAGTTGATCCCGATCGAGATCATCGAAGAACTGGCCGAAATGGGCGTTTTTGGCCTTACGATCCCCGAAGAGTTCGGCGGGTTCGGGTTGTCCAAAGCCTCGATGTGTGTCGTGTCCGAGGAATTGTCGCGTGGCTATATCGGCGTAGGATCTCTGGGAACGCGGTCCGAAATCGCAGCAGAGCTGATCATCGCTGGCGGCACGGATGAGCAAAAGGCCAACTGGCTGCCCAGATTGGCCAGCGCGGAAATCCTGCCGACCGCCGTCTTCACCGAGCCAAACACCGGATCCGATTTGGGCAGCCTGCGGACGCGGGCGATCAAGGGCGAGGATGGAAACTATAAGATCACAGGGAACAAAACATGGATCACGCACGCTGCGCGGACCCATGTCATGACCCTGTTGGCGCGCACCAACCCCGACAGCACGGATCATCGGGGCTTGTCCATGTTCCTTGCAGAAAAGACACCCGGAACCGATGAAAACCCCTTCCCCACGCCCGGCATGACCGGGGGTGAAATTGAGGTGCTCGGCTATCGTGGCATGAAAGAATACGAGCTGGGCTTTGACGGCTTCGAGGTTAAGGGCGAGAACCTTCTGGGCGGCGAAGAAGGCAAAGGTTTCAAGCAGTTGATGGAAACCTTCGAGAGCGCGCGCATCCAGACTGCCGCCCGCGCCATCGGCGTGGCGCAAAGCGCTTTGGACATCGCCATGCAATATGCACAAGACCGCAAACAGTTCGGCAAATCTCTGATCGACTTCCCGCGGGTATCCGGCAAGCTGGCCATGATGGCGGTCGAGATCATGATCGCACGTCAACTGACCTATTTTTCGGCTTGGGAGAAAGATCACGGCCAGCGCTGCGACCTTGAAGCCGGGATGGCCAAGCTGCTGGGCGCACGTGTGGCTTGGGCTGCGGCGGATAATGGATTGCAAATCCATGGCGGCAACGGATTCGCCTTGGAGTACAAGATCAGCCGCGTGCTGTGTGACGCACGCATCCTGAACATCTTTGAAGGTGCCGCAGAAATTCAGGCACAAGTGATCGCGCGTCGGTTGCTGGGCTGATACCCGGCCCGATGCGGTTTCCCCAACTGAACCCGGCTTTGCGCCGGGTTTTCTTTTGCCGTGGCGGCAGGCAGCCTTGCCGTCTTAAAGCGTCATTGCTGCACCACAGCGGTTTGCTTGCGCACACGCGAAACTTCCCCCTCGGATCGGGCGCGGAAATCGGCTAAGTGACAGCGAACGGAACCGTCCGGCATATCGGCCAAAGGAGTCTTGCGCGTGAAATCCATCATCATCGTTCTGGCAGCCTGCATCGCCCTTGCCGGATGCGCCATGGCCCCAAGCACCGCGCCCGACAACAATGTCGAGCAGCTGGCACAGGCGATTCAGCAGCTTGGCCCCGAGGTTGACGCGGCCGAGGCGCGGCGCGCGGCCGAGATTTCGTACGCGTACTCCAGCCAACTGAAACAGCAGTGGAATGTCACCGATCCCGCGATCATCCACAACGCCAAGGTGATCAACGGGTTCCGCGAAAAAGGCCTGTGCAATGACTGGGCTCAGGCCATGACCACACGTTTGAAGCAAGAGAATTTTCAGACGCTGGACCTGCATTGGGCCACCTCACCGCCAACTGCGTTCCGGATCATTCATCATTCGGCCCTGATCAGCGCCAAAGGGGATTCGATGTACGACGGCATCATACTTGACCCATGGCGGAACAGCGGCGCGCTGTACTGGGATCAGGTGCGCGAGGATACCAGATACAACTGGCGGCCGCGCCTTGAAGTCCGGGAAGAGCTCATCAGCGGCGCAAACCCCTACTGACAGGATAGAACGATGATACGCCTTGCCCTGATCCTGCCTCTTGCGGCGCTGTTTCAATGCGACAAGGATGAAACCGTCGCCGCCTATGGGGCAGCGGATCAGACATGGGCGTTGCAAGAGATCGACGGGCAACCATTCGCCGCCAGCGCCCTTCTACGCTTCCCCGAGGACGGGCGGGTCGAAGGCAACGCCCCCTGCAACACCTATTCGGGCAAGCTGAACGCGCCCTACCCATGGTTCGAGATCGCCGATCTGGCGGCCACGCGCGCGGCCTGTGCCGGACTTGAGGCCGAGGGGCTTTACTTCGCCGCGCTGATGGCCATGACGCAGTCCGAGGTCTCGGGCGATGTCCTGATCCTGCGTAACGAAGACGGGCACGAGATGATTTTCAAAGCCGTCGACTGAACTGCGCGACAAAGCGCGCGCGCGCCTCGGGCAACGGAGTATGACCCAGCGAAGGGACCAGATGGTTTTCCAGAAAATACCCGGTCGTTCGCAAGGCGTCGACGATCTCGGAATCTGGCGCAGGACCGTCACCGCGCAGGCAAGGTGGCAGAGGCAATAGCTTGTCGGCCCATTCCCCTGCCCCGTCCGCGCTCACCGCTCGACCGGTTTTGGGCGAGACATAGACCAGCCCATCGCGCGCGCCGGTCACCGCACAGACGGAAAGGTCAAGGCCAAAGCCCAGCTCTTCCAGCAGCGCCAGCTCCCAACGCAGATAGGCAAGCGGCCAGATTTCATCTTGCCCCAAAAGGTCCAATAGCTGTTCGGTCTGTTTGTAGACCGCCGGATGCGGCTCGCGTTCGGGCAAGCAGAAGGACAACAGAGCCACCACCGCATTCAACCCTGACAGCGCCAGCCGCCCCGAAAATGCCGCCGCAGCCCGCGACCGCAGAGGCTCGACCTGAAAAGTACCAAGATGCTCTTCAAGCCTCGCACGCCAGAGCACATCCAATTGCGCGCCGGGCTGCAGGATCGGTGCAATCTTGCGGCTGGTCCCGCCACGCACGACACCTGCATGACAGCCGTGGGCTTCGGTGAACACTTCGATAATCGCCGCCGTCTCACCATGGCGACGCGAGGTCAGAAGTATGCCGTGATCACGCCAGTCCAATCTTGGCTCCGTTATGCACCCGATATGCCCGCAGGAAATCTTATGCCCATTACAGGATCAAGGTACAAACAGATCGGTCGCGTTGTACGGAGTGTCTGGAAACGTATTGCGAAAAAGCCGTACAAGCGTTAATGTTCGCTTTATGTTCTTTATTGTGCAGGATTTGGAGAATGTCACTTAACTACGTCATGATTGGCTCAAACGACGTCGCCAAAGCACGCCCTTACTACGATGCTGTGGTTTCAAAGATTGGCGGGAAGCTTGTCGCCGAATACATGCCGCACGCGGTCTGTTATGAACTGCGCGGTGGCGGCACGATCTGGGTTGCGACGCCGTTTGACAAACAAGCCGCGACCGTCGGAAACGGCAATATGGTCGGGCTATTGTGCACAAGCGAAGCGGAAGTGCGCGAGGCACATGCCGCGGCGCTTGCCAACGGAGGGTCGAATGAAGGCGATCCGGGTGATCGGCCTCAATATGGGCCCAACTTCTATGGCGCTTATGCGCGTGACCCAGAGGGCAACAAGATGAGTTTTGTGTATTTGGGCGACGCGAGTTGATCGTCCGCTCAGAACGTTATGCCCGCATGGATCAAAATGCCTGCAACCATCAGCAGGTTCAGCACCATCGATATCCCGTTGCCCACATAGATGGGCAACTTGCCCACCACCAACCCGTAGGCAAACCATAGAAACGATAATGCCGCATAAAGCGACCACGACAGCAATGACTGGCCTGTGGCATGTTCAGAATGGGTGAAGTAGAGCTTGACCAGTTGCGGAAGCGTGGCGAATGGACCGACAACGCCGATAAACACCATGAAACCCTCGAACCGCTGCATCCAGTGGCCAAGTTCCGATTTTTCCAGTTTTTCAGCAATCGTCTCAGCCACGCGAATACCTCATCGTCTTGAATCATTCAAAAAATCAGGTCGGATCTGACCATTCAGGTCAAACACCAAAATAGTAGCTTTGATCCGCGCGTCAAAGGCCCAAGAAGCAGCAGTTATTCAAGCCCCTCGTCGCCCAGAAGGTGCCGCCCTTGCCGGTCCTCGACCTCGATCACCCAGAGGTCGGGATCAAAGCCGCGCTGTCTGCTGATGACCGCGTCAATATCCGCCTCAGGTCCGCTGGACAGTTCGATCCATTTTCGTTCGCCACTCATCAGGTCAAAGCTGCGTTGGAATACCACCGCCTGGCCGTCAAGCGTATTGAGTTTGATCAGCACCGCACCCGCGGTGTCATCCCCATGTGCCACAACAAAACCTGGAATCTCGTGCAACCGAAGCCGCGCAAGGTAGGCGTGCACCCAGAACTCGGCGGTCAATCGCGCCATCGCGCAAGCCCCAACGTTCGACATGAGAATTTTCGACGAAAATTCTTGGTCAGTGTCATGCGTTACCGTCTTTGAAATCCAGTCCCATTTCTGAATAGCGCTCGGATTCCTCCAACCAGTTCGGCCGTACTTTTACCTGCAGAAACAAGTGAACCTTACGGTCGAGGAATTCCTCCAACTCGGCACGCGCGGCCTGACTGACGGCCTTGATCGTCTCGCCGCGTTTGCCCAGAACGATGCCCTTGTGACCGTCACGCATAACATAGATCACCTGATCGATCTTGGCAGAACCGTCCTTGCGTTCTTCCCAGTTCTCGGTCTCGACGGTCAGTTGATAGGGCAGTTCCTGATGCAGACGCAGGGTCAGCTTCTCGCGAGTCATTTCCGCCGCGATCATGCGCAGGGGCAAATCGGCGATCTGGTCCTCGGGGTAGAGCCACGGACCTTCGGGCAGTTCAGCGGCCAGCCATTTACGCAGGTCGTCGACGCCGTGGCCTTTTTCGGCGGAAATCATAAAGGTTTCAGCGAAAGGATAGCGCGCGTTCAGATCGCTGGTGAGCGCAAGCAGCTTCTCGGACGGGACCTTATCGATCTTGTTGATCGCCAGTGCGATAGTGCGCCCCTGTCCGATCTCTTCCAGACCTTCGAGGATGCGTTCGACCCCTTCGGTGATACCACGATGCGCTTCGACCATCAGAACGACCACATCCGCATCAGCCGCGCCGCCCCAAGCCGCAGCGACCATGGCGCGATCCAGCCGGCGGCGTGGTTTGAAGAGGCCCGGGGTATCGACAAAGACCAGCTGCGCGTCCCCCTCCATCGCTACCCCACGGACGCGAGCACGGGTGGTTTGCACCTTATGGGTCACGATCGAGACCTTGGCCCCGACCATGCGGTTCAGAAGGGTGGATTTGCCTGCATTGGGCTCTCCGATCAGGGCGATGAATCCGGCGCGTGTGGTCATGTGTGTTGCGATCCTGGTTGCAGGTGCGCACCCCTATAGCAGAAAGGACGCGCGGGCCAGAGGGATTTGTCGATCGTGCCTGGCGTTTCAAAATGGGGGGCCAGCCCCCCAGACCCCCGGGATATTTATCGCCAGATGAAGCAGGGGATCCTGAACACAGGACACGCGCGGGCTTTACTTGGGAAGCGACGATAACAACGACTTGGCAGCCATTTGTTCGGCCTGCCGTTTGGAGCCTGCGGTGGCCTGCGCCTCGGTACCGTCTTGCAAGCGGGCGGCAATTGTAAATGCGGGCGCGTGATCGGGACCTGTGCGTTTGACCTCGACATAGGCCGGTGGTTTCTGGCCACGGGCCTGGGCCCATTCCTGCAGCGCAGTCTTGGCGTCGCGGGCGTCAGCCTCGACCGTATGAATGCGATCCCCCCATAGGGCGAGGATGACGTCGCGGGCGGCCTCGAACCCAGCGTCGCGGTAGATGGCGGCGATCACGGCTTCCATTGCGTCGCCCAGCAGGGCCTGTTTGCGGCGCCCGCCCGAGAGCATCTCGGATCGGCCCAGTTTCAGCACCGCGCCAAGGTCGATCTGACGCGCGACATCGGCGCAGGCCTCTTTACGGACAAGCGCGTTGAACCGAGGGGCGAGTTGACCTTCGGAAGCCTGTTTGTCCGCCTCGAGAAGGGCGGTGGCCATAACAAGCCCGAGGACACGATCGCCAAGAAACTCAAGCCGCTGGTTGTCGGGGCGCGTGGGCGAGGAGACCGAGCCGTGGGTCAATGCGCGCAACAGCAGTTCCTGGTCGGAGAATGTGTACCCCAACCGCTGCTGAAAGGCTTTTATTTCAGCCGATAGCTTCAATTGACCGCCTTGAAGAAACGGTCACCACGCCACGTCCAGAAGAACAGCATCGAGCGCCCCGCCGACGAGAACATGATACGGTCTGCGCGCCCGATCAGGTTCTCATAAGGCACAAATCCCACGCCTCCGGCGGATTGCGGCAGTCGGCTGTCGGCCGAGTTGTCGCGGTTGTCGCCCATAAAGAAATAGTGGCCTTCGGGTACGGTATAGATGCCGGTATTGTCCGAGCCTTGATTGCCGATATTCAGCACATCATAGGAGACGCCGTTGGGCAGGGTTTCGATCAGGCGGTTCTTTTCACATTCTCCGCCGAACCCGACAGGGCCGTTGGAACAACGCGGACGCAGGCCTTGTGGGCCCTGTGGCTCGGCCTTTTCGGTGAAGACGCCATCGGGTTGCTGCGGTACCGGCGTGCCGTTCAGGATGATCTGGCCCTGACGCACCTGTACGCGGTCGCCCGGCATCCCGATCAGGCGCTTGATGAAGTCACGACCCGTCACCGGATGGCGGAAGACGATGACATCTCCGCGTTCGGGCTCACCGCCCAGCAGGCGGGTGTTGTCGCCTTTCATCCAGCCGCAAATATCCTCGGCATCGATGTTCAGGCCGACACTTGGGATGATCAGGCTGGGGCAAGAGGCGTAGGAATAGCCATAGGTCATTTTGTTGACGAACAGGAAATCCCCGATCAGCAACGTCTGCTTCATCGAGCCCGAGGGAATCCAGAATGGTTGAAAGAACAGGGTGCGGAAAACGCCCGCGATCAGCAGGGCGTAGACGATGGTTTTGATCGTCTCCCAAATGGCGTTTCCGGATTTGGCTTCCTCGGCCATACTGCTCTCTCCAGTCTCTGCGTGGTTGGGGTGCTACATGCGGGTCAGGTCGCGGCAAGTCAAGGCTGCGCAGGCGCTTCTTGCAGCGGGCGCGCCTCGATCAAGACAAAGGCCTGTGCCCAGGGGTGATCATCGGTCAGGGTAACGTGAATGATCGCCTCGTGTCCCTCGGGTGTCATCTCTTTCAAGCGTTCGGCAGCCCAACCGGTGACATGCATGACGGGTTGGCCCGTGCGCAGATTTGTGACGGCCATATCCTTCCACGCGATCCCCATGCGCAGACCTGTGCCCAGCGCTTTCGAACACGCCTCTTTCGCGGCCCATCGCTTGGCGTAGGTGCCCGCGGTGTCGGCCCTGCGTTCAGCCTTTGCCTGTTCGGTATCGGTAAAAACGCGGTTGCGGAACCGATCGCCAAACCGGTCGAGCGTGCCCTGAATGCGGTCAATATTGGCAAGGTCCGTGCCGATGCCGAGTATCATGTCATACCTCCAGCACCACGGTGCCCAGCTTCTGCCCCGCCTCGACCATTTCGTGGGCGGAAACCGCGTCTTTCATCGCTCCGCCGGGGACGACGGCGTGGGTGAGTGCGCCCTGCTCCAGCCACGCGCCCAGTTGCGCCTCACCACGGCGGCGCGCGGCGGCGTCAAGCTGATAGACGATCAACATATGCAGGCGGATGTTTTTGAACATGAAACCGTAGAAGTCCAGCGTGGGCGTCATTTGCGAGGCCGAGGCGTAACTGGCGATTGTGCCGCAGGGGCGGATCATTGCCAGCGAGTCAGACTGATTGGCCGCAAAATCGACCTCTACAATACGGTCGACGCCCTCGCCGTTGGTCAGATCCATCACGGCTTCGGTCACGTTCTGCGAGCGGTAGTTTATGCATTCGGCCGCGCCCGAATGTGCGGCTTTTTCATCGGAACTGACGGTGGTGATCACCCGCGCGCCACCCAGCGCAGCCATCTGGCAGGCGTAGCGTCCCACCGTACCTGCGCCACCGGTCACAAGCACAGTCTGGTCAGCGATCGGACCGTCGCAATACAAAGCATACCATGCAGTCATGGCCGGGATGCCGAAACAGGCACCCGCGGCGAAGCTGGTGGTGCCCGGTAAGCGAACGGCCTGATCAGAGGGTAGCGCGATGTATTCCGCCCCCGTTCCAAAGGCGCGTTGCCACTGGCCGTTCCAGATCCAGACCCGTTCGCCAATGCGGGCCGGGTCGACACCGTCGCCGACGGCCTCAATCACACCAGCCCCATCCGAGTGGGGAATGATGATCGGGTACTGCATCACCGCACCCGGACGGGCGCCACCGCGCAGCTTGACATCCGACGGGTTGATGCCGCTGGCATGAACACGCACCAACACCTCACCCGGAGCCGGGTCGGGCGTGGGCATGTCGATGATTTCAATAACGTCCGACGCGGGACCAAAGCCGCGATATGTTATGGCTTTCATAAAGGCCCCTCGTTCATCTCGTGCGACATTCGTACACTCCTATCGGGTACAAACCTGTTTTGCTGATCCGCCCGCCAAAGCCATCTGCCCCCAGAACATCCTCTTGCGTTCAACTATTTGCACTCTCTCGAAGGGCAATAGAACACATCCGCGATAGGAAAAAACGGCACGCGCCCACTGCAACGCCACCCCATGCTAATAAAACAAGGTTTCGCTCCACCAACCGGGCAAAATCGATCTGTGCTCCGTGGACGACGCCGTACAAAAGTGTAGCACCTACCGCCAACCACAACGTGGCAACTGCCAGTCCAACCATATAGAAAGCGTTGTACCAAAGCGTCGCCCCTGAAGCGTCGCGAGCGGCATCTTGGGAAACAGGATAGCAAAGGGGCACGATGGTCGTAAGAATCGGTAGCAGCAGTATCTTTACCGGGAACAAGTATTCAGAGCCCAATATGCTTAGATAGTCTGCTGTCGCAAAGTTGGACCAAACAAAAACGCCAACTATAAAGCAAAGCACGAACCAACCCCGATTGAACAACAGCTGACCCTCAGACCGGTCGCCGAAGTTCATCCACCCTCTCCCCGCGCTTCCTCCATCAGGCGGCGCATTTCGTGGACCGCCGGGGTGAGGCCGCGGAAGATGGCTTCGCCGATCAGGAAGTGACCGATATTGAGTTCACGCACCTCCGGGAAGGCTGCGACAGGTTGCACCGTGTCGTAGTTCAGACCGTGGCCCGCGTGCACCTCAAGGCCCAAAGAGTGGGCATAGGTGGACATTTCGCGCAGGGCTTCCAGTTCACGAGCGGCAGCGTCCAGTTTGCCCTCGGCGTGGAAATCGCAATAGGCGCCCGTGTGCAATTCGATCACCTCGGCGCCGATGCGGTGGGCGGCTTCGATCTGGCGCTTGTCGGCAGCAATGAAGATCGACACACGGCACCCGACATCGCGCAACGGAGCGATGAAATGCGCCAGTTTGTTCTCCTCACGCGCGACCTCAAGCCCGCCTTCGGTCGTGCGTTCTTCGCGCTTTTCGGGCACGATGCAGACAGCGTGAGGTTTGTGGCGCAAGGCGATCTTTTGCATCTCGTCCGTCGCCGCCATCTCGAAGTTGAGCGGTACGCTCAGCGCGTCCATCAGACCTTCGATATCAGCGTCAAGGATATGGCGGCGGTCTTCGCGCAAATGTGCGGTGATGCCGTCAGCCCCGGCTTCTTCGGCCAGTTTTGCGGCCCGGATCGGGTCCGGATAGTCCCCCCCGCGCGCGTTGCGGATGGTGGCCACATGGTCGATATTCACGCCCAGACGCAAGTGGTTATCAGACATCTTTCGAATCCTTCATTGTCCCTGAGGTCGACCCTAGTGGTTTTGAAGCTGGAACGTCAGCCTCCGCCTGCGCAAGGCGTTTGATTTGTTCGAATTTCGCCTTGATCTTGGCGCGGCGACGCTGCTGGTAGGTGCGGATCAAAGGCAGGCTGAGATAGGCGCACACCACACCTGCGATGATGCCGGGGATGACACCCCCCACCATGTAAGGAAAGAACACATCGTCATAGAACCGGCTGAGGCCATGCCAATCGGCCTCGCGTCCGGTGAAGATCGCGATGCAATTGTCTTTCAGATCGCCCATCGCATCGGCGAATTTGCCCATCAGCCCGTCGGTATCGCCCTTGCGAAAGCGGGTGCCAAGCAGGAAATGCCCGGTTTGCAGGCTGACCACGCCGATAGGCACATAGGTCAGCGGGTTGCCGAAGAAGGTGCCGGACAACGCCGCAAGTATGTTGCCGTTCAGCAGCCGCGCCAGCACCGCAGCGACCAGAAAGTGCAGGCCATAGAACGGTGTAAAAGCGGCGAATACCCCCGCCCCTATGCCACGCGCGATGCGTTCGGGGCTGTCCGGCAGGCGTCGGACGCGGTGTTTGACATAGTGAAAGGCGCGGGTCCAGCCGCCGCGCGGATAGACGAACTCGGACGCGATCTGAACGGCTGAGCGGCGATCTCGGCGCTTGAAAACCACTCGTGATCACCCCTTCTCAGCCAGCCGCGACGGCGGGTTTTGCGCTTTCGCGGTAGCGTTCGACCGCCGCCACATCGCTTTCGGCCTCAAGCATCAGCATCAGCGAATGCAGCTGTTCAAGGTCACGCAGTTCGACATTGATCATCAGACGGTAAAAATCCGGTTTGCGGTCGACGAATTCGAGGTTCGAGATATTGGCCTTTTTCTCACCAATCAATGTGCAAATACGCCCCAGCACGCCCGCATCATTGCCGATGGTCAGGTCCAGCGTCGCGCCATAAACCGCCGGGTGGGTGCCTGAATGCCAGTGTAGATCGACCCAGCGCTCAAGCTCGTTTTCAAATTCGGACAGGCGGTCGCAATCGATGGCATGCACCACCACACCCTTGCCGCGATACGTAATGCCAACGATGCGTTCACCCGGCAGCGGCTGACAGCAGGGCGCGCGATCGAATTTCTGCCCCGGTTCAAGGCCAATCACCGCACGGCGGGGCGAGATGGCATCGCCTTCGTCTTTGGTCAGTTCCGGATAGACGGCCTCGACTACCTCATGGGCCGTCAGTTCGGCGCTGCCGAGGCGCGCCAGCAATTCGTGACGATCCTTCAGGCGCAGATGCTTGGCGGCAGTGTCCAGCGCCTTGTCGGTGGCTTTGCGACCAAGGTTTTCAAAGCCCGCGCGGGCCAGCTCCTTGCCCAATTTGATGAAGCGTTCGCGATCAACCTCGCGCAGGGCGCGGCGGATGGCCGTACGGGCCTTGCCGGTCACCGCGATTTCCAGCCATGTCACCTGCGGCGTCTGACCATCTGCCGTGATGATATCGACCGATTGACCATTCTTGATCCGGGTCCAGAGCGGCACGCGGATACCGTCAACCTTGGCACCCACACAAGCGTGGCCGATGCGGGTATGGATGGCATAGGCAAAGTCGATCGGCGTCGCTCCACGCGGCAGTTTCACCACATCGCCCTTGGGAGTGAAGCAGAACACCTGGTCCGAATACATCTCAAGCTTGACGGCTTCGAGGAAATCCTCGTGATCGTCCTCGCTGTCGAACTGCTCGGTCAGGTTTGAAATCCATTTCGCCGGGTCCACGGCAAACGGGTTCTCGGACCGGACCCCATCGCGATAGGACCAGTGAGCAGCCACACCGGTTTCGGCGACGTCATGCATCTGGCGCGTGCGGATCTGAACTTCGACCCGCTTGCCGTCACGGCCCGATACAGTCGTATGAATCGAGCGGTAGCCGTTCGATTTCGGCTGGCTGATATAGTCCTTGAACCGCCCGGGCACCGCGCGCCAACGCTGGTGGATCGCCCCGAGCGTGCGATAGCAGTCTTCTTCGGTCCGGGTGATGATGCGGAATCCGTAGATGTCGGACAGGCGCGAAAAGCCCTGATCCTTTTCCTGCATCTTGCGCCAGATCGAATAGGGCTTCTTGGCACGGCCAAACACCTCGGCCTCGATCCCGGCCTTCTCCAGCTCATGCCGCATATCGCCGGTGATGCGATGAATCACGTCACCGGTTTCACGCTGCAGAGTGATAAAGCGGCGGATGATCGACTGGCGGCCTTCAGGGTTCAGAACGCGGAAGGCGAGGTCTTCCAACTCTTCGCGCATCCACTGCATACCCATGCGGCCTGCAAGCGGCGCGTAGATATCCATAGTCTCGCGGGCCTTCTGCACCTGCTTTTCCGGGCGCATCGCCTTGATAGTGCGCATGTTATGCAGACGGTCGGCCAGTTTGACCAGGATAACCCGCAGGTCCTTGGACATCGCCATGAAAAGCTTGCGGAAGTTTTCGGCCTGTTTCGTCTCGCGGCTGGACAGCTGCAGATTGGTCAGCTTTGTTACGCCGTCGACCAGCTTGGCGACCTCTTCCCCGAACAGCTCGGCCACTTTGCCGTAGTTGGCCTTGGTGTCTTCAATCGTATCGTGCAGCAGCGCAGTGATGATGGTCGCATCATCCAGACGCTGTTCGGTCAGGATGGCGGCAACTGCAACGGGGTGGGAAAAATAGGGTTCGCCGGAATGGCGGAACTGGCCTTCGTGCATCTGCTGGCCGAATTCATAGGCCCGCTCGATGCGTTCGGCATTTGTCTTGGGATTGTAATTGCGGACCAGCGCAATCAGGTCTTCTGCTGAAATCATCCGGTCCGCACCTTCGTGTCTGGGCTTTACCCCTGGCCCTGAGCCTCCATCAGAGCGCGCAGGAGTTTTTCTTCGGACATGTCGTCATCCGCAGGCTTGTCGGATTCCGCACCCATCAGCAGCGCCATCTGATCTTCTTCAGGCTCATCAACCTCGATCTGGGTCTGGTTGGCCTCGATCAGACGCTCGCGCAGCTCATCGGCGCTTTGGGTTTCGTCGGCGATTTCGCGCAGCGAGACAACGGGGTTCTTGTCGTTGTCGCGGTCGACGGTGATCGGGCCACCGGCGGAAATCTCGCGCGCCCGGTGGGCGGCAAGCATCACCAGTTCGAACCGGTTCGGGACCTTGTCTACACAATCTTCGACCGTAACGCGGGCCATTGGGCGCTCTCCGTAAATGAATCCGTGGCAGGAAGGGGTTTATCTAAGCGCGAATCCCCACCTTGACAAGCAGGAAATGCCGCAAATGCGAGGATCACAGAGGCGTGACCGCCGCCACATCTGCAGGCGGCAGCGCGGCCACCATCTGCGCCACGGTCTGCCCCAGCACCGGATGGGACCAATCGGGTGCCACATCGGCCATCGGCACCAGCACAAAGGCGCGGTCCTGCAGGCGGGGATGGGGCAGGATCAGCTGCTCGGGTGCGGATTTGATCTGATCCTCGGGCGGCAGGGTCAGCCAGCGCTGATATTCCGCCGGATCGGGCAGAACCCGGTCGCCCCAGCAGACCAGATCCAGATCCAGCGTGCGCATGCCCCAGCGCTGAACCCGCGCGCGGCCAAAGTCATGCTCGATCCGGTGCAGCAGGTCCAGAACCTGCTGCGGTGTCAGCTCGGTTTCGACCAGAATCGCTGCATTGACGTAGTCCGGTCCCGCCCCCGCCGGAAAGCACGGCGTGGCAAAAAACCGGCTTGTGGCGCGAATCATCAGACCGGCCTTCGCCAGTTCCATCACTGACTGCTCAAGTGTCACCTTGGGCCCATTATCTCTCAGGCTGAGATTTGCACCGAGTGCAATGACCGCTTTTGACAAGGAATTGTCCACTTTTAACCCCATATTCCGTCCAGAGAATGCTTGCGATGTAAGCTAAAACGCCTATTTTAGGGTCACCATTGCACTGACCAATTACTTTTCACTCACGGAGCTCACAGTGCGGTGGCTTATACCGGAAGGACCATTTTATGTTTTACAAAGACGAACGGCTAGCGCTGTTCATCGACGGCTCGAATCTTTACGCAGCCGCCAAAGCACTGGGGTTTGACATCGACTACAAGTTGCTGCGTCAGGAATTCATGCGCAGAGGCAAACTGCTTAGAGCTTTCTACTACACAGCGCTACTGGAAAATGACGAGTATTCCCCGATCAGACCTCTGGTGGACTGGCTGCACTATAACGGCTTCACCATGGTCACCAAACCGGCCAAGGAATACACCGACAGCATGGGGCGTCGGAAAGTCAAAGGAAATATGGATATCGAACTGACCGTTGATGCCATGGAACTGGCACCGCGCGTTGATCATATCGTGCTTTTCTCGGGCGATGGGGATTTCCGCCCGCTGATAGCCAGCTTGCAGCGTCAGGGCGTACGCGTTTCCGTCGTGTCGACCATCCGCAGCCAGCCGCCGATGATCTCGGACGAGCTGCGCCGTCAGGCCGACAACTTCATTGAGCTGGAAGACCTGCGCGACGTGATCGGGCGGCCTCCGCGCGAAATGCCCTCTGAACCGCGCAGCGTCGCCGCTGCCGGGCAGTGATATCGCCGCACCCCACCACTCACCACATGGGGATACGCGAGAATATGCGCGGCCAGGGCAAACGCTCTGGCCGCGCGACTTTAAAGGGTTAGGTGCTCAAAACACCTCTTTGCTAACAGCGATTCATGTCAGGTAAATGACGCGCTCCTGTCTGGACCATGGCAATGAAAAGACCTAGGTGTTCGGTCGAGGAGAACGCCGAATGACAAAGCCGCCGCTGACATTGTTTCTGGCCGCCCCGCGCGGGTTCTGTGCGGGTGTGGACCGCGCGATCAAGATCGTGGAAATGGCGCTGCAGAAATGGGGCGCGCCGGTCTATGTGCGCCATGAAATCGTGCATAACAAATTCGTCGTCGACGGGCTGCGCGCCAAGGGTGCGGTGTTTGTCGAGGAGCTGGATGAATGCCCCGACGACCGGCCCGTGATCTTTTCCGCTCATGGCGTGCCGAAATCCGTGCCCGCAACGGCAGAGCGGCGCGAGATGATCTATGTGGATGCGACCTGCCCTCTGGTGTCGAAGGTTCATGTCGAGGCGCAGCGCCATGCGGATGCGGGGCTGCAGATGATCATGATCGGTCATAAGGGCCATCCCGAAACCGTCGGTACCATGGGGCAACTGCCCGAGGGCGAAGTGCTGCTGGTCGAAACGGTCGAGGATGTGGCCGAGGTCGCGGTCCGGGACCCTGCGAAACTGGCCTTTGTCACCCAGACCACCCTGTCGGTGGATGACACCAAGGACATTATTGCGGCGCTCGAGGCGCGGTTCCCGGCCATTGTCGGACCACATAAGGAAGACATCTGTTATGCCACGACCAATCGGCAGGAGGCGGTAAAGGCGGTTGCGCCGAAATCCGACGCACTGCTGGTGGTGGGCGCGCCGAACTCATCCAATTCACGCCGTCTGGTCGAGGTCGCCGCACGCGCGGGCTGCAATTACGCGCAACTGGTGCAGCGCGCGACAGAGATCGATTGGCGTGCTTTGGAGGGGATTTCCAGTGTTGCCATCACAGCCGGGGCCTCGGCCCCCGAGGTGCTGGTGAACGAGGTGATTGACGCCTTCCGCGACCATTACGATGTCACCGTCGAACTGGTCGAGACCGCCGTCGAAAACGTCGAATTCAAAGTGCCCCGCGTCCTGCGGCAACCGGCATGAGCGGCATCCCCCGCGCGCCGCTATTCCTTGGGCTGGCCGGGCTGATCCCGTTCGTCTGGGGCGCGCTGACCTATCTGAGCGGCGATCTGAACGATTGGGGCCGGCAGGAACTGGGGTCGCGTTTTGTGGGACCGTATGTTCAGTTGTTCTACGGTTCAGTGATCCTGAGCTTCATGTCGGGCGTGTTGTGGGGCTTTGCCACCAAAACCTCAGGCAGCAAGGCGACGACCTGTTATACGCTGTCCGTTCTGCCCGCGCTGTGGGCATTTTTCATGACCGGCGGCGGGCCAGTCAGTGCCGGGACGAACCTGATGTACGGGTTCGCTGGTTTACTCGTGCTGGATGCGCTGTTCTCGTATTGGCGGCTAACCCCGGTCTGGTGGATGCGCCTGCGCATCCTGCTGACCTGTGTGGTATTGGCCTGTCTTGCGGTAGGAGTTTACCTGTGACCGACGAACGAACGATCGACGCCTATACGGCGCGCGTCGCGGATTATCTGAACATCCCCCTGCCCCCCGAACAACTTGAGGCGCGGCAGGCCTTTGCCGACGCAGTTGGCGTGGGCGGCTATGTGCTGGATCTGGGCTCGGGCCCCGGATCCGACAGCGCATTTCTGATGCGGCAGGGGCTGAAGGTGCGGGCGCTGGACGCGACGCCTACCTTTGTCGACCATGCGCGCGAGAACGGCGTGGATGCGCATCTGGGCACGTTTGATGATGTCACGGAAGTCGCCGAATATGACGGCATCTATGCCAGCTTTTCCCTGCTGCACGCTCCGCGCGCCGATTTCCCCCGCCATCTTGGTGCGATCCACACGGCGCTGAAACCCGGTGGTCAACTGTTTCTTGGCATGAAACTGGGCACAGGCGAGCACCGCGACGGCATTGATCGATACTATACCTATTACTCGGAGGCCGAGATCGAGGCCGCTCTGACCGAGGCCGGGTTCACCATCGACCGCAGCGTCAAAGGGGTGGGCAAAGGTCTGGCCGGGTCATATGACGGGTTCATTCTGGTGTTTGCCCATGCCTGATCTTTTTGCCTATACCGACGGTGCCTGTTCCGGCAATCCCGGCCCCGGCGGCTGGGGTGTACTGCTGCGCGCAATGAACGGCGAGACCGTTCTGAAAGAGCGCGAGCTGAACGGCGGCGAGGCGGAAACCACCAACAACCGGATGGAATTGCTGGCCGCGATCAGCGCGCTTGAGACGTTGGAGCGGCCCTCGAAACTGACCATCGTGACCGACAGTGCCTATGTGAAGAACGGCGTGACGGGGTGGATTTTCGGGTGGAAGCGGAATGGCTGGAAAACTTCGAACAAGAAGCCTGTGAAGAATGTCGATCTGTGGCAGCGGCTGGATGAAGCCGCACAGAGACACGAGGTGACGTGGGAATGGGTCAAGGGCCATGCAGGCCACCCCGAGAATGAACGTGCGGACGAACTGGCCCGCGCGGGTATGGCCCCGTTCAAACCCAAGAAAGAACAGGCGTGAGCGGGCTCGCCCTGCTGGACTACGCCTCGGTTCTGGTCTTTGCGCTGACCGGAGCCCTGGTGGCCAGTCGGGCGCAGTTGGACCTGATTGGCTTCGCCTTTATCGCCTGTCTGACGGCGGTGGGCGGCGGCACTGTGCGCGACCTGCTGCTGGACCGGCATCCGGTCTTCTGGGTCGGCCAGCCCGATTACATCCTGATCGCCTGCGGTGCGGCGCTCCTGGTCTTTTTCACCGCCCATCTGGTCGAGAGCCGATATAACCTACTGATCTGGCTGGACAGTTTCGCCCTATCGATTGCGGTGGCCGCGGGCACGGCGGCGGCGCTGTCGCTGAGCCAATCCGGCATCATCGTCGTTCTGATGGGCATTACCACCGGCTGTCTGGGTGGGTTGATGCGCGATGTGGTCTGCAACGAGGTGCCACTGGTTTTGAAACAGGGTGAGCTATACGTCTCTTGCGCCTTTGCCGGAGCCCTGACAGCAGTGCTGGCCACACGCGCGGGGTTCGAGGGTCTGCCTGCGCTGGGGATATGCGCGCTTGTATGCTGGGCATTGCGGGCCGGGTCGCTGTTGTTTGGGTGGCGGCTGCCGGTCTATAAAGCCCGGCCACCACGGCAATAGGGCTTAGGACGACAGAATGACCTTTCGATTTTCATATCTGGCTGCGGCGCTGCTGCTGGCGGGATGTGCAGCCCCCTACACGCCGGTCAGTTTCACGGCGCAGGGGACTCAGATCGTGGCCAGCGGCACCATCGACCACACGACCTTAAGCGCGTTTGAAGAGGTGATCGCCGAAAATCCCGGGGCGCGGACGCTGGTGCTGCAGAACATCGAAGGCTCGGTCGATGATGACGCCAATGTGGTCTTCAGCCGCGTGGTGCGCGCGGAAGGGTTCGATACGGTGGTGCCCTCGGACGGGCTGGTCGCCTCGGGCGGGACCGACCTGTTTCTGGCGGGCAACCGGCGGGTGCTGGAACCCGGGGCCTGCGTCGGCGTCCACAGTTGGGGCGGCGGCGGGTACGTGGCCGCGGACCTGCCCGAGGGGCACCCGGAACATGACCGATACCTGGATTACTTTGAGGATATCGGGGTCGACCCTGCTTTCTACTGGTTCACGCTGGATGCTGCGCCAGAAGACGAGATTCACTGGATGACATCCGCAGAGGTAAACCGCTTCGCGATGACATCTCGCGCGGCTTCGGATCTGGGAAATGCAGCCGTTTGCGACGCGAGATAAGCCGATTCAGCGCCGCAGATAGGTCTTCCAGACCCAAATCACCAGCAAAGCCCCCAGCACCGCACCGACAAAGCCCGAGAGCCATCCCATCATCGTGATCAAAGTGCGCAGGATCAATCCACCGATCAGCGCGCCAATGATGCCAATGAACATCGTCGTGGGGATATCGGCCTCGATCCGCATCAGGCGGGTGGCCAGGAAACCGGCGGCGGCTCCGATGATGATCAGGGCGACGATGGGCATGTCATTTCCTCCAATGGGTGGGCACGATGATCAGGGCGCCGATCGACGACAGCACCGCGTCCAATCCCGGCGGGCCAAAGCTGATGCCGAACATGATGCGGACGAAATAGAACAGGAAGGCCCCACCCACGCAGATGATGATGGACGGCAGGTAACCGTTATGGGTAAAGCCGGTCTTTTCCGACAGATAGCCCACGATCCCGGCGATCACGACGGTGCCCATCAGGATCATGAACATCTGGCTTTACTCCGATGTCAGGCGGGTACCGGCCGGGATGGGCCAGCCCCGCAGAAAAGTTTCGCTATCCTGCGCGCCTTTGCCTGCCCTTTGCAAGCGCAGCAGCTCGACCGCGCCGTCGCCGCAGGCCACGCGGAGGTGGTCGTCCAGAACCTCACCCGGAATGCCCTGGCCCTCGGCCAGACGAGAGGCGAGAAGTTTGATCCGGTCGCCTTCAATCTCGGTCCACGCACCGGGGAAGGGGGACAGCCCGCGGATTTTCCGATCAACTTCGATGGCTGGCGCTGACCAGTCGATCCGCGCTTCGGCCTTGTCAATCTTGGCGGCGTAGGTGACGCCCTCTTCGGGCTGCGGCTCGGGGGTCAGATCGGGCAGCTTGCTCAGCGCCTCGATGATCAAGGCCGCACCCATATCCGAGAGGCGGTCATGGAGCTGCGCGGTCGTTTCCTCGGGCCCGATAGCGGTGGCCTCGCGCAGCAGAACTGGGCCGGTATCCAGCCCAGCCTCCATCTGCATGATGCAGATACCGGTCTGCGCATCACCCGCCATGATCGCGCGATGGATCGGAGCCGCCCCGCGCCAACGCGGCAACAGGCTGGCGTGGATGTTCAGGCAGCCATGGGTGGGTGCGTCCAGAATGGGCTGCGGCAAGATCAGGCCGTAGGCCACGACCACGGCGATATCCGCGTTCAGGGCGGCAAATTCAGCCTGTTCATCGGACGATTTAAGCGAGATCGGATGGCGGACGGTCAGGCCCAGCGCCTCGGCCCGCGCATGGACCGGAGTTGGGCGATCTTTCTTGCCCCGGCCTGCAGGGCGCGGAGGCTGACAATAGACGGCGGCAATCTCGTGGCCTGCTTCGACCAGGGCATCCAGCACCGGCACTGAGAAATCAGGGGTTCCCATGAAGATGATGCGCATACGTCCCTCCGTAGGATGGGGTTTCACCCCATCTTCTTTGCCTTGCGCAGCAGCATGTCGCGTTTGACCTTGCTGAGCCGGTCGAAATACATGCGCCCGTTTAGATGGTCGATCTGGTGCTGCACGCTTGTGGCCTCGATGCCAACGAAATCGCGGCGGTCGATCTGGCCCTGTTCGTTGAGGAATTTCACCGTCACCGCGCGCGGGCGTTTCACCTTGGCCGAGACGCCGGGCAGGTTCGGGCTGGCCTCGTCATGTTCGCGCAGCTCGCCCGAGCTGTGCAGGATTTCGGGATTGGCCAGACGTACTGCCCTGCCCCGCTGGGTGGAGCCATCGACCACGGCCAGCCGCAGCATCACCCCGATCTGGGGCGCAGCAAGGCCGACGCCGGGCATCGCCTCCATCGTGTCGATCATGTCGTTCCAGATGGCGCGGATCTCATCGGTGATCTCGGGGACGTCCTCAGCCTTGGTGCGCAGGCGCTTGTCGGGCCATGGCAGGCAGGTCCGCACGGTCATGTGCGGGCCTTTTCGCGCTTGAGCTTCTGCATCTTGCGCGTGATCATCTGGCGTTTGAGCGGCTTGAGATAGTCGATGAACAGCTTGCCGTTCAGATGGTCGATCTCGTGCTGCACGCAGGTGGCCCAGAGATCGTCAAAGGTTTCCTGCTGCAGATTGCCGTCGCGGTCCATCCACGACACGTCCACCGTTTTGGGGCGGGTGACCTCGGCATATTGCTCGGGGATCGACAGGCAGCCTTCCTCGTAGACATTGGTCTCGTCCGAGGACGCGATGACCTCGGGGTTGAACATCACCAGCGGGCGCGGGGCCTCGCCTTCTTCCTTGACGCAATCCACCACGATCAGCCGATCCAGCACTCCGATCTGCGGCGCCGCAAGGCCAATGCCAGGCGCGTCATACATCGTCTCCAGCATGTCGTCGGCCAGTTTGCGCAGGTCGTCGGTGATGTCGGCCACCGGCGCGCAGACCTTTTTCAGGCGGGGATCGGGATGGATCAGGATATTGCGTTTCATGAGGCTGATTTAGGCCATCGCGCCCGCCACCGCAACGGCCCCCTTGCACATGGCGGATTTGAGGTTAGCTTTCGCCTCGACAGATGGAGATGACATGACTTTCAACGACCTGATCGACCGCCGGGGCACACAGTCTTCGAAATGGGACAAGATGGAGCACCTGTACGGCGTCTCGCCCGAGGATGGGCTGGCGATGTGGACCGCCGATTCCGACTATGCCACAGCGCCTTGCGTGATCGAAGCGGTGCGCAAAGCGGCGGATCACGGCGCGTTTGGCTATTCTTGGATGCATCCGGACTATCTGAACGCGATCCAGTGGTGGATGAAGACCCGTCACAATTGGGAGATCGACACCGATTGGATTCTGACGTCGCAAGGGTTGGGCAACGCAATTGCCCTGTGTCTGGATGTCTGGAGCGAACCCGGCGACGGCGTGGTGATCTTCCCCCCTGTTTATCACGAGTTTGCGCACAAGGTGAACAAATCCGGTCGGCGCGTGGTGGAATGCCCGCTGGTGCGGGACGGCAACAGCTATGCACTTGATCTGGACGATGCGCAGTCGCGGTTGGACGGGTCCGAAAAGCTGCTGCTGTGGTGTTCGCCGCAGAACCCCTCGGGCCGGGTCTGGACGCCGGACGAATTGCGGGCGGTGGCGGCGTTTGCCGAACGCAACGGGTTGATCCTGGTCTCGGATGAGATTCACCATGATTTGGTCTATCCCGGCCATACCTTCGTGCCGATGGATGTGGCCGCACCGGACGCGCGGGCGTGGACCGTGACGCTGACGGCGGCCTCGAAGACGTTCAACATTGCGGGCCAGCGCACCGGCAACATGATCATACCCGACGCCAAGCTGCGGGCCGAGATGAAGCACCGGTTGCAGACACTGGATTATGACCCCAGCGCGCTGGGGGTGGCGATGATCACCGCCGCCTATTCGCCCGAGGGGGCGGCATGGGTCGACGCGCAGATCGCGCATCTGGCCGAGAACTGTCGGGTGTTCGACGCCGCCATCGCCGAGATTCCGGGCCTGTGGTCGATGCCGCTGCAGGCGACCTATCTGGCTTGGGTCGATTTCTCGGGCACGGGTATGAGCCACGACGAATTCGTAAAACGCCTGCGCAACGACGCACGGATCGCAACCTCCCCGGGCCCCGGTTTCGGCACCGGCGGCGAGACGTTTGAGCGGTTCAATCTGGCCACGCAACGCGCACGGGTGGAAGAAGCCTGCACGCGGCTGAAGGCAGCCTTCGGCGATTTGCAATAAGACTTACAGACGGACGCGCACTATGCCCGAGACCCTATTTACGCTGCCGGACATCCCAAGCATCCCGGTGCAGGGGGAACAGGCGACCTATCCGATCGGGCGGATTTTCTGCGTGGGCCGCAATTATGCCGCCCATGCCGCCGAGATGGGGCATGAGGTGGATCGCCAGACGCCGTTCTATTTCACCAAATCCGCGCCTAACGCGGTTTTGACGGGCGCATCCGTGCCGTATCCGGCGGGCACCGAGAATTATCACCATGAAATGGAACTGGCCGTCGCCATCGGCACGCCGGTTTTTCAGGCTACGGCGGCGCAGGCCCATGCCGCGATCTTTGGCTATGGGTGCGCGCTGGACATGACGCGCCGCGACCTGCAGATCCGCGAGCGCAACAAACAGCGCCCCTGGGATCTGGGTAAGGATGTGGAAAACGGCGCAGTTTTCGCTCCGCTGACCCGAACCGATCACTGGAGCCCATCGGATGACAAGCGCATCCACCTAAGCGTCAATGGGCATGTGACACAGGATGCCACTCTGTCCGAGCTGGTCTGGAAGATCGACGAATTGATCTGCCACCTGTCGGGTTTCTATCACCTGCGCCCCGGCGATCTGATCCTGACCGGAACGCCCGCCGGTGTCGGACCCGTTGTCGCCGGAGATCGCATCGAAGGCGGCATCGATGGGCTGACCCCGGTACATCTGACTCTGACGGAGCCCAACTAATCGGTCCCGCCGCAAACCGGGAAGCTTTGGGCTCCAATGCTCCGAGAACGCCCACAGTCTGGCGAGGGGTTAAAGATTGAAGGTTCAGTCGCGGTTTTCAAGCAAAGCAATCGGCGCATCCGGTGCGCGGTAGAAATCCAGCGGAGCCTGATCAGCGGCCACGGTGCTGCGCTTGAATTCATAGCGCATTTCACCCAGCGCTTCCTCATCCGCGATGATCAGGCATTGATACATGTGATTGGCCCCGTCATAGATATCGACTAGCCCGCGCAAACGCGGTGTCGTTTCGGCCTCGACGGTGAAACCGTCCTTCCACAATGTCAGAATTTTGAAGGTATTGTCGCCCATTTCCACCCGCAAACGGCTGGATTTCTTAAGGGTCGCGATTCGGGCCGCATCCAGTTCGGCACGAATTTCCCTTGAAACATAGGTACTCATAATCAATTTCCCCCGCTAACTCAGTCTATTTTGGACCAGCATGTGTAAAAATCCAGTGAACTACGTCACTTGAATCTTCGGATTTGTGTTCTGTTGCACAGCAGTGCCGTCTGGGTCTGTGCACGGATGCAGGCCAGATGCGCGCGCGATGAAATAGGAACATGGGCGCGGGCGGCCTATCTTTGCCTCAATCGCAAAGCGAAAGGACAAACGATGGGCCTACTTGTCGACGGCGTATGGCATGACACCTGGTATGACACCAAATCCACAGGCGGGGCGTTCAAACGCTCGGCTGCGCAGTTTCGCAATTGGATTACCGCCGATGGCGCGCCCGGCCCCTCGGGGCGTGGCGGGTTCGATGCGGAATCGGGTCGCTATCATCTTTACGTCTCTCATGCCTGCCCCTGGGCGCACCGCACCCTGATCTTTCGCGAACTGAAGGGGCTGAGCGATCACATCTCTGTCTCGGTGGTGCATCCCGATATGCTGGACAAGGGCTGGACCTTTGAGACTGACAGTCAGGGCGCGACGGGCGATCGGCTGTTCGGGCATGACTTTGCCCATCAAATCTATACGCGCGCCGATCCCAACTACTCGGGCCGGGTCACCGTGCCGATTCTTTGGGACAAGGTTGAGAAGACCATCGTCTCGAACGAAAGCTCCGAAATCATCCGGATGTTCAATTCGGCCTTCAACGAAATCACCGGCAATCATGACGACTACTGGCCCGAGGGCATGCGCGACCAGATCGAAGAGGTCAACGCGCGCATTTATTCGGACGTGAACAACGGGGTCTACAAATCCGGCTTTGCCACCACGCAAGAGGCCTATGACACCGCCGTCGGCCCACTGTTCGACACGCTGGACTGGCTGGAAGACCGGCTGGGCCGCAACCGTTACCTGATGGGCGACCGCATCACCGAAGCCGACTGGCGGCTGTTCACCACCCTGATCCGGTTCGATCCGGTCTATCACCTGCATTTCAAGTGCAACCGGCGGCGGCTGGTCGATTACCCAAACCTATGGGCCTACACCCGTGAGCTGTATCAATGGCCCGGCGTGGCCGATACGGTCAATATGAACCACATCGTGCGCCACTATCATTATAGCCACGAGAGCATAAACCCGCACCGGATCATCCCGGTGAACCCGGTGCTGGATTATTCAGAACCTCATGGGCGGGATCAGCGCCCGGCGGCGTAATGTTCCACCATGGCCGCCAGATCCTCGGGCGGGGTCGAGCTTTGGACATAAGCGCAGGCATTGGCGCTGTGGGCAAAGATTGACCCGTCCGAGAAGAAGGTGGTGTTGGTGACAAAAATAACCCGCGCGTCGGGCCGACGGTAGCTGGCGAAATCCGCCACCGCCAGCGCGCTGCCGGTTTCCAGAACCAGATCCAGCACGATGATCTCAAAATCGGTGCCATACAGCGCAAGGATCGCCGCCTCTTGCGTCTCAACCAATGTGACCTCGGCCCCCTGCCTTTGCAGATGCCGCTGCCAGACCCGACCGAGGTCGGGGTTACTCTCAACAATCAGTACTTTCATTTGCAACAACCTCGGCACGTGATATGGGTGAGTAGGTGCCGACCCCTGTGGTCCGTGATCACGCGATTTCCTTAACAAAGTGTTAACGATGCCTGCACAGGCCCGTGATTCGGCGGATTCGCTTGTGCGAACGGCAAAAATCCGCTTGAAGCAGCGCAAGACGGCGATTCCGGCAGGGGCAGATGTTTGGACAGGATGACAGGTTGAACCCGCGGGGCACGCGCGATCATGGCGGCGGGCTCGACGGAGCTATGGCGCGCTATGGCGGTGCGCGCGGCGATTGGATCGACCTGTCCACCGGGATCAATCCCCACCCCTACCCGGTATCCGGGCTGCAGCCCCCGGACTGGATGGAACTGCCCGATCATGGCGCGTTCCAACGCCTGTCGGACGCGGCGCGCGGCTTCTGGAATGTGCCGGACGGGGCAGAGATTCTACCCGCACCCGGCGCGTCTGCCGTCATCGCGCGCATCCCTGCGCTGGCTCAGACGGGGTGTGTTGAGATCACGCCACCAACCTACAATGAACACGCGGCAGCCTTTGCGGCGCAGGACTGGAAGGTGCAGGACACTGGCCCAGCCGACGCACGCGTGATTGTGCACCCTAACAACCCCGATGGCCGCCTCTGGCAACAGGCGGATGCCAATGCCGCACTCACTGTTATCGATGAAAGCTTCTGCGATGTCGCGCCCGAGGCGTCATTGGTGCGGCTGGCCGAACGGCCCGGCGTGATCGTGCTGAAAAGCTTTGGTAAATTCTGGGGGTTGGCCGGCCTCCGGTTGGGGTTTGCGATTGGTCACCCGGACTTGATCGCACGCCTGAACGATCTGACGGGCCCGTGGGCAGTCTCCGGTCCTGCCTTGCGGATAGGTGCTCGGGCATTGCTCGATGTGGAATGGGCCGAGGTAACCCGTGTACGGCTGGCGGACGAGGCCGCGCGGCTGGATCAGCTCATTACCGCCAAAAGTGCAGGTTTGCTGGGCGGCACCAGCCTGTTTCGTCTCTATGAGGTCGACGACGCCGCAGCTTGGCAAGATCGACTGGCAAAGGCACATATCTGGAGCCGTATATTCCCCTATTCCAACACCTATCTGCGCCTTGGTCTACCTCCGACAGCAGGCTGGGCTCGACTTGAGGCTGCGCTGTGAGCACAGCTTTCATCCTGATCTGCGCGCTTTGTTTAGACGCCGCACTGGGTGAGCCAGATTGGCTTTGGTCGCGCCTGCGTCACCCGGCTGTGATGATTGGCACCGCCATCGGCTGGCTGGACATGCAGCTGAATCACGGAAACTCGCGACGGATCAAGGGGGTCATCGTTGTTCTGCTGCTTGTTATGGGCGCGTATCTTTTGGGCCGGGGTCTGGCGCTGTTTGGACCTATTGCAGAAGTCGTGATCTGCGCGATCCTACTGGCGCAAAAATCACTTGTCGAGCATGTGCGCGCTGTAGGCGACGGCCTGCGCAGCACGCTGGCCGAGGGGCGGGCGCAGGTTGCCATGA
Organism: Ruegeria sp. G7; assembly: GCF_056535465.1. Lineage (NCBI taxonomy): Bacteria > Pseudomonadati > Pseudomonadota > Alphaproteobacteria > Rhodobacterales > Roseobacteraceae > Ruegeria > Ruegeria sp. G7. Next base: position 1,732,741 of record NZ_JBQFIL010000001.1, on the reverse strand, counting down.
TCGTCTCACGCGACACACGCGACATGACCGAGGCACAAGTCGCCCGGTCCGCCATCGAAAGCGCCGCCGAGAACCTCAGCGACGGGGTGATCGCCCCTGCCTTCTGGATTCTGATCGGGGGGCTGCCCGGCCTTTTGATCTACAAGGCCGTCAACACCGCAGACAGCATGATCGGCTACCGCAATGACAAATACGCGGCCTTCGGCTGGGCGGCCGCACGGCTGGATGATCTGCTGAACCTGATCCCGGCGCGGCTGACATTCCTGCTGATCGTGGCCCTGTCCGGCCAATGGTCTCGCTGGGCTGAGATGGTGAGGGATGCCCGCCGTCACGTCTCACCGAACGCAGGCTGGCCCGAGGCCGCCATGGCGCGGGCGCTGAACGTCGCGCTGGCCGGACCGCGCAGTTACGACGGGCAGATGCGGGATCTGGCCTGGGTCAACGGCGATGCCCCGCGCGAAATCGGTGCGGAGGAGATTTTCCGCGCATGTGACATGCTGTGGCGCGTCTGGGGGCTTGCGCTTGGGCTGATCTCGGTGTGGGTTGGGGTCAGCCTGATCTTTTGAAGGACGCCGGATGCGCTTTCTCTCTGCCCTCGTGGCCACCGCCCTGTTCGCCTCGCCCGCCTTTGCCCAATGCGGCGACGGGTTCAATGCCTTCGTGAAGGGCCTGAAATCCGAGGCGGCCGAGCGTGGTTATGACGCCGCAACCGTCAACGCCTTCTTCCAAGGCGTCCAGCAGGACAATGCGGTGCTGAAAGCCGACCGGGCGCAGGGGGTATTTCAGAAACCGTTCATCGAGTTCTCACGCCGCCTGATCTCGCAAAACCGGATCGACCGGGGCAAGACGATGGCGCAGAAATACGACGCCGTGTTTGACCGGATCGAGGCGGAATATGGCGTCTCGCGTGGGGTGTTGCTGGCATTCTGGGCGTTCGAGACGGACTATGGCGCGTTTCAGGGTGATTTCAACACCCGCAACGCGCTGGTGACGCTGGCCCATGACTGCCGCCGCCCCGAACTGTTCCGGCCGCAGATCTTCGCCGCCATCGAGCTGTACGATCAAGGCGATTTCGACCCCGCCCGCACCACCGGCGCTTGGGCCGGTGAGATCGGCATGGTGCAGATGCTGCCGCAGGACATTCTGGACAATGGCGTCGACGGGGATGGGGATGGTCAGGTCTCGTTGAAAACCTCGGCCCCTGATGCGCTCATGTCGGGGGGCAAGATGCTGTCGCATCTGGGCTGGCAGCCGGGCCAGCCATGGCTGCAAGAGGTGACGGTGCCCGGCACTATGGACTGGTCCCTGTCCGGTCCGGGCAAGCCGCGCGCCGTGTCTGAATGGCAGGCCATGGGGGTAAAGGCACGCAGCGGGTCATTGACCAACCTGCCCGCCTCGCTGATCCTGCCGCAGGGGCACAAAGGGCCTGCGTTTCTGGCCTATCCGAATTTCGACGTCTATTTCGAATGGAACCAGAGCTTTGTCTATGTCCTGACCGCCGCCTATTTCGGGACGCGGCTGGAGGGTGGTCAGATCTATGACGCAGGCAACCCGGCTCCGGGGCTTTCTGGCGCGCAGATGAAGCAACTGCAGAGCAAGCTGCAGGCGCGCGGGCATGACGTCGGCAAGATCGATGGCATTCTGGGCGCAGGTACGCGGGCTGCGGTTCAGGCCGAGCAAGTGCGGCTGGGGTTGCCAGCGGATGCTTGGCCAACGCCTGAGCTGCTGAAGCGCCTTTAGCAGCGCAGACATTTCTAAACGTCTTCAAAGACCGGGCGCGGAGCGCCATCGTCGGCCAACGCCACAAACACAAAATCCGCGTCAGTCACTTTTCGCCCGTTATGAGATTGTCTGGGTCGCGCCCAGACATCCACATGAACACGGATGGATGTGCGCCCCACTTTCATCAGCGAGGCATACAAAGTCACCTCATCCCCGACCTTGACCGGATGCAGGAACTGCATCGCCTCAACCGAAACTGTTGCTGTACGTCCCTGAGCAACCCGCGCCGCCATATTACCTGCGGCAAGGTCCATTTGTGACATCAGCCATCCGCCAAAGATGTCGCCGGCCGGATTGGTGTCAGCCGGCATCGCAATGGTGCGGATGACAATCACCCCATCCTCTTGCTGACGGCCGTGAGATCCCAGTTGTCTTCCGCGCAAAAGCGCGTTGTCGATGTCTTGTGTCACTGGATAAGTCCTTTGATGGCGCGTTCACGGCATCAGTCTGACGAGTCCACGCGCGGAACGAAAGCAAAACCCTGTTTGCTTTGATCGTATTTCACCAAGCGGGTCGGGACCAAGGGGAATGGTCACTTCGGGCGCACCGGATATCGGTCGCCCTTCTCATCAATCAGGATCAATCGCTCTCCACTGCGCACATAGAGATCGCATCGTCCAAAGCCGTTGCGATAAGCGATACAGACGCTGCCGTCCTCGGCGATCGAATAGGTGCCAAAGGCGGATTCTCCGCTGGCGTAGGTGTAGGAATACGCGCCCCCGGCCGAGAATCTGGATTGTCCATCGTCATAAAACGTCAGTGTTTGGCCTGCCAGCGCCTCCAACTCGTGCTGGCTAAGCGGGACGTCATCAGGTTTTGTCGCCCATTCAGCGGCCATGACGGGTGATGCGGCGATACTCAGGATCAGGAATGCAAATCTCATGGCAGCAGCTTAACCTGAGACCGCGACTGAGGGGCGTAACGATCCGGTGAGGGCTCAGGCCACCATCTGCTCGGCCTTCTTAAGATCGACCGAGACCAGCTGGCTGACGCCCTGTTCCTGCATGGTCACACCGAACAGCCGGTCCATCCGCGCCATCGTCACCGCGTGGTGGGTGATGATCAAGAACCGGGTGTCGGTCTGGCGGCACATCTCGTCCAGCAGATCACAGAAGCGGGTGACGTTGGCATCATCCAGCGGGGCGTCGACCTCGTCCAGCACACAGATCGGGGCCGGGTTGGCGAGGAAGACGCCAAAGATCAGCGCGGTGGCGGTCAGGGTCTGTTCCCCGCCCGACAACAGGCTGAGGGTCGAGAGTTTCTTGCCCGGAGGCTGGCACATGATTTCCAGACCTGCATCCAGCGGATCGTCGCTTTCGACCATGACCAGATTGGCTTCGCCACCGCCAAAGAGGTGCTTGAACAGCATGGCGAAGTTCGAGTTCACCTGCTCAAACGCCGTCAGCAGGCGCTCACGCCCCTCGCGGTTGAGGCTGGCGATGCCGCTGCGCAGGGCCTTGATCGCCTCTTCCAGATCGGCCTTTTCGCCGTTCAGCGTGTCGAATTCTTCCTGAACCTCTTTGCTGTCTTCCTCCGCGCGCAGGTTCACGGCCCCCATCGCATCGCGCTGGCGCTTGTGGCGATTCACTTCGGCCTCAAGCGCATCGGCGGCGGGCATCTGATCGGGGTTCACGTCCAACTGGTTCAGCAACTGGTTGGGCGTCAGTTGCTGATCCTCGGCGATGCGTTCTGCCGCCGCCATCACGCTTTCCTTGGCCGCGTCACAGCGCGCCTCAGCCGCCGCGCGGGTTTCGCGCGCTTCCGAGGCCTGACGTTCCGCTTCGCGTTCGGCCAGCACCACCTCGCGCTGCGCGGTCTCGGCCTCGGCCAGCTTGTCGGCGGCCTCGGCGCGGCGGGCCTCAGCTGTTTCGATCAGTTCATTCAGTTCCTCGCGCGCCTCGGCAATCTCGCCGGGGGCGGCCATGGCCTCTTGCAATTCCTCTTCAGAACTTTCCTTGCGCTCGGCCAGTTCCGCAATGCGTTTCTCGGCGGTTTCAAGACGATGCTTCCAGCCGCTGAGGTCTTTCGTGACCTCTTGCGAACGGCGCGTCCGGGCCTCGCCCTCACGCCGCAACTCGTCATGGGTCGAACGGTGGGTCAGCATGGTGATCCGCGCGGCCTCGACCGTCTGCTTGATGTCTTCGACCTGCGCGCGGGCGCTGTCAAGATCGCCCAGACCGGTCAGCGCGCCCTCGGCCTCGCGCAGCTGGGCGCGGGCAGACATGGCGTCTTCTTTGTGGCGGTCGACGGCCAGCGTCAGAGTCTCCAACTTGCCTTGCGCCAGATTGCGGTCCGCCTCGGCCCGACTCAGCTGGCGCGCGGTGTCGGCCATGCGCTGATCGGCGGCGCGGCGGGCCTCGCGGGCGCGGCGGTCGGCTTCGGTCACGTCGGCCAGTTGCTGCGACAGCGCCTCATGCGCGGCGCGGGCCCCGTCGGCCTGCGCCTCGGTGCGGGTGAGTTCCTGTTTCAGCGTTTCCAGCTTGTTGAGCTGCTCCAGCCGCAGGGCGGCGGCGCTTGGGGCGTCCTCGGCCCAGGCGCGGAACCCGTCCCAGCGCCACAGGTCGCCCGAGCGCGAGACCAGACGTTGACCCGGCTTCAGCGAGGCTTGCAGGCGTGCGCCCTGATCTGCGTCGACCAGACCAATCTGCGCAATGCGGCGGCTGAGGCGGTCGGGGCCGGAGATGTGCAGGGCCAGCGGTTCGGCCCCATCGGGCAGCGGTTGATCGGCGTCATAGCCTGCAACCTGCACCCAACCGGATGGCCCGTCGCCTTCAACCAGAGGCGCGCGCAAGTCATCGGCCAAAGCCGCCCCCAGCGCCTTTTCATAGCCCGGTGCCACCCGCAGCAGGTCCAGCACCTGTCCGCCTTCGGCGGTGTCGCGTTCGACCAGTTTGGCCAGCGCGGTGGTTTCGGCCCGGATCGCGCCCAACTCACCTTCGGCCTCTGACCGCTTGGCACGGGCCTCGGCCTCACGCGCCTGCGTGTCGTTGCGCAGCTCATCGGCGGCGGCGAGCGCTTCTTCGGCGGCCTCGGCCGCTTCGCGGGCTTCCTCTTCGCCCTCTTGCGCAGCCTCGAACGCCTCATTGGCGCGGATCAGGGCGGTTTTGGCGTCATCCACGGCGGCGCGGGCTTTTTCTTCTTCGCCCTCGGACCGGGCCAGTGTCTTGCGGCTGTCTTCAACCAGTCGCTGCGCCGATTGGTGACGGGCGACCAGGCGGGCCATGTCTTCGGTCTGCTGCGAGAGGTGATCTTCGCGATCCTGCAGAACCGACGCGGCCTCGCGGGCGATCTCGGCAGCCTCAGCGACCTTTTCGTCATAACCTTCGGCGGCTTTGGCAAGCTCGCGGGCCTCCCACTCCAGCCGTTCAATCATCTCTCCCGCATCCCGGTTCAGGCCGGATTCGCGTTCGATATCGTTGCCAAGCTGCTGGATGCGGTTGGTCAGGGTTTCAATGGTCTGGCGGGCGCGGGTTTCCTGATCGCTCAGCTGATCGCGCTGCACCATCTGGCGCTGCAGAACGGCGGCGGCGATGGCCTCTTCCTCGCGCAGGGGCGGCAGGGTTTCTTCGATCTGGGCGCGTTTGGCAGCGGCTTCGCGGGCTTCGGCCTCAGCACGCGAGGCCTCGGTAATGCGATCGCGCAGCTTTTCTTCTGCCGCTTGACGGGCCATGTCAGCCTCTTTCCAGCGGCGATAGAGCAGCATCCCTTCGGCCTGACGCAACTGCTCACCAATCTCGCGATAGCGCGCGGCCTGACGGGCTTGACGGGCGAGTTGCGCCAGTTGGCCGCCCAACTGTTCCAGCACGTCATCAACACGAGTCAGGTTGGCCTCGGTGCCTTTCAGCTTCAACTCGGCCTCATGGCGGCGCTGATAGAGGCCGGAAATCCCAGCCGCCTCTTCCAGAATGCGACGGCGGGCACGGGGCTTGGCGTTGATCAGCTCAGCAATGCGGTTCTGCCCCACCAGCGCGGGCGAATGTGCCCCGGTCGAGGCATCGGCGAACAGCATCTGCACATCGCGGGCGCGAACGTCCTTGCCGTTGGTCTTATAGGCGCTGCCCACGTCGCGGGTGATGCGGCGCACGATCTCAAGCTGGTCACTGTCATTGAAACCCGAGGGCGCGAGGCGTTCCGAGTTGTCCATGGTCAGGACCACCTCGGCAAAGTTGCGGGCGGGCCGCGTTGCGGCACCGGCAAAGATCACATCCTCCATCGCACCGCCGCGCATGGATTTGGGGCGGTTTTCGCCCATCACCCAGCGCAGAGCCTCAAGCAGGTTGGACTTGCCGCAGCCATTGGGACCAACAACACCGGTTAGCCCGTCCGCGATAATCAGATCGGTCGGGTCGACAAAGCTTTTGAAGCCGGTCAGTTTGAGTTTGCTGAAACGCAAATGGCTGCTCTTGGTATGATTCCTCTGACTATTAAGTGTGCGCAACCGAGGGGCGAGGTGTCAACGTGATTGCGCAGGATATGGGTCATTCGCCCGAGTTATCCACAACATCTTGGCGAAACTACGCGCAGGTCCGCGTATCTCAGTAGGGTGTGCATTCAAAGACCTGATAGCCGTATCCACCCGAATAACCATAGTTGACGCATTCGTAGGATCGCATCAGGAGCGCACCAAAAATAAGCTTTTCGCCCAGTTCGCCGTCGCAAGCCAGCACCCCCACGGTCACCGCTGCATCGCCCAGAACATCCAGCAGCGGACAGCCCGAAACCTGCGCCATGGCCAGCGCGGCGCGGTCGCGGATCGGACCCAGACGCGGGGCGTATTGGGGGTTTATGCGCACCGCCTCGGCCAGCGCGTCCCTAACGCGGACGTCAAAGACGCTGCCGTTGACCTCGACTCGCGTCGCGGGCAGACCCCGAAAATGAGGCGAGCCGCCCGAACAGGCGGCAAGGAGCAGGAAGGCAAATAGACGGATCATGCCGCCTTTCTAGCGGCACTATGGTTAACGAAACCTTTCCCGGATCAGCCGCGCAGCACCTCTCCCAGACGACGGATGCCTTCGCGGATCGTGGCCTCGTCCGAGTTGGAAAAGCTCAATCGGATGGTGTTGGCCCCGGTGTCGTCGGGGTAGAACGCCTGACCGGGGACAAAGGCCAGTTTGACCGTCTCTAACGCCCGGGCCAGCAACTCGGCCCCGTTCATACCCTTGGGCAGGGTGACCCAGACGAACATGCCGCCCTCAGGTCGGGTCCAGTCGACACCGTCAGGCATGTGGTCCTGAAGTGCCTTGAGCATCGCATCACGGCGCGCGGAATAGGTCTGGCGCAGCATGGGAACGTGGGTGTCGAACCGGTCCCGCGCCACCTGGTGCACCGCCATCTGGTTGATAGTCGAGGAATGCAGATCAGCCGCCTGTTTCAGCAGCACCAGTTGCGAGATCACCGGTTTCGCCGCAACCACCCAACCCAGCCGCAAACCCGGCGACAGGGTTTTCGAGAAACTGCCGCAATAGATCGTCCGGCAGTTCTCGATCGACCCCTTGCGCGCAATTTCCAGTGCGAGGATCGGAGGGATCGGGTCGCCGTCATAGCGCAACGCCTGATAGGCCCCGTCCTCAATCACCGCGCAGTCCAGATCGTCGGCCAGATCCAACAGGGCTTCCCTGCCCCGCTGATCAACGGTCTCGCCGGTCGGGTTCGAGAAATCGGCAGAGAGATAGGCAAACTTGATCGGGCTGCCCCCGGCGGCGGCCCGGTATTCGGCGGCGCCGCGATTGCCGTTGATACTAAGCTGATCGAAGCGCGGTTCATAGGCGTCAAAGGCGTTCAGCGCGCCCAGATAGGTGGGCCAGCCGACCAGCGCAGTATCGCCCGGCGACAGGAACAGCTTACCCAAGTAATCCAGCGCCTGCTGCGAACCGGAAGTGATCAGGATGTTATTGCTGTCACAGTCCACTCCGATCCCGCGCATATGATCAGCCAGCCAGTCGCGCAGCGGCGCATAGCCTTCGCTGACCGAATATTGCAATGCCTGCGCCTGAAAATCGGGACCCAGTGCGCTTTGGAAAGCCTCGGCAAAGGCGTCTGCTGGAAACAGCGCCGGATCAGGGATACCGCCCGCGAAGGAAATGATACCGGGCTGGCCCAGCAGTTTCAGCAGTTCGCGGATTTCGGATGCTTTCATACGGGACGTGCGGGTGGCGTAGAGCTGATCCATCGGAACGGGGCCTCCTCTGCCCCTTGCATGGCAGCCTAGGCATCGCCACTTATATGTCAATAATTATGACCTAATATATGTGTTCGCCTTGAACGTCATCCGCTGACGTGGTCATGTGAGTTGACCAATTCAGACTGTTGACCCCATGCCGTTTCAAAAAGTCCAGACCGAGAAACTGTCCCTCGCCGTTGTGCGCCAGATCGAACTGCTGATCCTGCGCGGCATCCTGCGCCCCGGCGAACGCCTGCCGTCCGAACGCGAGTTGGCCGAACGCATGGGTGTGTCGCGCCCGTCGCTGCGCGAGGCAATCTCAGACCTGCAGGATCAGGGCTTGCTGACCGCCAAGGCCGGATCAGGCATCTATGTGGCCGAGGTTCTGGGCTCGGCCTTCTCGCCCGCACTAACGCGGTTGTTCGGCAATCATGACGAGGCGGTGTTCGACTATCTCTCGTTCCGGCGTGATATGGAGGGGCTGGCCGCCGAGCGGGCCGCACGGATGGGGTCGGGCAGCGATCTGAAGGTTGTGCAGGCCATTCTGGACAAGATGGAGGCCGCCCACGATCGAAACGCCGCCGAGGAAGAGGCGCATCTGGACGCCCAGTTCCACATGGCGATCATCGAGGCCAGCCATAACGTGGTGATGCTGCATATGATGCGGTCGATGTTTGATTTGCTGCGGCAGGGCGTGTTCTACAACCGGCAGATCATGTTCCAGCAACGCACTACCCGCGACGCCATTCTGGACCAGCACCGCGCCATTAACGCCGCCCTGCAGGACCGCGACCCCAAGGGCGCGCGGCGCGCGGTCGAGGATCACCTGAACTTTGTCAAAAGTTGCATGGCCGATCAGCAGAAGGCCCTGCGCAATGAAGAGATCGCGCAGCAGCGGCTAAAGCATGAGACGGGTGAGGTCTGATGTTCATCGGCCACCTGCCGGGCGCTTATCTGGTCTTTCGGGCTGCCGCGCCAAATCTCGGCAAGCTCGCCCTTGCTGCGGCGATGGTGGGAGCCGTCGCCCCCGATGTGGATATTCTCTGGTTCTATTTTGTCGATGATCGGGGACATCATCACCATTCCTACTTGACCCACCGCCCGATCATCTGGGCGGGGTTTCTGCTTGCCGGGATGATGATACGTGTCTGGGCCTTAAGAGCTGGTACCTTCCTGACCTTCTTTGGCGCGGGCGGGCTGGTTCATATGGTGCTGGATTCGATCACCGGAGAGGTTGCGTGGCTTTGGCCGTTCTCGGACGCGACGCACCCGCTGGTGGTGGTGCAGGCGACCCATTCTCATTGGATATTGTCCTTTCTCAACCATTGGACCTTCAAGGTTGAGATTGTGGTTACTGTGATAGCGCTGCTTGTCTGGTTTCTCAGTTGGCGCAGGGCCTGAGGAACGAAAAACCCGAGCGCGCGGCGCTCGGGTTTCTCAATTCATATGATCCAGCGGATCAGTGCAGCTTTTCACCAACATCCGCGATGGCGGCGTCGATCAGCTTGTTCGCCTGCGTGGCGGTCATCTGCTTGGCCAGCACAGCGTTGGCTGCCGAAACAGCAACCGTGATGGCCTGATCACGGACTTCTTTCACTGCAGATGCCTCAGCCGATGCGATCTGATCCTGCGCAGCCGCCAGACGGCGTGCGATGGATTTCTCCAGATCGACCTTGGCTTGCTCTGCTGCCAGAACCGCGTCTTCCTTGGCTGCAGCAACGATGGCGTCGGCCTGACCCTGAACTTCGCGCTGCTTGCGCTCGTACGAGGCCAGCAGGCTGCGGGCTTCTTCGTGTAGCGCGCGGGCTTCGTCCAGTTCGGACTGAATGCCAGCGGCACGATTGTCCAGAGCGCCGCCGATCATGCCGGGGACCTTGAAGTAGAACAGGACCGCGATGAAGACGATGAAGCCCAGCAGGACCACAAAGTCGGTGTTGGCGAGCGAGAAGAACGGGCCTTTGGCTGCAAATGCAGGGCTGGCTGCGCCGAAGGTCAGGATAAGGGCAAGAGTGTTCCGCATGTCACTTATCCTTTCATCTGCGCGTCAACGGCACCGTCGATGGCTTTGGCATCCGCCTCGCCGCCCAGTGCTGTGACCAGTTCAGCCGCCGTATCCTTGGCAACCACTTGAATGCTTTCCAGCGCACCGGCACGGATTTCGGCAATTGCCTTCTCCGATTCAGCCGCCTTTGCAGCGATTTCCGCATCCGCCTTGGCAATCGCGTCATCCAGACCAGACTGGATTTCGGCGCGCGCCTCAGCAGCGATACGCTGCGCTTCGGCACGGGCATCGGCCAGCGCCTTGTTATAGGCCTCTTCGGCCTCGACAGCCTTGGCCTTCAGATCTTCGGCCGCAGCCAGGTCATTTGTAATGGTCCCCTGACGTTCAGCCAGGATTGCCGCGATGCGCGGCAGAGCCACGCGAGACAGGACCAGAAAGATGACGACCAGCGTAATGACCAGCCAGAAAATCTGGTTGGGGAACCAATCGAAGCAGAGCTGCGGCATACCGATCGCCGACCCATGAGAGTCAACGCAGGTGCCAGCTACCTCTTCTGTAAGGGGTTCAGTCGCCATGATGTCCTCCGTCGGAAACTTGTCTTTACAACAGGTGGGCCGCTATGGCTTGGGCCCACCTGCGCGTAAGGATCAGGTTCCGCAGATTATACGGCGAACATCAGCAGCAGCGAGACCAGGAATGCGAAGATGCCCAGCGCTTCTGCGAATGCGATACCGATGAAGAGGGTTGCGGTCTGCGAAGCAGCCGCCGAAGGGTTGCGCAGGGCGCCGGCCAGGAAGTTGCCTGCAACGTTGCCCACCCCGATTGCGGCTGCGCCGGAACCGATTGCTGCCAGGCCTGCGCCGATATGTGCGAGATCGCCTTCCATGATGTGTCTCCTTACGAATTGGAAGTTTCGATGTTGGGTGTTCGGACCTTAGTGCGACGGATGCAGCGCATCTTTCAGATATACGCAGGTCAGAATGGTGAATACGTAGGCCTGGATGAAGGACACGAGGACCTCAAGGCCGTACATTGCTGTGATCGCCAGAACCGACACGGGCGAGATCACGGCAATCGCGGCAAAGCCTGCGAACACCTTGATCACGGCGTGGCCTGCCATGACGTTACCAGCAAGACGAATGGAGTGGCTGACGGGGCGTACGAAGTACGAGATCAGCTCGATAATCGCCAGAACCGGACGCAGCGCCAGCGGTGCGCTGGAAACCCAGAACAGGCCCAGAAACGCGGCACCGTTCTTAACGAAACCCAGAACGGTCACGGTCAGGAACACGGCCAGCGCCAGCGGGATGGTCACGGCGAAATGCGATGTGGTGGTGAAGGATGTGGGGATCATGCCCAGGAAGTTCGCGCAGACGATGAACATGAACAGGGTCATGACATAGGGGAAGTACTTGACGCCTTCCTTGCCGCAGATGTCTTCCAGCATCTTGTAGATGAAGCCATAGGCCAGTTCGGCCACCGACTGCATCCGGGTCGGAACAATCGCGCGCTTCGAAGTGCTGAGAACCAGCAGACCGAATATCGCGGCAATCGCCAGGAACATCCACAGGGTCACGTTGGTGGGCGTGTACCAGGCAATTGCGCCGTCGCCAAAGAGCGGCTTGACGATGAACTGGTCCATCGGGTGGAATACCAGGCTGCTGCCTTCTGCTGCGGTGGTCTCGGTCGCCACGTTCAGTCCCTCTCGTCCTTCTCGGCCGCGCTTGCAGCCGCTTGTTTCTCTTGAACCTCTTTCGCGCTGCGGAGCATAACCTTCACGCCCGCGACAAGGCCCAGCAATGTGAACAGCACCAGAAAGATCGGGATCGTCCCGAGCAGGCTGTCCAGCCCGTATCCGATGCCAAATCCGATCCCAAGACCGGATACCATTTCGATGACCATCCTCCAGGCAAGCTCGCCCCCGGACACGTCAGCATCTGCGCGGGGCTTTGGCGCTTTGGCCTTTTTCGCCGCTTCGATCTTGGCCTCAAGCTGCGCCATACGCTGCTTTTGGTCATCATCGGTCACGGGCGGGTCCCTCGTACAGTCTTGGGTAGGGTGCTAAGGGGCGATGGGCGCAGAGTCAACGCCGTTGCGCGACCGAATTGACGCAGGTTAAATATTTGATTTAAAATAATTAAATCCCTTGGGCGGCATCAGTCAGCGGCACGGGCAAAGGCCAAGATCAGGTAATCCGCCCCAAAAGCCATATTCAACCTTTTGGTTGATCTTTGGCTTCCCTGCCTTGGCGCAACCGCCGAACGATGCGCCCATCGATCAGCAAAAGACCGAGAAGGATCGCTGCCATACCAAACAAATGCTCGGGACGCAGGGCCTCTTGCAACACCCATGTTCCCAGCACCAACGCCGAGACCGGGGCGATCAGGGTAACAGTTGAAATGTTCGTTGGGCCCACCTTGGGCAGCAGCCAATAAAACACGATGAACGCCGCCGAGGTCAGGACAAATCCGATCATCAGCAGAGACGCCCAGGTCTCAATCCGGGTGACATGGGGCACCCCCTCTTGCCACAGGGCAAGCGGCGTGATCGCCAGCGTCGCTCCGGTCAGGGCCAAGGCCACCAGAACCACGGGCTGCATATCCCGGAACGCGCGCGCGAAGTTGACTGAGAAGGCGTAGCAGACCGGAGCCAGCAGGATCAACAGAATGGCCCAGAACTGGGAACCGGCCCCCGAATGCAGAACCGGCAACGACAGCACCACAATGCCCGCGAACCCGCAGACCACGCCCAGAGACTTCAAGAAGGTTGCCCGCTCACCCCCGGCCAGAAATGCGAGACGATGACGGCGAAAGCAGGTGTCGTTGCATTCACGATACCCGCTACACCGGCACCGATATGCTGCTGGCCCAGCGCGTAAAGCGCGAACGGCGCGGCATAGCTGAGCGCGCCAAACGCCAGCAAAGCAATCGCGCGGTTGACTGACAGGCCTACATTTAGGCTGGCACCGAGTACATAGATCCAGCAGCCCAGTGCTCCAAGCGCCACACGCCCCATCGAAACCGAAAGCGGCCCGAGTTCACGCAACAGAATGGCGTTGAACATGAAAGACATGCCCCAGCCGATGCCGAGGATGCAGATGACCAGCCAGTATTTCAGTGTCATTGCCGCCCCCGTACACGTTCCGGCGCAGCATGGCGTGGGCTGGGAAATTGTCAAACGGCTTCCGGCGCTTTAGGAACGTGCCATGTCCAACGACCTCGACACCGTTTTCGCGGCCCTTGCCGACCCCACCCGCCGCGCCATCCTTGCGATGCTGCTGGAGGATGACATGGCGGTCACGGATGTGGCCGAGCCGTTCGAGATGTCGCTGGCCGCCATCTCGAAACATCTGGTCATTCTGACCCGCGCCGGGCTGATCTCACAGGAAAAGCGAGGGCGGGTGAAGTGGTGCAAGCTGGAACCCGACGCACTGCGGGCAGCGTCCGTATGGATGCAGGGATTCGGGCAGTTCGAGCCGGTCAATCTGGACGCGTTTGAACGATTTCTTGAGGTCGAACTGCCCTCGGACGAGGCCTAGCGCACGACGAAGACCGACATGCTGGCATGTTTGGCCAGATAGCCCGCATGGCTTGAGAACAGATAGTCCGTGATCCGCGGTGCATGGGTGCCGACGACGATCAGGTCAGCCCCGATATCTTCGGCGGCGCGGGTCAGATCGCCATCGACCTCAACCGCCACATCGACCGAGTGAATGTTGCGCGTGGCAACCTCAGCGCCGCTTTGCTCGGCAATCTGGCCAGCGCAGGCGGCCAGCTTTTCGTCGATGGACCCTTGCGGCAGCGTGACATCACCAGGCTGGGTGCCTGTCACACTGACCAGTGTCACCTTCGCGCCCTGCCATTTGGCCAGTTGCGTCGCGACCTCGACCGCTTTCTTGATTTCTGGCGGCATATGCAGGTCCAGCGGGATCATAATATGAGTAAACATTACATCTTCCTCCTCGCCTGAAAGCATAGAGAAAAGCGCATGTATCCACATTGATGTGGCTCAAAACGGCGAGGGCTAGCCCTCGCGGCTGTATTCCACCCCGATCACGACCCCGGTTGCATCCGCACGGCAAAGCCACGGGGCCTCGGCCCCGGCCACGAACACGCTGGTGACCTTCCCCGTCGGCCCGGACTGGGTCGAGATTGCATCAACTCCGCCTGGCGCAGTTCCGGTCTCGGCAGCCACCAGGGCCTCGCAACTGGCTTGCAGATCAGCCTCGGCCGAATTGCCTGCACCTGTCGCGCAAGCAGAAAGCGCCAGAAGCGCCGCGATGGCATAGGGTGTTTTCATGGCTCGTCTCCTCAGGCGATACGCAGGCAGGCTGCCACATTCGGCGCAGAAGACAAGTTTCATTCCGAATGCAGAGTCGCGTTCGCAGGGGCGTCATCGCCCTTTAGCAACAACAGCAATGCGACGGCCGTCAACCCGGCCCCAACAAGAACCAGCGACGTCGGCGCAAGACGGCCGAGCGCGATCTCCCACAGGATCACCCAGCTGGGCGTCAGGTAAGTGTACGCCATGACCTTGGCGGCAGGCAGGCGCAGGGCTGCAAACTGGACCAGTACAAAACTGGCAGCGGTGGCGAATACCGAAATATACAGCAGGGTCAGCCAAACGATACCCGGCAGGTTTGCCCAATCGGTCGTACGAATATCGGACCAACCCCAGAACGTCAGGATCAGGCAGCCCGCCAGCAGTGTGCCGAAGGTGAACACCACCGCAGGCTCGCCCCGGTTCAGTTTCCGCACCATCGGCGTATAGATCGCATGGGCGGCGCAGCCCCAGAAATAGATGATCTCGCCGCCGCCGATCTGGAAGGCCAGGAAGGCCTGCCAATCGGCCCGGAAGATGACCCAGAGCGCACCCACCGCCCCCACGGTCAACGCCAGCGCCATACGCGGCGTGGTGATCTGGCGCAGCAGCACCCACCCCGCAAGCGCCGACATGACAGGCGTCAGGGTAAAGACCGCCGCCGCGCTGACCGGCGGTGCGGTTTTGAGCCCATAGAACATCAGCACAAAATAGCTGCCGAACAACCCGCCCAGCACCAGATAGCGCCACGGCGCGCGCGCCGCGCTGCGCGATATCCCCGTGGTGGCAAGCGCCGCGATCCCGATGACCACCGCCGCGATAGCAAAGCGCGCCGCCGTGATCGCCGATGGCGCGATTTCGTTTGCCACCATCGAGCCCAGCGAAAAACTGCCCGCCACCAGCGCCGAAAATGTCAGCATGGCCAGATGGCCGCGCGCCTGTGGTGTCACGGCAGCCAGCCCTTGGACTGGTCTTTCAGGAAAGACAGGAAGGCCTGCACCTTGGTGGTCCGGTGCAGGTCCACATGGGTCACCAGCCACAGCTTGCCGGACCATTCGGGCAGAGGCTCCATCACCTCGACCAGATCGGGGTCGCGCGCCGCCTCCCACCGGGCCATGAAACCGATGCCGGCGCCGGCCAGAACCGCCTCGCGCATACAGAAATTGTTGGTGCAGCGGAAGGTAATCGCCTGTTCCGGCGCGTTGGCGCGCAGCCAGCGGGAAAACGGCGCGCGGCTGTTTTCGTCATCATTGCCGACGAAGTGGTGATTGGCGAAATCCTTGACGCCCGAGGGTTTGCCGTGGCGCGCGATATAGGTCTTGCTGGCAAACAGCCCGACCTCTTGCGGGATGAAGGGCTGCACCACGTTGTCCGGCTGATCCGGCGCGGCACCCGCACGGATGGCCACATGCGCCTCGCCATATTCCAGCCGGAACAGGCGGTCGCCGGTCAGATAGCGCACGATCAGATCCGGATGGGTCTGCTGAAATTCAGTCAGCGTCGGTACGATCAGCGGCGCAAGCGAGGCCAGCGACGTGACCACCAGCTCGCCCGAGACATCATCGCCGCGCCCTTTCATGCGGCCAACCAACTGGTTGAACTGATCCTCGGTCGCCTGTGCCACGCGCAGCAGGTCCTCTCCGGCTTCGGTGGGGGTATAGCCGCGCGCATGACGCTGGAACAGCTTGACACCCAGCCGCGCCTCGATCGCGTCGATATGGCGGATCACGGTGGCATGATGCACGCCCAGCACATCCGCCGCCCCGCTGACCGTTCCCATTCGCGCCACCTGATAGGCGGTTCTCACCTCGTCCCAATTGTCCATTGCATCCGATCCACTGTGCAAATTCCAACAATACCTGTTGGTATATCCGGGTTTTGTTCATGCGCGCAACAATCATATTCGAACAACAGACGATCATTCCCTTACACAGGACACTCTGAGATGACCAAAACCATCCTGCATATCGACGCCTCGGCCCGCCGCACCGGGTCTACCACCCGCGACCTGTCGGACCGCGTTGTCCGCCACCTCAATGCCGGGCGCATCATCCGTCGCGATCTGGCCACGCCCTTGCCCCTGCTGACTGAGGACTGGATCGCCGCCAATTTCACCCCCGCCGACCAACGCGACGCGGCGCAGCAAGACCTGTTGGCCCTGTCCGATGAGCTGGTGGCCGAGCTGCAAAAGGCCGACACCATCGTCATCGGCCTGCCGATCTACAACTTCTCGGTCCCCGCCGCGTTCAAAGCCTGGATCGATCTGGTCGCCCGCGCGGGCGTGACCTTCGCCTATTCCGAGAACGGCCCCAAAGGTCTACTTGAAGGCAAACGCGCCATACTCGCGGTGGCCTCGGGCGGCACTGCGGTAGGCTCCAAGATCGACTTTGCCACCACCTATGCCCGCCACGTTCTGGGCTTCATCGGCATCCAGGACGTCGAGGTCATCGCCGCCGACCGCATGGCGCTGGACCCCGAGGCCACTTTGGCGAACGCGCAAAAAGCGGTCACTGAACTGGCCGCCTGATTGACCTGCACCCCCTGAACCGTCCAGTCTGCCCCAAACAGGAATTGGCAGGCTGGGCGTTTACCATGAAAAAGATCGGAATTCTGGGCGGTGTGGGCTGGGCCTCGACCGTCGACTACTACCGGGCGATTGCCGAGGGCGCAGGTCGCCACTTCGCCGAGCGTGGCCACGGTTCCCCCCTGCCGATCCCACCCATGACCATTGAATCGGTGACGCAGGCCAAAACCCGCGCTCTGCGCGGCACCGCCGGAGACGAGGCCAGCTGGGCCGGTTTCGATGCCGTATTCCGCGAGGCGCTGCTGACGCTGGAACGCGCGGGCTGCGATTTCGGCATCATCGCCTCGAACACCCCCCACGCCCGGCTACACGCGATCCGGCAGGGCGTGTCGATGCCGATCCTCAGCATCTTTGACGCCACGGCTGAAGTGACGGCCCGGACCGGTGCGTCAAACGCGCTGATCCTCGGCACCACGGTCACGATGCAGGCCACCAACTACGCCGACCGCCTCGCCGCCGAGGGCATCACCGCCAACACCCGCCTGCCCGACCCCGACATCGCCGAAATGCAGGCGATGATCGACAGCGACTTCTACGGTGGCGCTTCTGATACCGCCCATACCCGCCTGCTGGCCTTCTGCAATACACACGCCACACCCGGCACGGCAATCCTGCTGGCCTGCACGGAACTGCCGCTGGCCTTCCCCGACCATCTCGACGACCCGGTGTTCGAGGCCGACGGCCACCTCTTCATCAACCCCTCAGCCGCCCATGTCGCGGCCGCACTCAAAGAAGCGCTGGACACGCAATAAAGCGCAGGCCCCTTCTTCTGTTCAAAAATACTTCCGCCGGAGGCACGCGCCGCAAGGCGCGTCCCGTCACGCCAACCAAGCCACCTCGCACCCGATCTGATCAAAGAACCCCATCAGATCACCGCGCGCCATCGCTACGGTCCGGTCATTGACCAAAGGGTGCATATAGATGACATCCGCCTGCTGCGCGGCGGCGTCCATAAAGAAGCGCACGTCATTCCCCACCCCGTTGATCATCGCCAGAGGGCTGACCGCCCCGGGCCGAATACCAAGGTTCTGAAACAACCGATCTGCTGAACCAAAGGACAGGTTGCCAATCCCCAACTCAGCCCCCAGCGCCTTGAGGTCGATCTCGCGGCTCTGCTCCAGCGTCACCAAATAGTTCCGCTTCTTCTTGTCGCGCAGATAGAGGTTCTTGAGCCGCAGCGCATTCTCGCCCGGCACCATGAACTGGTCTTCGACCCCCTTGGCATCCTCAACCGTGCGCAGCGGGATATGCGTGTGCAACCGATACGCCAGCCGCCATTCATCCAATTGCGCCAACAATGCATCCGAACTCAGTGGCAACGTATCCTGAAAGGCAGAAGATGCGTCCATAGAAGGCTCCTTTGATTCACCGGTTGCTCATGCCGTGAAATCGCATCCGGCTCAAGCGGTGTATGATTTGTTGGTTTTGTCTTTTGTTGACTCCGAACAAAAATACAAATAATCACCCCGCAAACATCCGGAAGCCTCTCGATCTTCCGGTCCCTTGAGTCGTTCAGGGATCGCCCCCCACCAGCGAGTTTCGCCCGTGGGGGCAATTGTGTATGTAACCGGTGCTTCCTACCTAGGAAGTGCCACCAGATAACCGGCTAAGGAGGCCGAAGGCATGTTTGAAAATCTATCCGAACGCCTTTCCGGCGTCTTCGACCGGCTGACCAAACAGGGCGCCCTGTCCGAGGAAGACGTCAAAACTGCTTTGCGAGAAGTTCGGGTTGCGCTGCTTGAGGCTGACGTCTCGCTGCCGGTTGCCCGCGCCTTCGTCAAAAAGGTACAGGAACAGGCGACAGGCCAGGCGGTGACCAAATCGATCACCCCCGGCCAGCAGGTCGTCAAGATCGTGCATGACGCGTTGGTTGATACCCTGCGCGGCGAGGAAGACCCCGGTAAGCTCAAGATCGACAATCCGCCTGCCCCGATCCTGATGGTCGGTCTGCAGGGTTCGGGCAAGACCACGACCACCGGTAAGCTGGCAAAACGCCTGAAAGAGAAAGAGGGCAAGAAGGTCCTCATGGCCTCGCTCGATGTCTATCGCCCGGCGGCGATGGATCAGCTGGCTGTTCTGGGTACACAGGTCGGCGTCGATACGCTGCCGATCGTTCCGGGCCAGAAACCGGTCGATATTGCCAAGCGCGCCAAACAACAGGCAACGCTGGGCGGCTATGACGTCTACATGCTCGACACTGCGGGCCGTCTGCATATCGACGAAGTCCTGATGGACGAGGTCGAGCAGGTCCGCAACGTGGTCGACCCGCGTGAAACCCTGCTGGTCGTCGACGGTCTGACCGGTCAGGTCGCCGTTGAAGTGGCCGAGGAGTTCGACGCCAAGGTCGGCATTTCCGGCGTGGTTCTGACGCGGATGGACGGTGACGGGCGCGGTGGTGCGGCGCTGTCGATGCGTGCAGTCACCGGCAAGCCGATCCGCTTCGTCGGTCTGGGCGAGAAGATGGACGCGCTCGAAACCTTCGAGCCGGACCGGATCGCGGGTCGGATTCTGGGCATGGGCGACATCGTTGCTCTGGTCGAAAAGGCCCAGGAAACGATGGAGATGGAACAGACCGAGCGCATGATGAAGCGCATGGTCAAAGGTCAGTTCAATATGAATGACCTGAAAATGCAGCTGGAGCAGATGATCCAGATGGGCGGCATGCAGGGCATGATGGGCATGATGCCGGGCATGGGCAAGATGGCCAAGCAGATGGATCAGGCCGGTCTGGACGACAAGATCCTGCGCCAGCAGATCGCCATGATCCAGTCCATGACCAAACGCGAACGCGCCAACCCGCAGCTGTTGCAGGCCAGCCGCAAGAAACGGATTGCTGCGGGTTCGGGGATGGAGGTCAGCGACCTCAACAAACTGCTCAAGATGCACCGGCAGATGTCGGACATGATGAAGAAGATGGGCAAGATGGGCAAAGGCAAGATGCTGAAACAGGCCATGAAAGGCATGTTCGGCAAAGGCGGCCCCAGCCCCGAGGAGATGGCGGCAGGCATGGACCCCAAGGCGCTGGAACAGGCGGCGAAGGCGATGGGCGGCAAGATGCCCGGCGGTTTGCCCGGTCTGGGCGGCGGCATGGGCCTGCCACCGGGCCTCAGCGGGTTTGGTAAGAAAAAGTGAACCTGATCGCCGATCATATCCCCCGGCTTGAGACCGAGCGCCTGATTATGCGCGCCCCGTCCGAGGCTGATCTGGACGCAGACACCGCGTTCTTCGCCAGCGATGCCGCGACCTATGTCGGCGGCCCGCTGCGCCGGGACGAGGTATGGCGGGTTTTCGCGTCGCTGCTGGGCCATTGGGCCGTGCGCGGCTATGGCTATTGGAGCGTCGATGAGAAAGCTACCGGCACGTATGTCGGGCGTATCGGCCTATGGTTCCCCGAAGGCTGGCCCGAACCCGAGGTCGGCTGGACCCTGATGACCCATGCCACCGGCAAGGGCTATGCGACCGAGGCGGCGATGGCAGCGCGAGCGCATGCTTATGACGTGCTGGGCTGGGACACCGCGATTTCGCTGATTGATCTGGACAACCACGCCAGCAAGGCCGTGGCCAAACGGTTGGGCGCGCAGTTCGAATATCTCTACGAACATCCCAAATACGGCAAATCCGAGATCTGGCGGCACCCATCGCCTGCCGATCTGGTGAATGGCGGGATGGAGGCTTACGCATGACCTCTGTCTTGATCCCCACCATCGAGACCGACCGCCTGATCCTGCGCGCGCCGCATCTGGATGACCTGCCCGCAATGACCGCATTCTTCAAGACCGAGCGCAGCCATATGGTGGGCGGGCCGAGAGATGAGTTTGAATGCTGGAGATCATATACAGGTCGCTTTGGCCACTGGGTAGTTCAAGGCTATGGCAGCTGGCACATCGAAGAGAAATCCAGCGGAAAATTTGCGGGCTGGGTCGGCATCATGAATGGGCCAGGTTGGGCTGAGCCTGAACTGGGTTGGACTGTGCTCGAAGAATTCGAAGGCAAAGGGGTCGCTTTTGAAGCCGCGCTGGCCGCGCGTAACTACGCCGCCCGGCATCAGGGCTTGAACGGCGTGATCTCGTATATCGCCCATAGCAATGATCGCTCGCGCGCGCTGGCCGAACGGCTTGGCGCAACGCTTGAGCTTGAGAATGCCGAGCTGTTGGGCAAACGCGCCCAGATCTGGCGCCACCCGCAGATTGACTTGACCACCGAAAGGACCGGCCAATGACCAACCCCGTGACACAGGCTGCCGCGTTGTTGAAAGATCACCGCGAAAGCATAGACCGGCTGGACGCGATCCTTGTCTACACGCTGGGTGAGCGGTTCAAGCACACGCAGGCGGTTGGCAAGCTCAAGGCCGCACACGACCTTCCCCCGTCCGATCCCTCGCGCGAGGCTGCGCAGATCGCTCGGTTAGAAGACCTGGCGAAAGAGGCGGATCTGGACCCCGACTTCGCCAAGGCTTTCCTGAATTTCATCATTCAGGAAGTCATCCGACACCACAAGAAACATCAAAATTGACCGGGCAATTCCCGGCACACGCCATCTAAAGGAGATACCACCATGGCAATGAAAATTCGTCTCGCCCGCGGCGGCTCGAAAAAACGTCCCTTCTATCGCATTGTTGCGGCTGACAGCCGTATGCCCCGCGATGGCCGTTTCATCGAGAAACTGGGCACCTACAACCCGCTGCTGCCGAAAGACAGCGAAGAGCGCGTGAAAATGAACCTTGAGCGCGTTCAGTACTGGCTGGATCAGGGCGCACAGCCCACCGACCGGATCGCCCGTATGCTGGAAGCCGCCGGCGCCCGTGACAAGGCCGAGCGCAACAACCCCAACAAGGGCACCCCGGGCAAGAAAGCTCAGGAACGCGCGGAAGAAAAAGCAGCCAAAGCTGCCGAGGCAACTGAAGCCGCCGAAGCACCTGCTGAAGAAGCAGCGGCAGAAGAATAAGCAGGCGATCGCGTGCGGGATCAGGTTTTTTCGGACGATTTTCGCACGCAGTTCGATCTGTTGCTGCGGCTCCGGCGCGATGTGCGCCGGTTCCGCACCGATCCTGTGGACGAGGCAGTGCTGACGCGCTGCCTCGACGCATTTCGGCTGGCCCCTTCGGTGGGGCTGAGCGAACCCTGGCGCGTCATTCGCGTCGAAAGTCAGGCCGCGCGCGACGCGGCGCTGCAGAATTTCCAAACCGCAAATGCTGACGCGCTGACCGGCTATTCCGGCGAGAAGGCGCAGCTATACAGCCAGTTGAAGCTGTCGGGGATGCAAGAGGCCCCTGTGCAACTGGCCGTATTCTGCGACGATGCCACCGACAAGGGGCGAGGGCTGGGCGCGGGCACTATGCCAGAGATGCGGCGCTATTCGGTGGTTTCAGCCATCACCCTGTTCTGGCTGGCCCTGCGGGCCGAGGGGCTGGGGTTGGGCTGGGTGTCCATTCTGGACCCAGACCAGATGGTGCGCGATCTGGATGTGTCTGATGACTGGCGGCTGATCGGCTATTTCTGCGTGGGCTGGCCGGAAACCCTGTCGGACACGCCGGAACTGCAACAGGTCGGCTGGGAAAACCGTGACGACACTTTGTCGATCGAGGTGCGATAGACCCATGTTCGGATTGTTACGGCTTCCCATCCTGCTGATGATCGCCTTTATTGTCGGCGTGTTCTTCGAACGCAGCAACCAGCGCGAGGCGTGCGAGGGGATCGGGCAATGGCGGGACGGTCTATGTGTGACGGGTGGTCAAAATGAGTGATCTGATCTGCGTCGGCAGCATTGCCGGATCATACGGAGTGCGCGGCGAGGTGCGGCTGAAAAGCTTTTGCGCTGTGCCCGAAGATATCGAGGCCTATTCGCCCCTGACCGATGAAGCGGGCAAGGAACGCTATCCGCTGGTCCTGACCCGGTCGATCAAGAACGGCTTCGCTGCCCGGCTCGGCGGGATCGAGACCAAGGAACAGGCCGACGCGATCAACGGACTGCGCCTTTATGCGCGCCGCGATCAGTTGCCGTCGCTGCCCGATGACGAATTCTATCATACCGACCTGATCGGGCTTGAAGTCTATGACACCGGCGGCACCCTGCTGGGCCGGGTGAAATCGGTGCAGAACCACGGCGCGGCGGACCTGTTGGAACTGCACGGACCGGGACTGAAGGCCACCGTTCTGCTGCCGTTTACACTTGAGGCAGTGCCGACGGTCGATCTGGACAAGGGCCGCATTGTGGCCGACCCGCCCGAGGGCCTTCTATAATGCGCCGCGTGTTGCTGCATCTGGGTCTGCACAAGACCGGAACGACGGCAGCACAATCCTTTCTGTTCGAAAACCGCAGACTGATCTGGCCGCATCACGCGCTGGTCCTGCCCTATCGCACGCGCGATTCGGGGCTGTCTGATGCCGCGACACGCTATTCGCTGTATGGCACCCCCGGCGCACTGGGGGATTTCAGCGACCAGATGCGGCAGTTCCTGAAATCGCTGACCTTTGGCCGCAAACGCGGACTGGTGCTGAGCGAAGAGAATTTCTCGGGCCTGCGCCCCAGCCGCAACCCGGCAGTGGGGTATGAGACAGCGCCCGCGTTGGCCACCTGTCTGGTGGATCTGGTCCGCGAACGGTTCAAACGCGAAGAGGTGCAGATCACGCTGTATCTGTCGCTGCGCCAGCGCGAGAGCTGGCTGCGCAGCCTCTGGGCGCATGACCTGCAACGCACCCGGCTGGTGCTGGATTACGACACGTTCCGCGAGCGCATGGCCTCGGTGGCCGCGCCGCGGTCTGTCGCCGAAGAGATCCGGGGCCGCCTGCCCTCGGTTCAGGTGCGCAGCCAGTGGCTTGAGGACCTGCAGACGCGGCCCTTCGGCCCCGGTACGCCCTTTGCCGATTTCCTCGACCTGCCCAAAGCCGAGGCCGCAAAGCTGGTCGGCCCGACCCGCAGGAACCCTGGCCTGCCTGACGATCTGCTGGCGCAGATGCTGGATATGAACCGATCCGCTCTGGACGACGCGGCGCTGATCGATCACAAGGCGGCTCTGGTTGAACGCGCTCAAACGGAGCTGATCGGCACATCATGACGGACACGCCCGGAAAATCTCATGGCCGCAAAGCCATCCGCCCCACGCTGAAACCGCGCGAGCTGATGACGCCCACGCCCGACCTGCATGGGGTGTGGAAGGCCAAGATCATCACCCTGTTTCCATCCGCCTTCCCCGGCGTGCTGGGTGAAAGCCTGACGGGCAAGGCCTTGCAAGAAGGTCTGTGGCAGCTGGAAACCGTCGATCTGCGTCAGTTCGGCGTCGGCAAGCACCGCAATGTCGACGACACGCCCGCAGGCGGCGGCGCGGGCATGGTGCTGCGCGCCGATGTGCTGGGCGAGGCGATCGAGCACACCATGGCCGGTGTTCAAGGCAACTGGCCGCTGATCTATCTCAGCCCGCGCGGCCGTCGGATGGACCAGAAGATGATGCAGAACCTTGCGCGCTGTGATGGCATGACCCTGCTTTGTGGCCGCTTCGAGGGCGTCGATGAGCGCGTGCTGGAGCATTACGGCGTGCAGGAGGTCAGCTTGGGTGATTTCGTCATGACCGGGGGCGAGATCGCCGCGCAGGCCCTGATCGACGCCACCGTCCGGCTGATACCCGGCGTGTTGGGCAATCAGGCCTCGGCTGAGGAGGAAAGCTTTTCCTCTGGCCTGCTGGAACATCCGCAATACACCCGCCCCGCCGAGTGGAAGGGCCGCGCGATCCCGGATGTCCTGATGTCAGGGCACCATGGCCGCATCGCGGAATGGCGGCACGCGATGTCGGAACAGATCACCCGCGACCGGCGGCCCGATCTGTGGGCGCAGCACCAAAAGTCCAAAGCCAAGGATTAACCCCCCGCCTTCCACCGCGCCCAAATCTCGGGCGTGCCGTTGAAGGTGTTGATATCCACCCTGCCCGGAACCCCCGGCACCAGCCCGGTACCCGTGTACTGCCAGAATCGCCAGACCGCGCGCGGATAGACATTGCGGGGGTGCCCCGCGACTGAACGCAGCCAGAACTCGGTTTTGGGAAGGCGGCCAATATCGGTGTCCCCGTAGAAATCGACCGTTGTGTAGACAATCGGGCGACGTCCGTAGTGACGCTCGAGAATATCAAGGAATTTTTGCGCCTCGGCCCGGACGGTACGGCCATCGGGGCGCAGGGTGCAGGTTTTGGAATGGGGCGTCCATTCCATGTCCAGAACATGCGGCAGATCGGCCCCTTTGGGTACGTTGCGGATGAACCAGCGGGCCTGTTCATGGGCTGGACGGCAGAAATAGTAGTAATGATAAGCACCCCACGGCACCCCTGCTGCCTGCGCGCCGCGACGATGCTCATCAAACATCGGGTCGGAAAAGTCGCCGCCCTCGGTTGCCTTGATGAAAACAAAGCTAACACCAGACGCACGCGCGGTGCGCCAGTCGATTGCCGGCTGCCAGCGCGACACATCCAGACCATGAACCGGATAATGGCCGGGGTGCCGTCCCTCCCACGGGTGTGGTTTAGCGTCCCCAAATGCAGGAAAGATGACGGCAGGCGGCGTTGTATCTGCAAACGCCTGCGGTTCCACCACCTGTGGGGCGGGACCGCGGCGACCGCAAGATATGATTGCAAGGCCTAAAACAGCCAGCAAGAGGGCGTTGCGTATCATGCGTATATCTCAAATCTGCTCTTATAATTCCCTCCAGAATGCCTGATCGACGCCACAACGCAATGGTCCAGTTGACAGACGGCGAAAACGCACCGCTTTACCGTTCCGGCAAAGGAAAATAAGGCTTGATCCCTGTCCGCAAATTCCTTAAACGACCGCAATCCGGTGCCGCATCACGCGACTCCGGTGTTTTGGTTTGCATCATGGCGCAACGCTTGGCTTTCTTCTGCCGTGGCGTGTCAGAGCGGACCAGACCAAAGGAACATTCGATCTGACCTCTGGCGGGCTGCATGGCAGGACCCGGTGAAGACCAAGAGCTCTCAGGCCGTGCCCAAACTTCGTGGACCAACCACGAGCATATAGGAGTAATTGCGATGGACCTGATCGCACAGCTTGAGGCGGAACAGATTGCCGCCCTGGGGAAAGACATCCCCGATTTCAAAGCCGGTGACACAATCCGTGTCGGCTTTAAAGTGACCGAAGGGTCGCGCACCCGTGTGCAGAACTACGAAGGTGTCTGCATCGCGCGTAAAGGTGGCAGCGGCATCGCCGGTTCGTTCACCGTCCGTAAGATTTCGTTTGGCGAAGGCGTAGAGCGTGTATTCCCGCTGCATTCGACCAACATCGACAGCATCACCGTTGTCCGCCGTGGCCGCGTCCGTCGCGCCAAACTGTACTATCTGCGCACCCGCCGCGGTAAATCCGCACGTATCGCAGAAGTCACCAACTACAAGCCCAAGGCTGGCGCCGAGGCGTAAGGAGCGGAAAGATGAAAAAAGACATCCATCCCGATTATCACGTCATCAACGTCAAAATGACCGATGGCACCGTGGTTCAGATGAAATCCACCTGGGGCGCCGAGGGCGACCAGCTGGCTCTGGAAATCGACCCCTCCTCGCACCCCGCGTGGACCGGTGGCTCGTCGCGCCTGATGGACGCTGGCGGCCGTGTGTCGAAGTTCAAGAAGAAATACGAAGGTCTGGGTTTCTAAGCCGGACTGGTTTCGAATGCAAAAGGCCGCCTCTCGGGGCGGCCTTTTTTGCGCTTCAGAGGTGCCGTCAGGGCAGGCGCCAGACGGATCTGGAAAGGCTCAAATCCAGTAGGCGAGCGCCACCGGCAGCACCAAGATGGTGGCCAGCGTTGAGACCAGAATAAAACCGGCCACGTCCGGGCCGTATTCCGGCACGTGTTGATCGATGAACAGATAGGTTGCGACGGATGCCGGCATCAGACAGCACAGGATCACGGCTCCGCGTTCCACCCCGGTAAAGCCGAACGCCCAGACAAGTGTACTGGCGATAAGAACCGCCAATGCAAGATGCAGCGCTGTCAACACAATGGCGCGCCCGAGGCTAGCGATTCTAAGCGTCGCCAGAGTGTGTCCCAGCGTCAGCAACATCAGCGGAATCGAAAGCCCACCCAAAATGTCGAACGACTTGGCCAAAGGCTGGGGCAGGCTGTACCCCGTTCCCATCAACACCAGCGACAGCGCCACAGCATAAATAATCGGAGAGGTCATCAGCTTCTTAGACGAGAACGCACCCGCAGGGATCCACATGCCAACCGTAAAGATGCTGATCAGCACAACGACAACGAAACCCATTGTATAGGCCATCCCCGCATCGCCCAGCGCCAGCAGCGTGATAGGCAGACCGATATTACCCACGTTACCGTGCATCAAAGGGGTCAGAAATGCGCGCACCGGCAGTTTGAGCAGCCTCAGCACCGCAAAGCCAAGCACACCAAATGCCGCGATCGCCAGCGCCGCCGCTATCATGACGTCAAGAAACGTGCCCACCGCAATCTTCGTAGACGACAGGTGCGAGATGATCAGTGTTGGGTACCCCACCTTCGCCACGATCCCGCCAATCACAGCGTTGTCGAAGGGTGCTCGGATAAGGGCCAGACCATAACCGATTCCGGCACAGATCAGCACCGGCAGAACGACGTTCAAGACGTTCAAAAACAGATGATCCAAAGACAGCCCTCGATCGCACAAGCCCGACCCGGACAGTGAAACAGTGGTGCGGTTTTGACAAGTCTTCGCCCTAAACCCCGGCCTAAGCTGAGTTTTCCAAAATAGAGCCTGTTATTGGCCTTTGAAGGCCGCCGAAGTCCTTCCCTTCACCGCTTACACAACATATAGTGGCCGACAACAACGTGTGGTTAAGCACGGCGGGACTTGGGAATACAAGCATGGCACATATCATCGTGGTGGGGAATGAAAAGGGCGGCGCCGGGAAATCGACCGTGTCGATGCATGTGGCCACCGCTTTGGCCCGGCTGGGGCACAAAGTCAGCACGCTGGATCTGGACCTCCGGCAGCGCAGCCTTGGCCGCTATTTCGAGAACCGTCTGAATTTCTTGAACGGCGCGGACCTGTCTCTGCCCAGCCCGCGCCACCACGATTTGCCCGAGATCGATGCCAGCACCCTTAAACCCGGCGAGAATATCTATGACCATCGTCTTTCGGCTGCGGTTGCGGAACTGGAAAGTGACAGTGATTTCATCCTGATAGACTGCCCCGGCTCGCACACGCGGCTCAGCCAGGTGGCACATTCCCTGGCCGACACGCTGATCACCCCCCTGAACGACAGCTTCATCGATTTCGACCTTCTGGCACGGATCGATTCGAAGGGTGAGAAAATCCTCGGGCCGTCTGTTTATTCAGAAATGGTCTGGAACGCGCGCCAGTTGCGCGCCCAAGCCGGGTTGAAACCGATCGATTGGGTGGTTGTGCGCAACCGGGTGGGCACGCAGCGCATGGTCAACAAGGAAAAGATGCAGCGCGCGATTGAGATGCTGTCGCAGCGCATCGGATTTCGCGTCGCTTCGGGCTTTTCCGAGCGGGTGATCTTCCGCGAACTCTTCCCTCGCGGCCTGACGTTGCTGGACCTCAAGGACATTGGCGTCAAACAACTGAATATCTCAAACATCGCCGCGCGGCAGGAACTGCGCGACATGATGAAAGAACTGAACCTGCCCGGAGTCGAGATCGATTTTTAGGTGCGCGACCGCTCCAGCGTCACCCAATCTGCATCGCGCGAAACCTCAGAATAAGCAGCTTTGTTGAGAACCGCCCGAGACGCACCGTTCTCGTGATGGACAACCGCCAGCAGCCGCTTGATCTGGGGGTTTTGGCGCAAATACTGATCGCTGAACTGTCTTACAATCCTGCTTGCGTACCCTTTTCCCCAATGGGGCACACCCAACCAATAGCTGATTTCGGCGCAATCCGCCCCCTTGCTCAGCATCCGCACCTGTCCAACAACCGCATCATTTGCAACAACGGCCATGACCTGATGGTGATCTTCCTGCATCACCGCAATCAACTCACGCGCATCCTGTTCGCTAAGCATCCCAGGATAGTCTTCGGGCAGGTAGCGCCACAGACGTTCCGAAGACAACATCTCGGCATAAACCGGTGCATCCTCGGTTGTCCAGGCACGGAACTGAAACGCTTGTAGTACTGGTCGCTGATGCAAGCCGACAATGTCATCTTCACAGGCCAAAGCAACCCAGCCGATCTGAATTGGATCGTAGGCGACCTCGATACCGTTCAAACGGCACCAATCAATTTCATGTTTCGAAAGGACCCCTTGAGAGCGCAACCGGCCAAGCGGTACCGCGCTCCCAAGAGGGTGGGTAGATTTCGATTGAATGTAGTTGTTCTGAATATTCATAAAGACCTCCGAGCCAACGCAACAACACAAAGCGCTCTAAAAACGTGCCTTTAAGAATAATCGGGTGTTCCGATGCAATATGATAGCCTATGGTCATGGAATAAATGATTGGAAAAACCTATCAATGAATCTCAACCTGACGTTAAAACAACTTCTCTACTTTCGGGCGCTGGCCGAAACCGGGCATTATCGGAAAGCGGCCGAGCGTATTGGGATCAGCCAGCCATCCTTGAGTCTTCAGATCGCAAATCTGGAAACGGCGCTTGGCTTGAATCTGGTCGAACGTGGTCGAGCGGGCGCAATGCTGACTCCGGAAGGCCGCGAAGTGCTTGAGAAAACGCGCAGCATTCTGTCGGATGTTACCGCGTTGCAAGAGACCTCGACCAGGATGAAGTCCGAGTTTGCGGGCAGCTTCCGGCTCGGCGCATCGCCCACGCTGGGGCCATACTTGTTGCCGCGCGTCTTTCGCCATTTGCATCAGAACCACCCGGATTTAAGGCTGATTGTGCGAGATGGCGCACCATCCGACCTGCTTCAGGACCTGCTGGCAGGCGTCCATGATGTCATTCTGACGCAATTGCCGGTCAGTTCGACTGATGTCATTGTCTTGCGTTTGCTCAGGGAGCCTCTGCATCTGGCCGTCGCCCTCGATCACCCGCTTGCCGAAAGAGATATTGTTGAAGATGCCGATCTCAACGGGGAAAACGTGCTCGTGCTCTCGCGGCGGTTTATCCTTCACAGCCAGATTGAGGAATTGGCCAAAGAGGTCGGAGCAAACCTTCTGTACGACTATGAAGGCACGAGTCTGGACGCGATCCGGCAAATGACCGCAATGAATATCGGCGTTTCGCTTCTGCCTTCGCTTTATGCAGCGTCCGAAGTCCCTGACTTGGGCAGAGACGTCGCGGTAATCCCCTATCGCCCGGGACGACTGCACAGATCAATTGGCCTGGTCTGGCGCACCTCAAGCGGGCACCATCGTGCCTTCAATTTCATTGCCGATGTCATTTGCCATGTGGCGCGTGCAGAATTTACGGGGCTGATCAGCGTCGAACGATAGCTGTGTTGCGAAGGCTCTGGCATCAACTGGCTGTTATGGGCCGAACCATCAACGGCTTTCATTCGGTCTCGCGATACACCGTAAACAGCTCTTTCGGTTCGGCGACACCGCGCAGCATATACCGCCCAACCGAGATCAAATCCGGATCGCAAGGCTCTGCCGCGCGGGCAACATCGTCCGAGATCAGGATACGCTGCCCCAAGGACCGGTGCATACCGGCGATCCGAGCGGTCTGATTGACCGCTGGCCCTATCACAGTGAAATCCAGACGACTGTCAGACCCGATATTGCCGTACAGAATCTCGCCGGAATGGAGCGCAAGCGTATAATTCGAAACCCGTTGACCACGGGCGGCACGTTGCGCGTTCAGCGCGGCCATCTGCTCTTGCAAAAGGCTTACTGCAGCCAACGCGGCGCGGGCGTCGGCGTCGCTTTCGCCTACATCGAACATTGCCATAACGCCATCACCCATGAACTTCAGGATGTTGCCACCGCATTGATGGACCACATCGACCGCCACGGCGAGGTAGTCGTTCAGCATGTCGATCACTTCAGCGCCAGGCATGTCTTCGGACAGGCTGGTAAACCCCTCAAGGTCGAAATTCCAGATCACCGCATCAATCTGTTGCAACGACCCGCGGCGAATTTCACCCGATAGCACCCGCTGCCCGGCGTCGCGCCCCAGATACACACGCATCAAATCCTGCGACACCCGCGCATTCGAGGCCGACTTCAACGCCAATCCCAGATGCGGCAGCGCGCTGTTGATCAAATCCAGATCATCGTCGCGAAACCCTTCGGGCGCGTTGCTGGCCCAGGACATAAGCACGCCGTCTATGGCCTTTTTCGCGTCCCTCTGGCCGCGATGGGTGGGCACGTCAAAGCTGACGCCGGTGGCATAGTAGTCCGTTGCGCCGTTCTCTCTGAGGTCATTCAGCAACGGAAAACGACTGGCCTCGTTCTGGTCGACCAGCCGCTCGCGAATGGCATCCATCTCTTCGTTCAGCACGACGTAAAGCGGGCTTTTCTGCCATTCCTCGCTGGGTGTTTCTGAATACTCAAACGTCTGAAGATCCCCTCCACGCCCCTGATACCAACTGTAGCCGGTGCCACCATAAACAGGATGCAGCGCCGGTTGGGCCGCATGAAATCGCATCAACGGTACGCCAAGCGCAACAAGCTGATTGCAATAGCCATCCAGCAGCTCTTGTTTCCCCGCGCCTTCAAGGCCCCGGTTCACAAGCCAGTCGATAAGGTCATGCGATTTCGTCGTGCTTGGACTGGGGTCGGTCATCTCAGGTTCCTGTGTCGATGCTGATGTTGATCTGGGGTCAACAACGGTGAATTACCACCGCGTCAGTCCATTCCGGCCAAACGACGCAACATCATACGCAACAAAGCGACCTCGCCGGTCGTAAAGCGCGCAGCCAGCTTTGCATCATAGTCCCGCGCGATCCCCCGCAACTCACGATACACCGTCTGGCCAGAATGCGTTAGCGACAGACGTTCAGACCGGCGATCGGTCTCATCCCGCAGGCGCCGCAAATACCGGCACTGTTCCAACCGGCGCACCGCGCGGCTGATCTTGGTCTTGTGGATCTTGGCCCGCAGCCCGATATCCTTGGCGGTCATTTCTCCGTAATTGCCCAGATGAAACAACACGCGCCACTCGGTGCGCAGCATCCCATAGCGATTCTTATAGACCTGTTGAAATTCAAGCGAGCTTTCCTCGGCCGCCTGATTCAACAGGAAAGGCAGGAAATTTCGCAGATCAAACTCATCTTTTTCGGCATTATTCTGCTGGGTCATTCTTGTTAGTTACAAAATCAACTATTATTCGACAAGCAGTAACTTGAAGGAGCGTCCGATGAATCGCCCCACCGATCCGCACAAGATGACTCAGGCCAGCACACCCGTTGGCACCCATCCCGGCTATATGCCCGGCTTTGGCAACGACTTTGAAACCGAGGCCCTGCCCGGTGCGCTGCCGCAGGGAATGAACAGCCCGCAGAAATGTAACTATGGCCTATATGGCGAGCAACTCAGCGGCACAGCCTTCACCGCCAACCCGCCCGAACGGACGTGGTGCTATCGCATCCGGCCTTCGGTGAAGCATTCGCATCGGTATGAGAAGATCGATCTGCCCTACTGGAAATCGGCCCCGTCCGTCGACCCCGACGTGATCTCGCTGGGCCAGTACCGCTGGAACCCGGTGCCGCATTCGGATGAGGGCCTGACATGGCTGACCGGGATGCGCACGATGACCACCGCAGGTGACGTGAACACGCAGGTCGGCATGGCCAGCCATATCTATCTGGTCACCGAGTCGATGGTGGATGACTATTTCTTCTCGGCTGATTCCGAGCTGCTGGTGGTCCCGCAGGAAGGCCGCCTGCGCTTTGCCACCGAGATGGGCATCATCGACCTTGAACCGAAAGAGATCGCGATCATTCCCCGTGGCCTGCTGTACCGCGTCGAGGTATTGGAAGGCCCCGCGCGCGGTTTTGTCTGCGAGAATTACGGCCAGAAATTCGAACTGCCGGGCCGCGGCCCGATCGGGGCCAACTGCATGGCCAACCCGCGCGATTTCAAGGCGCCGGTGGCGGCATTTGAGGATCGCGAGGTGCCTTCGACCGTGACGATCAAATGGTGCGGGCAATTCCACACGACAAAGATCGGCCACAGCCCGTTGGACGTGGTCGCATGGCATGGGAACTATACGCCCTACAAATACGACCTGCGCACCTATTGCCCGGTCGGCGCGATCCTGTTCGACCATCCCGACCCGTCGATTTTCACCGTGCTGACCGCGCCCTCGGGCCAGCCGGGCACGGCCAATATCGACTTTGTCCTGTTCCGCGAACGCTGGATGGTGATGGAGGACACGTTCCGCCCGCCCTGGTATCACAAGAACATCATGTCCGAGCTGATGGGCAATATCTATGGCCAGTATGACGCCAAACCGCAGGGCTTCGTCCCCGGTGGCATGAGCCTGCACAACATGATGATCCCGCATGGACCTGACAAGGAAGCCTTTGAAAAGGCATCAAATTCCAATCTTGGCCCGGACAAGCTGGACAACACCATGTCGTTCATGTTCGAAACCCGCTTCCCGCAGCATCTGACCGCATTTGCGGCCACCGAAGCCCCGTTGCAGGATGACTACATCGATTGCTGGAGCGACATCGAAAAGAAATTCGACGGCACCCCCGGCAAGAAATGAACACCGTCTGCGATCCGAGATTATTCGTCGAATAATCTCGGACCCTGACAAAGGTCTGGAGACACTATGTCCTTGAAGAAATCCTGGGTCACATCGGCCAATTCCGCCAATCACCCGTTCCCTCTGAACAACCTGCCCTATGGGGTTTTTTCGACCGAAAAAACCGACCCCCGCTGCGGCGTGGCCATCGGTGATATGATCCTCGACGTGACTGCGGCCGAGGCTGACGGGCTGATCGCGCTGGCTGATGAACCTCTGTTCGATCTGCCCTTCTGGAACCCGCTGATGGAGGAAGGCCCCGCCGTCTGGGCCGCCCTGCGCGACCGCCTGACCGCACTGCTGGCCGAGGGCGCGGACGAACAGCACAAGGTCGAAGGCTTGCTGATCCCGCAGGACGAGGCCGAGATGCACATGCCCTTTGCCGTCAGCGAATACACCGATTTCTATGCAGGCCGGAACCATGCCTTCAACGTCGGCACCATGTTCCGCGGCCCCGAAAATGCACTGCCGCCCAACTGGCTGCACATCCCCATCGGCTATAACGGGCGCGCGTCGTCCGTGGTGGTCTCGGGCACCGATGTCCGCCGCCCCTGGGGTCAGCTGAAATCCCCCGATCAGGACTTGCCCGCCTTTCTGCCTTGCCGTCGCTTTGATATCGAGCTTGAGATGGGCGCCATTGTCGGCACGCCCTCGGACGGCCCGATCTCGGTGCAGGAGGCCGATGACGCCATCTTTGGCTACGTGCTGCTGAACGACTGGTCGGCGCGCGACATTCAGGCTTGGGAATATCAGCCGCTGGGCCCGTTCCAGGCCAAGGCCACAGCCACCTCGATCAGCCCGTGGATCGTGACCAAGGCCGCGCTGGAACCGTTCCGCTGCGACACGCCCGCGCGCGAATTCGAGCTGCTGGATCACCTGAAAGACTGCGGCCCAATGCTCTATGACATCGACCTGTCGATCACCATGGCCCCCGAGGGCCAGCCGGCAACGACCATTGCCGCGACGAACTACAACCAGATGTATTATTCGGCCGCGCAGCAACTGGCGCACCACACGACCTCGGGCTGCCCGATGAACGCGGGCGACCTGCTGGGTTCGGGCACCATCTCGGGCCCGACCAAGCCCGAGCGCGGCTCGCTGCTGGAGCTCAGCTGGGGCGGGAAAGAACCGCTGACGCTGGACACCGGCGAGACCCGCAGCTTTATCGAGGACGGAGACACGCTGACCCTGACAGGCGCTGCCAAAGGCGACGGCTATACCATCGGCTTCGGCGACTGCACCGGCACCGTCCTGCCCGCGCTTGAAAACCCATACGCACGATAAGGAACCCACCATGGCCAAGGCATTCGCGTCCCAGGGGGACATGTCGGAAAAGAAAATCTCGTTCACCGAGGTGGGCGAGGGTCTTTACGCCTTCACCGCCGAGGGCGACCCGAACTCGGGCGTCATCATCGGTGATGACAGCGTGATGATCGTCGAGGCGCAGGCGACCCCGCGCTTGGCAAGCAAGGTGATCGAATGCGTGCGCTCGGTGACGGACAAGCCGATCACCCATGTGGCGCTGACCCATTATCACGCGGTCCGCGTGCTGGGGGCCAGCGCGTTCGGCGCGCAACAGATCCTGATGTCGGACATGGCCCGCGCCATGGTCGTGGAACGCGGGCAAGAGGACTGGGATAGTGAATTCCAACGCTTCCCGCGCCTGTTTGAAGGACATGAAAGCATCCCCGGCCTGACATGGCCGACCACCACCTTCAGCGATACGATGACGGTCTATCTGGGCAACCGCCGGGTCGATCTGATGCATCTGGGCCGCGCCCACACGGCAGGCGATATCGTCATCCATGTGCCCGATCAGAACGTCATGTTCACCGGCGACATCGTCGAATACCACTCGGCCTGCTATTGCGGCGACGGGCATTTCAGCGACTGGGGCGACACGCTGGACGAGATCAAGTGGTTCGATGTGGACGCGATTGCTCCGGGGCGGGGCGACGCCCTGATCGGCAAGGACATGGTCAACGCGGCCATCGAAAACACCCGCGATTTCGTCGAAAGCACCTATCGCCCCGCGGCCAAGGTCGCGGCGCGCGGCGGCAGCCTGAAAGAAGCATGGGACGCGGTGCGCGCGGAGTGCGACCCGAAATTCGCCGATTACGCGATCTACGAACATTGCCTGCCCTTCAACGTCGCCCGCGCCTATGACGAGGCACGCGGCATCGACACCCCCCGCATCTGGACCGCCCAGCGCGATCTTGAGATGTGGGAGGCCCTGCAAGGCTAAGAATTCCGGGCCGTTTTTGATCCAGATCGTGGCGGCCCGGATTTGACGATGAAACGTTAAGTTGAGCCCTCCGCGCGGCATCGCGCCGGAGACCGGATGAGGTGCGCCCGGCGCGCAGAACACTGGGGAGAGAGACCGTGAACAAGATCTTCGAAGTTCCACTTTATGCCTACGAGGCCAGCCCGGACCAGTCGGCTTCGGCACCGGTTCGCCATCAGGTCATCGTCATCGGCGCAGGCCCCGTGGGTCTGGCCGCTGCCATCGATCTGGCCCAGCAGGGGGTCGAGGTTCTGGTGCTGGACGAAAATGACAAGGTCAGCTTCGGCAGCCGCGCCATCTGTTTCGCCAAACGCCCGCTGGAAATTCTGGATCGTCTGGGCTGTGGCCAGCCGATGGTGGACAAGGGCGTTCTGTGGAACACCGGCAAGGTGTTCTTCGACGAACGCCAGGTCTATGAGTTCAACCTGCAGCCCGACAGCGGCGATCAGCGCCCGGCCTTCATCAATCTGCAGCAGTACTACTTCGAAGAATATCTGGTCGACCGGGTCCGCGAATTGCAGGCCCAGGGCGCGCCGATCGAGATCCGCGGCCGCAACAAGGTCGAGGCGGTCGGCACCCATCACGACCACACCAAGCTTGAAGTCGAAACCCCCGAAGGGTCCTATACGGTCGAGGCCGACTGGGTGATCGCCTGCGACGGGGCCGCCTCGCCCATGCGCACCATGCTGGGCAAGGATTTCGTGGGCCGCGTGTTCGAAGACAACTTCCTGATCGCTGACGTGATCATGGAGGCGGATTTCCCCTCGGAGCGCTGGTTTTGGTTCGATCCACCCTTCAACAAGGGGCAATCGGCGCTACTGCACAAGCAACCCGACGGGGTCTGGCGCATCGACCTGCAACTGGGCTGGGACATCGACAAGGAACGCGAAAAGCGCCCCGAAAACGTCATCCCGCGCCTCAAGGCCATGCTGGGCGACGACGTGGAGTTCGAGCTGGAATGGGTCAGCATCTATACCTTCCAGTGCCGCCGGATGGAGCAGTTCCGTCATGGCCGCGTGATTTTTGCCGGCGACAGCGCCCATCAGGTCAGCCCGTTTGGCGCGCGCGGGGCGAATTCCGGTCTGCAAGACACCGACAACCTGTGTTGGAAGCTGAAACTGGTGATCGACGGCAAAGCGCCCGAGTCGTTGCTGGACAGCTACGATACCGAGCGTATCCACGGTGCGGATGAGAACATCCTGAACTCGACCCGCTCCACCGATTTCATCACGCCGAAATCGCAGATGTCCCGCCTGCTGCGCGATGCGGTACTGGACCTGAGCGAGCATTACGATTTCGCTCGTCCCATGGTAAATTCGGGCCGGCTGAGCGTGCCTTGCGTCTATGACGGCTCACCGCTGAACTCGGCGGATGCGCTGAATGGCCCGGCCCAGACCCGCCCCGGCGCGCCCTGCCCGGATGCGCCCTTGGGCGACGGTTTCCTGCTGTCGAAACTGGCCGGGCAGTTCACGCTGCTGACCATCGACGCCGATGCGCCGGATGAGATCGAGGTCGACGGGGTCGTAGTCAAGCGCCTTGCGCTCTCGGTTAAGGACGACCCCACGCTGACGCTGAAGCGCCGCTATCTGGGCGATGCGACCAGCGCGGTCTACCTGATCCGACCCGATCAGCATGTGGCAGCGCGCCGCGACAGCTATGAAGAAAACGCATTCCGGCACGCGGTCCGCCGCGCCACCGGCAAGGAGTAAGCGATATGACCGATCTGATCCTGTCTCCCAACCTGACCCATGCGGATGATTTCTATGCCGACCTGCTGGCCGCCCATGAGGGTCTTGATAAAGCCGACAGCGACGCGCTGAACGCGCGGCTGGTGTTGGTGCTGGCCAACCACATCGGCGACAACGCCGTGCTGAAACAGGCGCTGGACGCCGCCGCGCTGAAACAAGGATAAGCGTCATGAAAATCGAACAGATTCACCACGTCGCCTATCGCTGCAAGGACGCGAAAGAGACCGTCGAATGGTATGGCAAGATGCTGAACATGGATTTCATTCTGGCGATTGCCGAAGACCATGTGCCCTCGACCCATGAACCCGATCCTTACATGCACCTGTTTCTGGATGCCGGGAACGGCAACGTGCTGGCCTTCTTTGAACTGCCCACCAAACCCGAAATGGGCCGCGATCCGAACACGCCGATCTGGGTGCAGCACATTGCCTTCAAGGTGAAGGACCGCGACGAGTTGATCGCCTTCAAGGACCACCTCGAGGCCAACGGGGTCGAGGTTCTGGGCGTGACCGACCATTCGATCTTTCATTCGATCTATTTCTTCGATCCCAATGGCCATCGCGTCGAACTGGCCTGCCCGGACCCGGAAGAAGAGGCGATGCTGGCCCGGCTGGATTCGGTCAAATGGGATATGCTCGAGGAATGGTCGCGCACCAAGAAGGCGCCTCAGCATGCTGACTGGCTGCACGCCAAGGAACTGAGCAAGGGCTGAACACTGAATGTCTGATGTGGTTCTCTATGACTACTGGCGATCCTCTGCCAGCTACCGGCTGCGGATCGCGCTGAATCTGGCAGGCATCACTTATCGCCCGGTGGTGGTCGATCTGGTCGGCGGAGCACATCGCGCGCCAGAGCATCTTGCGCGCAATCCGCAAGGGCTGGTGCCGGTGCTTGAGATTGACGGGCTGCGCCTGACGCAATCGCTGGCGATCCTCGACTATCTGGATGAGACCCGAGACATGGGCCTGCTGCCGCAAGACCCGGCCCACCGGGCTGCGGCGCGGGCTTTGGCACACAGTATCGCGGTGGATATCCACCCAGTCTGCAACCTGTCCGTGGCGCGCCACGCGACCGCACTAAGCGGCGGCGCAGGCGATATGCCCGGCGACTGGATGCGCCATTTCATCCGCCCGGGCCTGCTCGCCTTCGAGGCCCTGCTGGGCGGGTTCGACCAGACGCCGTTCTGCACGGGCGATACGCCCGGTCTGGCCGATATCTGCCTGATCCCGCAGCTCTACAACGCCCGCCGCTGGGAGGTCGATCTGTCCGATATGCCCCGCCTGCTGGCGGTCGAAGCGGTCTGTGCGGACCATCCCGCCTTTGCGGCGGCGCACCCGGATATGCACGCCCCCGCCTGAGGCTGCGCACAAGGTCTGTGTATCGGCGCGTGTGTGCAAAACCCGGCGACGGGCGTAAATTGGGTGCATCCGACACACGGGAGGTTCCCAATGCCAGAGATCACCGGCTATCACGCCCATGTCTATTTCGACGCCGAAACGCAGCAAACGGCGCAGCAGGTCTGCGAAGAGGCCGCACGCCTGTTCCCGGACGTGCAGATGGGTCGAATGCACGCCCGAAATGTCGGCCCGCACCCGCGCTGGAGCTGCCAGTTGGGTTTCCCTGCTGCGGCGTTCGATCAGGTCTTTCCCTGGCTGATCCTGAACCGGAATGGGCTGACAATCTTTACCCACCCAGAAACCGGCGATCATCTGACCGATCACCGCGACCGCGCCATCTGGATGGGTGAGATGCTGGAGCTTGATCTGTCGATCTTCGATTAAAAACCCTCGGGGGTTCTCTCGAGGTATTTTAGAACAAAAGAAGCAAGGCGTTACGCCTGAAGGTGCAGTAACGCCCAGCCACAGCGGGTCGGGTTGGCCGCGCTATGTCAATGCGCGCGCCTGATCACGCAGGATGAATTTCTGGATTTTGCCCGTCGAAGTTTTGGGTAGCGCCCCGAAAACGACCGTCTTGGGCGCTTTGAAATGGGCCATGTGATCGCGGCAAAAGGCGATGATATCGGCCTCGCTTGCCTCCGCTTGCGGTTTCAGTTCGATAAAAGCGCAGGGCGTTTCGCCCCATTTCTCATCCGGTCGGGCGACGACGGCCGCCTCCATCACGGCGGGGTGTTTGTAGAGGGTATCCTCAACCTCAACGGACGAAATATTCTCACCGCCCGAAATGATGATGTCCTTGGACCGGTCTTTCAGCGCGATATAGCCATCGGGGTGCATGACCCCCAGATCACCCGAGGCAAACCATCCACCCTTGAAGGCTTGGTCGGTCGCCTCGGCATTCTTGAGATAACCCTTCATGACGATATTGCCCTGCATGAAGATCTCACCCATCGTTTCGCCATCGGCAGGCACGGGCTCCAGCGTTTCCGGGTCGGCCACCATCAGACCCGAGAGCGCCACATATTTGACGCCCTGACGGACTTTCAGCGCGGCGCGGTCTTCGGCCTCTTTGCTGTTCCATTCGTCTTTCCAGGCGCAGACAACGGACGGCCCGTAGGTTTCCGTAAGGCCATAGACATGGGTGACCTCGACCCCCATCCCCTCCATCGCTTCGATCACTTTGGCGGGCGGTGGCGCACCGGCGGTCATCACCTTGATCTGCTGGCTGAAATCCTTCAGATAATCGGGCGCGTTGGCCAGCATGTTCAGCACGATGGGCGCGCCGCAGAAATGCGTCACACCTTCGTCGCGGAAGGCGCGATAGATCGGCTCGTCCCGCACGGCACGCAGGCAGATGGATGTGCCCGCATTGGCCGCCATGGTCCACGGAAAGCACCAGCCGTTGCAATGGAACATCGGCAAGGTCCATAGATAGACCGAATGCTGCGGCATCCCCCATGTCAGAATGTTCGACGTCGCGTTCAGCGCGGCCCCCCGGTGGTGATAGACCACACCCTTGGGGTTGCCGGTGGTGCCCGAGGTATAGTTCAGCGTGATCGCGTCCCATTCGTCGGCAGGCAGGGACCAGTCAAACTCGGGATCCCCTTCAGCCAGAAGCGCCTCATAGGTCAGGTCGCCCAGCCGTTCGCCACCATCAAAGCTGTGATCTTCGATGTCGATGACCAGCACATCATGATCCACGTGCGCCAGGGCTTGTTTCACAACCCCCGAGAATTCCGGGTCAACCAGCAGAACCTTTGCCTCGGCATGGTTGAGGACAAAGGCAATGATCGGCGCATCCAGCCGCGTGTTGATTGCATTCAGAACCGCCCCTGCCATGGGCACGCCAAAATGGGCCTCGTAGAGTTCGGGGGTGTTGGCGGCGATGATCGACACCGTATCGCCCTGCCCCACCCCTCGGGCCCTCAACGCGCTGGCCAGACGGCGGCAACGCGCAT
Source organism: Ruegeria sp. G7 (assembly GCF_056535465.1). Taxonomy (NCBI): domain Bacteria; kingdom Pseudomonadati; phylum Pseudomonadota; class Alphaproteobacteria; order Rhodobacterales; family Roseobacteraceae; genus Ruegeria; species Ruegeria sp. G7. Next base: position 1,691,847 of record NZ_JBQFIL010000001.1, on the reverse strand, counting down.
AAGTCTGCGCCCAGGTATACCTGCGATCGCCATAAACCACAGACGGATAGTCCGGATAAACCGCTGCCGTGCGTTCAATATAGCTTAACGGGGACAGCGGCGTGAAATTCGCCGGACCTTTGTCCAGATGCTGTTCATAGATGTTTGCGGCGCTCATCTGGTGCTCCTCCCAAACGCGACAGACTTGAGGTATTGAGCACAAAGATTACGGCAAAACAAACCCGTAATAATACGCGATTTTGATACACTGGCGCTATTCTATGGGTTAATCTGGCCCTACTGCGCGGGTCCCATTCGCGTTGATCTGCAGCATCACGTCACTGCGCGCCCGTCCGGGAGTTTGATTCCTGCGCGCCTTACCCTGAAAGGATATGTCATGGACGGCACGTTCAACGAAAACGATCTTTCGCGCATTGTCGAAGCCGACCGTGCGCATATCTGGCATCACCTGATCCAGCATAAGCCCTTTGAAACCAACGATCCCCGTATCATCGTCGAAGGCAAGGGCATGCGTGTCTGGGATCAGAACGGCAAAGAGCATCTGGACGCGGTCTCGGGCGGGGTCTGGACTGTGAATGTGGGCTATGGCCGCGAAACCATCTGCAAGGCCGTTTATGACCAGTTGATGAAACTGTGCTATTTCGCGCAATCCGCGGGGTCGATTCCGGGGTCGATTTTTGCTGAGAAGCTGATCAGCAAGATGCCGGGTATGAGCCGGGTCTACTATATGAACTCGGGGTCTGAGGCGAACGAGAAAGCGTTCAAGATGGTGCGCCAGATCGCGCACAAGAAGTACGGCGGCAAGAAGACCAAAATCCTGTACCGGGACCGTGACTATCACGGCTCGACCCTGGCGGCGATGTCGGCAGGTGGTCAGGACGAGCGCAACGCGCAATACGGCCCCTTTGCACCCGATTTCGTGCGCGTGCCCCATTGTATGGAATACCGCAAACACGAATTGGACGGCGCGCCCGAGGAAAACTTTGGTGAATGGGCCGCCGATCAGATCGAAGAGGTGATCCTGCGCGAAGGCCCCGATACCGTGGGCGCCCTGTGCCTTGAGCCTGTGACAGCCGGCGGCGGCGTGATCGAAGCACCCGAGGGCTATTGGCAGCGCGTGCAGGAGATTTGCGACAAGTATGACATCCTGCTGCATATCGACGAGGTGGTTTGCGGCGTAGGGCGCACCGGCACGTGGTTCGGCTATCAGCAATATGGTGTCAAACCGGACTTTGTGACTATGGCCAAGGGCGTCGCATCGGGTTACGCGGCGATTGCCTGCATGGTCACGACCGAGGAAATCTTTGACATGTTCAAAGACAACGCCGATGACCCGATGAACTATTTCCGCGACATCTCGACCTTTGGTGGCTGCACCGCCGGCCCGGCAGCGGCGATCGAAAACATGCGGATTATCGAAGACGAAAACCTGCTGCAGAACTGCACCGATATGGGCGCGCGGATGCGCGGTAACCTGCAGGCGCTGATGGAAAAGCACAAAGTCATCGGAGATGTGCGCGGCAAAGGGCTATTTCTTGGCGCTGAACTGGTTGCCGACCGCGCAAGTCGCGAGCCGGTGAACGAGAAGATGGCACAGGCCGTCGTCGCCGATTGTATGGCGCAAGGCGTGATCATCGGCGTCACCAACCGCTCGGTCCCTGGCAAGAACAACACGCTGTGCTTCTCGCCCGCGCTGATTGCGACACCGGACGATATCGACCAGATCACCGATGCCGTGGACGGCGCCTTGGGGCGGGTATTCGGCTAAGCGATCGGTCCAGGAAGACCTCTGCAGGCCCGCCGATCACCGGCGGGCTTTTGCGTCGCCTGAACCTTGCATCAGGTGGGTCAAAACCCGCGCTGGACAGTACCCGCGGGCAGAACTACCGTATCCGCAAAGCAATCCAGCAGGAGTTTCCAACGATGTCCAAGATACTCTCAATCGCGGCAGGTTCTGTGTTGTGCCTTTCAACAGCGGCCTTCGCAGATGGGCACTGTGCCGCTGGGAAAACTCTGACAGATGGCAAGCTGACCATCGCAACCGGCAACCCGGCCTACTACCCGTGGGTCATCGATGACACGCCCGAGTCCGGCGAAGGGTTCGAGGCCGCCGTCGCCTATGCGGTGGCTGCGGAAATGGGCTTTGACGCGGCGAATGTCGTCTGGGTCAGATCGTCGTTCGATGAAGCGATTCAACCCGGCGCCAAGGAATTCGACATCAACATGCAGCAATACTCGATCACGCCCGAGCGGGATCAGGTCGTCGACTTCTCAACCCCGTATTACACCGCGCCCATGGCGGTACTGGTCAGCCCCGGCGCGACCGATACGGCCCCGACGCTGGATGCGCTGAAAGGGTTGCAATGGGGTGCGGTCGGCACCACCACCGCCGTGCCGAAGCTGGCCAGCATCATTCAGCCCGACAGCGACCCACTGCTTTACGGTGACAATGCGGATGTGAATGCCGCGATGAGTGCAAACCAGATCGACGCGGCGTTGTTCGATCTGCCAACCGCGTTGTTCCTGAGCGCGGTGATGATCGAAGGATCAAAGGTCATCGGTCAGTTTCCAGCGGATGAAAGCGACAACCCCGATCAGTTCGGCATGTTGATGGAAGAGGGAAACCCGTTGAAGGAATGCGTCGATCAGGCGTTGGCCGCTTTGGCCACCAGCGGTGCACTGGCCGAGATCGAGGCCAAGTGGTTGCAGGATTCAACCGGTGTCCCGCTGATCAAGTGACATGAGCAATCAAAAGGCGGGCGGGATGACCCGCCGGGAACGTTATGAGGCGCAGCAGCGCCGCAGGTCTTTGGTGATCGCGGCAACCAGCACGATCACTGTGATTGCTGCGTTGTATGTCCTTGTGCCTCTGGCCCCGGCTGGGCCAAAGTCCAACAGAGCTTTTTCAATGTTGAAGTTCTGGTCAAAACCTTCCCGAAGCTGCTTGAAGCGTTTCGGATCAACGTGATGATCTTTGCATGGTCGGCACCGGCCATCGCCATTCTTGGCCTGCTGATTGCGCTGGCGCGCGACGTCAAATCCCCGGCCCTGTTTCCGTTGCGCATTTTCGGGGCCGCGTTTACCGACGTTTTTCGGGGTGTTCCTGTCATCCTGACAGTTTACTTGATCGGGTTCGGCATTCCGGGCCTCGGGCTGCCGCGTCCGTGGAACTCGCCCTATATCTGGGGCACGCTGGCCCTTGTGTTGACTTACTCGGCCTATGTTGCCGAAATCTTCCGATCCGGCATCGACAGCGTGCATCATAGCCAACGCGCCGCAGCTCTGTCTCTGGGTCTGTCCGAGCGGCAGGTGATGCGCGACGTCGTCCTGCCGCAAGCGATCCGCAACGTGGTGCCGTCACAAATGAACATGCTGATTGCCCTGCAAAAAGACGTCTCGTTGCTCAGTTTCATCGGACCGGTCGAGATCTTTCGGCAGGCCGGTGTGTTTAAATCCCTTCTGGCCAATTTTACGCCATATGTCGGGGCCGCGATCATCTTTCTGATCGTCACAATTCCGGCGACGCGTTATGCCGACCACCTGATGGCGCGCCAGACGCGAGAGAGGCGCTGATGCCCAAACTGGAACTTCGCGGCGTCGTGAAACGCTTTGGCGACCGCACGGTCTGTGACGGCATCAATCTGACTGTGGACGAGGGCCAGATGGTCTGCCTGATCGGTGCGTCCGGGTCCGGCAAATCCACCCTGCTGCGGTGCATCAACCTGCTGGAACCGATCGAGGACGGAGCGATCTTTCTGGATGGCGATGATATTGCGATACCCGGCCTAAACCCGCAATCCATCCGCGCCCGGATCGGGATCGTATTTCAAAGCTTCAACCTGTTCCCTCACATGACAGCGCTGGACAACGTCCTGCTCGCCCCGCGCCGGGTTCGTGGCCTCTCGCGCGCCGACCTGCTGCCCGAGGTTGAGGCCCTGTTCGACCGGTTCGGGCTTGCAGATCGGATGCAGCACTATCCCGATCAGTTGTCGGGTGGGCAGCAACAGCGGGTCGCAATCGTCCGGGCGCTGGCCATGCAGCCCGAAGTCATGTTGTTTGATGAGATCACTTCGGCGCTTGATCCCCAGCTTGTGGGCGAAGTCCTGGATGTTCTATTGGCGCTGAAACAGCAGGGTATGACGATGGTGATGGCCACCCATGAGATGGGTTTCGCCCGTGAAGCCGCAGACAAGGTCTGTTTTCTGGACGGCGGGCGGATCATCGAAGAAGGTCCACCCGCTGTGCTGTTCGAAAAACCGGCACATCAAGCGACCAGCGCCTTTCTGGCCCGCGCGCTGAAATAGATCGTCCCGCGCCGGCGCTATTTTAGCATGGCCTCAATCCGAGTCAGCGTGGCAACGTTCACAGCGACCCCTTGCTCGGCTGCCCGCTGCCGACAACCACGACGCCCGTCACCAGGAAGATGCGCATGTTCTTGTCCACGGATTGCCGCGACTAGCTGGCCAATTCCGTCTGCAAAATCGCCGGTCCCGGTCGCTTCGGGGTCAATTGCGATAAAGAACTGACCGGTCTTCGGCGGCCCTCCGGCCGTGCCCGAAAACGGTGAGGCATGGATGCCCAGCGTCGCCCCGGTCAGCGCTGCGGCAAGCACTTCGGTCAACAGGGCCACGCCGACGCCTTTGTATCCACCCGAAGGGGCCATCGACCCCTTGAGCCCCACTGCCGGGTCAGTCGTTGGATTACCCTCGGCGTCCAGCGCCCAGCCGACCGGGATCGGTTTTCCCTCGCGCGCGTGCTTCATAACCTCGCTTTTTGCGATCGTGCTGGCGCTCTGGTCGATCAATAAGGCGGGTTGGCCATCCTCGCCGGGGACGGCTATTGAAAACGGGTTGGTCCCGACAACCGGCTTGGCACCACCAGACGGCGCAATCGAGGCTGGCGCGTTGGTGAACCCAAGCCCCACAAGGCCTGCCTGCGCCAGCCGGAAGGTATGATATCCCAGCACACCGCAATTATAGCTGTTTCGGATCGCCAAAGCCGCGACACCTTGCGCGCGCGCCGCAGGGATCAGCGCCTCGAATCCCGCATCAATGGCAGCGTGGGCAAAACCGGTGGCTGCATCGACAGTCACCACACCGGGGCGCGGCTGCGAGAGCTTTGGGGTGGCCAGACCATCCACCTTTCCGCACTGAACATGTTCGCAATAGATCGGAATGTACGCCAGACCGTGGCTTGCTACCCCGTCCGCTTCGGTCGCGGCCGTCGCCAGCGCCAAGGGTCGCGCGTTTTCCGGGCTTGTTCCTGCGGCCACCAGCGCGCGGAACGACAAATCCTCGATTTCAGCCAGGGTCAGGGTGCGGGTTTCGATCATATCAATCTCTCATTCAGTCATTGTCGGACAGGCCCGCCCCGGCCCCCAACAGCCGAGACTCTTCGGTGGCGGGCGCATATGTGCGATGGGCATATCGGTTGAGCGCGGCCCAACTGGCCGGGTCCGGGACCGCGCGGGTCGCCTGCGGCCGAGGCGTGCCAAGCTGGCCGCCCAAGGCGATCTCGGCATGATCGGCAAGCAGGGGCCAGTCGCGCTCGATTGCAAGCCTCTCGCCATCGGTGGCGGCCTTGCACAGGTCGGATGTTATCGTGATCACCGCCTTCCGGGCACGCGCCGCAGAGGCGGCAAAGGGCATCAGCAAGACCGGCACCGCAAGGTTTCGGATGCGGATCGGTCCGGCACTCAGCAGGGCCGCGCGGTCAGAAAGCAACGCGCCCGTGAAGATCGGGCACAGCACCCCCTGTCCTTGCCAATCCATGCCATTGGATGCCGGTCGGTGATCCTGTAGCGAGGCCGCCAGATCTTGCTGCAACACTTGGGTCAAAGCCTTTGCGCCATCCAACCCTTGCGCACACAGCCAGCGGGTGGCCTTGCCCGCCTCCTCGGCAAGGCCCCACGGGTAACCTGCGCCGCGTGCCGCACGCTTGGCCGTGGCTTCAACCTCGTTGAGCGACCGGGTCACTGCGCGCGCTCCGGGTAAACCCAATGATCGGCGGTCTGATCCGTCAGTTCTTCGGGATAGGGCGCACCGGCGTACATACAGATACGCACCCACCTGTCCGATCGCGGATCAAAGTGCGTAGCCCCAAAAAACGACAACTTGGCCCGCAGCATATCAATTGGCAGCAAATCAGCGCTGATCGTGTTGTCGCGAATCTCGCCATAGGGCGCGAAACGGCTCATTTGCGCGCGACGGATTGTGTGGCGATGTTCGGGGTGGTCCAGCAGGACATCGGCGATCGGGGCGGTTTCCGGCCATTGCGAAAGCAACCTGTCAGCCAAAGCCGCATCCCGGGCCGGGGCCAACGGCTGCTCATACTCGGCGATTGGCTCATCAAACCGCTCGCCCAGCCGGGGTTCCAGCTTTTCTTCCGAGACATACCACGCACGCCCGCAATGCGCGGGTGCGCTCCAGTCCAGATCAAGTGCCCAGCCGAAACTGGTTCGGATCAGGTCGCGCACGTCGGCAACGGTCATGCCACCGTCTATGACATGCGCGGCGCTGTTGCTGTCTGCCATGCAACAGGTCAACCCATCGACCAGATCGCCGTACGGCTCCAGTATCAGCGAAGCCAGCAGTTCCTGCCCCTCTTCGCTCAGCGCCTCCTGTGACCAGAGGATCAGGCGATCCCATGGGTAATCTTCGGCCAGATCTGCCCCGTCCATATAGGCAGAGATGGCGCGCAGGTCTGCGTCCAACGCGGCAAGCTTGTCGATCTGGACGGGATGCTCAGAGCGCCACCATGAAGCTGAAAGCTTGCTGCGTTCAAACAGGTCACGGAAACGGGTTGTTTCGGCCTCTGATGCCGTTTTCACTGACCGGACGCGCGCGATGGCCTCTTCGCGCACCATGATCCAGTTGTTGAACAGAATGGGGTGGTTGACGATGAATGGGGCCATTCCCAGCCCTGTTGAATTGCCGATCCCCAACCAGCGCGCGATATCCGGATCAAGCCGCGCGGTTCGGTCACCGCCCTTGGCGTGCGCCATGTGCTGCACCAGATCACGCACGAAGGTTCGGGTCAGGTACACCGACAGCATCTCGGCCTGAAACGGCGCGCTGACCTCATCCCGATCCGCGATCTTTTCACGATCCGCCGCGCCGAATTTGCCCGAGCCATAGACGGCTGTGGTCCGCATCAGGTAGCCGACCTTGTATATCTGTTCGAGGTCCGGCTGCCGACCGGCGGCCAGACAATCCACCACATGCGCCCACAAACGCACCGAGCGGTTGGCGCGCGACAGCGACAACTCGCGCTCACTTACGCGCCCAGCCTCTTGCAGCGGCACGTTCCGGGATAAACGATCAATGTCCTGTGCGCTGGGGATACCATCGAACAGCGCAAAGGTCGCGTCCCAGGCTTCGGCAATCACTCGGTCCGAGCGCTGCTCGGGCGGCAGATCATGGGCGAACGCCACCAGCGAATAGGCGCGCTGGGGCCCTTGCGCGGTGTAGACAGCATGGCCAACACCCTTGTCATCAATCTCAAAGACCGGCCGGGTGAAAGTCCAGCGCTCGGCGGCCATCCGGCGGGTCAGTTGCCGCATGAAGCTGAGCCGACACTGATGCAGCGACCCCAACCGCGACAGGCGCATCACCATGCCGGGATCACGACGCGCGATATGAAGGCTTTGGTCTCTCATTCGCCCTGAGGCCCGAAATTGTCTGCGAAGAAGCGATACCAGTTTCCGCCCATAATGCCCGCGACCTCGTCGGCATTCATGCCGGTTGCGCGCAGACCCTCCCTGATCCTGCCGAAATCGCGGTTATCCTGAAACCACTTGGGCATCGGAGGAAACCCGGGGGCCGAGGCCGAGCCTTCGCCATAGTCGATTTCTTTCGTCCAGCGCCCGACGCGCATCCACTCCACCACACTGTCGGGCTGGTCCTGACACAGGTCGGTACCAATCCCCAAATGCTGGACCCCATATGTGTCTGCTGTACGGGCAATCATGTTGCAGAAACTCTCCAACGTGCAGTCGGACTTGTCTTTCAAGTGATGAGGATAGACCGAAAAGCCCAACATCCCACCGTTTTCCGTAACCGCACGGATCACCGCATCGCGCTTGTTGCGCAAGGCGGGGGCCCAGTCATGTGGATTGGCGTGTGTAATGGCGATCGGACGCTCAGACAATTCGGCGGCCTCGATGGTCGAGCGATCTGCGGAATGACTCATGTCGATCACAAGGCCGACGCGGTTCATTTCCCTGATCACCTGCTTTCCCATGCGGGTGATGCCTGTGTCCTCAGCCTCATAGCAGCCGGTCGCCAGCAGCGATTGGTTGTTATAGGTCAGCTGCATGAAGCGCGCGCCCAGATCGTGCAGGATTTCAACCAGCCCGATGTCATCTTCGATCGGAGAGGGGTTCTGGAACCCGAAGAACACAGCCGTCCGCCCGGTTGCGCGGGCCCTGTCGATGTCACTGGCCCAACGGCCTTTCATGATCAGGTCCGGGTATTGCTCAAACCAGCGGTTCCATTTCTCGAAGTTCAGAACCGTTTCGCGGAAGTTCTCATGATAGGCGATGGTGACATGGATCGCGTCCACACCCCCTTCGCGCAGTTGGCGGAAAATCTTCTCCGACCAATTGGCATATTGCAGGCCATCAATCAGCATCACACCGGGCCCGCGCTGATATAGGCGGTTTTGACGGTCGTGTAGAATTCTGCCGCCGCTTTACCCTGTTCACGCGGCCCATAGGAACTGTCGCCACGCCCGCCAAAGGGTACGTGATAGTCCGTGCCAGCGGTGGGCAGGTTCACGGTGACGACGCCCGTGCGCGCATTGCGGCGGAAATGGGTCGCGCGGGCCAGCGATGTGGTCACGATGCCCGAAGTCAGGCCAAAACGGGTGTCATTGACCACGCTCAGCGCCTCGTCATAGCTGCCGACCTTGATGACGCTGGTCAGCGGCGCGAACATTTCTTCCCGATTGATGCGCATCTCGTTGGTCGTATTCAGGAATACGCCCGGCGACATATAGAACCCGTCATGAGGCATTTCGAGCCGCCGCCCGCCGCAGGCCAGCTCGGCCCCCTCGGACATGCCCAGATCGACATAGGCAAGGTTCTCGGTCAACTGCTGCTGGCTGACAACCGGGCCCATCTGAGTGCCCTCCTCCAACGCATGACCGACCTTCATCGCCTGCGCGCCCGCAACCAGTTTTTCGACAAAGGCATCGTGAATGCCCTCATGCACCACAAGGCGCGACGAGGCGGTGCATTTCTGCCCAGTCCCTCCAAATGCGCCGCCCAGCGCAAGCGTTACCGCCAGATCCAGATCCGCATCATCCATCACGGCCAACGCGTTCTTGGACCCCATCTCCATCTGTACTTTGGTCAGGTTCTGAATCGCCGCAGCGGCAATCCCCTTACCCACCGGCACAGAGCCGGTGAAAGAGATCGCGTTGACCTTCGGGCTTTCCACCAGGCGCTGACCAATGCTGCGCCCCGACCCCATCACAAGACTGAACAGGCCCTTCGGAATGTCCTGCCGCGCGATGATCTCGGTCAGTGCCACAGCCGAAGCGGGCGTGATGTTGGCGGGTTTCCAGACCACCGCATTGCCATAGCAAAGGGCGGGCGCGATCTTCCACGACGCGGTGGCGGTGGGGAAATTCCACGGGCTGATAATGGCAACCACACCGACGGCTTCGCGCCGAACATCGATCTCGATATCGGGGCGGACCGAATCCGCGTTCTCTCCGATCTGGCGCAGGCATTCGGCGGCGTAATAGGTAAAGAACTGACCGGCGCGGAACACCTCGCCCTTGCCTTCGGCCAGCGGCTTGCCCTCTTCGCGGCTGAGCAGCGTACCCAGCTCTTCAGCGCGGGCCATCAGCTCGGTGCCGATGGCGTTCAGGACGGCCTGCTTACGCTCCAGCCCGTAGGCGGCCCATTCAGCCTGCGCAATCCGCGCCTGATCCAGCGTCGCGTCAAGCTGGTCTGCACTGGCCTGGGCGAACATGCCGACCAGATCGCTCAGATCCGATGGATTGCGGTTCTGAATTTCACTTTCACCCGCCAGCCATTCACCAGCGATCAGGTTCAGTTTGGTCACATTGCGCCCCAGAGTCAGAATTTACCCCGCGCAGGATGGATTCCTTTGATCACATCAGTCAAACTCGAATAATTGAAGACAAGTTCAGGAAAATTGAAATTTGACCCTGAAACAGGAAATGCTGCGGTGCTTTTGCACAGTCGCCCAGACCGGCAATCTGGCCGAAGCCGCAGACCGGCTGGGCCGCACGCAATCCGCACTGTCGATGACGCTGAAACAGATGGAAGACCATCTGGGCAAGAAGCTGTTCGAAGGCGAGCGCAAAAACCGACTGTCCGCGCTGGGAGAGCAGGTGTTTGATCTGGCCCTGCAACAAGTTCGTCAATTCGACCAGACAATCCAGAATATCGAGGCCGCTGCCCATGCGGATCAGGGTCTGATCCGTATCGTCTCGGTCCCGTCGGTGGGCGCGCTGCTGTTTCCCAGGCTGCTGGAACACATGACCACACAATGTCCCGGAGTGCAGGTTGAACTGCGCGATACCGACACGCAGCAGGTACTGGACGCCTTGACCAGCGATCAGGCGGATATCGGCATCGCCTCGGGGCTGCATGCTTTGAACGGGGTCCGCGCCATGCCGCTGTTTGAAGATGCCTTTGGCCTCGTGACAGCCTCGGAACATGCGCTGTTCACGCAAAAAGTCCCACCGACCATTGCGGATCTGCAAGCCGCATCCTTTATCCGCAACCCGCTATGCAATCTGATCCAGACCCCTGAATTCGCGGCGAAAACCGACACTGCCGAGGTCACTGTGCACAACACCCACTCGTTGATCACGATGGTGCGGTCGGGTCACTGGATCACGGTCCTGCCGCAGACAGTGGCTGAATTCCTGCCCGCAGGCGTCGCCTTCCGCCCGATTGCCGATCTGAGCGACAAACGGCAGGTATATCTCTATCTCAGGGAACGCACCCGCTTTCCCGCGCTGACCGAAATCTGTAGTCAGTTCATTCTTTCGGACAGCTGGCCCTGAGCGCCGGGTTCACGCGTCACTTCGCACATTCTCTCGCCGGGCTGTGAGCAAGCTTTATTGGGCAAGAGACACCGCCGCTCCCATCTCATTCTCAGGCCCAAAAGTGGTGCAAGAGATAGGAGAGATGATGAAACAGCCCATCCATACATATCTGTCCGCGCTGGTTGTTTTGCTGGCCGGGCAAGCCGTACACGCACAGCAGGTGACGGCCGTTCAGCCATTCGGGCATAAAACTGTCCCGGCGTTCGACGTCGCGCTTCACGAGGCTTCGGCCCCGCGTATCAACCGGTATCACGCCGTCGCCGTGAGCCCGGCGCAAGTCGACCTTCCGGTCGTTAAAGCGAACGTTCACAAGCCGAAGCTCAAGCTAAAGATCTACAAGAAGCCAAAGCTAAAGATTTACAAGAAACCAAAGGTTAAAAAGCAATACTATCACCCTGCGTTCAAGCACCCCAAATATCGGGCGCACAAACTGCAGCTAAAGCGCAAAGGTTTTCGCACGCCTCACTACCGCTATTCACCCAAGCGGTTCCGCAGGTATTAACCGCCGCGCAGGCGCTGCATCAGATAAACCTCTGCCCCTTCGGGGATCGGTTCGGTTAACCCACTGGCAATGACGCGCCCATCAATCGCGATCGAGACACCCGCATCAATCGGGGCCTGCAATTGCGGATGGGCGCGCACCAATGCGCCAAGCAGTTCGCCGGTGGTTTGGGCCTCGACCTCGACCACCTGCTGGCCCCCGGTCAAAGACCGGAGACCGGACCAGAGGTGGACCTCAACCATTGTCCTTGAGCGCCGCGAGGATGCGCGGCGGAGACATCGGAAGTTGCTTCATCCGCACGCCCGCCGCGTTGGACACTGCATTGGCGATGGCGGCCAACGGGGGCACGATGCCCGTCTCACCCACACCGCGCACGCCGAACGGGTGGCCGGGGTTGGGAACCTCGACAATCACCGTGTCGATCATCGGCAGGTCGCTGGCGACCGGAATACGGTAGTCGAGGAAGATCGAGTTCTGCAGGCGGCCATCCTCGCCATAGATATATTCCTCGTTCAGCGCCCAGCCGATGCCTTGCGCGGCCCCGCCCTGATACTGGCCTTCGACATAGGTGGGGTGGATCGCCTTGCCCGCATCCTGAATGACGGTGTAGCGGGTGATCGAGGTTTTGCCGGTTTCCGGATCGACCTCGGCATCGACGATATGGGTGCCGAAGGACACGCCTGCGCCCTCGGGGGTCGCTTCGAAGTGGCCGGAAATCGGCCCCCCCGTCGCGCCCATATTGGCGGTAATATCCGCCAGCGGCAACGGATCGAAATCGCCTGCGTTTGGCCCCGAAGGCACTGCACAGCCGTTTTCCCATTTCACCGCATCCACTGGAATGCCCCACTTGGCAGCGGCGCGTTCACACAGGCGTTCAACCGCGTGTTTGGCCGCCTTGATGGTCGCCAGACCAGAGGCATAGGTCACCCGGCTACCGTGGCTGACGTCGTTGTAGCCCAGTGTCGCGGTGTCGGCGACGGTAACGCGGATGTTCTCATAGGGAATGCCCAACACCTCAGCCGCCATCAGCGCCATCGACGCGCGCGAGCCGCCGATATCCGGCGTGCCCACCATAACCTGCGCCGAGCCATCCTCGGACAGGGCCAGCGACACGGATGTTTCGCCCCCGTGGTTGAACCAGAACCCGCAGGAGATGCCGCGTCCCTGCCCCGGTTTCAGAGGGGCTGAATAGTGCGGATGCGCTTTGGCCGCTTCCAGTGTTTCGACCAGACCGATACGCTCATAGGTCGGGCCATAGCTGGCCTTAGTGCCCTCATGCGCGGCGTTTTTCAGGCGCACATCAACCGGATCGAGGCCGAGCTTGTTGCACAGCTCATCCAGCACGGATTCCACGGCAAACGCGCCCATCGGCGCACCGGGCGCGCGATACGCCGCCTGTTTCGGGCGATTGGCCAACACATCATAGCCGACCTGCCGCACATTGGTCAGGTTATAAGGCGCAAAGGCGCACATGGCGGTCATGTCGCCCGGAGCGCCGGGGAAAGCCCCACCCTGCAGGCGGAAGATGCCCTGAGCGGCAGTGATCGTGCCGTCTTTCTTCATGCCGATTTTGATATCCATCGACGCGGATGAGGTCGGCCCCGTGGCCCGGAACACCTCGGACCGGCTCATCACGACCTTGACCGGGCGGTTCGCCTTGCGGCTGAGCGCCAGCGCAACCGGCTCGATGAACACGGTGGTCTTGCCGCCAAAACCGCCACCGATCTCGGATGCGGTGACACGCAGTTGCGAGGTTTCGATGCCCAGAAGCGCAGCGCAGGTTTTCTGTGCGATCCAGTGGCCTTGCGTGGTGCACCAAAGCTCACCCTTACCGTCATTGCCCATCGAGGCGAGACAGGCATGGGGTTCGATATAGCCCTGATGGGTGGCCTCAGTCGTAAAGCTGTCTTCGATGACCAGATCGGCCTCGGCGAAACCGGCCTCGACGTCGCCATGCCCGCTTTCGTGATAGCGCACGACGTTGGGGTGCATCCCTTCCGGCACGGAATAGTCCGCAGCACCTTCGCGGATCACGGGGGCGTCCGGGGCCATCGCCTTGTCGACATCGGTGACGTGCGGCAGAACCTCGTAGTCGACCTCGATCAGTTTCAACGCGTCGCGCGCGGCCAGCGCCGAGGTAGCCGCAACCGCTGCCACCGCGTGGCCGTCATAAAGCGCCTTCTCCCCCGCCATGACGTTTTCCAGCACGTTCCAGAACTCGCCTTCCAGACCGGGCAGGAACGGTACATCGGCGAAATCGGCGCGTGTGACGACGGCCTTGACGTCCTTGTGGGCCTCAGCTTTTGAGGTATCGATTTTCACGATCCGCGCATGCGCATGGGGCGACCGCAGAATGGCCCCGTGCAACATCCCCGGCGCATAGGCATCCGCGCCGAATTTGGCGCGGCCTGTGACCTTGTCCAGACCATCCGGTCGGTCGGGGCGTGTGCCCACAAATGTGAAGTCGGATTTACGATCGTCCAGAGCCATTATGACGCCTCCCGCATCTCTGCCGCCGTGTCCATTACGGCGCGAATGATCTTGTCGTATCCGGTGCAGCGGCAGAGGTTACCTGCCAGCCAATACCGGGTTTCCTCTTCGGTGGGGTTCGGGTTTTTCTCAAGCAGCGACTTGGCCGCCACCAGAATGCCCGGCGTGCAGATGCCGCATTGCAGGGCAGCATATTCGATCATCTTTTTCTGCAGCGGATGCAGGACGTCGCCATCCGCAATGCCTTCGACGGTTTCGATGTCCTTGCCCTCGGCCTCGGCTCCCAGCATCAGGCAGGAACAGACCAGACGACCATCGACAGTCACCGAACACGCGCCGCAATCGCCGGTGCCGCAGCCCTCTTTCGCGCCGGTCAGATTCAGCTTGTCGCGCAGACAATCCAGCAGGGTTTCGCGCGGATCACAAAGGTATTCGACCGCGTCCCCGTTTACGGTGGTGGATACGTGAATCTTGCTCATGCTTGCTCTCCCTTCGCGCGGGCATAGGCGATTTTCGCAGCGCGCTTGGCCAGAACACCGGCCACTTCAGTGCGGAACGCTATGGTGCCGCGTTTATCGTCGATCGGGCTGCACGCGGCCGAGGCCGCAGCGGCCAGCGCATCCAGTGCGGCGTCATCCAGCGTGCTGCCGATGATCGCCTTGGCACAGTCCTCAACCAGCAAGACGGTGGGCGCCACCGCCCCCAGCGAGACTCGGGCCTCGGTGACCGTGTCACCGTCCAGGCGCAGGCTGACGCCAACGCCGACCACGGCGATATCCATCTCGGTCCGCGGGATGAACCGCAGATAGGCATCGCCCGCGTTGTCTCCGCGCGCCGGGATGTTCACGGCCGAGATCACCTCGCCCTTTGCCAGCGAGGTCTTGCCGGGGCCGGTCGGGATGTTCTCAACAGCGACCTCGCGGGTACCATCGGGTCCAATCACGGTGACCGTCACTCCGGCTGCAACCATCGCAGGCACTGAATCCGCTGCAGGAGAGCCATTGCACAGGTTGCCGGTGAGCGTCGCGCGCCCCTGCACCTGGGTCGAGCCAATCAGGTCCATCGCCTCGACCACGCCGGGCCAGTCGCGGCCCAGTTCGGCGTGTTCGCTCATCTCGGCACCGGTGACGGCGACGCCGATCGTCCAGCTGCCATCGGCATTGTGGGTGATGTCGCTGACACCTTCGATCTTCTTGATGTCGATCAGCGTATCGGGGGTCACCAGTTCCGAGCGCAGCTGCACCAGCACATCGGTGCCGCCGGCCAGAAACCGCGTGATACCCGTTGCATTTGTTGCCAGAGCCGACGCCTCGGCGAAGCTGGCGGGGCTGTGATAGTCCATGAAAATACCTCGCACCTGTTGATCAGGATAGACTGGGGTTTGACCGGGACGTTAGTGCAGCAAACCCGCCGCGTCCATGGCTGGAGCGACCAATTTTTGTGAATCGAAATGTCGTTTTTGGTGATCGTTCACAGATCGATCTCGATCACCGCCTCCGGCTGGGCGGCACGGCTTTGACACAGGATGATCGCGCCCTCGCGTTGTTTGTTTGACAGGACAAAGTCGCGGTGCTCGACCTCTCCGGAAATCACGCCACATTTGCAGACGCCGCAGATACCGTCCGAGCACTTCACATCCACGTGAATGCCCGCCTCATTCAGCACTTGCGCCGCGTCCTTGTCGGCGGGCACAGGCAGATCGCGGCCCGACTTCGCCAGCCGCAGCGTGAATGGATGATTCTCGTATTCCGGCTGTTCAGGGACCGAGAAATACTCAAGATGCCGCGCCTCTTCGGGAAAGCCCTGTGCCTCGGCCGCCTGCATCACGCCATCCATGAAGCGATCTGGGCCGCATGTATAGACGTGCCAGCCGTCCTGATAGCCCGACAGGATCGCGTCCAGATCGGCGCGGGTGCCTTCATCCGAGAAATGATAGTGCACATGCTCGGCCCATGGCATCGCGGCCAGATCGTCCAGATACCCGGCCCCGGCGCGGGTGCTGGCGGAATAGTGCAGTTGGAACGGTTTGCCCAAGGCGTGCAGCCGGTGGGCGAAGGCGATCATCGGCGTGATGCCGATGCCACCGCCCATCAGGAAGGTCTTCGTCGCGGTTTCATCCAGTTCGAAATGGTTGATCGGCTTCGAGATGAAGACCTTGCGCCCTTCGTCGAAGATGCGGTGCAACAGCGCCGAACCGCCGCGCCCTTCATCCTCGCGCAACACCCCGATCTGATAGGTGCTGCGGTCGGACGGATCGCCCGACATCGAATATTGCCGCAGGAATTCAGGCGACACCAAAACGTCCAGATGCGCGCCAGCGGTCCATTCTGGCAGCGGCGCGCCGTCCAAAGTGGCGAATTCATACTTGGTGACATCCGCGGTCATCTTGTCGACTTTAGTCAGCTCTACCCGCATCACCGGCGCGTCGCCCGCGACCTGGTAGCGGTGGACGACCGACCAGTCGCCCGCCGCCTTGCGGGCCTTGTAATCTGAGGCCGTGACCATCGCCTCATAGGCCGCAATCCCGGCTTCGCGGTCCATGTGAAACGGGTAAGGCCACGGGTGCGGCGCAAGCGGGGCGGGATAGACGGCCAGCGTTTGATCCTCGTATTTCAGATCAAGGTCGCGCTGCAGATCGCGCCGGTTGAGTGCGTGTTTCGAAGGGCGGTAGGCCCCATCGGGGTCCAATTCGATATCCCACCACCACTTCTTGACGTCATTGAGCCCGCCATTGCCCACGGCATCATCCAGCTTGGCCAAAGCCGGCGCGGCTTGGGGATATTCATCGCGGCCCAGCGGAAGGGGCGCTCCTTGAAGATACCTTCGAGATTCCACGGGCAGGTCTTCATGCACCGCCCGCACATCGCGCCTCCGGGCGTGGTGATCCGGTAGGTCGCGCATTTCTGGCTGTCGGATTTCCATATCTCATAGCCGTTGAACATCAGCTTCGGCCCGGCTGTGATCGCGCCCGAAGGGCATTCCCGCGCGCATTTGTTGCAGGACTCGCAGAAGGTCTGCAGGCCGAAATCAATCGGCTTGTCATGGGCCATCGGCATATCGGTCGTCACCACACCCGATTTCAGACGCGGGCCGAGATAGGGGTTCAGGATCACTTCTCCGATCCTGCTGACCTCGCCCAAGCCGGACAGCAGTAACAGCGGAGGCTGCAGCACCTCGCCGTCCATCACCGTATGCGCTTTGGCCTTGTAACCGAGGTTGCGGGTTTGCTGCGCAATCACGCCGCCGAGCAGCGAGAACCGCAAATAGGCGCGCATAGACTGCGCGACACTGATCCAGTCATCGCCGCTGGCGCCCTCCATGGTCTCATAGCCCTGATCGATGATCATGCTGATGGCCTGATCATGGGGTGGGACGATCTCTTCCCCGGTGGCGTCGTGGGAATACCAGCTCCACTCGGGACACCGGCTGAGGCCCACCGCATCGACCCCAAGGAAATAGGTCGCGGCCTTGATATTGGCGGCATTGCGTTTCGCATCAGTGGGCCGCTCGGCCTCGGCGCTGTCGCCATCCTGCAGCAGAACAAACGCGCCCAGCGCGCGGCGTTGGGCAAAGCTGGGGGCGGATTTGCGCACGTAATGCCCGCCCTTGGTCGCGTCCTGCAGCGACTTGCCCATGTCCCCGAACTGCGCGCGCGCGAACATATCGGCGCGTTTGGGCACGCGAGCGACGTTTTCCTCGTCGATATATGTGGTCGGGCTCTCGACCCGCTTGAGGTTTTCAAACGGGTGCGCCCCGTCCACATAACGCCGTCTGGCATAGGCATCCCGATTAAGCGCGTTCTTGGCAAAGCCCGCGCCCAGCCACCATGCGGGGCCTTGTGTGCGGAACCACGGCTGGTCGGCCATTGGGCACAGGGGGCGATCATGGGCGATCTCCATCTCGGTGGTCACGGCGGCCAGACCGAAGCGCTTGCCCAGCCACGGGGTGATCACGTCGCCCCCCTCGACCGAGGCCAGCCCCGCCGCAACCGCCAGCTTGCCCAGATCAACCTCGGACGACATCGCTGTATGCGCCCGCGCATCGAACCCCAAAAGACGGATATAGTTGGCGATCACCACCGCATTCTCGGTTGCCAGCAGACAGGCGCGGTGGTCCTGCGCATCGCCGATCCAATCGGCTCCGGGTTCGTTCGGATCAGGGTCGCGGTTATGTTCGTAGAGAAAGACAATCGCATGGCGGTGATTGTCCATCGCGCGCGGCGCGGCCTCCATGCTTTCCTTCAGGTCCGCCATGATCACGTCGATACCCGAGGCCAGCGTCTTGGTCTGGCGCGTTTTCAGCGCATGGGCCAACCGATCGATATCGGGGTTGCGCCGGGGCTCGGCCAGCATCGCCTCGGGTGGCAGAGGCCCACAGCCCATCATCGACGCATCGTTGAAATAACCAAACGCTTTCAGATGGTTGGCGCGCTCTGCCGGATCAGGCGGTACTTCCGAGGCAACCGGGTTCACGAACCCGTCCCGGATCGCATCCATCATCGCCTGAAACTCGCCCATCGCATTAACAATGCTCTCGGGCTGATCTGGCCGTTGAAAGCTGAGCGCGCGCATCGGGGCGACCTGCGCCAGATCGGGCATCTGCTCCTGCCGCGCCAGCCGTTCCAGCGGGTATGGTCCCATATGAACGGGTCGGTTTTTGTCCGAGAAAAAGCGGATTCCCATCGCGTGCCCCCTGCTTGCTAAGGATCATCTAAAGCTGCATAGACACCAAATCCATTCATGAATAATCATAGATGATATGAGCAAGATTGATTTCACTGATCTCGACGGCAAGGTCCTGCGGGTGTTCCTGACGATACTCGACGAAAGCTCGGTTTCAAAAGCTGCCGACCGGCTGGGCGTAACGCAATCGGCGATTAGCCACACGCTGGCCAAACTGCGGCAGGTGCTGGGCGATCCGTTGTTCGTGCGATCCGGTCAGGGCCTGACCCCGACCGAGCGCGCGCTGTCACTGAAAGAGCCTGCGCAACGGGTGCTGGACGGGATGCGGGCGCTGACGCAGGGGCGGCCCTTTGATCCGTTATCCGAGCAGATCGACGTTCAGATCGCCACCAATGATATGCCGCGTGAGTTGATCTTTCCCGACCTGCTGCGCGACGCGCGGACCGAAGGGGTGCGTCTGCGGTTGGAATTCATCCCCTCGGGCGTGCCCGACCCGGACCTGCTGCGCAGCGACCGGTGTCAGTTGATGCTCACGCCGCTGCCACCCGACGGGCCGGATATCTTTCAGAAACGGCTGCTGAGCAGTCCGCTGATGGTGTTCTACGACGCCACGCACCGCGATCCACCGCAGGACTGGCAGGCCTATTGCAACAGCGACCATGTCGAGGTGCGCTTTGCCGATGGCCGCAACGCGCGCGCCGTGATGCGCGGCGTGGATCAAAGCCAGATCAGACCGCCCGTCGTCACCTTGCCGCATTTCAACGCCATCCCGCCCTTTGTGAAAGGCAGCGACCTGATCTCGACCGACACGGCACTGATGAAACGTGGTCCGCTGGCAGCGCTGGATTGCGCACCGCTGCCCTTCAACTGCGATCCGGTGTCGATCTACATGGTCTGGCACCAACGCTCGGCCAACGACCCGGCGCATCGCTGGTTGCGGGACCGGATCGAGTCCATCGCGGCGACGTTAAAGGACTGATCGTGGCCACAAAACCTAAGATCAGAAGCGCGCCTTGAACAGATGCGTAAGCGCCGAACCGGTTTCGAAGTACACTCGGCGCAGCCCAGTCCAGCGCTCGGAGTAATCTGCCACTGCGGGGACAGGTAACAAGGCGGGGTCTTTTTGCAAAAGGCTTTGTGCCGTCAGGCGGCCAAACACAGTGCCTGGCCCGATGCCGCGACCCGAGTAGCCATGGACCGCAAGCGCGTTCGGCCCGATCCGGGTGATCTTGGGGATATGGTCCGACGTCATCGCAATGCGCCCGTGCCAGCCTTGCCGCAGGGCTTGATCGGCCAGTTGCGGATAAAGCTCGGCCAGTTTGCGTTTGGCCCAGGCGGTATGCGCGGCACCCCCTGCACCAGCCAGATCGCCCATCGCGCCGAGTATAAACCGCCCTTCGCGATCCATCCGGAACGAGGTCATGATCAGCCCCGTATCCCAGGCCCCCTCTCCCCCCTGCAGGATGCTGGCGCGCAGGTTGTCGGACAAAGGTGCCGTTGCGTATTGGAAGTAGTAAACCGGGACATAGGCCGGGGCCGAAGTCTGCAGGTTCCGGTGATAGGCATTGGTCGCCTGAAGCACCGATTTTGCCCGTACGCGCCACTGCCCGGTTGTCAGAATCCAGACATTGCCATCATGGCGCATGGACTGAACCGGGCTTTGCGTGAATACCTGCGCACCCGCCGCCTGTGCCGCACGCGCCAGACCACGCACGTAACCCAGTGGCTGAATCGTTCCTGCCCGAGGGTCAAACAACGCCCCAAAAAACGCCCCGCTCCCGGTGCGCTGTGCTGCCTGATCAGAAGAGAGCAGTTCGACCGGCGCGCCCGTCGCCCTCAATTGCGCGTATCGCGCCTGCAGATCGCGCCAGCCGCCCGCCGAATGCGCACAATGCAGGGTCCCGTTGCGTGTGGGATCGCACGCGATCTCATGTGCGTCGATCAGGTCGAATACGTCAGAGGGCGCTGCGGCCAGAAGATCAATCAGTCGATTTCCTGCCTCTGGACCCAAATGCTTGCGTATCTCTTCGGGCGGCAACCAGAGGCCCGCATTGGCAAACCCCACATTGCGACCCGAGCCTCCGTGTCCGATCTCTGCCGCCTCAAGCACACAGGCCGACGCCCCCGCTTGCGCGGCTGTCAGGGCGGCTGAACAACCGGTATATCCGCCGCCAATGATCGCCAGATCGACCGTGATGTCGCGGGTCAAAGGCTGGCTTTGCAAATGTTCGCGACAGGTTTCCAGCCAAAGGGACTGATCATGATTGTTCACGTCGGGCTCCTCGCGGTATCGCAGGTTCTTTAGAGCGCTGCGTCAGCCGGTTGCAAGCGGCCTTTGGTCATCGCGCCCCATGGCGATCACGACGGGCTGCGCCTCTTGTCGCGCCTGAAACGCGGCCTTGTCATCCATGCCCCGCCAGTTGGACAGAACCAGCGACTGCGCAACCGCCCCGCTCAGTGTCGCACCGGGACCGGTGACGATCAGCAGATCAGGCGCAAACTCGCGCGCCGCAGTCTGGATTGCGCGGGTGAAATCATAAGGCTCGGTCACCTGATGACCCAGAGTATAGTCCCACAACGCCCGCGTATCCGTCGCCCCGGGCCACCAGATCTTGCCATGCCCGTCGATCAAGGGGCATTCCGGCTGGCCGAATACATCTGGGCTCAGCAAAGAACGTCCCTGTGCTGCAACAGGGGCTTGCAGCGCCGTGTGGAACGCGGCGTGGTTGGCCAACCGCATTGGAAAACGCTCGTGAACTGTAGGCTGCGAGTCTTCGAACGCGTTCAGGCCGTCCTCGTTGCCTGCAAGAACCAGCATGCCGCCCAGATCGATGGACAGGGCCAGGGTGTGACCCTCCACCCCGTTGATCCGTGCCACCTCGTCCAGCAGCTCGGCCTTGCGCGCGGGATCGTTGGCCCAAGTGTCATCGGTGAAGGGGTAGACCAGTTGACCACCGATCAGATGGTCCTGCATCAGCGTGCCCATTGTGTTCACCACGCGGAATCCGTTCTCGGGCGACAACGCGCCCCCGGCGGCCATTGCGATATACCAGCCCATCGAGTTCCCGGTGACAGCGACCACCTCGATGTCACTCGCCAGGGCCTGGGCATCGGCCAGGGATGCAGCATAGATCAGGGGCGAGGCCACATCCCCGCGCGAATACTTGCTGACAGTAAAGCGGCTTGCGCCGTCCAGAGCGGTGACCGCCTCTTGCCCGGCCTCGGCGCGGATGGCGTCGAAACTGTGGAACATCTGCATCCGGTCGGCATGGTGACGGTGCAGATAGCCCAGTTCAGGCTTGTTATAGGTGCCCCGGCCCGGGCAGATCACAACGGCAGTGCGGGTCATGCGGCACCTCCGGTCAGTTTGAGCGCGGCGGCCACAATGCTGTCTTTCGACGGCAACGGCGCGGCATAGGCCGGGCCGGTTGCGATGAAACAATCCTCGGCCACCACACGGGCGGTTGGGGTGGCGGGACTTTCTTCGTCGAAGAAAGTCATCAGCGCCTCGGACTGGCTGCCGGTGCGACGGCATTCGTCGACAATCAAAACATGCGCGCATGTTTTGGTGGCCGCACGCAGGGCCTCGACTGGCATCGGGGCCAGCCAGCGCAGGTCGATGATCCGTGTCTTCAGGCCTGCCGCCTGTAACTCGGGCAATGCCTGTTGCGACAGGTAATGCCCGTTGCCATAGGTCACGATGGCCAGATCGGTGCCGTCCCCATGCACGCCCACCTCGCCCAACGTAATGCGCTGATCCGGTGAAGGATAGCGGGTCATCCACCCCGCATCCTGCGGCGCGTGCAGATTGCGCATGGGATAAAGCGCGATGGGTTCCAGAAACACCACGACCCGCTGCTCCTCACGCGCCAGCCGCACGCATTCGCGTAGCATCTGCGCCGCATCCGCTCCGGTCGACGGGCAGGCGATAATGACGCCGGGAATATCCCGCAAAACGGCCAGAGAATTGTCGTTGTGGAAATGCCCACCAAAGCCCTTTTGATAGCCCAGCCCCGCGATCCGCAGCACCATCGGGTTGGTGAACTGACCGTTCGAGAAAAACGGCAAGGTTGCGGCTTCGCCCCGGATCTGATCCTCGGCATTGTGTAGATAGGCGAGAAACTGGATCTCGGGGATCGGAATAAACCCGTTATGGCCCATGCCGATGGCAAGGCCCAGAATGGATTGCTCGTCCAGCAGGGTATCGATCACACGGTCCGGGCCAAAGCGCTGCTGCAGCTTCTGCGTCACGCCATAGACGCCGCCCTTGCGGCCGACATCCTCGCCCATGCAGACGATCTCGCCATGTTCCAGCATCAGATCGGTCAGCGCCCAGTTGATCAGGCGGCTCATGGGCTGCGGCTCGTCCATCGCGCGCATATCGCCGCCAAAGGCCTTGGCCCGCGCCTCGGCGCTGGGGCCGTTGGTCGGGCGGCAGGCTCGTTTGGGCGGGATCAGGCTGGCCATCACCTCTGTCGCTGAGGCCAGATGAGGACGCGAAGCCGCCTCGGCAGCCACACGGTCGGTACGGGCACAGGTCTCTTCGTAGATTTTCAACGCCTGATCCGGAGCCAGCGCCCCGGCCTGATCCAGCAGGCGCACAGAGTGTAGCAGGGGATCATTGGCCTCGTCCGCCTCGACTTCAGATTTCGGCAGATAGGTCGTGGGCACATCCGCCCCGGCATGGCCATAAAGGCGCACGGTTTTCAGATGCAGGAAGGCCGGCTTGCGGCGCGTGCGGACGTAATCGGCAGCCTGCTGCGCCACGGCAAACGTCTCATAGATATCCAGACCGCTGGCCTGAAAATACTTGATCCCGGGCCGATGCTCCATCGAGGCCTGAATCCACCCCTTCGGCGTCTTGACCGAAATCCCAATCCCGTTGTCTTCGCAGACAAACAGCAGAGGCAGCGGCGTCGATTGCACGCTGGTCCAGCCCGCCGTGTTGATCGCCCCCTGCGCGGTGGAATGGTTGGCCGAGGCGTCGCCGAAGGAACACATCGCGATTCCGTCCTCGGGCAATTCGCGATGTTCCGGGTCATGCCGCCGTGCCGCACCCAGACTATAGGCCGCGCCCACCGCCTTGGGCAGATGGCTGGCAATGGTCGAGGTTTGAGGCGGGATCATCAGCGCTTTTGATCCCAAAACCTTGTGCCGTCCGCCCGAAGTCGGATCCTCTTTCGAACAGGCGAAACTCAGCAGCATGTCCCAAGCGATCTGCTGGCCGGGAACCTGTTCGGCGCGGGCGATCTGGAACGCCGCATCGCGGTAATGCAGAAACGCGATATCCGTCGGGCGCAGCGCGTGGGCAACAGCCGCCATGCCTTCATGCCCCGAAGAGCCGATGGTATAAAAACCCTGCCCCGCCTTCTGCATGGCGCGGCTGGTCCTGTCCAAGGCCCGGCTCAGCACCTGCGAGCGAAACAGCGATACGGCATCTGTATCGCTCAGCCCCGGACGCGGCGGCGTACCTTCGGGCAGGTCGCGTTGTGCTACGCGGGTCAGGAAGTTCTCATGTACGATCTGGGCGCGGTCCATGGGTCTTGCCTTGTTTGGTCAGTGTCATCGGCCAATGACGGATTTGTCACGTGCCCCGCCATGGATTTCAAGGTCGCCAGAGGCACGGGCAAAGAGGCCGTCTTGCACTCATGTCGCTGGTCGCTTGGAAAAACCAGTGCTATTGCATGTATAAGGTATGAGGATTTGTTATATGATTGCGCCACGCCGGTTCCTGCCCTCGATCTCATCCTTGCTGGCGCTTGAAGCGGTGGACAGGCTCGGCAGCGCCTCGGCTGCGGCGGAGGAATTGTCTTTGACGCAAAGCGCAATCAGCCGCCAGCTGAAAACCATGGAGGATCAGCTCGGCGTACAGCTGATCGAGCGCAGCCAGATGCGGTTGCACCTGACGCCTGCGGCCAAAGACTATGTGCAAATCGCAAGATCTGCCGTGCAGGATCTGGCGCAGGCAGCGCTGAAGCTAAAAGCGAACCCGGCAGGCGGATCGCTTGATCTGTCAATCCTGCCTGCCTTCGGCATGCACTGGCTGGCCCCCCGGCTGCAGGATTTCGCGCGCCGCCACCCCGAGGTCACGGTCAATCTGGGCACCCGGCTGAAACCGTTCGATTTTGGCGCTGAACCCTTCGACGCCGCCATTCATTTCGGCCAGAAAGATTGGGCAGGAGTTCACTACCTGCCGATCATGCGGGAAGAGGTTCTGCCGGTTTGCGCCCCGGCGCTGAAAGAGACCGCGCATGAGACGCTGGACGCCCTGCGCAGCACCCCACTGTTGCATCTGGAATCGCGCCCCGACGCGTGGGAAAGGTGGTTTTACATGCAAGGCCAAGCGGTCTCAGGCCTGCGCGGAATGCTGTTCGATCAGTTCTCGACCATGATACAGGCGACCATCCACGGGATGGGCGTGGGTCTGCTGCCCTCATATCTGGTGCGCGATGATCTGGAGGCAGGGCGTTTGGTGCCCGCCTGGCAGGGGCCGCCCGTCAGTCTGGGTGACTATTATCTGGTCTGGCCCACCGACCGCGCCATGCCCGAGCCGCTGAAATCCTTTCAGGACTGGCTGCAGGACCAGTTGGCATCAGGATAGGTCAAAACTTGCCATTGTCGTTTTTCCAATCCTCGCGCGGGGCGATGGTCTCAACCGTGTCCCAATGCTCGACGATCTTGCCATCCGCGACGCGAAACAGATCATAGAATGCGCTGTGCTTGCCCCGAAACGCGCCTTCGCAGACGGTTAAGACAAAATCACCCTCGGCCAGCACACGATGCAGGCGCTGGTAGTTCACCGTATTGGCATCGGACAATTCAGCACGCAGGGCACTGACGTCATCGGACAGGTGCGGGTTATGCTCGACATAGGTCTCCGCATCAATGCAGGCCGCGATCTGATCCAGATCACCCGCGATCAGCACTGTTTCAACAAAGGCGCGGACAAATGCCCGGTTCTGTTCCGTCAGTGCGGGATCACCTGCATCCGTCACCCCATCAACCATGCTGTGGCCCGAGGCATTGGGGCCTTGGCGTGGCTGAATATTGTCCCAATGCTCCACCGCCTGCCCGTCCTCAAACCGGAACACCTCGAACCCGATATTGCGGCGCGAGAAATCATACTCGGTATGGGCAAAGACAAAGGCGCCGTCTTCGAACGCACGAACGATATTCACTCGGGGAGAGGTCTCGGACAGGCGTTTGAACAGCGCCGCCAAGCCTTCGCTGCCTTCATGGGTCTGCGGGTTATGCTGGATATACTGCGCCTCGTTTACCACCGAGACAGGGCCGGGATCACCAGTTTCAATGCTTTTGAGCAGCGCGCATATACGGGATTTGTTTGACGCAGCCATGAGCGGGCTCTTTCTCATCAGACCAGTTGCAACGATCATGGCAGGTGGGCGGCAGATCAGCAAATCCGGAAAAGATAGAAAGCGGCGCGGCCTTCGGCCTTGCGTCCTGCGGACGGCAGGGGGGCCGGGCAGGCGCGGCCTGCCCGGCCCAACGGAAGGAGACGTTCCGTAAGGAATGTCGACGACGGGCGGGAGCGCTTTGCCTCAGACGTCCAGTGAACGAGCGATGAGCTCTTTCATCACTTCATTGGTGCCGCCATAGATCATCTGCACCCGCGCATCCGCATAGAGCCGCGCGATCGGGTATTCCATCATGAACCCATAGCCGCCAAAAAGTTGCAGGCATTCGTGCATGATCTCATTCTGCACCTCGGACCCCCAGTATTTGACCATCGAGGCAGTGGCCGCATCCAACTCACCGGCCTCCAGCTTGCCGATGCAATCATTGACAAAGCTGCGCAGCACCTCGGCCTTGGTCTTGCATTCGGCCAGCTTGAACCGCGTGTTCTGGAAATCCATCACCCGCTGCCCGAAGGCCTTACGCTCCTGCACATATTTCACAGTCTCGGCGATAGCGAAGTCAATCGCGCCCAGCGCCATGATGCCGATGGTCAGCCGTTCCCATGGCAGTTGCTTCATCAGCTGATAGAACCCCTGCCCCTCTTCCGGGCCCAGCAGGTTGGTCATGGGCACTTTGACGTCTTCAAAGAAAAGCTCGGCGGTATCGTTGCCCTTCATCCCCAGCTTCTCCAGATTGCGCCCACGGCGGAACCCCTCGGCCCCTTCGGTCTCGACCGCAATCAGCGAGACGCCTTTGGCACCCAGCGATTTGTCGGTCTTGGCCGCGACAATCACCAGATCGGCAGACTGGCCGTTGGTGATAAATATCTTGGACCCGTTCAGCCGATAGGAATTACCGTCCTTCTCGGCGCTTGTCTTGACCGCCTGCACATCCGATCCGGTGCCCGGTTCGGTCATGGCCAGCGCCCCGATCATCTCGCCCGAAGCCAGCTTGGGCAGCCAGCGCGCCTTCTGATCCTCACTGCCATAGGCGGTGATGTAATGGGTCACGATCGACTGAATGCCATAGCCCCAACCGACATCCCCGCGCGCGGACTGCTCATAGAGCGTCACAGAATCGAACCCCATGCCGCCGCCCACGCCGCCATGTTCTTCGGCAATCGAACCTGCCATCAGCCCAGCCTGACCGGCTTGCCGCCAGAACGCCCGATCCACCATGCCGTTTTCGACCCAGCGTTCGGCGTTTGGCACCAGTGCATCATCCATAAACCGGCCAGCCATATCGGCAAACATCCGGTGTTCATCCGTAACCCAGGCGGCGGTGCTGGTAAAAAGCGACATCAAGAGCTCTCCGGTTCAGGTGTTTGTTCAAAGCTATCCGCGCAGCGAAGCGCTGCCAATCCATGTGACGTGGCGTCCGTGTACCCGGCTACGCAACGTCCCCATCCTTAGCATCACATCTGAGTTGGATGGCGTGACAGGCCGGGCGGAACCGGCTTTTATGCCCTCCAACGGCTGATGAAAGAAAGACCATGCCACGCGCTTTCCCGGAACTGACCTTCACCCCCGCCGTGCGCGCGCACCAAGAGCGGATGGGATCGGCTGCAACCTATGCGCAGTTCATAGAAGACGGACCGCGGCAGGGTCATCGCATCGGACCCGCTGAAAAAGCGTTCATACAGGCCCGCGACGGCTTCTATCAGGCCACCGTGTCCGAGACCGGTTGGCCCTATGTCCAGTTTCGCGGCGGCCCCGTGGGTTTCCTCAGGGTTCTCGACGAAAAGACCATCGGCTATGCGGATTTCTCGGGCAATCAGCAGTATATCTCGCGCGGTAATCTGGACGGGAACGACCGGGTGGCGCTGATCCTGATGGACTACGCCAACAGTCGCCGCATGAAGATCCTCGGGCGGATGGCATTTTCTGAGGGCGCAGAGGCCGCGGCCGACCTTTACCCCGCTGGCGCCGAGGCACAGGCGGAACGTGCGGCGATTGTGCGTGTCGAAGCGCTCGACTGGAACTGCCCGCGCCATATCACGCCCCGCTTTACCGAGGCCGAGTTGCGGCCCCACCTGAACGCGCTGGGTCAGGACTTGGCGGTGCTGCAGGCCGAGAACCAGCGGTTGCAACGCGAATTGGCCGCGTTGAAATCCGGCGCGTCCTAGCCCGCGCCAAACCGACGCGGGCTGCAAAACGGACGGCTTCGCCCTTGACCTTCCCGTGACTGGAACCCTTATGTGAGGGGCGAAAGTCATTGTCAGGACGACTCGGATGACCGTACCGCGGCGCGATCAAATCAAAATCACGGGCATGGGCTGCGCCTCTTGCGTTGGCCGGGTCGAGGCCGCGCTGCGGGATTTGCCCGGTGTTCGCGAAGCCGCAGTCAATTTCGCGACAGAGACGGCAGATGTGCGCCATGACGGCCCGCTGTCAGAGATCCTGACCGCGCTTGAGACAGCAGGATACCCGGCAGCAATGCGCGAGGTACACCTGAAGATCGACGGGATGAGCTGCGCATCCTGCGTGTCCCGGATCGAGCGTACCCTGCAGGCCAGCGCCGGCGTCACCACGGCGTCGGTCAACCTTGCCACCCAAAGCGCGCGCATCGCTTATGTCGAAGGTGCGACCGATCCCGCCCGGTTGGCGCGGATTGTGGCCGAAGCGGGCTACGCGGCACGACCCGCGGCTTCCGACGCAACGGATCAGGACGCCAAAGCCGATGAACTGAACGGTCTGCGCCGCACGACTTTGATCGCGGCGGCGCTGGCGTTGCCGGTCTTCGTGCTTGAAATGGGCGGGCACATGATCCCGGCCTTTCATCATTGGGTGATGACGACGATTGGCACGCAGACCAGTCATCTGATCCAGTTTGCCCTGACCTCGGTGCTTCTGATCGGGCCCGGGCGGGTGTTTTACGCCAAAGGCCTCCCCGCCCTGCTGCGCGGTGCGCCAGATATGAACGCGCTGGTGGCTCTGGGAACCGGGGCTGCATATCTGTATTCGGTGATCGCAACCTTTGCGCCGGGGCTGCTGCCGCAGGGCACCGCCAATGTCTATTTTGAGGCGGCCGCCGTCATCGTCGTCCTGATCCTGCTGGGCCGCCTGATGGAAGCCCGCGCCAAGGGCCGGACCGGGGCGGCCATTCGCAAACTGGTGGGCCTGCAGCCCAAAACCGCGCGGGTCGAGGACAATGGCGCGTTGATCGACCGTCCCATTGCTGAGATCGTGGTTGGCGACATCGTACAAATCCGCCCGGGAGAGCGCGTGCCCGTGGATGGTGAGGTGCTGGATGGCAGCTCTTACGTCGACGAAAGCATGATCACGGGTGAGCCGGTGCCCGTCGGCAAGGCCATCGGCACCTCGGTGGTCGGCGGCACGGTGAACGGCACCGGGGCGCTGCGCATCAAGGCAACCCATGTGGGTGCCGATACGGTGCTGGCGCAGGTCATTGGCATGGTCGAACAGGCACAGGGGGCAAAGCTGCCCATTCAGGGGCTTGTTGACCGCATCACCTATTATTTTGTCCCCGCGGTGATGGCGGTGGCTGTCCTGACGGTTGCCATATGGCTGATATTCGGCCCCGTCCCGGCTTTGCCACTGGCTCTGGTCGCGGGCGTGTCGGTGCTGATCATTGCCTGCCCCTGCGCTATGGGTCTGGCCACGCCGACCTCAATCATGGTCGGTACGGGCCGCGCGGCGGAACTGGGCGTTCTGTTCCGCAAGGGTGATGCGCTGCAGCAGCTGCAGCAGGCCAAGGTCATCGCGCTGGACAAGACCGGCACGCTGACCCTTGGACGGCCCGAACTGAACGAGGTCCTCACCACAAACGGCTTTGACCGCGCGGAGGTGCTGCGCCTTGCCGCCGCCGCTGAGGCCCAATCCGAACACCCGATTGCCACCGCAATTACCCGCGCCGGGCCCGAGGTTCTGCCCGAGGTTGAGACGTTCGAGTCGCTCACAGGTCTCGGCCTGCGCGCGACGATTGAGGGGCGCGCGGTGCTGGTGGGCGCGGATCGGTTGATGGCGCAGAACGGCATTGATCTGGGCGATTTGCACCCCGAGGCGCAGAAGCGCGCCGCCGAAGGGGCGACTCCGATCTATGTCGCGGTCGACGGTCAGGCTGCGGCGGCTCTGACGGTGTCGGACCCGATCAAACCCGGCACGCCCGAGGCTCTGGCCCGCTTGCATGACATGGGTGTGACGCTGGCGATGATCACCGGCGACAACTCGCGGACGGCGCAGGCCTTGGCCGACCGTCTGGGCATCGACCATGTCGCAGCCGAGGTGTTACCCGATGGCAAGGTCGCCGCGATCTCGGACTTGCAGCAGCAATTCGGTACGCTCGCCTTTGTGGGCGACGGGATCAACGACGCCCCGGCGCTGGCCACGGCGGATATTGGGGTCGCGATTGGTACCGGCACCGATGTCGCGATTGAAACCGCCGATGTGGTGCTGATGTCCGGTGATCTGCGCGGCGTGGCCAACGCTGTCGAGATCAGTCGCCGTACCATGCGCAATATCCGGCAGAACCTCGGCTGGGCGTTTGGCTATAACACGCTGCTGATCCCGGTTGCGGCGGGCGTGCTCTATCCGTTTGGTGGGCATCTGTTGTCGCCGGCTCTGGCCGCCGGAGCGATGGCGCTGTCCAGCGTCTTTGTCGTCTCGAACGCGCTGCGCCTGCGTCGCGTGCGCGCCAGCCTGCCTGAGGCGCAAGCCAACACAACCCCACAAGAGGTAGCGGCATGAATATCGGAGATGTCTCGACCCGCACCGGCCTGCCCGCCAAGACCATCCGGTACTACGAGGATATCAATCTGATCAAACCGCTGCGCGATGACAACGGATATCGGCGCTTTCGCGATCAGGACATTCACAAGCTGAACTTTCTGGGCCGTGCCCGTGCGCTGGGGTTCACGATCGAGGACTGTCGTACTCTGATGGCGCTGTATGAAGACGAATCCCGCGCCAGCGCGGATGTGAAACGCGTGGCGCGCGATCATCTGGCGCAGATCGACGCCAAGATCGCTGACCTGAAGGGGATGCGAGATACGCTGAGCCATCTTGTCGACGCCTGCGCCGGGGATGACCGCCCGGATTGTCCGATACTGAAAGACCTCGGCAGCAAAGCGTGACACGGGGTTGCCCTTTGGGCTCAGCTTTGCTTTGTCTTCGCTGAACATTCCGGCGCGCTCTGCGCAGCCGGTCAGCGGAGGGGATTTCGGAAAATGGCAAAAGTCGCGTTTCTTGGCCTGGGCGTCATGGGCTATCCGATGGCGGGGCATCTGCAGGCCGCCGGACATCAAGTAACGGTTTACAACCGCACCAGCACCAAGGCCGAGGCCTGGGTTGCGCAACATGGCGGTGCCATGGCGGCAACCCCGCGCGCGGCGGCAGAGGGCGCGGATTTCGTGATGGCCTGCGTGGGCAATGACGATGATCTGCGCATGGTTTGTACCGGGGACGATGGTGCTTTTCACGGTATGGCCGAGGGTGCCGTTTTTGTGGATCACACCACCGTCTCGGCCAAGGTGACGCGCGAGTTGTACGAAGCGGGCGGGGCACGGGGTATTGCCTTCGTCGATGCTCCGATTTCGGGCGGTCAGGCGGGGGCCGAGAACGGCGTTCTGTCGATTATGTGCGGCGGGGATCAGGCGGCGTATGATAGGGCCGAGCCAGTGATGCAGGTCTATTCGAAAATCTGCCGTCGGATTGGCGAGAGTGGTGCAGGCCAGATGACCAAGATGTGCAACCAGATCGCCATCGCCGGGCTGGTTCAGGGTTTAAGCGAGGCCCTGCATTTTGCCGAGAAAGCCGGGCTGGATGGCCGCGCGGTGGTCGAGGTGATCAGTCAGGGCGCTGCGGGCAGCTGGCAGATGGCCAACCGCTATGAGACCATGCTGGACGATCATTTCGAGCATGGGTTCGCCGTGGACTGGATGCGCAAAGATTTGGGAATTTGTCTGGCGACGGCGGATGAAACCGGGGCCTCCCTGCCGGTGACGGCTTTGGTGGATCAGTTCTATAAGGACGTGCAGAAGCTGGGTGGCGGGCGTTGGGATACGTCCTCTCTGATCAAGCGGTTGCGCGCATTGGGGTGAGCGCAAGGGGGGCTGTCTGCCCCCATCGCGCCTGCGGGCGCGATTCCCCCCGAGGATATTTTTGGCCAGATGAAGAAGATCCCTTTTTGGGGAGAGCTATGGGGTGTCGCATGGGCGATTTGAACGCGTATTGGGCAGGGAAGCTGCGTCAGCACTGGGGGCTGGAGGCGCGGTTGACGCGGTTGGATGGGGAGTATGACCTCAACTTTCTGGTGCGTGCGACCAACGGGCAGGACTATGTGCTGAAGGTGATGCGGGCAGGGTGCGCACCGGGGCTGGTCGATTTACAGATCAAAGCACTGGAGCATATTGCATCAGTCGCGCCGGGGCTGCCGTTTCCGAAGGTCTTTGCTGATCTGTCCGGGGCGCTGTTGCCCGTGATCGAGGATGACGGGGGTGCCGAACGGCTGGTCTGGTTGCTGGAGCGGATGCCCGGAGAATGCTATGCCCGCAGCGCGCCCAAGACCGAAGACTTGATCCTGAAACTGGGCCGCGTGCTGGGCGCGACGGATCGGGCGTTGGAAGGGTTTGAGCATCCCAGCCTGCATCGCGAAGGGTTCAAGTGGGACCTGATGCAGGCGGGTTGGATCGCCGATCAGTTGGGCGTGATCGAGGACCCTGCGCGGCGGGCGCTGTTGCAGGAGGTTGTGACGGGGTTTGATGCCATTCGCAGTCTGTTGGATGATCTGCCTCGGCAGGCGATCCACAATGACGTCAATGACTACAACATTCTGGTCGAGGGTCAGCTGAGCGACCGCCGCCGCGTCTCGGGTCTGATCGATCTGGGCGATATGTGTGCCGCGCCGCGGATTTGTGATCTGGCAATTGCCGGGGCTTATGTGGTGCTGGATCATCCAAAACCCGAACTGGCGCTGGCGGCGCTGGTGCGTGGGTATCATGCGGCCAACCGGTTGCGCGCGGAGGAGGTCGATTTGATCTGGCCGCTGCTGCGGATGCGGTTGGCGGTTTCCGTGGTGAACTCGACCCTGATGGCGGCGGAGAATCCGGATGATCCGTATGTGACGATCAGTCAGGCCCCCGCGTGGCGGTTTCTTGAGAACACCTCGGTCAATGGCGAGCTGATGGCGGCACGGCTGCGCGCAGCCTGTGGTCTGCCGGTGGTTGATGGGGCGGAGCGTATCCACGGCTATCTGGCTGATCATCGCGGGCAGTTCGCCCAGATGTTCGGGCAGGATCTGAGCGACGCACCGATGGGCTCGCTGTCAGTTGAAAACTCGACCTGGCCGCAGAACCCGTTTCATATGCCGCTGGACGAGGCCGCGCGGGTGGGCGAGGAATTCGGGGAAGGTTTCTGGCTGGGATATTACAACGAGCCCCGCCTGATCTATGCCGAGCCGGGGTTTCGCAAGGGGCCGTGGAAGGCCTCGGACCGGCGGACGGTGCATCTGGCGGTGGATGTGTTTGCGCCTGCCGGGACGGTGTTGCACGCTCCACTCAGCGGTCGGGTCGAGGCGGTTGAGAACCGCGATGCGCATCTGGACTATGGTGGCGTTGTGATCTTGCACCATGAGACGCCCGAGGGTGATGCGTTCTACACGCTCTACGGCCATCTTGATCCCGAGGTTTGCGACCGCCTGAAACCCGGTGATCCGGTGGCGCAGGGGGCGGCCTTTGCGCGGCTGGGGGACGCGACGCAGAATGGCGGCTGGGCGCCGCACGTACATTTCCAACTTGCGCTGACCACGCAAGGGATGCAGGCCGACTGGCCCGGCGTGGCCGATCCGGACGAGTTGGAATTGTGGAATGCCGTCTGCCCGAACCCCGCGGCCTTGCTGAACCTGCCGGATGACAAGGTGGCGTATCGGCCGACGGACAAGCAGGCGATTCTGCAGGGGCGGCGCGATCACTTTGGGGGCAACCTCAGCCTGACGTACCATGATCCGGTCATGCTGGTGCGGGGGTGGAAACACCACCTGTTCGACGAATGGGGCCGCCCCTATCTGGACGCCTATAACAACGTGCCTCATGTGGGCCACGCGCATCCGCGCATTCAGGCGGTTGCTGCGGATCAGTTGAAGCGGATGAATTCGAACACCCGCTATCTGCACCCGGCGCAGACGGCCTTTGCCGAGAAGGTGTTGTCGAAGCTGCCCGATCATTTCGAGGTCTGCTTTTTCGTGAATTCCGGCACCGAGGCCAACGAGCTGGCGCTGCGTCTGGCGCGCGCGCATACCGGGGCGAAAGGGATCGTGACGCCGGATCACGGGTATCACGGCAATACCAACGCGGCGGTGGCGATTTCGGCCTATAAGTTCAATAAGCCGGGCGGTATCGGCAAGGCGGATTGGGTCGAGCTGGTTGAGGTCGCAGACGACTATCGCGGGTCGTTCAAACGCGACGATCCCGACCGCGCCACAAAATTCGCGGATTTTGTGGATCCGGCGATTGCCGCTTTGCAGGACCGTGGTCATGGGGTTGCCGGGTTCATCGCTGAAACCTTCCCCTCGGTCGGGGGGCAGATCATTCCGCCCAAAGGCTATCTTCCTGCGGTTTATGAGAAAATCCGTGCCGCAGGCGGTGTTTGCATCGCTGATGAGGTGCAGACCGGGCTTGGCCGTCTGGGTGAGTATTATTTCGGCTTTGAGCATCAGGGCGCGCTGCCCGATATCGTAGTGATGGGCAAACCCATTGGCAACGGGCATCCTCTGGGCGTGCTGGTCACCACCAAGGAGATCGCGCAGAGCTTTGACAACGGGATCGAGTTCTTCTCGACCTTCGGAGGGTCCACGCTGTCCTGCCGCATCGGCAAAGAAGTGCTGGATATCGTCGATGACGAAGGCCTGCAGGACAATGCGCGGCTCATGGGTGCGCGCCTGATGGACGGGTTGCGGCGGATCGAGGTCGATTTCCCGCAGGTCGGCGATGTGCGCGGCGTCGGGCTGTTTCTTGGGGTCGAGCTGATCAATCCCGATGGTTCCGAGGGCACCGAGATTTGCAGCTATGTCAAAAACCGGATGCGGGATCATCGCATCCTGATCGGCAGCGAGGGGCCAAAGGACAACATCCTGAAAATCCGCCCACCGCTGACAATCGAGGCCGAGGATGTAGATATGATCCTCTGGGTCTTGCGCGATGTGTTGTCGGAGGTCGGTGACTATGCGCCCGAACCCGCCTGCGATCACGATCATCACCACGCGGGCTGCGGCTGCTGCTGAGACAAACAAAACCCCGGCGCAATAGCCGGGGTTTTGCGTTTGCCGGTCATTGCAGCACCGAAGTTGGGGGTTGGTGCCCGGTCGTCGGCAGGGGGATTGTTGCGGTCATACGGCGCAAGGCCAGCCCAAGCTCTTCGGACAGCGATGTCAGCGCGGGTGCAAAATCAGGCCGCACGATCAGCGAGGCCATCATCATCGCATCTTCGCGCGCACCTTCCGAGGCTGCGGCGATCATCTGGGCAAAGCAGTTCTCATCCGCGCCCAGGCAGGCGCATCCAAGCCCGTGCCGCACCAGAGGCCGCCGGCCGTGATGCGCACAGAGCGAGCACAATCGATCCAGCGTCATCATCGCCGCGCGTCCGTGATCCGCACCCAGTGCGATGTCAAAATCGCTGGCAGCATTGGCCCTGCCACTGGCACCATCGCCCCAGAGACGAAGGTACATCACTGCGCCCGCCTCAATCGGGGTCAGGTCGGACAGACGTCCGACTGCGGCACCGCCGCGCGATGCAGGCGCGCTCATTTCGTCAGGATCAATTTGCCCGCGCGGGTGATGCGCAGGGTATACAGCTGATCGCCCAGCTCGATATGGGCCAGGTTTCCGCCTGCGGTCAGTTCTTCGGCCTTATGGGCGGGCAGCATCGAGACAGCATAGCTTTGGGTCGAGTTGGGGGTCTGCGCGTTCATCGGGGCATCTCCAGAGCGTTTTTGGCACATGGCCTTATCTGTTCGTGGTTCGCTTGATCTGGCTGACCCGCTGTCGGGCTGGCTGACTGTTCCTAAGCATTAATCTGATAAAAATAGTAAGATTTGTCAACCCATGGTTTTTCAGGCCTATCCACGGCTTTCTGTTGCGGATATTGCCGCTGCGCCCTACGCCTTGGTCCGTAAGCACTAAAGGTGGATTCGGACATGGTTGCAGTGGTTGCATTTGATTTGGACGGCACGTTGGTCGACAGCATCGCCGATATAGCGAACGCCGCAAACAGGATGCTGGCGGATCAAGGGGTCGTCCCGCTGCCCCAACAAACCATCAGACGATTCGTAGGCAACGGGATGCCCAAGCTGGTCGAACGCGTCATGAACGAATGTGGACTATCTGCCGACCGCCATGCAGAACTGACACAGCTTACGCTGCATCACTACGACGCCGCCGCATCCGATCAGACAACTGTTTATCCAGGCGTGACGCAGGCACTCGACAGATTGCAAGCCATGGGGTGCGTGTTGGGCATTTGTACCAACAAGCCTGAAAACCCGGCGCGCCATGTGCTGGATGCGTTGAAGCTGTCCCACTATTTCGATGCAATCATTGGCGGGGATACGCTGCACATGCGCAAACCCGATCCTGCGCATTTACAGGCATGCTTCGACGCCCTGCCTGATGCAGGTCCAACTATTTTCGTAGGCGACAGCGAGGTCGACGCAGAAACCGCGCAACGGGCGCAGGTGCCCTTTCTGTTGTTCACCGAAGGTTATCGCAAGTCGCCTGTCGCGCAGATGCACCATACGCACAGCTACGCCAACAGTGCCGATCTTCCCGATCTTGTGCAGCAGGTTCTGCAGGACGTGCCACCAAACACCTGACCTGCAAAAAAGAGAGGGGCCGGCCAAGGGGGTAAAGAGCCAGCCCCTCATCGGGGGAAATTTGTGAAAGTGGTTTGAGCGTTTGCGCCCGGTAGTTAACCAATAGTTAATGAATCTCTGCGGGCAGCGAAATTGGGGGATTCCCGTAGACAGGCCATTATTTTCGCAAACCCCAGCAAAATAACGCCGGTTCGCGTGCAAATCGCGACATCTCAGGCCGACAATTCTGCTGCCGCGCGCGCAATCACAAGCTCTTCATTGGTGGGAATGACCATCACCTGCACAGCCGCACCTTTGGCCGAAATGACTCGCGTGCTCTGCCGATTGGCCTCGGCGTCCAGCGCCACCCCAAGCCACGCCATATCCGCACAAATCTGGGCGCGCGCACGCGCCGAGTTCTCGCCGATCCCTCCGGTGAACACGATCGCATCGAGCCCGCCCAGAACCGCAGCCAATGACCCCAACTCGCGCCGGGCCCGAAACGTGAAATACTCGATCGCGCGGATTGCATCGGGCGCATCGGATTGTTCCAGCGTACGCATATCGTTGGACAAGCCTGA
This sequence comes from Ruegeria sp. G7, assembly GCF_056535465.1. NCBI lineage: Bacteria > Pseudomonadati > Pseudomonadota > Alphaproteobacteria > Rhodobacterales > Roseobacteraceae > Ruegeria > Ruegeria sp. G7. Next base: position 1,654,288 of record NZ_JBQFIL010000001.1, on the reverse strand, counting down.
AAGCCCCAGCAAACCAGACTTGCGATAGAGAAGGTCCGCAATTTCGGCGGGGGCCATTCCCTTTTGCTCCATCAGATACAGCATGACGCCGGGATCAAGCTGACCGCAACGGGTGCCCATCGGCAGGCCGTCCAGCGCCGAAAAGCCCATGGTCGAGCCGACAGACTGACCCCCACGCATCGCACACATCGAGGCACCATTGCCCAGATGGGCCACAATGACCCGCCCTGCATGCACCTGCGGCACGGTCTGCGCCAGATGGCCTGCGATATAGTCGTAGCTGAGCCCGTGAAAGCCATACCGACGGACGCCTATGTCATAATACTCGGTCGGCAGGGCAAACGTGTCGTTGACCCAGGGGTGATGCCGATGAAAGGCCGTGTCGAAGCAGGCCACCTGAGCGGCCTCGGGGAAGCGTGCCATCACCGCCCGTGCGCCCGCAAGATTGTAGGGCTGATGCAACGGCGCAAAGGGTTCCAGGTCTTCCAGCGCACGCAGGATGTCGGGGGTGATGCGGATTGGACGGTCATTGGCCGGTCCACCATGGACGATACGATGACCCACTGCAGCGATCCGCGCCGATGGAAACCGCGCCTGCAACAGTCCCAGAACCCGATCAAGCGCGCTGTCATGATCGCTGACCGTGTCCGCGAGTTCGTCAAACAGCTTGCGGCCATCGGGTCCACGCAGGCTGACCGAAGCTTCGGCGCTGCCGATCCGATCGACCAGCCCGGTGCAAACCGGATCGGGATCACCAGAACCCATGGCAAACAAGCCGAACTTCAGCGATGAGGACCCTGCATTCAGGGTAACGATATGATCCATCAAACCTTTCCCGACAGACGCGCCGCATGCAGCGCCGCCACAGCGCAAGAGGCCAGCCGCGCCTTGTCATCATCCGCCCTGCTGTTCAGGATGATGGGCACGCGCGCGCCCATGACCACACCGGCCCCTTCCGCGTGGGCAATATAGGTCAGCTGTTTGGCCAGCATATTGCCAGCATCCAGATTGGGTACGACCAGAATATCAGCCCGGCCTGCAACCTCGGACACAATCCCCTTGGTCCGCGCCGCCGCCAGGCTGACCGCGTTGTCCATGGCAAGGGGGCCATCGACCAGCCCTCCCTTGATCTGCCCACGCTCGGCCATCTTCGACAACAAGGCCGCATCAATCGACGAGCGGATCGCCGGGTTCACCGTTTCGACCGCCGAAAGAACACCGACTTTCGGAGCCCCGATACCAATCGAGATCGCCAGATCGATCGCATTCTGCGTAATGTCAATCTTGGTTTTCAGGTCCGGTTCGATATTGATTGCCGCATCGGTCACCAGCAACGGGTGCGGCTGACCGGGTACGTCCATAACAAACACATGGGTAAACCTGCGTCCGACCTTTAGTCCGCCGTCGCGCCGCAGCGCGGCCCGCAGAAGGTCATCGGTATGCAGATGGCCTTTCATCAAGGCTTCGGCACGGCCCTCTGACACCAGATCCACGGCCTTGTTGGCCGCTTCCAGATGGTCCTGCACTGGGATGATCTCGACATTGCGCAGGGGTAGGTCAATCTCGGCGGCGGCGGCCCTGATCTTGTCCGGGTCACCGATCAGGAGGGGTTCGATAATGGTTTCACGCGCCGCCAACAGGGCACCGCCAAGCGAGTTAGGTTCTTCCGGGGCAACCACCGCAGTGGGAATGGGCGGCAGGGGTCGCGACCGGTCAAGCAAAGCATCAAAGTGCCGGTGGCGCTGCACCACGAGGCCGGGCACTTCGATCTCGTGAAACGACATCTCTTGTTCCGGCGCGATCACAACGGCAGTGCCCGAAACAATCACGGCATCGTCGCTGGGGCGGGTCACCTTGGTTTCCAGCACCACCTCGCGATCGGCACGCTTTTCCACGACGGTAACGCATGCGACCAATTCCTCGCCTGCATGGGCGCGGGTGCTGAAGCTCAGGCTTTGCGATTTGTAGAGCGTCCCAGCCCCCGGCAGGATGTTCCCCAGCACAGCTGAAATCAGTGCCCCCACAAACATCGCAGGTGCAATCGCCTCGTTCTTGTCGTCGCCATCCCCATCTTCGTCAGCCAGATGCAATGGGTTATGGTTGCCCGAATTCGAGGCAAAGGCATAGAAGTCATCTTCCGTACAGATCCGCGCCAACTCGGCCGAGTCGCCGACCTTAAGCTGATCGTATGGCTTGTTGTGATACCGCATAAAGTCCTCGTCGGCTGGTTTCCCCGGAGCATTATGAGATTTCGGGTAAATATCCAATGACATTGGACGGGCTTTTCTAGGGCTCGAAACCCTCAGGCACACCAAATAGCGGCTTATCAAGCGTTGTGCCTTTCAGCGCGCCCAGAAAGGCCACAAGATCCGCAATCTGCGTGTCCGTCAACACCTGCGGCCGTATATCGATCTTCCGGCGCTGGCGATCCATCTCGAACCGGTCCTGCCAGACGATGAAATCCACGCGCGCCAGCCACGGGACCTCTGGCAATGCAGCCATCTCAGGCGTCCAGCTATCGAGGCTTTGCAGCGGGTTCAGATGGTGGCGAATGATGCCTTCAAGGTCGGGGAACGCCCCGTTGTGACCATAGGGGGCGGTTTCGGTCACGTTCCGCAGCATCGGAGTGCGGAAGCGATAGGCGTCCTCAAGCCGGTTGCTCTCGCCCATACGGCCCACGTCGCGGGCATACGGGTCCCATTGGCGGGTCTTGCCGGGTCCAAAGGGCGGTAGGCCCAGCGCATGGAATTCCTGATCCGACAGCAACGGGCCCGAGTGGCAGGTTGCGCATCCTGCCTCGCCAAAGAACAAATCCATGCCCGTCTTCTGGCGCTGCGTCAGGGCCGTGCTGTCGCCAGCCAGGTATTGGTCAAACGGGCTGTCGGTACTGCGCCATTCCAGCGCCATGAAGGCGGCCAGTGCGTTGGCGATCTGACTGATGGTGATGTCCTCGGTCGTGTCGATGTCATCGAACGCCTTGACCATAGCCGGGCCATACCGCGGATCGGTGCGCACCCGTTTCGCAAGGATAGGCCAACCCTTGTCGATCCGGTCATGCACCGCGCCGGTCACCTCATTCTCGGCCACATTGCCAGCCATTTCGAATTGTGAGGTCAGGGGAAACAGCGCCTGCGCAGCCAACAGGGAATTCAACCCCTCGGGCAGCCATTCCTGCGCGGGCGAGTTGAAGCCGTTATCGTAGACGTCCGAGATGCTCAGCCGCCCGTCATGGAACACAGTATGAATGTCCTTGGCACCAAGGTTCCAAAGCCCCGGCGAGTTGCGCGGGATACGCTTGCGTATCCTGTCCGCTCCGGTGCCGGGGGTGCGCTCGGGCCCCAGCCCCTGCCCGCCCTCTCCGATGCCCAAAGACAGCCCATCCGACGTGCCGAAATCGGGGTGGTGGCAATGGGCGCAGCTGATGTTTTGGTTGCCTGACAGGATGGGATCGTAAAACAGTTGATGACCGATGGCGGCCTGTTCCATATCAAAGGGAACAAAGTCATCATCGGTCAGCGGGCGCGGCAATTCCTGCGCTGCGGCCGCCCCGGCCAAGAGGAAAACAACCCCATGCGCCAGCTTGTATTTGCCCTTTGCTGCCTTGCATCCCCAGCGCTGGCCGAACTGGAACAGGCCCGCGACATGATGGAGGCCGGAGACTTCGAAGCCGCGCGCGAAGAACTGCTGCCAGCGGCACGGTCCGGCAATGCCGAGGCCGAGGAGTTGATCGGGGTCATGTACGGGCTGGGTCTTGGGGTCGAGCAGGATTACGAACGCGCGTTCGAGTGGTATCTGCGCGCGTCGATGAAGGGGCATCCGGGCGCGCAATCGGGCATCGGCTGGTACTATGAGCTGGGTCTGGGCATGCCCGCGCCCGATCTGGTGCGCGCCTATATGTGGTACACGCTCAGCGCGATTGGCGGCGATCCCGATGCGGCGATCAGCCTTGAGGAAGTGGTCAAGAAGATGACGCCGGAGCAGATCGAAAGGGCGCATGTTCTGGTCAACGACTACAAAGGGTGGATGTACCCGTTTCGGTAAGGGCCGGACGCGCCGCCCGGCCCTGTTCGCTTAGTTCAGGTCCGCGTCGCGCGACGCGTTCACATCGGCCTCAGCCGCAGCAACAGCCTCGGTCAGCGCCGCAAAGATCTCATCCCCGCGGGCCACGTTGGACTGGAACCAGTCATAGACAGGCGTTGCAGCCTCTTTGAAAGCGGCTTTCTGGTCAGGGGTCAGGACGTAGAGATCGCCGCCCCCTGCCACGAAATCCTCATAGGCCTGAATCGACTTGCGCTTGGGCGAGGCAAAGGTGGCCTGCTGCAGCGCATAGAAACCGTCGACAACGACGCGGCGCAGATCCTCAGGCATCTCCTGGAACTTGGCGTTGTTCATCCACCACAGCGCGCCCATATAGGCATGGCCGTCCAGCGTGACATATTGCAGACCCGCATCCGGGAACTTCATGCCCATGATGTCGGTGATGCCGTTCTTGGAGCCCTCAACCACGCCGGTCTGGAAGCTGGTGAACAGTTCCGGCCATGGGATTGGTGTCGGCGACGCGCCCAGCGCTTTGACCAGTTCCTGCGGCAGGTCGGCGACCACTGTGCGGATTTTCAGGCCTTCCATGTCGGCAGGCTCTGCAATGCGGCGCTGCGTATTGGCGAAGTTGCGCCAACCGCCTGTGTTGCCAATGGTCATCAGACGGATCGCGCCGCCCGAGTCTTCCAGCGCCATGTCGCGCATGGTGCGGGTGAAATCGCCAGACAGAACATGCTCGGCAATGCGATCATCGGCCATCAGGTAAGGCAGGTCCAGAACCTGCACGTAGGGGAAGATGCCCGAGGCCCCGCCCGAGGTCGAAATGTAGATATCAATCGTGCCATCAGCCACGCCCTGCAGACATTCGGCCCCGTTCGAACACAGCTGCGTGCCGATGAACAACTCCACCTCAATCGCGCCGTTCGACGCGGCTTCGACATAGTTCTTGAACACGATCAGGCCGTCATAGTCCTCGTCGTTTTCGTTCGAGTTCGCAGTGGCGCGCAGCGTATAGTCGGCGGCCGTGGCGGCGATGGCGGACGCAGCCACCAGCGACGTGGCCACCGCTGCGGTTTTAATGAAATCTCTGAGCATGCGTTTCCTCCCTGTGATACTCAGTTCAGTTTGCAAATCCCGTTATCCTCGGGATCGTCATGGATAGTGCGGGGACATAGGTGATCAGGAAGATCACTATGATTTCGACAGCCAGAAACGGCAGGATCGCCTTGGCAATGGTCTCGACCTTCTCGCGTGATACGGCTGCGGCCACGAACAACACCAGGCCCATAGGCGGCGTCGCTAGACCAACGGTCAGGTTGACGCTCATGATAATGGCAAAATGGATCGGGTCTACACCGAGACTGGTAAAGATGGGGCCAAGGATCGGGCCGAGGATAATGATCGCGGGGCCCGCGTCCAGAAACATGCCCACGATGAACAGCAGCAGGTTGATCAAAAACAGCAGGATCAGCGGGTTTTCGGACAAGCTGAGGATCAGCGAGGCCAGTTGCTCGGGCGCATGGCTGAGGCTGACTACCGTCTTGAACGCCATCGCAGCGCCCACCAGCAGCAGCACAACGGCCGAGGTCAGGCCCGCGTTGCTGAGAATCTCGGGCACCTCCTTCAGGGTCAGCGTCCGCAGGACAAAGAACCCGATGATGAAGGCATAGCCCACGGCCACCGCAGCGGCCTCGGTCGGGGTGAAGATTCCGCCCAAAATGCCGCCCAGAATGATCACGGGCGTCATTAGCGGAAAGAATGCCTTAAGGCTGGCCTGCCGACGCTCGCCCCATGTGTATTTGCGGCTGGCAACCGGAAAGTCGTACTTGTCGGCCATGAATTTGATCATCAGCATCAGGCCGACGCCTACCATCACGCCCGGCACGATGCCCGCAAGAAACAGGGCGGCCACGCTTTCGCCCATCACATAGGCATAGATGATCATGATGCCCGAGGGCGGAATGATCGGCCCGATCACCGAGCTCGCCGCCGTGATCGCCGCAGCGAATTTGCGCGAGTAGCCCTGCTTTTCCATCGCCGGGATCAGCATCGAGCCCAGCGCCGAGGTATCCGCCACGGCGGACCCCGAAAGCCCGGCGAACAGGATTGAGCTCAGCACATTCACATGCGCAAGGCCGCCCCGCAGGTGGCCCATCAGGGCCTGGCTGAACTCGACAAGGCGGATGGTGATGCCACCGCGGTTCATCAACTCGCCCGCCAGCATGAAGAACGGGATCGCCATCAGCGGAAAGCTGTCCATACCGTTATAGACATTGCGATAGAGCAGCGTGATGTCAGCGGTTTGACCGTTCAGCCACAACAGGATGCCGGGGGCCGCCAGAAGCGCAAAGAAGACCGGCAGGCCGATCATCAGGAAGACGAGGAAGGTGGGTAGGAACCAGATCAGCATCTATTCAGCCCCCACCGGAGCGTCTGCGATTTCCGGCAACAGATCGCCTCCGCCAAGCAGAGTGATGACGGCGCGCAGGATCAGCTCGATATTCACCGCGATCAGCAGAACGACCCCCACAAGCAAAGAGGCCATCATCCAACTGCGGGGGATGCGGTACCATTCGTCGAACCCAAGAGATGTGGGAAGATACAGCGCCGCAGTTGCAAAACGACCGCCAAAGCCGGTGACCTCGGACCAGCCGATATTCACGGCAACCAGAAGCACCGCCAAAGAGACAAACAACAGAAACAGCATCAGAATCTGCCCAAGAACACGCGGCAGCATCATAGGCACCATGTCGATGGCCACGAACCCGCCGCGCCGGAATGCAGTGGGGGCCATCAGGCCCGTCATCCACAGCATGCAGAACCGGGCAGCTTCATCCGGCCAAGGCAGGGCATTGCCGAGGACATATCGAAAGAACACCTGAATCAGGATTGCGATCACCATGAAAGCAATCGCAACAACCCCTACCGCGCGGCCCAGTCGCAGCACGGCTTCGTTCACGAATGCAATCGGCGTCAACGCCGATGCCAGTCCGCCCATGCGGATCCTCCCACTGTCAGCCGCGGGTGTTTCCCGCGATCGTCATATCGCGCCTAGCTTTGCGCGAATTGGCCGAGTTTTCCGGCAAAGAAAGTCAACGCGTCTCCATCCGCCATGCTGACCTTCAGAACTTTGCCCACCATGATCACGTGATCGCCTGCGTCGTGGTAGGCGTGCTGCTCGCATTCGAACCGGGCAAGACTGCCCGGCAGCAAAGGGGTGCCGTTTTCACAACGGTCATGTTCGATGTCCCGCAACGCATGGGCGTCTTTTGAGCAGCCAAAGCACAGCTCGGCCTGTTCGGCAGACAGGACATGCACGCTGAAATGGCGCGCCGCGTGGAAATAGCGGAACCGGCGCGAATTGCGGTCGCCCGCCCACATCACCAGCGGGGGGTCCAGCGACAGGGACGAAAAGCTGTTTGCCGTGATGCAGATCGGCCCATCGTCGCTGTCGCAGGTCACAACGGTGACGCCGGTGGCAAAGCGGCCAAACGCGTCGCGCAAGGTGCGGGTGTCGTCTTTGTGCGGCACAAAAGTATGGGTCATGTCACGCGAGATTGCATTCATCATGGCACCTCTTGGCCCAGCGCCGCTTCATACAGGCGGAACCAGCTTTCCCGGCCCAGTTTGACCTTGAATGCGTCCGACGCGCGTTTGATCCGGTCCAAATTGTTTGTGCCAAGAACGGGCAGGATATGGGCCGGATGCGCCAGCAGGAAGGCAACCGCGACAGCAGCGCGGTCCACACCGAACTCCTCTGCGATCTCATCCGCGACAACACCGACGGGCGGGTTTCCGGCCATCAGCACGCCCCCACCCAGCGGAGACCATGCCATCAACGGGTGACCATGCTGCTGGTGAAAGGCCAGATCGCCGTTGGTAAACGGGCTGATCTCGCCCAGCGAGATTTCAATCTGGTTGGTGACCAGTTGCGTTTTCATGGCCGATTGCAGCAGCGACCAATCCCATGGACGAAAGTTTGACACGCCCACCGCACCAACCTTGCCGCTGGCCACGACCTCATCCAGTGCCGCGCCGGTTTCATGGTGATCCATGAAGGGATCGGGACGGTGGATCAGCAGCAGATCGATATGATCAATCGCCATCCCGGTTAGCGAGGTATCGACCGATTTCAGGATATGATCCCGCGAGGTGTCGTAGTATTTGACCTTAGCATGCGAATACCTGCCGCATGGCGCGACGATATCGCATTTGGTGACGATCTCCATCTTCTGGCGCAACGCAGGATTTTCGCGCAGGGCCGCGCCCAGAACGGCCTCGGCATTGTAATCGCCATAGATATCCGCCTGATCGAAGGTGGTGATGCCCTGATCCAGACAGGCCTGTATCTTGGCCTCAACATGCGCTGCCGAAGTATCGCTGTCATCGCCCAGCCGCCACATGCCATAGACAAGGCGGCTCATTTCCAGCGTGTCGGACAGTTTCACACGTTCCATCAGCGACGAACTCCGTTACCCAGCGGGGTCGCCGGGATCGTTGTAGGCACGCGCCCATAGGCTTCGGGCAGCGAGCAGGTTTTCAGGTTGGGCAACACGCGCGCGCCAAAATGGCGGGCCTCGTCCATGTGCGGGTAGCCCGAGAAGATGAAGGCGCGGATGCCCATCTTCTGATATTCCTCGATCTTGGTCATCACCTGATCGGTAGACCCAACCAGCGCCGCTCCACAGCCCGACCGCGCGCGGCCAACGCCGGTCCACAGACCCGGTTCGACATAGCCATATTCATCCGCCAGATCGCGGTTCTTGGCCTGATGCGCCACCCCCAGCGAGGTCGCATCCAGCGCCCGCTCGCGGATCGCGCGGCCATATTCATCATCCAGTTTCGAGACGATGTAATCCGCGTATTCCTGCGCCTCGGCCTCGGTATCGCGCACGATCATGTGGACGCGCAGGCCGTAATCCAGCGTGCGGTTGTAGTTCTCGGCCACCGCGTGGACGGCCTTCATCCGCTCAGCCAGTTGATCCTTGGTTTCGGGCCACATGAGGTAGACATCGCAATGCTCGCCGCACAGTTCCAAAGCAGATGGGGAATAGCCACCGAAATAGAGCAGCGGGCCACCGGTCTGATAGGGTCGGGCCGGATCGGTGGTCAGGCCCGAGAAGGTATAGACCTCACCCGCATGATTGATCTCGTCCTGGGTCCAGGCCTGTTTGAGTATCTCCACCACTTCGCGGGAACGCTGATACCGGTAGGCACTGTCGGCTTTCTCACCCGGGAAGTCGGACGAGATGATGTTGACCGTCAGCCGCCCCTTCAGCATGTGATCCAGCGTCGCAATGGTGCGGGCCAGCATGATGGGCTGCATCTCGCCACAGCGCACGGCCGCCAGCAGGTTGATCTTTTCTGTGATCGGTGCGCAACCGGCGACAAAGCTTAGCGTGTCCTGACCGACCTGATACGAGGACGGGCACAGGATGTTGCGGAACCCCTGCGCCTCGGCTTCTTTCACGATGCCGGAACAGTGATCCCAACTGGACCGCAGATCGCCATCGGGCACACCAAGGAACTGATAATCGTCCGAGCAAAGTGCGGCAAACCACGAGACCTCAGCCGCATCCAGATCGGGGGATGTGATGGGGACGATGGTCATTTGATTCGCGCTCCGTACATCTTTTACTTTTCTCTTGCGTAGCAACCACATTGATGTAGATCAATAGTGTATCAATTTTTCCTGCGACCGAATGAAGCGCGCGACAGTGACCCCAAACAGCCGCAATCCCAACGCCCTGCCGATCTACGTGCAGATATCCGAGCTGCTGATCCGTGATATCGCAGCGGGCCGCCTGATCGATGGCGAACGCCTGCCGCCTGAACGGGACATGGCCGCCAACCTGAATGTCTCGGTCGGGACCTTGCGAAAATCGCTGGCGGAGCTTGAGAAAAAAGGCATGTTGGAGCGTATTCAGGGCTCGGGCAACTACATCCGCGAGACCGGGACGCAGAACAGCGTCTATGCGATGTTCCGGCTGGAACTGCCCGAGGGGGGTGGCTTGCCGCGCGCCGATATCCTGTCGGTCGATCAGCTGGAAAAGCCATCCGACCTGCCGGATTTCGGCCAATCCAGGCGCGGATCACGGGTACGGCGGATGCGCTATCTGAATGACACAATCATCGCGGTCGAAGAGATCTGGCTGGACGAATCAGCCGGAACCATCGACCAGAACCTGCTGTCGGACTCGCTCTATCGCTACTACCAGCAACAGCTTGGCTTCTGGATCACCCGGGCCGAGGATCGCGTTTCGGTCGGCACCCTGCCCGATTGGACGCCCGAAGGTTTCACCAAACCCGCTGGCCAGGTCGCGGGCTATATCGAACGGTTCAGCTGGTCCGAAAAGGCGGACCCTGTCGAGTTTTCAAAAACATGGTTCGATCCGGATCGGGCCACCTATGTCCAACGCCTGAAGTAAAAGGAACTGCGCATGACCCGGACCATCCAATACGGGCTGATCGGATGCGGCATGATGGGGCAGGAACATCTGCACAATATCGCGCTGCTTGAGGGCACGCGCGTCGCGGCCATTTTCGAACCCGACCCAGAGATGGCGCAAAAGGCGCAAACCATCGCGCCCGAGGCACAGATGGTCGGATCTATCCAGGACCTGCTGGCGGTCGATGATCTCGATTGCCTCGTTATTGCCAGCCCCAATCACCTGCATGTCGAACAGCTCATCGAGATCGCGCAGACCCGCCCCCTGCCCCTGCTGGTGGAAAAACCGCTGTTCACCGATCCCACCGATCTGGACCGGCTTGAGCAGTTGGAACGCACCTACCCGCACCCGATCTGGGTGGCGATGGAGTATCGCTATATGCCCCCCATCGCGGCGCTGATTGATGAGGCGCAGACGACCGGTGGCGTCAAGATGCTGTCGATCCGGGAACACCGCTTTCCGTTCCTTGAGAAGGTCGGCAACTGGAACCGGTTCAACCGCAACACTGGCGGGACCTTTGTCGAGAAGTGCTGCCATTTCTTCGACCTCATGCGCCTGATCCTGCAATCAGACCCGGTACGCGTCTCGGCCAGCGGTGGTCAGTCGGTGAACCATTTGGATGAGGCATATGCGGGGGAGACCCCGGACATTCTGGACAACGGCTATGTCATCGTCGATTTTGCCTCGGGCGCGAGGGCAATGCTCGAGCTATGCATGTTCGCCGAAGGATCACGTTATCAGGAAGAGATCTGCGCCATCGGCCCCGCCGCCAAACTTGAGGCCCTGATCCCCGGACCGGGGCGGTTCTGGCCAGACCATCTGGGCGAGCCCCCGGTGCCTCAATTGATCGTAAGTCCGCGCGCGCCCAAAGGCCCGGTCACCCGCGACATTCCGGTTGACCCCGAATTGCTGGCCGCAGGGGATCACAACGGATCAACCTATTATCAGCATAGGGGCTTTCTGGAGCTGCTGCGTGGTGAGCGTCAGGCCCCGGATGTCTCGCTGGCTGATGGCATCTGGGCGGTGCGCGTCGGGCTGGCCGCACAGCAAGCGGCAGAGTGCGGCGAAACCGTTACCCTCAGCGCCTAAGGCCGCTCAGCGCAGGTCCGCGACGGATTTCTGCAGCGCGACGATCAGCGCATCCCGCCGTTGCGACAGCGCGGCGGGTGTTTCGCCCTGGGCTTCGGCCATGACGCCGTCGACCAACGTGCGGGTCACATCTTCGGTCAGCTGAACCTCACCCAGATCATCCCACCATCCGTTGAACGTGTCGGCGAAGTGATCGCAAAACGCCTGAAGCCCACCCTCGCCTGCACCGAGGTTGAACAGCATGGTCGGACCCATCGCCGCCCACCTGAGACCCGGCCCGGCCCAGACCGCCTTATCCACATCTTCGACCGAGGCCACACCTGTGGTGACAAGGTGTATCGCCTCGCGCCAGATCGCAGCCTGCAGGCGATTGGCGACATGGCCCGGCACCTCTTTGTGCAGGCGGATCGTGGTCTTGCCGACGGACTGATAAAACGCCTGCGCCCGTTCGACGACACCATCGGCGGTGCGGTCATTGCCCAGCACCTCAACCAGCGGGATCAGATGTGGCGGATTGAACGGATGGCCCAGCACAAACCGCCCCGGGTCCTGCCAGCCCGGCTGCATCTGGCTGAGCGTCAGCCCCGAGGCCGAACTGGCGACGATAGCCTCGGACGACAACGCAGGCTCGATGGCGCGGAAGGTGGCGTGTTTGACCTCGAGCCGTTCCGGGACGTTCTCCTGCACGAACCCAGCCCCCTCGACCGCCGCAGCGGCGCTTAAGCAAAAGCGGATCGCGTCAGGGGTGCCGTTTTCAGTCAGCCCCAACTCGGTCATCGCGGGCCATGCTGTGTCGACATAGCGGCGCACAGTGTCCGCAACTTTTGGCTCGGGATCGAACAAAGCGACCGAGCGACCCGAGGCCAGAAACAGCGCAGCCCAACTGGCTCCGATCACGCCTCCACCCAGACAGGCCGTGTGTTGAACAACCATCAGAACAATCCCGGGTTCAGCGGCGAGGCCGCAGTCATGCCACCATCCACGGTGAAGAGTTGTCCGGTCGCAAAGCTCGCCTCGTCCGAGGCCAGCCAGACCGCCATGCTGGCAATATCCTCGGGCTTGCCAAACCGGCGGGTCGCATGCCGCGCCAGCGCATCCTCGCGGGCTGCCTGCGGGTTGGCGGCCAGATCGAAGCCCGCATCCAGCATTCCGGTTTCAATCCAACCGGGACAGATCGCGTTGCATCGAACAAGGGGGCCATGGTCGACCGCGATCGAACGCGTCAGCCCATGCACAAAAGCCTTGGATGCATTGTAAAGCGCCATGGATGGGTCGGCGACGCTGCCGGAGATGGAGCCGATGTTGATGATCGACCCACCCTCGGACATACGCGGGATGAAAGCGCGGCACAGGTTGAACACGCCTCGGCAATTGGTGCCGATCACGGCCTCCCAATCGGCATCCGAACTGTCGGTTACGGTTTTTTCAACCTGAACCCCTGCGTTGTTGACGAGGATATCCAGCCCCTCCACCGTGCGCGCCAATTCATCGACTGCCGCGACATCCGTAACGTCCAGACTGTGCCATAGGATATCATCCGCCAGACCGTCGGGCCGCGCGCCTCGACCGCAGGTCGCCACGTTGGCCCCTTCCCGCCTGAAAGCATCAACAATGCCGCGCCCGATCCCCTGCCGACCTCCGGTCACCAGAGCCCGTTTTCCCGCCAATCGCATCCACGATCCTCCATCAGATGATATGCGCGGGGATACGAGCCCAACGCCGTTGCCCACGTCACTGGTTCATAGCCGCATCTGCTGCACTTGCGCAGACAATCCGCCATCCAGAACCCAAAGCTGGCCACTGGCATAGCGCGCCTCGTCCGAGGCCAGCCAGTTGACCAGATTGGCGATATCCTCGGGCGTGCCGTAGCTGCGCATCGGATGTACATCGCGTACGGCCTGCTGCAACTGATCAATGGACTTGCCGCCTGCGCCCGAGCCTTCGCCGGTGAAAAAGCTCTGCAACATCGGCGTGTCCACGTAACCAGGGCAGATCGCGTTGACCCTGATGCCCTCGGGGCCATGATCGCAGGCCATCGCCTTGGTCAGCGCATGCACCGCACCCTTGGTGGCGCAATAGGCCGCAAGACCGGGGTCAGCGATGAAACCGTCATAACTGCCGAAATTGATGATCGACGCCGTGGAGCCCGATGCGGTCGCCGCGCGAATCAGCGGCAAGGCATGTTTCGAGGTCAGGAACGTTCCTGTCACATTGACCGCGAATGACAGGTTCCATTCCTCAAGCGAGGTGTCCTCGATGGTCTTTTCGATCTCGATCCCTGCCGCGTTGACCAGAATGTCCAACTGTCCCGCTTCGCGACCGATCTGTTCCATCGCGGCAATTGCATCCGCTTCCTGCGTGACATCCAGCCGGATGAAGGTGCTGCCGTCATGGTCATGGGCGGCCAAAGAACCCTCAGGCGTCAGGTCCGCGGCATAGACCCGCGCGCCTTCTCGCACAAAACGCGCAACGATGGCGCGCCCGATCCCGCCGCGCCCGCCGGTGACCAGCGCGGTTTTGCCGTCCAGCATCATTCCTTAGTCTCCTTCCAAGGAGGATAACGATAGCGGGTCGCCGCCACGGTCCAATCCATGTGATTGCGCACATATTCCTGCGCGGCATCGCGCGGCGGATTGTAATCCCAAGCCTCGCCCGCCCCGGCCTCCATCGCCGCATGCAGTGCGTGGCGGGATTTCTGTGTGGCGATTACATCCGCGCGCAGCTTCTCGCTGTCCCAACGGCGCGCGACTTCGTCAGCAAAGGCCGCTGACGCATCTGCATAGGCCGGATCATCCGCAAGGTTCACCTTCTCCAACGGGTCGTGCAACAAATCATACAACTGCGGCGGGTCCGGGTCGCAATGGATGTATTTCAGCGACCCGCGTCGGATCATGAAGACCGGATAAGGCGTCATCTCGGCACAGTATTCACCGATTGCCTCATCCACCGGATCATGTTCGCCTCGTGCCAAGGGCATCAGCGAGCGCCCATCGATGGGTTCACCCAGCATGTCAGTCGATCCCCCGGCGATATCAACGAAAGTCGGCAGTAGATCGATCAGAGAACATGCGTTGGCAGCAGAGCCCTGCGCAACACCGGGTCCGGCCATTACAAGGGGTACGCGGGCGGAGTGTTCGAAGAAGTTCATCTTGTACCACAATCCCCGCTCACCCAGCATATCGCCATGATCAGCGGTGACGACGACGACGGTGTTGTCCAGCTCTCCGATATCTTTCAACGTCTTCACCATGGCGCCCAGTTTGCTGTCGAAATAACTGACATTCGCCAGATAGGCCCGACGTGCGCGCAGCACCTCTGTCTCGCTGAGCGGCACCGTGCTGGCCTCGATCCCGTCCATGACGCGGCGCGAGAACGGGTCTTGCTGATCAGGCGTCAGCGTGAAGTCCGGCATTGGAACATCGGCATCGGAGTAGAGGTTCCACCATTCCGGCTTGGCCACATAAGGGTCATGTGGGTGGATAAAACTGGCCACCAGGCAGAACGGGGCCTCATCCCCCGCTGCCCGATCCCGCCCCCGGTCGATCAGCCAGCGGCGGGCGGCGAACTCGACCTCGTCGTCGTAATCGGTCTGGAAGGTGGCGATTGCCGCGCCACTTTCCTTGACCGTTTGCATGTTGTGATACCACTTGTCGATGCGCTCGTCCGGGGCCTCCCAATCCGGGGTCCAGGCGAAATCGGCGGGGTAGATGTCGGTGGTCACCCGGTCCTGAAACCCGTGCTTCTGATCAGGGCCCACGAAGTGCATCTTGCCTGACAGGCAGGTGCGATAGCCCAGCGCCGTCAGGTAGTGTGCGAAAGTGGGAACAGAGGCGCGGAACTCGCTGGCATTGTCATAGGCGGCAATCCGGCTGATCAACTGGCCCGACATGAAGGCAAAACGCGACGGCGCGCAGAGCGGTGAGTTGCAATAGGCCGCATCGAACCGCACGCCCCTTGCGGCCAAAGCATCGATATGCGGTGTCTTCACGGTCGGATGCCCATAGGCGCCACAGAACTGCGGCGCCAGCTGGTCGGCCATCACCACAACAATGTTGGGCCGCCTCACGGAGCCGCCTTTGCGTAGGCGTCCAGAACCAGCCCGTGGAAGTGATGCACCGCATGTTCCGATTTACCAGAGCCGTTGGGGTCGTGAACGATCCGTCCCTGAGTGAAGGCTGGCGTGCTCATCCCGCGCTGCACGCTTTCGACAATGTCGATGTCTTCCTTCTGCAAGACCTCATCCAGATAACGGATCGCTTCCAGCTCTGCCGCATCCGGTTCGGGTGTTTCGAGGAAGAAATCATAGGTTTCCAGCGTCCGGTCCGGTCCCATGGGGATGATGTTCAGCACGATCATCGAGGACCGCCCCGGATAGCGCATCAGGCAGGTCGTGGGCCACAACCACCAGACTGCATGGGTGCGGACAGTTGCATTGGAGACGTCATAAGCTGTGTTCGCGCCCGTACCGGCCTCGGCCATATGGCTGGAATAGATGCCGTAGGTGGTCACCTTGTAGGTGTCCATATCGACCAGATCGCAGAAATCCTCATGCGCCGTCGGGCAGTGGTAGCATTCGAGGAAATTGTCGACCACATTCTTCCAGTTCGACTTGATATCATAGGTCAGACGGTGACCGAAAGTGAGGCTTTCGATATCTGGGGCCCAATGGCGAATCTCGGTCTCAAGATCACCCGAGACCTCACGCAGCGGACGCGCCTCAGGGTCAAGATTGACGTAGATGAAGCCTGCGAACTCTTCGACCTGCACCTGATCCAGACAGATATCCTGAGTACTGAAATTACTGAGGTTCTCCGTCTCGGGTGCGCGAACCAACTGACCGTCCAGCTTGTAGACCCACGCGTGATAGGGGCACATGATACGGGTCGTTTCACCCTCGCCGGTCAGCAGGTGATGGGCTCGGTGTTTGCAGACGTTGTAAAACGCGCGCAGAACGCCCTCGCGATCGCGGACCACCGCGATTGGGTGGCCTGCAATCTCGACCGCTACATACGATCCCGGCGCGCGCAGCTTTTCGACATGGCAGACCCATTGCCAGGTCTTGGCAAGGATCTCTCTCAGGTCTGCCTGATACCAGACCGGATCGACATATGCTTCGGCCTTCAACGACTGAGTGTTAGATGGATCAGAGCTATACCCATCGGAAATATGTTGGAACTGTTCTCTGGACGGCAGCTCGCTCATGTACGTCTCCACAATTGGGGCCGCTCAGAGCCCTTGGCTTGGTTTTCGTCGCATATGATTGTCTGAATCCAATACCGCGTCTAAACTTTTTTCGCCATATTCATGATTTTTATCGCCATTCGCGGGCGCTGCTCAACTCGGCTTACGGTGCATGGGCCACGCTCTGTATTCGAATGGCACGCGACCCGCGACACGGTCCTGCCGGGGTGGCAAGCCGAACCGCTCTTTGTAGGCCCGGCTGAAATGCACCTGACTGGTAAAGCCCGATGCAAGCGCGACCTCGGCAATCGGGAGGTCTGTCTGGGTCACCAATCCGCGCGCCCGGTCCAGTCGGATGTCGCGGTAATACAGCGCCGGGGTTTTTCGGATATGAGCAGCAAACAACCGGTCAAGCTGCCGATGCGAGATATTCGCCTGCCTGCAAATCTCCGGTATCGGCAGAGGATCTTCCAGATACGCTTCCATAATCTGGATCGCCGCTTTTAGCTTTGCAGGGACAGCAGCGCCCAAGGGCTCAAGCCCTTCGGGCTGCTGCAACGCGGATGGCCCCCGAAACCGGTCGTGAAAGATGTAGCGCGCAGCGGCATTCGCCAGTGCATTGCCGCGCATGCCTTTCAGCAACTGCAGGGCAAAATCGACCGAAGCGCCCCCACCGCAGCACGTGGCCCGGTTGCCATCAAACACATAGAGGTTCTCGGTCACTTCCACACTTGGGTAGAGTTCCTGAAATGCATCGATATGTTCGTAATGCACAGTCGCGCGCCGCCCATTCAACAACCCGGCCTGCGCCAAGATGAACGCCCCGGTATCCAGCGCACCCAGGATCGCACCCTGACGCGCCCATTGCTGCAAGGCCGTCGCAATTCTTGAGGTCAGATGCCGTTCAGGGGTCCAGCTGGACGATACAATCAGGACATCGCCAGGCAGCGCATCAAAGTTGTTCAGCGCAATCGTGTCCGTCCCAGCCCCGTTGCTTGAAATGCAATAGCCACCGTTTTCGGTAACGAATTCCCATGTAAAATAGGTTCTGCCGTCGAGGTAATTCGCCGCCCGGAAGGGATCCACAAAGCCCATTGTGGCAGAGATATTGAAACTCGGCGTCACCAGCAGCAGCAGGCGCGTCCCTGATAACTCGGCCTTTGACATCCTGTCACCTTGTCTCGCGCGCGCCTCGCCCATGCAGAACGCCCACACCTTTTTCCGCAGCGCGGTTATCGAGCACGCAAACCTTCGCGCGCGCAAGATGGATTTTAGACGATTTTACCGCCCGACAACATGATAGCCGGCTTCCTCTTTCGACCTGCAAGGCGCATTTTCACCGCTAAGGCCGATGCTGAGACAGGGTGGGTATTGTTGAAAAATGGTGCCCGGGGGCGGAATCGAACCACCGACACGAGGATTTTCAATCCACTGCTCTACCCCTGAGCTACCCGGGCATGGGAACGGCACGCGCCGTTGGGTGGAGGCGTTCTATGACTTGCCACAGGCAGTGTCCAGAGGCTTTTTGACATTTTTTCAATGTCGCAGCGCAGGCCCTGTTTCCTCTTGAGAAACCTCCGCTTCCGCGTCCTCTTCACGCTGAGATGGGACCGCGTACGAGCCGTTCAGCCATTTGGCCAGATCAATATCCGCGCAGCGTTTCGAACAGAAGGGACGGAACGCATGGATCGTGTCTTCGCCGCAGATCGGGCAGCTCATTTCATCACCTCCGCCAGCGGCAATCGCGCTCGCTTTCGCTGCAATTCGAAATGACCCAGCGGGGTCCAGCCCGCCAGAATGGTCTCGTCCGGATCGGATTTGAAAGCGGTGCGCAGGGCGGCCTCGAAACCGCGACGGTCTTTCTTGGGCATCGGGGCTAGATCCAAGGTGATCTGACCACCCAGCCCCCGCACGCGCAGAGCCCGCGGCAGGGTTTTGGCACAAGCGAAGTTGGCCTTGGTTCCGGCCGCCAGAGAAGTGTCCGAACCGGTGTTCACGTCCACGGCAACCAAAGCGCGCGTGGGTTGAATAAAGATATGCCCCCCGCCAGCCAGAGGCTCTGATACGCCAAGGGCTGTATCAAGCGCATCCAGAACGCCGTGATCTTCGAAGCCGCCGGGGGAAGTGATGACTTCGGCCGGATCAGTCCAGTCGCGCCAAGCCAGGATATGCGGCCCATCGCCCTGGCTGAGCGTTTCAGGCTCGGTTCCCGGATCGTTCAGAACCTGATCGGCCAGTGCCAGCATTGCCGAGATATCTTCGGCAATATCTTCTACATCCGCTTCACGGCAACACGACCGCAGGATCAGGCCGTGCGCGCTGTCACCCATCTGCTCATGTGCAACTTCGAGCAGGCGGTCGCGCGCCTCTTCGTCGCGGATTCGGCGCGAAATATTGAGGCCGGGCGCGTCTGGCGTGATGATCGCATAGCGGCT
Source organism: Ruegeria sp. G7 (assembly GCF_056535465.1). NCBI lineage: Bacteria > Pseudomonadati > Pseudomonadota > Alphaproteobacteria > Rhodobacterales > Roseobacteraceae > Ruegeria > Ruegeria sp. G7. Next base: position 1,635,096 of record NZ_JBQFIL010000001.1, on the reverse strand, counting down.
TTTGAACAGAATGCGGTTGGTGACAGGGATGGCCTTGCCGGGTTCAGCGTAGCCTGTCACCTGGACCAGAAGCGTCGCGCCCGGGGCCAAACCTTTGACCTGCCTCAGAAAGGCAGGGCCATCCGGGGTCGACAGAAACATACCGCCCTGGCCTTTGACCGGGCGATCGGCACGGGCCCGATATATTGTACCGGGCACGGGCGCATCTGCCGAAATCAGGAAATCCTCGAGGATGCCATCAACCATCAACGCCGCAGCTTCGCGGTCGTTGATATGGTCCAGAATGATAGTGCGACCCTTCATGATGCCTCGCGGTACAAGGGATAACCAATGGCCTGTAGCAATGCGGCTGTTTCGGACAAGGGCAGGCCGACGATACCGGTGAATGAACCGGAAATCCACGGGATGAAGACCCCGGCAGGGCCCTGAATGGCGTAGGCACCCGCCTTGCCCTGCCAGTCGCCGGTGGCAAGATAGGCGTTGATCTCGACATCCGACAGGCGCTTGACCTTGACCTGCGAAACGACATCGCGCTGCAGGATCCTCTCACCGCGTCTGAGCGCGACCGAGGTGATCACGCGATGGCGGCGGCCCGACAAGGCATAGAGGAATGTGGCAGCCTCGGCAGCATCTGCGGGCTTGCCCAGAATTCGGCGTCCCAGCGCGACAGTGGTATCGGCGCAGAGCGTGATATCATCGTCGTCCGCCGTCACCGCCTGAACCTTTGCCCGCGTGATCCGTCGGCAATACGGGACGGGCAATTCACCTTTAAGGGGTGTTTCGTCAATATCCGGGGCGCGGATCGCATCGGGTTTAACGCCAAGCTGCGCCAGCAGGTCCAGCCGCCTTGGGCTGCCCGATCCGAGGATAAACGCCATGGGGTGGGGCGTTACTTGAAACGGTAGTTGATCCGACCCTTGGTCAGATCATAGGGGGTCATTTCGACCTGCACCTTGTCGCCAGCCAGAACACGGATGCGGTTCTTGCGCATCTTGCCTGCCGTATGTGCGATGATCTCATGGCCGTTTTCCAGCTCGACCCGAAACGTCGCATTAGGCAGGAGTTCCTTCACGACACCGGGAAATTCGAGCGTATCTTCCTTGGCCATGTTGTCTCCATCACTACGTTGCACTCGCAGAATCTGCGAGGATGCCGTTAAATGAGCCTATTTGTCCCTTATTTCAAGGGCGGAATCACCTAAAGGGGTGATATTGTGACTGAACGGACTCGCGGCTCTTGCTCGGCCCAATGACTGCGGTTGAGAACATGGCCGTCGGCGCGAACGGCAGCGATTGCATCCAGATCAACGTCGGCATAGGTCCAGCCGGGCTGGTTCAGGACCCCTTCGGCCAAAACCCCGGTTTGCGGGAAGCCTTTGTCAGGCGGTCCAAACACACCACCCGCGCCCGTATTCGTGTCCACCGCCTCGGACCAGTCATTGTTGCCAACCAACGACGCCATAACGGTCACACATTGATTTTCCAACGCTCGGGCCATGGCACCGATGCGCACACGCCAGTACCCCGACAGCGCCTCGGTGCAGGACGGGACAAGGATCAGATCGGCCTCCTGCAAGGCGCGACCCAACAAAGGGAATTCGCTGTCATAGCAGATCAGCACGCCGATCCTGCCCAAGGCCGTGTCGAACAGTTTCAGCGGTCCCCCCGGCGCAATATCCCAAGCTTCACGCTCAAAGCGGGTCATGATCTGTTTATCCTGATGATCAACGCCGCCATGCGGCGCATAGAACGCAGCCCGGTTCACGGGACGGCCCGGCCCGTCGATCACAGGGGCGGACGCCCCCAGGATATAGGTCTTGTACCCGGTCGCGAGACGCTGATGCAGGGCTTGTACCTCCTCCATGCGGTCAGACACCGCACGGATCGAGCGCTCAAGATCCGCGGCGGTTTCAGGACCGTCCAGCGTCGAAAGCTCCATCGCGCCGTATTCGGGAAAGACCAGCAAGTCGGCTCCGGCACGAACGGCCTGTGAAACCCAACGGTCCAGTTTGTCCTCATACTGCGCCCAGCTATCGAGCCAATCGAGGTCATAGGCAGCAGTTGCGACTTTCATGGGCGGGGTCCTCTGACTTCGGTTTCGCGCGAGGTTTAGGCGTGCGGCGGTAAGATGTATAGCCTGATCGCGTCACATTCGTGAGCAGGACGGCATAGGCCGGATCAGAAATCGAAACCAGTTTGAACAGGCGGCGTGTAGGCTTCGATCAACTCTTCACCGTCGGCCCCTGATTTGATCGGCTTCACCGTGTGATATTCAAACCGGCCTTCGTACTTCGTGCCCAGAGTCTGTTGCGCATCTTGCGCTGTGGTGACGCCCGACAGCCAGTTTTCGATCTCGTCCGGAGTCAGGATCACCGGCATCCGATTGTGGATATGTGCAATCTGGGGACTGGGTTCGCGGGTCAGGATCGTGCAACTGTGACTGCCGCCATCCGTTCGGTAAAATCCAGCAAAAAACATCACCGGCGCGTTTCGTTTAACCGAAATGTAGACCGGGCAGTCATGACCCTGATCCTTGGGCCATTCATAGTACCCGATCGCCGGGATGAGACAGCGGCCCCGATCCCAGTAATCCTGCCAGAACCCCGTATTTTCTATCTTGGAATTGATCATCGGTTTTTTGCTGCGCGGGTCTTTGATCTGCCAGCGCGCAGTGGTTAGCTTTGCATTGTCCCCATCCCAGCGAACCATGCCCACCCGATTGGTGGGCGAGATGTTATAGCCGCCAGCAGGTAACGGATCAGGAAGATGCGGTGAAACCTTGCCAAAAAGAAAATGCTCCATGATCGCCAGCATCTGGCGTTGTGTCAGGTGACCGGCTGCAAACTTGCCACACATGGACATAGCCTTTGTGGTTCACGATAGCTGCAGGCTTAGCACATCATCGCCAGCGGGACACGATTTCCTTAGACAAACCGGGGCGGAAGCTTTCAGAATTTACGCGGCCCGAAGATGCGGGTGTTGCGCTACAGATCCCTGATCCAGAATTGCAGCGGCTTCGGGCTTTCAACGTCTTCCCCGACATCTTTCCAGGAAAACTGCGCCACGACACCCTCCAGAGGGGCATAACCACGCGCCCGCCAGAACGCATCCAGTGGGCGGTACTGCGTCGGGCGGCTCGGGTGGTCGGTGGGGCGCTGTACGCTGCAGAAGGCACATTTTGAGAACCCGAGCGCGCGCGCATGCGCCTCGCGCAGGTCAAAGAACCTGTGGCCAACGCCATGGCCACGATACGCGGGCAGCAGGACGGATTCGGCGCAGTAGAAGATCTGGCCGAGATCCAGCCCCGACCCCTCGAACGCTGCCGCGAAATCATCCGCATGATCGGTCAGGGGTGCGCCGGTCGAGGCGCCGACCAGCGTATCGCCGTCAAAGGCCCCAACCACAATGGCCCTATCGCTGTCGCGATAGGATTGCAGATAGTCCCGTTCGTAAGCCAGATCACCATCATAGAGATACGGCCAGACCCTGAATACTTCGATCCTGAGACGGGCCACATCATCCAGCGCCGCTTCGAGCGCAGCGCCTGTCAGCGGACGGACATCTGAAATCTCACCCATTCGAGACCTGTTTGGTCCAGTCGGCAAGGTTGTAAAAGGTGGTCACGCGGGTGATCTTGTCATCCTTCAGGTCAAAGAAAGATCCGGCGGGCAGACGGTAGGTCTGGCCATGTGCCTCGGGCAGGCCTTCGTCGGTTTCCAGATAAGTGCCGTTGACGATGAATTCGGCCGCTGCGCGGGTGCCGCTTTCGGCCTCGAAGATCACGATGTCGGTCAGGTTTTCGCGATAGCAGCGGTTCATATGGGCACAGAACGCGGCAAATTTCTCTTTACCGACGCGGATCTGGCCTTCGTTGACGTGATGGGCCACGTCATCGGACAGGCAGTTCAGCATGCCGTCCACATCACCGGCATTAAAAGCATCGAAATAGGTTCTTACAGTCGGGTTCATGGTCGCTCCGTCGGTTCGCCCCAGCGGTCTTTCAGATGCGAGATGATCTGGTCGCGGGTCTGTCGGTAGTGACGTAGCTTGTCTTCGCGGCTCTCGCCTAATCCGGTAGGGTCCATAATTGGCCAATAATCGACATCGAGGTGAAAAATCCGGGTCAGTTCCAGCGCCCGGCGCTGGCTTGCAGGCGAAAGCGCAACGATAAGGTCAAACGAACTGAGGTCGTCGCCCCATTCTTCCATTTCATCGAACGAGCGGCTGCGATGGCGCGATAGTTCAACGTCAATCTCATGACAAACGGCAATGCAAAAGCCGTCGATCTCCAGATCGCTGTACACCCCGGCAGACTGAACATAGGTGCCGGTGCCGTAGAATTTCTTCATGATGCCTTCGGCCATCGGCGAACGGACCGAGTTATGGTCACAGCAGAACAGGATCGACTGCGGCAGAGGCGTCACCCGTTAGCCTCCGAAATGCAGCACGCAGATCAGCGTGAACAGGCGACGGGCAGTGTCTGTATCAACCTCGGCCTTGCCTTCCAGCCGTTCCTGCAAAACGCGACTGCCTTCGTTGTGGATGCCGCGCCGGGCCATGTCGATTGTTTCGATCTGGCTGGGGGGCAGGTTCTTCACCGCGTTGAAATAGCTCTCACAGATCTGGAAGTAGTCCTTGACCACCTGCCGGAACGGACCTAGCGACAGGTGAAACTCGGCAGCCTTCTCGCTGGCTTCGGTTTCGATGTCAAAAACCAGCCGTTTGTCGCGGATCGACAGCTGTACATGATACGGCCCCTCCGGGGTCGTACGATCGTCGCGGGCAGGCAGAGTGAATGAATTCTGTTCGAGCAGATCATAGATGGCAACCTTGCGCTCCTGCTCGATCTCGGGGGTCGGCGGGGGCAGGTTTCGGTCGTCCAGTTCGATATGCGAGATACGGGTCATCTTTACGGTCACAATCCTTACGTCAGCACAGACCTATAGCAATGGATTTCAATGGGCAACGCACAGAAGCGCGCGGGCGCAGGGTCATTGCGCACTCAGCCATTCAAGCGGTTCAGGCGCGCGGTCACAGAGAGGCCATGCGCCTCAAGGCTTTCGGATCGGGCCAGCGTTTCAGCCGCAGGACCTACCGCGCGCAGCGCCTCTGGCGTCATCTGGCTGAGCGTGGTGCGTTTGAGGAAATCCATCACGCTGAGGCCTGAGGAAAACCGTGCCGAACGCGCCGTGGGCAGCACGTGGTTGGGCCCGCCGACATAATCGCCGATGGCTTCGGGCGTGTATTGGCCAAGGAATATGGCACCGGCGTGGATGGTTTTCTGGCTGAGCGCCACCGGGTCGGCAACGCACAATTCGAGGTGTTCGGGGGCGATGCGGTTGGACAGCGCTGCGGCCTCATCCAGATCGCGCACGGTGATCACCGCGCCGAAATCGCGCCAGCTTGCCCCCGCGATGGCGCGGCGTTGCAGGGTTTCGAGGCGCTTTTCAACCGCCTGCGCGACGGCCTGACCAAAACCGGCATCGTCGGTGATCAGAATGGATTGCGCGCTTTCGTCATGTTCGGCCTGGCTGAGCAGGTCCAAAGCGATCCAGTCGGGGTCGTTGTCCTTGTCGGCAATCACCAGAATCTCGGACGGGCCCGCGATCATGTCGATGCCCACCTTGCCGAACACGCGGCGTTTGGCGGCGGCGACAAAGGCATTGCCGGGCCCGGTGATCTTGTCGACCGGCGCGATCGTGTCGGTGCCATAAGCCAGCGCGGCAATCGCCTGCGCGCCGCCGATGCGATAGACCTCATCCACGCCCGCCAGTTGCGCGGCCAGCAGGACCAGAGGGTTCACTTGCCCGTCCGGCGTCGGCACGACGATGGCCAGCCGCTCAACCCCCGCCACCTTGGCCGGGATCGCGTTCATCAGCACAGAGGACGGGTAGGAGGCCAGCCCGCCCGGCACATACAAGCCCGCCGCCGAAACCGCCGACCAACGCCAGCCGAGCGTTGCGCCCGCCGCATCGGTCCATTCCTGATCCTCGGGCATCTGGCGCATGTGATAGGCGCGGATGCGGTCGGCGGCCAGTTCAAGCGCGGCGCGATCCTCGGGCGTGACCTGCGCGACGGCCTCAGCGATCTCATCGACGCTGAAGGCCATGGTTTCGAGCGTCAGCTCCAGCCGGTCGAATTTAGAGGTCAGTTCGATCACAGCCATGTCGCCGCGCGCCCGCACGTCGTCGATGATCTGCGCCACAACCGCATCAACATCGGGGCTGTCCTCACGCTTGGCGGTCAACAGTGCCTGAAACGCGGTCTCGAAATCGGGCGCGGTGGTGTCGAGGAAAACGGGCATGGCGGTACTCCGAAAGGCGTTTCACCGGGTCTTATCGCCCGCGCGGGGTGTCCTCAACCCTCAGCCCGTGGGGTGCAGCGATTTGCGCATCGGGAATTGGGGGATGCCATGCCAGTCTGCGGGGTCGCCGTGATCATGCCAGCCTTGCGCAAGATAGAAGTCATGCGCGGTTTTGGTGGCGTGCAGATGCGCCTGCCTGCAGCCCTGCGCGCGCAGGGCCTCTTCGACCCGGGTCAGCAGCGCTGAGCCAAGCCCGCGCCCGGTGTGATCGGGATCGACATAAAGTAGTGTGACCTCTCCGCCAGTGCGCAATCCGCCGACCGCTGCGACCTCGTTAGCCCAGGTTACCACCCACAGCTCCGCTCCGCCGTCGATCCAGCTGCGGATGCTGGCAGGGTCCTTGTTGGCGGTCCACTGGTCAAGCTTTTCGGGATCATCCAGATGATCGGCCTGACACAGATCGCGGATCGAGCGGGTCAGGACGCGGCTGATGCCAAAAACATCAAACACGGTCGCCCGCCGTATTTCAGTACCCTGCGGGGGGGTTGGGAAAGGCCTGCGCAATGCCGCGTTTGTTGGTCACTCGGGGTGATGGGGGGCGTGACCGGATGGTGCCTTGTACGGCCGCGTCACATCCTTGAGTGTCACATCGATTGCCTCGACCGACAGGCGGATTGCCCCGTCGCCGGCCAGCGTCAGCAGGATTTGGCCCGCGCCATCCTCAGCCGGTTCGAAATCGACCGACAACAGCGACAAGATCATGTCCTTGTCGCTACGATCAATGCCCTGACTGGCCACGGACAGAACCGAGCCGAACATCAAAACCGCCTGCACGCGCTCATAGGCGCGCCCGCGCCGGGCGGCCGCATCCCTGTCTTCCCAGCGGAACCGATTGAGCAACAGAGCAAAGCGGCGTTGGCCGGGTTGCCATGTCATCTCGGTCACCGGGAAGACCGCGTCCTGCGTCAGCGTCGCGATAACCTGCAGGTCATCGGTATCCTCGGCCCCAAGGTTCAGCGGTGCCTCGCGGCCATCTTTGAAACTCGCGTCTGTCATTGGCCCTTAATCCGTTCAATCTTTGCGCCTACGCCTTCCAGCTTGCGCACCACATGCTCATATCCGCGATCCAGATGATAGACCCGGCTGACCGTTGTTTCACCTTCCGCCGCCAGTCCCGCCAGGATCAACGAGACCGAGGCCCGCAGGTCCGTTGCCATCACCGGCGCGCCTTTGAGGCGCTCAACCCCGGTGACGGTCGCCGTACCTCCATGCACCTCAATATTCGCACCCATGCGCACAAGCTCTGGCGCATGCATAAAGCGATTCTCGAAAATACGCTCTTCAAGAACGGACACACCTTCGGCAGTGCACATCAGCGCCATCATCTGCGCCTGCAGGTCGGTCGGGAAACCGGGGAACGGCTCGGTGACAACATCCACGGCCCGAACCCGCCCATTCTTACGAGCGACTTTCAAGCCCTTCTCGGTCTCGGCGACACTGATCCCCGCCGCATCCAGCTTGGCGGCAAAGCTTTCGACCAGCCGCATCCGGCCGCCCAGCAGTTCGACCTCGCCACCGCAAATCGCAGGAGCCAGCATATAGGTGCCCAGCTCGATCCGGTCGGTCACGACCTGATGAGTCGCGCCATGCAGGCGGTCAACGCCCTGAATTTCGATGGTCGAGGTTCCTTCGCCCGAGATCTGCGCACCCATCTTGCGCAGGCATTCGACCAGATCGACGATCTCGGGCTCGCGCGCGGCGTTTTTCAACACCGTGGTGCCCTTGGCCAGCGTGGCGGCCATGACGATATTCTCGGTCGCGCCCACGGATGCAAAACGCATCTCATGCACCGCACCTTTCAGCCCGTCGGGGGCGTTGGCGTGCAGGTAGCCGTCTTTCAGCTCGATCTCGGCCCCCAACGCTTCCAGCCCCTCCACATGCAGGTCCATGGGCCGCGCGCCAATGGCGCAGCCACCGGGCAGCGAGACAACTGCCTGCCCGAACCGCGCCAGCAACGGCCCCAGCACAAGGTTCGAGGCGCGCATCTTGCGCACGATATCGTAGTCGGCCACGTGGCTGGTCAGGTCATGGCTGGACATGGCGATCACCTGCCCGTCCTGCAGCGCCGAGACCTCGGCCCCAAGCGATTGCAGCAACTCAGTCATGGTCTTGATATCGCTCAGCCGGGGCGCATTGGTCAGGGTCAGCGGCTCTTCACTGAGCAATGTCGCTGGCATCAGTGTCAGGCATGCATTCTTTGCCCCTGCTATGGGGATTTGCCCGTTCAATGGGCCGTTGCCCGTCACCAGAATTGAATCCATTTGCTCTTATCCCTCGTCCTTACCGGCCTTGCCTCCAGATGCCGCGCGTGCCTTGGCCTGCGCCTTGCGCCGCGCCATATTCGCCTTGAGCGCCGCCTTCAGCCTCTCTTCGCGCGCATCCCCGGATTTGCCGTTCTTTTTAGGTGAATTTTTATCTGCCATTGCCTTTCTCTACAGGAGTGGAAAAAAACCGTCCAGACACCCTTGCGCCGCGTTTCGTTTGAGTCTAATCACCCGCCACAGCGCTGCTGTAGCTCAGAGGTAGAGCACTCCCTTGGTAAGGGAGAGGTCGAGAGTTCAATTCTCTCCAGCAGCACCATCTCGCACTTTTTTCCGGAAAAACCTCCTAACACCCTGAAGGGTAAGGTGGTTTTTGGTGTTCCATACATACCTTCTGGCGTGAACTTGAGCGGTTCAGAAAACGCCAACCTCAAGACTGTCTGGCGCACCGCATAGCTTCCATTTTTGTAGATATCCCAAGGCCTTGAAAGGAATCGCAGTGCGAGTTCCATACATTCTTCAAACCTCGCCGCATTCGGGAGGGGTTCTTCGGCCTTCGAGACCAACACCAACTTCTGACGTTCGAGCTTCTCGATCTTGGCTTCCAGCGCTTTGAGAACAGAGGAGTTCTTGGTCTCGACCATACGGTCAACGAGTTCCAAGATACTCTCGTCAGCAGCTTTCACTTGGCGCGCCCACTCAGCACGATCCGCTTTGGCCAGTTCCAGACGACCGTTCCATGCGTCTTTGAACATGGCGATTGCCAGATCGACCAAATGCTTGGTCGGCTGGAGGCTCTTGAGAACATCCTCGAAGCCGTCTTCAAGTCTGGCTTTAGGGATCGACTTGCTTTTTTGCGAGCAACCGCGTGTCTCGCAGCGGTAGTAAGCATAGTGCTTGTATTTGCCCTTGGACCAAGCACCTGTCATCGCATTTCCGCACGCGCTGCAATGGACGTGACCGCGCAGCGGGAAGTCAGGCGAGAAGTCAGCTCTTGCTGCGGGACGCGCACCCTCTTTCAGGTTCCGCAAGATTTGCTCATGGGTCGCATAACTGATCAGCGGTTCATGATGGCCACGACGGAGCGAAACGCCCCACTTCTTGGCCTGAACGTGCCCCGCGTAGATTGGATTGCGTAGTATCTTGGTGATCTTCCATGCACGGATTTTCCCATTTGGTTGATCCTTCGGAAAGTCCGGCTGGCCTTCGAGGAAGCGCTGTACCTCAGCTTGAGACCGAAAACGGCCATTGGCATAGCCATTAAGAGCCTCCCGCAAGCATTCCGCGATGGGCTCGTCAGGAGCTAGTAGCTTTCCATGGATACGGTTCGTCTCGAATTTGTATCCGACAGGCGCGTGAAAGACCCAGTAGCCTTTCTCAACGCGCGCCATCATTTTCTGTTTTACTTGGCGACGGTTTTGTTCCCGTTCCAATTCGCCTTGCGCGGCGATGATGGTTTCGATGAACTTTCCTTCTGGCGTGTCTTCAAATGCGAAGTTGAGACACTCGACGCGAGCGCCACGGTCTGCGAATTCACGGCGTAGCTTGATATGGAATTCAACATCGCGTGCAAAGCGCTTGAGATCGTCAAAAATGACGACGTACTCTTTGCCTTACTGCGCATCAAGATAAGCTAGCATGCCGCACATGCCAGGGCGCTTCATGAAGTCCCCGCCGCCTGATGCGTCGTCAGGGAAAACCATCTCAACGTCGTATCCCTTGCTCTCAGCGTACTGGCGGCAGCGATGTTCCTGACTGTCTAAGCCAGAGCCAGTAAGCTTCTGCTTGGTTGTCGAGACGCGGCAATAAATGAGGGCCTTAACTGGCTCCATGTTTGCTTCCGGGACTCCCATGAATCCTCTCTTTCTCGCCTGCGATCAGGGCGCGGGCGTTTGTTCTTCTGGTTGTGTGCGTTGATCCAATTGTACTTCAGTGGACTCCGAAAAGCCCGCATGTTCAAGCTCTGTTCTGGGTTTTCCACAAGCTTGTTGGACAGGATGGACCCCAAAACCCAGCTCCACAAAAGTTGTGATGACAGACCAGAACGCAGTGAGAATCTCTAGCTTCTGGTCGCGCGAAAGCGAGGGTTCGTCGAGATACGCTTGGTATCGTTCGACATCGATCTCTAGGCTCGTGTTGGAACGGCCTTTGACTGCATTCTCAATGGCGTCAGACAAAGCATTCTCAGCTATGGTTTCGATATCTTTCAAGAAGGATCATCCTTTTCGATTGGGACGAAGGAGCCCAGCGCGGCCACTGGAGCATGACGCGGGTCGGCATTTCGTTATTTGGATCGTTGCGTGAACCGCCAAGTTGGCTGTTCACTTGTGGTGCGATGAAGCGCTAACGCTTGCTGAGACTGGCTTTCGCCGCCGCACCTTTTTTCAATTGTACCATGTTTTGGCGATGTTCGGCAAAAACATCGGCGAAGCAACGGGACGCTCAAGCACTGCCGAACGCCCCGCCTACATTGACTTACCGCTCTCTATCATCACGTTGACGGCGGCGCGGCTCGCGCTTCTCAGGCCCGTCTTGCGCTTGTTGCCGTAACCTTGCGATACTTTCGTAAGCCTTCTGATCGAGGCGCGCCGCCTTCAAAAGATCGCGTTCAGGAATGGAGTGGGTCTTTTTCCACTTCCCGTCTTCGTCGCGATAAGAGCGCGTTCTTTCTGTGTTATAGACTGGTCCTTTGTCAGTCTCGCGTTCCCAAACTGCGACTTCCACAAGCCCGTCGCGATGACGCACTTTTGGACGTCTGTCTTCCTCTCTTTCTTGAGACATAGATTTCTCCTGATTGGGTTTAGCGCGGGCGATAACCTTGGACGTAAGACCAAGAGCCAGCGTCATATTGAGGGAAGTGTGCAAACTTGTTGGGCACCGCTTCCGTGATCACCTTAGCCGTTCCGCGCCCCCACCTGCGGGGGATAGAAACGCGATCAAGCGGTGGGTGAAACGGATTGGGCAGGAACCGTCCCGTAAATTCAGGACGCGCGTAGTACGGATATTTGTGCCCAAGGATCGGTCCCAGGCTCTTGCCTGAGACAAAACAAATCTGCCTGTCCTCGGGCATCGCCAAGATTTCATCAGGCGTCATCAATGCACGGGCTTGCTTGGTTCGGTGCGTCTCTTCGAACGCGTGATGACGGAAGTTCTGAGCGGCTGCGAACGGATCACTTCCGCCAAGGATGCTCATGGCAGCTTGCCGCTTGGCTTGACTCGCCTGCGATTGCCGGAGTGTATCGTCATATTCCAGCGTTTCCTGTCCGAGCATCGACGATACGAGTTGTGCGGTCTGATAGTCGCGCACGCCAAAGAACTGCCGCAAGGCCGCTGACCCCATGAAGCCCTGCAATCCTGTCGGGCCGAAGTTTCGGGTAATCTGCCCCGCATCCTGAAACAAGGCCCAGGCACGAATGCCAGCACCACGACCGAAGGTGAAGGACCGCAACAGAGCATCAAAGTTACCGAGCTGTCCTGCTTCATCGATGATCATATTCACCGGAGGCGACGACGGATTTCGAGATTTGTAGAGCATCTGAACCGTGAACATCGTCCGCAGCACGGGAGCCCAGATCGAAACGTATTCGATAGGAACATTGATGAACCACGTCGCGGGTTGTGCGGGATCACAGGTTGCCGATAGCGAAGCGCGCGGGTTCTCAAGAGCCCGTTGAAGCATCGGATCATCAAGGAAGTTCAAGTAGGCGTAGAGTTCGCCGACGATGCTTCCGAACTCGCGCGGGCTGTCTTGCTGTTTGACCAGCATCTCGCCTGCGCAGCGGCGCACGCTTTCCATGCTGGAACCAAGCATGAATTCAAGAATGTCAGGCCATTCACCAGTGTTGGATTCGATGGCGTTCAAGGTTCGGTAGAGCGAAGGGAAAGACACCTCACCGTCACGCTCGACGAGCATTTTGACGAAGGCCTCCCCCCATTCTTGCGCTCTTAGCTCAAAGTATTTTCCGCTCGCAGAACCACTGACTGGAATAAGACTTTGCAGAATGAACTTGCAGTCTGCATGGAATGACGGGCTTTCCAACTTCAGGATGTCGAGCGGCTGCATTGCATGTTGCGGCAGGTCATGCAGACTCGTTGGATTCCAGCAATACGCATGCGCTCCCGCTATTGCGAAATTGACCATCGTGACCGAGGCGATTTCGCCGCGCGGATCGAGGATGAAGTTGCGCATTCCTGCTGCCTGGGCGACGGCCATGGACAGCAAATCCCTCATTTTTCCAGCCCCCGCGCCAGCCACGCTTAGCCGTGGCGCATCCGATTCAAGGGTCAGCGCAGATTGGCCGAAGTAGCCGAACTGCATGCCAGCGCCACCCAGGAGGTCAGCGCGAGAAAGTTGACGTTCGGTGGCCCATACAGCGCTACCAAAACGGTCAGTTTCATTGTCGAAGTTCATTTGTTTCCCCCAAAGAAAAAAGGGCCGCCTTTCGGCGACCCTTGGGTTCAGTTTTGATGAAGCACGGATCAGCCGATAGCCGCGCCGATGATGATCAGAAAGATCACCACCGCGATCACAGCAGGCCAGACGCTTTCTTCTTTTTCGACCAAAAGGCCGCGTACTCTGTGACGAGCCATTGCACTTCCTCCTTTGTTGAGTGCTCACATGAAGCGGGTGACGATTGCCAATCCGCCGAAAATCAGTGCTGTTCCGATTGTTGCGCGTGCCACGAAGAAGATGAGCAGGTAGCTCAGGCCGTACCAGACCAGCTTTGCGAGACCGATGATCTCACCGCCATAGGTCTGGTAGGTCAGTTCCAAAACGTAGGGTGCCGTTGCGTAGTAGAGCGTCGGCCCCCCGAGAAACGCAGCAATGAAAGCCAGCACATTGGCGAGGCCGGTGACAGAAGACATAAAGAGATTCTGCCCCGCCTTTGCGTGGTTCGTGTTCATGATCCTTTGTTCCGAGGTTTGAAGATTTGTGAAACGAATTCGTGTCGCTTCGATTCACTGTCTACAGCAACCGTCGAACACGTTTCGGGGGATAGATGCCATTAGCTGGCGACTGAGTGCGTGGAATTGGCAAATAGCCAGATGCTGCAAAGGGCAAACATCAACCCGCCAACTTGATGATAGGTTAGACGCTCGCCAAACGCTGTCATGCCAATGATGGTCATCAGGATCAGATGCGTCATGCTCGACATGGCAGCACCTTGTCCAAGCCCTTTGGCGAGGACATTCACGTAAATCAGATTGCTCAACGCAAAGATTGCGAAGGCGCATCCCAGATCAGCGAACGAACCGATATCAGCGTATCGTTTTAGAAAGTAGCTTCCGCTCGCGAAGCCTCCGCTAGAGGCAAGCAAGCTCAGCCAGGACACTGCGGTCATGGATTCACCTCTTGATGTCAGGAAAGAAAAGCACCGCTCCGAGTCGGGCGGTGCTTCAGAACTTAGATGACCAAAGGCGCTGTCAGCGGTGGATAATACTACACCGAAACAGGAGCACGATTATCGTTTGCGGCTTCAAGACTCCATGTCATCCGCTCCCAAGGGTGCCAAGCAAAGTAGACGCTTCCCAAAGCTTGCCACCGTGGCCGTGCCTCGCGGCGGACGCGGATAATAGGTCTAGCGGTCACGGCGGGCCCGAAGTTGTCGCGCCACCATTCGACAGGCGCTTCTTCCAACGGGTCTAAGTCGACGAAGACTTCTCGAAACTTGCCAGTTCGCGCATCCAAGAAACCGGCAATCGGATCGAAGAAGCGTCCCGAGTAGTCACGATTGAGATCGGTGATGTGATCCAAGAGCTTCGCGTGATGGACCCCCAAATTTAGGACACGTCGCTTCAAACATGTGACCTTGATGGGGCAACGGGCGTCGGACAGTGTTAACAAAGGACAATAGGCATCGGGACAAAAAGTGTGCCAGCCAGTTGATGGATGCTTTCGCATGGATAATCTCCTATTACGGTCATCTAGTCTTGGGGACCAAGACTTGCTTCCCAGGATGACGACGTGCTGGTTCAAATGGCAGTGTCAGACTGTTGCATCCGTGTTGCATAATGTTGCATCTTGTGCTGCCGAGTTGATGAGAGTGATGGATTGAAGGAAACTGATCAAAAAAAGTTCCTCCCCAAATACTTAGAGGAACGGATGGTCGAGCTAGTGTTGTCTGACGAACGTCTAGCATCAATCAGTGGCGTCAGCAGGACCACAGTTTTCCGAATTCGTAAGGGCATTACTTATCCTCATAAAGACACGCTCAACAGAATCCTCAAGGCACTTGACGGAGACTCCGGAGCAATAAAATTCCATGCTTTCATCGAGAGGAATAAGGTCGAAAGGCAAGCCCAGAAGCCTACACAAAAGCCATCTTACATTTTGGGGCTAGAGGAAGAAAAAGCGCAAGAAGAAAGAATTGAGGAACACCGAAGAAAGCAAAAAGAGGCAGTGCGCTTTTCGAACCTCAACATGACGTTCGTAGAGCGAAAAACGGATGTCGATGTTTACTCAGACAAAAATCTCAAGAGGTTGATTGAGGTCCTTGAAGAAAGGTTTGGCGAAAAGACATTCGTAGTTAGCGCGTATACAAACCACCCAGACCGATATGCGCTCACGATTCTGCCGGAGCACGTAGATAGATTAAACTTTTTGTCATCTAGGGTTTTGGGCTCTCAATCATATAGGTATGTTGGCCCCCTTATCGGAAACTGCCTACTGAACTATGGTGACGTTTCCCTAACAGCGGGTGACAAAGAGAGCGCTCTTGGCGCAGCAAAGCTTGCCGAACAGATATTCACGGAAGTGCTTGGACCAAAATCTGAAGAGTACTTCGACTCCATATTTCTTGCAGCCCTGGTTCACATAGAAATGCATGAACACAAAAACGCTCATGCGCAATACATGAGAGCACTACAAGAATTTGAAAGCTGGGACGACACCGTATTTCTTGCCCTACCTTACCTAATCCAAGATGTCATAGACCCTTGCATAAAGTCACTAGAGGGCCAGCAGGACTTCGAAAAACAGTTGGATGCCTATGATCTCAAACTTCGAGCTACCGACATCCAGCTCTCAAGAGATGAGTTGAAACATCTAAGACCTGAGAACCTGTCGGCAATCTTGTATGAAAAGATTGAACACCAATTTGAACTTTGGGAGCAAGATGAGTCTACCGAGGCAAGATATAGCGCTTGTCATACTCTGGACAGCTCTGAACGCCTATACGGCAGGCGCGTTAAGGAAAAACTCGAGCGGCTTATCGCTATCAACGAGCTTGAGCTCTAAGAAACGATGGAAAGGCTGTGCTCCAGTTAGGCACAAACATGTTTGAAGCGCTCGAACTTGTTTGTCCTCATGCTTATTCCGAGTGCTTTCCTGGGAAGTCCAATTTTGGAATTGATTCAGGTTCGCGCCCTGCTAGTCGATCACTTACATATTGCCTGAAGCTTCTTCCAAAGCTGGACAGTTGATCTCGTTCCAAGACTGCTCCAACAACTCTAGCCGCTAGCATGGCGGGCGATCCTCCGCTTTCCGAGACAAGAGGAACGACGAAGTCTTCAGAGTGTTGGGAATTAACGCTTTGCATTGAAATTTCCGCTAAACCACTCGGCTGAATTTCCATCAGGAATGAAAAATCGGGCGTGCCGGGAGTATTGTACATGGCAAATGTGCTCACCCCAAGCTCATCTGTTTGAAAGTTCTCCATGGGTGCTACGGTGAAAAACTGACCATGTGTCGTGGAACGAAAGTCGTCAAAGACAGCACGAAGTTCGCTGGCAACTTCAGTATTGAAGGCAACAATATCTTCTAAGGCGGCAATGGCTCCCAACTGTATCACCAATTTATTGTATTCTAAAAATGGAATATGTGCAAATTTGCCATGGTCCTGTTTCGGGTGTGATCGAAAGAAGTTCGAGTGTCGTCGCAAAACTTTCTGGATCGAAAGACTTTGCGCTGGTTTTCCCTCATCTCTCACCCGCAAGATGTGCGGTGTAGTACACCGCATCTTGGCAAGGGAGCCCGCTGCGCGCTCCCGTTGCATCCCTCCGGCCATGGCTCTTCCAGGGTATTGAACCCATTTTAGAGCCAACAGACCGTATCGCCGGTCAAACACTCGCGGGAGACTTCGCTCTCCCTGCACCCATCGATCCCTTCTGGAAGATCAGGGGCTATCGCGCCCCTTGAAACCCACTCGCAGGACTTGGAGACGTGCCTCTCCACCTGCACCGAACCATGCACGAACGACTGGCCGTTCGATCACCAATCACGGGAGCCTTCGAGCTCCCACCGATACCCCCATGAGGATTTCATCCAGACCATTTCATGGAGACCAACCCTGCGCGGTTTGGATGCCGCCATCTTGCCGAAGATGGATCACGTTACTCTGTGTGGATATCGAACTATTCACGAACATTCGGTGGTGTGCCCGTGCGCTTGGGGTGCTAACATTAAACAAAAAACACATCGAGGTACTCTTGTGAGCATTTCATACAATCAAGAATTTGAAACGGTGAATCCAACCCCGACTTCGCTTGTAGCGCTACTTGATTCATATAGGGCCGCCGCACGGACTGAACGCGAAAAGGGCACATATTTTGAACGGCTTGCCATCGCTTATCTCACGCATGATCCAATGCAGGTGGAACAGTATGAGGACGTGAAGCCTTATTCTGCCTGGGCAGATGAGCACGGATGGGACCGCCGCGACACCGGCATAGACCTTGTGGCGAAGATCAGAGATGAAGACGGCTACGCCGCCATACAATGCAAGTTTTATGATGCGAACTACCGCATCCGAAAAGAAGACATCGATAGCTTCATTTCGGCATCGGGCAAAGAGCCCTTCAAGCGGCGCGTGATCATCGACACCACCGAGCGCACATGGAGTGGAAACGCCGAAACGATGATCCGAGGGCAGTCGATTCCGACCATCCGCATCGGCCTCAACGATCTTCAGGAAAGCCCTATCCTTTGGGAAACCTTCTCCGCCGATGGCGAGGTTGTCCTGGCTGATAAAAAAACTCTCAGGACGCACCAGAAGGAAGCGTTGCGTGACGTGCGGGCAGGATTAGCCGAAGCCGATCGCGGCAAGATGATCATGGCCTGCGGAACGGGAAAAACCTTTACCAGCCTGAAGATCGCTGAAGACCTGGCTGGACAAGGCAAGCTTGTCCTTTTTCTAGTACCATCTCTAGCGCTCATGGCGCAGACTGTGCGCGAATGGACGAGTGATACAGAGACACCGCTCCGTTCCTTTGCCGTATGCTCCGACACCCAAGTTGGCAAGCGCCGCGCGAACAACAATGACGTGGCGGAGATCGACATCCTCGATCTTGCTTTTCCAGCCAGCACCGACGCGACCAAACTGGCCGAAGGCGTCAACCATCCAGCATCCGAAAAGATGACGGTTGTGTTTGCAACCTACCAATCGATCCAGGTCATTGCTGACGCCCAGAAGCACCACGAACACCCTGAGTTTGATCTGATCATCTGTGATGAAGCGCACCGGACGACCGGCGCGACACTCGCGGGTGACGATGATTCCAACTTCGTGAAAGTTCACGACAATGACGTAATCCGAGGCAAGAAGCGCCTCTACATGACTGCTACGCCGCGAATCTTCGGCGATAACGTCAAAGCGAAGGCCGATGAGGCCGACGCCGTGCTCGCCTCAATGGACGATGAAAGCCTTTTTGGGAAAACCCTCTTCTACCGTGGCTTCTCATGGGCGGTTCAGAACAATCTGCTCACCGACTACAAGGTAATCGTCCTGGCAATGGACGAAGGGCTCATCAGCACCGGCGTTCAAAAGCGCCTTGCGGACAGCGCAAGCGAGCTTGTCCTCGATGACGCCACCAAGATCGTCGGATGCTACAAAGCGCTGACCAAGACCGATATGAAAGCTGATGTTGCCGCCGATCCGCACCCGATGCGCCGCGCCCTGGCATTCTGCAAAGATATCCGCAGCTCGAAGCTGATCCGCGACGAATTCTCGGCCGTGGTCGATGAATTCCTTGGTGATGATCCGATCCTTGATGACATCGAGGAAGACGATGACCAACTCCGCTGCGAGATCGAGCATGTAGACGGCACATTCAACGCCAAGGAGCGCGGCAGGCTTCTTGACTGGCTGAAGGCCGACGCAGGCGATCATACATGCCGTATTCTCACCAATGCCCGTTGCCTCTCTGAAGGCGTAGACGTGCCCGCCCTTGATGCGATCATGTTTCTGCACCCGCGCAAGAGCCAGATCGACGTGGTGCAATCGGTTGGCCGCGTCATGCGAAAGACCGACACCAAGAAAATGGGCTATGTTATCCTTCCCGTGGGCGTGCCCGCAGGTGTCCCGCCTGAGCAGGCGCTTGCTGACAACGAGAAATTCCGCGTGGTTTGGCAAATCTTGAACGCGCTACGCGCCCACGATGATCGCTTCGATGCGACCATCAACAAGGCATCCCTTGGCCAGGACGTGAGCGGCCAGATCGAGATCATCGGTGTCACCGGTGCGTCCGAGATCGACAGCGACGAGCTGAAGGCCGTGACTGCCGTGGTCGAAGACCTTCCCGCGAAGGCCACACCCGCCAGATCGAATATCGGCACCCCTGGGCGCGAACCAGTTGCGACTGGTCACGAGCAGACCGAAATGATGTTTTCGGTCGATGAGTTCTCACGCGCCATCATGGCCAAGATCGTCAAGAAATGCGGGACGCGGGACTATTGGGAAGATTGGGCAACCAACATTGCCGACATTGCCAAGAACCATATCACCCGCCTGACAGGCATCCTTAAAGACCCCGACACCGAAGCGCGCAAAGCCTTTGACGCCTTCCTTGAAGAGCTGCGCGATGATCTAAATGAAACGATCACTGAAGCTGACGCAATCGAAATGCTGGCGCAGCACATCATCACGCGGCCTGTTTTTGAAGTTCTTTTTGAAGGCCATCAGTTTACCAGTGAAAACCCCGTTTCGCGCGCCATGCAGCGTGTCTTGGACGTGCTAAACGAGGCTAACCTGGACAAGGAATCCAAAGACCTCGAAAAATTCTATGCAAGCGTGCAGCTTCGCGCCCAGGGCATTACCGATCCGTCAGCCAAACAGCGCTTGATCGTAGAGCTATACGATAAGTTCTTCCGGAACGCCTTCCCGCGCACTACTGAGAAGCTTGGCATCGTCTACACACCCGTTGAGATCGTGGATTTCATCATTCATTCGGTCAACGAGGTGTTGCAGGAGGAATTCGGCCAAACACTTGGCTCAGAAGGCGTCCACATCATCGACCCTTTCACAGGCACAGGCACGTTCATCACGCGGCTCTTACAGTCCGGCCTGATCGCGCCCGAAGAGCTTGAGCACAAATTCCGCAACGAAATCCATGCCAACGAAATCGTGTTGTTGGCTTACTACATCGCCGCGATCAACATCGAGGCGGTGTACCACAGCCTTCAGGGCGGGAACTATATACCGTTCGAAGGCATCTGCCTCACCGATACCTTCCAGATGTACGAGAGCGACGATCTGATCTCCCACTTTATGCCCGATAACTCGGAGCGTCGGAAGCGTCAGAAAGAACTTGATATTCGGGTAATTGTAGGGAATCCGCCTTATTTTTCGAGACAGCGCAGTGAGAACGACAATAACCAGATAGTTAAATATCCAAGTTTGGATGAGCGCATCCGAACATCGTATGCTCAAAACTCAAAGGTGGTGAATAAGAACGCACTGTACGATAGTTATATCCGTGCGATCAGATGGGCGAGTGACAGGGTTGGGCAAAGCGGTGTCGTGGCTTTCGTCTCGGGTTCAGGTGTCTTTGAGAAAACATCTATGGATGGCGTTCGGCGCTGCCTAGAGGATGAGTTTTCACAGGTTCACGTATTCAATCTGCGCGGTGACATTAGAAAAAACATGCTGAGTAAAGGGTTGGCTGGCGAGGGGCAAAACGTCTTCGGTAGCGGAAGTATGACCGGTATTGCTATCTCAGTTTTAGTCAAAAACCCACAACGACCAACTACCGGCAAAATCTATTACCATAATATTGGTGATGATCTTTCGAAGGACGAGAAACTATCAGCCATTCGTTCCCTAAAGAGTATCGGTGGGATCGAAGCTTGGGAGCACATTACACCAGATGCGCATGGTGATTGGATTGCCCAGCGTGACGAAAGCTTCGCTAACTTCATCGTTTCTGCGGACAAGAAGAAGTCAGAGGAGGCGCTGTTTGAAACCCATTCCTACGGTGTGAATTCAGCACGAGATGCGTGGTGCTATAATTTTTCGAAGCCAGAGGTGGAGCGGAATATCAATCGCATGACATCATTCTACAATGACGAAGTGCGCCGTTTTGATGAAGCCCACCCTGGTGTTGAAGCCAAGGTTAGAGACACTCTCGTGGGAGGTTTTATTGATACTGATCCCAGCAAAATTAGCTGGGCTGCAAACGAGAAAAAAGCTCTGGCCCGAGGCAAGCTGTTTGAGTTTAATCCTACGCGTATTACGGCGGCAACCTACCGTCCGTTTACTAAGCAATGGTATTTCTTCGACAAGATCTTCAACCACTCAGTCTATCAGTTGAAGAGCATCTTTCCGAATAGCGACGTTGAAAACAGAATGATCATAGCGTCAGGCTTGGGTGCGAGAAGCGGTTTCTCCGCATTGATGGTCAACGCGTTGCCTAACTTCGATACGATTGAGAAGGGGCAAGGGTTCCCGCTGAATGTTTATGAGGAGTCTTCTGCTGACAGCGAGGCTAACCTGTTTTCTGGTGATCAAGAAACCGAAACACGTTGTCGTGACGGCATCACTGACCAGGGCTTTCTGCATTTCCAAAGAGCTTACTCGGATCAGGAGTTCACAAAGGAAGATGTTTTCTACTACTTTTACGGCCTTCTGCACTCGGAAGAGTATCGCACACGCTATGCAGACAACCTGACCAAGGAGCTTCCACGTATCCCTTGCGTCAAGAAGGCTGAAGACTTTTGGGCGTTCAGCCAAGCGGGCCGTGATCTGGGCGAGTTGCACGTGAACTATGAGAGCGTCGCACCCTATCCGGTGACAATCAAACAGGGTGATTTACGTACAGCAGTGATCAAAGACCCCGCTAATTTCTTTCGTGTGGGCACTGGAAAATGGAAATTCGGTGGAAATGCTCGCGACAAAGTCAAGAGCACGGTGATTTACAACGCCAATATCACCATGCAGGACATCCCGCTCGAAGCCTATGACTACGTGGTGAACGGTAAGCCCGCCCTCGAATGGGTGATGGAGCGTCAGGTCGTGAAGACGGACAAGAAGAGCGGCATCACCAACGACGCAAACCGTTATGCCGTCGAGACGATGGGCAATCCCGCCTATCCACTTGAGCTGTTCCAGAGGGTTATTACGGTGAGCCTTGAGACGATGAAAATCGTCCGTGGGCTGCCTAAGTTAGATATTGACTGAACGACAAAGGATTATTGAATGGCATTACCCTCAAATTATCGGTGGATCGTAGTCGGCAAGCTGGCGATCAGAAATCGCGCCAACGCACCGCATTATGCACCAGATTTTGGGATTGGAGATTTGATCGCGGCGCTCAACGACCGGATTGCCCGCGATGATGTGCATCGACCATACTCAAAGAATTCGCGGCTCATGTGGTGCGCTGACCTGGCGGAAGACGACCACTATTATCGACTCATTTTGCAGGTCGGAGACAAGAACGTTTCGGGTGTTTCGTTTCTCCATTTCGAGACGCTAGAGACACGCGACATCGAGAAGGACGAAGACGAGGGCGGGCACTACGCCGCCCACATATTGATCAAGAAGACGGCTGACGCGCTTGGGCGTCATCTGATCCTGATTGAGAAAGTACCTGGCATTTACCTGTCTTCGGTCAAGGACCATCTGGCATGGGTTTGCAAGAGCGCCTTGTACGAAAAGGAGGTTCAGGACGATGATGGGAATCCCAAGCGCTTCCGGCCTGTGTTTGAAATCGATGGTCATCAGTCACGCACAATCCGTGAGGCTCTGCGAACGGGGACGCTTCAAGACATCGAGTTCATTGGGCATGACGAAAACCACGAAGACGGGTTGGATGAAGATCCCATAGTTCAAGAGGTGGTCCATGAAGCCAGATGGGAAGTAAAGCGACGCGTCACGGAAGATCAGGCTCGAACGATCTTTGGTCGTATTGGCGGCTTTTTGGGAGGTTTCAGGGGCGGGGCAGACGACACCCAAATTTTCGTGCGGATAAAGGCGGCAAATGGCCAGATCAAGCGCACCGAGGTTCATCACAACGGCGATGAAATCCTCGAGCAGGCTTTTGTGCAAAACGAAATCGTCAACGATTTCGACCTACCATTGACCCAGCGCTATGAAGCTTTTCGACAAGACATGATTCAGAAGATGCTCGAAGTCGCCAACAATGTAGGCGACTGATATGGCTCTTCAAAAGCACACCAAGGTCTTTACGGTACTTTCATTTCTGCGACTAAAGAGTCCGGATATTTTCTGGTATCAGTGGATTTATCCGACAATCGTATTTGTGGTGGTTTTTGGCGGCTTTCAATTCTGGGGAGATCAGTTCCTGACCTTCGATGGTGACAAATTGATCGGAGATGTAAATGTCCTCATGGGAATCTTGATCGGGTTCTACATTGCGGCACTGGCGGCGGTGTCGAGTTTTACGAACGAAAACCTTGATCAAGTCATGAAAGGGCGTGCACCCACGCTAACTACCGTGCGAAAGGGCAATGAGGTCAAAGAGAACCTGACGAGGCGGCGATTCTTGGCAATCTTGTTCGGATATTGCGCTACCTTAGCGATTATTCTCTATATATTTGGGGTGCTCCACGTTCACTTGACTATTTCGCAGCCAGCCGCGTCTTGGGTGCAAGTAACAATGAGCTTTGCAGGACAAGTTGCATGGGGTTTCTATGTTTGGATCATTTCCAGCCTGTTAGTAGTGACACTCTTGGGTTTGCACTATTTGGTGGAACGCATGCATCGGGCTTAGCAAAACTTGGAAAGGCTGTGCCCAAGCAGGACTTATTCTTAAAGCCGAAAAAGCGTCTTTTGGGCAGGCAAAATCAATCGATCTGATGTTTGGATTCGGGTGCCTGCCCGTTTCAAAGTGCCCTTGCCCGATAGGACTTCGAATTCTCTGGCGCGAGCAAGTTCTGTGATGACGCCGAATAAGTCCTGGTTTGTTGCCGCCGTGCGATTTCCGATTTTCTCAAGGAGTGCCTCAACAGAGACCGAGTCGCCATTTATGCAAGCGTGGATTTCCTTTGGAAGCTCCGCCAGAAGCTCCGCCTCCAGGCGCGTCCTGTCCTGATCAGCAAAACTGAACAACGCATCCCTTGATTCGATTAGCCTTGTGTCAAAGCCCAGTGAAAATAGGCTACCGCGCCCAAAATGTCGGAAGCTGTTTTGCGTATCCCAGTGAACGCCGAGCATCTTGTCGCGTGCAGCCTGATGGCGTGAGAGATGTGCCAGCATCATCCACCTGTTGTCCGTGCGCGACCACAGCATGAATGGCGTGAAGAACTCGGCCCCGCTGTTCCTTTGAATATTGCTCATCAGCAGCCGCTGCGTAACCATGCGCCCAAAGGCTTCGTCTGACTTGTTCGCGTTCCAATCGGAGATGAACGCATCGTTCACACCAAACTGACGATAGACTTCCAGCGCGGCGGATTCTTCGCGAAGGTAGTTAAGGAAGCTGTCGATGGCGAAGGTCAGAATGATTTCCGGCCTATCTAGCTCTGAAAAGATCGTCTTGATCGATGCCATTGGAACGTCCGAATAGCCAAACTGATCAAGAACGAAGATCGACCGGCCCACCCTTTGGTTCGTTTTGATCTCCCGAAGGATTTTCGGCAGTTCTTCGGCAAACTCGGCCATGCGCAACGATATACTGCCACCAATCTGATCGCCGTATCCTTCGCCTATGATCTGCTCACGCAGCGCCGCGATGTGGTTGTCATTGCTGTCCACGAAAATGTACCGGGCATTGATCTCCAATGGCTTTTCCCGGTTCCGGTTAAGGCGCGTGCGGGCACCCTCGACAGCCTTGAGGAGGATCAAAGGGCTTCCGTGCTGGATGCAGTCAGTCTTCTGATACGCTCCACCGCCGCAAAACCCGTCAACTAATGTGATGTTCAATCGTTCAGTTCTGGGGTTAGGAACGACGGTGTCAAAATAAACGTCGAGATATTTTCTGAGCACATCGAGCTTGCGGATCGAGTGCTCTTCAATATTTGGTAGGGGCTTGTCGGGGCTCCATTGAAAATTCTCTGGCATTTGTACCCTCGCTACGACGCAAGCCTTTCTAGGATGGGCTCAGGCACCATCTGCCAAGGAAAGCCGTTCCACTCTACGCCGTCCAGAAGTCTGCCGCCGGACTTAGGCCGAGGTCCGCCCCACTGTTTGAAGAAGAATTCGACCTCATCGCGCTCACACAAATTCCTGATTTCAACGACCCATTCTTCGGCCATAGGTCTCGCTTTGGGGCCGCTTTCTCCGCCCACGATTGCCCAGGCGACATCTTTGAGATCGATTTTCCCCACCGGCCCAAGCAATGGCTCAAACGATATGAAGCGCGCGGGTGAATTGATCTGTTTTAGATGTTCGATCCGGCTGGCGTGGACCTTATCCTCTACGCTGACCCCAAGCCAAATATTGCTGGGGACGGGTCGGTCCGAATAGCGCTTGCGAATGTAGTTGCGCATCAGGCTGCTGCGCTTGGTCAGCACCTGAAAAACATGCCAGTGCGCTGCTTCCATCGTTTCAAATACCTGATCGATGAACTCTTGGGGTATCTCCTTGTGAAAAAGGTCACTCATCGAGTTCACGAAGATCATGCGCGGTTTTTTCCAACGCTTCGGCTGGTCCAATCGCTCCGGCCAAACTCTGAGGTCAAAGCCTTGCTCATATGGGTGTCCAGGAATGCCGCGCCATCGCTCGGCAAATCGTTCGGCATAACAATGATCGCATCCGGGACCGATCTTCGTGCAGCCCGTAACCGGATTCCACGTCGCATCTGTCCATTCAATCTCTGATTTTTGTGCCATGCTCGCCTCAACTTTTTGTCCATAGCATACATCATATCGAAAGCGCGTGGAACTAATGTTTTTGTTTTGTTCGCAGCATTCAACTTGGGGAAGTGATTTCTAGGTCCGGTATTTTCGGCGCGCCCTTTCAGGTCGGGCTGTCGTGAACCGAGCCCGGAGACGGTCTCAGCCCTCGGGCTTCCATCCCCTGCGCACCATCAGACAGCCGCTGGCGACTGACTTTCCTCTCTTTGTTTTGGGGGCTTGCGGCCCCGTCCTCCGTCAAGACCAAGCCCTCCGCATGTGCTGCGGGCGCAGCCAGCGGTCTCCCCATCCTTCCGCGCTTTGCTTGTGCAGGACGGGTGATCCCCCTCCGCTGTCTGCGGTCCTGACGGTCTCCCCCCGCTCATTGGCGCGGGCCTAGTCCGGTTGCATGCGCAACCGGCTTTGAAAGGAGAAAAGGCCAATGAAACTCGATATTTATCAGAAAGTGACAGACAAGATTATTGCCGATCTGGAGCAAGGCGAGCTGACATGGCTCAAGCCGTGGTCCGCAGGAAACATGGACGGACGGATCATCAAGCCGCTTCGTCATAACGGCATGGCCTACAGCGGAATCAACGTGCTGATGCTTTGGGGCGCTGCGATGGAAGGCGGCTACCTCTCGCCGTCCTGGATGACCTATCGCCAAGCCAAGGAATACGGTGCACACGTCCGCAAGGGTGAGCGCGGCAACCTCGTCGTTTATGCGAACACCATCACAAAGACGGAAGAGCAGGACGACGGCAGCGAGGAAGAGCGGAAAATCCCGTTCATGAAGGGCTATAGCGTGTTCAATGTTGAGCAGATCGAAGGCTTGCCCGAGCATTTTTACAGCAAGCCCGAGCCGGTCATCGACCCCGCACAACGGATCGAGCATGCCGACCAATTCTTTTCGGCCACAGGGGCAGACATTCGCCACGGCGGGAATTCTGCCCACTACAGCGGCGGGACGGACCATGTGCAGATGCCGCATTTTGAGAGCTTCCGCAGCCCCGAGGCATACTATGCCACGCTTGCCCACGAGCTCACACACTGGACGAAGCACAAGAGCCGCCTTGATCGTGACTTTGGACGCAAGAAATGGGGCGATGAGGGTTATGCCCGCGAGGAACTGGTTGCGGAACTTGGCGCAGCATTTTTGTGCGCTGATCTGGCACTGACGCCTGAGCCCGGCACCGATCATGCAGCATATATCCAAAGCTGGTTGAAGGTCTTGAAGGACGACAAGCGAGCGATCTTCAGCGCTGCCGCCCATGCTCAGCGCGCAGCAGATTTCCTTCATGGGTTTCAGGTCGAAGAGAAAGAAGCAGGAGTAGCAGCATAGCCGCTCCGCTCTGCAAAAGAAAATTGCGGTGGGCCTTTCGGCCCACCGCGCGAGGCTTAGAGACCTAGCATGCGTGATGCCAGTTCAGCCTCGATGTTTTCCAGGGAAGCCAGAGCATTTTGACGCTCTTGCGATCCGCGCCGCGCAACAGAAAAAGCGTTGAAAGCTTCTCTGAAGAGGCCATGCAGTTGTTCAGTGCTGCGGGATGCTGCTTCAAATCGAGTGACGAGTTTCATGTGATCCTCCATCGTCAGGGAGGCCCCAAACCACTCAGGGCCTTTCGGCCCACACACCCATTAAGGCCCTCGATGGTTTGGTTGGTCTGCTTGTCGTGGCAGCGAGGAAGCGCAAGTAATCAGCAGTCGTGTAGATAGCGTTCTTAGCATCCCTGAACCGACATCTTTTGACTTTCTACTTCTGCAATGCGAATATGATTTCGGAAATAATTTCAGTCTCTTAGCTTCAAAGACAAAGCTCCAAAGGTAGTGAAGACCATGGCTGTCAATGCTTCATACGAATACTCGGTATTGCCAAGTTCCTATTTGGAACGAGCCAAGCAACAGCTGCTCTCTGAAAACTCAGACTCGCTGTTTTACGCCGCTTTCGAACTCCGTTGCTTCGTCGAGGCGCGGCAAGACCAATACCTAGATGCTCAGCGAGAATATACTCGTTCGGTTCCTAGGCGGTGGAAGATCGGCGCTCAGGGTAAGGCATTAGAAGCAATATTTGAGAGCGAGAAAATCCAACGCATCATATGGCATTGTGAAGGTGTAGAGGTTTTTGACGCATATCACACACCTGTCACAAGCGATTTGCGAAATCGTGCAGAAAAACTTGGTGAATTACTGCACGCACAAGGGGTATGGAGAGCCCCAGAAGATGAATGGTGGCTAAAAACTCGCAGTGCACTAATCGAGACATACGAAATCGCGTGGCTATGCAACCGTGGCAACCTCCTGTCTCCAATGTTTCTTCAAGACGGACAGACCGTAGGCAAGATGTTGTTGCCAGCTGATGACGGCACAGCTGAAAAACTCAAAGAAATACTGAAAGAAGGCGCAACGGGAACGCTAAGTGTAAGCTACCCAGAACAGTTGCCAGATGATTGGAAATCTGAAATCTCTCATCTTCTTAACAGCTAAAGGTCTGCATATTATCTATCGAGCTCTGGTCCACGCGGTTTGCGTGTTTGGCCTTGTCGCAGGCGCTGGAGGCGATCTTGAGGTGATATGGCATCTCGCCCAGCCTGACGAACGCGGACGGTTGGTTTTTGCTGCTGTTCTTTCCGCAGTTTTTCGAGCCGTTCCTGCGCGGCTTTCACCCGCTCAGCCGACATCTTTTTCTGGGTGTCATCGAAGGTCTGCTTCACAGACTGAGCGGCGATTTTCGTTCTCTCGGCCTTCTTCGTCGATGGCTCCAAGCCACGCATTACCAAGCGGTTGTTTGTCCGGTCATGGTGCAATCCACGCAGTACGTTTGCATGACGATTACTGGCAGCGACGATCTCGGTTTGAAGGTTCTGCCGGTCCCTGAGTTGAGCTTCGACCAGAGCATGACGCTGTTCACGGTCACGCTGAAGCGACCATATGGCTTCGATCTCGTTCTGCTTTTCGAGGGCGGCGCGCTTGCCGGTCACGCGGTCGAGTAATCCGCGCAGGCCTTTTCGCAAGCGTGCGGATCGGGCAGCCGCTTCTTGTTCAGCGCGTGCCTTTTGCCCAGCATCAAGCTTGGCGCGTTCGGCCTGTTGCTGCGCTTGTATCTCCTGACGGCGTCTCTCAAGAGCGGATTTCTCTACTTCCGCATCAGCGCGGGCTTTCGTGATGTAAGAAGCGAGCTTCGGAGCGATTTCATTCGCGATGCGCTGGCGGGTATCACTGACGCTATCAAGTTCCTGTGGCTTGCCCAGGCGCGTTGTCACGTCCTTGGATGTCTTACCAATGGCGCGCGAGATGGATATCACTTCGCCCTCATAGGTCACCGCGACATGGCCACGCCGATCTCCGCGCGCGAGAAATAGCCCCCGCTCTTCGAGCGCATGCGAAAAGCTGTTGCGACTGTCCGAGATCGCCCAGGCTTCCTGAATATCGGCCTTGAGGTCTCCGGCATGCCGCCCGACACGTTTGGCTTGCTGCCATTCGGCCAACGTGAAGTTGCGGGGATCGCGGTCCTTATTACTAGCCAAGCCCCTTGGCATCTGCCAGCCATGTTCAAGATAGAGCTGCTTGGAGACTTCCATCAGCTTGTTTTTGAAGAAAGGAAGCGGCTTGGCCGTCATGGTCTCGGCATCGATCCGGCTCCACACGGCATGGCAATGCCGCCGTCCTTCCTTTTCATGGAAAACAATCACACGTGGTTGGTCGGTCAGACCGTGCTTTTCTTCGATGGCTGCAATCGCCTGTTCGAAGGTCTCGATCCGCACGGATTCGGTCTCAGGCGGGTTGAGCGAGACGGAGAACAGAAATTGCCTGCATTTCGTACCTTTCGAGACAGCCTCAGCTTCTCGGAGCGCGCCCACAACATCATCGGTCATGAAGCCTCTGACATCGTGGATTTCGACATGCTCGTTCTCGGCGGTCTTCAGAAGATGAAGTCCGAGTTGCTTGGCACCGCCGCGCTGAGAGCCTTTGAGGATCATGGCTCCCCCAGATTATTACGCTGCCCAAGAGCGCGCAGAAGCTCTTTGCGCATCGCAGCAACATCCGCGCAGGCGCGGCGGATATCATGCTCCGTCTCCGCGACGACGGGCAGTGAACCGATATTCACGGCCTTAGCGAGTTGATTGAGGTTGTTCGCGATGCGCGAGTTGCCCAGCAAAGCGAGCACCTTTGCGAGGCTGGCATCATCTTTAACTGGCCTTCTGAGCTTTGAGCGGGCGCGCTTGTGCGATGCACCATACCCATCGAACAGTTTGCGCTTGATGTAGCTGCCGAGCGGCTCATCGCCTGCAAGCTCTTCCAGACGGCTTCTTTCCTCGAAAGTCAGGCGCAAAGAGAACGGCGCAGGCTTCTTCTTTGCCTGCTTTCCCGCTATTGCATTGAAACTATTGTCTGGTGTGCTCATCATCGCACCTCAGATCGCTTAGATCATGCTGTGCGAGATGGGTTTCCCATTCGAGCAGGACGTCAAACAGAGAGTTCAAACTATCTCTCTGTAACTGCACCATGATTTCCTGCTAAATTTGACCGTTGGCGATGCTTCCTTGGCTTTCGCCCGTTTAAATTCCCAAAGAATTGTTGCTGGGCGACCTACCTTAAAATTGACCGATTTGGACCGTGTTTTGTCGGCAGAACACGCCTATCCGACTATCGACAATATCAAGTTGCGACGCAGTCTGTTTGACTGCATAGATTTTCCATGACCACCGACCGCACAGCTTTCCTTGTTCGCACACACAAATACAACTGGCAAGTTGAGGAATTGGTGCGCAATCTCAAGAGACATATGTCCAACAACGTCTTCGTCGTTTGCGACGAAAGCGCTGGCCATGTCGATATCCCGGATACACCCAAGATTTCACTTTCCCCTAAAGTGACCAGCAATTGGAAGTTCGACCGGCACCCAAGAGATTGGGGGTGGCTCTGTGGCGACTATTGCTACTATGCGGCGGCAGAAAAAATTGATGGCTTTGATTTCTTTTGTTTGATTGAGGCGGACGTTTACCTTGGCGCCAAAGAAATTCAGGCGGTCAAGGCCGTGCTACAAGGAAATGAAAGTGCAGCATTGGCCGCTGATCTTCGGCGGTTCGAAAAGCCGCCTCGGTTCTCAAAAGACCTGGCTTTGCTGGGTGAAAGTCCGAACTTCGGGTGTATTTTTTCCTTTACTCGGGTTCAGAAAGACTTGATCGAAGATCTGTTTAAGCTGAGACACCGGGTTCAAAACCACCACACACCGTTACGGGTGAATGATGAAGCGATATTGGCAAGCGTCGCACATTCAAAGGGCGTGACGTGCACGAACCTATATGATTTTGAACGGGTTTTCGAAAAGGGGTGCTTTGCAACCAATCCTCCGCACTTGTATGAGGCGGTGCGGGACCTTCAGGACAGTGAACGCGTTTATCACCCGGTGACGACTGTGGCCACAGTAATTCGCCGGTTCTCGAGCGGGGAAAAGAGATACTCGCCACATAGGCTCAGACGCGTCATGCGCGAAGCTCCAGATCACGTTGGTCGAGCATTGGTCAGAGCGCGCGAGCGGTCCCAGGGGGCTCCAAGTAGAAAGGTGATAAACCAGCATGAAAAAACCGAACGACTGGGTTGTTTGATCAATCTGCTGAAGTCCTTTAATCCGGTCGAAATCGTCGATGTCGGCGCGAACCCGATAGAGGGGGACGCAAATTACGCGCATTTACTGGAGGCCGGTCAGGCGAACCTTGTTGGTTTCGAACCTAATGAAGCCGCCTTCGAAGAGCTTATGAAATCGAAAGGTATCAACGAGCAGTATCATTGTCTCGCGATTGGCAAAGGTGGCGAGGCGAACCTGCATTTGACGCAACATTCGGGCTTCTCATCCGTGTATCCACCAGACGATTCAAGTGGCGAATACCTGGGCTTTCGAAAGGATATGAAAGTAACAAGGACAGAGGCGGTTGAAACCCAGCGCTTGGACGATCTTGATTTCGTACCACCTGTAGATTTTCTGAAGATCGACATTCAAGGTGGAGAGTTCGATGTTATTCGAAATGGGCGCGATAAGCTCTCGCAAGCCTTGGTTGTGCAAACCGAAGTTCGGTTCTTTCCTCTGTATGAGAATGAACCCGGATTTGGCGATCTGGAAAAAGAACTTCGCGAACAGAAGTTGTTTTTTCATAGTTTTGATTTCCTCAAGAGGGTCCTTGGCAAACGTGCTCTTAGAAAAAAGTTTCGTCGGCGCGCCTTTTCCCAGGTCGTGGACGGGGACGCGTTCTTTGTAAGAGACCCACGATCCCTCCACACGTATTCAGACGAGCAACTGTCTAAGCTCTGCGTCTTGGCCGATAGTGTAATGGGGGCTTTTGACCTTGCATGTCTATGCTTGGAGGAGCTTAAGGACAGGGGAGAAATCAATGCGGCAGATTGTGAACACTACTTCTCTCTCCTGCCGGTTGGTGTCAGACGCTAGGCCGTTGCTGAACCAATACCCGCTCAATTCGTCAGGCTGATATATGGTACGCTCAGAAAATCTCTTACATACGGCAGAGGCTGGCAAACGCCGCTCACCGGAATTCAGGTACGCCTGCCTTCAGGCAACGCTTGCGGCATGGTTTGGGCCGGAAAACAGTCAAGAAAAGAAGTCAAGGTCAGGAGCCAGTTGAATGACTACAGTTGGATTTATTCTATCAACTGGACGAACATCCACGCAAAACATCGCTGCCATTGCACAGCGCGCTCATCCCAATGCTGTTATTGATCACGAAGGCTTGGGTCCGAATTACTTTTCCCGAAGAGTGTTCAGACAACCTAGAAAATTCCACCGGGTTCTGGGCGCACACGTTCCGATCCAGCGAAAACTCATCGACATAGAAAACGCTGTGGCTGCTGGAAAAACATATCTCGATGTAGGTTGGCCATCATACGCATGGCTGCCCTATTTGGCGGACCGTTTCCCAAGTCAATTGAGATTTGCCCACCTGGTCAGGAACCCTTTCAAAGTCGCCGCATCGCTTACGACGCATGGCCTGTTTGTGCCACAGGTCAAACGCGGCGGTCGCTTTCAGCGCATTGCGATGGTGCACACAAATGATCCAAGGGTGCATTTTACCGAAATCGCGGCCATCGGCGAAAACTTCTCACCTTTTGAGCGCAACCTTTTTCATTGGCTTGAATTGAATCAATTCATGTCCGAACAACACGACAGATCGGGTTTTGTCGGGCTCTACAGATTTGAAGACTTGTATCGAGGAAGCGAACCCAAGCTGCCGCTGCTATTGAACGATCTGGTTGGGCAAGCGGAATATAACCTCCAAGCCACCCCTGAAGACAAACTTCAATGGAAATTGCCGCAGCAAATCCAAAAGCCGGAACCCCGCTTGGTAGATGCTGTCATCGAGCTTGGAACAAAACTCGGCTACTCTGAGGAATCTCTTCTCGAAGCGTCGAAAATTGAAAAACTAAACCAGCGATACACTAACACGCGCATCCAAAATTAAAGTTATCGGTTGCTGCCACCCCGCAAATTTGCTGCTAACAGGTTGCAATTCCAGAGTTAGAGTTTTCGGGTCATCGATAAGAATTTCCGCAGCTGACCTGGAATAAACAAATCCACCCTAGGGCGGCTTGAGTTGCATTTTCTGGGCCGTGATGGTTAGGCAGTTTGTCTTTGAACCTACGACCTTCAGGTTATGAGGCTGCCGCGGTGAGGACGTTAAGCACGCAGTCTGGTGGGCTTTTTGTAGATTGAACGGGCTGTTTGGATATTGGTTGCGGGAGCAGGATTTGAACCTGCGACCTTCAGGTTATGAGCCTGACGAGGTGAGGACGTTAAGCAATTGATCCAGTGGATCAATTGTAGTCTGCACGGGCTGTACTGAGATTTTCTGACGCTGGTTGCGGGAGTAGGATTTGAACCTACGACCTTCAGGTTATGAGCCTGACGAGCTACCGGGCTGCTCCATCCCGCGACACTTTTTTGTGGCCTACCGCCTATTCGGCTACTTGAGGCCGGGTCGTATTCTGCTGATCGTTTAGAGAGACTGTTGGGCTTTTACTAGGTTTGGCGGTGACCTACTCTCCCGGGGCTTAAGCCCAAGTACCATTGGCGCGGCAGTGCTTAACTTCCGGGTTCGGGATGGGACCGGGTGTTTCACTTGCGCTATGACCACCAAACCGAGGAAAAGCCCACGTCGCTGTTTTTGCGGAGCAAAAAGCGACGGTGGCAGGCAGCGTATTCGCTTGCGAATACGCGTTGCCACTCGGTTGTGTTTCAATCAACATCGCGGCTTGGCGCTGCGACGTCATCCATGTTCAAGGTGTGTATGCTTTTGGTGATTTGTCTTTCCATTACTGGATCAAATCAAGCCTATCGGGCGATTAGTACCGGTCAACTGAACGCATTACTGCGCTTACATCTCCGGCCTATTGACGTGGTGGTCTTCCACGGCCCTCAGGGAGACCTTGTTTTGAGGGGGGCTTCCCGCTTAGATGCCTTCAGCGGTTATCCTGTCCGATCATAGCTACCCAGCACTGCCGTTGGCACGACAACTGGTCCACCAGTGGATCGTTCACCCCGGTCCTCTCGTACTAGGGGCAACTCCTCTCAAGTCTCCTACACCCACGGCAGATAGGGACCGAACTGTCTCACGACGTTCTAAACCCAGCTCACGTACCTCTTTAAACGGCGAACAGCCGTACCCTTGGGACCTGCTCCAGCCCCAGGATGAGATGAGCCGACATCGAGGTGCCAAACACTGCCGTCGATATGGACTCTTGGGCAGTATCAGCCTGTTATCCCCGGCGTACCTTTTATCCGTTGAGCGATGGCCCTTCCACTCGGGACCACCGGATCACTATGGCCGTCTTTCGACTCTGCTCGACTTGTCAGTCTTGCAGTCAGGCTGGCTTCTGCCATTGCACTCAACGAGCGATTTCCGACCGCTCTGAGCCAACCTTCGCGCGCCTCCGTTACGCTTTAGGAGGCGACCGCCCCAGTCAAACTACCCGCCACGCAGGGTCCCGGATCCGGATAACGGACCGCGGTTAGACATCAAGAGTGCGAAGGGTGGTATCTCAAGGGAGGCTCCACGGATACTTGCGTTTCCGCTTCAAAGCCTACCACCTATCCTGCACATCACAATCCTGATGCCAGTGCGAAGCTGTAGTAAAGGTGCACGGGGTCTTTCCGTCTAACCGCGGGAAGCCTGCATCTTGACAGGCAATTCAATTTCGCTGAGTCGATGTTGGAGACAGCGGGGAAGTCGTTACGCCATTCGTGCAGGTCGGAACTTACCCGACAAGGAATTTCGCTACCTTAGGACCGTTATAGTTACGGCCGCCGTTTACCTGGGCTTCAATTCAAGGCTCTCACCTCTCCTTTTAACCTTCAGGCACCGGGCAGGCGTCAGACCCTATACGTCGTCTTGCGACTTCGCAGAGCCCTGTGTTTTTAATAAACAGTCGCCACCCCCTGGTTTGTGCCCCCAGCCCCTAGTTGCCTAGGAACCGGGCCTCCTTCTCGCGAACTTACGGAGGTATTTTGCCGAGTTCCTTCAACATCGTTCTCTCAAGCGCCTTGGTATGCTCTACCAGTCCACCTGTGTCGGTTTAGGGTACGGTCTCATGGAGGGCTATTTCCAGGAACCACTCAGCAGCCCAATCAATCCGATAAGATTGAACTACACCTGTGATCCGTCACATCCTCCTGGCCCAGGAATATTAACCTGGTTCCCATCGCCTACGCCTTTCGGCCTCGGCTTAGGGGCCGGCTTACCCTGCTCAGATTAGCTTTAAGCAGGAACCCTTGGACTTTCGGCGAGAGTGTCTCTCACACTCTTTGTCGCTACTCATGTCATCATTCTCACTAGTGATCTCTCCACGGGATCGCTCACGCGCCCGCTTCATCGAAAGCCTCTCTCCTCCAATCTGCCCGAAGGCATGAAGGAGGAATGAGACTATGTCACACTACGCTCTGCTACCGATGCTTACGCATCCCTAGACTTCGGCTCATGGCTTGAGCCCCGTTACATCTTCGCCGCAGGACAACTTATTTAGACCAGTGAGCTGTTACGCTATCTTTAAAGGATGGCTGCTTCTAAGCCAACCTCCTGGTTGTTTTGGTCGTCCCACCTGCTTTCCCACTTAGCCATGAATTGGGGGCCTTAGTCGTAGGTCAGGGTTGTTTCCCTCTCCACTACGGACGTTAGCATCCGCAGTGTGTCTGCCATCTAGTACTCCCGGGTATTCGGAGTTTGGTTAGGATCAGTAAGCCTGTGGGGCCCCATTACCCATCCAGTGCTCTACCCCCGGGGTATTCGGATGACGCTCTACCTAAATAGATTTCGCAGAGAACCAGCTATCTCCGAGTTTGATTGGCCTTTCACCCCTAGGCACAGCTCATCCCGATCCTTTTCAACGGATGTGGGTTCGGTCCTCCAGTAAGTGTTACCTTACCTTCAACCTGGCCATGCCTAGATCACTCGGTTTCGGGTCTGATCCCACGAACTCATGCGCCCTATTAAGACTCGCTTTCGCTACGCCTACACCTAACGGCTTAAGCTTGCTCGTAAGACCAAGTCGATGACCCATTATACAAAAGGTACGCCGTCAGATCTCGAGGATCCTCCGACTGATTGTAGGCGTTCGGTTTCAGGTACTGTTTCACTCCCCTCGTCGGGGTGCTTTTCACCTTTCCCTCACGGTACTGGTTCGCTATCGGTCAGCAAGGAGTACTTAGCCTTCGAAGGTGGTCCTCCGATCTTCAGACAGAATTTCACGTGTTCCGCCCTACTTAATACGTCCATCAAAGCTTCCTATACGGGGCTGTCACCCGCTATGGCCACGCTTCCCAACGTGTTCTAGTCACTTATCTGGCTCGGCTGGTCCCCGTTCGCTCGCCGCTACTAGGGGAGTATCAATTGATTTCCTTTCCTCCGGGTACTTAGATGTTTCAGTTCCCCGGGTTTGCTCTTAAAACCCTATGTATTCAGGTCTTAAGTACTTGGTTAAGCGACATATTGATTATCAGAGATAACAATATGAAGCTTTCAAGTGGGTTGCCCCATTCAGAAATCCATGGATCAAAGCTTATTCTCAGCTCCCCATGGCTTATCGCAGAGTATCACGTCTTTCATCGCCTCTTGCTGCCAAGGCATTCACCAAACGCCCTTCTCGCGCTTGATTTGATCCAGAAAAAGAAAGACTGGACTTGCGAAGCAAGTCCATAACGGGTCGGAAGCTGGAACAACCAACCCCTTTTCCTGAACCAAAAGCATACTTTCCCGCTCTTCATCCTGGAACCCACACTTCCGATGTCGGTCGGACCCGTGTGGAAGAATGAAGAACATGCATAACTGTTAAGTTATGCGGGTTAGTGTACTTGACTTGGACAACTCTGTTCGTTTCAGCCGGGATATTCAAAGAGGGACGAGGAAACATCCCTAATCAAACCTCCTCACTATGTGTGCTACCGCCTATTCGGCTACTTGAGCACGTGAGGACCAACTGAGATCAACGCCACACTCGGCGCGATCAAACAGTGTTGATTGATTTCTCTCTAAACGATGTCAATTGCGGCGACTTTCGAAGAAAGTCGTCCGGGTGCGAGGCAGCGTATTCTCGAAGAGAATGCGCGTTCGCACACCATAGTCTGTAAGAACAGACATCTCAGCATTCCGCAAAATGCTCAAAAACCTGTTCTGTTTGGATATCAGGCCAATCCGGAGAACCGCTCTCATTGCTTTTGCAAGCAAAAGCAACTGCCGCTCCGCACTGCGTGGAACCGTTGTTCGTCGTATTTTGCTTTGCAAAATAAGACGGTGGTGGGTCGAGGAGGACTTGAACCTCCGACCTCACGCTTATCAGGCGTGCGCTCTAACCACCTGAGCTACCGACCCAGCTGATTTTGCTGCCAGCAAAATCGGCGTCGCCGACAGGCGTTGCGAAGCAATGCCGAGAGGGCCAGCCCTACGTGGTTACAAGGGCCAAATCCTGGTGGAGCCTAGGAGGATCGAACTCCTGACCTCCTGAATGCAAATCAGGCGCTCTCCCAGCTGAGCTAAGGCCCCTTGAAGAACCCTGCATTCAGGGCTCAGTGTCTGAAGAGATATGAGGACGGCTCGGTCCATGAGTTTGACCAACTTTGTTTGTTGATCTTCTGCTAAGTGTTCCACGATCAAGAGCAAGCTCAAGATGCCAGGAACATCCTTAGAAAGGAGGTGATCCAGCCGCAGGTTCCCCTACGGCTACCTTGTTACGACTTCACCCCAGTCGCTGATCCTACCGTGGTCCGCTGCCTCCAAAAGGTTAGCGCACGGCCGTCGGGTAGAACCAACTCCCATGGTGTGACGGGCGGTGTGTACAAGGCCCGGGAACGTATTCACCGCGTCATGCTGTTACGCGATTACTAGCGATTCCGACTTCATGGGGTCGAGTTGCAGACCCCAATCCGAACTGAGACAGTTTTTTGGGATTAACCCATTGTCACTGCCATTGTAGCACGTGTGTAGCCCAACCCGTAAGGGCCATGAGGACTTGACGTCATCCACACCTTCCTCCCGCTTATCACGGGCAGTTTCCATAGAGTGCCCAGCCGAACTGCTGGCAACTAGGGATGTGGGTTGCGCTCGTTGCCGGACTTAACCGAACATCTCACGACACGAGCTGACGACAGCCATGCAGCACCTGTCACCGAGTCACCGAAGTGAAAGGCCCATCTCTGGACCGGTCCCGGGATGTCAAGGGTTGGTAAGGTTCTGCGCGTTGCTTCGAATTAAACCACATGCTCCACCGCTTGTGCGGGCCCCGTCAATTCCTTTGAGTTTTAATCTTGCGACCGTACTCCCCAGGCGGAATGCTTAATCCGTTAGGTGTGTCACCGAATAGCATGCTACCCGACGACTGGCATTCATCGTTTACGGTGTGGACTACCAGGGTATCTAATCCTGTTTGCTCCCCACACTTTCGCACCTCAGCGTCAGTATCGAGCCAGTGAGCCGCCTTCGCCACTGGTGTTCCTCCGAATATCTACGAATTTCACCTCTACACTCGGAATTCCACTCACCTCTCTCGAACTCTAGACCAATAGTTTTGGAGGCAGTTCCGGGGTTGAGCCCCGGGATTTCACCCCCAACTTTCTGGTCCGCCTACGTGCGCTTTACGCCCAGTAATTCCGAACAACGCTAACCCCCTCCGTATTACCGCGGCTGCTGGCACGGAGTTAGCCGGGGTTTCTTTACCTGCTACCGTCATTATCTTCACAGGCGAAAGAGCTTTACGACCCTAAGGCCTTCATCACTCACGCGGCATGGCTGGATCAGGGTTGCCCCCATTGTCCAAGATTCCCCACTGCTGCCTCCCGTAGGAGTCTGGGCCGTGTCTCAGTCCCAGTGTTGCTGATCATCCTCTAAAACCAGCTATAGATCGTAGGCTTGGTAGGCCATTACCCCACCAACTACCTAATCTAACGCGGGCTAATCCTTTGGCGATAAATCTTTCCCCCGAAGGGCTCATACGGTATTACTCTCCGTTTCCAGAGGCTATTCCGTACCAAAGGGCATATTCCCACGCGTTACTAACCCGTCCGCCGCTCACCCCGAAAGGCGCGCTCGACTTGCATGTGTTAGGCCTGCCGCCAGCGTTCGTTCTGAGCCAGGATCAAACTCTCAAGTTGAAAGCACATTGCTGCGCTATCCTTGACGTTCGAACCTCTGCACATCCTTGATTGTGCTACCGCCTATTCGGCTACTTGAGCACAGGTAGCTTACGCTACGCTGCAGCTACCAAACCGCACAAACGATACCCCCAACCCGGCTAGGCCAAGGGACAATCAAGAGTCATCTGTTTGATGTACACAGATCTCCTAAGAAATCAGTGAACCACTCAAACAGTGAAGCTGACACTCTATAATCGGCGCTACCGCTTACGCTACTTGAGCGCAAAACAATATAACCTAAGAGCGCGATATACAGACATTCAATCCGTCGAAACGAACCAAACCGCCCACATATCTCTTCAGTTATCCATCAATGTCAAAGAACAAAACACCCAGAGCCAAAAATCAGACCAGTGCGCCAATCCCTCAGCGCGCCCGCCTAAACCTCAACCTCAGATGCCCCCAGTCTCTCCCGAGCGTCCAACCGTCTCTCCGGCCCGTCTCCGCTACCACCGTAGCGTCCCAACAACAACCTCAGCTGCGCCGGTGAAGGGGGTTCTAAGTAATACGAACATAGACCGCAAGTGGAAAAACACAGATTGCGGAACTTTTTTGCAAAAATCTATTTTAATGAAGATTATCAATACTTTAAATACTGCTTGCGCCCTCAAAACGCCCTCAACTCTGCCCCCGCAACCCCCAAACCCCCCGCCCTGCTATGCAGGCCTTTCGGTGCTACCGCTATATATAGTGAGTATGCGCAACACCCCCACAAGAGTGATACGAGTCGACCGGTCGTAATCGATTCATTTCTCGGTCCGGAATCGCGCCGCCCCCGGGCGCGTCGAGCGAGAAAGCGTCAGGGCCTTGCGCATTCTGCGCGGATGCGTTCAGGTCTCTGAAAAACAAAGTCTGCGGCAGAAACCTGTTATGACACAAACCACACAGCTTCCCCTTATGCGAACCGTTGGTTTTGACGGTCTGCTGGTGACATTTGCCGATACCATGACCGAAGCCTCGAACCGCGCCGCACTTGCGTTTCGAGGGGCGGTTGAGGCGCTGCAGTTGGAGGGCGTAGTTGAAACCTCGGCCTCTTTGGCGTCTGCTTATATTCGGTTCGCTCCCGCGCAGTTGTCGCACAAACAGCTTGAGCAGCGAATTCGCGCCCTGCTGGACAGCCGCGACTGGTACACTGCGCCTTTGCCTGCCGGCCGGCGTTTCTGGAAAGTACCTACGGTTTACGGCACCGATCTTGCGCCACAATTGGTGGACGCAGCAACCGCCGCCGGATTGTCGGCTTCGGAAGCCATCGAACGGTTGAGCCAGACGCGCGTGCGGGTTCTGACCATCGGGTTTGCGCCGGGGCAGCCCTATCTTGGCCCGCTGGGGCCGGAGTTCAACATTCCGCGCCTCAAGGAACTGACGCCGATGGTGCCCGAGGGGGCCCTTGTGCTGGCGATCTCGCAATTCGTGCTGTTCTCGGGGCCGACGCCGACCGGGTGGCGTCATGTTGGCCAGACCGCGTTTCGATGCTTCCGGCCGGATATGGAGCAAAGCTTTGCGCTCAATCCCGGTGATGAGATGCAATTCGTTCCAGTCTCGCGCGATAGACTGGAAGAGATTCGGGCGACCTGCACCGACGGCACCGGCGGCGCGCGTTGTGAGGAGATCGCGCCATGACGTTGATCGTTCATCGCATCGGCCCGGCCTGCACTATTCAGGATCAGGGGCGCACCGGGTATCTGGCTCAAGGGCTGTCGCGTTCGGGCGCGGCGGATGCTCTGGCCTTGCACGAAGGGGCGGCGTTGCTGGGGCAGAGCCCGGATTGCGCCGTGTTGGAAATGGCGGGGACGGGCGGAACCTTCGAGGCGACCGCCCCGACAGCCATCGCACTGACCGGCGCGCCGATGCAGGCCAGCATTGACGGCAGCCCCGTAATGTGGAACGCCTCGCATCAGATGGAGGCAGGGCAGCGGCTGGAGATCGGATCGGTGCTGCAGGGCGGCTACGGCTATCTGCATCTGGGCGGCGGGATTGAGGCCCCGGTTATTCTGGGCTCCCGTTCGGCACATCTGACCGCCAGAATCGGGCGCGCCATTCAGATCGGGGACACTCTGCCCGCCAACGGTGCTGGCCGCGTGGGTCTGAAACTGCAGCCCGATGACCGGTTCTCGGGCGGGCTGCTGCGGGTGGTGGCCAGTTTTCAGACTGCATTGTTTGATGACGAGACGCTGACACGCTTCACCGACACCGATTTCCGACGCGGCGCGCGGGCCAACCGGATGGGGATGCAGCTGGAAAGCGCAGGCGAGGGGTTTGCCGCGAAGGGTCAGCTCAATATCCTGTCCGAAGTCATCACCCCCGGCGATATCCAGATGACCGGCACCGGTGCGCCCTTCATCCTGCTGCCCGAATGCCAGACCACCGGAGGTTATCCCCGCATCGGAACCGTCCTGCCCTGCGACCTGCCCCGCGCGGCGCAGACACCTGCGGGCGGGCAAATCCGCTTTGAATTTGTCTCACTGGACCAGGCCAACGCGTTGCAGTCTGCGTTCGACGCCGAGCTTGCGCGACTGCCGGGCCGCGTCGAGCCGTTGGTCCGCGACCCCCATGACATCCCCGATCTTCTGTCCTACCAATTGATCAGTGGAATGATCTCTGCCACCGAATAAGGAGTTACGCCCATGCCTCACGTCGATCTGAACGCCGATATGGGCGAAAGCTTTGGTCCCTGGAAGATGGGCGATGACGCAAGCCTGCTGAAGATCATCACCTCGGCCAATATCGCCTGCGGCTTTCATGCGGGTGACCCGGACGTGATGGCGCAGACCATGGCTCTGGCCGCCGAGAACGGTGTAGGGATAGGCGCGCATCCCGGGCTTCCCGATCTTCAGGGGTTCGGGCGGCGGAATATGAAAGTGCCGCATGACAGCTTGCGCAATCTGGTCCGTTACCAATTGGGCGCGGCGATGGGCGTGGCTAAGGCGGTCGGCACTGAAGTACGGCACCTGAAACTGCATGGGGCGCTCGCAAATATGTGCTCGGTCGATATCGACATGGCACGAGCCTGTTATCAGGGTGCCTTGGACGTGGACCCCGACATCATCATCATGGTTCTGGCTGCCACGAAACAGCAAGAAGCCGTGCGCGAGC
Source organism: Ruegeria sp. G7 (assembly GCF_056535465.1). Lineage (NCBI taxonomy): Bacteria > Pseudomonadati > Pseudomonadota > Alphaproteobacteria > Rhodobacterales > Roseobacteraceae > Ruegeria > Ruegeria sp. G7. Next base: position 1,592,690 of record NZ_JBQFIL010000001.1, on the reverse strand, counting down.
TGGGATGCAAATGGGTGGGCGAGATCTTTGCGGACCGCGCCTATAACGACGACGGGACGTTGGTGGATCGGTCCCTGCCCGGCGCAGTGATCCATGACCCGGCGCTGGCAGGGCCGCGTATCCTGAACATGGTGCGCGAAGGCGCGATCATCACCGAATCCGGCAAGCGGTTAGAGACCTCGATCGACACGATCTGCCTGCATGGTGACGGCCCCACGGCGGTTCAGATCGCCCGGTCCGTGCGTGAAAACCTGATTGAAGGCGGCGTCGAGGTTACCAAATTCATCCGTTGATCATCCGGGCCTAACCTGCGGCCCCCATGTCCCGACTGTTGCCCGTGTAGGCCCAAGCGCCTAGCATGGGGCCAAGTGCATGTTCTGACTGCAACAAATCTGCGCATGGAGATGAGCCAATGTCATTCGACCTGATGTCCTATGAACCCCGGGGCGACAAGAAGAACTCGGACTTTTTCACCGAATACCTGCCGAAGATTTACGAGCGCCGCACCAGTTCAGGCATCGCCGATCAGGTCGGTGCGATGCGCGCGATTGTCATCCAGGTCGAACCCGACGCGCTGTTTGACACGCTGGTCGAGCTTTACGTGATGACGCCGTACCGCCACACGGCCAGCTATCTGGGGCGGACACATAAGTTCTCGGTCCTGCATTCGCATCCCGACTACCCGGCGCTGATCGTGATGGCCCCGCTCAGCCCCGCGTTCGAAGATTTCATTCCCCGCATCAATCGCATTTACCCGCTGGCGCGGAGCACTCCGCAAACGCGCTATGTGGGCGAGATCTACGGAGCCTCTGATCTGAAGGCGCTGACCGGCACGCTTGAGGATCAGAATATTCGGTTCGAATATTCTGGGGACACCGAAAACCCGTTCTACACGCTGGATGGGTTCCGCTTCACCACCCCGTCGGATTTCACCTGCAATCGGGTGGGATACTCGACGCTGGATTTCAACGACACCGACAGTCTGGGTCTGGGCGACCGGGTACTGCTGAGCGATGCCGAACAAGCCCGGCTGGATCAGGCCGCCGCCTTTGGCGCAGACAGCAAGATCGCGCCTCTGATGCTGGGCATCGACCATCTGGCCACGCGGGTGCTGGCTGGGGAACGCGAAGACGCGATCCTCGAATTTCTGACCATGGTGCCCTATTACTTCTGGGGGGCGTACAACATCTTCGACATGAACTCGTCGACCAATGTGAACCGCAACGCCAATGTGGATGACGACAAGAAGTCGCCCGCGAAAGTGTTCACCGCCAACAACACGCCCTCTTTCGTGAATTCCTTCGCCAAGCTGCCGATGCCTACCGAAGACTTCGTACGCAATTTCGGGCGTCGCCTACACCACATGGCGGTTGAGATTCAGGACGGCGACCACGGCGCGGGGGAAAAGAACGTCGATTTCGTGGTCAATACACTCAAAGACAAAGGCGTGCCGTTCTTGGCGCATGTCGTGGGCGAGTGCAAAGACGATCCGAACCTGAAACAGATCTTCTCAAAACACTCGAAACATACGCTGCTGATCACCGAGTATATCGAGCGGTGCCACCACTATGACGGCTTCTTCACCAAGGACAATGTGGCCGCCCTGACAGCCGCCGCCGGGCAGGATGAGCAGTATCAGCACGGCCATGTGTTCGACTGATCGGATATAAAAAATGGGCTGCGAGAGTATCGCAGCCCGGAGCCATCCAGGAGAGAATATGTCGGGTCTTATGATGGCCCGATCATGAAACAGGTGACATTGCGCGCCTGAAGCCTGCGGCAGGCCAGATCGGCCTGTTCGCGGGTCATGCCCTGAAATGTCGCATCAAAGCCGCGCGCGCTCTGGTTCACTTTGCGCAGCGTACCTTCCAGCGTGGTCATTTCCGACAGGGCGGTTTTCAGCAGGACCTTCTCGGCCTCGTATCGCGTGGTATAGCGGCCCACGTTAACACCCCACAGATGCCCGCCGGATGTAGACAGGCGGGTGACAACCTCGGGCTCGGGTTCAGCCTGCGGCGCAGGTTGGGCGGAGGCCAGAACGACCTCGTCGGGCCGCGCTTCGGGGCGGGTTGCATCGGAAGGCGCAATATCCGCAGCCGCAATAGCTGCGGCGATACCGTCCTGAATACGCGCGCGGTTCTTCGCGGCAGCGTCGGCAACGGAGCCCGCCACTTGCACTGCGGCCACCGGGCGTAGCACCGGGCGCAGACTGCTTTTCGGCGGGCCAGCCTGGGCCACCTGCACCGACCCTATGCCAGCATTCCCGGCATATGCGGGCCGCGACGGTTTACGGATCGGCGCACGCGGGGGGGCACGGCGGAAACCCATATCCAGCAGTTCAGCAACCCGCGCATTGCGCGAGGCACCCGATTTGCCACCAAAGACGGTGGCGATGATACGTTCATCCTTGCGCTTGGCCGAAGCCACAAGATTGAAACCAGCCGCGCGGGTATAGCCCGTCTTGATACCATCAGCACCTTTATAGGCGGCCAACAGGCGGCGGTTGGTGTTGGGCACCGTCTTGATCCCGGCATGAGTCGATTGGCGCGAGAACAGGTTGTAGTATTGCGGGTAATCATACAGCAGATGACGGCCCAGTGTGGTCATGTCGCGCGCGGTCGACAGGTGGCCCGACTCGGTCAGGCCATGAGCATTCTTGAAGGTCGTACGGCTCATCCCCATCGCCTTGGCGGTGCGGGTCATACGACGCGCGAATGCGGCCTCGGACCCGCTGAGCGTGATGCCGATGGCCGTGGCCGCGTCATTGGCCGACTTCACAGCCGCTGCGCGGATCAGATAGCGGAATGCAATAGTCTGTCCCGCCCGAAGTCCCAGCTTCGAGGGCGGCTCTACCGCTGCCGCCTTGGTGATACGGACCGGAGTGTCCAGCGTGATCTCTCCGTTCCGGACCGCTTCGAACGCGATGTAAAGCGTCATCATCTTGGTCAGCGATGCCGGATGCAGCCGCGTGTCGGCATTGCGCGAATGCAGCACCTCACCGGTGCGCGCGTCAATCACCATGGCTGCGTAGGGGGCCGCAAAGCCGGGAAGTGGCGCAAAAGAAAGCAACCACAGAAATGCCATAAGGAATAAGCCCATTCGGGCCGGAACTGTCCGCCGAATCTGCACGATCTTTGCCTCTGTCTGCCTCGCGCCGCCGGGTTTTCCCGGTCGGCTTTTCTTTTCTTAATATCATTCAGGCTAACACAGAGGCCGGGCTAAAGAAACTGAAAGCTGCGTGATTGATCACGATCTATCCGGCCCGCAACGCTCCACATCTGGTAGGTGAAACTGCCGCGCACACCATACCGGCGATTGCGCCAAAATTCGGGCGCATCGCATATTCGATTTTCCGTAAACTGAGGCGAAACGGCAACAGATCAGGATATCCCACCCACCAGTGCCGCAAGATCGCCCAGATCATGCAATTCGCGAAATCGGGGATTCGTCACCGGTACTTCGGCCTGCTCGATCTCCCAAACCAGTCCGTGGGGCACATGCACACCCCAACACCCGGCCTGGATCGGGGCCACCACGTCCGAGCGCATCGAGTTTCCAACCATCATAGACGCCGCCGCTCCATCCCCATGCTGCGCAAAGATCGATGCATACGTCGCCGCCGTTTTCTCCGAGACGATCTCAACCCCGTCAAACAGCTCTCCCAACCCGGATTGGGCCAGCTTGCGCTCCTGATCGATCAGATCGCCCTTGGTGATCAGCAGAACCCGGTGCGTCGCTGCCACCGCCTCAATCGCCTCGCGGGCGTGGGGCAGCAATTCGATGGGATGGGCCAGCATCTCTTGCCCCGCTTCGATCAGCTGGCGGATCACCTGCGCCGGAACCCGGTCCTCGGTCACTTCGATGGCGGTTTCGATCATCGACAGGGTAAAACCTTTGATCCCGTAGCCATAGTGCCGGATGTTGCGCTTTTCAGCGGCCAGCAGGCGGTCCATCAGATGGTCCCGTTCGGCATGATCGGCCAGCAGTTCGGCGAAGTGATCCTGTGTGAGTTGAAAAAACCGCTCGTTATGCCACAACGTATCATCGGCATCGAACCCGATTGTCGTCAGTTTGTCCTGCATCGCGATTCCGACTCGTTGCTCTTTTCTCTGGCCATGGTGACGTTATATAAGCCCTGAAACAAACCGAAGCGTGAATCGGGAATCTCTTACTGCAATGCGCGAACACCAGTGGATCATGTCTGACAAGGACGATCAGGACGACGACACGTCGGTCCTGCTGCAGACGCGACCCAAGACCAAGCGCCCGCCGCTGTACAAGGTGCTGCTGCTGAATGACGACTACACGCCGATGGAGTTTGTGGTGCATGTGCTGGAACGCTTTTTCGGCATGACCCACGCGCAGGCGTTCGAGATCATGCTGACCGTGCATAAGAAAGGTGTCGCGGTGGTCGGCGTCTTCAGCCACGAGATTGCCGAGACCAAGGTCGGTCAGGTGATGGATTTCGCCCGCCGCCACCAGCACCCGCTGCAATGCACCATGGAACGCGAAGAATAACGCGCGGCCATGTCTCCTCGCCTTGATCTTGCCTTGAACAGCGGGCTTTGCCTGTCGCAACCGCTGAGCGTTCTGGCCCCCACAACCGATCACGACCTGTCGGACCTGCCGCGTGAGACGCAGGTGGTGCAGCCGTTCAAGCCGTTTCATGATCATTTTGCGACCCAAGGCTTTGACGCGACGCCTGAGGCGGATGCGCCCTGTCAGGATGCCATCGTCTTTCTGCCCCGCGCCAAGGCGCTGGCCCGGGCGCTGGTGCATCAGGCCTGCAGCCGTGCCAGCGGTGTGGTCGTGGTGGACGGGGCCAAGACCGATGGCGTCGACAGCCTGCTAAAAGACATCCGCAAGCGGGTTGCGGTCGAAGGGCCGATCTCGAAAGCGCATGGCAAGATTTTCTGGTTCCAATCCAAGCCCGAGGCCTTTGCCGACTGGGCCGCGCCCAAGGCCCAGATGGTCGACGGGTTCCGCACCGCACCGGGCGTGTTTTCCGCTGATGGTGTCGATCCGGCCTCAGCCCTGTTGCTGAAGTCGCTGCCCGCCAAACGCGGCACGCGCATCGCCGATCTGGGCGCAGGCTGGGGATTTCTGTCGGCCAGCCTAGCCCATGACAAGCTGCACGCCCTGCATCTGGTCGAGGCCGACCACACCGCCCTCAGCTGCGCCCGCACCAATGTCACCGATCCGCGCGCGCAGTTTCACTGGGCCGACGCCACCACATGGACCGCGCCCGAGCCGTTGGACATGGTGGTCATGAACCCGCCCTTCCACACCAGCCGCAGCGCCGATCCGGCTTTGGGTCAGGGCTTTATCGCCAGCGCAGCGCGCAATCTGACCCGCAATGGCAGCCTGTGGGTGGTCGCCAACCGCCACCTGCCCTACGAGGCCACGCTGGCCGAGACCTTCGCCCGCGTCGAAGAGATCGCCGGGGACAACCGGTTCAAGGTCTTCCATGCCTCTCGCCCTCGGACGTAACCCCCGCTAACCTGCGCCAGACCTCAGGAGGATTCGCATGTCCTTTTCCATCGCGGGCAAGACCGCAATCGTTACCGGCGCCGCCAACGGGATCGGCCTGGCCATCGGGCGGCACTTTGCCGATGCCGGGGCCAATGTCATGTTTGCCGATATGGACGAAAAGCGCCTGGCCGAAGAGCTGGGTGCGCAGGCGGATGACAGCAATATCCGCTATTTCGCTGGCGACCTGCGCGAGAAGCTGACGATTGCCAACCTGCTCTCGGCGACGCTGGATGCGTTTGATCAAGTCGATATTCTGATCAACGGCGCGCGGCAGGTGATCCCGTCGGACCCGCTGGATGCGGACGACGACTCGGTGCGGACGCTGTTGAACCAGAACCTGATGCCCGCGTTGCGCCTTAGCCAGTTGGTGGCCAAGCGGTTCATCAAGCAGGCCGATGGCGATGACGAACATCCCGCGGGCTCGATCATCAACCTGTCGTCGATTGCCGCACGGCGCACCCATCCCGACCTGATGGCCTATTCCGTCTCGACCGCTGCGCTGGATCAGATGACCCGCTCGCTGGCCGTTGCGCTGGCCCCCAGCCGCATCAGGGTGAACTCGATCGCCTTGGGATCGGTCATGAGCGCCTCGCTGCAGACCACGCTGAAGGACAACCGCGACTTCCGCGACGATATCGAAAAGCACACCCCACTGGCCCGCATCGCCGCCCCGAACGAACTGGTGGAAACCGCGCAGTTCCTCGCCTCGGACGCGGCGGGTTTCATGACCGGGCAAATCCTGACCATAGACGGAGGCCGCACTCTGCTGGATCCCGTCGCAGCCCCGGCACATTGATCCCCATGTTTGACACCGAAAAATCCACCGCCTCCGCCTGGTTCCGCCGGTTGCGCGACGAAATCGTCTCGGCCTTCGAAGGGCTGGAAGACAGCCACGATACTGGTCCTTTCTCGGACGCCCAACCGGGCAGGTTCGAGGTGAAAGAGACCACGCGCCAGTCCGACGACGGGTCGGACGCGGGCGGCGGGCTTATGTCAGTGATGCGCGGGGGCCGCGTTTTCGAGAAAGTGGGGGTCAACGTCTCGACCGTCTATGGCACGCTGGGCGAACGCGCACAGAATGCCATGGCGGCGCGCAAGGGCATTCCGGGGATGAAGGATGACCCGCGTTTCTGGGCCTCGGGCATTAGCCTTGTGGCACATATGCAGAACCCGCATGTGCCAGCCGTTCATATGAACACCCGGATGTTCTGGACCCCGCATGCGTGGTGGTTCGGCGGCGGTTCGGACCTGAATCCCTGCATCGAATATGACGCCGACACCGCCCATTTCCACGCCACGCAAAAGGCGCATCTGGACCCGCACGGGCCGGGCCACTACCCGCGCCTCAAGGATTGGGCAGATGAGTATTTCTATATCCCCCACCGCAAGCGGGCGCGCGGTGTGGGCGGTATCTTCATGGATGACTATTGCACCGGAGACTGGCAGGCCGATTTTGCCCTGACGCAGGACATTGGCCGTGCCTTCCTGCCCGCTTTTCTACCGTTGGTCGAAACACGCCGGGTGCAGGCCTTCGACGACGCAGACAAGGACGTACAGCTTGTCCACCGTGGGCTTTATGCGGAATACAACCTGGTCTATGACCGCGGCACCAAGTTCGGGCTGGAAACCGGGCATGACCCGGATGCCGTCCTCATGAGCTTGCCGCCGCTGGCGAAGTGGATTTGACGACCTTTAGTCGAAATCCAGCACATTGTCATAGCAATGGCCCCGCGCCGAACTTGCGGTCATGTTGGCCCCTACTGTTCTGACGGTAACCGAATAGCTTGAGACGTTCTCGGCCCCCTCGGGCGGCGTCAGCGAAAACTGGACTGTGCGAATCCCGCGCTCGTAGGGTTTCGAGACGTAAATGCGCTGAGTGGCAGGTGTTTTCAGCGTCCGTATCGCATAGTCGCCGATCCCGCACCAATACGCGACCGGGGCCGAGGTGGCGATCGCAGACACTTCATATGTGCCATCCTGCAGTGGCTTCACATCCGTTTGAAATCCGCCCCGTATGCCGACACCAAAGCCGCTGGCCTGAACGATGGCCGGCAGGATCATGGCGCTTATCACACATCCGATTTTCACAAAACGCATTGGCGGTACCCTTTCTCAATAACACGACCCCAGCCATCAAAGCCCGAGCCCGAACAACCTTTCATTGAAATATAGGAGAGCTTGCCACAAGTTCCATTTCGAAACCATCAACAGCATGTGACGCGTCAAACGTGTTGTCGCGCATCAGGCTTGCGATGTCTACAGGCCATGACAGCAGTCCAGTGGCACGCCGCACACCTCTCAGCCATTCGACTTTTCGCCCTTAAAAACAAGCTACTCCCGGCGTAGTTTGCGACAGGCCATGTGCGCAGGCGGGTATTGCAAGCCCAACAGGCCGCAGGCCCCGGACAGGCTCGGAATGCCTATCTGGGGTCGGGCCACCACCGCAGCCTTCGCCGGAACAACTTTCCGCGTGAGGTTGTGAGCACCGCGCCCAAGATCGTCGAAAGGCCAAACCGCAAAGCCGCAAGATCTACCCTAGCGCAGTGTGACGCGGCCCCCGACATCCTGCGGGGCCAGTGCGACGGTCTTGATGACCGCGTGGCACGGGCTGCCAACCTGCAACCCCAGCGCCGCGACCGAGCGCCGGGTGACTCGCGCCAGCACAACACCAGCAGGTGTTCTTACAGACACAATGGCCCCAGGGCCTTCGCCCGCACGAATGGCTTCGACCTGTCCCGACAGCACATTCAACGCCGACAGACCTTCGGGCGGCTTGTTCGACAGGATTACTTCCTGCGCCGGGATGCGGATGCGCAGGTCTTCTCCGATTTTGTGCGTGATACGCGGCAGGAACAAGCGCGCGCCGCCTGCATCCAGTTCTGAGAGGCCATCATCATGATGTGCTGCGACGCGAACCTGCAGCACGGCACCCACTGCGCGCACCCCAGCCGGGGCCACGGACGGATCAGCCAGCACTTCGGATGCCGGGCCATGCCGCAGGACGCGTCCATCCTGCAGCGCCACGACCGATGTCGCGAGCCGGGCAACCTCGGCCGCCGAATGGGTGACATATAGGATCGGCACCGAAACCTCATCCCGCAAGCGCTCGAAATAGGGTAGAATCTCGGCCTTGCGCGCCTCGTCCAGCGCGGCCAGAGGTTCATCCGCAAGGATCAGGCGCGGGCTGGCCAGCAGGGCGCGGCCAATGGCGACACGTTGTTTTTCGCCACCCGATAGGATGGCAGGGCGGCGATCCAGCAGATGCCCGATGCCCAGCATTTCGATCACCCGGTCCGGGTTTTCACGGCGCGCACCACGTGGGGCAAACCAGCGCCCATAGCTCAGGTTCTGGCGCACGGTCAGATGTGGGAACAGGCGACCCTCTTGAAAGATGTATCCCAGACGGCGGCGATGCGGCGGCAGCCAGACACCACGGGACGTATCGAACAGCACCCAATCCTCGACCGAAACGCGCCCGGCTTCGGGGCGCAACAGCCCCGCGACCGCGTTCACAACAGTTGTCTTACCCGAACCCGAGCGCCCAAACAGAACCGTCACGCCCGAAGGTGCATCAAATTCCAGATCCAGCGAAAGCCCGGACAGCCGGTGTTGCAGGTGAACAGACAGGCTCATGACCCGGCCACCCGTTTGGCCACGCGGCGGCCCACATATTCCGACAGCAGCAACGCCCCCATTGCGATGATGATCGAGATGATGACCAACCGCGTTGCGGCTGCTTCTCCGCCCGGCACTTGCAGGAACGCATATACGGCAGACGGCAGCGTCTGGGTCTGACCCGGGATGTTCGACACAAACGTGATCGTGGCACCGAACTCTCCCATCGCTTTGGCAAAGGCGAGAATCGCACCGGCGATGACCCCCGGCAGGATCATCGGCAGAGTAACCGTTCCAAAGACCATCAGGCGTGACGCGCCCAGTGTGGCCCCGGCCTGTTCCAGCTTTGGATCGACGGCCTCGATGGACAGTCGGATCGCACGGACCATCAACGGGAAGGCCATGATCCCGGCGGCCAGCGCGGCGCCCGTCCAGCGGAAGGCAAAGACAATGCCCAACTCGGCCAATGGCGCCCCCAAAGGGCCCTGAATGCCGAAGGTCAAAAGCAGCAGATACCCGGTCACGACCGGCGGCAGGATCAGCGGCAGATGCACCAATCCATTCAGAACCTGACGCCCCGGAAACCGCCAGCGGGCCAGAGCGTAAGCTACAAAAATACCGAAGGGCAGCGTAAGCAGAGTGGCCCAGAACGAAACGCGCAACGACAGGCGCAAAGCCTCAATCTCTGCCGGACCCAGCCAGTTCATCCCATCATTCCTCGGGCAGGGAAAAACCCTGCCTTGCAAACTCTGCCCGTGCATCCTCGGTGGTGAGATAGGCGAGGAAAGCCTTCGCACTCGGACCGGCAGACACCGTCAGGGCCGCGGGGTAGACAATGGTGGGATGGACCTCGGACGGGATTGCCCCGACAACACCAACCCGCACTTCGGCAACGGCATCCGAGCGATAGACGATCCCCAAAGGCGCCGCCCCCGCAGCCACAAGCGCCAGCGCCGCGCGCACGTTGTCCGTCTGGGCGACCCGGTCCTGCACCTCATCCCACAGCCCCAAGCCCTGCAGCGCGGCCTTGCCATAAACTCCTGCGGGCACGGCATCGACCAGCGCCATGGCCAGATACCCTTCACCCAGACGGCCGTTCAGATCGAAATCCGCCCCGATGCGCGCAGGTTCAACATCGGGCGGGCCGATCAAAGCCAGCTCATTTCCCAGCAAATCCAGGCGAGAGCCCGCATCCACAAGCCCATCGCGTTGCAACTCGTCCATCCAGTCTTGATTGGCCGAGATGAAAATACCCGCCGGCGCGCCCGCCTGTATCTGCCGCGCCAGTACCGAGGATGCGGCGTAAGACACAACGACGCTTTGCCCCGTTTCGTGCTCGTAACTGTCGGAAATCGCATCCAGCGCAGTCTTGAGGCTGGCCGCAGCAAACACCAGCACCCCTTCAGCCCGAACCGGGGCTGCAAACAGCGCGCAAAAGGCCAGAGCTGCGATCAGACAGCGCATCTTGTGCCTCCGGATCAGAGGGTTGCAATCTCTCTGGGCATATCGGAGGCGGTACGGGGCAGGCAAGGCCCTTTGCCGCGGGCTTCAGAGATACAGGCCATCTCCGACACGATATTCTGTCGCAATTGGGATTGATCCCATGCCCCAATCAGGCTGTTGTGAGCCTGTAACGACAGGATCTGCCCACAATGCTTCACCAGACCCCCGGCCTTATCGATGAAATCCGCGCCCGTTTCGCCCATGTCGACGCGTGCCCGTTTCAGGGCCCCCGCATCTTCTTTGAAAATGCGGGGGGCGCGCTGACGCTGAATTCTGTGGTCGAGACCTCGGCGAAATTCGCAGCTATTCCGGACAATCAAGGGCGGGATAACGTGGCTAGCCACGCCTTGGTCGACATAATCAATCGGGCCAAGAGCGATCTGTCGGTGTTCATGAACGCGAATGCCGGCCAGTTCTTTGTTGGCGAAAGCGGCACCGAGCTGTTGTTCCGCATGATCCGTACGGCCTGCGTGAATGCCCCCAAGGGTAGCAAGGTCATCGGCAGCTCGATCGAACACCCGGCCAGCCGCAGCGCCGCGCGCCGCTGGGCAGAAATCGCCAAGTTGGATTACGTGAACGTGCCTCATGACGACGCCACCGGGCTTGTGACCGCCGAGGCCTATGCAGCGCAGATCACTCCGGATGCTGCCGTCGCAACGATTCTGCATGCCTCACCCGTAACCGGCATGGGCATGGATGTGGCCGCCATCGCAAAAGCTATTCGTGCGGTCGCGCCGGGTTGCTTCATTATCGTCGACGGCATTCAACACGCGGCTCACGGGCAAATCGACATAGACAGCTATGATGTGGATGGCTACGCGATCTCGCCCTACAAGGTTTTCTCGCGCCACGGCTATGGAATCGCCTGGATCTCCGAACGTCTGGCTGCCCTGCCCCACGACCAGTTGATCGATGCCCCCGCCACCGGATGGGAGTTTGGCACCCGCGACACCGGCTCTTACGCCACAATGTCAGACGTCGTTTCCTATTTCGATTGGTTGGGAAGCCGGGTTTCCGAGGCGACAGACCGCAGCGCCCGCCTGCGCGCCGCCGGGCGTGCGATCCACGCCTATGAGACCCACCTGACCGACGCGATGATCAACGGCACGGGCAACCTGCCCGGATTACGCGATATGGACCACGTGACCATTCTGGCCGGGGCCGACAATCCCGCGCGCGAAGGGTTGGTTTCGATCACGGTGCAGGGGCTGCCGTCGGCAGATGTCGTAACCCGCCTGAATGATCAGGGCATCCGCACACATACCCGCAAGGCGGACCACTACAGCGGCAACGTGCTTGATCCGCTGGGCCTGAGCGATTGCATCCGCATTTCGCTATGCCACTACAATACCGAACACGAGGTGGCACAGCTTCTGGCAGCTCTCAAGGATATGGCGGCGTGAGCGGTCAGCGCTGTTTGAGATATCGAAAGAAATTCTGCCAGACCCTCTTGCACCCGCGCGCGGGCTTGGCTACATCAGCGCTCACGGGTGATTAGCTCAGTTGGTAGAGCGCTTCGTTTACACCGAAGATGTCGGGAGTTCGAGTCTCTCATCACCCACCATCTCTTACCAGCACAAGATTGCCATCTAGGCTCCGCGCAGAAGAGCCGAAGGTCAGTCAGATCGAATTGCGTTGCCGCGCTCGACAACTGCGATTTGAGCAAACATATCTGCACGCTCTTGCGCCGTTAGCTCGGCTGGCATGTACATACGCACCTGGCCGCGTCCGCAGGGCGTGTCAAAGACAAGTTCGGCCGTGCGGCCCGCTGCCGTCATGTTGATCTTGCCAATCTTGCTGATCCGGCCTTCTTCTCCGCATCCTCCTGCGGCGAACATTGCTCGACCATCGGACATCTTACGCCTCCGTCTCCACCTGTTGATCATGTGGTCACAGTTCGGTTCGGGTCCAAATTAGATTTTGTTAATGCAATCGACAAAAGGGATGGGTTCACACGGCCGACATCAGTGCTGTTGCCGCACCGACGAAGCCTGCAACCGCCGCGGCGCTTGCCAGGATGATGCAGAAAACTTCCAACACGCTGAGCTTCATGCTTGCCTCCACCAGTTTGGTTCGCATGACCTACGACAAAGCAGTGATGGCAAAAAGGGCGGCCTAATTGACCTAGCGGAAAGCCGCCGCGCGCACGGCACGTATTTGCCCAGTTCCGCTTGTTCGAAGCCCGAAGGGCGCCCCGGAACATGCCAAGAGGCTTGACCTGTGGCGTTCCAGTACCACCCGAGACAGCAACCCACCATGATCGATGCATCAGATCAGCCGCGCGGCGCCACACGCATTCGACAAACCAGCCGAGTTTTTTGAAACTGGCGATCCCTGAAGGACTCGAACCCTCAACCTGCTGATTAGAAGTCAGCTGCTCTATCCAGTTGAGCTAAGGGACCGCTGCGCCCTTCTTGCGGTTTTTACGCGCGGGGTTCAAGGGCCAAGCGCATGAAGGCGCTGTTGGGATCGGGCGCGTAGCCATAGATCGGCCCACAATAGGAATAACCCAGAGATTCATACAGCCGGCGCGCGGCCTCATACTCGGGTAAATGGCTGGCGCCGGTTTCCAGAACAAGCGCAGAGACCCCCTCGGATGCAGCGGTATCTGCAAGGTGGGACATCATGCGCCGCGCAAGCCCACGCCCACGGGCCATCGACAAGACATGAACCGATTTCACTTCTGCGGTGCCGTCGGGCAACGACTTGAGCGCACCACATCCCAAGGCCTTCCCTGCCTCGTAGATCGCCCATACCCGAATGCCGGGTCCACGCAGGGCATCGATATCCATCGTATGATTAGAGGTCTGCGGTGTTGCATCCCAACTGTGGGCCAGATGGGCCTGAATGATCTGCCTCAGATCGTCTGCACCCGGATCAGCCTCGTGAATTTCGAACATCCGGCATGACCCGGTTAATGAGTCCAGGGACCGCGCCGACCGGTAGCGAAATTCTCACCATAGCCGCCCGCCCGTACATTCGGCTTGCGCTTGTGCGGCTCGCTGACCTGAACGTCGATGCCATTGTCTTTGGCATAGTCCAGCGCCTCTTCCTTGGTATCGAATTTCAGGCGCACCTGAGTCTGTGTATCACTGGACGAGGTCCAGCCCATCAGCGGATCAACCTCGCGCGACGAGGCAGGGGCATATTCCAGAACCCACTTGCGGGTCTTGGCCATCCCCGAGGTCATCGCGTTTCGCGAAGGCTGGTAAATCCGTGCGCGCATGTCGCCTCTCCGTACTCACTTGGCTGGCCCCGTTTATGCGCCACAGCGCGACCGGGGACAAGATGACAAATGTCGCGGTGCGCTGATGTCAGAACCTGTCATCAATCCACGCTAGGCCGGGCGGCAATCAAACATGGGGACAACACGTGCCGCAAAAGTGCAGAAGAATACACAGATGCAGCCCGCCTGACCCCCGACCCCCCTTGCAGATGGACAAAATAAGAACAAATGTAAGGGCCTGATCCCCGGAGCCCGCCTATGCCCTACGCCCATTCCGACAAGACCCAGCTGACCGCTGAAGACGTCCGCGCCCGCCTGAAGCTGGAAGGCGGCAAGCGGTTCGTGATGCATACCGAGTTCAACGCGGCAGGCGACCAGCCGACGGCGATCAAGGAACTGGCGTGCGGCGTTCTGGACGGCGAGCGCGATCAGGTTTTGCTGGGGGCGACCGGCACGGGCAAGACCTTCACCATGGCCAAGGTGATCGAGGAAACGCAGCGCCCCGCGATCATCCTTGCCCCCAACAAGACGCTGGCCGCGCAGCTATATGGCGAGTTCAAAGGCTTCTTCCCCGAGAACTCGGTCGAATATTTCGTCTCTTACTATGACTACTACCAACCCGAGGCCTACGTGCCGCGCTCGGACACCTATATCGAGAAAGAATCCCAGATTAACGAACAGATCGACCGGATGCGCCACTCGGCCACGCGGGCGCTGCTGGAACGCGACGATGTGATCATCGTGGCCTCGGTCTCGTGCATCTACGGTATCGGCTCGGTCGAGACCTACGGCGCGATGACTCAAGACCTGAAGGTCGGCCACGAATACGACCAGCGGCAGGTGATGGCCGATCTCGTCGCCCAGCAATACCGCCGCAATGATCAGGCGTTTCAGCGTGGCTCGTTCCGGGTGCGTGGCGATTCACTGGAAATCTGGCCCGCCCACCTTGAGGACCGCGCGTGGAAACTGTCCTTCTTCGGCGAGGAACTGGAACAGATCACCGAGTTCGACCCCTTGACCGGCGAGCGCGCCGCGACGATGGAGCATGTGCGCGTCTACGCGAATTCCCACTACGTGACGCCAAAACCGACGATGCAACAGGCGATCATCGGGATTAAAAAGGAACTCCGCATCCGGCTGGACCAGCTGGTCGGCGAGGGCAAATTGCTGGAAGCCCAACGTCTGGAACAGCGCACCAATTTCGATCTGGAAATGCTCGAGGCCACCGGCGTCTGCAACGGGATCGAGAACTACTCGCGCTACCTCACCGGCCGCGCGCCGGGCGAACCGCCCCCGACCCTGTTCGAATTCATCCCCGACAACGCCATCGTCTTCGCCGATGAATCCCACGTCTCTGTCCCGCAGATCGGCGGCATGTACCGGGGCGACTATCGCCGCAAATTCACACTGGCCGAACACGGCTTCCGCCTGCCGTCCTGCATGGACAACCGCCCCCTCAAGTTCGAGGAATGGGACGCCATGCGCCCGCAATCCGTCTTTGTCTCGGCCACACCAGCGAAGTGGGAGATCGAACAGACCGGCGGCGTCTTCACCGAACAGGTCATCCGCCCCACCGGCCTTTTGGACCCCGAAGTCGAAATCCGCCCGGTATCCATGCAGGTGGACGATCTGCTGGACGAGGTCCGCAAAGTGGCCGCCAACGGCTTCCGCACGCTGGTCACCACGCTCACCAAACGCATGGCTGAGGACATGACCGAATACCTGCACGAACAGGGCATCAAAGTGCGCTACATGCACTCGGACATCGACACGCTCGAACGCATCGAAATCCTGCGCGACCTGCGGTTGGGGGCCTTCGACGTGCTTGTCGGCATCAACCTGCTGCGCGAAGGGCTAGACATCCCCGAATGCGGGCTGGTCGCCATTCTGGACGCGGATAAAGAGGGTTTCCTGCGCTCGGAAACCTCGCTGATCCAGACCATCGGCCGAGCTGCCCGCAACGCCGACGGCCGGGTGATCATGTATGCCGACAAGATCACCGGTTCCATGGAGCGCGCCTTGAATGAGACCAACCGCCGCCGCGCCAAACAGCTCGCCTATAATCAGGAACACGGCATCACGCCCGAGACGGTGAAGAAGAATGTCGAGGACGTTCTGGCCGGTCTCTACGAAGGCGACGTCGACATGAACCGCGTCACCGCCACCATCGACAAACCGATGCACGGCGCGAATCTCGAGGCGCATCTGGACGGTCTGCGCGAGAAAATGCGCAAGGCCGCCGAGAACCTGGAATTCGAAGAGGCCGCAAATATCCGGGATGAGATCAAACGTCTGGAAGCGGTCGATCTGGCGGTGGCAGACGACCCCATGGCGCGGCAGTGGGCGGTCGAGAAAGCGTCCGAGGACGCGGTGAAGTCGCGCGGCAGGTCAACGGCGGGCAGGCCGGGGCAAAGGGGTGGGAATGTAAAAAGAAGGAAGCGGTAGACAGTAATAAAGCTGTTCTGTCATAGGTTCCTAAAGCACAACCTGCTTTATCCCATAAGACTGCCGATTTAGCTCTTCGCGAAACACATCCAAGCGGCATTTTCGCGCTGCTTTCTTAACTTCATTGACATCAGAATGCGCTCTATGCGCCAGCGTCAGTGGGTCCAATTTCGGGTCAAGCAGCGCGACCCCACATTGGAAGAAAACTGCGGCTAGGTTTGCCTCATGCTCCTCCTTTGTCGGAGGAATATTGGCATTGCCGCTCGCTGTTGCAAATAGTTGAAAATTCTTAACAACTGCGTTTCTAGCATGATGGTCTAACGCCAAATGAGCGAATTCGTGAGCCAACATGAAATTTGACAATTTACACTTATTGTCTGCGTTCTCGAGCAGCTTTTTGTCTACTACAAGAATTGAGCGTTCCCCAAATGCGACAACACCTGCTTTACGCTTGTAATCTTCTTCGCATTCAGTCCGGTATGTTTTGATTTTGACTGCGCCATCATCATCAGCCAGCCAATTCCAAACATCTGTCATCCGGAAAAACTCATTATCGTCACAATATATACGACGATAGCTGACCATTTCTCGGAAAAGGCTTACAGCCTCTGGAGTGGTCAAGGACTGCTTCTTTGCCTTTATCATTTGCCCACCAATTTCCGTTGCCTATCGCAGAATCAACTGCACCTGACATCCATGTTACACCAGATGTCAGCGTCACCACAACAAATTGTATATGCTGAGAATTACCTACGAAATGTAGGTCACTCCAAGGCTCGACTATTGAGAAGGAAGCAACCGTAGGATGGGTTTCCAACCCATCACCCCGCGGCCACCCAAACGCATGATGGGGTATAACCCCATCCTACACACCGCCCCAAAAAACGGGCGGGGAAACCCCCGCCCCGCTGCTCAGCCCTTATCCCAATGGGCAATCACATCATAACCAACCGGCGTCGGCGGGCCTTCCATGAACTCGGCGAAATGGCCCCATAGCTCGGCAACTTTGGGCGCGTTCGCGTTTGAGGTCGCCTCGCTCTCGACCACCGAAATCACATAGCCCGAGCCGTCCTCGTTCATTACGTTGGTAAAGCTGTGCATGCCGGGCATGCCCATGATTTCAGATTTCAGTTCATTCATTTTCGCCGTCGCCGCCTCGCGCGTGCCGGGCTTCATTTTGAATTGAGTAATGCGTGCAAACATGACTTTCCTCCCTCGTCTGGCGAAATTGCCATGGGCTGAAATCTAACACGGCGACTCGAAATCTCGTATTGATACTTTAAGAATCGCGCTGTTTTCAACCTCACGCCCTATCCAAACGTACCCAGTGACACTTCTAGGTTGCAGCCCAGCGCCCATGCGGCCCAAAACACCATTCGCCGGGTGCACGGTGCTGACCCAGGATCTGGAGCAATTCCAAGGACAATCCGTTGTCGCCATCAACAACGTCGTCGCGCGCAAGAGCAGCCTTTGATGTCGATACGGTTCACCGCCCTTGCCCGAGGTCCATCGGCCGCTAGGTCTCTGATCATGCGCATTGCCCTGCTCTCACTGATCCTCGCCACCCCGGCCACTGCATGGGAGGCAACGGTTGGAGCGATCTGCACCCTGTCGCACGACACCGAACAGGCAGAGATATTTCTGACCTACGATCCGGCCCAGCCGCTCTATACGCTGACGGTCACGCGCAAGACTGACAGCTGGACACAGACCCCATGGTTCGCCATGCGCTTCGACGGGCCGATCCCGATCGAAATCGGCACGCCGCACCATGTGCTATCCGAAAACGCCGCATCATTGACCGTCGCGGATTCCGGCTTTGGCAACGTGCTGGACGGTCTGGAATACAATCAGACCGCCTATGCCTTTACGCAGGACCGCGTGACCAGGTTTCCATTGGACGGCGCAGCCCCCCAAGTGCGTATCTTTCGCGAGTGTGCCGGGGCCCCGCTGTCCTGAACGCCTCAGAAATCGAACAAATCGTCCAGAAACCCGCCGCGTTTCTTCTTTTTGCGATAGCCGTGGTCAGACCGGTCATCATAGCTCTGCGGCGGAGGTGGGGGCGTATGAGCGGCCGAGCGGTCGATGATCTTGTCCAACTCACCCCGGTCCAGCCAGACACCGCGACATTGCGGGCAATAGTCGATCTCGACCCCGCTACGCTCGGTGATCACCAGTTGAGTTCCATCTATCGGACATTGCATCAAACGCTCTCCCATTTTTTGTCACCTGTCTTAGATGGGAGCGCGCAGGACCGGTTTCACCCCTGTGCGACCAGAAGCCCCGGCACCGCATGCCTTTGACGCCCCACCGCGTCGGGATGTCAGGGCTTTAAGAACTTCGCCGTACCAACAGTGCGCTGTTCGGGTGGTCTGGACGACTGCTGCACCGGTGGAATGCCCTGCGGGGCAAGCGACGCGCAGGCCACGCCGTCGCCGTCGGGATCGTTGCGTTTGTGATAACCCGCTTCGCCTTCGTAAAACGGGCCAGCCCCCAGCTTTCGTACGGCATCACAACCGGCCAGCGCCACCAGATGCACAACCGCGTCAGGTCGGTCATAGTCGGACACGCGAAGATATACACCAATGGCAATCAACCCTGTCGTCAGGGGCAACATCAACACCATCATCAGAATTCGAACCGGAGACAGCGCCTTTCGACGCAGCGCGGCAGCCTTACGCTGCCGTCTGGTCAGACGCGGATTCTGTTCTTCGTCCTGTGCAGGATTCGCGCGGGTCATGCGATGGGCATACGACGGCTATGTGGCAAAGGGATGGCCGCGACGCAGAAAAAGCCCTGATCAGCGCACCACATGCACCGCGCATTTCGCGTGCCGTACCACATGAGTGGCCGTCGAGCCCAGCAACAAATCCTGC
Source organism: Ruegeria sp. G7 (assembly GCF_056535465.1). NCBI lineage: Bacteria > Pseudomonadati > Pseudomonadota > Alphaproteobacteria > Rhodobacterales > Roseobacteraceae > Ruegeria > Ruegeria sp. G7. The sequence goes on along the minus strand of NZ_JBQFIL010000001.1, from coordinate 1,573,493 downwards.
ATGCCCGGGCGGTGCGACGCCATGATGATCAGATCGGGCTTGTTGACCTCGGCCCAATCGAGAATTGTGCGACCGGAATGGCCCTCGATCACCAGACCGCGCGCGTTGGGAACTTTGGCCGCCATCGCATCCAGCTCTGTCTGGATGGCCTTGCGGGCCTGCGACAGGTACTCGGCTGGCATATAGGAAATCGCATAGTCCGGAATATGCTCGACCACATGCAACAAGGTCACCTGCCCATCAGGCGTGGCAAGCATCTGCGCCAGCTTAAGCGGGGCCGAGGTATCCCGCTCGGCATCAAAGGAAATCGGTACAAGGATGTTGTGATACATGACACGCCTCCGTCTTTCTTCGGATATCCTTGCCCGAAACCTCGGGCGTCGCTTTGATCCAGGTCAGGTCTCGTCAAAAGTCTCGGCGACGTCATACATAACCGGCTCGAAACTCTTGCACAGCTCGTTCACGCGCCGATTGCGCTCGCGCATTTCCGGGGTGCGTAGCATCGACAGGAAATCCTCGCGTCGCTCCCATTGCGAGTAATTGGCGATCCGCGTCTGCGCGTCATTCACATGCAGCCCCGCCGCGATGAAACCGGGCTGCTTCGAGATAAACTGGGCATAGGCGTCCGTCAGCGCCTCAAGAAGATCCTGACAGGTGCCGGGCGTCATCTCGAATGTCGTGATCACGGTCTGATAGCTGTTGTTTTTGGAAATCTGCGGCATGAGAATCCTCCTTCTTGGCTGACCCCAGCCTAGCACAGCTTTTGAGAACGCCACCCTTTTCCTGAACCAAAACACGGATTTGCCAAGTTCTTTCCTGGTTATGAACAGGAAGCTAACGATCCGTTAACCATGTCGGACGATGCTGCGCGCATGGCACGTCTGGTTTTTATCTTCTTGCTTGCTCTTGTCCCGTGTCGTCCCGGATACGCGGGCGCATGGCTACGCGACCAAGGTTCGGTGTTTGCAGCAGCCTCAGTAACTGCCTTTCGAGAAAAGGAGGAAGAATACAAATACAAAACCGGATTCTATGCGGAATGGGGGGCCAAACCGAACCTGACCATCGGTCTTGATGTTGAAGAACATCAGGACCTGTACGGTCATGCGCTTGTCTTCGCGCGGCTCCCGGTGGCTGACTTTGGTGCAGTGGGACGACTGGCAGCAGAGCTCGGTGCCGGTGTCCATCATCAGCAATATCGGGCCCAGGCCATGTACAAGGCCGCACTGTCGTATGGCAAAGGCATCCAGACGCGCTTGGGCAACGGGTGGATTGCTGTTGACGGCGCGTTGGAATACCGAACGCACGATGCGCTCATCCGAAAACTGGACTTTACAGCGGGCCTTTCATCCGGACGGCGGATCGACCCGCTGCTGCAGGTCGAAACCGCCTACGTGCCGGGACGCCCCGTGTATTGGAGCATCCGTCCTTCACTTATCTACCGAGCCAAAAGCGCTAGAACCAGATGGGTCTTCGGGCCCGAACGCAATTCGGCCCGAAGCCATACAGGGTTTAAGTTTGCGCTCTGGTTCGACTATTGACCAAAGCCGCGTTCAGGCGTCAATCCGCATGATCGCCGAAACAGCGCCACGCAATCCTTCGGGCCAGCGCAGCCGGATGTCACGCTGGCCTGATCCCTGTTCCAGCTCAACATACGGGGCCGCATAGCGGACCGAGTTAAAGACAGACCGCAATGCGCCGATCGCCACAACTGAATCACAGCCGCGCGCGCGTCCGCCAAACGGCAAGCGTCCTTGTGAGCTGACTGTCCAGGCTGACGAGGTCGAGCTTTGCGAATGGCGTACGCGCAGCGGGCTGGCGCTGTGCGTATCAATCCCATGGAACGTGTTGTTCTCAAAGCTGACATTGCGGTGGCTGTCGGCGTCGAGGTCGGCAAAGCTGGTGTCCACGCGGTCGACCCGTTCGGTATCGGCACCGCTGATACGGAACTTGTTGCCAGTCACGGTAAGCCCATTCAGATAATGCCCGGACCCATATGGGCGGATAACAAAATAGCTGAACCATGGCGCAACATTGCTTGCGTAGAAGATGTTATCGGTGACGCTGAGGGCGCTGAACGAATAGCCCGAGCTATAATCCGGTTCCGAGTCCCGCTCATTTGTCCATTCGATAAAGCAGTTATCCACATAATTCTCGGCGATAGATGAACTGTTCGATCCTCCGATCAGCACCAGCCCTGCGTTACGCACTCCGTTGGGTACACCATCCCCCTGAAAGAAGTGGTTGCCCAGCACCAGATTGTTGTCGCCTCCCAGCACTGCGAAATGATGAAACCGCGTCGCCCGGTTGTGGCGCAGTTTGACGTCGTTGGCATTGGAATTCAGCGCGATCGAGCTGCGGTCGGCCACATCCAGACCTTCTTCGGTGGACAAGAACTGACACCCGTCAATCAGCATCCCCTGACACCCTTGTCCGATCGAGGTGATACCACGATCCTTCGGACGGCTGACGAAACAGTCTTTCAGCACAAAGGTGTTACCGCCAGGCGACAGACGAATGGCACTGCAGCGGCCGTTGCACTGGAACTCGATTCCTTCCATGTTGAACTTCTGCAGCGCGCTGAAGCCGCTGAAATCCAGCAGGTATTTGAAAGCGGTAAAGGTAAAGTTCTGCGTCCCCGCCGCATCATAGATCGGCGCGTTCAGCGTGATCTCACCGGCATTGTCATCCTTTGAGCGTACATAGATCTCGCGCCCCACGCCGCTGCCGGTCACCAGCGATCCGACGGGGATATTGGCGATATTGGCCACATTGGTCAGCTTGCGGGAATCCGACGGATCATAGGTCGCGACCGAGGTAAAGGTCTCGGCATCCCACGCGGCGCTGCTTTTGACATCGAACTGCCCGTTACGCACCACCCGGCGGGTGGCATAGCCGGTGCGGTTGGGTACCGCCGCCGCCATGTCGATCGGCTCGCTCACCGACACCTTGCGCCCGCCCAGATCCAACGATTCATGGTCCGAATTGTTCAGCAGCGCCTGAAACGCCTTCTTGAAGGCCAGCGTTTCATCCCCGAAGGCCGAGATATAGGCGGGCAGGTCGAAATTCTTGGTCAGCAGCAGCATCCTGTCATCGGGCATCGTCACGGTGCCGTCGAACTCAATCTCAGAGCCGATGCTGGTATTCTGATCCAGCAAAAACACCCCCTGCGGGACATAGACCTTCCGGCCATTTGCAGCCTGATCCGCCGCCTCAAACGCCGCCGAGTCATCGGTGGACCCATCGCCGACAGCGCCAAAATCGCGCACATCGACCACACCGATCAGATCGCGCAGGAACGCACCGGTAATGTCTACAATCTCAAGATCGTCGACCCGCACCACGGCCCCGTTGGTGCCATCAATGTTCAACCCGAAATGACCATAAAGCACCGTCGGACCCCAGGGCATGTCCACGCCCGGTCGCTGCCCGGTGCCGACGATGGCCGTTACCTCGTGCACAGTGCCATAACCCGTCAGTTGCGTTGCCGGGCCTTGTTCGACGAGCCCGGCCACATGCGTATCACCCGCGCCGCCAGCCCAACCGGCAATGCGCACTTCGGGCAACGGCCCGCTGATCGCCTTCACGCGCGCTTTGATCTGCAAGTAACAGCCGGGCAACACCTGCGTCTGCCCCATATAGCGCAGCTGCTGCGTGGCCTGCGTCTTGTAGATCTCCAAACAGCCCGCAAAATCCGCATCCGCCGGAACAAATGCTCCTGATCCCGACCCCTCATAGGTCGGCGATCCCGGCGTGCCGTCGCCGCTGGACCACACCCCCAAACCATCCGCAAACGCGGGTGGCATGAACACGATACCGTCGGTGATTGCCTTGTTCATATGAAACCCCTTTCCAATCGCGCCATGCGCGCCAAAACCCGAGACCCGGATGGTTTCCGGGCGCGAAGGTCTTGCTATCGAAAAGGGATTAACCGCCGCTCATATCACCGTGACGGTGGTGTTGCCTTACGCGGCGGGATCGGAATTGCCCAGAAGCTGCACGCCATTGATCTTCCAGCCGCCTTCAAGGGGCACCATCTGATAGTCGAGGATATGCACACGGCCCTCACCATCCACGACCTTCACCTTCTGCCACAGGTCCCCGTTGACCTCACGCAGGTCCAGAAACTGCACATCCGCAGGTCGCCAGACCATCGGATAGCCGCGCTGCACCATGACCCCGAAATTCTCGGGCGTGCCGAACAGGCGCTGGATATTGGGGCTGGCAAAGGTAAAGGCTGTGGCGAAGTCATCCGCCTTGAACGCCTGTATCTGCGCGGAAATATTCGCCTCGATCTCGGCGCTTTGGGCAAACGCCCCCGAGGCCATCCCGGCACCTAAAGCAACAGCAAGCAGTAAACGACGCATGGGACCACCTCCTGATGAAAGGGTAGCCCCACGCGGGATCAGGTCAAATCAGACCAGCTCTCCGGCCAGCGCCTTGTCGATCAGAGCGATGGTTTCAGACACGCCATAAAGCGCGATGAACCCGCCGAACCGAGGGCCTTGGCTTGCGCCCAGCAGCACTTCGTAGAGCGCGGTGAACCAGCCCTTCATCGGATCAAACCGCTCACGCCCGATGGAATAGACCACCGATTGCAGCGCCTCATCCTCGGCGGGCCCGTCATAGGCTTCTAGCGCTGCTTTCAACGCCTCCAGCGCCTCACGCTCTTGCTCGGTGGGCGCACGGTGCTTGCGCGTCGGTTTGACGAAATCGTTGAAGTAGCGCACCGCAAAGCCCGCCGCCTGATCCAGATCGGGATGCGTCTCGGCCGTGGCCTCGGGCGCATAGCGGCGGATGAAGCCCCACAGAGCCTCCTTGTCCTCGGCCCCCGAAACAGACGCCAGATTCAGCAGCATCGCAAAGGGCACCATCAGCGTGGATGCAGGCACATCCCCACCGTGGATATGCCACACCGGATTGTTCAGCTGCGCCTTCAGGTCCTGCCCGGGATAGGCGCGCAACTGCTGATGATACTCATCATAGGCTTTCGGGATCACATCGAAATGCATCCGCTTGGCCGTCTTGGGCTTTTGATACATGAAATAGGCCAGAGACTCAGTCGGCGCATAGGTCAGCCATTCGTCAATCGACACGCCATTGCCGGACGATTTCGAAATCTTCTGGCCGTTCTCATCGAGGAAAAGTTCATACGAGAAATGCTCGGGCGCGCGGCCACCCAAAGCCCGGCAGATCGCGTCATAGATCTTCTCGTTGGTTGCATGTTCCTTGCCATACATCTCGAAATCCACGCCCAGCGCTGCCCAGCGCGCACCGAAATCGGGCTTCCACTGCAGCTTAACGTGGCCACCGGTGACCGGAACCGTCCATTCCTTGCCAGTCTCGTCATCGAAAGTGACGGTATAGGTCTCGGCACAGACCTTCTTCATCGGCACATACATCACCCGCCCGCTTTCGGGATGCAGCGGCAGGAAGATCGAATAGGTCTGCTGCCGCTCCTCGCGCAGGCTTTTCAGCATAATCGCCATGATCTCGTCATAACGCTCGACCGCGCGCTTGAGCACTTCGTCAAACTGCCCGGATTCGTAGAATTCCTTGGCCGAGTAGAACTCATACTCGAACCCAAAGGTATCCAGAAACCGTCGCAGCATGGCGTTGTTATATTCACCAAAGCTCGGGTATTCGCCGAAAGGGTCCGGGACCGAGGTCAGCGGACGCTGCAGATGCTGCTCCAAAACCTCCGGGTTCGGCACGTTCGTCGGCACTTTACGCATCCCGTCCAGATCGTCCGAAAAGCAGATCAGCTTGGTCGGAATATCCGACAGAGCCTCAAACGCGCGCTTGACCATTGTGGTCCGCGCGACCTCACCAAAGGTGCCGATATGCGGCAGCCCCGAGGGGCCATAGCCCGTCTCGAACAGCACATATCCCTTGTCCGGCGCGCCCTTCTGGTACCGTTTGAGCAACCGCCGCGCCTCTTCAAACGGCCACGCTTTGGACGTCATCGCGGTTTCACGCAGGTCGGACATAGATTTGCTCCATCGGGATAGCTGCCAATCGCACCATGCGACCGGACCGGCCCCTGTTATTGTGCAGGTGCAGTATGAGTCAATAAAACAGGCGGCTTTTTCTGCGCGCGCCCGAAAAGCTACGCAGCTACCGAGCAGAGAGTAGTTTCACGAACGCCTGCAACGCGCTAACCTTCATACCCATACACAGCTCAGCCCGAGACACCCAATGATTAGTCTGAACCTACAACTTCGTCAGATTATTTCGGCGTTCTGCGTCGGATTGAGCGCAACCATCGCAGCGGCGCAATCAAATGAAGATGTTCAGACTTGGCCCTTGGGGGCGCTTCATCTGGAAACGCCCATTCCCGATCTCAGCACGCTCAATCACCGGCCTGCTGGCATTCGTGGTAAAATTCAGGCCCGCGGCGCTGAGCTTTTCTTTGAAGACGGAACGCCCGCGCGCTTTTGGGGCGCGAATCTGCAGGCCTATGCACTGTTCCATACAGAACCGCGTTTCATGCGTGCGCACGCCCGGCGGATGGCGGGCCTCGGTTACAACCTCGTGCGCATTCACCACCACGACTCACATTGGGTGCAGCCCAACATCTTTGGCGAAGAGGCCGCTACAACACTTAAGCTGGAGCCTCGCTCGCTAAGAAGACTTGACCAGTGGATTGCCGCGCTGAAAGCCGAAGGTATCTACATCTGGCTCGACCTTCACGTCGGCCGTCGACTGACGGCCAACGACGGCGTAGTAGATTTTGACGAGATTGCGAAGGGTGAAGCCTTGGCCAGTCTCAAGGGCTTCAACTACGTATCGCCCAGCATCGAAAAGCTGATGCTTGACTATCAGGATATGTATCTGCGCCATGTCAACAAAATCACCGGACTGTCTTACGCAGAAGATCCCGCAGTGATCGCTGTCATGATCACCAACGAAAATGATCTGACCCATCATTTTGGAAACGCTTTGCTGCCGGACAAAGACGTGCCCATCCACAACTCGATTTACATGGCAGCCGCCGACAGCTTTGCGTCCGAGCATGGTCTGAATCCGAATGCGACATGGCGCTCTTGGGAACATGGTCCTTCGAAACTGTTCCTCAATGACCTTGAGCGTCGGTTCAATGACAAGATGATCGAAGGTATTAATGCGACCGGCTTTGAAGGGCTTATAACAACCACAAGCCTGTGGGGCGGGATGTCCATCGCCGGGCTTCCCTCCTTGACGCGCGGCTCGATGATCGACGCCCACAGCTATGCGTCTGAAGGCGACATCCTACGGGATCCAAAAACCCAGTCTGGTTTTCTGGACTGGATCGCAATCGCTCAAATCGCCGACATGCCATTGAGTATCTCCGAGTGGAATATCGGAGAGTTCCCCGGCGAACAGAGATTTGCTGCGCCACTTCGCATGGCCGCGCGCGCTGCGCATCAGGGATGGGATGCGCCCATCGTCTATGGCTATTCGCAACAGCCCTTGAACGGGCCACTGCGCCCCAGCAATTGGAGCATGGCGGAAGATCCCGCAATGATCTCAATGATGCCCGCAGCGGCCCTTCTCTTTCGTCAAAGCCATGTGCGGCTTGCAGAAAGGACCTACATCCTGTGTCCGGATCGCGAAACCTATTTTGGCACCAACATAACACCAGATACATCGATCGGCATACGGACAATAGCGGGGCAAAGTCGGTTGGTGACATGCAAGCCCGCCACACCCGCGCTACCTTGGCTGCAAGCGACCCGGCTAGATGAGATGGCATACGAGCCGTTGGATATCGGGCAATCCTACCTTGAAGAAAATGCCCGAGTCATCCGGGCAGATACCGAAGAGTTTTACCGATCTTTCGAGGACGGCCTGTTCGTCATCGATACCAAGAAAACACAGTCCGTAGCAGGCAGGTTGTCAGGCAATGCGATTACCACCTCAGACGTTATGTTCGAAATTCGGAACCCTATGGGCGCAGTTGCGGTGCAGAGCCTAGATGAGGCACCTATCACAGGATCACGGCGCATTCTGGTATCTGTGTCGGGTCGCGCCGTTCCGGAAGACACATCTTTTCGCGTGGAACCGCTGGACGGTCAAATTCAAATAGTGGCGCGCCCCGAACTCACGCTGGGTTTGCTGGATGGAACGACCAAACCCGATCCAGGCGCGCATCGCTACCTGAACGGGGTACATGTGATCGATCTCGAAAAACTCGGGACCATAAACTGGTTCTATCTTGAGTGAGTCGCACCCGAACACTCAGAAACACGCAATAGCCGCATTTGGCTTCGCTCGTGCTCAACAAGGTGTTGAACCTCCTTTCACCGCCTCCTATCGTGCCCGCGAACCAATATCACTCAGGACGACCCCATGACCGAGCAAAGCCCACATCCCATGTCCCCGCAGGATTGCCTTGTGGCGATCATGGTTGCGGTGTCCGCCTCGGATGAAACCATTCGCACTGCCGAACTGGTCAAGATCGAAGCCGCCGTCAACATGCTGCCGGTCTTTGCGGGCTATGACATCGACCGCACCCGAGTCGTCTCGCAGATCGTGTTCGATCTGTTCGAGCAGGAAGACGGGCTGGATGCGCTGTTCGGTCTGGTCCGCGAAAACCTGCCCGAGCGCCTGAATGAAACCGCCTATGCCCTGGCCTGTGACGTGGCCGCAGCCGATGGATCCCTGGCCGAGACCGAGCTACGCCTGCTGGAAGAAATCCGCTATGAGCTCAGCGTCGACCGCCTGCATGCCGCCGCGATCGAACGGGGTGCCCGGGCACGACACGCAACCTAACTGCCGTAAAGCGATCCCCAGCGCTCGATCAGGTTGCGCTGCAGCTTGCGCGATCGCCGGTTCCAGGCCCGCGCGCCATCCGGGCGTTCGCGTTGCGCGCGCGGGATCGTCTCGCGATGCGCGATATCGGCGGTAAAGATCGCAAACGCCAGCTCGTTGCCTTGGGTCGTCGTGATATAGCCGCCCAGGCCCGAGACAAAATTCAGCGTCCCCGTTTTGGCATCCACCTTGATGGGATGATCCTTGACAGGGCGTCCATTACTGTCCGCAAGAGTGAAAGATCGCAGCAACGGTCTGAGTTGTTCGGATTGCCCTGCCGCAACCAGCGTTTTGACCAGATCGCCGGGCACCATGCGCGAGGCGCCGTTCAGCCCAGAGTGATCGACCATCGCGATCCCATCTGCGCCGAAGGCCGCGGCTGACCAGCGGTTCATCTCGGCGGCAGAATCTGCAAGGGTTTGCGGCCTCGCGCCACGCGCGCTTGTCGCCGCCAGGCCCACCATTTCGGCTGTCAGATTGGTCGAATATCTCAGCATCCCTTTCAGAATGCTGTCCAGCGGGTCGCTTTGATGCACAACCAGCGGCACACCTTGCGGACGCTCCCGCGTCACCTGTACCCGCTTCAATACGATCCCGTTGACCCGCGCCAAAGTCTGGAACACATCACCCGCATACAGCGCGGGCTTGCGCACGGGCAACCACCGCGCACCGCCACTGCCCAATGCGCCCTTGGCCACGGTCCAACGGTCCTGCCGCGCGCTTGGCTCATATGTATAGATTGGAAGGCTGCGACTCTCGACGCGCATTGCCGCCATTTCCACCGACGGAGCATAATGGGCGCTGCGCGCGTCCATGGTCACCCCATAGCCGCTGCCCTCACGCTTCCATTCAAAATGCACACGATTGAAATTTAACGAGATCCCGCTGATCGCCGGGCTATAGCCAAGATGATCCGGCTGCCCCGGATCGATGCTGAACACATACGGCAACGCACCTTCATAAACCTTAAACGCGCCCCGCACCTCGGTGATGCCGGCCTCACGCAGATTGGCCGCCATTGTTGCCAGCGCATCCGTATCAAGCAAAGGATCACCGCCCCCGGCAAAGATCAGATCCCCTTGCAAAATGCCATTTTCAACCGGCCCATCCGCAATCAACGCTGTCTCGAACCGATACTCGGCCCCCAGCACATCCAGCGCATAAAGTGCCGTCAGCGCCTTGGCGACGCTCGCGGGGGGCAGGCTTGCCCCTTCGCCGAACTCCTCAAGCGGGGTTCCGGTCTCAACATCGGCCACGGCGAACACAACGTCACCCCGTAACCCTGCCGATCTGACCAAACGTTCTACAGCGCTGGATTGCGGCCCACGCAGCTGAGGGCGCAGGGATACCAACGGGGCTTCGGCCAGTGCTGCAGCGGGCACCAAAGACGCCCCTAAACCACTCAGAAAGAAACGACGCGAAATACGATCGACCATGGGTCTATTAGAATCCCAGAGCTTAAATGCAGACAATCACCAGATTAAGATTATGCGCCAAGAGGAGTCATTCTCGCAACACCCCTGCCCCCCAGATGCCGCGATTGCGAAGATCAGTTGAACTGACGTCAACCATCGGCACGTTCACGAAACACCAGGCCGGGGCCTGTGCCCGCCCCAGAAGATGCCGCGCCTGCCCGTCGATCCGGTATTTGGCGTAAAGCCGTGCCGCCGGTGACATCCGCGCCGAGATCCGATCCCCTGGCCGCGCCACAACGCCGACGGGGATACTGTCCATGATCAGCCGCCAGTCTTTCCAGCGATGGAACTGCGCCAAATTGTCGGCCCCCATGATCCACACAAATTTCACGTGCGGATAGAGCCCGCGCAACACGGCCAGCGTATCTGCCGTTGCCCGCGTTCCGGTCAACCTCTCGATATCTGTCACGTTGACCCTGGGGTGGTGCATCACCGCCCGCGCAGCCTGCAAACGTTGTGGCAAAGGCGCGGGCCCTCGGGTCTTCAGGGGATTGCCCGGAGACACCAGCCACCACACCCGATCCAGCCCGAACGCTTTCATCGCCTCGCGCGTGACATGCACATGGCCCTGATGCGGCGGATCAAAGGACCCGCCGAATAGCCCGATCACCTGTCCGGGCCGTACGTATGGAATGGCATATCGCTCCATCCCTTGCTGATGTTCAGAACTGTGGGGCGTTGTCAATCAACAGGTTGCACCGCATCACCCAGCCTGATCCGACCGGGTCGTATCACCTCAGCGCACCATCCCCCATGTCCGCGCACGGCGGAATAGCCGCCTTGGCCTAAGGCTTCCTCCATCCTGCTGCACGGCGCGCAGATCACGGCAAGGCGCAAAACGGCCTCGCCCACCTGCACCTCTCGCGCCTTGAGCGCCGCCAGATTGATCCCTGAAACCACCAGATTGCGCCGTAAGGTTTCAGGGGCCACCGCGCTCCGGCCAAGATATGCGCCAATGGCCGCCAGATGCTCGTGCTGTATCAGGGTCACGGCACGATTACCTGCCCGCGCCCGATCGCCATTGAGGCCATCCGCTGAGATCATGGCCTCATCTAGCGCAACCATCTCCGCGCGTCGGTCTGGTCGAAGACCAATCCAATCAACTCGCCCCGGTTGCGCCCAACCGGCAATCAGTTCCGCAAGTTCCGCCAAAACCCCACCACTCCTTGTTGTGTCGCCTCTACTGGACCTTACGGCCATACAAAATTCACAAAACCACCAGCTTGCCCCGCCCGCCCTGCTCGGATATCCAGCGTTTCAACTCAATTTCCCCGACCCAGAGGACGCGACATGGCCGCCTATCAATATGTCTACCACATGCAGGGTGTCTCAAAGACCTATCCCGGTGGCAAGAAGTGCTTTGAAAACATCCACCTGAGCTTTCTGCCCGGCGTGAAAATCGGTGTCGTCGGCGTCAACGGCGCGGGTAAATCGACGCTGATGAAGATCATGGCGGGCCTCGACACCGACTTCACCGGTGAGGCATGGGCCGCCGAGGGTGCAAAGGTCGGTTATCTGCCGCAGGAACCGCAACTGGATGACTCGCTGACCGTCCGCGAAAACGTCATGCTGGGCGTGGCCGCAAAAAAAGCCAAGGTCGACCGGTTCAACGAAATCGCCATGGAGATCGCCGAGAATTACTCCGACGAGCTGATGGAGGAAATGACCACCCTGCAGGACGCGATCGACGCCGAAAACCTCTGGGATCTCGACAGCCAGATCGACGTCTCGATGGAGGCGCTGCGCTGCCCGCCCGACGACGCCAACATCGCCAACCTATCGGGGGGTGAGAAACGCCGCGTGGCGCTCTGCAAGCTGCTGCTCGAAGCGCCCGACATGCTGCTACTGGACGAACCGACCAACCACTTGGACGCCGAAACCATCGCCTGGCTGCAGCAGCACCTGATCGATTACAAGGGCACCATCCTGATCGTCACCCACGACCGTTATTTCCTGGATGACATCACCGGCTGGATCCTCGAACTCGACCGCGGCCGCGGCATTCCGTACGAGGGCAACTACTCCGCATGGCTGGAACAAAAGGCCAAACGGCTGGAACAGGAAGCGCGCGAGGACAAGTCCAAGCAGAAAACCCTGCAGCGCGAACTGGAATGGATGCGCCAAGGCCAAAAGGCCCGTCAGGCCAAATCCAAGGCCCGGATCAACGCCTATAACGAGCTGGCCGAGCAGTCCGAACGCGAAAAGCTGACCCGCGCCCAGATCGTCATCCCCAACGGCCAACGCCTTGGCGGCAAAGTGATCGAGGTCGAGGGCCTGTCGAAACACATGGGCGACAAGCAATTGATCGAAGGGCTGGACTTTGCCCTGCCCCCGGGCGGCATCGTCGGCGTTATCGGCCCCAACGGCGCGGGTAAATCGACGCTCTTCAAGATGCTGACCGGTCAGGAACAGCCCGATGCTGGCACCATCACGCTGGGCGACACGGTCGAGCTGTCCTATGTCGACCAGTCCCGCGATGACCTGAAAGACAACGACACCGTGTGGGAGGCGATCACCGGCGGCGCAGAGATCATCCAACTCGGCGACGCGCAGGTCAATTCCCGCGCCTATTGCTCATCTTTCAATTTCAAGGGCGGGGATCAGCAAAAAAAGGTCTCTCTGCTATCCGGCGGTGAACGCAACCGCGTCCACATGGCCCGCCTGCTGAAAGAGGGCGGCAACGTCCTGCTGCTCGACGAACCAACCAACGACCTCGACGTCGAAACCCTGCGCGCGCTGGAAGACGCTCTGGTCGATTTCGCCGGCTGCGCCGTCGTCATCTCACACGACCGCTTCTTCCTCGACCGGATTTGTACGCATATTCTGGCGTTTGAAGGCGACGCGCATGTGGAATGGTTCGAGGGCAACTTCGAGGATTACGAAGAGGACAAAAAGCGCCGTCTGGGACCGGACGCGCTGGAGCCCAAGCGGTTGAAGCATAAGAAGTTTGCGCGGTGACTGATTGGGGAGCCATTGTTGGTGCCTTGGGCCTTGGCTCATTGGCCACTGTCCTAATCCAATGGCTCCTCGCACGTTCAGACAAGCGCCGGAGTCTTAGGTTTCAAGAACGCAAGAACGCCTATGTAGGCTTGTGGGAGGCCATGCATCGCTCAGAGATCGAAGGAACCGAGGAGGCCGCATTGCATGTAGGTCATTGGGTCGCTCGATGCGAACTTGTAGCTCCGCATTCGGTGCGATCAGCGGCAAACACGCTTGTCGATACACATCCCGGGTTAACCGAGCGCAAGGCCGCTGTACAGAATGTGTTGAAAGTTATGCGAAAGGACCTGGGAGTCTCTGAGTAGGCCGGGCTTCAGCCTAGCCTACGGTTCGCCTCCCGCACGCGCATGGTGAACCGCGCCCTGATCGCACCTCATCGCGTGGATTTGATCCGGCAAACTCACAAACACATCAAACCAGAACTGCGTCTCTCCTGGAGTCAGCGCAAAGGAAGCACGCAGATGCGCAACCTCTCGCCTCAACACATCCGATGGTCTGTCGGCTAACGACACGAAGAAGAATTACTTCACCCCGGGCAATCGAAGGCGGCGGTAACTGCCCATGCGGGTATCCTGCCGCAACCAACGCTACCAAATCGTTAACCAAGTCCCCCCTTGCCACACGCCCACCCCGATGCCATATGCAAAGGGCTTACGTTTTTCTATTTCGACCTACTGTCTCCTTCTACGGCGCTCAGTCACTCGATCCAGACTACGACGCCAGGCTGCCGCATCCCCGTGGGCAGCACCAAACAGGAGACAACGGATATGCCAGCAGGCACCGTAAAATGGTTCAACACCACCAAAGGCTACGGCTTCATCGCACCCGAAGAGGGCGGCAAAGACATCTTCGTACACATCTCGGCAGTCGAGCGTTCGGGCCTCACAGGTCTGGCCGACAACCAGAAGGTTACGTACGAGCTGCGCGCCGGCCGTGACGGCCGCGAAAGCGCCGACAATATCGAACTGGCCTAAGCCGTTCAAAGGGCGGAGCTTTCTCTCCGCCCACCCCATGCCGTTGCAAGGCATGTGTGGCCCGCAGAATACATCACATTTTAGTTATACATCCCCTCCGATTGACCAAATCGGATATCCTTTCGAGACTAGAACCAAAAACTCATTGGTCTTTGGAAGGGACGCAATATGTTTACACGCCGCGCTTTTGTGGCCGGAACAGCTGTCTGCCTGCTGCCCGGCATCGCCAGTGCCAAGAAAGCGGTCGAATACGACCCGACACCGCAGTTCGTGCGCATCAAAAAAGAGTTTCAGCCCGGTCAGCTGCTGGTCGCACCCCGGTCATTCTACCTGTATTATGTAACCGAGCCACGCAAAGCGATCCGCTATGGCTGTGGCGTTGGCAAAGCGGGGCTGGAATTCACCGGCTCGGCCACCATCGACGTCAAGAAAGAATGGCCCACGTGGCGCCCCACCAACGAAATGATCGAGCGGGACCCGATTGCCTATGCCCGCTTCAAGGATAACGACTATGTTCAGCCGGGTGGTGGAGACAACCCGCTGGGCGCGCGCGCTTTATCTGTTTCAGAACGGGGTAGACACCTATTTCCGCATTCACGGCACCACGCAACCGCAAACCATCGGGCATGCGGTATCAAATGGCTGTATCAGAATGCTGAACGAGCATGTTATCGATCTGTATAACAGGGTTCCGATCGGAACTGTGGTGACAGTCGTCTAGGGCGCGGACCAATCCACATCACCGGCCTGCCGAATGTACAACCGCCCATCAGGCCAAGGCTTTGCGAGTTGCTGAACCTGTTCCTGTGATCCGTTCAGCCATTGCTCGACCCCATTTCGGTCGAGGAGAACACCCATCCGGTGATGGATGGGTTTCAGGTCCGCGTTTGGCTCGCAGGTGACGGCGGCAACCTGATCGACACGCAACCCACCCGGCACCTGCCAGGCATCTGAGATGGCTGCAAACAGCAAGGGCGATCCGTCCTTGGCCGAGATGCGCCACGCGGTCTTGCGGCGCTTCTCTCCGGTCCATTCGTACCAGCCATCCACAGGAATAACGGCACGCCCAACGCCTTCGAAGGCGCTTTTGTCGAAAACCGTCTCGGCGCGTGCGTTGATAATCGTTTCCATCACCGGGCGTCCACGCGCATTCACACGACCAACCGGGATCATGCCCCAACGCATGAGCGTCAGCCCTTCGCGGGTCAGAACAACGACCTCTTGCCCTGGTTGGATGTTCTGGCGCGGGGGGTGCGGGGGAATATCCACCGAGACCCCAAGATCATCGGCAAGCTCAGATAGCGGTCGTGTCAGGAAGAACCGTCCGGGCATCGATCCGCTCCTATTTCGCGGCCTCCTCAGCCAAGATCAGAATTTCGGGACCAAGCGCATCGACGATTAACGAGACACCTTGCGCGTTGGGATGGATCCCATCCGGCTGCATATACTGACGCGCCTGCGCCGGATCGCCCGAAGCCGTCAGGCCAGCAAAAAAACTCTCGGCATACAGCGCGTCGAATTGTTGTGCCAGTTCCGGATACATGGTGTCAAAACGTTGCTTGTAATCCGGTCCGTAGTTGCCCGGCGCCTGCATGCCAACCAACAGAACCTCGACATCAGCTGCTTCAGCTGCATTCAGGATCGCTTCAAGATTCGCGCGAGAGGTATCCGGGTCTATCCCACGCAACAGATCGTTGCCGCCCAGCGCCACGATCATTCCGTCCACGTCCGGGGTCAAGGTCCAGCCGACACGCGCCGCGCCCCCTGCGGTGGTATCCCCGGAAACGCCTGCGTTGATCACCCGTACCTGCGCTCCTTGATCCTGTAACCAGCGCTGCAGTTGCGGCACAAACCCGTCCTGTTCCGGTAAGCCATAACCTTGTGTCAGGGAATCCCCCATCGCCGCGATAACCACCGGCTCGGCCGTCGCAGTAAAACCGCAACAGATCAGTGCCAAAGGCATCAAAGCCTTGCGGAGTTTCAGTTTCGCGCCATATCCCAAAGAACCGTACTCCCCTGACTGGCCTGATTGATGACGACACCTGTTCTTACCCTCCAAGATGCCGCTTTATCGCTGGATGGCAATGCCGGACGGGTGGATATCCTGCATGACATCACGCTGACCGTGAACAAGGGCGAGACGCTGGGCCTCGTCGGCCCGTCGGGGTCTGGCAAATCCTCGCTGCTGATGCTGATGGGTGGGCTGGAACAAGCCACCTCAGGCACCGTCCGCGCATTGGGTCATGATCTGAGCACGATGAGCGAGGATGCTCTGGCGCGGTTCCGGCGCGATGCGATGGGTGTGGTGTTTCAGAACTTTCACCTGATCCCGACGATGACAGCGCTGGAAAATGTCGCCACCCCGCTGGAGCTGGCGGGCCACAAGGATGCCTTTGCGCGCGCCGAGGCCGAGTTGGACGCCGTTGGCCTGTCCCACCGCCGCGATCACTACCCGGCACAGTTGTCCGGGGGCGAACAACAACGCGTTGCGCTGGCCCGCGCAGCAGCCCCGCGCCCGCAAATTCTGCTGGCGGACGAGCCCACAGGCAATCTGGACGAAACCAACGGGGCTGCGATCATCGACCTGTTGTTCGGGTTGCGCGACCGCCACGGCGCGACGCTTATTCTGGTCACACACAGCCATACACTGGCGCAGAAATGCGACCGTGTCATACGGCTGCGAGATGGCCGGATCGCCGAAGACACTCAGCGTGAGGCCGCCGAATGAGCCTGCGCCTGGCCGGGCGTCTGGCACGGCGCGAACTTCGCGGCGGGCTGCGGGGGTTCCGGGTGTTTCTGGCCTGCCTCGCCCTTGGGGTCGCCGCGATTGCGGCAGTGGGCTCGGTCCGGCAAGCGATCCAAACGGGGCTGACGCAGGAAGGGGCTGCGTTGCTGGGTGGCGATGCACAGTTGGAATTCACCTACCGCTTTGCCGACGATCAGGAACGTGCGTGGATGGAAAGCACAGCGCAAGCGGTCTCGGAGGTGGTTGATTTCCGCTCCATGGCTGTCACCAGCGATGGGGATCAGGCACAGCGAGGTTTGACACAGGTAAAGGCGGTGGATGATGCCTATCCGCTGCTGGGCACGGTGCGCCTGCAGCCTCAGATCAGCCTGTCTGATGCACTCGCAGGCTCAAATGGGCTGCCTGGCGCGGTGATGGACGCGGCGTTGATCGACCGTTTGGGCCTTGGCGTCGGCGACCCCTTCACCCTTGGAACGCAGTCCTTCACACTTATGGCTGCCTTGGAACATGAACCGGACGGCGCGGCCGATGGGTTTGCTCTGGGCCCCCGTACGCTGGTCCGCACGCAGGATCTGCAGGCCTCTGGTCTCTTGGCGCCGGGCACATTGTTTTCCACCAAATACCGCCTCGACCTGCCACCGGACGCACAGTTGGATGCGCTGGCAGCAGAGGCCGGGCAGTCCTTCGACGGCACTGGAATGCGCTGGACCGATGCCCGCAACGGTGCCCCCGGCATTTCCGAATTCGTGGGTCGCCTGAGCGCCTTTCTTATCCTCGTTGGCCTCTCGGGCCTTGCAGTTGGCGGGATCGGCGTTTCCGCAGCCGTTCGCGCCTATCTGTCCCAAAAGACCGAAACCATCGCCACCTTGCGCACGCTTGGGGCGGATCGCGCAACGATCTTTCAGACCTACATGCTCCAGATCGGAGTTCTGTCGGGCATCGGCATCCTCTTGGGCCTCGTCATCGGAGGCGCGATCCCGCTGTTGCTGGCCCCGATCATCGAAACCCGCCTACCCGTCCCTGCCGTTTTCTCGCTGTATACGCGCCCCTTGGCCGAGGCCGCACTCTATGGCGTACTGACCGCGTTCCTGTTCACCCTCTGGCCACTGGCTCGAACCGAAGAGGTGCGGGCTGCAACCCTATTCCGCGACGCACTGTCAACCGCGCGCAGCCTGCCGCGTCCGGTCTACGTCGCCGCGACGGCCATAGGACTGGCCCTGCTGATCGGCGCAGCCGCATGGTTCAGCGGATCGACATGGCTGACGCTCTGGACCAGCGGTGGATTGGCCGGAGCGCTTGCGTTACTGGCGCTGTCAGCCTTCCTGATCCGCAGACTGGCGCGCATCGGCACGCCTTGGGCAAGGGGCCGCCCGGCGCTGCGATGGGCCTTGTCCGCAATCTCGGACCCGCGCGAAGGGGCGTCCTCGGTTGTCCTATCGCTGGGCCTCGGGCTGTCGGTTCTGGCAGCGGTGGGTCAGATTGATGGCACCTTGCGCAACGCCATCTCTGGCAACCTGCCGGACGTGGCCCCATCTTACTTCTTCGTCGACATTCAGAAAGACCAGATGCCGGGTTTCACCGAACGGCTGGAGACCGACCCCGCCGTCAGCCGCATCGAAAGCGCCCCGATGCTGCGCGGTATCATCACCCGGATCAACGGACAGCCTGCCCGAGACGTGGCGGGCGATCACTGGGTCCTGGACGGCGACCGGGGCGTCACCTATTCGGACCAGCCGCCTCAGAACGCACGCATCACCGACGGCACATGGTGGACCGACGACTACGCGGGCCCGCCACAAGTCAGCTTTGCCGCCGAAGAGGCCGCCGAGATGGGTCTGAAACTGGGCGATGAACTGACTGTGAATATCCTCGGTCGCGATATCACCGCAGAACTGACATCCCTGCGCGAGGTTGATTTCTCGACCGCAGGCATGGGGTTCATCATGTCGATGAACCCACAGGCCCTTGCCGGGGCACCCCACAGCTTCATCGCGACCGTCTATGCCGAGGAACAGGCCGAGGCCGCCATCCTGCGCGATCTGGCCGGGCAGTTCCCGAATATCACTGCGGTCCGGGTGCGCGATGCCATTGACCGCGTGTCCGGCCTGTTGGCAGGTCTTGCTGCGGCCACGTCCTATGGCGCGGGGGTGTCGCTGCTGACCGGATTTCTGGTCCTGATCGGAGCCGCCGCCGCAGGCGAACCCGCGCGCCGGTACGAGGCGGCAATCCTGAAAACGCTGGGTGCAAACCGGGGCCGCATCCTGTGCAGCTTCGCCCTGCGCGCGGTTTTGCTTGGGGCGGCGGCAGGCTGTGTCGCGCTGTTGACAGGAATATTGGGCGGCTGGGCCGTGGCCACCTACATCTTCGACACCGGGTTCACGATCATCTGGTCCTCGGCGCTCGGCATCGTGTTTGCGGGCATCGCGGTGACACTGGGCGCAGGTCTGGCCTTTGCCTTGCGCCCGCTGTCGGTCCGGCCCGCACGCATCCTCCGGGCAAGCGACTGAGCTTAGCGCACGCAGGCTACGGGCTGCAGGATTTTCAGCAATTGATCATTGTCGCAAACCAAAGCGTCCAGCGTAATCTCATCCAGCGAGGCATAGAACACCTCGGCCGCGTCCTGCAGCGCCAGCCGCAAACGGCAGGCATCGGTCAAGGGGCAAGTGTTGTCGGCATCCGCAAAACACTCAGCTATCGGCAGACCACCCTCGACATGGCGAAAGACCGAGCCGATGCGGATCTGGTCCGCAGGCCGCGCCAGCGTCATGCCGCCATTGCGACCACGCTGCGTGCTCAGATACTCCAGCTGGCTCAGCTGGTTGATCACTTGGGCCAGATGGTTTTCCGAGATGTTGCACACTTCGGCGATCTCGGATTTGGTGACCAGCCGATCCTGATGGGCGGCGCAATACATCAGCAGGCGCACCGCAATGTTTGTCCGTTTGGTAATCCGCATGTGGACCTCCCAAATTTCAAGATGCTGCCTTATTGCATGTCTCGTAAAAAGACTGTTTGACATACATCAATCGTCACCGAAGGATATGGCCCCCATGGCAGACCCTTATTTCTTTGGCTATGGAAGCCTCGTAAACCTGTCGACCCACGACTTTCCCGACCCTCGACCGGCGCGGCTGAAAGGCTGGCGCCGCGCCTGGAGGTACACCGATCTGCGCCCGGTTGCCTTTCTGACTGCAATCCCGGACCCGGGTTCGGAAATCGACGGCATGATCGCGCATGTCCCCGAGGATGACTGGGCCGCACTGGATGAACGCGAATGGGCCTATGACCGTATCCCCGCCACGCAGGCCATCACGCACCCGCTGACGCAGGAGGTCGAGATCGCAGTCTACGCCGTCCCGCAGCACAAGCATATCAAGCCCGACCAGCGGCACCCCCTGCTGCTCAGCTATCTCGATGTGGTGGTTCAGGGATATCTGCGCGCCTACGGCTCCGATGGTGCCGACCGCTTCTTTGCGACCACCGAAGGTTGGGATACCCCGATCCTGAACGATCGCGCCGCGCCCAGATATTCCCGCCACCAACAGCTGCAACCAGACGAAACCCGGCTTGTCGATGACCACCTCAACCGCCTCGGCAGCAAGATCATCCACCCTGCATAGCAAAAGGGGCAGGCACAACGGCCCGCCCCTTCTTCTGTTCAAAAATACTTCCGCCAGAAGGTGAGCGGCGTCCCGGAAACTGTCCACCGGACAGTTTCAGCCTCGAACGGGCGGAGCCCCGGTCTGCGCCACAAAGCGCGTTTCCTTACCCGCGTGCGCGGATAACCTGCAGCAAGGGCAACAGAGCCGCCATCTCCGGCCCACGCTCCATACCCGTCAGCGCCTTGCGCAACGGCATGAACAGGCCCTTGCCCTTGCGGCCGGTCGCCTCTTTCACGGCCTTGGTCCAGTTGCCCCAGGTCTCACCATCGAACGGGCCTTCGGGCAGCAACGCGACCGCTTCGGCAATAAACGCGCGGTCTTCGTCGTCGATCAGAGGCTCTGCCCCGTCGCGGCACAGCGCCCACCACCCTTTGAGGTCCGCCAGCGTAGTGATATTTTCACGCGCCATCGCCCAGAACGGCTCGGCCAGATCGGCGGGAACGCCTGCCTCGGCCACAGCATCGGCCACGTCAGCCAGCGGCAGCGTCTGCAGATGTTTCGCGGTCAGCGGGAACAGGTCCTGCACATCGAACTTGGTCGGGGCAGCACCAAAGCGGGTGACATCGAAGCCGTCGATCAACTCGGCCATATCCGCACGCAGCTCAACCGGATCGGAGGACCCCAACCGCGCCATCAGGCTCAGCAGCGCCATCGGCTGCACACCCTGCTCACGCAGATCGCGCAGGGCCAGCGTGCCCAGACGTTTCGACAGCGCCTCGCCCTGCGGGCCGGTTAGCAGCGAATGGTGTGCAAAGCGCGGGCAAGACCCGCCCAGCGCCTCGATGATCTGAATCTGCGTCGCCGTGTTGGTCACATGGTCCGAGCCGCGCACCACATCGGTCACGCCCATCTCGGTGTCGTCCACAACGGACGCAATCGTATAAAGAACCTGACCGTCACCCCGGATCAACACCGGATCAGAGACCGAGGCCGCGTCGATCGAGATATCGCCCAGAATACCATCAGCCCACTCGATCCGCTCATGGTTCAGCTTGAACCGCCACACACCATTGCCACGCTCGGCGCGCAGCGCCTCTTTCTCAGCATCTGACAAAGCCAGCGCTGCGCGGTCGTAGACTGGCGGTTTGCCCATGTTCAGTTGCTTCTTACGCTTGAGGTCCAGCTCGGTCGGGGTCTCGAACGCCTCATAGAACCGGCCCATCTCGCGCAGCTTGTCCGCAGCCTCGGCATACCGGTCCAGCCGCTCGGACTGACGTTCAACGCGGTCCCAATGCAGGCCCAGCCATTCCATATCCTGCTTGATCGCATCGACATATTCTTCCTTCGACCGCTCGGGGTCGGTGTCGTCGATGCGCAGGATGAAGGTGCCGCCTGCCTTGCGGGCGATCAGATAGTTCATCAGGGCGGTGCGCAGGTTGCCCACATGGATGTAACCGGTGGGCGACGGGGCGAAACGGGTGGTGGTCATGGGAGTCTCCTGTTGGCGCGGCTCTTGTCACAGGATGGGCGAATTGTCCAGCGAATGACGAAGGGCGGCGGTCCTCCGAAGATCGCGACATAAACAAAAATTAACACGTAATGTTCAACCACGCAGACTATGTGACCGGGGTATAAGGTGGCGGCAGGCCCAGACTGACCTACCTCAACCCATTATGCTCTGACAGGGAGAAAGAAGATGACCATCAAGATGACCCGCCGCGCGGCCCTTGGTACGGCGGCGGCTTTGCCTTTTGCAACAGCCGCAGCCCCGGTTCTGGCCGCAGGGGCTGAAACCAAGGCGAATTCGACCATCGCAAAGTCGTTTCAGCTGGGGGATTTCACCGTCACCACCCTGCTGGATGGCAGCCTGCCCCGCGACGGGGCGAAAGAGATTTTTGGCGGTGGCGCATCGGATGAAGAATTCGCCAAGGTTTCAGCCGAGAACTTCATTCCTGCCGATCAGGCGCATTTCTTCTTCACGCCGACGCTGGTCAATACCGGGTCCGAGCTGGTTCTCTTCGATACCGGCCTTGGACAGGGCGGCATTCAGACCGCTCTGGCTGACGCTGGCGTGACGCCGGATCAGATTGATGTGGTCGTGATCACCCACATGCATCCCGACCATATCGGCGGCATGACCACCAATGATGCCGCCACCTTTGCCAATGCGCGCTATGTGACCGCCGCGCCCGAGTATGACTTCTGGTCGGCGCAGGATGCCGGTAACCGCGTCGGCGATCTGGTCGCCGCCAAGGTCACGCCGCTGGCCGAAAAGATGAGCTTTATCGGCGACGGGGGCGAGGTCGCCTCGGGCATCACCGGGGTCGCGGCGTTCGGCCATACGCCGGGCCACATGGTCTATCATCTGGAAAGCAACGGCCAGAGGCTGGTGCTGACCGCCGATCTGGCCAACCACTATGTCTGGTCCTTCGCCCACCCTGAATGGGAGGTGCGCTTTGACATGGACAAAGCCGCGGCCACCCAATCTCGTCGCAATGTGCTGGGTATGCTGGCCGCCGACAAGGTGCCGATGATCGGCTATCATATGCCCTTCCCGGCCGCAGGCTTCGTCGAAACCCGCGGCGACGGGTTCCGCTTTGTCCCGGTCAGCTATCAGATGATGGGCTGAAGCTTAATATCCGGGGTCCGGCCGCAGTTCTGAGCCATCCGTAAAGCGGGTCAATCGAAAGGCGGCCGGATCAACACAAGGGGCAGCTTGCGTCACCAGATCGGCGACAAGCCGCCCTGCACCGGGGCCAATACCAAAACCATGGCCCGAGAACCCGGTTGCGATGAACAGCCCCGGTATGGTTTCGACATCGGAAATCACCGGAATGGCGTCCGGCGTCACGTCAATCATCCCGGCCCAGCTCTGCACGATTTCTGCAGCCTGCAGCGCCGGAAAGGCCTTGCGCGCATTCGACCATGACTGACGCAGCGCCTTTTGCGAGGGCTCAGGGTCCAGTACCCTGCAATGCTCGAACGGGGTCACATCGGTTGGCAGCCACCTGCGATCCTGCCGTGCCTCGGTCAGCCAGCGGTGCGACAGGCGGAACCGCAGGGATCGCCACTCCTGACGAAACGCAGGAAGGAATTGCCGGGCCAGCCGGAAACTGTCGGGCACGATATCGACGGTATTCTCGTGGCCAGAGGCGATCGTGCAGCCGCCGTCGGCACGCTTGCGAATGGCGAAATCATCGGTCCAAAGCGCGGGACCGGGGCTCGGTTCGGCCGGAGACGATCGCATCACAGTGTTCAGGACCTTGAGCTGTGGCAGCTCTATCCCCGCATTTCCCGCAAAAAGCCGCGACCAGGCACCGCCTGCCAATACCACGCGGCTGCACGTGACACGGCCTCGTTCGGTGAACACGCCTGCAATGCGCCCGGCTTGCACATCAACGCTGCGCACAGCGCAATTCGTCATGATGGCGGCCCCGCGATCCCGCGCAGCCTCGGCAATGGCCGGGGCGGCCCATTGCGGCTCGGCCCGCCCATCCTGTGGCATGTAAAGCGCGGCGTTCAGGTTCAGGGTGTTGTCTGGCAGCAGCGACTGCAACGCAGCCCCATGGACCATCTGCGCGCCCGTTTGCAACCCTTCCACATTGGCCAGCCACCGCGTCAGGTTTGCCTCATCACGCGCACCTGAGGCACCAAACAAGATGCCGGATTGTACGTACCCGGTTCTGCGCCCAATGCGTGCGTCCAGCCCCTGCCAGATTTGAACTGCCTGCGTCATAAGCGGGATTTCACGCGGGTCCCGCAGACCCAGGCGAACCCAACCCCAATTCCGCGAACTCTGTTCAGCCGCGATCTGGCCCTTTTCGCAGATCAGGACGGAAATCCCCCGCTCGGCCAGTTCCAATGCTGTTGAAACACCAATAATACCGCCGCCGATGACGACGACATCTACATGCTTGGGAAGGGTCAGATCAGAGTCGACAGGCGTCGGAGTCGGGCCAGGCATCAACCGCTCGGGATTAGGTCATTGGACCCGCATCCAGCCTCAGAAAACCTCTGCTGACAACTTGGAACAGGCGCGCACCCATGGGTTTGCGCCAACCTGTGGCCAATCGGCCAAAGCGCGGGTCATTGGCCTATGTTCAGGCCGGAATCTTCAGGCCGCGCCGGACAGCTGCGCCCATTTCTGGCGCAGGGCAGAACCAAGCCCAGCGTCTTCCTGCGCAGCCGTGGATTCTTGCGGCTGCAGCGCCGGAAACTCGGCGCGCGCCGGCTGTGTCTCGACCGCAGGTGCGGGATTTTCCTGCTTCAAAAGATCGGCAATTGAGGCGTCCAGCGCTTCTTCATCCAGCTCGCAGGGCGCGGATTCCATCGGTCTCAATTGCATCGGCGCGTGAAGCGGCTTGTCGTACCAATAGTCCATATTAACACCAATACCTTTACGAACATCCCAAACACGGATGCTTTGCCCCAGTTCGACAACCCCGGCATTGGCCCCCTAACACAGACCAAACCATCAGATTGCGTCATGCTTGCCGCACTTGTGGCAAACCCCTGTCTCAAATGTGGCGAAAAGTGGGCCAGGAATCAAGATAAACACGGGTCCATGTCCCGTAGCGCACAGTATTTACTGCATAATTCTGGTCCAATGCGGCTATTGTAGGAAATTGGTAAACAATCCCCTCAGATACGGCCTCAGCTGCGGTCACGCCAGCGATTCACGATGGGATAGCGGCGATCCAGCCAGAAGGCGCGCGGCGTAAGTCGCGTACCCGGTGCCGACTGGAACCGTTTGTATTCGCTGATATAGATCAGATGCTCGACCCGCTCTGCCTCGGCCTTGTCGAACCCGGCGGCAACGCAATCCGCAACCGAACCGTCCTGATCCACCAGAATGTCCAGCAGCGCATCCAGCACCGGGTAATCCGGCAGGCTGTCGCTGTCTTTCTGATCCTCACGCAACTCAGCACTGGGTGGCTTGTCGATGACGGACGGGCGGATGACCTCGCCCTCTGGCCCCATCATCCAGTCGCGATGATTGGCATTGCGCCAGCGGCAGGTCTCGAACACGCGCGTTTTGTAGAGGTCTTTGATCGGATTATAGCCACCGTTCATATCACCGTAGATCGTGGCATAGCCCACCGCGATCTCGGATTTGTTGCCCGTGGTCAGCAGCATCTCACCAAACTTGTTCGAGATCGCCATCAGCAGCAGCCCACGCAGACGGGATTGGATGTTCTCCTCGGTCAGGTCCTCATCACGCCCCTCGAACAGAGGGGCCAGCGTGTCGGTCACCGCAGCCCGCCCCTGTGAGATCGGCACAAAGTCACAATGCACGCCCAGCGCCTTGGCGACGGCCTCGGCATCATCCAGAGAACTTTGGCTGGTGTATTCCGACGGCAGCATCACACAGCGCACATTCCCGGCGCCGATGGCATCCACGGCAATCGTCGCCACCAGCGCCGAATCGACGCCGCCAGACAGGCCCAGAACGACCTTCTTGAATCCGGTCTTGCGCATATAGTCACGCAAGGACAGCACCATGGCGCGATAGTCCTGCTCCCATGCGTCGGGTTGGGGCACCACCTCGCCGGGCGCGATCCGCCAGCCATCCTCGCCGCGCAGCAGGTCGACATGCTGCACCGTCTCGTCAAAAACTGGCATCCGAAACGCCAGCTCTCCGCCCGGGTTCAGACCAAAGGTGGCACCGTCAAAGACCTGATCATCCTGCCCGCCGACCATGTTCAGATAAATCAAGGGCAGCCCCGTTTCGACCACGCGCGAGACCATGTGGTTCAACCGGATATCGTATTTGTCGCGGAAATAGGGTGAGCCATTGGGGATCAGCAGGAACTCGGCCCCCGTCTCTTCCAGCGTCTCGGCAACGTCCTCATGCCAGCCATCCTCGCAGATCGGGCTGCCAATACGGATATTGCCCACCGCATAGGGACCGCCCATCGGGCCAGCATCATAAAGACGCACTTCGTCAAAGACGGTTTCATTGGGCAGATGGTGTTTCAGAACCTTGCTGACGATCCGTCCGCCTTTCAGGATCAGATAGGCGTTGTAAAGCTTGTCATCCTCAAACCATGGCCCCCCGATGGCCAGAGCGGGACCTTCGGCGCATCGTTCGGCCAGCGCTTCAACAGCCGCCATCGCCGCCCGGTGAAACATCGGTTTCCGCACCAGATCCTGCGTGTTGTAGCCGGTGATGAACATTTCGGGCAGTGCCACCAGATCGGCCTGCGCGTCGCGACCTTCGGCCCATGCGGCGGCAGCCTTGGCGGCATTGCCGTCTATGTCGCCCACGGTCGGGTTCAGCTGCGCCAGCGTGATACGGAAACGATCGGCCATTTTGCCCTCTTGCCTTCGTCAGTCTTTCAGGGATTTAGCAGATCACAGCGCGAGTAAAAGGCAAATGCGGCAAAAGCCGTTGCCCTGTCCTTGGCGGTATCTTAGTTTTGCGGCGAAAGAACACTTCAGCTCCCCCGCAGGCAGGTACACCGATGAACGCAATCCGCACCTCTATCGCCGCAACAGTACTTACCCTCGTGGCGCAGGTCGCTGCAGCCCAGCAAGATGGTCAGGTGATCATTGCAGATGACGATGTGGGCGGCGTCTATGAAGGGACCTTCCAGAACGGGCTGAGGCATGGGACCGGCACTTACCGTCTCCCAAGCGGGTTCGAATATGCAGGCGAGTGGGTCGAGGGCGAGATTCAGGGCCAAGGAACGGCGCGCTATGCAAATGGCGCGGTTTACGAGGGCAGCTTTGTCAAAGGCCGCCCGGACGGGCGCGGCAAGATTACCTATGCGGACGGACGCACTTATGAAGGTGAGTGGTCAGCCGGTGCGATCAATGGAATGGGTGTGGCCGAATACACCAACGGTATGCGGTACGAGGGTGGCTTTGAAAACGCCAAACGCCACGGCAAGGGCGTTCTGACCGGACCCGACGGCTATGTCTATGACGGGGACTGGGTGCAGGGCAGTAAAGAAGGCACCGCCAAGATCACCTATGCCGACGGCAGTACCTATGAAGGCGGCGTGAAAGACGGCAAACGCCACGGCACCGGTGCGCAGAACATGGCTGACGGGTTCACCTATACCGGCGAATGGGTAGAGGATACGATGACCGGAACCGGTCGTCTGGTCTATGCCAATGGTGATGTTTACGAAGGCGTTCTGGCTGATGGCAGGCGTCAGGGCGTTGGCAAGGTTACTCATGCCAATGGCGCGGTTTACGAGGGCAATTTCGCCGACGACATGCGCAATGGGCAGGGCACATTCACGGGAACCGACGGGTTTCGGTATTCCGGCGAATGGCAGAACGGTCAGATTCAGGGCCTGGGCGAAGTGACCTATGCCGACGGCTCGGTCTATATTGGTGACTTCCAGGATGATCTGCCGCACGGAACGGGCCGCACCACCTATCCAAATGGCACAGTTTATGATGGCGAATGGGTTGCCGGTATTTTTGAGGGGTCAGGCACTGCGACCTACCCCAATGGGACCGTCTACAAAGGCCAGTTCAGGAACGCGCGCAGCCACGGCAAGGGCGTGCTGACATTTGCCAACGGCTATCGCTATGACGGCGACTGGGTGGATGGTGTCCGGCATGGAACGGGCAAAGCGACATTCCCCGATGGCACCACCTATGAAGGCGATTTTGAAGACGGCAAGCGTCAAGGTCAGGGGACATTCACGCGGCCCGGCGGGTTCAGCTATACTGGTGCTTGGGTAGATGGCAAGATCACCGGCTTCGGCACGGCGACTTACGAAACCGGCGATGTCTATGAAGGCCATTTTCTTGAGAATAAGCGCCATGGCGACGGCACTATGCGCTACGCAGGAGGTGAGGTGGAAACAGGCGTCTGGGCAAATGACACGCTGGCAAGCGAAGCCGAGGCCACGTCAGACCCTGCCCCTTCTGCGGCCGAGCCAGATGCAGCGGATCCTGCAGCCGATACCGCCAACACGGATACAAATGACGGCTAACTAAGCCTACCAGGGGATCGGTTTACCGGCCCAATCATAGAACCCGCCAGAATCTGCCGGGGCAAGACCATTGATTACCCCCAGCAGATTGGTGGCGGCGACCGCAGGCTCGACCGCCGGGTGTCTGCCAAGATATTTCTCGGTAAAGGCGGTTTTGACCGTTCCAGGGTGCAGAGCAACACAAACGGCTTCTTTGTGCGTGCGCGCAAGCTCGATCGCGGCCGTATGGACAACCTGGTTCACCGCAGCCTTCGCTGCGCGATAGCTGACCCAACCGCCCAGCCGATTGTCTCCGATCGAGCCCACCCGCGCCGAAAGCACCGCAATGGTCGCGGGGCGATCCCGTGGCAGTAAGCGGTGCGCGTGGCCCAGCACCAGCGCCGGGCCAACTGCGTTCAACGCAAACTGATCCATCATCGCCTGCCCCGTCACGCTGCGCATGGATTTCTCGGGCGCCGCGCCGTTGATCTCTAACGCACCCGAGGCAACCATGATCAGGTCGTATGGGCCCTTAAGGGCGGACAATTGACGCTCGACCACATCGGGCCGGGTCAGATCGAACCCATCTGCCGAGCGTGACAGACGGGTCACCTCAACGCCTTGCTGTTGCAGTCGCGTGCTCAGGGCCTGGCCGATCCCGCCGGACGCGCCGATAATCAATGCATTTTCCATGCTGCGGGACCTAGACGGAAATCCCAGACCATCAACCGCGCATCCAAAATTCATCTCATCTGAATTTCGTTCTTTTCAATCGCGCCATGCGCTGTATAACCTCATCCTCATGATCAACCGCGCAGATATCCTTGTCGCCGACACCGCCCTTCGCGGTGCGTCGCTGCGTGGCCTACTGATCCTAATCCGCCTCTGAGCGTGCCATCCGGCGCGCCCGCTCAGAGGAGGACGCCCGCGCGCCATAGGCTTTAGGACAGAAGAAGAAAGAGTACCCCATGACCAATGTGACCGACCAAGACCGCGTCTTGATCTTCGATACCACTTTGCGCGACGGCGAGCAGAGCCCCGGCGCAACCATGACCCATGACGAAAAGCTCGAGATTGCCGAACTGCTGGACGAAATGGGCGTCGACATTATCGAAGCCGGTTTCCCCATCGCATCCGAGGGAGATTTCAAGGCCGTCTCTGAGATTGCCGAGCGATCAAAGAACAGCCGTATCTGTGGGCTTGCCCGCGCCAACTTCGCCGATATCGACCGCTGCTGGGAGGCTGTGAAACACGCGCGGCAGAACCGCATTCACACTTTCATCGGCACATCCCCCCTGCACCGTGCGATCCCGAACCTGACGCAGGACGAGATGGCCGAGAAGATCCACGAAACGGTCAGCCACGCACGCAACCTGTGTGAAAACGTGCAATGGTCGCCGATGGATGCAACGCGGACCGAGTGGGACTATCTGTGCCGTGTGATCGAGATCGCGATCAAAGCAGGCGCGACCACGATCAACATCCCCGACACGGTGGGCTACACCGCCCCTGTCGAGTCTGCCGACCTGATCAAACGCCTGATTGAGACCGTACCGGGCGCGGATGAGGTGATCTTTGCCACTCACTGTCACAACGACCTTGGCATGGCGACCGCGAACTCTCTGGCCGCTGTTGCAGGCGGTGCGCGTCAGATCGAATGCACCATCAACGGTCTGGGCGAACGCGCGGGCAACACGGCTTTGGAAGAGGTCGTGATGGCGCTGCGCACCCGCAACGACATCATGCCCTGGCACACGGGCATCGACACCACCAAGATTATGCATATCTCGCGCCGCGTGGCGACCGTGTCGGGCTTCAACGTGCAGTTCAACAAAGCCATCGTCGGCAAGAACGCCTTTGCCCATGAAAGCGGCATCCATCAGGATGGCATGCTGAAGAACCGCGAAAACTTCGAGATCATGCGCCCCGAGGATATCGGCCTCTCCGGCACCTCTCTGCCCTTGGGCAAACACTCGGGCCGCGCCGCGCTGCGCGACAAGCTCGAGACGTTGGGCTTTGATGTGGGTGACAACCAGCTCAAAGACATCTTCGTTCGGTTCAAGGATCTGGCCGACCGCAAGAAAGAGGTGTTCGACGACGACCTGATCGCATTGATGACCATGGATGAGCATGACGACTATCTGCAGCTCGTCTCGATGAAAGTGACCTGCGGCACCGGCGGTCAGGCCGAGGCGACACTTGAGCTGGAAATGGACGGCAAGGATATCATTGCCACCGAACATGGCGACGGGCCCGTGGATGCAACCTTCAAGGCGATCCGTGCGATTTATCCGAACAAGGCACATCTGCAGCTGTACCAGGTACATGCGGTGACCGAGGGGACGGACGCGCAAGCCACTGTCTCGGTGCGTCTGGAAGAGGATGGCATGATCGCCACCGGCCAGTCGGCCAATACCGACACGGTTGTGGCCTCGGCCAAGGCTTATATCCACGCGCTGAACCGCCTGATCATGCGCCGTGAAAAGGCAGGGCCCGGTGCCGATGCGCGCGAGATCAGCTACAAAGACCTGACCTGATCAAAGGGGAAAGGCTCCCGCACCCGCGGGTGCCCGGCTGCGCCGAACCCCCTTGCGGTTTTGGGCCCGGCAGCGCGCGCGCTGCCCAACGCGTTTGGCGGCATCTTTGATGCTGGCAAACGGGGCGGGAGCATCTCTGGCCGTTTGGCACCTGCTCAGAGTTTTTCAAACAAACCCGAAAGGCGGCCCATCTCGTCTTCAATCCCAAAGGGCGCGTTCAGCACGAACATACCCGAACCCACCATCCGATGCCCCTCGCGCGCCGGAGGGAACCTCACCTCATGGCAGGTCGCCTTGGGATAACCCGCTGATTTCAAGGCCGAGATCATGGGCCTGTGCCGTCCATCCGTCAGGATCGGATACCAAAGCGCGATCACCCCAACATTCCATTTGCGATGCAGCTTGGCGATCACCCCCGGAATGCGCTCGTAATCCGTCTTCACCTCATAGCTGGGATCGATCAGCACCATCCCCCGCCGCGGCGTCGGCGGCAGCAGGGACTGCGCCAGCTCAAAACCGTCCTGCTGGTAGACCTTCGCACCATAGGGCGACAGCGCCAGCGAAAGCGCCGCGTGTTCCTGCGGGTGCAACTCGGCAAAATGCAGGCTGTCCTGCGCGCGCAGCAGATTGGCCGCAATCAGCGGTGAGCCCGGGTAGGACACCGCGCCGTGACGGCTCTGTACCTCCTCCAACACGCGCGCCATCGGATGACCCGCGCCAAACCACCCCTCGCGCTGCACCCGCGCGATCCCGGCGGCCGCTTCGCCGGTGCGCACGGCCTCGGCTGCATCAAGGCGATACAGACCGCGCCCGGAATGCGTCTCGATATAGGTGATCGGTTTGTCTTTACGGGTCAGATACCCAAGCACCCACGCCAATAAAGCGTGCTTTTGTACATCAGCCAGATTCCCGGCGTGGTAAATGTGTTGATATGAGAGCATTTTGCCTTCTAAAGTCCCTATCAATAAGGCGGAAAGGTGCTGATTGTCGCGGAATCAGCCCTTTAACCGGGCGAGATGGCACCCTATAAGGCATCCGTCCCGGAACCGTCGAGTCGCGGGCAGTGGAAATTCTGACAAACGGGATCAGTAAAAATATGGGCATCTTTGGCAATCTGGGCGGCCTGTTCTCAGCGGATATGGCAATTGACCTTGGGACAGCGAACACGCTGGTCTATGTCAAGGGGCGCGGTGTGATCCTGTCTGAACCGTCGGTTGTGGCCTATCACGTCAAGGATGGCGTCAAAAAGGTCCTGGCCGTGGGCGAGGACGCGAAGCTGATGCTGGGCCGAACGCCCGGCTCGATCGAGGCGATCCGTCCGATGCGCGAAGGCGTGATCGCTGACTTTGACACTGCCGAAGAGATGATCAAGCACTTCATCCGCAAGGTGCATAAACGCTCGACCTTCTCGAAACCAAAAATCATTGTCTGCGTCCCTCATGGTGCGACACCGGTTGAAAAACGCGCGATCCGCCAGTCGGTTCTCTCGGCTGGTGCCCGCCGCGCGGGCCTGATTGCCGAGCCGATTGCGGCCGCGATTGGGGCAGGCATGCCGATCACCGATCCGACCGGTAACATGGTCGTTGATATCGGCGGCGGCACGACCGAGGTGGCGGTTCTGTCGCTGGGCGACATCGTTTATGCCCGTTCGGTTCGTGTGGGTGGAGACCGGATGGACGAGGCCATCATCTCATACCTACGCCGTCAGCAGAACCTGCTGGTCGGTGAATCCACCGCCGAACGCATCAAGACCACCATCGGTACAGCCCGTATGCCCGACGATGGCCGGGGCCAGTCGATGCACATCCGCGGGCGCGATTTGCTGAACGGCGTGCCCAAGGAAATCGAGATCAGTCAGGCTCAGGTGGCCGAGGCGTTGTCAGAACCCGTGCAGGCGATCTGTGAGGCGGTGATGACCGCGCTGGAGACCACGCCGCCCGATCTGGCCGCCGATATCGTCGACCGGGGCGTTATGCTGACCGGAGGTGGCGCGTTGCTGGGCGATCTGGATCTGGCGCTGCGCGAACAGACCGGTCTGGCTGTATCGATTGCTGACGAAAGCCTGAACTGTGTGGCTTTGGGCACCGGTAAGGCGCTGGAATACGAAAAACAGCTGCGCCACGCGATTGACTACGACAGCTAAGGCGCGCACCCTGAAGGCGTGAGAATTCGGGCAAGAGCAGCACGGGAAGGTAACCTGTGGCAAAGGACCGATCACAACGCGATGAATACACGACCCCCTTGCGTCGTCTGCTGCTGGGGATTGTGGTGCTGTGCCTGCTCGCGATCTTTCTGGTCTGGCGTATCGACAGCCCGCGTGTGGAACGGTTCCGGGCGCAGGTGGTGGACAAGGTGGTGCCCTCGATGGAATGGGCGATGGTGCCGGTCACGGCTGCGGTCAACCTCGCGCGGGACTTCCAAAGCTACCAACGCCTGAGCGAGCAGAACCAGGAGTTGCGCAGCGAGCTGCGCCTGATGCGCGCGTGGAAAGAGGCCGCGCTGCAGCTGGAGCAGGAAAACGCCCGTCTGCTGGACCTCAACAATGTGCGGCTCGACCCCCGGCTGACCTATGTGACGGGCGTTGTGATGGCGGACAGTGGCTCTCCGTTCCGGCAATCGGTGTTGTTGAACGTGGGGGAACGTGACGGGATCGTCGACGGCTGGGCCACGATGGACGGGATCGGTGTGGTCGGGCGTATCTCGGGCGTTGGCGCGGATACGGCACGGGTGATCCTGCTGACAGATGCCTCGAGCGCGATACCGGCGACCATCCAACCCTCGGGGCAGACCGCGCTGATTGCCGGGGATAACAGCGCCTCGCCGCTGGTGCAGTTTCTGGAAAACCGTGAGCTGGTACGCCCCGGTGACAGGGTTGTGACCTCGGGCGATGGCGGCGTCTTCCCCGGAGGGTTGCTAATCGGCCAGATCGCCGTCGACCCCGGCGGGCGACTGCGGGTGCGCCTCTCGGCGGATTTCGAGCGGCTTGAATTCCTGCGGGTGCTGCGGTTCCAGTCGGCTCAGCCCATCCGCGACCCCGGTGGCATCGTCGGCCCGCGCCAGCCCGAGGCCGCCCTGACCGCACCGGAGGCCACAGATGGATAGGCCGTCCTCGCACCTCTGGATGAAACGCGGGCTGTATCTGGCGCTGGCGGTGTTAGTGATGTTTCTTCACCTGCTGCCGCTGGATTCGAAACCGGATCGCTGGCCGTTTCCCGACATCCTGATGGCGCTGACCTATGCCTGGGTGCTGCGTCGCCCCGAATATGTTCCGATCCTTGCGATTGCCTTTGTGATGCTGATGGCCGATCTGCTGTTGCAGCGGCCTCCGGGGTTGCTGGCGGCGCTGGTGGTCATAGGGGCCTCGTACCTGCGCACGGCAGCACCGGGGATGCGCGACAGCGGGTTTGTCAGCGAATGGACCACGGTCGGCGCCGTGATCACGGCAGTTTTTGTGCTCAACCGCGTCATTCTTGCTATTCTGTCCGTGCAACAGGCAGCGCTGGGGCCGGTGGTGATACAGGTGGTTCTGACAATTGCGATATACCCGCTGATCGTTCTGCTCAGCCAGAGCGCGTTTGGCGTGCGCCGCAAGTCGGTTGCTGACAACACGACCGCAGGGGCACGGGCATGAAGCAGCGCAAGCCCAAATCCCAAGGCCTCGCCTACAAACGCCTGCCGCGCCGGGCGCTGGTGCTGGGCGGGCTGCAGGCGGCCTTCATCGGCGGGCTGGCGGCGCGGATGCGCTTCATGCAGGTCGATCAGGCCGACGAATACCGCCTGCTGGCCGAGGAAAACCGCATCAATATTCGTCTGATTCCGCCGACGCGCGGGCGGATTTACGATCGCAACGGGCAGATCATCGGGCAGAACTCGCCGTCCTACCGCATCGTGATCGTGCGCGAGGATGCCGGTGATATCGACAAGGTCATCGCCAAACTGTCCGATCTGATCCCGCTGAACGAAGATGAGATCGAGCGCGCGCGCACCGAAATGCGCCGCTCGGCCCCGTTCCTGCCAGTCACGCTGGTCGATCAGGTGACATGGGAAGACATCTCGAAGGTCGCCGTCAACGCCCCGGCCCTGCCCGGCGTCACGCCCGAGGTCGGCCAGACCCGGCAATACCCGCGCTATGAGGATTTCGCCCATATCGTCGGCTATGTCGGCCCGGTCAGCGACTATGACCTCAGCCAGATCGAAGACCCCGAACCGGTGCTGCGCATCCCCCGGTTCCAGATCGGCAAGGTCGGGCTGGAAGCCAAGCAAGAGATCGACCTGCGCGGCCGGGCCGGTTCAAAGCGGGTCGAGGTCAACGCCACCGGCCGCGTCATGCGCGAACTGGACCGGCAGGAAGGCCAACCCGGCGCGGATCTGCAACTGTCGGTCGACGCGGACCTGCAGCAATACGCTCAGGCACGACTTGCCGGAGAAAGCGCCGCCGCTGTAGTCATTGATTGCGAAACCGGCGATCTGCGGGCGATGGCCTCGGCCCCGAGTTTCGACCCCAACCTGTTTGTGCGCGGTATTTCGGTCGCGGATTATCAGATCCTGACACAGGACAAGTACCGCCCGCTGGCCAACAAGACGGTTCAGGGCACTTATCCGCCCGGATCGACCTTCAAGATGGTCACCGCGCTGGCCGCGCTTGAGGCCGGTGTCGTTGGTCCCGGCAACACCGTCTATTGCCCCGGCCACCTCAAGGTCGGCAGCCGCCGCTTCCACTGCTGGAAGCGTGGCGGGCACGGCATGGTCGACCTCAACACCTCGCTCAAGCGCAGCTGCGATGTTTATTACTATGACGTGGCGATCAAGGTCGGCATCGACAAAATCTCCGAGATGGCGCGCACCCTCGGGCTGGGCATCAAGCACGACATCCCGATGTCTGCCGTGCGTGCAGGGCTGGCCCCCAATCAGGAATGGAAACAACGCACCCATGGTGAGGATTGGCTGATCGGCGATACGGCCAACGCGTCGATCGGGCAGGGTTTCATGCTGGCCTCGCCGATGCAACTGGCCGTGATGACGGCAAGGATCGCCACCGGGCGCGCCGTCACGCCCCGTCTGGTCCGGTCTATCGATGGGGTCGAACAGCCAACCGGTGCAGGTGAGCCGCTTGAGATCAGCCCGGCAAATCTGAACTACATCCGCGAGGCGATGTGGTCTGTCTCGAACGACCGGCGCGGGACGGCTTATCGGAGCCGCATCATCGCCGATGATTTCCGCATGGCTGGCAAGACCGGCACCAGTCAGGTGCGCAACATCACCAAGGCCGAGCGCGCCGCAGGTGTGATCCGCAACGAGGATCTGCCATGGGAACGCCGCGACCACGCGCTGTTCGTCAGCTTCGCGCCCTATGACAATCCGAAATACGCCATCGCCGTTGTGGTCGAACATGGCGGCGGCGGGTCCAAGGCCGCCGCGCCGGTTGCGCGCGATATCATGCTGCAAGCGCTCTATAACGGCACACCGCCGCTTGAGGCCTATCCGACCGCTGATCGCGAGCGCATCAAGGAACAACAAAAACGGCTTGAGGGCGACCGCCGCCCCAAAGCGCGTCCTGACGCAAAGGACCGCGCATGAGCTATCTTGAATATGCCGTCAAATCCACGCCATCGGGGTTCCGTAAGTTCCTTTATATGAACTGGCCGCTGACGCTGCTGCTGATCAGCGTAGCCAGTGCCGGGTTCCTGATGTTGTTCTCGGTCGCGGGCGGATCGTGGACGCCATGGGCCGAGCCGCAGATGGAGCGGTTCGGGCTGGGCCTGACAGTGATGTTCATCATCGCGCTCGTGCCGATCTGGTTCTGGCGGAATATGTCGGTCGTGGCCTATCTGGGGTCAATCGGCTTGCTTGTCATAGTCGAACTGTTCGGCACCATCGGCATGGGCGCGCAACGCTGGATCGATCTTGGGTTCATGCGCCTGCAACCCTCCGAAGTGATGAAAGTGGCGCTCGTCATGGTGCTGGCCGCTTATTATGACTGGCTGCCCGCGCATAAAACCTCACGCCCGCTGTGGGTGATTATCCCGGTCATCCTGATCCTGATCCCCACCTTCATGGTGTTGCGCCAACCGGACCTCGGCACCTCGATCCTGCTGCTGGCCGCGGGCGGAGGGCTAATGTTTCTGGCCGGCGTCCATTGGGCCTATTTCGCCGCCGTAATCGCGGCGGGGGTTGGCCTGATTGCCACGGTGTTCAACAGCCGGGGGACGGAATGGCAGCTGCTCAAGGACTATCAGTTCCGCCGGATTGATACGTTTCTAGACCCCTCAACCGACCCGTTAGGCGCAGGCTATCACATTACGCAATCTAAGATCGCGCTGGGGTCCGGCGGCTGGAACGGGCGCGGGTTCATGCAGGGCACCCAATCGCGTCTGAACTTCCTGCCGGAAAAACACACCGATTTCATCTTCACCACCCTGGCCGAGGAATTCGGCTTTGTCGGCGGCATCACACTGCTGATCCTCTATGGTCTGATCCTGATCTTCTGCATGGTCACGGCGCTGGCGACCAAGGATCGGTTCTCGTCCCTTGTGACGCTGGGCATTGCGCTGAACTTCTTCCTGTTCTTTGCGGTCAATATGTCGATGGTCATGGGGCTGGCCCCGGTCGTAGGTGTGCCGCTGCCGATGGTCAGCTATGGCGGCTCGGCCATGCTGGTGCTGATGGCCGCCTTCGGTATCGTGCAAAGCGCCCATATTCACCGCCCCCGCTGAAAGGTCCTTCATGCCCGTCAACGTCCTGTTTTCCGCCCGCCCCGGGCTGTGGCCGGAATATGAACCGCTGCTGCGCAAAGGGCTGGCCGAGGCCGGGCTGGACTTTCATCTGGCCACCGACATTCCGCCCGATCAGGTCGACTATGTGGTCTATGCCCCGAACGGAGGGTTGCGGGATTTCACGCCCTTCACGCGGCTGAAAGCCGTGCTCAGCCTCTGGGCCGGGGTCGAGAGCATTTCCGGCAATGAAACCCTGACCGTTCCGCTGGCGCGGATGGTGGATAGTGGGTTGAAACAGGGCATGACGGAATGGGTGGTGGGCCACGTGCTGCGCTATCACCTTGGGATGGATCGCCATATCGCTCAGCAGGATACGACGTGGGAGCCGGACGCCCCACCGTTGGCCACGCAGCGCACGGTCTGCATTCTGGGTCTGGGCGAATTGGGTGAGGCTGCGGCACGGGCGCTGGCCGCGTTGAATTTCGATGTCATTGGTTGGAGCCGCACCGCCAAGGACATTCCCGGCGTGACCTGTCTGCATGGGGCAGATGGCCTGCGGGGCGCGTTATCACAGGCGGAAATCCTTGTGCTGTTGTTGCCGGACACGGCGGCCACCACAAATATACTGAATGCTGATACGCTTGCCCTGCTGCCGAAAGGCGCCTGCATCATCAACCCGGGCCGGGGGCCTTTGATTGATGATGATGCCCTGCTGGCAGCCCTGAATTCAGGACAGGTCGACCACGCCACGCTGGATGTGTTCCGCACCGAACCCCTGCCGCCCGAGCATCCCTATTGGGCGCAGCCAAACGTGACGGTGACGCCGCATATCGCCTCGGAGACCCGGCCTGCGACCGCCGCTCAGGTCATTTGCGAGAATATTCGCCGAGGTGAAGCGGGCGCGCCCTTTCTCCACCTCGTCGACCGTGATCTGGGTTATTAGACCGCGATCAGCCCGCGGCCTTTCAACAGGGCTTCGACCCCCGGCAGACGCCCGCGGAAGGCCAGATACAGGTCCTCGGCCTCGCGTGAACCGCCGGTTGACAGAATGTTGTCCTCCAACGCTTTGGCGCGTTCGGGGTCAAACGCACCGCCCGCTTCTTCGAACGCTGCGAACGCATCCGCATCCATGACCTCGGACCACATATAGC
This sequence comes from Ruegeria sp. G7, assembly GCF_056535465.1. Lineage (NCBI taxonomy): Bacteria > Pseudomonadati > Pseudomonadota > Alphaproteobacteria > Rhodobacterales > Roseobacteraceae > Ruegeria > Ruegeria sp. G7. The sequence continues at coordinate 1,534,571 of NZ_JBQFIL010000001.1, read as the reverse complement.
TGTAGTATCCCGAGCTATAGCCGTCGCCCGCAAACACATGGGCGAAATGTGGCGTCGCGTGGCGCATTCCGATGGCCGAGGGCATTCCCAGATCGGCCAGAACCTCTGCCTGCTTGGCCATCGGGTCCGCGGGTGCGGCCCCGTCATGGAAGGCCAGATCGACAAGGGCCGAGGCGACATATTCGACCGTCTGGAACCCCTGATCGAAATTGGCGGCCTGCAGCACCTTGTCCAACATCTCTTGCGGCATCGGCGCGCCGGTCTCGGCATGGGTTGCGAACTCGGCCAGTACCTCGGGCACTTCCAACCAGTGTTCGTAAAGCTGGCTGGGCAGTTCCACGAAATCCCGCGCCACCGAGGTGCCCGAGATGCTTTCATAGGTCACGTTGGACAGCATCTGATGCAGCGCATGGCCGAACTCGTGAAACAGGGTGCGGGCGTCGTCATAAGACAGCAGCGCCGGATCGCCCTTGGCAAAGTTGCAGACATTGATCACGACCGGAGCCTGCGCCTTCGGGAACTTCGCCTGCCCGCGCATCGCGCTGCACCACGCGCCCGAGCGTTTTGAGCCGCGCGCGAAGTAATCGCCGATGAACACCGCGATATGCTGCCCGTCGCGTGTCACCTCCCACGCACGGCAATCGGGGTGATAGAGCGGCACGTCCAGCGGCACGAACTCCAGCCCGAACAGGCGGCCCGCGCAGGCAAAAGAGGCCTCGATCATGCGGTCCAGTTGCAGGTATGGCTTCAGCGCGGCTTCATCGAGATCATGTTCGGCCTTGCGGCGTTTCTCGGCATAGTAGCGCCAGTCCCACGCTTCCAGCGGGCCGTTGACGCCATCCTCTTGCATCATCGCGGTCAGCACCTCGGCATCTGCGTTGGCGCGGGTTTTGGCGGGCTGCCACACATCCATCAACAGATCACGCACGCGATCCGGTGTGCGGGCCATCTCGGTCTCAAGCTTGTAGTCGGCAAAACTGTCATACCCCAGCAGATTGGCACGTTCCTCGCGCAGGCGCAGGATTTCAGCCGCAATCTCTCGGTTGTCGGTCTCACCGCCATTTGCCCCCCGCGCGGTCCACGCGCGATAAGCCTTTTCACGCAAATCCCGACGGGGCGAGAATTGCAGAAACGGCACGATGATCGACCGCGACAGGGTCACGACGGGGCCATCCGCCCCCTTCTCCTGCCCCGCAGCGCGGGCGGCATCCACCGCAAAACCCGGCAGGCCCTGCAGGTCATCCTCGGTCAGGTCCATGAAACAGTCCCGCTCATCGGCCAGCAGGTTTTGGGTGAAAGATGTGCCCAGCGAGGCCAGCCGCGCCTTGATCTCTTGCATCCGCGCATCGGCCTCGCCTTCCAGCGCAGCGCCTGCGCGGACGAACCCGCGATGCGACAGCATCAGCACACGCGCCTGCTCGTCTGTCAGGCCCAACTCGCCCTTGCGCGCCCACAGATCGGCCACCCGTTTAAACAACGCCTTGTTCGATGAAATGCCCGCGAAATGCGCCGCAAGTTTCGGAGAGAACTCCCGCTGCAACTCTTCCCGCTTGGGGTTGCTGTCCGCCCCTGCAACCGTGAAGAACACCGACAGAACCTTGTCCAACTGCTCGCCTGCGGCCTCCAGCGCCTCGATGGTGTTGGCGAAACTGGGTGCCTCGGGGTTCGCCGCGATTGCGTCGATCTGCGCGTTATGCGCCTGCAGTGCCTGTTCCAAAGCAGGGGCGAAATCACCGTCTGAGATCTCAGCAAACGGGGCGAGTTCGAAGGGCGTAGTCCAGTCGGACAGGATCGGGTTGGTCATGCGGGTCTCCTTTGGTCTCTACCTAGGAAACCCACCCGCAAGGGTCCAGTGCGCGCGATGAAATTACGCGCCTGCACCGCAGATGGGGCAATCGGCGCGCTGCGACAAAGTGATCTTGCGGCTTTCGCCATAAAGCGCATCGTAGATCAACATCTCACCCCGAAGGGCCTGCCCCGCACCCGAAATCACCTTGATCGCCTCGACCGCCATCATCGAGCCGACAACACCGGGCAGAGGGCCAATCACGCCCGCCTCGGCGCAGGACGGGGCCAGACCGGGGGCCGGGGCCTCGGGGAAGATGCATTGATAGCAGGGTGCGCCGCTGGCGGGATCAAAAACGCTCAGCTGCCCTTCCCATTGCGACAGCGCGCCCGAGATCAGCGGTTTGTTCAGCGCGACGGCGGTCCGGTTGGCCAGATAGCGGGTGTCGAAATTGTCGGTGCCGTCGAGGATCAGATCGAAATCGGCAAACAGGTCTGCCGCGATCTCTTCGGTCAGCCGCCGGTGATAGGGCAGGACAGTCACGTTGGGGTTCTGCGCTTCCATCGCCTGCTGGGCCGAAAACACCTTGGGCATCCCGATATCCGCATCGCGGTGAATGACCTGCCGCTGCAAGTTGGCGTTCTCGACCTCGTCATCGTCGATCACGCCGATCGTGCCCACGCCCGCCGCAGCCAGATATTGCAACGCCGGAGCCCCCAGACCGCCCGCGCCGATCACCAGCACCCGCGCCTGTTTCATCTTCTTTTGCCCCGGCCCGCCCAGCTCGCGCAGGACGATGTGGCGGGCATAGCGTTCCAGCTCGGTCTCGGTGAACTGATCTGAGGGCATCTTGGGCTCCTTAGCCTCGGCGGTTTCCGCTCGGTTTCGCAGCGCTTTCACGCCCCGACCATAAAGCAGAACCAGCACCGCAGAGCCAGCAAGGATCAACCACATCGCTGCAGAGCCGCCAGTTGCCTGACGCAAGGGATTGCCTTCGGGCAAAACCAGTTGCGCAACGATCACCCCGGCCAGCAGAGTGCCAATAGACACCATCCGCGCATTGCGCGACACACCGGCCATCCAGCCCACGCCCCACAGCCCGGCGGCAAGGATCAGAACCAGCAGCATCAGCCGCGCCCGGTCGAACCAAAGCCACCCTCGCCCCGGTCGGTCTCGGACAGGGCATCGGTGGCCTCGAAAGTGGCCTGCACCACGGGGGCGACGACAAGTTGGGCGATGCGCTCTCCGTGGGTGATTTCGAACGGATCCTGCCCAGCATTCAGCACGATCACCCCAAGCGGGCCGCGATAATCGCTGTCGATGGTGCCGGGTGTGTTCGGCAGGGTGATACCATGCTTCAACGCCAGACCCGAGCGTGGACGCACCTGTACCTCAAACCCTTGCGGTATTTCGATCCGCAGGCCCGTGGGCACCAACACCCGCTGTCCGGGGTCAAGCATGATCGAAGCCTTGCCCGGCAGGTTGGCTCGCACATCGGCCCCGGCAGCTCCCGATGTTTCGTAAGAGGGCAACGGGATCGACGGATCAGACCCATCCTCGCGGATCACACGAATTGCAACCATCCCGATACCTCTCGTTCTTTGCGGAAACTACCCTGCCAAGGCCGCAGCAATCTTCTGCGCCAGTCGTTCGGCCACGGCGTCCTTGCCCATGCGCGGCCATTCCTCGGCCCCTTCGTCCGAGATCAGGATCACCGCATTCTCGGACCCGCCCATGATACCTGTTGCCGGGCTGACATCATTGGCCACGATCCAGTCACACCCCTTGCGCGCGCGTTTGGCAGTGGCGTGTTCGATCACATTGTCCGTTTCCGCCGCGAAACCCACCACCAGCGCGGGGCGGCCCGTCTGCATCCCGGCGACGCGTTTGAGGATGTCCGGGTTCTCGGCAAATTCCAGCGCCGGTAACCCGTCGCGGCTTTTCTTCAGCTTCTTGTCCGAGGCCGTGGCCACGCGCCAATCGGCCACCGCTGCGGCAAAGACACCTGCATCGACAGGCAAAGCAGCCTCGACCGCATCGGACATTTCTTGCGCGGTCTCAACCGCGACAACCTGCACGCCTTCGGGCGGCGCAACATCGGCTGGGCCGGTAACAAAAACCACCTCGGCGCCCAGCGCCGCCAGCGCCCGCGCCACCGCTGTGCCCTGCGCGCCCGAGGACCGGTTGGCGATATAGCGCACAGGGTCAATCGGTTCATGGGTCGGGCCAGACGTCACCAGCATACGCTTGCCCTTCAAGGGGCCGTCGCCAAGCTGCGCCTCTATGGCTGCAACAATCTCAAGCGGTTCCGACATGCGGCCCGGGCCGAATTCGCCACAGGCCATGTCGCCCTCATTCGGGCCGACAAAGCGGACGCCATCGGCCTGCAGCTGCGCCAGATTGCGCCGCATTGCCGGGTGATCCCACATCCGCACATTCATCGCGGGCGCACACAGAACCCGAGTATCGGTCGCCATCAGCAAGGTCGAGGCCAGATCATTGGCCAGCCCCCCCGCCATCTTGCCCATCAGATCGGCCGTCGCCGGAGCCACCACGATCAGATCGGCCGAGCGCGACAGCTGGATATGCCCCATCTCGGCCTCATCCGTCAGGTCAAACAGATCGCGATAGACCTTTTCTCCGGCCAGCGCTGACACCGAAAGGGGCGTCACGAACTCCTCAGCCGCGCGGGTCAGAACCGGCGTGACGGCTGCCCCACGCTCGCGCAGACGCCGGATCAGATCCAGTGCCTTATAAGCAGCGATTCCGCCACCGATAATCAGCAGAATGCGTTTGGATGCCAGCATCTCTAGCCCTTCCCGTCCCGGTCGACCCCGACATTAGGCAAGGCGGTCGGGCAGTTCCAGCAGTTAATTCTGAGTCTCGAAGGCCTTGCAGGGGTCCTCGCGCTCGACGGTCGGGCTGTCGATCACCGCGTCAAACTCACCATTGATAAGCCCATCTTCGGACTGCCCCAATACAAAGACCTTCAGGCCCGGACGCAACCGCGCAAGGAAAGTTGGAATGCCGCGGTCCTTGCGGGCATGGCCGTTGCCCGTGATCACCGCAATCGGCCCGCCGGTTTCATCGGTCGCCCGCAGAATAGCGCGGGTCAGCACCGCATCGCGCAACCTCTGGATCGCCACCATCTGCGGTAAAGCTTCTACGGGCAGCGCGTCACAATGGGCTGCAAGCTGATCAGCTTCCCGCGCGGCCTGATCCTCGGGCGACAGCGGAATGGTCAAGCCATAGCGCGCAGCATCCGCGCCCAGCGCGGTGGCAGCACCACGCTCCATCGCGGCACGGGCTGCAGCACGAGGGACCATGGCCCCATAGACCGGCGCGTTCGAAGCCTGAAAAACCGGGTAATACATGCTGAGCGGCGGCCAGCCGGATTCAGCCCAGCGTAGAATGCGAGACAAGTCCTCGGGGTTCGTGGCCGCCTTTTGCGCCAATCGCTGCGCGCCTTCCTCTGTCACCATCTCCCAGACCACACCCGAAGGGTTGATGGCTTCGATCGCCTCTTTCTGGACAAGGTGGTGACGGGGGTTATCGTGGATTTCGCCAAGAATAACGACGTCGGCGGCCTGCATAGCCTCGCGCACATCCTGAGGGATCAGGTCAGCCGAATACCCGGCACGAGGTAAGACCGTGAACAGCACACACGCTACGAAAATCGCAATTTGTTTCATGCGAAGAAGTGTTGCACCTCGCGCGATTGCGCTTCAAGGTTCTTGCGCATCTTTATGAAGGCTGCGGCCTCAAGCTGACGCACCCTTTCTTTCGAGAGCCCAAGCTCTTGGCCCAAGCTTTCAAGGGTGCGCGCCGGTTCACGCAGCTTGCGCTCGCGCACGATGAAACGCTCTCGATCGTTCAGCGCCTGCATCGCGGTCACCAACCAATCGCGCAGTTGCTCGGTGTCGTGGCTGTGTTCAACGGTTTCAGCCGCCTGTTCGCGGTCGTCTTCCAGCGCATCAATCCACTCGCGCCCGTCTTCATCGGTCGATTGCACCGCATTCAGCGAGAAATCGGACCCGGCCAGCCGGCCTTCCATCATCTCGACATCGCGCAGCGGCACACCAATTTCAGACGCAATCATCTGATGCAGTTGATGGCGATCCAGCTCCTGACCCTCGGTCGCAGCTTCTCGCTCAAGCCGGGCCTGAACCCGGCGCATGTTGAAAAACAGAGATTTCTGCGACGATGTCGAGCCGGTGCGCACCATGGACCAGTTCCGCATCACATAATCCTGAATGCTGGCCTTGATCCACCAGACCGCATAGGTCGAAAATCTTACACCGCGATCGGGATCGAATTTGTCAGCAGCCTTCATCAGGCCCAGACCGGCCTCTTGAATCAGATCATTCATCGGCGCGCCATAGCGCTTGAACTTGGCCGCCATCGAAATCGCAAGCCGCATATATGCGGTGATCAAACGGTGCAACGCCTGTTCATCTCGTTCATCGCGCCACGCATAGGCAAGCCTTAGCTCGGTTTCGGCATCCAGCAGTTCGGCCTTCATCGCCTGCCGGGACATTGAAAAATCATGTGCGTTGTCCAGTGCCATGCAACTCTCCCTTTTCCACCGGCTTTTGGCCGGGCTTGTCATGCCGACTTAGGGTCGATACGCAGGGCAAAACCGGGTGGATCACCAGAAAGGTAATAAAAGTGCACCCTAATTTAACCTTTGTGCTGGGCGGCGCGGCTTCTGGCAAGTCGCTTTTTGCTGAACAACTATCTGTTTTAACAGGGAAAAGCCGCGTTTATCTGGCAACATCACAAGTCTTTGATGACGAGATGCGCCTGAAAGTTAGGCAACATATTGCACAAAGAGGCAGCAGTTGGGAGACAATAGAGGCCCCGTTTGATCTGTCGCCCGAACTGGCAAGGCTGACATCAGATCAGGTTTGCCTGATCGATTGTGCCACCATGTGGCTGACCAATCACCTTCTGGCCGAAAATGATCTTGAGCGGGCCCGGTCCGCGTTGCTTGCCTCGCTGAAAGACTGCGCGGCACAGATCGTCATTGTCTCTAACGAAGTCGGCCACGGGATCGTGCCCGACAACGTCCTGTCGCGCCGCTTTCGCGAGGCGCAAGGGCGGCTGAACATTGCGCTGGCCGCGCAGGCCGACCGTGTGGTGCAGGTGACTGCTGGGTTGCCCTTGGTCCTGAAAGGCGCCCCCCTGTGACCCGCCTGCATCTGGTACGGCACGGGCCGACCCATGCAAAAACCATGGTCGGCTGGTCCGACCTGCCCGCCGACCTGAGCGACACCGCTGCGCTCGACCGGCTGTCCGCGCATCTGCCAACGCAGGCCATCGTGATCTCATCCGACCTGGTCCGCGCCGCCGACACCGCCAGCGCCATTCAAGGCCCGCGCACACGCCTGCCCCACCGCGAAGACCTGCGCGAGATCAACTTCGGCAGCTGGGAGCTGCGTGGCTTCAGAGAGATCGAGGCCGAAGACCCCGAACTGTGCTTTGCCTATTGGGACAATCCGGGCGAGGTCCGCCCCCCCGACGGTGAAAGCTGGAATGAGGTCCGGGCGCGGGTTGATGCGGCCATCGATACGCTGATTGCCGCCCATACCGGCCACGATCTGATCATCGTGGCCCACTTCGGCGTGATCCTGACGCAAGTGCAGCGCGCTCTGAATGTCGACGCGCAAGAGGCGTTTGGCCACCGGATCGACAACCTCTCGGTCACCGAGATCACCCATCACGGTGATCGCTGGTCCGTGGGTCGGATCAATCACCGACCGTGATGGGGCCGCGCACAAATCTCTGATTTACCAAGGCCGCGCCATCCGACATCGTTCGCGGATGACCTATGACCTTTTCATCGGCGACCGCCTGTTCTCCAGTTGGTCCATGCGCGGATGGCTTATGCTTGAGAAGTTCGGCCTGCCCTACCGCACCCATATGATCGGCCTCTATTCCGGCACGATGGCGGCGGATATGGAACCGCTGGCCCCTGCCCGCCTCGTCCCGGCGCTGCGGCTGCCAGAGGGAACCGTGGTTGGCGAAAGCCTTGCCATGGCCGAAACACTCGCCGAGCGCCACCCCGAAGCCGGGCTGTGGCCCACAGATCCCGCCGCCCGCGCGACCGCCCGCTGGCTGTGCGCCGAGATGGTTGCGGGATTCTCAGCCCTGCGGGGCGAATGCCCGATGCAACTGCGCCAATGCTGGCAAGGATTTCAGCCCTCTCCAGAAACCCTGTCTGACCTGCAGCGAATCGAGACCCTTTGGGCGCACGCCCGAACCCTCTCAGGCGCTGAAACCGGCCCGCTATTCGGGGCCTATTCCCTGGCGGATGTGTTCTACACCCCGGTCGCCGCGCGGATCATCGGTTATGGCCTGCCGGTGACCGACACCAACCGCGCCTATTGTCTTGAGCTGCTCTCCGACCTGTCGGTCCGGCAATGGCGCGCGATGGGTCTGACCGTTTCGTATGATCCGTTTCCCTATCCGCAGAATGGGCCCGTGCAGGACTGGCCGGTTGGCGGAACCTCTCGGCCCAAGGCCCTCGCCTCGGGTCCATCAGTCAACTCAACCTGCCCCTATTCCGGCAAACCCGTCACCGACTACCTCGAACTCGACGGCCAAATCTGGGGCTTCTGCAACCCGTTCTGCCGCGACAAAACCGTGGCCGACCCGGGGGCATGGCCAAAATTCACCGCCATGGTGGCAGACGTTAACCATTCCTAAACCGCAACCATGGCAGCAACGTCCTGTTAACCACGAAACAGGATTGCCATGGTCGCCCGCGCCCATACCGTAGCCTTTCAAGGCGTAGACGCCCGCCCGGTCGAGGTGCAATGCGCCGTTTCACCGGGCCTTCCGGCGTTCTCGATCGTCGGCCTGCCCGACAAGGCCGTGTCCGAGGCGCGCGACCGGGTGCGCAGCGCGCTCAGTTCGATGGCCATTGCCCTGCCGTCGAAACGGATCACCATCAACCTGTCCCCCGCCGACCTGCCGAAAGAGGGCAGCCATTTCGACCTTCCCATCGCTGTGGCCCTGCTGTCCGCGCTGGACATCATACCAACCGACGCCGCCGAAGGGGCCGTGGCGTTGGGAGAGCTATCGCTGGACGGATCGCTGGTGCCGGTCGTCGGCGCCCTGCCAGCTGCCATGACCGCCGCCGCAGAGGACCGCGCGTTGCTCTGCCCCGCTGCCTCCAGCGCCGAGGCCGCGTGGGTTGACGCAACACAGGTGATCGGCGCGGGCTCACTGGGGGACGTGGTCCGCCACTTTACCGGCCAATCCGCGCTGCCCGCCGCGACACCGGGCGAAGTCAGCCTGTCAGCCTCCGCGCGCGACCTGCGCGACGTCAAAGGGCAGGAACGCGCCAAACGCGCGCTGGAAATCGCCGCCGCTGGCCGCCATCACCTGATCATGATCGGCACACCCGGTTCAGGCAAATCCATGCTGGCGGCCCGGCTGCCCGGCATCCTTCCGCCACTGACACCGGTCGAGGCCTTGGAGACCTCGATGATCCAGTCTCTCTGCGGTTTGCTGGACGAAGGCGGCATCAGCCGCGCCCGCCCCTTCCGTGAACCGCACCACACCGCATCCATGGCCGCCATCGTCGGTGGCGGCAAGGGCGCAAAGCCCGGAGAGATTTCGCTGGCCCATAACGGCGTTCTGTTCATGGACGAATTCCCCGAATTCCCGCGCACCGTGCTGGAAACCCTGCGCCAGCCCATCGAGACCGGAGAGGTCATGGTCGCCCGCGCCAACGCCCACGTCAAATATCCCTGCCGGTTCATGCTGGTGGCGGCGGCCAATCCCTGCAAATGCGGCTACCTGACCGACCCTGCGCGCGCCTGTTCCCGCGCGCCAGTTTGTGGCGAGGATTATCTGGGCCGGATCTCGGGGCCGTTGATGGATCGGTTCGACCTGCGAATCGAAGTGCCGCCGGTCAGCTTCACCGACCTTGATCTGCCGCCCTCGGGCGACAGCTCGGCCACGGTGGCCGCGCGGGTCGAGGCCGCCCGCGCCCTGCAGGCCGACAGGTTCCGGGACATGCCAGGCACGCGGCAGAACGCCGACCTTGAAGGCACGTATCTGGAAGATTGCGCCGCCCCGGACGCCGAAGGAAAAGACCTGCTTTTGAAGGCCTCAGAACGGTTCGGCCTGTCGGCCCGCGCTTTCCACCGCATCCTGCGGGTCGCACGATCCATCGCTGATCTGGAAGGCGCACCAGACATCCGCCGCCCCCATGTCGCCGAGGCCCTGAGTTATCGCATCAGCGCCAAGGTCGGCGGTTAAAGCTTCGACTCAATCGCTTGCCAGATTTTTTCGGCGATGTTCTCGCCGTTGAACCGTTCCAGCTCCTGAATGCCGGTGGGGGACGTCACGTTGATCTCGGTCAGGTAGTCGCCGATGACGTCGATGCCGACGAAAATCTGGCCCTTCTCTTTCAGTAGTGGCCCAATGGCGGCGCATATCTCCATGTCGCGGTCGGTCAGACCAATCTTCTCGGGCCGCCCGCCCACATGCATGTTCGAGCGCGTCTCACCCTCGGCTGGGACCCGGTTGATGGCACCCACGGCCTCGCCATCAACTAGAATCACCCGTTTGTCGCCATTGCGCACGTCGGGCAGGAATTTCTGGACGATCAGCGGCTCGCGGGAAAATCCGGTGAACAACTCGTGCAGGGAGGTCAGATTGCGATCATCCGGCCCCAGCCGAAACACGCCGGCGCCGCCGTTGCCATAGAGCGGCTTGAGGATGATATCCCCGTGCTTCTCCTTGAACGCCTTGATGGTCTGCAGATCGCGCGCAATCGACGTGGGTGGGGTGAGATCAGGAAAGTCCAAAACCAGCAGTTTCTCGGGATAGTTCCTGACCCAGAACGGGTCATTCACCACCAGCGCCTGCCCTTTCAGGCGATCCAACAGATGGGTCGATGTGATGTAATGCATGTCAAACGGTGGATCCTGCCGCAGCCAGACCACATCAAAGTCGGCCAGATCAACCTCACGCTCGGGGCCAAGCACCGCTGGGTCGCCCGGCACACGCTGCACCGTCATGTCGTGACCGCGCGCTGTAATCCGCCCCTCCTGATAGGCCAACTGGTCGGGCCCGTAGAAAAACAGCTCATGCCCACGGGCCTGCGCTTCTTCGGCCAGACGGAACGAGCTGTCGGCATTGATATCCACGGCCCCGATCGGGTCCATCTGAAAGGCGATCTTCATGGCGTATCCCTCAGTTCTACGCCCGATACATGGCGCACAGACCTGACGGGTTCAATGGCGATCAGCCGTGACCAAAGGCGTTTTCGATAATTTCAACCGCACCAGAACCATCGACTAGCGCCGCGTCAAAGCGCACATTTGTCAGTTGCCCACCTGGTTCATGCTCGAGAAACTGCGCGGCGGACGCGTAGATTCGGTCGATTTGCCGGGGGCTGATCCGCGCCGCTGCGGTCGCGAAGCTTGTGCTTTTCTTAACTTCGACGAAGACGATCCCGTCCGCATTCCGCACGATCAGGTCGATTTCACCTCCAGCCCCGCGCCACCGGCGATGGGCAATCGAAAACCCGCGCCGCTCATAGTCGTTGGCGACGCTCAGCTCTGCTGCTTCTCCTGCGTGATAAGAAACCGAGCCCCGGACGGATCGCCGTGTCATGTCATCCCTTTCCCAGCTTCAGGGCCTTTTGATAGATCGGCCTGCGCGGCAGGTTGAACATCTCTGACACCAGATCTGCCGCGTCGCGCACCGAATGGGTTTCCAGCGCCCGTTTCAAAGCCTCTTCTACGTCAGACTCGTTAACAGTTTGCGAATGCGCGCGATCCACAAGCAGGACGATTTCGCCCTTCACCGTCGCGCCCTGATACTCTGCCGCCAGATCAGCAAGCGTTCCGCGCCGCACCTCTTCGAATTTCTTCGTCAGCTCACGGCACATCGCGGCCTGCCGCTCGGCGCCCAGAACATCTGCCAAATCCTCAAGGCTTGCGGCCAGCCGCTTGGGGGATTCGTAGAACACCAGCGTTCCGGGAATGTCGCGCAGCGCCTCGATGCGCGACCGCCGTGCGCCTGAGGCATTGGGCAGAAAGCCCGCGAAAAAGAACGCATCCGTGGGCAGCCCCGCCAATGTCAGCGCCGCCAGGGCCGCCGAGGGGCCCGGGGCGCAGGTGACGGCAAAGCCTGCCTCAGCCGCCTGCCGGCCCAGATCATAACCCGGATCGGCGATCAGGGGCATCCCGGCCTCGGACGCGTAGGCAACCGACTGCCCCGCCTCAAGCGCCTGAAGAATCTTGCTGCGCGCGCCCGCGCCGCTGTGGTCATGATAGGCCAGAATCCGGCGACCCTCGAGCGGCACGCCGTGGATTTCCATCAACCGGCGCAGGCTGCGGGTATCTTCGGCGGCGATCATGTCCGCCGAGGCCAGCACATCCAGCGCCCTGAGCGTAATGTCGCGCGCGGTCCCGATGGGAGTGGCAACAAAATACAGGCCCGCGGCCAATCTGATCTTTTGGAAATTCAAAGCTGGACCCTCAGAGCGTGACGTTTATTATCGCGGATCGTTAGACCAAGGTGCCCTCAGACGCCGGATCAGGGAGTTTTCATTTAGATGTTTACCGTTTGCAAGCCCACCCGCAAACTGGCGAAATCCGCCATTGCTCTGGCCACGGCCGCATTTCTGGCCGCCTGTGAAGTGGGCGGCATTAGCGGAGGCCCGTCGATCGATACCTCTGATCCTGTGCCGGTGGCCCTGCTGGTGCCAAGCGGATCGCCACAGGCAGGTGATGCGGCGCTGGCACGAAGCCTTGAAAACGCGGCGCGTCTGGCAATGGCAGATTTGCAGAACGTAAAGATTGACCTTCGGGTTTACGATACCGCCGGAAACGCCGGCACCGCGTCAACGGTGGCCCAACAAGCTGTCGCCGATGGGGCCAAGATCATCCTCGGCCCGGTATACGCGCAGGCGGCAAACGCTGCCGGTCTTGCTGTGCTGAACAACAATGTCAACGTGCTGTCATTTTCGAACAATACCGGCATCGCCGGTGGCAACGTTTACGTTCTGGGACCTACATTCCAGAACACGGCCAACAGATTGGTCAATTTCGCCGGTCGTCAGGGCAAAACCGGAACAGTAATCGTGCACAGCAACGACCCTGCCGGTCAGCTTGGCCAGTCCGCGATCGCAACAGCGCTTGGGAGCAGCCGGGTCAAGAATGCTGGCACTGTGGGGTATGACCGGTCTCAGCAAGGCGTCATCAACTCGGTGCCGACAATCAAAGCGACAGTCGATGCCAACGCCGCCGATTCGATTTTCATGACCGCGACCACGGCGGGCGCGTTGCCTCTGTTCAGCCAGTTGCTGCCCGAGGCGGGCGTCTCACCGGCGAATGTTCAGTATATCGGTTTGACGCGGTGGGATATTCCATCGCAAACGCTGGACCTGCCCGGAGTACAGGGGGGCTGGTTTGCCCTGCCTGATCCGGCCAAAGCTCAGGCGTATCGCCAGCGTTACAACAACACCTATGGCGAGGCACCGCACCCGATCAGCGGTCTGGCCTATGATGGGATCGCCGCCATCGGCGCGTTGGTCAGCCAAGGCAAATCCAACGCGCTGACCGGTGCCGCACTGACACAGAATGCCGGTTTTCAGGGCGTTGGCGGAATCTTCCGCCTGCGGTCGAACGGGACAAACGAACGCGGTCTGGCGGTTGCCACGATCCAGAACAAACAGGTGGTTGTGATTGACCCTGCTCCACAAAGCTTCTCTGGCGCCGGATTCTGAGCCACCGGCGCAGGCGACCATGCCTGACAACAAGCTAATCTGCCCCGCTGACCGGATATTTGACAGCGTCAAAGTCAATGCCGAGCTTTCGGCCATCGTTGAAAGCGGCACGGACAACTCTGCCCTACGTGCGGAGACCGTTCGCATTCTGCGAGAGGCCCAAAAGGCAGGACGCGAGGCCATTGCAGACGCGTTCGCCCAAGCGCCATTTGATGCGCGCCCTTTGACCCGGTCCTATACCTACCTGACAGACCAATTGGTCTGTACAGCCATGCGCGTCGCAAGTGAAACGCTGCACCCGCTGGCTACGCCGACACAGGGCGAAAAGATCGCCGTTCTAGCCGTCGGCGGATATGGTCGGGGTGAAATGGCACCGTCGTCTGACGTCGATCTGTTGTTCCTGACGCCTTACAAGATCACCGCCTGGGCCGAGAGCGTGATCGAATCCATGCTCTATATCCTGTGGGATCTGCGACTGAAGGTTGGGCATTCATCACGCACGATCAAGGACTGCCTGCGGCTGGGTGGGGATGATTTCACCATCCGCACCGCGATGCTGGAACAGCGCTATCTGGCTGGCGACGCCGCGCTTGCTGCCGAACTTGAGACCCGGTTGAAGGCGGATCTGTTCAAAGGCTCTGAGCGCGATTTCATCGAAGCCAAGCTGAAAGAGAGGGAAGAGCGGCACCTGAAGCAAGGTCAGCGCTATATGGTCGAGCCAAACGTCAAAGAGGGTAAAGGCGGGCTGCGCGATCTGCAATCGCTCTATTGGATCGCCAAGTATATCTATGGTGTTCAGGATGTGGCCGAACTGGTGCCGCTGGGCTTGTTCACGCCGGAAGAATTCGAAGGCTTTGTTCAGGCCGAAGATTTCTTGTGGGCCGTGCGGTCTCATCTGCATCTGGTTACCGGGCGGGCAACGGAGCAACTGACCTTTGACCTTCAGGTCGAGGTGGCCGAGCGAATGGGATACAAGGACCGAGCCGGGCGACGCGCGGTCGAGGTGTTCATGCAGCGCTATTTCCGCGAAGCCACGCGCGTGGGCGAGTTGACACGCATTTTCCTGACAAAGCTGGAAGCGGCCCATGTCAAAAGCGCTCCGTTGCTGGAGCGTCTCTTTCGCCGCCGCCCGCGCGTGAAGGCCGGATATCAGGTTGTACATGGCCGCCTGGATGTCGCCGAACCGGACACTTTTCTGACCGATAAGCTGAACCTGTTGCGGCTGTTCGAAGAGGGGCTGCGCACAGGTATGCTGATCCACCCCGACGCCATGCGGTTGGTGGCTGCCAATCTGCATCTGATTGATGAAGACATGCGCAACAACAAGGAAGCGCGGCGCATCTTCCTTGACCTGATGCTGAAACACGGCAACCCCGAGCGCGCCCTGCGACGGATGAATGAACTGGGCGTTCTGTCAGCCTTCCTGCCCGAGTTCGAGCCCATCGTGGCGATGATGCAGTTCAATATGTATCACAGCTATACGGTGGACGAGCACACGATCCAGTGCATCGTCAACCTCGCCCAGATTGAACGCGGTGAGTTGATCGAGTCACTGCCGCTGGCCTCATCGATCCTCAAGGAAGGCGTCAACCGCAAGGTGCTGTATGTGGCGCTGCTGCTGCATGACATCGCCAAGGGACGGCCCGAGGATCACTCGATCCTTGGCGCGCAGATCGCGCGCAAGGTGGCCCCACGTCTGGGGTTGAACAAATCGGATTGCGAGACAGTGGAATGGCTGGTGCGCTATCACCTGCTGATGTCGGACATGGCGCAGAAGCGCGACATCTCGGACCCGCGCACCATCCGGGACTTTGCCAAAGCGGTCGAAACGGTCAAACGGCTGGACCTGCTGACAGTTTTGACCGTCTGCGATATCCGCGGCGTTGGCCCCAATACGTGGAACAACTGGAAAGCCACCCTGCTGCGCGCGCTACATGCCGAAACCAAACGCGCACTTGAAACCGGGATGGAGGACCTCAACCGTGCCAATCGCGGCGCGGGCGCGAAAAAGCTGTTGCGGGCCGAGTTGGCGGACTGGTCCAAGTCTGATCTGAAAACCGAAACCGGGCGGCATTACGATCCCTATTGGCAAGGCTTGAACCTTTCGACCCATGTCGAGTTCGCCGAGATGCTGAAAGCGCTGGAAGACAGCGGCGATCCCGGTGAGATGGAGATTCGCCTGCATCCCGACGAAGACCGCGACGCGACGCGCGCCTGTTTCGCCATGGGTGACCACCCGGGTATCTTTGCCCGCATCGCAGGGGCCCTGGCGCTGGTCGGCGCCAATGTGGTCGACGCGCGCAGCTATACGACCAAGGATGGCTACGTGACCGACGCGTTCTGGATTCAGGACGCCGAGGGCCGCCCCTTCGAATCCAGCCGCCTGCCGCGTCTGACGCAGATGATCCACAAGACGCTGAAAGGCGAGGTGGTGGCCCGTGACGCCTTAAAATCGCGCGACAAGATCAAGAAACGCGAGCGCGCCTTTAACGTCCCAACCCATATCACCTTCGACAATGACGGGTCCGAGATTTACACAATCATCGAGGTCGACACCCGCGACCGCCCCGGTCTGCTCTATGATCTGGCGCGTACGCTGGCTGCGGCCAATGTCTATGTCGCCAACGCCGTCATCGCGACCTATGGCGAGCAGGTGGTCGATACCTTCTACGTCAAGGATATGTTCGGCCTGAAATACCACTCGGACAGCAAGCAACGCGGCCTTGAGGCCAAGCTGCGCACCGCTATTACCGAGGGCGCCGAGCGCGCCGCCTCATGAAGCAGATCCGTCTGTTCTCGGGGTTTTTCACGGTAGGGTTCTGGACGCTGGCCAGCCGTATCCTTGGGTTTCTGCGGGAAATCCTGCTGACCGCCTATATCGGGCCGGGCCCGGTGATGGACGCCTTTGTCGCCGCCTTCCGCCTGCCCAATATGTTCCGCCGTTTCTTTGCCGAGGGTGCGTTCAACGCAGCCTTTGTGCCGATGTTCTCCAAGCGGCTGGAGGGTGACGAGAACGCCGAAGGCTTCGCACAAGACGCCTTCAACCTGCTGGCCGTTGCCGTATTGGCGCTGGTCGGTCTGGCGATGGTGTTCATGCCCGCACTGGTCTGGATCACGGCCGAGGGGTTCTATGGCGACGAACGCTTCGATCTGGCCGTGGACTATGGCTATGTCGTCTTTCCCTACATCTTGTTCATGTCGCTGGCGGCGTTGTTTTCCGGCGTGTTGAACGCCACGGGCCGGTTCGCCGCCGCCGCCGCCGCGCCGGTTCTGCTGAATATCTTCGCCTGCTCCGCCCTGATCTTCGGGGCGCTATCAGGTGGTGAGGTGATCCGCTGGCTGATCGCCGTCATCCCTGCCGCTGGCGTCGCTCAGCTGGCCCTTGTCTGGATCGCAACCGAGCGCGCAGGCATCCGCATCCGCCCCGGCCTGCCGAAGCTCAGCCCCGAGATGCGGCGTATGGTGAGCATTGCGGTGCCTGCCGCTTTGGCCATGGGGGTGACGCAGGTCAATCTGGTGGTGGGGCAGTTGGTGGCCTCGAAAACCGAGAAAGCTGTGAGCTGGCTGTTTGCGGCAGATCGCCTGTATCAACTGCCCTTGGGTGTGGTCGGTATCGCCGTGGGCATCGTCCTGCTGCCTGATCTGTCCCGTCGCCTCCGCGCCGACGACAAAGACGGCGCGCGCAATGCGTTTTCCCGGGCCGGAGAATTCACCCTTCTGTTGACCATCCCCTCGACCGTCGCCTTCGTGATCATCCCCGTCCAACTGGTCTCGGTCCTGTTCCAGCGCGGCCAGTTCACCGCCGAGGATACCGCAGCCACCGCACTGGCCGTCGCTATCTACGGCATCGGCCTGCCAGCTTTCATGCTGCAAAAGCTGCTGCAGCCGCTGTTCTTTGCCCGCGAAGACACGAAATCCCCGTTCCGATACGCCGTTGTTGCGATGGTTGTGAATGCCGCTCTCGCCTTTGGCCTTTATCCCGTGGTCGGCTGGATCGCGCCCGCCATCGCGGCCTCGACCGCCGGTTGGGCTATGGTCTTGCTGCTGGCCATCGGCGCGCGGCGGTTCGGGGACGAGGCCCGTTTTGATGCGCGGTTCAAACACCGGGCATGGCGGATCGTTGCGGCCTCGGCCGGGATGGGCGTCGTGCTGTTTGCTGCGATCCACCTGTTCGGCTGGGCGTTTGAGCTGTCCGGCCTGCGCTACCTAGCCTTACTCCTGCTGATCGCAGCGGCGGGTGCGGCCTACTTCGCCCTCGGTCACGTGTTCGGGGCTTTCAAACTGTCGGAATTCCGCACCGCGCTGCGCCGGGGTGACCCGCCTAGTCGCGGCGTATCCTGCCCAGAATCCGCGCCCAGCCGCCCGGTGCCAGAAAGAACGACAGGCCAAACCCGGTGCCAAACCCGGCCAGATCGGCGACCCAGTCCGAGGTGCCCCCGAAAAGCAGGCCAAACAGGAGTTGGATACCCATCAGCACGGCAATCAGGCTGAACGCACGGGATTGATTTGCACCAACCAAAGACAGATTTCGCCAGAGCAGCCATGTGAACGCACCGATCAACCCGTAAACGGGCGGGAACCCTCCGACCAGCGGATAGGCCGGGTCCAGCAGCACCGCATAGGCTAATGCTCCGCCCATGCCCGACAGAACGAATATGATCAGCATGGCGACGCTTCCGAACACCTCGGCCACCATCTTGCCCATCGCCAGCACGAAGACGCAGACAAAGATCGCCTGCGTGAAATTGGCCGAGACAAAGGGATAGGTGACAAAGCGGATCACATGCTCGAACGGCCAGCGCCCGTTTTCCATCATCCAATCGAAGATATCGGGCGAGAATGTGTATTGCTGCAGCGCGTCCAGCCGCCAACCCACCGCCGACGGCCCGCCAACGATCCCACGTGCGCCCAGTTGCAGGACTACCTCGATCCCGATGATGAACAACGTCAACGCCACCACCACAGGCGGTAGAGGGTTCACGGGCGGGGTATAATGCTCACTGCTCATTGGGCTTTACCTTTGCGGCTGTTGACGTCCCTTAGCCTCATGGGTAAGCGACGGGGACTGATTTTTCCAGACGGGAGTTCCCTTCGATGACCGAGACCCAATTCACGCCGCGCGTGTTCTCCGGCATCCAGCCTTCGGGAAACCTGCACCTTGGTAACTATCTGGGTGCGCTCAAGCGTTTTGTGGACATGCAGGGTGCGGATTTTCAGACCATCTACTGCATGGTCGACCTGCACGCGATCACCGTCTGGCAAGACCCGGCCCGCCTGCGTGAAAAGACGCGCGAGGTCTGCGCAGGCTTCATCGCCGCCGGTCTGGACCCCGAAAAGTCGATCCTGTTCAACCAGAGCCAGGTGCCTGAACACACGCAACTGGCCTGGATTTTCAACTGCATCGCCCGGATGGGTTGGATGCAGCGGATGACGCAGTTCAAGGACAAGGCGGGGAAGAATTCGCAAAACGCCTCGCTGGGCCTGTTTGCCTATCCAGCGCTGATGGCGGCGGATATTCTGGTCTATCACGCGACGCATGTGCCCGTGGGAGAGGATCAGAAACAGCATCTGGAACTGACTCGCGACATCGCGATCAAGTTCAACCACGACTATGGCGTCGAATTCTTCCCGGTGACCGAACCCGTCATCGGTGGCCCCGCGCCGCGGGTGATGAACCTGCGGGACGGGTCGCGCAAGATGTCGTCTTCGGACCCGTCGGATATGACGCGGATCAACATGACAGATGATGCCGACACCATCGCCAAGAAAATCCGCAAGGCGAAGACCGACCCGGATGCCCTGCCCTCGGAAATCGAAGGTCTGTCAGACCGCCCCGAGGCGCGCAATCTGGTGAGCATCTATGCCGCGCTCAGCGATCAGACGGCGGAGCAGATTCTGGCCGAGGTCGGCGGCAAGCAATTTGGTGAGTTCAAGCCGATGCTGGCAGAGCTTGCGGTCTCGAAACTGGCCCCGATCTCGTCCGAGATGGCGCGTCTGATGGGCGAAGAGGCCGAGATCGATCAAATCCTCGCCCGCGGCGCAGAACGTGCCCGTGCGATTGCGGCTCCGATACTGCAGCAGACCTATGAGATTGTCGGGATGGTGGGCGCAGGCAAGCCCTGACCCTTTGGCAAACAGAACGCCGCCCCGATCAGGGCGGCGTTTTCTTTTGGCTCAGGCCGCCTGTGCACGCAGGGTTTCGTGCACGATGGATTCTGCAATGTCATGGGGGCTGATCGCCTCGGCCCTGGCGCGGGTCAGGATGCGATCCATGGTCTGTTCCAGCGCTTGCAGCCGGTGGTTTACCCAATCCTCACGATCGGCCACGCGCAGAATCTCGGTGGCGACATTGATGATCCCACCACCATTGGCGACGAAATCCGGCGCATAGAGGATACCCCGGTCGTGCAGCAGCAGCGCGTCGCGGTCCTTGGCCAGCTGGTTGTTCGCACCACCGGCCACGGCACCCACTTTCAGCAGCGGGATGCTGGTTTCATTCAGAATACCACCGATGGCGCAGGGGGCGAAAATATCGGCCTCAACGCCATAGATCGCATCCGGTGCGACGGCCTGCGCGCCGAACCGTTCGGCCACGCGCGCGGTTTGCTCGGTGTTGATATCGGTGACGATCAGGCGCGCGCCCGCGTCATGCAGGAACTGGCACAGATGCTCGCCCACATGGCCCAGGCCCTGAACCGAAACGGTCAACCCGCCCAGATCGGCCAGCCCGAACCGGTGCTGCGCCGTCACCCGGATCGCGTTGAAAATCCCGCGCGCCGTGATCGGAGAGGGATCGCCGCTGGCAAAGGCCCCATCCGCCAGCCCGGCGACGAAATCGGCCTCAGACCCGATATGCGCCATGTCGGCCGGGGTCATGCCCATATCCTCGGCGGTCCAGTAAAGCCCGTCGAGGCTTTGGACCACGCGCCCGAAGGCTTTCAGCAGCTCGGGCGTCTTGTCGGCGCTCGGATCACCAATGATCACCGCCTTGCCTCCGCCCAACGGCAGGTCAGCGGCAGCGTTCTTGAACGTCATGCCCCGCGCCAGCCGCAGCGCATCCTGCAGCGCCTCGGCGGGATGGCCATAGGGCCGCATCCGCACACCACCCGCAGCCGGACCGCGTTGGGTCGAGTGGATGGCGACATAGCCCAAAAGGCCAAGCTTGCTGTCTTTGAATTCAACCACGCGCTCGTGCTCGGGCGCGTCTACGATGGTGATGTCCATGCGTCTCCTCCGGAATCTCCAGAAGAGTTTGCCACCTTTGCCTGAGGGGTTCTCGCCATTATCTGGCTGGTTATTGTCAGATATTAGTGATATTCTCTATTATATTGCATAATCGTAGATACTTTCCCCATGGATACCATAGACACCAAAATCATCCGCGCCCTGCAAAAGGATGGGCGCATGACGGTCATTGATCTGGCGGACCATGTTGGCCTGTCCCCGACCCCCTGCGCGCGGCGATTGGAACGTCTGCAGCGCGATGGCATCATCACCGGCTATGCCGCGCAGGTGGATCCAGAACAATTGGGCTTTGGCGTCACTATCTTCGTCTCGGTCGAGCTGGAAAAGCAGGATCGCAAGGCCATTGATGCGTTCGAAAAGGCGATCCGCCGCTGTGACGAGGTGATGGAGTGCTACTTGATGACCGGGTCGCGGGATATTCTGCTGCGGGTAGTGGCAAAGGACCTCACTGCCTTTGACGCTTTTCTGGAACATCGGCTGATGCAGATTCCCGGGATCCGCAACCTCAGATCAAACTTTGCCCTGCGTACGATGGTCAAACGCGGAACGCTGCCGCTGCATCACGGATAATCTGCTGGACCTTGCCTCGGCCCCAACCTAGGTTTCCCTCGAACCGAGGGAGGGCACAATGGCAGTCGGCACAAACATCCGCACCTATTTCGATGGTCAATGGCATGACGGAGACGCTCCGATCATGCGCGCGGCAGACCATGGCGCTTGGCTGGGGTCGTCTGTCTTCGACGGCGCGCGGTTCTTTGAAGGGCTGACCCCCGATCTCGACGCCCATTGCGCGCGGGTGAACCGGTCCGCCGAAGCGCTGATGCTGGCACCAAACGTCACCACAGAACAGATGGTCGAGCTGGTGCACGAGGGGCTAGAGGCCTACGCCCCCGGCACAGCCGTCTACATCCGGCCGATGTATTGGGGGATCGACGGGGATCCCACTGCGATTATCCCACAGGAAGACAGCATCGGCTTTGCGATCTGCCTCGAAGCGATCCCTATGGCGCCCGAGACGGCCTCGGCCACGCTGACAACCACGCGGTTCCGCCGCCCGGTACTGGAATCCGCTGTCGTCAACGCCAAGGCCGGATGCCTCTACCCCAACAACGCAAGGATGCTGGCCGAGGCGCGGTCGAAAGGGTTCTCGAACGCTCTGGTCGCCGATGCGATGGGCAACGTTGCCGAAACTGCAACCGCCAACATCTTCATGGTGCGCGATGGCGAGGTCTTTACCCCCATCCCCAATGGCACCTTCCTTGCGGGCATCACCCGTGCCCGCCACATCAAGAACCTGCGCGCAGACGGTGTAACCGTGCACGAAACCGTCCTGAGCTTTGACGACTTCCACAACGCGGATGAGGTCTTCATGTCCGGCAACATGAGCAAGGTCACCCCCGTCACCGCGCTGGACGACACGCAGTATCAGGTCGGTCCCGTCGCCCGCCGCGTGCGCGAGATGTATTGGGACTGGGCGGCCAGCTAGTTGCCAGTGCCCCCGCGCTGGGGCATGATCGCGGAAACAAACCGGGGACAGATATGCGCAAATTCCTTGTGGTTCTGGATGACAGCCGCGAATGCCTGAACGCGATGCGCTTTGCGGCTATGCGTGCGGCGCATACGGGCGGAGGGGTCACGATCCTGTCGGTCATTCCTCCAGACGAGTTCAACCACTGGATCGGCGTCGCCGAAGTGATGCGCGAAGAGGCGCGTGAACGTATCCACGCCCATTTCGAAGTGTTCGCCAAATGGATGCGGGACAAGCAAGGGGTCGAACCCGAACTCGCCATTCGCGAGGGCGACCCGGTGCCCGAGATCATCGCCCATGTCCAGTCGGACCCGGAAATAGGCGTTCTGGTGCTGGGTGCCGGAACTGACAAGAAAGGTCCCGGGCCGCTGGTGACGCAGCTGACGCGTAACTCGGGCAGCCTGCCGATCCCGATTACCATCGTGCCCGGTGATCTGAGCAAGGAAAAGCTGGAAGCCATTACCTGAGGGCCGCAGATGGGTGCGCAACTGCAATTCTGGTTCGATTTCGCCTCGACCTATTCCTATCTCAGCGCGATGCGGATCGAGGCCATGGCCTCGGATCAGGGTGTCGAGGTCGCGTGGCAACCGTTTCTGCTGGGACCGATCTTTGCCGAACAGGGGTGGGACAACTCCCCGTTCAACATCTACCCCGCAAAGGGACGCTATATGTGGCGGGATATGGAGCGCCTTTGCGCCGCGCGCGGCCTGCCCCTGCGCCGCCCCGATAGCTTCCCGCAAAACAGCCTGAAGGCGGCGCGTCTGGCGTTGACCATGGATGCGCCTGACCAGCGTGCGGCCTTTGCCCGCGCGGTTTATGCGGCGCAATTCGGCGCGGGCCGGGACATCTCGGACCCGCAGGTTCTGACAGCGTGTCTTGCGACCGCCGGTGCCGAACCTGCGCTGATGGACCGGATGGGCGAGGCGCAGATCAAGGCGGCCCTGTTCGAACAGGTCGACCGCGCCCGGGCGCTGGCCATTTTCGGCGCGCCCAGCTTTGTCGCCGGGGACGAGCTGTTCTGGGGCGACGACCGCCTGGATGCCGCGATTTCTCACGCCGCAGCAATTTAGAACGGTTCCAAATCTTGACTTCGCCCGCGCGGGCGCGCATATCAAGGTCACCTCAAACGGAGCCGCGCCATGTTCATCCAAACCGAATCCACGCCCAACCCGGCCACGCTGAAATTCCTGCCCGGTCAGACGGTTCTGGAAGCGGGCACCGCTGACTTCCCAAGCGCCGAGACCGCAGAGAAGTCGCCCTTGGCCCAGCGGATTTTCGGGGTAAACGGTGTGACCGGCGTGTTCTTTGGCAATGATTTCGTCACCGTTACGAAGTCGGATGACGTTCAGTGGGATCACATCAAACCTGCTATCCTCGGTGCAGTGATGGAGCACTACCAGTCGGGTCAGCCGGTCATGGCGGCCGATGCGCAGACCGCCTCGGGCCATGCCGAACATACTGGCGAAGACGCCGAAATCGTCAACCAGATCAAAGACCTGCTGGACAGCCGGGTCCGCCCTGCGGTGGCGCAGGACGGTGGCGACATCACCTTCCACGGCTTTGATCGCGGCGTGGTCTACCTGCATATGCAAGGTGCCTGCGCGGGATGCCCGTCCTCGACACTCACGCTGAAAATGGGCATCGAAAACCTGCTGCGCCACTACATCCCCGAAGTGACCGAGGTACGCCCCGTTGCGGTCTGACCCGACGATTCTGGCATTTGACACATCGGCCGCGCATTGCGCGGCCGCTTTGTTGTGTGGCGACCGGATCGTGGATTCGGTCGCCGAACGGATGTCCCGCGGGCAGGCCGAAAGGCTCATGCCCCTGCTCGAAGAGCTGTTGAACCGGAACGGGCTCAGCTGGCACGACCTCGATGCGATTGGCGTGGGCATCGGCCCGGGCAATTTCACCGGTATCCGAATATCGGTCTCCGCCGCGCGCGGGCTGGCGCTGGGGCTTGGGATTCCGGCGGTTGGCGTCTCGGGGTTTGATGCGCTGGGTGAATTAGCCGCTCCGGGCCAGATCCCCGCCATCCCCGCGCCCCGAGACCAGGTCTATGTTCAGCCAGACGACACTCCACGCCTGATCGCGCGTGATGAGGCCGAAGGGCTGGGCCCACTGTTCCTGTGTGCCGCCCCCGACCAGCAGGCCTACGCTATCGCCCGACTGACCGAGCGCCGCTGGCAGGCAACGCAAACGGCGCCCGCCCCGCTTTATGTCCGACCCGCTGATGCCGCGCCGTCGCGCGATGTGCCACCAGTTCTGCTGGACGAATGACACCCGAAACCCTTGCCCAGATCCACACGGCAGCGTTCACGCAGTCCCGCCCGTGGACCGCGGCGGAATTCACCGACCTGCTGGCGGGGCGCTTCACCCATCTTGTTGGCGACGACCGGTGTTTTGCGCTGTTTCAAGTCATCGCGGATGAGGCAGAGCTGCTGACCATCGCAACCCATCCCGATCATCAAAGGCAGGGCCTTGCCCGTCAGACCATGGCAACGTGGCACGCTCAGGCGCAGCACCTTGGGGCCACACGCGCTTTTCTTGAGGTGGCCGCCGACAATGAGGCAGCTATCGCGCTGTACTCAGGCTGCGGGTACGAACCTTGCGGGCGGCGACGTGCCTATTATGCGCGCAAAACTGGCCCAAATGTGGACGCGATTGTCCTGGAGTGCCTGCTAATCGGGAAATAATCGATCTTTTTGACCAAATGATCAAAAATCAATTGACCGAAGCTGTTGCAAACGTCCTTAATTCCCGCCATCACAACAGGTATGCTCGCTCTGAGTGGGTGATGGGGCGGTCAAGCCCCGGACCGATAATAGCCAACGGGAGTAACAGATGACCCTTATGAAATCCTTGATGGGCGCCGCGGCGGCGGTTGCGCTGACAGCTGGCGCCGCTCTGGCCGAACCGGCCCTGATCTTTGATCTTGGCGGCAAATTCGACAAGTCGTTCAACGAAGCTGCACATAACGGCGCGTCACGCTGGGCCGAGGAAACAGGCGGAACCTACCGCGAGATCGAAATGCAATCCGAAGCGCAGCGCGAACAGGCCCTGCGCCGCTTTGCCGAAGCGGGTTCGAACCCGATCATTACCATGGGTTTCGGCATGGCCGATCCGCTGGCCGCCGTGGCGCCCGACTATCCTGACACCACTTTTGTTGTGGTCGACGTGACATGGCTGGATGCACCCAATGTGCGTCAGGTGGGCTTTGCCGAGCATGAAGGTTCATATCTTGTCGGCATGATGGCAGCCATGGCTTCGGAATCCGGCACCGTCGGCTTTATCGGCGGCATGGACGTTCCGCTGATCCGTCACTTTGGCTGCGGCTATGCACAGGGAGCCAAGGCGGTGAACCCCGACATTAACGTGGTGGCCAACATGACCGGCACCACCCCCGCCGCCTGGAACGACCCGGTGAAGGGTTCGGAACTGACCAAGGCGCAGATCAGCCAGGGTGCTGACGTTGTTTATGCTGCTGCCGGCGGCACCGGTGTTGGCGTGCTGCAAACCGCCGCTGACGAAGGCATCCTGTCGATCGGTGTGGACAGCAACCAGAACCACCTGCACCCGGGTAAGGTTCTGACCTCGATGCTAAAACGTGTGGACGTCGCCGTTTACGAAGCGATGAAGGCCGGTGAAAACGTCGAAACCGGCGTGTTCGTCATGGGTCTGGCCGAGGATGGCGTAGGCTTTGCCATGGATGACAACAACGCGTCGCTAGTGTCGGACGACATGAAAGCAGCAGTCGACAAGGCCCGTCAGGACATCATCGACGGCAACGTCTCGGTTGTCAGCTATTACGAGAATGACAGCTGCCCGGCGCTGCAGTTCTGATATCACGCGGGGCGGGGGGCTGACCTCCGCCTCGCCTCCACTCTGCCGCATGCGGCCCTTTCGGCAACCCAAGGACAAGACATGACCGTCCCCGCCATTGAGCTCAAAGGGATTTCCAAAGCCTTTGGGCCGGTTCAGGCCAACAAAGACATCTCCATCAGCGTCGCCCCCGGAACGATCCACGGGATCATCGGTGAAAACGGTGCGGGCAAATCCACGCTGATGAGCATCCTCTACGGCTTCTACAAGGCCGACAAAGGTGAGATCTGGATCAACGGATCAAAGACCGACATCCCGGACAGTCAGGCGGCCATCGCCTCGGGCATCGGGATGGTATTTCAGCATTTCAAACTGGTCGAGAATTTCACCGTTCTGGAAAACATCGTTCTAGGTGCCGAAGATGGCGGGCTGCTGGCCCCCTCGCTGGCCAAGGCGCGCAAGGAACTGAAAGCGCTGGAAGAAGAATACGAGCTGTTCGTCGACCCCGACAAGCGCATCGATGAGATTGGCGTCGGCATGCAGCAGCGGGTCGAGATCCTGAAGGCGCTGTATCGCAAGGCCGAGATTCTGATCCTCGACGAACCAACCGGAGTGCTGACCCCTGCCGAGGCGGATCAGCTGTTCCGCATCCTCGACCGGCTGCGGTCCGAGGGCAAGACCATCATCGTGATCACCCACAAGCTGCGCGAGATCATGGAAAACACCGATACGGTTTCGGTGATGCGGCGTGGCGAGATGACCGCGACTGTCAAAACAGCCGACACCAACCCGCAGGAACTGGCCGAGCTGATGGTCGGCCGCAAAGTGCTGCTGCAGGTGGACAAGGTGCCCGCACAGCCGGGCAAACCGGTGCTGGAGATCGAAAACCTCAGCGTCACCGATTCCGCCGGGGTCGAGCGCGTCAAAGGTATCAACCTGACCGTCCGCGCGGGCGAGATTGTGGGCATCGCCGGGGTCGCTGGGAACGGACAATCCGAACTGCTTGAGGTTCTGGGCGGGATGCGCCCGGGGCATGGGACGATCCGGCTGAACGGTGCGCCGCTGGCCCTGCATGGCGCAGGATCTGACGGTCAGGCGCGGCGGGCGCAGGGCATTGCTCATGTTCCTGAGGACCGCCAGCGCGAAGGTCTGATCATGGATTTCCACGCGTGGGAGAATGTGGCCTTCGGCTATCACCGCGACCCGGCCTATCAGCGCGGCATCTTCATGGACAACGCCGCCCTGCGTGCCGACACCGAGGCCAAGATCGAAAAGTTCGACGTGCGCCCCCCGAATGGCTGGCTTACCGCCAAAAGCTTCTCGGGCGGCAACCAGCAAAAGATCGTTGTCGCGCGTGAGATCGAGCGCAATCCCGATCTACTGTTGGTGGGCCAACCCACGCGCGGCGTGGATATCGGAGCCATCGAATTCATTCACAAACAAATCGTCGCCCTGCGCGATCAGGGCAAGGCGATCCTGCTGGTCTCGGTCGAGCTGGAGGAAATCTTCTCGCTGTCCGACCGGATCGCGGTGATGTTCGACGGACATATCATGGGCGAGCGTCTGCCCGCTGAGACGGATGAAAAAGAACTGGGCCTGCTGATGGCCGGTGTTGCGGGAGAGGCCGCGTAAGATGGAAAAAATGCCCAAATGGGCCGATGTGGTGCTGATCCCGCTGATCAGCCTGCTGCTGGCCACAATCCTGTCGGCACTCGTCATCCTCGCGATCGGAGAAGACCCGATCGAGGCGGTCAACCTGATGGTCACAGGCGCGTTGGGCTCGACCTATGGTTGGGGATATACGCTCTACTACGCGACCAATTTCATCTTCACCGGGTTGGCCGTGGCGGTGGCCTTTCATGCGCGCCTGTTCAACATCGGTGGCGAAGGGCAGGCCATGCTGGGGGGGTTGGGCGTTGCTATCGTCTGCCTGTCCGTCCCTTGGCCGCACTGGACCATCGCCCTGCTGGCTGCATGCGCCGCGTCGATGATCTTTGGTGCGGCATGGGCCGCCATCCCGGCCTATCTGCAGGCCAAACGGGGCAGCCATATCGTGATCACCACGATCATGTTTAACTTTATTGCAGCCGCCTTCCTCAACTACATGCTGGTCAACGTCATGCGCCCGCAAGGTTCGCAAGACCCGGCCACCGCGCGCTTCCCCGAAGCGGTGCATCTGCCGACCTTCCAGTCGATGTTTTCAACCGCCGAGAACGTGATGTTCCGCGGCGCGCCTGCGAATATCTCGTTCTTCGTGGCGATCCTTGCCTGTGTCGTGGTCTGGGCGCTGATCTGGCGCACCCGATTGGGCTATGAGATCCGCGCCTATGGTCATTCAGAGACCGGGGCGGTCTATGCCGGTATCTCGCCGGTCCGGATCACCATCATCGCCATGCTGATCTCGGGCGCGCTGGCCGGTCTGATGGCGATCAACAACGTGATGGGTGAGGCGGAACGGCTGGTCCTGAACTCGACCGAAGGCGCGGGCTTTATCGGCATCGCGGTCGCACTCATGGGTCGATCGCATCCGTTCGGCGTGTTTCTGGCCGCGATCTTGTTCGGGTTTCTGTATCAGGGCGGCGCCGAGCTGGCGCTCTGGACCTCGATCCCACGCGAGTTGATCGTGGTCATTCAGGCGCTGGTGATCCTGTTTACCGGAGCGCTGGACAACATGGTGCGGATGCCGCTTGAAAAGCTGTTCCTGGCTCTGCGAAAGGGGTCGGCCTGATGGATATCTTCCTGACACTCATCCAGGTTCTGGATTCCACGATCCGTCTGGCCACGCCCTTGTTGCTGGCCTGTCTGGCCGGGCTATATTCCGAACGTGCGGGCATCTTCGATATCGGGCTCGAAGGCAAGATGTTGATGTCGGCCTTCTTCTCGGCGGCTGTGGCAGCTGTTACCGGCTCGGTCTGGCTGGGCCTGTTGGCGGGGATTGCGGCCTCGCTGGTCCTGTCGGCGTTGCACGGGTTTGCCTCGATTACATTCCGGGGCAATCAGCTGATCTCGGGCGTTGCGATCAACTTCCTCGCCTCAGGGATGACAGTACTGGTCGCCCAAAGCTGGTTCCAGCAAGGTGGGCGCACGCCATCCCTGTTTGGCGGCGGGCGGTTTGAGTCGGCCGAGTTCCCCTATGCCATCGGCCCCGAGGACGCCGAGCTGACAGGGCAACCGGTGTCCCAGCTGATGTCCGAGGCCAACACCCTGCATATGGTCTATTCCGAGTTGCTCTCAGGTCATTCTGTTCTGGTCTATGTGGCCTTCCTGATGGTGCCGCTGACGTGGTGGATTCTGTTCCGCACCCGTTTTGGCCTGCGCCTGCGCGCGGTGGGTGAGAACCCGGCAGCCGTCGACACTGCCGGTGTCTCGGTCGTGGGTCTGCGTTATGCGGCTGTGGCGATCTGCGGTATCCTGTGCGGCATCGCCGGGGCCTATCTGGCCACCGCCCTGCAAGCTGGCTTCGTGAAAGAGATGACCGCCGGGCGCGGCTTCATCGCGCTGGCCGCGCTGATCTTTGCGAAATGGCGGCCATGGCACGCCATGTGGGCCTGCCTGCTGTTCGGTCTGCTGCAAGCCGTTGCCCTGCGTTTCCAGAACATCGATCTGGGCGGCGTCGTGATCCCGGTGCAGGTGATGGACGCCCTGCCCTATATCCTGACCGTGGTGATTCTGGCCGGGTTCGTGGGCAAGGCCGTACCGCCGCGCGCCGGGGGTGAACCTTACGTGAAAGAGCGCTGATAAGGCCAGTTCAGGACTGCCCTGCAGTCCTGTTTGCTGCAAAGCGGCATACAGAGTTGATTTTGTATGCCGCAACCGCTCTAAGGGGGTATGGACATGCCCCGCCACAGCTTTGCAGCCCCGGCATCCAAGGCCCAAGTTGTTGCGCGTGCTACGCCTGTTGAGTTTTACGTTATCACCGGTTCTGCTCCGTTGCGCGGCGCGGCCTGTCCCGTTTAGAAGAAGTCATGCAGATATACCTCCCGATTGCCGAAGTCTCCGTGAACGCGTTTCTGCTGTTTGGGCTGGGCGGCATGGTGGGGATCCTATCGGGCATGTTCGGGGTCGGCGGCGGCTTCCTGATGACGCCGCTTTTGTTCTTCATCGGCATTCCGCCAGCAGTTGCCGTTGCGACCGAAGCCAACCAGATCGTCGCCTCGTCCTTCTCGGGCGTTCTGGCCCATTTCAGGCGGCGAACGGTCGATCTGAAGATGGGAACGGTGCTGCTGATCGGAGGGCTGATCGGGGCGGCGCTGGGTGTGGTCCTGTTCAACTATCTCAAAAGCCTTGGACAGGTCGATCTGCTGGTCAAGCTTTGCTATGTGGTCTTTCTGGGCGTCATCGGCAGCCTGATGTTTGTCGAAAGCCTGAATGCGCTGCGCAAGTCCCGCAAGGGTGGCGGTACCCCGCCAAAGCGTCGTCAGCGCGGATGGATTCACGCAATGCCGTTCAAGATGCGGTTCCGGACTTCGGGGCTTTATATCTCGGTCATTCCGCCGGTCATGGTGGGGCTGTTCGTCGGCATCCTGTCGGCGATCATGGGCGTCGGCGGCGGATTTATCATGGTGCCTGCGATGATCTATCTGCTGGGAATGCCCACCAAGGTCGTGGTCGGAACCTCGCTGTTTCAGATCATCTTTGTGACGGCGTTTACCACCATGCTGCACGCCACAACAAACTATACGGTCGACGTGGTGCTGGCTGTTCTGCTGCTGGTCGGCGGCGTTGTGGGCGCGCAGATCGGAACGGTGATTGGCGCGCGGATGCCAGCGGAACAGCTGCGGGTGCTGCTGGCCGCGCTGGTGCTGGTGGTCTGCGGCAAACTGGCGCTGGACCTGCTCCTGCAACCGGCGGAACTGTATTCGCTGGGCGATGCGGGGGGGCACTGAGATGTTGCGCCTGATCGCCGCCCTCTGTCTGATCTGCCTGCCGGTTTACGCCGCCGAGGAACAGGTTGTTCTGGGGCTGTCTCAGGACCGGGTTTCGATCACCGCCAATTTTGACGGCTCAGAGATTCTGGTCTTCGGCGCCGTCAAACGCGAAGCCCCGATCCCCGAAGGCCCGCCGCTTGAGGTGATCGTCTCGGTCGTGGGCCCATCCGAACCTGTCACGGTGCGCCGCAAGGAAAAGAAGTTCGGCATCTGGGTGAACACCGACAGTCTTGTCGTCGATCTGGCCCCCAGCTTCTACGCGGTCGCCACCAGCGCACCGTTTGATGAGGTGCTGACCAATACCGAGGACCTGCGGTACAAAGTGTCCGTCGAACGCGCCATCCGATCAGTCGGCGCAGACATGAGCATTGAGAGCGCACAGGATTTCTCGGCTGCGGTCATTCGCATCCGCGAACATGAAGGGCTGTATTCGATCCGCGAAAACACCGTGGCGGTGGACGAACAAACCCTGTTCCGCACCTCGATCGATATGCCTTCGGACCTGACCGAGGGCGACTATACCGCTCGTATCTTCCTGACCCGCGGCGGCAACGTAGTGTCGAGCCTTGAGACCGCAATCGACGTCCGCAAGGTCGGGCTGGAGCGGTTCCTGTATAATATGTCCCGCGAGCAGCCGATCTGGTACGGGCTGATGTCGCTGGCCATCGCCATAGCCGCCGGCTGGGGGGCGTCGACGGCATTCCGGCTGTTGCGGGAAAACTAGGCGCTATCCGCGACCGATATAGGGCATGGTCGTGGCCATCACCGTCATGAACTGCACATTCGCCTCGGGCGGCAACTGCGCCATGTGCAACACCGACCGCGCCGCGTCAGCAACATCCATGGTCGGGTCAGGTGTGCGCCCCGCTGCGATGGTGCTGTCGACCAGGGCCTGCACCATCGGCGTGCGAGCATTGCCAATGTCGATCTGACCACAAGCGATACCAAACGCGCGCCCATCCAGCGACAGGCTGCGCGTCAGCCCCGTGATGGCGTGTTTGGTTGCCGAATAATGCACCGAGTTGGGGCGCGGCACATGGGCGGCAATCGAGCCGTTGTTGATGATCCGCCCACCCTGCGGCTGCTGTGCCCGCATAGCGCCAAAGGCCGCACGAGCACACAGGAACATCCCGTTCAGGTTCACATTGACCGAGCTGAACCAGTCCTCCAGCGCGATCTCGTCAATGGTGCCACCGGGCGCGAAGATACCCGCATTGTTGAACAGGACATCCAGCCGACCGGCTTTCGTGGTGAACGTCTGGAAGGCGCGGTTCACCGCATCCGGGTCGGTCACATCCGCGACCAGCGGGATCGCATTGTCCCACCCTTTGGCCATCACGTGCAGCTTGTCTGCGCTGCGCGCCAGCAGGCCGACGCACCAGCCTTCGGCCAGAAACAACTCGGCCGTCGCGCGACCTATGCCCGAGCTGGCCCCGGTGACGATGATCGTTTTCATGTCTCTTCCGCCTCCAATGTCAGCGATGGCGCGGCCACGGCCCGCAGGTCATCAACGCGCAGCGGGTGCGTCGGCTTCGACAACCGATTGCGCACCACCCAGACCAGCCGCTCTTGCGCACGGGTTATGGCGACATAGGCCAGACGTTTCCACAGCGGCTGCCCCGCCTCGGTCCGGCCCATGCGGGCGGCGGCGTAGATATCCGGGGCAAACACCTGAACTGTGTCCCATTGCGATCCCTGCGCCTTGTGGATCGTCACTGCTGCGCCATGCAGGAACGTCGCCCCCATGCGGGCGGCGTAGGGAATGAAGGGCTCCTCTTCGTCCGGTTTTTCAATCTGCACGATCGAGGCCGCGCTGACCTGCGGGTCTTCGGCCCCCATCACGTGCAGGCGCGAAAACCCCGGCTTGCGACCGGGGCCCAGATAGATGACCTGCGCGCCCTTGATCAGGCCACGCGCCTCTAGATCCAGCCGTTTCTTGCGATGTTTCAAAGGCAGTTCGATGCCGTCGCAAATCAGCGGCTCGCCCTCCAGCAACTCGGTCTCGGGCGCGCCATGGACATTGCGGAAGGCCTGAATCAGGCGAATCCGGGTGGCGTTGCGCCAGACCAGAACCGGGCTGCGGGCCATCAGATCAACCTCGACCCGCTGGCCCCAGACCACGCGGTCATCCTTGCGGGCGGTGTCCTCGATCAGACGTTCGAAATCCTCGAACCCCATCGCCGGATCAGACAGCGCATGGGCAAGGTCCAGAATCGGGTTGTCCGCCGTCTGCCGATGGACCCGATGCAAGATCTGCTTGCGCGGCTCGGGCAGGGTATCGAACACCATCGACCCGGATTGGTTCACAGGCGCCAGCTGCGCCGGGTCGCCGAACAGCAGCAGCGTCGGGAAAATCTCTTTCAAATCGTCGAACTGCCGGTCATCCAGCATCGAGGCCTCATCGACAAAGCCAATATCCAGAGGCTCCTCGCGCCGTTTCCAACCGGTGATGAAATCAGACCCGCGTAATCCGGCAGCGGCCAGCGCGCCGGGGATGGATTTGTTGTTGGCATAGAAGGCAGCCGCCCGATCCAGCGCCTCGTCGGTCAGGCCTTCGATCTCGGGGCGTTCATCATTGCCCGCCAGCCACTCGGCAATGCGCTCATATTCCGGATCGTAAACCGGGGTATAGAGAATGCGGTGAATGGTCGTCGCAGGCACCCCGCGCAGGCGCAACACGCTGGCGGCCTTGTTGGTCGGCGCAAGGATCGCGAGGCTGCGTTTGTCGCGCGATTTGCGGCTTTCGAAATCACCCGAGATCAGGTTGACCCCGGACTCGGCCAGCGCCTTGTAAAGCTCGGCCAGCAGCAGGGTTTTGCCCGACCCCGCCTTGCCGATCACCGCCATGACGCCCGATTGCCCCCCGCCCGGCAGCTTTAGCAAGGCATCGTCGTGGAGGTCGACACCAGCGCTGCGCAGCATCTCGGCGATGTTGTCGAAAGCGGCTGCCTGATCTTCGGAAAAGGTGACTTGGGGCAAGGACATGGCGCGACCCTACAGGGACGCGCCGCCCGCCACCAGACACCGAATGCGATTTAGGCCGACATTGCAAACCGATGCTGCGCGCCGCTGCCAAAGGCGGTCTTGAACCACAGGCGAGACAGCTCGCGCGGGATGCCCGCGCGGGCCGCGACGCGGTTGCAATCGTCCGCCGAATAAGGCCACAGACCCACCGAAATCTGATCCCGGCCGGACCCTTCCGAACCCAGCACCACCGGCGATGAGCCGATCATGCGGTAGATCCGGATCATGCGCGCATCAAAGACACCAGCGATATGGGTCAGGCCAAACCCCTCCATCACCTCGCCACCGCTGAGCATGATCGCCCCAGCCGTATGGGCGCTGGCGGTGCGCGAGAGGCAAAAGCGCGTCACCTCCCAGATCATCGGGCTGCTGATCGGGCTGCCGCCGGTCAGATGGCCGAACACCTCATTCACCATCACCGGGCCAGTGGTCGGCAGGATTCGCATCGAGCCGCCATGGCTGCCATCCGCCTCTTCCCAGATCACATAGAGCGGATTCAGATCATCATACTGATCCCGCTCCTCGCCCTTTTCATTCACCTTAACGTCCCAGCCCAGGCGAGTTTTGAACTGATCGGCCCGGTCCCGAAACATCCCCTTGGCCAAAACTGGAAATTTATGCAGCTCGTCCGCATACAAATAACGCAACATGACGTGTTCCCCTTGTCGTCCATTTGGAACAAAGGGGGTACGAACACGTGGTTAATTTACGATGAGAGCAACGTACGGTGATTAAACGACTATTAAGCCCCGGCTGAGCGCGGTGGCGATGGCGTGGGTCGTATTCTGCGCGCCAAGTTTTGATCGCGCACTTTCGATGTAAGCGCGCAGAGTATGCTCGGAAATCGAAAGTGAATGCGCCACCTGCGCGCGGCTATAGCCCAGCGCCAAAAGCGTCATCGCATCAATCTCGCGTGGCGAAAGCCCGCGCACGGTTTCAGGCTGCCGATTTTTGGCGAATTCCAGCGCTTTGCGATTCAGGAAATGCGCGACCAGAATCAGATCGCGACCATAGGCTGTGATGAAAGCCTGCCAAGCCGTATCATCGCAAGTATGGTTTACAGTGAACAGGGCAAACTGTCCGCTCGGGCCGCGGAGCGGGATCGAATAACCTTGGTTGCCGACACCGTGTGCAAGTGCATCCTCCAGAAAGGCGCGCACTGCTTTCCCTGACCAGTTCAGCTGCTTCCAGTCCACGGCGTGAAAGCGTTGAAAACACCCCAGTATTACCGGATCAATACGATGGTAGTTTCTGTCGCGGTATCGCGCATCCCATGCATCTGAATAGGTGGTGAAACCATATTGATCACCGGCCCCATCCACCCAGTGATATGTGACATGATCAATATTCAGCCGGTCCCTTAGCTGGACCGAAACGCTGGTCAGCTCTTCAAGCGTGCTGGTGCTTTCCAAATCCTCGAGGATCCGGCTCAAGTCGAATTGTGTTGCCATTCGCGCGCGCGCGTGCCTCGTCTTTCAAGGACGCAATCTCGGCCGCAGCGATCAACCTGGTGTCATCAAGCTGTTCGGCAAGCGCAGTTAAACCATTCGCCACCGCAAAGGCGTTGAGGTCCGACAATACGTCCAGTATCCACTCATTTTGCGCCATCAGGGTGTCCCCGAAATAGTTAACGAAGGGTTAACATAACCATATCATGCGGAGACTATTTCAGCCTACTCACTGCTTTCTACTCCCCAAAAATAGTGGGTCATGGGATACTAAGCCCTTGATAAGACTACCGACGCCATAAACGCAAAACACCCGCGCGACTAAGGCAGGTCGCGCGGGCGCAAGATTGCAGAGTTTAAGTCGCGCGGGTTAATCGCGCGCCGCCAGAACCTCATCCAGAGTCCGCATGCCAGTGTGCGGCGCCTGCACAAGCACGGACATATTGCCGGGCTTATGTTCGTTCCGCATCATTTTCATATGCGCCTCGGGCAGCTCCTTCCAGCTGAACACCTCGGACATGCAGGGGTCCAGACGCCGCTCGACCATCAGCTGGTTCGCCGCAGCCGCCTGCTTGAGATGGGCAAAGTGCGATCCCTGCAGGCGCTTCTGGTGCATCCACATATACCGCACGTCGAAGGTCAGGTTATAGCCGGTAGTACCAGCGCAGATCACGACCATGCCGCCCTTTTTCACCACGAAGGTCGAGACGGGGAAGGTGCTTTCGCCGGGGTGTTCGAATACCATGTCGACATTCACACCCTTGCCGGTGATGTCCCAGATCGCCTTGCCGAATTTGCGGGCCTCTTTGAACCATTCAGCATATTCCGGGGTGTTCACCGTGGGCAGCTGACCCCAGCAGTCGAAATCCTTACGGTTCAGGACGCCCTTGGCCCCCAGCCCCATGACAAAATCACGCTTGCTTTCGTCCGAGATCACACCGATCGCGTTTGCGCCCGCCGTGTTGATCAACTGGATCGCATACGACCCCAGACCACCCGATGCGCCCCAGACCAGAACGTTCTGACCGGGTTTCAGATCATGCGGTTCATGCCCGAACAGCATCCGGTACGCGGTGGCCAGCGTCAGCGTGTAACAAGCGCTTTCTTCCCATGTCAGATGTTTCGGGCGCGGCATCAACTGCTGGGCCTGCACATTGGTGAACTGCGCAAAAGACCCGTCCGGCGTCTCATAACCCCAGATGCGCTGGCTGTCCGAATACATCGGATCACCACCGTTGCAGTGTTCGTCGTCGCCATCGTCCTGATTGCAGTGGATCACGACCTCATCGCCAACTTTCCAGCGCGTGACCTTCTCACCCACGGCCCAGACAATGCCCGAGGCATCCGAACCCGCGATATGGAAAGGTTGACCGTGACCATCAAACGGGCTGATCGGCTTGCCCAGCGAAGCCCAGACGCCGTTATAGTTAACGCCGGCGGCCATCACCAGAACCAGCACCTCATGGCTGTCCAGCTTGGGAACGTCGACCACCTCAAGCTGCATTGCGGTGTCAGGTTCACCATGACGCTCGCGGCGGATCGCCCACGCATACATCTGCTTGGGGACATATCCCATCGGAGGGATCTCTCCCATCTCATAGAGGTCTTTTTCGGGCGCATCGTACGACGCGATGCCACTGTCGACGTCCAAAGCCATGCTGGCCTCCTATAACTCATCCATTGCCGCGCCGCAGAATCGCGGCTGTCACAAGATGGAATATTGGCCGTCACGAAATAATGCAACAGTTTTTGATATGTTTTTTGTAATTTTATGACCCAGCAGTCGCAGAAATGCTTGCTGCGCCTGCATCATCGCGCGACGGCGGGGCCGGTTCAGAGGCTGCTGCATAATAAGCCAACAACTCGGGCCGCTGCCCGGTCGGACGTAACGTACCGTTCTCGCGCAGAAGAATCCTGCGTTCGACCAATTGATTGATCGCATCATCCACGGCCTCATCCCCGACCGTCTCAGGCCCACCCTGTTCCTGCAAACGCGCCCGAAGCGTCTCTTCTGTCATCTCGCCTTCCTGCTGGATCAGGCGACAGGCCGCTGGCAATGGAACAAAGGGCGTCGCAGCGCCGATCCGGCGCATCAATTCGCGCGCGAGATCGGTGGTCAGATCGCGGCCATGCGCTGCGCGAAATTCCTGCAGCGAGATCGGTTTTGCATACCGCACAGAGGCCATGCCGAAGCGTTTGTATCGCCCGGTGATCCGCCGCCAGATCTGTTTCAGGGTCCAGAGCGTGATAACACCGATACGGGCGCGAAAACGCCGTTCGGTGTCCTTGGCAGCGGCAGTGAGAACCGTGTCCTCCAGCACGCGGTCATAGTTCAGCGCGACCGGCACAAACACCACATCGT
This sequence comes from Ruegeria sp. G7, assembly GCF_056535465.1. Lineage (NCBI taxonomy): Bacteria > Pseudomonadati > Pseudomonadota > Alphaproteobacteria > Rhodobacterales > Roseobacteraceae > Ruegeria > Ruegeria sp. G7. Next base: position 1,496,676 of record NZ_JBQFIL010000001.1, on the reverse strand, counting down.
GGCCCTGTGGGTCCGCCGCATCGACCATGTATTTCAGCAACCCCAACTTGGGACGCCCCAGCTTGCCGCTCAGGCTCAGCCCGCCTTCTGGGAATATCGCCTGCGTCACACCCGCTTCGGTAGCGTGGCGCACGTAGCTGGCCAACACCTGACGATAAAGATCACTGCCCGATTTGCGCCGGATGAAATATGCGCCCATCGCACGTATAAGCCGACTGAGTGGCCAGACCCGCGCCCATTCACCAACCGCATAAGACAGGGTGGAATGATCCGCCGCCAGATAGGTGATCAACACATAGTCCATGTTGCTGCGATGATTCATGACATAGATAACCGCAGCATCCGGGTCGATGTTGTCCACCGCCGCTTTGTCCTCGTAGCTGAGCCGGACATTGTAAAACGCATTGCTGAGGATCCGGGCAAATCGGATCGCCACGCTGAAATAGGCCACAGTCGAGAATGACGGAGCGATCTCGCGGGCGTAGCGCCGCGCCAGTTCCGATGCCACCGCATCAGGCACACCTTCCTGCTTGGCATGCTGCTGCACCGCTTTGCTGACCTGCGGGTCATAGATCAGCCGCTGGATCATATCGTGCCGACCAGCCAGCTTGAACGGCTGGATCGGACGCTGCAGCCGCTTGTTCAGACGCGCCACAGCGCGTTCGAGCCTGCGGCGAAAAAACCACCGCACCGATGGGAACAAGAAATGCGAAGCGAAAGTGACCGCGGCAAACAGCACGATCAGCACAAACAGCCAAAGCGGTAGTTCCACGGTCTGAGTCATCTGCGCACAGTGCCATCAATCTGGATCGCTCACAATCTGAAGAAACCCTGTTATGCCGCGACGCAGCGAATTGACATATGCTGAAAATTGCTATTTATCACCTATTGACGTAATTTTGTTGCTCACTGACCCACGAGGCCCACCCGATGACGCAGACGCAGAAAGACCGCCCCTGGCTGATCCGAACCTATGCCGGGCATTCGACCGCCCAAGCGTCGAACGCGCTCTATCGTGCCAATCTGGCGAAAGGGCAAACCGGGCTTTCGGTGGCTTTCGACCTGCCGACCCAGACCGGGTATGACAGCGACCACACGCTGGCGCGCGGTGAGGTCGGAAAGGTGGGTGTCCCCGTCTGTCATCTGGGCGACATGCGGATGCTGTTCGACCAAATCCCGCTGGAGCAGATGAACACCTCGATGACGATCAACGCGACAGCGCCATGGTTGCTGGCGCTTTATATCGCCGTTGCCGAGGAACAGGGCGCGGATGTGTCCAAGCTGCAGGGAACGGTTCAGAACGATCTGATCAAGGAATACCTGAGCCGCGGCACCTATGTCTGCCCGCCGAAACCGTCGTTGAAGATGATCGCGGATGTGGCCGAATATTGCTATTCCAACGTGCCGAAATGGAACCCGATGAATGTGTGTTCCTATCACCTGCAAGAGGCCGGCGCGACGCCCGAACAGGAACTGGCCTATGCGCTGGCTACGGCCATCGCCGTTCTGGACGAACTGCGCCCCCGTGTCCCTGCCGAGGATTTCCCGGCGCTGTGCGGGCGGATTTCATTCTTTGTGAACGCGGGCATCCGGTTTGTTACCGAAATGTGCAAAATGCGCGCTTTTGTTGACCTTTGGGATGAAATCCTGCAACAGCGCTATGGCGTCGAGGACCCTAAGTTCCGCCGATTCCGCTATGGCGTCCAGGTGAATTCTCTGGGTCTGACCGAGCAGCAGCCCGAAAACAACGTCTATCGCATCCTGATCGAGATGCTGGCCGTGACTCTGTCCAAGAAAGCCCGCGCCCGCGCCGTGCAATTGCCCGCATGGAACGAGGCGCTTGGCCTGCCGCGCCCGTGGGATCAGCAATGGTCGATGCGGATGCAACAGATTCTGGCCTATGAAACCGACCTGTTGGAATATGGCGACCTGTTCGATGGAAATCCGGCGGTTGATGCCAAAGTCGAGGAACTCAAGGAAGGCGCTCGGGCAGAGCTGGCAAATCTGGAGTCGATGGGCGGCGCCGTCGCCTCGATCGAATACATGAAGTCGCGGCTGGTGGATTCGAACGCCGAGCGTCTGAACCGGATCGAACGCAATGAGACGATAGTGGTCGGAGTAAACAAATGGACCGAGGGTGAGCCCTCGCCCCTGCAGACCGAAGATGGCGGCATCATGGTGGTCGACCCCGCCGTCGAGCAGGACCAGATCGGGCGCCTGAATGACTGGCGCGCGGGGCGCGACCAAGCCGCCGTTGCCGCAGCTCTGCAGGACCTGCGCGCAGCAGCGGCGACCGGGGCGAATGTGATGGCCCCATCCATCGCTGCGGCCAAGGCGGGCGTCACCACTGGCGAATGGGCCGAGGAAATGCGCAAGGCCTACGGAACTTACCGAGGCCCGACCGGCGTTTCAGGATCTGTCTCGAACAAGACCGAAGGGTTGGACGATCTGCGCGCCGCGGTTGACGCCGTCAGTGACAAGCTGGGGCGTCGCTTGAAGTTTCTGGTCGGAAAGCCGGGGCTGGACGGGCATTCCAACGGGGCCGAACAGATCGCCTTCCGCGCCCGCGATTGCGGCATGGATATCAGTTATGAGGGTATTCGCCTGACACCCGAAGAGATTGTCGCCGCCGCACGCGCAGACAACGCGCATGTCATCGGTCTGTCTATCCTGTCAGGCAGCCATTTGCCTCTGGTACAGGACGTGATGAACCGCCTGCGCGAAGAAGGCCTGAGCGACATCCCCGTGGTCGTCGGCGGGATCATCCCCGATGAAGATGCCGATGCGCTGCGCGCCATGGGCGTCGCCAAAATCTATACGCCCAAGAATTTCGAGCTAAACGCCATCATGGACGATATCGTTACGCTGGCCGACCCAAAAAATATGGCTGCAGAGTAAGGGCACCCAGACCAAGCCGAAAAAAGCAATAGACCATTTCCCAATTTCGATTTACCAAAGCCAGCGCCTTGGGATTAAATCGGACGGGAAAAAGAATGGCAATTGATCTTGAAAAAATGTCGCGCAAAGAACTCATCGATTTGCGTAATGACATCGAAAAGGCAATGAAGCGCGCCGAGGCACGCGAACGTAAAGAAGCATTAAAAGCTGCGGAAAAAGCGGCTGCTGAATTCGGGTTTTCACTGTCTGAATTGTCGTCAGACGGCCCGAAGTCCGGGAAGACACCAAAAGCCAAGCCGAAATATCGTAACCCCGACAATGCCGAACAAACCTGGACAGGTCGGGGTCGCAAACCGCGCTGGGTGCATGATGCGCTGGATGCCGGCACCGATCTTGCAGACCTTGAAATCTGAACCGGGGCATTTGCGGAAATGACAATACATATTGGCGCCGAAAAAGGTGAAATTGCCGAAACCGTTCTTTTGCCGGGCGATCCCTATAGGGCAAAATGGGCAGCCGAGACATTTTTGCAAAACGTAAGACAGGTCAATAACGTACGTGGCATGCTGGGATTTACCGGCACCTGGAATGGCAATGCGGTAACCATTCAGGGCAGCGGCATGGGTATGCCCTCGCTCTCAATCTATGTTAACGAATTGATCCGGGATTACGGGGCGAAAACGCTTATTCGCATCGGGTCCTGCGGAGGTATGCAGGACAGCGTCAATGTGCGGGATGTCATCCTCGCGATGACGTCGACCACGCTAAGCACCCCATCGCGCGGCATCCTGAAAGAGCTGAACTTTGCCCCCTGCGCGGATTGGGGCCTGCTGCAGGCCGCGGCACGGGCGGCAGAAACCAAAGGCACGCGTACCCATGTCGGCGGTATCTATTCCTCGGATGTCTTTTATGACGAACGCCCGGACCTGAACGAGCAAATGGTGCGCCACGGTGTTCTGGGTGTCGAGATGGAAGCGGCCGAGCTTTATATCCTTGCGGCGCGCCATAAATGCCGAGCGTTGGCGGTCCTAACGGTCTCGGACCACCTCCTGACTGGCGAAGCGCTGCCGTCATCTGATCGAGAACGCAGCTTTGGCGACATGGTCGAGATCGCGCTTGAGGCGGCTTTCCCAACCACGTGACACGCCCAAACACTAACGCCCATGCGTGCGATCATAAGCATTGCGCGCAGGGCTGCTCCAGCCCGCCAATGCGCCATCGGCAGGCGCGAAAACCTCGACCAGCAAAGGGTGGCACGGCGCGGTATCCGAGGAATGCTCGGATGAGCAGTCACCACCCGGGCAGGCACTGAGATTCCCCAGCAGATCAATCTCGGCGAAGAATTCCAGATAGTCACCAGGCCGAACAGGCGAGGCCTTCATAAAGTACTGACCGGTATCACGGGTGAACCCGGTACACATGAACACGTTCAGAACATCATGTACGGCCGGTTCCGCCTCGTCCAGCGGGATGGCCAGATGATCTGCAAAAGCACGGGTGAGGTTTGAATGGCAGCAATGATGGTACTGGGTCCCGGCAAGCAAATTGCCTGTATATGGATCGCAGCGGGTACCAATCACATCATGGACCGAACCGCCGAACGCATCGATGCCATACCAGCCCAGCGTATCCGCAACGATGGTCGCCATCGGGCGCATATGCGGAAAGCTCGACCACATCTGCTCGCCCGTTGTCAGATGCGTGCCATGCAGCGCACGTGTCTTGCCAGAATAGAATCTTTCGGACAGGTCATTCAGATTCCAGAGATTGAGGTCGCCAACCTGCGGCCCCTCGACCGAGGTGATGCGAAAGAAATGCCCCGCAGGCACTTGGAAACAGCGCGCGTCACGCGCTGGAACCAACACTTCGTCTGTTTTTTGCGCCGTTTCCCGAGCCGCCTGGTACAGCGCCAGAGGGGGCTTGGGCAACCCATCGGTGGGGTAGCAAATAACAGGCGCGACCGCACGGCGGGCGTCCGCGTCATTCGGCGGTTGAGGGGTGTTCTGAGAATCTGTCATGGCTCGAGATTGGCCTAGTTCGTGATGACGTAAAAGCCCAAAGCCATACAGAAACAGACTTAACCGATCACAACGCGTGCACCATGTGGCGATTTAAAGCCACTCAAATCGGAAAAAACTCAAGAGTGCTTGGAATGCTCCCCCTAGACAAGGGTCCCGCTCGCATCAGATGCGCGTCAAAGCTGACTGCTGGCGCTTTGGATAACGCTTCTTCTTTTACATAACAGGTCATAGTTTTAGGACATACGGGGTACCTCACCACGCTGCATCCATTCGGATGCGCAGGCTAAGTGCGCCAAGTTATCTTCCACATCCTTTGTCAGGTCCTGTTTCGCGGTCGTCGTAGTGGCAAGAGCGGAGCGTCACACAATATCAGTTTATCTGGGTGAGCAGGTTTGCAAGGTACCCACCGGCACCCGGAGCTCGCTCAAAGTCAATCAGCGCAAAGGTTCGTTGGATATCAGCCCTGCCCCTTGAGGCACCGCGTGGGTTCTTCATCTGATTGTGAAACGGCACCACAGAAACTGCAGCGCCATTGATGCGCATCGCGGTGCTGTCGCCACCGGCATTCGCGCGTCAGCGACGAGGTTCGGGAGCGCCAATAGAAGTAGGCAATAACACCGGCAGCAAGCAAAAGCAGAAGGACTGGCATCCTTCTGCTTTGCCGATTGGCAGCCGTTTTTCAAGACCGGACAGAGGTTTTAGGCGGCACGCGCGTATTCGAACAACTCCGGCGCGTCCTCGAAAGCTGGGACCTTAGGTTCGGGTGTGTAATAAGCCCACGCCTGTTCCAGGAGCTCAAGGGCTTTGGCCGCATCGGTTTTCTTTTTGTCTGCGCTCATCGAAGTGATCCCGTAATGTGTCATCACTCCTCCCCAACGCAAAGATATTCGGACCGGACGCCGGACACATCAGATCTTTTTGCAGGCGGGGTATGCTCAAAATACATACAAGGCCAGCAGATACCTCTGCCAGCCCGATGCTTTGCAAGGGTTATGCAGCCATGCAGGCATTTGCCTTCGCGGCTTGCGCGTCAGTCACACCATTTCCGGGAACAAAGACTTCGGTTTGCTTCCCATTCTGAAGGACGTACTGGGTGGTAAAAGACCCCTCAATCCCGGCTTGGCTGGCGCAATCCACTTGCTTAAAGGCGAACTCAGCTCGACTGCTGTTCGATCCACTACATGCGGAAAGAGCACTGATCGATGCGACAGTCAGAACCTTGATTGGTGTTTGGGGCATTGCTGTTCTCCAGCCATTCAATACCCGCAGAACACGAATAAATCCGGGGCGCTTCAGCCCCGGATTTCTTCTTCGATCTGAACTGTGGTTACACAGCCCGCTCGACCATCATCTTTTTGATCTCAGCAATCGCTTTGGCCGGGTTCAGACCCTTGGGGCAGGTTTTGGCGCAATTCATGATGGTGTGGCAGCGATACAGCTTGAAGGGATCCTCAAGCTCATCCAGTCGCTCACCTGTGGCCTCATCACGGCTGTCGATAATCCAGCGGTAGGCGTGCAGCAGTGCGGCGGGGCCAAGATAGCGGTCGCCATTCCACCAATAGCTGGGGCACGAGGTTGAGCAACTTGCGCACATGACGCATTCATACAGACCGTCCAGCTTCTTACGATCTTCGATGGACTGCTTCCACTCCTTCGCCGGGCGGTTGGTCTTGGTTTCCAGCCACGGCATGATGCTGGCGTGCTGCGCATAGAAATGCGTCAGGTCGGGGATCAGGTCCTTGACCACGGGCATGTGCGGCAGCGGGTAAATCTTCACGTCGCCCTTGATCTCGTCCATCCCATAGATACAGGCCAGCGTGTTGATCCCGTCGATGTTCATCGCGCAGGACCCACAGATCCCTTCACGGCACGACCGACGGAAGGTCAGGGTTGGGTCGATCTCATTCTTGATCTTGATCAGCGCGTCCAAAACCATCGGGCCGCAGGTGTCCATGTCGACGAAATAGGTGTCGACACGCGGATTTTGCCCATCATCCGGGTTCCAGCGATAAATCTGGAACTTGCGCACGTTGGTCGCACCTTCGGGTTTGGGCCAGGTTTTTCCGGTCGTAATCCGGGAATTCTTGGGGAGGGTCAGTTGTACCATAAGTTCCTCTCCTTAGAACGTGCGCGCCTTGGGCGCGATTCTTTTAAGGCTGATGCCACCTTCATCTTCGGTGGTCAGCGGATCAACGATGACAGGGCGATAGCTGAGGTCAACCTTGTTGCCCTCGACCCGGCTGACGGTATGCACTCGCCAGTTTTCGTCGTCACGCTCGGTGAAATCCTCATGCGCGTGTGCGCCGCGGGATTCTTTGCGGGCCTCTGCACCGACAATAGTGGCCAGCGCACTTGGCATCAGGTTGGTCAGTTCCAGCGACTCCATAAGGTCGCTGTTCCAGACAAGGCTGCGGTCCGAGACTTTCAGGTCGTCCATCTTGGCAGCGATGGCAGTCATCTTCTCGACGCCCTCAGCCATGGTTTTCGACGTCCGGAACACAGCCGCATCCGACTGCATGGTCTTTTGCATCTCAAGCCGCAGATCGGCCGTCGGAACCGTACCGCTTGCGTTGCGCACCGCGTCAAACCGGTCGAACGCCTTGTCGACCGATGTCTGATTCAGCACCGGATTGGGTGCATCCGCATCCACGACCTTGCCGGCCCGAATCGCCGCCGCACGGCCAAAGACCACAAGGTCGATCAGCGAGTTCGACCCAAGCCGGTTCGCCCCGTGGACCGACGCGCACCCGGCCTCACCGACGGCCATCAGGCCGGGGACCACAGCGGTGGGATTGTCCTCGGTCGGGTTGAGAACCTCACCCCAATAGTTCGTTGGGATACCACCCATGTTGTAGTGAACTGTCGGCAGAACCGGGATCGGCTGCTTGGTCACGTCGACCCCAGCGAAGACCCGTGCAGATTCCGAAATACCCGGCAGACGCTCGGCCAGTGCCTCGGCGGGCAGGTGGCTCAGGTTCAGGTGAATGTGATCACCGTCCTCCCCGAGCCCGCGGCCCTCGCGGATTTCCATGGTCATCGAACGACTGACATAATCGCGCGGTGCGAGGTCTTTGTACTGGGGCGCATAACGCTCCATGAACCGCTCACCTTCCGAGTTTGTCAGGTAACCGCCCTCGCCCCGGGCCCCTTCGGTGATCAGACAGCCCGAGCCGTAGATGCCGGTCGGGTGGAACTGCACGAACTCCATGTCCTGAAGGGCCAGACCCGCGCGGGCCACCATGCCACCACCATCACCGGTGCAGGTATGGGCCGAGGTCGCGCTGAAATAGGCGCGGCCATAACCGCCAGTCGCCAGCACCACCATCTTGGCGTTGAAGACATGCATCGTGCCGTCGTCCAGTTTCCAGCAAACGACGCCCTGACACTGTCCATCATCGGACATGATCAGGTCGATGGCAAAGTATTCGATATAGAACTCGGCGTTGTTTTTCAGCGACTGGCCATACAGCGTGTGCAGGATGGCGTGGCCTGTCCGGTCCGCAGCCGCGCAGGTGCGCTGCACAGCGGGACCTTCGCCAAATTCCGTTGTGTGCCCACCAAATGGGCGCTGATAGATCTTGCCTTCTTCGGTGCGGCTGAACGGCACGCCATAGTGCTCAAGCTCGTAAACGGCCTTGGGGGCCTCACGCGCCAGATACTCCATCGCGTCTGTGTCACCCAGCCAATCCGAGCCCTTGACAGTGTCGTACATATGCCATTGCCAGTGATCCGGGCCCATGTTCGACAGCGACGCGGCGATCCCGCCCTGCGCGGCGACCGTGTGCGAGCGGGTCGGAAACACTTTGGTCACACAGGCCGTACGCAGCCCTTGTTCCGCCATGCCCAGCGTGGCGCGCAGCCCGGCCCCACCGGCACCGACAACGACCACGTCATATTCATGCGTTTCGTATTCGTAAGCAGCCATTTCTTTCAGCTCCGGGAATTAAAGGGCAATGCGCGCGATGGCGAAGAGGCCAGCCGCGGCCGCGCCGTACGACAGGCAAGTCGTCAGGATGATCAAGACTTTTTCCATGGTCCCGTGGACATAATCCTCAAGCATCACCTGCGCGCCTTCGGCAAAGTGTTTCATGCTGACCACAAGAGTCAGCGCGGCAACAATCGCCGGGAACGGGCGCGAGTAATAGTCCAACACCACGTCATACGGCTGACCCAGTACCGGGCCGAATGTGAAGATGAACAGCGGAACAAGGATCAGCAAAGCCACCGAGCTGACCTTCATCCGCCAGAAATGAGCAGTACCTGCCTTGGCCGACCCAAGACCCGTCGCGCGTTTGCGGTCCGTCAGATAACGCATAAGTAAACTCCTTTACGCGACAATCAGCAGGGTGAGCAGGGTTAGAACGACCGAGCCGATAACAACCGCCCAGCCCAGCTTCATCGCAGTCGGCAGATCCAGCCCCACCGCATTGTCCCAGATCAGGTGCCGGACACCGGCCAGTGTGTGGTACCACAGCCCCCAAAGCGACAGCGCCATCACCAGATCGCCCAGCACCGAGGTGAGCCACCAGTTCGCCCGTTCGAACGCTTCGGGAGAGGTCGCTGCGGCCAGAAACCACCAGACGATCAGGAGTGCCGCAACAATGAGCGCATTTCCGGTAATACGGGTCAGGATGGACGTGACCGACGTCAACTGAGGACGATAGATCGACAGGTGCGGCGAAAGCGGGCGATTGCCCCGATTTACATCGGCCATGGCGGCTCCTTTTCGGTTGGCTACCGAACGTTTTACTGTTTTTTGCGACACTGTCACGCGCTGCAGGTGCAAAAAGCGTTAAATCCAGCGCAAATCGTGCGATAAAATCTGTTTGTGATCACGACCACATTTTGCGTGATCACAAATCGCATTCGGCGCCGTCAATGTTAGCGTTTTCAAGGGAAAAGCTATGTGATCACGAATCTAGTGACGACCGCGATTCAGGTCCGCCGTCTGCTGCGTCACTTCGCGCAGCAATTTTTTGCGGATACGTTCGGGGTAATCGGCGAATCCAGCGGCCGAGACGACAAAGGCACCCTCGCCCACGATAACATTCTCAAAGAAATATGCGGTCAGGTCGGGTTCGCTTTCTTCAATGGCAATGGCGTTCACGGTCACTCCGCGATCCCGCAGTTTGGGGTGCAGTTTCACCGGCTCGACACCCTCGTTGGAAATCCCGTCGCCGGACAGATCGATCAGGTGACGGGCACAGTCCGCAACACTGTCAAAATGCGAGATTGTCATTTCAAGCGCCTCGCCGATCGCAGTCGAGAAATTGCGCCACACGCGCGGATCGTTAGCCACCTGTTCGGCGAAGCTGTCCAAGGTTGCGAAGCTGTCGATCCGGGTCCATGGGATAGTGACCCGCTGGCGCGAACTGCCGGTCCACTGCACCAGCATCAGCTGAGCCTGCCCACGTACCAGCGCCTCGGATACAATGGGATCGCGCAGGCCGGCGGCCAGGCCATCCATCTGGATACGATATTCCTCGGAATCGACCGAGCCGGAAACGTCAACCGCCAAAGCCAAAGCCAAATCACAGGCATAAGCCTGCGAGGCCAGACAGAGACTGGCCACAAACGCGCGCACCATCATCATGCGACCAGCGTATCACGGATTTCGCGGACCGCGATCAATTGAATGTCAGCGGGGTTACATCGGCATCAGCGCCCAATAGTCCAGATCCAGCAACACGCCGGGCAGATATTTGCCATCCTCGTTGCGCAGGGCAAACGGTTCTCCGCCTTTGGTCGCTACCAACCGCAGGCGCACAGCCCCGACGCCCGGTACGCCTGTTTCTGCCTTGCCCAAGACCTCGGACCATGCCTTGATCGTGTCACCCGCGAAACAGGGGTTGGCGTGCGCGCCGCCATTCAGTCCCACGATCATCTGCGCGTTGTCCAGCCCGTTGAACGACAGCGCCCGCGCCATCGAGATCACGTGGCCGCCATAAATCAGCCGACCCTCGGGGCGGAACGTCAGGTCGAAATGCACTTTGGCCGTATTCTGCCACAGGCGCGTGGCCAGCATGTGCTCGGCCTCTTCAACAGTGACGCCATCAACGTGGTCGATCTGTTCTCCGACCTCATAGTCGCCCCAGCGATGCGCCTCGCCGGATTGCACAAAATCGTAGTTCGAAAGATCGAGCCCCGCGGGCACTACCAGATCACCAACATCCAGCGCCTGTTTTAATGCGGGTACAACCGTATCAGGCGCAGGTGCATCCAAATTCGATTTGCGCACCATGACCCAGCGCACATACTCAATGACCGCCTCATCGCGCTGGTTCAGCCCGCGCGTGCGCACCCAGACCACGCCGGTTTTCCCGTTGGAGTTCTGTTTCAACCCGATCACCTCGGATTCCGACCGCAAGGTGTCGCCGGGATAGACCGGCTGCAGCCAGCGCCCCTCGGCATAGCCCAGATTGGCGACCGCGTTCAGCGAGATGTCGGGGACGGTTTTGCCAAAGACCACATGGAACGCCGCCAGATCATCGATCGGGCTTTGCGGCAGGCCACAATTCCGGGCGAACTCGTCCGAGGAATAGAGCGCATGTCGGGCGGGATAGAGCGCGTGGTACAAAGCGCGCTCGCCATCCGTCACAGTGCGCGGGACTGCGTGGTGCAGCACCTGCCCGATGGAATAATCCTCGAAGAAGTTACCCGGATTGGTTTTTGCCATTATTGTTGTCCCAGTTTCATGTCTGCTGTGTAGTCGGCCTGAACCTCTTTGGTCACAGCCTGCGCGCAACGCATGACGTTGTTGGCCGCGTCAAAGGCGTATGAGGGGTCACCGTACAGATCCCACCCCTTTGCCAGCGCGTCCGAGACCTTGTGACAGAAGGCCGAGGTGTCTTCCTCGGTCAGCAAACGATAAAGTTTCGCCATGTTATCCGCCCCTTACCCGCCAAACGGGGATGGGCCGACCAGCCCGTGAATATAGCCCACAACACCCAACAGCACGATCGAGCCCACAAAGAACATCGCATCCTTGCCATAGGTGCCGGGTTCGCCCGGAGTCCAGTCAGGTTCGGATTTGTTGATCACGATGACCTCGACCACGGCCCAGGCCAGCAAGCCACCGAACAGGATGATCGACGCCAGATCACCATTCACCAGCAGATGCGCAAAGGCCCAGAGTTTGAAGCCGCCCAGCATCGGGTGACGCAGCTTGTGCAGCACGCGCCCCTTCTGGCCAGCAGGGCTCATGAGGAAGAAGGCGAACAGAATCAAGAGATTGTTGAGGTGGATCAGGAAGGTCGGCGGTGCCCAGACATAGACGAAATCGGTCATGCGATAGCCGAAGATCATCAGCAAGATCGCCGCGACCAGCGCCAGCGCAACCGCGCCCTTGCCCGCGTTGCCCATGGCCGCGCGCCGTTCGGGCATCACACGTTTGAACAGATGTGCGGCCCACCAAAGCGCCACACCAAGGATCAGAAGAACAAAGCCCATGCTGGCTTACCCCGCTTGCAATGCTGTTATCGCCTCTGCTTTTGCCAGAGTTTCGCGGGCAGTTACAACGTGAAGGTTCTCAACAATTTTGCCATCGACAACAGCCACGCCTTGCCCACGCGCTTCGGTTTCCTCGAAAGCGGCGATCTGGCGGCGGGCCAGGTCGATCTCAACCTCTGATGGCGCGAAGGCTGCATTGGCGACATCGACCTGTGCGGGGTGGATCAGCGTCTTGCCGTCAAAGCCCATATCGCGGCCCTGTGCGCATTCGGCGGCCAGCCCGTCGGTGTCCTTGAAGGCATTATAAACACCATCGACAATAATCAGCCCTTCGGCCTTGGCCGCCAGCAGGCACAGGCCCAGCGAGGTCATCATCGGCAAGCGGTCGGGGCGGAAACGGGTTTGAAGTTCTTTCGCCAGATCATTCGTACCCATGACAAAGCCTGCCATCAGTGGATGCGCCGCGATTTCGGCTGCGTTCAGCATGCCGCGTGGGGTTTCCATCATCGCCCAGATCGGAAGATCGCCCGTGATCGCCGCCAGCGCATCCACATCGGCGGCCGCGCTCACCTTGGGCAGCAGCACCACATCGGCGTCCATGTCGCGCACGGCTTCGGCATCGGCCCGGCCCCATTCTGTGTCCAACCCGTTGATGCGCACGATCTTGACCCGCGCCCCATAGCCGCCTGCAGCCAGCGCAGCCCTGAGCGTTTCGCGTGCGTTGTCTTTTTCGTCCGCGGCCACCGCATCTTCAAGGTCAAAGATGATCGCATCCACCGGCAAGCTGCGGGCTTTGTCCAGCGCGCGGTCCCGTGAGCCGGGGATATAGAGAACGGAACGATAAGGACGCTGGCGCGGGTCCATTGGCTTCTCCCAAAGAAATAATGTTGCGCGGAATGGGACATTTTTTGACGGAAAGTTCAAGCGCAAAATCGCCGCAGCGCAGCATTTCAGTGCCGTGACGCAACGTGCGTTGCCTTAACGCGATATCGCTTTGTCGGTTGCACCCTGTTTTTGCGATGAAAACGAATGGGGTGTGAGATGCAGAAAATACTGCTGAAGATGACAATCGGTCTGGGGATCATGGTACTGGCTGCGCAGCAGGTCAGTGCACAGAACTGCGCGCCGCGAAGCGACGTGATAAAGCGATTGATCGAAACCTATGGCGAGACCCGCCGCAGCATCGGCATCGCCCGTCAAGGTGCAGTGATGGAGGTGTTTGCGTCGGACCAGAGCGGAAGCTGGACGATCACCGTGACCCTGCCCGATGGGCTGACCTGCCTGATCGCCTCAGGGCGGTCCTTTGAGGCGCTGACCGAGGCCCTACCGCCCAACGCTTAGGTCAGGGCGTCCCAGATCAGTTTCGTGCCGGTCAATGTCAGCAACACATAAGCGATACCAAAGAACAGGCGTTCGGACAGCATGAAATGCGCCCGGACGCCCAGCCATGCGCCAAGAATGGCGAAGGGGGTCAGCATAAGATCAGCCAGCGCGGTGTGCCATGTGAACAGGCCCAGATAGGCGAAGGGCACGAACTTCACCGCGTTGATCACCCAGAAGACCAGCACGGTCGAGGCCTGAAACTCCGTCTTGGACAGGCGCTGGGACAACAGATAGACGGCGGCGGGCGGCCCGCCCGCGTGACTGACAAAGCTGGTGAACCCCGCAACCAGCCCCGCGAACAAACCAGCCGGGGGCGGCAGGCGGTTTGCAAAGCCACGGATCCAGCCCCTGGACTGGCCCACATGCCACACAACGAAGCCGACCGAGATTCCTCCGATCAGCAGCCGCAGCAGGTCGTCATCCGTGACACGATAAAACCAAGCGCCCAGCGCAACCCCCGGCACCCCGCCCAGGATCAGCAGGCGGGAATCCGGCCAGCTCCAGCGTTTCCAATAGGGTTTCAGCGTGGCAACATCGATCACCATCAGGATCGGCAGCATCAGCGCCAAAGCCTGCCCTGGCGTCAGGATCAACGCCAGAATCGAGGATGACGCGAAGGCCACGCCCGAGCCGAAACCGCCCTTCGATATACCGGCAAAGATCACCGCCGGGATCGCCACCGCAAAAAACATCAGATTCATTTCGAACATAGGGTGATCCGCGAATAGGCGTGTCTCGCAGCGGTTTAGCGCAATCGGTACAGGCTGTGCAAACGGTATGCGGTGGCATGCCGCGCCGCAGGAGGCTTGCGCAGCGTCGTTTTTGCGACTAGCAAAACCGCGATTTCAAAACCGACCGGAGATAATCCAAATGGCCAGACCCAAGATCGCGCTGATCGGCGCAGGTCAGATCGGCGGCACGCTCGCCCACCTCGCAGCAATGAAAGAACTTGGGGATGTCGTTCTGTTCGACATCGCCGAAGGTACGCCCGAAGGCAAGGCGCTGGACATCGCAGAATCCGGCCCCTCGGAAGGGTTCGACGCCAAGTTGAAAGGCACGCAGTCCTATGAAGACATCGCAGGTGCCGATGTCTGCATCGTGACCGCCGGTGTCCCGCGCAAACCGGGCATGAGCCGTGACGACCTGCTGGGCATCAACCTGAAGGTCATGAAATCGGTCGGCGAAGGCATCGCCGCCAACGCGCCCGACGCGTTCGTCATCTGCATCACCAACCCGCTGGACGCGATGGTCTGGGCCCTGCGCGAATTCTCGGGCCTGCCGCACAACAAAGTCTGTGGCATGGCGGGCGTTCTGGATTCAGGCCGTTTCGCCCACTTCCTGTCGGAAGAGTTCAACGTCTCGATGCGCGATGTCACCGCGTTCGTTCTGGGCGGCCACGGCGACACGATGGTCCCGTCAGTACGTTATTCCACCGTCGCCGGCATCCCCCTGCCCGATCTGGTCGAGATGGGCTGGACCACGCAAGAGAAACTGGACGCCATCGTGCAGCGCACCCGTGATGGCGGTGCCGAGATCGTTGGCCTGCTGAAAACCGGCTCGGCCTTCTACGCGCCTGCCACCTCGGCGATCGAAATGGCCGAGGCCTATCTGAAAGACCAGAAACGCGTTCTGCCCTGTGCCGCTTATTGCGATGGCGAACTGGGTGTTGAAGGCATGTATGTGGGTGTTCCCACCGTCATCGGCGCTGGCGGCATCGAGCGCATCGTCAACATCAAGCTCAACGAAGAAGAGCAGGCCGGCTTCGACAACTCAGTGAATGCTGTGAAAGGTCTGATCGAAGCCTGCAAGGGCATCGATAGCTCGCTGGCATAAGGTCTGGAATTCCAGACCAAAGGGTGAATGCGCGTCTTCGGGCGCGCATTTCTCTTTTCTTGACCATAGAAAGAGAAGTTATAGTGTTCACCACCATCTTCTTGATAACACTGAGGCCCACTTTCTATGTCTTGGCTTTGTCCGCACTCTTACTTTTTTGATATGACAAACCTCAGGGCATTATCACAACAGTTCTTAAGGCCTACTCGGCTCAATGCATCGTGCGTGGGGTCGGGCTGATCCCGATATTTTTCATCGCGCTCGGAGTCGATGGAGGAAATCCAACCGTGATGGACCCGTTGCTCGCAGCCGTGATGCGAACCGCGCCACTTTTCTTGGCAGGAGGGATTTCATTCTATCTATGTTTTTTGCAGAATCGATACTTTCTGAAAAACTAGCGCAATACACGCCTGTGTATTTTTTTGTGATCACACCCCAAAAAACCGTGATCACAAATACTGAAAATCTTCTGCAATTTCCCGTGACACGTCAAAAAACTCTTTAAACTTGGCCCTTAGACACCCCTATAACGGGGTAATCGTAGTCAGACGGGACAATTTCGATGAATATTCACGAATATCAGGCCAAAGCTCTTTTGCGCAGCTATGGCGCTCCGGTCTCCGACGGTCGCGCGGTTCTGCGCGCCGAGGAAGCCAAAACCGCAGCCGGTGAACTGGATGGCCCCCTGTGGGTCGTCAAGGCGCAGATCCACGCGGGGGGACGCGGCAAGGGCTCGTTCAAAGAGGTGGATGCCGGGGAAAAAGGCGGTGTCCGTCTGACCAAGTCGGTGGAAGAGGCCGCCGAAGAAGCCAAGAAGATGCTGGGCCGCACACTGGTCACGCATCAGACCGGCCCGGCAGGCAAGCAGGTGAATCGCATCTATATCGAGGCCGGTTCGGGCATTGAGCGCGAGCTTTACCTGGCTCTGCTGGTGGATCGCCAGACCAGCCGCATTTCATTTGTCTGCTCGACCGAAGGCGGCATGGATATCGAAGAGGTGGCTGCAGCGACGCCCGAGAAAATCCTGTCCTTCTCGGTTGACCCGGCGACCGGCTATCAGGCTTATCACGGCCGCCGCATTGCCTTTTCACTGGGTCTGGAAGGCGCGCAGGTCAAACAATGCGTCAAACTGATGAACCAGCTCTATAACGCCTTCGTCGAGAAGGACATGGAGATGCTGGAGATCAACCCGCTGATCGTCTCGGACAAGGGCGACCTGAAAGTGCTGGACGCCAAGGTCGGCTTTGACGGCAACGCGGTTTACCGCCACCCGGATATTGCCGAGCTGCGCGACACGACCGAGGAAGACCCCAAGGAACTGGAAGCGTCCAAATACGACCTGAACTACATCGCGCTGGATGGTGAGATCGGGTGCATGGTCAACGGTGCCGGTCTGGCGATGGCCACGATGGACATCATCAAGCTCTATGGGGCCGAGCCGGCCAACTTCCTCGACGTGGGCGGCGGTGCGACCAAGGAAAAAGTGACCGAGGCGTTCAAGATCATCACCTCGGACCCGCAGGTCAAAGGCATTCTGGTCAACATCTTCGGCGGCATCATGCGCTGTGACGTCATCGCCGAGGGCGTTGTGGCGGCTGTTAAAGAGGTCGGACTACAGGTTCCGCTGGTCGTGCGTCTGGAAGGCACCAATGTCGAGAAAGGCAAAGAGATCATCAACACCTCGGGCCTGGACGTGATTGCGGCGGACAACCTGAAAGACGGTGCCGAGAAGATCGTGAAGGCCGTCAAGGGCTGATGCCATCCCGTTGGGTGGGCTTCGGCCCACCTTTCCCAAGATTTCGGCGGGCTGAACCCCGCCCTACAAAGGAGAACGCCAGATGGCAGTCCTCATCGACGAAAACACCAAAGTGATCTGTCAGGGTTTTACCGGCTCACAGGGCACATTCCACAGCGAACAGGCCATCGCCTATGGCACCAACATGGTCGGCGGCGTGACCCCCGGCAAAGGCGGGATGACGCATCTTGACCTGCCCGTGTTCAACTCGGTCCACGAAGCCAAGCATGTGACCGAAGCCAATGCCAGCGTGATCTATGTGCCGCCGCCCTTTGCGGCGGACTCGATCCTTGAAGCGATTGATGCCGAGATGGAAGTGATCGTCTGCATCACCGAAGGCATCCCGGTTCTGGACATGATGAAGGTCAAGCGTGCGCTGGAAGGCAGCAAGTCGCGCCTGATCGGGCCGAACTGCCCCGGTGTGATTACGCCCGACGCCTGTAAGATCGGCATCATGCCGGGTCACATTCACAAGCGCGGCTCGGTCGGCGTTGTGTCCCGTTCGGGCACCCTGACCTATGAGGCCGTCAAGCAGACCACCGATGTGGGTCTGGGCCAGTCCACCTGCGTGGGCATCGGCGGCGACCCGATCAAAGGCACCGAGCATATCGACGTGCTGGAATGGTTCCTGGCCGATGACGAGACCCACTCGATCATCATGATCGGTGAGATCGGCGGCTCGGCCGAGGAAGAAGCCGCGCAATTCTTGGCGGATGAGGCCAAGAAGGGCCGCTCGAAACCCACCGCTGGTTTCATCGCAGGCCGCACGGCGCCTCCGGGCCGCCGCATGGGCCACGCGGGCGCGATTGTTGCCGGTGGTAAAGGCGGTGCCGAGGACAAGATCGAAGCCATGCGCAGCGCCGGTATCGTTGTCGCCGAAAGCCCGGCGCAGCTGGGTGAGGCTGTGCTGGAAGCGATTGGCTAAGATGATCGCTCGCAGGCTACAGGGTAGTTTGATTGCTACTGCGCTTTGCTTGTCGGCAAACGTGCTGGTCGCAGATGAGAAAAACTGGCCCGAATCGTCTTGCCGCGAAACTCAAATTGACAGCCGGGAAGTCGTTTCCCGGCTGCGTCAAAACGGTTGGATCGACGCAGATGATGCGTCGCAAAGATTGGCGATGATGTCCGAACAGTGGATAGGTGTTCTTAACACTTATTTCTGGGAGAACGGCTTGGAACGGGCGGAGAACCGTCTCGCAGTTCTCAACTCGTACAATGGCGATATTAAAGAGCTGTACTTTGATGCATACCAGAGCCGTCCTGAGATTCTGGTGAACCCGAACAATGGCGAGATCGTAATCGCAGGCACCACTGCCATCAAAGGCACAGAAACCAACCGCTTCTATTTTGATTTGTGCTACCATCTGATGAAAAACAGCCAGATCACATCAGAGTTCATATCGGCGGCAGTTGCGGAAGAAGCTTATGGAACCAAAGTGACGCCCGCTTCTAGAGCATACAATGTCAAATTTAGAGAAGGTGAGCCAAGACGCACCGACGGGTTACTTTACGTGGAACTATTGCCGGATGCCTTTGAGGTATTTGGCCCTAACGCGCCCGTCTACTGGACCCAAATCAGGCGAACGTCCGAGCAAATGGTCGCGCCGGAGGTCAACGAATGAACATGACCTTCTCCGACGCCATCCGCACCTGTTTCACCAAGTTCTTCAACTTCTCGGGACGTGCCTCGCGGCCTGAATACTGGTTCTTTTTCCTCTTCATCGTGATCTGGGGCTCTATCGCCGGCCTCATCGACTGGCAGTTTTTTACTCAGGTTGCGGTCAGCGAGACTGAAACGTCCAGATCTGTCACTGCCATGTCCTCGGGACCGGTGCAGAGCCTGGTGACGCTGATCGTGCTCTTCCCGCATCTGGCCGTTTCGTTCCGGAGGATGCACGACACCGGACGCAGCGGATTTTATGCGCTGCTGCCGATCTTACTGATCCTGGGTGCCCTGGCCGTTTTGCTCTTTGGAATTGGCCTTGCCAGTCAGTTCCATGGCGGGGCTTTGGACATTCTGTTCACCCGCGCAACCCTGCTTATAGTCATTCCGACACTGATCGTTCTCACAGTGTCACCCCTCCTGGTGCTGTGGTGGCTGTCCCGCCCCAGCCAGCCGGGCACCAACCAATACGGTCCCAACCCATATGAGGTAACCCCATGACCGAACATTCGCCCAACGACCAGTTTCATGCCTCAAGCTTCATGCAGGGGCATAACGCCGAGTATCTAGAGCAGCTCTATGCCCAGTATACCCGGAACCCCGGCGCGGTGGATGCCGCCTGGGTCGAGTTCTTCAAGGCCATGGGTGATGCCACGCCGGATGTGCAGCGCGAGGCCGAAGGGCCGTCTTGGGCGCGCACCGACTGGCCTCCGATGCCCAGTGATGATCTGACCGGGGCGCTGACCGGCGAATGGGCCGAGATTGATGCCAAGGCCGCAGGTAAGAAGATCAAGGACAAGGCCGCCGCCAAGGGAGTTGCGGTCAGCGATGACCAGATCAAACGCGCGGTGCTGGACAGCCTGCGGGCCCTGATGCTGATCCGGGCCTATCGCATCCGGGGCCATCTGGCCGCCGATCTGGACCCGCTGGGTATGCGCGCGGCCAGCACGCACCCTGAGCTGGACCCAAAGACCTATGGCTTCACCGATGCCGACATGGATCGTCCGATCTTTATCGACAACGTGCTGGGCCTGCAGATGGCCAGCATGCGGCAGATCGTCGAGATCGTGAAGCGGACATACTGTGGCACTTTTGCGCTGCAATACATGCATATCTCGAACCCCGAAGAGGCCGCGTGGCTGAAGGAACGGATCGAGGGTTTTGGCAAGGAAATCCAGTTCACCAAGGAAGGCCGCAAGGCGATCCTGAACAAGATGGTCGAGGCCGAGGGCTTTGAGAAGTTCCTGCATGTCAAATACATGGGCACCAAGCGGTTCGGTCTGGACGGCGGTGAGGCACTGATCCCGGCGATGGAGCAGATCATCAAGCGCGGTGGCGCGCTGGGTCTGAGCGATATCGTCATCGGGATGCCACACCGGGGACGTCTGAACATTCTGGCCAACGTGATGGGCAAGCCCTATCGCGCCATCTTCAACGAATTCCAGGGCGGTAGCTTCAAGCCCGAGGACGTGGATGGTTCGGGCGACGTCAAATACCACCTCGGTGCCTCCAGCGACCGCGAGTTTGACGGCAACAGCGTCCACCTCTCGCTAACCGCCAACCCCAGCCACCTCGAGGCGGTGAACCCAGTGGTGTTGGGCAAGGTGCGCGCCAAGCAGGATCAGCTGAAGGACACTGACCGCACCAAGGTCATGGCGATCCTGCTGCATGGCGATGCAGCCTTTGCCGGTCAGGGCGTGGTGGCCGAAGGCTTTGGCCTGTCCGGCCTGCGCGGACACAAGACCGGCGGTACGATGCATATCGTGGTGAACAACCAGATCGGCTTTACTACAGCGCCGCATTTCAGCCGCTCCAGCCCGTATCCAACGGATATTGCGCTGATGGTTGAAGCCCCGATTTTCCACGTCAATGGCGACGACCCCGAGGCGGTGGTGCATGCCGCCAAGGTGGCGACCGAGTTCCGCCAGAAGTTCCACAAGGACGTGGTTCTGGATATCTTCTGCTACCGCCGGTTCGGGCACAACGAGGGCGATGAGCCCATGTTCACCAACCCGATCATGTACAAGAAGATCAAGACGCATAAGACAACGCTGTCGCTGTACACCGAACGTCTGGTCAAGGATGGGCTGATCCCCGAGGGCGAGATCGAGGATATGAAAGCCGCGTTCCAGGCGCATCTGAACAACGAATTCGAGGCCGGGAAGGACTTTAAACCCAACAAGGCCGACTGGCTGGATGGACGCTGGTCGCATCTGGACAAGAACAAGGACGAATATGTTCGGGGCGATACGGCGATCACCCCAGACACTCTGGCCGAAATCGGAAGCGCGCTGACACAGGCTCCGGACGGATTTGCTTTGCATAAGACCGTGGGCCGTCTGCTGGACCACAAGAAACAGATGTTCGAAACCGGCAAAGGCTTTGACTGGGCGACGGGTGAGGCGATGGCCTTCGGCTCGTTGCTGACAGAAGGGTACCCCGTGCGTCTGGCCGGTCAGGATGCCACCCGCGGCACATTCAGCCAACGCCATTCAGGCTTTGTCCACCAGGAAACCGAAGAACGGTATTATCCCCTCAACAACATCCGCAAAGGGCAGTCACAATACGAAGTGATCGACTCGATGCTGTCCGAATATGCGGTTCTGGGTTTCGAGTATGGCTATTCGCTGGCCGAACCCAACGCGCTGGTTCTTTGGGAAGCGCAGTTCGGCGATTTCGCCAATGGTGCGCAGATCATGTTCGACCAGTTCATCAGCTCGGGCGAAAGCAAATGGCTCCGTATGTCCGGTCTGGTCACCCTGCTGCCGCACGGGTTTGAGGGGCAAGGCCCGGAACACTCGTCCGCCCGGCTTGAACGCTTCTTGCAGATGTGCGGTCAGGACAACTGGATCGTGGCCAACTGCACGACGCCTGCGAACTATTTCCACATCCTGCGCAGACAGCTGCACCGGACCTTCCGCAAGCCGCTGATCCTGGTGACGCCAAAGTCACTGCTGCGGCACAAGCTGGCGGTCAGCACGGCAGATGATTTCACCACAGGTTCCAGCTTCCACCGGGTACTGTGGGATGATGCGCAGAAAGGAAATTCGGATACAAAGCTGGTGTCCGATGACAAGATCAAGCGCGTCGTCATGTGTTCCGGCAAGGTGTATTTCGACCTTCTGGAAGAACGCGATGCGCGTGGCATCGACGACATCTATCTGATGCGGATCGAGCAATACTATCCCTTCCCCGCGCACTCGCTGATCAACGAGCTTGAGCGCTTTAAAGGGGCCGAGATGGTCTGGTGTCAGGAAGAACCCAAGAACCAAGGCGCCTGGACCTTTATCGAGCCCAATATCGAATGGGTGCTCACCCGGATCAAAGCCAAACATACGCGTCCGGTTTATGCTGGCCGCGCCACCTCGGCCTCGCCCGCGACGGGTCTGGCCAGCCAACACAAATTCCAACAAGAAGCGCTGGTGAACGAAGCGCTGAGCCTCAAAGGAAAGTAAACGATGACGATTGAAGTTCGTGTTCCCACGCTTGGCGAATCTGTCACCGAAGCCACGGTTGCGACATGGTTCAAGAACCCCGGTGACGCCGTGGCCGTGGATGAAATGCTGTGTGAGCTTGAGACCGACAAGGTCACGGTCGAAGTGCCCTCGCCCGCCGCGGGTGTGATGGGGGAGATCGTAGCCGCCGAAGGTGAGACCGTTGGTGTCGACGCCCTGCTGGCCACGATTGCGGCGGGTGAAGGCGCGGCCCCTGCCCCGGCGGCGGCCCCGGCCTCTGCTGCTGCGGCCCCCGCAGCGTCGGGTGGCAGCGTCGATGTGATGGTGCCCACGCTGGGTGAATCCGTGACCGAGGCGACCGTCTCGACATGGTTCAAGCAGGTCGGCGATGCCGTGGCACAGGACGAGATGCTGTGTGAGCTGGAGACCGACAAGGTATCGGTCGAGGTTCCGGCCCCGGCTGCAGGTGTTCTGGCCGAAATCGTAGCGCCCGAGGGCGCGACCGTAGATGCAAGCGCCAAGCTGGCGGTGATCTCGGGCGCGGCGGCGGGTGCTGCTGCGGCTCCGGCGGCGGCTGCCCCGGCGAATGGGGGTGACTCGGTTGGTGGCAAGGACGTCGCCAATGCTCCATCGGCCGAGAAAGCCATGGCCGAGGCCGGTCTGTCGGCAGATCAGGTCACCGGAACGGGCCGCGATGGCCGCATCATGAAAGAGGACGTGGCAAAGGCCGTTGCAACGGCGTCGGCCCCAGCGCCTGCGGCGGCTGTGCCCGCCCCCGCTGCCCAAGCGCCGCGCGCGCCTGTCGCCGCCGATGATGCCGCCCGCGAAGAACGTGTGCGCATGACCCGTCTGCGCCAGACCATCGCCAAGCGCCTGAAGGATGCCCAGAACACCGCCGCGATCCTGACCACCTATAACGAGGTGGACATGACCGAGGTGATGGCCCTGCGCAGCCAGTACAAGGACCAGTTTGAGAAGAAGCACGGCGTGCGTCTGGGATTCATGTCCTTCTTCACCAAGGCCTGCTGTCACGCGCTGAAAGAAGTGCCAGAGGTGAATGCTGAGATCGACGGCACCGACATCGTCTACAAGAACTTCGTCCATATGGGCGTGGCTGCCGGTACGCCTCAGGGTCTGGTGGTTCCGGTCATTCGCGACGCGGATTCTATGTCTTTCGCTGCGATCGAGAAAGCCATCGCCGAAAAGGGCAAGCGCGCCCGCGACGGCAAGCTGTCGATGGCCGAGATGCAGGGCGGCACCTTCACCATCTCGAACGGCGGTGTATACGGCTCGCTGATGTCTTCGCCCATTCTGAACCCGCCGCAATCGGGTATTCTGGGCATGCACAAGATCCAGGACCGCCCGATGGTCATCAATGGTGAGATCAAGATCCGTCCGATGATGTATCTGGCCCTGTCCTATGACCACCGGATCGTAGACGGCAAAGGCGCGGTCACCTTCCTTGTGCGCGTGAAAGAGGCGCTGGAAGACCCGCGCCGTCTGCTGATGGATCTGTGATCATGGCAACACATGTACTCTGGCAGGCCGATGTGGCCGATTTCAGCGCCTGGCTGAAAGTGTTCCGCGAGGACAAGCCCATGCGCAAGGCTGCGGGCATCCGCGACCTGCATGTCTGGAAAGACCCCGACCAGCGCGACCATGCGGTTGCGATGTTCGAGGTGGCGGACCTTGAAAGGGCGCGCAGGTTCTTCGACTCGGAAGAACTGTCCATGCATCACGAACGTGGCGGCGTGGCCCATATTCAGGTTAAGCTGCTAGAACCGGTCTGACATCCTGCGTGTGCAGGGGCTCTCTCCTGCACACGCCGTTGCACTTACGCGTGAGCCCCGCCTGCCCATCAGCCTTGGAGATGTTAGTCCCGAACCCGGACACTCATTGAAAAAGGAAATGTGAACATGTCTTCGGAACTTTCCATTCTTGCGCTTTATGGCCTGCTGGTCGTGGTGATCATCCTGCTGAACGTCCTGACCGCCATGTCACAGGTCGGGCTGATGACGCTGGGTGGCGCGCGGGATGACATGCCGCCGCTGACCGGGGTTGCCGGACGGGTCGAGCGCACGCTGTCGAACTCGGTCGTGGCGATGGCGCTGTTTGCGCCTGCGGTGCTGATCCTTGCCGTCAAGGATGGCTTCACGTCCGGGACGCTGCTGGCGGCGCAGATTTTCCTGATCGCGCGCCTCGTCTTTGTCCCGGTCTACGCTTTGGCCATCCCGGTCCCGTTCCTGCGCACGCTTGTCTGGCTGGCAGGATTTCTTGCAACCGTTTATCTATACCTTATGGCCCTGTAAGGCCTGACTGCCGCGCCCCTGATCCGGGCGCGGTCGAGACACATCAAGGAGTGCCCCAATGTCCAGCTATGACGTCATCGTAATCGGAGCCGGCCCCGGCGGCTATGTCTGCGCCATCCGCTGCGCCCAACTGGGGCTGAAAACCGCCGTGGTCGAAGGGCGTGAGACGCTGGGCGGCACCTGTCTGAACGTAGGCTGCATTCCGTCCAAGGCGCTGCTGCATGCCAGTCACCAGTTGCACGAAGCCGAGCATAACTTTGCCAAGATGGGCCTGAAAGGCAAATCTCCGTCGGTCGATTGGAAACAGATGCAGGCCTATAAGGACGAGGTGATCGACGGCAACACCAAGGGCATCGAGTTTCTGTTCAAGAAGAACAAAATCGATTGGCTGAAAGGCTGGGGCTCGATCCCCGCTGCCGGTCAGGTAAAGGTGGGTGATGAGGTGCACGAGGCCAAGAACATCATCATCGCCTCGGGCTCTGAGCCGTCGGCGCTGCCCGGTGTCGAAGTGGATGAGAAGGTCGTTGTGACTTCGACCGGCGCACTGTCTCTGGGCAAGATTCCGAAGAAGATGGTGGTGATCGGTGCCGGTGTGATCGGGCTGGAGCTGGGCTCGGTCTACAGCCGTCTTGGGGCCGAGGTGACGGTGATCGAATTCCTCAAGGAAATCACGCCGGGCATGGATCCTGAAGTACAGAAGACCTTCCAGCGTATTCTCAAGAAACAGGGTCTTAACTTCGTCATGGGCGCGGCGGTGCAAAAGACCGAAGCGACCAAGACCAAGGCCAAAGTGACGTACAAGCTGCTCAAGGATGACAGCGAGCATGTGATCGACGCCGACACCGTTCTGGTCGCCACCGGGCGCAAACCCTATTCCGATGGTCTGGGACTCGAGGCTCTGGGCGTTGAGATGACACCGCGCGGCCAGATCAAAGTGGGCGCTGAATGGCAGACCAACGTACCCGGCATTTACGCCATCGGCGATGTTACCGAAGGCCCGATGCTGGCCCATAAGGCCGAAGACGAGGGCATGGCCGCCGCCGAGCAGGTCGCGGGCAAGCATGGCCATGTGAACTATGGCGTCATTCCGGGCGTGATCTACACCTGGCCCGAGGTCGCCAATGTCGGCGAAACCGAAGCGACGCTGAAAGAACAGGGCCGTGCCTACAAGGTCGGCAAGTTCATGTTCATGGGCAATGGCCGCGCCAAGGCGAATTTCGCCGCCGACGGGTTTGTCAAAATCCTCGCCGACAAAGAAACAGACCGCATTCTGGGCGCACACATCATCGGCCCAGCAGCAGGCGATCTGATCCACGAGGTCTGCGTGGCGATGGAATTCGGTGCCTCTGCCGAAGATCTGGCCCTGACCTGCCACGCACACCCGACCTATTCAGAAGCGGTGCGTGAAGCAGCACTCGCCTGTGGCGACGGCCCGATCCACTCGTGAAACTGTAAGGGCTGAAAGCTCGGGATGCGAGGCTCTGCCTCGCGCTCCGGGATATTTCTGGCCAGATGAAGACCGGATCCCCTGCTTCATCTGGCTCTAAATATCCCGGGGAGTCGCAGCTTGCCGCGGCGGGGGCAGAGCCCCCTTTCCTACCACATCGTCTTGGCGGCGCGCGCTCCCCATTCCTGGTCATAGCGTGCGCCGCCTTCTTCTCCGGCGGTCATTTCTGCAAGGATTTCTCCGGCGGTTGGCAGGCCCTCGGCGTCATCGCCGCCAGCCCATGTCTGCGACCGCATCAGCGCGCGGGCGCATTGGGTGTAAATCTCGGCAATTTCGATAACGATGACGGTGGCGGGCTGTTTGCCGTGTTTTTCAAAGCGGGCGCGCAGCGTTTCATCCGCCGTCAGGCGCGCCGAGCCGTTGACCCGCACCACAGTGTTTGAACCGGGCACCATGAACATCAACGCCACACGCGGGTCACGCACGATATTGCGCAGGCTGTCCAGGCGGTTGTTTCCGCGCCAGTCGGGCAGCGCAAGCGTGCCGGGGTCCAGTTCCAGCACAACAGGCCCGTCATCGCCGCGCGGGCTGCCGTCGACGCCTTCAGGGCCCACGGTGCTCAGCACGCAGAGCCGCGCGGTCATGATCCATTTGCGGTAGAGCGGCGTCAGTTGCCGGGCCACCTTGCGCAGCGAGGGTGCGCCGGGGGTACCGTAAAGCCCCTCGAGCGTCGTTATGTCTTCAATGAACTGCATCCGGGTCAAATCCCACTTCTCGCATCAATGCGTTTGAACCTGTTTCGATGACGTCCTCAAGCCGCTCCAGAAAGGCGTCCCGGCCAACGCCGGGTTCGATCGGGTCGAGGAAATCGACAATGGCTGTGCCGGGTTTGCGCAGGATGCCGGTTCTGGGCCAGAACACACCCGCATTTGTGGCAACCGGCACGCAGGGATAACCCAGCCCCTGATAGAGCACCGCCGTTCCCACCTTATAGGGCTTCGGAACACCCGGCGCGACGCGGGTGCCTTGCGGGTAGATCACCAGCTGGCCGGGTTCGCTGAACTCTTTGGCCACATCCTTGACCATCTTGGCCACCGCCACGCCCCTTTTGCCGCGATCAACCGCGACACAACCCAGCCGGCGGGCATACATGCCGATGACCGGGGTCCACAGAAGCTCTTTCTTCATGATGAACTTGCCATGGGGGATGGCGCTGAAGATCATGATGATATCGAGGAAAGACTGGTGCTTGGCCGCGATCACCACCTCTCCGGTCGGAGGGTTTCCACGGATTTCGCTGCGAATGCCGACCATCCAGCGGGCCAGCCACATGGTTGTGCGGGCATAGGTCATGCAGGCCCGCGCCGCTCCGCGTTTAGCGAACAGCGCGTAGGGCGCAAAGACAATCCCAAGGATCAGCATCCACACGTAGATCGTGAACATGAAGATCAGCGACCGTATCCATTGAAGGGCCATGAACATCACGAAAGCTCCTTTAACTTGCGCCGCGCCGCCGACCACGTGGCCAGAAACGCAACCGCCGCGCCCAAAAGCGGGATCAGCACGGGCAGCAGCCAGCCTGCCCCCTGAAACCCGAGCCCGGTGAGAAATCCACCCGCGTCGGAGGCTTCGGGCAGCAGCAGAACGCCGGACATCCCCAGTAGTGTGCCGACCCCGGCCCCGAACAGCGCGCGGAAGGTAAACCGCCGCACGAAGGCCCCGGCGATGAACCGGTCGCGGGCACCGACCAGACGCAGCACCTCGATGATCTGGGCGTTGGCAGCCAGCGAGGCATTGGCGGCCAGCGTGATCATCGCGGCCGTGGCCCCACCAATCAGCAGGATCGAGATCCAGCCCAGCCGCCGCAGCGACATCGCCGCATCAACCAGCGGTTCGCGCCAGCGGGTGTGATCATCCAGCACCGCCCCGGGCACTTCGGCCCCCAGACGCAGGCGCAGACCGGCCGCGTCCAGACCGGGCGGGCCTTCGATGATCTCGATCAGTTGCGGGATGGGCAGCGTCTCCAGCGGCAGGTCGGGGCCGAACCATGGTGAGAGCAGAGCGGCCTGTTCTTCGCTGGTCAGCGCACGGGCCGAGGCGACGCCGGGGGTTTGGCTCAGCACGGTCAGCGCAGCCTCGGTCTGGGCGGCGCGCTGGTCGGCGGGGGCGTTGATCCGCAGCGTGGCGGCCCCCGCCAGTTCCGAGGCCCAGCGATCCGCCAGCCGCCCTGAGGCCAGCGACAGGGCCAGCGCAAAGACGGCCAGAAACGCCATCGCGCCGGATACGAACAGGGTCAGTTGCGCGGTAAACCCGGTGGGCGGCACCACCCGGTCGGCGCGGCTGTCGCGGCGCAGCAAGTTGCGGATGTCGCCCTTGCTCATAGATCCGCCCCCGCGAGTTGAAGGCGGCGCTGGGAAATCCGCAGCACCCGCGCCTGAACCTGACTTTTGGCGGCGCGGATCAGGGAAAGGTCATGGGTCGCGATCAGCACGGTTTTGCCCATGCGGTTCAGCTCGACCAGCAGGCGTAGTAAGCGTTGCGACATCTCCCAGTCGACGTTGCCGGTGGGTTCATCCGCCAGCACCATGTCCGGCGACAGGATGACCGCGCGGGCCAGTGCGGCGCGTTGACGTTCACCGCCCGACAGTTCCGGCGGCAGCGCCTCAAGACGGCTGCCCAGCCCGACCCAGCCCAGCAGTTCGGTCAGATCATTTTGTTCACCCGCCTCCGCCCGACCCGACACCATCAGCGGCAGGGCGACGTTTTCGGCCACGGTCATGTGATCCAGAAACCGGCAATCCTGATGCACGACGCCAATGCGACGGCGCAGCAGGGCCATCTGGTCACGGTCCAGCCGCGCAATATCCTCGCCAAAGGCGCTTAGCCGCCCCGAGGTCGGCAGCAAAGCGCCGTAGCACAGTTTCAGCAGCGTGGTCTTGCCCGAGCCCGACGGCCCGGTCAGGAAGTGGAACGATCCCGGCTGCAGCTGCAGCGAAACATCGCTCAGCAATTCGCCGCCGCCATAGCTGTAGCTGATATTTTCCAGCTCGATCACGCCTGCCCCCATTGTTCTGCTCATCTCTTGCCCGAGCGCGACGACGGTTTCAATGCCTGCTTTGATCCCCTGAACGGGTCCAATTGGCGACACTTGACCTACGATGGCGAAAACGCGCTTTGCTGTTGGGTCTTAACGGAATATCATCCCTGAAAAAACTACTATCAGGCCCGCTTGGCCGGGCAGGAGGCAGAATGCGTTTAACGTGTCCGAATTGCAGTGCCCAATATGAGGTCCCGGATGAGGTGATCCCCGATGGTGGGCGCGATGTGCAGTGCTCGAATTGCGAACACACGTGGTTTCAGGCCAAGGCAAAAGACACTGCGACGGCTGAGGCAAAAGCGCCGCCTGCGCCGGTCACAGACGAGGTCGAAGAAGTTGCCGCGCCTGCAGCCCCGGAAACACTGCCCGAGAAGCCCGAGGACGATAGCGGCCATGTAGACCCCGCCGTTGCCAACATCCTGAAAGAAGAGGCCGCGCGCGAGGCCGAGTTGCGCGAGCGCGAGGGAAGCAGTCTGGAAAGCCAAGCCGATATGGCGCTTGAAGTGCCCGAAGAGCCCAAGGTCAAACCCAAGCGCCCCGAAGCAAGTAAAACAGCGTCAGATGCGGGTCAGAAGGACGCTCTGCCCGATGTCGAGGCGATCAATTCCGGCCTGCGCAGCGATCTGACATCCGAGGATGCCGAGGAAGCCGCCCCTGTTCGCAAATCCGGTGGGTTTCTGCGCGGCTTCGCGCTTATCGTCATCATCGGGGTCATTTTGTTCCTGATCTACGGCAACGCCAATCAAATCAGCGAGGCCGTTCCGCAGGCCGATCCTGTTCTGAAATCCTATGTCTCGATGATCGATCAGGCCCGCATCTGGCTTGAGACGCAGACGGGCGGTGCGCAGAACTGAACGCGCTCAGAACCGCTCGAGCAGACGTTTGAGGTACTCTAGCTCGATCTGCGGCCGATCCGTATCGCCCGTGCGGCGGCGGATTTCATCCAGCAGCTCTCTGGCACGGCGATAGACATCTTCGCCTTGCAACAGGTTGTCATCTGTCGAGATCGACCCGGCAGACCCCGGCGTGCGGCCCAGAGGGTCCCGGTTATTGGCTTGCATATCTCCGGCCTCGGTTCCCTGACCAGGCTGGTTTTGCTGGTTCTGCGCCATCGCCTCACCCAGTGACCGCATGCCTTCGCGCAAGGCTTCCATCGCCTCGGACTGGCGGTCAATGGCTTCGGCCAGATCATTGCCCCGCAAGGCATCTTCGGCCTCGTCCATCGCGCGGCCTGCACGGCCAAGCGCTTCGCGCGCGGCCTCGCCTTCCGGTGTTCCGCCACCCGGCAGGTTCTGTTCCTGCCGCCCAAGCTCATCCCGCAGGGCCTGTTGGCGATCCGCCAATGAACCCTCCTGTCCCTGCTGGCCCTCGCCAGCCTGATCCTGGCCCTGTCCCTGACCGCCCTGACCTTCATGGCTCTCGCCCCGGCCAAGACCGCCATTGCGCCCTTCATTGCCCTGGCTTTCGCCCGATTGCGCGCCCGGGTTGAACTGTTCCTGCAGGTCCCGGAACGCCTGATCGCTGAGGCCTTGTTGTTCGCGCAGGGTTTCCGCCAGGCCTTCCATGGCCTGCTGACCCTCGGACTGGCCGCCCTGACCCTGGCCTTGGGTGACGCGCATGTTTTCCATCATCTGCTGGAACTCTTCCAGCGCCTGCTGCGCCTCGGCCATGCGGCCCTGTTCCATCAGTTCCTGAATGCGGTCCATCATCCGCTGCAGGTCGTCCTGCGTCATCTGCAGGGTTTCACCGTTGGGCCCTTGCTGGCCCTGCTGGGTCTCACCGTTCTCTTGCGCCAGACGCTGCAACTGGCGCATGTAGTCCTGCGTCGCCTCGCGCAATTCCTGCATCAGTTCGGCGATCTCTTCGTCGCTGGCGCCATTCTGCATCGCCTCGGTCAGGCGCTCTTGCGCCCGGCGCATACGTTCCAACGCGTCCGCAAGCGTTCCATCCTCAATCAGAACCGCGAGTTCCCACAGCGCTTGCGCGATCTCTTCCTGTTGTTTCGCATTCAGCGCACCGTGCCGGTCAAAGGTCTCTAACCGGCGCAGGATCACGCGCAAACGCAAATAGGCCGTGTCCGAACGGAACAGGTCCTCGGGCAGATGCGAGACCGCACGCAGCAATTGCGACACGCGCAAAGCGTTTTCGCGCGACCACAGCAGATCACGGCGCTGTTCCGCCACCGCCGCAGCCAGCGGGTCAAAGAACCGACGGGCGGGCAAGTCGGTCAGATACGGCTCTGCCACCGATTCCTGATCTGCCGCATCGACGGCCATCAGCGTGATCCTGACGGGCAAATGCGCCCATGGGTGCTGCGAGAAATCCTCAATCAGGTCTTCGGTGAATTCAGTCCTATCACCGGTGATCGGCAACGGAAGTTGAACAGTGATCGTTTCACGTGGCTCGGGCTCGGTCGCCAGACCAAACTCACGGTTCACGGCAGGCAAATCGAGTTCGATCCGCGCTGTTCCCGAAACGATGCCGTAATCATCCGCTGCCGCAAAGGGCAACTTCATCTGTCCACCAGCTTCAGCCTCAGCCGCCCCCGCCGCAGCGATCTGCGGGGCAGTGTCCGGAAGGATGTCCAGCATCCAGTCGCGGCCTGCCGGACCCTCGATCCGCATCTGGCCGGACCGTTCAGCGACAAATTCCTGCTCGGGATCAGTGGCAGCTTCGGTACCCAAAGGCGTCGACGTTTCTGTCAGGCTGTGGGCGCCCACCTCTCCGTAAAACCGCAGCGTGATGCGGCTGCCCTTGGGCACGCTCAGCGTGGGATCGGTCTGATCCGCCAGATAGAGCGTCGGCAAACCGGTATAGCGCGGCGGTTCAACCCACCCTTCCCAGCTGGGGCCCTGCCCGGCCTGCGCGGTGCCCGGTGTCATATCGGCAACCGAGCCAATCCGCCAGAACGAGCCAAAAAGCGCGGCCACCACCAGCGCCAGCAGCGCGGCATAACGCAGGGCATAAGGGTCGCGCGACGCCAACCTCAGATCGGGCTTGACCGGTTCCGCCTCGGCCACGCGCGCCGCCATGCGCGACTGGTGCGCCCGCCACAACGCCACAGAATCGGCATCCATCGCGCCAATCGCCTGATCATCCATCAAGGCCTGAATCGGTCGGCCCGGCAGCGTTTCATCCAACCGCACCAGCGCCTCGGTTCGGATCGGCAGGTGGAATCGCCTGAGCCCGAGAATCGCTGTCGCAATCAACGCCAACACGCTGACGGCTGCACCCGCCCAGACGGCCTCGATCCGCACAAGGTCCTGCAAACCCAGCATAAGGGCGGCAAGCACCGCCATGAGTATCGAAAAGAAGGGCCAAAAGGCACGCATGACCTGCTCGGCCAGCATCCCGGCATGCGTAAGCCACAGGGATCCTCTTGGGATCGGCAGGTTTGATACGTCGCGCAAGGCGGGCCTCCTGATCGGCCCGCGCGCCTATCGCGTCAGAGCCACACGGGTATGGTATCGCGGTTTATGATTTCGTCAAAGCTTGGGCGTTCACGAATTACGGCAAATTGATCCCCATTCACCAGAACCTCGGGGATCAGGGGTCGGGTATTGTATTCGCTGGACATCACCGCGCCGTAAGCTCCGGCGCTTCGGAAGGCGATCAGATCACCCGATTTCAGCGGCGGCATGTTGCGCTGTTTGGCGAAGGTGTCGCCGGATTCGCAGACTGGGCCGACGATGTCATAGGGCTGTTGTTCGACACCTGCAGCGGGCTCTGCCACCGCGATGATGTCATGATGCGCTTCATACATCGCGGGCCGGATCAGGTCGTTCATCGCGCCATCAAGGATCAGGAAATCACGGCCTTCACCGGATTTGACATAGATAACCTTGGACACCATCAGACCCGCGTTGCCTGCGATCAGGCGCCCCGGTTCAATTTCGATCTCACAACCCAGATGACCCAGTGTTTTCTTGATCATCGCGCCATATTCGACCGGCAAAGGCGGTGCATCGTTCGAGCGGGTGTAGGGAATGCCCAGTCCACCCCCCAGATCCAGCCGATGTATGTTATGGCCCTCAGAACGCAGGCGTTCGGTTAGCTCTGCGACCTTGTGGTAGGCCAGTTCAAACGGCTCAAGCTCGGTCAATTGCGAGCCGATATGGACATCAATCCCGATCACCTCCAAGCCCGGCAAACTGGCGGCCAGCGCATAGACCTCGGACGCGCGCGAGATCGGGATGCCAAACTTGTTCTCGGACTTGCCGGTGGCAATCTTGGCGTGGGTTTTCGCATCCACATCCGGATTCACCCGCACGGTGATCGGCGCAACCTTGCCAAGTTCAAGCGCAACGGCGTTAATCACCTGCATCTCGGGCTCGGATTCGACGTTGAATTGCCGGATGCCGCCCGTCAACGCCGCCCGAATCTCATCCGCTGTCTTGCCGACGCCCGAGAAAACGATTTTGTCCCCGGGCACACCTGCCGCCTTGGCGCGCAGATATTCGCCGCCCGAGACCACATCCATCCCTGCACCCGCTTGCGCCAGCGTTTTCAGGATCGCCTGATTGCTGGCCGCTTTCATCGCATAGCACACAAGATGATCCATACCCTCAAGCGCGTCATCAAACAGCTTGAAATGCCGCAGCAAGGTCGCCGTTGAATAGACGTAGAACGGGGTTCCGACCGCAGACGCGATCTCGGAAACGGGCACATCCTCGGCGTAAAGCGCGCCGTCGCGGTAGAGAAAATGATCCATGACAGCGCGCTTAGACCAAAAAGGCCCTTCGGATCAATGGATTCTGCACCAAGTCTGGCAAGCCTACTGGCGCGTCACCACGCCAACGCGACCATAGCCCGAGATCGAGATGCCCGTCCCACCGCTTGACGCCTCGGGCGCGGGCCTCGGAGAGGATGACGGCTCGCACGCGGCGAGCATGACGAGGCAGAAGATCAGGCCGATGGGTTTCATATAATGGTCTCTTTCGTCCGACTCTGGTTTCAGGCCAGATCACAGCCCCAGATAAACACCCAATCCACCGCGCCGCAGGCCAACCCCCACGCCACCGTAGGTGCCGCTGCTGCCCACGCCGACACTCGCGCTCATGGTGGGTTGGATCGGTTCGCCATCAGCGCCACACGCGGCCAAGGCCACTGTAGCTGTCAGCAAAAGCACCAAATGTCGTATCCGCATCATATCAACGTCTTCCATCGCGCGATTTGGGCCCGCACCTGATCCGGCGCAGTTCCTCCGTAGGATTGGCGAGAGTTTACTGAATTTTCGACCGTAAGAACAGAAAAGACATCGTCGGTGATATCCGCATGGACGGTTTGCATATCCTCGAGCGTCAGATCGGGCAGGTCGCAGGTCTTGGCCTCGGCCATCGCCACCAGCGATCCAGTGACATGGTGCGCATCGCGGAACGGCAGGCCCAGCACGCGCACCAGCCAGTCGGCCAGATCGGTCGCGGTCGAGAACCCCGACCCAGCGGCGGCGGCGAGGCTTTCGCGGTTGGCGGTCATATCCTTGACCATGCCTTCCATCGCAGCAAGCGCCAGCATCCAGTTATCGGCGGCGTCAAAGACCTGCTCTTTGTCCTCCTGCATGTCCTTGGAATAGGCCAGCGGCAGGCCCTTCATCACCATCATCAGCGCGGTGTTTGCGCCATAGATGCGGCCCACCTTGGCGCGGATCAGTTCCGCTGCGTCGGGGTTTTTCTTCTGCGGCATGATCGACGAGCCGGTCGAGAACCGATCCGACAGCGTCACAAAACGAAACTGGGCCGAGGACCAGATCACCAGTTCCTCGGCAAAGCGCGACAGGTGCACGGCGCAGATCGAAGCCGTTGACAGGAACTCAAGCGCGAAGTCGCGGTCGCTGACGGCATCCAGCGAGTTGGCGGCGGGGCGGTCAAAGCCCAGCGCCTCAGCGGTCATAGCGCGGTCGATGGGGAAGGACGTGCCTGCCAGCGCAGCAGCGCCCAGCGGGGATTCGTTCATCCGGGCGCGGGCATCGCGGACGCGGCTGAGATCACGGCCAAACATCTCGACATAGGCCATCATGTGATGGCCCCATGTCACCGGCTGCGCGGTTTGCAGGTGGGTAAAGCCGGGCATGACCCAATCGACCCCGGCATCGGCCTGCGCCAGCAAGGCGCGGATCAACGCCAGAAGGCCCGTTTCTGCCGCGTCGAACTGATCGCGCACCCAAAGTTTGAAATCCGTTGCGACCTGGTCATTGCGCGAACGCCCGGTGTGCAAACGGCCAGCGGGTTCTCCGATCACCTCTTTCAGGCGCGCCTCGACATTCATGTGGATGTCTTCCAGCGCGGTCGAAAACTGAAACGAACCGGACTGGATTTCTGACAAGACTGTGAGCAGGCCTTCCCGAATAGCTTCGGCATCACTATCACTTATGACGCCTGTAGCGGCCAGCATGGCGGCATGGGCGCGCGAGCCTGCGATGTCCTGGGCTGCCATCCGCTGATCGAACCCGATCGAGGCATTGATTGCCTCCATGATCGCGTCTGGACCGGCGGCAAAGCGGCCGCCCCACATCTGGTTCGAGGATTGATCGGTCATGAAAGAAAACCCGGAGTTGATATGCGCCTGTTACGTCTGATCCCCCTTTATATGGCCCTTGCGCTGGGTGCAAACGCGGCGTTGGCTGCGGATGTCGAAACGCTGAAGCCCCTGCGCGAGGGGACGCTGAAGCGCCTGATCCTGCACAAAGAGCCGAAAGAGGCCAAGACCATCGAATTCCAGTTGGAGGATGAGGGTGGCGTCGGCACGCTTGAGGACTATGCCGGAAAATATGTGCTGGTGAACTTCTGGGCCACCTGGTGCGCACCCTGCCGGAAAGAGATGCCGCAGATTGCGGAACTGCAGGAAGAGTTCGGTGGCGATAAGTTCGAGGTTCTTACGCTGGCGACCGGGCGCAACACGCCTGCCGGGATCAAGAAGTTCTTTGACGAGAACGGCATCGAAAACCTGCCCCGTCACCAGGACCCCAATTCAGCCGCGGCGCGTGAATTTGGTGTCATTGCCCTGCCGATCACCGTGATCCTCAACCCCGAGGGTCAGGAAATCGCGCGGCTGATCGGCGATGCCGAGTGGAATTCGGACAGCGCAAAGGCGATCGTGGGTGCTCTTGTAGGCGGCGAAAGTTAACACGCTTATCAAAAGGGTGCCAATGTGCTATCCCTCCCACTTGTTATGAGTGGGAGGATGTATTGTGAAACTTGTCATTAAACTCGCTACAGCGGCAATTATGGTTGTTGGACTGACCTCTGTTGCAAGCGCCAAAGATATCAAAAAAGAAAGTCAGTTTGTCGAATCCGTAGCGGGCAAAAAGCTTGTAAGCGGTTCAACCTGGCTGATCATATCCCCAGATGGGAAGATGAGCGGTGTTGGCCTGAATGATGCCAAACTCACCGGTGCCTGGGTTTGGAACAAACGCTTTTTCTGCCGCAATGTTGTCGTTGGCGACAGGGAGTTCCCCGAAGACTGTTTGAAGGTCAAGATAGAAGGCGATCAGGTGAAGTTTGTCCGCAAC
This sequence comes from Ruegeria sp. G7, assembly GCF_056535465.1. Lineage (NCBI taxonomy): Bacteria > Pseudomonadati > Pseudomonadota > Alphaproteobacteria > Rhodobacterales > Roseobacteraceae > Ruegeria > Ruegeria sp. G7. Next base: position 1,459,819 of record NZ_JBQFIL010000001.1, on the reverse strand, counting down.
AAAGGCAAAGGCGATACCATCGTCTACACCGTCGCCAACTGAGATACACCGACAGCGTGATCCTGACTTCGGCATGTCCGCTTGCTGCCCCGGTTTCAAGCTGACGCGACGCCACCTTTGACACCCGTCCTCCCGCTTTGCAGTTTGGCGGTAGGAGGATGGAATGGCGCTGGAAATTCTATTGGTGCTGGTGGTCGGCGGCATTGCCGGGATCACGCTGTTGCTGCATCTGACGGGTAAGTCCCGCCTGCATCTGCTGACATCCGAAACGGCTGCAGACCAGTGGCTGCGGCATTTTCCTGATGACACGGTGATCGACGTTACCGTGGCCCATGACGGCCACGCCGCGCTTGTGCGGACCGAGATCGGGGCCGGGCTGCTTTGGTCCTTCGGGGCCGACACCGTGGCGCGGCATCTGCGGGATTTCGACTGGCTCGAGACCTCTGACGGCATCGAAGTGCAGTTCCACGACTTCGCAGTCCCCCGCGCGCGTATTCATCTTGAAGAGACCGAGCGCCAGCATTGGCAACACCTGATGGACCCGGAATGACTGACCAGATTACCTTTCCCGACGCGGTGCAATGGGCCGTGCCCTTCTTCATCGCTGCCATTCTGGCCGAGTTCCTGTGGATCGCCGTCAAAGGCCGGGGCGGGCGGTACGAGACGCGCGATGCCGTGACCTCTCTGATCATGGGGGCAGGCAATATCGCATCCGGCTTTCTGCTGGGGTTCATCGCCTATGCGTTCTTCATGTGGCTGTGGCAGATCACGCCGCTGAACCTTGGCACGTCGATCCCGATCATAATCCTGTGCTTCGTGCTGGATGACCTGCGCTATTACTGGGTGCATCGGTTCGGGCACCGTATCCGCTGGGTCTGGGCCAGTCATGTGAACCACCACAGCTCGCAGCACTACAACCTGACCACAGCTCTGCGGCAGACCTGGACCTATACGTTCACCTTCATGATGGTGGTGCGCGCGCCGCTGATCCTGCTGGGATTTCACCCGGCGATGGTACTTTTCGTGGGCGGGCTGAACCTGATCTATCAGTTCTGGATTCACACCGAGGCCATCCACAAAATGCCCCGCTGGTTCGAGGCGGTGATGAACACGCCCAGCCACCACCGCGCCCATCACGGGCGCAACGCGCGGTATCTGGATTGCAACTATGCAGGCGTGTTCATTATCTGGGACAAGATGTTCGGCACCTTCGTGCCTGAACAAGAGGATGACCGCGTCGATTATGGGCTGGTGCATAATATCGGCACCTTCAACCCACTGCGTGTAGCATTCCACGAATGGGTCGGCATCTGGCGCGACGCAACGCAGCCGGGGCTGACCCTGCACCAACGGCTGGCCTATTGCTTTGCACCGCCGGGCTATAGCCACGATGGCAGCCGCGACAACTCGCAACAGATCAAAGCCAAGCATCTGCAGCGTCATCCCGAAGATCGCGGAACGCCCGGATTTGAGCATGCCGACCTGACGATGCCTAATAAACAAGCAGAACAAGCCTGAGGATCGGCGCTGCGGCGCTGACCGGGTTGATTCTCGGGCCGAAGGCTCCATATGAGACCGAAGTTTCGTATTCGAGTAGCCCGAGGCCCCAATGACCCGTATTGTCACAGTTTTCACGTTTGTCGGCCTCGCAGGATTGGCTCTGGTAATGTTTGCAGCGCTTGGCGCGGGCAGTGCCCCAGCGGCGCTGGCACTGGGTTTTGCGATGGCAGCATTGGGCCTGATCGGTGCCGTGATCGGAGCGGCCGGACACGCCTGGCAATCTGTACGCTGATCCTGCACAAGCAGAAAACCGCGGTTTCTTAACCCCAGATTCACTTGTTTGACCTGAAATCGGGGCCACTCCTTTCGTGGACAGGCTTGGATATGCGGGACAAGAAATTAGCAGACGTGCCCGAAGGCTCGGACAATCCGCTGAATGCGGCGGTGTCGTCTCGGGACCGGTCGATCGTGCAGATGGCGACCGAAGCGGTGAAGCACAAACAGTGCAAGCTTGCCTTTCAACCGGTCATGCAAGCACAAGCCCCGCAGGGAGTGGCCTTTTACGAAGGGTTCATCCGTGTGTTGGATGAAACCGGACGCGTGATTCCGGCGCGTGAGTTCATGCCGCAAGTCGAAAACACGCCCATCGGGCGCGATCTGGACTGTATCGCGCTTGAGATGGGGTTGCGTACCCTGATCCGAAACCCCGGCATCCGCCTGTCCATTAACATGTCCGCCCGGTCCATAGGCTATGCCAGATGGTCCCGTGTGTTGGACAGGTTCCTGAAAAAAGACAGCAGCGTGGGTGAGCGTTTGATTCTGGAGATATCGGAAAGCTCGGCCATGCAGGTCCCCGAATTGGTGGTCGACTTCATGGATCGGCAACAGGCGCGGGGCGTCGCCTTTGCGTTGGATGATTTCGGAGCCAGCAACTTCAGCTTTCGTCATTTCCGAGAGTTTTTGTTCGATGCCGCCAAGATTGATGGTCAATTCATCCGCGGCATTGCCCTTGACCGAGACAACCAAGCGCTGGTCCGCGCCTTGATCGCCGTCGCGAAAGAGTTCGAGATTCTGGTCACAGCCGAATCGGTCGAAACAGCCGAAGATGCGAAATTTCTGATCGCGAACGGTGTCGACTGCCTGCAGGGGTTCTTGTTCGGCGCGCCATCTGTGACGCCCCCTTGGATCCCGGAAAAACCTGCCAAAACCGGTAGTTGAGAAGAACGTACCCGATGATGAACCGCCCCGGTTGACGCTGAGACAAGCTGTCCGTTGCTGCAGTTGCAGCATTCCTGTATCCCAAAGCACACTGGACAACGGGATCGTAGGGTATTGTACTGTCCGAGAGGGTGCTCTCGGCCATTGCGTGCGACCTCCCGACAGGACCATGATGGTAAAGGATTGACTATATGACCAACGTAGTAATCGCATCCGCCGCCCGCACAGGTGTGGGCAGCTTCGGTGGCTCGTTTGCGAACACCCCTGCACATGACCTCGGCGCTGCGGTTCTCGAAGCGGTGGTGGACCGCGCCGGGATCGATAAAGGCGAAGTAAGCGAAACCATCATGGGCCAGGTCCTGACCGCCGCCCAGGGGCAGAACCCCGCGCGGCAGGCGCACATCAACGCAGGCTTGCCGCAGGAAAGCGCGGCCTGGGGTATTAACCAGGTCTGTGGCTCGGGTCTGCGGGCCGTTGCCTTGGGTGCACAACATATCCAACTGGGCGACGCAGAAATCGTTGCCGCCGGCGGACAAGAGAACATGACCCTGTCACCCCATGCCGCAGCCCTGCGCGCCGGGCACAAGATGGGCGACATGAAATACATCGACACCATGATCCGCGATGGCCTTTGGGATGCCTTCAACGGCTATCACATGGGTCAGACCGCAGAAAACGTCGCCGAAAAATGGCAAATCAGCCGCGACATGCAGGATGAATTCGCCGTCGCGTCGCAGAACAAAGCCGAAGCCGCCCAGAACGCTGGCAAGTTCGCCGACGAGATCGTGCCCTTCACCATCAAGACCCGCAAGGGCGACATCGTGATGGACAAGGACGAATATATCCGTCACGGCGCAACCATGGAGGCGATGGCCAAGCTGCGCCCCGCCTTTACCAAGGACGGTTCGGTAACTGCGGCCAACGCCTCGGGCCTGAATGACGGCGCTGCCGCGACCCTGCTGATGTCGGCCGAGAACGCGGAAAAGCGCGGCATTGAACCTTTGGCCCGCATCGCGTCTTACGCGACTGCCGGTCTGGACCCGTCGATCATGGGTGTTGGTCCGATCTATGCCTCGCGCAAAGCACTGGAAAAGGCAGGCTGGTCGGTTGACGATCTGGACCTCGTCGAAGCGAACGAAGCCTTCGCCGCGCAAGCATGCGCCGTGAACAAGGACATGGGCTGGGATCCGTCGATCGTCAACGTGAACGGCGGCGCAATCGCCATCGGCCACCCGATCGGGGCTTCTGGCTGTCGCGTGCTGAACACGCTTCTGTTCGAAATGAAACGCCGTGATGCCAAAAAAGGTCTGGCAACCCTGTGCATCGGTGGCGGCATGGGCGTCGCCCTCTGCGTGGAGCGCGACTGAACGGTTTGATATCCGGATAGAAGAGGCGCCCCCTACGGGCGCCTTTTTTGTAACACTGGGGCCCTGCCCTGCAGATGCGGCGATATTGCCACCCGAGACGGGAAACATGGCGTGAAATAATATTGCGCAACATAAATCATAACAGTAACAACATTACCAAGACGACTAAGACTGGAGGATTCCTAAAATGGCACGTACAGCACTCGTAACCGGCGGCTCCCGCGGCATCGGCGCAGCAATTTCCAAGGCGCTCAAGGCCGAAGGATACAATGTTGCCGCCACTTATGCAGGCAACGACGAAGCCGCCGCAAAGTTCACCGACGAAACCGGGATCGCCACCTACAAATGGAACGTGGCCGATTACGATGAATCCAAGGCAGGTATCGAAAAGGTCGAAGCCGAGGTTGGCCCCATCGACGTTGTGGTCGCAAATGCTGGTATCACCCGTGACGCGCCGTTCCACAAGATGACACCCGAGCAATGGCATCAGGTGATCGACACGAACTTGACCGGGGTGTTCAACACCGTGCACCCCGTATGGCCGGGTATGCGCGAGCGTAAGTTTGGCCGCATCATCGTCATCAGCTCGATCAACGGTCAGAAAGGCCAGTTCGCTCAGGTGAACTATGCTGCCACCAAGGCGGGTGATCTGGGTATCGTAAAGTCGCTGGCTCAGGAAGGCGCGCGCGCCGGAATCACGGCCAATGCGATTTGCCCCGGCTATATCGCAACTGAAATGGTTATGGCGGTGCCGGAAAAGGTGCGCGAATCGATCATCGGCCAGATCCCGGCGGGTCGTTTGGGTGAGCCGGAAGAAATCGCCCGCTGTGTCGCGTTCCTGGCCTCGGACGACTCGCAGTTCATCAATGGCTCGACCATCTCGGCGAATGGTGCGCAGTTCTTCGTCTGATCAACAGACCCCGAACAGAAAGCGGGCCGGTCCATCAAGGACCGGCCCTTCTTTTATCCCGTAAGATCGCGCGCGCAGCGATCAGCGGGAACCAAATAGCCAGGACCAAAGCGCCACGACTGCTTTGCTGCGCTCTTTGTGGGCGCGATGAATGGCGCTTTGGACGGCCGGGTTTGTTGTCATCTCGATCATGCTGAACCCTTTCCTATCAAGTTAAATTTGTCTTGCCCTCAACATGACCTTTGATTTTAAATTGCACAAACGAGAGTTTTCGTCACCTCAATTCAAAATTTCTTAACTGATATGCCCGACCGCCTTCCCCTCTTACCGCGCTGCGCGCCTTTGATGCTGCCGCACGCCATATGTCATTCGCCAAGGCGGCGGCGGAGTTGAACGTGACCCCGGCTGCGCTGTCTTTTCAGATCAAGTCGTTAGAAGAGCATCTGGGGCATCCCCTGTTCCGCCGCCTCAACCGCGCCGTCGAGTTGACCGAGGCCGGACGCACACTTGCTCCGGGAACGGCGGATGGGTTTGCGGCGCTTCAGGCTGCCTGGCAGGCCACGCGCAGACTGCGGGATGAGACCAGCCTGACCGTTACCGCTGGCCCTGCCCTGACAGCAAAGTGGCTGGCGCCGCGCCTTTACGAGTTCGCACGGGCAAACCCGGGGATTGACCTGAAGTTCTCGGCCACATTGCGCAACATGGATCTTGAACGCGATGATGTGGACGTGGCCATTCGCTTTGGCTACGGGCCAGATGAGGACCTGTATTCCGTTCCCGTTCGCAAGGAATGGCTGACACCGGTGATGACGCCCGATCTGGCCGAGCAATTCCCCACGCCCGAATCGCTGCGTGATGCGCCCTTGATCCATGACGACTCGATCAGTTTTCTGAAACCGCGCTGCGACTGGTCTGCCTGGTTTCGCGCGGTTGGACTGGATTTCGCGCCAACCCATGGGGCGCATTTTTCGAACGCGGACCATGCGATCGATGCCGCTGTGGCAGGGCTTGGCGTGGTGCTGGGACGGCGCGCCATGATCCTGAAAGACATGACCGAAGGACGCCTGGTTGCGCCCTTCAAAGTCGCGCTTGAAACTGCCGGGCGCTTTCGATTCCTCTGCGTGAAAGGGGCCGAGAGGCGGCCTCAGATTGCGGCCTTCCGCGACTGGTTCATATCCGAGATTGAAAAGACCGCGCATATTTCAGATGAGTTCGAGATCATTCCCGTCGAAAAGGTGGCCATCGAATGAACCAGATAAGCGCGACCGCAATCGGCTTCGTCGCGGTGTTGCTGTGGTCTCTGCTGGCTTTATTCACTGTGGGATCGGCACCCACACCACCTTTGTTGCTGAACGCGATATGTTTTACCATTGGCGGTACGCTTGGCCTGATCTGGACCATCGCAAATGGCGGCCTGCGGCAATTGCGCCAAGTCGCCTGGCCGACCTATCTGTTTGGCACAATTGGGCTTTTCGGCTATCACGCGCTTTACTTTTCAGCTCTGCGCATGGCCCCCGCGGCTGAGGCCGGGCTGATCGCCTATCTCTGGCCTTTGCTAATCGTACTGCTGTCGGGCCTGCTGCCCGGAGAGCATCTGAAACCCGGTCACCTGATCGGGGCCTGTCTTGGCTTTGCCGGGGCGGCTGTGATCATCACAGGCGGCGGCGATGCAGGATTTCAGGCGCAACATCTGCCCGGCTATGGGTTGGCACTGTTATGCGCCCTGACATGGTCCAGCTATTCGGTCCTGTCGCGTCGACTGGGCGACGTGCCCACAAGCTCGGTTGCAGTCTTTTGCATACTGACCGCCATAGCGTCCTGGCTCCTGCATTTTGCGATGGAAGAAACGGTCTGGCCGCAGGGCGCGCTGGCGTGGACCTCGGCCATCGCACTGGGTTTGGGGCCGGTCGGTTTGGCGTTTTATGTGTGGGATATCGGGGTCAAACGCGGGGATATTCAAATCTTGGGCACCGCCTCTTACGCAGCACCATTGTTATCCACGTTGGTCTTGGTTCTGGCCGGGATCGCCGCCCCGTCCTGGGGTCTGGCGATCGCGGCCTTGTTTGTCACCGGTGGCGCAGCCATCGCTGCCCGCGCCAGCCTGACGGGTTAAGTCGACAGGCGCTCGATCTCTTCCTTCAGCCTCAGCTTTTGCTTTTTCAGCTGCGCGATATGGAGATCGTCGATACCAGGTGAGCGTTGCGCTTGTTCCACTTCAAGACCGAGAATTTCGTGTTTCTTCTTCAACTCCGTCAGATGTGCGCTCACGCTCATGGCGGTCCTCCTTCTATGGGTTTGTGAATGTCACGTAAGAAGTTGACCACATCATTTCCAGCCTGTCACGCTGCAGGCGCATAGAATCTGACATAAATCCGACAATTTCGGCTGGTCATTGCCGATCAGGCGAAATACCCGGTCAAATCCGCGCCGTCCCGCAGCACCGCCGACACCTGCGGCGTATAGCTCTCGCCGTCCTCCAGATGTCGATTCCCCGCATGCAGGATAAGCGGTGCACACAGCCGGAAAGCAGCGCGCCCACCTTTGCGCGCGCGCAAAATCACCAGCTCTGCGGCACGGTTGACGCGCGCAGACAGCGGCAGCACCTCGATCGAGCCCAGCCGGCCCGCGCAACCCGCCAGCATATCCGGCAGGCGGTCGGCCTTTTGTATCATGTGCAGATAGCCGCGTGGTGCCAGCCGGCGGGCGGCGACGTCAATCCAGTCCTCCAGCGGTGTTTCTTCACCCAACGCCGCCCTCCGCCCAGCGTCGGCGGACGGGCTATGCGTCCCTGCGCGGTAATAAGGCGGGTTGGCGATAACGTGATCGAATTGCATCTGGCGCAATTCCTCCGGCAAGGCATTCAGGTCAGCTTCAATCACGGTCAGCGCCGCGTTCGCCTCGGCGTTTCGACGCGCCAATTCCGCATAAGCGGGCTGCAGCTCAACGCCAGTGGCCTGCAGGCACGGCACCCGTGCCATCAGGCACTGAATGGCCGCCCCGGCACCGCAGCCCAGCTCCAGCACCGACTGGCCCGCATGTGCCGTCACAGCGGCCGCCAGCAAAACCGGATCAACCCCGGCCCGGTATCCCGATCGCGGTTGCCACAGGCGCACGCGCCCCCCCAAAAAGTCATTGCGGGTTAGATCATTGTCGGCAAAGCGGCTCATCGGCCCAGAGGAACCTCGTTATCGCGCATGACCCGCTCGGCGCGGGGCAGGTCATCGGCACGCACCATCAGGCGGCGGGGAAAGATTCCGATGCCGCCTTCGAGGATGCTCATGTTTACGTCCATCTGAAAGCAGTCTATATCCTCGCCCTCAAGGAGAGCTGTTGCAAAGGCCAGGATGGTCGGATCGGTGCTGCGCAATAGTTCTTTCATGGGGATGGATGTAAGGGCAAGGCGACCGGGATGTCGAGCCTTGTATCAGGAGTGTGATGGACGTCGGGACGATCTCGAAACCGCATGAGCGTCTGGCAGATATGCTGACGGATGAAATGGCAGCGGTGAACACGCTGATTCGGACGCGGATGGCGTCCGAGCACGCCCCGCGCATTCCCGAAGTAACGGCCCATCTTGTGGAAGCGGGTGGTAAACGCCTGCGTCCCATGCTGACGCTGGCTGCGGCGCAGCTGTTTGGCTATGCCGGGGATCACCACGTCAAGCTGGCTGCAACGGTCGAGTTCATTCACACCGCCACCCTGCTGCATGACGACGTGGTCGACGAGAGCGGTCAGCGGCGCGGGCGACCCACGGCGAACCTGCTGTGGGACAATAAATCCAGCGTTCTGGTGGGCGATTACCTGTTTTCCCGCAGCTTCCAGTTGATGGTCGAGACGGGTTCGCTTCGGGTTCTGGACATTCTGGCCAACGCCTCGGCCACAATTGCCGAGGGCGAGGTGCTGCAGATGACCGCCGCCACCGATCTGGGCACGGATGAAAGCGTTTATCTGCAGGTTGTGCGCGGCAAGACGGCGGCGCTGTTTTCGGCTGCGACCGAAGTGGGTGGCGTCATCGCAGGCGCGTCAGAGGCGCAGGTCAAAGCGCTGTATGACTATGGTGACGCGCTTGGGATTGCGTTCCAGATCGCAGATGATCTGCTGGATTATCAGGGTGACAGCAAAGCAACCGGCAAAAATGTCGGCGACGATTTCCGCGAGCGGAAGCTCACCCTGCCCGTGATCAAGGCTGTGGCGCAGGCCACAACCGAAGAACACGCGTTTTGGGAGCGTACAATCGGGCGCGGTCGTCAGGAAGAGGGCGATCTGGATCATGCCCTGTCGCTGATGGCGAAATACAGCACGCTGGATGCCACGCGTGCGGATGCGTTCGGTTGGGCGGCCAAGGCCAAAGCGGCGCTGGCGGCGCTGCCCGATCATGAGATCCGCGACCTGCTGGGCGATCTGGCGGATTACGTGGTCTCTCGTCTCAACTAAGCAGCGTTGCCCGGCACCACCAATCGGGATGTGCCGTGCCGATCTCATAGGCGGCGAAATGGGCCGCCTTCAGTGTCGGGTAGAGCGCGAAGCAGGTTGAGCCTGAACCTGACATGCGCGTCAGCAACGCGTCCCGTGTCTCACCCAGCGCGTCAAGCACATCAATGATCCCGGGCGCGACGGAGGTTGCCGGCAGCTGCAGATCATTGCGTTGATCCTGCAACCACCCGGCGCAGTCTTCCGGCGTGTTGAAGGCCGGGACTTGTTCCGGCATGGGCGGATTATCCCGCTGCTCCAGAGCTGCAAAAACCGGCCCGGTGGGAACGGCAATGCCCGGATTGACCAACAACGCGGGCAAGGGCGGCAACGCGATCGGTTCAACCCGCTCGCCAATCCCACGCATCCGCGCGGCTGAGGCCCTCATGCAAACCGGCACATCCGCGCCGAGCGAGACAGGCACGGTATCCGCCATCCCGGCGTCTTGGGCTCTCAGGCTACGCAAGACCGCAGCCGCGTCCGAGGACCCGCCGCCAATGCCACCGCCATGGGGCAGGTGTTTGTCCAGTTGGATAAGACCGGTCCAGCCTATCGCCTCAGCCGCCTGCCAGACCAGATTGCGGGCGTCGCAAGGCACACCATCCGAAAACTCTCCGCTGATCTCAAGCGACAGCTCAGGCCCCGGCGTAAGCTCCAGCCGATCCCCCACATCGGCAAATACAACCAGCGAATCCAGCAAATGGTAGCCATCTGCGCGCTGGCCGGTCACATGCAGGGTCAGGTTGATCTTGGCCGGCGCAAACGCCTTAGCCTTCATTGGCGACCTTCAGGGGCTCGGCGCCTTCCTCGACCAGTACCGCATCCAACCCGATCTCGATCTTGCGGCGGATGCGTTCGGGGTCGGCTTCGCCATCGGTCTCTTCCGGATCAATGAACGAGAGGGCGCGCTTCCACTGGAATTCGGCCTCGCGGGCACGACCTACGGCCCAGTAGACGTCACCAAGATGGTCGTTGACAACCGGATCGACCGGCATCAGCTCTACCGCGCGCTCCATATGGTCCACCGCTTCTTCGTAGCGGCCCAGACGGAACAGAACCCAGCCCAGGCTGTCGACGATATAACCGCTGTCCGGGCGCGCCGCGACCGCACGCTCGATCATCTCAAGCGCTTCATCCAACTTCTCGCGCCGTTCGACCAGCGAGTAGCCCAAGTAATTCAGAACCTGCGGCTGATCGGGGTTCAGTTCCAGCGCGCGACGAAAATCGGCCTCGGCCTTGTCCCAGTTCTTGAGCCGCTCGTGCGAGATTCCACGGGCGTAGTGCAGGAACCAATTGCCGCCGATACCCTCCTCAGTCAGGTCGATCGCCCGGTCATAGGACGTGACGGCGGCGGCATAGTCCTCTTGCTGGCGACGCAGATCGGCCAGCGCTACGTGGACACCAGGCAGATCAGGGTTCTGCGCCGCCAGATTTTGCAGCACTTCAGCCGCGGCGTCCTTGCGGTCGGATCGGCTGAGCACTTCGGCACGTCCCAGTTCCGCCGCGTGATAATCGCTGCTGTTGGGCGGCACCTGCCGGTAAACGTCGACCGCCTGATCATACTGTTCAAGCCCGTCCAGCAGCTCGGCGCTCAGCAAAATCGCGTCGATATGATCGGGGCGCAGAAACATCGCGATGCGGGCATAGAGCAGAACATAGTCCGGTGAGGCCTCGGCGCTAAGCGCCGCCCCAACCGAAAAGAACACTTCGGCCATGCCATCGCGCGCCGACTGAACATGCGTGAAAGGCAGCGTCTGGTCATCCGACAAACGCGTAACATAGCTTTCGATGGTGGGATCGCTGCCGTTGGCAAAAACGTCTTCCATAAATTGCAGCGCGTCGGCGTTACGATCCAGCTGCGACAGAATCTCGGTCCGCGCCAGCGCTGCGCGGCGCGAGAAGCGCGAAACAGCACCGTTATTGGCGGCGAGGATCGCGTCAGAACCCTCAAAGTCGCCAATCGATGCCAGCGCCATGGCTTTGTGGTAGAGCGCAAACTCTGCCAACCCATCCTGGGTCGAGACCACGTCGAACTGCTCCATCGCTTTGGTTACAGCACCCTGATCCATGTAAGCCCAGGCCGTCATCAACCCGTCAACCAGCGGGCCAACGCCTTGGGTTTCAGGATCACGGGACAGAAGCTCGTCAAGCGCACCGTCAGCGATCAGGTTGGCTGCGATCACCATCCGCGCCGCCTGGCTGGGCAGGCCATTGGCCTCGATGGTTTCGGCGACCGGCAGGGCGCGTTCGATCTGGCCCAGGGCAAGGCGCGCCACAACGACGTTTTCCAACAGTTTGGCGTTTTCGGGATCAGCTTTCAGCGCCTGCGCATAGTAGCGTTCAGCCGCTGGATAATCGCTTTGATAGATCGCCTGCCGTCCGGCGAGATAAGACCCGGTATCCGCCATCGCCGGAAGCGCCAGTGCTGAGCTGAGGATCGCGGCCAGTGCCGCGCGTCGAACCAGGGAAACCACCGATATCCTGCCTTGCTGTCATTGACTGACCGACAAGCTAGGGCTTCGGCGGGCAAGAGGCAATGGCAGAGCCTTCACGACCCTGCCAGAGCCCGCCTTTTCGCTTACATATTTGGGTAGTTCGGGCCATCCCCACCCTGCGGCGTGGTCCAGGTGATGTTCTGGCTGGGATCCTTGATGTCGCAGGTTTTGCAGTGGACGCAGTTCTGAAAGTTGATAACGAATCGCGGCCCGTTCTCATCTTCAACCACCTCGTACACGCCTGCTGGGCAATAGCGCTGCGCCGGTTCATCATATTTCGGCATGTTCACTTTGACCGGAATCTCGGGATCGGCCAGCCGCAGATGGCAAGGTTGGCTTTCTTCGTGATTGGTCGCTGCGAAGGACACGTTTGTCAGACGGTCGAAGGACAATACGCCGTCGGGTTTTGGATAGTCGATGGGCTGATGCTTGCTGGCATCCTCAGTCGACTCGGCGTCGTTTTTGCCGTGACCAACCGTGCCAAAGAAAGAAAAGCCCAGCGTGTTGGTCCACATATCCAGACCACCCAGCATCAGCGAGGCTGTCAGGCCCCATTTCGACCAGATCGGTTTGACGTTGCGCACTTTTTTCAGGTCAGCACCAATCGCACCGTTGCGCACATCGGTTTCATAGGCGGTCAGCTCATCGCCCGAACGGTCGGCCTTGATGGCGTCAAAGGCTGCCTCGGCCGCGGCCTTGCCCGACAGCATCGCGTTGTGGTTGCCTTTGATGCGCGGCACGTTGACCATGCCCGCCGAACAGCCCAGCAGCGCCACGCCCGGCGCGACCAGTTTCGGCATCGACTGATAGCCGCCCTCGGTGATCGCCCGCGCGCCATACGCCACGCGCTTGCCGCCCTTGAGCAGCTCAGCCACCATCGGGTGATGCTTGAAGCGCTGGAATTCCATGTAGGGATACAGATGCGGGTTTTTGTAGTTCAGGTGAACCACAAAGCCGACATAGACCTGATTGTTTTCAAGGTGATAGATAAAGGACCCGCCGCCCGCGTTGCTGCCCAAAGGCCAGCCCATCGTATGCGTGACCGAGCCTTCCTTGTGCTTGGCCGGGTCGATCTCCCAGATCTCTTTCATGCCGACGCCGTATTTCTGCGGCTCTTTGCCCGCAGACAGGTCGTATTTGTTGATGACCTCTTTGGACAACGAGCCTCGCACGCCCTCCGACAGGAAGACATATTTGCCGTGCAGTTCCATCCCCGGCTCGGTGTTGGGGCCGTAAGATCCATCGGGCTCAAGCCCGAACACACCGGCCACAACGCCTTTGACCTCGCCATTCTCGCCGTAGACCAGCTCCGAACACGCCATACCGGGGAAGATTTCGACGCCCAGCTCTTCGGCCTGTTCCGCCATCCAGCGGCAGACATTGCCCATCGACACGATGTAATTGCCGTGGTTGTTCATCAGCGGCGGCATGGGGAAGTTGGGGATGCGGATCTGACCGGCCTCGCCCAGCATGTAGAAGTTGTCTTCTTGCACCGGCACGTTCAGCGGGGCACCTTTTTCCTTCCAGTCCGGGATCAGCGCGTCCAAACCGCAGGGGTCCAGCACCGCACCCGACAGGATATGCGCGCCCACTTCCGAGCCCTTCTCCAGAACCACGACATTCAGGTCGGCATCCAGCTGTTTCAGACGGATGGCCGCTGACAGGCCCGCGGGGCCAGCGCCCACGATCACCACGTCATATTCCATCGCTTCGCGTTCAATCTCGGCCATCGCGGGCTCCTTAGCTAACTTTCCGAATTGGCGCTTTCACTGCGAGCTCGGCGCAATATTGTTTCACGGCTGATTACATGGTCTGAAAGAGCTTGGTCAATCGAAACACGGCGTAACAATGCCGCTATTCGACACATCAGCCCTCTGGCGCATCACCCATCAGGTATCTGGGACCGCTACCATGGGATTTGGCCCGGTCATCGGGGTTGTAAAGTCGGCATTTGGGCAGGCTGAGGCAGCCGCAGCCGATGCAGCCATCCAGATTGTCGCGCAGTCGTATCAGCGTATCGATTCGCTGATCCAGATGCGCGCGCAGATTGACGCTGATCGCTTTCCAGTCCTGCGGCGTGGGCGTGCGATTGCCGGGCAGGCCGGACAGAACCTCGCGGATTTCCGGCAGGGTCAGGCCGAATTGCTGGGCGATCATGACAAAGCTAAGCCGCCTGATGTCCGCCCGCTGATACCGCCGCTGCCCGCCTGCGTTGCGCCAGGGCGCGATCAGACCCTGCGCTTCGTAATACCGGATCGCTGACACCGCGAGCCCGGTGCGCCGGGCCAGCGCGCCGATTGCAAGCCCTTCGGATACTGCCATGACACCCTCGCAAATTATCCTTGACCTAAAGTTAGGTTTAGAAATTACGGTGAGTCGGGACAAGCCTCAATTCACAAAGGAGTTCCCATGATGGCGACGCTTGAACACACCAATTTCACGGTCCGCGACCCCAAAGCCTCGGCCGCGTGGATGGCGAAGGTCTTTGACTGGAAAACCCGCTGGGAAGGCCCGGCCATCGCGGGCGGCTATACCGTGCATGTGGGCGGGCCGCACACCTATCTGGCGCTGTACAACCCCGGCGACCCCAAGCCGCTGACCAACAGCAGCTATGACGTTGTCGGCGGGTTGAACCATGTGGGCGTGCTGGTCGAAGATCTGGATGCCACCGAGGCCAAGGTCAAAGAGGCCGGGTTCGAGCCGCACAATCACGCCGATTATGAACCGGGTCGCCGGTTTTACTTCCGCGATGACAACGGCATCGAGTTCGAGGTGATCCAGTATGATTGAACTGCTCTGGCTAGGGTCCGAGGCCCATCGCTGGCGGCGCGGCGACCTTCTGGGATCGCGCCACAGGCGAAAACCGCCGCCGCCGAAGCGGCGCTAAGTTGCAGGTTGTGCGAGAACGCGCGCCTGCCCCCTTGCAATTCACGCCTCATTTAGGTCAGGTAATTGCCGACCCATCATTCGCCCCGACGCTGATTTCAGGCGGCGGGGCGTCACAGTTTATGCGTGGACGACAAGACTATGGAAAAAATCCCCATGACGCCTGCGGGCAATGCCGCGCTTGAGGCGGAGCTGAAAAACCTGAAATCCGTCGAACGCCCGGCGATTATCGAGGCGATTGCCTCGGCACGCGAACTCGGCGACCTGAAGGAAAACGCCGAATATCACTCGGCCCGTGAAAAGCAGGGCTTTATCGAAGGTCGCATCAAAGAGCTTGAGGGCGTGCTGTCGCTGGTTGATGTGATCGATCCGACCAAGCTGTCGGGTGCGGTGAAGTTCGGGGCCAAGGTGACGCTGGTCGATGAAGACACCGACGAAGAAAAGACCTGGCAGATCGTGGGCGAATATGAGGCTAATATCGAAGCGGGCCTGCTGAACATCAAATCCCCCATCGCGCGCGCTTTGATCGGCAAGGATGAAGGCGACAGTGTCGAGGTGCGCACCCCCGGCGGCGTGCGGTCCTATGAAATCCTGAGCATCACCTACGCCTGATCCCGGAGCGTCCTGTCATGTCCGACACCGACCCTGATCCGGAAAGCAAGAAAGCGACCTCGCTGGGCATATATGACCGGCCCGGCCACCCCTCGGTGACCGGGATCGAGATCGCGGCGGCTGCGCTCAGCCTGGTGTGGCTGGTGGTGTCGGTGGTGTTTCTGGTGCTGCCCGGTGCCGGGCAAGGCGGGTTTATTGTCACCGCGCTGGCCGTGTTCCTGCCGGTGGCGATGATCTGGGTCGCCGCGGTTGCCATGCGCGCCAGCCGGGTCATGCGCGAGGAAAGCGCGCGGCTGCAGACCGCAATCGATGCGATCCGCAACAGCTACGTCACCCAAGCGCAGCGCGCGGCCAGCACCTATGAGCCGACCGTAGGCAAAAAGCTGGACGAGATCGCCGAAACCGCGAAAAAGACCGAAAGCGCGCTGGCGACCTTTTCGACCAATCGGGCCGAGCCGATGCGCCCCGGCAAGCGGGTGGCCGAACCGGCGAACCAGACCTCGCTGGAGCTGGGGACGTTGGCCGAAGAGATCGCGCCGCCCCTGCCCCGCGATGTCTTCATTCGGGCGCTGAACTTTCCCGAAACGCAGGACGATACGGCGGGTTTCGACGCCCTGCGCCTTGCGCTGAAGGATCGCAAGGCGGCGCAACTGGTGCAGGCCTCGCAGGATGTTCTGACCCTGCTGAGCCAGGAGGGGATCTATATGGACGACTTGCGCCCCGACATGGCCCGGCCCGAGATTTGGCGGCAGTTTGCCCAAGGGGCGCGCGGGCGCGCGGTTGCGACGCTGGGCGGTATCCGCGACCGGTCTTCGCTGGCGCTGACGGCGGCGCGGATGAAGCAGGACCCGATCTTTCGCGATGCGGCGCATCATTTCCTGCGCCGCTTTGACCACATGATCGCCGATTTCGAACCCGATGCCAGCGACGCCGAACTGACCGCATTGGGCGAAACCCGCACGGCGCGGGCCTTCATGCTGGTCGGGCGTGTGGCGGGGACGTTCGATTAAGGCGCCTCAGAGCCCGAAGCTGCCGTAAGGGATGAAGCGCACGGGATCACCGGGCTGAATGTGGCGCGCGCCGTCTTCGATCTCGACCAGTCCTTCGGCCCAGCTGAGGCCGCTGATACGGCCCGAACCCTCGGACCGGAACACCTCGGCCCTACCGTCGCGGATCCGGGCACGCAGATATTCGCGGCGGCCCGGTTTCTTGCGCTTCTCGAAGGCGGCTGGCACATCGAAACCCTGCGGGTCCTGCCAGCCCGCCCCGGCCATCAGGCACAGCGCCGGGCGGGCGAAGATCAGCGTGCAGACCAGTGCTGCGACCGGATTACCGGGCAAACCGAATACCGGCGTGCCCTGCCACAGGCCCAACGCCAAAGGACGCCCCGGTTTCAGCGCAATGCGCCATTCCTGCATTGCGCCTGCCGCGCGCAGCAGAGCCGAGACATGGTCTTCATCCCCCGCCGAAGCGCCACCGCTGGTCAGGATCACATCCGTCTGGTCTGCCGCCTCATCCAGCCGTTGTTGCAAGGCGACCCGGTCATCAGGCACCCGGCCAAGATCAACTGCGTCAAACCCCATGCGCTTGATCAGCGACAGCAGCATCGGACGGTTTGCATCAAATATTTGCCCCGGCCCTGCGGGATCACCGGGTTCGACCAGCTCATCGCCCGTGGACAAGACCCCCACGCGCAGCACTTTGCGGACCGCGACCTGGCTGACACCCACTGCAGACATCAGCGCCAAATCCGCAGGCGTGACCTGCCGCCCGGCAGGCAGCGCCACGGCCCCCTCTGTCACATCCTCGCCGGCCTTGCGTGTGTTCGCACCCTGTTTCAGTGGGCCGTGAAAGGCGATATGGCCATCCTGAACCGTCACATCCTCTTCCAAAATGACCGTCTGGACCCCTTCGGGCAGGGCCGCGCCGGTCAGGATGCGGATGGCGTGGCCCGCGGGCACCGAGCCGTCGTAGGGGACACCCGCCGCCGCGCGGCCCTCGATCAGAGGAAAAACACATGGGCCTTCCGGCATCGCCCCGGCAAAGCCATAGCCGTCCACCGCCGTGTTCGGCTGCGGCGGGTTTGAGCGTCTGGCGATCACATCCTCGGCCAGAATGCGGCCCGTGGCCTGCATCAGGGGCACGGTTTCGCCCCCGGTCACGACGGTCAGCCGCTCGCGCAGCAGGGCCAGCGCGTCATCCACCGGCGTCCAGTTGACCCCGGCAGGCAGGGCAAAGCAATCGTTGCGCAGGGGCGGCGGGGTGATGTCCGGTTTGCTCATAGCCCGACCTCTTGCAGGATGAAATCCGCGATGACGGCGGTGTTGTTCAGGTCAAAGACTGGGCGGTCCAGATCCAGCGGCGTGTCGCTGGCAACCGCGCGGATGGTCGGGTCATCGGGGGCGATCAGGGGGTTGTTTGCCACGGCGCGGAATGCCTCGACCTTGGGATGGACCTCGCGTTTGAAGCCTTCGATCAGCACCAGATCTACCGGCGAGAGGCGGGCCAGCAGCTCGGCCAGCGATGGTTCTGGCGCGCCGCGCAACTCCTGCATCAGCGCGATGCGGTTGCCCGAGGCCAGCAGCACCTCGGACGCGCCCGCCGTGCGGTGGCGGTAACTGTCGGTGCCGGGCTGGTCCACATCAACCGCATGATGCGCGTGTTTGACGGTCGAGACCGACAGACCGCGACCGGTGATCTCGGTCACCAACCGCTCCATCAACCCGGTTTTGCCGGCGTTTTCCAGCCGGTGACGCCGTAGACCCTCATGCCTGCTCCAGCAGGGTTTCGGCGCGGGCCAGATCGTCGGGGGTGTTGACGTTGAAGAAGGGGTCGAACGGCTCGGCCGGAAACAGGGCCTCGCGCCCGTCATGCTGATCGGTCCAGATCACCACCTTGCGCAAGCCCCCGGTCAGCGCCACGCGCAGATCATCGCGCAACGCCACGGGCCAGAGGCCGAACGTCGGGTGCCGGTTCACGCGCTTGCCGCCACCCGATTTCAACGCCTCATCGCCGGTGCGCGGCGTGGTGGCCAGAACCAGCGGATGCGTCTGCCCCTCAGCAGCCTGCGTTAGGCGCGCGACCAGATCGTGGGGAAAGAACGGCGTGTCGGCGGCAGCTGTTACGATGCTATCGGCCCCCTGTTCGGCTGCCCAGTCGAGCCCGGCCAATACACCTGCCAAAGGGCCCGCGAAGCCGTCAATCGAATCCGCGATGACCGGCAGGTTCAGATCGGCGAACCGCGCCGGATCGCCGTTGGCGTTTAGTGCAAGGCCATCCACTTGCGGGCGCAACCGGTCGATCACATAACCCAGCAGGCTCTGCCCGCCCAGTTGCAGCAGGCCTTTGTCGCCACCACCCATCCGGGTCGCAAGGCCGCCCGCGAGGATCACGCCCATGGGCTTTGCGGCACGCTCAACCATTTGCGCTCTTCCTGCGATGTTTCTTATCCTCAACCGCAACCGTTGTGGGATCAATATCGCGCAGCAGACGGTCTTCGCCCGAAAGACAGATGAACCGCTGGCCGCGCATCCGACCGATCAGGGTCAGACCGACCTCGCGCGCGATTTCGACGCCCCAGGCGGTGAAGCCAGAGCGCGAGGCGAGAACCGGGATTCCCATCATCGCTGTCTTGATCACCATCTCCGAGGTCAGGCGGCCCGTGGTGTAGAGAATCTTATCCGCAGCGCCCTCACCCTCGGACAGCATCCAGCCGGCGATCTTGTCGACAGCGTTGTGGCGGCCCACGTCCTCCATATAGACCAAGGGGCGGCTTTCTCGGCACAGCACCGTGCCGTGGATGGCCCCGGCCTCAAGGTACAGCGACGGGGTGCGGTTGATCTTGGCCGCCAGATCATAGAGCCACGAGGTCCGCACCTGCACTTGCGGCAACCGTACATCCTCAAGCCCCTCCATCATGTCGCCAAAGACTGTGCCAACAGCACAGCCGCTGGTGCGAGTCTTTTTCTTGAGCTTGTCTTCGTACGAGGTTTCACGCGCAGTCCGAACGACCACGGTTTCCAGATCGTCGTCATAATCGACGCGCGTGATGTCATCATCGGGCAGCAGCATGCCTTGGTTGCGCAGGAACCCCAGCGCCAGATATTCGGGATAGTCGCCAATGGTCATCGCGGTCACGATTTCCTGCGCGTTCAGGAAAATCGTCAGCGGGCGTTCCTCGACCACCGAGATCTGGCTGACCTCGCCGTTCTGGTCCACGCCCTCGACCGCGCGGGTCAAGCGGGCACCACCCGGATCGGGGGCGATGAGATAGTCGGACAGATCGATTTCCGTGGCCAATTGCAACCCTTTCCCAAGACGTCTACTGCTGCATGCGTCACCATAGGATTTAGCCATGGCCTCTGCCACATCCAAGTCATACTTCTGGAAAGGTTTTCGCGACGGGACGCCCTTCGTGTTTATTGCGGTGCCCTTCGGTCTGCTGTTCGGTGTATTTGCCGCCGAGGCCGGGTTGAATGTCGCCCAAACCATGGCCTTTTCGGCCACTGTTTTTGCCGGGGCGGCACAGTTCACCGCGCTGCAACTCCTGCAGGACAATACGCCGACACTCATCGTGCTGATCTCGGCATTGGCAGTGAACCTGCGGGTGGCCATGTATTCGGCCTCGCTGACGCCGTTTCTGGGGGCGGCACCGTTGTGGCAGCGGGCTTGCGCGGCCTATCTGATCGTGGATCAATCTTATGCCTGTTCAATCGTGCAGTTCGAGAAAGAGCCGCGCATGACCGTGCCCCAGCGCATGATCTATTTCGTCGGATCGGTGACACCGATTACGCCGCTGTGGATATTGGGCACGTATCTCGGGGCCGTTCTTGGGGCGCAGATACCGGAAAGCTGGGCGCTGGATTTTGCCCTGCCAATCACGTTTCTGGCGATGATTGGGCCGATGATGCGCACGCTGGCCCATGTGGTGGCTGCGCTGGTTGCCATCGTGGTCGCCCTGCTGACCGTTGCAGTGCCGTTCAATCTGGGCCTGCTGATCGCGGGAACGGTAGGGATGATCGCGGGCGCACAGACCGAGCTGATGCTGGAGCGGAGCAAACCATGACCCAGATTGACGCTACGACCATATGGATCATCATCGCAGGGCTGGCCATTGGCAGCTATTTGCTGCGCTTCACCTTCATCGGATTGGTCGGGGATCGCCCGATGCCACCCTGGCTGCTGCGCCACCTGCGCTATACGGCGGTGGCCATCATTCCTGCGCTGATCGCGCCCTTGGTTGTGTGGCCTTCGGCCACGGACGGACAACCGAACCTGCCGCGCATGGCAGCAGCAGCGGTGGCGTTGACGGTTGGGTACGTCACAAAAAACGTGCTGGCCGCGATTTTCAGCGGGGCCGCCACGCTCTACGGTCTGCTTTATCTAGTTGGTTGAGGCTGCTTCAAGCTGGTTCAGGCGCGCGTTGTTCTCTGCAAGGCCCTGCTGCAGATCAGCCGAGTCGCTCTCGCGGTACTCGGTGGTGACGACACCTGGAAGCTGGCCGAACTGATCCGACAGTTTGACAGGGTAGAAAGTGGTGCTGATCTGCTCGAACCCCGGAACCTGCTGCAATAGCTGCGCGGTCGAATTGGCGCAGAATGCCCCGGCCACCGGACCCATTTGCTTGGCCAATTGCAACGCGATCTCGGCCTGCTGCGGGGTGACTTCGATGGTCTGGATGCGCGCATAGTGCGTCTCGCGCGCGTGGCTGCTGCGGTAGGCGCGCTCGACATTTGGCGTGATGCCATAGAGCACATCGTTCCTGATTGGCACCACATCGGCCCGGAAAGAGCCCGCAGGATCGAAGATCACCCGTTCGCTGCCACTGATCATAAGCGACGTATGTGCGCCCGACCCGGTGCGGGTGCTGATCATCGTATATAACGTCAGCGTCGATGGCCCGGGATCACGATAAGATCGGGCAACAATCTCGGATGGATCAGCCTGCGGGCGTTGCGATCCCGCGCAGCCCGCAACCGTTACTGCCAGCAGGCAGGCTATCAGTATCCTGAACACGTCAGCGCGCTACGCTACGGATCAGGCCGCAAAAACCGCCAGGAAGATACAGAGGAAGACAATCGCCACCACGCACCATGTGGTGAACTTGACGAACCCGTCAAAGGTTTTGGTTTGGACGGTGATGTCCATTTCGCCGTGCTTGTGATCAGCCATGTGTCTCAGAATCCCAATTCGCGTGTTTGAAATGTTGGATAATGCAAAATTCCGGGCCTGTCACGACGTCATTCGCGCGCAGTCGGGTCAAAGATTGTGCAGCCCGGATAGCCGAACCCCCAGCGCCACGGCAGCCCGCTGCAGGGGCCACCGCCAAAGCGGACGGCCATGAACATCGCCTCGGACGTGATCGAATGGACCGAGCGGATCTGGTCCGGCGTCATGTCGTAGCGTTCGGCATAATCCTCGACATGGGTTTCGCCATGGGCTGCGACGCAGGCCCTGAGCGCGTCATCGGCGGCGAGGCGGGCGTTGAAACTGGCATCGGCCTGCGTGGCGCTGCCTGCATTGTGATAGGCGCGGTCATGGGTGACGCAGCAGTATTCCCACGGCGGATGCGCCTCATAAAGCAGGCTGAACTTGGGGAAGGTCTCGGCCACCAGCCGCCAGCTTGAAGACAGCCCGCCCGAGCAGCCATCGGTTTCAAACGGCGTCAACTCGGCGTCGCCGGCCTTGGCCATCAGCGCCCGATGCGCGGGCATTTCGACGCTGCGCATCAGGTCCTGCGCGGTGGCAGGCAGCGCACAACCGACCATCAAAGCGGCGTACTTAAGGGCTTTCATCGCGCATTTCCGAGGTATCGACCGACATCCCGAAGGTCGTCGCCAGCCACAGCATGATCCGCTCACCCGGGCCCATTTCGGCGCGGACGCGCAACACTTCACGGGCCATCGCGGGGCGGTCGGTGATCAGCCCATCGACGCCCATCGAGGCCATCGCTGACATTTGCAGCGGATCGTTCACGGTCCAGACATAGATCTCCTTGCCCGCCTCATGGACCGAGCGGATCAGGCCCGGCGTCACCGTCGCCGCGTTCACGGCAACGAAATCACCATCCAACCCCGACAGATCGCCGACGGCAGTCGCGGCCAGAACCCCGGCACGCCAATCCGGGCGCAGCGCTTTCATCTTCTGCACCGCGGGGTATTTCAGCGACATGGTGGCGATGTCATCCTGCATATCCAGTTCTTCGACAATCGCCGCCACGCGGTTTTCAAGATCGACATCATGGCCATAATATTTCAGCTCGATGATGACCTTGGACTTGCCCTTGGCGGCCTCCAGCACATCGCGCAGCGTGGGCGTCCGTTCCGAGGCATATTGCGGGTCGAACCAGCTGCCGATATCGATCTCGGCCACATCCTCCATCGTTGCGTCCCAGACCTTGAGGGGCACGCCCGCCAGCTTCATGAAATCGCTGTCATGGGCGATGATGACCACATCATCCGCCGTTTCCTGCACGTCAATCTCGACCCAGTCGGCGCCGTCCTCGATGGCTTTGACAACCGCTGCCATAGTGTTTTCCGGCCGGATCGCTGCCGCGCCCCGGTGACCGATGACATCTGCATGATCAGGGGCCTGAATACGCTCCAGCAGCTCTTGCCCAGACCAGAGGCCGATCAGAACCGCAACGGCGGCCCCGCCCACCACGGCATAAAGCGGCGCGCGCAGGTTACCCGGTTCGGGATGCGGAACCTCTCGTCCCTCGGTGTCGAAGAAGCCATCCAGCAGCACCGCCAGCGCGCCCAGCGCAATGGCCGCCAGCACTAGCCCCGCCAATGACCACAGGCCCGCGATGATCAGGCTGAGGATCAGCGCAAACCGCAGATTGGTACCCTGTTCCAGCGGAATGAGGTCAAAAAGCACCCCGACCACAGCGGCAATCAACGCGGCAATCACAACACGCAGCACAAGCCAGACGCCCAGCTGGATTTTCAGCCGCCCGCGCCGGCCTTCCATGCGCTCTGCGCTGATCGAAAACGCCTCGGCCGGTTTGGCCCCCTCAAACAGCACCAGATGCAGCGCCAGCGCCCAAGCGGAAAGTCTGCGGATCAGAACCCAGGCGAGGCACAGAACAACAACGCCGATCAGCCCCACCGCGACCCAGAAAGAGGGCGGGTGGAAGGTGAGGTAATAGTTGATGTCGTATTCCGTCAGCATCCACCATGCGATCAGGCCTGCCACCGCAACAAAGGGCAACGCCAGCACCAGAACACGCAGGATGAAGCGGGCGGCAAACGCAAAGAGCGCAGGTATCCGTGTCAGGATCAACCGGATCGAGGCGCTGCCCGCGCGCCACGGATCGCTTTCGCCCATGCGCAGCGACCCGGCCATGACGGAAAAGACAAAGACCTCGGCCAGCAGAAACAGGCTGAGCACCGCTACCGCCGCGATGAAGCCTGCAGGCGACAGCAGGAACATGGCGATATCCTGATCGGTCAGCGCCGATTGATCCGACAGGGACACCGCCAGATTAACCGCGATCGCAACGCCCGGTGCGATCAGGGCCACCAGCAGCAATCGTACCGCTATATAGATCGGCACAAAGACGCGCCGTCGCGCCCATGCGCCGCGATAGGCGGTTGTAACGGCTGAGAAATTGGTCACGCGGCACTCCCTTAAATGACAGTCTCATTCAAGGCTGCGCAGACATGAATTGCAAGGGTGCGCGTCAGCTTTCTTCGAGGTCGGCTGCCAGCCGGAAACCGATGCGATTGGCCGGTTTGTTCTCGACCACCTTGGGCAGCGCGCGCAGCATCACGTTCAACTGGCTGACATGCTGGACCAGCTGCGTTTTGGCCCCGCCGCCATCCGAGCCGTAGAAGGTGATGATATCGGGATCGAAATAGCCCATGCCCTCGATCCGCATCACGCCCGCATCGCCGCCAGTGAACCCCATTGCGACCTCGTGGTCACCGTCCAGCGTCTTCTCGAAATTCTGAATGTACATGATCAGCCGCTCATAGGCCCATTGCGCGGGGCTTTTGGTCTCAACCGGTTTTTGCAAGGGCTTGGGCAGATCCTTGTTGCCCGAGGCGGTCTCTGGGTTGGCGTGGACCTCGTAACAACGTGGCAACGCCGCGGATTCTGCGGCCTCGGCCGAGGTTTCGATCTGGTCCTGCATCGCTGTTACCCTTTGCGCTGATACTCCCACGCCCCGTCCGCGCGACGCGTCCGGGTGACAGCTCCAATGTGGTAGAGATGGTTCATATGTGCAACCGCCTCGACCAGCGCGAGGCCGTATTCGCCGCCCTTGATCTGGCGCTTGAACAGCGGGGCGAAACACTCGGCGGCGGTTTTAGGCTGATCGAGATCGGCCAAAAGGCGTTCGAGCGCGCCGTGATGGTTGTCGATCAGTTGCCGCATCCGAATGGGTAGCCCGGTGAAGGGCAGCTTGTGCCCGCCCAGCACCAGATGATCGGGCCGGGCCAGAGGTTGCAGACGCTCGCAGGCCTCAAGCCAGTCGGCGACGGGATCAGCCATCGGCTCGGTCGCGTAAACGCCCAGATTCGAGCTGATCGAGCTGAGAATCTGGTCCCCGGTCAGCACCAGATTGTCATCGCGGCTCCAGAAGGTGCAATGTTCGGGCGCGTGGCCATTGCCCATATGCACGTCCCAGTCGCGCCCGCCCATGCGGAACACATCGCCCTGCTTGATGCGGGTAAAGCCCAGCGGCATGGGATAGACGGTGTCAGCGAAGTTAAAGGGGCGCTCGGCCATCCGACCGGCCAGCACATCCGCGTCCATCCCGGCGCTGCGGTAGTAATCCAGCGTTTCCTTCGGCCAGTTCTCTTGCACGTCCAGCGTCAGCATACGGGCGAACAGCCACGCGGTGCGGCTGGTGACCAGTTCTGCGCCATGCTCGGTCTGGAACCAGCCCGCATTGCCCACATGGTCGGGGTGGTGATGGGTCACGACCACGCGATGGACGGGCTTGCCTGCCAAAGGCCCCCCGATCAGCGTCTGCCAGATACCGCGCGTTTTCTTCGAGGACAGCCCGGTATCGACCACGGTCCAGCCATCGCCATCATCCAGCGCATATACATTCACATGATCCAGCGCCATGGGCAGAGGCAACCGTATCCACAGGACTCCCTCGGCGACCTGCGTCCACTCACCCGGCGCGGGCGGTTCGGTCCATGGGTAGCGCATCACCTGAGGTCCCTCGCCGTCCATCAAACCACCAACTCCTCGGCGCTGAGCGCATAGAGGTCATCGGCCCCGTTCTGCGCCTGCGCCAAGAGGCCCGTGTGTTCCGGCAGCAGCGCGTTGATGTAGAACCGCGCCAGCTTGGCACGCGGGCCATCTGGATCGGCCAAAGCCGCAGACAGGTGATAATGCCCGCCCAGAACCCGCGCGAAGGCCTTGAGATACGCAGTCGCCCCAGCGAAACGGTTGTTCATGTCCGACTGCGCCACCAGCCATTCGGTCGCCTCGCGCAGGGACTCGGTGGCCTCCCACACCGGACCGGCGAGTTCCGGCATCGTGGCGCGGGCCTTTTCGGCCTGATCCTCGATCTCGTCCAGAAGGTTCGAAGCCGCCTCGCCCCCGTCCATCATCTTGCGGGCAACAAGGTCCATGGCCTGAACGCCGTTGGTGCCCTCATAGATCGCGGTCACGCGGACATCGCGGTAATACTGCGCGGCGCCGGTTTCTTCGATGACCCCCATGCCGCCATGCACCTGCACCCCGGTTTCCGAGACACGCATCCCGGTCTCAGCCCCGAATGCCTTGCAGATCGGCGTCAACAGGGCTGCTCGTGCTGCCCAATCGGCATCGCCCGTGGCCTGCGCCATGTCGATCGCAGCGGCATTCGCCAGCATGATCGCCCGCGCCGCAAACACATCCGCGCGCATCGACATCAGCATCCGCCGCACATCCGCATGGTCGACGATCGTGCCCGAGGGTGTCTTGCCCTGTTTGCGCTCTAACGCATAGGACAGCGCGTGCTGATAGGCCGCTTCGGCCACGCCGACACCTTCGCCACCCACGCCGAGACGCGCGTTGTTCATCATGGTGAACATCGCAGCCATGCCGCCATGCTCTTGACCGATCAGCCAGCCCTTGGCCCCGTCATACTGCATCACGCAGGTGGGCGAGCCGTGCAGGCCCATCTTGTGTTCCAGCGAGACCACCTTCAGGTCATTCGCAACGCCAGGATTGCCGTTTTCATCGGGGATGAATTTCGGCACCAGAAACAGCGAAATCCCCTTGGTACCGGGCACGCCATCGGGCAGGCGGGCCAGAACCAGATGGCAGACATTCTCGGTAAAATCGTTGTCGCCCCACGAGATGTAAATCTTCTGCCCCGTGACCGAATAGGTGCCGTCGCCGTTATCCTCTGCCTTCGAGATCAACGCCCCCACATCCGTTCCGGCCTGCGGTTCGGTCAGGTTCATGGTGCCAGACCATTCCCCGGCCATCATCTTGGGCAGGTAGAGCGCCTTCAGCTCGTCGCTGGCGTGATGCTCCAGCGCCTCGATCTGGCCTTGAGTCATCAAGGGGGCCAGTTGTAGCGACAGGCAGGCGGCGCTCATCATCTCGTTCACTGCGGTGGTCATGGTCATGGGCAGGCCCATGCCGCCAT
The DNA here is from genome assembly GCF_056535465.1 of Ruegeria sp. G7. Classification (NCBI taxonomy): domain Bacteria; kingdom Pseudomonadati; phylum Pseudomonadota; class Alphaproteobacteria; order Rhodobacterales; family Roseobacteraceae; genus Ruegeria; species Ruegeria sp. G7. The sequence goes on along the minus strand of NZ_JBQFIL010000001.1, from coordinate 1,432,762 downwards.
ATTCGGGGTCCCCGCTCATCCCGACCCAGCCGCCTTCGGCGATCGCCTTCCATCCGTCAGCATAGCCCGGAGAGCTGCGCAGCACACCGCTTTCCAGCCGCGCCGGTTCCAGATCACCGGGGCGCTGCAGAGGGGCCAGGACCTCTTCGCACATCTTGCCGGCTTCGGTCAGAATGGCGCTGACCACATCCGCGCTGGCTTCCGAGAATTTCTCGGTCGCAGCGATCTGGTCGAAACCGATCACGTTGCGGAACAGGAATTCATAATCGGAGATCGGGGCGCGATAGGGCATGGGTTCCCTCTGGGTTCTTGCATCTTCGGTGCGTGGGGTTGGAATCCCGGCCTCACACCGGTATTCATCTGGGCTGGCACGATTACCTACCGTTACCTGATCATCACGCAACCAAAACGCGGCGTCACGACCTATGACCTTTCTCGGCACTCATGACTTATCGGCAGACCCCGATGGCATCGCCCATGCCGCCGATCTGCTGCGGCAGGGCCAGTTGGTCGCCTTCCCGACCGAGACGGTCTACGGACTGGGCGGCGATGCGCGAAACGGAGAGGCCGTCGCGGCGATCTATGAGGCGAAGGGGCGGCCCAGTTTCAACCCGCTGATCGCGCATGTCGCCTCGGTCGAGACCGCGAAACGGTTCGTGGACTGGACCGATCAGGCAGAGCAACTGGCGCAGGCTTTCTGGCCGGGGCCCCTTACGCTGGTCCTGGCGCTGCGGGAAGGCCATGGGATATCCTCGCTGGTCACGGCTGGGCTGGATACGTTGGCTGTTCGCGTGCCCGCACATCCCACCGCCCGCGCCTTGCTGGCGGCGTTTGATGGCCCGGTGGCGGCGCCCTCGGCCAATCCGTCGGGCCAGATCAGCCCCACCACCGCGGCCCATGTCCGGACAGGACTGGATGGGCGCATTGCCGCCATTCTGGATGATGGCCCCTGCGGCGTCGGGCTTGAATCCACCATCGTCGGACTGGCCGGTGCCCCTGCCCTGCTGCGCCCGGGTGGTGTTGCGCTGGAACAGATCGAGGACGTTCTGCAGACGGAACTGCATCACCACCAGCCCGGAGACCTGCTGACTGCGCCGGGGCAGTTGCAATCCCACTATGCGCCGGATGCGCCCGTGCGTCTGAACGCCGAATCGCGCCAAGGGGATGAAGTTCTGCTGGGCTTTGGTCCTGTTGCCTGCGATCTGAACCTGTCCGAAACGGCCAGTCTGCCCGAAGCCGCCGCCAATCTATTCGCAGCCTTGCATGAACTGAACGAAACTTGTCGCCCGATTGCTGTGTCTCCGATTCCCGATCACGGGCTGGGCGCAGCTATCAACGACCGCCTGCGCCGCGCCGCCGCGCCGCGCGACTAGGCCCGCCCTGCGCTGGCGGACAGCGTCAACGGATCGACCCCGAGGGTGGCCAAAGCCGCCTCCCATTTCTCATCATCGGGCACGTCGAAGACCAGTTTCGACGACGCCTCGGTCGTCAGCCAGCCATTCATGGCGATCTCATCCTCAAGCTGATCGGGCCCCCAGCCGGAATAACCCAGCGTCAGCATCGAATTCAGCGGACCCTTGCCCGAGGCCAGATCCTCAAGCACATCCAGCGTCGCGGTCATGCTGAAATCATCGGCGATCTGCATCGAATGCAGGTTCGCATCGTAATCCGAGCTATGCAGGACAAAGCCGCGCGACATCTCGACCGGTCCGCCGAACTGCACCAGACGCTCGCCCACCACCGGGATGCGGCAAGGGATATTCAGCTGTTCAAGCAGGGTCTTGATCCGCAAGTCCGAGGGTTTGTTGATGATCAGTCCCATCGCGCCATCGTCGCCATGGCTGCAGATATACACGACCGAATGCTCGAATCGGGGATCGCCCATGCCGGGCATCGCAATCAACAGTTTTCCCGTAAGGTCCATCAGCAGACATCTCTTGCGTTCTGGGGTGGCCCTAGAATGCCCCCGAGGGCCGGGGAATGGCAAGGGACCAGCCGGGATTTCCGCGCATTTCAGTGAAGTGACCGGAACGTGACTTGGCATTCACGCCCGGAATGCGCATGTTCTTGCTATGAAGACGCATTTGAAATCCGCCGCGACAATTATGGCCGCCAGCTTTTGTTTTGGCACCCCAGCGCTTGCGCAGGGGGTTGGCAATCTTGTTCAGCTTGAAGTGCTGGATGGCGGCAAGACCGCCAATGGCACCTATCAGGGGGCCTTGCGTCTGACGCTGAAAGACGGCTGGAAAACTTACTGGCGCGCGCCGGGCGATGCGGGCATTCCGCCGCAGTTTGACTGGAACGGGTCCGGCAATGTCGCCGATATCGCCATCACTTGGCCCGCGCCCAGCGTGTTTGACCAGAACGGGCTGCGGTCAGTCGGATATGAGGATCAACTGGTTCTGCCGGTCGAGATTACACCCAAAAATCCTGCCAAGCCTGTGCGCCTGCGCGGCGAGATGGATCTGGGCGTCTGCAAGGATGTCTGCGTGCCCGGTCAGCTGGATTTCGATCATACGCTGGACGCCGAGGCCGGACGCAATCCGGCCATCGCCGCCGCCCTCGCCCAGCGCCCGTTTTCCGAGCGTGAGGCCGGTGTGGCGAACACAACCTGCCGTCTGACGCCCACAGCCGACGGGATGCAGATCGAAGCGCATATCACCATGCCCTCGGCAGGCGGGGCCGAGTTCGCCGTGATCGAGCCGGGCAATCCGACGCTCTGGGCATCGCAGCCAGAGACGCATCGTCAGGGCAACACGCTGGTTGCCAGTTCCGAGGTCATCAGCGCCTCGGGCGGACCCTTTGCGCTGGATCGGTCCGAGGTGCGGATCACCGTTCTGGGCGCGAACCACGCGGTCGACATTCAGGGGTGCAGCGCAGGCTGACCGGGATGAGCCAAACCCCAAAGATTGGTGCCTTGGCCGTTGTGCTTCACGACGGCCAAGTGCTGCTGGTTCAGCGCAGCAAGCAACCCGATGCGGGGCTGTGGGGGTTTCCCGGCGGCCATGTGGAATGGGGCGAAACCGTTCTGGACGCCGCCGCCCGCGAGTTGCGGGAAGAGACCGGTGTGATTGCCGATCCTGTGACCTATCTCGATAATCTCGACCTGCTGCTGCGGGGGGAGGATGGGCAGGTGCGGGCGCATTACCTGCTTGTGGGCGTCGCCTGCCGTTATGTCTCGGGTACGCCGGTTGCGGCGGATGACGCGCGGGATGCGCGGTGGTTTCCGGTGGATCAGATCATCACGGGCGGTCTTCCGATGAGCGACCGGGTGCCCGACCTGCTGCGGCTTGCGATCACCCGGTCAGGCCTCGGCCCGACCTGACAGGCGCGCATAGAGCAGGCTGGACAGCAGCACACCCAGCAGCAGGATCACGGTTGCCCCGGCGGCGAAAACGCCAAAACCCATCTGCAAAATACTCGGACCTTCGGTTGTCGGGTAAAAGCCGGAAAGCACCGCCAAGGGCGCCCCGGTCACCGCAGGCCAAAGCATCGACGCCCCCAGCCAGACCGCCAGCGCCGCAGCCGTCGCGCGCACGGCATTGCGCACCACCCGATCCGGCGCGCGCAGGGCACGCCGCATCGACGTCATCGGGCGCGAGACATCATTCAGGATACCCAGCAACGCGGGCACCAGCAGCAGGATCAGGGCCATGCCAAAGCCCAGCCCATAGACCAGAGTGATCACCGTCGGCTTCAGAAACTGCGCCTGTTGCGAGCTTTCATACATAAGCGGCGTCAGCCCCAGCACCGTGGTCAGCGTCGTCAGCATCACGGGCCGCAACCGGTCTGCCGTGCCCTCGACAATCGACGGCACCAGCCCGCGTTCCTGTTGGTATCCATCAATCGTGGTCACCAGAACAATCGAGTCGTTGATGATGATCCCCGTCATGCCCAGCAGGCCAACAACGGTGAACATACTCAGCGGCACGCCCCAAAGGTAATGCCCCCAGATCGCACCTACGAGGCCGAAGGGTATGATCGCCATAACCACCAAGGGCCGCGTCCAACTTGCGAAGACCCAGGCCAGCACCAGATAGATACCGGTCAGACACAGGATCAGACCGGTGCGCGCCTCGGTCAGGAATTCATCCTCCTGCTCGCTGAGACCTGCCATGCGCCATTCGACCTGACGTTCGGCAGCGATGTTGGGCAGGATTTCTTCCCGCATGGCACGGGCAATCTCGGCAGCCTGCGCCGGATCATCCTCGGAGATATCGCCATTTACCGAGATCACCCGCAGGCCATTTTCGCGCCGCACGGTCGAAAAGCCCGATTTGCGCTCGACCGACACGATATCAGCCAGCGGAACATAAACCCCATCGGGCGTGCGCATCAGTGTGCGTTCAAGGAAGTCGGCGGTCAGTTCACCCTCGGGTAGCTCCACGCGGATTTCGGCGCTGCGCGGGCCATCGGGGAAGGTCGCGGCCTCGATCCCGTTCAGGCGGTTGCGCAGCACCCGGCCCAGCGTCTCGATGCGGAAGCCCAGAGCCTCGCCCTGGGCGGTCAGGTCCAGAATGAACTCTTCCTTGTCATAGGCCAGATTGTCCTCAAGCGCCGAAACCTCTGTGTATTTCGAAAGTTCGGTCTGCAAGTCCTCAGAGGCGGATTTCAATGTGTTCACGTCCGCGCCGTAGAACTGCACGTCAATCGCATCCCCGCCGGGACCCGAGCGCCAGCCGCGGAAGCTGAGCAATTCGACCTTCGGATGGCGAGGCACGAAATCCTGCAGCTCGCCCACGAATTCGAAACTGGAATAGGGGCGCAGGTCAGCGTCTATCAGTTCGATCGAGATGCCGCCCAGCAGGTCGTCATCCTTGCCATCGGCGGCGCGCAATCCGAACCCGGCCGAGCCTCCGACCTCAGCCAGAACGTATTCGATGGGATTGCGCCCATGGCGTTCTTCGTAAATCTGACCCAGTTCCTCGGTGGCCTGCTGGACCATGCGCATCATTTCCAGCGTCTCGGTGCGGGTGGCTCCTTCGACCATGATGAAGTTGCCAGTGACCGAGCCACGTTCAGGCGCGTTGAAGAACCGCCAGTTCACATCACCCCGGATGAACAGCGCGATCTGGCTGGCCAGAATGACCACCATCAGCGCAACAACCACATAGCGCGCCCAGACCACCCAGGCGACCAGCGGGCGGAACAGGTGGTCACGCACCCAGCGGAAGCCCTTGTTCACGACGCGGTTGGGCCAGTCGTACCAATGTTCCTTGGCCGAATGCGCAATGGCATGGGCCATATGATTGGGCAGGATCAGGAAGCATTCGATCAGCGACGCGATCAAGACGGCAATAACGGTGAACGGAATATCTCGGATCAACTCACCGAACCGGCCCCCTATGGCGGTGAGGCCAAAGAAGGCGATGACCGTGGTCACGGTGGCGGCAAACACCGGCATCGCCATCCGGCGGGCGGCGCGTTCGGCGGCCACCATCGGGGCTTCACCCAGACGGCGGGCGCGGAAATCGGCGTGTTCGCCCACAACGATGGCGTCATCGACCACGATGCCCAGCGTGATGATCAGCCCGAACAAGGACACCATGTTCAGCGACAGCCCGCCCAGATACATCAGCGCAATTGCCGCTGACATCGCCACCGGGATACCGGCGGCCACCCAAAACGCGATGCGGGCATTGAGGAACAGGAACAGCAGGCAGACCACCAACCCGAGGCCCACAAGGCCATTGTCGACGAGAATATCCAGACGGTCGGTGATGGCCTGCGCGCGGGTCCGGATCAGCTCGACCGTGATGCCTTCGGGCAGGCTGGCCTGCATCTCGGCCACCACATCCTCGACCGAATGTTGGATGCCAATCGCGTCGCCCAGATTAGACCGGTCGACGCGGATCGACATGGCCGGGTTGTCGCCCACGAAATAGCTGCGATTGCGGGTGACACCCTCGACCCGGATCTGCGCCACATCGCCGACGACCAGTTTTGAACCATCGGCAAAGTTGCGCAGGGCGATGCCTTCGATCTCTTCCGGGGTGCGTTTTTCCGTGCCTGTGCGGATACGGGCATTCGCCCCGGTAACATCACCCGCGGGATTTGCGGTAACCTCGGCGGCGATGGCCTCGGCAATATCCGAAAGCGATATGTCATTGGCGATCAGTTGCGCGGTGGGCACCTCAACCACCACGCGCGGGGCGGCCAGACCCCGGATGGTGGTGCGCGTGACGCCGACAGCGAACAGGCGGCTGATCAGCTCGTCGGTGAATTTGGCCAGTTGCTCGGCCTCGATGGGGCCGGTGATGACCACATCCGTGACGCGGTCGCGCCAAGCCCCGCGTCGGATCGTGGGTTCTTCGGCATCTGCGGGCAGGTTGGTGACGCCGTCAACTGCCGTGCGCACCTCTTCAACGGCGCGGGACATATCCCAGTTGGGCTCAAACTCCAGCCGCACCCGGGCCGAGCCTTCGCGAGAGGTGGATTCGGTGCTGGCCACGCCTTCGACCGCCAAAAGCGCAGGTTCCAGCAATTGGATAATACCGTTGTCGACATCCTCGGGGCCTGCGCCCTCCCATTCGACGTCCACATCAACGCGTTCCAGGATCACATCGGGAAAGAACTGCGCCCGCATGTTCGGGATCGCGGCGACGCCCAGCACCAGCATGACCAGCAGCAGCAGATTGGCCGCCGTCCGGTGCCGGGTGAAGTAACTCAGGATGCCGCCTGCCGCGCTGGGAATGTCGCGGATCATGGCCCTTAACCTCCGGCCCGGGTTTCAAGGCGTCGGACCAGCGCCGCGGGCACTTTTTCCGCGCCGAGCTGCCCCAGAACCTTGGCCTTCTGGGCTTGAGGCATGCCTTCGCTGGCTTCAACCTGCGCCACAAGCTGCGCGCGCTTTTCATCCGAAAGCTCGACCATGCCCGCGGCTTCGGCGTTGGCCTCAACCCGCAAGGGCCGCACCCGCACGCCCGAGCCCAGCAGAGGCGTACGTCCGATCACCACCTCGCGGCCTTCCAGACCGTCGCCGCGCAACAGCACCTCGTCGCCCTGACGGCGGATCAATTGCACGGCCAGCGGTTCCAGCCGATCATCAGGGCCCAGCACCAGCACATTGCCCGCCGCGTCCAGAACCGACGAGGGCAGGCGCACCACGTTGTCCAGCGGCTGCTCTTCGATCGATACCGTGACGAAATCCCCGGGCTTGAACCCCGGCGCATCGTCGAGACGGGCATAGACCAGACGCCCGGTCTGTCCTTCACCCGCCGCCCCGCTGTCGCGGCTGATCCGGCCCGTTGCCGTCAGGTCGGTGCCCGTAACCTCAAGTGAAACGGTGACAGGGGCCGCAATCAGATCACCCTGCGCGTCCAGCAACCGCACGAATTGCGCGGTCGAGACGCGGAACGCGACCTCTAGCGCGTTGGGGTCGACCAGTTCGGCCAGCTTTTCGTTGGCGGCAACCAATCGGCCCTCGACCAGCGTGACCTCTGTCAGCGTGCCGTCAAACCCGGCGTGGATTGTCATATCCTCCAGATCACGTTCTGCACCTTCCAGGGCAATACGCGCCCGCGCCAGCAGGGTCGTTGCCTGATCGACACGCGATTCAGCCTGCGCCAAGGCAATCCGGCTTGCCAAGATGGCCTGACGAGCCGAGGTCGCGGCTAATTCAGCCTCTTCGACACTGGCCGCAGCGCCGACACCGCGCTCTTGCAGGTCCAGCTGCCGCTGCAGCGCACGGTCGCGCAGCTCGGCCTGCGCTTCGGCCGATTTCAACTCATCCTGCGCCAGCAGCAGCGAGCGTTCGGCATCGCGTTCTTCAAACTGAGCATCCAGAAGATCGGATTTGGCGCGATCCAGCGCCGATTGCATATCGGCGGGGTCCAGTTCGACCAACAGCTCACCGGCGGTCACGGTGCCGCCATCTTCGAAATCCTCGGCCAACGATACGACGCGCCCGCCCAAAGCTGCGCGCAGTTCCAGACGGCGGCGGCTTTGCACCTGACCAAACGCTTCCAGATAGGGCGTGACGGTTTCCGCCTCGGCGGTCCGGACGCTCACCGCGAAAATCCGTTCTCGGGCCTGAGGGGGCTTGTCGTCCCGCGTCAGCACATCCTGCACCGCGCCCGAGATCATCTGAGCGGCCACGACCAGAAGGCCCAGCGTCAGAAACGCCAGAAACACCCCAACAAGGCTTTGCCGCAGAAATCGCATCGGTCGTCACCTTTGGTCGCACAAGCTGCCTTCCGCAAAGGTAGCCGGGCCACTAAAAATGCCAAGCCACAAAGCGGTTATGATGTGTTGAACGCAGACCCAGTCTACTTCCGTCGCAGATGTTCGTCCAATCGGGGCATTATTTCCACGAAATTGCAGGGTCGGTGACGGTAATCGAACTGTTTTTCCAGAATCGCGTCCCAGGCGTCCTTGCACGCCCCCGGACTGCCCGGTAACGCAAACAGATAGGTGCCGCCCGCCACACCACCCGTGGCGCGGGATTGCACGGCGGAGGTCCCGATCTTTTCCATCGAGACAATGGTGAAGACAGTGCCAAAGGCCTCGATTTCCTTCTCATAGACGTCCCGGTGTGCTTCAACCGATACATCGCGGCCCGTGAGGCCGGTGCCGCCGGTCGAGATCACGACGTCAATGTCTGGATCGGCAACCCATGCGCGCAACTGGTCGGCGATCTGGTCGCGCTCGTCCTGAATGATCTTGCGATCCGCCACCGAATGCCCCGCCTTTTCGATCCGGTCCACCAGCGTCTGACCCGAGCGGTCCTCGGCCAGCGAGCGTGTATCCGACACGGTCAGAACCGCAATGCGGACAGGAATGAACTCCATGCTTTCATCAATGCGTGACATATGGCGTCAGGCCCTTTCCATAATGGCAAGGCGGATGGCGAGGGCGGCAAAAATCGCTCCGGTCACCCAGCCCATGATGCGCGAGGCGCGCGGGTTTGAAATCAGCAACCGCCCGGCCCCGCCTGCAAACAATCCCACCAGCCCATTCACCACAAAACCGCCCAGCGCGATGATCACGCCGAAGATCAGGAATTGCACCAGAACCGAGCCCTGCGCGGGATCGACAAACTGCGGGATGAAGGCCAGCACGAACAGGATCACCTTGGGGTTGGTCAGGTTCACGATCATCCCGTCCCGAAAGGCGAAATGCGTGGGCTTGGTGGGCGCATCGCCCGAAACCGCCCCGTTCCGGATTGCCCCCCACGCAAGATAGAGCAGATAGGCGACGCCCATCCACCGGATCACATCAAACAGCCACGGCAGCGCAGATACCAGCGCGCCCAGCCCCAGCCCTGCCAGCAGAACATGCACCATCAGGCCGACCGAGACACCTGCGCTGGCCATCAGCGCCGGGCGGGCACCGGACCGCAAGCCCTGCCCAAAGCAGAACATCATATCCGCACCCGGCGTGAAATTCAGGGCCATCGCGGCGGGAATGAAGGCCAGAAGGGTGACCGTGTCGATCATGTGTCCACCTCGAACCAATGCACTTTGGGGCCTAGATTGGCGATCAGGCTGCGCCCGATGGTGCCGCGATAGCCCCAGCTGTCGTGGATATGGCCGCAAAACACATGCGCGGGTTGCAGCCGTTCCACCGCGTCCCGCACCGCAACCGAGCCCACGGACACGCCCTGCGACGTGGTGTCCCCGTGCCCCTTGGGCGGAGAATGCACGATCAGAACATCCGCAGCCTCGCAACGATCCAGCAGCTCGGCGGCCTCAGCCTCGGTCAGGTCACAGGACCAATCCCCAAAGGGCGTCACCGGCACACCGTAGCCCAGACCAAACAGGCGCAAGCCGTCCAGTGTCATGCCTGTCCCGTGCAGAATATGCGCCCCGTCAGGTGCGGCGGCGGTCAGTTCCTCGGCGCTTTCGGCATTTCCGGGGACCAGAACCATTGGCGCTGCAATGCCCGAGAGCATCCCCATCGCCTCGTCCAGACCCTGCCGCCCGTTGCAGAAATCCCCGGCCCCGATGACCAGATCGGCCTGCGCGCTGGCCGCGACCAGATCGGCGGCCCGGTTACGCGCCAGATGCAGGTCCGAGAAAGCCAGAACCCTCATGCCCCGGCCCCCAGCCGCGCTTTCAGCTCCAGCAGATCGGCCCAGGCCTGCCGTTTCATCTGCGGTTGCCGCAGCAGGTAGGCGGGGTGGAACATCGGGATCACCGGCAGGCCCAGCGCCTGATCCCAGTTGCCGCGCAGCCGCGTGATGCCGCGTTTGCCCAGCACCGCCTGACAGCTGATATTGCCCATCACCACCAGAACCTCGGGCTTGGCCAGCGCCACGTGGCGTTCTAGAAAAGGCTTCATCATGCCAATCTCTTCCGGCTTGGGATCCCGGTTCTGCGGAGGCCGCCACGGCAGCACATTGGTGATATAGACGTTCTTGTGCCGGTCCAGATCAATCGCCGCCAGCATCCGGTCCAGCAATTGCCCGGCGCGTCCGACAAAGGGCTTGCCTTCGCGGTCCTCATCCCGGCCCGGAGCCTCACCAATGATCATCACCCGCGCGCCGGGGGTGCCGTCGGCAAACACAAGTTGCTTTGCGCCGCGTTTCAGATCGCACAGGCCAAACGCGTCCATCGCCGCGCGCAATTCCGCCAGCGACCCGGCCGCTTTCGCGGCGTGCTGCGCCACCTCTGCCGGATCGACCTTCTGCGGTGCCTCTGGCGTCACTTGCGCTGCCGCAGGCTTTTTCGCCCTCGGTGCCTTGTCGGGCAAGGCGTAGCGGTCGACCGGCGCGTCGCCGATCGCATCCGTCACGCCCAGCTCAATCTGCCAATCCAGCAGAGCCCGCGCGGTATGATAGTCCAAGCCCGATTCCATAGCCCTCAATCTAACCAACTTTTGACCGAGGGAAAGCGAATAGACCTTGCCACAACGCCGCCACAGGTCGACCATGCAGGAATTCATGTTGATGATCCTGCGAATCCTGCTGATCGGGCTGGTTCTGAACCTTGCCGGTAGCCCGATGCAAGCGAACCCCTTGGACCGGAATGGACAGTGCCGTCCCGGTCAATTGCAATGTGGCCGGGGATGCTGCCCGGCAGGCCAACGCTGCAGCTTTGACGGTCGCTGCATCCCTCCGGGCCACACGTATTGTGGCGGCGGCCGCACCTGCGGCCCGTTCGAACGCTGCGTGGCGCGCGGCACACGTTGCGCGCCTGCCGGGCTGAACAAATGTACATCGCGGCTGGATTGTCCGGGCAGCAGCTTTTGCAATGCGCGCGGCGAATGCGAAAGCACCAGGCCCGAGTTCGACCCCAGCCCGCCGCAAACCTGTGATGACGGGCTGACCTGCGCACGGGGTTCAACCTGCCTGCCGGGCGGCGGGTGCTCGCGTCCAGGCTGGTTCTTGTGCGAAGAAACCGGGTCGCAATGCCGCCCCGGCTTCAAATGCTCGGCCCATCAGGGATGTGTGCCTATCAAGGCCATCGATTGCGGTTACGGCAAATGGTGCAGACCCGGCGAGCAGTGCCTGCCCGATGGCGGATGCGAGAAACTGCCCGACGGCGCCGAACCTTAGGTTGCCTTGACCCGCGCGGCTTTCTATAAGCGGGCCGATTGTCAGACAGGAGCCCGCCCATGCGTTTCGCCCATCGTCACCTTCTTGGCATCGAGCATCTGTCGCAATCCGATATCACCGCCATCCTCGATCTGGCCGAGACCTATGTCGATCTGAACCGCCAATCGACCAAACACTCGGACGTGCTGTCGGGGCTGACGCAGATCAATATGTTCTTTGAAAACTCAACCCGCACGCAGGCCAGTTTCGAGCTGGCGGGCAAGCGGCTGGGCGCGGATGTAATGAACATGGCGATGCAGGCCAGCTCGATCAAAAAGGGTGAGACGCTGATCGACACCGCCATGACTCTGAATGCGATGCACCCTGATCTGCTGGTGGTGCGGCATCCGCATTCCGGCGCGGTGGACCTGCTGGCGCAAAAAGTGAACTGCGCCGTGCTCAACGCCGGCGACGGGCGGCATGAGCATCCGACGCAGGCGCTGCTGGACGCGCTGACGATCCGCCGCGCCAAGGGCCGCCTGCACCGCCTGAACATCGCGATCTGCGGCGATGTTGCGCATTCGCGCGTGGCGCGGTCAAACCTGATCCTGCTCGGGAAGATGGAGAACCGCATCCGCCTGATTGGCCCTCCGACACTGGTTCCGCATCAGTTCGCGGATTTCGGGGCCGAGATTTACGACGACATGAACGAGGGCCTTAAGGACGTCGACGTTGTCATGATGCTGCGCCTTCAGCGCGAGCGGATGGATGGCGGGTTCATCCCGTCGGAACGCGAATACTATCACCGCTATGGTCTGGACGCCGCCAAGCTGGCACTGGCCAAGCCCGACGCCATCGTCATGCACCCCGGCCCAATGAACCGCGGGGTCGAGATCGACGGCACTCTGGCTGACGACATCAACCGGTCCGTCATTCAGGAACAGGTCGAGATGGGCGTCGCGGTCCGCATGGCCGCGATGGACCTGCTGGCCCGCACCCTGCGAGAACCCGCATGAACGACCTGACCGTCGCCCCCCATGAACGCGGCGTGATCCGCCTGTTCGCGCTGGACATGCGCGCCGAAGAGGCCAAGTTCCTTCGCGAACCGGGTGCCGCCGATCAGGTGCTGGGGGTCGATGGGCTGGACCCGGCGCAGATCGACATATTTCCGGTCTCCGACCTCGAAGACCTTGGCCTTTATGGCTATCTTAACGAAGGCTGCGGCGTCTCCGACGACCAACTGGACCGCGCAGCGCTGGAGCGGATCGAGGGCTGGGTCATGGCCCTGCGCAGCGCCGCCTTTCAGGGCCGCACGGCAACGCTGATTCCCGATCCGCGTCTGCGCCTGATCGGTCTGTTCACCGAAGAAGCGACCAACTGGTCCGGCGGCCCGATCGCAACCGAAAGCGCCAAGCCATTCTCGGCCTCGCAACCTCCGCAGGACGCGGGCAACGCGCGCCGCATCGGTTCATCCCTGATCGCCCTGCTGATCCTGATCGCTGTCGGAGGTGCCCTATGGCTGATCCTGTAACCTTCGCCCCCGACAAGGGTGCATACATCCGCACGAACACATGGCTGGCCGCCTTTGCCATGGCCGCCGCGATGCTGGTCCTGTGGCTGATCGGGAACCCCTATGTCTGGACCGGAGCCCCCGCAGGCCTCGCCGCGATCGGCATCCGCGCATGGTATCTGGCCTCGGAAGAGCTGGCCGCCAATTGGGAGATGTCCGAGACCACGCTTACCGGCCCCGGCCCACGCACGGTGGCGCTGAACCAGATCGAGGCTGTCAACACCATGGGCAGCTTTGTCCAGATCGTCACCAAGGGCGGCGATAAACACCTGATCAAGTATCAGGCAAACCCCGCCGCCACCAAAGCCGCCATCGAAAGGGCCATCGCATGAGCGACGAGTGGTGGCGAGACAGAATACCCGACGATGAAGAAGTTCTTTGGTTTGGGCGACCGCATGACGGGATTTTCCCGCATCATTTGGGATGGTCCTACAGAATTCTGATCGGCTCCGTGGGTTTGGCCTGGCTGGCTACCCCATGGATTGTGGACAGCGTACGAGACTTCTGGAAGCTGATCAGCTGCACCGGCGGGCTGGTGTTCATATTGTGGGCGGACCGTTACGTTCGGTCGCAAAGAGTTTATGTTGTTACGTCGCAAAACGCCTGGCAAATCAACAAAGACCTGAAACCCAAGAAGCTGGAAATCAATCAGTTCCTAAATTTCCGCACTGTGCCTTCAGCAGTGGTTTTCAGCCGTCACCCTTTTTTTAGATTTGACCATCTGCCCGACCCGGATGCCGCCTTGGCAGCCCTGACCCAAGCCCGAGAGGCCTCGATATGACCGACCAGCTCTTTACCAACGCCCGCCTGATCGACCCCGAGGCCGGGACGGACACGCTTGGCTGGCTGCAGGTCACCGATGGCCGCATTACCCTGCGCGGCGAAGGCGATGCCCCGACCACGGACGCGCAGGTGGTCGATTGTGGCGGGCAATGTCTGGCCCCCGGCATCGTCGATATCGGCGTCAAGGTCTGTGAACCGGGCGAGCGGCACAAGGAAAGCTACAAATCCGCCGGTCTGGCTGCTGCCGCAGGCGGCGTCACCACTATCGTCACCCGCCCCGATACCCTGCCTGCTGTCGACACGCCCGAAACGCTGGAATTCGCCACCCGGCGCGCACAGGCGGATGCGCCTGTGAACGTTCTGCCAATGGCCGCGTTGACCAAAGGGCGCGACGGGCGTGAGATGACCGAGATCGGGTTCCTGCAAGACGCGGGCGCTGTGGCCTTTACCGACTGCGATCACGTCATCACCAACACCAAGGTCTTCTCCCGCGCGCTGACCTATGCCAAATCCTGCGGCGCGCTTGTGATTGCCCACCCGCAGGAACCGGGCCTGAGCAGCGGTGCCGCAGCCACCAGCGGCAAATTCGCAGCCCTGCGTGGCCTGCCTGCGGTTTCTCCGATGGCCGAACGCATGGGACTGGACCGCGACATCGCCCTGCTTGAGATGACCGGGGCAGCTTACCACGCCGACCAGATCACCACCGCCCGCGCTCTGCCCGCGCTGGAGCGTGCAAAGTGCAATGGGCTGGACATCACCGCTGGCACCTCGATCCACCATCTGACGCTGAACGAACTGGACGTGGCCGACTATCGCACCTTCTTCAAGGTCAAACCTCCGCTGCGGTCCGAGGATGACCGGCAGGCGGTGATCGAGGCCGTCCGCACCGGCCTGATCGACACCATCAGTTCAATGCACACGCCACAGGACGAGGAAAGTAAACGCCTGCCATTTGAAGAGGCCGCCTCGGGCGCGGTGGCACTGGAAACCCTGCTGCCGGCGGCACTGCGGCTCTATCATGCCGAGCAACTGGATCTGCCGACGCTGTTCCGCGCCATGGCCCTGAACCCGGCGAAACGGCTGGGATTGAGCTCGGGCCGTCTGGCCGAGGGTGCACCCGCAGATTTGGTCCTGTTTGACCCGGATGTGCCCTTTGTGCTGGACCGGTTCGCGCTGAAATCGAAATCTCAGAACACTCCGTTTGACGGACAGCGGATGCAGGGTAAGGTCACCGCAACCTATGTGGCCGGAAACGAAGTCTACCGGAGAGCCTGATGCCCTTTTTTGACAGCACAATGACCCAGCTGATCCTGTGGGCGGGTCTGGGGTACCTGATGGGATCGGTCCCGTTCGGGATGATCCTTGCCAAGGTCATGGGGCTGGGCAATCTGCGCAATATCGGCTCGGGCAATATCGGTGCGACCAATGTGCTGCGGACCGGTAACAAGGGCGCGGCGGCACTGACGTTGTTGCTGGACGGGGCCAAGGGCGCGGTGGCCGTGCTGCTGGCGCGGGCCATGGCCGGAGAGGACGCGGCGCAGGTTGCGGCCCTTATGGCCTTCCTTGGTCATTGCTTTCCGGTCTGGCTGGGCTTCAGGGGCGGCAAGGGGGTTGCGACGTTTCTGGGTCTGTGGTTGGCGCTGGACTGGCGCGTGGGGCTTGCCTGCTGCCTGACCTGGCTGGTGAGCGCAGCGATCTGGCGCATCTCGTCGGTGGGCGCGCTGGCAGCAGCGGCGCTGTCGACCACATGGATCATGTTGCTGACCGACGGCAGCACGTTCATACTGGGCATTGTGCTGACCCTGCTGGTCTATTGGCGCCACAGCGCCAACGTGGCGCGCATCAAGGCCGGGACCGAGCCCAAAATCGGCAAATCGTGAGCGCCGCAGACCGCGTTGCACGCGCCCTTGCCGATCTGCCAACAGGTACATTTACCGCAACCGCCGATCAGCGCCGCTATGTGGTGTCGCACCAGATCATGGCCGCAGGACGATCTCACAAGCTGGTCGCGCATCAGCTTGGCGGGACGGACTATATCAGCCTGAACCTCTATCTGACACAAGCCAGCGGAGCGCTGTTGCGCCCCTGTGAAATGCCTGCCGAAAAGGTCATACGCTTCGTGCTGGCTTTGGTCCCTGACGTGCGCGAATGAACAGGTGCCCTTCGTCAATACACATTCACAATTGATTGTTTTGAATGTGAGCGACGGCCTTCCCAACTGTGATTGCGTGGCAGCCAATTACCGGTGCCGCAACAACAAATCCGGTTCGCCGGAGCAAAATTCAGGTGCTCGAACGCGGGCCTTTTCACGAAAGGTGAACACAATGAACAAGTTCAAATCCCTCATCGGCGGTGTCGCACTGTCTGTTGCAGTTGCAAGCACGGCTCTGGCCGCCGGCGTAGAACTGAACGCAAGCTCGACCGGCCTGGCGCTGCAGGGCTATGACCCGGTTGCCTACTTCACTGTTGGCGAAGCCACCAAAGGCGATTACCGCATCACCACACTGCACAACGATGCGCTGTACCGCTTTGCTTCGGAAGAAAACAAAGCAGCCTTTGAAGAAAACCCCGAGGCTTACCTGCCCGCATATGGCGGCTACTGCGCCTTCGGCACCGCGATGGGCTTCAAGTTCGATGGCGACCCGAACTACTGGAAGATCGTTGACAACAAGCTGTACCTGAACCTGTCGGCTGACATTCAGGAACGCTGGGAAGGCGATATCCCGGGCTTTAACGAGCGCGCCGACGCCAACTGGAAAGACATCGCAGACAAGACCCCTGCGGAGCTGCAAGAGCAATAATCCGCTGAAGACATTCAGTGCATCGGCGGCGGATCGTATCCGCCGCCGTTTGTCGTTTGAAGGCCTCTGACTCAGACCTATCTGTGCATCAGATAAGCGCCCGGTCGACCGGGCCCGCGCGTGCTGCCCTCTCAGGTCAGACGCACATCGTTCGGGACAGTTGAAAACGTGATGATCCGGTGCAGAGACCGGATCATTTTGTCGATACGAGGCCGTGCGTTAACACCCTGCGGCCGTTCTATGAGTTGAAGGAAAAAAGATGACAGCAAAACTGGTGATGTTCACGACTGTCGCGACTTTGGCGGCAGGCACTGCAATGGCACAGTCTTCGGGCAATTGGACAGGGTTCTACGGCGGCGCCCAATTGGGGTACGCCGATGTTGACACCAACCTGTCCGGCGTGGACGGCGACAGTGTGATCGGCGGTATTACTCTGGGATATGACTACGATCTGGGCGACTGGGTCGTTGGCGGCGGCTTTGACTATGACTGGACCGATGTGGATCTTTCTGGTGCCGCCACGGTCGAGCAGGTCTGGCGCATCAAAGCGCGCGCTGGGTACAAGGTGAACCCGCAGGGGCTGTTTTACGGCACCGCTGGCTATGCCGATGCCGATACAGATAACCTCGGCAGTGACGATGGCTGGTTCATTGGCGCGGGCTATGAACAGATCGTGGCGCCGAGTGTCAGTATCGGGGGCGAGCTACTCTATCACGAGTTCGACAATTTCAATTCCACCGGGGTGGACGTGGATGCCACGACACTCCAGATCCGGGCCACCTATCGGTTCTGATTGCAGACTGGGCCCGGCGCATCTGCCGGGCCCAACCGCTCAGGGTTCCAGAACCGTGCTACCTGTGGTCTGCCGCGCCTCAAGGGCGCGGTGGGCATCGGCGACCTGATCCAGCGGGAATTGCTGATCAACGTGGATTTTGACCTCACGCCCCTCGACCTTGCCGAACAGCCGTCGCGCCATCGCCTGGCACACGGCATGATCAGCGATATGCGTAAACAGGGTGGGCCGCGTCATCTTGAGCGATCCGCGCTGCGCCAGCATCCCCAGATCAACCGGTGGCACCGGCCCCGAAGCATTGCCGAAGGATATCATCATACCCAACGGTTTGAGGCAGTCCAAAGAGCCTTCGAACGTATCCGCTCCTATCGAATCCATGACCACATCAACACCCTTGCCGTCCGTGATCTCGGCCACGCGCTCCACGAAATTCTCGGTTCGATAGTTGATGCAATGCGCAGCCCCGTTGAACTGTGCGAGGCTGCATTTCTCATCCGTTCCGGCGGTTCCGATCAAGGTAATGCCTTCGGATTTCGCCCATTGACAAGCGATCAGGCCGACACCCCCGGCGGCGGCGTGAAACAGAACTGTGTCGCCGCGCTTCAAAGGTGTGGTGCGGTGAAACAGATACTCCACCGTCATACCTTTCAACATCATTGCAGCCGCCGCTCGAAACGAGATGCCCTCGGGCAACGGGCAGACCTGCGCGGCGGGCATCACGCGCGCCTCGGTGTAGGCACCAGGAGGTCCAGCAGCATATGCGGCGCGCTGGCCGGGTTCCAGATGGGTGACGCCTTCCCCCACCGCTTCGATCACGCCAGCGGCTTCCATCCCCAGCGCGTGGGGCAAATCCAGCGGATAGAGCCCGCTGCGCTGGTAAACATCGATGAAATTCAACCCGCAGGCGTGATGACGAATTCGAACCTCGCCCGGGCCCGGGTCACCCAGCGGGCGATCCTCGATCCGCAGGGCCTCGGGGCCGCCGGTTTCACGGATAACGACGGTGCGAGCGGTTTGCTGCATGGCTGCCTCCCTTGCCTTTGAAACAAAGCTAACATGCCTGTGCAGCAGGGCAATGGTTGTGGTCGCATAAGGGTGATCGGGCAGGTTTCTGCAAAATGTGCTATACTGATGGGGACGTTGCCGGTTGATCCGGTCACAGGCAATGCCCGCACCGGATGCATCCCGCAGCATATCCATGCCAAAGGGGGGATGATGATGGACAAGACAATCGGTAACCCAATCAGCTGGGCCGCCCGCCAGATGCGGGCGACCGGCGATCATGTGGCAGAGTCGGTCAGCGAGATCGGCAGCGCCGATACCGGAGCGATGCCGGTGGTGCATACGCTGACCCTGCAGGACCTGCGCGCCTGTCTGCGGGCGGGGTATAACGACTTTCTGGAGACCCGCGCAGATGCGGTGTTTGTGGTGCTGATCTATCCGATCGCCGGGCTTTTGATGTTCGGGATCGGGCTGAACAAGGACATGGTGCCCCTGCTGGCCCCGCTGATCGCGGGCTTTGCGCTGGTCGGGCCGGTTGCAGCGGTCGGGTTGTATGAGATCAGCCGCAAGCGCGAACAGGGCGGCGAGGTGCATTGGCTGGACGCGTTCGGCGTGTTCCGCTCACCCTCATTCGGAGCCATTCTGGCGCTGGGGTTCTATCTGGTCATGCTGCTGCTGGTCTGGTTGATGGTGGCGCAGAGCATCTATGCGCAGACCCTCGGGCCGGAACCGCCTGCCTCGGCCATGGGGTTTGTGACCGAGGTGTTCACCACCAGCGCAGGCTGGACGATGATTTTGACCGGAACCGCCACGGGGTTTGTCTTTGCGCTGGTTGCACTGGCGCTGAGCGTGGTCAGTTTTCCGCTGCTGTTGGACAGGAAGGTTGGTGTGCCGGTGGCCGTTGTGACCTCGGTCCGGGTGCTGCGGCACAATCCGCGCGTGATCCTGACATGGGGTGCCATCGTCGCAGCGCTGCTGGTGCTGGGCGCGATCCCGATGCTGCTGGGGCTGATCGTGGTGATGCCGATCCTTGGCCACGCCACGTGGCACCTGTATCGCCGGGCGGTCGCCTGACCCCCCAGGCATCCGCTTACCCGGCGACCTTGAGAACGATCTTGCCGATATGGCCCGAGCTTTCCATCCGCGCATGGGCTGCGGCGGCATCGGCCAGATCGAACTCGGAATCCATCACCGGCGCAACCTTCCCCGCCGCGAGCAGCGGCCAGACCGCTTCGCGCAGGTCCTGCGCAATGCACGCCTTGGCCAGATCGCTTTGCGGACGCAGAGTGCTGCCGGTCAGGGTCAGGCGTTTGACCATCATCAGGGCAAAGTTCAGTTCGACCACAGGGCCTTGCAGAAAGGCGATCTGAACCAGCCGCCCATCCTCCGCCAGCGCCTTGACGTTGCGCGGGATGTAATCGCCGCCCACCATATCGAGGATCAGGTTCGCCCCCCCCTCGGCGCGCATCGCGGCCACGAAATCCTCGTCGCGATAGTTGATCGCCTTCTCGGCCCCCAACTTGACACAAGCCTCGCATTTCTCTGCCGACCCGGCGGTGGCGAACACCCGCGCGCCAAAGGCATTGGCCAGCTGGATCGCGGTCGTTCCGATACCGCTGGAGCCACCATGCACCAGAAACCGCTCGCCCGCTTTCAGGCCACCACGGGTGAAGACGTTGGACCAGACGGTAAAGAAGGTCTCAGGCAGGCAGGCGGCCTCTTTCATCCCCATCCCTGCAGGCACCGGCAGGCAATGCGCGGCGGGCGTGGCGACGTATTCGGCATAGCCTCCGCCCGGCAGCAGAGCGCAGACCTGATCACCAACGGCCAGTCCCTCGACGCCCGAGCCGATGGCCACAACCTCACCCGACGCCTCAAGCCCCGGCAGATCGCTCGCGCCCGGAGGCGGGTCGTAGGCCCCTGCCCGCTGCAAGGCATCGGGGCGGTTCACCCCGGCATAGGCGACTTTCAGAACCACCTGACCCTCGGCCGGTTCCGGCATCGGGCGTTCAGTCAGTTGCAGAACGTCCGGGCCACCCGGTTGGCTGATCTCAACAGCGCGCATTGTCTGGGTCATGGGCATATCTCCTTTGCCTCCTGCCTAGCAGGCAGTAGCGCAGAGGCCCAGCAGCAAGTGGAAGCGGTGCGACTATCTCCCCGATGACAGCGAACCCGGCAGGTTGTCAGGCATCTTCATCGGAGCCTTCACCTGGCCCGCCAACCAGTTGGGTACGGCAAGGAATGGTTTCAGCAACGGATTGCCATTCACCTGCGCCTTGAGCTTTTCGAACTGCATCACGCCTTCTATCCGACGATCAAGGAATTCCCACGTGCTTTGGTGATCCGGGCTGTCATCCCCCAACCAATATAGCAGCGTCGAAGAATACACGCCCGATAGCGTGGCGCGCTTGGTGTACCAATTCACGTCGTCCGAGGTATCACCCAGCGCATCCCAGA
Source organism: Ruegeria sp. G7 (assembly GCF_056535465.1). Lineage (NCBI taxonomy): Bacteria > Pseudomonadati > Pseudomonadota > Alphaproteobacteria > Rhodobacterales > Roseobacteraceae > Ruegeria > Ruegeria sp. G7. Next base: position 1,411,880 of record NZ_JBQFIL010000001.1, on the reverse strand, counting down.
TCAGATCGCAGGTGCCCCAGACCGCCTTGGCCCCATCAGCGGCATAAATCGGCAGCGCAAACAGGGTCACGCCCCGGCGCACGGCCTCTTTGTCCTCGACCGCCTGCAGGCGGAAGCGCACGGCAGCGGCAATCTTGTCGCGGAATTTCAGCCCGCTCAGATCTTCGGATTTGATCCGGTCCAGCATCGCCGCATCACCGCGCGCATGAAATGCCAGCGCCAGATCGACCGCGCCGCGCGGGCAGATGGCACGAGCCAGCGCCACCTCCAGACCGCAATCGGAAATCGCCGCGCGAAAGCTGATTTCCGACCAGCCGTCAAACGGCACATGATCCAGAATCGCGTTCAGCAATTGCTCTTTGATGTCTTCATAATTGGCGGTCATGACGGTCCTCCGGGTTCTTGCACCAGTACTAGACAAGATAGCGGCGCTTTGCTATACGGCCACTTCCTGCAATTTCCTTGCAACTCTATCTAGAAAGGTGGTGACAACCACATGCAGGTTAGTGTTCGCGACAATAACGTCGATCAGGCGCTTCGTGCCCTGAAGAAAAAGCTGCAGCGCGAAGGCGTGTTCCGTGAAATGAAGCTGAAGCAACATTTCGAGAAACCGTCCGAGAAAAAAGCGCGCGAGAAGGCTGAAGCGATCCGCCGTGCCCGTAAACTGGCACGTAAGAAAGCCCAGCGCGAAGGTTTGCTCTAAGCACCTGACGCTCGTCCAGCTTTGGATGACACTATTTGACGACCCCCGAAGCATCGCTCGGGGGTTTGTCGTTTAAAGGACAGATTGCTGTGCCAATTGTGGCCACATGAAGGCAGCAATACGCCGATCCCTGTCAGGCCCGCATGATCGGCGTGTTCCAGCGCAAAGAATCGCGGTGCAGTTGCATTCCCTCGCCGAAAAATGCCCGGAATGACCACCGCTCTATCAACCGCCGCCAAGTCGCTCGTATCAGAGGCTGTCCACTCAGACACAACAAAACGGAGGCACTGATGTCGACAGCAAGCACGGTCGAGCGGGAAATGCTGGCGCTGATCAACCAAGAGCGCACATCCCGCGGGCTAGACCCCCTGCAACTTGAGACTCAATTGAACGAATCGTCCGAGGATCACAGCGAATGGATGCTGGAAACCGACCGGTTCAGCCACACCGGTGAAGGTGGCTCATCCGCGACCCAGCGGATGCAGGCGGCGGGCTTTGACCTGTCGGGCAGCTGGCGCACCGGGGAAAACATAGCCTGGCAATCGGAACGCGGCGTTCCGGGGATCAGCGATGATGTGGCGCAGCTGCACCAGAACCTGATGAACAGCCCCGGCCACCGCGCCAATATCCTGAATCCCGACTTCAAATATATCGGGATCGGGATCGAAACCGGCGACATGCAGGGTTTCGATGCGGTCATGGTCACCCAGAACTTTGCCACCACTCAGGCCCCTGTGATGCTGGATACGGCCCAAGCCGAGGCACCGGTAACACCGCCCACCGAAGATGTGGCCTTGCCAGAAGAAGAGGTCATCACACCACCCGCGCCAGAGGAAACACCCATCGCTGAAGCGCCAGCGCCCGAAGAGCCCGTCGTCGAAGCCCCTGAAACAGACGTGACGGAAACCGAGGCGCCTGTCGAAGAGGAGACGCCCGAAACTGACATGGCCGAAACCGAGGCCCCGTCAGACGAGACGCCGGACGCGGATGTGACCGAGGAGCCCTCGGATGACGCGCCGGATACGGATGTGACCGAGGTTGAGGAACCGGAAACCCAAACGCCCGTCGCCGAGGTGGAAGACCCTGAACCCGAGGTGCCTGAAACCGATGTGGCCGAGGTTGAGGAACCGGAATCCGATATCACCGAGGTCGAAGAACCTGTCGACAAGGTTGAAGAACCCCAGACAGACGTCACGGATGTCGAAGCGCCCAAGCCCGAAGCACCCGAGGTCGAAATCGCCGAACCAGACATGCCCGAGCTTGCCTGCTTTGACGTTCAGGCCTTTCTGGCCGAGATTCAGTCTTTCGTGACAGCGCTTCAGGCCCGGCTTGATCAATTTGACTGGGCCCCGGTTCAAACGGTCGATGCAGCACCAGAGATGGATGATTTTGACCTGATGCTGGGCCGCAATATCGCCGAAGATGTGATCGAAACCGTTGATGTCGCCATCGAAGAGGCGGCCGACGATTTCTGCGGTGTCTTTGTTTTCGAGATGAACTGCGGATACGACTTCGGCTGACAAGACAGCCAAGGTGCGGGGATCACGTTCCCGCACCGCCTCTCACAACATGATCAATAAATCTTAGGCACATACAGCTCATCAGGCAGGATGCGGCGTTCATATTCCGGATTATAGCGCCGGTCAGGAAGGTCTACCTTTTCCTGAGGGACATCATCGTAGGGGATCTTGGTCAGCAGGTGTTCGATACAGTTCAAACGTTCGCGTTTCTTGTCATTGCCCTCGACAATGTACCACGGGGCCTCTGAGATATTGGTGCGGAAGAACATATCTTCCTTGGCCTTGGTATAAGCCTCCCACCGGATGCGGGATTCCAGATCCATGGGCGACAGTTTCCACTGTTTCATCGGATCATGGATACGCATCAGGAATCGCAACTGCTGTTCTTCGTCGGTGATCGAGAACCAGTATTTCAGCAGGATGATCCCCGACCGCACCAGCATCCGCTCAAATTCGGGAACGTCCTGAAAGAACTGTTCAACCTGATCTTCATTGGCGAAACCCATCACCCGTTCAACCCCGGCGCGGTTGTACCACGAGCGGTCGAACAGCACGATCTCTCCGGCCGCGGGCAGGTGCGGCACGTAGCGCTGGAAATACCACTGGCTTTGTTCGCGACGGCTGGGCGCAGGCAGCGCGACCACGCGGGCCACGCGCGGATTCAGGCGCTGGGTGATGCGCTTGATCACGCCGCCCTTACCCGCGCTATCGCGGCCTTCGAACAGAATGCAAACCTTTGCCCCGGTATGCTGCACCCAGTCCTGTACCTTGATCAGTTCGGCCTGGAGGCGCAGCAGATTGCGGAAATACACCTTGCGGTCCAGCATGTCAGGGTGCTGATCCTTGTAGATCTTGCGCACTTCCATCGAGAGCATGGGTTCGCTGAACTCAATCTCAAAATCCTCGTCCAGCGTGTCTTCCAGCTCGGCTTCCAGCCAGTCTTTGGGGGCGCGGTCGTTTTCGTAGGCCAAGGTCTGCTCCTTATCATTTACCGGGACCGGACAATATCGGGGCTGTATAACCGGCGGATGTCATGATCCGCTTTGCTCGTACAATAAACGAAACAGGCGGTTGCGGGGTCTCCGGGCCCTGAATAATCGCGCGGTCTGGCCCGGGTTACAAGCGTCTGAATTGCCGCAACACAGGCGCACCCCGAATTTAGGTCTCTGCCGCCTGCAATATCGGCACTTGCCGTTTCGGCAGCACCCTTCGCATCAATACCCTGCACGACAGTAGAGGATCCATAAGCCATTTCTTGCCCCTGATTCCGGCGCTCTGACCGTGCTTGTTGCTGGTTGCAGTCCTGATCACACTGCTCAGTGGTCGGCTTAAAATCGCGCGTCGGAGGGCCTGCCGCTGATGCATTTTGGCTTCAACATGGCGCATCTGCTGTTGTTCACCTATCCCGGCCCAACCTGACTCCGTTCAAACCGGCAGCGCGGTTGTCTTGAAAACGGTCCGCAGCGCGAACGAGCTTTGCATCTGCGCCACTCCCGGCAAGCGGGACAGGTATTGCCGGTGGATACGGGCGAAATCCTCGGTGTTTTCGGCCACAACCTTCAGGATGTAGTCTGCCGTACCGGCCATCAGGTGGCACTCCAGCACGTCAGGTATCCGCGCCACGGCTTTCTCGAACGCCTCCAAAACCTCCTCGGCTTGCCCCTGTAGCGTGATCTCGACAAATACGGTGGTCGGCACGTTCAGTTTGCGCGCATCCAGCAGGGCGACGTAGTCCTTGATGTACCCTTCGGCCTCAAGCCGCTGTACCCGCCGGTGGCAGGCCGAAGGCGACAGGTTCGCCTGTTCCGACAGGTCAGCATTCGACATACGCCCTTTGCGCTGCAGCGCGGCCAGAATCTTTCGATCAGTTGCGTCTAATGTCATTCACGCACATCCATTGCATGTTTTTCTTGGTTCTTCGGATAATTTCCCACAGTTTCGACAATTGGCAAGTGGGGTTTCACAGAAATTGCATCGCAACCTGCCCATAATTTAAGCAGTTTATGAATGGAGTCTCTCTCATGAAAATCGGCTGCCCCAAGGAAATCAAACCTCAGGAGTTCCGCGTCGGCATGACCCCGAACGCCGCGCAGGAAGCGGTGGCGCGCGGTCACGAAGTGATCATCGAAACCGGCGCCGGTATGGGCTCGGGCTTTGACAACGAGGCCTATCTGGCCGCCGGTGCCCGCATTGTCGACACCGCGGAAGAGGTCTTTGCCACCGCTGACATGATCGTCAAGGTCAAGGAACCGCAAGCGGTCGAGCGCAAGATGCTGCGCGAAGGCCAGCTGCTGTTCACCTATCTGCACCTCGCCCCCGACCCGGACCAGACCCATGATCTGATCGCATCCGGCTGCACCGCGATTGCCTATGAGACCGTGACGGACTCCAACGGCGGCCTGCCCCTGCTGGCCCCGATGTCCGAGGTTGCGGGCCGTCTGGCGCCTCAGGTTGGATCTTGGACCCTGCAAAAAGCCAACGGCGGGCGCGGCGTTCTGATGGGCGGCGTTCCGGGCGTTGGTCCGGCCAAAGTGGTCGTGATCGGCGGCGGTGTTGTTGGCACCCACGCGGCCAAGATTGCCGCGGGCATGGGTGCGGATGTGACCGTTCTGGACCGCTCGCTGCCACGTCTGCGCTATCTGGACGATGTGTTTGGCGGCCAGTTCAAGAACCAGTATTCAACCGCAGGTGCAACTGCCGAGCTCATCCGCGACGCCGACATGGTTATTGGCGCAGTCCTGATCCCCGGTGCCGCCGCCCCCAAGCTGATCACGCGAGAGCAGCTGTCGACCATGAAACCCGGCGCGGTTCTGGTGGACGTGGCGATCGACCAGGGCGGCTGTTTCGAGACATCGAAGGCCACCACACACGCCGATCCGATCTATGAGGTCGACGGCATCATGCATTACTGCGTCGCCAACATGCCGGGTGCGGTCGCGCGCACTTCGACCATCGCGTTGGGCAACGCGACGATGCCGTTCATGCTGTCGCTGGCGGACAAGGGCTGGAAACAGGCCTGTCAGGACGACCCGCACCTGCTGGCGGGTCTGAACGTCCATGCTGGTAAACTGACCTATTACGCGGTGGGCAAGGCTCTGGGCATCGACGTGGTTGCCCCGAGCGTAGTGATCAAGTCGTAAACCCTCCCGCCCCTGAAAGCGCTCTCTGACGAGAGCGCTTTACAGCGTTGGGCCAAGCGCCGCGCCTGTGGCGCGTCGCGGTCTCGCCTGACGCAGGCCATCAAAAAACAAAGGCGCCGCGCAGAATGCGCGGCGCCGGGCCCAACCAGAGAAGGGCATTTCCAATGCCCGCCCGTCGGGCGGGAGCCTTTAGCCCTCTTTGTGAATTTCCACAGAATGCGGATAGGGGATCGATACGCCCTTGGCGTCAAAGGCCTCTTTGATCGCTTTGGTCAGTTCAAACTTCACATCCCAGTAATCCGCCGCCGCACACCACAGGCGCGCCGTCAGGTCTACCGAGCTGTCGCCCAGATTGGTCACCCGCACCCATGGTTCAGGATCACCCATAATCCGGGCGTCCGCCTTCGCCACATCCAGAATGATGCCCATCGCCTCGTCCGCGCTGTCGCCATAGTCGATGCCAAACACAAGATCGACCCGACGGGTGTCATGGGCCGAGTAATTGGTGATCACCGACCCCCAGGCCTGACCGTTGGGCACGATGATCTGCACATTGTCCGGCGTCACAAGTTCGGTAGTAAACAGGTTCAGGTCCTTCACCGTACCCGCCGTGCCACCGATATCCACATACTGACCCAGCTTGTAGGGCCGGAACACCACCAGCATCACCCCGGCGGCCAAATCGCTGAGCGTGCCCTGCAAGGCCAGACCAATCGCCAACGAAGCCGCACCCAGAATGGCGACGATACTGGTCGCCTCGATCCCAAATATGCCCAGGACGGCGACAAAGACTATCGCCAGCAGGACCCATTTCACAAGGCTTGCGACAAAGTTCCCCAGCGTCGGGTCAATATGCGGCGTCGCGTTAATGCGCCGCCGCACCAGCCCGCTTATCGCTCCGGCCACGATCCAACCCAATATCAGAACGATCAAGGCCTTGATCGCGCTCATGATCAGCGGGGCGAATGCACCCACCTGTGTTACGACGTCGTCCACGCGTCTCTCCTTTGCAGCAACAACAAACCCGCGCGTTAAGCGCGGGGATCACGGGAAAGTGTGCTTTAAATCAAACCATAGGTCTAGGTGCTGGATACGCGAGTTTTCCCCCGTGCTGTTCTTCAGCAAACAACCTCTGTCCAGCCCTGCACACTGAAACACCTGACTTTCCGGTGCAAAGCCACCACATTTGCACAAACTGCATCGCTTCAGGAGCTCATCATGCTGGACACCGCCGCATTCCCGATCATGGCCAAATGGCCGCCTCAGTTTCCCGACCGCATCCAACTCTATTCCTTCCCCACACCCAACGGCGTGAAGGCTTCGATCATGCTGGAAGAAACCGGCCTGCCCTACGAAGCACATACCGTGACGCTGGCCGATGCCGATGTCAAAAGCCCAGAGTTTCTGTCGCTGAACCCCAACAACAAGATCCCGGCGCTGATCGACCCCAACGGGCCTGACGGAGAACCTCTGGGTCTGTTCGAAAGCGGCGCGATCCTGCTGTATCTGGCCGAGAAAAGCGGCATGCTGCTGGGGCAGAGCAAGGCGGACAAACATCGCGTCACCCAATGGCTGATGTTCCAGATGGGCGGGCTGGGGCCGATGTTCGGTCAGCTGGGCTATTTCCACAAATTCGCCGGCAGCGAGATCGAAGACCCCCGCCCCCGCGAACGCTATGTGGCCGAGGCCAAGCGGCTGCTGAACGTGCTGAACACTCAGCTGGACGGGCAGGACTGGATCGCCGGAGATTACTCAATCGCCGATATCGCCATCGCGCCCTGGTTGCGCGGGCTTGACTATTACGGGGTCAAAGAGGTGATCGGCTGGGACGAGCACACGCATGTGAACGCTTATCTTGACCGGTTCCTTGAACGACCGGCAGTGCAAAAGGGTCTGACCATTCCACCGCGAGGCTGACCCCAGACAAGGGCCGCGGCGCTGAAACGCCGCGCCCGCCGCGTATCAACCGGGCAACACGCCCGTCTGGACATAGCGCAGAATTTCGACCACCTGCGCAGGCTCCTCTGCAACGGCCAGCGCCGCCGCATCCACTTCTTTCAGCGCATGCTGATGGTCGGGGCCATGCAGCACGATGATCGACTTGCCCAATGCCGCCGCATAACCGGCATCAAAGGCGGCGTTCCACTGTTTGTACTTGTCGCCAAAACGCACAACGACAATATCCGCGTCCGAGATCCCCTTGCGGGTCCGGATCGCATTGACCATCGCGCCCTTGTGATCGTGCCAATACTTGTTCGGCTCCGCCCCAAGGATCGCCACACCGCAATCGTCCGAGGCCGCGTGATCGGTCACCGGACTGCTGAACACAACGTCCAGCCCCTCGGCTCCCGCAATGATCTGCTCACGCCAGTACGTGTGAATCTCACCGGACAGATAAACCTTCAACATCTTCTTCTCCTCCCATGAAAAAGGGGCGCGACCGCCCCTTCATCTTTTCAAAAAATACTCCCGCCGGAGGCGGAAACACCCTCAGCCCCGCAGCACGCCGCCGGTGGCTTTCGTCACCTTTTCGACGATCTTGGCGCTGACCACTTCGATGTCTTTCTCTTTCAGCGTCGCATCCGACGGCTGCAGCCGCACGGTGATGGCCAGAGATTTCTTGCCCTCACCCAGACTGCCGCCGATGAATTCGTCAAAGACGCGTACATCCTCGATCAGCGCCTTGTCCGCACCAGCTGCGGCGTTGACCAGCGTCAGCGCCTCGACATCCGCGTCAACGACAAAGGCAAAGTCCCGCTCGACCGCTTGCAGATCGCGCAGCTCTAACGCGGATCGGGTCGCGCCAGACTTGCGCGGCATCGGCACTTCATCCGGCCAGATGGTGAAGGCCATCGCCGGGCCCTTGATATCCATCGCTTGCAAGACGCGCGGATGCAGCTCTCCGAATACACCCAGAACCTTCTTCGGACCCAGACAGATCTTGCCGTGCCGTCCCGGATGCCACCAGCCATCGCCGCCACGCATGATCTGAACCTTGGCAGGCGCGCCTATGGCGGCCAGCACGGCCTCGGCATCGGCCTTGGCATCATACAGGTCCACAGGCCGCGACGCGCCATGCACATCCTTGGGACCATCACGGCCCACCAGCAGCCCCGCGATCTGGGTGCGCTGATCCCCGGGTTCGCCATCGTGGAACACCGGGCCGACCTCGAACAAAGCCAGATCCGCATAGCCGCGCGCCTGATTGCGGGCCGCAGCCTGCAGCAGACCGGGCAGCAGATCGGGGCGCATATGGCTCATCTCGGACGAGATGGGGTTTTCCAGCATCGTCTTGTCGTCACCGCCATCAAACAGCGCCGCCGAGGCCTGATCGATGAACGTATAGGTCACGCATTCATTATACCCCAGCGCCGCACAGGTCCGCCGCGCCATCGATTGACGGCGCTGCGCAGGCGTCATCACCGGTTTCGGGATACCATCCGTCACACGCGGCAGCGGCTTGCCCTGCAGCTTGGTCAGGGACGCAATCCGCGCAACCTCTTCCACCAGATCAGCCTCGCCCATGATATCGGGCCGCCAACTGGGCACATGCGCCATCTCGCCATCCAGGCGGAAGCCGAGGCGCGTCAGCGTCTGGCGCTGCTCGCTTTCCGGAATATCCATCCCGACTAGAGACTGCACCCGCGCCGCGTCCAGCTTATAGGCGCGCGCATGGTTCGGGGCCTTGCCCGCCTCGACCACGTTCGAGGCCTCACCGCCGCAGATATCCAAAATCATCTGCGTCGCGTGTTCCAGCCCTTCGCGGGTGTATTCGGGGTCGACACCGCGTTCAAAACGATAGCGCGCATCGGAATTGATCTTCAGCGCCCGCCCGGTCAGCGCGATCTGCACATGATCCCAGAACGCGCTTTCGAGGAACACGTTCACCGTGTCCGCGGTACAGCCGGTCTCTTCCCCGCCCATGATGCCCGCAATCGATTCTGGGCCTTTGTCGTCTGAAATCACCATCATGCCGGGCTGCAGGGTGTATTCTTTCTCGTCCAGAGCCACCAGTTTCTCGCCACCTTTGGCGCGGTGCACCCGCAGGTTGCCCTGCACCTTGTCGGCATCGAACACATGCAGCGGGCGGTTCTGGTCGAAGGTCATATAGTTGGTGATATCCACCAAGGCCGAAATGGGCCGCAGACCAATCGCTTTCAACTGATCCTGCAGCCATTGCGGGCTGGGACCATTCTTGACACCTCGGATCAGACGACCGGTGAAGTGCGGTGCGCCATCCAGAGTATCCTCGTCGATGCTCACCTTGATCGGGCTGTCGAAATCACCCGGCACCGGCGCATAAGCGCGCTCTTTCAGCGTGCCCACACCGCGCGCAGCCAGATCGCGTGCGATGCCCGCCACACCCAGTGCGTCGGGTCGGTTCGGCGTGATCGCAATCTCGATCATCGGATCGACCTTGGATGGCTCGTTCTCGGTCAGCCAGTCCACGAACCGATCCCCCACTGCGCCCGAGGGCAGCTCGATAATGCCGTCATGCTCGTCCGACAGCTCCAGCTCACGTTCCGAGGCCATCATGCCAAAGCTCTCAACGCCTCGGATCTTGCCGACGCTGATGGTGATATCCAGACCGGGGATATACATGCCCGGTTTGCACACCACGACGGTGATGCCTTCTCGCGCGTTGGGGGCGCCGCAGATAATCTGCAGATCGCCCTCATCGGTTTCCACCGTGCAGACGCGCAGTTTGTCGGCATCAGGGTGCTTCTCGGCATGTTTCACATGGCCCAGCGTAAAGCCCGCCAGCCGATCCGCCGGGTTCACGATCTCTTCGACCTCAAGGCCAAGGTCGGTCAGCGCCTCGGCGATCTCGTCAACCGACGCGTCCGTATCGAGGTGGTCTTTCAGCCAGGACAGAGTGAATTTCATTGCTCGGGGCCTTTTTTGGCAGATATCCAGTCGGCACAGGCAATGGCAAAGATTGCGCCAAGGTGCAAGCGCCGCGCGTCAGGGATAGGTCGGGGTGCGGCCCAAAAGCTCGTCCAACTGCCGCCCGATCCAGCCATGGGGGATGAAATGCCCGCCGGGATGCGTGTCCAGCGTGACCTGACCGTGCGCGCAGTCGGTCCATTCAACGCGGCTGAGAGTCAGGATCGGCACCACGCTCCAATCCCCGCGCGGGGTGGCGTCATGACAGTCATAGGTCGAACGCCAAAGCGACACCGGATAGGTCGTGTCGCCATTCTCGCCATAAGGAAAATCCATCACCGTATCGCTCAGCCCATGCACATGCCGCGCCTCACGCGGGGCCTCAGGGCAGTGCTCGGTCTGACGGATGCTGCCCGCGACGGCCAGCAGGGCGGCGATGTCATTGCCTGACTGGCAGACATAACGCCACGCCATCGCGCCGCCGAAGGAATAGCCCGAGACATAGATGCGTTCCGGATCAACCGGATAGCGCTTTGCCACGTCGTCCAGAACCGCATCTGCAAAAGGCACATCCCGCGTGTCCGCCGACCAGAAATCCCAGCTTTTGCCCAACCCGTTCGGGGCCACCAGCAATACGCCACGCAGCTTGGTCGCACCGGCGATGCGCTGATGGTTCACCACCACGGTCCCCTGTCGCGCCCAGCCGTGGAAATGCAGCAACACAGGCAGAGGTGTCTCGCCGTCCCACCCCTCGGGCTCCAGCACATGATACGAGCGGTCGCCCACCTCACAGGCCGTATCGCCGTGGCAGTCGGATTTCCAAGGCCCCATGGCGAGTGCCGGGGTAGCGGTTAGCAGCAGGAAAAGCAGTCGGTATATCATAGGCCGGAGCCTAGCCACCTGACGCCAACTGTCACGTCACAACCCCGTGCGAGCCTGTAACAAGCCGCGCTGTCGCCAGACCGCGGGATGGCGATCCTTGGTCTGTATTGGGCACTTTATGCCAGCCAAATCCGAGCGCTGTTCGAGCGTTGCGCTGACGGAGACAAATCGCCAGCCCGTCCGGGCGGTCTGGCGATAGCGCGGCGGCCTATCGGCCTTTGCTCCGCGCACCTAGTTTACTCACTTAGAATAGTCCCACTACGAACTGCACTAGAAAAGCCAGACCAAACAGAATCAGTAGCCACAACAGACTATAAGTAAGGCTCGAGAAACGTTGCACAGTAAAGAAGTCGACTTCTTTCCCAACACTCTCCGAACACCTTACCGAGTCAAGATAAGCAGCACGCTGATTGAGATAAACGCAATCAAGAGTAATCAACTCATCGGCTGCAATATAGGGCAACTTGATCAGGCACTGACCATTTTCAATAGCTTCATAGCTAACTTTTTGACCCGGATTAATCGAAATATTCCTTGGAAAATGGCTCAGGACTAGACTCACGTCCGTGGCAGGCTTCCGTCCCTTATTTTGAACAAAAAATTGCTCGTTATAAATCTCTAGGAAGTGGTCTTTTTCGGGAGCGCCTTCCTGATTTTGGGATAGATTTAGGTTGTGCAAACTGGAGTGCGCCCGACCGAAGACCAAAATAGGCCTCAGTCGAAACCCATAAAAAATTAGAGCGGCGAGCAACGTAAACGCCAGCGCAACAAACTGTTCGCCCAGCGACGTCAAAAACTCCCAAACCGCGCCTATTAGCTCCATTTACCGGCTCAAACCACCATGCAGGTTCGGCATATCCAGCGCTGCAAACCCGTAGTGGCGCAGCCACCGCAGATCGCTATCAAAGAACGCCCGCAAATCCGGAATGCCGTATTTCAGCATCGCCAGACGGTCGATGCCAATCCCGAACGCGAAGCCCTGATAGACCTCAGGATCAATCCCACCGGCGGCGATCACCTTGGGGTGGACCATGCCAGAGCCCAGAATCTCCATCCAGTCGTCGCCCTCACCGATCTTCAGCTGACCATTGTCCCAGGAACAGCGGATATCGACCTCGGCCGACGGCTCGGTGAAGGGGAAATGCGAGGCGCGGAAGCGCAGTTCGACATCGTCGACCTCGAAGAACGCTTTCACGAACTCTTCCAGAACCCATTTCAGGTTCGCCATCGAGATGTCCTTGTCGATGGCCAGCCCTTCGACCTGATGAAACATCGGCGTGTGGGTCTGGTCGTAGTCGGCGCGGTACACACCGCCCGGGCAGATCACGCGGATCGGCGCGCCCTGTTTCTCCATCGAGCGGATCTGCACCGGAGACGTATGCGTCCGCAGCACATGCGGCGGGCGCTCGTCGCCCTCGGCGCGGTGCATGTAGAACGTGTCCATCTCAGCCCGCGCAGGGTGATGGCCGGGAATGTTCAACGCGTCGAAATTATACCAGTCGTCCTCGATGCGCGGCCCTTCCGCCACCGAGAAACCCAGTTCAGCAAAGATCGCGGTCAATTCTTCGGTCGCCTGGCTGACCGGGTGGATCGAGCCCTGACGGCGCGCGCGGGTCGGCAAGGTCACGTCCAGCCATTCGGTGCGCAGACGCTCATCAAGTGCGGCATCAACCAAAGCCGCCTTCTTCGCGGCCAGCGCCGAGTTGATCTCATCTTTCAGGGCATTCAGCGCGGGGCCTGCGACCTGACGTTCCTCGGGGGTCATCTTGCCCAGCTCGCGCATCTTCAGCGCGACCTCGCCTTTTTTGCCGACAGCTGCGACGCGGATCGCCTCAAGCGCGTTTTCGTCGCCCGCTTCGGCGATTTGCCCCAGATATTTTGCCTTAAGATCGTCCATGACGCTTACCGAAACCGGCCCCTGACTTTTGCTTTGGACCTGCTATCACAGCAGCCCGCGAAAGCAAGAGGGGCAAGCCCGCGATCAAAGCGCGTGCAGCACCGATGCCTCAGACACTGTTCTGACCGGTCTTGAGGTTTGGCCATACAAGTCCGGCCGCTCGCGCAGGTCAGGAAACAGGGCAAACAGCTCGGACGCGGCGGCGGCATCCAAACCCCCGACACCTTGTTGGCCCGGGAAAAAGCTCTCGGAAATCAAGCCCGAGGTCGACAGCAATTGGTGGCGGTCGAAGAACAGGTGGATGTAACGCACGATGTCACAGGGGGCGCGGGTGATGGTGGTTCCGTTGACAAGCGATTTTGCCGAGACCAGAACCTCATCCTCGCCGAACAGCAACTGCGCCTGCCATCCGGAAATCAACAAGCGATGTTGTGGCGACACAAAGATGTCGCGCGTGGCCCCCAGGACCCCTGCACTGATCTGGACAGGGCTGAAAATACCCATGCCCCGAACCGTGCGGCCGCCCACCCAACGCACCGGGCAGGCCCCATCGTCGACAGTCATCACCAGATCACCCGGCCTGATCGTTTCGACACGGCGCGGCCCATCGGGCGTGTCCACAAGGGTCCCGGCCACAAAACAGGGGCCCCGCTGTCACCGGGTGACAGCGGCCCGTTGACCTGCGTATCCGGGTTTGGCTGATTGAACTGGATCGAGCTTGTGGTCTGGCCAGGGTTGGTCAGCACCGGCAGGTTCACCGACGTCGCACCCGCAGCCGCTCCGTCAACGGCCAGGATATTCTGCGTCCCGCCGCCGATATCGTAGAAGTCGATCACTTCGCCGGTCGTGGTGTTCGTCAGCGCGAAGGCCTCAAAGTTGGTGGGGCTGCCACCGTCGGGATCGGTCAGCTGGATCGGGAAATCATCTGCCGAGATGACAAAGACCTGCTCGTTATTGTCGGGGTCGGTAAAGGTCTGAACCGCGGGATCATCCAGCGGGATTTCTATTCCGACGGTACCGTCGGCCTGATAGAAGGACACGGTGAAATCCGCCGGGTTCTCGGTTGACCCGAGCGAGACCTCAAGAAACTCGGCCACGCCTGATTGTGCGGCAAAGGCGTTCGAGTAGTGCAGTTCGCTGATACGGGCCATGCGCTCATCGGTGCTCAGGGGTTTGACGTGATTATATCCGCCAAACCGCCCATGAAACCCGTCTTGTGAGGAATTGCTGGCTTAGGATCACCTATTTGCAACAATCGCCCGCTGCGCACAGTACATTCAATAGCTGTATTGCTGATAAATCCGGGTCAGATCGCCCTGCCAGTCGCCATGGTAGTGCCCCAGCAACTCATCCGCCGGGACCTGACCGGATTCGATGCTGTCTTTCAGCGCATTGAGGAAATGCGTTTCGTCCGGGACCAAACCACCGGCGCCGGGACGCGCGCGGGATTTCAGGCCTGCATCGGCAATTGATACGACCTCGCGCGCCAGATCATGCATGTTGATATCGCCGACCCGCGCCTGAAGGCCGTCTTTTGCGGCCTCGACCCGCAGCGCCTCACGCGTCTCGGCATCCCAGCCCTTGACCAGATCCCAGGCCGCATCCAGCGCGCCCTGATCATAGGTCAGACCCACCCAGAACGCAGGCAGCGCGCAGAGCCGTCGCCATGGGCCGCCGTCGGCACCGCGCATCTCCATGTATTTCTTGATGCGGGCCTCGGGGAAGGCGGTGGTCAGGTGATCGGCCCAATCCGACAGGGTTGGCGTTTCACCCGGCAGCGCGGGCAGTTTGCCCTGCAGGAAATCGCGGAAGGACATGCCCAGCGCGTCGATATATTGCCCGTCGCGATAGACGAAATACATCGGCACATCGAGCGCATATTGCACGTAGCGTTCGAACCCAAAACCCTCTTCGAACACGAAGGGCAGCATGCCGGTGCGCGCATCGTCCAGATGCCGCCAGATATAGCTGCGCCAGCTTTTCTGGCCGTTCACCTTGCCCTCGAAGAACGGAGAATTCGCAAACAACGCCGTCGCCACGGGCTGCAAGGCCAGCGCCACGCGCAGTTTCTGCACCATGTCGGCCTCGGAGCCGAAGTCGATATTGACCTGCACCGTGCAGGTGCGCCGCATCATGGCGCGGCCCATAGTGCCGACTTTTTCCATGTAATCGTTCATCAGCCGGTAACGCCCCTTGGGCATCAACGGCATCTGATCATGGGTCCAGATCGGAGCGGCGCCCAGACCGATGAAGCCCACGCCGATCTCGTCGGCGATATCCTTCACTTCGCGCAGGTGGGTGTTCACCTCGTCGCAGGTCTCGTGGATGGTCTCCAGCGGGGCACCCGACAGTTCCAGCGCGCCACCCGGTTCAAGGCTGACATTCGCGCCGTCCTTTTCCAGCCCGATCAGCTTGTCGGCCTCGCGCACCTCGGCCCAGCCGTGGCGGTCGCGCAGGCCCTCAAGCACGGCGACGATCGAGCGGGTCCCCTCGAACGGCAGAGGTTTCAGCGTGTCCTTGCAGTATCCGAACTTCTCATGCTCGGTGCCGATGCGCCAATCTGCCTTGGGCTTGCAGCCCGATTCCAGATATTCGGCCAGTTGCTCATGGCGTTCGATCGGCCCGCCGCCGGATTGGGGGATGGACATGAACCGGTCTCCGATCCTGCTGTGTCTGTCTTTGGGTCAGTCGTGGGGGGAAATGCCGCCAGTGTCAATGCAGGCGCAGATGCGCCGGGCGCGATGGCGTCTTCTCCCAGATCACCACGGGATGCGCCGCACCACCGTTGAGTTCCGACAGCATCTGTTCGGTTTTCAGCCCCGGCAGGTTCGAGAATACGTCAAACAGAGCCTCGGCCCCTTCGGCGTTCACCGGAATGTGAAGGGTCGGCTGACCGGGTTGGTCCAGCACCCACAGCGCCGGGCGTGAGGTCGGGTCGAGCGCCAGCCGCTCGATCTCGCGCGTGGCGATGATGCCACCATCCAGCGGACCAAGATAGGTGATCTGGCCTTCATCAATGGTCACAACGCCGGGTCCACCCGCGCCGGTGCGGAACCGTGCGCGCTGCACGCCGATCACCGCCAGCGCCGCCGCGACGACAACCAGAACCCAGCCCATCCAGCCCAGAAGTCCGCCGGGGCCACTGATCCAGCTGAGGCCCAGCAGCAGGACAAACCCAGCCGCCAGCACTTCGCGCCAGCGCCACAGGGCCAGTTTGGCTTCGGGTCGGATGAAACTCATGCCGTGTCCTTTGGATTGGTGAACAGGATCAGCGAGTAGTTCCCCGCAGGTTTGAACCCGATGCCGATATAGGCACGCGCGGCGGAATCGGAAGCTGCGAACAGAACGGCGCGAGACGCCCCCGCCTTTTGCGCCTCAAGCAGATGCAGGGCAACGGCGCGGCGGGCATGACCGCGCCCGCGCAACTCGGGCGGAGTGTAGACGCCGCCGATCTGCACGATCTCGGGCAGGCGCGCGTTGAACCCGGTCATGGCGACAGGTTCGCCATCGATCAGAAGCACCCGGTGGGAATCGCGTGCCGTGTAGGCCTCGAAGTCTTTACCGGCCTGATCGGCGGCGCGCGCGGGATCGAAATCCATCGCCTCGATCAAATAGTCCCGCCGCCAGCCTTCGGTGACCGAGCGACCCAGATCGCCCATCGGCACCAGCCGCGAACCGGTGAGATCGGGCAGCGCAAGCTGCTCCAGATCCAGCGCAAACCCCGGCTCATCACTGTTGAGCGTTGCGGGCCGGTCTTCCCAACCGGCAAGCTTCATGATCCGCCGCGCCTGCCCAGCCTCGGCAGCAAGGCCGAATAATGGGTGCCCCCGGATCAGTTCAATCGCCTCGGCCAGCTCATCCTCCGAGCAGTCGGGGCATTGCGGCAGCACCATGCCCTCATTCGTGATCGCAAAGACAGCGCGCAGGGGATCGCCCAGCACCCAGACTTTCAGCGCGCGGAAGTCGGGCGCGCGCAGGCCGTAATCGCGCAAATTTGCCAGCGGAAACATCGAGGTCTGGATGTGCTGAGACAGAAACCCGTCGATCAGCGGCACATCGCTGTCCTCAGCGGCGCGCCATGTCATGCCCAATCCCCCAGCGCCTGCTGCCACATAGTCATGGCCGCGACTGCCGCCGTATCCGCGCGCAAGATGCGGGGGCCTAGGCTGACCAAATGAGCAAATGACAAACCGCTCAACCGCTTGCGTTCGCGTTCCGAAAATCCGCCCTCGGGGCCAATCAGAATGGCCCAGGGCAGGCCCTTCTCGTGCGCCGCCAGACGCAGGGCCGAGCCCACCTCAGCCTCGTCGCAGAACATCAGCTGGCGGCCTTCAGGCCATGCGTCCAGCACCCGGTCGAGCCGTTGCAGGTCGGTGACCTCGGGCACAAAAGTGCCACCGCATTGCTCGGCGGCCTCGACCGCGTGGGCTTGCAGGCGATCCTGCCGGATGCGTTCGGAGTTGGTGAACTCGGTCTGCACCGGCATGATCCGCGCAGCCCCCATTTCTGCCGCCTTTTCAACGATGAAATCGGTACGCGCCTTTTTGATGGGCGCGAACAATAGCCACAGATCGGGCGGCATCTGCAGTACCTTGGTCTGCCGGGCGCAGGTCAGTGACCCGCCGCGTTTTCCGGCCTCGACCACCTCGGCCAGCCATTCGCCATCGCGCCCGTTGAACAGGGCGACCTGCCCGCCCACGGACAGGCGCATGACGCCGAACAGGTAATGCGCCTGTTCGCGCGTCAAAGGAACCGATTGCCCCTGACCCAAAGGGTGCTCTACATACAGTCTGATCTTCGCAGTCATGAGACCCTACATATGCAAGGCAATGCCCCAACACCAGACGGTCAGGTCGCGGATGCGGTCAGTGGCAACTGGGTCGACACCCATGCCCCCGCCTTTGCCCGGCCGTACCTGAGGCTCAGCCGCGCGGACCGGCCCATCGGTACATGGCTGCTGCTGATTCCCTGCTGGTGGGGTCTGGCGCTGGCGATCCTGAGCGACGGGTCACCGCGGTTAGAGGACCTGTGGATCGCCATCGGCTGCGCCATCGGGGCGTTCCTGATGCGCGGTGCGGGCTGTACGTGGAACGACATCACCGACCGCGACTTTGACGGGCAGGTCGAACGCACCCGCTCGCGTCCGATCCCTTCGGGTCAGGTCAGCGTGCGGCAGGCGGTGATCTGGATGGGGCTGCAATGCCTGCTGGCGCTGGTGATTCTGCTGACCTTCAACCGGGCGGCCATCGCCATGGGCGTGCTCTCGCTGCTGCCCGTCACGATCTACCCGTTCGCAAAACGCTTTACGTGGTGGCCGCAGGTCTTTCTGGGGCTGGCCTTCAACTGGGGTGCTTTGCTGGCCTGGGCCGCGCATACCGGCACCATCGGCTGGCCTGCAATTACGCTATATCTGTCGGGCATCGCATGGACCCTGTTCTATGACACGATCTATGCCCATCAGGACGCCGAGGATGACGAACTGATCGGCATCAAATCCACCGCCCGGCTGTTCGGGACCGATACCGCCCGGTGGCTCAAGTATTTTCTGGTCGGCACGGTCAGCCTGATGGGGCTGGCGATAATCGACGCAGCAATGCCGCAGGCTTCGGTTCTGGCGCTGGTGGTGGCCTTGGGCGGACCGTGGGCGATGGGCTGGCATATGGCGTGGCAATTGCGCGGCCTCGATACCGAGGACAACGCCAAGCTGCTGCAGCTGTTCCGAGCCAACCGCGACACCGGCCTGATTCCGCTGATCTTCCTCTGCGTCGCGCTTTTCCTCTGATTGCACCTCTGGTTCTGGCTCTGTATGAGTCCGCTACCAACCGCCCGAGAGGTCTCGAACCCGCCCATGCGCCTGCCTTACGCCCTTGCCGTTGCGTTGATCTTTGCGGTGTCTGCCGCGCTGTCGCTGGTGGCTGCCGGATTTTCAGTCAGCAAGATTGAGGACGCCTCGGAACTGGCCGTGCGCCGGGCGCTGAACCTGCAGGGTCATGACTGGGCCGAGGTCGAATCCGACGGGTTGCGCGTTGTGCTGACCGGCATGGCCCCGGATGAGGCCACGCGGTTCAACGCCCTGACCGCCGCCGGGACCGAGGTCGACACCTCACGCGTCATCGACGAGATGGAGGTCGCGCCCACCGCCGACCTGACCCCGCCTCGGTTCTCGGCCGAAATCTTGCGCAATGACAGCGGCATCTCGATCATCGGGCTGGTCCCAGCCAGCGAAGACCGCGACGACTTGATGGATCGTCTGCAACGGCTGGACCGGGACGCAATGGTCTCGGACCTGATGGAAAGCGCGGATTATCCCAAGCCCGAGGGCTGGGATACGGCCCTCACCTATGCGATTCAGGCGCTGTCCGATCTGCCGCGCGCCAAAATCTCGGCCAGCCCCGGGCTGGTGCGCATCACCGCCATCGCCGACAGCCAGCAGGAAAAAGACCGGCTGGAACAGGACCTGAGCCGCGCCGCG
Organism: Ruegeria sp. G7; assembly: GCF_056535465.1. Lineage (NCBI taxonomy): Bacteria > Pseudomonadati > Pseudomonadota > Alphaproteobacteria > Rhodobacterales > Roseobacteraceae > Ruegeria > Ruegeria sp. G7. The sequence continues at coordinate 1,392,379 of NZ_JBQFIL010000001.1, read as the reverse complement.
CCGCCGGGCCTGCGGATCGGTCTGGCGATCTCGGCCCCGCGTCCCGTGATCACGCCATTCACCCTGCGTTATCTGATCAACTCAGAGGGCGGGCAGTTTGATGCCTGTTCCGCGCAGGACGAGGATGCGCACGACATCATCGTCGAAGCCGCTCAACAGGCCGGGCTGACCGGACCTGCGTCCTGCACCATCGGGTTGGGCGTGCCGTCGCCGCGCTGGGCCAACGCCGCACAGCTGAGCATCCGGGCGCTGGCGGAACTGGGTCAGGGTTCGGTCACGCTGTCGGATGCGGATATCACTCTGGTGGCCGCGCAGGACACCAGCCCGCTGCTGTTCGACCGTGTCGTGGGCGAGTTGGAAAACACGCTGCCCGACGTCTTCGTTCTGCACGCCATCCTACCTGAACCCGAGCCCGACGACCCAACCGGCCCTGTCGAATTCGTCGCCACCCGCAGCCCCGAAGGGCTGGTGCAACTGCGCGGGCGAGTCAGCGACGAGACCCTGCGCGACATGACCGACAGCTTTGCGCGTGCCGCTTTCGGCTCGCTACAGGTACACACGGCGACCCGTATCGCACCGGATCTGCCTGCGGACTGGCCTGTGCGCGTTTTGGCCGGACTTGAGGGACTGTCGCAACTGCATAACGGGGCGCTGACCGTGACCCCGGATTCGGTGACGCTGTCGGGGCTCAGCCATGATCCCGATGCAAAGGCCCGGATCGCGGGGCTGTTTTCCGACAAGCTGGGCGATGCGCAGGATTTCACCCTGTCGATCACCTATCAGGAACCGCCCGAACCCGAGGACGCCTTGCCCGATCCCGAGCTTTGCGAGGAACAGATCGTTGCCGTTCAGGCGGCCAGCAAGATCGCATTCGAGCCGGGCTCGGCCACCGTCGCCGCAGACTCGCGCGATGCGCTGAACCAGATCGCCGACATCCTGCGCGAGTGCGGCCCGATCCGTCTTGAGATTCAGGGTCACACCGACAGTCAGGGCCGCGAGGAAATGAACCAGCAGCTCAGCCAGTCGCGCGCGCAGTCGATCCTGAACGAACTGCGCGGGCGGCGGGTGCCGACCTCGAGCTTCTCGGCGGTCGGCTATGGCGAAACGCAGCCCATCGCCGACAATGGAACCGAGGAAGGCCGCGAGGAAAATCGCCGCATCGAATTCCGTCTGATCCGCCCCGAGCCGGTCGCCAACACCGAAACCGCGCTTGAGGCGATGGAAGCTGAGACTGAGACCCCAGAAACTGACGCAACTGATGCGGGCGCAGAGGACCAGTAAGTTGAACAGAACCGAATTCATCATCGCCACCGCCGTCATCCTGTTCGCCGCATTCTGCATGGGCTGGTTCGCCAATTGGCTGGCCCACCGCCTGTCCCGCGTGCGCCAAAGCGACGTGGCCGATCTGGACCGTATGAGCCAGGAATTGCACGAGGCCGAAGAAACCCGCGATCAGGCCATCACCTATCTGCAGCAGCGCGAGGCCGAATTGACCAACCAGCTGACCCAGACCGAGGCCGAACTGGATGCGGCAATGGAAGGCCTGCGCGCGGCGCGGCAAGAGGCTGAGGAAATGCGCGGGCGGATCAACAACGCGGATTGAATCGACCGCGTATCTACCAGCGGGTTAGCGCGTCTTCGTCCTCGTCCTTGGCGGCCACCCATTCGGCCCCCGAGGTGGTCAGCTCTTTCTTCCAGAACGGGGCGCGGGATTTGAGGTAGTCCATCAGATACTCCGCCGCCTCGAACGCATCCTTGCGATGGGGCGCGGCAGTGGCGACCATCATGATCCGGTCGCCCGGAGCCAGCCGTCCATGCCGGTGGATCACCAGCACATCGCCCAGCGACCACCGGGTCTGTGCTTCTTCTGCGATCTTGGTCAGGGCGCGCTCGGTCATGCCCGGGTAGTGCTCGATCTCCATCACGTCCAGGTCACCCGTCACCAGATCGCGCACCACGCCGGTGAAGGTCACGATGGCCCCGTTGGCGGCATCGCCGTCGGCAAACGCATTTGCCTCGGCCCCCAGATCAAACGGGGCCTCTTGCACGACAATCCGCATATCAGCCGCCCGTCATAGGCGGAAAAAACGCCACTTCGCGGACGCCGGTCAGAGACGCATCAAAGTCCGACAATTCCTGATCCAGTGCCACGCGCAGGGCGGACAGATCGGCAAAGGCCGCGGCATAGCGGTCTTCGCGCGCGCTGAGTTCTGCGACCAGATCACTGACCGTTGCGGCCTGCGTTTCGACCTTTTCCTTCGGCAGGCCGATGCGTTCGCGCACCCAGGCGAAATACAGCACGTCCATCCTTTAGCTCTCCTTCAGGTGGGGCATAGCTTTACGTAGGTAGTCATAGCCGGTGATCAATGTCAGCGTTGCGGCGATCCACAGCAACCACAAACCGATGCGACCCGACCAGAACATGCCCTCAAGATGCCAACGGATATGGTTCAAGTCCTCTGACTGCCCCGAGAGCACCTGGTCGATAATCGTCGGGTCCATACCGAATGTGGCCATCACGAAGTAATGCTCGAAAATCCCCTGCGAAAACAGGATCGCAATCGCCACCATCTGCGCTGTTGTTTTCCACTTGGCCAGTTTGGTCACTTTCAGCGTTCCGGCGGTGTCACCCAGATATTCGCGCAGGCCCGAGACAAACACCTCGCGAAACAGGATCACGGTGGCGGGCAGCACCAGCCAAGGGGTCCAGTGTTCGGTCGAATAGCCCACAAGGATCATCAGCGCGATCACCACCATCGCCTTGTCAGCAATCGGGTCCAGCATCGCCCCGATCTTTGTTTCCTGCTTCCATGCGCGGGCCAGGTAGCCATCGAACCAGTCCGTGATCGCCGCAGACAGGAACAGGATCAGCGCGAACCAATCGGCATAGGGCCGGGTGAAATACAGAAACATCACGGCCAGACCGGGGGCAGCCAGCAAGCGCAGCACGGTCAGGATATTGGGCAGGTTCCACTTCATGGCCCGACCCTACATCGCGCGCGCAGGACAGAAAAGACAGGGTGTCGAAAAACATCACCAATCACAGCACCTTGGTCAATGCGCCGCAGACCTTGGCCTTTGCCCGGTTTGCGGTCAGATTGCGCCGCAGACCAAAGGTAAAGCCCATGACCACTCATATCAGCACCGACCCAAGATCAAACCTGCTGGGCAGCGCCTGGATGGTGGGGGCGATGGCGGTGTTTGCGGTTGAGGACGCGCTGCTGAAATCCGCTACCGCAGGTCTGCCGATCTGGCAAGTGCTGATCCTGTTCGGGCTGGGCGGGTCGGTGATCTTTGCCACTGTCGCGGCCCTGCGCGGCACCCGTATGTTTCATCCGGACGTACTCTCGCGCCCCATGCAGGTGCGCGCCTTTTTCGAGATTCTGGGCCGGATGTTCTATGTGCTGGCCATCGCCTATACGCCGCTCTCTTCGGCGACGGTGATCCTGCAGGCCACGCCTCTGGTCGTTGTCGCCGGGGCAGCGCTGTTCTTCGGCGAAACCGTCGGCTGGCGACGCTGGTGCGCCATTCTGATCGGTCTGATCGGAGTGGTGATCATCGTGCAGCCCACGGGCGACAGTTTCTCGGCCCTGTCGATTCTTGCAGTCCTTGGCATGATCGGGTTCGCGGGCCGCGATCTGTCCAGCCGTGCCGCTCCGGCATCGCTGAGCACCGAGGTTCTGGGGTTCTACGGGTTCATCTGCGTCATCATCGCCGGGGGTCTGTTCTGGCTGTTCGAAGGTGGCACTTTTGTTGCGCTCAGCCCCAGCCACAGCCTGTATGTTCTCGGCGCGGTGTCCTGCGGGGCGGTTGCCTATGCCTCGCTGATGAAGGCGATGCGCACGGGCGAAGTCTCGTCAGTGACGCCGTTCCGGTATTCGCGCCTGCTGTTCGGGGTCGGGCTGGGCGTGTTGTTCTTCGGAGAACGCCCGGATCAGACCATGTGGATCGGCAGCGCACTGATCGTGGCCTCGGGGCTGTACATCCTGTGGCGCGGGCGGCAGGCCTAGCCCTTGTCGTGGAAGAAATCGTAAACCTTCTGCGCCAACCCGGCTGAGATCCCCTCGACCGCTTTCAGATCTGCCAGATTGGCGCGGCTGACCGCCTTGGCGCTGCCGAAATGGGTCAGCAGGGCGCGTTTACGCGCAGCCCCCACGCCGGGGATTTCATCCAGCGGCGTTGCTCCAACCGCCTTGGCGCGTTTGGCCCGGTGGGTGCCGATTGCGAACCGGTGCGCCTCGTCCCGCAGACGCTGGATGAAGTACAGCACCGGGTCGTTGCGTTTCAGAGCAAACGGGCGCTGACCAGTCCGGTGGAATTCCTCTTTGCCATGATCGCGGTCGACGCCCTTGGCGACGCCAACCATCGGGATGTCCTCGACCCCGTGCTCGACCATGATCTCATGCACAGCACTGACCTGCCCCGCGCCACCGTCGATCAGCAGCAGGTCCGGCCACAGGCCCTTGTCACGATCCGGGTCTTCCTTTTGCAGGCGGGTGAAACGGCGGGTCAGGACCTCTTTCATCATCCCAAAGTCATCGCCGGGTGTCAGGTCGTCGCCCCGGATGTTGAACTTGCGATAGGCGTTTTTCATGAACCCCTCGGGGCCCGCCACGATCATGCCACCCACCGCATTGGTGCCCTGAATATGGCTGTTATCATAGACCTCAATCCGCAGGGGCGGTGCATCCAGCTCAAACGCCTCAGCCACGCCGCGCAGCAGCTTGGCCTGCGTCGCGCTTTCGGACATGCGGCGGGCCAGCGACTCGCGCGCGTTCCGCAACGCTCCGGCGACCAGTTCCTGCTTTTCGCCGCGTTGAGGGACAAGGATTTCAACCTTGCGGCCCGCCCTCTCGGACAACGCCTCTTGCATCAAATCGGCGTTTTCGATTGCGTCCGACAGGATCAACTGCCGGGGCGGTTCCTTGTTGTCATAGAACTGGCCCAGAAAGGCCTCCATCACCTCGGCAGGCGATACGTCGGCCCCGACCCGAGGGTAGAAGTCCTTATTTCCCCAGTTCTGGTTGGCGCGGATGAAAAACACCTGAACACAGGCCTGCCCACTATCCATATACAGACCGATCACATCCGCCTCGGCCACGCCGCGCGGGTTGATGCCTTGGCTGGTCTGCACCTGCGTCAGCGCCCGGATGCGGTCGCGCAAACCGGCGGCACGTTCGAACTCCATCGCCTCGGACGCGGCCATCATCTGTTCGGCCAGATCTTCCTGCACCTTGGTCGAGCGGCCCGACAGGAACCGTTCCGCATCGCGCACGCTTTCGCGATACCCCTCTTCCGAGATCAGCCCCACACACGGCCCCGAGCACCGCTTGATCTGATAGAGCAGACAGGGTCGCGTGCGACTGTCGAACATGGAATCCGAGCAATTGCGCAGCAAGAACGCCTTCTGCAACTGGTTCAGCGTCCGGTTCACCGCGCCCGCGCTGGCGAAGGGGCCGAAATAGGCGCCCTTTTCCTTTTTCGCGCCGCGGTGTTTCTTGATCTGCGGAAAGGCGTGATCCTTGGCAACCAGAATATTGGGAAAGCTTTTGTCGTCGCGCAGCAACACGTTGTATTTCGGCTTGAGCTGCTTGATCAGGTTCTGCTCCAGCAGCAGCGCCTCGGTCTCGGTCCGTGTGGTCAGAAACATCATCGAGGCGGTCGCGGCAATCATCTTCTCGATCCGCCCCGAATGCCCCGGCCGCGTGTAATTCGACACCCGCGCCTTCAGGTTCCGCGCCTTACCGACGTACAGAACCCGGCTGTCCGCATCCAGCATCCGATACACGCCGGGCGAGCTGTCCAGCGTTTTCACATAGCGCTGGATACACGTATAGCCGGTCTGTTGCGGGGTGGGGTCTGGTGCGCTGCTGGCGGTCATGGCTTTCAGATATGATTCTCTGACTATGGCTGCAATCTTGCGCGACCCAGATCAAGAGGAAACAAATCCACGACTTCTGTGGATAAGTGTGCAGATAACTTTCCCATCATCGTGATTTTCCCTTAAATCATTAAGCATTCCTTGATTTGCGTAAAAAATAGGCAGCAAACTAAGTATTTGATTTGTAATTATATTTTTTGTGATCTGAGACAAGTGTATGAAAAACAATACAATTTTGTAACGGCTTGGTAACAGAAATGAGAGCGGTGCAAAACTTACACTGAATATACTTATTCTACGCCCAACACATCCGGCGTTTGCCAGCCCAGATGCTGCCCCCCATCGACGCACAGAAGCTGGCCAGTGACGGCGTGCGCATCCAGAAAATAACCGAGCGCAGCGGTGATATCCGACGGGTTCGCCCCGCGCTCTAATACCGTGTTCTGGCGCTGTGCCATGAAATGCTGCTCGCTTTGACGATGGCCCTGCAGGGTCGGACCCGGCCCGATTGCATTAACACGGATGGCCGGTGTCAGGGCCTGCGCGGCGGTTCGGGTCAGCGCCCATAACCCCATCTTGGCGATGGTGTATGACATGAACTCAGGCGTCAGCTTGCGCACACGCATATCGACCATGTTGACGATCAGTCCCGTGGCCTGGGGCTCTCCCATCAGGTCCGTTTCCGCAGTCAGCCCCTGTTCGGCCATCGCCTGCGTCAAAACAAATGGAGCGCGCAAGTTGCTATCAAGGTGACGATCCCAGCTTTGGCGGGTCGCTGTATGGATGTTGTCGTATTCGAAGATCGAGGCATTGTTGACCAGACAGGTGATCGGACCACCCAAGCCTTCGGCAGCGCGCGGCAAAAGGGTGGTGACTTGCGCCTCATCCAACAGGTCGGCGGGCAGTGCGATTGCCTTGCGGCCCAGAGCCTCAATCTCGGAAACGGTCTGCTGGGCGGCGTCGCCTGAGGTCGCGTAGTGTACCGCCACATCCATGCCGCGCCGGGCCAGGTAAACGGCCATTGCGCGCCCAAGCCGTATTCCAGCGCCGGTTACCAGAGCTCGGGTCATAGGTCGCATCCTTCCGTCAAATCACGCCAGCAAACTGACTATGTATACGACGTAGAGCAAGGTCAGGATCATTCCCCAGACGCGTGTTATGTCTTTCTTGAAAAACACGAACGGGATCAGCAGCAAGGATGCGCCCAGCATAACCCAAAGATCAAACCGCAGGAATTCGGGATCCACCGGAATACGTCCGAACAAGGTCGCGATCCCGATAATGGCGAGCAGGTTGAACATATTCGACCCGATGACATTGCCCAAGGCCACATCCGCCTGCCGGCGCAGCGCCGCCATCACGGTGGTGGCCAGCTCAGGCAAAGAGGTCCCCACCGCGACCAAGGTCAGCCCGATCACCGTTTCACTGATCCCATAATCGCGCGCAATGATTGTCGCATTGTCGACCAGAAGATGCGCACCGGTGGGCAGACCGATCAGGCCCAGCACCAGATACATCCCGACCTTCCAATAGGGCATATCGGGATCGGCTTCTTCCAGCCCGTCAAGCTCATCCTCGTCCGCGCAGGCCTCGCCACAGGCTTTGCGGTGTGCGTTGGCCTCACGGAAGGCGTTCATCAGAACCAGCGCCAGCCCGGCCAGCAATATTGCACCGCTGAGCAGATTGAACACGCCGAAGAAGGCCAGTGCGATAAACAGGACCGAGGCCATCAGCATGAAGACATAGTTCTTGCGGCTGTCGCATTCGCTTGTGTGCAGCGTCGCCAGTAGCGCAGGCAGCCCCAGCACCAGCAGGATATTCGCAGTGTTCGATCCCACCACATTGCCCAGCGCAATGCCCGGAGCGTTTTCCTGAATCGCGCTGATCGCGATCAGCAGCTCGGGGGCCGAGGTGCCAAAGGCCACGATGGTCAGACTGACGATCAGCGCCGGCACGCCCAGCCGCAGGCTCAGGTTCACTGCCCCACGGACCAGTGCATCCCCGGCCAGCAGAAGGATCAGCAGGCCCAGACCTGAAAACAGCCACGCGGTCATCCACGTCCCCTCTTGTCACAGGGGCATGGCCCCTTGCCGATGCGGAACCGCCCGCAGCGTGGACATTTGGCCGAGCTCAGCCGTTTCTGCCCCGGAAAGCGCAGCTTTCCGAACATGGCCAGTACGCCCATGGCAATCAGGAACAGAGTGACGGCTTTGATGATCACGTTACAACCCGAACCGCGCAAAGGCCGCGCGTTCCTCAAGCCCGGCGATGGCGTCTTCGGCGAACGAAGCGCCAAACCGCGACCAGATGGGTTTGCGCATCCCGTAACGGCGGAATTTGATCTTGTCGCCGAACCGCTCTTGCATCTTCGGTTTCAGATGCGCGATCCCGTCGATCAGACCCAGTTCCTGTGCGCGGCGCGCCAGCCAGACCTCGCCATTGAACAGATCGGTATTGGCGTCCAGCTTGCCCTCGCGCCGGGTTTTGACATGGGTGATGAAATTCTCATGGATATCGCCCAGCAGCACCTTGAGCCGTGCGACGTCCTCTTTCTTCTCGGGCGCAAAGGGGTCCAGCATCGATTTCGACGTGCCTGCCGTATGCACGCGCCGCTCGAACCCCTGCCGGGCCAGAAAAACATGCGCGCCAAAACCCGACGAGATCACCCCGATCGAGCCCAGAACCGAGCTGTCATCGGCATAAATCTCATCCGCCGCAGCCGCCAGCCAGTACCCGCCCGAGGCGGCGACATCCTCGACAAAGGCATAAACGGGGATGTTCAACTCATCCGCCAGCCGCCGGATCCGCGCGCCTATCAGGGAACTTTGCACAGGAGAGCCGCCGGGCGAGTTGACCTCAAGCGCGACGGCCACAGGCTTGCCTTTGCGAAAGGCTTTCTCAAGCACCGGTGCCAGCGCGGTGGCATTCATCGACCCACGCCCGGCCATTCCGATGGCGCCAGACAGACGGACAACGGCCACAAAGGGCTGCTTTTTCAGGAACGGCAGGCTTAGTTTCATGGATGCCGATGTAGAGCGCGCCCGAGCCGTTAACAAGGGACCGACATTGCCATAAACGCGACGTGAACCAATTTCCCACACCCGATGGGCAAAAATGCAACGCCCTAGCTGCGGATGCGCCAGCCGGTTTTGAAGATCCAGCCAATGACCGCAAGGCACAGACCAGTGAAGCCCAGGATGGCCAGAAGGCTCCAGAAAATCGGCACATCTGCGATGCCGTAGAAAGACCAGCGGAAGCCGGAAATCAGATATACGACCGGGTTGAACAGGGTGATCGTTTGCCACACGGGCGGCAGCATCGAGATGGAATAGAACGTGCCCCCCAGAAAGATCAGCGGCGTGACGATCAGTTGCGGGATCAGCGACATCTGTTCGAAATTGCTAGCCCAGATGCCGACGATGAAACCCAGCAGCGAAAAGCTGAGGCAGGTCAGCACCAGAAAGGCCACCATCGCCAATGGGTGCTCGACCCGTATATCCACGAAGAATGTAGCAGTAATCAGAATCACCACCCCTACGAACAGGGCCTTGGTCGCCGCTGCCCCGACATAGCCGATCACGATCTCAATGAAATTGACCGGGGCCGAGAGCAGCTCATAGATCGTACCCAGAAACTTGGGGAAATAGATGCCGAACGACGCGTTCGAGATCGCCAGCATCACCACCGACAACATGATCAGCCCCGGCACGATGAACGCCCCGTAAGACACACCCTCGACCTCTTGAATCCGGCTGCCAATGGCGGTGCCGAAGACCACGAAATAGAGCGACGTGGACAGGACCGGCGACAGAAAGCTCTGCGCCAGAGTGCGGAAGAACCGGGCCATTTCGAACCGGTAGATGGCGGCGATGGCGGACCAGTTCATGCAGGCTCTCCCGAGACAAGATTGACGAAGATCTCTTCAAGGCTCGACTGCCGTGTCTGTACATCGCGCAGCACCAACCCGGCCTGCGCGACATCGTTCAGCAGCGTGGTGATACCCGTGCGTTCGGCATTGGTGTCGTAGGTATAGATCAGCACGTCCCCCTCGCCATTCAGTGTCAGCTGGTGTTCCGAAAGGCTGTCGGGAATGGCTGGGATCGGGTCGGTCAGCATCACCTCGATCTGCTTCTTGCCCATCTGCGCCATCAGGGTGTCCTTGTCCTGCACCAGCAGCAGCTCACCCTTGTCGATGACGCCAACGCGGTCGGCGATGGCCTCGGCCTCTTCGATGTAGTGGGTGGTCAGGATGATGGTCACGCCCGCCTGTTTCAGCTCGGCCACGATCTCCCACATATCCTTGCGCAGCTCGACATCGACCCCGGCGGTGGGTTCGTCCAGAAACAGCACGCGCGGCTCATGCGCCAGCGCCTTGGCGATCAGCACCCGGCGTTTCATCCCACCCGACAGTTCCTTGATCGCATTGCGCCGCTTGTCCCACAGCGACAGCTTGCGCAGGATTTCCTCGATCCGGGCATTGTCGCGCCCGTGGCCAAATAGACCGCGCGAGAAACGGACGGTGTTCCAGACCTTCTCGAACGGCTCCAGCGCGATTTCCTGCGGCACCAGCCCGATCATCTTGCGGGCGGCGCGGAACTCGGTCTGGATATCATGTCCACCCACAGTCACCGACCCCGAGGTCGGCGTGGTAATCCCGCATACGGTCGAGATCAGCGTCGTCTTGCCCGCGCCATTCGGCCCCAGCAGCGCCAGAATCTCACCTTCTTCAATGTCCAGAGTCACGCCTTTGAGCGCCTCAAAGCCATCGGCATAAGATTTGCGCAAATCCCGGATCGATAGAATGGTTGTCATGTGGCCCCTCGTTCTGACCTCGCAACCTATCGCGCCGGGCAGGCCGGGAACAGCCCTTTTGCGCACAGCACGCTACGCGCTGACGCAGGGATCCGACCAGTCTGCACTTGCATTCAAACGTTCATCGCGAAACCCTACATATCAGGAGGATCCCATGCTGGCAGGTTTGCGTATCATCGAATTCGAAGGCCTCGGCCCCGCCCCGTTTGCCGCGATGATGCTGGCCGATATGGGGGCCGACGTCATTACCATCCACCGCAAAGGCGGCGCGATCACGCCCGGTATGCCCGAACGCTCGCTGCTGGATCGCGGCAAACGCTCGATCGCGCTGGACCTGAAAGATCACGAAGATCTGAGCATCGCCAAACGCCTGATCTCCACCGCCGACGCGCTGATCGAAGGCTTCCGCCCCGGCGTGATGGAGAAGCTGGGCCTCGGCCCCAAGCCCTGCCACCAGATCAACCCCAGACTGGTCTATGGCCGCATGACCGGCTGGGGGCAGCACAGCCCTCTGTCGGAAACCGCTGGCCATGATCTCAACTATATCGCCCTGTCGGGCGCCCTATGGTACGCCTCGCAACCGGATCAGCCACCGCAGACACCGGCCACACTGGTCGGCGATATCGGCGGCGGCGCGATGTATCTGGTCGCCGGTCTTCTGGCCGGGCTCCTCAACGCGCAACGCACCGGTACAGGCACGGTGGTCGACGCCGCGATCTATGACGGTTCGGCCCATATGATGAACCTGCTGATGAGCCTGCGCCAAACCGGCAATCTGTCAGACACCCGAGGCCAAAGCCTGCTGGACGGCCCGCATTGGAGCCGCACCTACACCTGCGCCGATGGCGGCCATATCTCGGTTCAGTGCCTGGAACCCAAGTTCTACGCCTGCTTTCTGGACCTGCTGGGCCTCTCAGAAGACCCCGACTTCGCCCAACAATACGACCCCGCTTACTGGCCCCGGCTGACAGACCGACTCAAGTCCCTGTTCGCCAGACAGCCCCGCGACCACTGGACAGCCCTCTTCCACGGCACCGACGCTTGCGTCGCCCCTGTCCTGTCCCCGAACGAAGCGCAAGCGCATCCGATGAATACCGCCCGCCAAACATGGATCGACTCCAACCGCACCAGACAAGCGGCAGCCGCCCCGCGCTTCTCAACCCACGATTGGCACCCCAAACCCAGCCCCAAACGCGGAGAGCACACGTACGAAATCCTGAACGAACTCCCGCCCGCTTCATCTGGCTAAAAATATCCCGGGGGTGAATTGGCCACAGGCCAAGAGGGGGCTGGCCCCCTCACCTGGCTCACCGCCCGCGCACCGTATCGATCATCAACTGAACATTCTCAGGGTCTGCATCCGGCGTGATCCCATGCCCCAGATTGAAGATATGCGGCCCCTTCGAGAACGCCTCGACAATCGCGCGCGTCTCATCCACCAGCGCCTGCCCACCGGTCACCATATGAGACGAGGCCAGATTGCCTTGCACACAACCATCCACCTGCACATTCGCAGCCGCCCAGTCCGGCGACACGGAATTGTCCAGCGCCACGCAATCGACACCCGTGGCCTTGGCAAAGCCGACATATCCCTCACCCGCCTCGCGCGGGAAGCCGATCACCGGAATACCCGGATGCCGCGCCTTGATCGCTTGTGTGATCACCCGGCAGGGCTCAACAGCGTATTTCTGGAACGCCTCGCCCTTCAAAGATCCAGCCCAACTGTCGAAAATCTTAACCACCTCAGCCCCGGCCTCGATCTGCGCAGACAGATATTCGATCGTTGCCAGAGTAATCCGATCCAGCAGAGCCTCGAACAAGGCGGTGTTCTCTTCCCGCAACGCATGGGCTGCCCCCTGATCCGGCGTACCACGCCCAGCGATCATATAGGTGGCCACTGTCCACGGGGCACCCGCGAAACCGATCAGAGTGGTCTCAGACGGTAATTCTCGCGACAGGATGCGCACGGTCTCATAGACGGGCGAGAGCGTCTCGTGGATATGCTCAACCGGTTTCAGCGCATCGAAATCCGATTGCTGCGTGATCGTCGAAAGACGGGGTCCTTCACCGGTGACAAACCATAGATCAGCGCCCAGCGCTTGCGGCACCAACAGGATGTCGGCAAACAGGATCGCCGCATCAAAGCCATAGCGGCGAATGGGCTGCAAGGTGACCTCGGCCGCCAGCTCGGGGTTGTAACACAGCGACAGGAAATCCCCCGCCTGCGCACGGGTGGCGCGATATTCGGGCAGATAGCGCCCTGCTTGACGCATCATCCAGATCGGCGGAACGTCCTGAACCTCGCCCGCCAGCGCCCGCAGCAATGTCTTTGTTTCGGCCATACCTGCCCCCAATCTTCCGGTCTGGCGTCACGCGTCGGCCTTCAGTGGCAATTTGTCAAGCTCTGCCCCCATTGTCAGGGCAATGTGACGCGACTAAAGCTGTGCGCATGAGTCTCACATTGCCCACCCCCGCCTCGCCTCTCAAAATCGGTACCCGTGGATCGCCGCTGGCGCTGGCACAGGCACATGAAACCCGCGCGCGTCTGGGCAAGGCGTTCGGCCTGCCCGAAGACGCGTTCGAGATCGTGGTGATCAAGACCACCGGCGACAACCGCGCCATGATCGATGCGGATCGCCCGCTGAAAGAGATCGGCAACAAGGGCCTGTTTACCAAGGAAATTGAAGAGGCAATGCTGAAGGGCGAGATCGACATCGCCGTACATTCGACCAAGGACATGCCGGTGGAACAGCCCGAGGGGCTGGTGCTGGACACGTTCCTGCCGCGCGAGGATGTGCGCGATGCGTTTATCTCTCCCAGCCTGAACTCCATTCACGATCTGCAGCAGGGCGCTGTGGTCGGCACCTCGTCGCTGCGGCGTCGGGCGCAATTGCTGAACCGCAGGCCCGATCTGAACGTGGTCGAATTTCGCGGCAACGTGCAAACCCGCCTGAAAAAACTGGCCGATGGCGTGGCCGATTGCACCTTTCTGGCCATGGCCGGGCTGCGCAGGCTGGATATGAAAGACGTCCCCGCCACTGCCATAGCACCCGAAGATATGCTGCCCGCCATCGCGCAAGGCACCATCGGGATCGAACGGCGCAGCGATGACAGCCGCGCCGCCGATATGCTTGCGGCGATTCATCATGTGGAAACCAGCCAGCGCCTTGCGGCCGAACGCAGCCTTCTGGCCGGGCTCGACGGGTCCTGCGAAACCCCGATTGCCGGGCTGGCCGAGATTCGCGACGGACAGTTGCATTTGCGCGGCGAGGTTCTGCGCCCCGATGGGTCCGAGGCGATCAGCGAAGAAGCGACAGGCCCCGCCGAAGACGGGCGCGAACTGGGCCACGCCATGGCCGAATCCCTGTTGAAACAGGCCGGTCCGGGTTTCTTCGACTGGCGTTAATTTACTAATTTCTCGTTAATGTGAACTGCTTCACTGTCGCCCATCAGATGATGGTGCAGTATGGCTTTATTCCGATGAGGATAGAGATCAGTCTCGAATATATCGAAAGTTTTAGCCCGTTTTGTTTTAGATAGTATTCGAGGGGGCGAGATTGATCTTTCTGTCCGATTGAGGCGGGGCGCGGTTTAACGATCGCGTCCCGCTCTCTTTTTTACTCTGCAGCCTTTTCGACGCCATTGTGATGGCTGAAGATCACGGGACCGGATCGCGCCTCGGACCGGAAATCCACGGTGCGCCCGTGAAGCGCCTGATAAAAGCTGGCAAGGCCGTGCTCGACCTGCGGCGCCTGGGTCAGACATTCGTTGCACAAGGCCGTGACCACGTGCTGCGGAGACCGGTCGCGAATGGTCTGCAGCAGCAGCTCGTGCGTGGCCTTCAGGGCCCGGAACGCGGCCGTCTCGGCCAGCGCTCGGTCGCCAACCAGAATGAATACCGGCTCGGGTTCACTTTTGCCCTTCAGATCGACAAACCCGGCCTCAAGCAACGCCAGGTCCGCCCCTGCGGCCTGCCGCACCCCCTGCGAGACAAGGATATCGTAATCCACATGGCGGCAATTCTGCTCGATTCTCGCCGCCACATTCACCACGTCACCGATCACCGTATAGTTGAACCGGCTACGCGATCCGATATTGCCCACACAAGCCGACCCGGTCGCACAGCCGGTCGCCAGCGCGATCTGAGGATGCCCCCGCATGATCGGCGAGGCGTTGAAGGCCCGCAGCGCATCGCGCATCTTCAGCGCAGCCCAGGCGGCGCGACAGGGATGATCCTCGACCGGCAGCGGCGCGTTCCAGAACGCCATGACCGCATCGCCGATAAATTTGTCGATCGTTCCCCTCTCGATCAGAATCTGATCGCCGATTTCCGAGAACAGCTCGTTCAGAAGGGCCACCAGATCCGTGGCCGAGACCGACTCGGACAGAGGCGTAAAGCCCCGGATATCCGAGAACATCACGGTGATTTCCTGCGATTCCCCGCCCAGTTGCAGCTGGTGGCCGTTGGCCTCCATCTCGTCCAGTATCTCGGGCGCAACGTAATGCGAGAAGGTCTGCCGGATCACCCGCTTTTCGCGTTCGGTCGAGACGAACAGGTAGCCTGCAAGCAATCCGAAATTGGCCATGCCCCCGGCCAGCGGGAAGGTGGCATCGAACAGCACCGACTGGTTCTGAAACGCCAGCCAGCTGATCGCGATCACGACGCCAGCGGCAGCACCGCCCGCAACGAATGAAGCCACCGCGCCAAAGCTGGACATAACCACCGTGACAACGACTCCGAGGATGACAAAGGCCAGCAGCTCCAAAGCGGCGGTCACATCCGAACGGCTGAGCATATCGCCAAGGATGACCTGTTCGATGATCTGGGCGTGGATCGAGACACCGGGAACGGATTCGCCCAAAGCGGTCTCTCGCATATCGAACAGACCGGCGGCAGAGGTGCCTACCAGAATGATCCTCCCCTCGATCTCAGCCCGCAATGCCGGATCATCGCCACGTTGCATCACATCATCGGCAGACAGGTAAAGCCGGGGATCGTCGCGCCTGTAGCGCACCCAGATCTCACCGTTTTCCGTGGTAGGCAACAGCAGATCACCGATGCCGACACCCAGCATGATGCCCGCCTCATCCTGCGCGCCTTCGGCGAAAAGAACGGGTGCGCCCATTGCAACCCTCAGGGCTTCGATCCCGAGTGCCGGTAGAACACCATCCGGCCCGGCCCACAGTATCGGCACGCGCCGCACCACACCCAAACCGCCAAAGGGTGAGACATTTACTCCACCAATCCCGGCGGCATCCTCGGCCAGAGGCGGGGCCAGCCCTGTCCAGTGACCTACATGCACAAGTCCGGCTGCCGGGTTCTCTCCAATCTCGACCAGTCCCGCTTTGGGAACGACCGTGGCGCCGCTGGCGGTTTGCCGGGCAGCCACCCCCAGAACCACCGGCCAATTGGCGATCTCGTTGCCAAACACCACATCGTTGTCCAGATTCGTTGCTGACCGGTCCACCCGAAGGATTCCCGACAACTGAGGATCCTTCAGCAACCGGGATGGCGAATATCGGTCGGGTTCGGCGAACAGCACATCAAATGCAATCGCCGCCGCGCCATACTGCCCCAAACGTTCGACCATCTGCGCCAGCTGAGTCCGCGGCCACGGCCATTGACCCCACTCAGTCAGAGACCGTTCATCGATATCGACCACACGCACGGGCAAATCCGGGTCGTAGGCGCGTGGGGATAGGCGCTGCAGAGCATCGAAATAGATCAGACGCGACATCTGGATGGGGTACGGGTCGGCCACCCGGACAAAACAACCCAGCAGAATCAATCCCAGACCTACCAGCCGGAAAATCAGTCTTCGCCCAATTCTCTCTTTTATCCTGCCAACCACGGTCGCCTCTCCGGCGTTGGGAACAGTCGATGCTCTGGGCTTATCGTCCTGCCGTTGCGGTCACATTGCCTGCCGTCGCTGTCGCCCGGGCGCCAGAGCCACCGCCGGACGGGCTGGCCGACACATTCAGGCCGCCTCCAGAGCGAACGCCCGACCTTGAGGAAGAGTTTCCAGCTTCCGACCGCGCACCTGGGTTATCAGCCCTTTCACCAGATGGTCCTTCCGATCCGGACCGCGTCTCGGCCCGCGCCACATCCCGGGATGTACCCGAGCTGCGGTCAGGTCGTTCAGATTCGGTCGAAGGCGCACTGGCCGCACGTTCCGAGCATCCCCCCGCATTGAACCGAAGCGGGGGCAGCAAAGCATTCTGAGACAGGACAAACGGAAAGCCCCCTTCCAGCGCCTTGTCATACTGGGCCTGATCGGCAGGTCGCCCGACCTGCCCTCCGGCGTTGGTTGCAAACATGCTGCACTGACGGCTTGCGGACCGACACGATCCGCGCCGACCGCACATCTGGACCGTGCCTTCAAGAACCAGCATCGCGCTTTGTCGCTGCGATGTGATCCACATATCAAAAGTGGTGCCCCGCACCGCCATCGTGGCAGACGGTGTTTTGATCGAATAGGCCCGCTTGCGGCTTTTGCCCGAGATGAACCGAAAACTGCCGCCCAGCGCCTGTACCGTAAAGCTCTTGGCCTTTCGGTTGCCCCGTAACATGGACACATCCAAAACCATCTGCGCGTTCGGTCCAACGGCAATTTTGGTCTCATCGACAAACAACAGCTGAACGACACCTGTCCGGTTTGTCGTGATCATATCGCCCGAGACCACGTCCATTCCTTCGCGCAGACGAATCTTCTTGCCGTCCCGCACCACATCGGCGCCGGGTTTGGCGCTCAACACTTTTCCGATCGATGCAAAAGCCGACGCTGGCAGCACGGACAAGGATATGAAAACAATAAACAACTTCAACCAGGCCAAAACCAAGTCCCCTTCCCCCAAAGGTTCCCATCGAGGGTCTAAACTTCCCCCGCGCCCGATATCTGTCGCCTCAGAATGCTAAATCTGAATAGTCTTGCAATGTATTAAATCTGCACAAATATGCGCTGAAACAGGGGTGTTTTGCAAGCATTCCCTTTTTTGAAGATCACCGCCGACTGCGCCGAGCCTTTCAAGCCGCGACAACGGCGAAGCGCGCGTGCTGAATTTACGAACCGGTCGCCATAAAATTTCACCTTGCATCGAAAATCGCCTTGTATCCCGCCGACCGGCAAGGATATACCCGCCAACGGAGACGTGGCCGAGTGGTCGAAGGCGCTCCCCTGCTAAGGGAGTAGGCGGGAAACCGTCTCGAGGGTTCGAATCCCTTCGTCTCCGCCATACGCCATTGAATATAAATGATATTTTTAGACTCTAATGGCGATACCCGCCGAAAAACCCGCCATCCCAGATGCGCTTGGTTGCCACCCCATGCGACGGATGAATCAGTTATGTCCAACTGCAATCCATTGGCCGCTTCAAGCATCTTATCTAAATCGCTGAAGTCCGAATTGTGAAAGCCCTAGAACAGCGTGATTGTGCTGCTCACGACCCATTTGTGCTCAATGTAAAGAGCAGCGTGAAACTCTTACCTATTCGTCGACAGCGAAAACCGTGCGGCCTCACTTTGCTCAGCCGAATGCAGCCGTTGGCGCGGCTTCATCTGACGTTACATTTGTAAAGTCAGCAGTCCATTACTACTGAAATATGGCGCGTTGTGGCGCCGAGCCGTCTTCGCCAAGGGAGTCCAGCAGTGATTACGAGATACTGCGGTCGACCTATAGACGGCAGGGAGACCAAGATGCAAAATGTTGCACTAGGCACAAAAGATCGAGAACCGCAGGAAGCTGAAATTGGCATCGGCAGCACGGCAAGATGCTGTCATTGATCCGCCCCCGTCAATGCTGCCGTTGCGCCCACGGGCTGTGCAGGCGTAACCTAAGTGATCAACAACCGCAGCGCATGCCTATGCAGCGAGCTGTGGACGCAGCATACAGATCCGCCACATTACGGTGAATTTAGGCAGCATTCCTCATCTGAGAAAAACTTGAACATTATTGCCTTTGAACGTTTGCGCACCAAATCCGGAGTGTTTAGAAAACAGCTCTACACGGCGTAATGCAGAAAATGCCTGACGACTGGTCCTGTGCTGCGGGTGTCGAACCTCTTGATATTTGCTTGACGGTGGCTGTCTGAAACAGTGAGCCGTTCATGTTGAGCCAGATGCTCGTTCCAACTGGCTACCTCGAAGCTTTCGACCCATGTTTCGGGTTCTTCAACACTTTGGACAAGAGACCACTCGAACGCCCCGTCCCGGTATCTCTGGGCAGACCACAGTGTCAATTCGCGCACAAAATCCTCTCGATCCTCCGGTCGAATACGATACTCGATCTGCACCCGTGCGGCGCGATCCGCGGATTGCCCTGTTTCCAAATCAAGGTCTGGTGCCGCAGGCCACATCATCGCAGGGCTCAGGTCTAACTGCTCACCTTGTCCGAGTTGCGATTTCCTCGTGACAAACAAGGCAAGAACCAACCCGGTCGCTGCCAAGATCAAGGCCACAGGCAAGCCAAAGGCTTGCGCGACCTGACCCCAAACCGTGGCCCCAAGCGCCATTGATCCAAAAAAGACCATCAGGAAGATGGCCATGCCGCGGGCCCGAACCCAATTTGGCAAAGCCAGTTGGGCAGACACGTGAAATGTTGTCAGGACACCAATCCAGGCGAAACCGCCCAAGAAAGCTGCCAACATTGCCACGACGGGCACACTAGCCAGAGCCAACAAAACCAAAGCGGCAGAGGTTCCAATTGTACCGGCGGCGACCACTTTGTCGGCGGATGCATCTCCGCGAAGTCGTGGCAGCGCGAGTGCCCCTGTGACTGCGCCAGCGCCGACAAGGGTCAGTAGCAGGCCGTATAGCTCGGCTCCTCCGTCAGGAATGCTGCGCGCTATCAAAGGTAGCATCGCCCAATATGCGGATGCGAACAGGAAGAATGCAGCCGCCCTGATGAGCGTTGCCAGCAAGGCGTGGTTGTAACGCGCGTGGCGCAACCCTGTTGCCATTTCGGACAGTATCGGCTGATGCCTTTGCTTTTGCAGCGGTGTTTCGGGTTTCCAGGCCAACAATGCAGCGATAATCACCAGATGGCTGACTGCATTGACAACAAACGGGGTGGACAGACCCACGCTTACGATCAGAACCCCGGCCAGGGCGGGACCGATCGCACGGCTGATATTGATGCCCATCGAATTCAACGCAATCGCGGGCTGTAAGTTGTCGCGGGGTATCAGTGAGGGCACCACCGCCTGCCACGCGGGCGCCATGAAGGCGGCGCCTGTGCCGACAGCCAGCGTGAACAAGATCAGGATTGCGGGCGTCATCGCCTGCAGTTGAACAAGAACAGCAAGAACCCCGACAACAGCCACCATCAAAATGTTAATCGTGATCAACATCCGCCGCTTGTCGAGGCGATCAGCCAGCGTGCCGGCGAACAAAGCAAACAAAAAAACCGGCAGAGTGGTTGCAGCCTGAACCAATGACACAACAGCCGGTGACGGGCTGAGTTCGGTCATCAGCCATCCAGCTCCGACCTCGTGCATCCAGGTGCCGACATTCGAGATCAGGGTGGCGCACCATAACAGAGTAAAGGCCCGATAGCGGAACGGCGACCAGGCTGATACGGGTGCGATAGTTTCAGAACTGGATGACATCGGCCCAGTCCTTTTTGTGCCGCATCGCTTGCGCCCGAACGAATGGACATAACGGTACGACGCGCTGGCCTGCGGCTCGGGCGTCAACAACCAAACGCTCCACCAACTGTTGACCGACACCCATACCGCGCAAACTGTCTGGTACGAGGGTACCGTCAGCAATGACCAGCGTGTCGCTTGTTTTTGACAACGTCAGCTGCGCAATTCCTTCCAAACCGGGCAAAGTGCCCAAGTAGACAGCTTTTCCCGAAGAATCTTGGCGGGTGATTGTAGCCTCAAGGGTCAATTCTGCACTCCTGAAGGTAAAAGGGTGGAGGAGACACGCACAGTCAGTCCTGGGCGCAACAGTTGGTCCGGGTTTGGGACGCGCAAAAATACGGTCAGCGTTCCGTTGTCGTTAAGCTCAAGACTGGCGCGTTCTGGTGCCAGCCTGTCTTGGACAACGATCCCGTTTGTTAGTGAGATCGCAACACTCAGGCGTTCAAATAGGGTATCAAGCGAGGCTGCACCTGCTTGGGCCATGGTGTTCAGGCGGGTTTCGTAGTTGACCTCATATGCCACCAGAACAGGTTCGATAACGATGACCTGCCCCAGCCCCTGATTTGCTTCAGCTTCAACAAACATACCTTTTTCGGCAGTCGCGTTTGATACCAAGCCGGTTATCGGTGAACGAATAAAGGTACGTTCCAGGCCGATCTGGGCAGCCGTAACCTCGGCGCGGGCCAGTTTAACATTGGCCTGGGCGATTTTTTGATTTGCAAGAATGGGGTCCGCTGATGCCTGTGAAGTGAGACCACGGCTGAGCAATTCCCGCTGTCGATTGGCCTGTGCCGCTGATGCCGCCAATGTCGCCTCGGCTTGTTGAAGTCGCGCCATTGCCATTTCCAGGGCAAGAGCGGCATCTGTGTCATCCAGTTGGATGAGCGGGTCGCCTTCCTTTACATGTGCGCCGTTCTCATAAAAAACGGCTTCGACAACGCCATCGATCTTGCTGGTAATAATGCCACGCTCCGATGGTAGAACGCGGCCTTCAAACTGCAGCACGTCTCCGACGACTGCCGTTGCAAAAGTTGACGCCGCGACGGCAGCATAGACCCACCTCATGTCTTTTCACTCTTTGACGCTGCCGTGTTGCTTTGGTTGTGAGCGAAACTTTTATTGTGCAGACACTGTGCGGCGGCTTCCTCTGCGGTCAGATGTTTCTTTGCCCAGCCCGTCAGGCTTTCACCCGCCAGCATCCCCAGCAGGCCAAGTAGCGCGATGATTGGAGGCGCGGGTGATCGCGTGTCCAGCAAGCCGTAGACCACGCCGACCCCAACACCGATTGCCAGAGAGATAAGGTAGGGTTGCAAACTCATGTCTGGGCCTCCTCGGCATTAAACTGCAAAACAGGAACAGCCCAAAACGCCCCAGAACTTGGACAAATTGGAAACAGGCAAAGGCGTGGACCACGCGATCCCATGTGAATGGCCATGCATGTTGCAACTGTTCGCGCAGCCATCGTGGCAGGATACCTGCGTGCGAATGTCCAGACCGGGGCGTTCGGCGGGGGTAGGCTGGGTCAGAACGGGCGACCATGAGGGCGCGGCCGGGGGCATCTCCGGTGCCAACGGAGCATAGTCCCCCGTTCCGTGCACAACCCGACCTCCGACGAGCGTCAGGACACTGCGGATACCTCTGATCTCTGTGTCCGGGACAGTCATGTAGTCATCAGTCAGCACCGCAAGATCGGCATACATACCTGGGGCCAGAGTGCCCTTGACGTCGGCCTCACCCGAGAACCAAGCCGAGCCGTTGGTCCATAGGCGCAATGCCTCTTCCCGTGACAGCAGATTATCGTCTTCGTAAAGCGGCAGGCCACCCAGCGTCTTGCCAGTTGTCAACCAGTGCAGCCCGACCCAGGGGTCATAACTGGCCACCCGTGTCGCATCCGTTCCGCCTCCGACAGGTACACCGCTGTCAATCATCCGGCGAACCGGCGGCGTCATCATCGCGGCCTCTTCACCGTAGCGTTGCACGAAATACTCGCCTTGAAACGCCATCCGATGCTGAATTGCGATTCCGCCGCCCAACGCATTGATCCGGTCGATGTTACGCGCGCTTATGGTTTCGGCGTGGTCTATGATAAATCGGGTCTTGAAGGGCTGACGGCCATTCACGCGTTCAAAGACGTTCAGAAACCGGTCGATGCTTTCGTCATAGGTGGCATGGATGCGAAAGGGCCACTCGTTCGTCGCCAGTAATTCGACAATCGGCTCCAACTCGCTTTCCATGATGGGCGACAAGTCGGGGCGCGGCTCGAGAAAGTTTTCGAAATCTGCCGCCGACCACGTCAGGTTCTCGCCTGCACCGTTCATGCGCAACATATCAGAACCCGCACCTGGCTCAGTGATCGAGACCCAGCGTTCATAGTCGTCCAGCTCAGATCCCGCGCCCTGCGCAAACAGGTTATAGGCCACGCGCACTGTCAGTTGCTGATCGTCGTGTAGGCGCTGGATGACGTCGTAATCTTCGGGATAGTTCTGCCCGCCGCCGCCTGCATCGATGACCGATGTGATACCAAGGCGGTTCATCTCACGCATATAGTGACGGGTTGAGTTGATTTGATCTTCCAAAGGCAGGCTGGGACCGCGCGCCAGTGTTGAATACAGGATCAGCGCCGAAGGTTTGGCGATCAGCAGTCCGGTCGGGTTTCCGTGCGCATCGCGCTGGATTTCCCCACCGGGCGGGTTGGGGGTGTTTTTGTCAAACCCCAACACCTTGATTGCAGCGCGATTGATCAGTGCCTGACCATAAAGGTGCAGGATGAATACCGGTGTTTCGGGCGCAGCGGCATTGATTTCGTCCAGCGTCGGCATCCGACGCTCAGCAAATTGGAACTCGGACCAGCCGCCGACGACGCGCACCCATTGTGGCGCCGGGGTGCGATCGGCCTGCTCTTTGAGCATCCGCAAGGCATCCGACAGCGAGGGTACGTTTTCCCAACGCAATTCCATATTGAAGTTCAGCCCGCCGCGGATCAGGTGGGTGTGGCTGTCATTGAGGCCCGGGATGACGCGCCGGCCCTGAAGATCAATGATCTGGGTATTCGGGTCGGCGAGGCGCATGATCTCGTCCTGTGATCCGGTCGCCGCCACAAGACCATCGGAAATGGCGATTGCCTCGACCTCGGGCCGGTCGGGGTCGAGCGTCGTGATGCGCCCGTTGCGAAGAATAAGATCCGCCATTCTGCGTCTCCAAAAAAAGGGTGTATGTCTCAGAACACCGTCAACGGTTGCGTTTGCTGCAATATCACGGGGGACCAGTCGGGGCTGATGGGTGGGATGTGACGCAAGTCCTGATGTGCAAAGGGCCCGGCGCCATACACAACCTCTCCGCCCATAACGGTGAGTTCCGATTGCAGCTTGGCGATCTCGGCGTCGGTCACGGTGAAATAGTCCCGGTCAAGCACGGCGAAATCCGCCAGTTGACCCGGTGTGATTGCCCCTTTGCGACCTGCATCGCCTGTGAACCAGGCAGAGCCTGTGGTCCAGACACGCAGGGCTTCTTCGCGGCTCAACAGGTTGGCATCGTCGTACATCGGCATGCCACCGCGCGACAGGCCGGTGCTCATCCACTGGATTGAAAACCAAGGATTGAACGAGGTGACGCGTGTCGCATCCGTGCCCCCGCCCACAGGCACGCCAAGATCCAGAATTGCGCGGAAATTCGGCGTGGTTTTGAGCTTTTCAACGCCGTAGTTGGCAACGAAATCCTCGGCCTGAAACTGGATACGGTTTTGTAGGGCAATACCACCACCCAAGGCCGCGATACGCTCTAAATTGCGCTGGCTGAACGTTTCGACATGATCGATGAACCATCCGGGTGTCAGGCCCGCACCTTTGGCGACATCCTCGTAAACCGGTAGCAGACGATCCCCGGTTTCATCATAGGTGATATGCTGGCGGAACGGCCAGCCCTCTTCGCCCAGAACGGTCATGATCTGGCGCTGATAATCCTCGGCATCCGCGTCAATATCAGGGCGGGCATCTGCAAAGATCTCATAGTCATAGGAAGCCCAAGCAAGGTTTTCGCCTGCACCTACGAATTTCAGCAGATCGTCGCCTGAACCCGCCCGTGTGCTGGCTGTCCATTTCTGGTAGTCCGACAATTCCTGCCCTTTATGCTGCGGGAAGGAATGATACCCGATGCGGACGGTCTGCAGCCCCGCATCATGCATCCAGCCAATGACGCGATAGGGATCGGCGTCGGGGAATTCCATGCCGCCGCCACCAGCGTCCGAAACCGAGGTTATGCCAAGGCCGTTCAACGCATCGAAATACTGTTGTGAGCTGTTGATCTGATCCCGGATCGAAAGCTTCGGCGCGGCAGCAAGGGTACGGTACATGACCAGCCCGGACGGCGCTGCAAGCAAGCGGCCCGTCGCGGTCCCCTCAACATCCTTTTCGATAATCCCCCGGGATATTCGGGGTGACCGGGTTTGTCGTAACCATACCATTCGACGGCCTTGGTGTTCAGCAGCGTCAGCTTGTAAAGGTGATGGATCAACACGGGGTGATTGGGCGCGACCGCATCCAGTTCAGCCACGGTCGGCAAGCGCTTTTCCTTGAATTGGAACTCGCTAAATCCACCGGCCACGCGAATGAACTGGCCTTCGGGGGTGCGTTCGGCTTGCATGCGCAGCAGGTGCAAGGCCTCTTCCAGACTGTCGACACCGTCCCAGCGCACCTCAAGATTATAGTTCACCGCGCCGCGGATCGCATGTGTGTGGCTGTCATTGAGGCCGGGGATGACGCGTTGCTTGCGCGCATCGATCACTTGCGTGAACGGGCCGATCAAAGGCCGGATCTCGGCGTCACTACCTACAGCGATGAACCGTCCGTCTTTGACGGCCAAAGCCGAGGCTTCGGGCTGGGCCGGATCCATGGTCGTGATTTTCCCGTTCACCAGCACCAAGTCAGCAGTTCGTGTCTGTGCGGCCGCAGATAAAGGGGCAGCAATCAGCGTGGCGGTTCCCGCCAAAAGCTGGCGGCGGTCAATCTGGAGTGGCATGGTCGGTCACCTTGTTTCTGGACAAAAGGGGATCGGCCCGGCCAGACAGGCCGGTCAGCGTTTTGTGCGTGGAAATCCTGTCCAAGGAGAGGAGGGGCCTTGGACAGGATGCGCCGGCTTATTCAGCGGCGATGGGGGCTGGTACCGGATCGATGGTCGGACCGTGGGTGACCCGCTCGGGCGCCTTGTGAACCATGGTGTAGGCGTAATCGACACCCATGCCATAGGCACCCGAATGTTCCTGAACGAGGCCGATAACCGCGTCGTAGGTATCGCGGTGCGCCCAATCGCGCTGCCATTCCAACAAGACCTGCTGCCAGGTCACCGGAACAACGCCCGCCTGAACCATGCGATCCATCGCGTAGTTATGCGCATCTGCCGAAGTGCCACCCGAGGCATCTGCGACCATGTAGATTTCGTACCCACCCTCGAGCATTGCGCTTAGGGCAAAGGTGGTGTTGCAAACCTCGGTCCAAAGCCCTGAAACGATCACTTTCTTGCGGCCGTTCTGTGCCAGCGCATCGCGGACCTTCTGATCATCCCACGAATTCATCGAGGTGCGCTCCAGCAGCGGATGCTCAGGGAAGACACTCAGTAATTCGGGATATGTGTGGCCTGAAAAGCTTTCGGTTTCGACGGTGGTGATCGTGGTTGGAATGTCGAAAATCTTGGCTGCCTTGGCCAGACCAACCGTATTGTTTTTCAGAGCTTGCCGATCGATGGACTGGACACCAAACGCCATTTGGGGCTGGTGGTCGATAAAGATCAGCTGGCTGTTCTGAGGGGTGAGAACTTGCAGTTTTTCTGTGCTCATATCTGGGCTCCTTCGTGGGTTTGGCCATCTGGCTGCTGTGTCAGATACGCAGTGAAATGGGGTCGATCTCTGAGACCGACAAACGATGGATTCTTGCCCTATAGTTTAGTTCTGCTAACGTATGCTTATGCCATTTCGCCGCCTTCCAGCTTTGTCCTCGCTGCGCGCTTTCGAAGCTGCCGCGCGCCTATCGTCCTTCAAGGACGCAGCCGCGGAACTGGCGGTGACGCCCGGTGCCGTTAGTCAGCAAATACGGGCACTCGAAGACGATTTGGGTGTGAAACTTTTTACCCGAGCGGTACGTTCAGTGACGCTGACCGAAGCCGGGCAATCCTTGCAGCCTGCGGTTTCATCTGCGTTCTTGCAACTGCGCGATGCGGTGGATCAGGTGCGGCCAAAAGCGGTTCGCCCGTTGCGCGTGGAATCCAGTGGACCAATCATACGCAAATGGTTGTTGCCGCGACTGCATAGGTTCGCCGAGCGAAATCCGGAACTGCCGGTTAGCTTTGAAACCAGTAGTGAGATTTCCGCTTTCGGAAAAGACGGGCCTGACGTGGTGATCCGATTTACAAGGGCACCGGGCGAAGGGCTTTTCGCGGTCAAGCTGTGCGAAGACTTTCTGTTGCCATTGGCAAGCCCCGATCTTGTGGCTCAACTTGATCTGCACCAAGCATCCGATATCGTCCGTGCCCCCTTGCTGCACGACACCAGCACTGCACCTTTTGCCAAGAACCTGAACTGGTCCGGATGGTTTTCGCGTGCGGGTCTGGATACAGCGGGCGCCCAGCGAGGAATGAGATTTGAACGACAAGCTGCAGATCACGCTATTGACGCAGCGGTCAACGGAGCGGGCGTGGTGCTTGCAAGGCGCTTTTTAGCCCGAAAAGAGATGCTGGATGGTCGTCTCGTGATGCCTTTTGGCCCGGTGATCCCGATGCATGTGAGTTATTTTGTCGTTTGCCAGAAAGGGGATGAGACAAGACCGGAAATCGCAAGTTTCATCAACTGGTCGCGCGAAGAAGCTGCTGTACTGGAAAACAACGCTGGATTCAGCAGCACTGTTAGCTGAATCAGGTCAAGGCGAGGTCGAGCAGCAGAAATTCACAATCTTGTTCCGCGTTCAATACGACCTTCTCAGCATCAGTCATCGCAATGCCGTCTCCGGTTTTCAAAGTTGCACCATCGACCGCGACAGGGCCGCGGATCACCTGCACCCATACTCCGCGATTGGGTCTTGTTCTATGGGTGATGCTTTCATCCCGATCAAGTATTGAGCCATATAGGTCCACATCACGATGGATCATAACTGATCCTGTCCGCCCGTCCCTTGACCCCATCAAACGCAGCGTGTTGAGGCGTTCCTCTCTAGGAAAGTTTCGCAGTTCGTAGCTTGGGATGAGCCCTTCCTGTTCAGGCACAATCCAAATTTGGATAAAATGAACAGGGTTGGTTTGCGAGGCATTAATTTCTGAGTGTTTTAAGCCAGTTCCGGCACTCATTCTTTGAACATCATCCGGACGGATAAGTGTGGTTTCACCCATTGAATCCGTATGCATAAGCGCACCGTCCAGAACGATGGAGAGGATTTCCATGTCCGCATGCCCGTGCGTATCAAATCCGGCACCGGGTGCGATGCGATCTTCATTGATGACGCGCAGGGGGCCAAAACCCATGTGGTTGGGATCCAGATACTGCCCAAATGAGAATGTGTGCCTTGAGTTCAACCACTCTGATTGCGTTTTCCCTCTTTCCTCAGAACGTCTTATCACCCTCATCTCTATCCAGCCGTCTGTTTCATCGGGCATGGAAGTAAGATGTTCAGATTTGACGGTCTTCCGGATTTGACGGGATTCCAGATTCCCGCGCCGTCGGCGAGTTTTGCGTCGCTGGATCAGAGGAAAACCGGGTTAGGGTTGCGCCTTCACGAAACACGCTCCGATATTGATTTCCACAGATGTTTTCCTGTTTAGTATGCAAACCCATTTGCACGGGCTATTTCCGCATGGCGCAGTCGCACGCAAATCCCACATCTGTCTCGGAGCAGTTTTTTCGCTCGAACGAAGCGTATGGTGACAAGCTTTTGGGTATTCGCACCGGCGGTTCGTTCCAGGTATCCAGTTTTCGATTCAAGATGGACGCGTACAGAACCTACATTCCCCCCGGACCCGGTTTCGGACTTGGCGTAAGTTTGAGCCCAAAGGTATCTGCCAGATGGAATATCGGCGATGGCTGGAAAAACACTGAATCTGCCCGGCCGGGCTCGCTGATCATCAATCCTGTCGAAACGGGCCTGGATATCGAAACCTTTTCACCTCATGACCTTCTGGTAGTGAATACAACCGCATCGCGGCTGAACGACCTGCTTGAGGCCTATGGTATTCAGGACACTGAAGTGTTTAATCAATTGGCAAATCGGTCAAATCTGCATGATGAACAGGTCCGCAGGCTGATGGTCGGAATTTGGCGCGAAAGCGGCCGCCGACCAAACGAGTCTGCTTTGTTGTTGGACGGTTTGTGGCAATGCCTCGTTGCGCGCCTTTTGCAACTTGGTCGAACGAAAGTTCACGCAAAAACCTATGGTTTGACCAAACGCCAGCTGGGACGAGTTGCAGACTTTACCGTTGAAAACCTTGCAGGCGGCTTGAACGTTGCCGATCTGGCAAAGGTTATAGGACTGCCTGCGGGTCAGTTCGCGCGAGAATTTCGGACGTCCTCGGGTCAGAGTCCCTATCAGTACATCTTGCAACTGAGGATCGATAAAGCCTGCGATCTGCTGGAGCGTAGTGATTCAAACCTGGCGGCAATAGCCTATCAGTGTGGGTTTTCATCGCAGAGCCACATGACGGATGTGTTCAAAAGCAAAGTCGGGGTAACACCCGGAAAATACCGCGCCCAAATACGCATGTGATCAAAGCGAAAAGCTTACCTCGGATGGCGCCAATCCATCCCAATGATTAGAAAAGCATGCCGCAGTACCGTTAAGACTTGCTTTAACGACACTGCGACCAAGTTCAAGACAATGCCATGTCGAATAACAGAAATTCGGCATCGTCCAGTGCGCTTATCTGGATCGAGTCTTCATCTTTTATGGCAGCACCGTCGCCTGCCTCCAAGGTTGATCCGTTTATCGAAATCGATCCGCGGATTATTTGCACCCACGCACCTCGACCAAATCCGATGCTGTGTTCCAGTGACCGGTTTTTCTGCAGGCTAGAGCCATACAGATCGACATCCCGGTGGATCACCACTGACCCCTCGCGCCCTTCACGAGACCCAAGCAAGGCCAGTCTGTTTTGCCGATTTTCAACTGGAAACTCTTTTTGCTCGTAACTTGGGTTCAGTCCTTCCCGCTCTGGCACAATCCAAATCTGCAGAAAGTGCACCGGCTCGGAGCTTGAGGCGTTGTATTCCGAATGCCGCACCCCGGTTCCTGCGGACATGCGCTGCACATCGCCCGGTCGGATGGTCGCGGCTTCGCCCATCGAGTCCTTGTGCTCAAGCGCGCCATCCAAAACTATGGACAGGATCTCCATGTCCGCATGCCCGTGGGTGCCGAACCCGGCCCCGGGTGCAACCCGGTCTTCGTTGATGACGCGCAAAGGTCCAAATCCCATATGGTTTGGGTCCAAATACTGCCCAAATGAGAAAGAATGCCGGGAATCCAGCCACCCAAAGTTTGCCTTACCCCTTTCAGAAGACGGTCTCGTCCGAAGCATCTCTGCCTCCATCTAATGTTGACTACTGCTGCTCCGAAATTTGGTTACCTTTTCTATTGAGACAATCAGATGAATATTTGACACACTGTCCTACAAAACGAACAGGTGTAGAATGGATAGATTTTCCGAACTCAAAGCCTTCGTGGATGTCGTTGAGGCTGGAAGCTTTTCGGCGGCAGGCCGGGCAACCGGGCAGTCCCGGTCGTCAGTGAACAGGCTTGTTATCGCCCTTGAAGAACGTCTTGGCGTCCAGCTACTTCACAGGACAACAAGATCCGTATCTGCCAACAGCAACGGCCGCGCGCTGTATGACCGTGCCAAACAATTGCTGGATGACCTTGAAGAAATCGAAATGGCCGTCAGCTCGACGCGTGCTGAGCCGATGGGAAGGCTGCGCGTTAGTGCACCGCATTCGTTTGGAGAACTCGACTTCTCAGAAATCGTCGCCGCGTTTTTGAGAACCTATACAAAGGTTGAAATTGATCTGACCTTCGAAAACCGTTTTGTCGACCCCGTGTCAGAAGGCTATGATCTTGTAATCCGGGTTGCAGAACCGGACGAGCAAACCGACCTTGTGGACCATAGGATCGTTGAACTTGAATACCTGATTTGTGCTTCTCCAGACTACCTCGAGAACTTCGGCGAGCCCGAAACACCGAGAGATATAGCAGCTCACCAAGTTCTGGCTCTAAGCCAATCTGGCCATAGTGATCGATGGGTACTTGCCGGACCAGCGGGGCATGTCAATGTTCCAATTAAGCCTGTGCTAAGCGCGAACAGCCTTGACGCCTTGCTTACTGCCACATGCTATGGAGTGGGCCTAGCCATCTTGCCAGGATATGCGATCCGAACAGAACTCGAATCCGGTGCCTTGAGGCAAATTCTTTCAGATTATCATTTGCCGCCGCGCGTCCTACAGGTGATTTATCCGCCGTCGAGACATCTTTCAGCCAAAGAGCAGCACTTTACAGAGTTTGTGAAGGACTGGTGCAACAAGTAAATCAGTAAAGTAGTCATCAGGAAACATCTCGAGCTGCCTGAATACTTCAAACATCCTATCCATTTCAACTTGCGCAAACCTCCTGAACAATCCGCTATGTAACCCTCATTGAAACAACGAAATCGAATAACTCCATAAAAGATGTTCACCCTGGGGTTAGGTGTTGATGGTGTTGCGCCATTGATCGCGGTGCTTTTCGTTTTTGAATGCATCCAGTTTTGCCACGAGGCATCTCTCGGTTGCTTCGGCAAAAAACAACCCTCGTCTTTGGGCCATGACGAGTGCTTTTTTTGCTGACTTGCGTTCTTCTACAGGGTCAATCCCTCGCCTGATTTGATCCTTCGCTTCCCGTGCACGTACTCTTGCTTGGGATAGTGAAGTATCAGGATAGCCGCCTAATCCAATTTCTCGTCGTTTACCCGCTGCAGATACACGTAAAAGCCATGTGCGTCCGCCATTGGAGGTGATTTGCATCAAGAGACATGAAACTCCGCCCACTGCGAAAGTGGAGTTTCCGGCGCTGCCCAGATGCTTCAACCTCTTCACATCAAGCGCAGACAGTTCTTTCGCTACTTTCGGCATTCCCACCCCGCAACTTCCCCGCCAAAACTACTGATAGTAGTTGCGGCGAGGTGCAGTGGATTACAGCGCTATTTTCAGTAAGTTTGTTTATTATTAATATGTTATGACAACACTTGATATCCGATGCGCCGGCAAAACTGCTGCCTTCGTCTCCGCCACCCACTTTTCAATACAGCCTTCGCCGGACGTTATGACAAAAACGCTGGGCCAGCGTTTTGTTCTAGGATTTCCTGCACCAAAGGATTGGGAAAACGGCGTCGCAGTGTGATCGCGAAAAATGTCTCCTTTATCCGCGGATGCTCGTTCGCTTCCTTTAGCCGGCCAGAGTTCAACTCATCTGTCACAACAATCGGCGCAACAAGGGCGAGGCCGATATCTTCACGTGCCAGCAGCCGCATCATCGCCATGTCATCGACCTCGGCGGCGATCTGGGGGCGGACCGAATAGCGGCTGGCCATCGCATCGAAAGCCGTGCGGACACTGCTGTCTGTTGTCGGCAGGATAAAAGGCTGTTCTGTCAGAAGCTGCTGGATCGAACGCTCGTTCTTCAGACGTTCCGGAGTGCCGACGATGCTGACCTCCTGTTCGCCGATCTGATGGGTTTCGTAGGGCGTCAGACTGTCATCGGGTGGTGGACGGTTCATCAGAACCAGATCAAGGTTAAGCGCCTCCAGCCCCTCCAGCAACTCAGTTGGGCTGCCGGATCGCAGGATGACCTCGACATCAATGCGCGACAGGATCGGCCTGAGAAAACCGATCTGAAAGTTGCGCGATAGCGTCGCCAAAGCGCCCACGCGCAACGCTTTGCGGGTCTGGACCGTGCCGGTCAGCGTCGCGACAAGCTCTTGCCCTGTCGAGAAAATCGCATCGGCATGATCCAGGGCGATACGTCCCGCTTCGGTCAGATGCAGTTGCCGACCGCGGCGTTCGAACAGATCGTGGCCAAGTCTTTCTTCAAGCTGCTTGATTTGAACCGAAAGGGCCGACTGAGACAGGTTCAGCCGCTGCGCGGTTCGCGTCAGATTTCCATCATGCGCGACAGCCCAAAAGTATCTCAGGTGATGATAGTTCAATGGCATATCGTTCTCTTTATTAGAACGTAAAGTCCAAAACAATGAATTTTTATTGTCACAGCTTCTGCCCTAGTTCCGATGCAGAGCCGTTGGCTTTGAAACTGAAGGACACCGATATGGCATATCTCTTTCTTCCCTTAATTGCTCCGCTGATCCTAGTCGCAGCAGCGCAGCTGGCGCGCCAACGACCCGGGCAACACTTCGGGTCTGCCCCCGCGCTGGCTGAGGCCGCAGCGTTTGGTGCGTTCCTGGTTTCGGCGCTGGCAGCGGCGTTACTTGTGATCAACGGGTCCGGGACGTCCGCTCTGATCGGGCTGTTTGGCGTGGGCCTGTCGGTGCGCCTTGATGCTGTCAGCGCGATCATGCTGGTTCTGGTCAGCTTCATCGGCTGGGTCGTGCTGCGTTATTCCAAGACTTATATGGACGGAGAGCCCCGGCAGGCCATGTTCACAAGCTGGATGGCGGCGACGCTAGCGGCGGTTCTGTTGCTGGTCATGTCGGGCAATCTCGTTCAGCTTTTTGTCGCCTGGACGCTTACCAGCCTGTCCCTGAACCGCTTGCTTCTGTTTTATTCCGAACGCGCCACGGCGCAGCGCGCGGCCCATAAGAAAGCGATCGTCGCCCGTCTGAGCGAAGTCGCTCTGGCCGGAGCCTTTGTTTTGCTGATCATCGCGACAGGGACCACCGACATACAGTCGATCCTTGCCACCGCACAGCCCACATGGCTGGTGATGGCCGCTGCCTTGTTGATCGCCATCGCGGCAGTGCTCGCCTCGGCGCAGTTCCCGCTGCACGGCTGGCTGACCGAGGTGATGGAGGCTCCGACGCCCGTGTCGGCGCTGCTGCATGCAGGTGTGATCAACGCGGGCGGGTTCCTGCTGATCCGGTTTGCAGACGTGATGCTTGCTGCGCCAGGGGTAATGGCGCTGCTTGTCATGCTGGGCGGCTTTACCGCTTTGTTTGGCGGGCTGGTCATGCTGACCCAATCTGCCGTGAAGACATCACTCGCGTGGTCGACGATTGCGCAGATGGGGTTCATGGTCATGCAGTGTGGTCTGGCGTTGTTCCCACTGGCACTGCTGCATATTGTTGCCCACTCACTTTACAAGGCGCACGCGTTCCTCAGCGCCGGCGAGGCCGTTCGAAATGTGGCTGCAATCAAACGCCCGGGGCCTATCGCGGTGCCCAGCGCGCGGAATGTGCTGCAGTCTTTCGTGATCGGTATCGTCATTTATGGCCTTGTAGGCACGATCATCGGGTTCGATGGCAAGTCAATTCAGGCCATTGCCCTGGGTGTGATCCTGATTTTCGGCGTCGCCTATCTGCTGGCGCAGGGCTTTGCGGATGCAGCACCACGAGCACTGATGCAGCGCACCGTAATGTACGCGCTTGTGACCTCGGTCAGCTACTTCGCGCTGCAGGTCGTCGCCCAAGAACTGACCGCCGGAGCGCTGCCTGCAACACCCGCACCCGGGCCGCTTGAATGGGCGTTGATCGTGCTGGCGCTGGTGAGTTTTGGCTGCGTGGCGGTGGCACAGGCGACGTTCCCACTTTGGGCATCGCACCCGGCCGCTGCGGGCCTGCGCGTCCACCTGACCAACGGCCTTTATGCCAATGCAATCTTTGACAAGCTTCTGGACGGCTGGTCCAGACGGTCTGTCGCTTGAAAGGAACGGATCTGATGTTTGCCAAACTCGAAGCCTACCCCGCCGCACTGCTGGAACTGGTTGCTGAGGCCAATGCCTCTGCCAAAGCGATCCCGCCGCTGTTTCCGCTGTCATCAAGCGTTGCAGTAAACCCTTTTCTGGGTCAGACCGCAGAACCCCTTGCTGTGACTGCCGCCCGTTTGGGTCGTGTCGGCGGCACCCGGATCACGCCGCGGCGCGCGCACTGGGCCGCTAAGATAAAGTCGGGCGAGGTTACAGAAGCGGATCTGCTGGATGCCCTGTCGGCAACCGAAGGGCGCTTCGGCGCGCCCGGACTGCAGGATATCAAGGCGGCAATCGAGGTTGAAACGCCCGCGCCCCAGGCTTTGCCAACAGTGGCGGAACTGGCGGCAGATGTATCGGGGATCGACTGGCCCGGCCTGATCGAAGACCGCATCGGAGCCTGGGCCGCCGGGCATTTCGATCAGGGTCAGGCACTTTGGCAGCAATCCGGCGCCAACGGTGCTTTCCAGTCCTGGCGCGATTTTGCAGCCCGCGACCTGACGCCCGAAATTCAGGGGCTCAAGGGCTTTTGCGCCTTTGTGGCCGAGACCAACCGCTCGCACTGGCGCGCATTGGGTCGCGCGTCCGAACGGCTGGGTGTCGATACCGCAGCAGCGGAAACTGCGTTCCACCGCTGGCTGACAACACTGGGCGGCTGGGCACAATATGCGCGCTATCATTTGTGGCAGGCCGAACTGGAAGGCGCACAAGACAGCACCGTGGTCGAACTGTTGGCGATACGTATGGTGTTCGATGAAGCCTTGTACGCGCTTTACGAAACGCAGATTGCAGCGCGTTGGGCCGAGGTGGTCGCGGCGCACCGCGCTCCGGTTACCCCGGACACAGACCTTGTGATCGACGCGATCCTGCAGGATGCAGGCGAGCGTGCGCAGCAGCGGCACTTGGCCGATAATCTGCTGAACGGACAGCAACGTCCTGCGCAAGGCCGCCCCATCGTTCAGGCAGCTTTCTGCATCGACGTTCGGTCCGAGGTATTTCGCCGCGCACTGGAAGCACAAGACGCCGGAATTGAAACCGTTGGCTTTGCGGGCTTTTTCGGCCTCGCCAGCGCGCACAAGGCTGCGGGATCAGATGTGACCGAATTGCGCGGCCCCGTGCTGCTGCAGGCCGGTGTGCATTCGCACGCCAGTGAACCCGAACAGGCCGATCTGAGCCGCCGCTACACCGCGCGCGCCAAACGCGCTTGGGGCCGGTTCAAACTGGCTGCCGTATCCTCGTTCGCCTTTGTCGAAGCGACCGGGCCGCTCTATGCCGGGAAACTGGTCCGGGATTCTCTGGGGCTGAGCGGCGCGGCATCGGCCGAGCCCGCGCCAAGATTTGATCCGGCGCTCGACCTCGACACCCGGGTCGGAATGGCAAAGTCCGTGTTGTCGGCGATGTCACTGACTCGCGACTTTGCGCCCGTCGTTCTGCTGGCGGGTCATGGTGCGGATGTGACCAACAACCCGCATGAAAGCGCATTGCAATGCGGCGCCTGCGGCGGATACGCGGGTGACGTCAACGCGCGGCTTCTGGCCGGTCTTCTGAACGATCAAGAGGTTCGCCAAGGCTTGCGCAGCGCAGGGATCGAGGTGCCGTCCGACACCGTTTTCCTTGCGGCGCTGCATCACACCACAACCGACAAGGTTACCCTGTTTGATCAGGACCTGCCGGCCGGTACATCTTTGGCAAGCTTGAAACAGATCAAAAGCTGGCTTGCAGCCGCTGGCGATCTGGCCCGCGCTGAGCGTGGGCAAAGGTTGCCGCGAGCGGATGGCGCGCAGGATGTACTGCGCAGATCGCGCGATTGGGCCGAAACGCGCCCGGAATGGGGCCTTGCTGGATGCCGTGCCTTTATTGCCGCGCCGCGCGGTCGCACAGATGGCGCCGATTTGGCGGGACAGGCGTTTCTGCACAATTATGACTGGCGTCGGGACGACGGGTTCGGCGTGCTGGAACTGATCATGACCGCCCCGGTGGTGGTCGCCAGCTGGATCAGCCTGCAGTATTACGGCTCGACCGTTGCACCCGATCTTTTCGGCGGCGGCAACAAGCTGCTGCATAATGTTGTAGGTGGTATCGGTGTGCTGGAAGGCAACAACGGCGCGCCACGCGCCGGTCTGCCGTGGCAGTCGGTCCATGACGGCACCAGCCTGCAGCATGATCCGCTGCGCTTGTCCGTGGTCATCGAAGCCCCGCGCGAGGCAATGACGGATATCCTTGCACGCCATGCGCATGTACGCGAGTTGTTCGACAATGGATGGCTGCATCTGATCGCCATGGATGACAATGGTCGGCTTGCGTGGCGCTACGACGGCGATCTGACGTGGAGCCGCTTCAACGACCCGCAAACCGACGAACAAGCCATCGCGGCCGAGTGATCGCCCAGAGGCGCATGAACCCTTACATCCAGCGCGGTCGCGGCGGCCACCGTGCTGGATAAATCAGCCGCTGAAGCGGGTTGATACCAAATACGTTGACTGCAGGCGTCTGGTCAGTGTGTCTGCAGCACACAAACGGACGGTCTGAAACCCGCTGCGATCGCCTTAGAAATCCAAATTCTCAACGCTCAGCGCATTCTGCTGGATGAACTCTCGGCGTGGTTCGACCACATCGCCCATAAGCTTGGTGAACAGATCGTCCGCCTCGACCATATCATCGACGCGCACCTGCAGCAGCGTGCGCGCATCCGGATCAAGCGTGGTTTCCCAAAGCTGGTCGGGGTTCATCTCGCCCAGACCTTTGTAGCGCTGCAGAGACAGGCCCTTTTCACCCTCTTCCAGAATGGCACGCAGCAGGTCCAGCGGGCCATGTATGGCCTGAATCCGGTCGCGACGGATCAGGGTGGCGGGGGTGTTGTAAACCTCTTGCAGGCTTTGGGTGAAGCTGCCCGTTTTGCGGGCCTCGCCCGAACGCAACATGGGGCCATCCAGTGTGCGAACCTCTTCAACACCGCGCAGGATGCGAGCGAGGCGGATGCCGTGATCCTGCGTGATCCGGCCCTGCCAGCCGCGCTCGTATTCGAGTGCGATCAGGTCCAGACGCGCTGCGACCTTGTCGGCCACCCCCTGCAGATCGGCATCAACCGCACCGGGCACGAAAGCCCCCGCGACTGCAGCCTGTTCCAGAATGTGGCGCGGGTAATGCGTCGGGAACGCGTCCAGAACTCGTTTCAACTGCCGGGCCTCATCCACCACGCGGGTCAGGTCCTGCCCGACGATCTCCTCGCCCGAGCCCAGTTTCAGCACCGCGCCTTCGACACCCTGATTGATCAGGTAGTCATCCAAGGCGGTCTGATCCTTAAGATAAACCTCTGATTTACCGCGCGAAACTTTGTACAGAGGCGGCTGCGCGATGTAGAGGTATCCGCCCTCGATCAGTTCCGGCATCTGGCGGTAGAAGAAGGTCAACAGCAGGGTTCTGATGTGCGCGCCATCGACATCAGCATCGGTCATGATGACAATCTTGTGGTAGCGCAGCTTTTCGATGTTGAATTCATCGCGGCCAATTCCCGTACCCAGCGCCATCACAAGGTTGCCGATCTCCTGGCTCGACAGCATCCGGTCGAACCGAGCGCGTTCGACGTTCAGGATCTTCCCGCGCAGGGGTAGAACGGCCTGAGTCAGACGATCGCGGCCCGTCTGGGCAGAGCCGCCCGCCGAGTCACCCTCGACAAGGAAGACTTCGGTTTTGGACGGGTCTTTCTCGGAACAGTCTTTCAGCTTCCCGGCCAGATAGTTCACATCCATCGCCGTCTTTCGGCGGGTAAGTTCGCGGGCTTTCCGCGCAGCCTCACGGGCCAATGCGGCCTCGATGATCTTTCCGACGATCCCCTTGGCTTCATTGGGGTTTTCTTCGAACCACTCAGCCAGCTTTTCATTCATCAGACCTTCGACCGCCGGACGCACTTCGGACGACACCAGCTTGTCTTTGGTCTGAGACGAGAATTTCGGGTCAGGCACTTTGACCGACAACACACAAGTCAGCCCCTCACGCGCGTCGTCGCCGGTAAAGCTGACCTTTTCCTTCTTCGCGATCCCGCTTGACTGCGCGTAGTTGTTGATTGTCCGGGTCAGAGCGCCCCGGAAACCGGCCACATGGGTGCCACCATCCCGCTGCGGGATGTTATTGGTAAAGGGCAGAACCGTCTCGTGATAGCTGTCATTCCACCACATCGCGATTTCGACACCAATGTCGTCCCGCTCGCCCTTGATATAGATCGGCTCTGGCATCGCCGGGGTCTTCGACCGATCGAGGTATTTGACGAATTCCTTGACACCGCCCTCGTAGAACAACTCGGTCTCCAGCCGTTCGGCAGGGCGTTCATCAATCAGGATGATCCGCACGCCCGAGTTGAGGAAGGCCAGCTCACGCAGGCGCTTTTCCAGCGTCTCAAACGAGTATTCAAGGTTCGAGAACGTATCGGTCGAGGCCAGAAAGCGCACCTCGGTCCCGGTGCGGTCGCCGCACTCGCCCACGACTTTCAGGTGCTCAGCAGTCTCGCCACCCTCAAAACGCGCAACGTGCTCTTTACCTGCACGCCAGATGCGCAACTCAAGCCAATCGGACAGCGCATTCACAACCGACACGCCCACACCGTGCAGACCACCCGACACCTTGTACGAGTTGCTGTCGAACTTACCGCCAGCGTGCAGCTGAGTCATGATGACCTCGGCCGCCGAGACGCCCTCTTCGGGGTGAATATCCACCGGGATGCCACGGCCGTTGTCACTGACTGAAACACTGGAATCGGCGTGAATTTTCACAGTCACATGGTCGGCATGACCAGCCAGAGCCTCGTCAATTCCGTTGTCCACAACCTCATACACCATGTGGTGCAGACCCGAGCCATCGTCAGTATCCCCGATATACATACCGGGGCGTTTGCGAACTGCTTCTAAGCCTTTGAGAACTTTGATGGAATCTGCGCCGTATTCCTGGGGTGCCTGTGCGTCTTCGGACATGCCGTTAGTACCTATATTATTTTGGTAACTTATACGTTTTCTGGTGGGGATTGTCACGCGCTCCCCCAACATTTTGTGCTATCAGCCGTCGCTTGTGGTGGATCAGAGTCGATCCAAATCCGCTGCGATATCCGCTGCGATTTCTGTCGCATCCACATCATCGCGTTCTGCCGAAAGGCGCAGCCCCAGGATGTCAGACTGATAGCGCGCCGCCAGCCGGTCGGGATCATGGTCAGGACCAATCTCTCCGGCCTGCTGCGCACGGCGGAACAGCGTCGCAAAACACCTTTTCATCTCGGCCATATGATGCCCCGCTTTGCCGGCCAGCTCATGCCCCTTGGATTGCAATTCGGCGTAGGTTTTGGCTAACATACACGCCCGTGCTGGCGTCTCGCGTTCGTCAATCACAACGTGCGGCTGCGCCTTGAGCGCCCGCAACGGCCCCATTTCCTCGGCCATTGCCATTAATCGCGCCACGCCGTCATTCGCATATCGCTCCAACGTCAACGCATACAGCGCATCCTTGGATCCAAACGCGGCGTAGAAGCTTCCGGGTTTCAAGTTCAACTCACGCTCAAGGTCTTTCAGCGACGTTCCCGCCCAACCCTGCCGCCAAAAGATATCTCTGGCCTGCCCGATAAGCGCGTCACGGTCGTAAGAAGGTTTGCGAGGCATCGTATTCACCAATTTTTTGAGCGTTCGCTCAAATATATACTTGAGTGATCGCTCAATAAACCCTAAATACGACTCATCGCGCCAGAAACAGGAGTTTTGACATGGCTAATTTCCCGTCCCACGACCTTGATTCCGCCCCCGAAGGGTCCAAGCCGCTGCTTGAGAAATCGCAAGCCGCCTTTGGCCGCCTGCCCGGCCTGCACAAGGTGATGGCGGAAAGCCCGCAACATCTGGAAGGCTACCAGGTTCTGCACGGCCTCTTCCTGCAAACCGATTTCGACAATGACGAGAAAACCGTCGTCTGGCAGACCATCAACGTGGAAAACGAGTGCCACTACTGTGTGCCCGCCCATACCGGCATCGCCAAGATGATGAAGGTCTCGGACGACATCACCGACGCTCTACGCAACGAAACCCCGCTGCCCTCGGCCAAGCTTGAGGCGCTGCGCACCTTCACACTGCAGGTGATGGAAACCCGCGGCAACCCGACCGAGGAACAGCTTCAAGCCTTCTTCGACGCTGGTTACTCGCACCGCGCGGTTCTGGACGTTGTGCTGGGTCTGGCGCAGAAAACCATGTCGAACTACGTCAACCACATGGCCCATACCCCGGTCGACGAAGTCATGCGCGGCTTCCTGTGGGAACGCAAAGTCAGCGAACCCGCCTAAGCCACGACCGAGCCTTCGTCGCCATCGCTGACGATCAGCGTCTGGGCGCGGTCTCCCAATTCCGTAAACAGCTCAGGCCCGGTGCCCGTCATCCAGGCCTGAGCGCCCAGCGCGCAAATCTCATCATACAGCGCCGCCCGCCGCCCCGCATCCAGATGGGCGGCCACCTCATCGAGCAACACGATCGGCGGCGCGCCGACCATCCCCGCCAAAGCCCGGGCATTCGACAGGATCAGCGAGACCAACAGCGCCTTCTGTTCCCCGGTCGAACAATCCTTGGCCGGAACGCCCTTGGCCGCGAACACGCCATACAGATCCGACCGATGCGGCCCCACCAAGGTCCGGCCCGCCGCCAGGTCCCGAAACCGGCTTTCATTCAACGCCTCGCGCAGGTCGTCCTCGGTCTCGGGCATCGCACCCTCGGTCTGCACCAACTCCAGATCAGCAGAAGGAAACGCGGTTTCCGCCTGATCCTGCGCCCCGCGCAAGTGCTCCAATGCCGTCAGGCGGGACGCATGAATGCGGTGTCCAGTCTCGGCCATCTGCCCCTCTAGCGCCGCATACCAATGCGCGTCCCGCACCTGCTCTTTCAGCAGGCGATTGCGTTCCCGCATGGCTTTTTCATAGGTCAGAGATGCATCGGCGTGCGAAGGATCAAAGCTCAGCGCGATGCGGTCCAGAAACCGCCGCCGCCCCTCGGCCCCCTCGATCCAGAGCCGGTCCATCGACGGGATTAACCAAACAACCCGCGCCAGCCGCCCCAGATCAATCTGTGTCGCAGACTTCTCATCAATCCGAACCTGCCGCGCCGCGCCGCCTTCGGACCAGGTCTCGATCTCATAGGCCTGCCCCTGCACCTGCAACAGTCCCGACAGCTTCCACCCCAGCGCCTCGGGTCGCCGCGTCATCTCAGCCGCACTCGCCCGCCGCATCCCACGCCCCGGCGAAAACAAAGACACCGCTTCAAGAATATTGGTCTTCCCGGCCCCGTTTGGCCCATGTATCGCCACCGGTCGCCCATCCAAGGACAACCGCGCCAGCTTATGAGACCGAAAATGCGAGACCGTAAGCTCGGTCAGGGCCAATCCCATGACCCCTCCCTTCATCTTTTCAAAAATACTCCCGCCGGAGGCATCGCGCGCCAGCGCGATCAGACGCGCATCGGCATGACCACATAGACTGCGCTCTGATCATTGCCTTCGCGCATCAGCGTTGGATCACCGGCCGAGTTGAACATGAACACCGCATTCTCGCGATCCACCTGAGACGCAATCTCCAACAGATACTTGGCGTTGAAGCCGATCTCCAACCGCTCATCGCCATAGGCCACGGCCAGTTCTTCCTCAGCCGCACCGCTGTCCGGCGCGTTCACCGACAGCACCAGCTTATCACCGTCCAACTGCAGCTTGACCGCGCGCGAGCGTTCGGACGAAACAGTCGCCACCCGGTCCACGGCCTGCGCGAACTCGGCGGCGTCCACCTCAAGCTTGCGGGTGTTGCCCTGCGGGATCACGCGCGTGTAGTCCGGGAACGTGCCATCGATGACTTTCGAGGTCAGGGTGATATCGGGTGTCGCAAACCGCACCTTGGTCTCGCTGACCGATACCGCGATATCCATTTCGTCATCTTCCAGCAGCTTGCGCAGCTCACCCACGGTTTTGCGCGGCACAATCACGCCCGGCATGTCCGCCGCGCCATCCGGCAGATCCGCATCGATCCGCGCCAGACGATGGCCATCGGTGGCCACGCAACGCAAAACCTTGCCGCCATCGGACCCATCCGCGACGTGCATGTAGACGCCGTTCAGATAATACCGCGTCTCTTCAGTGGAAATCGCAAATTTCGACTTGTCGAACAACCGCCGCAGCAGCGCCGCCGAGGCGGTAAAGTTCGACGCATATTCCGAGGATGCCATGACCGGGAAATCCTCTTTCGGCAGCGTCGCCAGCGAGAAATTCGACCGACCCGCCTCGACCGTCAGACGCCCCGCAGCACTATCGGCGGTCAGCGTCACCAACGCGCCATCGGGCAGCTTGCGGACAATCTCGTGCAGGGTGGTTGCCGCCACGGTTGTCGCCCCGGCCTTCTCGACCTGCGCAGGGGCCTTGTCGACCACCTCGATATCCAGATCGGTGGCGCGGAACTGCACCTGATCGCCTTCGGCCTCGATCAACACATTGGCCAGGATCGGAATGGTGTTCCGGCGCTCAACCACGGATTGGGCCTGCGAAACGGCCTTGAGAAGGGTGCCGCGTTCGATGCTGATCTTCATACCCTCTGTTCCTTTGACTTGCGTGCCGAAAATGGGCGGGACTGGCACGTTAGCGTCTCAGCCCTGAGGCACAAGGATTTTTTATGGATTTCTGGGTCGGAATACCCCAAGCGTCAAGAGGTGCATGTCCGGCAGGGCTCAGTTCCCGTCCGACCGTGGACTAATGCGCACAAGAAAACGCCCCGGCGTGAGGATCCGGGGCGTTTTTGGGGAAGTTAGTCAGATCTCAGGCCTCGAGCGACCGGCGCAGCATCTCGACATCTTCGGCGATCTGGCCATCGGTTGTTTTCAGTTCTTCAATCCGCTTGACGCCATGCATCACCGTGGTGTGGTCACGGCCACCGAAACGGCGACCAATCTCGGGCAGCGACCGGCTGGTCAGTTGCTTGCACAGATACATCGCCACCTGACGCGGACGCGCGTATGAGCGCAGGCGCTTGGGGCCGATGATATCGCTGAGGCGGATGTTGTAGTACTCGGATACCTTGCGCTGAATCTCCTCGACGGTGATCTTGCGCTCGGACATGCGCAGCACATCGGCCAGACAATCCTGCGTCAGGTCCATGTCGATCTCGCGGCCCACCAGCGAGGCGAAGGCAAAGAGGCGGGTCAAAGCCCCTTCCAGCACGCGCACATTGGTCGAGATCCGCTGGGCGAGGAATTCCAGCACCCCATCCGCAATGGTCAGATCGGGATAGGTGGTGGCGTATTGCTGCACCTTGTTCTGCAGGATGCCCAGACGCAATTCGTAGTCGGTCGGGTGCAGATCAACGACCAGACCGCATTGCAGGCGCGACTTCACGCGGTCCTCAAGATCCTTGATCTCACCGGGTGCGCGGTCGGCCGAGATGATGATCTGTTTGTTCTGATCGACCAGCGCGTTGAAAGTGTGAAAGAACTCTTCCTGTGTGGAATCCTTACCGGCGATGAACTGGACGTCATCCACCATCAGCACGTCGACCGAGCGGAACAGATGTTTGAAATCCATCATCCGACGCTCACGCAGGGCCTGAACAAAGCGGTACATGAACTGTTCCGCCGACAGGTACAGCACGTTCAGCTCGGGGTGTTTGGTTTTCAGCTCCCACGCGATGGCGTGCATGAGGTGGGTCTTACCAAGGCCGACGCCGCCGTACAGAACCAGCGGGTTGAAGGTAACCGGACCACCCTCGGACACGCGGCGCGCGGCGGCATGGGCCAACTCGTTGGGCTTGCCGACGACGAAACTGTCAAACGTGAAACGCGCATCCAGCGGGGCCGCCTGAAGCGCCTCAAGGGTAGAATTGGCGACCTCAACGACGGGAGGCTGCGGC
Source organism: Ruegeria sp. G7 (assembly GCF_056535465.1). Classification (NCBI taxonomy): domain Bacteria; kingdom Pseudomonadati; phylum Pseudomonadota; class Alphaproteobacteria; order Rhodobacterales; family Roseobacteraceae; genus Ruegeria; species Ruegeria sp. G7. Next base: position 1,348,245 of record NZ_JBQFIL010000001.1, on the reverse strand, counting down.
GCAACCTCGGCGGCGGGCAGGTCTGCTTGCTGCGTTGGACGCGCTGGGGAATTCGCTGCCGTTCTGAAGGCCAGCCGCTGAACATTCTCGCCCGACGTGTTCAGCTCGTAAAGAATGCGGTCCGCGAAATTCTGACTGACATAGTTGCCCATGAAATTGGTCGGCGCAGAAAACACCGCCACTCCGTCCTGCAGCTCTTCGAATTTCAATGGTTCGATCCAGGTGGTGAAGTTGTTCTTACCAACAGCCTTCATCAACTTGTTTCGCAATTGTCCCCATTTCTCTTGTGTCATTCGCGCCTCACGCATCCCATCTTTATTGGCCCAGCAGCCTTATTAATCTGTCCCGGTTTCCGGGTCGTATGACGTTCACACACAAGGGTACCTACACCAGACCACATGGTCTGGCGGGTGCTATCGAAGATCAGCGCAGGCCGACAAAGCCATACCCCATAAAGGGGGCACACCCGAGCACTCGGGATGCGCGTGACATTCCAATTTTCGACAGGGCCGAGGTTATCGGATAAACCGAAACCCAGAGCAGATTGTCCATCCGACCGAAGCCGGTTTTCGAACATTCGTTCCTTTGATCGTTCTGATGCCCGTCAGTCAGATCGCTGGAACAGCCTGTCCCCCCAAGCGAGTGAATCGCTGATACAGTGGTAACAACAGGCCGCCCTGCCGGGCAACGAAACTCTGATATTGACTCGGCGTTCTTGGCGAAAGAATCTCTCGGCTTCGTGAAGACGCGGCTTTCGCGCAACAATGAAAAAGGCGCCGCACTTGGCGACGCCTTTTTTACAGATCAACGCTTGACGCGCTTTCCCACAGAATCAGCCCAGCGCTTTGACGCGGGCCGACAGGCGGGACATCTTGCGCGATGCGGTGTTCTTGTGGAAGACGCCTTTGGTGACGCCGCGCATCAGCTCGGGCTGGGCTGCGCGCAGGGCTGCGGTGGCCGCATCCTTGTCGCCGGATGCGATCGCTTCTTCGACTTTACGCAGATAGGTGCGGATGCGCGAACGGCGCGCTTTGTTTACGGCGAAACGCTTTTCGTTCTGACGGGCGCGTTTCTTTGCCTGGGGCGAATTTGCCATGTGACTTTGACCTTTGTTCGGTACGGTTATCTAGGGTTGCGCGCCACGGACATATCCGCACCGGATCAGAAATCACGAGTGTGAGTCGGGCCAGGCGGGCCGCACGCGCATGTATAGCGGCGCTTACTATCCAAGTTGCCCGACTTTGCCAAGCGGATTCTTGAGCGCGCGGCGCAGGCATGAGAAAGGCGGGCAAAAGCCCGCCAGATCGCCCCTGTTTAGAGCAGCTTACTTGTCGCGGAACTGAGCGGCCCGTTTTTCCAGAAATGCTGCCATGCCCTCTTTCTGGTCCTCAGTGGCAAACATCGAATGGAACACGCGCCGTTCAAACAGCATCCCTTCGCTCAGCGGCATCTCATAGCTACGGTTCACCGCTTCTTTGGCGGCGATTGCCGTCAATTGCGACTTCTCGGCAATCTTCTGTGCTGCGCTCACAGCCTCTTCCACCAGCTTCTTGGCGGGGACCACACGGCTGACAAGCCCTGCGCGCTCGGCCTCTTCGGCGTCCATGAACCGGCCGGTCAGGTTCATGTCCATCGCTTTGGATTTGCCAACAAAGCGCGTCAGGCGCTGCGTACCGCCCAGACCGGCAATGACACCCAGATTGATTTCGGGCTGACCAAACTTGGCGGTGTCCGCCGCGATGATGAAGTCGCACAACATCGCCAGCTCACAGCCACCGCCCAGCGCATAGCCTGCCACGGCAGCGATGATCGGCTTTCGAATGCCCGAGATGCGATCGTTGGCTTCGGCGAACAGGTTTACGTTGAAGACGTCGACAAAGCTCATCTCGGACATCTCTTTGATATCCGCGCCGGCGGCAAAAGCCTTGTCCGAGCCGGTGATGACGATGCAGCGCACCTTGTCGTTGCTGTCCGCATCCTCCAGCGCGGCACCCAACTCTTCCAGCAACTGGGTGTTGAGCGCGTTCATCGCGTCGGGGCGGTCGAGTTTGATAAGGGCGACGTGGTCTTCGATTTCGACGATGATCGTCTCAAAAGCCATGAGGTGTAAGCTTCCGGTTGTTCCGTTCAGATACGATTCATTATCACGCGCAAAAGCTGGATCAAGCTATCTTTGGCATTGCGCACAGTAGAAGGATGAGCGACCGGACTGGGTGATTCTCTTGATCGATGCGCCGCAGCCTTCGGTCCGGCAGGGTTCGCCTTCGCGCCCGTAGACATCAAAGCTGTGCTGAAAATATCCAAGTTCTCCATCGGCTTGACGGAAATCCCGCAGCGACGATCCTCCGGCCTCGATGGCATCCTGCAGCACCTGTCTGATGATCGGCACCAGCGCCGCGACACGCGGTGCAGAAATCTGTCCGGCCTTGCGACGTGGCGACACCTTGCCGCGAAAAAGCGCCTCGCAGACGTAGATATTGCCCAATCCCGCAACGATTCCCTGATCCAGAAGCGCCGATTTGACCGGGGTGTTCTTGCCTTTGAACGCTTCAATCAGGTGCTGTTCGTGAAAGTCATTGCCCAAGGGCTCGGGTCCCAGAACCGAGAGCAGCTTGTGCTGCTCCGCCGATGCCGTCGGCAGCAGATCCATCGCACCAAACCGGCGCGGATCATTGAAGGTAATCCGTGCGCCGTTGGCCATATGGAATACCACATGGTCATGCTTTTGCACCGCCGGATGGTCATGCACGAACTGCCCCAATGGATCTCCGGACACCGTCATCCGCCCCGACATGCCCAGATGGATCAACAGGGTCTCTCCGCTGCTGAGATCAGCCAAGATGTATTTTGACCGCCGCCGCAGGCGCTGAACCCTCTGCCCGGTCAGCCGCTCGGCCATCCGCTCAGGAAAAGGCCAGCGCAGATCGGGCCGGTTCACGTCTGCCCGTTCGATCACCACCCCTTCCATCGCCGGGGACAGGCCGCGTCTTACTGTCTCGACCTCGGGCAATTCGGGCATTAGTTGGCTCCTATTCCAAAGGGCCGCATTGTGCCCGCCTCTTATGGCCCTATAACAGAGGCGAAATTCGACGAACGGCAAGGCAAATGTCCGACAACAGCGACAAGACCACTCATTTCGGGTTCGAAACCGTGCGCGAGGCTGAAAAGGCCGGGCGCGTGCAGGGCGTGTTCAACTCGGTGGCCTCGAAATATGACGTGATGAACGATGTCATGTCGATGGGCATCCACCGGGTCTGGAAAGACGCGATGATGGACTGGCTGGCCCCGCGCCCCGGTCAGCGGCTGCTGGACGTCGCAGGCGGGACCGGAGACATTTCCTTCCGTTTCCTCAAACGCGCGGGGCACGGCCATGCCACCGTTCTGGACCTGACCGAGCCGATGCTGGTCGAAGGTCGCCAGCGCGCCGAGGCCGACCAGATGGCCGACAGTCTTAACTGGGTCGTGGGCGATGCGATGTCCCTGCCGTTTGAGGACAACACGTTCGACGTCTACACCATCTCCTTCGGCATCCGGAACGTCACCCGCCCGCAAGAGGCGTTGAACGAAGCCTACCGCGTGTTGAAACCCGGTGGTCGCCTGATGGTGCTTGAGTTCAGCCAATTGCCCAATGACGGGTTGCAAAAGCTCTATGATCTCTACAGCTTCAACGTCATCCCACGCATGGGTAAACTGATCGCCAATGATTACGACAGCTACCAGTATCTGGTGGAATCGATCCGCAAATTCCCGGATCAGGAGACCTTCCTGAACATGGTCCGCACCGCCGGATTCGAAAACGCCAAATACCGCAACCTGAGCATGGGCATCGCCGCGCTGCATTCCGGCTGGAAAATCTAGATGCGCGGCCCCCACAACATCATCCGCCTGATCCGCACGGGCGCCACTTTGGAGCGCACCGGCGCCATGAACGTAGTACTGGACGCGTTCGAAGCGCCGCGCGCCCTGCGCATCGTGGCGCATACCCTCGGCAAACCCTTCCAATGGCTGGGTTATAAAGGCGACCCTGAAATGCCGCCCGCGACCCGCGCACTGACAGCACTGGGTCCTGCGTATATCAAGTTCGGTCAGGTCCTCTCGACCCGCCCCGATGTGGTCGGCGACGAGCTGGCTGCGCAATTGCGGGTGCTGCAGGACAAGCTGCCCCCCTTCTCAAAAGCCGAAGCCATGGCCGAGGTCGAACGGGAACTGGGCCAGCCCGTCTCGGAGATTTTCAGCGATTTCAGCGAACCCATCGCCGCCGCCTCGATCGCGCAGGTTCACAAGGCCAAACTGAGCAGCACTGGCGAGGATGTTGCCGTCAAAGTCCTGCGTCCCGGCATCGAACGTGCCTTCCGCAAGGACGTCGACGCCTTCTATTTTGCCGCCCGCATCGTCGCGCTCTGCGCCCCCGGTGCGCGCCGCCTTAGGCCGATGGAGGTGATCGAACATTTCGACGGCGTAGTGCGCGGCGAGCTTGACCTGCGCCTCGAAAGCGCCGCCGCCTCCGAATACGCCGCAAACACCAAGGACGACGCAGGCTTCTGGCTGCCGCCCGTTGTCTGGTCCCTGTCCGCGCGCCGGGTGATGACCCTCAGCTGGGCGGACGGCATCCCACTCGGCAACAATGACGCGCTGGACGCCGCAGGCCACAACCGCCGCGATCTGGCCGAGCGCGTCCTGCGCCTGTTCCTGCTACACGCCCTGCGCGACGGATATTTCCACGCCGACATGCATCAGGGTAACCTCAAGGTCGCGGCCAACAGCGATATCATCGCCTATGACTACGGCATCATGGGCCATATCGACGAATACACCCGCCGGGTCTATGCCGAGATCCTCTTTGGCTTCATCCGCCGCGACTATAAACGCGTGGCCGAGGTGCATTTCGAGGCCGGTTACGTCCCCGCCAATCAAGACGTCGACGAATTCGCCCGCGCCCTGCGCGCAGTCGGGGAACCTATCTTTGGCATGGACGCCTCACATATCTCGATGGGCCGCCTGCTGAACTACCTGTTCGAAGTCACCGAGCGTTTCGGCATGGAAACCCGCACCGAGCTGATCCTGCTGCAACGCACCATGGTGGTGGTCGAAGGCGTCGCCCGGTCGCTTGACCCGCATATGAACATCTGGGAAGTCGCCCGCCCGGTCGTTGAAGACTACATCAAGAAATCCATCGGCCCTCGTGCCGCGTTGCGCGATTTCGGGAAAACAGCCCTCGTGCTGGCCCGCTTCGGTCCACGCCTGCCAGCGCTGGTCGAAGACGCCCTGATCGCCCAAACGCAAAAGGACGACCCAAAAGCCCACAGCGTCAGCGCACACCTTATTCCGGCGGCCGTGGGTGCAGCTGCAGGAGTTGCTCTAACGCTTCTGGTTATGGCGCTCGGCTGACACCAACCCGCCCGCTTCATCTGGCTACAAATATCCTCGGGGGAATCGCGCCTCAGGCGCGATGGGGGGCAGACAGCCCCCCTACCCAGGCTCGGAATCAGAGCCGTTCTATGGCGATCGCAATCCCCTGACCGCCGCCAATGCACATGGTAATCAGACCTTTCGATCCGCCCGTGCGCTCAAGTTCGTACAAGGCCTTCAGCGTGATGATCGCGCCGGTCGCACCCACCGGATGACCCAGGGCGATTGCTCCGCCGTTGGGATTGACCTTGGACGCATCCAGACCCAGCTCTTTGTTCACAGCAAGCGCCTGCGCCGCAAAAGCCTCGTTGCTTTCGATCACGTCAAAATCGTTCACTGACAATCCGGTTTTGGCCAGCAGGTTCTGCACTGCCGGGACAGGACCGATCCCCATGACCTCGGGCCGGACACCGGCATGCGCGTACCCCAGAACCCGCGCCTTCGGTTTCAGACCGGCTTTCTCGGCCGCATCTGCCGTTGCAAGCACCATCGCAGCCGCACCGTCATTGATGCCCGAGGCATTCCCCGCCGTCACACGGCCTTCTTTCTTGAACACCGGTCGCAGCCCAGCCAGAACCTCGGCTGTGGTCGCCTTGGGATGCTCATCGACCTTGAAGTCCACCATGTCCCGCTTGACCTTCACCTGAACCGGCGCGATCTGAGTTTCAAAATGTCCGGCCTCGATCGCGGCCGCAGCACGGCCCTGGCTGGTCACGGCAAAGTCGTCCATCTGTTCACGCGTGATCTGGTGTTCGTCGGCCACGTTTTCTGCGGTCACACCCATATGCCCGGTTCCGAAAGGGCAGTTCAGCGCACCGAGCATCATGTCCAGCGAAGTGATGTCACCCATCTTCGCCCCCCAACGCGCCTGCGGAACGATATAGGGGCTGCGCGACATGCTCTCGGCGCCGCCCGCGATGGCAAAATCAGCGTCACCCAACATCAACGACTGCACAGCCGACACAATCGCCTGCGCCCCGGAACCGCAAAGCCGATTCACGTTCATCGCTGGCGTACCATTAGGAATCCCCGCCTGTATTGCAGCCACGCGGGACAGGTACATGTCGCGGGGTTCGGTGTTGATGACATGGCCAAAAACCACATGACCTACCTGAGCACCTTCCACACCCGAACGCTCCAGCGCCGCTTCTGTGGCAACTGTCGCCAAATCAATCGGCGCGGTTGAGGCCAAAGCGCCGCCAAAAGTGCCTATGGCCGTGCGCGCACCATCCAGAATCACTACGTCAGTCATGTTCTCTCCTCCAAATTCATGCCCATTATGCGCTTGCGGCATGATCTTCATATTAGACTCTCTGTCACGTGCGGAATTGACATTACGTAGCGCAACACGCATGGATTCCGTCATGACGGAAGATACAGACGATATCCTGAACCGCCTGCCTTCGCGCCTGAAAGAGGCACGCCGGGCCAAAGGGCTGTCCTTGGAGGCCGTGGCAAATCTCAGCGGGGTATCCCGTTCCATGGTCAGCCAGATCGAGCGTGGCGAAAGCAGCCCAACCATCTCGACGCTTTGGAATCTCACCCGTGCTTTGCAGGTCGATTTTGCCGGTCTTCTTGAAGACACCACGACAACCGATCAAATCGAGACCCTGCGGAAATCGGAAGTGCCCAGCATCGACAACATGGGCGAAAAATGCCGGATCCGTATCCTTTCCCCCCCCGAAGAAGCAGGCGGGCACGAAGTCTATGACATCAGACTTCAGGCAGGTGGAAGCCTGAACAGCCAACCCCACGCACGAGGCGCGCGTGAGCAACTGACCGTGTTGCATGGCGCCGTCCGCGTCACCTCGGGGACAGCCGTCAGCAACCTGCAACAGGGGGACACCGCGCGCTATGCCGCCGATATCGTGCATTCCATCTCTGCTGATGAACCAGCCCGGGTCTTCCTGATCGTCAAGAACGCCTGATCCGGCGAACTTCCGCCTTCACGGATTTTTTCCTTCATCTTGTATTTCTCCTATTTGGGAATTTCATCCGCTATGTTAGACACGCGACTCAGATGAACGGAGGTCGCCATGGCAGATGCATTCCTGTCCCAAATTTCTGACACGCTCGCGCAGATCGAATCGGAAGGTTTGTATAAACGCGAACGCATGATCACCTCGCCTCAGGGCGGCGAGATCACGGTGGGCGACAAACAGGTCATCAACCTGTGCGCCAACAATTATCTGGGTCTGGCCGATCACCCCGCGCTGATCGACGCCGCCAAGGCCGCGATGGAGCCCAAAGGGTTCGGCATGGCCTCGGTCCGGTTCATTTGCGGGACGCAGGATATTCACCGCGAGTTGGAGCAGAAGCTGGCGCAGTTCCTGAACAAGGACGACTCGATCCTGTTCGCCGCCTGTTTTGACGCCAATGGTGGATTGTTCGAGCCTCTGCTGGGACCCGAAGACGCCATCATCTCGGACAGTCTGAACCACGCCTCGATCATCGATGGGGTGCGGCTATGCAAGGCCAAGCGCTACCGCTATCTGAACAACGACATGAACGACCTCGAGGCCTGGCTGAAACAGGCGCGCGAGGACGGGGCACGGCACATCATGATCGCCACCGACGGCGTGTTTTCGATGGATGGCTATCTGGCCAACCTGCCAAAGATCCGTGAACTGGCCGACAAATACGACGCCATCGTCATGGTGGATGACTGCCACGCCACCGGCTTCATGGGTCCGCGCGGCGCGGGCACGCCGGACCATTTCGGCGTCGATGTGGACATTCTGACGGGAACCTTGGGCAAGGCACTTGGGGGGGCAATCGGCGGCTATATCGCCGGGCCGCAGCCAGTGATCGATCTGCTGCGGCAGCGGGCGCGGCCCTATCTGTTCTCGAACTCGCTGCCGCCCTCCATCGTCGCCGCCGGATTGGAAGCCATCCGGCTGGTCGAACAGGGCGACATGCTGCGCGCGCAGCTGTTTGGCAACGCAAAATACTGGCGTGCGGGGCTGGAAAAGCTGGGCTTTGACCTCCTGCCGGGCGAGCACCCGATCATCCCGGTGATGCTGGGCGAGGCGCAACTGGCACAGGACATGGCCGCCAAACTGTTCGACGAGGGCGTCTATGTCTCGGGCTTTTTCTTCCCCGTCGTTCCGCGCGGTCAAGCGCGGATAAGAACGCAGATGAACGCGGCCCTGACCCGTGATGAACTGGACCGCGCGCTGGTGGCCTTTGGCAAGGTCGGTAAAGAACTCGGGGTGATTTCGTGATTCTGCCCTCTGCTATCGATGCAATTGGAAACACGCCGCTTGTTGACCTATCGCGCATTTGTCAGCGACTGGACCTGGACGGGCGCATTCTGGCCAAACTGGATTACCTGCTGCCTGGATTCTCGAAAAAGGATCGGGCAGCAAAGTCCATAGTCGAGCTGGCGCGCGCCGACGGCACATTGTCGCCGGGCCAGACAGTCGTCGAGCTGACTTCGGGCAATATGGGCACCGGTCTGGCGATTGTCTGCGGTATTCTTGGCCATCCGTTCGTCGCCGTGATGAGCGCCGGAAACTCGATCGAACGTGCGCGGATGATGCGCGCGCTGGGCGCGGAGGTTGTCATTGTCCCGCAAGCCGAGGGCAGCAAACCCGGTGAGGTTTCGGGCGCGGATCTGGCGTTGGTGGACGAAGCCGCGAAACGTATCACCGCCGAGCGCAAGGCCTTTCGGGCCGATCAGTTCGGCCATTCCGGCAATCCCCAAGCCCATGCCACCGGTACCGGCCCGGAAATCTGGGAACAATCCGGCGGCACCGTCACGGCCTTTTGCGATTTTGCAGGCTCCGGCGGCACCTTGGCCGGGGCCGCAGCCTATCTGACACCGCTCGGAGTGCGCTGCTATGCGGTGGAACCCGAAGGCGCGCGGGCCATCGCCGGAGAAGCTATCAGCACCCCGGATCACCCAATTCAAGGTGGTGGCTACGCGATGAGCGATCTGGTCCATCTTATCGACACCTCACTGGCCGGGCATCTGTCGGTCTCGGGCGACGCCGCGCGGGATGGCGCGCGCCTGCTGGCCCGGACCGAAGGCATTTTCGCCGGCTACTCGGCGGGCGCGAACCTTGCTGGCGCGATTGAGCTGTTGCGTGGTCCGGAAAAAGGCGGCTGCGTGGCGATTGTGATGTGTGACAGCGGTCTCAAATACCTGTCCACCAATTTGTGGGAGTGATCCGATGCGACCCAATACCATGAAAGCGCTCGAAAAGACGAAACCCGAAAAGGGCCTGTGGATGGTGCAGGCACCTGTCCCGGAAATCGGCCCGGATGAGGTTCTGATTCGCATCAACAAGACGGGCATCTGCGGTACCGATATACATATCTGGAACTGGGACGAATGGGCGGCCCATACGGTTCCGGTGCCAATGATCACGGGCCACGAGTTCGCCGGTGAGATTGTCGAGGTCGGGCGCAATGTAACCGGTCTGGAAATTGGCCAGCGCTGTTCAGGCGAAGGGCACCTGATCACACCCGACAGCCGCCAAAGCCGAGCCGGCAAGTTCCATCTGGATCCCGGCACGCGTGGTATCGGCGTCAACGAACATGGGGCTTTTGCGCAATACCTGAAGCTGCCCGCCTTCAACGTCGTCCCCCTGCCGGATGATGTCCCCGATGAAATCGGCGCAATCCTCGACCCGCTGGGCAATGCCGTACATACCGCGCTCAGCTTTGATCTGCTGGGCGAGGACGTGCTGATCACCGGTGCAGGCCCCATCGGCATCATGGCCGCCGCCGTCGCACGCCACGCAGGCGCCCGGCACGTGGTCATCACCGACATCAACACCGACCGCCTGAAACTGGCAACCCATGTGGTGCCCACGGTACGCACCGTCGACGTCACCACCGAGGATCTGCAGGATGTCATATCCGAACTCGGCATGTCGCAGGGCTTTGACGTGGGGCTCGAGATGTCGGGCTCGCAGGCCGCGCTGGACCAGATGGTCGAGGCGCTGGTGATGGGCGGCAAGATCGCGCTGCTGGGCATTCCGCCCGGCAAATCCCCCGTCGACTGGTCGCGCATCGTGTTCAAGGCCATCACCATCAAGGGCGTCTACGGGCGCGAGATGTTCGAGACCTGGTACAAGATGATCGCCATGCTGCAGAATGGCCTGGATGTCAGCCGCGTCATCACGCACCGGTTCGGGGTCGATGACTTTGCCGAAGGCTTCGCCGCGATGAAATCGGGCCTCTCGGGCAAAGTCGTTCTGGATTGGACCTGACGCTCTGGAAAGTTGCAAAATGAGGTCCTAAACAGGGGCAGCACACCACCTGAGAGGGACCTCATGAGCGACAAGGACGACCGCTTTCTGGAACGCGGGATCGAAGACACGCTGGTTACGGATTTCGCGGAAACCCACCGCAAAAGCTATGGCGATTTCCTGCAGCTCAAGACGCTGCTGAACCTGCAAAAGACCTTTCAGGACCCCGCCCAGCCGGACGAGATGCTGTTCATCATCATCCATCAGGTCAGCGAGCTGTGGCTGAAACTGATGCATCACCAGCTGGTCGAGGTGCGCCGCTTTCTGCAGCAGGACGATTTTGGCCCGGCGATGAAGAACCTCGACCGGATCAAGGCGATCCAACGGCAACTGATCGCAGCGTGGGAGACGCTGCTGACCATGACCCCCGCCGATTACATGACCTTTCGGCAGGCGTTGGGCAATTCTTCGGGCTTTCAAAGCTATGGCTACCGCCAGATCGAGTTCATTCTGGGCAACAAGGATGTCTCGACCCTGAAGGTCCACGAACACGACGCGGAAGTGATGGAGATGCTGAACGCCGCGCTCACCAAGCCCTCGCTGTATGACGAGGTGCTGCACATGCTGGCCCGCCAGGGGTTCGACGTGCCGCAGGACCTGATCGACCGGGACTATGCCCAGCCCTATTCCGGCGACCCGCGCATCGTGAAAATCTGGACCGAGGTGTTCCGTAACACTGACAAATACTGGGACCTCTACGCGCTGGCCGAAAAACTGATGGATGTGGAATCGCTGTTCCAGCGCTGGCGGTTCGACCATGCCACCGCCGTGGAACGAGTGATCGGGATGCAGCCCGGCACCGGCGGCTCCAGCGGTGTGGCCTTTCTGCGCAAGGCGCTGGAGTTGCGGTTCTTCCACGACCTTTACGACATGCGCACCGAACTGATGTATGCGGGGGACTGATGCTGTATCGCGGATTTTCACAAGGCGAACTGGAGCAGGAATATGCGCCCAGTTCGATGGTCGGCGGCGATCTGACGCCTTATCTGGCCAGCTATGCGGCCCTTAGCGCGCAGGCGCGAGCCGATCTGGAGGTGCAGGAAAACCTCGCCTATGGGGACAGCCCGGCGCAGGTTCTGGACTATTTCCCTGCCACAGGCACCAAGGCCCCGCTGCATGTGTTCATTCATGGCGGCTATTGGCAGGCGCTCAGCCAGCGCGATTCGGCCCTGATGGCCCCGGTGCTACACGAGAATGGGCAGGCCTTTGCCACGCTGAACTATACGCTCGCGCCGAACGCCCGTCTGGGCCAGATGATCGAGGAATGCCGCGCCGCCCTGCTGTGGCTGGCATCGCAGGCCGAAACGTTGGGATTTGACCCGTCGCATGTCACGCTTTCGGGCCACAGCGCCGGGGCGCATCTGGCGGCGATGGTGATGGCGACCTCATCGAACGCGCTGGCACAGGCCGGGCTGCGGGTGCGCAATGTGATCCTCATCAGCGGCGTGTTCGACCTTGAACCGATCAGCCTGACCCCGGTGAATGATCCCTTACAACTGACGAAGGTCGAAATTCACGACCTTTCGCCCTGCCTGCACCTGCCCGCGCCGGGGCCACGTTACCGGGTGACGGTGGCCGAACGCGACACGCCCGAGTTCATCCGTCAAAGCCGCGACTATGCGGAGTTGCTGCGCAAGGCCGGGCATTCGGTCAGCTTCGATCTGCAGCGGGGCAAGCATCATTTCGACATCATCATGCCCTCGGGCACGTTTCTGTCGTCGCCCAGCGAATAGACCCCATCAAATGAAAACAGCGGCCCGATAAGCCGCTGTTTCTATGTTCGATTTTACCAGAGCTTAGTCGAGCGTCCGGGTGACTTCTTCGCGCTCGAAAATCTCGATCACGTCGCCCGCGCGGATATCATCGTAGTTCTCGAACGCCATACCGCATTCCTGACCCGACTGAACCTCGTTCACTTCGTCTTTGAAGCGTTTGAGCGTTTTCAGCGTGCCTTCGTGGATCACCACGTTGTCGCGCAACAGACGGACGCCAGCCGAGCGGCGGGCAACGCCTTCGGTGACCAGACAACCAGCAACCTTGCCGACGCCGGTGACCTTGAAGACTTCGCGGATCTCCGCGTAACCGATGAACTTTTCGCGGATCTCCGCGCTCAGCAGGCCGGATGCGGCCGCTTTCACGTCATCCACGAGGTCATAGATCACCGAGTAATAGCGGATCTCGACACCTTTCTGGTTCGCGGTGTTCCGTGCCGATGCGTTGGCACGGACGTTGAACCCGAAGATCGGCGCGCCCGAAGCTTCGGCCAGACCCACGTCGGTTTCGGTGATTGCACCAACGCCCGAATGCAGCACGCGCACGCGCACTTCGTCGTTGCCGATCTTTTCCATCGCCTGAACGATGGCTTCGGCAGAACCTTGTACGTCGGCCTTCATCAGAATCGGCAGCTCGGTGACGTTTTCGTCTTCCTTGGCCTTCTGCATCAACTGCTCAAGGGTGGTCGCGGCACCGGCGGCGGCGCGTTTGTCCTTGGCGGCTTGCTCACGATACGCGGCAATCTCACGGGCCTGCGCTTCGGTTTCGGTCACGTTCAGAACGTCGCCCGCTTCGGGTGTGCCGTTGAGACCCAGAACCTCTACCGGAACCGAGGGGCCAGCTTCCTTCACGCGGTCGCCCTTGTCGTTGATCAGAGCACGGACCTTACCGTACTGCTCACCGACGACAAAGATATCGCCCTGACGCAGCGTGCCGTTCTGAACCAGAACGGTGGCCACGGGGCCACGACCCACATCCAGCTGAGCCTCGATCACGGCACCCTGGGCGGCGCGGTCGGGGTTTGCTTTCAGTTCCAGAATCTCGGCCTGCAGCGCGATGGCTTCCAGCAGTTCATCCAGACCCTGACCGGTGATGGCAGAGACTTCGACGTCCTGAACCTCACCCGACATTTTCTCGACGATGACTTCATGCTGAAGCAGATCGGTACGCACCTTGTCCGGATTCGCGTCCGGCTTATCAACTTTGTTGATCGCCACGATCATCGGCACTCCGGCCGCTTTGGCGTGGTTGATTGCCTCGATCGTCTGCGGCATCACCGCGTCGTCAGCCGCAACAACCAGAACCACGATATCCGTGACCTGAGCACCGCGCGACCGCATCGAGGTAAAGGCCGCGTGGCCCGGCGTATCCAGGAAGGTCAGCGTGGTGCCGCCATCGGTTTTCACCTGATAGGCGCCAATGTGCTGGGTGATGCCACCCGCTTCACCAGCCACAACGCGCGCGTCGCGGATTGCATCCAGCAGCGAGGTTTTACCGTGGTCAACGTGGCCCATGATGGTGATGACCGGCGGACGCGGCTGAAGGTCCTCGTCCTTGTCCTCGACCTCTTTGATGACGTCTTCCACGTCCGAATCAGAGACGCGGGTGACCTTGTGGCCAAATTCTTCGATGATCAGCTCGGCGGTGTCAGCGTCGATGGTCTGGTTCTGCGTGACCATCATCCCCATCTGCATCAGCGATTTGACAACGTCAGCGACACGCTCGGCCATACGGTTGGCCAGTTCCGAGACCATGATCGCCTCGGGCAGCTGCACGTCGCGGATCACCTTTTCCCGCTCGACCGTGCCGCCCATGGCTTTCTGACGCGCACGCTCCTGCTTGCGCTTCATCGCAGCCATCGAGCGTTGGCGGTTGCCTTCGCCGCCGGTGGCCTGACCAAGTGTCAGCTTGCCCGAGCGGCGGTTGTCGTCACGGCCCTTGCCACGGCCACGCTGCTCACGCTCGCGATCCTGCTTGCGCGGAGTCGCTGCGGGGGCCGGCTTATTGGCCGGCGCGCGTGCGGCTTTGGGCTCTTCCGGCGCAGGGGCCGCAGCAGCACGTTTGGCAGCTTCTTCTGCCTCAACGCGCTTACGTTCTTCTTCTTCGGCCTTGGCGCGGGCTTTTTCTTCAGCCTCGCGCTGCTCGCGCTCTTTGGCCTCTTGCTCGGCCCGGCGGCGGGCGCGTTCTTCTTCACGCGCCTTTTCTTCAGCCTCGCGGGCGGCGGCCTCTTCGGCCTCACGGGCCTTGGCGGCCTGCAGCGCCTTCAGGCGGCGGTTCATCTCGGCGTCGGAAATCCCGGCAGGACGGCGCGACGGATCACCCGAAGGCGTTGCACCGCCGCTCGGCTTTCCGGCACCCGGCTTGGGGACCACCACGCGTTTGCGCTTGGTTTCCACCACGACATTCTTGGTGCGTCCGTGGCTGAAACTCTGTTTCACATTTCCGGGGCGTGCCCCGCCACGAAGACCCAATGTCTTTTTGCCGTCACTATCGCTCATAAAGCTTCTTACCCTTCCGCGCGGCCCTTGCCGCCGTCATCCGTTTCGCGCAAGCCACGCAGGCGCTGCGCTTCCTCTACAACACGTTTGGCGAGTCCGCCAGAGGCCAACGCCGCATGAATCACGGTTTGGCGCCCAAATGCCGCCCCCAGCTCATCCGCGGTCAGCCAGCCGATGTATTTGCCGAAGTGCGGCGTGCTGAGTTTCGACTTGCCGCGCCCCGATCCATCGCTGGCCTGAATCAGCACGCTTGCCTCTTCCCGGTCCAGCCACGTCTTGACCTTTTCATACCCGGCGACCGCGTCACCGGATTTGCGCGCCAGGCTGAGCAGTTCAACCACACGGCGCGCGATCTGTTTTTCGACCTCATCCGTCAGGTCCTTCGACGCGCTGACCTGCGCCTTGAACCCGCGCGAGAACAGTTTCTTGCCGACGGCCTTATCCAGCGCGGCGCGATCCGCCGCCACATAAACCCCGCGCCCCGGCAGTTTCGCCGCGACATCCGGATAGACCTGACCATCCGGCCCCGTCACAAAGCGGATCAGCCCGTATTTGGGCTGAACCTCGCCCGTGGCGATGCACTTGCGCTCGGGGCCTTCCGACCGATCCTTATGGACGCCACCGCGACCCATGTGCGCCACCCGAGGCCTGCGATCAGGCCTCGACCTCCTCGTCTGTTGCTTCGCCGTCTTCTTCGGCCTGCTCCAGTTCAGCCGGATCGACCCAGCCCAACATGATGCGCGCCGTCATGACCAAGTCCTGAGCTTCTTCCAGCGTCACGCCGAAAGGTTCCAGAACACCATCATCCTTGATGCGCTCGCCATCAACTGTGGTCCAGCCACCGGCCAGTTCCCAGTCGGCACAGGTTGCGAAGTCTTCCAGCGTCTTCACGTCGTCCTTGGCCAGCGCTTCTACCATCTGGGGCGTCAGGCCTTCAAAGTCAATAAGGCTGTCTTCGGCACCCAATGCACGCGCCGCATCAAGCGCCGCCTTGGCCTGTGCTTCCAGGAATTCGCGCGCGCGGGTCTGCAATTCCTGCGCGGTGCCTTCGTCCACACCGTCGATGACCAGCAGTTCGTCGATCTCAACATAGGCCACCTCTTCGAGGTTGGTGAAACCTTCCGAGACCAGCAGCTGGGCAAAGAATTCGTCCAGATCCAGCGTTTCCATGAACAACTGGGTGCGGGCTTCGAATTCCTTCTGGCGACGCGCCGATTCTTCGGCTTCGGTCATAATGTCGATGTCGAGACCGGTCAGTTGGCTGGCCAGGCGCACGTTCTGACCACGGCGACCGATGGCGAGGCTCAGCTGCTCTTCGGGCACCACAACTTCGATCTTGCCCGCTTCTTCGTCCAGAACCACCTTAGAGACCTCGGCGGGCTGCAGCGCGTTCACCAGGAAGGTCGGCTGATCTTCGTTCCACGGGATGATGTCGATCTTTTCGCCCTGCAGCTCGTTCACAACGGCCTGCACGCGGCTGCCGCGCATACCAACGCAGGCACCGACAGGGTCGATCGACCCATCATAGGAAATCACGGCGATCTTGGCGCGCGAGCCAGGGTCACGGGCCACGGCCTTGACCTCGATGATGCCGTCATAGATTTCCGGCACTTCCATCTTGAACAGCTCGGCCATGAATTCCGGCGCGGTGCGCGACAGGAAAATCTGGTGCCCACGAACCTCGCGGCGCACCTCTTTGATGTAGGCGCGCACGCGGTCGTTGGGGCGATAGCTTTCGCGACCGATCTTGTCGTTGCGGCGCAGAACGGCCTCGGCACCGCCCAGATCGACGATGACATTGCCAAACTCTTCGCGTTTGACCGCACCGTTGATGATGGTGCCTGCGCGATCTTTGAATTCTTCGTACTGACGGTCACGTTCCGCTTCGCGCACCTTCTGCAGGATCACCTGCTTGGCGGATTGCGCCGCAATACGACCCATTTCGACGGGAGGAACTTCTTCCACGAAGACGTCGCCGACCTCAGGGTTTTCCATGTACTGCTTGGCCTGTTCGACGGTGAACTCGGACTGGTAGTTCTCAAGCTCTTCATCCTCGACCACGGTGCGGACGCGGGTGAATGTCGCTTTGCCGGTCTTGCGGTCGATGGACACGCGGATGTCCATCTCGGCCCCGTAGCGGCTCTTGGCGGCACGGGCGAGCGATTCCTCCATCGCTTCGACAACCAGACCGGGGTCGATCATCTTTTCGCGGGCCACAGCCTCGGCGGTCTGCAGCAGCTCCAGCTGGTTGGCTGAGGTGATTGCCATCAGTTCGTCTCCTCTTCGGACCCTTCGGTCTCAATCTCGTCGAAAGCGTTTTCGTTCAAGGCACCAGCATCTTTACGCTGGCGCAGCATTTCCTTGATCAGATCATCGGTCAGAACCAGCTTGGCGTCGCTCAGCCAGTCAAATTGCAGACCGATGGTGATCGTCTCATCCCCCTCGGGGATGTTGATCAGAACCTCATCCCCTTCGATCCCGGCCAATTCGCCCTTAAAGCGACGGCGGCCGTCGATCAGCTCGGCGGTTTCGATCTTGGCCTCATACCCTTCGAAGGTCTCAAAGTCCTTGAGACGGGTTAGAGGGCGGTCGATGCCGGGGCTGGAGACCTCAAGCGTATAGGCATCCAAAATCGGGTCCTCGACATCCAGCGTAGCGCTGACGGCGTTGGAAATCTCGGCGCAGTCATCCACTTCGATGCCGCCATCGGGCTTGTCGGCCATGATCTGCAGCGTGGTCTGCTTGCCGCTCATCAGGCGGATACGCACAAGCTCATACCCCAGGTCCTCGATCACGGGGGTGATGATCTCGGCCAGTCGCCGGTCGATGGCAGCTTTGGCTATCAGGTCATTTGTCATTCGGGTCTCTACCCTGTCGTCGGGCACAAAAAAACGGGCGCGCGGCCCGTCGTATTTTCCGGTGGAGCCTTGGACCAGAAGTCCAACGCGCCGCTGTTAAAGATGCATATACGCAGGAGTTCCCGAGTCTGCAACCCCCGGCGTAAAACGTGATCGGATTTACGCCAGCCACCACCGTTCGGCGATGCGCCCATCGTCCAGCGCAGCCTTACCAATCTGGCGCGGCATCCCGACATGGGCGGCCACAGCCAGTGCCATGTCGGCCTGCGATGGATGATACCGCAGGCCCCGCTGCGCAATCAGGTCCTCGCCAGCAGGCAGTGCCGCGATATCCACGTAGCCATCGCGCAACGCCTCGGCCCGCACCTTGGCGTCCGGGATCACGATGATCTCGATCGTATCGGCCCAGCCCGCCGATCCGGCCTTGTAGTGATCGGCCACGCGCCGCGCGCGGAAATGACGCTCATCCTCGGCCCGCTCGACCCGGTAACAGCCAGTACCGTTGGCTTGCGCCAGCGGCGTCACGCCATCGCGCGCAATGACGAACTGAGCCTCTGACAACAGGAATGGCAGGCCCGGATTGCTTTCGGCCAATTGCAGCCGCACTTGGTGCGGGGCTATGGCCTCGGCGCGGCCAACCTCACCCAGAACGGCCAGAACATCTGTGATATCCAGCTTGGTGCCATCATGGAACATGACATCGTCGCGCAGATCAAAACTCCAGACCCGGGCGTCAGCGTCGGTTTGCCAACCCGTCGCAAGCTCTCCGCGCAACGTGCCGTCAGGTGCAATCTCGGTCAGCGTGTCAAAGGCCGCACCCCGCGCCACGCGTTCCAGACTGTTGTCACGCGGCACCGCCAGACGCAGCGTGCCGCCCTGTTTCGGCGTATCAGCCAAAGACGCCCCTGTGGCCGCCAGCAGCGCAGCGGCAGCACCCGAGGCAAACAAGGCACGACGGTCGATCCGGGTCATGTCACCCCCTCGGCCACGCGATCCATGATCCGGACCAGCTCGGCGCTGATGCCGGGTTCAGACAGGGCGTGGCCAGCATGGCGTACCATCTTCAGCTCGGCATTGGGCCAGCGCTGCGACAGGTTCCACGCGGCCTGCGGCGGGCAAATCATGTCATAGCGCCCCTGCACGATATGGCCGGGGATATCGGCGATACGGTCCATCTGATCCAGAATCTGGCCATCGTATTCAAGAAAGGCGGTATTCGTGAAATAGTGATTCTCAAGCCGCGCAAAGGTGCGCGCATATTCCCCAGGGCTTTCTCCAACCGACCCGTTGGTGTGGATCGAGGCCAGCGCGTTTTCCCAATGTGACCACGCCCGGGCATAGAGGATTTCGGTCGCGCGATCCCCCGAGAACAGGCGTTTGTTGTAAGCGGCGATCGCATTGCTCACCTCATGCTCGGGTAGCAGCGAGGTGAACTTGGCCCATTGTTCGGGCCAGAACTTGCCCGCACCGCCGCCATAGAACCAGTCAAGCTCGGCCTGCGTGGCCAGAAACACACCGCGCAGCACCAGACGGTTGACCCGGTCAGGATGGGTCTGCGCATAGACCAGCGCCAGAGTCGCCCCCCAACTGCCGCCGAACACGATCCAGTCCTCGATGTCGAACAGCTTACGCAGACGCTCGATATCCGCCACCAGATGCCAGGTCGTGTTGTTCTCGACCGAAGCCGTAGGGCGCGACCGGCCACACCCGCGTTGATCAAACAGAATCACCCGATAGGCTTTGGGATCGAAATACCGCCGCATCGCAGGGCTGCAGCCACCGCCGGGGCCACCGTGCAGGATGACCACCGGAATCCCGTCGGGATTGCCGCATTGTTCCACGTAAATACGGTGCCCATCGCCCATATCGACCATGCGCTGATCGAAAGGATCGATCGGCGGGTACAGATATTGAACTGCGCGCTTTTGGTCCGGGTACTTGTCCATTATGGCCCTATATAGTCCTTAGACGTAAAAGAGCACACGGAGACAGGAATGCAAGCGCATCCGAACACGGTAGACCCGTCCGAGATCGCAAAATTTGAGGCGATGGCGGCTGAATGGTGGGATCCTCACGGGAAATTCAAGCCGCTGCACATGCTGAATCCGTGCCGTCTGGACTATATCACCCAGCAAATCGCGGGGGAGTTTGACCGCGATCTGAAGGCAACCAAGCCATTTGACGGCCTGCGCTTGCTGGATATCGGTTGCGGCGGCGGGCTGCTAAGCGAACCGATGGCGCGTCTGGGTGCCACGGTCGTGGGCGCCGACGCCGCCGAGCGCAACCTGCCCGTCGCCCGCATCCATGCCGAGCAATCGGGCTTGCAGATCGACTATCGCCACACCACCGCCGAGGACATGGCCGCCGCGGGTGAACAGTTTGATGTGGTGCTGAACATGGAGGTGGTCGAGCATGTGGCCGATCCACTTGGTTATCTCAGAGCCACGCAACAGTTGCTAAAACCCGGCGGGTTGCAGGTGTGCTCGACCATCAACCGCAACCCGAAATCCTATGCCATGGCCATTTTCGGAGCCGAGGTCGTCATGCGATGGCTACCCCGCGGCACACATGAATGGAACAAGTTCATCACGCCGGATGAGCTGTTCGACCTGCTGCGCCAAGCCGGGCTGGAGCCGGTGGACCGCAAGGGGTTCGTCTTCAACCCGATCCTGTGGAGTTGGTCGATCTCGGACCGGGATTTGAGCGTGAATTACGTGACGGCGAGTGTGAAGCCGGGCTGAGACTACTCCCCCTCCAACTGCAACCGCAAATCCCGCAGCACGGGCAGCGTGCTGCGCACCCGCTCCAGCCCCAGCTCTCCGACCACGCGGTTGATCAGTGGGGCAATCGAGGAAATTGCCTGATCGCGTGCGCGGCGGCCAGCGGGGCTGATCGCCACCATCTTGCGGCGGGCGTCGTCCCAGTCGGGGCGGATGTGGATGTATCCGGCCCATTCCAGCTTGGCCAAAGTGTTGGTCATCGCTCCGCGCGTGACGTGGAAGGTGCTGGCCAGTTGTGCAGGCGTCCGCTCGTCGCCGACATACACAAGATGGTTCAACACCGAGAAATGCGAGATTTCCATGCCCTTGGGCAGCACCCGGCTCAGCCGGTTGCGCAACAATTGGTCTGCAGTCAGAATCTCGCTGAACAGCGTGACCGCAAGGGCGTTTTTCTCGTCCGTCATTAGTCCGGTTCTGGATCAGGGCCCGTCAAAGGGCCGCACGTGCTGCAATGAGGGCACGCGGCGGCGCGCCTCTGTCACAGAACTATCATCCAAATCGAAAATGTGAATGCCCGGATCGGTGCCTGCGTCGATCAGCACCTCTCCCCACGGGGCGACAACCATGCTGTGACCGTGGGTGTAGCGTGTTTTGCCGCGCGTCTTGGGGTGCTCTCCGGTCTGCGCGGGGGCCAGCACCCAGCAGCCAGTCTCAATCGCGCGCGCTCGTAGCAGTGATTGCCAGTGTGCTGCACCTGTCACGGGCGAAAACGCCGCCGGAACCGTCAAAATTCGCGCACCCGCCTGCGCCAAAACGGCATAGAGATGCGGAAAACGGATGTCGTAGCAGATGGTCAGACCGACCTTGCCGAAATCGGTCTCGGCAATCACCGCTTTCGCGCCGGGGCGATAGTTTTTTGACTCGCGGAAGGTCTCGGTTTCCGTGACCTGCACGTCGAACATATGGATTTTGTCATACCGCGCCACGATCTGCCCCCGCGGGTCGATCATGAAAGAGCGGTTGGCAAAGCGCCCATCGGAATCGTGCGTTTTGATGCCCAGAGACCCGATCAGCAACCAAACGCCGAGCGCAGCGGCCTGCTGACACAGGCCCACCAGCGTGATGTCATCTTCTTCGTGCTGCAAAACCGCGCGCTGCCGCGTGGTGCTGGTCGAGACGCAGTTCGTTACTTCGGGCGTCAGGATAAAGCGCGCGCCCCGACCGGCCGCCTCGGCCATAAGGGCGCGCACCGTATCCAGATTTTCAACCGGGTCGTCCGACGAGGTGATCTGCAGCAGAGCGGTCTTCATCAGGCCGCCAGCAAACGATCCAGTTTGCCCTGACGCTCAAGCTCATAAAGGTCATCGCAGCCGCCTACGTGCTGCGTACCGATGAAGATCTGCGGCACGGTGCGTTTGCCACCCGCGCGCTGGATCATCTCGGGCTTACGCTTGGGATGCATCAGCACATCGACTTCCTTGAACTCGACGCCTTTCTGCTTCAGCAGGCGCTTGGCCGCGTGGCAAAAGCCACATAGCGGCGAGGTATAGATTTCTACGGGTTTCATATTCCGTCCCTTTGCGTTTCACACAATCTTGGGCGAATTAGGCATCCTTGGCAACGCGCGCCAGAGCCAACACGAAAATATGATTTGCCCCTGCGGCCTGACACACACGGGTGCATGCCGCCAAAGTCGCACCCGAGGTCATCACGTCATCGACCAGCAAAACATCCCGCCCCCTGATGTGGTGTGTTCGTCGCGGGTGGATGGAAATGGCATCCTGCAGGATCGCCGCCCGCTCTTGCGCGGTTTTTCCGTCCAAAACCGGCGTACGACGGGTACGCTGCAGAAGGTCAGGTATACAGTCCAGCGCGACCTCTTGCGCAAGATGCTGCGCCAGCAGAGCCGATTGGTTGTAACGCCTTTTCAGCAGACGCGACCAATGCAGCGGAACCGGAGCGATCAGCATATCGGGGCGCAGCAACGCCTGTCCTGCATGCGCCAGCCACCGCGCGGCGGGGCGCGCCAGTTCGGGCCGGTCACCATGCTTCAGCGCCAGTATCAGGGACCGCGCCTTGCCTTTGTACAGCAGTGCCGCCCGCCCCGCGCGCCATGGCCGGGATGCCCCGATGCAATCATCGCAGTCGATCCGAAACCCGTCCCGTTCCCCAATAACCGGTACACCACAGCTTTCGCAAACTGTGCCGCCAATAAACGGCGTATCGCGCCAGCAAGGTCCGCAGAGACCGAAATCGGTACCCGTCAGCGCACCGCACCCCATGCATCGGGGTGGGTAGATAAGCTGGATAGCGGTTTGAATCCGCCGCGCCATGCGATACTTGCGAGCTATGAAACTGCCCGAACCCACTGCACCCTCGTTGTTTGACCGCGCCGCCATTCGGCTGCGCCGCGCGCGCGCGCGACGAAGCCTTGTTCCTGCACCGCGCCGCCGTCGATGAGGTGCAGGATCGGCTCTCCATGGTTAACAAAGTGTTTATGGCCCCTGCGATCGTGAGTCCTTTTCCGCAGGTCTGGTCCGGTGTTTTTCCCGATGCGGTGAATGTCGAGGATGAAGATGTTCTGGCCCTGCACCCCGGCACACATGATCTGGTGATCCACGCGATGGCGCTGCACAGTGCCAATGATCCAGTGGGGCAGATCATCCAATGCCACCGCGCCCTGAAACCCGACGGCCTGTTGCTGGTCCTGTGCCTGGGCGGAGAGACCCTGCACGAGTTGCGCGCCGCGCTGGGACAGGCCGAGATCGAGGTGTCCGGTGGCCTGAGCCCTCGAATCGCACCCATGGGAGAGCTTCGCGATCTTGGGGCTCTTCTTCAGCGGGCCGGGCTGGCGCTGCCGGTGGCAGATGCCGTCCCCCTGACGGCGGAATACCGCGATCTCTGGCACCTGATGCACGACCTGCGCGCCATGGCAGAAACCAACGCCCTGTCAGGCCGGCTGAAAAAGCCGACACGGCGCGCGGTCTTCGACACAGCTCAGCGCATCTATGCCGATCACTTCACCGCGCCCTCGGGGCGGCTGACCGCTACATTCGAGATGATCTGCCTGACCGGCTGGTCCCCCGATGACAGCCAACCCAAACCCCTGCGCCCCGGATCGGCCCAGATGCGTCTGGCGGATGCACTGAAAACCGAAGAAGGCAAACTGCCCGATTGACGACCGGACATTTCCCGTTATCTCAGCCCGGAACACGAAAATTCAGGAAGCTTCATATGTTTGACGCCACTCGCCCGATGCATGCACCGACCGACCACCCAAAGGTCAAGATGGGGCGCGTCGGCATTCTACTGGCCAACCTGGGCACGCCGGACGATTACACCTATTGGCCCATGCGCCGGTATCTGAACGAGTTTCTTTCGGACAGGCGGGTGATCGACTATCCCGCCTGGAAGTGGCAACCGATCCTGCAGGGGATCATCCTGACCAAACGGCCGTTCAGTTCAGGCGCCGCCTACAAGTCGATCTGGAACCACGACAAGGGCGAAAGCCCGTTGATGACGATCACCAAAGACCAGACCGCCAAGCTGCGTCACGCCATGCAGGAGCGGTTCGGAGATCAGGTCATGGTCGATTTCTGTATGCGCTACGGCAACCCTTCGACCCCTTCGAAAGTGCGCGAGATGGTGGCCGAAGGCTGCGACCGCATCCTGTTCTTCCCGCTCTACCCGCAATATGCCGGGGCCACGACAGCGACGGCCAATGATCAGTTCTTTCGCGCCCTGATGGCTGAACCATGGCAACCGGCCAGCCGAACGGTTCCTGCCTATTTCAGCGAACCGGCCTATATCGACGCGCTCGCAGGCTCGGTCGAGCGCGCATATGCAAAGATGGAAACAAAGCCGGATATCCTGGTGTGTTCCTATCACGGAATGCCCGAGCGCTATCTGAAACAGGGCGACCCCTATCACTGCCAATGCGTGAAAACCTCGCGGCTGCTGAAGGAACGGTTGGGATGGTCGGATGATCAGTTGATCTCGACCTTCCAGTCGCGGTTCGGACCCGAGGAATGGCTAAAACCCTATACCGTCGATCACGTGGCCGATCTGGCGCGACAGGGGAAGAAGAACATTGCGGTCATTGCCCCTGCGTTTTCCGCCGATTGCATCGAGACGCTGGAAGAGATCAACGAAGAGATCAAAGAAAGCTTCGAAGAAGCGGGCGGCGAATCGTTCACCTATATTCCCTGCCTCAACGACGACGACACGCATATCGCGGCACTGGGTAAGGTGATCGAGGATAACCTGCGCGGATGGCTCGACTGACGCGTTCCGCGATGTGTTATGCGGACATGAAAAAAGGCGGTGGAAAGCTCCACCGCCTTTTCTCTGGTATAATGCTCGTCAATTAGCTTGCGGCAACAGCTGCAGCAACGATAACCAGCAGGATCAGCGGCAGGATGATGCCCTGCGACGAACCTTGGGTTTCTTCGACGACAACAGGTGCTTCAACAACCGGCTCTTCCAGGTTGCCAGCATATGCGGTCGAAGCAGCAGCAGTCAGAGCAGCGGCGAGAACGAGTTTCTTCATATTAACCTCCAGAATTTGCACGATTCCAAATAGCGAAACCGCACATCTAAGACTTACCTCGTGAGTTTTTCTAATCAGCTATCCCCATGGATTGCAATTGTAACTTGCGCCACAAGCGGGTTCGTGCGCGAAAATGTCGTCAAATTAGCAACACTTGCGTGCCAACATTGGCCATTCCGAACAGCTCGGCGATATCTTCGTTGAACAGCCCGATGCACCCGTTTGACGATCGACGCCCGATTTTGCGCGTATCATGCGTGCCGTGAATGCGATAATACTTCCAGCTTAAGTACAAAGCGTGCGTTCCCAATGGGTTATCCGGCCCCGGAGGAATGTAGTCCGGCCATTCGGGGTTGCGTTTTTTCATCGACGGCGTGGGCGACCAGCTTGGCCCTTCGACCTTGCGGATGACGCTTGTGCGTCCACGGCGGGTCAGTTCTTCGGTCAGTGGAACCGAAGAGGGGTAGAGTTTGTACACTGTTTGGTCTTCTGACCAATAATGCAGCGCCCGCGAAACGGTATCGACCAGAATGGCGCCATTCCTGGTATTCGAGAAATAGGGTTGCCAGTCCAAAGCGCGAAAACCCGAGACGTTGCGGCGTACGGGCGGCTCAGGCTCGGGGGCGGGGCGTAGCGGGTCGCCGGGTATGTACTGTGCCAGCGCAGGTGACGCGAGGCTGGCCGAAGCTGCCGCCAGGAATACGCGGCGGGTCGGGGTCACAATCGGTTTCTTGACCATGTCGAACGGTCCTTTGCTAAGGTCAAATGCAAATTCTGGCACATTTTATGGCCAGAATGCTTCAGTCGCAAATCAAACCGGCAGATTCACGCAAGCTGAGGCGATTGTGCATTTGCCCCCGGCCTGTAAGCGCGGTATTTCCCTTGAAACACAGAATTCAGGCCGATCATGACACGTATTCTTTCTCTTCTGACGATTTGCATCCTCGCTTTGGCCGCTTGTACCGATTCGAGCACGACCGCGATTGGCGCGGATGGCAGACCGCTTCCATCCGTCTATAAAATTCGCGGAAACCCCGAGAAACTGCAGTTCCGCATGTTGGACTCGGTAAACGCACTGCGGCAGGCCTCGGGGCTGCAACCTGTACAGTTGAACGCACAGTTGAATGCGGCGGCGGCCACCCATTCCAAGGATATGGCGCGTCAGAACCGCCCTTGGCATTTCGGGTCGGACGGGTCATCACCCATCGATCGTGCCGCGCGCGTGGGCTATTTCGGAACCTTCCTGGGCGAGGCGATCTCGGAAACCTTTGAAACCGAGACCGAAACACTGGCAGCCTGGATGCAAGAGCCCGGACCGCGATCGGTCATCATGGACCCAAAAGCCACTCAGATGGGATTTGCCTGGCATCAAGAGAGCGGCGGCAAAATCTGGTGGACCCTTGAGATGGGCACCGGTGGCTGAAGACCCGCAGCAGAAAATGACAAAGCCCCCGACGATCCGGGGGCTTTTTTTCGTCCTGCAGCCTGCGTTTAGGCAGCCTGCATGGACTGTGCTTCGGTCAGAATCGCATAGAGTTTCACCGGATCTGGGTTGGCTCGCAGCTTGGCGCAGACAGTCTGTTCGCGCAGCGTGCGCGACACCAAGGCCAGCGCCTTGAGATGCTCAACGCCCGCCTCTTCGGGGGCAAAAAGCGAAAAGGCCAGATCTACCGGCTGCCGATCGACCGATCCGAAATCGATAGGTTTTTCCAACATCACGAATACGCCTGACACCGCCTCAAGTTCGGACAATCTGGCATGCGGCAACGCCACACCGTGGCCAACACCTGTGGGCCCCAGACTCTCGCGTTCAAGCAAGCTATCGACGACGGCTTGCGCATCCAGTCCCAGCGTCGCGGCGGCGACATCGCCGATTTCCTGAAACAACCGCTTTTTGCTGGACGCGGCGGATAGCACGCGCACGGCTTCGGGCTTCAGAATGCTCGAAAGCTCCATCATTTTGCTCCTGGGCCATGCCCCCGCAGCCGGGGGCAGGCCAATAGTTCTTGCCTGTTACGGATCAATCCACCCGATATTACCGTCCTCTCGACGATAAACGACATTCAATCCGTCCTTATTCTCATTCCGGAACACCAGCACCGGGGCACCGGCCAGTTCCATCTGCATAACGGCTTCACCAACACTCAGCGATGGGATCTTTGTTTCCATCTCAGCCACAATCATTGGCTGCAGCGATTCGGGTTCGTCGGCCGTCTCCGATTCTTCAGAAGCGAGGATATAAGAGGACGCGCCAAAGAGTTCAACCGGCTCAGAGCGATCCTTGTGGTGGTCCTTCAAACGGCGCTTATACCGCCGTAATTGTGTTTCCATCTTGTCACAGCAGCCCTCGAACGCCGCATAAATCTCGGTCGCGTGGGCCTTGGCCTGAGCCGTCAGTCCAGTCGACAGATGCACAGTGGTTTCGCATACATATTCATGCGCCGAACGGGAAAAGACGACGTTGGCGTCCGTCGGTCGCTGGGCGTATTTGCCTACAACCTCGCCCAGTTCGGTCTGCACATGGGTCTGCAGGGCCGCACCGATGTCGATCTGTTTTCCGCTGATTTGGTAACGCATGTGATCTCCTTCACAATTCACACCCATTCTGACGCCACGGTACGCGGCTGACTTGTTTTTATCGGGGGGCGCAGCACTCTGTGCGGTTGCCGCTGATCCTGCCCTTCGATGAAGGGGCATCGCGATCCAGACTGGAACCGAAGATGTGCCATAACCCAATTGAGCCAAGAGGCGACGGAAGAGTCAATCAAAACAGGTGTGTATATACCAGATTTCCGCCATGCACCCGGCGCAATTCCGCGTAAACCTATGAAATACGGAAATTTTCGCCCAGATACACCCGGCGCACATTTTCGTTTTCCACCACCTCGTCGGGGGTGCCCGACATCAGAACCTGACCGTCATGCAGGATATAGGCGCGGTCCACGATCTCGAGCGTTTCGCGCACGTTGTGGTCGGTGATCAGAACTCCGATTCCGCGCTTTTTGAGGTCTGCCACCAGCAGGCGAATGTCACCGACGCTGATCGGATCAACGCCCGCGAAGGGCTCATCCAGCAACAGATATTTCGGATCAGCTGCCAAACAGCGCGCGATCTCGACCCGGCGGCGTTCACCGCCCGACAAGGCCAGCGCAGGCGCGCGGCGCAGGTGTTCGATCGAGAAATCCGACAGCAGCTCCTCCAGCCGCTCTTTGCGGCGGTGGGCGTGTTTGACGGTGATGTCCAGCACCGAGGCGATGTTGTCCTCGACGCTCATACCGCGGAAGATCGACATTTCCTGCGGCAGATAGCCGATGCCAAGACGGGCGCGGCGATACATCGGCAGGGTGGTCACATTCTGCCCGTCGATGGTCACTGTCCCGGCCTCAGGAAACACCAGCCCGGCAACCGAATAGAAAGTCGTGGTCTTGCCCGACCCGTTCGGACCCAGCAGCGCCACCACCTCAGACCGGTCCAGCGTCATCGAAACGTCGCGGATCACGGTTTTCTTGCGATAGGATTTCCGCAGCTTTTCGATCTTCAGGCCAGACATCCCTTGGGCGACAGACAGGTTCGGGCGGTTCATCAGTTCTGACCCTGCTGCAGGATGGTTTTGACGCCCCCCGACATGGTCGCGGTGCCAGTGGTCAGGTTCGCAATCATCTGGTCCCCGCTGATGATACTGGGGCCTTGGGTCAACAATACGTTGCCGCGCATCTCAATCACACCGGACTCGATCGTATATTCGGCCCAATCACCTTCGGCTGCGTCCGGTGGGCTGATCAGAACCACATTTTCCGTGGCTTCCAGCCGTTCTATGGCCGACCGCTCCTCATTATAGATCACCAAAACACGCTCGGCGGTCAGGCGCATCTCACCCTGGATGACGATCACATCACCCAGAAACTCGGCCGAGCCATTTTCCTGATTTACGTTCAGCGTCTCCGACGTCACCTCGACCGGCAAGGTCGGGTCGGCTTTGACGGCTCCGAAGGCAACCTGCGCCTCTTGCGCCGAAGCGGGCGCAATCGTGAGGGTCAGAGCGAAACACAAAGAGGCGGCACGAAAATCAAACACGGGTTATCTTTCAGCTTTTTGCGGCTCGTATATCAGCTTCACGCCATCTGTAAAAAGAATATGGACCGGGCCGTCCTTTTTTTCCGTTCCGAACGTCATGCGCCCTGCCGTAAAGTCACCAATCGGGCCGGTGCCGTCAATCTTTCCCGGGCTATCACCGCGTATTTCGTCCAGCGATGTGTTCAACAGATCGGTGGTGACCTGAATGCCGTCCGTGGTGGTGATGACCACATTACCAGAGAACGTTGCGGTGCCCTTGTCGGGCCGGACCATACCAGTGTTGGATTCCAGCGTAATCTCTCCCCCGTTGCTCAGGCCAAAGCGACCGTGAACATCGGCGGCGGTCGGGTTATCGCCCTGACCGACCTGACTGGCGCGGCGCGCTTCGACGCGAATTTCCTCGCCTTTGCGGGTGACGCCCCTATAGTCGGGCCGAGTGATCACCTGATCGGTCAATCGTTCGTCAATTTCCTGACCGGTGAACGGGACAGAGACATTGGTGTCGATGCTGCGCGACAAAAGGAACACGGTGGACAGCAGCAGGATAGCGGCCAAAGGCAGAACCACCTTCAGAAACTGTACCCATCGGGAATGGCGGTCCACCGGCGTGCCCCCTCAGCCCAGCCCGACGCGCAGGCAGTCGTGGATGTGCAACAGCCCCTGTACCGGGCCCGGCGCTTCGGGGTCTACGACGAACAGCGACGTGATCTTACGGTCGTTCATGACCGCAACCGCCTCTTCTGCCATAGCATTTGGCGCAATGGTCAGTGGGTTTTCGGTCATCACTTCTTCGGTGGTTTTATCCAGCAAACCGTCCATGTTCCGGCGCAGGTCGCCATCGGTAACGATGCCCAGCAGGCGGCCCGCTGCGTCAGTCACGCCAACCACGCCAAAGCTTTTCTGGCTCATGACCAGCAGCGCATCGCTCATGGGTGTCCCGGCAGAAACCAGCGGCAAATCCTCGTGCATTAGATCGCGCACAGTGGAAAGTTGCGCCCCAAGCTTGCCGCCGGGGTGATAGGCGCGGAAATCTTCGGGTTTGAAGTCCCGATACTTCATCAGCGCAATCGCCAGCGCGTCGCCCATCGCCAGCGTCAGCGTGGTCGAGATCGAGGGCACCATGCCGAACCCGCAAGCCTCACCCAAAGACGGGATCAGCAGATGCACGTCAGCCTGCTTCATCAACGTGCTTTCGGGTTTGCTGGACAGGCCAATCAGCGGGATGCCAAAGCGGCGGGTAAAAGCCAGAAGATTGGCCAGTTCCGGCGCCTCGCCCGAGTTCGAGATCGCCAGAACCACGTCACCCTTGGACACCATGCCCAGATCGCCATGGCTCGCCTCAGCGGGGTGCACGAAATAGGCAGGTGTCCCGGTGCTGGCGAGCGTCGCCGCGATCTTGTGGCCGATATGGCCCGACTTGCCGATACCACTGACGATGATGCGGCCCGTGGCCTGCAGGATCAGTTGCACGGCCTCGGCAAAATGTTCGTCCAGCCCTTCGGCCAGCACGTCCAGCGCGCGGGCTTCATCGGTGACAACCTGTCGGGCGGTTCTCAGAAATGCTTCGGTATCGGTCATGAGTGCGCAAAAATATCCGTTTCGGGCCAACCGGCGAGGTCCAGCTTCGCACGCATCGGCAGGAAGTCAAAACAGGCCTGCGCCATCTCGGTGCGACCTTCGCGGGCCAGCCGCCCGTCCAGAGCATCGCGCAGGCGATGCAGGTACAAAACGTCCGATGCGGCGTATTCAAGCTGCGCATCGGTGAGGGTTTCCGCGCCCCAATCGCTCATCTGCTGTTGCTTCGAGATATCGACGCCGATCAGTTCCTGACACAGGTTCTTCAGCCCGTGCCGGTCGGTATAGGTGCGCACAAGACGGCTGGCGATCTTGGTGCAATAGACCGGTGCGGCCAGCGCGCCAAACGTGTGGTACATCGCGGCAATGTCAAAGCGGCCAAAATGGAACAGCTTCAGAACATTCGGATTTTCCAGCATCGCACACAGGTTCGGAGCCTGCGTCTGCCCCTTCTCGACCTGCACGATATGGCTGTTGCCGTCGCCGCCGGACATCTGGATCACGCACAGGCGGTCCCGATGCGGGTTGAGCCCCATGGTTTCACAGTCAATGGCCACGACCGGGCCCAGATCCAGCCCGTCCGGCAGGTCATTCTTATAAAGATGGTTCGCCACGGAATTGTCCTTTGTGCGCTTTCGGCCCCGAGATAGGCGGTTTGGCTTCCGAACTCAACGCCGTCGTTGGAAAAGCCCGAACCGGGCAATGTGGCTTGACCTTGCGCGTCACACTGGAACTATGGAGCGGCAACAACTGCCCTCAAGAAAGCGCGTGATGCTCAGCGTCCTGAAAAACCGCACCTATCGGCACCTGCTGGCCGCGCAGATCGTTGCGTTGTCCGGCACCGGGTTGGCCACCGTTGCGCTGGGTCTGCTGGCCTTTGATCTGGCAGGCGAGGCCGCCGGGCTGGTGTTGGGCACCGCGCTGACCATCAAGATGGTAGCCTATGTCACCGTCGCGCCTCTGGCCGCTGCCTTTGCCGAGCGGCTGGACCGTCGGAAGATGCTGGTGGCACTGGATCTGATCCGGGCGGCGGTGGCGCTGTGCCTGCCGTTCGTGAGTGAGATCTGGCAGGTCTATGTGCTGATCTTTGTGCTGCAATCTGCCTCGGCCGGGTTCACCCCGACCTTTCAGGCCACCATCCCCGACGTGCTGACCGACGAGCAGGACTATACCAAGGCCCTGTCCCTGTCGCGGCTGGCCTATGATCTGGAAAGCCTGCTGAGCCCGATGCTGGCGGCTGTCCTCTTGCTGCTGGTCAGCTTCGACAGCCTGTTTCTGGGCACCAGCCTTGGGTTTGTGGCCTCGGCCCTACTGGTGGTCTCCGTCGCTCTGCCCTCGCCCAAACCCACCGCGCGGCGCGGCATCTATGACCGGACCACGCGCGGCATCCGCATCTATCTGAAGACCCCCCGCCTGCATGGGCTGCTGGCGCTGAGTTGGAGCGCGGCGGCGCTCAGCGCGATGGTGATCGTCAACACGGTGGTGATCGTGCGCGCCGATCTGGGCCTGTCCGAAAGCGCCGTGGCGGTCGCACTGGCCGGGTTCGGCGGCGGGTCCATGCTGGCCGCCTTCACGCTGCCCCGTTTGTTGGAACATATCCCCGACCGTCAGGTGATGCTGAGCGGCGCAGCTCTCGCGACCGGAGCCATGGCCACCGCCGCCCTGCTGTCCGCTACCTTACCGATGACTCTCATGCTGCTGACACTGATCTGGGCCGCCGTTGGCTTTGGCTACTCGGCCACACTGACGCCGTCGGGCCGCTTGCTGACACGGTCAGCCCACCCTGAGGACCGCCCCGCCCTCTTTGCTGCGCAGTTCACGCTATCGCATGCCTGCTGGCTGGTGCTGTATCCCTTGGCCGGGTGGCTGATGACCCGCTTCGGGGCCACGGTCGTGATGGCCGCAATGGCGACGGCTGCAGTGCTGGGCGTTGCGCTGGCGATACGGGTCTGGCCTCGTGACAGCCGCTCGGCGGTCGCGCACAGCCACCCCGACCTGCCCGCAGATCATCCGCATCTGGCCGGGCCGGGACCACACGCCCACCCCATCGTGATTGACGAGTTGCACCCACGTATCCCGCGCCAGCCTTGAGCCCGCCCCATAAACTGCCGTACACCGGGGCACACCCAAAAGACGCCCGGAGCCCGCATGGATCAGCTTGACCGCCGCATCATCGCCGCCCTGCAGCACAACGCGCGCGATTCCACCACGCGCATCGCCGCAACGCTTGGGGTCGCCCGAACCACGGTCCATGAGCGGATCAACCGCATGGAAGAACGCGGCATCATCGCAGGTTATTCCGTCGTCCTGCGCGAAACCGAGGATACCCCCCGCGTTCAGGTCGTTGTCCTGCTGGAGGTGCAGCAAAAGGAAACCACACGGATCATCAAGCGGCTTGAGGCTTACCCGGAGGTCAGGCTGTGCCTGTCGATCAACGGCGAATTCGACCTGCTTCTGTCCGCCGAGGCCCCGAGGATCGAGGATCTCGATGTCCTCGTTGATGAACTGGCCCGCATACCCGGCGTCTTGCGCACCAACACCAGTGTGGTTTTTGGCCGCAAAATCGACCGGACCTGAGGGGCGCTAACTCTCTGTAAACCCATACGTGGCTAGCTTGGCCAGGATTGATCAGAATCCCGGACCGGCAGAATGCCCTATCGTGAAATCCTGTTTGCGCTGTTTGTGGCGCATCTTGCGCTGGTGACGCCCGGCCACGCAGCGCCCGGCGGTGAAACGGCGGCTTTGTGCGATCAGGCCGCGCAACGGGCTGCACGGGCGGAAGGCGTGCCTCTGGACATTCTGCGCGCCATCACGCGGGTTGAAACAGGCCGAACGGTTGATGGTGCGCTGCACCCCTGGCCCTGGGCCGTGAACCGCGAGGGGCAGGGATATTGGTTCGCCTCGGCGGCTGAGGCCAAAGCCTATGTCTTCAACATCTTCAAATCCGGTGCCCGCAGCTTTGATGTGGGTTGTTTCCAGATCAACTATCGCTGGCACGGCAAGGCCTTCCGCTCGATCGACGCCATGTTCGACCCGGATGAAAACGCCACCTACGCCGCCCGCTTCCTGAACGAACTCTACGCCGAGCTCGGATCATGGCCCGCCGCTGCCGGGGCCTATCATTCCCGGACCGAGCATCTTGCGACCTCTTACTCCAACCGCTTTCAGGCGGTGCTGGCGCAACTGGAAGGGCCGCGCGCGACCGGCGACCCGTTTACCATGTCTGCCGCCCCGTTGATCCCCCTGTCGCCCAAGCCCGCCAGCCGCACCGCTCTGGGCTCGCTGGTGCCCCCAACCGCCGCCGCAACC
The DNA here is from genome assembly GCF_056535465.1 of Ruegeria sp. G7. Lineage (NCBI taxonomy): Bacteria > Pseudomonadati > Pseudomonadota > Alphaproteobacteria > Rhodobacterales > Roseobacteraceae > Ruegeria > Ruegeria sp. G7. The sequence goes on along the minus strand of NZ_JBQFIL010000001.1, from coordinate 1,314,222 downwards.
GCGTTCATCCCCTTCAACTAAGAGGTCCCCGTGCCCCGGATCGACATCCGCACCCTGTTTTCCCCGACCGTCCTGCTGGCGCTGGCGCTGATGACGGTGATCGTGATGATGATCCTGCCGATGCCCGCATGGGTGCTGGACGTGGGGCTTGCGGCCTCGTTTGCGCTGGCGATCCTGATCTTCACCCTGACCCTGTTCATCGAACGGCCGCTGGATTTCTCGTCCTTCCCGACGATCCTGCTGGCCTCGCTGATGTTGCGGCTGTCGCTGAACGTCTCGTCGACCAAGCTGATCATCGGACAGGGGCACACCGGCACAAACGCGGCGGGCGACGTGATCGAAGGCTTCGCGCAATTCGTCATGAGCGGCAGCATCTTTCTGGGCCTCGTGGTGTTCGGCGTACTGCTGATCGTCAATTTCATGGTCATCACCAAAGGCGCTGCCCGTATGGCCGAGGTTGGGGCGCGTTTTGCGCTGGACGGGATGCCCGGCAAACAGCTGGCCATCGACAGCGATATGTCCGCCGGGGCCATCGACCACCAACAGGCCAAGGAACGGCGCGAGCGTGAACAGCAGGAGACCACGTTTTTTGGCTCGCTCGACGGCGCGTCGAAATTCGTCAAGGGCGATGCCATCGCCGGGCTGCTGATCACCCTGCTGAACCTGGTGATGGGTCTGGTGATGGGTGTGATCGTGCATGGCATGCCGGTCTCATCCGCGTTTGAGACTTATGCGATCCTGACCGTCGGCGACGGATTGGTATCGCAAATCCCGGCAGTGATCATCTCAATCGCCTCGGCCCTGCTGCTGGCCCGGGGCGGTACGCAAGGGGCCACGGACAGCGCGATTTTCTCGCAGCTCGGGCGACACCCGGCGGCGCTGGCCACGGTTGCGGTGCTCATGGCGCTGTTTGCGCTGGTGCCCGGATTGCCATTTCTGCCCTTCATGCTCGGCGCGGCAGCGCTGGGCTATGCCGCCTATGCTGGCCTAAAGAAACGGAACACCGAAGACATCCCCGAAGATACCACACCCGAGGCCGACACCCCCGTCTCGCAAGCCATCGGCGACGTGCTGGATCTGGATGACGTGCATCTGGAGTTCGCCCCCGATCTGGTCAGCATGGTGCTGAACCCCGGCACCGGGCTGGATGCACGGATTGCGAACATGCGCACCTATGTCGCCTCAAGCTACGGCCTGATCCTGCCAGAGATCCGCCTGACCGACCGCGCCGACCTCCCCACCGGCACCTACGTCATCAAGGTACAGGGGGTCGAGCAGGCGCGCGGGGTGCTGAATTCAGAACTGGTGCTGGCTCTGGTGCAGGACGGGCAGGACCTGCTGCCCGATGGCACCGACGTGACCGAACCGGTATATGGCGCCCCCGCCCGCTGGATTCTGCCCAAGGATCAGGAAGCTGCCGCCATGAACGGGGCCACCATCGTAACCCCGCCCGAGATTCTGGCTACGCATTTGCTTGAGATCATCAAACAGAATTTCTCGCGCCTGCTGACGCTGAAATCCCTGCGCCGCCTGCTGTCCGAGATGACCCGCCTCAGTGATCCGGTCCGAGCCGAAGCCAATCGCAAGCTGCTCGATGAACTGATCCCCGACAAGGTACCAATCGACACCTTGCATGCGGTGCTGCGCCTACTGCTCGACGAACGGGTCTCAATCCGCAACTTGGCGCTGATACTGGAAAGCGTGGCCGAGGCGCGGTTGACCACAACCCAGCCCGAAGGCATCTGCGAACTGGTCCGCCAGCGGCTGGGTTTTCAACTGGTGGCCGAGATGAAGCGCGAGGACGGATCGATCCCGCTGATCCAGCTGGCCCCGGAATGGGAAGACACCTTTGCCAGCTATCAGATCGACGCCCCCAATGCCGGTCTGGACGTGGCGCTGCCGCCGAACCTGTTCAACAAGCTTGCCGACGGGGTGAATGAAAGCGTCGCCAAATCCGCCGACCACGGGTTGTTTCCGGCGGTGGTGACCTCGACCCGGCGGCGGCGGTTGCTGCGCACTATCATGCACGCCCGCGGCATCGCCAACCCGGTTCTGTCCTTCGAGGAAATTGGGCTCGAGGCGCGCCCAGCGCTGGTGGGAACGGTGCCCGCGTGATCACCCTGCCGCCCGAGCTGTTGCCCCATCTGGGGCAGACCCTGTGGCATCTCTTCGCCATTTTCCTGCGCGTCTCGACCATGGTATCGCTGCTGCCCGCCTTTGGCGAGCGCAGCATCCCGGTGCGCGTCAAGTTGGGTTTGGCTGTAGCGTTTTCACTGATCGTGGCCCCTGCGGTGCCAGATGCCGAAGCCGTGCCCGGGTTCGGGCGCATGGTGGCTCTGACCGGCACCGAGATAGCGATCGGAATAGCGCTGGGCATCGGCCTGCGCATGTTTGTACTGGCGCTACAAACCGCCGGTTCCATCGCCGCGCAGGCGACATCCCTATCGCAAATTCTGGGCGGCGCTGCAGCTGAGCCCGTGCCCGCGATGGGCTACATGCTGACGCTGGCCGGGCTGGCGCTGGCGGCCTTGCTGGGCCTGCATGTCCGTGCCGCGCAATTCATGATCCACAGCTATATGCTGTTCCCGATCGGCACGCTGCCGCTGGCCCCGGACCTGACACAATGGGTCGTTACGCAGGTTTCACGCAGCTTTGGGCTGGCGTTCGCACTAGCCATGCCCTTCGTCATCGCCTCGCTGATCTACAATCTGGCGCTGGGCGTCATCAACCGCGCCATGCCGCAGCTGATGGTCGCGTTTGTGGGCGCCCCCGCGATCACCTTCGCCGGTCTGTTTCTGCTGTTCGCAGGTACGCCGCTGATCCTGTCCGTCTGGTCCGACGCACTGTTTGCGTTTCTGCAGAACCCGATTGAGAGCGCAAGATGAGCGGGCAGGACGATGACAGCGACAAGTCTTTCGAGGCGACACCGCAGAAGCTTGAGAAAGCCCGCAAGAAGGGCGAGGTCGCCAAATCCAACGATCTGTCGGTGGTGGCCGCCTATTCCGGACTGCTCATCGCGCTGCTGCTGGCTGGGCAGTATACGGCGGAACGGCTTGGCACCCTGTTTGTGGTTCTGATCGACCAATCGGATCGGCTGGCGGACCTGCTGACAACAGGCCCGGTGACGGCCCCGGTGGCTGGCATACTGCGCTCTACGCTGGTGCCGGTTGCTGCCCTGTTCGTGGTGCCGGCGGTCGCGGTGGTGCTCAGCCTGATCGCACAACGCGCCCTGATATTTGCCCCGGACAAACTAAAACCCAAAACCTCACGTATCTCGATCCCCTCGAATGCAAAGAACAAATTTGGGCGGGGCGGCCTGTTCGAATTCGCAAAGAGCTTTGTGAAACTGCTGATCTACGGGGCCTGCCTGGCCCTGTTTCTGCACGCGAACCTGCCCGAGATCCTCTCGGCCAGCGCGGCACCCGCGCGCGCGTCCATCCTGCTGATGATGAACCTGTTGCTTCGGTTCCTGTTCATCGTCATCACCATCGCGCTGGCCATCGGTGTGATCGACTATCTGTGGCAACATGCCGAGCATCTGCGCAAGAACCGCATGTCCCGCAAGGAAATTCAGGATGAAACCAAGGACTCCGAAGGCGACCCGCATGTCAAACAGCAGCGCCGCCAGCGCGCGCAGGACATTGCCACCAACCAGATGATGGCGGATGTGCCCAAGGCCGATGTGGTGATCGTCAACCCAACCCATTACGCGGTTGCTCTGAAATGGTCGCGCACCAGCGGCACCGCTCCGGTCTGCGTCGCCAAAGGGGTCGACGAGGTGGCAGCAACGATCCGCACAGCGGCGGGCGAGGCCGGGGTGCCCATCCACTCAGACCCACCGACCGCGCGGGCGTTGCATGCCACGGTCGAGATCGGCCACGAAATCGCCGAAGAGTATTACCGCCCGGTCGCCGCCGCGATCCGCTTTGCCGAAGCCATGCGCAAGCGCGCTAAGGGACAGGTCACCTGATGCGTAACCGGCTGAAAGACCTGCAAACCGTGACCGAAGCCGCTTATCAGCACGAGTACCACAAGCTGCGCCCCTTGCTGCAGCAAGAAGCAAAACTGCTACAGCAACTGACCCGACTGGATAGCCAGCTGGCCGAGGTCAAGTCACAATCTGCACGGACCGAAGGGTACCGGATCACCGGCACCGATCTGCTATGGCAGGGCTGGGAATCGGCCACGCGGCGGCAGTTGAACACCGAGCTGGCGCGGTTGCGGTCGCAAAAGCTGGTCGCGATGGACGAGCTACGTCAAGCCTTCGGGCGCAAACAGGCCGTCACAGAGCTGACGCAGCGCCTGCGGCAAAGCAAGCGCTGCACGTGAATTGAGTAGACAGCGGGTCAGGTATCCTGACGACTGACGCCCATGATCAGAACCTTTGTGACATCCTTCCCCAGATCCTTCTGCGCAACCTCAAGCAGCGCCTTGCGCAGGACCGCCAAATTGTCCGACCGGGTAAACGCCCCGTCAAAACCGCCACTGTTGGCGTGATCGAACAGGACCTGCAGAAACCGGTCTCTCAGCTTGGGTTCGATCTCATAGAAAATATCCTCGATGCCCGGTCGCACTTCGAGGCTGAGGGACATGGTCACCAGCGCAGAAATCTCATCCTCAGACACCACCGGCACCACAAATTGCTTGGTAAGCTTCAGATACTCCTGAGTCTTCTCTTCATCCTTTTTGCCGGATTCCTTGGCCTTTTCCTTACCCTTCTCAGGTTTGGGTTTGGCGGGCTTGGTCTCGGCCTGGTCCCCGGTTTGCTCAGATCTCCCAGATGGCGCCAGCATAACGCCGGCGCCAACACCTGCGGCAAGACCCACCACCAGGCAAATGATTGGCAACAGCTTTCCCATCACATCCTCGCTTTAAAACGGCAAAACGGTATCAAGAACCTGCTGCCCGTATCGCGGTTGCTGCACATCAGTGATCTGACCGCGACCGCCGTAGGACACACGCGCAGACGCGATCTTGTCATAGGTGATTTCGTTCTGACGTGAGATATCCTCGGGGCGGACATAGCCCGCGACCAACAGCTCGCGCAGTTCGAAATTCACCCTCAACTCCTGAGAGCCGGTGATCGACAGCACACCATTGGGCAACACGTCGACAACCGTGGCGGCCACGCGCAGCGTCAGTTTCTCTTTGCGTTTGACCGACCCCTTGCCCTTGCTGACCGAGGCCGAATCTATCGATACAGCCTCATCCAGAGAGGCCCCCGCAGGCAGGCGTTCCGCCGCCCGTTGCGGCAAGCCGAAAAGGCCCGGCACCGACAGGCTTTCGGACCCGGCCCGAGAGCGGTTGGTATCGTTAGAAATCTCGGCCTTTTCATCTAGCTCAATCACCACGGTCAGAATGTCACCCTTTTTCATTGCCCTCTGATCCCCCAGCAACGAATGCTGGCCGCCGCTCCAGAGTGAGGCACGATCCACGGTGCGCTGTGGTTGACTGTGCAGGGGCAGACCGGGCCAGAGCATCGCGACATGCTCTGGCGACTCCGTATTGGGCGTTAGGCTGGGCGGTTTGCCCAGATGGTCCAGCCGACCGCACGCGGCAATACCCAGAACAGAGAGAAGCAGGCATTTCGTTAGGTTTGACATCACTTGACCTCGATTTGACCATCGGCGCGGACCACGCCCGTTACCGTTGTGCGCGACGACAGGTTCATCACCCGGATACGCTCTCCCGCGGCGCCACGCCCCAGCGCGCGACCCTCCGCGGTGATCGACAGCGCGGTGCGATCAAAGATCAGCGTCACCAGATCATTGCGGTCGACAATTGCAGGCGGGCCGATATCGGACGGGCGGATCGGTCGGCCCGGATAGAGCACGACGCGGGCCTCTTGCCCGATCAGGTCCGAAAGCTGTTGCACAGCACCCGCTGCATCGATCGCTTTGACCTCGACATCCGAGGCGGCGATGACCTCTTTCGCGCGGATCGTTCGGGTGGGGACAACGATCTCGGCCAAAGCCGCAAGGGGGGTCAGGGCAAGAAGGCAAATGAGAAATCGCATCACCGCACCTGTGTGGTGGCGCCCATCATCTGGTCCACGGCGGAAATAACCTTGGCGTTCATCTCATAACCGCGTTGCGCCTCGATCAGTTCGGTCACCTCGCGCACCGCATCGACCGAGCTGTCTTCGAGATAACCCTGCCGCAGCGTGCCCAACCCATCCTCGCCCGGGGTGCCGACCACCGGCGGGCCCGAGGCTTCGGTTTCCTTGAACAAGTTGCTGCCCACCGCCTCAAGCCCCTTGGCATTCGAGAAACTGGCCAGTGTGAATTCGCCAAGCAACTGCCCCTCGGCCGTGTCGTCGAAATAGGCATAAACCTCGCCCGCAGCATTGATCGAGATCGATCTTGCATCATCCGGGATGGTGATTTCCGGCGCGACGGCAAACCCGTCCGAGGTGACAATCAGCCCCTCGGCAGAGCGTTTCAGACTGCCATCACGGGTAAAGGCGGATTGGCCGTTGGGCAAGGTCACCTCAAGATAACCGCGCCCTTCGATGGCCACGTCCAGATCGCTGCCTGTGGCCGACAGACCGCCCTGTTCCAGCTGCACCGTTACGGCCGAAGGCCGCACGCCAAGACCCAGCTGAATGCCGGTCGGCAGCACGGTCCCGTCCGAGGCATTCACCGCCCCCGCCCGCGCCATCTGCTGATAATGCAGATCGGCGAATTCTGCCCGCCGCGCGTTGTAGCCGGTGGTGTTCATATTCGCGAGGTTGTTCGAGATCGTCTCAACCCGCATCTGCTGCGCGGTCATGCCCGTCGCAGCAATTTTCAAAGCCCGCATATTGGTATCTCCTTTGTCAGATCAGCGCATCAGCGCCTTCAGGGCACCGCGCACCCGTTCATCCTCGGCCTCCAGAAAACTCTGGCCCAGTTCATAGGCGCGCTGAATCTCGATCATTCGCGTGACCTGCCCGATGGCGTTGACATTCGAGCCTTCGAGGAAGCGATGCAGCACGACCGGTTCATCCACCGGGTCGACCTGTCCGCCGGCGCGGAAATGGGTGCTGCCCTCGCGGACGAGATTTTCCGGGTCCGCCACGGAATAGATGCCAATCTGACCCAGAAGCTGGCCGTTGATACTGAGCGTACCGTCGCTGCCCACATCAATTGTCGTTGCATCGGGAGGAACAAAAACCGGTGCGCCATTGCTGTCCAGAACGCGGTGCCCGTCCATGGTGACCAGGTCGCCTTCAGCACTCGGTGAAAAGCTGCCCGCGCGGGTCAGGCGGTTGCCTGCAGGGGTCTCGATCATGAAGAACCCATCGCCTTCGATAGCAAAGTCAAACGACCCACCAGTCTCGGTCAACACGCCCTGTTGCAGAGAGGTGTTGCGCACCTGCGCCCGACTGAGCGATAGCGACGGGTTTCCCGGCATGTCCCGAACGAATTCTGAGAACACTAAGCCCTGCTGGCGATAGCCCGTCGTATTGGCATTGGCGATATTGTTGGCAACCAACCGCATCTCAGTCATCAGACCGGATTGGCGAGAAAGAGTGACATAGGCTGTGTCCATCAGCGGCCTCCTGCAATAAGCGGGATCAGCGTCCCGGTGAAAAAGGTAACGAGGGTCTGGGTCATGAACCCCATCGATATCCAGAACACGATGACAATAGCGATCAGCTTGGGCACGAAGGTCAGCGTCATCTCCTGCACCGAGGTCAGCGCCTGAAACAGACCGACCGCCAGACCCGAGATCAGCGCCACCGCCAGAATCGGGACCGAGGTGATCACCGCGACCCACAGCGCCTGACGGACGATGTCATAGAACAGACCTTCGCTCAGCATCGGGTCAGACCGGCATCCGCAGGATTTCCTGATAGGCCTCGACCACCTTGTTGCGGACGATCACCGCCGTCTCAACCGCAAGCTCGGTCTGCGCCAGCGCCTGCACCAGCGCATGCGGGTCGGCTTGCCCCACCATCGACGATTGCGCGACCTGTTCACTGTGTTTCAGCGTCGCGGCGAAGTCGCGAAAGGTGGATTGCAGCCCCTGCCCAATGCCCTGATGATCGGGATCAGCCTGTGTTGCGGGGCGGGCACCGGCATAGCTCTGCGCGGCGGTCAAAGATCGGATATCCATTCTGGCTTTCCTTTATTTTCTGAGCAAATCCATCAGGCTCGACGACATTTGCCGGGTCTGATCAAACATTTTGAGGTTGGCTTCATAGCTGCGCTGCGCCTCGCGGGCGTCGGCGATTTCAATCATCAAATCGACATTCGAGCCGCGGTAATGCCCGGTTGCATCCGCCATGGGATGGCCCGGATCGTAGATACGGGTCAGGTCCCGGCGATCCAGTTTGACCCGCCCGGCCTGCACCATCTGCTGGCCGCCTTTCTCGACGGTTTCAAACGGCACCGTCTTGCGCCGATACCCCGGCGTATCCGCGTTCGAGATATTCTCGGACACATGCCGTAGCCGAGCCGCCTGAGCACGCAAGGCGCTGGCCGAGGCGGTAAGGGAATGGGAAAAATCGCTCATATCCTATCCTCCTCAGGCCCGACCCAGAGAGGTGCGTAGAATGCCAATCGAAGAACGATAGATCGCAAGCGCGCGATCATGCTGCCGTTTGACATCGACCGCTTTCAGCATCTCTTCTTCCAGCGAAACGCCGTTGCCGTTGGGATCCCCAGACGGATCGGCCGTATATTCCGCCCAGTGCTGAGCGCCCGAACCGCCATGCAGGTGGCCGGCGCGGGTGGCGGCCATCGCTACCGTGCCCCTAGTTTTCTCAAAAGCGGTCTTGAAGGCCTCGATATCGCGGGGCTGATAGCCCGGCGTATCCGCGTTTGCCATATTGCGCGAGATAACCGCCTGCCGTTGACCGGCATGGGTTGCCATTGCGTACGCTGTCTTAAAGACGTTCAGGTCATAGAACATCGGGGCTTCTCCCTCGATCGATTTCAATCAAGGCTTAACCCCGATTCCTTTAGAAACCGTTTTCAGCAAAGAGTTTTGGAGGATCCGCGATGACCGATCTTGATCTGGCGCGTTTGAAGGGCGCATTCGACAGGCTGTCTGCCACACGGCATATGGGCCGCGTCACCAGCGTTGCGCGCGGTGTGATTGAGATTGATGGCCTGGCCGGGCGCGCCCGAATCGGAGATCACCTGACCCTGCGCCGCCGTTCCGGCCCTGATCTGGCCGGAGAGGTCCTGCATGTGGAAGCAGACCTGATCCACATGCTGCCCGCCGCAGCCCCCGACGGCGTGTGTCTGGGCGATCAGGTGATTCTGGAACACACGCCGGTCTTTGCCCCCGGCCAGCATTGGCTGGGCCGGGTGATTGACCCGTTCGGAAACCCTTTGGACGGCAAACCATTGCTGCCCGGGGCGCACACGCGGGATCTGATGCAGGCCCCACCCGCCGCCGTTACACGCAAGCCGCTGGGCGAGCGGATGGAGACGGGGTTGGCCATGTTGAACACAGTTCTGCCCATCGTGCAGGGCCAGCGTGTGGGGCTGTTTGCAGGTTCAGGCGTCGGCAAATCGACCCTGCTGGCTACGCTTGCGCGGTCGATGCAGGCCGATGCGGTAGTGGTTGCGCTGATTGGTGAGCGCGGGCGCGAAGTGAATGAGTTCGTCGAGAACGCTCTTGGTGCCGAGGGGATAAAGCGGTCGGTCGTGGTCGCGGCGACCTCGGACCAGTCGGCGTTGGCCCGCAGGCGGTGCGCGTGGTCGGCGATGACCGTGGCCGAACATCTGCGCGACGAAGGGATGAACGTGCTGTTTCTGGCCGACTCGGTCACGCGTTTTGCCGAGGCCCATCGTGAGATCGCAGTCGCCATGGGCGAGGCAGCCTCGCTGCGCGGCTTCCCACCGTCGGTCACTCCGATGATCGCCAACCTCTGCGAACGGGCGGGACCCGGAACGGCTGAACAGGGTGATATTACGGCAGTCTTCAGCGTGCTGGTCGCAGGCTCGGATATGGACGAGCCCGTGGCTGACATCCTACGTGGAGTGCTAGACGGTCACATCGTGCTGAGCCGCGAGATCGCCGAACGCGGGCGTTTTCCGGCCATTGACCTCAGCCGCTCAGTGTCACGCAGCCTGCCCGGAGCAGCCAGTGCCGACGAGAATCAGCTGATCGCCGAGACCCGAAAACTGGTCGGCAGCTATGAACAGTCCGAAGTCATGATCAAGGCGGGGCTTTATGCAGAGGGTTCTGACCCTCTTTTGGATCAGGCCGTGCGCGTTCATGACGAACTGGACGGGTTCTTTGCCAGGCGCGAGACCGACAGTATCGCCAACAGTTTCAACCATTTGCAACTGATCCTGCGCAGGGCCGGGGCGAACCTGCCCCGCTGAGGAATTCAAGACAGTTTTAAGTGTTAAGCCCGCCTTAAGACCTGCGCTGCTACCCCGATAGACGGGTGATATAAAAGGTGGTGGAGATGGGTGCGCAAACCAATGCGGCGCCAATCATCATCAAGAAGAAGCGTGTGTCAGGCGGCGATGGCCACCATGGCGGCGCGTGGAAGGTCGCGTATGCGGACTTCGTCACGGCCATGATGGCCTTCTTCATGTTGATGTGGCTGCTGAATGCAACGACCGAGAAACAACGCAAAGGGCTGGCGGATTACTTCTCGCCGACGATTCCGGTCAATCCGGTCTCGGGCGGGGGTGACGGGGCCTTTGGCGGCAACAGCATGTTCTCGGAAAAGACGCTGGTGATGGATGGTACCGGGGCCAGCAACCGCAACCCGACCGAAGCGCAACAGGCGCGCGGGTCCACCGGGGTTGACGCGCGAGGCGGCGGCAAGGGCGCGTTTGAGGATTTCTCGTCCCTGGAAGCCCAGCTATTGGGCCGTAGCGGCGAAAGCCTGATGTCGGACAAGATGCTCAAGCACATCGTGACTCGGGTCACCGATGAAGGTCTGGTGGTGGAACTGTTTGCGACCGAAGATCAGCCCTTGTTCGAATCGGGCACGGACAAGCCGACCCCGATGATGCGGGCACTGACGCTGCTGGTTGCGCGCGCGTCTGATCTGGTGACCAACGCTATCGCGGTCGAGGGGCATGTCCGCTCTGCCCCCATCGTGCTGGCAGACAATCCGGTCTGGGACCTGTCGACTGCGCGGGCACAGACCATCCGTCAATTGCTGCAGGACAAAGGCGTCGGGCCGCTGCGGCTGGATCGGGTGACCGGTCATGCGGACCGGCATCTGGCGGTCGAAAATCCGATGGCACGACGTAACAACCGGATCGAGATCATCTTCCTGCGCTCTGGCTGATTTGCAAAGTTAGGACGCATTTTAGCTGTTAGCGCGCTGTTAAGAGGCCGTGCGGTATGTGTTGCATCAAGGACCGAAGCAATAAAAGGGCGTGCCGATGACCATTTCCTCTTCGCTGAATGCCGGTGTGGCGGCGTTGAAGGCCAACGCCAACAGGCTGGCCACAATCTCTGACAACATCGCGAATTCATCGACATTCGGCTATAAGCGGGTCGAGACCGATTTTCATTCGATGGTCACTTCGGGTCAGGGCGGCAGCTATTCGGCGGGTGGCGTCAGAACCACCAGCCAGCGCCTGATCGATCAGCGTGGATCGCTGGTGACGACCAACAACTCGACCGATCTGGCGGTGCGCGGACGGGGCATGCTACCAGTGCGGCCCAGCTCTCAGATCGCGTCTGGCTCGAATGAGATGTTGCTGACCACCACCGGATCATTCCGCACCAACGAGGAAGGGTATCTGGTCACCGAATCCGGCCTTGTCCTGCTAGGCTGGCGCGCTGCGGCGGACGGGTCCATCCCCAGCGTGCCGCGCGACACGCCTGCGGCGCTGGAACCCATCCAGCTAAGCGTCAATCAACTGTCCGGCGCGCCGACTACCTCGATGAATTTGCGTATGAACCTGCCCGCAACTGCAACGGACGCAGGCGCGCCGGGTGATACACAGCCCCTCTCGGTCGAGTACTTCGACAATCTGGGCAAATCCGAAAGCGTCGATATCGAACTGGTGCCCACCGTCCCGGCGGCGGGGTCCAGTAATGAATGGACATTGACCCTGCGCGATTCCGCATCGGGTGGCGCAGTGATCGGAGAATACACACTGACCTTTACTGACAGCCGATCCGCAGGGGGTACCCTGGCCAGTGTCGCGACGGTGTCCGGGGGTGCCTATGACCCGGCAACCGGCAGCTTCGTGGTCAATGTGGCCGGCGGACCGATGGAGATTAACATCGGCCTGATCGGCGATTCTGACGGGATAACCCAGTTGTCCGATACCTTTGCGCCGGTTTCGATCACGCGCGATGGCTCGGCAGTGGGTACGATGACCAGCGTTCAGGTGGATGAGAACGGGTATGTCTACGCGTTCTACGATACCGGGGTCAGTCGCCGGGTGTTTCAGATTCCACTGGCCGACGTGCCCAATCCAAATGGCCTGACTGCGTTGGACAGCCAGACCTACGCCCCTTCTCGTGAAAGCGGCACGTTCTTTTTGTGGAACGCAGGTGAAGGGCCGACCGGCGATCTGGTCTCTTTCGCGCGCGAGGAATCGACCACAGATGTCGCGACCGAGCTGACCTCGATGATCCAAACACAGCGAGCCTATTCCTCAAGCGCCAAAGTCATTCAGACCGTCGATGAGATGCTGCAGGAAACCACCAATATCAAACGCTGATCCAACGGCTGACCACCAAAAAGGAGGTGTCCGATGAATATGTCGACAGCATTGAACAACGCCCTGGGCGGGCTGAACGCCGCCAGTCGTGGTGCGGCCGTGATCTCAGGCAACATCGCCAACGCCCTGACGCCGGGATACGCCCGCCGATCACTGGAACTGGCGACCAGCACGATCTCGGGCAATGGTGTGCGGGTCGTTGGGGTTACCCGTCATCAGGACCCTGTCTTGCTGGCCAATCGCCGCGCAACCAATGCAGATTTGGCCACCACCACGACTCTATCGGCCTTCCACGCTGGCTTTGAAAAGCTGGTGGGCACCGCCGATGATGCGACCTCGATCGCGGCGCGGTTAACGGAGTTCGAGAACAGCTTGACCACAGCGTCCAGCCTGCCCGGCTCGGCTCAGCGGCTGGATCAGGTGGCCCGATCAGCCCGCGCGCTGAGCACAGCAATCAACCAGGCATCCGAGGGTGTGCGCAAAATGCGCTCGGATGCGGATCGGACCATTGGCGAGCAGGTCGAAACCCTGAACCGGACCCTGAAGGACATCGAAAAACTGAACGCCCGCATCCCGGCCATTCGCAATTCTGGCGGTGACACCGGTGCGTTACTGGATCAGCGGCAGGTTCTGATTGATCAGGTCAACGCACTGGTGCCGGTGAATCTGATAGCCCGCGACAACGATCAGGTCTCGCTTTATGCGCATGGCGGTCTGATCCTGCTGGAAGGTTCTGCGGCTGAATTCGCGTTCTCGATCACCGGCGAGACCGCGCCGCATATGACGATTGGAAACGGACTGCTGTCGGGGCTTGAGGCCAACGGGCAGCCCGTGCGCATCACCGGGGATTTCGCCCAGATTCGCGGTGGGGCGCTGACCGCGCAATTCGAGATTCGCGACAACCTGGCGGTCGAGGCGCAGGCCGATCTGGACACCGTCGCCCGAGATCTTATCGAACGGTTCGAGGCTGCGGGCCTTGATCCAACCACCACCGCGGTCGATCCGGGCTTGTTCACCGATGCAGGCAACCGGTTTGACCCAGCCGCGCAGACCGGGCTGGCCTCGCGCATTGCGGTCAATCCGATCGTGGACCCGGACGCGGGAGGCGACAGCTGGAAGTTGCGCGCGGGCCTTGGCGCAACGGCACCTGGCGCTCCGGGAGAGGCGCGCCAATTGCAAGCGTTTGGTGCGGCACTGAATCAGGCACGATCGGTAGCGGGGTCAACTCTGGGCACCGGCGATCTGCGCGCTGCCGAACTGACCGAGACCTTGATCTCGAAGGCAGGGGCGAACGCCTATGCCGCAGAAACACGCAACACCTTCGCCGCGAGCGCGCACCAGAAGATGGAGCAACTGGTGGCAGAACAAGGGGTCGACAGCGACACCGAGTTGCAGAACCTGATGCAGATTGAACAGGCCTATGCCGCCAACGCCCGTATCGTCGCAGTGGTCGACGAACTGATGGATACCCTGCTGAGGCTTTGAACATGACCCTGAATTCTATCGGCGATCTGGCACGCGGCCTGACCCTGCGCACCCGCAGCACCGAGATCAAATCGCAAATCGAAACCCTGTCCTATGAAATGTCCTCAGGAAAGGTGCAGGATATCTCGGGCCGATTGGCGGGCGATTATTCGCATCTGCTGGATCTGGAACGAAATCTCGAACGGCTGCAGGCTTTTTCTGTCGCCACGGCCGAGGCCGGTTTGTTCACAGATGCAATGCAGTTTAGCCTGAAAACCTTTGGCGACTCCGTGAGCGAGATCTCGTCGTCGTTGCTGTCTTTCGGCACCGCCAATCAGACAGTAACGCATGAGCAAGCCTCGGTTCAGGCGCGCAATGAGCTGGATACCATGATCTCGGCGCTGAACGGACGGACGGGTGGGCGTAGCCTGTTTTCGGGCACCGCGACCGATGTCTCGCCCTTGCTCGACGCCGATACGCTGCTGGCCGCGTTACAAACAGAGCTGACCGGTCTGATCACCGCAACGGATATCAGACAGGCGGCCGAAGATTGGTTCAACGATCCAACCGGGTTTGACGCGGTGATCTATCGCGGCAATGCAACCCCTTTGTCGCCGATGCAAATTTCGGAAACCGAGCGGATCGACATCCCGATCACGGCAACCGATCCGGCGTTAAAAGCCGCGCTGCGCGATGTTGCCGTCGCCGCGCTGGCGTCAGAGGACGCGCTGAACTGGGCCCCGACGCTGCGGACCGCATTGTTTACACAGCTTGGCGTTGATCTTGCCAATGCGCAGGATGCCACCGTCAAGCTGCGCGCCGAGGTTGGCGCCGCAGAGGCGCGCGTGGAGCAAGCCGCGACACGCAACGCCGCCGCGAAAACCAGCGCCGAAAGCGCACGGAACACTCTGATTTCTGCGGACCCCTACGAGACCGCCGCGCGCCTGCAGACCGTGCAGTTCCAGCTGGAAAGCCTCTATTCGGTAACCGTGCGCAACGCCAACCTGTCGCTGGTGAATTTCCTGAGATGAAGATTCTTGCTTTCATATTGATGTTGCTGCCCGGCCTCGTCTCTGCGGGGGCGATCCGCCTTAAGGATCTGGTGGATTTCGACGGCGTGCGGGGCAATGATCTGGTGGGCTATGGCCTTGTCGTCGGATTAAACGGCACCGGCGATGGCCTGCGCAATTCCCCATTCACAGAAGAGATCATGTCGAACATCCTGGAACGGCTGGGCGTCAACGTGAATGGAGAGGACTTTCGACCCAAGAACGTGGCTGCTGTGCTGGTCACAGCCACTCTACCGCCCTTTGCGCGGGTTGGGGGGCAGATTGATGTGACGGTCTCGGCCATCGGGGATTCGAAAAGCCTGCTGGGTGGGACACTGGTTATGACGCCGCTCAACGCGGCGGATGGTCAGATTTATGCCGTCGCGCAGGGTACCGTTTTGGCGGGTGGCGCGGTGGCCGAGGGCGAGGCGGCCACGGTCACGCGCGGGGTCCCGACCTCGGGCGTTATCCCGTCGGGCGCGCGGGTAGAGCGAGAGATCGACTTTGAGCTGGCGGATCTGACGCAGCTTAGATTGGCATTGCGAGAACCGGATTTCACGACCGCCGGGCGGATCGAGGCCGCTATCAATACCGAGTTCAACCGCGCCGTTGCGCTGATGCGGGATTCAGGGACCGTAGAGTTGAGTATTACGGCGACGCAGGCGGTCTCGACCGCGCACGCGATTGGCCGGATCGAGAACATTTTGGTCGAACCCGAAAGCAAGGCCCGGGTCGTCGTGGATCAGCGGTCCGGCACCATCGTTATGGGCCGGGATGTCAGAATCTCTCGGGTGGCGGTGTCGCAGGGCAACCTGACGCTGACGGTCGAGGAAGCGCCCATCGCCGTACAGCCCAACCCTTTTGCACGCGGAGAAACAGTGGTGGTTCCCCGCACCTTCGCCGGGATCGAAGAAGACGAGGGCACCGGGCTGGCCGAAATCCCCGAGGCGACGACCCTGTCCGAAGTGGTTGCGGGCCTGAATGCTTTGGGCGTTTCGCCCCGCGATATGATCGACATTCTGAAAACCATCAAAGCCGCAGGGGCGCTTCATGCTGAATTCATCGTCAGATAGATGTGCACCTGTGAATGGCAGCCGTCGCTATTTGGACTTCCAACTGTCCAGCCAGCGACGGAAACCTTTGCGCTTTTCATCAATCGCATCGCCCGCAGCGTAGAGGCCATCCTCCATGTTCTCCAACACGGGATCGATACGTTTTTGCCGAAAGCGACGCCAACGAACCCAGATCGCCCATACCAAGGCAGCGAACACCGTCAGGAAGATGATGTTGAACCATGGGATGATGCGTACGTCCGGTCCGTCGACATGCCGGATGAACACGGCGTTTGGAAAGATCGACATGAACTCGTTCCGCCAGCCATAGTGGGTGACGACCACCCAATCCGGGTTGTCCTTGGTCGATTTGGCATCATTCGCCTCGGTATACAGATTAGCGGTGTCGAACTTGAAATAGGGCGGCCAGCCCCAGCCGGTGTCTTCATTTCGGTAGACAATCGGTTTGCCATTGGCACGAACCGCCTGAATGAACTGCACATCGCGGTTCGACAGGCTGGTCGATTGGTCCTCTGGCTCGGACCAGAAGATGCGCGTCCAGTCGGTCAGATCCTGGCGTTCTTCATAGGTATTCACAATCCGCACGACATCTTGTTGCGGCAGCGCGTATTGCAGGATCGTTCCGATCGTGACCCAGAAGATGATGATGAACGCCCATTTCACATAGGCCATGCCGTAACCTCACATATAATTCACGATATAGATCAGCGCACCAATTGCCACCCAAGGCACAATATAGACGCCCAAAATCAATTTACGCCGGAACGAATTGTCGTAGACATGCAGGCCGCGGGCCACAAATGCCTCTTTGTTGCCGGTTTTACCCTTTTCGTCCCACCAGCTTTCCAGCTTGCGCCGCCGCACACCACGCGAGTACAGCGACAGCGCAAAATAGGCAATCGTCTGAAGAACCAGCAGGATCAGGAACAGGCGCATTGCTCCGAACATTTCAGTCCCTCCTCACCGCACCCCAGGGGCCGACTCGTGCGATCACGGCGTCGCTGACGCGGTCATTGCCGCTCATGTCAGGCTCGTGGCCAAACAATGCGGCCCGGGCTCCGGATTTATCCACCTGATACTCGCGCGCAAGGAAGTCGGCAACATAGGCCTTCTTGGCCTCAGGCCAGGTCCGGTAAGTGCTGTAGAACAGCTCTTTATGGCAGATAAACAGCTGGCGCGGATCCAGCGGAGCAAGCTCGGCCAGCAGCATGTTGACCAAATCGCGCTGTGGCGTATCGGCGGCGCGCAGAGTGTAGAAATAGGCCGGGTGATCCGAGGTGATCCGAGGCCACGGCCCGCCATCCGTCGCCCAGCGCAAAAGTTGGGCCAGCCCGTGATAAGCCTCGGGCAGCCGATCTGAATGCCTGCGCGCAAGGCGGCGCATATCGCTACGATCCAGACCGGTCAGATCGACCTGGGCATCTGCAGCGGCGGCGATGGTCAGAAAATCCATCTTTTGCTGCAGGATTGCGGCCGAGTCCAAGCCGCGCGCCTCGATGATGGTTTCGACCAGATCGTTGTAGTCAAGAAACTTGGCGATCTGGTTGCGCTGCGACTGGTCAAACACAAATTTGACGGGCAGGTCATCGGGTTTTTCACCCATACAGATCGCCGCCGGATGGTCCAGATCAGGGAACAGATAGAGCCCGCCGAAATGCGCTGTCCAGAAATTGCGTTGCTCGAACGCGGTGTGACGCAGGCGGACGGGGTTGCGGGTGACGTCTCCGGTATCCCTGGCGGTTTCGATCATCTCGGCGATCAGCACATCGTCAAACCAGGCGTCCTCTTCGGTCTTGAACCGTTCCACCATGCCTGCGAGTTGTTGCGCCTTGCGCAGGGTACCCCCGGTCGTGTCTGCCTCGATCTCGATCTTGCGCAGGTTCAGCAAGTCGGCAGGCGTGCTGAGTTTGAAAACCGAGTTCACCAGCTCTCCGGCCACCGCGTCGGTGGCGGTTAGGGCAAACAGCTGTGCCTCGTTCATTTCGATGAATTCCCGCAGGATCTCGCGCGAGGTCGAGAACTTGACGTTCAGCAGAGGCGCGCGTTTCTGCTCGGTCGTCAGCAGGATAAACTGCCGGTTGACCCCATTGGGGTTGAGGTAGAGCGGATCGTCAAACTCCTGCCCGATCTCGGGGGAATAGCCCGAGATGTCCACATGGAAATCCGCAAGCTGAGTGGCCTTGCCCGCCAGATGCTGCAATGCGCGGTTATAGCGCTCGACCAGAGCCGGGCTGGAGATGTGGACTAGATTGCCGAACATAAGGCCTTTTTCGATGAGGCGGATCATGGGAACGCTCTCGCATGTTGAATGCGCTCTCCAAGTTCAAAACCGCTATCTAGAAAATCAGCCATTTTTCGTGTCGTCATTTGAGTAAGAGTTCAGTCGCTTTTGGCGGGTATTCCAACCTAGTATGTCCGGTATATCCACAATGGTGAACGCGACAGCAGCCAGCCCCAAAAAGTTCCTTTTGAATAAAATCCAGGGCGTTTCACCTCCCTCCGTAGTTGGATTGTTAAAGAACGGCGATATCTCTCCGAACTCGACAAAGGTAATGAGCCAAGCGCCCAACAAGGGTAGCGCCAGAATGTAAATGGCCCTTTTTAGTCCCTTAGATTTCAAATGACTTATTCCTTTCTCACTGGTTTAGTTGACACCCACTATACAAGCCCCGCTGCTGCACGACGCACAACAATCGTCGCCAAAACAAACAACGGCAACGCAAACGCCCGCGCTGTGATCTGCAAGTTGAACCCGACGTAAGATACCACACTGCCTTCGAACAGGATCAGCGTTTCCTCCCATGTCGTGCCCTCAAACCCACCGCCTGTGTTCACGCCGAACTGGGTCAGAAACAGCACCGCCACTGCGCCCAGAAAGCCGAATACGCCCCAGCGCACGGGCAAGATGAAACCCAGAACGAGTGCTAAACCGGTGATCGCAAGTGTCAACGTCATGTCATTGCCTCCTTTGACCAATGGCGCGTTGTTGCATACGCGCCTCCGGCCAAGATCATTGCGGGGACAAACCAGAACAACGCGCGACCAAGGAAATGTGAAGGCATTTCACCGGGACCAAAGGCGTGGAGCAGCGAGACCGGGCGCAAGATGGATGCGCCGTTCATCCAGATCTCGAACAGGGAACTCCAGATATAGGTGACCGCAAAGATGATCAGCGTGAGCATGGCAAAGGCCCAACCGGATGGCGGGCGACGGCGCGCGGCGGCTCTGCCGAAGAAGATGCAAGCGCCGATCAGGCTTGCAAAGATCAGGATTGGGCCGCCTGTCACCCCTTGCCCTCCAGATACCGTCGTTTGGCCTCTTCCATCCGGCCCATCTCACGCACGGCGTTTTCGATGGCAACCTCGTCGCTCTTGTCGGCATAGCGGAACTCGCTGTCGGCGTAGCGGTTGATTTCCTGCATCACCATCTCAACGGTGATCGGCTGGCGCAGGTCCTCGATCATCGCTTTCTTGGTGTCGTAGTCGCGGAACAGGAACAGGTCTGGGTTTTCCATCCACTCGTCGGGCAGTTCGAAGTCCATCGCGCGGACCTTGACCGCGTCGGTGATGTTCTTGATCGCGCGACCGGTAAACCGCTCATCCGCCTGCTGGATCGCCTTGAGGTAGGTGCCCAGCTTGGCGATCGTGTCCATCTGGCCGACCTCGCCGGAGACCCGGTCATAGACCTGCAACAGCGCGTCCTCATGCGGGCGGGAGTGGCTTTCGAAACTGGCGGCGACGGCCTTTTTGATCTCCTGCGCGGCATAGGCGTCGTGCTCGCCCAGCGGGATGTCGTGGTTGCGGCCCATCAGCAGGTGCAGGATGTCGATGTAATCCTCGCGCGTTTGCGGCCCGTCGACCAGGAACCGCGCCCCCGCCCGCTGGCGCAGGGCGTCGTCCACGTTCTCGGGATAATTCGAGAACATGCCAAAGGTGCAGTTGCCGCGCACAACGGTGTTGGCACCCGCAAAGCTCTCCATCAGCACGGCGGTGATTTCCAACTGCCCGGCTGACGATTGCCGGTCGCCGCGCTTGCCTGCCAGCTGGTCGATATCGTCGACGGTGCCAAAACCGATGACCGAGGGGTCGATGATCGTGTTGATAAACGCCTTGGCGTTCTGGCCGGATTTGCCCTGATAGCTGTCGATATTGTCGGTGCTCAGGTTCTGATAGCGGAACGGGTAGCCCGCGTTCTGGCAATAATCGTTGATCAGCCCGGCCATCATCTGGATCAGAGTGGTCTTGCCGGTGCCCGGCTTCCCGTCGCCCATGAAGGTAAAGATGAACCCGCCGAGTTCCGCGAACGGGTTCAGGCGGCGGTCGAAGTCATAGGCCATCAGCATCTTGGCCAGCTTCATTGCCTGATACTTGGCGATATGGTTGCCCACGACCTCATTCGGTTTCTTGAAGGTCATGGTGAGGGTGGTGGATTTGGCTTTGGAGGCCGGTGCAAACCCCCGGATCGTCAGATCGTCGGCCTCAATATGCCAGGCGGCGTTCTGGAACGCGGCCAAATGGTCAGCCGATTGCGCGCGCAGGGCGACCTTGTCCATCAACTGCTCGGCATAGGCACTGATCGCCGCGATCAGATGGGCATCGTCGGGGGCATGTTTCGCCAGCACCTGATCCAGCTCCCACAAGGTGCCGTGCAGGGCAAGCTGGCCATTGTCCGTCAACACCTCTTCGATCTCACCCAGATCAACCGTGGTTTCGCCCAGATGAGACGACATCAGATAAGCCAGCGCATTGCCCAGCACATGAGATGTGATCAAAGCCTCAGCCGTCAGCAATTCCGAAAACTCGGTCTTGCGCGCAACAGGCAAATCCCCCGCCAGATTGGCCCGCTTCAAATCGGCCAACGGAGTCCGCTCCGCATATGCCTCGGCCACCGCCAAAGCGATGGCAATTGCGCGCCGAATGGCCTGCTGCGCCGCGGCCTGAGAGGGTGAGACCAGCGTATCGCCATCGTCCGACGCCTCGATCCGCTCAACCAGATGCACTCCATCGGCTCGCACGCTCCGCCGCGTCACCAATCCCGGCGTGGTGGATCGAAACCGCCGCCCCGTCGACACGCCCGGGGACCGCTCAACCGCCACATCAACCGGTTTCGCAATCCGCGGCGCATGTTCGAACCCGTTCAACAGGGCCGTCGCCGCCGGGTAATGCTTGCGAACATCGTCTTCGCGCAATTCCATCTGATCTGACGTCAAACTCATCTCAAAAACCGCCCATGCTTCATCTTTTCAAAAATACTCTCGCCAAAGGCGAAACTAATAGCGCAACACCTGCCCCGTATTGCTGACCACAAACTTGCGCACATCGGCAAAGCCCGGCGGGTTGCGCTCGGCCAGCACCTGAAACGGACGCTGAGGCAGAATGATTGAACGCTGCGTGCGCGTCGCTCCGGTTTCAGCCCCTTGCCCGCCAAACGGATCCAGCGCGAAGACCTCGCGCTCAACCGTCGAGAACCACCCGGCGCGTTCCTCGATCACCTCTTCGCTCTCCAACTCTTCGGTCGTCCAGGCCAGCGCCCAATCCTGCCCCTGAGGGGCCTGCGCGTCCTCCAGCACCTGCCGCAAGGGGCCGGATTGCTCGGTAAAGGCCGAGGAATACATCGGACCCACATGAATACGTCGCAGATGTTTGGGATGCAGGTCGTCGAAATCCTGATCGAACCCCTTGGCGATAGTCACCAGCTTCAAACCACCCAAGGATTGCGCCATCAGATGCGCCTGCACTTCGGGCCAGCGGCGCTGGTCCTTGGGCAATGCCGTCCGACCGCTGTCCTCCAACTGCATCAGGTAGATGACCGGCAGATTGATCTGGCTGTCATAGACCGCCCAGTGGATCAGGAACTTGCGCCGCTCGCCCTCATTCCCGATCCAGTGGCATTCTGGATCGTTGCGGGCCCAGAACAGCTGTCCTTTCAGCAATTCCTCGTAGTAGAGCCTTTGGGACAGCGCGAATTGCAGCTTGGTGGGGATTTCCTGGTCTCCGATGATCGTCCGCACCATGTCGGTTTTCAGATCATCTTCAGAGGGCATATTCGCCAGATGCACCTGCGCCTGCTGTGCGTCATTGGCCATAGTCAGCAGCTCGGCCGCCACCGGAAACCCGCTGTCGCGCTTGTCCATGGCAAGGCTACCAAAGAACCGCCCCGTATCGCGCCCGACCAGCAGATATTTCATGCTGAGCGCTCGGAACGTGTAGAGCAACCCCGAGAGGTAGCGCGACACGATTCGCACCTCTTGCTTGCTGATCGCGCCCTCAGCCTCCATCGTCGCGGCCACGCGCAGGAGGTGGACGGTGATCACCTCGAATTTGCGGAAGTATCGACGCGAGGCGAAAGTGTCGGTCAGGCCGACATGATCTTGGGTGGGGTTAGTCATTGGCAGATTTATTACACCCGTTTGTGCGGCATTGATGAAGCCGCCAAGGCAAAAGAAGAACTTCCGAGATCAGGTACAATGCGAAGATGATAAGCCCGAAGATTACACTACCCGGCCCGACATATAGAGTGAGGAAGCCGAGCAGCTTATAAGCTCCGCCATCGACACCGATTTCATGCAGAAGGGCCGTTAGGCCATAGACAGGGAACGGCCAAACCACGAGAAAGAGGCCAATTCTGAGCAGCCTAAAGTCTTTTTGGCTAAACCACTTCATCCGCCATACAAATTCTTATCATGCTTCTCGACAATCGAGGCAAAGCGGCGAGCAAAGCGTTCGTCCGCTTTGGCCTTTTTCTCCAGCACGTCGCGAGCAAAGACCATGTGGTCCTCATGCGCCTCAAGCATGTCGGCCATTTTCTGGTTGGTCGCGGTGCCGATGGCGGCCATGGCGGATTGCGCTTCTTGGTCGGTCTGCACGCCGATCTCGTTGATGCGGTGGGCCACGTCCTGCTGCTGCGCGGTTTTCAGCGATTTGGTCAGGGCGTCATACAGCACCACGCGCTGTTGCGTGTCTGTCTGCAGCTTGTTGATCAGCACCATCTGCGTCGCCGCCTGGTTTTGCAGTGAATCGACCCAGGTCTTGCCCTTTTCGATATAACGCTCCAGCGTCTGGCTTTTGGCCAGCTTGACCTGTTCCTCCTGAACTTTGGCGTTGTATTGCTTGTTCAATTCGGCCAGTTCGGTTTCCAGCTGGGTGCGCGCAGCGGCATCCTGTTCGACGCTGATCTTGTTTTCCAGCGTGATGATCGTCGGGTCCATGCCCTGAATCTCGGTGCGCAAGGCCTCAAGCTCTGCAACGGTCGCCTCACGGTCGTCCAGCGTGACGGTCAGGTTGTCCTCGACCTTGACGCGCTGTTCCTCCAGCACGGCCAACTGACCTTCCAGCAGTTTGACGATCACGTCGGACTTAGCGATCAGGTCCTGCAGCTTGTCGTCGATATTGGCCGTGCGCATCCGTTCCTGCCGCATGGACTCGGATTTGGCCTTGGCGAAGATGCCCACAAACGACTCCCACCCGGTTTTCGACCGCATCTCGTCAAAATCCTTGGAAAACGCGTTGGTGACATCGTCCAACCCCATGATCAGCTCGGCAATATTGGCATTCATCACCTCGGTATGGGCGTGAACATCCTCAAGCGTGGCGTTTTCGATGTCGATATCCGCCTCGGCGGTCCCGATCTTGGCGCGCGCGGCCTCGATCCGCGAGGTCAGCCCTTCGATCTGCGATTGGCTTTCGCGCACCTTGGCTTGAGTTTCCTGAATGAGCGCTTCGAATTGCTGGTTCGACATCTGTCCTATCCTTGTTTTTCTTATATACCCAATAAGATAGGGAATGTTACGCCTATTTACATCCCCTCGGGCTCTAAAATCAGTGAAAGATTGGCAAACTCGGGGACAAAAAGATAGGCGGGTCAATCGAACGGCACAGGTAAAAGAACCGGCGCGGCAGCTGTGCAACTTGTCATCAAACTGAATCAAAACCGTCACGATCGCGCAACAATGTGCGTCCATCCCACTTGGGCCCAAGTGAGAGAGGATACCAACCGATGTCGTTGCGCTTTGTCTGCCTGACATCTGCCCTTGCCCTGACTGCTGGTCAGGCTGCGGCAGAGATGAATTTCAACCGAATTGCGTCTTTCCCCGTCGTAAAAAACATGGCCGAGGGCGCGGATACCAACCGCGAAACCTCGCCCGAAATTATCGCGGCCACTGCAGATGGCATGACATTGGTCTATACTGACAGCCCGCTTGGCGTGATCGGCATGGTCGACATCACCGATCCTGCAAAACCCGCGCCTTTGGGTGCGATGGAGGTGGGCGGCGAGCCGACATCCGTTGGGATCGTTGGCGCAACGGCCTTTGTGGGTGTCAACACTTCGGAAAGCTATACCGCGCCGTCGGGCAAGCTGATCGCAGTCGATATCGCGGGCAAGACCGAAACCGGTGCCTGTGATCTGGGCGGTCAGCCCGACAGCGTCGCCATCTCGCCCGATGCCAGCTTTGTCGCCGTGGCGATCGAGAATGAGCGCGACGAAGATCTGAACGATGGCATCATCCCGCAGCTTCCCGCAGGTGAGCTGGCACTTGTTCCGCTGAAAGACGGCGCGCTGGATTGCGCGGGTATGAAGATGGCCTCACTAACCGGTCTGGCCGAGGTTGCTCCGACCGACCCCGAACCTGAATTCGTAGACATCAACAGCCTTGGTGAAACCGTCGTCACCCTGCAGGAAAACAACCACATCGCAGTTGTGGGCAAGGATGGCACCGTGATAAGCCATTTCTCGGCCGGAAGCGTGGATCTGGAGGGCATTGACGCCACCGATGAGCGCGGCGCACTGATCTTCACCGAAAACCAACCGGGTCGCCTGCGTGAACCCGATGCGGTGAAATGGATCGACGATAACCACTTCGCCACCGCCAATGAAGGCGACTATGAGGGCGGCTCACGCGGCTGGACGATCTTCCACAAGGACGGCACCGTCGTTTACGAGAACGGCACCGATTTCGAGAAAGCCATTATCCAGATCGGTCACTACCCCGACAAACGCTCGGACAGCAAAGGGGTCGAGCCCGAAAGCGTGACCGCAGCCACCTTCGGCGGTACACCGATGATCTTTGTGGGGGCCGAGC
Source organism: Ruegeria sp. G7 (assembly GCF_056535465.1). NCBI lineage: Bacteria > Pseudomonadati > Pseudomonadota > Alphaproteobacteria > Rhodobacterales > Roseobacteraceae > Ruegeria > Ruegeria sp. G7. Next base: position 1,288,913 of record NZ_JBQFIL010000001.1, on the reverse strand, counting down.
GTGCCTCGGTCGTGGGTGTCTACGACGCCACCGATCCGGCAAACCCGGTGCTGAAACAGCTGCTGCCCTCGGGCGTCGGCCCTGAAGGCTATGTAGCGATCCCCGAGCGTAACTTGCTGATCTCGGCCAACGAAAAAGACCTGATCGAAGATGGCGGCCCGCGCGCCCATATCTCGATTTTCGAATATCAGGATGCGCCCGCAACCTATCCCCATCTCACGTCAGAGGGCGCGGATGAGCTGATCGGATGGGGTGCTCTGTCCGGTCTGGTGGCAGACGCGGACGGCATGATCTATGCGGTCAATGACAGCTTTTACGGTTTCCAGCCCTCGATCTTCAAGATCGACCCAAGCCAGCAGCCCGCTCGCATCGTGGACGTGATCCGCATCCACCGCCAGGACGGCAACCCGGCACAAAAGCTGGACCTTGAGGGCATCACGCTGGATGGCAACGGTGGCTTCTATGTCGCCTCCGAAGGCCGCACCGACCGGGTCATCCCGCATGCGATCTACCATGTCAGCGCGGATGGTCTGATCAAGGACCGCAAGGGCGAGATCGGCCTGCCTGCCGAGTTGATGGCTGTCGAGAAACGCTTTGGCTTTGAAGGCATCACCAAAGTCGGTGACACCTTGTGGATGGCCGTACAGCGCGAATGGAAGGACGACCCGGCAAACCATGTCAAACTGGTGGCTTACAATCTGGAAAGCGGCGAGTGGGGTGCCGTGCACTATCCCAAAGCCCAGCCCGAAACCGGCTGGGTCGGACTGTCGGAAATCGCAGCCTTCGGCGATCATATCTATGTCATCGAACGCGACAACCAGCATGACCACCGCGCCGTGACCAAAAAGGTCTACCGCATCCCGCTGTCCGAAATGACCCCGGCCCCGCTGGGCGGCCCCCTGCCCGTGGTCAGCAAGCAAGAGGTCCGCGACCTGCTGCCCGACCTGACCTCGACCGGAGGCTACGTTCTGGACAAGATCGAAGGTCTGGCCATCCTGCCTTCGGGCGAGGCGTTTGTGATGACTGACAATGACGGCGTCGACGATGCCTCAGGCGAGACCATGTTCTGGTCGATTGGGTCAGTGACCGCCGGGAACTGACGATCATTCCCGAATACCAAACCTACCCTGCGCAGCAATTGTGCAGGGTTTTTCGATTCAGGATTGGAAGTGATGCAGGTTAGAAGATCCAGTCCAGATCGCTATTGGTTACGCCAACGAAGCCAAAGCAGCCGTGCCAATGGGAAACAACTGATAAACAAAAAAAGCAGTATCATACCCACTGCCCGGGGATCATTTAGTAGATTTACTATGGGATTTGGCCTTTCCGAAGCAGGTTCTGCTTTTGGAACAAAAACATGTTCGATTGTCCAAGCAGATTTCGTCTCATCAGATAGTTCAGACCACCCTACGATACGAATTGCATCTGTTTCTCCGTAAATGAGTAGCAGATCCGTTTCTCCGTTGAAGCCGGGTACCTCTGTCCTTTCAACCATTTCCTCTGGCACATCGCGAAATCTAATCCGATTGCCCGAGGTACTGTGATCGACAATAGTGTCCGCTCCATCACCCAGCTCAAAAGTATAGGTGTCGTAAGAGTCGTATCCGACCAGAACGTCGTTCCCTTTCGCGCCCCGAAACGCATCTCGCAGATTGGTGCCCCCGAGATCATTGTCTGCAGAATTTCCGTTTCTTACCAACCCCATATTCAGCGTTGGACCATCACCGACCATGCCAGAATAGTCTTCAGCCATGGCCGGAGGCAAAACTTCAGCCGAGCTCAGAGCCGGTAGGGACAAAAGCAAGAGCGGAACAAAATGTCGAAACATCAACAACCTGAGACAGCCAATCCCTCAAATCTGGCAGGGCCGTGTGGAAGAAACAAGGGGACATGAAACCAGAGCGTGCATTTCACGAGGTTACTAAGCGCCAGGTAGAACAAGAAAGTGCTTTGTTGGCTAAAACACAACGCCCCGCGCCTGGAGGTACGCGGGGCGTGCAGTCTGCGACAGGCCACAGAGGCAGGGCCGTCGCAAAGTGATCAAGTGCCTCAGTTCACGGCTTTGGCATCGACCACATCTTTTTCGATGGCTTTGCCATTCGAAATCTCGATCCGGCGCGGTTTCAGCGCTTCGGGCACTTCGCGCTTCAGATCGATGTTCAACATGCCATCCTCATGGCTTGCGCCGGTGACGCGAACATGGTCGGCAAGGGCAAAGCGACGCTCGAACGCGCGCGTGGCGATACCGCGATGCAAATAGTTGCGCTCGGGTTGGTCGGCGGCTTTCTTGCCCGCAACGATCAGTGCGCTTTCCTTAACTTCGACCGACAGATCGGCCTCGGAAAAACCGGCGACGGCTACCGAGATGCGATAGGTGTCGGCCTCGGTCTTTTCGATGTTGTATGGCGGATAGCTTGGCTGGGCCACGTCATTGGTCAGAACCCGATCCATCATGTCTGCGACGCGGTCAAACCCGATGGTAGCGCGGTGCAGCGGTGCAAAATCAAATGTACGCATATGTCATATCCTCTTTCCTGAGCGATGTGCAAAACGGCCCTCCGTCACGGACGGGCACTGGGTTACGCGGGCCCCTGTTCAGGCGACCCGATACACCTCAGATGGGAAGAGAGTTGACAGGGTTCAAGACCCGCCTGCGCTGATGAACTTCGCACCTGAACTGGACTTGTCAGAGCCCGGTTGCAGCCGTCGTATCGTCGCCGTCGGGCGCGGGGCATCCCGGCGCATGGCGCCCTTCAGCTCGGCCACAATGCCCGCGAGTTCCATCCCGTAGCCCACCTTCTGTGGTCCGTTCCAGGCAACGGCCGAGACAACCGAAAGGATCTGCCAGCGCGGCCCGTTTCTGGCCAGTATCGCAGACCCTGACGACCCGAAGGTCACATCGCAATTGAACGCGATCAGCCCCTGACCACGTTCAACGATGTTGCACGACCGCTGACGCGTAATCGCCTCGGCGCGGCCACGCCCATAAGAGGCGACGCTGATCTCGTTATTGAGAACACGTCCGGAATACAAAGCGAACGGGTTTGCAATGGCATAGGGAATAGGCTCTTCCAGACGCATCAGAGCCACATCAACGCGGACGTTCTCGGCCGAAACCGGCGCGTTGGCGACATAGTCCTGATGGGCCGCAATCTGGATCACCTTGCGCTCTGCCAAAGCTTGGCCATCGCTTAGGCCAGCGCGAAAGGTCACCTTCCCCGGCGCATATGGTTTTCCGGTCGCGCGATCCAAGGCGCAATGGGCAGCGGTCAGCACCAAATCCTTCGCGATCAGGGTGCCGGTGCAGAAACCGTCATTCCCGATATCCAATCGTCCGACCGCCTCCCAGCCATACAGATCGTCGCGATCGGTCAGACGGCGTTTGCCGCTGTTCTGCGCCTGCGCTGCGGTAAGACAAATGGAAACAAGCAAGACTATGGATAGGAATATGCGGCTCATGGTTTCAGAAATTTCGCCCCCAGATTTGTAGACCCCGGGCCCGTCGACGCGCGCAATCCACGCCCTTGCGACAACTCGGCCTGCAGCAATTCCAACGATTGCTCAAGCGCCGTTCCCAGTGCGACGCGACGCCCGTCCATTTCAGCCTTGGCGGCGACGACCGAAACGATACGCGGGCGGTCCCCTTCAAACGAAAAGACAGGTGCGCCCGAGGCGCCGAAATCAACATCGCAGGACATCACCAGAACGCCTGCCTGCCGCGCCATCACCGAACACACCTCTTGCAGCGAGGGTGCCTCGGCCCGGTCGTGCGCGTAAGAAACAACGCCCACGTCTTCCCCATGCGCGGGGCGGTGGCCGGTTTCGAACGGGACGACCGACGTGATGCGGATCGGCTGTCGGAGCTCGATCAACGCGATGTCGTGGCGTACACGCGTGACCGACGCCCCGCCATCAAATTCATAATCAGGATGCACCACGGTGCGCAGCGCGGCCCGATACGCCAGCGCATGCCCCAATCGCCAGCCGGCCAGAAACTCGATCCGTGCGGGGTCGATGGGCTGCTTGGTGACCTTATCGAACAGACAATGCGCCGCCGTCAGCACCAATGTGGGAGAGATCAAGGCACCCGTGCAGAAGCCTGTACCGTCGATATCCAGACGGCCAACCGCCATCCAAGCGCGCCCGGCATGCGAGGTCTCGAGGCGCTCCAGTCTGGTATCCTGCGCCTGCACGACCAAGGGCAGCAGGCTGATTACAAAAGCCGCAATCCAATTGCGCACGGGGGCCTCCGGTCATTGGGTCCAGCGCCGAGTCGTACGCGTGAGGTGCGGCAAAATTAGGGCAATATCAGAAATGCGCAGCACCCTGTGATGTCTCAAAGATCAGCGCAGAACAGGCACCACCGGTTGCCCCGCAGCCATGGCGCGCGGGCGTGGCCCGCCGGTCGCCCAATCCAGCAATTCCACCGTATGCACAACAGGTATCGCAGTGCCGGAACCGATCTGCATCATGCAGCCGATGTTTCCGGCTGCAATCACATCTGGTTTCTTGGCCTCAAGCGTCTGCAGCTTGCGCTGTTTCAGCTTGGCCGAGATTTCGGGCTGCATCAGGTTGTATGTCCCGGCACTTCCACAACACAGATGGCTGTCAGCAGGCTCTACTACGGTGAATCCGGCCTTTTTCAGCAGGGTCTTGGGATGCGACTTGATCTGTTGGCCATGTTGCAAAGAGCAGGCCGCATGATATGCGACGACCAAATTCTGATCCATCTGTTCGGGCAGATCGAGTTGCATCAGCAGCTCGCTGATATCCATCGCGATCCCTGCAACACGCGCGGCATCCGCCGCCAGAGGATCGTTGCGGAACATGTGGCCATAGTCTTTCACCGTCGTACCGCATCCGGATGTGTTTATGACAATCGCGTCCAGCCCGTCCGCATCCATCTCGGCAACCCAGGCCCTGATATTGGCGGCAGCCGCGTGGTGACTTTCCACGGTCTTACCCATGTGATGGGTCAGCGCGCCACAGCACCCTGCCCCGTCAGCAATCACGACCTCACATCCCAGACGCGTCAGCAGGCGAATCGTGGCATCATTGATATCGGTATTCAGTGCCTTCTGCGCACACCCCGTCATCAGGGCCACACGCTTCTTTCGGGGTCCCTTGGGCAAAAAGCTCTGCGGATCATCGTTGCGGCTGACCGGCGGGATATGCTTCGGCGCCATGTCCAACATCGCTTTTAACCTGGCGTCCGGCATGAGAAACCGGAAAGGACGGCCAAGCTTAGCCCCGATCAGCGCCCAGCGGAAACGCATCGGATAAGGCAATATCCGGGCCAGAACCCAGCGCAGCATACGATCTGTCAGCGGTCGCCTGTAGTTTGCTTCGATGTATTCTCGCGCATGATCAACCAGATGCATGTAGTGCACGCCCGAAGGGCAGGTTGTCATGCACGCCAGGCACGAGAGACACCGGTCGATATGTTTGACCGTTTTTTCGTCCGGAACACGCTCATTCTCCAGCATGTCCTTGATCAGATAAATGCGCCCGCGCGGGCTATCCAACTCGTCGCCCAACACCTGATAGGTGGGGCAGGTCGCGGTGCAAAACCCGCAATGAACGCAGCTCCTCAGAATCTCGTTCGAGCGCTGGATTGCCGGATTCTGCAGTTGCTCTTCCGTAAAACTTGTTTGCATCGCCTACCCCATCAGGCCCGGATTAAACAAACCGCGCGGATCGAATTTCGCGCGCAGAGCCTGTGCCAGAGCCGAGACTGTCGGGGCCTCGGGCTGAAAGCGGCTCAGGGTTTCGAAGGTCTGACGCTCTGCGCGCACCAGTGTGGCGTGACCCGAGAATTCGCCCAGCCGGTTCCTCAAATCCGTACCGGCTGCAACACGCATCCAGATCAATCCGCCCCCCCAGTCGAACAACAGCTGCTCGGCACGAGCGCGCGTTGCAATCTCTGGCGCATCACTTGGCTTGACCGACACGCGCCAGATATCTCCTTGCGAGCCATGAAAGGCGCGCACGTCACGTATGGCGTTCCAAACCGCTGCGGGATCAGCCTCTTCCGAGACCGGGCCGAACTGCTGCAGGTCAGCGGCCAGTTTGCTACATCGATATTCAACCGAGTCGGCAAAGCCCTCGACTCTGACAAAGGCCCTTTGATCACCTGGGTCATATGCTGCGCCGCTTACCTCAAACGGCGATTTCAACGCCTGCGAGAGCACACGCACCGCAGTCTCGGCATCCCCCACCGCAAGCGACAGCGTCGCAACCCGATCAGGCTTGGGAAGCACTTTCAACGAAACCTCGGTCAAAACGCCCAACGTGCCCCATGACCCGGCCATCAGCTTGACCAGATCGTAGCCGGTGACGTTCTTCATCACGCGACCACCGTTCTTGACCACCTGCCCGCGCCCATCAACAAAGCGCACACCCAGCAGAAAATCCCGGCATGCCCCGGCCTGAATGCGCCGGGGCCCCGAAACATTCGCCGCGACAACCCCGCCAATGGTCGGCACGCCCGTGCAGCCCAGCAAGCCACGATGGTCCATCGGCTCAAAGGCCAATTGCTGACCTTCCGCTTCCAACGCAGCCTCGATCTCGGCCAGCGGCGTGCCCGCCCGCGCCACCAGCGTCAATGCACCCGGCTCATAAAGCGTGATGCCACTCAGGCCAGCAGTGCTCAGCGATGGCGCTGCTCCGGTTACGCCGCGTGTCCCGCCCCCGACAATGCAAACAGGCGCCTTCAAGCCCGTTACAAGTTCAGCCAGTTCCGCTTCTGTCTCTGGTGCCATATCATTTCTTCTGTTCAAGATTACTTCGGGGGAAGCCGCGCCTGTGCGACAGAGGCAGGGCCCTCTACTCTGCGGCCATCCGTCGACCTTCGGAAACGTCCAGCGGGAACACCTTCGCAGGGTTCAGCAGCCATGCGGGATCGAACACATCCTTGACCGCCATTTGCGCCTCAAGATCGGCGGGCGCATATTGATGATGCATCAGGTCGCGCTTTTCGATCCCCACCCCATGCTCGCCGGTCAGACACCCGCCTTCATCCACACAGAGTTTCAGAATCTCCGCCCCAAACGCCTCGCATTTCTCAAGATCACCGGGCTTGTTGGCGTCAAACAGGATCAGAGGATGCATGTTCCCGTCGCCCGCATGGAACACATTGCCAACAGGCAAACCGTAATCTTCGCTCAACTCACCGATCCGGCGCAGCACGGCGGGCAGGGCGGACACGGGAATCGTTCCGTCCAGACACATGTAATCGTTCATCTGCCCCATCGCGCCAAAAGCCGATTTTCGGCCAAGCCAGATCTTCGCACTCTCCTCAGCGGATTGGCTTTCGCGCAGTTCCACCGGATTGTGCCGCTTCGCGATCTCGATGATCTTTGACAACTGATAGTCGATCTCGGCCTCTGACCCCTCGACTTCGACAATCAGCAACGCCTCGCAATCAGGATATCCGGCATGGGCAAAGTTTTCGCAGGCCTGAATGCACAACCGGTCCATGAACTCGATCGCGACCGGCAGAATGCCCGATTTGATGATATCAGAGACACATTGCCCCGCGACCTCATTGTCATCAAACCCCATCAGGACGGGCCGCGCCCCCTCGGGCTTGCGCAGGATACGCAGCGTGGCCTCGGTCACGACACCCAGTTGCCCTTCCGACCCGCAGATCACGCCCAGAAGGTCCAGCCCCGGGGCATCCAGATGGGCACCGCCGATCTCGACCACGCGACCATCCATCATCACCATAGTCACGCCCAGCAGGTTGTTCGTCGTCACGCCGTATTTCAGACAATGCGCCCCGCCCGAGTTCATTGCGATATTGCCTGCAATCGCGCAGGCGAGTTGCGAGGACGGGTCGGGCGCGTAAAAGAAATCCTGTTCCTCCACCGCGCCGGTGACGCTCAGGTTGGTCCGGCCGGTCTGCACCTTGATGAAGCGATTGTCATAATCGACCTCCAGCACCTCATTCATCCGCGCCACGCCCAGAATGACGCAATCGGCGGTGGGCAAGGCCCCCCCAGCCAGCGAGGTGCCCGACCCGCGTGGCACCACCGGCACCCCTTCGTCATGACAGATGCGCAGAACGTCCGAGACCTCCTGCGTATTCGACGGCAGCACAGCCAGCATCGGCGGGCAGCGATAGGCGGTCAGAGCGTCACACTCATAGGCACGGGTCTCGGCCGGATCATGAATGATCGCATCCTTGGGCAAAACCCGCGACAGACGCGTGACAAGCTGGGCTTTGCGGCGCAAAACGGCGGGGTTTGGGGTGGGCATTTCCATGGCTGACCTCCAATTTGGTAAAATAATATTACCAATTTATCCATCTGGCAAGTTCGCATCCGCCCGCCTACTGTCGCGCCATGACCTGGATCGACCGCGCAGCCCTGTTCTCACCGCTGGATTACCTGGCCATCGCCCTGCTGCTTGGCGCGTGGCTGGGGATCGGTTGGCGGATCGAGAACCCATCGCCCCACAAACAATCCGTCGCGATGATGATGGATGATTTTCGGCGTGGCTGGATGCGGGAAATGGTAACGCGGCAGCCCCGCATGTTCGACGCGCAGGTCGTTGCGGCGATGCGACAGGGCAGCACGTTTTTCGCCTCGACGACCATGATCGCGATAGGGGGCGGTTTGGCGCTGTTGGGCAACACCGAACGTCTGGCCGGTGTCGCGAACGATCTGGCCATCGGCAGCGCACCCGCTGTGGTATGGGAGATCAAGATATTGATTGTAATCCTTTTTCTCGCGAATGCCTTCCTCAAATATGTCTGGGCCCATCGTTTATTCGGATATTGCGCGATCCTGATGGCAGCGGTGCCCAATGAACCCGAAGACCCCGCCGCTTATCCGCGTGCCGCACAGGCGGCCGAAATCTGCGTCACTGCCGCCCGCAGCTTCAACCGCGCCTTGCGGGCGACCTATTTCGCGCTGGCCTCGCTCGCGTGGATCCTTGGCCCGGTCGCCCTGATGATCGGCGCGGCGATCACCTTTGGTGTTCTCTATCGCCGCGAATTTGCCTCGCAATCGCGGTCGATCCTGATGAAACAGGGCACCCACACACAGTCGTGATCCCAATTCGGCCTGCAAACCCGTACATTCACGCTATGCGATATGTGATTCTTGCCGCCCTTCTGGCCAGCCCCGCCCTTGCCGATGATCCCGTCATCGAGAACGTCACCGCCAGCCAGAGCGGCGATACCTGGCGATTCGACGTGACCGTGTCACACCCCGAAACCGGCTGGGACGACTATGCCGACGGCTGGCGCGTGTTGGATATGGAGGGGACCGAGCTGGGGATGCGCGTGCTGCATCACCCGCATGAGAACGAACAGCCCTTCACCCGGTCACTCAGCGGTGTCGCGATCCCGGCAGGCACGTCTCAGGTACAGGTTCAGGCCCGGACCAATGTGGATGGCTGGGCGAAAGAGACCTTTGTGGTTGATTTGAACTAGAACACGCCCATCGTCAGACCCGCGCCCAGCGCCGCGCCGATCTCGCGGCATTGATCCAGTTGATGCTGCGGAATGGTCTTTTCAGCCAGAATCGCCTCGGGCGTTTGCGCGTGGGTGCACAGGATCAGCGGCGGCTGCACCTCTTTTAGCCGCCAGCCGGTTGCGATGCGGGCGATCTGACGGGCTGCGTTCTGCCCGTCGGACCCGGCGCAGATCATCTGGGCATAGGGGCGACCTTCGATCTTGCCCAGCACGGGGTAATAGCTGCGATCGAAGAACTCTTTCATAAGGCCCGAAATCGCAGCGAGGTTTTCGGGGGCGCAGAAGATATAGCCGTCGGCGGCCAGTAGATCCTCCGGCCTCGCTTGATCGGCGGTTTTCAAGATCGTATCGGCCTCATCTCGCGCGGCCTCGGCTGCGGCCTCGGCCATCTGCCGGGCCCCGCCCGTGCGCGAATGGTAAACGATCAGAAGCTGCGCCATGTCTCAGACCCGGTGATAAGGGCCGCCCGAGAGGATGGTTGCAGCCCGATACAGTTGCTCGGCCAGCATCACACGGACCAGCATATGGGGCCAGACCATCGACCCGAACGAGATCGAAAAATCTGCCTCGGCGCGCAGTGAGGGATCGATTCCGTCTGCTCCGCCAATGATCAGCGCCAGATCCTGCCGACCGGCGTCGCGCCATTTGCCCAGCTTGTTCGCAAAGTCTGGCGAAGACAGCACCCGCCCGCGCTCGTCCAGCGTACAGATCACAGCTCCTTTGGGCAGCGCCTTGCGCAATAACGCAGCCTCGGCCCCCATACCTGCGTTTTTCTTGTCCTCGACCTCAATCATCCGCGCGGGACCAAGGCCCAGACCGCGGCCGGTCCGGTCAAATCGGGTCAGGTAATCATCAAGCAGGGACTTCTCCGGTCCGGCGCGCAATCGCCCGACCGCAACTATGCTGATCCGCATATCTCTCTCGCCTCCGGCCCCTCAATACGGACCGGGATGGCGCCTCAGTTCGCCGAGGCGCTGCCGCCCTGAGGCTGCCACATCTTTTCCAGCTGATAGAATTCACGCACTTCGGGGCGGAAGATATGGACGATGACATCGCCCGTATCGATCAACACCCAGTCGCCGGCATCCTTGCCTTCGACCTTCGAGGTGAAACCGAATTCCTGCTTGATGCGATCCGTTAGCTTTTCCGCCATGGCTGCGACCTGACGGGTCGACCGACCCGAGGCAATCACCATGTGATCCGCAACAGAAGACTTGCCCTGCAGGTTGATCTGCACAACGTCTTCGGCCTTGTCATCGGAAAGTGAGGAAAGGATACGTTCAAGCAGCTTGTCGCTGATTGACTGAGAGTGGGCCATCACACTGGCCCCGTCATCGGCGGGCAAACCCGCCTGTGTATGTAGAGACAGGACATAGTCCTCCTTTGCTGCGCGCCGCCAAATCCCCGGCGCTGGGGTCCTATTAAGGTAACAAGGGGAATGCAACATTTCAATGAACAGGCGGCGCTGGGCCGTGACGCCCCCTCACTCTTTGGCGAGCTGTTGCGCGTCTGCGTCGTCCGGCAGCAGCCGCACCTCGCGCTGCGGGAACGGCAACGAAATGTTTTCGGCCTGAAACGCATCCCAAAGGGCCAGGTAGACATTGCCCCGGATATTGGTCAGCCCCTTGGTCGGGTCGCTGATCCAGAACCGCAGGACATAGTCCACGCTGCTGTCGCCGAACCCGATGATATGGCAGACCGGCTCATGTGACCCTCCGCTCAGCACCCGACCCACGGTTTTCACCGACCGGATGGCCGTGGCACGAACCTTGTGCGGGTCATCGCCGTAACTGGTGCCGAAATTCAGATCCAGCCGCACGAACTTGTCCGAATGCGACCAGTTCACCACCTGATTGGTGATCAGGTCTTCGTTCGGGATCAGATATTCCCGCCCATCCCGCGTCACCACCGAGACATAGCGCGCGCCCAGTGAGTTGATCCAGCCGAACGTATCCCCCAGCGAGATCACATCGCCGGGCTTGATCGACCGGTCCATCAGAATGATGATGCCAGAAATTAGGTTCGAGACCACCTTCTGCAGCCCGAACCCGATCCCCACACCTATCGCACCGGACAGCAGTGCAATGCCGGTCAGGTCAAACCCAAGCGTTCGGATCGCGGCCATGAAAACCGCGCCATACAGCAGCACCTGGATGCCTTTGGCCAACAGCACCTGCATCGAAGGCGTGATGTCGTCATTGTTTTTCAGACCCCGCTCGGCGGCGCGCGTTCCAAGCCGCGCCAGCGTCAGCAGAATACCGATCAGCAAAATCGCCTTGAGAATGCCCAGCGCCGAGATGTGCAAATCCCCGATGGAAATCGCGACACCATCCAGAAACCCGGCCACGTCATCGGTCAGGTTCAGCGCAATCAGCGTGGCATAGACCCACATCGACCACTTGAAGATCTGCCTCAGCGTGCGGTTGCGGACTAATCGCGAGACCAGCGCAATCGCCAGCCAGGCCGCAGCCAGCGTGGCGAAAACACCGATGATGTAGCTGCGCGAGGGCCATGTCGTCTGCTGCATCACCCAATAAAGACCCCAGGACAGCATCACGAAATAGACCAGCGTCAGGCGTCGCATCAGTTGGATAAGAATGCGCAGCCGCCATTTCGGCCAGCCGATGCGGGCGCGGGCCCATGCCTCCCACCGGTTTTGGGTCAGAAGCCTCAGCAAGAAAGCCAGCAGCCAGAGGAACAGGATAATGACCAGCTGGTATTGCCGCCACCCCGGCGTAACGACCAGTTCGATCAGATTTGAGAATTGTGCTGAGAAGGCCGCCGTCATATTGGCAAAAAGCTCGGACAGCGTTTCCGGTAACAGATCCTGGTTCATGGCCATCAGCTTGGCCATCCGTGTGAGGGGATGCAAGCCCGTACCCGGATTGAACCTTGATTGACGGCAAACCCCGTTATATCTGGTGCGCATGAGACTCAATGTGGCCCAACAGCAGAACCTGGAAGATCGCGCGCGCCTGCGCGAACGGTTCTTTGGGGCTGCCCGCACGGTTCTGGCCCGGCTATCCGCGGCCTAAGCCACCTCGCCAGCTATTTCTCATTTACATACGGGGAGAGGACAGATGTCCCCCAAAACACTCTATGACAAGATCTGGGATGCCCATGTCGCGCACGAAGCCGATGATGGCACCTGCCTGCTGTATATCGACCGCCATCTGGTGCACGAAGTGACCAGTCCGCAGGCGTTCGAAGGCCTGCGCATGGCGGGCCGCAAGGTACGCGCGCCGGAAAAGACCATCGCCGTGCCGGACCATAACGTGCCGACCACACCGGACCGCGTGAACGGGATCGAAAACCCCGAATCGCGCATTCAGGTCGAAGCGCTGGACAAGAACGCCAAAGATTTCGGCATCCACTACTATCCTGTGCACGACGTCCGTCAGGGTATCGTTCACATCGTCGGCCCCGAGCAAGGCTGGACCCTGCCCGGCATGACCGTTGTTTGCGGCGACAGCCACACCGCTACCCACGGCGCGTTTGGTGCTCTGGCCCACGGCATCGGGACGTCCGAGGTTGAGCACGTTCTGGCCACCCAGACCCTGATCCAGAAGAAGTCCAAGAACATGAAGGTCGAGATCACCGGCAAACTGCAGCCGGGCGTGACCGCCAAAGACATCACTCTGGCCGTGATCGGTGAGACCGGAACCGCTGGCGGCACTGGCTATGTCATCGAATATTGCGGCGAAGCAATCCGCGACCTTTCGATGGAAGGTCGTATGACCGTCTGCAACATGGCCATCGAAGGCGGCGCACGCGCGGGCCTGATCGCGCCGGATGAGACCACGTTCGAATATGTCAAAGGCCGCCCCCATGCCCCGAAAGGCGCCCAGTGGGAAGCAGCGATGGATTGGTGGAAAACGCTTTACACCGACGAAGGCGCGCATTTCGACAAGGTCGTGACCCTGCGCGGTGAAGACATTGCGCCTGTTGTCACGTGGGGTACCAGCCCCGAGGATGTGCTGCCGATCACCGCAACCGTGCCGCACCCCGAAGATTTCGAAGGTGGCAAGGTCGATGCGGCCCGTCGCTCGATTGAGTATATGGGTCTGGAAGCGGGTCAGAAGCTGAGCGAAGTTGAGGTCGACACCGTCTTCATCGGATCGTGCACCAATGGACGGATCGAAGATCTGCGCGCTGCGGCTGAAATCCTGAAGGGCAAGAAGATCAAGGAAGGCATGCGGGCCATGGTCGTACCCGGTTCGGGTCTTGTTCGGGCTCAGGCCGAAGAAGAAGGTCTGGCCGACATCTTCAAAGAGGCCGGTTTCGAATGGCGTCTTGCTGGATGTTCCATGTGTCTGGCGATGAACCCCGACCAGTTGCAACCGGGCGAGCGCTGCGCCGCGACCTCGAACCGCAACTTCGAAGGGCGTCAAGGACGGGGTGGACGGACCCACCTGCTAAGCCCCGCGATGGCCGCCGCAGCGGCGATCACGGGACGTCTTACAGACGTTCGTGAATTGATGTAAGGTCCGCTCATATCTAGATATTTGAGGGATTGAACAAATGAGTGACTGGATCAAATGGCTCCTGCTGGGGCTTCTGTCCATAGCGTTCGGCATCTTTGTGCTGGGCGCGCCTGTGGTGGCATCCGTAGCCGTCACGGTCGTGACTGGTGTGTTGCTACTGATCTCGGGCGTCTTGCAGGTCGTCGGCGGCTTTACCGTCGAAGGCGTTGGCAACAAGATCCTGTCACTCATCATGGGTGCGGTCATGCTGTTTCTGGGCTGGTCCTTTCTGGATCATCCGCTGCAGGGCACGCTGACACTGGCTACCGTGATGCTGATCCTGTTCATGGCAGGCGGCATCGCGCGGATCATCCTGTCATTCCAGATGAAGGGCACACAGTTCTTCTGGCCGACCATCATCTCGGGCGTGCTGTCGATCATTCTGGCAGGCATCATCTGGAGCTATGTCGGACAGGAACCGCAGGCATTGCTGAGCATCCTGGGGATCTTCCTGGGCATCGAGATGCTGTTCAACGGGTTCGGCCTGGTCTTCATGGCCTTCTTCGTCAAGAACGCACCCAAAGACGAAACAACAGAAGCGAAAGAAGCTTAAACGCGGGGCACGGGCGCGGCCCTACCCCGCAGGAGTGTAGAGATGGAAAAGTTTGAAAAAGTCCACGGCGTGGCCGCCCCGATGCCGCTGATCAATATCGACACCGATATGATCATCCCCAAAGTGCACCTAAAAACCATCAAACGGTCCGGCCTTGGCGTCGTGCTGTTTGACGAGATGCGCTATCACGATCATGGCGGCGAGAACGAGGATTTCGTTCTGAACAAGCCCGCCTATCGCAACACCGAGATTTTGGTGGCCGGTGACAATTTCGGCTGCGGATCCTCACGCGAACATGCGCCCTGGGCGATCAAGGATTTCGGCATCAAGGTGGTGATCTCGACCAGCTTTGCCGACATCTTCTTCAACAACTGCTTCAAAAACGGCATCCTGCCCATTGTCGTCCAAGAAGAGCATCATGCGATCCTGATGGAAGACGCGCACAAGGGCGAGAACGCCCGGATGACCGTGCATCTGGAAGATCAGCAGATCACAACCTCGGATGGTGTGGTCATCGAATTCGACATCGATCCACACCGCAAGCACTGCCTGCTGAACGGTCTGGACGATATCGGCCTGACCATGGAGAAAGATCATCACATCGACAGATTCGAAGATCACGCGAGTCAGGCCCGCCCCTGGGTCTGATTCTTGTGGGCGAATCTGTGGATACTCAACCTGATGGGGTCGCAAGAGCGGCCCCATCTTCTTTTAGGGGTTGAAATCTAAGAACATACCAGATTTAGGTCTCACTTTGAGATACACGCCCGATTTGCGTCAAAAATGATGCAATCCCGCACCAGTTGCGCCATCATTTTGCCCGAAATTGCGTGTTTTCTGCACAGCGGCTTGAGCGAAATACCGCTTATCGTCAATCTTAGCGATAACGAGGTAACCGTCAGTAAAAAGAACGGTGAGCACAAGCTTGGAAGCGAAGCCGACTTTAGAATTGGCAGCTCCGGTTTGGAAAAAAGGGTTCGGATTGTGATTGCACGCACCACGGGGGCGGCGATACGTGGAATTTTGGTGGCTCTGATGGTGCTCACCCCCGCGTTGTACCTGCCAGCTTCGACATCGAACGGCACCGAGATTGTGGTGTTCCTTGCGATTCTAGCATTCCTTTTGACGTTCTCCGAATACAACTCGGCCTTTCCCAGCTTTATCGAATTCCGTGACGCCCCGCCCGTGAACCGCCTGCGCTTTGTTGGGCTTGTTTCGATGGTCACGTTCCTGACCATGATCTGCAAGAACGTCTATGCGCCAACGCAGATGACCAGCCTGTTCTATTCGACCGGCCTGATGGTCGCGAATGTGGCAGATTTCCCCTACTCGCCCGTGCGCCTCGTGGTTCTGATGCTTCCCGATAATGCCAGCCAGCCTCTGATCGAACTGGTCCGCATCTCTGCCAGCATCGCCTATGTGGCCGCTTTGGTGACCATCGCCAGCTTTGCCTACGCCGTGAAACTGCGGGGCTGGCCGACCGGAAACGGGGCATTCAATGTCTGGACCAACCTGCCCCTGTTCGACCCGACCAAGGGCGGCGATGTTGTCGCCCGCCTACAGCGGGACGGGCGGCTGAATATCGCCATTGGTGCGTTGTTGCCCTTCCTGATCCCGGGCGTGATCAAGCTGCTGGCCACTTTTGCGACGCCTATAGCGCTCAGCAACCCGCAGACCCTGATCTGGACTCTTTGCGCCTGGGCGTTCTTGCCCGCCAGCATGATTATGCGGGGAATGGCGACGCTGCGCATCGCCAGCCTGATTGTTGAAAAGCGCCGCGCATACTCCACGTCCGAGACCACGCAGATCGCATGATCCGCGCCCTCTTTGTGCTGTTGCTGCCGCTTGCGGCACAGGCAGAGCCATTGCGCGTAGCCACCTACAACACGGAACTCAGCCGAGACGGCCCCGGCCTGTTGCTGCGCGATATCCGGCGCGGCGATGCACAGGTCGATGCGGTGATCGAGGTGCTTGCTGAAACGCGACCGGACATTGTGGCCTTGCAGGGGATCGATTGGGATCTGGAGGGGCTGACGCTGTCGGCTCTACAGGATGCGTTGGGAGATGCCGGGCTGAGCTATACCCATAGCTTTGCAGCACAGCCCAATTCGGGGATTGAAACCGCGATCGATCTGGACGGAGATGGCCGAACCGGCGGACCGGGCGACGCTCAGGGTTGGGGGCGATTCACAGGTCAGGGAGGGCTGGCTGTGCTGTCGCGCTATGATATCGTATCGGATCAGGTGCAGTCATATTCCGATCTGCTCTGGCGCGATCTACCGGGCGCGGAACTTCCTGTTTCGCGGGAGGGCGCCTTCCCTTCGGATCGGGCGCAAAAGATACAGCGCCTGTCCTCGACCGCGCATTGGATCATTCCCATCATCACCCCTGCCGGTCGTGTCGATTTAATGACCTTCCATGCCAGCCCGCCGGTGTTCGACGGCCCCGAAGACCGAAACGGATTGCGCAACCGGGATGAGATTCGGTTGTGGTCTGCGGTGCTCGACCAGAGCCTCGGGCCCGCCCCTTCAGACCGCTTTATCATCGCGGGGGACGCCAATCTCGACCCATCCCGCGGCGAAGGCCGCAAAGAAGCGATCCATAGCCTGCTGAGCCACCCTCTGCTGCAAGACCCGGTGCCGACAGATGCCGCAGGATCGTCAGCGACGGTTTTCTGGAAAGGGGTTGGCGAAATGCGCGTTGACTATGTTCTACCTTCGGCAGATTGGGCGATCCAGGGATCGGGCGTCTACTGGCCCCCGCCGTCAGAGCGTGCGACCGCAGAAGCCGCCAGCCGCCATCGGCTAGTTTGGGTCGATCTGTTGCCCCGCTGAACTGCCGGTGGGATCACCACCCCAACCCCGATACACCGGGGTTCCAAACCTATTCGAATACTCTTTGAGTGGGTGCGCTCCGCTTTCAACAGCAACTTTGTGACAGCACGCCAGTCTCCGGGCCGCGCGATCGAACTCGCGTATCACCGACCTATCCGGTGGGGTCTGTATCACGCCCGGAAATGGCACGTCGCAATGCGGTGTCCAGGTCTGTCTGCGCAAAGCCCTGCAGCAGCGTGTCGAAGCACCTGCCATCCAGGTGGTGCGGCGTGTTCCAAAGGTACCGCATCTCAAGCAAATGCGGTGCCATGCGCCAGAACGGACGGGCCAGACGCAGCGGCCACCACCCCATCTGCTGCAGCTTGATCGTTTGCCCCGTCACACGGGACAAAGCCTGTGCCAGCTGATTGCCCGTCAGCGTGTAGCCAGCATATGCAACATCGCTATAGCGCGGCAGCTCGGCCCGCCGCGCGGCCAATGCAACGGCGGCGCGCGTCAGATCAGGCAGATAGGCCCAGGCATGTGCAACATCGGGGTTGCCCGGATAAACCAAACGACCGCGGTCCAGATGCTTGGTCAGAACCTGATCAAACCAGTTCCCCGAAGCCGCAGTGTCGATGAAATCCCCCGCCCGCAGCAAGATCGTCTGCGCCGACGAAGCCCGATAGGCCGCCTCCATCGCAATGCGAATACGGCCCAGCGGGTTTTCAGCCAGCTGCGGTGTTTCAGCGGACCACGGGGCCGCTGTGTCTGGGCTGAATACGTAAACATTGCCCGGGACAATAACGGTGGCCCCGCTGTCCTCGGCGGCCGCAATCACGTCGCGGTGCAGCGCGGGAACTTGGCGCGCCCAATCCGGATACGGCGGGTTCCAAGCGTTCACGATTACATCCATGCCGCTGGCCGCGCTTCTCAAATCATCCACGGCGCGGTTGAAACGCCGCACGTCCCAGCCCGCATCGGAAAACGCCTGAACAGCATTGCGGCCAAAACGCCCCGAGGCCCCAAGAATAAGTGCTGTCTGTTGCATCTGTCCCTCCTGATCTGCGAATATAGCCATTCGCACACATTGGGGAATTGCTGAAGAATGCAGATCATGTATTCATTTTTGAATGACTAAACCTCTGCAACTGTCTGACTGGTCCCTGATCCAAAGCTTTCTGGCGGTGGCCGAAACCGGGTCGCTTTCAGCGGCAGCCCGGCTGCTGGGGCGCAGCCAGCCGACACTGGGACGGCAAGTGCACGCGCTTGAGGAAGAACTGGGCGTGCCCCTGTTCGAGCGGCATGCGCGGGGGCTGACGCTCAGCGAGGTTGGACAGCAGGTATTACCGATGGCTCAGCAGATGCACAGCGCCGTCAATGCGCTGGGGCTGACAGCGGCGGGGCAGGCGCAGCGGCTTGAGGGGACCGTTCGCATCACCGCCTCGGTCTTTGTATCTCATCATCTGCTGCCCCCGATCCTTGCCCTGATCCGTCAGGCAGAACCGGCGATTCAGCTTGAACTGGTCGCGTCGGACACCAGCGAGAACCTGCTGTTCCGAGAAGCCGATATCGCCGTGCGCATGTATCGCCCCGCGCAGATCGACATCGTGGCCAGGCGCATCGGAGAGGTTCCTCTATGTTTCTGCGCTGCTCGATCCTATCTGCAACGCCGTGGGTCTCCGTCTACGCCTGAGGATCTGATGCAGCATGATCTGGTGGGATTTGACGCCAATCAGGACATCATCACCGCCATGCGCGACAAAGGCTGGCCCGCCAGCCGTAACAGCTTTGCCACCCGGTGCGATAACCAGACCACCTATTGGCAGCTGATCCGTGCCGGCTGCGGCATCGGTTTCGGCCAGCTCAGCATCGCGAAAGCCGACCCTGGGATTGAGGTGCTGGATATTGATGTCGAGATACCGGTTCTGCCGGTCTGGCTGGCTGCGCCGCAGGCCATGCGCCAGACCCCGCGCATTCGCAGAGTCTGGGACTTGTTAGCCGACGGGTTAAAGGCCAGATTGCAATACGCCTAAAGCGCGCCTGTATATGTGCCGCGTGCGGGGTAATCATTCGCGAGGGTGAATTTCAACCCACCGACAATCTCGGACATTGGTGGACGAGCAAAAGGCGTCGTCTGCTGCCAGACATAATGCAGCGTCTGATCGGGCTTGATATAGAAATGCCCGGGCTCGGCA
Organism: Ruegeria sp. G7; assembly: GCF_056535465.1. Classification (NCBI taxonomy): domain Bacteria; kingdom Pseudomonadati; phylum Pseudomonadota; class Alphaproteobacteria; order Rhodobacterales; family Roseobacteraceae; genus Ruegeria; species Ruegeria sp. G7. The sequence goes on along the minus strand of NZ_JBQFIL010000001.1, from coordinate 1,269,345 downwards.
AACAGCGCAGGTTCTGCGCTGCCTTCGCGTGCCACCGAGATGTTCAGCCCCCAGCGATCACGTGCCTCGGCCATCGCAAGACCGTACCCGACGCGCAGCTTCGAAACCCCCGCTTTCTCGACCGTTTCCGCAGCACGGTCGCCTGTATCCGTGGTGATCATGATCACCTCGATACCCAGTTCGGCGAAGTCATCCAGCGCCGCTTCGACTTCGCCCATCTGGCGAATGCAGATCGGGCAATGCAGGCCCCGATACTGGATGACCAGCGTGCCGTTCTCGCCTGCGTCGCGCTCGATATCGAAAAGACCGTGGCCCACGGTTTCAATTTTGAGCGATGGGGCCGGGTTTCCCGGTGTCAGCATGTCTATTCCTCACGTTTTGGTGGGTACGTCTCATTGACCCGATGTCCCGCAAACGCTAGGGCCTGTGCAACGAAACGCAAGGAGATCGTTCATGTCCAACCCTTCGCTCCTCATCCTGCCCGGAGACGGAATTGGCCCCGAAGTCATGGCCGAAGTGCGCAAAGTTATCGATTGGTTCGGTGCCAAGCGTGATCTTCACTTTGACGTGAGCGAGGATCTGGTCGGCGGTGCGGCCTATGACGCGCATGGCAAGCCGCTGTCGGATGAAACCATGGCCAAGGCGCAAGAGGTCGACGCGGTTCTGCTGGGCGCTGTTGGCGGCCCCAAATACGACGACTTGGATTTCAGCGTAAAGCCCGAACGCGGGTTGCTGCGCCTGCGCAAGGAAATGGACTTGTTCTCGAACCTGCGCCCGGCGCAGTGCTTTGACGCGCTGGCCGATTTCTCGTCTCTGAAACCCGACGTTGTGGCCGGGCTGGACATCATGATTGTGCGCGAGCTGACCTCGGGCGTCTATTTCGGTGAGCCACGCGGCATCTTCAACGAAGGCAACGAACGCGTCGGGATCAACACCCAGCGCTATACCGAATCCGAGATCGAACGCGCCGCGCGTTCGGCCTTTGAACTGGCGATGCGCCGGAACAAGAAACTTTGCTCGATGGAGAAGGCCAACGTCATGGAATCGGGCATTCTGTGGCGCGAGGTCGTAGACCGCGTCGGGCAGGATTACCCAGAGGTCGAATTGAGCCATATGTATGCCGACAATGGCGCGATGCAGCTGGTGCGCGCACCCAAGCAATTCGATGTTATCGTCACCGATAACCTGTTCGGCGACCTGCTGTCGGATTGCGCCGCGATGCTGACCGGCTCGCTGGGGATGCTGCCGTCCGCGTCACTGGGTGCCCCAATGGCCAATGGCCGTCCAAAGGCGATGTATGAACCGGTGCACGGCTCGGCCCCCGATATCGCAGGTCAGGGCAAAGCCAACCCCATTGCCTGTATCCTCAGCTTTGCGATGGCGCTGCGCTACAGCTTTGATCAGGGGGATGAGGCCGACCGTCTGGAAGCCGCGATCGAAAAGGTTCTGGCCGATGGTGTCCGCACCGCGGATCTGCTGGCTGAAGAGGGCGTTCAGCCGGTCTCGACCGCGGAAATGGGTGACGCGATTCTGGTGGCATTGGACGACAGCCTCTGATCCGGCGCCCATGGGAATAGCAAAGGCGGTGCCCAGCGCACCGCCTTTTTCTTTGCCGGGTCAATTGCCGAAGATGTTGTTCAGCAGGTTGTTGATCGCCCGGTCCAAACCGGTTTCCTTCTTGCGGCGTTGCTGCTGCGGTTGCGCGGTTCTGACCGGTGGATCCGGTGCCAGCATCGGCAGAGGCGTTGGTGTCATTCCCTCGGTCACGCGCACCATCGTTTCTTTCCAGATTTCCGCAGGCAGCCCACCACCGGTCACACCGGACAGAGGCGTATTGTCATCATACCCCATCCAGACCCCTGCCACGTAATCCGCCGTGAAACCGATAAACCACGCATCGCGCGCGGCCTGCGTAGTACCGGTCTTGCCCGCCACCTGCCAACCCGGCAGCTTCGCGCGCCCACCGGTGCCTTCGGACACGACACGTTCCATCATCCACGTCAGCTGCTTGGCGGCCTTGTCATTGATCACGCGTTCGCCGATCCCGGTTGTTGTCACCATCACCGGCTCAGTCTCGCCCAGCAGCTTCAATTCGGTCAGGCCATAAGGTTCCACCGACGAGCCGCCGTTCAGGATACCCGCATACGCTCCGGTCATCTCGATCAATGTGCTTTCGGACGCGCCCAACGCCAGCGCAGGCCCCTCGGCCAGATCATTGGCGATACCGAAACCGGCGGCAACCGTGCGCACATTCTCCAACCCCGAGATTTCAGCGACCTTGACGGCTGGAATGTTCAAAGAGTTCTTCAGCGCATCCGCCAGCGTCACCCGGCCATAGAACTTGTTCGTATAGTTCTTGGGGCACCACTGACCCGAACCCGGTATATCCACGCAATAGGGTTCATCCATCACCGTATCCAGCGGTGAATAGCCCAGTTCAAGCGCGGTGGCATAGACAAAGGGTTTGAACGAAGACCCGGTCTGGCGCAGCGCCTGCGTCGCCCGGTTGAAGGCACCCGACACCCGCGTCTTGCGCCCGCCAACCATGGCCCGCACCGCGCCATCGGCAGACATCACCACAATCGCGGCCTGCGCCTTTGATCCTTCGCGCACCTTCTCCTGGAAAATATACTGCAGCGCCTCTTCTGCCGATGTCTGCAGCCGTTGATCCAGCGTTGTGCGGATCACCACATCCTCGGTGGTGTTGCGCGTAAAGAATTCGGGCCCGCTGGCCATGACCCAATCGGCGAAATAGCCGCCAGCGCGTGCCGCTGCCGCCTCGGACAGCTCTGCCGGACGGCTGCGGGCCTCGCTGGCCTGCGCTGCACTCAGATAACCCTGATCCTCCATCAGACCGACGACCAAGCGCGCCCGATCCTGCGAGCGTTGCAGGTTATTGGTGGGGGCATAGCGCGTCGGCGCAACCAGAAGACCGGCCAGCATAGCGGCCTCTGCCGGGCTGACCTCGGCCGCGGAAATGCCGAAATAGCGCTGGCTGGCGGCCTCGAACCCGCGCGCACCTGCGCCCAGAAAGGCCCGGTTCAGATAGATGGTCAGGATTTCATCCTTGGAGTATTTCACCTCCATCGCCATCGCATAGACCGCTTCTTTCGCTTTCCGCCACAGCGAGCCCTGACGGCAATCGGCCTCATATGCCGCCTCCGATTCCCACGCGGCGGGATCATAAGGCACACCCAGACACAGCAGCTTTGCGGTCTGCTGCGTGATGGTCGACCCGCCGTGGCCCGACAACGGCCCGCGCCCTTCGCTCAGGTTGATGCGCACGGCGCTGGCGACCCCGCGGGGGCTGACGCCGAAATGGCGGTAGAACCGTTTGTCCTCGGTCGCGATCACCGCATTCTTGAGATGGGGTGAAACCGTATCCGCCGTGATGACCCCGCCAAACTGGTCGCCGCGCCATGCAAACACCTTGCCATCGCGATCCAACAGCGTCACCGAACCCTTCGCGCGCCCGTCCAGCAGGGCGTCGACATCGGGCAACGAGGTATAGACAACACCAATCGCCAGCGCCAGCAACAGACCCGCAACAGCGCCCACGCGCCACGTGATCCCCCAGAACAGCCGCCAGAGCCACCGGAACAGACGGCGGAAAACACCCCCGCCCTTACCGCCCGAACTGCGGCGTGTTTTCTTGCGCGCAGTCTTGCGTGGCGCGGTTTTGCGCGCGGTCGATTTTTTGCCTGCCGGTTTGGCCGAGCGTTTGGTCGCCGTGGGTTTGCGCCCTTTGGACGGGTATCTTTTGTCCGCGACCAGTGTCGGTTTGCGGCGCTTGGACTCAGTCATGCTCAAACTCTGCCCGATTATGCTTTTGCGTCACCATACCTTGGTGAAAGCCCGCTGTAGAGGTGTGAAATACCGGTATTTCCCCTCGTTTTTGTGCCTATTTTTTAATCACCACACCCTATTTGTGCAAAAAATGTGCAACTTCGGGGTCTTTTCCGCTGCGTGACAGCCCCGGAATCGTTCCCTAACGAGCGGCGTCACGCTTTTTTCTGCACGTGCAAAATACCGGCCTCGCCGGGGTAACAGAGGGGACAGACGTGAAACTGATCATTGCGACAATCAAGCCGTTCAAGCTCGAGGAGGTGCGCGAAGCACTGACCCAGGCTGGCGTGCGCGGCATGATGGTGACCGAAATCAAGGGCTTCGGCTCGCAATCCGGTCACACCGAGATTTATCGCGGCGCAGAGTATGCCGTGAATTTTGTACCCAAGATCAAGTTGGAAATCGTGGTGCCCGCAACCATGGCCGACCAGATCGTTGAGACCATTACCAACACCGCCAAGACCGGCAAGATCGGCGACGGCAAAATCTTTGTCCTCGATGTCGAGCAGGCGCTGCGCGTGCGGACCGGGGAAACCAACGAGGAAGCGCTGTAAGCGCCGCCACTTAGACTCAATTCGAGGAAGACACATGAACCTGATGAAATCTCTCATCCCTGCTGCCGCACTTGTTGCGCTGCCGCAGATGGGCCTTGCGCAAGAGGCCGCTGGCGGCGAAACCGCGCAGCATACGCAATATATCCTGACTTCGCTGCTGTTCCTGATGGGCGGTTTTCTGGTGTTCTGGATGGCGGCGGGCTTTGCCATGCTCGAAGCCGGTCTGGTGCGTTCCAAGAACGTTGCCATGCAGCTGGTCAAGAACATGGGCCTGTTTTCATTCGCCGCCATCATGTACTGGCTGGTTGGCTTCAACCTGATGTATCCCGGCGATGGCTGGACGATCCCCGGCATCCTCGGCGCATTCTCGCCCACCTCGCTCGAGCCGGTGGGTCTGGACGGCGTGGAAACCGATTTGTCCTATGCCTCTGTCGGGTCGGACTTTTTCTTCCAGTTGATGTTCTGTGCCACCACCGCTTCGATCGTGTCGGGCACCGTCGCCGAGCGTATCAAACTGTGGCCCTTCTTCATCTTCGTTATCGTCCTGACTGGTGTGATCTACCCGATTGAAGCGTCCTGGCAGTGGGGCGGTGGCTGGCTGTCCGAGATGGGCTTCAGCGATTTCGCTGGCTCGACTCTGGTCCACGCCGCTGGTGGTTTTGCAGCGCTGGCAGGTGCGATCGTACTGGGCCCACGTATTGGCAAGTACAACAAGGACGGCAAGGTTGTTCCGATCCCGGGCTCGAACCTTGCGCTGGCCACTCTGGGTACATTCATCCTGTGGCTTGGTTGGTTCGGCTTCAACGGCGGCTCGCAGCTGGCAATGGGCACCATCGGTGACATGGCCGATATCAGCCGCATCTTTGCCAACACCAACATGGCTGCAGCAGCCGGTGCCGTCGCCGCGCTGATCCTGACGCAGGTCATGTATGGCAAGGTCGACCTGACCATGGTGCTGAACGGTGCGCTGGCCGGTCTGGTCTCGATCACCGCTGAACCGCTGGCTCCGTCGCTGTTCCAGGCGCTGATCATCGGTGCAATCGGTGGTGTGATCGTTGTGTTCACCGTCCCGATGCTGGACCGTATGAAGATCGACGACGTGGTTGGTGCGATCCCGGTTCACCTGATCGCCGGTTTCTGGGGCACCTTCATCGTGGCCTGGACCAACGGTGACGCGTCCTTTGTCACTCAGATCATCGGCTTTGCTGCGATCGGTGCCTTCGTATTCGTCGTCAGCTTCATCCTGTTCTCGATCCTCAAGGCCACCGTCGGCCTGCGGGTTGGCGAGGAAGAAGAGATCAACGGCCTGGATATGGGCGAGCTGGGTATGGAAGCGTACCCTGAGTTCTCCAAGGGCTAAGGCCTGAGATAAAAAGACAAAGGCCGGGCGCTCGCGTCCGGCCTTTTTCGTGTCGGGCCCTCCGAAGAAAAAAGCCGCGCAAGAAAGCGCGGCTTTTGGAACGGATTGCAGTTTTCTCAGACGCCTACATCGACAATCGCTTTGGCCAGGATTGGCACGGTGGTCGCGTTCAGGCCCGCGATATTCAAGCGGCTGTCGCCAACCATGTAGATGCCGTGATCAACCCGCAGCTTTTCGACCAGCTCCGGCGCAGCCCCAAGGCGCGAGAACATGCCGCGGTGCTGCGCGACAAAGCCGAACCGGTCGGAACCGCTGAGACGCTGCAGCTCATCGGCAAGCTGCTGACGCAAGCCCAGCATCGACAGGCGGACCTCTTCCAGTTCTGCGGCCCAATCGGCGCGCAGGGCGTCGTCGTTGAGGATCGTGGTCACGACGCGCGCGCCGTGGTCCGGCGGGAAGGAATAGTTCTGGCGGTTCAGGAAGGCCAGCGTGCCTTGATTCAGCGCCGTCTGACCCGCATCCGCACTGATCGCCATCAGCAGGCCGGTGCGCTCGCGATAAACCCCGAAATTCTTCGAACACGACGCCGCAATCAGGCATTCCTTGACGGACGATGCCACAAGGCGGGTGGCCTGCGCGTCTTCCTCAAGACCGTCGCCAAAGCCCTGATAGGCAATGTCGATCATCGCCACGAGGCCGCGGTCATTGATCACTTTCACGACCTCCTGCCACTGCACGAGGTTCATGTTGGCCCCAGTCGGGTTGTGACAGCAGCCATGCAGCAGAACCACATCGCCCGCATTGGCGGTTTTCAGATCGGCAATCATGCCGTCGAAATCAACGCCGCGTGTGTCGCCGTCGAAATAACGATACTGGACCGTCTCCATGCCCAGATAGTTCAGGATCGACAGGTGGTTCGGCCAGGTCGGGTTCGATACGAACACGCGCGCCGAAGGGTTAGCCATGCGGATCATCTCGAACGCTTGCCGACATGCGCCGGTACCGCCGGGCGTCGCCACGGCAGCGATATTTGCGCGCGGAACCGACGACCCCAGGATCAGCCCGATCATCGCGTCAGCAAAGGCTGGATCACCGGCCAGACCGGTATAGGCCTTGGTCTCCTGCTCGTCGACCAGACGCCGCTCGGCCGTCTTGACCGCCCGCATCACCGGAGTCACGCCTTCGGCGTTCTTGTAGACGCCAACACCCAAATCGATCTTCTGATCGCGCGGGTCTTCGCGATACATTTGCATCAGCATCAGGATTTTATCCGCAGGCTGCGGCTTGAGGAATTCGAACATCAGGTCTCTCCGGTTGCGACGGGCAGGGTCGGGAATGCACCCCATTCCGCCCAGGAGCCGTCATAAAGCGAATGGTCTTTCTTGCCGATGCGTTCCAGCGCAAGGCTGAGGATCGCAGCCGTGACGCCCGACCCACACGAGGTGATCGCGGGCTTCGACAGATCAACTCCGGCGGCCTCGAACACAGCGCGGCACTCCTCCGGCGATTTCATCGTGCCGTTGGCGTTCAGCAACTGCCCGAACGGCACATTGCGCGATCCCGGAATGTGACCCGAGCGCAAGCCCTCGCGCGGCTCGGCCTCGGTTCCGGCAAAGCGCGCGGCGGAACGCGCATCTATGATCTCATGATCGTTCAGCTTGGCAGCGGCGGACACCTGTGTCACGTCGCGTACCAGATGGTTCTGGACCCGAACGGTCATGTGGCGGTCGCGGATAATTGGTGGCAGGTCCTCGATCTCGCGGCCTTCGGCCTGCCATTTCGGCAAACCGCCATCCAGAACCGCGACATTCTCTTGCCCCATCAACCGGAACAGCCACCAGACACGCGCCGCCGACATCAGGCCCGCGCCGTCATAGATCACAACCTGATGGCCATCCCCCACGCCCATCGCCCTTAGGCGTGACATGAATTTCTCGACCGGAGGGGCCATGTGCGGCAGATCCGAGCGTTGGTCCGAGATATCATCGATATCAAAGAACCGCGCACCGGGGATATGGCCTGCATCATATTCTGACTTCGCATCGCGCCCTTGCTGCGGCAGATACCACGACCCGTCCAGAATCCGCAGATCCGGATCCTTGATATGCGCGGCCAGCCAGTCCGTGGATACGAGGGTTTTTGGATCGTCTTGCATCAAAGCCTCCCCTGAGCGAGCTTGATTTTTCACTATACCCGGCAGCATAGGGGTTCAAGGCTGGATGCGGCTATTGCGATCTGTGGCGCAGGCGGAAATGCTGTATGATCCCGACGATGCTGATCACTATCCAGAAGCCTTCGATCAACATCGAGGCCAGATTGAAATTATGCACCAGAGAATAGACTATCAGGACCGAGCCCAGCAGGTTCACCACCGGAAAAATCAGATCGTCCGAATTCATCATCCGCATCTGCGTGGCAAAATAGGCCGCAACCACAATCAGCGCCCCGAATGAGCCGATGGCGTCCGCAATGGTGAGGCTGTCAAAGAATGTCGTCATGAATGCCCCGTGCCGTTTTCAGAGTAGTCACTGTTCTGGGCATAGTGGTGCATGTTCAGAAACACTGCACCCTGAGCGCCCGCGCGATACCCATGGGGTATGTCGGCGGCAAAACGCAAGCCCTGCCCGGCCTGCAGGGGCACCCATTCGCCGTCTCGCAGAATATCCAGCGTTCCGGACAGCACGAAAACCTCTTCGGTCACACCTGCGGCATGGGCGGGTGACTCGTGGCTCTGGTTTGGGCGCAGGCTGACGTGAAAGGTCTCGGCCCCCAGTGCGGGATCGAAGGGAAAGACGATCTTGACCTCGATACTGCCCGGGAAGGTCACCGTCTGAAACACCGACGGGTCGCCGAACGTTGTATCGATCAGCGCGCTAAGCGGCAGTTGAAAGCCCTTCGCGATTTTCCACAGCGTGGCGATGGTGGGGCTGGATTCGCCGCGTTCAATCTGACCCAGCATGGCTTTGCTGACGCCGGTCATCTCGGCCACTTTCGACAAGCTCAGCCCCGAGGCGGCGCGCACATCCCGGAGTTTCAGCGTTATGTCGTCTGGTGCCATGTCGTCATCTTCCGAATCCGCTTGTGCGTTATAACGCACATATGATACGTGCGCTATAACGCACATCTCCCGCATATCGCAACCGGGGCAAAAGGGAAACAGCATCATGCCACTTTACCGTTCCAGAACCTCAACCCATGGCCGCAACATGGCCGGTGCCCGCGGCCTGTGGCGCGCCACCGGTATGGGCGACGACGATTTCGGCAAGCCGATCATTGCCATCGTCAATTCGTTCACCCAATTCGTGCCCGGTCACGTCCACCTGAAGGACCTTGGCCAGATGGTCGCGCGCGAGGTTGAAAAGGCTGGTGGCGTCGCCAAAGAGTTTAACACCATTGCGGTAGATGACGGTATCGCCATGGGCCATGACGGGATGCTGTATTCCCTGCCCTCGCGCGAGGTCATCGCGGATTCGGTCGAATACATGGTTAATGCGCACTGTGCCGACGCGATGGTCTGTATCTCGAACTGCGACAAGATCACGCCGGGTATGCTGATGGCCGCCATGCGCCTGAACATTCCTGCGATCTTTGTCTCGGGCGGTCCTATGGAGGCCGGTAAGATCGACATCGCCGATCTGGACGCCAAGAAGATCGACCTTGTGGACGCCATGGTCGCCGCCGCCGACGACAAGTTCACCGACGAACAGGTCCAGCATATCGAAGAAAACGCCTGCCCCACCTGCGGGTCGTGTTCGGGTATGTTCACCGCAAACTCGATGAATTGTCTGGCCGAGGCGCTGGGTCTGGCCCTGCCGGGCAACGGCTCGACCTTGGCCACGCATTCGGACCGGAAAGAGCTGTTCCTTGAGGCCGGTCGCCGCATCGTCGAGATCACCAAGCGGCACTATGATCTGGACGAAAAAGGTTTCCTGCCGCGCGAGATCGCGACGTTTGATGCCTTTGAAAACGCCATGTCACTGGATATCGCCATGGGCGGTTCAACCAACACCGTGCTGCACCTGTTGGCCATCGCGCATGAGGGCGAGGTTGATTTCACCATGTCCGACATGGACCGCCTCAGCCGACGCGTACCCTGCCTGTGCAAGGTCGCGCCCAACACCGAGAACGTGCATATGGAAGACGTGCACCGCGCCGGTGGTATCTTCTCAATTCTGGGCGAACTCAGCCGTGCGGGCCTGTTCCATGACCATTGCGCAAGCGTGCACTCGGCCACGATGGGCGAGGCGATCGCTAACTGGGACATCAAGGTTGCCAATAATCCGCGCGCGCAGGACCTGTTTAAGGCCGCTCCGGGTGGGGTGCGCACGACACAGGCATTTAGTCAGTCGAACCGATACAAAGAGCTGGACACGGATCGCAAGGGCGGCGTGATCCGTTCAAAAGAACATGCGTTCAGTCAGGATGGCGGTCTGGCGGTTCTGTTCGGCAACATCGCGCGCGACGGCTGTATCGTGAAAACGGCAGGCGTGGATGAGAACATCCTGAAATTCACCGGCTCGGCCTATGTCTGCGAAAGTCAGGATCAGGCGGTCAGCGATATTCTGACAGGCAAGGTGAAAGAGGGCGACGTGGTGGTGATCCGCTATGAAGGCCCGCGCGGCGGGCCGGGGATGCAGGAAATGCTCTACCCGACCTCGTATCTGAAATCCAAGGGTCTGGGCAAAGCCTGCGCGCTGCTGACCGATGGGCGGTTCTCGGGCGGCACCTCGGGGCTGTCGATCGGCCATGTCTCGCCCGAGGCGGCCGAAGGTGGCGAGATCGGGCTGGTGCAAACCGGCGACCGGATCGAGATCGACATTCCCAACCGCACCATCCATCTGGCCGTATCGGATGAGGAACTGGCCGCCCGGCGCGAGGAGCAGGACGAGAAAGGCTGGCATCCCGCCGCGCCGCGCAAACGCAAAGTGTCCACGGCGCTGAAAGCTTATGCCAAGCTGACCACAAGCGCAGCCAAAGGCGCGGTTCGTCAGGTGTAAAACCAAAACGGGGCACACCCGCACCCGCTACGTGCCATCGGCTCCGCCGATAGCCCTTGCGGCTTTGGGCCCGGCGCCGCGCAAGCGCGGCGCCGGGCCCAACCAGAGGAGATGTTTCGTAAGAAACATTGACGATGGGCGGGAGCCCCTCCCCCCTGTTCAATCGCCCAGCTTGGCGTGAATCTCGTCCAGATCGATCTCGGCAATCGGCATCTTGTTCGCCGGGTTCTCGAAATCGTACTTGAACAGCTCGAAATCCTGTTTGTAGATTTCATAGACCAGATGCATCGACAGATCGTCGAAGTAATCCTCGACCGGATGCGCGCGTTTTGGCCCGTGGCCTTCGGATTCGTTAAACCGCGGTATCTCGGACAAGGTCACCGGATGCGCCGTTTCAAGACTGTCCAGAACACCTTGCATCCCGTCATTGAATTTCTCGGTCCAGAAGATGTGGTCATACTGGCCACCATTCGCGATCAGGGTCGAGACATGCCCCGACATGGCTGACCAGTGAATATCCGGGTCCATCGGACGCCGCCAGCGGATGGTATCGCGCGCAAACAGCAAAAACCGGCGGAAACTGGCAATCTGGTCGAACTCACCCTTGCCGTCGTCTCCGCCAACTTCGATCCCGTAGTTGTAAACCAGCGTCGGCACGAGATTTCCGCGATAGCGTTTACCGTTACGCTGGATGCCGCAGATCTTGTCGAAAAAAGAGCTTAGAATCCGCGTATAGGGATTGCGCACACAGGTGAAGGTGTACGAGCCATGCGACCGTACGTTGCGGCTGATCGGATCCTGACTGGCCCCAAAGGCCCATTTGTGCATCCCGTCCGTGGCGTCATGAATATCGCCATCGAAAAACTGGCCATGATCCGAGTAATACATGATCTGACCAATGGTCGAGCAGGCGCATTTCGGCACCACGCGGTACACCATGCTTTCGCTTTCGGTCATCCATGTTCCGGGAAAACCCATCTGCTGCGCCTCCTTGGCCCGGTATCCGAGTGATACCCCGGCTCATTGGCTCAAAGAACCAAAAATATTCTGTTTATTCAATCGCTCATCCTCAGTATCACGGTTGCAAACGGGCAGAAACGGAAATTGCGAAACACCGATGGCAAAGATTGCCTATATCCTGTTGTGTCACAAAGACCCTGACGCGATCATCGAACAGGCCGGGCAACTGACCGCGGCGGGCGATTGCATGGCGATCCATTTCGACGCCCGCGCCAGCGCGGCGGCCCATACGCGCATCCGCGAGGCTTTGAAGGACAACCCGAACGTCACCTTTGCCCAAAAGCGCGTCAAATGCGGCTGGGGTGAGTGGTCTCTGGTTCAGGCCACACTGAACGCGCTGCAGGCGGCGGTTCAGGCCTTTCCGCGCGCCACCCATTTCTACATGCTGTCAGGCGATTGTATGGCGATCAAGACGGCGGAATATGCGCATCGCTTTCTGGATGAGCACGACGTGGATTTCATCGAAAGCCATGACTTCTTTGAAAGCAACTGGATCAAGACCGGCATGAAAGAGGACCGGCTGATCTATCGGCACTATTTCAACGAACGCACGCAATCGCGGCTGTTCTACACCTCTTACGAGGCCCAGAAGCGCTTTGGCCTGACGCGCGAGATTCCGGCAGACCTGCAGATCATGATCGGCAGCCAGTGGTGGTGCCTGCGCCGCCGCACCATCGAGATGATCCTGGACCTGCTGCGCCAGCGCCGCGATGTGATCCGGTTCTTCTCGACCACTTGGATACCGGATGAAACCTTCTTTCAAACCCTGGTCCGCCACCTGATCCCGAGACAGGAGATCGACAACCGGACACTGACCTTCCTGATGTTCTCGGATTACGGGATGCCGGTCACCTTCTACAATGATCACTATGACATGCTGCTGGGGCAGGATTACCTGTTCGCGCGGAAAATCAGCCCCGGCGCGCATGAGCTAAAGCAACGGCTGGGGCAACTTTATGCCAGCGAAGGGGTCAGCTTCGACATCTCGGGTGAGGGGCGCAACCTCTATCACTTCCTGACCGGGCGCGGGCGGGTCGGGCGGCGTTTCGGGCAGCGGTTCTGGGAGGCAGGCAATACGCTGGGCCCGAACCGTCAGGTGCTGCTGATCGTCTGCAAGAAATGGCACGTGGCCAAGCGGCTGGTGGATCAGATCGCGTCCGAGACCGACACTCCGTGCATCGAATATATCTTTGACGAACAGGACACGCCCCTGCCCGATCTGGGCGGTATCGAGACCACGCTGAAGAAACGCTCGCGCCACCGGCGCGCAGTGGTGCGGATGCTGTTCGATCACTTCGGCGCGGACCGGCTGGTGCTGTGCCTTGATCCGTCCAATCTGGAGGTGATCGAGGATTTCTGCGCCGATCAGGCCCAGACGCGTATTCTTGAGATCGAGTGCGACTATTCCGACGACTACCTGAAAGGCCACGCCCATCGCGTGGGGCTGGCGGGGCAAAACAGCCCGGATGCGTCAGTCACGCGGCTGTTGCCAACCCTGCGCAATGCGTTGGCCTATGACTCGGAACTGATCCGGGGCACTCGGCATGATGGGCTGTTCCACCTGCGCGAAGCCGCAGAGCGCGCAGACAACGAAGCAGCCATTTCTGAATTTCTGGACCTCAGCGCCGAGCAGGCCCGCGCGGTGATGCAACTGGATTACCTGTTCGCCGATTGAACCCGGCAGCGCGCTGGGCGCTGCCGGAGGGATGCCTTAGATGTCGAATTTCACACCCTGCGCCAGCGGCAGTTCGGCGGAGTAGTTCACCGTATTGGTCTGACGCCGCATATAGGCTTTCCATGCGTCCGAACCGCTTTCGCGCCCGCCACCGGTTTCCTTTTCACCGCCAAACGCACCACCAATCTCGGCCCCCGAGGGGCCAATATTGACGTTGGCAATACCACAATCCGACCCAGCTGCGGTCAGGAACTGTTCCGCCTCGCGCATGTTCAGCGTGAACACGCAGGACGACAGGCCCTGTGGCACATCATTCTGAATGTCGATCGCCTCGGCGAAATCATCATAGCCCATGACATAGAGGATCGGAGCAAAGGTCTCAGTCTTCACGGTCGCGGTCTGGCCCGGCATCTCGACGATGGCCGGCTCCATGTAGACACCGCCCGGCACGCCTTCGGTCACGCGATTGCCGCCGAACACGGTGCCACCCTCGGCCTTCGCCGCCTCAAGCGCGGCGGTCATGGCATTGCCCGAGGCTTCATCCACCAGAGGCCCGACCAGCGTGCCCTCGGCCAGCGGATCACCGATGGGTAGACCTGCATAGGCCTTCTTCAGACGCGCCACCAGTTCCTCGCGGATCGAGTTATGCACGATCAGACGGCGCAGCGTGGTGCAGCGCTGACCTGCTGTGCCAACGGCCGAGAACACAATCGCCCGCACCGCCATTTCCAGGTCCGCCGAGGGGCCAACGATCATGGCGTTGTTGCCGCCCAGTTCCAGAATGCACTTGCCGAACCGCTGCGCCACGATCGGCGCAACCGCGCGGCCCATGCGGGTCGACCCGGTGGCCGAGATCACCGGTACATCCTCGCTGGCGACCAGCGCCTCACCGAGCGCAGCGCCGCCGATCAGGGTCTGCAGCAGCCCCTCGGGCGCATCGCCGAACCGGGCCAGTGCGCGTTCGAAAATCTTCTGGCAAGCCATCGCGGTCAGAGGCGTCTTCTCGGACGGCTTCCAGATCACCGGATCGCCGCAGACCAGCGCCAGCGCCGCGTTCCACGACCAGACCGCCACGGGGAAGTTGAAGGCCGAAATCACGCCCACCGGCCCCGCAGGGTGCCAGGTTTCCATCATCCGGTGGCCGGGGCGTTCAGACGCAATGGTCAGACCATACAATTGCCGCGACAGACCCACGGCAAAGTCGCAGATGTCGATCATCTCCTGCACTTCGCCCAGGCCTTCCGAGGTGATCTTGCCCGCCTCCCAGCTGACCAGCGCGCCCAGCTCATCCTTGGCGGCGCGCAGTTCTTCGCCCAACAGACGGATCAGCTCGCCCCGCTGAGGCGCAGGCACGACCCGCCACGCTTTGAATGCCGACTGCGCGCGGGCGAACACGGCATCCATCTCAGCCACGGGTGTCTCATGCACCTCGGCCAGCAGTCCACCATCGATCGGAGACGTCACGCACAGCGTGCCTCCGGTCAGGTCAGCCGCCGTCAGGTCCAGTTTCGCCAGAGTTGCTTCTGCAGTCATCACGGTGTCTTTCATATCTCAGGCCGCCTTGTTCTGTTCGGTTACGTCACCGGCGCGATAAAGCCGGCCAAATTCGGTGTTCAGGAAATCCGCAAGCTTCACCTGTTCTTGCCGGACAAACCCTTTCGAGGGCAGCGCCCCGGTCCGCATCAGATCCACAACACCCAGCACACCGGCTGCAGTGGTGATCTGAATCGCACTCCAGACCTGACCGTCGATGGTACGGGCGAAGGATTTGTTGATCAGGGATTTCTCGCGCAGCGTGCCATCAACCATGCCTTTGGCGGTGCAATAGACCAGAACGACGTCCTGATCGGTGCGCGGCAACGCAGTCTCGAAAATCTCTTTCAGCAGATCGCGGCGACGTTCCAACCCCAGATCGTTCAAGAGCAGGCGCAGGATATCCCGATGCCCCGGATACCGGATCGAGCGATAGGACACCGCCCGCGCCTTCCCATCCAACGTCTCGGGCAGCGTACCCAACCCGCCCGAGGTGTTGAAACATTCATACTCCACCCCGTCATGGCCGATCAGTTCGTAATCTTCCAAAGGCGCGGTCTTGATCCGCTCGCCGTTCACGATGGCATCGCAGGGGTTGCAATACTCATTGATCAGACCATCGGTCGACCATGTCAGATTGTATTTCAACGCATTGGTCGGATAGAGCGGCAAGGCCCCCACCCGCATATGCAAGCTGTCGATCTCGTCGAACTCAGCCGCCAAAGCCGCACCGGCAATACCGACAAACCCGGGCGCCAGACCACACTGCGGCATGAACGCGGTCGCGCTGTCCTGCGCCAGATCGCGCACGGCGTTGGTGGCCGCCACGTCCTCGGTCAGATCGAAGTAATGCGCCCCGACGGCCTTAGCCACCCCGGCAATCGCCGGTGTCAGAAAAACGGAGCCGCAGAGATCACCGCATCGAACCCGGCAAGCCCTTGCTCAAGCCCTTTTGGGTCCGTTGCATCGATCTGCCGAGTGGGAATGCCCCGCTTTTTGAAGGCCGCCAAAGCAACCAGGTCGTGATCCGCAACCGTGACCGAATAATGGGCCGATGATTTCAGCAGGGTCGCAATCATCTGACCGATCTTCCCTGCTCCAACAACGCATATGTTCCAGCTCAAAACATGCCTCCATCCTCAGTTTGCCTAAGTATGGATGGCGCTTTGTTCGTGGCGCAGGGTGTATCTTGACGGTTATGTCGAAATCGCCGTCATTATATCGCTTTTTACGTCATAATCACGGAGGCGCTGACCTGTGTTTGCAGCATACCTGAAATGGGAGGGTCGCACGCTTTTGCACCGCATTTAGAGCGGGCAAGCAAACACGATCATTCCTAGGACACGATACAGTCGTGATGCGCAGAACTGTGTTGGATACTACCGATAAAGACGAGGACCCAAACATCCAAGAACGGGTCGTATATGCGGTCTTTGCCGTCGTTCTCTCATATCAATAAACTACTCATGGGCACAGTTTTCAAGGCGCACGAATGAGCGAAAGTAATTTACCCCAACTTGTTCAAACGCTTGGTTTCTTTCACGAAAGGCGGAGTGTAAGCGACTAGAAATAGTCTCCCGGTCAATCATTGCTGCTTCTGGAAGTCCCAGAGTCTCTTGTATCAAACCCTGTATTTTTGCGACAGCGGCAGTTTCGCTTCCCTCAATATGGTATGATTCCAAATCGGATATCCTCCAGATTACTGAAACTGTGGCATTGCAACCGTCAATAGACTGCGGGCTTACGATATCTTCAGGTCTCTCAGGTATTGTTTTTTCGATCAAAACGGTTTCAAAAAATGGGACACACGTAGGTCGACCGGGGCGCACCTTTCGCTTTGTGCCCCCATCCTTGCCAAAAACTAGAGCTTCGCTATCGGGAGGAACTGTGAAAATCCCGCGGCCAAGAGTAGCCGTCTGAGCAGATGCTTTCAAAGGCAATACCACCGCGAAGATCAACAGAGTTCCGATACGCAAAGCCACGCTCCTTCAAAATTCTTTTTCGAAAATTTACTCTTCTGGTTGCATAGCAATCCTAGAGACCAAGACCAACCAGCGACTCGTTGCCATCAAGCCCGCGATGCAATCCTGTTTTGCAAAAAGTGAGGAAATGGGTTCAGAGCCGCCATGCGTGATATCATCTTGAGCCTTGGCATTTCCCCACCCGGGGTATACGCGGGGCCGCGTATGCCCTGGGGTAGAGAGAAAATCCTTGTTTATAGGTCTGCGGGCAATGCAGTTTCACTTGGCTGACGGTGCAGACGGAGACTGCGGATTGGTTTTCGTCTAGGAAGAAGTGAAGCGGCGATTCTGACGGCAGGTTTCGATTCTAATAGGGTGCCATAGTTTGATGTGCAGCATAGCACCGCTTTAGCACAACGCTCCAACACGCCGAACACAAGAAGCGCCCATTGGGGCGCTAAGTTATTGATATATTTCTGAGAGTTTTGGTTGCGGGAGTAGGATTTGAACCTACGACCTTCAGGTTATGAGCCTGACGAGCTACCGGGCTGCTCCATCCCGCGACACTTTTTTGTGGCCTACCGCCTATTCGGCTACTTGAGGCCGGGTCGTATTCTGCTGATCGTTTAGAGAGACTGTTGGGCTTTTACTAGGTTTGGCGGTGACCTACTCTCCCGGGGCTTAAGCCCAAGTACCATTGGCGCGGCAGTGCTTAACTTCCGGGTTCGGGATGGGACCGGGTGTTTCACTTGCGCTATGACCACCAAACCGAGGAAAAGCCCACGTCGCTGTTTTTGCGGAGCAAAAAGCGACGGTGGCAGGCAGCGTATTCGCTTGCGAATACGCGTTGCCACTCGGTTGTGTTTCAATCAACATCGCGGCTTGGCGCTGCGACGTCATCCATGTTCAAGGTGTGTATGCTTTTGGTGATTTGTCTTTCCATTACTGGATCAAATCAAGCCTATCGGGCGATTAGTACCGGTCAACTGAACGCATTACTGCGCTTACATCTCCGGCCTATTGACGTGGTGGTCTTCCACGGCCCTCAGGGAGACCTTGTTTTGAGGGGGGCTTCCCGCTTAGATGCCTTCAGCGGTTATCCTGTCCGATCATAGCTACCCAGCACTGCCGTTGGCACGACAACTGGTCCACCAGTGGATCGTTCACCCCGGTCCTCTCGTACTAGGGGCAACTCCTCTCAAGTCTCCTACACCCACGGCAGATAGGGACCGAACTGTCTCACGACGTTCTAAACCCAGCTCACGTACCTCTTTAAACGGCGAACAGCCGTACCCTTGGGACCTGCTCCAGCCCCAGGATGAGATGAGCCGACATCGAGGTGCCAAACACTGCCGTCGATATGGACTCTTGGGCAGTATCAGCCTGTTATCCCCGGCGTACCTTTTATCCGTTGAGCGATGGCCCTTCCACTCGGGACCACCGGATCACTATGGCCGTCTTTCGACTCTGCTCGACTTGTCAGTCTTGCAGTCAGGCTGGCTTCTGCCATTGCACTCAACGAGCGATTTCCGACCGCTCTGAGCCAACCTTCGCGCGCCTCCGTTACGCTTTAGGAGGCGACCGCCCCAGTCAAACTACCCGCCACGCAGGGTCCCGGATCCGGATAACGGACCGCGGTTAGACATCAAGAGTGCGAAGGGTGGTATCTCAAGGGAGGCTCCACGGATACTTGCGTTTCCGCTTCAAAGCCTACCACCTATCCTGCACATCACAATCCTGATGCCAGTGCGAAGCTGTAGTAAAGGTGCACGGGGTCTTTCCGTCTAACCGCGGGAAGCCTGCATCTTGACAGGCAATTCAATTTCGCTGAGTCGATGTTGGAGACAGCGGGGAAGTCGTTACGCCATTCGTGCAGGTCGGAACTTACCCGACAAGGAATTTCGCTACCTTAGGACCGTTATAGTTACGGCCGCCGTTTACCTGGGCTTCAATTCAAGGCTCTCACCTCTCCTTTTAACCTTCAGGCACCGGGCAGGCGTCAGACCCTATACGTCGTCTTGCGACTTCGCAGAGCCCTGTGTTTTTAATAAACAGTCGCCACCCCCTGGTTTGTGCCCCCAGCCCCTAGTTGCCTAGGAACCGGGCCTCCTTCTCGCGAACTTACGGAGGTATTTTGCCGAGTTCCTTCAACATCGTTCTCTCAAGCGCCTTGGTATGCTCTACCAGTCCACCTGTGTCGGTTTAGGGTACGGTCTCATGGAGGGCTATTTCCAGGAACCACTCAGCAGCCCAATCAATCCGATAAGATTGAACTACACCTGTGATCCGTCACATCCTCCTGGCCCAGGAATATTAACCTGGTTCCCATCGCCTACGCCTTTCGGCCTCGGCTTAGGGGCCGGCTTACCCTGCTCAGATTAGCTTTAAGCAGGAACCCT